>NZ_CP186933.1:0-2944564 GCF_049560815.1 Psychrobacter sp. 219-2-C
TGACCCCCTACTAAAAGCGCGTATAATGCCACCCAGTCGAAAGGGAAGGCGGATTGGAGAAGTGGTTTACCACTTATTATTAATAGCGAAGCTATTAACTAATCATCCAACCTACTAAATTACTTTTAAAATAAAATAATTTACTTCTTGACTAATTAAAATAAGCGTCTATAATACGCACCTCATTAGGGAGAACCGGAGTTACTTATATGTGGATTTACATATAACAAACCTGGCTAACCTATTGAAACAAATTATAAAAAAGCTTGACAAACCAAATCATCATGATATGATAGTCGGCTCGCTAGATAGGATAAGTTCTTAACTTAGACTTACTAGCAAAGAGAAATACCCTATACAATCAACTACTGGACGACAGTAGCTTGACACTATTTAAAAGCATAACTAAAGAACAACTTGTGTGGATTTTTGCTGATTCAGAATGCTAAAAAATAAAGTTGGTTTTACTCTCTTTTCGGGAGTCATTCTAACTATAAAAATTATCATTTAAGACAGCAAGAAAACTCAAAGTTAATTCATTATATGAAACATACGAGAGCGTAATTGCCAGATTAAATGAGCCAAGTTTCGAAGTCTCTTTAAAGGACTTCATGCAAGATTAAACTGAAGAGTTTGATCATGGCTCAGATTGAACGCTGGCGGCAGGCTTAACACATGCAAGTCGAGCGGTAACAGGAGAAGCTTGCTTCTCGCTGACGAGCGGCGGACGGGTGAGTAATACTTAGGAATCTACCTAGTAGTGGGGGATAGCTCGGGGAAACTCGAATTAATACCGCATACGACCTACGGGAGAAAGGGGGCAACTTGTTGCTCTCGCTATTAGATGAGCCTAAGTCGGATTAGCTAGATGGTGGGGTAAAAGCCTACCATGGCGACGATCTGTAGCTGGTCTGAGAGGATGATCAGCCACACCGGGACTGAGACACGGCCCGGACTCCTACGGGAGGCAGCAGTGGGGAATATTGGACAATGGGGGCAACCCTGATCCAGCCATGCCGCGTGTGTGAAGAAGGCCTTTTGGTTGTAAAGCACTTTAAGCAGTGAAGAAGACTCCATGGTTAATACCCATGGACGATGACATTAGCTGCAGAATAAGCACCGGCTAACTCTGTGCCAGCAGCCGCGGTAATACAGAGGGTGCAAGCGTTAATCGGAATTACTGGGCGTAAAGCGAGCGTAGGTGGCTTGATAAGTCAGATGTGAAAGCCCCGGGCTTAACCTGGGAACGGCATCTGATACTGTTAGGCTAGAGTAGGTGAGAGGAAGGTAGAATTCCAGGTGTAGCGGTGAAATGCGTAGAGATCTGGAGGAATACCGATGGCGAAGGCAGCCTTCTGGCATCATACTGACACTGAGGTTCGAAAGCGTGGGTAGCAAACAGGATTAGATACCCTGGTAGTCCACGCCGTAAACGATGTCTACTAGTCGTTGGGTCCCTTGAGGACTTAGTGACGCAGCTAACGCAATAAGTAGACCGCCTGGGGAGTACGGCCGCAAGGTTAAAACTCAAATGAATTGACGGGGGCCCGCACAAGCGGTGGAGCATGTGGTTTAATTCGATGCAACGCGAAGAACCTTACCTGGTCTTGACATATCTAGAATCCTGCAGAGATGCGGGAGTGCCTTCGGGAATTAGAATACAGGTGCTGCATGGCTGTCGTCAGCTCGTGTCGTGAGATGTTGGGTTAAGTCCCGCAACGAGCGCAACCCTTGTCCTTAGTTACCAGCGGTTTGGCCGGGAACTCTAAGGATACTGCCAGTGACAAACTGGAGGAAGGCGGGGACGACGTCAAGTCATCATGGCCCTTACGACCAGGGCTACACACGTGCTACAATGGTAGGTACAGAGGGCAGCTACACAGCGATGTGATGCGAATCTCAAAAAGCCTATCGTAGTCCAGATTGGAGTCTGCAACTCGACTCCATGAAGTAGGAATCGCTAGTAATCGCGGATCAGAATGCCGCGGTGAATACGTTCCCGGGCCTTGTACACACCGCCCGTCACACCATGGGAGTTGATTGCACCAGAAGTGGTTAGCCTAACCTTTTAGGAAGGCGATCACCACGGTGTGGTTGATGACTGGGGTGAAGTCGTAACAAGGTAGCCGTAGGGGAACCTGCGGCTGGATCACCTCCTTATAGACAGCATTCGGTCAGCAAGAATTCACAACAAGTTGTTCTTTAGTTTAAGCTTACGTTTATACAAGCGTAATTTGGGTCTGTAGCTCAGCTGGTTAGAGCACCGTGTTGATAACGCGGGGGTCAGTGGTTCAAGTCCACTTAGACCCACCATTTATATATGGGGCCATAGCTCAGTTGGTAGAGCGCCTGCCTTGCACGCAGGAGGTCAACGGTTCGACTCCGTTTGGCTCCACCACTATAAACGCAGTGAGCTTTGAATGCTAATAAATGAATAGGTATCAAACAGAAACAAGTGATTCCAATATAGCGATATATTATCTGATTACTTCTTTCTGTTTTATACGGAAACTTACTACTCGACGAGAGAGTAAGAACTATTTAAAAACATAGATATGAGTCTGGGTTAGAGTGGCGTGTTCACGCGACACTCTAACCTTAAGAAATCCTCTTTTAACGACATTGTTTGTTATCCCAAAGAGGATTTCTTAAAAAAGTAAAGAGAACTGAATCAAGCGTAAACATAGGTGATATCGTTATCATAATTAGATTGTATGACACTTAGAAGTCGAAAGACTACTTGGGGTTGTATGGTCAAGTAATGAAGCGCACATGGTGGATGCCTTGGCAGTCAGAGGCGATGAAAGACGTGACAGCCTGCGATAAGCTTCGGGGAGGCGGCAATATCCTGTGATCCGGAGATTTCTGAATGGGGAAACCCACCTAGCATAAGCTAGGTATCTTATATTTATATAAGAGGCGAACGAGGGGAAGTGAAACATCTCAGTACCCTTAGGAATAGACATCAATTGAGATTCCCCTAGTAGCGGCGAGCGAACGGGGAGAAGCCGATTAGTACTAATGTAGAAGAACAGCGTGGGAAAGCTGACCGTAGTAGGTGATAGTCCTGTATTCGAAACATTAGCATTAACATATTAAGTAGAGCGGGGCACGAGAAATCCTGTTTGAAGATGGGGGGACCATCCTCCAAGGCTAAATACTCCTGACTGACCGATAGTGAACCAGTACCGTGAGGGAAAGGCGAAAAGAACCCCTGTGAGGGGAGTGAAATAGAACCTGAAACCGTGTGCGTACAAGCAGTGGGAGCCTTAATTTATTAGGGTGACCGCGTACCTTTTGTATAATGGGTCAGCGACTTATATTCTGTAGCAAGGTTAACCGTTTAGGGGAGCCGTAGGGAAACCGAGTCTTAATAGGGCGATTAGTTGCAGGGTATAGACCCGAAACCGAGTGATCTATCCATGAGCAGGTTGAAAGTGCCGTAACAGGCACCGGAGGACCGAACCCACTGTCGTTGAAAAGCCAGGGGATGACTTGTGGATAGGGGTGAAAGGCTAATCAAACTCGGTGATAGCTGGTTCTCCCCGAAAGCTATTTAGGTAGCGCCTCGGACGAACACCATTGGGGGTAGAGCACTGTTTCGGCTAGGGGGTCATACCGACTTACCAAACCGATGCAAACTCCGAATACCGATGAGTGATATCCGGGAGACACACAGTGGGTGCTAACGTCCATTGTGGAGAGGGAAACAACCCAGACCGCCAGCTAAGGCCCCAAATTCCTAGTTAAGTGGGAAACGAGGTGGGAAGGCATAGACAGCTAGGAGGTTGGCTTAGAAGCAGCCATCCTTTAAAGAAAGCGTAATAGCTCACTAGTCGAGTCGGCCCGCGCGGAAGATGTAACGGGGCTCAAACTAGGAGCCGAAGCTGCGGATTTGAATTTGTTTTCAAGTGGTAGGGGAGCGTTGTGTAAGCCTGTGAAGGTGTGTTGTAAAGCATGCTGGAGGTATCACAAGAGCGAATGCTGACGTGAGTAACGATAATGCGAGTGAAAAGCTCGCACGCCGGAAGATCAAGGGTTCCAGTCCAACGTTAATCGGGGCTGGGTGAGTCGACCCCTAAGGCGAGGCCGAAAGGCGTAGTCGATGGGAAATCGGTTAATATTCCGATACTTGTTTATAATGCGATGGAGGGACGGAGTAGGTTATGTCAGCCTGGCGTTGGTTGTCCAGGTGAAAGGATGTAGGCTTACAGTTTAGGCAAATCCGGACTGTAATACGGCTGAGATCTGATAGCAAGCGGTACTTGTACCGCGAAGTGGCAAATACCATGCTTCCAGGAAAAGCTTCTAAGCAATAGTTATAAACGAATCGTACCCTAAACCGACACAGGTGATCAGGTAGAGAATACCAAGGCGCTTGAGAGAACTCTGCTGAAGGAACTAGGCAAAATGGTACCGTAACTTCGGGAGAAGGTACGCTGCCGATGGTGATAGGACTTGCTCCTTGAGCTGTTGGCAGTCGCAGATACCAGGCTGCTGCAACTGTTTATTAAAAACACAGCACTCTGCAAACACGAAAGTGGACGTATAGGGTGTGATGTCTGCCCGGTGCTGGAAGGTTAATTGATGGGGTTAGCGTATGCGAAGCTCTTGATCGAAGCCCCAGTAAACGGCGGCCGTAACTATAACGGTCCTAAGGTAGCGAAATTCCTTGTCGGGTAAGTTCCGACCTGCACGAATGACATAATGATGGCAGCGCTGTCTCCAGCAGAGACTCAGTGAAATCGAAATCGCAGTGAAGATGCTGTGTACCCGCGGCTAGACGGAAAGACCCCGTGAACCTTTACTACAGCTTTACATTGAACTTTGACCTGACTTGTGCAGGATAGGTGGGAGGCTTTGAAGCCGAGACGCTAGTCTTGGTGGAGCCATCCTTGAAATACCACCCTGGTCATGTCGGGGTTCTAACTCAGGTATAACAATACCGAGGACAATGTATGGTGGGTAGTTTGACTGGGGCGGTCTCCTCCTAAAGAGTAACGGAGGAGTACGAAGGTGCGCTCAGAACGGTCGGAAATCGTTCATAGAGTATAAAGGCAAAAGCGCGCTTAACTGCGAGACCCACAAGTCGAGCAGGTACGAAAGTAGGTCTTAGTGATCCGGTGGTTCTGTATGGAAGGGCCATCGCTCAACGGATAAAAGGTACTCTGGGGATAACAGGCTGATACCGCCCAAGAGTTCATATCGACGGCGGTGTTTGGCACCTCGATGTCGGCTCATCTCATCCTAGGGCTGAAGCAGGTCCTAAGGGTATGGCTGTTCGCCATTTAAAGAGGTACGCGAGCTGGGTTTAGAACGTCGTGAGACAGTTCGGTCCCTATCTACCGTGGGCGTTGGAAATTTGAGAGGATCTGCTCCTAGTACGAGAGGACCAGAGTGGACGAACCACTGGTGTTCGGGTTGTCATGCCAATGGCATTGCCCGGTAGCTACGTTCGGATGGGATAACCGCTGAAAGCATCTAAGCGGGAAGCCCACCTCAAGATTAGATTTCCCTAAAGAGCCGTTCAAGACTAGGACGTTGATAGGCAGGGTGTGGAAGCACAGCGATGTGTGTAGCTAACCTGTACTAATTGCTCGTTTGGCTTGACCATACAACACCCAAGTGGTTTGTATCAAGTCTAATTATTTCGATATCACCTTAATCCTTGATTCAGTTGGATTAAGATGACACTAGTCATTAAACACACAGACTCATATCTAACCCCCTTTGCTGACGACAATAGCATGATGGCACCACCTGATCCCTTCCCGAACTCAGAAGTGAAACATCATCGCGCCAATGGTAGTGTGGCCCCGGCCATGTGAGAGTAGGTCATCGTCAGCTCTCTATTCCTAAAGCCCCCTTACGTGAATGCGTAAGGGGGTTTTCTTTTGTGTTGAGTAAAGTATCGATAGTAAATTGTATGATAGTTATTGTCACATGCTTTAGGTACACTACTGATATAGTGAATCTTCTCCTTAAGATAATAGGATAATAATATGACAACTTCAAAAGTAACCTATCAAGGTAACCTACGTACTACCGCCATCCATCTGCAGTCGAACAATGAAATCATTACCGATGCGCCGACTGATAATCAAGGTAAAGGTGAAGCGTTTTCACCGACTGATTTATTGGCAACCAGTTTAGCAAGTTGTATGCTGACGATTATCGGTATCAAAGCGCGTGATATGGAAATCGACATTGCAGGTACTACCGCTGAGGTGACTAAGATAATGGCTGCTGAGCCAAGACGTGTCAGTGAAATACATGTCGAGATCACTTTTAATCAAGAGTTAGATGACAAGACGCAAAAGATATTTTATAACACTGCGCTTACTTGTCCGGTTGCGAAAAGCATTCATCCTGATATCATTCAAAGAGTGACTATTAATACCAAAAACTAGTAACCTCTATAAAGGTGATTGAAATGGCTAGCAAAACCTTACTTATTGTCGCGCATGCGCCATCACCGAATACCAAAAAACTAGCGCAAGCAGCCTACGATGGTGCCAATCACACCGATATAGATATCAACGTCATACTTAAATATCCTCAAGATACGCAACCTGAAGATGTGTTGGCAGCCGATGCATTATTATTAGGCACGACTGAGAACTTGGCATATATGGCGGGGCTGACCAAAGACTTTTTTGATCGCTGTTATTATCCGGTGTTAGAGAAGAAGCAGGGCATGCCGTTTGCGCTGTATGTTCGCGCAGGTCATGATGGTACGGGTACCAAGCTTGCCATAAAGACCATTACCACTGGGTTGCGCTGGGAATGGATTCAAGAAGCGCTGATTTTACAAGGTGATTGGCAAGAGGTATTTACTGAGCAAGTCGAAGAGTTGGCGATGACACTGGCAGCTGGGGTAGAAGCGGGCATTTATTAATAAGGTGTTTTTATGGTTAAGGATAACTTAGGTAATATAATTTCTAATCTACCATTTTCTCAAGCTTGCGAAAATAATCAGCAGCCAATACTAGAAGTCTTACAGCAAGAGTTAAAAAATTCGCATCATGTCTTAGAAGTGGGTTCAGGAACGGGGCAGCATAGTGTCTATTTTGCGCCACGTTTGACGCATTTACACTGGCAGACCAGTGATGTGTACGCCAATCACGCCATTATCAATGCTTGGCATGCTGCGTATCCTGCCCCGAACTTATATGCGCCGCTAGGCTTTGACGTAGCATCTGATTCAATACCGATAAATAAGACTATCAATGCGCCTTACGATGCGGTATTTACCGCCAATACTCTGCATATTATGTCTTGGTCGCTGGTTACTCGATTATTTGAAACGGTTGGTGATATGCTACCTTTAGAGGGTAAGCTCATTATTTATGGGCCCTTTAACGAAAATGGCCGTTATAGCAGTGAAAGTAATCGTCAATTTGACTACAGTCTTCGGCAGCGTGATAGCAACAGCGGCATTCGTGCTTTAGAAGACATCACAGCAGTGGCAGAAAAACAGCATTTATTGCTAATAAATCGCTATAAAATGCCCGCCAATAATGAGATATTGGTTTTTCAGAAGAGCGCTGACATGCCGTAATATTTTAAAAGTATATTTTAAAAACTCACTGCTATCTTCTAAGTCATTCTAATCATATTTATCCGCTAAACTCTTAAAAATCTTTTTATAGCGTTTAGTCACCCTTCATACATATCTGCTCATCAGCTTTTTCTGTCTTTATTCTCATCATGATTTCACTATAAAAGCGTGTTTGCAAACAGACGTGATTTGGCTGATGCGTAACCAAAAATCAACACGCTTAACGATATATGTGACATACCTAGGGCAGATTTTGAGTAATATAATTGATGAGCTTATCGATGCTGTCATGACTTAATGTTTAACAGCATTCTCATCTATCAAGAAACAATCGCACTGAACACAGAAAATTAAACGACATGTGAAGTCAAAGCTATCTCTAAGGATATAAAACTGTGTTGGTGTTTATTTGGTGGGCTACCTGTAGTCCATTTTACTCATTAGCTAGGATATTTTATGAAGAAGAATATTGATCATACCGACCCCGCTAAAAATATGAATACCGAACGTGGTAATGGCGGCGAAACGCATCAGCGTGCTGATGGTGATACAAGAGCGATGACCACCCAGCAAGGTGTTGTTATTTCTGACAATCAAAACTCGCTTAGAGCCAATACTCGTGGCCCCACGTTATTAGAAGATTTTGTTTTACGCGAAAAAATTACGCATTTTGACCATGAGCGTATTCCTGAGCGTGTGGTGCATGCGCGTGGTAGTGCCGCCCATGGTTATTTTGAGCTGACCGAATCATTAGAAGAGTATACGACGGCGAAAATCCTTACCGAAACGGGTAAGCAGACACCTTTATTTACCCGTTTTTCTACCGTAGCGGGTAATAAGGGCTCAAAAGATACGCCACGAGACGTTCGTGGTTTTGCCGTAAAGATGTATACTGAAGAGGGTAATTGGGATTTAGTCAGTAACAATATGCCGATTTTCTTTATTCAAGATGCGATGAAATTCCCTGATTTGGTGCATGCAGTTAAGCCTGAGCCTGATCGTGGCTTCCCGCAGGCAGCCTCTGCCCACGATACCTTTTGGGATTTTGTTTCACTTAGCCCTGAGACCATGCACAATGTCATTTGGCTAATGAGTGACCGTGCGCTGCCGCGTAGCTTTAGTATGATGGAAGGCTTTGGTATCCATAGTTATCGCTTTATCAATAAAGATGGCAAGAGCACTTTTGTGCGTTTCCATTGGAAGCCGGTTAATGGCGTGCAGTCATTAATTTGGGATGAAGCCGTTAAAATCTCGGGCGCCGATCCCGATTATAATCGCCGCGATTTGTTTGAGTCGATCGAGCAAGGTTATTTCCCTGAGTGGCATCTTGGCGTTCAACTCTTTACTGAAGAAGAGGCAGCGACATTCCCATTTGACCATTTAGATGCGACTAAACTGATTCCTGAAGAGTTGGTTCCAGTAAAAATCGTTGGTAAAATGGTGCTAAACCGTTATCCAGATAACTTTTTTGCAGAAACGGAACAAGTAGCGTTTTGTCCATCGCACGTGCCACCGGGCATCGATTTTAGTAATGATCCATTGCTGCAAGGTCGACTGTTTAGTTACCTCGATACTCAGCTTTTCAGACTAGGGTCACCAAACTTTGCTCAAATTCCAATTAATGCGCCAAAATGTCCATTTGCCAATAATCAGCAAGACGGTTATATGCAAATGCACGTTCCGAAAACCAGAACGCTTTATGATCCGCAAAGCTTAGACCCTGATCGTCCGCGTGAAAACCCGAAAAAAGGTTTTGAGTCATTTCATGAGCAGTTAGATGATGGCGTTAAAGGTCGCGTACGCGCTGAAAGCTTCGCGGACCATTATAGTCAGCCGCGTATGTTTTACCGTAGCCAGACGCCAGCTGAACAAGCCCATATCGCTTCTGCCTATGCGTTTGAGCTCGGTAAAGTAGACACCCCTCATGTGCGAACTCGTATGCTCGGCCATTTAGTGAACATTGACGAAGATTTAGCAAATCGTGTGGCAATGGCATTAGGAATGAAGCTACCAGAAGCCATAGAGCCAGCAGCGCCAGTACAAGATTTGCCAACCTCTGAGCCGCTACAAACCATTGGCCGTACGCCAAAGAGTTTAAAGGCACGAATGATTGGTATTTTAGTCGCTGAAGGCTCAAAGCATAGTGAGATTAAGAAATTTGAAGAGGCGGCTATGGCAGAGGGCGCTCGCGTTAAGATTGTGGCACCAAATAAAGAAGTCACTTTAGATGATGGCACTATCATACAAGCCGATGAGCGTGTCGCTGGTGGTCCGTCAGTCATGTTTGATGCGGTGGTGAGTATCATCATGCCTGACCAAGCGAAGAAGCTGGTTAAAGACAGCGCAACGTTGGATTGGTTCAATGATGCTTATGTGCACTGTAAAGCGATTGCTTATTGCGGTGCGACCGATGAGTTTATCTTAAGCAAACTACCCGTTGAAAAAGATGCGTTTGTGACGCCACTCGCTGAGCTTGATAGCTTTATTGAAAATGCCAAATCACGCTTGTGGGAGCGTGAGCCAAAGGTACGTGACTTGGCTTAATTGACATTTAGCTTATTAACTCCCTCTTTTAATAATAAGGAACTCAGCCGCTGCGCTGGGTTTTTTATTGGGTAACGTTTTAAATATCCTATCAATACGTTATCAGCGATTTATCTCTAGTCACAAGCGTTCACTCAAAGACATTTATTTTAGTATAACGGGCGTTATACTAAAGGATAGGTTTTTATCGTATTAGCAATAAAATTAATAAATCATTTGTGAATAAATTATAGGAATGACAAGAAAAGCGGTCAAGGAAGATAAATGAGTTTATGTCAAATCGTACGTTTGGATGGCTATATTCAAAGTAGCTATCTGGCGGTTTATCCAGATAAATTAATGCTATTGGACGGCGGTTGTCGCCCTGATGTGGCGCTGGTGTTGGGTTATATTAAAGATACGCTAAAGCGTCCTATTACTGATTTAAAAGTAGTGGTCGTTACTCATATGCATCCAGATCATGCCGGCGGCGCGCATAAGCTTAGAAAAGCCACTGGTTGCTTGATTGTCTCGGCTGCTAGAGACACGCAGTGGTATAGCGGCATTGGCGGGCAAGTCATGCATTTGATTGATTTGGGTTTAGCTCACTATGTGGCCAAGCGACAAAGACGTCCTTTTAAAAGGCTTTGGTATCCGGCGCATTTACAGCCTGATTTGACGGTTAGTGATGGCGATACCGTACCGCATTTTGATGATTGGCAGGTATTTGAGACGCCAGGGCATACAGATCGTGATTTGTCTTTATTTCATCTGCCAAGTCGTCAAGTTTATACCGCCGATTTAATCATCAAGCTACGCCATAAATTTGTCGCGCCATTTCCTATTTATGATCCCAAAGTTTATATCAAGTCGCTACAAAAGGTAAAAGACTTACAACCGTCTAATGTCATGATGGCGCATGGCTGTGAGTTGGGTATCGATGCTGCCACTTTTGACAATCTAATTGCGCAAGCGCCTAAACATCGGCGCACCATTAAAGATACCATTAAGCATAAATTGCTTTGGCGCCAAGATGATGGCTTTAGCCTCCGTAAGCGTAAACGTTGAAAGCTAAAAACGTTTACGCTTACGGAGGCTAAAGCTTCACCAAAATAAAAAGCGCATAAAAAAAAGCCCAATCATTAAATGACTGGGCTTTCTTAAATATGGTGGGCCGACCGCGACTCGAACGCGGGACCAATTGATTAAAAGTCAACTGCTCTACCAACTGAGCTATCGGCCCTGAGAAGCGTTAAAAAATTGCATGACAATTTTAGCTTCGCAAGATAAATTCCCTTAAAGGGAAATTTATTTTATTAAAACTAGACATCAAAAACAATGTCTTTAAACTTATTACGCTACTACCGGATAGGGTAGCATACATGACAAGGATACTACTAAATATGGTGGGCCGACCGCGACTCGAACGCGGGACCAATTGATTAAAAGTCAACTGCTCTACCAACTGAGCTATCGGCCCTGAAGAGTGTATAAAAAAAGCACTGCTTTTTTAGCTCTACAAGAGAATCTTACTTATTAGGTAAAATTCTTAAAGCTTAATTTCTTTATTTATGGATTAACCAATAACAAAAGAGGCAATAAGCTTGTTTACCCGTTTAGATTATTTGTATCTCTAAACGTGAGAGCACATTATATATATAATTATGACAATTACAACCCCGAATGTTAAAAAAAGTGCAAATCTGTGTAAATTAATCCTATTTTTTTAAATTTAAGCGTTAATTGACTTTTAGAGACCTTAGGATTTTATAATAATTACGTTTTGAGAGCCATTTTCACCCTCGTTTTTTAACGCTACCCGTTAACTTTAATCATAAAATTATTCTAATCTCTAGATAGTGCTTCTACGGGATCTAATTTGGCAGCGTTACGAGCGGGCAAAAAGCCGAAAACAACCCCAATCAGCGTCGAGCAAATAAAGGCGGCAATAATAGATGTTGGTGAATAAATGACTTGGAAGCTGTCACCACCAACACGATTGATGATTTCACCGATGGCAAACGCCAGCCCAATCCCCAATAGTCCGCCTAAAATACAGACCAAAACGGCTTCAATGAGAAACTGCTGCATGATATCGCTTTGACGCGCTCCAACGGCCATACGTACGCCAATCTCATTGGTGCGTTCGGTCACTGATACCAGCATGATGTTCATGACGCCAATACCGCCGACGATTAGCGAGATAATAGCGATAGAAGATATCAGCAAGGTCATTGTTGCGGTGGTCGCTTCAATAGTTTGGCGAATCGAGTCTGAGTTACGGATGCGAAAATCATCGGTGCCATGCCGACCTATCATAAGCTCAGAGATAGCAGCTTCAGCGGCGGCAGAGGAGATATTGTTATCAATCAGCGCGACAAAGCTTTCAATATAAGCGCTGCCTATCAGCCGCGACATCATGGTGGTGTAGGGCATATAGAGCGTAGGCGAATCGACGCTACGACGAAAGCCGCCATCGTTTGGCTCTAAGACGCCAATAACGCGCCCAGGAACGCTGCCTATGAGTAAAACTTCACCAATCGGATTGGCGTTGTCGGGGAAAAAGGTTTTATTGGCATTGTCATCGATAATAATATCTTGAGTACGGCGCAGGATACTTTGTTCATCGAAACCTTGACCTAGGGCCAATTTTTCACCGCTGACATCAAGATAGTCTTTACCAACGCCGCTAATGCTAGCAGCTTCTTGGATATTACGATAGCGGACGTTCATGTTGCTATTGAGCTGCGGGCTGACACTGACCACATAAGGTTGGTCAGCGACCGCTTGAGCGTCTTGCGGGGTTAGATTGTCATCGTTGTACTGCCGCCTAGGGTCGCCGTAGGGGTAGCCATCGGTGACGGTGATGGTATTGGTACCTAAAGAGCTGATATTGGACAATATCTGCTCTTGTGAACCTTTACCGAGACCGACGACTGACACCACCGAAGCAATACCAATAATAATCCCTAACATCGTCAATAAGGTGCGCATTTTATGGGCGCGCATGGCCAGCAAGGACATTTTAAATGCTTCAAATAAGCGGTCGATAAAGCTGCTAAACGCGCTTTTACGGTGCTTATCTATGACAGCGGCTGGCTGTGGTTCTGCATGTTGATAATCGTCATTTTTATAATCAGCGATGATATAACCGTCTTTGATTTCGATAACACGCTCAGCTTGGGCGGCAAGGCTAGGGTCGTGGGTGACCATGATGATGGTATGACCTTGGGCGTTTAAATCTTTGAGGATTTGGACGACATCTTCGCCCGATTTACTATCAAGCGCACCCGTTGGCTCATCGGCTAAGATGATATCGCCGCCATTCATTAGTGCCCTTGCGATAGAGACACGCTGCTGCTGCCCACCTGAAAGCTGACTTGGACGATTATTTACCTTGTCGCCCAGTCCTAAGTCTGACAATAGCTTTTCGGCACGCTCGCTGCGTGCTTGCCCATCCATCCCCGCATAGACTGCTGGTACAGAAACGTTGTCGCGGGCGTTGATGTCACCCAATAAATGATAGCGCTGAAAAATAAAACCAAAGTGCTCACGGCGTAGTTTTGCCAGCTCATCGGCATCTAGGCGACTGACCGATTGACCAAATATTTTATAGTCGCCCGCCGTCGCTTGATCTAAGCATCCCAAGATATTCATCAAGGTGGATTTGCCTGAGCCCGATTGACCAATGATAGCGACCATCTCACCTTGATTGATGGTCAAATTGATATCATGTAAGACGCGAATGGTCTGCTCGCCAGCTGGAAATTCTCTAATCAAGCCTTTGACTTCCATCAAAGGCTGATCAGTGGCATTAAGCGTCGGGTGTTGATTACTCATTTGCTATCCTGCTTATCTCAAATCTTAAGTCATTATCAAAGCCAAAGCTAATGTACTGTTGGCATCGATTTATTTAAATATTCTTAGCAAACTTTAAATACTAGAAGGGTCGACCGCCTCCGCCACCTTTACTGCCTTTGCCTTTATCAGCACCTTCCTCGCTTAATATAACTTCATCACCTTCTTTTAGACCGCTTAATATTTCCGCATTAACTCGGTTATTGATACCGACTTTGACCGTTTGTTCAACGACTTCACCATCGGCTTTAAGGACACGTACCATCGCCATGGTTGCACCAGAGTCATTATCTGGGTGAGAGTTATTATCACCACTTGCGGCAGTATTAGCAGTAGCTGCGCCCTTTTTAGCATTGCCAGACTTGCGAGATTTACCGGCAGGCTGTAGGGCAGCAGAAGGAATAAGTAGCGCGTCTTTTGCTTGGTTGATGACGATATAAACTTGCGCGGTCATATCGATACGAAAGCGGCGCTCGGTATTAGGGACTTCAATATAACCGACATAGTAGATAGCGGCATCGGTCGAGCTGGTGTCGCTGATTTTCTCAGGAGCGGGTTCGATTGCTTTGAGGGTCGCGTCGTATTTTTGGTCGGGATTGCCGATGATATTAAAATAAACGGGCAAGCCTGCTTTGACGTTAATAACGTCGGCTTCAGAGATTTGCGCATTGATACGCACGGTGGATAAATCCGCTAAGGTAACGATGGTTGGCGCAGTCTGATTGGCGTTGACCGTCGTCCCTTGCTCAGTGGTCACCGATACCACTGTTCCTGACATCGGCGCACGGATGGTGGTATAGCTTAAATCTTCCTGCGCAGTGCTAACGTTGGTTTGAGATTTACGTAATGCTGCCTGTTGGCTGTTGATATTGGCCTCAGTTGTTGCAATCGCTGCTTTTGCGGTATCGATAGCAGCGCGGGCATTGGCGACTGATGCTTGTGCGGTGGCAACTTTGGTCGCTTGCGTATCGTAATCTTGCTGTGATATGGCATCGATAGCCAGTAAACCTTGCAAGCGTGAGAAATCTGCTTGTGCTTGCTTTAATTCAGCTTGACGGCTGGCAAGATCCGCTTGCGCACTTTTTAGACTCGCTTGACGGCTTAGCGACTCGGCACGCGCGCTTTGTAACGCCGCTTCACTTTGCTCGAGGCTCGCTTGCTCATTACTTAAATTATTCTTTTGCGTCACCTGATCAATCTGCGCAATTAAATCGCCTTTTTTGACTTCATCGCCGACGTCGACAAACAGCCGCGTCACTTCACCAGATACCTGCGCACCCACATCGACGGTATTTAACGCCTTTACTTTACCCGATGCCATGACGTTATTTTCGATATCGCCAATCTCAGCGGTCGCCGTTAGATAGTTGGGTGTGGTGTCTTTTGGTTTAAAGGTTTTGTAGGCTAAAGCCCCTAAAGCTACGATGACAAGGGCAATGACGCCCCATTTAATAGCAGACTTTTTGCTCATTTTGCGCATGACAACAATCCAATCACAGTTAAATCAAGTGTAGCTATAGTAGAGGCTTGGCGACCAAAAGGGAATGGCAATTAGTTTGCGAAACGTTAAGAGGAAGAATTGTAACGGTAATAACTATTAAATTTTAAACAAAAAAATAACCCTATACAGAGGGTTAAATAAGAAAAAATGATGAGTTGTTTAATAATAAATGCTTTAGATGATGACGCGGGACAGGAAGACGTTTTTTTGCTTGCTTGCCTGATAGTCTAATGGGCTTTAAACAGACGTTGCCCTGATAGCTCAAGCGCTGCTTGTAATAATAACTCCCACGCTGGTTGGCGCACCAAGCCTTTAATCGCTTGGTCACATTTATAAAGCAGGGCAGGCCAAGTGGCCGTTTGAGCTTTTGAGTGGCGGCGGCAGGCTTGTTGGTATAAGCTTTGCTTACTACGCCAAATGCCAAGCGCTTGCGGGTCTTGTCCATCCATTAGTTGCATAATCTGGCGCATGTCTTTACTAATCGCCCATAAAACCAAAGTGGTTGGTTCATCAGTGGCTTTAAGTTGAAAGATAATTTTGGCAACTTGGGCGCTATTGCCAGCAAGCATGGCATCGGATAAATCGAACACACTAAACTGCGCATCACTGACCAATGCCGCTTGTAAATCATTAATATCTAATGCCACGTTTGTCAGAGGCTGGCTAGAAGGGTTTTCATGACTAGTATTTTTACTATCAACCTCTGCCATCAATTGCGGCGCAAATAAATACGATAGCCGCCACAAGGTTTGATAGGCACTAAGCAGATGATGTTCGGTATGTGACATCAAGAGTTGCCAAGCTTCTTGCGATAAGGTTAAGCCAAACTGCTGGGCTTGTATCTGCAATAACTGCTGGCGCTGCTGCTCGTTATACAAATTGCAATCGATAATATGACCATATTGCGCAAACGGTGCAAACCATTTGCTGGTCTGCGCGCGTTTGTCTTGCTTTGGTGTGAGCCATAACAAGCTATGGCTATGCGCCCCTGTCTGCGCATCGATGGCAAAACGTTCAAGCTCGGCAATAACGGCTTTATCAGGTTTATGGTTGCCTGTTACGATAAGCGCACTTGCATCATCGAATAAAGACTGACTGACAAGCTCTGACAACACTTCTTGCCAACTCTTCACTGATACCAGCTCGATACGCTTAATAGCGTAATTCTGTGCGCGCCAATGCGGACGCAGCGCATCGATAAGCCATTGACTGAGTAACGGCTCATCACCGTGCGCCAGCCACAAGCCCGCTACTGCAACGGATGGTTGTAGTAGTTTTGGATAAGCTTGTATAAAGGTATCTTGCATAGAGAGAATGACACAAGGTTATGAATAGGGGAGTAAAGCTGCCTTTATTGAAAAATGCTTTAAACAAAAAAGCGTTTAACTCAAAGCATATAAATATAGGCAGTTTTAATAAGGATGTTTTTAAAAATTAATTTTAAAAATAAAAAACTAACATTAAGATTTTGGTGCTATCACGGCAGTAGATACTGGGCCTTTACCATTTTGCATAGCTGATTTGGTGCTATTAGGCGCAACTTTAGGTAGAGCAATTGCCACATATTGATCGGTAATTCGGCGTGCTAAACTATCGTAAAGCCAATCACGAATTTGGTCGCCTTGCTGATCATCGGTACTTACCGAGGCTTCGTTATACTGGTAGCTACGCTCAACTTGGATAGGGTTGGTCAGTGTCACAGGTTTGCCATTTTCTACACTTTGATAGCTAACATCAGCTGACATCACCAAGCGAATCTCTGTTAAGACGCCAACTAGCTCATAACGTTTAAAGCGGACATTGTTCACGGTAATTGCCGCAATAGGTTCAGCGCCCGCTTTTTGGTTATTGTTAGCCACATCTGCCAAGGTCATGTTATCAATCACCTCGACACCCAAGGCGTTTAAGCGACTGACGAGGGGCAGTTTTAGCGGAAACGAGGTGCGATTGTCTTCGATAATCACTGCGGTTTTGTTGACGTCAAACAACATCGGCGCATCATAGCCGCGTAGCTGAAAGCCGCAACCGCTAAGACTAACACCTACGCCCAATACCGCAAACATTGGCAAAGCTGTCAGTAACATCGTTGCCAGTTTTTGCGCGCTTGATTTATGAGTCATGGTGCTTTGTCCGTCTGATTTTGCTTGCTGTGCCTGCAAAGCTCGGTGTTGATACGACATAATCGCTATCCTTATTTTGATAAGAAGACCCAAGAAAGAGAGTTTGAAAACGCCATGATTGAAGTCGCAGCGTTTAAAAACTTAATCCTTAAAAGGTCTAGCCTGCCACCACGATATTAACCAGTTTATTCGGTACGACGATTTCTTTTTTGATCTCACCAGTAAGGAATTTTGCCACGCCTTCAAGCGCTTTTGCTTGCGCTTTCAGCTGCTCAGGATCGCTATTAGGTGCGACATCCATTTTACCGCGCATTTTACCGTTCACCTGCACCACCATCGTAATCATATCTTGCACGAGAGCGCTTGTATCGACTTCTGGATAGCTTAGGGTGACGGTATCCATGCCCAATTGCTCAAGCAAATGCTCACCGATGTGCGGCGCGTATACCGAGAGGATAATCAATAAATCAATCAAAGCTTCATGCTGTACTTGTAGGTCTTGCTCACTGTTTGCTTTGAAGTTAGCAAGCTCGTTAGCAAGCTCCATTAGGCTAGAAACTGGCGTATTGAGTGCTAAACGTTTACCCAAATCACTGTCAATCTTGCCAATGGTTTCATGGGTTTTACGGCGTAGAGCTTTGGCTTCTTTGCTTAAGTTATCCGTATTGAGTGCTGCATTATTAATCTGCTCAAGGCTTAAATTGGCAGCAGTCAGTGCCTGCATGTGCTCGGTCGCAATGCGCCAAACTTTTTTAACAAAGTTATAAGGGCCTTTTAGCGCATCATCTGACCATTCAAGGGTTTGGTCGGCAGGAGCCGTAAATAGCGTATATAAACGAACGGTATCCGCGCCATATTTATCAATGGTAAGTTGTGGGTCGACGCCGTTGTTTTTTGACTTCGACATTTTTTCGATTTTACCAATCGTCACTGGCTGACCGTCAGATTTCAAAGTCGCTTTAATCGGCTGACCGCGCTCGTTATAGTCGATATCGATGTCTTCGGTGAAGTAATAAGTGGTACTGCCATCGGCATTGACGCGGTAGAAAGTACCAGCAAGTACCATACCTTGGGTCATCAGATTGGCAAATGGCTCATCGCCTGATACCAAGTTTTCATCGCGCATGAGCTTATGGAAGAAGCGGGCATAAAGCAGATGCATAACCGCATGCTCGACACCGCCGATATATTGGTCGACCGGCAACCATTTATTGGCAGCAGATTTGTTGACCATGTTGGTTGTATCGTGCGGACTGGCAAAGCGCGCATAGTACCAGCTTGATTCGACAAAGGTGTCAAAGGTATCGGTTTCGCGCTCAGCAGGATTGCCACATTTAGGACAAGTGGTATTGACAAATTCTGGGATATTTTTTAGTGGATTACCACGACCGTCGGGGACGACGTCCGTTGGTAGCACCACTGGCAAATCTTGCTCTTCAACCGGCACCGTACCGCAATGCTCACAGTTGACCATGGGGATAGGACAGCCCCAATAGCGCTGGCGAGAAACACCCCAATCGCGCAGACGGTATTGGATTTTTTTCTTGGCAAGCTGTTGCGGTTCAAGCTTCGCTAGCATGGCTTCAAACGCTTGCTCGAAGTCCATACCATCAAATTCGCCTGAATTGACTAAGGTATTGCGCTCGGTATAAGCGCGGTTACTTTGCGTATTATTGGCTTTGGCATCGGCTTCTACTTGATCTAAAAAGCCAGCAGGAATGTCAATCACTTGTTTAATAGGCAAATTGTATTTAGTCGCAAACTCGTAATCGCGCTCGTCATGGGCAGGGACCGCCATCACCGCACCCGAGCCATAGCTCATCAGTACATAGTTGGCAACCCATACTGGCACTTCTTCGCCAGTTAAAGGATGAGTGACGGTCAGACCAGTATCCATGCCAATTTTTTCAGCTTTAGCCAAATCTGCTTCAGCAACTGAGCCTTTTTTACACAGCGCATTAAACTGGGCAATCGCCTCATCTTGTTCAGCAGCATATTGTGCCAATGGATGCTCGGCCGCAACGGCGACATAGGTGACGCCCATCAAGGTATCAGGACGCGTCGTGAACACATCTAAGGTATTGGTTTCGCCTGCCAGCTCATAAGGGAAATGGACTTCCATACCGGCACTACGACCAATCCAATTGCGCTGCATGGTCAGTACTTCAGATGGCCAGTGACCTTCTAGTTGATCTAAATCATCAAGCAGCTCATCGGCATAATCGGTGATGTTGAAGTAATACATCGGGATATCGCGCTTTTCGACCATTGCGCCACTACGCCAGCCTTTACCGTCAATGACTTGCTCATTGGCTAAGACGGTATTGTCGACTGGATCCCAGTTGACGGTGGCAAGCTTTTTATAAACCAAGCCTTTTTTGTATAACTGCAAAAATAACCACTGCTCCCACTGATAATACTCAGGGCTACAAGTAGCAAATTCGCGTGACCAATCAATCGATAAGCCAAGCAATTTAAGCTGCGCGCGCATGCTATCAATATTGGCAAACGTCCATTTAGCAGGCGGCGTCTGATTGGCAATCGCTGCGTTTTCTGCTGGCAGACCAAAACCATCCCAGCCCATTGGCTGCATGACCTCATAGCCTTTTAGGCGATAATAACGGCTCAGTACATCAGAGATGGTATAGTTACGCACGTGACCCATATGCAGCTTACCGCTTGGGTAAGGGAACATCGACAGCATATAGCGACTTGGCTTGTCACTTGGCTCATTACTGACTTCAAAGCGCTTGTCAGTTGCCCATTTGGCTTGCTGCGCCGCTTCGATGAGTTGCGGCTGATACTGGGCGTTATCGATAGAAGTATTATTGGTATGGGTAGTATTAGCAGTTTCTGCTGTCACGGCGTTGCTCATAGTTGGCTCGGAATAGGTTATTACAGATAAATTGGGTAAAATTTTACAATGCCATAGCATAGCGTAATTTGGCAAAAATTGCGACGATATGATAGAGCGTTTACTCACCGTAAAGGTGATAAATCTGCAAAGTGAATACGCTTATGATTGTTTTCGTTGTCATAAACCAAATGCTCATCACTGTTAGGTATAATAAACAAAATAATGATCATTGATTTGGAGTTTTTATGACCATCACTATTTACGGTATCAAATCTTGTAGCACCATGAAAAAGGCTTTTACCAAACTTGATGAGCTAGGCGTTAACTACGATTTTCATGACTATAAAAAACAAGGCATTGATAAGGAAAGCGTACAGCGTTGGGTAAACGAGCTTGGTATCGATAAAGTTCTAAATAAACGCGGCACCACTTGGCGTAAGCTCACCGATGAGCAAAAACAAGCGGCCGATAGCGATGTGGATAACGCCATTGATTTGCTGATAGAAAATACCAGTATGATTAAGCGTCCGATCGTTGAAGGTCAACTGGCAGATAAAATTCAGCCGATACTGTTATGCGGTTTTGATGAAGATGAGTTTGATAAAGCTTTTTCGTAAGGTAGGTTTTTAAACAAGCACTAAAGTCCGAACTTAAATGTTAAGCTCGGGCTTTTGTATACTAAAAATTATCACAGCTCGCTAGCTCATTGATGAATCTAAGTCACGGCTAATCAAGGTGCCGACGCCTTCGTTGGTGAAAATCTCGAGCAGCGTGGCATGTGGCACACGACCATCGACAATAACCGCGCTTTTTACGCCGCTACGTACCGCGTCAAGCGCGCATTGAATCTTAGGAATCATTCCACCTGAGATAATACCATCTTCAATAAGACCATCGACTTTCTTTGGCGTCAAGCCAGTGACCACTTCACCATCACGGCCCAACACGCCTTTAATGTTGGTTAGGAGCATCAGCTTTTCTGCTTGCAAGAATTCTGCGACTTTACCAGCGACCAAATCGGCATTGATATTATAAGTATTGCCCTCAGAATCGACCCCAAGCGGCGCGATAACAGGGATAAAATCAGAGGCAATCAGCATATTAATCACGTCTTTATTAACGCTGACCACATCACCGACAAAGCCTAAATCAACGGGAACTGCCACGCCATCTGCGCCGATTTTTTCCATCATTAGCTTTTTAGCTAAGATTAAATTGGCGTCTTTACCCGTCAGACCAATCGCGCGCCCACCATGCTTGTTGATTAAGCTAACGATAGACTTATTGACGCTACCGCCCAATACCATCTCAACGATATCCATCGTGCTTTTGTCAGTCACGCGCATGCCGTCGATACGATCAGATTGACGACCAAGCTCTTTTAACAAGTTATCGACTTGTGGACCACCGCCGTGTACGACCACAGGATGCATACCAACGGTTTTTAATAACACGATATCACGGGCAAACGAGCTTTCAAGCGCAGGATCGGTCATGGCATTGCCGCCGTATTTGACGACGATGAGCTTATCAACAAAGCGTTGAATATAAGGCAGCGCCGTGGTTAATACTTCAGCGGTAATTTTGGCTTCATCCAAATTAAGCGTCATGACAAGCTCCTAAAAGATAGGGTTAAGCGGTGGATTGATTGAAAGTTTTTGTTTCTCTTTGGCGCTCTCTAATAAGACGTTTTCTAATAAAGTTAAGGTTAAATAATACCTATTCAGCAACAATAGCCAAGATTTGCATTGCTAGCGTCTTATTAAAGGGGCGGCATAAAGCGGCAAATCTCGTTTGAATATCGATAAGGTCGCCGATGCTATCACCAGCAAAGCGCACGGTCAGATTTTGACTGGTATTTGATTGGCGCAATACGCCAAACCCGCGCGCAAAATCTAAGCGCACGCCATCGATACAGCTAAGCTTGGTGCCCACGGGCAATAAGGCTTGCGCCTGCTCTAAAGTAGTAGATTGGCTTTGCTGCGAGCACGTACAAAGTGACGGCGCACAAGCAACGACAGTTTGCGGGTCTAGTTGCTCAATAATGGCAGTTGATGTCGCATGAACCAATTGTTGTAAATACTGACAAAATCTTGCCAGTTGCTGCACAATAGAGCAGTCGTTAGCTATGGTTTTTGGTAGCGGTAAATAATGGTCCGCTGTACTAACGATAACGGGTAAACCTTTAACAATATTGGCTAGGCTTTTTGTGCGAGTTGGCTCAGTGCGTTGAGGTTTTGCCAACCAATGCAGCAATCGTAACGCCGCATACATGGCGTCATCGTAAAGTATAAAGCGGCTATCATTAAAAATAAAATGCCCAGATAGCTCACCAGCAAAAATTATTTGACCGTCAGACTGCTGCATTTGTTGGCGCATGAGGCTGCTGCCAGTTTTACTAAGCACAGGCGTAGCACCAAGTTCAGTGATGAGTTTTGGCAGATGATGACAGCATTTAATATCAAACAGCACGTGCGCGTATGGTGACGATGTCTTTAATATTTGTGGACGCTCAATAACCGCTATTTTTGCTAATAGATAAAGCAGGTGGTCAGGAGTGACGACTTTGCCCCGATTATCGACCACCATTAACCGATCGCCATCACCATCAAAGGCAATACCTATATCTGCCTGATGAAAAAGTACGCTTTGCTGTAACTTCTTAAGACGCTGTGGCTCAGTCGGGTCCGGATTGCCAGTAGGAAAATTACCGTCTGGCGTATCATTCAGCATGATGACATTTTGGCAAAAACGTGCAAATAAAGGCTGGGCGATATTGCTGGTAGCGCCATGCATACAATCAATGACTACCACTAAATCAAGTTTAAAGGAGGGTGGTTGGCTATCTTCTGCGTTCTGGCTATTTGACTGATTGTCACGTTGATCGATTTGCTTAAAGACTTGCGTAATAGCGTCGCTATAAGCGCTTGTGACTTGATTAGCAGGTAACTGCTGTTGTTTATAACGCACAGGCTGGTCATTGGTTTTTACAGACGAATTTTGCGAATTATAACTAGCTAGTTGTTGATATAACGTTTGAATATCGGCGCTACTAGGCGAGATATGATTGACGAGCCATTTCACTCCTAAAATATCTTTAGCAGAATGGCTGGCAGTGACAATAATGCCATGCCCCTGATATTGCTCCGCCCAAAAAATCATCATTGGCGTGGTAACAAGTCCTAGTTGGATGACTTGTAGACCATGCTGAGACAAGATATCAGCAAATATTTGCGCAATGGTATCGCTATCACAGCGCACATCATGACCAACAACGACAATGGTTCTTTCGTTAGTGCTTTGGCTACTACTTTCGTCAATGTTTTCGCTATGAATATTTGGCTGAACTTGATAAAGATACGCAAAAGCATTTCCCAAGGCATGAATAAAATCATCGGTAAACTGCTGGCGCGACCCACGAATATCATAAGCACGAAATAAGGAGTGCTGCGCAGCAAAAGACGGCATCGCTTACTCTCCTTATAGTCGTGATAAATGGGCTAGTAGTGAATGAAAAATCGCTGATTATTTTTATTGCTGCGATTGATGCTACATGAAAATCCAATGATACTTAATGTTTAATGCTTATATTCAATGCTTACTGACGACCAGAATGGCCAAAACCGCCCGCACCGCGCGCGCTGGTATCGCTAAATTCTGCCACCACTTCAAACTCCGGACGGGCGACTGGTACAACCACATATTGCGCCATACGTTCTGCTGGGTTTAAGACAAAATCTTCATTACTGCGATTCCAAATACTAACCATCAGCTCACCTTGATAATCAGCATCAATTAAGCCGACCAAATTACCCAAGACGATACCGTGCTTATGACCGAGACCTGAGCGCGGTAAAATCATACCCGCAAAGTTAGGGTCTTGAATATAAACGGCAAGTCCAGTGCCTATTAAATGCGTGGCTCCCGCTTTAATGGTCAACGGTTCATCAATGCAAGCACGTAAGTCAATACCTGCGCTGCCATCGGTAGCGCGCGTCGGTAGCGAGAACGCTTTATCTTCAGTAATTTTAGGGTTTAAAACTTTAACTTGTACAGCTTGCATAACGCACTCACTTAACGATGTAATGGTTTTTTAAACAGAATGAATCACATTTTTAACTGTTAGGTTTTAAATGCTTAACAACAACTATTAATAGAAATAGCTGCTGATTGTTAACTTTTAGCTTTCAGATTTTCATAGGCGGTTCACTAAAGAATCAACACGCTTGCCAAGCCCAAAAACGACATAAAGCCGACAATATCAGTCACGGTGGTCAAAATAACCGAGGCGGATAGCGCAGGGTCGATATTCATACGTTTGAGCATCAGCGGAATACTAATGCCCGAAACGTTGGCGGCGGTCATGTTAATCGCAATGGCAAGCCCGATGACGGCGCTGATTTTAACATCATGAAACCACAATTGCGCAATAATCGCCATGATTATCGCCCATATGATACCGTTTATCGCCCCAACCCACAGCTCTTTATTTAATAACCATAGGCGATTCGACCCACCGATTTGACCCATTGCCATCCCGCGAATGACCACCGTCAGCGTTTGCGAGCCTGCAATGCCGCCCATACTGGCAACCACCGGCATCAATATCGCCAGTGCCACAACCTTTGCTAATACCGCTTCAAACTGCCCAATCACAGCGGCCGCCAATAGCGCGGTACATAAATTAATACCGAGCCAAATACTACGGCTTTTGGCACTGGTTAAAATAGGCGCAAACAGCTCTTCATCTTGGCTAACACCAGCAAGGTTTTTCATGGTGCTATCGACATCATCTTGGATAATCTCCATGATATCTTCGCCGTTTAACTGTCCGACCAGCTCGCCGTGGCTGTTAATCACTGGCGCAAAGCGGATATCTTCTGAACGGAAAATCGACGCCGCATCTTGAATATCTAAGCGATCATTGACAGTGATGGCGCTATGAATCAAGTCGGCGACTAAGGTGCTTTGCTGGTGTTTAATCAGATCCGCTAGACTTAACAGGCCAAGCAGCTGCTGGCTTTGGTCGACGACTAATAGCTCTTGGCTTTCATCATCGAGCAAATCAGCATTCTCTCGCAGCCAGCTTTGCACTTCTGCAAGGGTGATGTCGTCCCTGACTTGAATGAGGTCAGGATCCATATAACTGCCGACTTCCCAGTCTTCATAAGTATCGAGTTTATTGACCTGCACTCGGATGTCTTCATCCAAGGTTGCCATCACCGAGGTGCGCACACTTTCGGTAACGGTATCTAAAATCTCAGAAATGTCCTGCGCATCAAGGTCTTGGGTAAACAGGGATATCTCTTTTGAAGAAACATTCTCCAACAGCGGCTGGCGGGTATCAAACTCCAGCTCAGCCAGTACTTCACCTTTGATATTTTCTGGTACTTGCGCCCAAATCAGTAAGCGATTTTGGCTCGGGAAAGACTCTAATAGGCTGGCAATCTCATATTCTGATTGCTTTTCTAAAAACTCAGTAATCGCCGCATACGCTTTTTCTGCTACCAATTCTTGCAAATATAATAACTTATATTCACCGCTTGCTTCTGCCGGATTATAGTCAGCCTGTCGGGTCAATGGTCGTTCAGGATTCGTCGTCGAGGTCGGCATAAAGGTTCCAAATTTTTAAAAGATATTCGTATAAAAATTGAGTTTACCGCTCATGTAAAGAGCGGTAAACAGGGTATCGCTTAAGTTTTAAACTTAACGATTACCTAGTAAAGCACGAATATTGGCCAAGTATTCATCAGCGACTTTTTCAGGGTCTTTGCTGGCTTTTTTCTTTTTTGCCTTCGCTGGCCAGTCGATATGATCTTCTGGCAATTCATCCAAAAAACGTGATTCAGAGGTCACGCGCATTTGCCCGCCCGCACGGCGCTGGGTCGCAAGCGTCAACGTCAGCTCACGGCGAGCGCGGGTAATACCCACGTACATTAAACGCCTTTCTTCCTCAATGGTTTCACTGAGGATAGAGTTGCGGTGTGGTAGCATTTCTTCCTCAAGTCCCATGATATAGACAAAATCAAACTCCAAGCCTTTTGCCGCATGTAAGGTCATGAGGTTCACTTTATTGGTATTCTCTTCTTCTTGCTGCTGCTCGAGCATGTCAAGGAGCACCAATTTGCGAATAATAGTATCAATGGTACGGTCTTCATCTTCTTCAGCGCGATTAATCAATGACTGAATACTGGTATAGAGCATGTCGATATTATCGATGCGGTTTTTTTCTTGTTGCGGCGTTTTGGCGTCGCTACGGACAAAGTCGATATAGCCGGTTTCGTCAATCATTTGACGGACGATAGGCACGGGGTCGGGGTGCTGATCGAGCTCACGGGTATAATGCTCGATAAAATCGCCAAACTCTTTTAAGGTGCCATAGGCTTTTGACGGCAACACATGAGCAAGTCCAGCGTGGGTACAAGAAGCGAGTAGCGAGATGCTATGCTCTTGCGAAAATAAACCAAGCTTTTCAAGGGTAGTAGGTCCCATACCGCGCTTAGGCGTATTAATAATACGTAAAAATGCACTGTCGTCTTCGGGGTTTAAAATCAGACGCAGATAGCCCATGATGTCTTTGATTTCGCTACGGGCAAAGAACGACTGACCACCAGATAATTTATACGGCACTTGCAGCTGACGCAATTGCGCTTCAAGCATGCGCGCCTGAAAGTTACTGCGGTAAAGAACGGCGTATTGCTCCCACTCATTACCGAAACGCAGTTTATGGGTGACGATTTCTTTTGCCACGCGCTCAGATTCATCGTCGTCATTACGGCAATTAATAATACGAATTTTTTCGCCCTGACCTTTATCTGACCACAGTTTCTTTTCAAATAAATGCTCGTTATTGGTAATAACGGCGTTGGCAGAGGTCAAAATACGCGTGGTCGAGCGGTAATTTTGCTCGAGCATGACGATTTTTAATTTCGGGAAATCTTCTTTCAGTAGCGCCATATTTTCAGGCTTGGCGCCGCGCCAGGCATAGATAGATTGGTCGTCGTCACCTACGACAGTAAAGCGCCCTTGCGGTCCGACCAGATATTTAATCATCTCATATTGGGCGGTATTGGTATCTTGATATTCATCGACCAATAAATAACGAATACGGTTTTGCCATTTATCACGCAGCTCAGCGTTTTCACGTAAGATTTTGGTTGGCAGTACAATCAAATCATCAAAATCTACGGCATTATAAGCGCGTAGGTTACGCTCGTATAAAGCATAAAGCGTCGCAAAAATCATATCTTCTGGATCGTCCAAGGTTTCCATCGCCTTATCCGGCTCAATCAAATCATTTTTCCAATCAGAAATCATTTTTATCGCTTTGCCAACCAGCTCACGGCTTTCGGCGCCGCTTAAATTGTCACGCATCATCAGCTCCATTAAGAGCCGCTTGCTGTCATCGCTGTCCATGATGGAAAAGTTGCCTTTCAATGGCGTATGAATCAGCTCGTAACGCAAAAACTGCAAGCCAAATTGGTGAAAGGTCGATACCGTCAGACCGCGAGTTTTTTCACTTGGCAGCAATTTACTGACCCGCGCTTTCATCTCACGCGCCGCTTTGTTGGTAAAGGTCACCGCCGTGATACGCTCGGCTGGCATATTGCATTCTTCGATGAGATAAGCGATTTTACGGGTAATCACCGAGGTTTTACCGGAGCCTGCCCCAGCCAATACCAATAAAGGTCCTGAGACATAAAGCATGGCTTCTTGTTGTTTGGGATTAAGTTGACTCATAAGATGACCTGTAAGACAAAAGCAAAAAAGAAGATAAAACGAATAATGGATAGTAGCATCGTTGACGAAAGTCGTTGTTAAGCAAAATATGATAAAAGGCTGCGATGCTTGGGCTACAACGATGATTTTAATCAAACGCTGATTTTATTAAGATGATAATAATAAAAATCATAACGTCAATAAGGATGGTATTTTTAATAAAGACGATATTTTCGGTAAAGTACACCCAATAATAAAGGGTAACAAAATGTGTGTTCAAATAACGCCAAAGCGTCAAAATAAGGTGGGCTATTATAAAGCAAAAACCCTGTCTTTGGGCGAGGAGTTGGCAGCGGGTTTTGAGTTAAAAAAGTGTTTGCTTTGCGCAGCTTACACTATATATAGCAGCGTCCACATAAAAATTCAGATTCGCACGTAATATAAGGTAACGTCTATAACATAGTTTATGGTAAAAAAAACATATTTTTTTTGCAGATAAAATGACCATTCAATGCAGTTAAAAACTAGCTTTTGATTGCCGATATGCGTATAGTACGTAAATAATTTATGCCAGTTGTCACGTCATTGTTGACCACGTGTATGAGCTATTAAATCAATTAAGTACGCCAATAAATACGATATTGATTTAATACGTTGATCTTACGTTGTTAAAAGATGCGTTGGGCGACCAGCCTTTTATCCGCGTGCATGCCGGAATATCTATAGTTGGTCATGTCTGACATCGTCGTCAATAAGCTTGATAATTGGTTATTACCAGCACAGTAGCTATAATAGTCATGGGTTTATCACAGTCCTTGAGTTGTTTAAATATATTTGCTCAAAAATGAGTCAATGACAGCTACTTTGTGTTTTCGTCTGCGTTATGCTTATCGCCATTACCACCATCATTTGTGAGTATTCGCGGTGCGCTTGACACTCGATTGGGTGAGGAGCACGTATTATCATGTCTGCTTTTAATTGGTCAGCAATTGCTTTTATTTTAGCCGCCATTGGGCTAGTTGTCTTTATGCTGGTCGTTCCGCGCTTGCTTGGCGGTCGCTCTCAGGGCACACAAAAAGAAGAGATATTTGAAGCGGGTGTTGTCGGAGCTGGCAATGCCCGCATTCGTTTGTCTGCAAAATTCTATTTGGTCGCAATTTTCTTTGTCATTTTCGATTTAGAAGCGCTGTATTTATACGCTTATGCCGTGTCAGTGCGTGAGACAGGCTGGTTAGGGTTTGCTGCCGCCGCCATCTTTATCACAATCTTAATCATCGGTCTGATATATGAGTTGAGTCTGGGGGCGATGAACTGGGCACCAGCGGATAAACGCCGTAAACAAGCGCGTCTATATGCGGCGCCAGCCGGTTTTAATTTGGCCGACATCACCAAGTTTGATGGCGTTGATGAGCTGATGGTTGACCCAACAGGCAAGATACCGGCGCAGTCTTCAGGGCAAATTAATGTCTCAAACAATATCGAGACCAATCGTCGCCATTTACAAAATATCGATCATATTAATACCACGGGTAATGTGACGTCAGTGGATTTTGCCACTGCTGCACAACAACAAGACTAGCTTTAAGTTCATTGCTTATAGCAGTCTTGTTTACACCTAAATGGTCATTTATTAATAATAGAAGTTATGGCGCTAGTGATGATAAATACTTGTCACGCAGCGCTTAAAATAAAGGTTGTATGTTATGAAATACACATTAACAAAAGCCAACCCTGATGCAGATATCTATCCTGCACAGACCAGTCAAACGGTCAATGACCCTATCGAAGAAGAAGTCAATAAAAACGTCTTTATGGGTCGTCTTGAAGACCTTGTCCATTCAACAGCAAACTGGGGGCGCAAGCACTCACTATGGCCATTTAACTTTGGTACCTCTTGCTGTTATGTCGAATATGCCACCACCTTAACCGCCGTACACGATTTGTCACGTTTTGGTGCCGAAGTCATTCGCGCCTCGCCCCGTCAGGCAGACGTAATGATTGTTGCTGGTACTTGCTTTGTGAAAATGGCACCGGTTATTCAGCGCCTTTATGAGCAAATGCTTGAGCCAAAATGGGTCATCTCGATGGGCGCGTGTGCCAACTCGGGCGGTATGTATGATATCTACTCAGTGGTGCAAGGCGTCGATAAAATCATTCCTGTCGATGTTTATGTGCCCGGTTGCCCCCCGCGTCCAGAAGCTTTGATTCAAGGTTTGATGCTGCTACAAGAGTCGATTACCAAAGAGCGTCGTCCGCTAGGCATTCATGTCAATGAGCAAGGTATTTACCAGCCGCAAATGACGCCTGAGCGTGACCGTAAGCAAGCGGACCGTATTGCGGTGAAAAACTTGCGTAGCCCAGACAGTATCTAGTTTATTAGCTCAATTGTTCATAATTCTTAGAAGTGCGCGTACGCTTATCACAGCTCGGTTATGATTGACATAGCTGGGTTATGATTAATGAAGGAAGACATCATTCATGGTCACGGTAGTTGAAAACATAGATCCTAATAACATGGATCCTAACAACAGGGATAAGATCAAACCTGTCCCAGCAGTTATCAAAGAGCTGGAAGAAAAATATGCTGGTAAGTTTGTCGTACAGCACACGGTGGATGAGATTCCAACGGTGTGGGTGGCGCGTGCCGACTTATTAGACGTCTTATTATACCTGCGTAAATTGCCAAAACCTTACGTTATGCTCTTTGACTTATCCGCGATAGATGAGCGCTTGCGTCAGCATCGTCAAGGTTTGCCAGACAGTGATTTTACAGTGTTTTACCACTTGATGTCGCTTGAGCGTAATAGCGATGTGCGTATCAAAGTCGCCCTAAGCGAGGACGATCTCAACGTACCAAGTGCGACTAAAATTTGGCCAAATGCTAACTGGTATGAGCGTGAAGTCTGGGACATGTTCGGCATTATCTTCAGTGGCCATCCACATTTAACGCGTATCTTATTGCCTAAATATTGGGAAGGTCATCCACTGCGTAAAGAATATCATGCGCGCGCGACGGAATTTACCCCGTATTTCTTAAATAATGCCAAGCAACAATACGAGCAAGAAAACCTGCGTTTTGTCCCTGAAGAATGGGGCATGAAACGCTCGGGCCGTGATGAAGACTTTATGTTCTTGAACATTGGTCCTAACCATCCCTCTGCTCATGGTGCATTCCGTTTAGTGCTACAGCTTGACGGTGAAGAAGTTGTCGACTGTATTCCTGATATCGGCTATCACCATCGCGGCGCCGAAAAAATGGCTGAGCGTCAAACGTGGCATTCTTATATTCCTTATACCGACCGTATTGATTACCTCGGCGGCGTCATGAACGAGCTACCGTATATCATGTCGGTTGAAAAGCTTGCTGGGATTACGGTGCCGCCGCGCGCTGAAACCATCCGTGTGATGATGAGTGAGTTTTTCCGTATTACCAATAATCTGCTATTTGTTGGTACCTTTATTCAGGATGCGGGCGGTATGACGCCAGTCTTCTATATGTTTACCGATCGCCAAAAAGCTTATGACGTCATCGAAGCGGTGACTGGCTACCGTATGCATCCTGCTTGGTTCCGTATCGGCGGTACAGCACACGACTTACCGCGTGGTTGGCAGCGTTTGGTTCGTGAGTTCCTAGATTGGATGCCAAAACGTTTAGATGAATACGTAAAAGCAGCATTGCAAAATAGTGTGTTAAAAGGTCGTACCCAAGGCGTTGCCCAGTACAACACCAAGCAAGCATTGGCATGGGGCGTTACCGGCGCAGGTTTACGTGCGACAGGTTTGGATTTTGATTTACGTAAAGCACGTCCGTATATGGGCTACGAGAACTACGATTTTGAGATTCCAGTTGGTTATAACGGCGATGCTTATGATCGCTGTATGGTAAAAATCGAAGAGATGCGCCAGTCGCTACGTATCATCCGTCAATGTATGGATAATATGCCGCAAGGTCCTTATAAGGCGGATCATCCATTGGCCGTACCACCGCCGAAAGATCGTACCTTAAATGATATTGAGACTTTGATTAATCACTTTATCTCGGTTTCTTGGGGTCCTGTGATGCCAGCGGGTGAGTGCGCCACGATTGTGGAAGCAACCAAAGGTCTAAACAGTTATTACATCACCTCAGATAAAGCGACGATGAGCTATCGTACCCGTATCCGTACGCCGACATTTGCGCACCTGCAACAGATGCCATCGGTGATTAATGGCTCGTTGGTCTCTGATGCCATTATGTATTTGGCCTCGATTGATATCGTCATGGCCGATTGTGACCGTTAACGGTTTGGGTTGCTGCATTTATCATTAATTTTCATAAATGTTAAATGGTAGATGTTAAATATTAAAAGTACGCCAAGTTTTATTAATATGTTATCGCCAGACTGGCACACCAAAACGCTGTTGCTGCGCCAAGCACTATATAAACAGTGGGCTGAGTGAGGAAAGAAGAAGATTATGAGAATTGTTTCCGATAAAATGCCAAAAGTAGATGTGGCAAGTATCTTAACAGCAGAAGAGATTGCGGCTATCCATGAGTTTATGCATCATTATCCCCATCCGCGAGCAGCGTCTTTAGATGCCCTAAAAATCGTGCAAAAGCGTAACGGCTGGGTCGATGATGCGCAAGTTAATGCCATCGCCAATATCCTAAATATCCCTGTGACCGACATGGATGGGGTGGCAACTTTCTTTAACCGTATCTATCGTCAGCCGGTCGGTCGCAATGTCATCCTTATTTGCGATTCGGTCGCTTGTTATTTAACGGGCTACGAAGCGCTGGCGGCTGAATTAAAAGCGCAGCTGGGCATCGACTATGGTCAAACCACCGCTGACAACCGCTTTACGCTATTGCCGATTTGCTGTTTGGGCAACTGTGACAAAGGTCCTTCTGTGTTAATCAATGAAGACACCTATGGTCCTGTGCAGCCCACTGAAGTCGCCCAATTGTTGGAGCTATACGCATGAGTTTAACCATTTCAGAGCAGATTGCTCGTCGCGGTCAAGGCAAAGCGCCTAGCCAATTAAATGACCAGCGCATTCCTGTTTATGGCGATAAAGCAACCGCTACCAGTGAAACCAAACCGCTAACATGGCGCCTTGCCCATCACGATGCGGTATTGGACTTAGCCACTTATGAATCGCTACGCGGATTTGAAGCCTTAAAGATGGCTTTAAACCAATCACCAGCCGATACTTTGAATACCATTAAAGAAGCAGTAGTCAAAGGCCGCGGCGGTGCAGGTTTCCCAGCCGGTATCAAATGGTCGCTCATGGCACCACCCGATGGTGGTCCACGCTACTTAGTCTGTAATGCCGATGAGATGGAGCCGGGTACTTTTAAAGACCGTTTGCTCATGGAGCGTCTACCGCTACAACTTATCGAAGGTATGCTGATTTCTGCCTATGCGATTGGGGCAACGGCCGGTTATATCTTTATTCGCGGTGAATATATTTTAGCAGCAGAGCGCTTAACGGCAGCGCTTGAAGAATTGCGTGCCAATAACTTGGTTGGCGATAACATCTTAGGCTCAGACTTTAGCTTTGATTTGCACGTCCATACCGGCGCTGGTCGTTATATTTGCGGCGAAGAAACCGCTTTGATTAACTGCTTAGAAGGTCGCCGAGCCAATCCGCGTACCAAACCGCCTTTTCCACAAGTGGCAGGTGCATGGGGTCGTCCGACTGTGGTTAATAACGTTGAAACCTTGCATAACGTTTCAGCGATTATTTTGCATGGTAGTAAATGGTATCAAGACTTACCAAAAGCTAAAGGCGTGGTCGAAACCCCAGGTACTAAGCTATTTGGTTGTTCAGGTTTGGTCAATGACCCAGGACTATGGGAGCTACCTTTTGGCTATACGGCGCGCGAAATTATCGAAGATTTCGCTGGCGGTATGCAAGAAGGTAAAAAGCTTAAAGCATGGCTCCCTGGCGGCGCATCAACCGACTTTTTAACCGCTGAGCATTTAGATACCGTCGTCGATTTTGACACCATTCAAAAAGCTGGTAGCCGTATGGGTACTGGGCTAATTATGGTCGTCGATGAAGAACAAGACATGGTGCCATTATTGCGTAACCTTGAGATTTTCTTTCAGCGTGAGTCGTGCGGTTGGTGTACACCGTGCCGTGATGGTCTACCGTGGGGCGTTAAATTGCTCACGGCCATCAATGATGGTCAAGGCCAAATCGGTGACGTTGAGAAATTAGAAGGCTTAACCCGTGACTTGTGGATCGGTAAAACCTTCTGCGCCCATGCGCCGGGTGCGATGGAGCCACTGATGAGTGCGATTAAATATTTCCGTCCTGAGTTTGATCAAAAAATTGCGCAGGCGGTTGGCGAAGATGTCATTGAGGCTGCAGCTCATCAACAGCCAGAAGTGAAATAAGGAGAGCGGCATGGCAGTCATACATATTGATGGAACCACTGTCGAAGTAGATAGCAGCGACAACTTGCTCCAAGCATGCTTGTCACTCGGCATTGATGTGCCGTATTTTTGTTATCACCCCGCCTTAGGTTCAGTCGGCTCTTGCCGTCAGTGCGCGGTCAAGCAATACCAAAATAAAGAAGATATGGAAGCAGGTCGCGGGCGCTTGGTGATGTCCTGTATGGTCGCCCCTAGCGATGATATGTACATCTCAGTGACCGACGATGAAGCCAAAGCCTTTCGTAAGTCGATGGTTGAGCTATTGATGGTCAACCACCCGCACGACTGTCCAACCTGTGAAGAGGGCGGACATTGTCATTTGCAGGACATGACTTATATGTCAGGTCATAGCCGTCGTCGCTATCGCTTTACCAAGCGTACCCATCACAATCAAGAGCTTGGACCGTTTATTGCGCATGAAATGAACCGCTGTATTGCTTGTTATCGCTGCGTACGTTTTTATAAAGACTACGCGGGCGGCGAAGATTTGGGCGTCTATGGCTCAAATGAACGCGTGTATTTTGGCCGTGATAAAGACGGTCAGTTCGAAAGCGAGTTTTCAGGTAACCTAACCGAAGTCTGTCCAACGGGTGTATTTACCGATAAAACCCACTCTGAGCGCTATAACCGTAAGTGGGACATGCAGTATGCACCAAGCATTTGTCATGGCTGCTCAGCAGGCTGTAACATCTCAGCGGGCGAGCGTTATGGCGAATTGCGCCGTATCGAGAACCGTTATAACGGTGAAGTAAACCGTTACTTCTTATGTGACCGTGGTCGCTTCGGTTACGGTTATGTCAATCGCGAAGACCGCCCAACCCAAGCGCTTGAGCGTATCAATGACAAGCATGTCAAAATCAATATCGATTATGCGCTTGATGAAACCATCAAACGTATCAAAGACAAAAAAGTTATCGGTATTGGCTCACCACGTGCCAGTCTTGAGACTAACTTTGCGCTAAAAAACATGGTTGGCTTTGATAGCTTTTCAACCGGTTTAAACCATCAGCAACAAGCACTGGTCAATAAATGTATTGAAGTATTAAGCACTGAAGGTATCTATAACCCCGGTATGGCTGATATCGAAAGCCATGACGCGGTATTGGTATTGGGTGAAGATATTACTCAAACCTCATCGCGTGTGGCACTATCGATTCGTCAAGCGGCAAAAAATGAAGCCATTAAAATGGCAGCAGCGACCAAAACCCAATCGTGGCTAGCTGAGCCTGTCAAACGTATTGGACAAGGCGTGCAAAGCCCGGTCTATATCATCGATGTTATCCAAACCAAGCTAGAAGATATCAGTAAAGTTAGCGTCGTTGCGACACCAGAAGATATTACCAAACTTGGTTTTAAAGTCGCCGATGCGATTGCCAATCTTGTAGATGATTTAGCCCAGATAGCAGACGCGCAACGTGCCCAACAAGATGCTGATGAAGCGTCTGATCCAATGCAAGCGCTAGCCCAGCAAATTGCTTATGACTTAATTCAAGCTGATAAGCCGTTGGTGGTCTCGGGAACTAGTTTATCATCGATTGCTTTGATAGAAGCAGCGGCGCAAATCACCCAAGCGCTGACCCAAAAGCGTGCGGCGATTAAAGCCGCTGAGCAGCAGCAGGTCGAAGCGCATAACGCTAAGGTCGAAGCTGCTGAAGCACAAGCAGCAACGGCGCAGCAAAGCGAAGACAAAGACTTATCTGCTAAACCAAATAAACCAGAGACTGGCGTTGATACCGAAGCGCAAGACGATGTCGAGCGCGAGCCTGCAACCAAGCTTGAGCTCAAAGAGGTTAATAAAAACTATCACGCGCAAGCGGGTATTTATTTGGCGGTTCCTGATGCCAATAGTATTGGCGTTTGTATGCTTGGTGGTCAATCGGTTGAAGAATTATTGGCGACCGATTTTGATGTGGTTATCGTGGCTGAAAACCAGTTAACTGATGCCATTGATGCGCATAAGTTAACTCAGTTGTTGGCGGATAAAACCGTCATCGCCCTTGACCATCAATTGCTTGATTGGCATAAAGATGTCGATATCGTTCTCCCAGCCGCGAGCTTTGCGGAAGCGGACGGCACACTTATCTCTGCTGAAGGTCGTGCGCAGCGCTTCTTCCAAGTTTATGATAACGAATATTATCATCCAATGAGCAGTATCAAAGAAGGCTGGCGTTGGTTGCATGCCGTGCATAGCAGCTTAGAAGGTCGTGATGTCGATTGGACGCTGCTTGATGACGTTATCAATGCTCTAATCGCTACCCATCCTAAGCTTGCGGGTATTAAAGACGCCGCTCCTGACGCTGATTACCGCATGACTGGTCTAAAAATTGCCCGTCAGCCGCGTCGCTACTCAGGTCGTACCTCGATGCGTGCGCCCGTATCTGTGCATGAGCCGATGCAACCAAAAGATTTGGATACCGGCTTAACCTTCTCAATGGAAGGTTATAGCGGTAAGCAGACGCCAAGCTCGATGATTCCTTTTGCCAGTGCGGCCGGTTGGAACTCACCGCAAGCGTGGAATAAATACCAAGATAAAGTTGGTGGTAGCCTGAGAAATGGCGATCCGGGCGTCCGTTTATTTGATCGCTTAGAGCGTCTTGCCACGCGTCAATACGTTGCACCAGAAGCTACCTCGGCAACGACGACAGATATGCAGCAAGGACAAGCCAAACTGGTACCGGTTTATAATCTGTATGCCAGCTCGATGATGGCATCACGTAGCACAGTGGTTGCTGAGCAATTGCCGCTCGCTACATGGCGCGTCGGTATCGATGATGCCAAAGCATGGGGTCTTGCAGCGGGTGATTATCTAGCGATTGAGATTGATAAACAGCAAATCACCTTACCTGTTGAGTTCGTTGATTACTTAGCAGAAGGCTGTATCGGCTATCCGGTTGGGCAAGTGAGTATTATCCATCCGTCCATGCCAGCGTCAGTACGCAAAGTCGATGCGCCAGTGACGATGATGGGTAGTATGGCCACTGATAATGCTGTCGCAGCCAATAACAATAATCGCGCTACGCCAGTAAATAGCGCGCCGACCACCACACAGGAGGTGTAATTTGCAAGTTACCCGTATTATCCCTGATGTGCCAAGCTTTTTGGCTGGTATGATGACCTTTGATACCTGGTCGATACTTTTTATGGTCGTGCAGGCGCTGGTTATCTTTTTAGTGGTGGTTATCGTGGCGGCGTTGATGATTGTTTATGAGCGCCGCATGCTAGCGCTTTGGCAAGACCGTTACGGTCCGAACCGTGTGGGTCCGTTTGGCTCATTGCAACTGGTTGCTGATATGCTCAAAATCTTCTTTAAAGAAGATTGGACGCCAAACTTTACCGATAAGTTTATGTTTACCTTGGCACCAGCGGTTGCCATGTTTACTGCGTTGGCATCCTTTGCCATTATTCCTGTCTCGCCAACCCTTGGGGTTGCTGATTGGGATATCGGTATTTTGTTCTTCTTTGCCATGGCAGGTATCGCAGTTTATGCGGTGATGTTCGGTGGTTGGGCGTCTGCCAATAAGTTCTCATTACTTGGTGGCTTACGGTCAGCAGCGCAAACCATCAGTTATGAAGTTTTCTTAGGCTTATCATTGATGGGTGTGGTTGCGCTAACAGGCTCGTTTAACCTACGTGAAATCGTTGAATCGCAAATTGACGGCTGGTATATCATTCCGCAGTTTTTTGGCTTTTTAACCTTTGTCGTTGCTGGTGTTGCTGTCACCCATAGACATCCATTTGATCAGCCAGAAGCCGAGCAAGAGCTTGCCGAAGGGTATCATGTCGAATATTCGGGCATGAAGTTCGGTATGTTTTTTATTGGCGAGTATGTCAACGTCGTGCTGATTTCGGCATTGATGACCTGCTTGTTTTTTGGCGGTTGGCTTGCGCCGTTTAATTTAGATATTCCTTTTATTCCACCAGCTTTTTGGTTCATGATTAAAACGCTATTCTTTATGACCATGTTTATTTTGGCTCGAGGCTCACTCATGCGTCCGCGCTATGATCAGGTGATGAACTTTGGCTGGAAAATCTGCCTGCCGGTAACTTTGATTAATCTCTTGGTAACTGCCGCAGTGATTTTGATTTTCTCCCCAACGTTATAGTCATTACTAGTAGCCATCACTGATGAACTAGGGTAAAGCTGATAAGGATAATAATCCCATGTTTACTACGATAAAAAAGACCGTCATTGGTATGTTTACCATTGTCCGCAGTATGTGGATGGTCAATAGTCATGCAATCAGGCCGCGCGACACCATTCTTTATCCAGAAGAGCCGGTGCCAGTACCGCCACGCTTTCGTGGCCGTATTGTGTTGACGCGTGACCCTGATGGTGATGAGCGCTGCGTGGCTTGTAACTTATGTGCCGTAGCCTGTCCGGTTGCCTGTATCTCTTTGCAAAAAGCCGAGCGTGAAGATGGTCGCTGGTATCCAGAATTTTTCCGCATTAACTTTTCACGTTGTATCTTTTGTGGTTTGTGTGAAGAAGCTTGTCCGACGACGGCGATTCAGATGACGCCTGATTTTGAGATGGGTGAGTACGTCCGTCAAGACTTGGTTTATGAAAAAGAGCATTTGCTGATTTCTGGACCGGGTAAATATCCCGATTATAACTATTATCGCGTGACGGGTATGGCGGTAGCAGATAAACCAAAAGGCGCGGCGCAAAATGAAGCGGCACCGATTGATCTAAGGAGCTTGCTACCATGATGAATATTTTAAATAGTCCTGAATTGGCAGGGTTTTATGCGTTGGCAGCGGTGGCAATATTTGCCAGCTTGCGCGTGGTGACCCTTGCCAATCCAGTGCATGCTATTTTATCGATGATTGTGTCGTTATTGGCCATCTCAGGTATTTTCTTTGTCTTAGGTGCGCCGTTTGCTGGTGCGCTTGAAATTGTTGTTTATGCCGGTGCCATTATGGTGCTGTTCGTCTTCGTTATTATGATGCTAAATCTTGGCATGAGTAATGATGAGCGTGAAGAAAGCTGGCTTGATGCGGGCACTTGGGCAGTACCGACGGGGTTAACTATTATCATCGCGGTTGTGCTATATGCGTTGATAGGTCTTAATCATACCGATACGGCAATGATTGGTGGTACGACCATTTCAGCTAAAGCCGTCGGTACGGTGTTGTTTACCAAATACGTTATGTTGGTCGAAGTGGCGGCATTGCTATTATTAGCTGCCTTGGTGGCTGCTTATCATTTGGGTAAAGAGTCTAGTGATGATGAGATTATCGGTCACGACGCTAAAGGCTATGATAAAGGACATAATAACAAAGCAAGCCAGGCCTCTAATCCAAATGTGGCTAGTATCAAACATTACGATGATAATGGCATGCCGATCGATACTGATGCGCTAAACAGAGCTGAATCATACGAATATAAAGAGGTTGATCCGCTTGACTATGTCGGTATGAATGTCGGTAAGCAGGCGGATATACAACAAGTCACGCGCAAGGAGTCAGACTGATGGTACTAGCAGCGAGCGTGGCACAGGAGGTTGTAAATGTGCCGTTTGCCCACGAGGTCGCAGGCTTTATGCAGCCTGCTACTGAGGCGCAAAATGTACTGGGTATGATACCCATGAGCCATGGATTGATTTTGGCCGGTATATTATTTGCAATCGGTCTGTGCGGTGTCATGGTACGGCGTAATCTATTATTTATGCTAATGAGCCTTGAAATCATGATGAATGCGACGGCTTTGGCATTTGTGGTCGCCGGTAGCCGCTGGGTCGATCCAGATGGACAGATTATGTTTATCTTTATTTTGACACTAGCAGCAGCAGAGGCGGCCATTGGTTTGGCAATATTATTGCGGTTTTACCATCAGCGTGGGCATCTCGATGTCGATAGCGCCAATGAGATGAAAGGATGATGTCATGAGTTTATTACCATTAACCTTTATATTCCCGCTCGTTGGCTTTTTGATTTTAGCCTTTATGCGCGACAAATTAAGCGAGCAGGTGGCAGCGATTGTTGGTGTCGGTAGCATGCTGCTATCAGCGCTATGCACGCTGGTAGTTAGCTACACCTTTTTGACCAGTAATCCTGCCGGTACAGTCATCGAGATTCCGCTATGGACGTGGTTTCAAGTTGGCGATTTTGCACCAAGTTTTGGCTTGAGTTTTGATGGCTTGGCATTGACGATGACGGGTGTGATTACCGGTATCGGCTTTTTGATTCATCTGTTTGCCGCTTGGTATATGAAAGGTGAAACAGGCTTTGCGCGCTTCTTTAGCTATATGAACTTATTCGTTGCCAGTATGTTATTGCTGGTATTGGCCGATAACTTGTTCTTACTTTATCTTGGCTGGGAAGGCGTCGGTATCTGTTCGTACCTTTTGATTGGTTTTTATTATCAAGACCGTGCCAATGGTCGGGCAGCGATGAAAGCCTTTACCGTCACCCGTGTTGGTGATGTGTTTTTGGCCTTTGGTTTGTTTTTATTATTCCGCGAATTTGGCACCCTGCATATTCAAGAGATTATTACCCGCGCGCCAGAAATCTTTGATATCAATAATCCAACGATGATTTTGACTACTATTATGCTCGTTGGTGGGGCGATGGGTAAATCAGCGCAGCTGCCACTACATACCTGGCTTGCTGATGCGATGGCAGGTCCAACGCCTGTATCAGCTCTGATTCATGCCGCAACCATGGTGACCGCAGGTGTATATCTGATTGCGCGTCTACATCCATTATTTCTTCTCACCCCGGGCGTACTGTTGTACTGGGTTGGGGCAGTGGGTGCATTGACGCTCGTCGTTGCTGGATTTTGTGCGCTGGCACAAACCGATATTAAACGTATCCTTGCTTATTCGACCATGAGCCAAATTGGCTATATGTTCTTAGCACTCGGCGTTGGTGCATGGCAAGGAGCTATTTTCCACTTGATGACGCATGCTTTCTTTAAAGCCTTGCTATTTTTATCATCAGGTGCGGTCATACTTGCGGTACATCATGAACAAAATATCTTTAAGATGGGCGGCTTACGCAAAAAGATACCGCTAGTATTTTGGTGCTATATCGTCGGTGGCGGTGCGCTGGCGGCAATCCCTTGGGTTACCGTTGGCTTCTATTCTAAAGAAGCAATTCTGTGGGAGAGCTATGCAACCGGTCACCAAGTCCTATTCTATATGGGCGTCTTCGGTGCGTTCTTAACCGCCCTTTATACCTTCCGTATGATTTGGATTATCTTCTTTGGTGAAGAAAAAACCCACGCGCATAAACTATCTGGTGTGTCATATTGGCTGCCATTGACGGTGCTACTGGTATTATCAACTGCCGTTGGTGCGTGGATTACGCCGCCACTACAAGGCGTGTTACCAGAAAGCGTTGGGCACTTATTAGAAGTAGCTGGTCAAGCGCACGACAAACATACGGCGGAATATATCGCTATGGGTGCGATGCTTGCAGGCTTAATTCTCGCGGCACTGTTATATGTCGCCGATAAAGGTCGCATGCTGACCCGCTTTAAGCGCACCTCTATAGGCGCAGCGTTATATCATTGGTGCTATCACGGTATGGGCTTTGATGCGCTATACGATATAGTTTTTGTAAAACCCTTTTTGTTCATCGGCCGCTTATTTAAAGCCGACCCTATCGATAAAACGTGGCTTATTTTACCGAAACTGGCATCTGCTGGTAATAAGGTATTGTCTGCGACGCAAACAGGGTCACTTCGAGGTTACGCTGCAAGCTTTGGCTTAGGCGTGGCTGTGCTGTTGGTGCTGGTAATGATGACGGTGGTATAAGATGATAGAGTTACAACAAACGTGGATGCTACCAGCATTAATCGCAATTCCTTTTATTGCAGGGTTGTTCTGTTGGTTGGTCGAACGCTTTAATAAACGTCTGCCGCGCTGGATTGCTCTAATCGGTATGACGTTAACCTTTGCCTTGTCACTGGTATTGTGGCAATACGGCGATTATAGCGGCATGAGTAAGCAGGTGATTGCGCCTCAGGCAAACGTGCCATGGGTTGCAGAATTCATGGTGCCATGGATACCAAGCTTTGGTATCAGCTTTCATTTGGCACTAGATGGTTTGTCGCTGCTGATGGTTGGCTTAACAGGCCTGCTCGGTATTGCGGCGGTTGCCTGTTCGTGGAATGAGATTCAACGCCGCGTTGGTTTCTTCCATCTTAACCTTTTATGGAGCTTGGGCGGCGTGATTGGCGTTTTCTTAGCCATTGACCTGTTCTTATTCTTCTTCTTTTGGGAGATGATGCTGGTTCCGATCTACTTCTTGATCGCTATTTGGGGTCATGATGTGGTTGGCGGCAAGACCAAAGAATACGCGGCAACCAAATTCTTTATTTATACGCAAGCCTCTGGTCTTATCATGCTGGTCGGTATCTTGATACTGGTCATTATCAGCTATGCGCAAAAAGGCATAGTAAGCTTTAATTATAATGACTTACTCGGCACATCACTTGGCGGCTGGGAATATCCGATCATGCTGTGCTTCTTTATTGGCTTTGCCGTTAAATTGCCGATTTTCCCTTTTCACGGCTGGCTACCTGACGCCCATGCGCAGGCGCCAACCGCAGGTTCGGTGGATCTGGCAGGGGTTTTAATTAAGACTGCTGCTTATGGTTTGATTCGTTTTGTCATACCGTTATTCCCAGCAGCGTCACAAGATTTTGCGCCGATAGCGATGACCTTGGGTACCATAGGTATCTTTTACGGGGCATGGCTGGCCTTTATGCAAACTGATATGAAGCGCTTACTGGCTTATACCAGTATCTCGCATATGGGTTTTGTGGTCTTGGCCATTTACGCGGGTACCCTAATCAGCTTGCAAGGTTTGATGATTCAAATGTTGGCGCACGGTTTGAGCTCGGCGGCACTGTTTATTATGGCGGGGCAGTTATACGAGCGCTTACATACGCGCGATTTGACCTTGATGGGCGGTATGTGGGGTCAGTTCCGTTATTATGCACCGATTCTGATGTTCTTTTGTGCCGCTTTACTTGGTATTCCGGGTACAGGTAACTTCATCGGCGAGTTCTTGATTTTATTTGGCGCCTTTGCTGATTATCCAGTGTTTGTGGTGTTTGCGACCTTTAGCTTGGTATTGGCAGGTTTATACTCGCTTATCTTGATTCACCGTGCCATGTTCGGTAGCAATAATATTAAAGAAGTGGCGTTACGAGAAACCGAAACTCATGGTTTGCCGTCGCGTCCATTAAAAGATTTGGGTAAACGCGAGCTGTCGTTGCTGTTTATGTTAGCAGCAGGCTTGGTCTGGCTCGGACTGTATCCACAGCCATTCCTTGACACTTCAAGTCACGCCATGCAGTGGATTAATAACGCATATATGTACAGTCAAGTGACACAAGTAGACGCATCGCAGCTACTTGATGCAATGGAGGCACGTTAAGTCATGAATGAATTTACGATGAATGATTTGATGGGGCTGATGCCTTATGCGCCAATCATTGCGGTAGTGTTGACTGTATTGGTGGTGATGATTGCCATTACCATTAAGCGCTCACATATGGTAATCGGTACTATTTCGGTGGTTGGTTTAAACATAGGGCTGTTTGCCTTGCTTGGGCAAATGGCTGGCATCATCGATAGCGGTACGCTTGTGCCAACAGCTGAGCAGTTATTTGTGATTGATAACTTTGCCCAGTTTAATATGGTGGTCATCTTAATCTGTGCTTTGGCCTGTTTTACGCTGTCTTATGCCTATCTAGCCGATTTAGATGATCATAAAGAAGAGCTGTATTTGCTCATGCTGCTATCGACTGTCGGTGCGCTCCTCATGGTCAGCGCCCAGCATTTAGCCTCATTCTTTATGAGCCTTGAGATGCTATCGATTCCGTTATACGGCATGCTGGCTTATACCTATATGCGTAAGCGCTCGCTTGAGTCGGGGCTAAAGTATTTGGTGCTCTCAGCCACGGCATCAGCAACGCTGCTGATGGGGATGGCGTTTATTTATGCAGAAGTGGGTTCGCTTGCTTTTAAGCCTATTAGTATGACGTTGGTCGATCTCTTTGAGTCGCCACTACTAATCGTCGGTACGGCGATGATGATGTTTGGTATTGCTTTTAAACTGTCTGCTGCGCCTTTTCACATATGGACGCCAGATGTGTACGAAGGCGCACCAGCACCTGTCGCTACTTATTTGGCATCGGTCACCAAAGTGGCGATGATGGCGCTTGCCGTTCGCTTCTTAATTGATACGTCGCTATTAGCATTGCCATCAGTACAGATGTTGCTCATGGTCATGGCCACCTTGTCGATACTAGTGGGTAACTTATTAGCGGTGCGTCAGACTAGCCTTAAGCGCCTGCTTGGTTATTCGTCGATTGCCCATATGGGTTATGTGCTTATCGTGATTGTCAGCATTGGCTCAGCCGCTGATAGTATCTCAAGCATGTATATGGCGATTTATGCCTTTACCTCTATCGGTGCCTTTGGTGTTGTTACTTTAATGTCGAGCCCGTATCGCTTGGCTGGTGAAGCAGATGAATTGACCCATTATCAAGGGCTGTTCTGGCGTCGTCCGGTATTGACCGCGGTTATGACCATTATGATGTTGTCATTGGCAGGTATTCCATTGACCGCAGGCTTTATCACTAAGCTATTTGCGATTCTAGCCGCCGTTCAAGGTACCAACTGGTTCTTGGCTGGCATGATTATCTTAGGTAGTGCCATTGGTCTATTTTATTACTTGCGCGTCATGCTCACGCTATTTAAACGTCCGAAACAATTTATCGAATTTGACGTCTCAAAGCAGTGGGGCTTACGTACGGGCGGTATCATGGTTATCGCCGTCACCGCCATCATTCTCTTCTTTGGTATATTGCCGAATAGTATGATTGAATGGGCAAGTTTGGCTCGTATTTGGTAGGCATAAAATATGAGCATATGAGCTGGGGGTTTCAATATTGATAACCGCTGCTTATTGATAATGATGGTTAGAAAACCAAGATGCGCCAGCTCTGTGATAAGCTTGGCGCATCTTTTGTTTTAGAGCCTTTAAAAAGTCAAAAACATAGCCATCTATAACCATAAGCAATCATAAATCATAAATCATAAAAAACGAGGGTGAATCATTATTATGAGTGACAATATTCAAAAAGTAACGGTGCTCAGCAAAACCACGTGGACGCCCAATCTCTTTAGCTTTACCGTCAGTCGTCCTGATAGTTTTAAATTTACCGCAGGACAGTTTGTACGCTTGGGCGTTAATCCCAGTCAATTAAACTACTATAAGCAGTTGAGTGCAGTAGCTGATACTGATGATGAAGAACTGGACGAAGACCTGAACGAAGCGCTAAATGAAGATATCTTCCGCGCGTATTCAATCGTCTCTTCACCCTTCGATGAAATCCTAGAATTCTTCTCTATTGTTATCCCTGATGGCGCCTTTACCTCGCAGCTACAACACCTAGAAGTCGGCGATGAGCTATTACTAAACACCGTGCCTTTTGGCTTTTTAACTTTAGCTCGTTATCAAAAACCGCTGCCAAAGGATTTATGGTTATTGGCAACAGGTACAGGTTTAGCGCCTTTTTTATCGATGCTGCAAGACTTAAAAACTTGGGAAGACTACGAGCATATCGTCTTGGCTTATAGCGCGCGCTCGGCAGAAGAGCTTGCTTATATGGACAAGATTGAAAGCTTACAAGAAGATTTTGGCTCGTTGGTGGATAATCCAGCCAAGCTTATTTTTATTCCTATCGTTACCCGCGAGCCTGTCGAGGGTGCACTAACTGAGCGCTTGCCAAAACTCTTATTAGATGGCACGTTGCAAGCGCGCGCTGGCATTGATTTGGACGTTGATAGCACGCACGTTATGCTATGCGGTAACCCAGAAATGGTCGAAGATACCAAAGAGACGCTAAAGGGCTTAGGCTTGGTGATGAACCGCCGCGGCGAGGGCAATATCGCGGTGGAAAACTATTGGTAGTGATATGATTGCAAATTAGTATAGACAGTATTCACTAAAAAGCTCTGCCCCTTAAAGACCCTATCTTTAAAGGGCAGAGCTTTTTTATAGTCAGCGTTTAGGGAACTTTTAAGGTATTCATAAAAACAGGCTTATAAAGAAGGTTCTAAACTTGGCTCAGTAGCATCAGCAATCGGATTGATAGGCCCTTGCATCAATTCAGGCTCATCCTTATCGCTAATGATATCTTCATTGGCATTGCTGGCCAGCAAATCTCGATAATTAATTTGCGTTTTAAGCACCAACTGCTCTTCTTCAAGCTCACCATAATTGACTTGCACTTTATATAAGGTGCTCATTATTTTTTTGTTCTTTTTTAGCCAGCGATTGATATCAAGGTAGATAATCTCTTCTTTGGCGCGGGCAATATTGATATAAGACAAAATAAAACCTAAGGGGTCTTTTTTCAGTACGCTATGGTAAAACCAAATAAACAGTTTAAGCCCTTGGCGTTTGATAAAGGATTCACAGCGCAAGTTAAGCACATCGGTATAAGTCAGCTGTCCAAAAACAAAGCGCTGGACGTTGCGATCAAGCTGCACATGAACCAAGCTAAAATTACTTGCTACTTCTGCATAAATCCCGCCAACATCAATCGTACAATACAAGCGAAACCAGTCGTCATGTATCTCAACGCGCAGCTCTAAAATAGCTTTGACGTTATCGGTGACAAATTTTTGCAGCGCATCGTTGACATAAATTTGGGCAACCGGCAAGGACAGCTCTTCCTCGAATTTATCTGTCGTTCTGTCATAGATACTTTTGACGGCTTGGCTAAGACGCTCCCAGCCATCGCTAAAGGACCCGTCAAAACGGTCAACGATACTGTCAAATAACTCCTCAAAACTGTCTGAATTATCCATATTGTCCATATGCTCAAAGTTACTCAAACTTATTATCCTTATAATTATTCATTATTTAATGGCAGGCGCAAAAAGTGTTTATAAAACAGTATATATCAAAATGACAGTAGGCAAAATGGACGTCTACGTTTTGTATCATTGCGCAGTCAGGCCGTTTACTGCCAAATGTAGAAACCTGTGCGAGGTTATTTTTTAAAAACGCGGATTATTAGGTTAGCAGTGGATAAATAGACAAACGAGCCTGCATCTAAGTGATTGATTGAGTAGCGACGGTATACGCTTGTGCTAGCGACGCAATTCTATCTCATGGTATGATAGCGCCGGTATTGGTCGACGAGTGCTTAGTTTACCGAAGAGCGCCTATGACGCCTTGTATCGACCGCCCTTATATAGCCAATTCAATATAAAAGTGGTTCGTTTAAATAGCGCTCTGCTAGAATAAATTTTCCTCGCTTGCTGTGTGCTTCGCACTCCAGAGGCTTCGCAAAATTTATTCCAGCAGTCCTATAACATTTCTGAATGGAATCTACTATATTCATCAGCTGAGACTCACTGTGACTTCGATTAAAGACTCGCAAAGCTATCATTTTTCAGCGCAAGCGCCCAAGCGCGATATCAGTTTGCCGATGGCGGTGGTGATAGCCGTCAGCGTCCATGCGCTGATTATTTTTGGCATTAGTTTTTCGCTGGGGCAAGACCCTGCTGGCATGATGCAGGACGTTGCAAAAGCTTTGACCGAGAATATGCAGCCAAATGAAGACGCACAGTTTATTGCCAATGCTTCGCAACAAGGCGGCGGCACGGTGCAAGAGCAAATACGCCAAGAAACCGACCAGAGTAGTCCGGTGGCAGCCGAGCAAATGAGTGAGACGCAAGATGTGATTGACTTGCAGCGTCAAGTTCGGCAGCAGCGCTATCAAGAAAGCTATCTACGTACCACCCTCAGCTGGCGTCAAGCGAGCGTCGAGTCTGATAATGACAGCAAGCAAGAGCAAGATGATATGAAGGCGCAAGAAGAGCGTCTGCGTAAACAAATCGCGACTTTAGAGGCGCAGCTGTCACAGCGGCAACAGCTGTATGCGACCAAATCAAAAGTCGTGACCGTCGATAGTAACTCGACCACCCGCGGCGCCGCTGCCGATTATATCAACACTTTTCGTGAGCACGTTGAGCGCGTCGGGAATCTGCAATATCCTGCGCAAGCACGCGCCCAAGGTATCACCGGCGAGGTACGTTTGATGGTGATTATCAGCAATGATGGCAATATTAAAGCCATTCGTTTACTTGAGAGCTCAAACTCGACGATACTAGATGAGGCGGCCAAGCAGTCGGTCAGACAAGCGGCGCCCTTTGGTAAATTTACCGAAGATATGAATGATATTGTTGAGCTGCGTCTGATACGTACCTATCGTTACAGTGATAGAGTAGACGTCACCTATTAACTTTGTTTAAATTTAGTGCCGGTCTTATATAGTTATTATGCATTTTTTAAAAAAGGTTAAATGATAATAAACATTAAAAAGACAAAAATTAATGATAAAACAGTTTGGAAATAAAGAGCCAGTATGGAATTTTTAGGTTTTACCGTCGATCTTGCTACCTTAACAGAAAATGCGCTCAGCATTGCGCTTAAAATCGTATTTGCCTTATTAATATTTATGATAGGCCGCTGGTTAGCAAAGAAAATCGTCGCCATTAGTAATCGCATTATGTTACGTAGCCATTTAGAGGCGACGGCGGCCAATTTTTTAAGCCGCGTATTATATGGCATATTATTGGTCATCGTGATTTTGGCAGCGCTTAGCAAAGTCGGCGTGCAGACTACTTCGGTCGTTGCTATCTTGGGCGGCGCGGCGGTGGCGATTGGTTTGTCACTGAAAGATCAGCTATCCAACTTTGCCGCTGGTATTATGATTGTGACCTTTCGTCCGTTTGTGCGCGGCGATTATGTGCAAATCAGCAGTTACACTGGTACAGTCACCGAGATCACCTTAGTCAATACCCATTTAACGACCATCAATAATCACGATATTATCATTCCAAATGGCGATATCACCACCTCGGCGGTGATTAACTATACGGCGTTACCCAACCGCCGCGTCGATATCACCGTTGGTATTGGCTATGACGCCGATATCAAAACCGCCAAAGATATTATGCTAAATTTGGCAAAAAATAATCCACTGGCGTTTACCGATCCAGCGCCTGTGATACGCGTGACCAACTTGGGTGACAACTCAGTCGATTTAACCTTGAATGTCTGGACCACCAACGATGATTGGTGGGCGATGCAGTGTGATTTATTAGAACAATTCAAAAACGCCCTTGATGATAACAAGATTGACATCCCATTCCCGCAGCGCAGCGTGCATGTCAAAGGCTTAGACCAGATGATTAATCAGATGGATCAAGCGCAAAAAACCATGTTAAAGAAAAGTTAAACGAGTCTAAAAATCTTAGAGATAAGGATTTGGTAGGCCTAACTCTGCCAAAATAGCAATCTCAAAGCTTTCCATCTCATCTTGCTCAGCTTGTCCGAGCTCATGGTCAAAGCCCAGTAGATGCAGTATACCGTGTATCAATAAATGGCTGATATGCTGCGCCACGGTCTTGTTTTGCTCAGTAGCTTCGCGTACCACCACAGCATGACAAATCACCAGCTCGCCTAGCGGCAACGTTGGCATCAGCCCAATGATTGCCGCTGGCAAGTCGCTTGGGTAGGATAAAATATTAGTAGCATAATCTTTGCCGCGCGCCTCTAAATTTAGCTCCTGACCCTCGACTGTATCGGTAATGTAAATATCGAGCGCTTTGGTTCTTTCCTGCCATATCTCACTATCGATATCAGCAAAGTAAGGCAGCGTCAGACCATGGTTAATACGCTCATCGATATGTTCCAGTGTCGCCATCATGACTTTTAACAGTTTTTCGCGATTATAAAAGCTCTCAAGTATCTCGTCATCGATGCTATCGGCGGCGCTAATATCAAGCACGGCTAAGTTCTCATCATTATTAAATGCGGCTAATTTTTCATCGTTATTATTATTAAAACGGCTATTAATGTTCTCATCTAAGTGATTGTCAATATCATTCTGTTCGGCTGGGCTCATGCCACCCTCCTTTTCTATGTCAATATGAAAATATCTAAGATTAATTAACTAGCAATAAGTGATTAACACTAAAAAACCGGATATCAAATCCGGTTTGTGTCATATATATACGTTGCTTAAAATAGCTTATAACTTAGCGGCGGCATCAGAAATTGCTTGTTTACGCTCTTGCTCTTTCATGCGCTCAAACTTGCGCTTTTCTTGTAAGGCAAGTTGCTCTTCATCAAAGACATCATAAGCTTCAACAATTTTTTGCACCAATTGATGGCGCACGACGTCTTTTGAGTCAAACTTAGTGATATGAATCTCTTCGATACCGCTTAAGATATCCATCGCTTGTGCCAGACCTGATTTGTGCCCACGCGGTAAATCGACCTGCGTGATATCACCAGTAATAACCGCTCGTGAGCCAAAACCTAAGCGCGTCAAGAACATCTTCATTTGCTCAGGTGTGGTATTTTGCGCTTCATCTAAGATAACAAACGAATTGTTTAGCGTACGACCGCGCATATAAGCAAGGGGTGCGACTTCAATGATTTGTTTTTCGAGCATTTTACCGACTTTATCAAAGCCAAGCATCTCATACAGCGCGTCATATAAAGGACGTAAATACGGGTCAATTTTTTGGGTCAAATCACCAGGTAAAAAGCCCAGTTTTTCGCCAGCTTCTACCGCTGGACGTACCAGTAAAATACGCTCAATCTCGTTGCGCTCTAGCATATCGACCGCACAAGCAACAGCAAGGTAGGTCTTACCCGTACCAGCAGGCCCAATACCAAACGACACATCAGAGGCTAAAATATCTCTGACATAGCGCTGCTGATTGCCACCGCGCGGAATGATTTTACCTTTACGGGTGCGCAGACTAATGGGCGTAAAGTCAGTAGCGGCTTCCAAATTATCAGCATCTTCCTCGGCAGCCGATTGCTTATCAGCTTCTATATCTTCATCGCGGGCGATGCTTGATTGGATAATAAGATGCAGCTCTTCGGCGCTGATATCTTTGGTGTTTTGCGCTTCATCGACCATTTTATAAATGATGCGTTCGCCGCGCTCAACGCCCAAAATATCGCCACTTAAACAAAAGTCGCCTTGGCGTTGGCTGATTTTAATATCGAGGCGTTCTTGGATGTATTTCATGTGGTTATTATATTCGCCGAGCACGGTTTTCAGCTGTGCTGGGGTCAACGATTCAAAATGTATACGGCGGCTTATGGAATCAGTCAAGCGATTATCCTTGTATTTGGTTGCTCGTTGCATGTTCGTTACTTCAGTGCATTAGTGCTTCTGTGCTTTTATGCATGATAGTCGAGCGGGCTTTAAAAATAAAATAATACGTCGTGTTTCAATGCTTTTTCATTGCGTTTATAAAGGTTATGTAAATACTAAAAGTAGTGCTAATAAATATGACGGTAAAATTTTGCTAAAAATAGTTGTTGATAAGATGACAGTAATAAGTAAATGCCCTGTCTTCATTATGGTAGATAGAATTTAAAATTCAAGCCATTTACAGGCGGGCAGGGCTTTGTTTTTGTATGGTGATTGCAACTGTAGATGATACACCTTAGAGCGAAAACGGCAACAAAACTAAATAGCCACTATGGTTATGGTCAGGAGCACAGAATGATGAATGATTTGTGGTAATCTAGAGCTTAGATAATGGCGGTGTAAAAGCTAAGTTTGTAAAGGTAGAAGAACAAGATATTTTTTAGAAAAATAATATTTTTTGAATGTAAAGTCTTCGCGTCTAAACGCGTGCTAAATGGGAAATAATAGGAATAACAACCATGCAACATACTGAAGCAACTTTATCAATAACCAATCCTGCTAAAGCCAGTCTTGCTAATAAAGCGGCTATGACTGAGCAGCAAGTCCTTATCGCCGGCGGCGGCCATGTCGGCTTGTCTTTTGCGCTGTTGCTTGCTCATCATGGTATCGCTAGTACTCTGCTAGAGAAAAACAGCTATCCAACCATCAGTCCAAATGACGACGCTAAACGCACGCATTATTTAGACAGCCGCAATACCGCGCTGTCACGGCGCACGGTACAGATTTATCAAGAGATTGGGCTATGGGATGAGCTACAAAGTCATGCTTGCCGAATTGATGCGGTAAAAATTAGTGAGCAAGGCAGCTTTGGGCGCGCGCAATTAAATAAAGCTGAGGAACAGGTCGAGTCATTTGGGCAAGTGATGGAAAACGCGTGGCTTGGGCGTAAGTTGTTATTGGCTGCCCAGCAAGAGCCGCTGATTACGCTGATTGATAATGCCAATGTGATAGCCGTTAGCCAACAAAACGATGGCGTGACGTTAAGCTTTAGCTATTACGGTGAAGAAGAGCATGAGCAGCAGTTGCAGGCCAGTGTTTTGGTTGCCTGTGATGGTCGCGACTCTACCGTGCGTCAATTGTTAAATATCGGCACTACGACTTATGATTATAAACAAACCGCTATCGTTGGGGTGGTAGAGACCGATCAGCCACATCAGCATATTGCTATTGAGCGTTTTAGTCCAGCAGGTCCGCTTGCAGTGTTGCCATTGACTGATCCAGAAGGTGACGGCAATGATGAGTATCAAAAAGGCTATAGACGCTCGGTAGTTTGGGTTTGTCCAACGGGCGAAGAGACGCAATATTTAGAAGGTGATGCGCATTTCTTGGCAACCTTGCAGCAAGCCTTTGGCACGCGCGCTGGCACGTTTAAAAAAGCCGGCCGCCGCGGCGCTTATCCACTGACACGGGTACTGGCAGATAAACAAGTCGACGGTCGCTGCGTCATCATGGGCAATGCTGCACATACCTTGCATCCGGTCGCTGGACAAGGTTTTAATCTATGTATGCGTGATGCCCATGTACTGGCACAAATGATGAGTCGGCAGGTGCTAAAAGGCGAAGATATCGGTAATCCTACTTTGCTCAAACGCTATGAAAAAGCCCGTCAAACCGATCAAAAACGTGTCATTCGCTTTTGTGATGCCGTCGTACATGGCTTTACGCATCCAAACCCAGCGGTGAAGCTGGCACGTAACGTGGCTTTGGTTGCCTTTGATAAACTGCCAAATATTAAGCCGTTGATTGCCAACTATGCGATGGGCTTAAAATCTTAGTTCAATATACTGGTAAGTTATTAAGCAAATAAAATCTATAATTTCAGCTGCTGCCAAGTTTCATAAACATGAGCGGATAGCATGAATAACGCGACAAAGGATGTTTTATGAAAAATAACCATACGCTCATTATCGGCGGCGGTATCGTCGGTGCAACCCTTGCGCTAAAACTGGCGCAAGCTGAAATGCCAGTGACGCTCATTGATGCGCGCCCGCAACGTGATGAATCAGATTGGCAGCAGGTGCTTGGCAAGCGGGATGCGCGCGTTTATGCTTTAAGCCTTGCCAGTATCAACTTACTCAAAGACGTGGGCGCTTGGCAAAAGATAGCGGCATCAGAGCGCAAAGCCGATTATACCCAAATGCAGGTTTGGCAGTTGAATGGTCGCGGCGAGTTACTGTTCGGCGATAGTGATGATGCTAATAATGGTAATGACAGCAGTAATAGTAATCAAAACGCTGAACCCAAAATGCTTGGTAGTATGGTTGAGCCAGCAGTCATTGAGCACGCATTATGGCAGCGTTTATCTGCATCTGATGTCAGTCAATATTTAACCGTTATCGATGGGCACAAGGTTGTCGACATGGATTGGCTTGGCAGCGCACAAGGTTACCGTGTGACGCTAGATGATGGCACGGTGATTAATGCGCGTTTATTGGTGGGTGCTGACGGTCGCGGCTCGTTTGTGCGTAAGCAGGCAGCAATTGAGCTCGATGTGCTCGATTATAATCAAACGGCGATTTGCTGCGCCATTCAAACCGACAAGCCGCACCGAGCGACCGCCCGTCAAGCCATGCTGCCGACAGGAACACTGGCTTTATTGCCACTTGCTGATATCACCGATGAAGATAAAGCCAACTCACAGCACTGGCAGTCGATTGTATGGACATTGCCCCGCAACCAAGCATTGGCATTATTAGAAGAATCGCCGAGCTACATCGCTGATAAATTGGCTGCTGCCAGTCATTATGAGCTTGGCGCTATCCGCGAGATTGAATCCATCGCCAGCTTTCCATTAGCCGCGCAGCAAGCAAAAAGCTACGTTACCGATAATTTAGTGTTAATTGGGGACGCCGCACATGGTGTGCATCCGCTGGCAGGTCAGGGGCTAAATTTGGGTATGCTTGATGTAAAGGCATTAAGCGAGCAACTGACCCATGACTATGCGCGCAGTGGCAATAAGCTGTGGGGTACGAACCAAACCTTGCGTAGCTATGAGCGTCTGCGCCGTCCACATAATAGTTTGATGATGCACAGTTTTTCGGCGCTTAACTGGCTGTTTGCAGGTTCGCTTGCTCAATTGCGTCCTATCCAACAAATTCGTAATGAAGGTATGTATCGCGTCAGCAAAATTAAACCATTGATGCGTCTGTTTGCTAAGCAGGCGAGTGGGGTTTAGCGTTCTAGACTTAAGGAAGAGTAAAGTATGAACGTGAAATTACGGACAATAACGCTGATGATGACAGGCGTTTTAGCACTGACAGGTTGTCAAACCGCTGACTTGTCTAAACAAACAAGTAAAACTATTAACATGCCAACGGTTGTGGTTAATGTAGATAGCGACGGCGATGGCGTGCCTGATGAGCTGGATCAATGCCCAGCCACTCCGTATAACGTGGTAATAGATGAAAGAGGCTGTCCGCATTCCTTACTTTTTGGTGAAAACGAATTTATGATGGAAGCTAGAGCTTATTATGATGAAAATAGCAGTGAGATAAAAAGTGAGTATTATGAACAGCTAGATAACGCAGGCAAGAAAATGCAAGATCATTTGGACGCTGTCATGCGTGTTGAAGGGCATATATCCAAGCGTGAAGAAACTAGCGCCAATCAAACATTATCAAGATACCGTGTGGAAGGGATTAAAAATTATATGATCATAAAACATAATATTGATCCTGATCGTATTAAGACCGTTTACTATGGGTCAGAGCGCCCAATTGCGCCTAATGATGCTGAAAACAGTTGGCTCAATCAGCGTATTTATGCGCTTATTAGCAATGTTGAATAGTAGTTGAATGTTTTAAAAAGCGTGAAAATGATGACAGACAAGGCCTTTAGTTGTTCTGGATAAAGAGAGCGTAATAATGACCATTAAAACCCATCGCACGTTGTTGTTACTAGCAGCAACTATAATATCAGCTGGCTGCCAAACGACCGACATTGCACCGCCCAAAACCATACCGCAATATGAAAATATCAGGACGATGCAGGCGGATAGCGATTTAGATGGCGATGGTGTACTTGATGCTATAGACGAATGTCCTGAAACGCCACCTAACGTAGTGGTTGACGCTAAAGGCTGTAAAATAATAATTGAGGGAGGCGACGCACTCGAAATGGAGTTTGCTGGGTTTTTTCCGCCAATGAGCAGTCAATTACCTGCTATTTACGATGCAGAGTTTATGAAAATAGCAGAAAAAATCAATGAGTATCCAGAAGCCAGTGTTTTTATTTTTGGTCATGTAGCCACTAATGAAACGGATAAAGATGCTTCAGCGACGCTCGGTTTCGATTCTTTATCACGCAATCGCGCCCTTAGCATTAAGAATACGTTAGTATTGCAACATGGTATTGAGGCTAAGCGTATCCGTACTTATGATTGTTCAAATAAAATCTTAGTTAAAGAAACAGATTATATAAACCCTAGTTTTAAAGCACTTAATCTTAACGGTCTTGAGGCAAAACAGCGTCGTGCAACGTTAATGGCAAGTAGTTCAGTTCATGATTTAACGAATCTTGAATACGATTCTTATATACAAATGTATGGTGCGTATGCCAAGCATTGTAAGCCCTTTGAATAATGGCAAATTTTGATAAACCGTCAAAATTTAACCTTACCCCAACGCCGAAAACAGCACCATAAGCACTGGCGAGACAATATTAATAATAAAGCCAAAGCTGATCGCTAGTGGCACAACTTTTAGACCACCGGACTGTTGAATAATAGGCAAGGTAAAGTCCAAACTGGTAGCACCACCAAGCCCGACCGCTGCTGATGGATATTTACGCATAAAGACGGGAATAAATAATAGCGCAAAAAACTCACGTACCAAGTCATTAAATAGCGCCACACTACCCCAAACCGCGCCATAAGCATCGGTCATGATGATTGCTGACAGTGAATACCAACCAAACCCAGATGCCAGTGCCAAGCCTTTCGTCCAAGAGACATCGCTAAACATCAGCGCAAAGATAAGCCCGCCGACCAATACCGATAGCGTAAAGATAACGCTCATCTCAACGCCGCGTTTATTGAGTAATACTTCTTTTAAGGTAATGCCCGAGCCCTTTAAGCCAATACCAACCAGTAAGATTAATATCATCAACATGGCGGTCATGGTGTTTTCGGGTGGCATATAGTCGGCTGGCAAAAAATAGCCAATCACCATACCAATCGCCACGCAAAATACTTGTGCCAAGCTGCCGCGAATACTGACCCGATGCTCTTTAGATTTGACGCTAGGTTTTTTGGCATGCCATGGACGCAGACGGTCAAACAGCATCAAGGCAAATAAGCCGGTACCAATCGTTATTATCGACAATATAGTGACATATAGCGCAATTTCACCTATTTGACTGCCAAGCCCTTCAACTTGCGCCAGCTCAATACCAATCAACCCTAAAATGATAAAGACCAAATAAGACAAGCCTTTATCGGCAAGCTTAGTCATGGTTGGGTTTGAGGGAATGGCAAAGCCAATAAACATTGGCATTAATACCAAAACAAGGGTAATTAGGCTTTGCATGGTGATGAGCTCGCAGCTTTTATGATTTTTATCAAGGCAGTTTTAAGAAGGCACTTTTAACAAGGTCTTTTTAGGAAGCTGGAGATTGTATCATATCACCGTGTAAATGCTGGAAAATCAATGCTAAAACCGAGGTCATATTCGCCATATTATTGCATGACAAAACTGCTTATGAGGCCTCCGTTATTGCCTCATTATTTATCATAAAAGTATTTAAATGAGCTATTGGCGTGCTAGGCTGATATGATATTGGCTCAATCAGACTGGTTTTGGGAACAGTCGCTAACTGTGGATAGTCCGTACGGTAATGGCCACCGCGGCTCTCAAGTCGTTGATAAGCGGACTGAATAACTAAAGTCGCTAACTGTAATTGTCTGGCTAATTGAAATTCTGCCAGCTCATTTTGATTATTAGCTATATCTTCATTATTTATCGTAGAATGCTTAGATTTAGCTAAACCAATGCTCTGTTGCCATTGTTGAATCTGCATTAATGCTTTTTCTAGCTGCTCAGCACTACGGGTGATACCCATGCTGTTGGTCATCAGTTTTTTTAGCTGTGCCGTTATTTCGTTGATATCAGTGCCTTTAGTAACAATATTTAAAGCGCTTTTCGTGGTGCTATATTGATAAGCATCAAATAAAGGCAGAGTAGTGCTAGGTAAGGTAATCGTTTGAGTGTTTTTAAGCGTTGGCGCTGACCAAATATCAGCAGCTAACGATTTTAAATTATTAGTATTTGCCATTTTATCTAAAGCTGCTAAATAGCGCGGTAAGTCAGCAGCGATATTGCGCCCAACCACCACACATTCTAACAATGAGTTACTTGCTAAGCGATTTGCTCCATGTAGACCTGTATAAGCGACTTCACCTGCCGCATAAAGCCCTGCTACATCGGTTACGCCATTTGCATCTGTGACCACACCGCCGCAGCTATAATGAGCAGTCGGCGCAACGGGAATAGGTTGTTTTGTGATATCAATGCCAAGCTCTAATAGCGTTTGATAAATCTGCGGGAAATGCTCTTGCAAAAATTCCGCTGGCAAGTGACTGACATCAAGATTGACGTAGCCTAGACCGTTATCGTTGATTTGCTCAGCGATGGCACGCGCAACGATGTCTCTTGGAGCCAGCTCTGCACGCTTATCAATATCGAGCATAAAACGCTTACCTGTCTGCGGACAATACAACCGTCCACCTTCACCGCGTAGTGCTTCAGATATTAGAAAGCTACTATCGCCAAATGCCAAACCAGTCGGATGAAATTGAATAAATTCCAAATTAGCCAAACGGCAACCCGCTTGCCATGCCATCATAATCCCATCGCCGACACAGACGTTCGGCGCGCTGGCACGCTTAAATAATTGCCCCAAGCCACCACTGGCTAAGACAACCGCGCGACTATAAAAGGTAAGTTTACGTTGATGTATATGATCAAAAACAAGCGCACCTTGGCACTGATTATTTGGATTGGCGCTATTTTTTAACAGGCTTAGTGCTTCATGATAGGGCAAGATAGTAATATTGGACGCAGCTTGCGCTTTTACAATCAAGGCTTCCATAATATGCCGACCAGTTGCATCATCGGCGTGGGCGACCCGCCGACAGCCATGACCGCCTTCTTTGGTTAAATGCAAATTACTGGTCTGTAATGTCGCTATAGAGTTTGTATTATCATGCTGGTGTCTCTCCTGCTGGGGAATCATGGTAAAGGGCACACCTTGTTCACAAAGCCATTGCACCGCTTGCTGTCCAGCGCTTAAAATACTGCTAGTATTATCAGCTTCGCATAAACCTGCGCCTGCAATGAGTGTGTCAGCGATATGGTCAGCGACACGGTCATTCTTATCTAGACTGGCTGCAATGCCACCTTGGGCATAATGGCTTGAGCAAACATCCAGTGCCGCTTTGCTGAGTACCGTAATGTTTAGCGATTTCGGCAAAGCAAGGGCGGTGGTTAATCCTGCAAGGCCAGCACCAATGATAAGGACGTCTGTCTGGACAGTATCCTCAGCATTATTTGAAGTTACCTTATCCGTTGACTGTGCCTCGCTCATATTAGGCCGCTCCGACATTGGCAAATAATTCGCGGTCTTTGACGATATCTCCGCTCGCGGCCACACGTTGTTTTTGCGCTTCAGCAAAATCAAGCATACGTTGTAAAGGTTTTCTAGCTGCTGCTGCCAGCTCAGGCGTCATGAGTACTTCACCGCTACGATTGGTCAAGCACTGTTCAATACCTTGTAGACCATTCATTGCCATCCATGGACAAAATGCACAACTCTTACAACTGGCGCTTTCACCAGCTGTTGGCGCAGCTAAAAAGCGCTTATGTGGCGAGCGCTTTTGCATCTCATGCAAGATGCCTAAGTCGGTGGCAACGATAAAGGTATCGGCATCCATCTCATACGTTGATTGCAACAGCTTACTGGTCGAGCCGACCACGTCGGCCAGCGCTACGACGCTATCAGGTGACTCAGGATGTACCAATACTTTGGCGTTTGGGTGCTCCTCTTTTAATTGCATCAGCTCAGTCGCTTTAAATTCATTATGGACCAAGCAAGACCCTTGCCAGAGCAGCATATCCGCGCCAGTTTCTTGCGCGATGTATTTACCTAAATGGCGGTCAGGACCCCAAATGATTGGTTCACCATTCGCATGCAAATGGCGAATGATATCGATACCAACCGAAGACGTTACGACCCAATCAGCGCGCGCTTTTACAGCAGCACTGGTATTGGCATAAACCACCACGGTACGCTCAGGATGGGCATCACAAAAGGCAGAGAATTCATCAGCAGGGCAGCCCAAGTCGAGCGAGCACTCGGCTTCCAAATCTGGCATCAGTACCATTTTTTCCATACTTAAAATTTTTGCTGATTCACCCATAAAGCGCACACCCGCGACGACCAATGTCTGCGCACTATGCGCTTGACCAAAGCGTGCCATCTCAAGCGAATCACCCACACAGCCGCCGGTTGCCAAGGCCAAATCTTGGATAAAAGGATCAACGTAGTAATGGGCAACCAATACTGCATTATGTTCTTTTAGCAATTGCTTAATATTTTCTTCAACCGCAAGTCGTTCCGCACGTGGCAAATCCGCTGGGATTTTCGCTTTGGCGTATTCGATATTCATCTGAGTCGCAATGCGATTATCAGTGCTCATGATGGGCGCGTCGTATGGATAAGTTTTCATAAGTGCAAACCTTTGCTGCGATAACGGCAAACCTAATAGCCGCTAAAAGTGAGTCAATTAAATGTGGCCAAATAACAAGTTTTAATAATTATGCTCATTTTGAGCATAATTACAAGTATTTTTTATAATCTGCTTCTAAAATGATACGTAATTCGTCAAAACTTACTTTGCAGACTATATTTTTTATTGCCTTTAATAATGCCTATTTACAACGGTAGGCTATGATAGTTTTCGATTCACGCTATACTAAGCGTGGTTAGAAACACTTCATTTTTAAAACACTCATTTTACGTTTAAACATAAAGGAAACCTTTAAAGCCATGACGTTGTCTTATTCGCATTCGCATCAGCAAGGTAGCGGCACCACAGAAGTGGTCGCCGTGCTGGTAGCGATTACTGAGCACACCGCGCGCGTTTTAACGGTTGATCAAGGCAAGCTCTTGCCCAACGGGCCATTGATGCCATTACATCGCTCCTTGCAAGCGGGCGTACGCCAATGGGTCGAGGAGCAAACGCAGCAGCCACTTGGTTATTTAGAGCAGCTTTATACCTTTGTCGATACCAATAGACGCAATGTCGATGGCCATGCGCTTGTCTATGTGAGCTACCTAGGCTTGGTGCAAGAAGCGCAAATGCAGGAGCTGCCAAGCCAAGCATTATGGCGTGATTGGTACGATTATTTTCCGTGGGAAAATCACTTGGATGGTATGCCGAGTATGATTATGAATCATATTGTGCCGGCGTTATTAAGCTGGGCAGATAGCGCAGCAGAAACGGTTGTCCAGCAGCGCCGCCGTCAACGTATTGGTTTATGCTGGGGAATCAGTGAGGAAACTTTCGACGTTGATAGGTTTAAAGATACGGACAAAGCACCAAATGCTGATAAAGCTTATGAAAATAGAGAATGGGTTGCTGAGCATGTCTTGCTGCGTTATGAGATGCTTTATGAAGCAGGTTTAATCCCTGAAGCGCCGACTTATCCGCCCAGTTATCAGCTGCAACTACCGACAAGTTGGTCGCAGTTAATCGGCGTACCGATGTATTACGACCATCGCCGCGTGATTGCGACTGCCATCTCAAGGCTGCGGGCAAAAATCGAATATCGACCGCTTATCTTTGGTTTGATGCCGGATGTGTTTACCTTATCTCAGCTGCAACAAAGCGTCGAAGCGCTCTCAGGCGTACCTTTACATAAGCAAAACTTCCGCCGTCTACTTGATGCGCAAAACCTTGTCATGGAGACGGGTCAGAGTAGTAGCGCTCAGCGCGGTCGCCCTGCCAAGCTCTATCGCTTCCGCCATGATATTGAGCTACAAAGTTTACTGATGGATAGTAAATTGCCTAAACGAAAATAGCATCAACTGCACAAGCCTTCCTATACCGACGCTAAATACTCATATCAAAGCTAAATCATATTGGTTCATTTTATTAATTTACACCCTTTTCTTGCGAGGCTTTGTACTTTGCGCTATATTTATGCTCATTTTGAGTTTAATTAAAGATGTTTTATTAAGTTTAATGCATATAAATATCAGGCAAAATAAGGGTCAAATATGACAGTTAAACAAGAGCCAGCATTGGCTAAAGTATTGCTTAAACCTTTGGTGGAAGCGGCCTTAATGGAGGATTTAGGCAGGCGCGGTGATGTGACTTCACAAGCGACTATACCAGCAGATATGCAAGCGCAATTACAGATAAAAGCGCGGCAAGCAGGCGTAATATGTGGGATGGATTTAGCGCGATTGTCTTTTGATTTGATTGACGAGCAAATCGAGTTTATTGCCAAGGTCAATGACGGTGCAACGGTCGAAGCGGGTACGGTACTGGCAACAGTGCATGGTAACGCGCGGAATTTACTAACCGCAGAGCGTACCGCGCTTAACTTTATGACCCATCTAAGTGGTATTGCGACAGACACTAAAAAAATCGTCGATAGCGTTGCCGACTATCCGGCGCAAATCACTTGTACGCGTAAAACCATACCTGGTTTGCGTATTGTGCAAAAATACGCGGTACGCTGCGGCGGCGGGCGCAATCATCGTCTAGGATTAGACGATGCAATTTTAATCAAAGACAATCATATTGCTATCGCCGGTGACATCAAAACTGCCATTCAGCAAGCGCAAGATTTCGCTGGGCATTTAATTCCCATTGAAGTAGAAGTAGATACGCTAGAGCAACTAGAGCAAGCACTAGAGGCTGGCGTGAGTTTGGTGCTTTTGGATAATATGGCACCTGACGTATTATCAAAAGCCGTTGCCATGTGTAAAGGTCGCGCCAAAACCGAAGCTTCAGGCGGTATCACTCCTGAAACCGTGCAAGCAGTTGCAAAAACAGGTGTTGATTTCATCGCCATGGGTTATTTAACCCACAGCACCACGGCATTAGATATTGGTCTCGATTTTAGCGCTTAAGATTAACCTTTAATCTAAATTCATAGTTAGGTTAATGGTTTCACTCGCGCTTTAAATCTCGGCTAAATAGCTTATTAAAAGGGCAGATTTGTACGGATATGCTATTGAATTGGTAAGGACGGGGAATTAAGCGAAGTTAATGATTTAATAGACTTATCTGCCTATGCTACAATGCCGCTGCTACCGATTATAAGGTCATCTTTGCCTGTGCCTCTACTTGTGCATAGTGACCTTATCTTTTGCCTGATTTGACCAATAGATAAGCGAGCGCTCAGTGGATACTGAAATTATCAAGATAATCTTAGCCTTTATGGTACTGATTAATCCCTTTGGCGCTTTGACGTTGTTTTTGGATTCAACTCACGGCTACTCGCTAAATAATCGCCGTAAAGTGGCGCGCATCGCTTGTTTGACGATTTTTATCACCATTAGCTTTTTTACCTTAGCAGGTGAGACGCTGCTAAAAGCGTTGGGTATCTCGATTGGTTCGTTCCAGCTGGCAGGTGGTATCTTGGTATTTTTAATCGCCCTAAATATGATGAATGGCGAAGGTAACCCGGTTAAGCCCGATCAAGAAAACTTTGATGTTGACCATTTGCAAGGTGCGCCGCCAACGATGGCTGCAGCAGTGGTGCCGATTGCCATTCCGATGATGATTGGACCTGGCGGTATCTCGACGGTGATTATTTATTCATCACAGGTTACTGGTATTTTGCAAGTCTCTGCCATTTTGATTGCTGGTTTATTTATCAGCTTATTTTGTTATGTGGCGCTAATGGCAGCGGGCCGTATCAGTCGGTTATTGGGCGATACCGGACTTAATATCATGAGCCGTATCATGGGTATGTTGCTTGCAGCAGTTTCTATCGAGATTATCGTTAACGGCCTACGTACCTTATTTCCTGATTTAGTGTAATCATCACCTTGCTTGTCTGCCACTTACTTCTCTAGTGGTTCTTACCTGTCCTTTTTTACGCCCTTCTTTTTTAAAATATAACTGTATCTTTTTAGACCGTGTAAAAAAACATGGTCTTTTTATTATGGGGTTAAAGGCTAAAACTTCCTAAATTAGTCAAACCTGCCTAGTTGCTAAAAAATACTAATACTTATCCTAAAAGGTTGTTTAGTAACACTTTCTTATATCTTACTAATGCTTGTACCAATTCCAATTAATCACCAAAAGTCTGCATTAAAAACGTCATCCATACAAATATGTTATGATAGGGGTACAACAATATTATAGGAGTCAGTTTTGAGTAAGAAAAGAATGGCAATTTTAGGTGCAGGTCCAAGTGGTTTGGCACAGTTACGTGCCTTTGAAGCGGCTCGTTTAGCCGGGATAAAAGACTTACCTGAAATCGTATGTTATGAAAAACAAAACGCCATTGGTGGTATGTGGAATTACAGTTGGCGTACTGGTTTAGATAGAAACGGCGAACCCGTGCACGGCAGTATGTACCGCTATTTATGGTCAAATGGCCCCAAAGAATGCTTAGAATTTGCCGATTATTCGTTTGATGAGCATTTTGGTGAAGCCATTCCATCTTATCCGCCGCGTGAAGTCCTAAAAGATTACATCATGGGGCGTATCGATAAACAAGATATCCAAAAATATATTCGATTTGAATGCCCCGTACGCTGGGTGTCGTTTGATGATGAAACGCAAAAATTCACTGTGACGGTAATGAATCATAAAACCGATGAGCAAGAAGTCGAAGAGTTTGATTACGTGGTGGTAGCAACGGGTCATTTCTCAACGCCAAATATGCCGTATTTTGAAGGTTTAGAAGCCTTTCCAGGTCGTATCTTGCACGCGCATGATTTCCGCGATGCCTTAGAATTTAAAGATGAAGATATCTTATTAGTAGGTAGTAGCTATTCTGCCGAAGATATCGGTACCCAGTGTCATAAATATGGCACCAAGTCGGTAACCATCAGTTATCGTAGTCAGCCTCTTGGTTATGAATGGCCTGAAGGTATTAAAGAAGTGCCGTTAGTGACGCATTTTGAAGACGATGTCGCGCACTTTGCCGATGGCACGAGCCAAAAATTCGACGCCATCATCATGTGCACTGGTTATTTATTTCATTTCCCGTTTATGCCAGATGAGCTACGTTTGCAGACGCACAACTGCTTGTATCCAGCCAACCTTTATAAAGGTATCTTTTGGCAGCCAAATCCAAAGCTGATTTATTTGGGCATGCAAGACCAGTATTTCACCTTTAATATGTTCGATGCGCAAGCATGGTATGCACGTGATGTGATTATGGGTGATATCGAATTGCCCGATTTGGCAGCACGTGAAGAAGATGAGCAAAAATGGCTCGCAACGTATGCCAAATGCGTGACGGTCAGTGATTCAATCGACTTTCAGGCCGCTTATATTCGCGATTTGACCAATGCTACGGATTATCCAGAATTTGCCGTTGAAAAACAGGGCGAGATTTTAAAAGAATGGCAAAAAGATAAAGCCGAGAACATCATGACCTTTCGAGAAAAGGCCTATCGTTCTACTTTGACGGGAACCATGGCACCTAAATTGCCAGAACCTTGGTTGGATATTCTTGATGATTCACTTGAGCACTTTTTAAACTTAACCTTTGTTAAACCTAAAAAGCGTAAAAAAGTGGCATAAATGCTCGTTGTGATAAATAAAAAACCAAATACGCCTGAGAGTGTATTTGGTTTTTTCGTTTTTAACGTTAAATGCACTGAATACATGGTTAGCTTTGGTATAAATGCCAAGCCAAATACAGCATTAATATGCCTACCAAAGCGTCTAATATATTCCAAGCTTTTGGTTTGGCAAATAAAGGTCTGAGCAAGCGCGCGCCATAGCCCAAGGCAAAAAAGAAAAAGAATGACGCACTGACCGCACCGACTGCAAAAGCCAATTTACTACTGGCACTGGTTGAAACCATGCCGACCAGCACCAATGTATCTAAATAGACGTGCGGGTTAAGCCAAGTAAAGCCAAAACATAATAACAGCGCTTTTTTTAAACTGGTGATCACTTGACCATCGACAGTAAGCGCATGCGATAGGCGTACGCTGGCATATAAGCTTTGTAGCCCATAGCCTAATAAGAAAATAACGCCAGCAATTTTAGCGATGTTCACAACTTGCGGATATTGCGCCGTGACCGCGCCAAAGCCTGCTACCCCAGCAGAAATTAAAAGCGCGTCACTGATGGCGCAAAATAAGCAGACGAAGAATATGTGCTCGCGTTTCAGTCCTTGTTTGAGCACAAAGGCGTTTTGTGAACCAATAGCGATAATCAAGGATAAACCAAGCAAAAAACCGGCGCTATAATCGGTGAAATTCATGATAATTGGCTTATCCTTTAAAGGCCAAAACGGTGACGTTTGCTTACTGGCAGCGCCCGAAAAAGCTGTTAAGATAAGGGATAAAATAGTCGAATGCAATGTGTTTGCTGCAATAGATGCTACCAAGTCATCAGTACTATTCAGAAATATTAGTCAGCAATGAATAAAGAATAAGCGAGGAGCAGGGTAGGTCATGGTCATAAGTCTGACAAGAATGCTACAGTCGTTCGGGCAAGCCCAGGATGACCTGCCAACCATCGCTGCCAAAAATGCTCAGCAAGCTGCCGCTAAAGAAGTTTCTAATAATGCAAATAAGCATGGCGATAGTAGCGATAACCAAGAAAACATGCATACTTCAGTTTCCAGTTCTTCCTTTAGCGAGCCGCAGCGTAGCGAGCGCATTTGTGATGCCTTAGCACAAGTAAATGATATCCGTACACCGACGCCATTGACCGATCGCTATCTAGCCAATCGCGCCCAAATGCGCCCAACCAATAGACCTCCTTTTGACCCAGATACCTTATGGTATCTCAAACATGGACGCTGTCCGATTATGACTGAGCTTGTTGATGTGGTCGATGCAGCCACCCTAAATGCCATGCCGATTGAAGCGGTCGCCATATTAGACCGGATTAATAGTAAGCTAAAACGCTACCGTGAGTGGAGTAGCGAGCTCAATGCCGAGCAACAGCAGCAACATAATGAGCGCCAGTTTGTTATTGATAAGTTGGTGTCCGAAAGTATCCCTGAGGCGCTGCATCATTATGAGCAGCTCCAACGTTTTAGCCCGCATCGCACTAAGAACAATGTCGTGCAAGGAAAAATGACCGCTGGCGATATGCTCACGGATTTGTTTTTAGACATTGATTACGAGCTTGACGAGTTATTAGAAGAATTGCATCAAACGGTGATGAACAAACTGGCTTCAACGCACCGTTATGTCAAAAGCCGTACGCAAAGCTAACTTGAATTTAACGAGGATTATTTAAAAGTCGTTAGTATTGTTAAACACAATCGGCGCAATACATAACAATATAAGGCTTTAATACAGCCTTATTTTTTTGTTTAATAATAATGATTAAGTATTATCGAAAATAACAATAAATTTGCCAACCGCGTCTGCCAAATATTTTTGCTAAGTATTTCTACTATACAACAAGGATACCCAAATGACCCAATTGACTGCGATGTTCGTGATGTTTATTTTATATGGCGTATTGCCAGCAGCTGGGTTGTACCTTGGATATCGTGGTATCAAAAAAGTCACGGCGCCCAAAATGCTTGAGTATAAAGCGATGCCGCAATTGGGTTATATCCCTGAAAAGAGCTTGCCAGTTGAAGTCAAAACAGCGCTGGATCAAATCAATGATAAGGGTGAGAAGCTGCGGGTTATTTATGGCGATACCAATAACGATGGTAAAATTGATGATAAAGATACCGTCAATGAAACCTACGTTATGATTCAAAATCTAATGGATAGGCATGTGCCACTAGCGGTAGCCGATTATCGCCGCTTGCATGACTTAGATGTTGGGAACGGCGCCCTTGCTGATACCACGAAAATTAAGCATTCTGATGTCACGGGCAAAGAGGCGCTATTAGAAGTGCTTAGGACGATTAATACCCAGTTTGATGACCTGCTGAATGCGTCCTATCATCAAGATGGGCAAAAGCTGCTGGCGACCAATCGATATTTGCAGCAGCGTTTTAATAATCCAACCAGCAATTCTAGACTACAACAAATCGATAATAGTGCTGCTGAAATTCAGGTAATTGAAAACTCAGCTAATAAAGAAACTGATATAGAAAATATTAAGCTATAAATGAGAGACAGTGATAATAACCCAAGTCTAAATGTTTAGGCTGAAATAAATCGAAAGAAGAGTAAAGTAACATGAGTATATTAATAGGCGTTGGTGTGATTACCACTGTCGGCGTCTTTTATTTGGGGAGAAAGGGCTGGCACGCATTGCATAGAATGGTCGGTATTACTCCAGGCGTGCTGACCTATCAAGATAGTAATGCACCCCTGTTGTTAACTTCTCTCAATTGGCAACAGCTAAACTTAAATAAAAAACATCTAGAAGCCTTATCAGATAAACAGCTACGACAATTACAGAATATTGATAAGAAAGTAGCCGACTACCACAATTGTCAAAACGAGTTAGAAGCGCAAAATGTAACTTCAGTTATTAGCGAGCAACAATTTGTTTTAGATAAAATGCTGCATACCCGCTTACCCGAAATGTTGGTCAGTCATTATCATTTAGCAAATATCAATATAAGCAATCGTACTAAAAATGGACAGAAGCAGACTGAGGCGGGTAGGCTGTTACAAGAGGTATTGGACAGCATTGAGCAGCGCTTAGATGGGTTGTTAGAGCGAATGGAAGAGCAACATCTACAAGAATTGCGCGTGATGAAAAATTATATTCATAGTCATGACGACTAAGCCTAAAGTGAGTGATACTCTTAAAAAACGCATAAAAAAAGCGGTCAATGAATCAGGCATTGACCGCTTTTTTATCAGCTAGGATTAATCCGTGACTGATTAACGCTTGTTGTTACGATCGCGGGTATTACGTGAACCGCGACTGGCAGGACTGCCACTGCTTTTAGGTTTTGCACTGCTAGGACGGTTATCGCTACGACTGTCAACACGGCGCGCTTTAAGCGGCTTGCTTTTGATACGTTCTTGCTTTTCTTTAGCTGCACCATGCAAACCAGTACCGTGACGTGGGCGTAGGCTGACCAAATCGGTTAAGGTATTGATGTCTTTTTTATCCAGCTCTAAGAAGCGTCCAGTACGCAGCTCTTTTGGCAGCGCAATCGACCCGTAACGCGTACGTAATAGACGGCTAACTTTAAGACCTTGCGATTCAAACAATCGGCGCACTTCGCGATTTCGACCTTCTTTTAGTCTGACGTGATACCATTTATTGACGCCTTCACCGCCGCCTTCTTTGATATCTTCAAACTGTGCCATGCCATCTTCTAACATGACGCCAGCCGTTAGCGTACGCGCGATATCAGGAGTTACTTCACCAAGTACACGTACAGCATATTCGCGTGTCACTTCGCTAGACGGATGCATTAAGCGATGCGCCATCTCGCCATCATTGGTAAATAATAACAAACCAGTCGAGTTAATATCTAAGCGCCCAACCATAACCCAGCGATCATGAGTCAGTTTTGGCAAACGTTCAAAAACCGTTGGACGACCTTCTGGATCATTAGCCGAGCAAACTTCACCTTCAGGTTTGTAATAAGCTAAAACGCGACGACGCTTTTCATTTTCAGCCGTATATTTGATCTGACGACCGTCAACACGAATCTCATCGCCTTGTTCGACGCGGTCGCCGATGGTTGCAGGTCCATTATTAACGGTCACACGACCTGCTTTAATGACTTCTTCCATCTGACGACGTGAGCCAAGTCCCATGCGGGCAAGCGCTTTTTGCAGTTTTTCATCTTTCATAACGATATCCTTGTTTCGGTGGGTTTACATTTCTCAATGTATAAAATTGGACTGAGTATTATACGCTATTTATTGAAATGATATTAAAGATAAAGCTTTTGAGGCTCACATTATTGGTAAGTTAGGCTTTATTATGTGGCTATAATTCAATCGAGATTTATATATTTGACGAAAAGTAAATATAAATTGATTGTTACTCTTATCTAATTTTACCAAAAAACTTACCTTATCTGTCCAATCTTCGACCACCTGTGGTATTATTCCATTGTTTTTTATGGTTAGTTTAATACTCGATTATGGTTGTCTCAATTATGCTCGTTGCTAGACGCTGCTTATATCTGTGATTTATAAAGGTTTTTCTATGTTTTTCAATTCATCAAAGTTATTAAGTGTGGCGTCTATACTTGTGATTAGCATACTCACGGGTTGCTCTAGTATCAATGCTGGACTACAAGCAGGTGAACTACCACCTAGTGGGACATTTATCGCTGACAATGGTTTACAGTTTAATGTGCAACCGTTAAATCTAGCTACTTTGCCGCCTAAGCAAGCGATTGTTATTGATAATGATTTGTATACTTTAGCCAAAACCTCCGGGCGAGTAGAATATCGTATTGAGCAAGGGGATATCATAAGCGTTACCCTTATTGATTATCCGGATATTAATGCATCGACATCAAGTCTGACAGTCGATCAACAAGGCTTTATTCAATTCCCTCTAATAGGTCGTATTAAAGCCAGTGGTATGAGTGTGCCACAATTTACTGCTACCTTACAAAGTAAACTACAACGTTATCTTAAGTACTCTGATCCACAAGTGAAGATTATAAATTATCGTGGTAGTAAATTCTTTATTGATGGAGATGTTAAGCAGTCTGGTGAGTTTGCTATTGCTGATGTACCAGTATCTCTATACAGTGCAATTTCTATGGCAGGTGGAGCAACGGTTACCGGGGACTCGAATAATATAGTGCTTAGCCGCCGAGGAAAAAGTTATAATTTAGGGTTGCAGTCGTTACGCCAAATGGGTCTATCAGCCAACCAAATATATTTACAGGATGGTGATTCTATTCATGTCAATAGCCAAGACCGTAATAAAGTATATGTTTTGGGTGAGTTCGGTCAAGTAGAGCCAGTGCCTATTTTAGAGCAAGGTATTAGTTTAGCGCAGGTTTTGGGTGAATCTAAAGGGCTTAATTCTGCTACGGCAAATGCAGCTAAAATATATGTGGTTCGTGATAATTTAAATACACGAGCAACAGATATTTACTATGTAGATATGCAGACCATTACTAGCTTTGCGCTAGCCAATCGTTTCGAGATGCACCCTAATGATATTGTTTATGTTGACCCAACTGGCTTAACGCGTTGGAATCGTGTTATCAGCGCCATTCTACCTTCCACGTCAGCCGTAAGATCGCTCTCAAGTTTATAAATCGTAGGTAATATTTATTATGGCGTTTAATAATATCTTAGTCGTATGTGTCGGTAATATTTGTCGTAGTCCCATGGCTGAAGCACTGCTAAAACAACGTTACCCTGATAAAGCTGTCGACTCTGCTGGTGTTGGGGCATTAGTTGGTCATCCTGCAGACCCTGCTGCTTTAGAAATCATGACCGAGAGACAGCTCGATATTACCAATCATATGGCAAAACAGATCGATGAAAAGTTAGCTAAAAAGGCCGATATTATCTTTACCATGTCAGATGGTCAAACGAAATGGATTGAAGAGCGCTGGCCGTTTTGCCGTGGCAAAACCTTTAAGCTAGGTCATTGGATGAATAAAGACATTGCTGATCCTTATAAACATGAGATGAGTGCTTTTGAAACAGCCTATCAAGATATTGTTGATAGTCTAGAACAGTGGGCCGATAAAATTAGCTAAATAGCTGCTATTAAACGATTAACCTTAAGTGATGACCATACAGTTATGAATACAGATTCAAAGAACTTATCAAACACTGCTTCTAAAGAAGATAATGACGACATTGACCTTATGGCATTGCTGTTTGCCATTTTGCGTGGCTGGAAAGTTGTTGTGTTCTTTGCTGTATTGGGTTTAGTAATTGGGATCTTGTATAGTAGATATGTCAATCCTACTTTTAAATCAGATGCTTTAATACAGATCGAGCAAAATTCTCAAGGTATTTCAGCCTTAGGTACCAATATATCAGATTTGATATCACCTGATGTTAGTAAGGCCCAGACAGAAGCTGAGTTAATAAGGTCTCGTATGATCTTAGAGCCGGTTGTTAATTCCCTTCATCTACGTATAAAGCTTACTGATCCTACAATTGATATCTTTGATAAAATTAAAAAGAATGGCACTAACACCCAAAGGAATACATTAGATGATGTATCTCTCGAGACTGAGAGCGGTCAAGTACGTATAAGGCAGTTTGATGTATCGCAAGCTTATTTAAACCAGCCTTTCACATTGACAAGAACTGATACAGGGTTTGTATTAAGTAATGGCTTTGATGATTTTAAAGGTCAATTTAATCAGCTCAATAAGTTCAAAGGCGCGAATGGACAAATTCATATCGTAGTGACTGACTTACCTCTTAACTCACATCCTACCGTCATCACTAAACAGTCCTTACAGGCAACGACTGATGCTTTGAACAGTTCGTTAGTGGTTACGGAAAAGGGGCAACAAACTGGCATTATTCAACTGTCTATGACAGGTGAAAATCCAGAACAAGTGACTTTAATACTTAGAAAAATAATTTTATCCTATGTTAATCAGAATCAGTCGCGTGGTTCTGAAGAAACTACAAAAACAATTAAGTTCATGGAAACTCAAATTCCAACACTAAAAAAGAAGTTAGAAGATTCTGAAAAGGAATTTAATAAATTCCGTGAAAAGTCTGGAACTATAGATATTGGTCAAGAAGCAGGTATATTGTTAACTGAGAACTCTCAAATTGATGCACAGCTTAATGAATTAAAACTTAAAAAAGCCGATCTCACGACTTACTATACCGAAGACCATCCATTGGTGATCCAAATCAATGAGCAGCTCGACGTACTTAATAGTCGAAAGCAAGAGATTGATAATACTATCGCTGGTCTACCTGAAGTACAACGAGAGTTTTTACAATTATCAGAAGATACAGCTATCAATAGAGAGATTTATCTTACTTTGCTTAAAAACTATGAGCAATTAAAGATCGTTAAAGCTGGTCAAATTGGTTTCGCCCGTATCATCGATTTGCCTATCAGTACCTTTAATACGATTGCACCTAAAAAGTTACAAATTTGGGTATTAGCGACATTATTGGGTACTATGCTAGGCGCTATGTTAGTATTAATTAAAAGCTTGCTTAGAAATGTGGTTAAAGACCCTGAGCGTATTGAGGGTAAAACGGGCGTTCCTGTAGTAGCGACGATTCCACGTTCGCCACTACTCACCAGGCTACGTAAAAATAAGAAAGCGCCCAATCGTTTGTTGGCCTATGTCGATAACAATAGTTTGAGCTATGAAGCTATTAAGAGCTTAAGAACGAACCTAATGTTCGGCATGCCAGTACAAGGGCGAGCGGGTCAGCGCGCCAAAGTTATTCTTGTTACTGGCGAAAGCCCAGGCGTTGGTAAGTCATTTATCTCTGCGAATCTGACAGAAGTATTTGCGCAGTTAGATAAAAAAGTGCTGATTATCGATGCTGATATGCGCTTGGGTGAGCTACATAGAATGTTTAGCATGAGCCAAGATAATGGTTTAGCGGACTATTTATCACAGGATAAGACTCATTTATCAAAATCTAACGCCCAAACTACAGAAGTTATTACTAGCCAAGAGAGTAGTAACCTAGCAAACTTTATTCATCCGACTGGCATAGATAATATTGACTTTATGCCACGCGGCCAGCATCCGCGTAACCCTGCTTCATTATTAGCAAATGGCAGTTTTAATCATTTAATGGCAGAGCTTAATTTGCATTATGATTATATTGTCATCGACTCGCCACCAGTATTGGCTGCCTCTGACGCTATGATATTAGCGCAGCACGCGGATAAGGTATTGATGGTCACTAGATACGACGATTCTATAGAAGGGCAGCTGGTTTATGCGGTTAATCAGATGAATAAAGCCAATATAAAGGTCGACGGTATCATTCTCAACGATGTACAACAAGGGATTATGAGCAAATATAGTTATCACTATAGTTATGCTTATGGTAATAATCAATAGTTAGCTATTTGAAAATTCTACCAAAATTCACGTTTTTAAGTGGTTGAGTGTTATGTCTACTAATTCAAAACCGTCAAGTGATTATCCATCACTTAATGGCAAAACTGGCTGGCTACAACGTATAGCAGAATACTTGTTATCGTTGCCCCGTAGCGTTAAGCGAGCGATTTTACTCACTACAGACTTGGCAATGTCTTTAGTTTGTCTGTTCTTAGCGTTGTCGTTGCGCTATGGTGATATCGCTCATAACATTAGCCCTATCATATTATTATCTTATGGTACGCTGCCCATCATCGGTTTATATCTGATTGGTTTCTATAAAGGGGTAGCACGTGGTTTTTTAGATACGGTTATGGGTAGTGTCGCAAAGCTGTTCTTTTTGCTTATGGTGGTCTATGAGATCATCATTTATTTAAATCCTTTAGAAGATATACCACGCTCCGTTCCTATTATCTTTCTGTTTTTCTTCTTTATCTGGTTATGGAATAGTCGTCTTACTATACGTGAGCTCTTGATGCGCTGGAGCGGTAGAGCCCAGCGTCGCCTTAAAGACGATGGTGTTTATGATAATGTTGTTATTTACGGAGCGGGAGAGGCTGGTCGAGATTTATTAGAAGGTCTTAGAAATTCGCATAAATATAATGTTGTGGCTTACGTTGATGATGATCCACAGCTTACCGGTGCGTATTTACTCGGCAAAAAGATTTATCCTGCTGACGAGTTAGTAAGCTTAGTAGAAGAACTGGATATTGCGCAAGTATTTTTGGCCATTCCTTCTATTAGTCGCGCGCAAAAACGCCAGATTATAGATAAGCTCTCAGGCATTGCGATAAAAATCAAAGAATTGCCAAGCTTAGAGGAAATCGCTGACGAAAAAGTGACCGTCAGTAGTATGCGCAAAGTAGATATCTTAGATGTGTTAGACAGACAGACTGTTGAACCTGATGCAAAATTGCTGCAGCTAAATATTAAAGATAAGTGCGTGTTGGTTACTGGCGCTGGTGGTTCTATCGGTAGCGAATTATGTCGCCAAGTAATCAAGAACCAGCCTAAATGTATCGTGCTCTATGAGCTATCCGAGTTTGCGCTTTATAGTATTCATCAAGAGCTAACTATAAAACAAGCCAATACGCCTGCTTATAAAGACATCCAAATCGTTGCAGTCATCGGTAATGTCACTAATGAATCGAACCTGCTCAGAATACTAAATCTCTATCATATCCAAACGGTTTATCATGCTGCCGCCTATAAACATGTGCCAATGGTTGAACACAACCCCTTTGAAGGCATCATTAATAATACCAAAGGCACTTATCACTGCGCCCGAGCGGCGATTGCAGCAAATGTTGAGACCTTTGTTTTAATATCGACCGATAAAGCAGTAAGACCAACCAATGTGATGGGCGCTTCTAAGCGTCTAGCAGAGTTGGTTTGCCAAGCGCTCAGCCAGACGGATAGCCAGACCTGTATCAGTATGGTGCGTTTTGGTAATGTCCTAGGCTCGTCCGGTTCTGTAGTACCGTTATTTACCAAGCAGATCGAGCAAGGTAAACCGATTACGGTCACCCATCCTGATGTGACTCGTTATTTTATGACGATTCCAGAAGCAGCAAACTTAGTCATCCAAGCAGGTGCAATGGCATCAGGTGGTGAGGTGTTTGTGCTTGATATGGGAGAGCCGGTCAAGATTGTTGACTTGGCACAGCGAATGATTCATTTAAGTGGTTTTGATATTAAAGATGCTGCCCATCCTGAGGGTGATATCGAAGTCATCTTTACGGGGCTTAGAGATGGAGAAAAGCTTTATGAAGAGCTCATCATCGGTGAAGAAAATGTTGAATCAACTGAACATCCCCTTATCATGCAAGCGCTAGAACACCATTTTCCATTGGATGAGCTTGAATCAGTATTGTTTGAGTTGAATGAAAAACAAAAAGAGTTTGATGTCCCTTGGCTAAAGCAGCAATTCAAGCACTTTGTAGCAGGTTATAAAGAAGGATCTAAAGCTGCATAAGTTTCAACAAACACCCTAAATACTATTTTTTAACTAAAATTGGTTAGATGAACAAAGGAAAATTATGCTAGATATTAAAAATATAAAAATAGCGGTTATCGGACTTGGCTACGTCGGTTTGCCATTAGCGGTTGAGTTTGGTAAGCATCTTCCGGTCGTCGGCTTTGATATAAATGCTAAGCGTATCTCGGCACTTGCCGCAGGTACAGATCATACGTTAGAAGTTAGTGATGAAGAGCTGACCCAAGCATTACATTTGAGTTATAGCTCAGATATACAAGCGCTTAAAGATTGTAACTTTTTTATTGTTACGGTCCCGACACCGATCGATGGTTATAAACAGCCCGATCTTACGCCTTTAATTAAAGCCTCAGAAGCTATCGGTAGTCTACTTAAAAAAGACGACATTGTGGTTTATGAATCGACCGTCTATCCAGGTGCTACAGAAGAAGTTTGTATTCCGGTGTTGGAGAAAATTTCGGGATTAACCTTCAATCAAGACTTTTATGCTGGTTATAGTCCTGAACGTATTAACCCGGGTGATAAAGAACATCGCGTTACCAATATTTTAAAAGTGACCGCAGGCTCAACGCCTGAAGTCGCTGATTTTGTGGATGAAGTATACAATTTAATTATTACTGCTGGTACGCATAAAGCAGCAAGCATCAAAGTAGCAGAAGCGGCAAAGGTGATTGAAAATACCCAAAGAGATGTCAATATTGCCTTGATTAATGAATTAGCTGTTATCTTTAATAAGATGGGTATTGATACCCAAGCAGTCTTAGAAGCGGCTGGCACCAAGTGGAACTTCTTACCATTTCGTCCAGGTCTCGTCGGTGGTCACTGCATCGGTGTAGATCCTTATTACTTGACTCATAAAGCCCAAGCGATTGGTTATAATCCAGAGATTATCTTGGCTGGACGTCGCTTGAATGACAGTATGGGTGAGTATGTGGTCACGCAACTGGTCAAAACCATGATCAAAAAGCGTATTCAGGTTGAAGGGGCAAAAGTCTTGGTCTTAGGGCTGAGCTTCAAAGAAAACTGCCCCGATGTGCGTAACACTAAGGTCATCGACATTGTCCATGAGCTAGAAGAATATAATATCGAAGTTGATGTTTATGATCCTTGGGTAGATAAAGCAGAAGCTGAGCGTGAATATAATGTGACGCCTATTAGCAAGCCCGCTGTAAATAACTATGATGGTATCATCTTAGCGGTCGCGCATAATGAGTTCGTCGAGCTGGGTGTAGATCAGATTAGAGCATTTGGCAAGAATGAACACGTGCTTTACGATTTAAAGTATGTTTTCACTAAAGAAGACACTGATATCCGCTTATAAATCTATAAAAAATACGGAAAGTAATGGCTATGACGTCAACTGCATATGAAAAAGTTCAAAAAGTACTAATTAACGAGCCAAAAACCTGGTTAATTACTGGGGTAGCGGGATTCATAGGCTCTAATTTACTAGAAGAGCTATTGTTACTAAATCAAAAAGTAGTAGGCCTAGATAATTTTGCGACTGGCTTTCAGCATAATCTAGATGAAGTACAGGGTTTGGTCAGCAAAGATCAGTGGCAGAACTTTACCTTTATAGAAGGTGATATTCGTAATCTAGATGACTGTCGGGCGGCATGTATAGGCGTGGACTACGTACTGCATCAAGCAGCACTAGGCTCAGTACCACGCTCTATCGCTGATCCCATTAATACTAATGATACCAATATCTCAGGCTACTTAAATATGCTCGTAGCCGCTCGTGATGCTCAGGTAGCTAGCTTTACTTATGCGGCGAGTAGCTCAACGTATGGCGATCATCCAGCATTGCCAAAAGTCGAGGATGCTATTGGTAATCCGTTATCTCCCTATGCAGTGACTAAGTATGTCAATGAGCTATATGCTGATGTGTTTGCTCGTACTTATGGCTTTAAGACGATTGGTCTGCGGTACTTCAATATCTTTGGTAAACGTCAAACGCCAGATGGTGCCTATGCAGCGGTAATTCCAAAGTGGACGGCTGCTATGATCGCAGGTGATGAGGTATTCATCAATGGCGATGGCGATACCAGTCGCGACTTTAATTTTATTGAAAATGCCGTACAAGCTAATATCCTAGCAGCAACTGCTACTGAAGAAGCCAAGAACCAAGTATATAATGTAGCAGTTGGTGGTCGTACTACCCTTAATACGCTGTTTTCAGCACTTAAAGAGCATTTAAGCGTTAATGGAGTTAACTACACTCAAGAACCAGTCTATCGAGATTTCCGTGAAGGAGACGTGCGTCATAGTCAGGCTGATATTAGAAAAATACAAAATGCGTTAGGCTATGATCCGCAGTTTGATATTATTCAAGGTATTGAGAAAGCGATGCCTTGGTATGTAAAGTCCTTAACTTAAGAAAATAAGTAGATTTTTATGAAAATATTAGTTACTGGCGGTGCAGGCTTTATCGGCTCTGCTGTTATACGCCATATTATCCATAATACGGACGACGAAGTCTTAAATATTGATAAATTAACCTATGCGGGTAACTTAGAATCCCTTAAAGAGATTGATCAAAATCCAAGATATACATTTCAACAGATTGATATTTGTGACAAAGAGGCGTTAGAAAAAGCATTTAATAGTTTTCAGCCTAATCTTGTCATGCATTTAGCAGCAGAGTCACATGTAGATCGCTCTATCGATGGACCTGCTGAATTTATTAATACCAATATTGTCGGTACGTATCATTTATTAGAAGTTGCGCGTCAATACTGGCAAAATCTTGATGAAATAAGTAAGCAACAGTTTAAGTTTCACCATATTTCTACTGATGAGGTCTATGGTGATCTAGAAGGCACGACGGATTTATTTACTGAAACTACCCCTTATGCGCCAAGCTCACCTTACTCTGCGTCTAAAGCAAGTTCTGATCATTTAGTTCGAGCCTGGCATCGTACCTATGGCTTCCCTATATTAGTTACTAACTGCTCTAATAATTATGGTCCTTACCATTTTCCTGAAAAGCTTATTCCGTTGGTTATATTAAATGCTCTAGACGGCAAGGCTTTGCCTATTTATGGTAAAGGCAATCAAATACGGGACTGGTTATTTGTAGAGGATCATGCGCGTGCTTTATATAAAGTGGTCACTGAAGGCAAAGTGGGTGAAACTTATAATATCGGTGGGCATAACGAAAAGCAAAATATCGAAGTAGTCAAAACCATTTGCCAGATATTAGATGAGCTAAAACCACAGGCAAATGGTCAGCCGTACGAATCATTGATCACCTTTGTAAAAGACCGTCCAGGGCATGACTTGCGCTATGCTATTGATGCCAGCAAGATTGCCAATGAATTAAATTGGACGCCGACAGAGACGTTTGATAGCGGTATCCGAAAAACGGTCGAATGGTATTTGAATAATATGGACTGGTGCAGCCGCGTCCAAGATGGTAGCTACCAACGTGAAAGACTAGGAGCAGGTGAATAATGAATACAAAAGGTATTATTTTAGCAGGCGGTTCAGGTACACGCCTTTATCCGATCACCAAAGGCGTCTCTAAACAGCTGCTGCCTATCTATGATAAACCGATGATTTATTATCCGTTATCTGTATTGATGCTCGCAGGTATCCGTGAGGTGCTTATTATCAGCACACCAGATGACATAGATGGTTTTAAGCGCTTACTCGGAGATGGTCAAGAGCTTGGTATCGATATCAGCTATGCCGTTCAGCCAAGTCCAGATGGTTTGGCTCAAGCGTTTATTATCGGTGAAGAATTCATCGGTGACAGCAATGTGTGCTTGGTACTTGGTGATAATATTTTCTATGGCCCAGGTTTTTCTCCCCTACTACGTAAAGCAGCCAGTCAAGCTTCTGGTGCTACGGTATTTGGCTATCAGGTTAAAGATCCGGAGCGCTTTGGGGTGGTTGAGTTTGATGAAAACAAGAAAGCCATTTCAATAGAAGAAAAACCGCCTAAGCCAAAATCTAACTATGCTGTAACCGGATTATATTTCTATGACAATGATGTTATAGAGATTGCTAAGCAGGTTAAGCCATCAGACCGTGGTGAGCTTGAGATTACTACTGTGAATCAAATGTATATGGAGCGCGGTGACTTAAATGTTGAGCTATTAGGTCGTGGTTTTGCATGGTTAGATACAGGCACTCATGAGAGCCTCATTGAAGCAGGTATGTTCGTAGAGACTGTTGAAAAGCGTCAAGGTTTTAAGATTGCCTGTTTAGAAGAAATTGCTTATAACAATGGTTGGCTGAATAAGGATGACTTAAAACGGATTGGTAAAGAATTAAGTAAAAATAGCTATGGCCAATACTTGTTAAGTTTAGGATTATAGTCATGGTTCGAAGAATTCTACATATTTCAGATTGCGATAAGTTTATTCCACCTTATATTAAATTCATTAAAGAAAATTTTGAGAGTGACTTTGAAAACCACAACTTTCTAGTAACTAGTGGAATGGCTGTAAACACGTTGCCTAACTACTCAAATATTTATTTAATTCCTAAGTCTAAAGTCGGAAAAATAAAACACTATTTTCATATAGTATATGAGATGAATAGATCTGATAAAATTATAATACATAATCTATTCAACTTCAAAAATGTAGTACTGCTGTTTTTTATGCCATGGACTCTTAAAAAAGCTTACTGGATAATGTGGGGAGCAGATCTTTATACCTATAAACTAGGTACTCATGACTTTAAATGGAGGTTCAGAGAGTTCTTTAGGAAGCGTGTAATTAAAAATTTTGGTTATTTTAGTACCACAGTGCCTGGGGATTTTGAGTTAGTGAAAGATTGGTATAAATCAAAATCTGTTTTTATTCAAAATCTAATGTATCCAAGCCATTTATACAGAGATTTAATACCAACTCAATCTAAAGATAAGTCAGAGGTTTATATTCAGGTAGGGAATTCTGCAGATCCCACTAATAATCATCATGAAGTATTAACATATATCTCTGGACTTGAATTAGATGATTATAAAGTATTTTGCCCTCTATCTTATGGGTCACCAAGTCATAGAGAGTCTGTGATACAGTATGGAAAAGATTTATTAGGTGACAAGTTCATTCCTATAACTAACTACATGGATTTTTCAGAATACAACAAATATATGAGTTCAATTGACATTGCTATTTTTAATCATGATAGGCAACAAGCTATGGGCAATATGATTGGACTGTTAAGCCTAGGAAAAAAAGTAGTTTTAAAACGTACTACAACACCCTATAACTTCTTTAAGTCCTTAGGCCTGAAAGTATATTCGCTAGATGATAAGGACGTTATGGCTCTATTAACCAAAGATGATAAAGTGCGAAATATCGGAATCATGAGGCATCACTTCTCACCTGAAAGATTGAAGTCTGATTGGGAAAAAGTTTTTTATGGATAGTGTGATTATAGGTAATGGCTTACTAGCAAACGCATTTTCAAAAGCTAATATAAAGAACTGTCTTTTCTTTTGCTCAGGCGTATCTAACTCTTCTGAAACTAGAAAAAAAGCTTTTGATAGAGAGGAAGCACTTCTTAGAAATTCAATCATTGTACATAGTAATAAATGTATTGTTTATTTTAGCAGTGTCTCTGCTATTAAGATTGATACCCCCTACTACAACCATAAAAAAAACATGGAAAGGATTATAGTTGAAAGTGCTGAAGATTACATAATTTTCAGGTTACCTCAAGTAGCGGGAGCTGTTGTTAATAGCACTTTATTATCATTCATTACCCAAAACATCTATCTTGGTAACTCCTTTAAAGTTTTTAAGAATGCTACACGAACTGTTGTCGATGTTGAGGATTTAGTTGACTTATTTGAGCTCATATACTCACAATCTGAAAGGAATGTAACACTTAATATTTGCCCTCAATATACTTTCCAGCCAGAGTATTTAGTAAAACTAATATCGAAAAAACTAAAGACTGAGGCATTATATGAAATAGTTGACGCTGGCTCTCCACAAGTATGTGAGTTAGATAATAGCCATGGAAGTCAAATCATCTCGAAGTTTTTTGCAAATGAGCCTGAGTACTTAGAAAAGGTAGTAGACAAGTACATTCCTAAAATTATCTCATTATTATAGATAATAAATATCTATCACTCATAACTAATTATTTTATACAAATTTTATTAAAACAAGTACATATATGAGTCTACGAAAAAGCGCTATTGGTGGAGTGAAATGGACCACAGCTTCTACAGTAATTGTTACTATTCTACAGTTGGCTCAAATGTCCATCTTGGCAAGATTTTTAGAGCCAGGAGATTTTGGATTAATGGCTATTATGATGGTGGTCATTGGATTCTCACAAGCTTTCCAGGATATGGGAATTAGTAATGCCATTATCCAACGCCAAGACATAAGCCATACCCAGCTGTCTAGTCTCTATTGGCTGAATATTGCAGCAGGTGCTGTTCTTACTCTGATAGTCATAGCCATAGCGCCTTTAGTAGCTATGTTTTATGACGAGCCGAGAATTACCCCGCTAATGATTTTACTATCTAGTACTTTCATCTTGGTCGCTATAGGTAACCAGTATAGGGTTCTGTGCCAGAAAAATCTAAATTTTCGCACTATGGAAATCATTAATGTCTCTACTTCAGTTATCTCATTGATAGTAGCTACAGTTATGGCTTACAACGGTTATGGGGTGCTAACTTTGGTCTGCGCAATGATCACTCAAGCTGGTCTATCAAGTTTTTTGTTCTTATGGGTAGGCTTAAAGCATTATCATAAGCCTTCTCTAGTGTATAAGCATTCAGAGTTAGAAGGCTTTTATGGCTTTGGTATGTACCAGATGGGTGAGCGTTCCATTAACTATATTAGTGCCAACGCTGACAAAATCCTTATTGGTAAATTAGTCGGTATCAATGCAGTAGGTTTTTATAACCTTGCATGGCAGTTAATTATCTTCCCACTTAGCAAAATTAATCCCATTATTAATAAGGTGGCTTTTCCTGTTTATTCCAAAGTCCAGAATGATTCGAAAACGCTAAACCGTTATTATGCTTTAAATGTGAAGTTACTCTCATTGGTCACCATGCCTCTTTTAGCTTTTTTGATGTTTTTTTCTAGTGAGGTCGTTGGATTGGTATTTGGGGAAGGATGGGAAACTACTGCTAACTTACTTCCAGTATTGGCTTTGATTGGGATCCTAAAGGCTTTAGGGAATCCAGGCGGGGCACTTATTTTAGCCAAAGGTAGAGCTGATATTGGCTTCTGGTGGAATATTGTATGGGCTATTACTATTGTAACTGCTCTATCGATAGGTTTATTACTCAGACCTTCATTGTATACTGCAATCTATATTCTATTAGGATTAAGCTTTACTGTAGGAGCTATTTGGCATGTGCTTGTAGCCAAAATCGGGGAGGTTGAATACTTGCCTCTAATTAAACACTTTATTAAAACATTTATAGCTGTTATTTCCATAGGTTGGTTAGCCTCCACTCTACTTAACATGTACATAATAAACAGCAATTTAATTCATATAATATTGGGTACAGTAATATGTGGAGCTTTATATATAATGTATCTACTAGCTTTTGAGAAAACACTAATAAAAATAATACGTGAGATGAGATAATGCCTGGAATATACGGAGTAGTCAGTAAAAAAGATGCTAAGAGCAACCTACAAAGCATGTCAAAGAGTATGTATCTCTATGATCACTTTATTCAAGATGAGCTCTTTTATGACGGCTCAGTTGCTGCCTCTAGGGTTCATACAGGACTGGTAGGCACTGATCACTCACCTGTTAAGCTAAATGATCTTTATGTATGGGTTGAGGGTGAGGCTTATAACATATCTGAAGTTGCCAAAGAGCTCAATTTAAAATCCAACTCACTGCCTACTCTATTAGTTAAAGCAGATGAGAGTAATCAGTTAGATAAGTGCTTAAATCGACTAGATGGTTATTTTTGTGCTGCTATTTATGACAAAAAACTTCAGAAAATAAAACTGATTTCTGATCGCTATGGCATGCGACTACTATACTGGTATCATAAAAATGCAGTATTTGCTTGGGGTAGTGAGGTTAAAGCAATCCTTGCGATCAAAGATATAGATAAAGAGTTGAATCCCACAAGTTATGACTGCTTTATGGATTTAGGATACTTAGTCGATGAACATACGTGGTTCAAACATATGAAGCTTATTAAGCCTGCTTCAGTAGTAGAATATGATTTAAATACCAATACATCAAAACAACATTACTACTGGAAATGGTCTGATATAGAACCGTGTAAATTAAGTTTTAATGATGCAGTCGACAAACTAGGAGGCTTACTCGTTAGCTCTGTATCCAAACGATTAGGTACTAACGAAAGGATTGGATTATCTTTAAGCGGAGGTCTAGACTCTAGAGTTTTATTTGCAACATTAGATTATTTACAACCTGAATATCACGGTTATGCTTATACTTTCGGTGTACCAAACTGCGTAGATGTTAACATAGCTAAGAAAGTTATAGCTAGTTCTAAAAACTGGTATCACGATACTTTTTTCTTTAATTCAAAAAACTGGTTTGAACCAAGATTTGAGAAGATATGGAACACTGATGGTATGCAGGATATGCAGCATATGCATGGTACAGAGTTTTTTGATATCACATCAAGTAAAATGGATATTAACCTCAATGGGTATGCTGGAGGCTTATTGACTGGTGAATGGGTTAATTCGAAAACTGCTAATCAAAGAGTTGATCATTATCACGCAGATAAGCTGTTAGGAAGACATACAAACTTAGCACCTCATAATATTGACTTTTATGATATTAATCATATTGAACCATATATTTATATGAATAGGAATCGCCGTGCAACTAATATGGGAACGGTTAATAATTTAGTTAAAATAGAACAACGTAAGCCTCTAATGGACAATGAAATCGTCACTTTCTTAATGTCTTTACCTGATGAATATCGGATCAATAATAGACTTTACTCTGCAATGCTACAGAAGCACTTCCCTAAATACTTTAAGAGCATCCCATGGAGTAGAACAGGCAAGCCTGTAGCTAAAACCAATACTCTAAAAAGTATACCAAATCGCGCTCTTCGAAAGGCTAAAAGGCAGCTACATACATTTTTAGGTATCAAGTCTAACCAAAATTATACCGACTATCCTACTTGGATTAGAGAAAGGGAAGTCTCAAGTCAACTGTTACAATTATTAGATCCTATTAATGCAGAGTATGCTCGTTTAACAAATGATGATCTATCAAAACGCTGGTTAGAACCTCATTTAAATGATAAACGAGTTAACAATACTAATCAGATTCTACGTGCAGCTACTATTGAGATTTACTTAAGACAGGTTTTTAGATAGTCACTGTCTATTTATTCATACTGTCTTTTATATGCATTACCCTATTAAAAATATATGTTAGAGGTTGATTTAATTGAATAATATATCTGTTGTTATACCTGCTTTCAAAGCAGAGTCACTAATATCGAGAACTATACAATCTATTTTAGGTGCAGGCGTCCAGCCTGGAAATATTTTTGTCATTGAGGACGGTGTGTTCGATGATACTAGCAAGGCACTAAAACAGTTTGATGAAATCAACTATATATCTTATGAGAAAAACAAAGGGGCTCCCTATGCTCGAAACCTTGGACTATCTAAAGTAAAAACCAAATATGTTATGTTTATTGACTCTGATGATTTTGTATCACAGGATCTTATAAGCGGCTTAGTCAGTGCTGCAGAAAAAACAGCTGCTGATATGGCATTCGGCCCATGGAGATATGATGGCAATTACATTAATCAGGGAGAGATACGTCAGCCACCTGAGCTACCTCCACATGACTGGGTATTTCACTGGATAAACAATTCTTCTGTGCCAACATGCAGTGTCTTGTGGAAAACTACTAATATTAAAAAGATAGGTGGTTGGAATGAAAACCTTAAGAAAAATCAAGACGGTGAAGTTGCTATTAGAGGACTGATTAATTCTAAAAACTTAGCTATCAGCACTAAAGGGTACAGTACTTACTGGCAGCATAAGTCACCTAATAGAGTTAGTAATGCATCTCCTGCTGTTACTCTATTTACATCTGATATAGTTTATGAGCATATTATTGAATTAATTGAATCTAATAGTAATCTATTAGATAAAAAGTCACTATTAGGCCAGTATTGCTGCCAAAATGCCTGGCTTGCACAGGCGGCGGGTCACTTAGATAAAACAGCAAAAGTTTGGTTAGAAAGATCGAAAAGCTTGGGATACAAAAAGCTAGGCTATAATCCTATAACAATTCGTTTGTCAGAGTTATTAGGTTTTAAAAAGGCTGTTATTGCGAAGTTTATTATTTTAAAAATAATTAATAAAGCTCCACAGCAGTTTATAAGTTATAAATACAAGTAACACTAGAACAACTATACTAGGGATAAGATAACCTGAGGCTAGGCTTGTTCAATAAAAAAAATGATAGATTAAAAGCCTTGATCAACTTAATTATGCTTCTGATATATATTCAAAAAATACTAGAAAACTTTAAGTGACTACCTATATGTATGACTGATTACTTCTATTTTTCATATTGCATATAATTTTCTCATTTAGAAATATTAGCTAATTTTAAAAACCTATTACTCATAATCCTAAGTAGCTCGGAGTTAACACAATTGAATAGTAGCTTATTTTTAAATCAGCTATTAATAATAAAAAGCTAATTATCTATCTACATTATAGTTTGAATTGAACTAAAAAAAGTAAGGTTTAATTAATATGAAAGTAATACACTTAATACCACAAGATGGTCTCGGTGGCGTTGAGCAAGCTGCTAGATCCTTGAATCCATCATCCGAGTTAGATATTCATATAGCTTTTATACGTGGCAGCTCATTACGCAAAGATAGCATTTTTAAAGAGATATCTGGGCCTAAAGTCAACCTAAACTCCCTTATGTTTTACATTAATGGCTTAAAATATCTCGTAAAAGAAAAGCCCGACCTACTCATTAGCTCTTTATGGCGATCGAGTATTATTGGTATTGCTTACAATATTTACTCAAGAGCTTTCACAAAAAATGATTCTAAATTTGTACTCTTTCTTCATGTTAATAAGTTTGGTCACATTTTTGATCAGATATTCACAACCATTGCTATGTATCTTGCAGATGAAGTTTGGTGTGACTCTAAAGCAACTCAGCTAGCTATGTTAAAAAAAGAAAAGCTTGCTAAGAAATCAAAAGTGATATCCTTCTTGGTTCATGCCAGAGCAGAAGAGGTGATAGAAGAAAAAAGAAAAAACAACTTCGTATTTTGGGGAAGAATAGCTAAACAGAAAAGAGTTGATAAAGCTATTAAGCTATTTAGCATAATAAGTCGTAATAACCCAAGTTCTTTATTCTATATTTATGGTCCAGACGGAGGTGAACTAAATAACTTAAAAACTCTAGTTAAAGAATTAGAACTAGAGAAAAAAGTTTTATTTATGGGTAAGAAAGAGCCTGGTCATTATCCAGAGCCGATTACTTCCTCCAAGTTTTTTATCAACACTTCAAGTCATGAAGGTATGGCAATTGCTGTAACTGAAGCCATGCAACTAGGCCTCATTCCTATAGTAACTCCTGTAGGTGAGGTCGCTAATTACTGTATGGACAATGAAAATAGTATTTACTATACAGATGAGAGCTCTACTGCTAAAAGGATTATAAAGCTACTATCCAATGAACATCATCAAAAAACTCTGAGCCGAAATGCTGTTCAATATTGGAGCAATAAGAACAGCTACTCGCAGGACTTTATTGCAAGCTGTCAAGGAATATTAAGATCTATTAAATTAAATTAGCTATAGAAAAATATTAAATTTCAATTAGTTAGCCTAATTGGATATTTAGAATCTAAGCTATACAGCCTAATGGACAATCTATAAATGTCAATTAAAGATAAAGTATTTAAATCCAGCCCTTACATTACTCAAAATCTAATTGTTACTGCCTATAATACTTATCAGTATAAAATACGTCATGGAGGCATGTATAGAAGCTTTAGAGATTATTATGCACGTGTGGACTCTCTAACTGAACCTGAACTCACTAAAGAAATTGATCGTAAAAAGCAGCAGTTCTTTAATTATGTAAAAAATAACTCAAAGTGGTACAAAAGTTATAGCTTTGACGAATTAAATTCATTACCAATCTTAGAGAAAGACGATCTTATTAATAGTCTAGATGAAATCAAGACAATTTCAGAAAAAGCTGGCCTCATTAGCTTAACAGGTGGTACCACTGGTGCCTCAATGAAAGTGGTATATACTAAAACTGATATGCAAGAGCGATTTGCTATACTTGGTCATTTCAGAGCGCAACATGGTTACGAGCTCGGTAAAAAAACTGCTTGGTTCTCAGGTAAGAACCTCATATCCGAGTTAGATATTAATAAAGGTATTTGCTCTCATTATGATTTTATAAATAAAATTCGCTTTTATTCTACTTTTCATATTAATTCTAATAACTTTAATGTTTATTGGAAGTCCTTAAATAAATTCTCTCCTGAGTTTATAGTTGGGTTTCCATCTAGTGTTTATGAGATATGCCAAATAGCTGATAGTCGCGGATTGCGCTTAGATAAAAAAGTTAAGGCTTTTTTTCCTACGGCAGAAACTGTGCTGCCTCAGCATAGAGAAGTAATCGGCAGAGTACTAGGTTGTAAACTAGTTGATCAATATGCATCTTCTGAAGGTGCTCCTTTTATTTTAGAGTGTACAGAGGGTAGCTTACATATACATCCTCTTACTGGTATATTCGAAGTGGTTGATAAGGACATGCAACCTTCAGAAGAGGGTGAGATACTAGTAACATCATTCACCACCCATGGCACTCCTTTAGTAAGGTATCGTATTGGTGACAGTATAAAGCTTACACCATCGGAATCGTCTTGTCCCTGTGGCTCGTTATTCCCTTTAGTACAAAAAATAGAGGGACGTTCGACCGACTACATTCTTTCACCTACTAAAGGAAAGGTGAATCTAGGCAACATTAGTAATAGTACTAAAGATGTTAAAGGAATAATAAAGTTTCAAGTCCTACAGAGTGAGATCAATAATGTAGATGTCTTGATCGTAGCCAGTAAAGCATTTAATACACCTCAAAAAAATAAATTTACCCAAGCTTTACGCGAAAGGTTTGGTTCAGAGGTGACTTTGAATTTAACTATAGTAGATGACATACCTACAGAGAAGAGCGGTAAATTCCGAATAGTCAAAAACTTATTAGAGAAATAGTATGTTTGAATACCGACTAGATTTTTATCAAAATCTACTAACAATTACTATATTAATAATATCTATTTTTATTATTGGTATAGTAGGTATTCGCACCAAGAGAGATACCTTAATAGTACTGGGAGTTTTCTTATGGCATACCTTATTTTCTATCGTCTACTTTCTGTATACTTTAAATAATGCTGCAGATGCCAAAGGCTACTACAGAGCATCTATTTCTGATTATGACTTTAGTTTCTACCCAGGTAGTCGATTTATTAATTATTTAACTTCTATATTCTCACAGGGTGTTGATGCTAATTATTTTAACTCGACGTTAGTTTATAATTTATTTGGTTCTATAGGTCTAGTATTTTTATATTTATCTATTAAGCGTTATTTATCAAGTTTACCCTGGTACTGGGTGTTAATACTGTTTATACCCTCGATGAGCTTTTGGAGTTCAGGTTTAGGAAAAGATGCTATATCCTATATGGCTTGCTGTTTGTTTATATATGCTGTAAGTACAGATACAAAGCCAGCCTTATTACTCACTCTTTCATTTTTTTCAATGTTTATGGTTAGGCCTCATATTGCTGCTATGCTTCTAATTTCTTATTTTGTCTACTTCATTGTTAAGTCGAAGACACATATTATTCTAAAAGCTTTAGCACTGCCCGCCATAGGTGCTGGTCTCTTTCTTTCTCTAGGTTTTGTGCAGCAGTATGTAGGATTAGAGGAAGCTTCATTTGATAGTGTATCAAGTTATGTTGATAGTAGGCAGGCAGTAAACCAAGGTGGTGGCTCATCTCTAGATATCGCCTCTATGAGCTATCCTATGCAAATGTTTACCTATATATTTAGGCCTTTACCTTTTGAGGCTCATAGTGCTGTAGCGTTAATTAGTAGCCTTGAAAACATAGCTTTATTGTTAGTATTTATATATATATTTATTAAATCTAAATCTAGCTTTAAAACATTTTTTAAAAATGAAAACCTATGGTTATTTATGTATGCTTTCTTGACCTGCACTATGTTAGCACTCACTACTGCCAACTTAGGTATTGCTACACGTCAAAAATGGATGTTTATGCCTGTACTTATCTATTTACTTATTTATGCCTTTTACGACTATAAAACTAAAAAAAATAAGGTCTATTCATGAAGTTTCTAATCATAGCCAGCTATCCAGGCTCTATCCTAAAATTTCGTGGTGCTTTAATTAAAGCGCTACAAGATAAAGGCTTTGAGATTCACATTGCTGCCCCTGAATTTGAGATTTTTCCAGAAGAATATGAGAGTCTCACTGCTTTAGGTTATGTAGTTCACCATATACCCATGCAGCGTACAGGGACCAACCCATTAAACGATGCTAAAACTTTGTCTGCTTTATACTTATTGATGAAGAAAATTAAGCCTAGCCATGTAATGGGCTATACCATTAAACCAGTTATCTATGGATCGCTAGCAGCCAAACTAGCTCGTGTGCCGCATCGTTTTGCGCTGATTACAGGTCTTGGTTACGCGTTTCAAGGAGCAGATGAACAAGACTATAAAAAGTCTAATCTACAAAAAATAATGCATAAACTTTATTCAATAGCATTAGCATCGACTCATAAAGTGTTTTTTCAAAATCCTGACGATGAAGCCTTGTTTAGAACTATGAAGATTTTGCAGCCTAAAGCCTCAACTACCGTTGTTAATGGCTCAGGCGTTGATATATCAGAATATAGTGTCCAGCCTTTTGCCACTATAGATGATATGTTGATCCCTAGGTTTCTATTGATAGCTCGCCTGCTCGGTGATAAAGGAGTACGCGAATATGCTCAAGCTGCTAAAATTATTAAAGATAAATATCCGCAAGCTCAATTTGACTTAGTAGGCTGGATCGACGATAACCCTGATGCTATCGAGCAACAAGAGCTAGATAGTTGGATTAATGCAGGGTTATTTAACTTTTGGGGTAAGCTTAATGATGTGAAGCCAGCCATTGCAGCGAGTTCTATTTATGTATTGCCTTCTTATCGAGAAGGCACACCGCGCACTGTACTAGAAGCGATGGCAATGGGTCGCCCAATCATTACGACGGACGCACCAGGTTGTCGTGAAACAGTGATTGATGGTTATAACGGTTACCTCGTTCCTGTTAAAGCGGTAGAAGAATTAGCGGCTGCGATGGAACGTTTTATCGTTAATCCAGCGCTTGTTATTAAAATGGGTAAGGCATCACGCCAATTGGTAGAAGAAAAATTTGATGTGGATGCGGTCAATCAATCCATGCTAGAAGCGATGGGTTTATAATTTATATAGTAGAGTCACAGGAAGAAGAATGATAAAACGCCTTTTCGATATCACTGCTGCGACCACCGCTTTGGTCGCTTTATCTCCGGTATACGCCATCACTGCTTATAAAGTCAAAAAGAACTTGGGCTCACCAGTCCTATTTCGTCAGACGCGTCCGGGTCTAGACGGCAAGCCGTTTGAAATGATTAAATTTCGTACCATGAAAGATGCCATAGATAGCGCTGGCAATCCTTTGCCCGATAGTGAGCGCTTGACTGATTTTGGTAAAGCACTACGTAATAGTAGTTTGGATGAGCTGCCTGAGCTGTGGAATGTCGTCAAAGGCGATATGAGTTTAGTCGGACCACGCCCATTATTGATGGAATACCTTCCGCTATATAGTAAAGAACAAGCGCGTCGTCATAATGTACGTCCTGGTATTACGGGTTATGCGCAAGTGAATGGACGTAATGCCATCGGTTGGGATAAGAAGTTTGAGCTTGATACTTGGTATGTAGATAATCAGTCATTTTGGTTAGATATCAAGATATTACTTAAGACAGTAAAAAAAGTGGTTGTCAAAGATGGTATTAGCGCTGACGGCGAAGCGACCATGAGTAAGTTCACTGGCTCTCAAGACCAGCCCGCTTTAGAAAATAGCTATGAGTAAAGTATTTGCCGTCTACGGTGCCTCAGGCTGTGGTCGTAGCTTAATGCCGGTAGCCGTTGATCAATTACAAAGAATAGATGATCAAGAAAATAGCCAAATCGTATTTATTGACGATGCATTAGATGAAGATGCTAATGTTAACGGCTATACAGCGATGAATTATGCAAGATTTAAAAGTATAGATAGTGATGATAAGTTTGTCCTAATTGCCATTGCTAATAGTAGCATTCGTCAAAAAATTGCAGATAAACTGGTTCAAGATGGTATCTCGTTGTGGACAGTAAAAGGAACGACCACCTTAATTATGGATGCAGTCAGTATCACTGCCGGTGCTGCGCTCAGTCCATTTGTCACTATCGCTGCTAATGTGACTATCGGTAAATGCTTCCATGCCAATCTATATAGCTATGTCGAACACGATTGCGTGATTGGCGACTATGTCACCTTTGCTCCGCGCGTCAGTTGCAATGGCAATATTCATATTCATGACCATGCCTATATCGGCACAGGGGCAGTTATCAAGCAAGGCACTCCTGATAAGCCATTAATTATTGGTAAAGGTGCCATTGTAGGAATGGGAGCGGTTGTTACCAAAGACGTGCCAGCTGGGGCAGTCGTGATTGGTAATCCTGCAAGACCCCTCAATAAATAAAAAGTCAGAATCAAATATTTCGTTATAAGTTATTAATCGTCATCATCAATTATAAATAAGCACCATCGAGGCAACTATGTTAAACACTCCATTTTCACCTTGGCCAAGCTTTACTCAAGAAGAGGCTAATGCGGTCAGTCAAGTATTATTATCCAACAAGGTAAATTACTGGACAGGGCAAGAGTGTCGTCAGTTTGAGAATGAATTCGCTAAGTGGGCTGATAGCAAATACGCAATTGCAATGGGTAATGGTACGTTGGCATTAGACGTAGCCTTGCAAGCGCTAGATATCGGCGCAGGCGATGAAGTAATCGTCACGCCGCGTACCTTTATTGCTAGTATCTCATCGGTGGTTAATGCGGGAGCGACGCCTGTATTTGCTGATGTCGATGAGGCAACTGGTAATATCACGCCTGAGTCAATTGCTGCGGTACTGACAGCTAAGACCAAAGCTATCGTCTGCGTGCATTTGGCAGGTTGGCCTTGTGATATGGATGGCATTATGGCGTTGGCAGATAAGCATAATCTATATGTCATCGAAGACTGTGCGCAGGCGCACGGTGCGCGCTACAAAGGTCGTAGCGTTGGTAGTATCGGCCATATCGGTGCGTGGAGCTTTTGCCAAGATAAAGTAATGACCACAGGCGGTGAAGGCGGTATGGTTACCACCAATGATGAGCAATTATGGCGCAAAATGTGGGCTTATAAAGACCATGGTAAAAGCTATGCAGCGGTCTATGAGACCGAGCATCCACCAGGCTATCGCTGGCTACATGAGAGCTTTGGTACCAATTGGCGCATGACTGAAATGCAAGCTGTGCTCGGTCGCATTCAATTAACGAGAATGTCTGATTGGACAGCCAAACGTACGGCTAATGCTCAAGCTATCTTAGATACCTGTGCTCAATGGGAAGCAAAAGGTTATCTTTCTGTACCTAGGTTAGAAGAATCAGCGCAGTTTGCAGATTCGACCCACGCCTATTATAAGCTCTACGTCTATGTGCAGTCAGATAACCTACCTAAAGAGTGGTCACGAGATCGGATCATTGAAGAGATCAATGACTTAGGGGTTCCTTGTTTTTCAGGATCCGCTTCTGAAGTTTATCTGGAAAAAGCGTTTGATAATACAGGCTTACGTCCTGAGACGAGACTACCAGTCGCCAAGCAGCTCGGCGAAACCAGCTTGATGTTTCTCGTGCATCCAACGTTGACGGAAGACGAGATTAAGCAAACCGTACAAGCAATTGATAGTGTATTCACTAAAATTCATGGTCAATAATTTATTGGGTTAAATTGAATTTAGTGACGTTATTTTAATTACGATAATCCATATTACTGTTTAAACGATAGCATCTATAATAAACCCCTTTTAACCGAAGAGTATGTGATCATGTACAAGAAGCTAAGTATTTTATTGGGTTTTGGTGTCTTATCATCAGTGTCGATGCTAGCATCTGCACAAAACCTATATATGAACGATCTCAAGCTTAAGGCAGATCTTGACTGGCTAAATACTCAAGGGGTCGCGCAGATTAGCACCAGCACGTGGCCACTGACGTCCAATGAGATCAAGCGCGCTTTAAATACGGCTAATGCTCAGACACCTGCGCAGCAGCAAATCCTGCAGTCGGTACAAACGCGCCTAGCTCAAAACCGCAATTCTGTGGTAAAAGGGACGGCCGCCCTGCATATACAAACCGATAGAGATCAGCTACCACAAAAATTTGCTGATGATAAGCTGGCGGGTCAACAAGCAAGCGTTGGGGTGTCACTTAGCGAAGCAGAGTGGGAATTTAATCTACAAGCCAATCTAAAAAATGACAAACTCATTGAAGATGGCTCAGACGTTAGCTTTGAAGGCTCATATCTTGCTGGTACCGCAGCTAATCAATGGTTGATTGCAGGTAAAATTCCTACATGGTGGGGACCTGGTCATGATGGTAGCCTGATTCGAGGCGATGCAAGCTTGCCGGTCGCAGGTTTTACCATGCAGCGTGACCAACAATCTGCACCGACATCACCATATTTATCGTGGGTCGGACCTTGGCAGTATCAGCTATTTGCTGGTCAGTTTGAAGATTATGAAGCAATTCCTGATGCTAAGCTGTTTGGCGCAAGGCTGACGGCTAGTCCTTGGGAATGGTTAGAAGTCGGGGCTTCTCGTACCTTTATGTGGGGCGGTGAGGGTCGTCCAGAGAGTCTTGGCTCCTTTACTGATGCTCTTTTAGGAACTAAAGATAATGGTGGTAACGAAAGAGGCGATCCGGCTAATCAGTTAGGTGGATTTGATGCGCGCTTAAGTTTAGCGCCATTAGTCAATGTGCCTGCTGGCGTTTATGCTCAATATGTGGGCGAAGATGAAGCAGGCGGCTTGCCAGCGAAAAATATGTATTTAGCAGGTGTTGATTATGCGTCTGCTGCTTACGGCAAACCTTATCAGCTTTATGCTGAGTATACAGATACCCGTACTAGCGGTGAAGTTAGAGGGGTTTCTTATGATCATGGTACTTATAAAGATGGCTATTATCAGCAAGGCTTCCCATTAGGCTATGCGTTAGGCGGCGATGCGGAAAGTATCGCGCTTGGGGGGCGTTTATGGGTCGATAACCGTAATTTCATTAATGCAAAATTACAGCATGCTAAGGTGAATCAAGCGGATGAAGCTATCAATCAAGCATTTCCAACGACTGATAAGCTGACAGCTGTCGACGTCGCTTGGGAGCATCAGTATAATCCAAAGACACTTATATCTAGTAGGCTTTGGGCGGTCGACTCTGATATCCAGTCCACTGATGTTGGTGTGGGCGTAGGTATTGAGCTGCAAACTTATTAAATGACTGTTTAATCAGTTTAAGGAAGTTTTCGAACATAAAAAGTCGGTCTATTATAATTAATAGGCCGATTTTTTATAGTGAGTTTACGGATTTTAAAGTAAGGACTGTTAATAGGTCGCTAGGATTTTTTAGCTCAGACAGGTACAATATCAGTCTCAATTAACGGTCAAAAAGAATTGACCGAGCATAAGACAGGCATGCAAAGATACTGCAGGCGCTGTCTTTACTTTTTATCGTACCCTATTTTTTATCGAACCCTTTATTGGAGTTACTATGTCAATTGCGTCTATTACGTCAACTGCCCAAGGATCTGCTACCGTTTTGGACGGTAAAGCACTTGCTAAACAAATAGAACAGCAACTAAGTACGCGTGTAGACGCTATTAAAGCGAAAACAGGCCGTACTCCAAGTTTAGCGACGATATTGGTCGGTGACGATCCTGCTTCTGCGACTTATGTACGTATGAAGGGTAATGCTTGTAAGCGTGTCGGTATGGATTCTATACGCGTTGAAATGCCAAGTGCGACAACGACTGCAGAGCTGATCGCAAAAATAGACGAGCTTAATAGCAATCCAGACGTGCATGGTATTTTGCTGCAGCACCCAGTACCGGCGCATATCGATGAGCGTGCTTGCTTTGAGCAGATTGACTTGGCAAAGGACGTCGATGGTGTGACTTGTTTGGGCTTTGGCCGTATGGCGATGAGGCAGTCCGCTTACGGCTCATGTACGCCGCAAGGTATCATGCATTTATTAGAGCATCATAACATTGAGCTTGCAGGCAAAGAAGCAGTAGTTGTAGGGCGCAGTGCCATCTTGGGTAAACCAATGGCGATGATGCTATTAAATGCCAACTGCACGGTAACGATTTGCCATTCAAGAACGCAAGATTTAGAGTCACATATCAAGCGTGCTGATATCGTTGTTGGCGCAGTGGGTGTGCCTGAGCTGATTAAAGCGGATTGGATTAAAGAAGGCGCAGTGGTGATCGATGCAGGTTTCCATCCAACGGATAATGGCGGCGTCGGTGATATCGAGTTGCAAGGCGTAGAAAATATCGCTAGTGCTTATACACCAGTTCCCGGCGGTGTTGGACCGATGACCATTAATACCCTTATTCGCCAAACCGTTGATGCAGCTGAAAAGTCTGTTGGTCTAGACAACAGTGCAGTCAGCTAATGAAGCCGCTGTCAGAGCAAGAACCAGAACAGCAATCTGAACAGCTATCGACAGAGAAAAATAATAACGCCTACCAAAGCAATGATATCGATGTAGCAAAGTCCAATATGGGTATCCATGAGCGCATGCAGCATATCGGCCGTGAGTTTGTCGATATCTGCCACTATGTTATTTTATTTTTAATCAGTGTGGTGGTCGTTTGGACGGCTGGCAAAGAGTTCCTTTCTATTGTGCAAAAAGGCGCAGCAGATTTAAAAGATATTTTATTGCTGTTTATTTATCTTGAGCTGCTCGCTATGATTGGGATTTATTTTAAAACCCATCGTTTGCCGGTGCAGTTTTTGATATTTATTGCGATTACCGCTCTATCACGCCATTTGGTGGTCGATGTACAAGCGGTATCCGATAACTTTCATCTGTGGCTATTGGCAACGATTTCCTTTGCCATTATGGTACTGAGTGCGTCGATTGTAATATTAACGTGGACGGCGAAGATGTTTGGGCGACCAGAAGATTATTTGGATGATCATCAAATAAGTAGTACCGAGCATCATCTACCAAGCGTTGATAGTAAGCCTTATCGTAAATAAGGTTTTTTCAAAAAACATCATTGTTGAATGGCTTTCAATAAATTGCTGCGAATAAATGGTTTTTAATAAAAAAAGGGTTGCCAATTAAACGGCAGCCCTTTTTTTTGTCTGAAATTCTCTTAAATTGCTTACAACCAACCCAAGCGTTTAAAGTTAAAGTATAAAAAGCTACATAGCGAGATAATAACTGCCATGATAACCAGATAAGAATACTGCCAATGCAGCTCTGGCATAAAATCAAAGTTCATGCCATAGATACCAGCAATTGCTGTCGGTACGGCCAAAATACCAGCCCAAGCAGCAAGTTTACGGACCACCTCATTCTGTCCCATATTTACCATGGCGAGGTAAGTATTCATGACCACGCTAAGCATTTCATTTAAGCCATTAATCGCATCTAAAGAATGCAATAAATGGTCATTGACGTCACGAAAATAAGGTTTAGCAGCATGAGAAAACGGCGAGATTAAGTCGCTTTTATTGTGATTAATAAAGAAACTACAGATATCTTGTACCGGTAAAATCACCGCACGCATATGCACCAGCTGGGATTTTAATTCATACAGATTTCTAAGCGTTTCTTTATTAAACTCATAAGTAAAGATGTTGCGTTCTTGCTCACGCAGATAACTGCCCAAGCGATCGGTAATCGGCATATAGTTATCGACGATAAAATCGAGAATGGCATGCAGGACAAAAATAGGCCCCATGCGCAGCTTTTCTGGGCGGCGATGGCAGTGTTCGCGCACTGGCATATAAGAATTCGACGGCCCATTACGAATGGTAATCAGATAGTTTTTGCCCATAAATATCGCCGTGGTGCCATAGCGAATGACGTTGTCTTCCAGTTTGGCAGTTCGTAGCACCACAAATATCATGTCATTGTCATAGTTTTCTACCTTGGCGCGCTGATGGTCGGCAAAGGCATCTTCAATGGCTAGTTCGTGCAGCTCAAAGGCATCTCTCACTTTTACCATGGTTTCTAAACTTGGGTCATAAAGACCAAGCCAGATAAATTGCCCGCTATTACTTAAAGCGCGACTGACATCATTTAGGCCGATTTTATTGACTTTTTCGCCCGTTTTACGCGAGTAGGCGTAGCAATTGACCACTTCATCATCGCTCGATAAGTCGATATCTTCATAGCGCTCAGAGTCGGGGTCATAGACGGTCATCGTCTCAATCGTATCCTCAACCGTCGCATCGGCATCGCCATAAATATAGCTGTCATAGCTGGCATAATTGTCTAGATAAGAGCGCTCATCGCCTATTCTGGGGTCGATAAGGCTGACATTAGAGTCAGGTGCGATACGCGTTGTCGGTTTGACAATCAGGTCATCATCTTGGTTCATACCTTCTCCTTCAGTCGGTGGTTAATGTTAAATAAATGTTAAATAAATGTTAAATAAACGTGAAAATGACATGGGCTAAAACATCTTTTGCCCATTGCTTTCATGTTCATCGCAGCTCTGCAAACTACAATGCATAGCGTTTTAGCGTGTCGATATCCACCAAACTTAATAAGCTTTCGTGACAGGCTTCGAGCTTTATCTGCGGGGCAATATCGAAGTCTAATGCTTCAACCCAGCGTAGCGCGCAGATACACCAATAATCACCAGGTTGCAGGCCAGAAAAACCATACTCAGGCAGCGGCGTAATCAAGTCATTACCACGACTGGCAGAAAAGTTTAAAAATTCACTGGTCATCTTCGCGCAGACGGTATGCTGACCGACGTCATGGTTACCGGTATGACAAAAGCCATTGCGGTAATAGCCAGTAATAGGGTCAAAACAACAGCTGGCAAGGGCAGTGCCAAGGACGTTGGTTTGGTTGATGGCAGGGTTTGGGTGGTAATCAGATGACATAAGACTTTCCGAGATAAAAATATGCTTTAGTGTAACATGAGTCTAGCGGTAAGACGTTATCAAGCAACAGATGGTAAACGCTTTACAAGGTTTAAGTACGGTTTATGAGACAGGCTGTTTCTTTGTTAAAGAATAAGTTTAGGAGACAATGAGTTCATTACATCATGCGTTTGAAAAATAATTAGATGGCAATTGGGTTCAATTGTCACTAGGCGAAGCTTGACTGCTATGCTAAACTAAAGCATAAAGTGCCTTGATTATTTATCATAGTTTTCTATCGCATAAATTTTAGCGCATAAAGATACTCGTCTTATCATCCTAACTTATACTTATTACTCACCCTTTTGCGGTCACCTAGTTTGCTTATAGATAATTGGGTCGGTGATGTTGCGCGTCAAAAATACAAAACGCCTTATATCACTGCCATTATGAATACGACCTTTTAGTACCGCATCAGTACCGCGTTTTTGGTAAGCGCTACGCCAAACAAGGATTCATTGTGTCTGTCAGTTCTGATTTTGCAAAACCTGCCCAGTCAAATACGACAAAACCAGCGGCGACCCAGCCTGCTGATAACCGTGCTGCCGCTAATGGTCTGCCATATCTCAACAACTTTGCCAGCGACGTTGCCAATAATAGCTGGCTGCTGCCTGACGGGGTCGTCGATGTGCTGTTTGAAGATGCCCATAAGCAAGAGGTCTTGAGACATCAATTGATCCAGCAGCTGATCAGTCATGGCTATGAGTTGGTCAATCCGCCCATGATTGAGTTTACCGAATCGTTATTGAGTGAAGCTTCAGAAGATTTAAAACGCCAAACCTTTAAGATTATCGATCAGCTGACCGGTCGTTTGATGGGCGTACGCGCGGATATTACCCCGCAGATTTTGCGTATTGATGCCCATCATGGCGGTCAAGGGATTGCACGTTATTGCTACGCAGGCGACGTCATTCATACCTTGCCTTCAGGGCTCTTTGGCTCACGTACACCGCTACAGCTTGGTGCAGAGATATTTGGTTGCGGCGATCTTGCAGCTGATATCGAGCTGATAGATGTGCTGTTTAGTATGGTCAACAGCTTAGATATGAGCGCAGCATTGCATATTGATTTGGGTCATGTGGCGATATTTAAGCGTTTGGCAGCATTGGCTGAGTTGTCGGATAATGACACCGAGCAATTGATGCATCTGTATGCCAATAAAAATTTACCAGAGCTAAAACGTGTCTGCCAGCTATTGACAATGGGTAATGATTTTTACGCATTGGCGCGCTTTGGTCATGATATGGCAAAACTGTTAGACACCCTGTCAAATACTGCTAAGCAAGATACACACATCGTGACGGCTGTCGATGAGTTGCAACGTCTAAAAACTCATTTAGAAACGCAGTGGCAGACGCCAGTCAGTATCGATGTGACCGAACTGTCGGGCTATCATTATCATACCGGTATTATCTTTAACGGCTATATCAATAGTGAAACCCAGCCGCTGGTACGTGGTGGGCGTTTTGATGGTATGCAAAGTGTTGGTCAATTAAGCGCAAAGCAGCCACGTCAAGCGACAGGCTTTAGTATGGATGTCAGCCGTTTGTTGGCGCATACGCAGCTTGAGTCACCAATTATTGTACTGGTTGATTATGAGGCTTTACAGCACGCTAATGCTGATAAAGCGCAAATGCAGAATCTATTACAACAAGTCACAAGCTTACGTCAGCAAGGTTACCGCGTCACTATGCCATTAACGGCTGATGACCGTCCAGCAGCGCTGACGCACCGTTTAAACTTTGTAGATAATGAGTGGCGTCTAGAAGCGGTTTAAATTTAAAAAAACTGTTACGCTCACAACCAGTTTGTATAAGGCTTATTTATCGAAGCTTATTTATTAAATTTTAAAAAACAGACAGTGAATAACATATCATTTCTTAGTACTAATTAAGTTTTGCTAGGTTGTTTTAAAATTATTGCTGCACACACCTCAATATATAAAGGTAAGGATTAATCATGGGTAAGAATGTCGTAGTTTTGGGTAGTCAATGGGGCGATGAAGGTAAAGGTAAAATCGTTGATTTACTGACCGAAAAAGCCTCAGCTGTTGCACGTTTCCAAGGCGGTCATAATGCCGGTCACACCTTAGTTGTCGATGGCAAAACCACCATCCTACATCTGATTCCTTCAGGTATCTTGCGTGAAGGCGTAACCTGCTTCATCGGTAACGGCGTGGTGCTTGCACCTGACGCTCTATTAAAAGAGATGAAAGCCCTAGAAGAGAAAAATGTGCCAGTCCGTGAGCGCCTACGTATTTCACCAAACTGTCCATTGATTATGCCTTATCACGTCGCGCTTGACCAAGCACGTGAAGCTAAGCGCGGCACTGGCAAAATCGGTACCACAGGTCGCGGTATCGGTCCAGCTTATGAAGATAAAGTTGCGCGCCGTGCAATTAAACTTGCTGACTTGTTCCGAGATGACTTAGAAGAAAAACTACGCAATCTAATCGAATATCATAATTTCCAACTGACTCAGTACTATAAAGTGGACGCTATTGATTTTGATGAGACCTTTAAGCTTTGCCAAGAGTGGCGCGAAGAAATTAAAGGCATGGTTACCGATGTGACCGAAGACCTAAACCAATTACGTCTTGCTGGCAAAAACTTAATGTTTGAAGGTGCGCAAGGTACCTTACTTGATATCGACCATGGTACTTATCCGTTTGTCACCAGCTCAAGCGTCACCGCGGGCGGCGTATCAACTGGTACGGGTATCGGTCCATTGTATTTAGATTATGTATTGGGTATCACTAAAGCCTATACTACGCGTGTTGGCAGCGGTCCATTCCCAACCGAATTGTTTGATGATGTTGGTGCGCATCTGGCCAAAGTCGGTCATGAGTTTGGTGCAACCACCGGCCGCGCGCGTCGCTGTGGTTGGTTTGATGCTGAATCATTACGCCGTGCCGTGGTACTAAACTCTATGTCAGGTATCTGCTTGACTAAGCTTGACGTATTAGACGGCCTAGAAGAGCTATTAATCGGTGTCGGTTACAACTTACCTGAGACTGAGTGTGCAGGCGCGCATGATGCTGAATTCTATGAGTCAGTTACGCCTAAATACGAAACCTTACAAGGCTGGAGCGAGTCAACGGTTGGTATCACAAGCTATGATGACCTACCAGAAAACGCCAAGATTTACATCAAACGTATTGAAGAGTTGATTGGTTGCCCAGTTGATATCATCTCAACCGGTCCTGACCGTGAAGAAACGATTGTATTGCGCGATCCGTATGATGCTTAAATATTAGCTGGCTTTGATTGAATAATAAAACCCTAATGCTGAGTATTGGGGTTTTTTAGTAGAAATAAATTATAAATATTTGCTAAATGAGCGTTGAATTCTGGCTTTATGCAAGTGACTTTCCTAAATTAACCCTATCATTTATATCGTCAACCATTATAATAGGCAGCAATCCTGTGTTGGCACTCAGGTTGCCGCATTGGCAAATAAAAATGGCTTAATTTAGCCGATACCAACACAGTGGCCAAAGACATAACAATTTATTTCTTATCCAACCCACTCTTAATAGGAGCTTTTCATGGCTAACGAACGTACTTTATCTATCATCAAACCTGACGCAGTAGCTGGTAACCACATCGGCGCTATCTACGACCGTTTTGAAAAAGCGGGTCTAAAAATTGTTGCCGCTAAAATGCTACAACTTGATGATGAAAAAGCAGGCGGTTTCTACGCTGAGCACGCTGAGCGTCCATTTTACAACGACCTAAAATCTTTCATGATGTCAGGTCCAGTATTGGTATCAGTGCTAGAAGGCGAAAACGCAATCGCTAAGCACCGTGAAATCATGGGCGCAACTAACCCAAAAGACGCTGCTGAAGGCACTATCCGTGCTGACTTCGCTAGCAGCATCGATGAAAACGCCGTTCATGGTTCAGATTCAGCGGAATCAGCAGCCCGTGAAATCAGCTATTTCTTCAATGAAGATGAAGTTTGTGCACGTACGCGTTAATAGCAGCAGTTATTGATAATCGCTTTGATGCTGGTTATCGATAATTAGTGTAGCAAGACGGCTTATATCTTTTGGTATAAGCCGTTTTAGCTATAATAGTTTGATTCTATATTGAAATTCTTAAAGATCTGCCTCATTATTAGTTTTACGAGCATTATCAATCCCTTATCAGCATATTGTCATGATGTTTTTATAAAATTTATGTGTTTATAGATATTTTGATAAAAGAAGCGGATAAAAATGCGCTCATAACGGATTGCTTATGCCCTCATACATCAGATGTATGATTAACTGGCAACGCCCATCTCAATAATTGCAGCGCTTATTTTAATGGCTGCAAAAAGGTTACCTATTATGTCCACTCTCAAAACTCCTATCCAACATATCCCAGCACAGACTGCTAAAAAGCCTGCCAATAGCATCAAGCTTGTCGATGAAGCACAAGCAAAAACCAACTTATTGGGCATGACGCAAGCACAACTGGCCGATTATTTCAAAAGTATTGGCGAAAAGCCGTTTCGTGCGACGCAAGTGATTAAATGGATTTATCAGCATGGGGTGACCGATTTTGAGCAAATGACCAATTTGAGCAAATCCTTGCGCGATAAATTATCTGCCAATGCTTGTGTCACGCCGCCAAAAGTGATTCATCGTCAATATAGCGATGATGGCACGCGTAAATGGGTCTTTGAAGTCACGGGTGGCTCATTGGTTGAGACAGTATTAATTCCAGCTGATGATAGCAAACTAAACGGCCGTAAAACCTTATGTATCTCCTCGCAAGTTGGCTGTGCGCTAGACTGTAGTTTTTGTAGTACTGGTAAGCAGGGTTTCGAACGTGATTTAACCCCTGCTGAAATTATCGGCCAATTATGGGTGGCGAACGCCTCTTATATGAGCGATGACAATGACAGTTTGGAAAACGTTGACCATAGTTTATGGGAAAATAACGTCACCAACGTCGTGATGATGGGCATGGGTGAGCCATTGTTAAATTATAAACCCGTGGTTGGCTCAATGGAGCTGATGCTGAGCGATCATGCTTACGGTTTATCAAAACGCCGTGTGACGCTATCGACTTCAGGCGTGGTGCCAAAAATGTACCAATTGGCGCAAGATATTGACGTGGCATTGGCGATATCCTTGCATGCACCAAACGATGAGTTGCGTAATGAGCTGGTGCCGATTAATAAAAAATATCCGTTAGATGAGCTGATTGCCGCGGCAAAAAACTACGTTTATGATGTTAATCCGCGTCATAAAAAGCATGTCACGATTGAATATGTCATGCTTGATGGCGTCAATGATAGCAATGAGCACGCCCATCAACTGGTGGCATTATTAAAAGATTTGCCAAGTAAGATTAACCTGATTCCGTTTAACCCGTTCCCGCATGCGCCGTATGATAAATCGAGCAATAACCGCATTCATGCCTTTAGCGATATTTTAAGTCAAGCGGGTTTTGTGTGTACCATTCGCCAAACGCGCGGTGATGATATTGATGCCGCTTGTGGTCAATTGGTTGGACAAGTGGCGGATAGAACGCGTCGTTCAGCAGCGTGGCAGCAAAGTATTAAAGATCGAGAAACTGTTTAATGCCTTTTTTATTGTCTAAAGTTAGGAGGTTAGGATTAAATATTTGCTGATTGACAAGTGAGTAGGTAAGGCAATGAATTGAATTGCTTAACTGTCGTTTTTATCTCACAACGGTAATAAAATGTAGTTACGGGCATCAATAACAAAGAGCAGTACAATTAATATCAACTAAATTGTACTTATGGGTGCTAAATCCATTAAACTGATGCCTCGATGATCGAACGCATTGACCCACAGTTTTATGATGGCGGCTATGATGACTTTAAAAACTCTTTGTCAGTTCAAATATCAAACCTTACTTTCTCAACCAGCGCAGCAATCAGCTGTCAGTATTGCCCAAACGCGCGGCGCAAAAGTTATTTTGTTAACCAGTGCGCTAAGTGCTTTGTTATTAAGTGGTTGTCAAAGTACGACGACCACAGACTTGATTGGTAATGCACCTTATCAAACGTCGACGCGACCGAGCGACAATCGCAATTTGGATCAGCAAGAAATTGCTCGCGTTCGCACGTCACTTGCTGCACAATATATCCGCAAAAATGAGCTCGATACCGCCCAGCGCCAACTTGAAAAAGCCTTTGCTGCCGATAGCCGTTATGCGCCTGCCTATGATATGATGGGCATTTTGTTGCAGCAAGAGGGCAGTCGCCTAAATCTTGCGAAAGCCGATCAATACTTTAAAAAAGCCATTATGCTAGATAAAGATTTTGATCAAGCGCACAATAATTATGGCGTTTATCTGTCGCAAATGAAGCGCTATAAAGAGGCGGCGGAGCAGTTTGAGATTGCAGGGGCGGCGCTTGGTTACGAAGGCCGAATTGGGGCGTTAGAGAATTTAGGGCGTACCTATCTTCAGCTCAATGATCATCCAGCCGCTGCCAAAGCATTTTTACGCGCTTTAGATGGCAACCGTAATAGTGTGATTGCGCATATTGAACTGGTTGATTTGCTACTTGAGCAGCAACGTGTACAGCAGGCTCAAAGGCTCTATGATGAAACCTTGCTACTGGTACAAGGACAGGGTATTAGCCCGCGTCTGCTATTACAGGGTATCAAACTTGCCGCGGCACAAAATAACATAGCAACGCGCCAGCAATTGGCTCAGCAGCTTTTATCTGCTTACCCACTAAGCGATGAAGCAAAACAACTTAAGATTTGGCTTAATAATCCAGAGGCACCATGGAAATGACCACCCCATCATCAAACACACAATCTAACGCTCAGGGATCATTTGGTGCCATGTTGCAGCAAGCCCGCAAAACCAAACAAGTCAGTTTAGAAGAGGCTGCTGCCGAATTATTTATTTTAAAACGTCATTTACAAGCGCTCGAAAATGAGAATTTTGCGGATTTACCACAAGCGGCGTTTGCACGCGGTTTTGCGATTAATTATGCTAAGTTTTTGGGTTTAGATCCCACAAAAGTAGCGAGCAGCTTTGATGCTGCTTATCCTAATGAGCTAAAAGCGCGCGCCCCTCAGAATATTGAGTCGCCACTACGCCCGATGGGTACGTTGCAGCGCGATACTCACAATCGCATTCGTTTTAATCCCTTATTAATCATCGCCGTGATTGGCGTTATTATTTTAGCGATTTTCTTATTTCGCATGGTGTCTAACGCCAGTAAAGACAATAATGAGCAGCCAGTAACGACCAGCGAAGATATCTCAGCACTAGAGCAAGCGCAAGGCGCAGCGATTGATGTTGATAGTAATGGCGTTGGTGCGTCTGGCTCGGCGCTGAATTTGGGCGGTGAAAGTACAGCTGCCGCTACGCTCGACGTGAAGCTGACCGATGCCGCTGTTGTGGTGATTACCGATGCCTCGGGTAGCAATTTAATGAATGGCTCGCAAACTGCTGGCGATTATAAGTTATCAGGTACACCACCTTTTAACGTACAGATTGATAATGTCAAAAATGTCAGCTTAATGCTTAATGAAGAAGCGGTGGCGTTAGACAGTTATGCTACAGGTACGCAGGCCAGTTTTGAGCTTGCACCTTAATATTTAACAGCTATTAAACTTAACAAAACGATTGTTCTTAACAAGCTGTTAGCGTTAAAAGTAATGTTGGTTTCCAAGTTTCAGTTTTAATTCGTTCCAATTTGTTCCAATGAAAGGGTTTGTCTATGTCAACGTCAGCGCCTATTAACCGTCGTCTTACCAAAAAAATATATGTTGGTGATGTCGCAATCGGCGGCGATGCACCGATTAGTGTGCAAAGCATGACCAATACCGATACTTGTGATGTAGAAGCGACTGTTGCCCAAATCGAGCGCTGCGTTGAAGCGGGTGCGGATTTGATGCGCGTGTCGACACCGACAATGGACACCGTCAACGCCTTTGCCGAGATTCGTAAGCGGGTTAGTGTACCCCTTATCGCAGACGTACATTTTGATCATAAAATCGCCCTAGCGGTTGCAGCAGCGGGCGCCGATTGTCTGCGGATTAACCCGGGTAATATCGGTAGCGACGCCAAAGTCCGCGAAGTGGTCGCTTGCGCCAAAGATTATAATATTCCGATTCGTATTGGCGTTAATGCAGGCTCATTAGAAAAAGACATTCAGCGTAAATATACCGAGCCAACTGGCGAGGCGATGCTTGAATCAGCGATGCGCCATATTGATATTTTGGAGCGTTTGAACTTTGATCAATATAAAGTATCGGTAAAGGCCAGTAATGTATTTTTGACTTTAGATGCCTATCGTCTGATTTCTGCGCAGATTGATAATCCTTTGCATTTAGGCGTCACTGAAGCGGGCGTGTATCGTACTGGCGCGGTGAAATCTGCCATTGCCTTAGGCGGGCTGTTATTAGACGGTATCGGCGATACCATTCGTATCTCCTTGGCAGCAGAGCCAGAGGAAGAAATTAAAATCGGCTTTGATATTTTAAAGTCGCTTAATATCCGCTCAAATGGTGTTAATTTTATCGCTTGCCCAAGCTGCTCACGCCAAGAGTTCGATGTGATTAAAGTAATGACCGCATTAGAGTCACGCTTAGAAGATATCCGTGAGCCGATGAATTTGTCGGTGATTGGTTGTAAGGTAAATGGTCCGGGCGAAGCAAAAGAAGCGGACATTGGTATTGTTGGCGCCGCGCCAAAATCACTGGTCTACCGTATGGGCGAAAAAAGCCATTTGATTGATACCAATAATTTGGTTGATGAAATCGAAGGCATGGTACGTGCGCATGCCGAAGATTTGGCGAAAAAACGTGAGAATGAAATCATTCGCGTAAAATAAGTCGTCACCCTGATGTATTTTCTGATTAAAATAAAGCGCGATTATTAATAAAAAGTATTAGAGATAGCTTGTTAAAAATTTAAGGATGCGACCGTACTATGATTAAAGCAATCAAAGGGTTTAATGATATTTTGCCTGAGCAGTCTACAAAATGGCTGCACTTAGAGTCGATGTTGGCAGATGTATTGGGCAGATACGGTTATGAGCATATTCGTCTGCCTATCGTTGAGCAAACCGACTTGTTTGCGCGTGCTATCGGCGGCGCAACCGATATCGTCGAAAAAGAGATGTATAGCTTTACCGATAAGTCTGAGCCGCCAACGCCATTGGCATTGCGCCCAGAAGGCACGGCAGGGGCAGTACGCGCGGTGATTGAGCACAATTTATTGCGCGGTGATACGCCGAAACTTTGGTATATTGGCCCGATGTTTCGCTATGAGCGTCCACAAAAAGGTCGCTACCGTCAGTTTCATCAATTGGGTGTCGAAAGTTTTGGTAGTGCGCTACCGGATGCTGATGCCGAGCTGATCGCTATGACGCATTTGATGTGGCAAGAATTGGGTCTAAAAGATGAGATGCGCTTAGAGCTTAACAGTTTGGGCGAGCTTGATGAGCGTCATGCTTATCGCGAAGCATTGGTTGCATATCTAACTGATAAGCAAGAGCAGTTAGATGAAGACAGCAAACGCCGCCTGACGACCAATCCATTACGTATTTTAGACAGTAAAGAGGCGAGTACCCAAGCGCTATTGGCAGAGGCGCCAAAGCTTGCCGAGTTTTTGGGTGCCGAAAGTAAAGCGCATTTTGAACAAGTACAAGCGTATTTAACCGCACTTGGGATTGAGTTTGAGATTAATCCGCATTTAGTACGTGGACTTGATTATTATAATAAAACCGTATTTGAGTGGGTTACTGATAAGCTTGGTAGCCAAGCGACCGTTTGTGCCGGTGGCCGTTACGATGGTTTGGTTGGTCAGTTAAAATCTATCGGCACCTCTGATGATAAAGCAGTAAAATCTGAGCCAGCCGTTGGTTTTGCGATGGGACTTGAGCGCTTATTACTGCTTATCGACGCTGTATCACCGATAGCAGAGTTGCCCGCTTGCGATATTTTTGTGGTTGCCCATCCAGAAGTTTATAGTGCGGGTATCAGTTATGCGCAAGCGCTGCGTTATAGCCGTCCTGACCTACGCGTAAAAATGGCGAGCGCAACCAGCTTAAAAGCGCAAATGAAAAAGGCTGATAAATCGGGCGCGGCGTTGACAGTGATTATCGCTCAGCAGGAACTCGATGATAATACCATTAGTATCAAAGACATGCAGACGGGTGAGCAAAAAACAGTCGCGCAAGACTGGTTGTCAACTAAAGACAACTTCGTTCGTTAATAAGCGATTGTGGTTTTAGCATTAAAAATTTCATATCAATTTTATCAGGTAAAAATATATGGCTCTGACACCCAATTCGCCAAATGCAGACAATTCAATGCAAGCGTTAAAGCAATATGGCAGCTATATTGTCACTGCGATTTTATTGGCGTTAGCAGCCTATTTTGGCTGGACGTATTGGCAAAACAACCATGCGCGCGTCGATACGGTGGCCGCCGACCATTACGCCGATATTCAACGTTTAAATGAAGAAGTTAGCCTCGCATCACAAAACCCAGACTTAGAAGCAGAGGCACAAGCGTCACTAGCAGAGAGCCGTAAAAAGCTAGATAAAGATATTGATGCTCTAGTGAGCACCCATGGTAATTCTGTCTATGCGTGGCAAGCGCTAATGATTAAAGCGCGTCAGCAAGTGGACAGCGATGATTTTAAAGGTGCAGGTGAGACCTTTAAAAAAGCACTGGCAATCGATTTGGGTGATGCGGGTCTACAAGCGATTACCCGTCTGCGCTATGCCAAAACACTATTGGCAGCGGGCGATGCCGATGCTGCTTTAGCTGAAGCTAATAACGATATGCCAAGCTCGTTTGAGGCAAGCCAGCAAGAGCTATTGGGTGATATTTATTTGGCGCAAAATAATAAAGATGCGGCGATTAAATCTTACAATAATGCTTGGGAATTGTTACGTAGCCGTCAAGAAACGCGTGCAGTATTGGCATTAAAGATGGAAAGTCTCGGTATCGTGCCTGAACCTATTGAGCCGCAAGCTGGACTTATCCAAGAACCTGCTATGCCTGCCCAGCCAGTCGTAGCCGAAGGTGAAAATGCGGCAGACAATAATAAGATAGAAGCTGGCGCATAAGCCAGTTGTTAAAAAGATACCAAAACCAAATATTAAAAAAATAGCAAAAGCGCTAATGTGCTAATAAAGAAAAATTGCAACACGATAAAACGTTGTACAAACCCTTTTAAAACTAAGTAGCGCAGTGAGTTAAAGAGGTAGCATCAATCATAAGTGCTTATTTATTATACTTATTATTGTGTGCCGTTTACTTACTGCTAACTAATTTATTCATGATTACTTTATTGGTAGTGAGAACCTATAATGACTCAAGCTATTCGCTCAAACAAAACGATAAACGTTAAGACAATCAAAACGACGGCCATGCATGTCGCCGTCATCGCAGTGATGGCAACAGCAGTCGTTGGGTGTAATCGAGGTATCAAACCAGTCGTCAATGAGCCTGTAAAGTTGGTACAAATCGCACAGCCAATTAGCGTACTACAACCTGTTTTTAGTACCGATGTTGGCAGCAAAAAAGCCAGTAGTAAAGACCCTCTTAGCTTGCAAGTAGGCTATGCCAACTCGCAAATCGTGACGGCCTCACGCGGTGGCGATTTGACAGGCTTTGATAGTAAGGGTCAGCGCCTATGGTCAGTCAATGTAGGCGATCAAATCACCGGCGGCGTGGCATTAGACGCCCTTAGTCAGACGGCTATTGTTAGTACACGCAGCGGTTCGGTGATGGCATTTGATAGTGCCACTGGTGCCAAGCGCTGGCAGCAGCAATTAACCGGTACGGTTTTGACGCCAGCATTAATCAGCAATAACCGAGTAATTTTATCGGCCAATGATGGTTTCTTGCATGGTCTGTCGCTACAAAACGGTCAATCTGTTTGGCAGTTTGCCACCCAAGTACCTCCTATCAGTGTACGCGGTACAGCAGCGCCGACACTGTTAGATGATAAAACTGCACTCCTAGCAACGGCTGACGGTCGCTTGCATGCTATTACTATTGATAATGGTCTACCGCAGTGGTCACGCCGCGTTGGCGTCGGATCGGGTAGTAGCGAAGTTGAGCGCATGAGCGATGTCGATGGTATGCCGATTGTTGATAGCAATCAGCTATTTGCCATCAGTTATAGCGGTCAGCTGCTTGGGATTGATCTGGCCTCGCGTCAGGTTATGTTCGTCAATGAACTTGCCAGCTTAAAGTCACTTGCGGTCAATAATCAGCAAGTTATTGCCACCAGTTTAGACGGTAAAGTGGTCGCTTATAACCGCAGTAATGGTGAAGTGTTATGGGAAAGCGAAGAGTTGGCTTACCGTCACCTCACCAATCCTGTAATGATTGGCAATTATATTGCGGTTGGCGACTTTGATGGGGTCGTACATTTATTTGACCCTGCAAGCGGTAAAATCGTTAGCCGCGTGCAGACCAAAGGTGCTTTGACCAACTTGCAAGTACAAGGCAGTCTGTTAATGACCCAAAGTACCGCAGGACAAGTAGCGATTTGGCAATTAGCACGCTAATTTTTTGTCAGTGACGGCTTATTTAACCTCCTATTTTTTAAAGCGATGTTTTAAATCAATGTTCTAAAGCAATATTTTAAAACTAGTTGTCAAATAAAGCGTTAAATAAGCATACTGGTATTAGGTTCAAGAAAAACGCTGCTTTGTCAGCGTTTCGTGCCTTGTGTAAATTGCTTGTTTAAGTAGTGGCTTTCGCGTACTCTATGCGACCGATAAGTGCTAGGTGTTTAAGTGCTAGGTGTTAATGGTATAAGTTATGATGATTGATTGGTAATTATATCTATACGCTTAACCTACCAGACTTTGGACAATATTTTAACCAACACTTATAGCAACTGCTTAACACAAAAAGCTCACTATTATTTATCATCATTTTATCTTTTATTTAAATTCGCGGTCGAATAGCGTTATTGTTCTTAATATAAGCGTAAACGCAGCGTCCGCCATTGTACACATCACTGTGTCTTTCACTGAGAGTAACCCATGAGTATCAAGCCTGTGGTCGCCTTAATTGGCCGTCCAAACGTCGGTAAATCTACCTTATTTAACCAGTTCACTAAAAGTCGGCAGGCATTGGTTGCTGATTTATCAGGGCTGACTCGTGACCGTCAATACGGTGATGCGACTTATGAAGACAAATCCTTTATCGTAGTCGATACCGGCGGTATTGGCGAAGCTGACGATGGTAGCGGCAATATTGATGACTATATGTCTGAGCAGTCGCATACCGCCATTCATGAAGCCGATATTATCGTTTTCGTTGTTGATGCGCGCGCCGGTATGATTGGCGCTGATGCTGAAATTGGTAAGTTTTTGCATACCCTTGGCAAGCCTGTTTATGTCGTCGCCAATAAAGTCGATGGTGTCCATGAAGCTGCGCCTGCAGAGTTTTATGCGTTAGGATTGGGCGAGCCGTATCCGATGGCCGCCAGTCATGGGCGCGGTGTTGGTAATTTGCTAGAAGCGTTGACCGCTAATATGCCAACGCAAGAAAATGTCGTCGAGCCAAGAGGGCTAAAGCTTGCGATTATCGGTCGTCCAAACGTTGGTAAATCAACGCTGGTCAACCGTTTATTAGGTGAAGACCGTGTGGTGGTGTTTGATATGCCCGGTACGACGCGCGATAGTATTTATATTCCTTATACACGCGATGGCAAAGATTACGTTTTGATTGATACGGCTGGTGTACGTCGCCGCGGTAAAATCGATGAAAAGGTAGAGAAGTTCTCGGTCATTAAAACCTTGCAAGCGATTGAAGATTCTAACGTAACCATCATTGTGATTGATGCGCACGAAGGCATTGTCGACCAAGACTTAAATATGATTGGTTATGCGCTTGATGCAGGGCGTGCATTGGTAGTTGCTATTAATAAATGGGACGGTCTGACCCAGGATCAAAAAGACTATATCAAGCTTGAGATGGATCGCCGCTTTAACTTTATCCCTTATGTCAAAGTACATCTTATCTCAGCGCTACACGGCACTGGCGTAGGTAATTTATACCCATCTATCTTGCGCGCTTATCAGTCGTCGATGTTTGAGGTATCAACCAACCGTTTGACGCAGATTTTACAAGATGCGGTTACGGCAAATCCGCCGCCAACGGTTGCTGGTCGCCGTATTAAGTTACGTTTTGCGCATATTGGTGGTCATAATCCGCCGGTGATTGTGATTCATGGTAACCAAACCTCTGCGCTACCAAAAAGCTATCAGCGTTATCTTGAAAACCAATTCCGTCAAGTTTTTAAACTTGAAGGCACACCGCTTAATGTTATCTTTAAGCAAAATGAAAACCCGTACGCCAATAAGAGTGATACGCCAACCAAAGCAAAAGCGCAGCAATTACGCCAACGTGAACGCAATCGCGCACAAAAATTTACCACCAAAGATAAGCCCAGATTTACCAATAAAGATAAAAAGCGTTAATTTTGCCAGATAGTGAGTGTCTTTACTTTTTTAGCAAATAAAGAACATTTTATTTTAACTTTGCTGTTTTTCGATTCTTAGCTTTTTCTGTAGTATAAAATGCCATGATGGCTATATCAGTCGTCATGGCATTTTTTAATTTAAGACTGTGTTAAGTTACATTAAAATGTCGCATTATCCTTATCCTCTCTATAATATATCTATATTATAATTACAAGTTGTCTTCACTCAGTTGAGTCATATGAACAACCGCTCCCCAAAAACCTTACCCATGCTTATTTGGCAATCTATCATGCAGACCATGATTTTGGCTGTATTGGCAGGTTTTTTATTGTCTTTTGTTTATGGCTTGGTGCAGCATTATAAGGAAGAACGTCGGCATACTCAGCAGTTGGCGAACCTCCTGACGCTTAGCGCGGCGAGCGTAGATGGCGATGAGGTAGTCGCTGATCAAGTGCGTTTTTTGTTAGAAAATGAGCAAAATATCGAAAGTATTTTATTTTATACCACCTCGCAGCCCATTGCTGATAGCAACCTATCAAAAGATGATTGGAAAAATGCTTTATTTGCCAATGCAGTCAGCTTTAATTATCCGGTCGTCGGCGACTATGTGGATGGCAATAGCACGCTCGCTATCGGTAGTGATACGCTAAACGGCGAGCAGAAAGATTTTACGACTTTGACCGCTATCAATGCTAACTCAAACTCAGAGAGCGACCCTGTAAGCGACTTAGTGAGCGAAATGTCGTCTGATACCGCCTTGGTTGGCTATATCAATATTACTTTAAATGTGGCAGCGCTGCGGACAGATTGGGTGCAAAGCAATTTATGGCTGTGGTTAATGACGACTACGTTGGCGATTATCTGGGCGTTGTTTATTTTGCGCAAACTAAACTGGCCATCAAAAGATATCGACGCACTGACCGAAGTTTGCGATATTGTGCTAAAAAACCCTGAGCTTGAGCAGCTACCGGCGATTCCGCAGCGCTTTAAATTTGAAGAATTGGTGCAGATTAAGCAGGCTTTTATTACTTTGTTTAATCGCCTGCAAGCGTCGAAACAAGACTATGCAGCGCTGGCGGTGTTTGAGCAGCAGTTACATCAAAAAGATTTATCGCTTGACGTGCAGCTGCATAATTTTCAAAGTATGATAACCCATGAGCTAAAAACTTCATTGAATGCCATCGTTGGCGGTTTACAGTTATTAGAAGGTGAACAGCTAAACGCTGAGCAAAAAGACGCAGTTGAGATTATTCACAATGGCAGTGATAAATTGGTATTGGCGCTCAATCAAATTATACAACTGAATCAAATCCAAAAAGGGCAAATCAGCCTACAAATCAGTGAGTTTAATCCGCTACAATTAATTTCAGACCTATTGGCCGAATATGAACCTATTGCCAAGCAGAAAGGTTTGGATTTAAGCAGTCATATTCATCATATTGATTATAGCCTCGAAGGCGACGCCGAAAAGATCCAGCAGATACTGTCGATCCTACTGAGTAACGCTATTAAGTTTACCCCAGCAGGGCAAGTAAGCGTTACTTCGCAGCTGACCCATTTCGACCACAGCAACCGCTGGCAGATACGGATAAAAGATAGCGGTATCGGTATTGATAGCAGCTTTATAGAAGATATTTTCAATCCGTTCTTTCAGGTAGATTCATCGCAGACCCGTCAGTATGAAGGCACAGGTATAGGCTTGCCGGTCGTTAAGCAAATGGCGCAGCTGATGGGTGCTAGTGTCGAGGTAAATAGTACGCTAGGGGTAGGGACAGAGTTTATTGTTACTATGCAGCTGTCCAATCAGCGCCAATCGCGCCAGCAGTATCTGCTGTCTGGACTCGACGTGATGTATTACTACTATCAAGATAGCAGCGCTTTGCTAGAGGAGTTACAGCGACTAGGGGCACGTGTCACCTGCTATCAACATGAACAGCTGGTTATTGATGAAATAGCTGATAAAAATTTCGATATGGTGATGTTTGCTGAAAACGTATTACCAAGTAGCGCTGAAGCCTTAGCACGGCGTATTCGTGCTTCTGAGACCAATCATCGTGCTTTGTTGGTGTATTGGTATTCGCAGCAGCAGGCGCTACATTTGGATAGTTTTGAGCACGGATTAAAAGCTGCTGGAGTTGATTACTGTCAGGTAGCGAACTATGAAGACAAAGCGCTGAGTAATTTGCTAAAAAGCTGGCTGGTTTGGTCTTAAATATGACGGTATTCATGAAGCTAAAGATAAAAAAAGACCAATAAAAAGACGCCCATCAAAGGCGTCTTTTTTATATTAAGCTCGCTAATCACTGTTATCTAATATCAAATGGCTTTTAAAACAAATTGTTAAGCTAAAGATTCAAGACAAGTACTTAAAACAATTCTTTAAAACAAGTTTTGTGCCCAGCGCGTAAAACGTTGCCAAATACGGCTCATAAATCCTGATTGTTCGATATCGCTCGTAGCAACGACAGGAACTGAGGCAACTGCTTTACCATCAATTACCGCCATCATTTTACCAATTTCTTGACCTTTTTTGATAGGAGCTTCTAAGCTTTCAGGAATATCGACCACGGTGGTGATTTTATTCTTTTGGGTTTTGCTGGTCAAAATCTGCAAACTGTCACCGGTTGTCAACTCCACTTCTTTTGCTTCGCCAAACCAAACCGGTACTTTACTGACGAATTGGCCAGCCGGCGCTTTAGTGACGGTGGTAAAGTGGCCAAAGCCCCAGTTTAGCAACTCACGTGACTGATCGGCGCGCGCTTGTTGACTTTTTGTGCCCATAATGACAGAGATAAGGCGCATATCGTCACGCTTACTTGACGCTGCTAAGCAATAGCCTGCGGCGTCAGTATGACCTGTTTTTAAGCCATCAACCGTCGGGTCGGTCGCAAGTAGGGCGTTACGGTTACCCTGCGTGATACCGTTATAGGTAAACTCTTTTTCCGAATAAAGACCATAATAGTCGCCACTGTTTTTGATAATAGCACGCGAAAGTTTTGCTAAGTCTAAAGCTGATGCTTCGTGGCCTTCATCGGGCATACCTGTGGCATTGACAAAATGGGTATTTTTCATGCCGATTTTTTCGGCTTCTTCATTCATCAAGGTCGCAAACGAAGCTTCGCTACCAGCGATGTGTTCCGCCATCGCTTTTGAAGCATCGTTACCTGATTGAATGATGATACCGCGTAGCATATCGATCACGCTGGCGCTTTTATTGACTGGTACATACATGCACGACTCACTGCTACTACCGCGGCACCAAGCATTGGCACTCATCAGTACTTGCTCGTCTTCTTTAAGATCACCTGATGCTAAGCGCTGTTCAATCATGTAGCTGGTCATCATCTTTGTCAAAGATGCTGGCGGCAATGGTTGATTGGCGTTTTTCTGCGCCAGTATCTCACCCGTGTTATAGTCCATTAATACATAGGCGGTATTGTCCATTTCAGGAGGCTGAATGGCTGCGCCCGCCATCATTGCACTCATAGAAACACTAACGCCCACTACCAGCTGTACCAGCTGTTTTTTCACATGCTTTACTGTCATAGATTGTTACACCGCATCATAAAACCAAATGTATCTATCGCTGCTAGCGCAGGCTAAATCTCAAGTTAATCTAACATAAACGCTTTAAATTTAAGCGTCAGAACAGATTTTTGCTGAAAGCCTTGGCGACTGAGCGATGGACATAAAATTAACGCCTTATCTTAGCAAAATGCCGCTCGATGGGGAAATGATAAATAAAATAAAATTACTCACGATTAGAAATTGGATTTATAGCAACTTTTTTAATATCCATAAAAAAACTTGCTGCAACGTCTGCTATGAGCGGACGATACAGCAAGCTGATTTATCTATATAAATTCAATATTTAATAAACCCAGTATGAGCTTAATTTAAACGCTTAATTTAAACGCTTATTTTAAATGTATAAGAACACTTATTAAAAGCTAATTATCAAAGGTTTTTGCCTAGCATCTATCACGTCATAATAACCAGATTTTATTGTCGTTAATAGTAAAGGTATTTATTTACATTGACCAGATGCTAGGTTTTAGCGGATTTACTTTTCTATCGAAACGGATTAATGATATTCAGCATTGGCCAAATCTTCGCACAAGGCTTTGTTCTCTTGTTTTGAGAAGCCCATGGTCCAACTACGAATACCTTGCAGAATTTGACGGTAATCTTGCTGCGTAGACAAGTATTGAATAGCCGCTTTTGGATCCTCTAACGATGGCATCAATTCATGCAGCTGCACGTTATAAGATTTATAAAAGCGCTGTTTTTGTTTGCCAGTTAACATCGGCGGGCAAATCTCTGATAACACATGCATCACCGCAATTTCATGCTTAGTGATATTAATGCCCGATAAATCTACTGGAATGGTAGTCGACGCATTGGACGCAGCTTGGGTCGCTTGAGACAGCATAGCAATAGACGTTATCAGTCCTGCAAGACCAACTTTTGAGGCGGTCTTTGCTATCACAGAAGCTATAGATAATATCGATTGATTTTTCATTCAGTATTACACTCGCTTATCTTTGTTTGATGGTGCTATGTTAATGGGTAAAAAAATAAAAGTCACATAAAATATTGATTTATGTGTAGATATATTGTGAGCTAAGCCGCCTTTACAGCAACATATCAGCATTATATCGCCCTAAGTTACCTCAACATAAAAGTATCAATTGATCGTGTTGTCCCTTGTTGCCTACTGTAACCCCAACGTATTGCCTTTTGCAAAAGATGCTTACTGCTACTATTAAAATTATGAATAAAATCAAATAGTAAGTTGAACTGACTTAAAGTCTGGGTTCGCCTCGCGAGGCGAGTAGGGTATAATCGCCCAAAATCTGAAACGCTGTAATGCCTCTCCTAGTTTTGGCAGGCATAATTATAGCGGTTTTACGATAAAAAAGTAGAGAACCTGACAAACGGTCATTAATGACGATATTAAGCTGAATTGGGCAAAAATGAAAATTTTAATGAGTAACGATGATGGGGTGCATGCGCCAGGGCTATTGGCGCTTTATCAGGCATTGTCGACCATCGCAGAAGTGGTGGTGGTCGCACCAAGTAATGAGCAAAGCGGCTGCGCCAGCGCTTTGAGCATCTCAACGCCGTTATATACCCATAAGTTAGATTCGGGTTTTATAGCAGTCAATGGTTCACCCGCTGACTGCGTTTATTTGGCGTTACATGAACTCTATCGTCATAGCGATTTTGACTGGGTGATTACTGGCATCAATTCCGGTGCCAATCTTGGTCAGGACGTTTTATTTTCGGGTACCTTTGGCGCGGCTTTGACCGCCCAGCTTTTTGGCATACCAGCGATCGCAACCTCTTTGGTAGGTGGCGGCACAAAAAATGACGAACCGCAGCAGGCCAGTCATTATCAAATGGCGGCCAATGAGATTGTCAAACTCATGACCGATACACCGATATTGGAGGCTTGCAAAAATTTGCCCTATCATGTATTAAACGTTAATATTCCTGATGTCAAAAGCGTAGCTGCGATTAAAGGTCGAAAAATAACGGCGCTGAGCCACAGTCAGATTGCACGTCCCGTCCATCATGTGGTCGATCCACGCGGACGCGATGCCTACTGGCTATCGTTACGTAAACGCCAACGGGAATTATTAACAGACGACGCAAGTATTGAATCAGCAGAAATACAGATGATGGATGATCAAGCGGTGGCAGCAGGGTATATTAGTCTATCACCTGTGCGCCTGCATCATACGCCAACCGAAACCCTTGCGTCACTCTCAGCCTTAGTACTGTAATTAGCCCTGTAATTAGTGCTGTAAATTGACTGATTTATCTAAGTTTATGATGATATTTGCCCGTGCTTAAATTTATTAGTACTAAATTTGCTAGGGCTTAAAATCGCTAAAAGTCATTGATTGTCGAATGACTTATTATTGAATGACTTATTATTAAATGAATAGTCATGGTGTTTAGGACATTAAACGTTATAACCGTTAGCAAAATGCTTGTGAGTAACACAAGGAGTTTGTGAGTAACATAAAGAATAGGAAATCTTGTATGAAGAAGCTTATTGCTGGATCACGCTTAGCAACCCTAGCCTTGATGGGAACATTGACGGCAGCGACCGTGACGATGGTCGGCTGTGCCACCAAGCCTACTTATCAAGGCGCTAATCAGGGTCCGAAGATTATCACCAATGGACAAGGCGTGCCCAATTATTATCGTGTGCAGCGTGGCGACACTGTCAGTCAAATCGCCGCCCGCTATCGTCTCAATTATCGCCAAATCGGTGCGATCAATGGTTTAGATAGCAAATATACGATTTATAGTGGTCAATGGCTCAAATTATGGCAAGGCGAGCCAGTAAACGCCAATAATAACAGTCGCTATAATGCCCCTGCTCAAACACGGCCACAGCCGAGTTATACACCGCCTGTGAACAATACTCCGAACTATTCGCAAGCGCCCGTCTATGAAGTGACTGCCAACGCAACGTCTGGTTATGAGTATCCAAGTCGCAACCAAGTGATTCGTAACTTTGATGCTGCTGCCGGTAATATGGGTATGTGGTTTGCCGGTAATGTCGGTGATCCAGTGCTTGCCAGCCAATCGGGTACGGTACTCTATTCAGGTAACGGCCTGCCTGAGTATGGCAATCTAATTATGATTCGCCATAGCGATAACTACATTACTGCCTATGCGCACAACAGTGCCTTGCTGGTAAAAGAAGGTGAAGCGGTACAGCGCGGACAGCGTATTGCAAATATGGGTAGCAGCGGCGAGACCAACCAAGTCGGTTTAGAATTCCAAGTACGCCTAAATGGTAACCCTATCGACCCACGTGCGGTGCTTGGACGTTAAATTTTAAGACGTTAGATTTTAAAACGTTAAATTTGCTGCAGTTTTTTAGTGGTTGTTGTTAATTGTTATTGCTTGCTCGCTATTAATTATTAGCTATCAGTTGCTTTACTTATTCATATTTGAGAAATTTATGTTATTAAACAAACAATATCTTGCCTTGTTTCCCGCGTTAGTCATGGTCGGCTGTACCAGCCAGCAGGCAATGCAAAAGCCGAGTACCCCTGTACGCCAAGGTAATGTGCAAATTACCCAAACCCAAACCATTCAGGTAAAGCCAACGCCTGTACCAGTCGTCAAGCCGCAGCCGGTTACTAAACCAAGCTATAACAGTTTTTCCGATTGGAAGTCTGATTTTTCGATGCGCGCCATTGCAGCGGGTCATGATGCTTCAACCGTGCGTCGTTTGATGGACATGGCTTATTTAAATCAGCAAGTTATCTCGCTTGATTCAGGGCAGCCAGAGTTTTCTAAAATGCCTTGGGAATATGTCGATTCTGCCGTATCAGATGGCCGTGTCAGCACAGGTAAGCGTAAGTTTGCCGAGCAACGCGCCTTTTTATCACAGTTAGAGTCGCAATATGGCGTCAATGCAGAAATCATTGCCGCGATTTGGGGGATGGAGTCGTCATACGGTGTGGTAACGGGCAATAGCAGTATTCCAAGCTCGCTTGCCAGCCTTGCTTATGATGGCCGTCGCCAAGAATTTGCTGAAACCCAGTTATTGTCACTAGCGACGCTATTGCAGCGCGGCGATGTCTCATGGTCACAGCTCGATGGCTCTTGGGCAGGCGGTATGGGGCAGACGCAGTTTATCCCTGATACCTGGCTGAAACACGGCGTTGATGGTGATGGTAACGGTCATCGTAACCCATGGGCAACGAGCGATGCTCTGGCCTCTACTGCCAATTACCTAAGTAATTCAGGCTGGGTGCGAGGCCTTGCGCCATTTTATGAAGCGACTGTACCTGCGTCGTTTGATTATTCAACGGTTGGTACCAAGCAACCTGCAGCCAGATGGGCGGCGATGGGCGTGGATACCATCGCTGATGTTTACTTAGATGCCAATACGCAAATGGAGCTATGGCTACCTGCTGGTAAAGATGGTCCCGTCCTATTACTTAGCCCAAATTTTGATGTCATCAAGGTTTACAACAACTCATCAAACTATGCGCTCGGTGTGAGCTTATTGGGTAAAGCGCTGGCAGGTCAGAGCGGCTTACAAAAATCATGGCCGCGCTATGAGCGTCCGTTATCGACAGCGCAAGTGCGTAATTTGCAGCAGCGTTTAACCAGCATGGGTTATGATACCAAAGGCGCTGATGGCATTGTCGGTACCAATACGCGTAAGGCATTCCAGCGCTGGCAAGCAGACAATGGTCAAACGCCAGACGGCTTTATTACTCAACGCACAGCATCTTCATTGGCAGGATGGTGAGACAGAGTGAAGTCGCTGTTTTTAGATAATCGTTATTTACAACGATGGTTTAAAAATAATTAACTCTCATAAATAAAAAAACTCCGTGCTAAGCGGAGTTTTTTTGTTCGTACAGTTTTATAAAAATTGTAGCAGTAGTTTAGATAGAGTCTAGACAGTCATCTTAAACTCAACCAACTCAAACTCAGCATTATTATCATCTGAATTTTTATGTGCCGTTACCGCCCCAATCACCGCACTGACTTTTGGCTGGCGTGATTCTTTATCAAGCAAGCGCCAATCACCAAGCACGTAGCGCTTTTTATCTGTCGCCGCCTGATGAATGGCTGGGCGATGGGTATGACCATGTAATAACGCATCGCTGTTTGCTATGGCTTGTATTACTGCATCTTCATTGACGTCCATGATATAAGCGGCTTTATTGGCGTTATTCTGCTGACTTTTTTGCCGTAATTTATCGGCAATCGCTAAGCGCTTTGTCAGCGATTTATTGAGTAAATACCATTGGGTCAAACGGTTACGCATCATTTTGCGAAAAAACTGATATTTTTTATCATCGGTACATAAGGCATCGCCGTGCTCTAAGCGATAGCTCTGCTGTCCGACGGTTAAATAATACGGCTCATAAATCAGCTCACCGCCAAATAAGCTACAAAAGGGCTGACCTAAGAGGAAGTCACGGTTGCCATGCATGACCAATATCTCACAGCCAGCTATCCGTAGTTTTTTTAGTTTAACGATAAGCGGCGTGAGCCAATGGATTTGGCGCGCGTCTTCTGACAAAGTCAAATAAGCGTCATCGCCAATCCAAACCTCAAACCAATCGCCTAAGATAAATAAGCGTTTAAGCTGAGGTAGGGCAAGGCAATCATCGAGCAGGGCCAAAAAAGCCTGCACTAAGGCAGGCTCTTCTGGCGATAAATGCAAATCGCTAATCAAAACTTGCCGCACCTCATGAGGGCGGGTCGTGATTAAATGATTAAAGCTTTGCATGTATCTTTATCCTCATAAGGTAAGATAAGCGGCTATTAATGACAAACCGCTTATCTTATACCGTTTATAAAAAACGATTACTGCGTAATGATAGTCGCAGAGTTGATGACTACAGGCTCGTTTGGCACATCAGCATGCATGCCAAAACGGCCGGTTGGTACACCGCGCATTTTGTCGATAACATCCATGCCGCTAGTGACTTTACCAAATACGGTGTAGCCCCAACCCTGCATGTTTTTGCCAGAATGGTTTAGAAAATCGTTGTCTTTTACGTTAATAAAAAACTGGCTGGTTGCTGAATGTGGGTCTTGCGTACGGGCCATCGCAATCGTACCTTTGTCATTTTTCAAGCCATTGTCCGCTTCGTTTTCAACGGGTGCATTGGTTGCTTTTTCATTCATTTCAGCGTCCATACCGCCGCCTTGAATCATAAAGCCGTCAATGATGCGATGGAAAATCGTCCCGTCATAATGACCAGATTTAACATAGTTTAAAAAGTTTTCGACCGTTTTTGGTGCTTTTTCTTCATTGAGTTCGATAACGATCGCACCCATATTGGTGTCAAGTTCTACTACTGGTGGCATGTCTACCATGTGATATTCCTTTTTGATTATAGCGTCTAAAATAACGCTGTTAAGTGGTGGTTAAAAATTTGCTGACTAAAAAGTTATGGCTAGTCTAACGGCTTTTTTGTCGTCTGTCATGTATCAGGCTGTTAATGCCTTTGCAAAAGCTGATAGAATAATGCAACGTTATCTTTTATCAGCGATTTTTGATTGATTATTTTAAATTTTCTTATTTTGAACCTTTTATAAAGCGTAATGACACGTGTTAAAGGCTGAAACCTTGCGCTAGGAGCAATGAGTAATGAGTGAGCACTCAAGCAACAATGTACAAAAAGACGAACAAAAAAATGACTTTATTCGTAATATCATTCGCGATGATGTCAAAGCGCAAAAATACCCGCAAATCGTGACGCGCTTTCCGCCTGAGCCAAACGGCTATTTGCACTTAGGTCATGTCAAATCTATCTGCTTAAACTTTGGTATCGCCGATGAGTTTGGCGGCGTTTGTAACTTACGCTTTGATGACACCAACCCAACCGCAGAGAAGCAAGACTATATTGATAATATTGAAAATGATGTGAAATGGCTTGGCTTTGAGTGGGCAGGCGAGGCGCACCATGCGTCAGGCTACTTTGACCAGTTGTACGCATGGGCCGTACAGTTGATTGAGCAGGGTGATGCTTATGTGGACTTGCAATCGCCTGAGCAAATTCGCGATAATCGTGGCTCATTTAATGAAGCAGGCACGCCGTCGCCGCAGCGTGATGCCAGTGTTGAAGAAAACTTAAAGCTCTTTAATGATATGAAAGAAGGCAAGTTTGCCGAAGGCAAAGCCGTGCTGCGCGCCAAGATTGACATGGCAAGCCCAAATATGAATATGCGCGACCCTGTTATCTATCGTGTTATGCACCAAGCGCATCATCAAACCGGTGATAAATGGTGTATTTATCCGATGTATGATTTTGCCCATCCGCTCTCTGATGCACTCGAAGGCATTACCCATTCTTTATGTACACTGGAATTTGAAGACCATCGCCCGTTTTATGATTGGGTAGTTGAAAAAATTGGCTTTGATGTGCCGCCGCACCAGTACGAGTTTAGTCGTCTAAACGTCGACCATACCTTGACCAGTAAACGCAAATTAAAGCAGTTGGTTGACGAAGGTATCGTTAGCGGTTGGGATGATCCACGTATGCCGACGATTGCAGGTATGCGCCGCCGCGGTTATACGCCTGAAGGTTTACGCGATTTTAGTGAACGCGTCGGCGTGACTAAGGTAGACAGCGTCGTTGATTTTCGTCTATTAGAATTTAGTATTCGTCAGTCATTAGAGACGACGACCGCGCGCGGTATGGCGGTTCTCAAACCTTTAAAAGTGACGATTACTAACTTTAGCGATGCGGTTAGCAGTTGGGAATCGCAAAAAGCTGATAGCGTCAATGCGCGCTGGGATGAAGACGCTCAGACTTTATGGTTAACCCAGCCAAATCATCCAAATGTCGATATGGGCGAGCGTGAAATTCCGTTTACCGAAACCCTTTATATTGACCAAGGCGATTACGAGATTGAGCCGCCAGCAGGCTATAAGCGTTTATCTCCAGAAAAGCCAGAAATCCGTCTGCGTAACACTTATGTGTTGGCAGTGACTGAGCATGTGCTAGATGACGCAGGTAACGTGGTTGAGCTAAAAGCCACGATTGACCCTGCGACTTTGGGTAACAACCCTGAAGGCCGTAAGGTTAAAGGCGTGATTCATTGGGTCTCAGCAAGCCAAGGCGTCCCAGCGACGGTACGCATGTATGAGCAGCTATTTAGCGCTGAAGACCCAAGTAGCGTCGCCGACGTTCATCAAGCGCTAAATCCTAACTCGTTGATTGAGCTCGATGCCGTAGTTGAGCCATCATTGGCAAATAGCGATGCTGGTACGCGTTTTCAGTTCGAGCGTGAGGGCTACTTTATTGCTGATAGTGAAGACCATATGAGCGACAAGCCTGTATTTAATCAAATCGTGAGCTTACGTGACAGCTATAAACCGGCTTAATTACTAATTATAATTTTAAGGTTGATCTATTACAGCTGCCTTTAAACATCATCATTACTGAACAATAGTAGTTTGCAAAATCGCCCATTTCTAGTACGCTAGAGATGGGCTTTTTTACGAGTATGGATTTTCTTGAAGGATTCAGAATAGTAATTTGGTGAATATTTTAAATGCAAACTTATGCGCTTAGTAATAAATGGCATAAGCGCATTACAATCCATCACAAGACATTCATAACCAGTTTGCTAAGATAGAAGAGAATTCTTGCTGACGTACTTTGAGTTATTGTGTAGTATTGACCAAGTACGTTGATAGCTAGGTACATTTATAACTAGGAATATTTATAACTAAGTACATTTATAACTAAGTACATTTATAACTAAGTACATTTATAACAATAGAGCGATGGATACCTTTAGGGGTGAACAAATACTAACGCTCATCACTCATATAAATAAGGAATAAAGCATGGCAAATTTACGTTTAGGTGATACCGCCCCAAACTTTGACGCAAGCACCACAGAAGGTGATATCAACTTTTATGATTGGGCAGGGGATAGCTGGGTAGTATTATTTTCGCATCCTGCTGATTACACGCCAGTCTGTACCACTGAGCTTGGGCGTACGGCGGCATTAGGCGGCGAGTTTCAAAAGCGCAATGTAAAAGCAATTGCCTTATCAGTTGACGGTTTAGATGATCATAAAGGCTGGGCCAAAGATATCGAAGAAACCCAAGGTACCGCCGTTAACTTTCCTATCATTGCGGACTCAGATCGCAAAGTGGCGGATCTTTATGACATGATTCATCCAAATGCCGACAATACCGCGACAGTTCGAAGTGTGTTTATCATTGATCCAAACAAAAAAGTACGCTTAACCCTGACTTATCCAGCTAGCTGTGGTCGTAACTTCGATGAAATCGTCCGAGTTATCGATGCGATGCAATTGTCTGATGAGTATAACGTCGCAACGCCAGTTGATTGGAAAGAAGGCGATGACGTTATCATTCCACCAAGCGTGAAAAATGAAGATATTCCCGCCAATTATCCAAAAGGCCATACCGAAATTAAACCTTATCTCCGTACCACGCCTGCGCCTAACAAATAAGTTGAGCAGCTAGTCCAAGCAGTTGTTTTAAGTTAATAAGCCCTATGACGTCATGTTATAGGGCTTTTACTTTCTCAGATTTTTATTAAAACAGCATATTTCATAAGGTTTTGTTATGATAATAACAGGCTGAAATATCTACACATGATATTCATAATTTTATCCATGAACGATAATGCAATAATCATAATAAAACCAAAGGGCGCTGAGTCGCTTTAAAACCGTCTTACAAGGAGTTTGCCATGAAAAAACTATACCTTACCCGTACCGCCCCAAATCCACGTAAAGCGCTTATTTTATTAGCGTCAAAAGGTATCGATGTCGATGATATGGATGATCTTGATGTGGTCGATATCGACTTTGCTACCAATGAGCAGATGTCCGAGGAATTTACCAAAATCAATCCCATGCAGACGGTGCCGGTATTAACCTTGGATGATGGTACGGTGCTGAATGACTCGCAGGCGGTATGCGAGTATCTCGACCGTGTTTATGGCGAGCGCTCGGTGATGGGTAATGACGTCGTACAGCGGGCGCAAGTATGCTCGATGCGCCGTATTGCCGAGTTTGAGGTGCTATACAACTTTATGCTGGCGTTTCAGCATAGCCATCCGTCCAAAGCGCAGCGTGTCGAGCAAGTACCTGAGTTTGTCGCGCCCTCTATTGCCCGCGCGATAAAAGCCCTACCTTATTTTGAAAATGCCTTAAACGGTCATGAATATTTGGTCGGTGATCAGTTAAGTTTTGCCGATATCGTGCTTTATTTGGGTCTAGATTTTGGTAAAGCGCTGAAAGTTAATCCAAACGAGCAGGGCGAAAATTTGGCGCGTTTTTATCAAATGATGCATGAGCGCTTTAGTATTAAAAATATGGCAAAAGCCAAACCTGCTTGTGATGAATGATAAGGTCGCCTTATAAACCGAGCTTTACATAGCCAAAAGCCTTAATGCGCTAACCACCATATTAGCCAGTTAAGGCTTTTTTTAATGACAAAATTAGAAAAACTATCGAAAACAGTTACTATCAATCTATAAAATTAAACACTTTGTAACAATAATAGATGACATCGGCGCTATAGTGGTCAAATTATGAACACTTTACAAAAACAGATACAATTGCAATTTGTAAGGTAAAAACTTCGTATGTTAAAAAGCGGAATATCGAAAAGGTTTACTCACAAGGTATGACTGTTATGACCTCATCTTTTGACACCCAATATTTTACGGAATCATCTTTTATAAAGTCTTTGGCTAGATTTGCTGTATTGCCTAGCATTCTAGCGGTAAGTCTGACATTAACTGCCTGCCAAGAATCCTCAGTACCAAGCGATAATGATGTACAGACAGAAAATGCTAACGAAGTCGATGGTAATGCTGCTACGCTAGAAAATGATGAGTCCAAGGCGGCTGAGATGAGCACTGAAGAACAAATGATAGCCAATCTTACCCGTTATCGCTGGACACTGATGTCTGCAAGCGATAAAGGTGCACAGCCACTAAATACATTGCTCGATATCAAAGACCAAGTGCGCTTGAGCTTTAGCCAATACCAAGGTGAGAATAGCCTAAACTATAGTGTCGGCTGCAATACCATGAGCGCAGGATATCAGCTTCAAGGTCAGACGTTGACCATCGAAGACGGTATGAGCACCAAAATGTCGTGCGGTGAGCTTGATAAGGCTGAAAACCAATTGAATGAGCTAATGCAAGGTGAGAATCAATTGACCTTAGTATTAGACGCCAATGTCGAAAACGGTCGTGCTGAGAGCGCAACGGCTGAAAGTCATCAACCTGTCTTAACGCAAATCACAAGCGACGCGGCGACGCTAGTTTGGGTAGGTAAGTTAACCTCACAAGCCAAATATAACAGTAAAGGTGAAACGGTATTTTGGGCGGTTAATGCTAAGAAAGTAGCCTGCGCTGATAAGAGCTCAGAGTTGTGCTTACAAGTAAAACCCATTATTTATGATGACCAAGGTATCAAGGTTAGTGAAGGTGAGTGGACAGCCTTTAACGGCGAAATCGATGGCTACCAGCCCGATGGTATGCACGATGAAGTACTACGTCTCCAGCGCTATGAGTTAGACGCTAATGAGAATGAAGAAGCGCAAGAATATGCCTATGTACTCGATGCAGTGATTGAGAGTAGCGTGGTCGAGTAATGCTTTGTTAAAGTAGGTCTGTTGGTCATTTTTATTATTTTAAACGATGACTCAAATAGAAGAGATAATTTAAACAAGAAACACGCGCCGTTTGCACGCGTGTTTTTTTATGGGCGTTTGCTTTATTCTATGAATATCTGTTTTTATATTAACGCAAATTGCCTAAGTCTTCTTCGGTCAAACGCCAGCGGCCTTTTTTCTTCGAAGCACCGCGACCACGCATGGCGCTGTTTAATATCAGTTTGTTCATTGAATGGCTTGAATGCGCATGACAAATGGCGCAGGCAAGCCCATCAGCGGCATCTTGCTGGGGTACAACTTCTAACGCCAAAATGCGGCAGACCATCTCTTGTACTTGCTCTTTTGCCGCCGCACCATAGCCGCAAACCGCTTGCTTAATTTGGCGAGCAGTATATTCCGATACTTCTAAATCAAGAGCGACCATAGCGGCAATCGCCGCACCACGTGCTTGCCCGAGCTTCAACGCTGAGTCTGGGTTTTCTGCCATAAAAACTTGCTCGATAGCGGTATAAATTGGCTCGTCGCCATATTTTAAATGATGCTGGGTGATACGCGTTAAGCCATTAAAAATACGCTTTAGGCGCTCAGGCATCTCTTTGGTATCTGTGCGAATGGTGCCTGCGTCTATATACGTAAGTTTGTCGCCCGTTTGTTGGATAATGCCATAACCAGTCATGCGCGAACCCGGGTCAATCCCGATAATAATTGCCATAGTATTCCGTATTACTTACATTTTGTTTTATGGCTTAAAAATCAGCCGTAAGTTTGATAGTATAGCAATCAATCCCCATATACATCATATGTTAGCCATATTAATTTGCATGGCGCTTAATTTTTAGATTTTATCTTATAGGACGACACTTTATGGGTCAGATAGTTGGTATTGCCATCGTTTGGTTTATTATCGAGATGCTGCTTTGGTATTTACTTGCGCAGTTTATGAGCGGTTGGTGGGTATTTATGTGGTTTATTATCGCCGCCGTTATCGGTATCTCTCTTATACGTAAAGGGATGGCAGCACTCAATCCAATGGCGCAGCAGATGAAAGCGGGCGGTATGATGAACCCTGCGATGCGTCCACAAGAATCAACCATGATTAAAAGTGTCGCTGTAGCAGCGGCGGGTCTGTTGCTGCTGATTCCAGGTGTGCTCAGTGATTTATTAGCCTTACTGGTGATATTGCCGCCAGTGCAAAAAAAGCTCAAAGACTTTGCTAATAATTACGTTATGAACAATCAGCAAAAAATGATGGAGATGATGGCAAAACAGATGGGTGGACAAAACCCGTTTGGTGGCGCAGGCGGCATGGGCGGTCAGAATCCATTTGGCGGTGCTGGTGGTATGAACAATCAAAATCCATTTGGTCAACAGCAACAAAATCCGTTTGGCAATGTGTTTAAACAACATACTACTGTCGATGGGACGGCTAAAAACATCCCTAAAGATGTGAAGAAAATTACCAAATCTGCCAATGACGAATAATCAATTTATTATTAAATAGATATTCTTGCCGACATAAAAAAGCCCCTTTTATCATTAATAAAAGGGGCTTTTTGAGTGTTAAAACTATTTTTTATAAAAGATAATATTTATAAATAAAATAGTGAATAACTGAATAAAACAACCGAAGTGCCGCCGTAAGATGGTGACCCATGAACCGTGAAGTTCAGGGCGGATGCGTCACTGCCTCTGCAGGTTTCCTGAGACACCGCAAGCGGTGCAGGCATACACAATGAGGCAATAGGTACCACATCCTGGTAAAGCATTATCGGCTCAGGGAATAAACATCTACTAGCCAACACTTCAGAATATAATTATCTTAACCAATGACTTGAGTGATTGCAAGTACGATTTACAGATTGCTACGTAGGGTTAATGAGCAGCATGAATGATGTTGAGTATTTACTTTATCTACCATGAAATGACAGAATTTTTAAGGGCTTAAATATGGCTTAAAAGGGCGATTTTTCAGCTATTTCGAGATATGTGTTAATATAGAGGACTGTAAACATCCTAAGATAGCATTCTAGGCGTTCATTCACTTGAGGAGCGGTAATCCATGACCCATAACCAGCAACAAGCAGAAATTATCGACGATAGTCAGGCTCAGCTCAATAATAAGCAAGATAGCGAGCAAAATAAAAAAGTGCCCCATGTCTTAATGATATTAGATGGTTTTGGGCATCGTGAAGACGATAAGGATAATGCGATTGCTGCCGCCCATATGCCAAATTTGGATAAGATCTACCAACAATATCCGCATGGATTGATATCGGCTTCAGGGGAAGATGTCGGTCTGCCAGATGGTCAGTTTGGTAACTCAGAGGTTGGCCATATGAATTTGGGCGCCGGCCGCGTGCTTTATCAAGACTCCACTCGTATCTCAAACGAAGTCGCCAATCGTGAGTTCTATAAAAACGAAGCACTGGTTAATGCGGTGAAAGCGGCAAATAAGCTCGGTGGTAATGTGCATATTATGGGATTGTTGTCTGATGGCGGCGTGCACTCGCATCAAGACCATATCGAAGCTATGTGTCATTCGGCATTGGTACACGGTGCTAAAAATGTCTTTGTGCATTGTTTTTTAGACGGCCGCGATACCCCGCCAAAATCTGCTGATAAGTACATCAACCGCTTACGCGATCATATTGCTAAGCTCAATGACCATTACGAAGGTGGCCGCGTGCAAATTGCCAGTATTATTGGGCGCTATTATGCAATGGATCGTGACAATCGCTGGGACCGTGTGCAAAAAGCCTATGAGCTTATCACCGAAGGTAAAGCCGACCGCTTAGCAACACGTGCCGATGGCGCCATACAAGCGGCGTATAAAGCACGCGAAACTGATGAGTTTATCAATCCAACGGTGGTGATTGGTCGTGACGAAGTGCCTTATACGGTCGATGACAATGATGCGCTTATCTTTATGAACTTCCGCGCTGACCGTGCCCGTGAGCTTGCGCAAGCCTTTGTGCTACCAGATCATGAGTTTTCTGGTTTTGCCCGTCATAAGCAACCAAAGCTTGCCGCTTTTGTGATGTTGACCAAATACTCTGACGTGCTAGCGGACAATCCAAAAACCAGTATTGCCTATTATCCAGCGTCTTTGACCAACACGCTTGGCGAGTATTTACAAGATAAAGGTAAGACCCAGCTACGTATCGCTGAAACTGAAAAATATGCGCACGTGACCTTTTTCTTTAGCGGCGGCCGCGAAGATGAATATGAAGGCGAGACGCGGATTTTAGTGCCATCGCCTGATGTTGCTACTTATGATTTACAGCCAGAAATGAGCGCGCCTGAAGTGACCGATGAGTTGGTCGCTGCTATCGAGTCGGGTAAATATGATGTGTTGGTGGTTAATTATGCCAACGGCGATATGGTCGGGCATACAGGTGTCTTTGAAGCCGCTGTCAAAGCGGTAGAGGCGTTGGATGTGTGCATTGGTCGCTTAGAAGAAGCGGTACGCGCTGCGGGTGGCGACATGCTGATCACCGCTGACCATGGCAACTGTGAGCAGATGCAAGACTACGAAAGTGGTCAGGTGCATACACAGCATACCACTGAGCTGGTGCCACTGATTTATATTGGTGAGAAAGCCGTAAAAGTACGTAGCGGCGGCAAGCTTAGTGATATTGCGCCTACGATTTTGGCATTAATGGATATCGAGCAGCCAGATGAGATGACCGGTAAAAACTTACTGCTTTCGGCTACATAAACTAGACATTTAATAGGGTTATTTAGCAGTCTATTACTACTGCTAAAGCTATTGAGTTTTATAAAAAGGGAAAGATATTGAGTGTCTTTCCCTTTTTTTGCATTTTTTCTACGCTTCGCCGCATTTTGCTTGATACATATTGTTTAAGTTACTTGCAATACTGTCCTAGTCTTAGGTAGAGGCGCAGTGTTATTTTAGACGACATCGTTCATGAATAACTTTATAATCATAAATATCCATATAATCTGAAAGTTATAAAAATAATAACCAAATCCTTTTTTTGAGTAATTTATTATGCGTCCAATTCGCCATTTATTCTTATTGCGGTCTAAAAGCTTGAGAAATATCATCATGCCATTGCCTATTGCTTCTAAATCTATTGCTTCTAAATCTTTTAAAATGAAGTCTTTTAATGTCAAATCAATCGGCTCTCAGCTATTAAAACCCGCTCTTATAAGCAGTGTAGTAGGGCTAGGTGTGGTCAATATGCCAGCACAAGCTGCTACCAACAATAACGGTAAAATCAATAATACTGGCGAAAATACCACGGCAAGCTTGCAATTGATTGGACTTAACGACGACGATGTATCCTTAAATAATGACGAGCAAGCTAATAGCGCCGACGATTTATCAGATATCGCTGATATGCTCGAATCTGCCGATCAAGTCGATGACTCGATAGATGCTGTCGCTGATGAAAGCGCGCTAAATGACGAGTCAGACGTGATAAATACCGATATTCCCGCTGAAGTTGCGCAAGTATCGTTAAAGGCCATTTCGCCTGAAACGCTCAAAACCTTTGTGGCCGTCGTTGATTTGGTACGACGCGAATATGTGGATACAGTCAATGACGAAGAGTTATTTAGCAACGCCATGAGCGGTATGTTGACCAAGCTTGATAGCCACGCTGAGTTTTTGGATGCAGAAGCTTATGAGAATCTGCGTGCTTTTACTGAAGGCGACGTCGGCGATATCGGTATCAAGGTGCAGTATCAACCCAAAGTAGGCTATTGGGTGATTACTGAGGTGGTTGATGGCTCGCCTGCCGATAAAAAAGGTATTGCCGTTGGTGATTATTTGCACCAAGTGGACGAGTTTAAACTTGGTGAAGACGAAGAAAGTAATGACATTGAGCAATTGCTCACGGGCATTGCAGGTACCCAAGTAGATGTCGTGACATCAAAAGCAGGCCGCCGTAAACATACCACGACTTTACAGCGTAATCACAACCATCCACAAGTTATTGAAACGCGGCTGGTAGATGGGATGGCTATTGTTAGATTACCCGCCTTTCAAAACAATAGCCGTGAAAAGCTGTTACAAGGGTTAATTGATTTGGATGCGCCTGTTAAGGGCGTTTTATTAGACATGCGTGACAACCCAGGCGGTGTATTGGCGTCAGCGGTAAGCGTTGCCAGTTTATTTATGACCAATACCGATGTGGTACAAGTCAAAGGTCGTCAAAGCGAATCCCGCACACTATCGACGCAAGGTGCAGCGTTATTAGATGCCATGCCAGTTGTGGTGTTGCAAAATCGTTATTCTGCTTCAGCGGCTGAGGTCTTAGCCAGTAGTTTGCAAGCGCAAAAACGCGCGACTATTTTAGGCGAGGTCAGCTATGGTAAAGGTTCGGTGCAGTCCGTGATACCGCTGAATGACGAGCAAGCGGTGAAGCTGACGGTTGCTCATTACATGACCGCTTCAGGTAAAAAAATAGATGGGGTTGGGGTAGCGCCTGATGTGACTTTAACAGGAAATGAAAGTACGTGGGAGCAACAGGCGCTTGATTTACTCAGGCAAAAAGCCCTGCCGTCGGGTGTTCGCTTTGTACGAAAATCTCAAGCAGCAAACGTTCCTAATCAAGATGACACTAATACTAAAGTTGTTAAAAATAAAGTGACTCAAAACAATACAATCATCGAGCATGTGACTGAAAAGCCGACTGTTAAAGCCAAGCCCTAATTTCGTTAGCATTTAAACTGAGACTTTTCGAACTGATTTAATTATCGTCTTATGGTTAGCGCTTATATATTATTCAGACTGGTTTTCAGCAATTCCAAGCTTTGACATACGATAGCGTAACGAGCGGAAAGTGGTGCCCAACAATTCAGCAGCTTGGGTCTTATTCCAGTTTGTCTGTTTAAGGGCGGTAATAATCAGCTGCCTTTCCTGCTCTTGCAAATAATGCTCTAAGCCTTGGGCAGGTAATTGACCGGTGCTAATATTTTCTTGATTTACGGGTGGTCTTAAATTTTCTGAATTTTCTGCTTCATTGCTTAATGGTTCTGACATAGCGCTGGCTGCTGTTTTATCAGGTTGTGCTGTAGGACTGGCTGCAGCGTGCGCATTCATTGAAGGATAGTGCTGCGTAATGGTGCGATAAGGAGATATAGTAGCTTTTGCTTGTTGTGCGCTGTCTTTTTCTGCACCTTCTACGTTATTTTTTTCCGCATTATCTTTTATAGATTGCGCTTCTAAGCTTTCACTTTTATCTAAAATAGCATTGCTCGAAAGGGTCGCTTTGTCAGCGTTGTTATTTTGCTCTACTTCTGCAATAGCTTCTTGCGCGTTCTCTAGTTGTTGGTTGTTGAAATCAGCCAAGCCCAAATGACTGGCATCAATAGTGGATGTCTCCGCTAAGGTTATCGCGCGTTCAAGGATATTACGTAATTCGCGTACGTTCCCAGCAAAGTCGTGATGTTGTAGACGCGCGCACGCAGCATGGGTCAGTGTTGGCGGCGACTCCAATTGCCATTCATCGGCAATCAGGGTCAAAAAGTGCTTGGCCAATACCGGTATATCATCACGTCTTGCGTTAAGCGTCGGTAGTTTAATCTCAATGACATTGATGCGGTAATATAAATCTTGGCGAAAGCTACCTGCTTGTACCAGCTGATTTAAATCTTTATGCGTCGCTGATAGGATACGAATATCAACTGGCACTTCTTTGGTATCGCCGATTGCGCGCACGGTTTTTTCTTGAATGGCGCGCAGTAATTTGACCTGCATCGCTAGTGGCAGATCGGCGACCTCATCTAAAAATAGCGTGCCGCCATTAGCCTGTTGAAACAGTCCTTGCTTATCGACGACAGCGCCAGTAAAGCTGCCTTTTTTATGACCAAAAAATTCTGACTCCATCAGTTCTGATGGAATCGCGCCGCAGTTGACTGGTACAAAGCTGCCATCACGGCGCGGACTTAAGTCATGGATTAAGCGCGCAACCACTTCTTTACCAGTGCCCGATGCCCCCGATAAAAAAACTGGCGCTTGTGAGCGTGCTAATTTTAAAATGGTACTTTTTAGCGGGTGCATGACAGCTGAGTCGCCAATGAGACGGCTATCGAGCATTTGCTGCTCAGGTGAGCGCTCAGGCGTTGACTTTGCGGCGTTATCTTGATGAATAACCTTGAGTGCATTTTCGACCAATTGTCGCAGGCGCGGCAGCTCAAGCGGCTTATTAACAAAATCAAAAGCGCCCAGCTTTAACGCTTCAATCGCCAAATCCATACTGCCATGCGCGGTAATCACGGCAATGGGCGTACTTGAACTGCTGCTAATATGTTTAACCAACTCTAAGCCTGACCCATCAGGGAGTTTTAAGTCGGTCAAACAAAAATCATAGTCGTTTGCTTGCCAATAGGTTTTGGCTTGCGATAAGGTATAAGCCACATCGCTTTTGATGCCCATCTTGGTTAAGGTAATTTGCATCAAGCGGCATAAATCTACTTCATCATCAACGACTAGCGCGGTTGTGGTCATACATCATCTCATTGTCTTAAAATATTGCAAGGCATTAAAAATAGGTTTTATCTAAGTTTTCAACTGCTTCATTATCAATGGCCGCGTTGTCAATAGCAGGCGCAATCAAACGAAAACAAGTCTTTTTGTGTTCTGGAATATAAAGTAGGCGCGCATGGTTGGCTTCACAAAATGCTTGCGATAAATACAAGCCTAAACCCGTACCCGCCTTATCAGTGGTAAAAAATGGATTGAACAGGTGGGTTAAGTCTGCCGTGCTTACACCTGTGCCATCGTCCAATACATCAATTATAACATCGTTATCGGCACAATAAATCTCGATTTCCACAACGGCATGAGGGTGAGCATAACTGCTATGACGTAAGCCATTGTTAATTAAATTGATAAAAATTTGCTCTAATTGATGCGGGTCAAATGAGATGGACGGCTGCGCATGGCTGTGTAAAAAAACATCATGACCTTGAAAATAGTTTGCCAAAAATTCTGGTATCCAGTCGGCAAGGGCAATTAATTGCTGCTTGGCGGTTTGCTGGCGTGACAGCTTTAAGACATCTTCAATAATACGATTAACGCGCTTTGTTTGCGTGAATATCATTTTATAAAGCTCATGATTGCCAGCCAACGCATCATTTGCGCTTGCACTCTCTATGGCCTGACTTTCTTCAATATCTTCTATCAGTAGTTGACTGGCTTGCGAAATAGCGGCTAAAGGATTTCTTATTTCATGAGCAATACTGGCGGTCAGTTGCCCTAGTGAGGCCAGTTTTAACTGTTGGGCGCTGGCTTGTTCGCGGCGTAAATCTTCTAAAATGACAAGGTTACTGTCATTTTTTAGCGGGATAATTTCAACGCGAAGCTTACCAAAGACAGAGGCATTGGCAGTAGCTGGCAACTCATAAATAAAACTGCGAGATTGTCCCGTCTCTATCGATAAGCAAGCTTCAAATAACTGTAGATGTTGCGCGCGAAGCTGCTGCTGAAAGTCGGCGAGTGGTTTGTTTGCAATATGATTTTTAATATTATTTGAAGAGTTGTTCGCATGGCTGTTTAAAGAATTGTTTAACAAGCTGTTTGGCGAGCTACTTAGCGCAGCATTTGTCTCAACATACTCTGCATCCATTGCCGTAGTATTTGGAATACTCAGTAATTGATAAGCCGAAAGGTTGGCTAAAACCACTTGTTCACAATCGATGACGATGACACCGTTGGCCATTTGGGTGATGACTTCTTGATTGATAACGTTTAAGCGTTCGACTTCTTTGGCGTGGCGGGCCGCTACTTTCTCAACTTGTACCAAGCGCTGCGAGATTGACCAACTCAAACCGCCGACTGCCAAAAAGCTGGCTGACATCAGGAGCGCATCGCCTAAATTTGCCAAATTCATGCTATTGGCAATCGCATAAAAAAACTGCTGATAGATAACGAAAATAATCGCCAGTAAAGTAATAATCAGCGCTTGCGAGCTATGAAGCAGCATAAAGCTGGCGGCAACCACCACCATATACAGCATGGTCAACTGCAAATCAGGCGCGCCAGCGGTATAGAGCAGTAAGCTTAAAATAATGACGTCTACCGCTAAACCAAACGCCAGCTGTTGCCGTGGATGCTTGGTCACCACATAAAATAAACCCAATAAAATTAAGCTTAAAAGGACATAAAAACTGAGCGCGGTTTGCTGCAAAAAACTTGGTAATGATGAACCATCGCTAGCGCGCGCTGTGATATACACCATCAGCATAGAAAATAGGCTGACGACAAAGCGATAGCTGCTATAAATCAAACCCAACCTGCGCAGCTGCGGCAAAGGTAAGGTGTCATCGCGCTGAAAATAATCCGTAATAGCGGCTATAACTCTACTAATAGAATTCATAGGTTTCGACGGCGCAGACTTTAAAGATTTCATAGGCGTTAAGGGTTTCGGTATTTCTATAGGCTTTAAAAATTAATCGTCATAAAAGAAAAGACGCCTAAAATGCATGCGCATAGCGACTTACGGTTGGATAAGCCCATGGCGAATGGCCAAATGGGTCAGCTTTACATCGCTATCGACACCGACTTTTTCATAAATGCGGTAACGATAAGTATTGATGGTTTTGACACTGACAAATAACTGGTCGGCGATTTGCTGCGGGCTTTGGCAATTCACCACCATCATGGCGACCTGTTTTTCTCGGTCACTTAATAAGTCAAAAGGTGAGCTGGCATTATCAGATAACAAAACATCCGCCAATTGCTCAGCGACGTCTTGGCTAAAGTAACGCCCGCCCTGATAGACTTTTTTCACCGCGCGTATCATCTCGTCAAGCGGCGTCCCTTTGGTAATATAACCATTGACACCCGCTTTAATAAGCATTGACGGATAAGGCTGCGCTGACATGCTACTCACGGCCAAAATCTTAAAGCCCATATCAAGCTGGATGAGGCGTTTGGTGGCTTCGAGGCCGCCAATATTGGGCATATTGACATCGAGCAATATCACATCCGGACGCAGCTGTTTTGCCAATTTAATTGCCATATCGCCACTATCCGCTTCGCCGACGACTTCTATATCGGCACTATCTGCCAACATGCGGCTAATGCCCATTCGCACCAAATCATGATCATCTACTACTAGTACTCGAATCATAGTTATACTCTTTTCTATTGGTCAGAATAAAGGGTGCACTGTTAAACTTAAACTATCTAAATGATTTTACCGTCTTATTATAAATGTCAGCTGCTATAAATTTATTGACTAAAATATGTAAACTCACAAATTCCCTTATATTAAGCAGCATACTTTTATATGAACTTTGCAATTGTGCCCTTATAAGCTTAAATGTAATGCTATATTGCGCCATTGTTAATTAATATTGCTACAATATAAACTAAATGTAGTAAAATTTGAATGTGGTCAAAAAACGACATCTAATTGATTTAGTAGATTAAACTTAAATGCAAACCATGATACACTAAAAATACAAAAACTCTATGCGAGTATCTACAAACACAACCACAAACGCTACGTACGTTGTTGGTGTTAGTTAGTATGTAACTAATTTTCTAACTAATGGCAGCGCGGCTGCAGGAGGCATAATGAAGCAACTACCATTAACCAAACAGCAATTAATCGCTGCTCTGATTTCATTGAGTTTGGGCAGTGTTGCACAAGCGGCGCTTACCATTAATGGTAGTTCTGGCTCTGAGTCTAGTGCGCGTGTGAGCTGGGGCGGTGCCGATAGCTTATCTGAAGCGCGTAAAATCATGTACAACAGCAGTAATAGCTCGGCGATTAAAAAAGTAGACAATGGCTACGGCGCCACCAATATTACTAATGCACACAGTTTTGGTAGCAGCAATAATAGCTTCAATAATACCAACAGCTATAACACCGCCTATCGTGGTGGTTTTAACAGCGGTAGTATGATTCCGATCAGTACCGATTCGCGCAGTGTTGTGGTCATCGATGCTGAAACCGGCGAATCTATCTACGAAAAAGCTGCTGATATTGCCCGTCCGATGGCAAGTATTACTAAGATTATGACAGCGATGGTGGTGCTAGACGCCGGTCTTGACATGCGTGAAGAGATTACCCTTGATCCAGAAGATTTCGTCGGTCCAAAACGCGCCAGCTCAAACCTTAAGTCAGGTGACCGTTTGAACCGTGCTGAGATGCTACTCATGGCATTGATGAAGTCAGAAAACCCAGCCGCAAAAAGCCTAGCGCGTAACTATCCAGGTGGTTATAGTGCCTTTATGCGCGCTATGAACCGTAAAGCTCAAGACTTGGGCATGACCACCGCTTACTTCGGTGACCCAACGGGTCTTGATAAGCGTAACGTCGCTTCATCAAATGATCTCGTTAAAATGGTACGTGCAGCTGGCAACTACGATGTTATTCGTCGTTTTTCGACCACCAAAAGCTATGACTTTTATGTCTCTAACTACTCAAGCGGCAACCGTACCTATAAAGCTAACAATACCAGCAGCTTAGTGCGTGATGGTAGCTATCCAATCGGTATCTCAAAAACTGGCTTTATCAATGAAGCAGGGCGCTGCGTGGTGATGGAAACCCGCGTTAATAATCGTCCAGCGATTATCGTGATTTTGGGCGCAAACAGTTCAGCGACGCGTTGGGGTGATGCTAAAAATATCTTAAACAGTTTGGCGACTCGCCGTACCGTATAAGCGTGCTATTTTAATATTGATGTAAAAGGCTGTTATGCGATATAACAGCCTTTTTATTGGGTCAAATTTGAGCCCATTTGAGGAAAAATTATATGTTCCAAGCATCGGCTATGACACCCGCTCCCAAATTATATTTACTTACCAATGATGATGAATTTACAGTGTTATATGCAAAACTAGAAGCAGCATTAGCAACAGGGCTGGTAGCATTATTGCAAATTCGCCGTAAAAAAACCTTACAATCAGCAAATGGCAAAGCAGAACTCTATGAAGAAGCGCGGCAGATAGTCAGCTTAGCTAGAGCCTATAATGTCGATACTGTGATGAACGATGACATTGTACTTGCCAAAGAACTTGGCATCGGGGTGCATTTAGGTCAACAAGATGGTGAGATAAATAATGCCAAAATTGCCCTAGCACCAAGTGAAATTATTGGGCGAACCTGTCACGGCGATGTAGCGCTGATCAAACAAGCAAAAGAAGACGGCGCAAGCTATGCCGCAATGGGCGCAGTTTTTGCCTCAAACACCAAACCTAATGCCAATGTGATATCTCGCCAGCAACTTATTGAAGGTTGTCAACAGGGGATTGATATCTGCGTGATAGGGGGGTTGACGGCGGAAAATATAACCGAGCTGGCGGGTTTGCCAATTACCTATGTGGCGGTCGTTGGCGATATTATGGATTTGCCTGTAGAGAAAATTGCCGCGCGTTGTCAGCAATGGCAGCAGGCGCTTAGCAGATGGCAAACGCCTGCTTAATTAGAAAGTTATATCAATTCTTTAATCTTTAAAGCTAACATTTATTTCAAGTAACATTATTTTAAGTGACATTTATTTAAAATAGCCATTAAAAATTATTCTGCATGTTCCATACACAACGTAGCATATGGCAGTGCTTTTAAGCGTTGCGCTTCAATTTGTTTGCCGCACACTTCACATTCACCGTAAGTACCGTTTTCAATACGGCTTAGCGCGTTTTCGACGTAGATAAGGCTTTGACGCGCTTCATCCATCAAGCTTGCGCGCATGTCGTTTTGACGGTATGAGATGGCCTGATCTTCCCAATGTTCATTGAGGTCGTCTTGCGGGTTTTGAATATGGTCTTCGATTTTATCAATGCGAGTTTCATATTCTTCCTTTAGGTTTAGCAGGTCTTGTTTGGCAGTTTCAATATCAATAATCATAATTTTCTCCTGAGAAATTGTTTTTATTGTTAGGTTTATTATTCATTATCATCATAGGTTTTATAATAAGCTGCTTTTTTAGAGCCAACGGTGCTTATCATAAACACGCCTTTATCATAAACAGCCTAATGATGAAGTGCCACCACGAAATGTTACTGTTTTTAGTGCGTGTGATTACTATTGAAATTTGGCAGTTATATGGATTGATAATCTATAGCGCAAAATTTATCGCAGTTCTTTATAAGAGAAGACTAAAAACTGCTAGAATACACCGCTGCAATTCTTGCTTGGACAGTTCTATAACACCAAGTGCGAGAATGACCCATAATATACGTTTTAAGATGACTATTTCGTAAAAACGTTTTGCAGTTAGCAAACAGCCATATTGTAGATTAACCATAGATGATGCATAGGAGCAGGTAATGAATTTTTTGCGTATGAGTGAGCTGAGCTTAGCGGATAAGGTGGTATTGATTCGTGAAGACTTAAATGTGCCTATCAAAGATGGCAAAGTCGCAAGCGATGCGCGCCTGCAAGCCAGTTTGCCTACCATCAAAATGGCGTTAGAAAAAGGCGCGGCGGTGATTGTTTGCTCACACCTTGGTCGTCCGACAGAAGGCAGTCCTGAGGCCATCTATTCGCTTGCGCCAGTTGCTGATTATTTAAGCGATAAGCTAGCTGCGCCAGTCAGCTTAAATAAAGACTATCTAACGGCAGGCGTGGCAATCAAGGCAGGCGAAGTCGTGCTGTTAGAAAACGTGCGCTTTAATAACGGCGAGAAGAAAAACGACACAGCGTTGGCGCAAAAATATGCGGATTTGTGCGATGTGTTTGTCATGGACGCTTTTGGCACGGCGCACCGCGCGCAAGCGTCAACCGAAGGCGTAACTCAAGCCATGCATCAAGCGGGCAAAGTCGCTTGCGCTGGACCTTTATTGGCCGCTGAGCTTGATGCCTTAAGTATTGCGCTTGAAACGCCAGCCCAACCGATGCTGGCAATCGTTGGTGGCTCAAAAGTCTCGACCAAGCTTGAAGTACTGCATAGCTTAGCTGAAGTCTGCTCGCAAATTATCGTTGGCGGCGGTATTGCCAATACTTTTTTGGCAGCGCAAGGTCATAGCGTTGGAGCATCATTATATGAGGTGGAACTGGTCGATACCGCTCGTGATATTATGAGTAAGACTGAGATTTTATTGCCAGAGTATGTGGTCGTGGCCGATAAAAATGAGATTGATTTTGCGGACTTTAACGGCTCATTACAAAAAGCGGCGTCGACTATCAAGTCGGTCGATACCATCGGCGATAATGACATGATTTTAGACATCGCGCCAGAGAGTGCCGAGCAATTAGCGGCTGCTATCATCAAGGCAAAAACCATTTTATGGAATGGACCGGTCGGCGTATTTGAAGTCGATGCTTTTGGACAAGGTACGCAAATTGTGGCAAACGCGGTTAAAGACAGCCAAGGGTTCTCGATTGCGGGCGGCGGTGACACTTTAGCGGCAATTGATAAATATCAAGTGGCTGATGAGGTCAGCTATATGTCAACGGGCGGCGGCGCGTTCTTAGAATTTGTAGAAGGTAAAGTATTACCTGCGGTTGCCGCCTTACAAATCACCGAGTAATCGTTCTATCGTCATTTATCAATTAAGTAACATTAGACGTACAACTTATTATGAGCATCTGGGGTAGGCTATAAAAATAATAAAGTGACCACCGTGTTTGGTTTTATTGCTGATTGGCCTGTCTATATGAGAGCTGCAGGATAAAAGTGAGCGTGAAAGGTCACAGCTTATTATTAAGTAGTAATTATTTGTTTCCATACTGAAAATTATGATTGCATGCCCAATTTGTACTCTATAAAATAGCGAAAATCATGTATTTGGCATGCTTTATTTACGAGAGGTTTATTATGTTAAAACGTCATTTGTTACTTGCTAGTGTCCTTGCTGGTACCTTTGCAATTACTGCATGTAGCCAAGAAACACAAGATAAAACGGAAGCTGCTGCTGAGTCTGCGGGTGATGATGCTGCTGCTAACACAGAAGTTGCTACTGCTGAAACCGAAGCCGCTGCTGCTGACGCTGAAGTTGCTGCTGCTGACGCTGAAGTTGCTGCCCAAAACGCCGGCGCAGAAGTTGCCGAAGGCGCTGAAACAGCCGGTGCTGCTGCGACTGACGCGATAGAAAATACTGGTGAAGCAGTTGTAGTTGGCGCAAATGAAGCCGTTTCCGCTACTGCTGGCGTGGTTGCTGATGGTGCCTCTGCTGTTGAAGAGAAAGCCAGTGAAAACGCAGTAGAAGCAGAACAACAGTACTAATTGATTGCTAAGCAGTTATGATTCATTCAAGTTATTTGATTTTAATAATTGACTTGCATGCATAGCGCTATAATCAATAGCGGTTTTATAAGCCTCGAAATACTAAAAAGCTTTGGTGATGACCAAGGCTTTTTGCGTTTTATGCATTGCTAAAAGTAAAGTATGCAATAGCATCATTCAACAATTAAACCAAAGCTGTAACCTCAATACAGTCGGTATGCTCAATAAAACCGCAATCTTAATCGAGCTTAATAATGTGAGCCTAATAAATAGTCGCTCAACCGCTACGAAGCGTGGGCAAAATTTGCTATAATCTGCGCGTGATAATTGCTAGTAAAAATCCTGCATTTTCCCAACTGTTCTATAGTGCTGCTTGTCGATTTACCTACCTTGCAGCGAGGATGGAACACTTGTAATCACCAAATCGTTATAAGTATTTATTTTAAAATCTAATCAGAGAGCGTTTTATGGCCTTAATATCTTTACGTCAACTTTTGGATCATGCCGCTGAGCACAGCTATGGTGTCCCTGCCTTTAACGTCAATAACTTAGAGCAGATGCGTGCCATTATGATGGCGGCCGACGCTTGTGATTCACCTGTTATCGTGCAAGCCAGTGCGGGCGCGCGTAGTTATGCAGGGTCAGCATTTTTACGTCATCTAATTATTGCTGCGATTGAAGAATGGCCGCATATTCCGGTGGTGATGCATCAAGACCATGGTATGTCACCTGCGATTTGCCAGCGCTCAATTCAGCTTGGTTTTTCATCGGTGATGATGGACGGCTCGCTCGGTGAAGACGGAAAAACGCCAATGGATTATGATTATAATGCCAGCGTGACCCGCGAAGTGGTGAAAATGGCCCACGCGTGCGGCGTGTCTGTCGAAGGTGAAATTGGTTGCTTAGGTAGCCTTGAGACTGGCATGGCAGGCGAAGAAGACGGCTCAGGTGCAGAAGGCGTATTGGATCACGAGCAGCTATTGACCAGCGCTGATGAAGCCGAGCAGTTTGTCAAAGACACCAATGTCGATGCGCTAGCGATTGCTATTGGCACCAGTCATGGCGCGTATAAATTTACCCGTCCACCGACAGGCGACATCTTATCGATTGAGCGCGTCAAAGAGATTCATGCGCGTATCCCGAATACCCATTTGGTCATGCATGGTTCGTCGTCAGTGCCGCAAGAATGGCTCAAAGTCATTAATGAAAACGGCGGTGATATCGGGGAAACTTATGGTGTGCCGGTTGAGCAAATCGTTGAAGCGATCAAACATGGCGTCCGTAAAGTCAATATCGATACCGATTTACGTTTGGCATCAACGGGCGCGATCCGTAAATTCTTGGCAGAAAACCCAAGCGAATTTGATCCACGTAAGTATTTCAAAGCCTCTATGGTGGCGATGTCAGATATCTGTACCAATCGTTTTGAAGCCTTTGGTTCAGCGGGTCAGGCGCATAAAATTCGTCCAATCAGCCTTGAAGGTATGGTCGATTTTTATAAATAAGCGTGGTTAGCAAAGCATGCTCATTGAGCCATAACAGCCGCTTATTTTTAGCGCAAATGCTATAAGCAGTTTTTATAGTCAAATCTTATAAAAGGTGGTGGATAATGATTGGGTTGATTACGGGGCAGGTGCAATATTTGATGGCGCCGACTGCCTGTGTCATGACTGCCTCTGGCGTAGGCTACGATATAGAGCTGCCGCTGCCGTCATTTTGTCAGTTGCGTCTTAATGAGCAGGCGAGCATTTGGACGCATTTTCACGTGCGTGAAGATGCGCAGCTGCTTTTTGGTTTTATCGATCGTAAAGAGCGCGATGTTTTTCGCCAATTGATTAAAATCAATGGCGTTGGGGCAAAAATGGCGCTGGCGATGCTGTCCGCGATGTCAGCGGCTGAGCTAAAAATGCACGTCGAGCAAGAGTCTGAGACGGCATTAACGCGTATTCCCGGTATCGGTAAAAAGACCGCACAGCGTTTATTGATTGAGCTAAAAGATAAGCTGAAAAATATCGAGGTTGATAATAGTAGTTTAGAATTTGCGCTTCAACCTGCGCCTATGTCTGCTGAAGGCAGTATCATCGCTGAGGTCGAGGGCGCGCTGATTAGCTTGGGTTATAAAGAACGAGAAGCGCAGCAAGCAATTAAAGCAGCGAAAAGTAACGGCGATACCTTTGCCGATACGCAAAGCTTGTTAAAAGCCACTCTGCAACAGCTCTCTGGCTTTTAATTATTTAAACTATAAGTAATTATGTTAAATTTTAAACAGATAAGCGACATTGATTGTCGCTTATTTTCGTTTTGGGCTGTGTTTTATTGACTACCTGCTTTATGATGTTTTGCATGACTTATGCGCAGCGTTTGGTTATGCTGTTTATGATTTAGTCTTTTAAAAATAATGATTTTAATAAAATGATAAAACCTATGATGCAAGATCGTTTGATTAATCCGTTAGAAAGGGCAGGTGACGCGCCTGACTCTAATATTCGACCGGCATTATTGGCTGAATATATCGGTCAGCCGGTGGTGCGTGAACAGATGGAAGTGTTTATTGGCGCGGCACGTGGTCGCGACGAGGCATTAGATCATACTTTGATTTTTGGTCCGCCGGGGCTTGGTAAAACCACACTTGCTAATATCATCGCTCGTGAAATGGGTGGCAATCTGCGTTCTACCTCAGGACCTGTACTTGAGCGTGCTGGTGATTTGGCCGCCATGCTGACCAATTTAGAAGCGGGCGATGTGCTCTTTATCGATGAGATTCATCGTCTAAGTCCGGTCATTGAAGAAATTCTTTATCCAGCAATGGAAGATTTTCAGCTCGATATTATGATTGGCGAAGGTCCGGCGGCACGTTCTATCAAGCTGGATTTACCGCCGTTTACTTTGGTGGCAGCAACCACACGCGCTGGACTACTGACCTCACCACTGCGAGATCGTTTTGGGATTGTGCAGCGTTTAGAGTTTTATAATATTGCTGATTTGACAACAATTGTTAGCCGTGCGGCGCGTTTGATGCGGGTACCGATGAGTGAAGATGGCGCGGTAGAGATTGCGCGCCGTTCGCGTGGGACGCCAAGGATTGCCAATCGTCTATTACGCCGTGTTCGCGATTATGCGCAAGTTAGAGGAGATGGCAGTATCAATGGCGCGATAGCGGGTAGTGCGCTTGATATGCTTGCCGTAGATAGACGCGGGCTTGATCATTTGGACAGACGCTATATAGAGATATTACACGAGCGTTTTGATGGTGGCCCAGCAGGCGTTGAAGCAATAGCAGCAGCAATGGCCGAAGATCGCGGTACGCTTGAAGATGTGATTGAGCCATATTTAATACAGCAAGGTTATGTGCTGCGTACGGCGCGTGGTCGGGTATTGACACAAATGGCGATTGACCAGATGTTGTAGGATAGTCAGTTCAAAACGCACGAAGCGTGTCTTTAATTGCACGGTGCGGGTATCAATTGTCCTCGCTTGCTTTTTGCTGTGCACGCTAGAGGCTTCAAAAAATTGATATCTGCAGTCACGCATTTACTTCAAAATGAATGAACTATATTAAAACTATAAAAGCGTTTACCTTTAATCACACAATTAAAGGTAAACGCTTTTTCATACTGCAGTTTTTTTAAAATTAAGCTTTAGGTAAGGCTTCAGGCCATATTTTCCCAGGATTTAAAATGTTTTTAGGGTCAAGGGCAGATTTAATCGCTTGCATCAGCAATAAGGCATTACCATGCTCTTGCTCCATATATTTTTGCTTACCTTGTCCAATACCGTGCTCACCGGTACAAGTACCTTCCATCTCAATCGCACGCGAGGCAAGGCGGCTGATAATACCGTCAGCGGTAGCGACTTCTTCAGGGTTGTTGGTATCGACCAATAAAAGAACATGAAAATTACCATCGCCGACGTGACCGACGATAGGTCCAATCATACCCGATGCTTCGATGTCTTTTGCCGTAGCGCTGACACATTCTGCCAAGCGTGAAATGGGCACGCAGGCATCAGTCGATAGAGCGCTGGCTTCAGGTCGTAGGGCAGAGCTAGCGTGATAGGCGTTATGGCGCGCTTGCCACAGACGTTTACGCTCGGCTTCGTTGGTATCCCAAGCAAAATCTGTACCGCCGAACTCTTCGATGATGTCGGTAAAGATTTGCGCTTGCTCGGCGACGCTGGCTTCTGTGCCATGAAATTCTACAAATAGCGTAGGCGTTTCTGTTAAATTCAAATTGGCATATTGGTTACACGCTTTGATTTGCATGGCGTCGAGCAGCTCGATACGGGCAATTGGCAAGCACATTTGAATAGTCAACATCACTGCCTGACAAGCATCCTCAATCGTTGGGAAATGGCAGATACCGCTACCAATACACTCGCTAATACCAAATAGTTTAAGCGTAACCTCGGTGACAATACCAAGCGTACCTTCTGAGCCTACCATTAAGCGCGTCAAGTCATAACCGGCGGCAGATTTTTTGGCACGTGTGCCGGTGCGCACAATGTCTCCGCTGGCGGTCACCAATTCAAGGGCAAGTACCACATCTTTCATGGTGCCATAACGGACGGCATTGGTGCCTGAAGCACGGGTCGCGACCATGCCGCCGATACTGGCATTGGCACCGGGGTCTATAGGAAAAAACAAGCCAGTATCGCGTAAATAATGATTGAGCTGCTCACGTGTGACCCCAGGTTGTACGGTAACGGTCAGGTCTTCATTGTTAACCTGTAATATCGCATCCATGGCATGCATATCGATACATAGCCCGCCATAGGGAGCGTTCAATTGGCCCTCTAAAGATGAGCCAATACCAAAGGCAATGACTGGCATCTGATACTGATTGCAAATCTCAACCGCTGCAGCGACTTCGTGTTTATCCTGAACGGTCAATACCGCGTCGGGTGGCTGGTTAGTAAGCCAGGTCATGGTATGACCATGCTGTTCACGTACAGTGGTATTGGTGCTAAGTTGTTTGCCAAAGCGTGTTTGCAAAGCGGCAATAGCGTCACTATGGTCTGATTTAATTAAATCATGAGATTTGGAAGGCGATATAGATGATATGGTCGACATAGGTAAATTCTCCATATAAGACGTATATTTACTGGGTAAACGACATGCTAAATAAGATAAAAAGTTAAGCTCTAATACATTTTAATTGTCGTTAGAGGGCAATTAAAATGCATTAGAGCTTATTCAAGTGCGATTTTTTGATAATGATTAACGGATATTTTTTCGTTAAAAATTAATAACCTAAGCTAAAACCCGCCAAATAACGACGATGATAGCCAATAGGTAAAAAATAGGCGCAAACCAACCAACTTGGGTGGCGATAGCAATAAACACCGCAAAACCTGATAGTGCTAACCAATCTCGGCGACGGTCGTTTAACATATCGGCGCGAATTTGCTGGATTTCTCGTAGCTGACTGTCTTGGCGCGAGCCTTGTGAAGCAAGACTTTGCAATCCTTGATCTAGTAGCTTAGGAATATCAGTCGTTGATAATAAAATCTCTGGCAACTGCTGACGCAGATGTTGTAAATTACGCATCGGATCGAGTTGCTCTTTAATCCAGCCACTTAAAATGGGCTTAGCAAGTGACCAAATATCAAGCTCAGGGTATAAGTCGCGACCAAGTCCCTCGACATGCACCAAGGTTTTCAGTAGCAGCATGAGTTGTGGCGGGATACTCATATGGTGGCGTCGAGCAATATCTAAAATCTGCATCAACACACCAGCAAAATCGATATCGTTAATGGATTTTTGCAGCATCGGACCGACAGTGCGTTTCATATCGCGCATGAGCGCATGCTTATCGGTATTGGGCGGTATCCACCCAGCACGGCTGACGATATCAACCATCGCCGTAAAGTTATTATTCATCACCGCCAACAGCATACGCGCGACGATAAGCTGATCGTCTTTTGATAGCGTACCCATAATGGCACAATCAAGCCCGATATAGCGTGGCTCATGACCCAAATTGACCGCTGTCATATCTGTCGTGAGTATTTTAACCGGCGGCGTTTCTACAAAGACATTACCCGGATGCATATCGGCATGAAAAAAGTTATCGCGAAATACTTGGGTAAAAAATATCGTTAAGCCTTTTTCTGCCAGTGTCGCACGGTCATAACCAAGCTTATCAAACACCTCAACTTGTGAGATAGGAACGCCTTGAATACGCTCCATGACCATGACGTTTTTGGCAGCGTCATAGACTTCAGGCACATACATCAGTGCTGAACCTAAGAAGTTATTGCGCATCTGCGTGGTATTGTCTGCCTCTAAGGTTAAATCTAATTCATTAAGCATCACTTGGCGATAATCTTCGACAATATCAACAATGTGAATCGCCCGCGCCGCTTCGATACGCGCCGATGCCCAATTAGCAAGCTCACGCAGTAGCTCAAAGTCTGCCACGATGGTGGTGCGAATATCAGGGCGAACCACTTTCACTACTACCTCACGACCATCATGCAATGCGGCCGTATGCACTTGGGCGATAGAAGCTGCTGCTAATGGTTTAACGTCAAAGCGGGCAAATAGCGCTGTGATAGATTGACCTAAACCGTGTTTTGGGTCTTGGATTTGGGCAATGGCAACATCAGAGTCGAAAGGCTTGACCTTATCTTGCAGTTGCACTAATTGCTCGATAATCTCAGGCGGTACCAAATCGCGGCGCGTCGAGAGCAGTTGTCCCAGTTTTAAAAACAGTGTACCCATATCTTCAAGCGCATACTTGATGGCATTAGGCTGATGTTTTTTACCCCAAGCCGCCGGATGCAAGCGAATTAAACGCGCTAACGGTTGTAGCTGCGGCGCTTCTTCGACAGACAAATGGGTATCAATGCGATAAGCGGCGGCAATACGCCAAAGTTCAAGCAAGCGGGCGCGATGGGATAGTAGCATGAGATAGGGTTACTCTAAAAAGTCGAAAATAGGGCAGAGTCTATGCCTATGTGTGATGAACGTTTAGACAGTTATAGACTCTATTTATTATTATCTATGATTGGTTAAACGTGCTTGCTCATCTTTGATAGCGGCAAGCTTGGCTTCTTCGCGTTCGATATCCGCACGCAGCTTTAATAATTGCTGCTTTAAATCATTGACTTCGGCGGCTTCCATCGGGTCAGGAGTAACATTACCCGCTACGTCATTGGCCCAGTCGCTGACATCGTTAAAGGCGCGTTTGGCATTATGACGCCAGCTACCTTTTAGCTGCGAGATAAGCAAATGCAGTTGGCTGGCCATCGGTTTTCCAATAAACGGCTCAAGCTGGCCGGCGATATCAGGATCAAACCCTGCAACCAGCTGCTTAAGTTGCATCAGCACTTTGTAATCACCAGCAATCGGTAAGTTGCCTTCTGTGCCGCGCATAAGATTCAGCAGCTGCGCAGGATTATCAACGGTAATGATACAGTCTGGTCGACTATGGCCAAGTCGCGAACGCTCTAGGCTGGCCTGTTGGCGCTCATTCATACTGCCGCTTGGTTCAAACACGCCTTCTGTCATGACGGGCTCAAAGCGCAAACGATCTTCGGTAAATAAAACGTCTAGATTAATCTCGGGCATGCCCATATTGAGACGCAGCACTTTGCCCGCAAGCGGCGCTAGCCCGGCTTTGGTAATCTCATCGCTGGCAATGGCGATATTAATAAACTTTTCGGCACCTGCCAAAAGTAACACAGTCAGCATAAGGCCCTCACAATGTTTGGTTGAGCGCCATAAGCGCGGCGCATATTTCAATATTGGCTGTTATAACGATGTAAACGCCTGCTCAACGACAGACGTTTTTGTATTATAAAAAGCGTGTTTATCTAAGCAGCTTTTGAAAAGCGCTAAAGCTATTCTTTTTTAAACCTGTGATTTTTTAAAACTAAGCTTTAAAGCCGCGATGCACTGCAACGATACCAGCGGTCAAGTTATGATAATCACAATTCTCAAAGCCTGCTTGCTGCATCATCTGCTTAAGTGTTTGCTGATCAGGGTGCATACGAATTGATTCTGCTAAGTATTGATAGCTCTCAGAGTCATTGGCAACCAACTTACCCATAATCGGCAACGCCGTAAATGAATACAAATCATAAGCTTTAGATAATGGCTCAAACACAGGTTTTGAGAATTCTAAAATCAATAAACGACCGCCTGGCTTGAGGACGCGATACATAGATTTTAGCGCTGCATCCTTGTCTGTGACGTTACGCAGACCAAAGCTGATAGTCACCAAATCAAAGCTTTCATCATCAAAAGGCGCTAAAGTTTCAGCGTTTGCTAAGACGAAATCAACGTTATTACAGCCGGCATTGATGAGGCGTTCGCGGCCAACTTCTAGCATCGCTGCATTGATATCTGATAATACCACATGGCCGTTGCGACCCACTTCACGGCTAAATACTTTGGCCAAATCACCCGTACCACCAGCGATATCGAGCACCTGCTGACCGGCGCGTACACCCGATAAGCTAATCGCATAACGCTTCCATAAGCGATGAATACCAAACGACATTAAGTCATTCATAATGTCGTATTTTTTGGCAACTGAGGTGAAAACATCGGCAACGCGCGCTTGTTTTTCTGCTTTATTGACCGTTTTATAGCCAAAATGCGTTTGCTCATTACCATCGGTATCAGGCGTATGTGGATTATTGATGTCATCACGTTGGTTAAAAAGCGTTTGTTTGGCTGTTTGTGCGTGCGCAGCAGTAGGATTGGCGCTGTTATTTATGGTGTTTGGCATAGTCGTTTGTTGACCTTGTGGGGTTCCGGTTGGTAAGTCTTGTACTTGGGTAAAGTCATTATTATTGCTGCTATCGGCTGCAGCATTGGCATTCAGCGTCGTACTAGCGCTTTGGTTTTGACGCGCTTTTACTTGCGCGGTGATGCTTTGATTATGAGCAATACTATCTTTAACCAATTTATCTTGCAGATGACCATGAGAAGTAGGGTTATCAGTATGGGATTGATCGGCTTGGCTAGGGTTGTTATTTGAGTTATCAGTCATACGATTATCCTATTATTTGTTTTTATGATGGCGTATTTAAGCGTTGTTTGCATAGGGTTTAAACACTGATTGCATACGGTTTAAACCCTATTTAAGCACTATAACGGTCAGTTAGCCACGGGCATTATTTACCTTATCATACACCAAACGCTGCTGGCTTACCGCCATTATTGGTGTCATGAACTTCGTCAATAATCTCAAGCTCGCGCTCACAAAACGGTTCAATAAAGCTGCTGACACTTTTTAGCGGTTTCATCGCTTTAAAGCCTGAATCGATAAAGTCGTAAAGCGGTTGGAAGTTATGGCGATAAGCCGTGCCTTTTGCGAGACCAAAGGCTTTTTTGAGCATAAATGAATTCAAATCTTTATCGGTACGGTAGCAGACCTCTTTTAGATTGTTAATCTGCACGCGGCGCTCATTGGCCTCATCGACTGCGCGGTAAGCGGCAAGCATATTCTCTTCATTGACTGCTAAATCTTGCGCAACCAACCACTCGGCCAAATGTAAATCCAACTCAATCGCCAAGATAGACGCTTGAATGCCCATGCTGCCCGCTTCTAAAGAAGCTTCTTTAGCAAGGCGCTCTAATTTTTTGGCTTTGGGAAGAATACGATCTAACTGCTCTGCCAATACTTTAAATTCATCACCACCATATAGCTGGGTTAAAAAATACTCTGCCATCGGTTTGTTTTTTGGTTGTTCAAACAGCGCGCTATGGGTATGCTTAATACGTGCCTGTTGCCATGCTTGCACTTCTTTGAGCTTGGTATTTAAGGCAGCATCTTTATGGTGTGGCAGCGCCCAAAAACGGTTTAAGTGCTGTTGTAAATTGGCTAACGCAGACATGGCAGGTAATCCTATAAAAAGTAAAAATGGCAATAAAATTGCTAATAAAAGAGTGGAAATGATACTAAATTCTTATCTTTGTGGGCAGCTATTAAAGCATACGCGCAAGATTTTGTTCACCTTAAAAGAAAATACCACAGAATACAAATGCCAAACTGTTACATAGCAGGGTTATTTACTGGTTTTACGCAATGCTATGATTCACTATATAAATAAGACAGCTTATAAAAACTACAAATAAGAGATGTATAAAAATTATCTAACAATAAAGCGAGTATGGACATGAGCAAAAAAAATAAATCGACTGAAAGCCAAGCGCCAGAAGCGGTAAGTGACCAGTTTAGTAAGCAAGTCGTTGAGCAGCGTTTGACGCCCAATCCGTTAAATATCTTTGCTATGGACAAAGATACATTGCGCTTGGCGTTAGTCACCGCTCAGTTTGCCCTACGCGCCACGCGGCAGCAAACACCGCCGACTACCAATAAACCAACTGGGCTTTTGGTGCTGGTCAACGGTATGGAGCAAGCGGGCAAGGGCACCGCAGTCACCCAGCTGCGGCAGTGGGTCGACCCGCGCTTACTCAAGGTTGAAGCAACGATTGGTGATTGTCCCTTAGAGCATCAGCCGATATGGCAAGCGCATACCAAAGCGTTGCCGCGGCATGGCGACGTGATGGTGTATTTTGGCAACTGGTATGCCGACTTACTCTATAACGTCATGCGCATGGCGACCTTAGATGATGACGATAAGGTGAAAAAAAGTGAAGATAAGAATAATAAGACGCTGAAAAATAACGCCCTGCCTATTGGCCAATGGCAAAACTATTTAAAACAAGAACTCACCAAACTACAAGCCTTTGAACAAGACCTTGCTGCTAACCAAACCAAACTGCTTAAATGCTGGTTTCATATCGATATCGAAACCTTGCAGGCGCGCCTAAATGACGATGAAGCTGATCCAGAGTTTTTATATCAAATCGATTGGAAAAGTAAACAGGTCGTCGATACTTTTAATAAGGTAGCAACCGCGCTATTACGCCAGCAGAATGACTGGATTATTATCAATGGCGATGATAAATCAGAGGCTGCCACCCATTTTTGTCATGAAGTATTGCAGGCGATGCAAAAGGCGCTAGTAAGCAGTAAAGTAGAAAGTCAGAATATAAAAGAAGCAGCAAAATTCGAGCCTGTAGCAGTCCCTAAAACTTTGATAAATGTTGACGATACCGAGATAGAGAAATCTGACTATCATAAAGCGCTTGCTGACAAGCAAGCACACCTTGCCAAATTGCTGCGGGCGCGTCAGGGGCGGCACGTGGTTTTTGCCTTTGAAGGGATGGACGCTGCTGGCAAAGGCGGCGCGATCAAAAGACTGGTTGCGCCACTCGATCCGCGCGAATATCAGATTTATAATATTGGCGTACCGATGTTATATGAATTGCAGCATCCTTATTTATGGCGTTTTTGGACCAAACTGCCCAATGAGCAAATCGATCGTATCAGTCGTATCGCCATCTTTGACCGTACGTGGTATGGGCGCGTATTGGTCGAACGTATCGAGGGCTTTGCGACTGACGCAGAATGGCAGCGCGCTTATGACGAAATCAATCGTTTTGAAGCAGATTTGGTCGCTGCTGGCACAATAGTTATCAAATATTGGCTCGCTATTGATAAAGGGGAGCAACTCAAACGCTTTGAGGCGCGCGAAGAAACGCCGCATAAACAGTTTAAACTGACCGATGATGATTGGCGTAATCGTGATAAATGGGTGGATTATGTGCAATCGGCAGCTGATATGTTGGCACGTACCAATACCAAGGATGCACCTTGGGCAATCATCGCGACTAATGATAAACGCCAAGCGCGCCTAGAGGTATTAGACCATGCTATTAAGCAGCTATCCGCGGCATTGTCTATCACTGCTGATATTGAATAAATGGATGATAAGTGATAAAGGCTTTATATAAATTTGAAAGCTAATATTATTTTTGTTTGAAGTCTTAGGAAAAACTAACAACATTTTTCTACTAAATAGGCGGCTTTTTTGAGTGATATATTCAAAGTTACAAATCTCGCAATATCATCATGCAATCTGTGTCTATATTTAATATAATAGGCGCGTAATAACTTCTGCCTGCTCGCAAAATAGCTGCACAGTCAGAGACGGTATTTATCCTATAAATGCTTTAATTATTAACAACAGATTTTTTATAATCGACGCTATCACTATAAAACCTAAGCCGCAAGCTGCTGTAATCGGACGATTTGGCAAGACTACTTGCGGCTTTATGGCATTTTGTGGCTTAGGTTTTTCGCTGATAGGTGGGCAAGCTTGCGCGTAAATATTTACAAGCACGCAGAACTATCAGGACAATATAGAGCGCAGTAGATAGTAACTTTTTATAACCCTATTTTTAAATTCGTACATTCAGACCAGTATTTCGAGAAACAAATTCAATATAGTAAGTCAAAACCACGTTGCGGACACGCTATCATGATGTTGGGTGGTAAAAACGACACCATCAATAGCGCCGCAATGACATCAATCACCTATAATTTCAATCAGCTTACGCAGGACGTATCAACGTATGGGTATTAGCAGCAGTTCTACAGGACCAACCAAAGCAGTCGGTTCTATGAGAATCAATCTATTTTTTGCCATTTTACTGATTGCGATGACCGCTTACTTTTTATGGTGGGGTCTAGATTACACCATGCATCAGCAGACGACGCTATTTATCGTAGCGACGGCTTTTGGTGTCTTTATGGCATTTAATATCGGCGGTAACGACGTCGCCAACTCCTTCGGTACTTCAGTGGGCGCAGGGACATTGACGATTCCGCAAGCTTTGGGTATCGCCGCGATATTTGAAGTGTCGGGCGCGGTGCTGGCGGGCGGTGAAGTTACCGATACCATCCGCAGCGGCATCGTTGACTTAGATGGTTTATCGGTTTCGCCCAATCAGTTTATTTATGTCATGCTCTCAGCGCTTATCGCGGCGGCATTTTGGCTGTTGTTTGCCACCAAAAAAGGTCTGCCTGTTTCGACCACCCATGCCATTATTGGCGGCGTCGTTGGTAGCTCTATTGTACTCGGTATCTCTTTAGGTGGTACCGACATGGCACTATCGACCGTCGATTGGGGTACGATTGGAACAATTGCTATCTCTTGGGTTATCTCACCCGTGTTAGGCGGCGTATTTTCTTACCTTTTATATGGTCAAATTAAGAAAAAAATCATTGAATATAATGATCGAACCGAAGCGCATATTGCGACGCTAAAAGACGATAAAAAAACCGTCAAGCAAAACCATAAAGAGTATCTAGAAAGTCTAACCGAGTCAGAGCAATTGGCGTATACCTCAGCGATGCTGCGCGATCAAGAAATCTATAAAGATGATGATTGTGACATCGAGGATTTAGAAACCGATTATTACAAACAGCTTTATAAGATTGAGCACGAACGTAGCAACCTTGATACCCTAAAAGCCCTTAAACAATGGGTACCGCTCATCGCTGGCGCAGGCGGCGCGGTCATGACTTCGTTGGTGGTGTTCAAAGGCTTAAAGAACGTCAACAGCAATATGACGACGCTGCAAGGCTTTTTTATCATGGGTATGATAGCGGCGCTGGTATGGCTTGCGACCTTTATTTATACCAAGAGTATCCGCGGTAAGCATAAAGAAGATTTGACCAAAGCGACGTTTATTATGTTTAGCTGGATGCAGGTCTTTACTGCTTCTGCCTTTGCTTTTAGTCATGGTTCAAACGATATTGCCAACGCCGTCGGTCCTTTTGCCGCGATTATGGACGTTATCCGTACCAATAGCATAGCGACCGAGGCTGCCGTGCCGCCTGCGGTGATGTTGACCTTTGGTGTGGCGCTTATCGTTGGCCTTTGGTTTATCGGTAAAGAAGTTATTCAAACCGTCGGTACTAATCTAGCAAAAATGCATCCAGCTTCAGGCTTTTCAGCGGAATTGGCTGCGGCTGCCGTCGTCATGGGCGCATCGACCATGGGTCTGCCCGTATCGAGTACGCATACGCTGGTTGGTGCAGTACTTGGCATCGGTATCGTTAATCGTGATACCAATTGGGCGCTGATGAAGCCTATCGGTTTGGCATGGGTAATTACCCTGCCTGCGGCGGCTTCGATGTCGGCTATCAGCTATCTGTTATTAAGTAATATTTTTTAAATAAAAGTTCTATTGTTTTTTATTATAGTGTTTTATTAAAGAATAAAAAACGCTTATCGGCAGCTGCTGATAAGCGTTTTTTTATACAAGTTTGAATGATTACTCGGTACCAAACTGCTTACGTTTTTTGGCAAAGAAGCGGTCCAATCTATCCATGGCATCTTCTAAATCATGCAGATTGGGCAAAAACACCAAGCGGAAGTGGTCAGGTGCATCCCAATTAAAACCGGTCCCTTGTACCATTAAGACGTTTTCTTCTATCAATAAATCCATCATAAACTGCATATCGTCTTTGATAGGATAAACCTCAGGGTCCATCTTTGGAAAGCAATAAAACGCCCCTTGCGGCATGGTGCAAGAAATACCTTTAATGGCATTAAGACGTGAAACGGCCATTTCGCGCTGCTTTGATAGCCGTCCTGATTTTGAAGTGAGCTCTTTCATACTTTGATAGCCGCCCATCGCCGTTTGAATAGCATATTGCCCTTGGACGTTTGAGCATAGGCGCATAGACGCCAGCATATCTAAGCCTTCAATAAAGTCGGCAGCATGGTCTTTTTTACCCGAAACCATCATCCAGCCCGCGCGGAAACCAGCGATACGGTGCGACTTTGATAAGCCGTTATAAGACAATACCAGCACGTCATCGGTCAAGGTGCTCATCGGCGTATGCACCATATCATCATAAAGAATACGGTCATAAATCTCATCGGCCATGATGATTAAATCATGCTCTTTGGCGACGTCGATAATTTGTAATAATACCTCATCACTATACAGTGCGCCCGTTGGGTTATTGGGGTTGATCACCACAATACCTTTGGTTTTAGGCGTAATCTTAGCTTTGATGTCTTCGATATCAGGATGCCAATTGTCGTCTTCATTACAGCGATAGTGCACCGCTGTACCGCCTGCTAAGTTGGCCGCTGCTGTCCAAAGCGGGTAGTCGGGCATTGGCACAAGCACCTCATCGCCATCGTTCATGAGCGCTTGCATGGTCATCACAATCAGCTCAGAGACGCCGTTGCCCAAATATACATCGCGCACATCGACAGCTGATAGCAGACCTTTTGATTGATAATATTGCAAGACCGCCTTACGTGCCGCAAAAATCCCTTGCGAGTCCGAGTATCCTGTCGCTTCTGGCAGGTTCATCGCTACATCGCGCAAAATCTCATGCGGTGCTTCAAGGCCAAACGGCGCCGGATTGCCAATATTCAGCTTTAAAATACGCTTACCTTCAGCTTCCATTTTATTGGCTGTTTGCAAAAGCGGACCACGAATGTCGTAGCAAACGTTTTGTAATTTATCGGATTTTTTAATTGGATTCATAGAGTGACCACTTATCGGGTTGGGTTGTAAATTTGCGGTAGAAGTATGGGTTACGCTTTGCTGCCTAGGCGTTTCGTTTTTATTATGATTATTGGTTTTATTATAAGAATTGATAGGTTGATTTGAATTAGCAACGCTATCCATGTCGTTTTGCAAATCGCCACGTAATAAATAGCCTTCACTACAGCCTAAGATACGCGCTAGGGTCGGCAGCTTCGATGACACGATGCCATTGGTGCCGCGCTCCCAATTAGAAATCGCACCACGACTCACCTTGGCACCTGCTGCCGTCATCGCCTGCGCCAATTGCTCGGCGGTCATGCCTTTATCGCGGCGCAGTTGTACCAGTCGTTCGGCTTGCGTACTTTGAGGAGCTTGGGAAAATTCGCTATCAGCCATTGTTGTTTAAGCCTTTTATTAAAGATAATCTATTCCTAATGCAAGATATTATTGCATACACTTTATTAATGCAAGCCTAAAGACAGAATTTTTATAAAGTTGATATTTAATGCAAGAATAACTTGCAATCTATCGTGATTTTTCAGCAATGAAAAAATGAGCCAAATGCTCGTTTAATAAAATTACAACTTTAATGATTGAGGCGGCAGCGTAATTTGCTATATTTTATCTTTCTATCTCTAATGTTATTTCTTTAAACCTGAAACTTTACACTGCTAGATTGAGGACTTTTATAGTCACTACCTTGAATAGTCAGACAATCAGCAGCAGATAAAGCCTAGCGTTTTTATAAAAACGTACGATAAATTGGTCAGTAACTGACACACCGCAAATGAGATAACCAATCATTTAATAAGGATAAAAGATGCAAGACAATCAATTAAGCAAAGAAGAAATCAGCCAATTGACCGACGCAGATTGGAAAGCGCGCCTCACTGCCGATGAGTATCACGTCATGCGCGAGAAGGGCACAGAGCGCCCATTTACTGGCGTTTATAACGACGTCAATGATAAAGGTATCTACCGCTGTAAAGGCTGCGGTGCCAGCTTGTTTGAGTCGGACAATAAGTTTGACGCCGGTTGCGGCTGGCCAAGCTTCGATCAGAGTATCGATAATAGCGCTATCGATGAGCACGAAGACAATTCACTTGGCATGCGCCGTACCGAAGTGACGTGTAGCAATTGCGGCGCGCATTTGGGACACGTATTCCCTGATGGTCCACGTGAGACCACCGGTATGCGCTACTGTATCAACTCAGTGTCTATCGATTTGGATAAAGCTGAATAATAAGTATTAATATAATCAATATTTTAGCCAAAGTTGGCATGATAAAAGGGAAGTACGCAGTGCTTCCTTTTTTCTTATCAGTACGCATGTTAATAGTAAAAATAATAAAACAATCAATTTAAGGATGAATCATGAGCACTATTTACGATTTTACCGCTGAATGTATGGACGGCACCTCGCAAGCCTTTGCTGACTATAAAGGCAAAGTATTATTAATCGTCAATACCGCCAGCAAATGTGGCTTTACGCCACAGTTTGAAGGCCTAGAGGCGCTGTATCAACAATATAAAGAGCAAGGATTGGTGGTGATTGGCTTTCCTTGTAATCAGTTTGGCGCGCAAGACCCCGGTACTAACGAGGAGATTGGCGCGTTTTGCCAAAAAAATTACGGCGTCAGCTTTCCAATGATGGCAAAAATTGATGTCAATGGTAAAGACGCCCATCCGATTTTTGATTGGCTTAAAGACCAAAAAGGCGGGCTGCTGACAGATGGTATCAAATGGAATTTTACTAAGTTTTTAATTGGCACCGATGGGCAAGTGATTGACCGTTATGCGCCAACCACCAAGCCTGATGCCTTAAAAGCAGATATCGAACAAGCATTGGCGGCCAAATAAATAATAAGCTAGAGAAATTATTGGTTTTATATAAAATATAAAGCCAATAAAAACATAGGTTTGCATAAATTGCCGCTAAATTAGGAAAAAATACGCAAGAAAAAGGCAAATAGGGTTTGACAGCCATGTGTAAATCTATATAATACACACCCACAGAGCGAGGCTTTAGTTAGTTCTCTTCTGTTGAAAGTTATTCAAAGGGTGACAGCTTTGATTGTTAAAGCTTTCAGGAAATCCTATTTAAAGGATTTCCCTTGCGAAGCTAAAATTGCAGTGCAATTTTTTAACGCTTCTCAGGGTGATTAGCTCAGTTGGTAGAGCGTCTGCCTTACACGCAGAATGTCGGCGGTTCGAATCCGTCATCACCCACCACTCATTTAGCGAGTGGGTCTTTTAGAAGACGACATGCTAAAGACGACCTAAGCAGCGGTAGTTCAGTTGGTTAGAATACCGGCCTGTCACGCCGGGGGTCGCGGGTTCGAGTCCCGTCCGCTGCGCCATTTTTTGTAGTATTAGAAAACGAATTTAGACTGTTAAGTCTAAGCAAGTTTCGCCTCAAACATTAGATTGTTTGGGGTTTTTTTGTGTCTGCTCGTTTTAAATAGTAGCGGCGTGACTTATATTTCTATTGTATGCTGTGCTAACAGATAATTTCTACATGGCTATTGATAGTAGGGATAGAAAATAACATGGAATATAACCACATACCTAGAGAGCTGCTAGGCTTTTTTCCAACCCCTCTGGTTGAGCTGAAACGATTGAGTGCAGCCTTGGGCGGTCCCAAAATCTATATGAAAAGAGATGACAATACGGGGCTGGCATTGGGTGGCAATAAAACCCGTAAGCTTGAATTTATCCTCGGTGACGCGCTTGCCAAAGGTGCCGATACCATCATCACTGCGGGCGCGATACAGTCAAACCATTGCCGTCAGACAGCAGCAGCGGCGGCAAGCTTAGGACTGGAGTGTCATTTAGTCTTAGGCGGCGAAGAGCCGGAGCAGGCAAATGGCAATCTCTTGCTAGATAAGCTGTTTGGTTGCCATATCCACTGGGCAGGCAATCATCGCAAAGGCGAGGATATTCCTCGCATCGTTGAGCAATTAACCAACCAAGGTAAAAACGTCTACGTGGTGCCGTACGGTGGTTCAAGCGAGCTTGGGGCGTTAGCCTTTGTAGAGGCGTTTAAAGAGCTAGAATCGCAGCGTCAAAGCATGGGCTTCTCCTTGACCCACATCGTGTTTGCCTCAAGCTCTGGCGGCACGCAAGCGGGCTTAATGCTTGGCAACAAAATCTTTAACTCACCTTATCAAATCGTCGGTATTAATATTGATAAAGGCGAAACCGATAAAGTCGCCTTTGATCAATATACTTTGGCGCTTGTTAATAATACGGCAAAATTAATCAAGACAGATTACGAGTTTACCGAGTCAGATTTGATTCTTAACTCTGATTATGTTGGTGAAGGCTATGGCGTAGTGGGCGCATTAGAAAATGAGGCGATTGCTTTAACGGCGCAAACAGAAGGGATATTGGTCGACCCTGTTTACACTGGTCGCGCGATGGGCGGGCTTATCGATATGATTCGTACGGGAAAAATCAAAGAAACTGACAGCGTTTTATTCTGGCATACTGGTGGTGCGCCGGCTTTATTTGCTTATGCCAACGATTTGGATTTGGCGAAAAAAAGCCGTAAGCCAGAAGTTTGATTGCTTACAACAAGAAATTTGACTTGTTAGGGGTTTATAAAACAAGTGCTTATGGGCGCTGATTAAGCCGACTGACAGCAGCAATCAGCGCCACCATAATAACCCCCATAATAATAAGAATCCCCGACATCAGGTGCGCTGCTTCATAATTTAGCGCCTCTACTTGCTCATATATCGCAATAGAGACAACCTTGGTCTCACCTGAAATGCTGCCACCTATCATCAGTACCACGCCAAATTCGCCAATGGTATGCGCAAAACTGATTAAGCCTCCTAGAATGATGCCAATGCGCGCTTGCGGTAGGACAATTTTTATAAAACGTCTAAGACGGCTAGGCTCTAATAAGCTTGCCACTTCCATGACGCTTTGGGGAATACGCAAAAACTGAGCATAGACAGGCTGAATATAAAAGGGTAAGGAGTAGATGATAGAGCCAATTACCAGCCCTTCAAAGGTAAAAACCAAAGGGCTGATATTATGCTCGATAAGCCATTGACCAATACCGACGCTCGGGCTTAGCAGTAATAATAAATAAAAACCAATGACGGTAGGCGGTAAAACAAGGGGCATCGCAATGATGCCCATCAATAGAATTTTTATACGTCCAACGACATTTCCGCGGCTAGGCTTGGCAAGCCAATAGGCGAGTGGCGTTGCAAACAACAATAAGCAAAGGGTGGTAATGCTGGCAAGCTTGATGCTTACCCATACCGGCAGCAGCATGTCTGAGATAAGAAACTGGGACATCATAGCGTGATTATCTATCTACCTTTTATCCAGTGCGCCGCTGATAGGACATTATTTATGCTGCTACTTTATTTATAGATCGCTTGCCTTGATAACGTGTCACTTATGTCACATTTCACTTATTTCACGCAGGCAAGCTTATCAAAGGGCTAAAGTATTCACTTGAGCAAACCTAAGCCGTACTTATTCTCTCGATAGATTGCTACAAAAAAGCTACTTAACAGCCAAATAACCTGCTTTAGCAAAATAAGCCTGTCCAGCAGGCGAGCGCAGATAATCGGTAAAATCTGCGGCGCTAGCGATATCGGTAATAACGATACCGTCCTGCAGGATAGCAGGATAAGAGTCGGCTGGTAAAATATAAAATTGCTCGGGCGTCGCTTTGGTGGCGGTCACTTGCGACTGAGCCACAAAACCATAATCGACATTACCCGTATGGGCATATTGAAAAGCTTGGCCAATATTTTCCGCCTGAATGATGCGCTTTTGTGCCGTTAGAGAGTCGTAAAGGTTTTGTGCTTGTAAATAAGCCTTGGCAGATTCGCCATAAGGCGCAAGCTCAGGGTTGGCAATAGTAATTTTCGTCTTGTCATCACGCTTTAATAGCTCCGTCAGTGTACTCTGATTCAAGCTATCAACCGGCTTGGTCGCGCTATAAATGGAGAGTTGACCTTGAGTATAGGTAAACGGCGTATGGCTGCTGTCACCTTTAAACATCTCATCGACCAATTTAGCGGGGAACTCTTGGTTGGCGGCTAAAAAAATATCGTAAGGTGCGCCGGCAGTGATTTGCGAATATAGCTTACCTGAAGAAGCAAAGGTAACCTCAATCTCTTGATTGGGCAGGTTCTTATCTTTTTTATAGCCTTCGATGATTTCAGACAATACATCTGATAAATTGGCGGCGGCAGCAATACGAATGGCTTCACTAGGTTGAGTGGTCTGTGGTGCGTTTTCTGCAACGGTCGCCGTTTCATTAGGGCTGTTTTCTTGGCTACAAGCGCCTAACGTCAAAGCCAAGCACGCGGATGCGCCCAATATTGCTATCGATTTAGACCGTTTTAAATAAGACAAATTGGTAATGGGTTGATGCTGAGCATTTGATGATTTTGATAGCATAACCTAAATCCTCTACTTTAAAAAAAGAACAATAGTCAGTAAGAATTAATAATTTTGCAGTATATATCAGTTGTTTATAGTTATTGGCTTAATTATTTTCTAAACGATATGCATATCACGACTACATATTTTTCATCAATGTTATTGAGTGAGTCGTCATTAATTAACCGTTAATTAACCGTTAATTAACCATTATTACTCAGCCATTTTGAAGAATCATCTTGGTAATATTCTTGTTTCCACACCGGAATATCGGCTTTAATCGTATCTAATATCCAGCGGCAAGCGTCAAAAGCAGGATAGCGATGGGCAGAAACCACACCAACCCAAACTGCTACATCGCCAATCTCTAACGCGCCAATGCGATGGATAGCAATGGCATCGAGAATCTCAAAACGCTTTTTGGCTTCTTCAATGATGGCTCGGCCTTGATTGATGGCCAAATCTTCATAGCCATAGTAGGTTAGACGATTAACACTCGTGGCATTATTATGATTGCGTACGCGGCCTTCAAAGCAGACAAAGGCGCCGCAGCTGTCATTATCGAGCGTCTTTTTAAGGCGACTTTCGTCAATATCGGTATCTAACAGCGCAAAACCATCACGTTCAGCGATGAGGTACGCTTCATCGATGCTACGTTTGATACTCATAGATTGCCCATGTACGTTGTCTGTCATTTTTTCTGCCTATTATTTAGCAAGTTCGTTTAACAAGATTTTTAACTTTTAAGCATCGCGTAAAGTTACGGCGCTCATAAAAAGTAGATTGATAAAAAAGGATGAATAAGTAGGTTAATAAAAATCTATGTTAAATTAACCACCAGCCACTGGCGTGATAAAAACCACGCTATCGCCGTCATAAATCTCATCCGTCCACTTGGCAAAATAGTCATTTACCGCCACGCGTAGCTCCGACTGCGGACGGCTAAAACGATGCTTTTGGCGCAGCTGCTCATAGAGTTCGGTCAATGAAGTCGACTGTGGCACCGTGATTTTTTCTTCATGGCAATTGGCCTCATCGGCTAAGCTGGCAAAATATAAGACGTTAATATTCATCATGGTTTCTAATTTAGAGTCTGTATTGCTTTCTACTAAGGTGCTCATAGCAATCTCCCTTATTTATAAACTGCTTATTCACTGTCTAACGGTATGCTTCTCAGAACTTTATTTTTTTAAATCATTCTTACTTATGCTGATAGTCGGATTTACCACCGGTTTTTTTCATAAGATGGATATTATCAATCACAATGTCATGCGAGATGGCTTTGGTCATATCATAAATAGTCAAGCAGGCGACGCTAACGGCGGTTAACGCTTCCATTTCTACTCCAGTTTTATGGGTGACTTTCACCGTGGCGGTGACGGTAATACTATGGTGGACATCATCGTATGCAAAGCTTAAGCTAATTTTATCCAAGGGCAGGGGGTGACAAAGTGGAATGAGGTCATGGGTACGTTTGGCTGCCATGATACCAGCAATATGAGCCGTTTGAGTAATGCTGCCTTTTTTGGTCATACCGTCCGCGGCTTTGATTTGCGTATAGATGTCCGCAGGAAAAACCACTTGTCCGCTTGCATACGCTTCTCTGGTACTGGCTGTCTTGCCACTCACATCAACCATGGTGATATCACCGTCGCTATCTAAATGCGATAAACCAGACTGATTGCTTGGTTGATTATTGGTTTTTGGATTGTCACTATTCATTCTTTATTTCTCTTAGAAAACAAATTTCTCTTAAACGGTCGGTTTTTTTCAATAAACTTTTTCATAAGTCGCTTGGTTCATGAGACGTTTAAAGCCAAACAAGCACGGGCAAAATCTTTAGGCGTATTAAAATTGGTTAACGCTTGCCATGCTTGGGTAAAGGGAACAGGCTGCACAATCGGCTTAATAAATTTCATGACCTGCCGCTGTCCATTGTCAATATACTGCTTTAACTCAGGCTCAATACTTAAACGATATAAACCTAACAATGGATATAAGTGGCTGTCATCGGTTAGACAAATGACAGACTTGCCGTCAGCCTGCGTGATATAAGGTTGCAGTTTTTGCCATAAATCGCTGATAGGAATCAGGCTATCACAGCTAATGACCAGCAGCCAAGATTGTTGCCAGTTTGCCTCTTTCGTTAATTGCTTTGAATTTGCCAAACGCTTTAATGATTGCAGCGCTGCCTCAATCGCTACCAATGCGCCGCCGGTTTCAATCGGTTTATCATCTTTTCTACTAACCCTTTTACTAGAAAGAGTGTTAGTAGAAAGATAATCAGTAATATGGAAAATTGGCGACTGCATGTCTTTGTAAATCGAATCTACATGGACGCTAAAACCACGTCCATTATCGGCAATCATAATAGGTAGATTGCTCATCATCGCAGCGCTTAATTCAAGCGCTTGTCTGACATGATAATCAAGCAAACGCTCACCCGTTGGCAAGATAAGCTCAGCTTTTGGCGACCCCATACGTTTGGAGGCGCCGCCTGCTAAAATAACGATACCGGCTAAGCAGCTGAGTTCATCTGCTTGGGTTGAGCTGTCTGCAACTTGCAGCATCAATCAATCGTGACCTGGGTTGGTACGCATAAAGTGCGGCACAAAGTTACAAGGACGCGTGCGGCTATCGAGCTGCTCTTGTAAGATACCTTCCCACGCAGTGCGGCAAGCACCTGATGAACCGGGCAGGCAGAAGATACCCGTACCGTTTGCCATACCAGCCACGGCGCGAGATTGAATCGTCGACATGCCGATATCGTCTTTTGAGATTAAGCGAAACATCTCGCCAAAGCCATCGACTGATTTATCAAACAAGACGCCAACCGCTTCTGGCATACTGTCGCGGATATAAAAACCAGTACCGCCCGTGGTAATAATAGCGTGCACATCTGGGTCGGCAATCCAACCGCTGATAACGGCTCTGATTTTATAAATATCATCAATAATCAGCTGACGATCTGCCAGCTGGTGCCCTGCTGCGGTCAGTTGATCGACCAAATATTGCCCTGAAGTATCTTCTGCAAGAGTACGACTGTCAGAAACTGTTAAAATAGCGATATTAAGCGGGGTAAAGGGTGCTTGCAGCTTACTCATGAATGTTCCTTAATAAATACGCTTGTGATAAAAAATGAAAAATTTGATTATTAGTATATTTTTGATTCTAACCGCCAATCATCGACAAGTTATTCATCATGCCGCTGTTTGATTCGTGAAGGTGATGATGCTCAGGTTTAATCGGCATAAAGCTGTGCAGGGTATTCACAAGCCCTGCAACATCGTCTTGCTCGAGATACGGACGAATATCGTAATTACCTTGGTCGAATAGACACAGATGCACCTTACCTTGGCTACTAACCCGTAAACGATTGCAGCTGTCACAAAAATGGGCAGCATAAGGAGCAATCATGCCGATACGACCTTTATAATCTGGATGGCTATATTCTATCGCTGGACCGTCATTGCTGCCACGGACATGAGTTTGCCAGCCGTGCTTGATTAGATAATTGGTGATGATGTCAGACTGTGCGTGCTGGGCAAAAAACAAATCGCTGTTGTCGCTGGTTTGCATAAATTCGATAAAGCGATAGGTGACCGCTCTATCTTTGACATAGTCGATCGCATTCATCAGATTTTCAAAGGCGGTTTCTGCCATTAAAATACTGTTTATTTTTAGCTTAATATCTGTGGTCGCAAGTAAGGTATCCATATCAGCCAACAGCTGCGGCAACATATCGAAGCCTGTCATCTTATGAAAAGTAGCGGCATCGAAGCTGTCCATACTGATATTGATTTGATTCAGTCCAGCCCCTTGCCAAGCAGCCAAATGCTTACCGAGCTTATAGCCGTTACTGGTCATAGCAACCGTTTCAATGCCTTCGGTGTTTTTGATGGTTTTAATAATGTCTACCACGTCACGGCGTATAGAGGGCTCACCGCCGGTAATCCTGACTTTTTTGGTGCCAACTTGGGCAAAGCCGCGGATTAGGGTAGCAATTTCCGTGACGCTGAGTTCGTTTTGTGGGGGTTTGCCTTGATAGCCATCTGGCAGGCAATATTCACAGCGAAAATTACAGAAATCAGTAATCGATAAACGCAAATAGGTAAGACGTCGTGCGAAACCATCGGTTAATGGTTGAGAGAGCGTGACCGGAGAATACGTTGACGAGAGAGCCGTTGTCGACGACAAGTCACCGTCAAAAATAGCAGGTGCAGCGGCAGGCGAGTACAATTGCACATTGCCTGCGTTGGGGGCAAGATGGTTCATAGATGATTACCATTAATATTAAGTATAGTGTGTACTTTTAGGCGTTGCCTCAGGTTGTGAGTGGGAAATTCTATTTATAGTTAATTATGACAGATTGCGCGCAAATAACCATTCACCGTAAGTGAGCTAAAAACTACCACCAAAGTAGTAGATAGCATTTGACAGTAAACCCTCAGTTTCTCACGATTAATGGCATAAAGAGTTATTAACTATGTAACCATTAAGTCACTATGTAAGGATTAATAGTGCAGCCCTTATTAATAACACAGCGTTTAGCTATATAACCAAGGAAAAGGCTGAACCAATACTTGCTCGCCAGCGGCTATATTGCCAGAGTCTTGCGCCAAGACAATAAAGCAATTGGCGTGGCTCAGCTGTTTGATACGGTGCGATTGCTGCTTGCTAAAGCTTTCCACTTCAAACTCGCCAGCTGCATTCTGCGACATAATGCCCCTTTGAAAGTCCATCCGTCCGGCTGATTTTTTGATATCGTTTTTAAGGGTAGCGGTCAGGCTAAGCTGCATGGGTCGCTCTTGGGGCGCAGCGCCTGCCATTTGCCACAAAGCGGGAATGACAAATTGCAAGCTGCCAACGACAGTTGATAGGGGATTGCCGGGTAAACCAAAGTATAGTACCGGCTTGGTAAGATTTTGCGTCAACTCGCCAAAGACAAACGGTTTGCCGGGTTTCATGGCAACTTTATAATGGTTAATCTGCCCTAGCTGCTCAATGACGGTGGTTAAAAAGTCATAGTCACCAACCGATACGCCAGCGGTAGAGATAAGGACGTCGCAGTCTTGCATCGCTTGGGTTACGGCAGCGGTGGTTTTATCTAAATCATCAGCAATGATGCCATAATCGCGGACAGTGACGGGTAAGCTTGAGAGTAAGGTTTTTAGCGTCGGGGTGTTGGAATTATAGATTTGCGCTAGGCTGGTCAGCTCATTGCCAATCGCCACCAATTCATCGCCCGTTGCGAGTACACCAACGATTAAAGGCTGATAAACATCGACCTTATCAAAGCCTAAATTCGCTAATAGGCTGATATCAGTAGGATTTAAGCGTTTACCCTTTTGTAATACCACATCCCTAGCTTCAATCTCTTCGCCTTGCTTACGGATATTGTCATTAGGATTAGCAGTTTTGCTAAGCGTCATATCATAAGGCTTTGATTTATCAATACGGTCTTTTATAGCGGCAAAATTGGTATTTTCCTGCATAATGACCGTATCACAGCTGTCAGGAACGACGGCACCCGTAAAGATACGCACCCCTTGTCCTGCGACAATGTCACCATTATAAGGACTGCCCGCTTGCGATTCACCGACGATCGCAATCGTGCTTTCGGCGTCAAGCGTACTGCCTTGTGCCAACGCATAACCATCCATCGCCGACAGATTTTGTCTAGGGACAGCAAACGGCGAGACGATATCTTTTGCCAAGATATGATTGCGACTGTCTAATAAATCGTAGCTTACGACGTCTCTTTTGCTGAGTGGAAAATCGTCATTGTTATACGTTTCTATACGCTGCGTTATTTTTGCGGTAAGCCCTGCGACAGTAATCATAAATCCCTACTTATTTTATTTATATATATTGAACTGATATTGAACTGATATTGAACTGAGATAGCTATTTAGCTTATACAACGACTAGGGCGTGTCTTCAATTCAATCGATGGACATCTAAATGGGCTAAAAATGGCTAAATTTTGCCAAACTTCATCAAATAGCTAGGTAATATCCCGATATTAACGGCGCTATTTTCCTTGTTTGACTGCAATTTATCTCATTTTTATCACCATTTTTAAAATGAAGACACGCCCTAAAGTCATCTAGCTATCGAGATGGTATAACCTAACAAGATACGTTATACCATACGAGCTATTTTATATCATCACTACCTATCATAATGCGGCTTTATCATATGAAAATTAATTGAATGAAAATAGATTGTTTAGCCGCGGAATATGTTTTCTTGTTCAAGCGACATCTCGATACCTTCGATATCGGCATCATTTGCTAAGGTAAATAAGTAATCGCACAAGGATTGGTGAAACGCTTGTTGGCTAAGCTTATTATGAATCGCAGGGCTGACTTGCTCATAAGTCATCTGAATGCCAGGCTCTTTGGTTAGCACGTCGACAACATGAAAACCGTAACGGCTCTCGATAGGGCTTGGCGCCAGTCCTGCATCCATTTTAAATAACGCGCCTTCAAATTCTGGTACAGTCTGACCTTTATTAATAATGCCAAGCTCGCCGCCTTGCTCTTTCGATGGGCAAGCGGAATGCTGGCGCGCCAGTTGGATAAATTCGGCATCAGGGTTGGCATTATCTTTGATTTGTTCGATAAATTCGTAAGCGGTTTTTTTAAGTTTTAATCGTTCATCGCCGTCTTCAGGCGGACATGCCAACAAAATATGACGGACATTCATAATAGGGTCGGTCTTAAAGTCAGTGATATTCTGCTTATAATAGCGCTCGCAGGTTGCCATATCGGGCATCGTTGCTTGCACGTTTTTTTCTATTAAGTCAGAGATGGCTTTTTCTTCATCGTCAAGCCATGCTGTCTCGCCAAGGCTTGGCTCATCTAAAACGGCAAGGCGCAAGAGTTCACGCACCACCAAGGCTTGCGTCGCTAGAAACACCGCATCTTCTTTATTGGGGGCAGGGTGGTATTGCAGCTCTTGGGCAATCGCGGTTCTATCTATCATCACACCATTGACGGTCACCGATGGCAGTTCATCACGGCTAGAGGCAATCAGATTTTTATGGTTGCTGCGCTCTTCTGCCATGGCTTTTTCGATAAACTCTTGGTCAGAATGCGGTTTTTGCAAATCATTTAAGGTTGGCATAACCCGCAAGATATCATCACCGCGACCCGTCGGAGCATGGCTATGACTATGATGGTCATGGTCGTGACTGCCATGCCCATGAGCGTGTTGATGATTTGCATGGTCGGCTGGATTATAAGTACTGACAGTCATGGCGTTACTCCACTAAGGATTTTGGTAATAGAAATTTTAAAATACGATATCATGTTACTGTAAAAAATATGGCTAATAAAAATTCGCTTTAAAACAAGCTTTATAAAAACCATAAGTATTAAGACTATTTATAAAGGTCTAAACAAAAAAATAGAGCCACCTTTAAATATTTACTCACTAATGAAGCGTTTAAAGGTGACTCTAATGGCAATTGCTCACTGACTTTATATTTCTTTAACAAAGTATCGAGCGTATTTTTCGCACCCTCAATACTTTATTAAATGGATCATTTAAGCCAGCTCTAGGCTCATTTTAGGGCCAAACGGCTCATAATGAACGCTATCAACGCCATGGTCTAAGGCCATTAGACCATCGATGATGCTTTCCATAAACATCATAGAACCACAGACATAAATATCAGCAGGCTTTGGTAAGTTAGCAAGCCATGCTTCATCTAGGATTTGCCCAGATTCAAAGTAAAAAATGTGCTTTTCTACGTTGTCGGCGGCGGCAAGTAATTCATTAACTTTACTATCAAAGGCATGATGCTCTTTATTCTGACAAGCATAAACCCAAACGATAGGACGTTTTGGATTGGCGGTGACTTGCGCCTCTAACATCGACAAAATCGGAGTGACACCAACGCCTGCGCTCACCAGTACCAACGGAATATCATTTTGCTGAATTAAGTCTTGGTTAAGCTCAAAATCACCAGCGGGTGCAGATAATAAAATCGTATCACCAACGTCTAAGTGATCATGTAAGTGGTTTGATACCAAGCCATAATGCTCATTACGGTTGTCGCGTCTAACAGCAAATTGGATACCTTTATCGCTCGTGGCTGAGTATAAAGAATAATGACGTAGAGCAAGATGGTCGCTGTCTTCTGGGTCGGCTTTGACCGTGATGTATTGACCGGCGCTCAGGCTTAATTTGCTTAAATCGATATCGTCGTTTGCGGGAACGACGGTAAAGGCGGCGATATCTGTCGCGGCTTCTACTTTTTCAGTGATTTTAAACGGTGCAAAGCCTTCCCACATTTCTTGCTCATACATGGTTTTTTCTAGCTGAATAAAGACATCAGCAATTTCATCATAGGCTTCAGTCCACGCATCGATGATGTCATCGTTGGCGGCTTCGCCCAATACTTCTTTGATAGCGCCTATTAAGTGATGACCAACAATCGGGTAGTGCTCTGGCAAAATTTGTAAGGCGCGGTGTTTATGGCTGATTTGCGTGACTTGTGGTAGTAGTACAGCCAATTTATCCAAGTGCTTTGCTGCGGCCAAAACCGTCATAGCCAGTGCAGTCTGCTGGCGACCTAGTTTTTGGTTGGTTTCGTTAAAGATATCTAAGAGTTCAGGATGTTGGTTGAACATGTTTTTATAAAAGACGGTCGTAATTGCTGTGCCATGTTCTTCAAGTACAGGAACAGTTGCTTTTACGATCTCTAGTGTTTTTGGTGACGCCATGGTGGATCCTTTAGTGATTTACACAGTGATAAGTTTAGAAGCGTTAGCTCAGTGTATGAGCGTAATAACCTTCATTAAACTGCTTTAGAAAACGCTGGGATTGAGCGTTTAGCGGTCTAATAATTAATATTTTACCATAAGATTCATTAAAAATGAATCTTATGGTATCGTAGCTTTATCTAAACTTGAATGCTGTATCACTATTGTGGCTATTCCTATTAGGAACGTTTCTATTGCGAACGTTTCTCTCTCACAATCTGATAACGGCGACCGAAATACCAGATTGGCGCACTGATAATATGGATAAGCCGTGTGAACGGGAATATCGCAATCAGTGTAATACCGAGCGCCATATGCAGCTGATAAATCAAGTCGGTTTGCTCGATACGCGCCGCTGCCTGCCAAGGTCTTAAAATGGTAATGTCTTGTGCCCAGCCGGCCAAATTCATCATGGTATAACCATCTAAATGCTTGACTGAGGTAAAGATAGAAATTAGACCAAGATTGAGCTGAATAAATAACAATACCAGTACCAGCTTGTCTGAGAACGTCGAGGTGTGTGAGATACGCTCATCGGTAAAGCGCCGCCATAGCAGCATGACCAGACCAAACCAACAAAATACCCCTGCGATACCACCGACGACCACCGCTAAAATCTGCTTATGACCGGCGCTAATAAAGCGGTCGTAAAGAAAGTGCGGCGTCAACATGCCAAATAAATGCCCAAGTAACACGACGATAATACCGACGTGGAAGAGGTTGCTGGCAAGGCGCATGTTTTTGCTTCTGAGCATCTGCGTTGAGCCCGATTTCCATGAATACTGAGATAAATCAAAACGTACCCAAGTACCAATGATTGCAATGGTCAACGCAATATACGGATAAACACCAAAAAGGAAGATTTGTAGCCAATTGAGGTTGGCGACAGACTGTACACTCGGATCTGCAATATTCATGTCATCTCTCCTTATTATTGTTTAACCGGTTGGCTGGTTTTAAAATCGACCCAATGTACAGGGGCATCGACCGTATTTGTCGCGGGAGTGGTTCGAACCCCCGCTTTGGCCGCAAGATTTTGGGTGCTTGTTTGTGATGGGCAGCGATCTTCTTGCTGCGCATCCAAAAACGTCACCACTTCCTCTTCCCATTCTTTATCTAGCGCCTCAAAAGTATCATCGCGCTGCTCTTTGCTGATTTGCTCTTGATACTCTTCAACGATAGCAAGTGGCTTGCCAGCGATTTGCAATAGCGCATTAAAGCAGCCTTGATAAATACTGCCGCGATCCTCTAATCGGGCAGCAAGCAGGGCGATAATATGGCTGACATCGGCAATATCCATACGAATCTGAATATCGTCATTAATCACCGACGCTTGATAGGCTAAAAACTCAAGGTATAAAGGCAGATAGTCGGGCAATTCTTTAACGCTAATCTCAAAGCCGGCTGCTTCATATTGACCCATCAAATCGACCATCGCTTGACCGCGATCACGCGATTCGCCGTGTACGTGCTCAAACAACCACAGCGATAGCGAACGACCGCGCTCAAACAAACCGTCATAACGCGCTTGTGCTTCAAGGCAGCCGGTATCAATTAAATCTTCGATTAAGTCGATGATTTGCGTGCGTACTTCTGGGCTAATCAGCGTCGAGCGCGCGACAATCTCGGTACAATCGGCGAGGGTATCACCACTAAATAGCTCATTGTTTGGATAATCTATCAGCAAGCTTAATACTTTGAGCAGCTTCAAGTCCGAAGCACCGATAGTCGGGGGCGTCATATGCTCAGGCACGGAATGACTGTTAGGAAATTGAGTAGTTTGCATCTTATGACTCCCACTTTTGGACAGTATCGATGAAATCACGGCGATTGGCTTTACGTTGTCCAAACATGCTGTTGTCAGAATGTCCTGAACAGCCTTCGCCAAAGGTGAAGCCGCAACCGTTACGCTCAGCAAAAGCGTCACTTAAGGCTTCTTCGCGGTGCGCGGTTGGAATCACAAAACGGTCTTCGTAATTCGCGATTGCCAAGTAGCGATACATCTCTTCTACTTGCAGTTTGGTCAGACCAACATCGTCCAAGATACTTTGCACTTCTTGTTTTTCTACCAATTGCATACGTTTGTAGCTACGCATGGCAAGTAGGCGTTTTAGCGCCAAACGTACAGGCTCTTCATCGCCCGCGGTTAGCATATTGGCAAGATAGCGCAGCGGAATACGTAAGCTGTCAACATCCGGAATCAGACCATCCATACCAACTTTACCGGCTTCGGCGGCGTTCTGAATCGGTGATAATGGCGGTACATACCAAACCATCGGTAGCGTACGGTATTCAGGATGCAATGGCAGAGCAAGTTTCCAATCCATCGCCAGTTTATAAACAGGCGAGCGCTGGGCTGAATCAATCACCGATTGCGGTACGCCATCTTTTAGTGCTTGGGCGATGACCGCAGGATCATTAGGATCTAAGAACACATCTAACTGTGCTTGATAAAGGTCTTGCTCATTCGGGGTGCTAGCGGCTTCGGCGATTTTGTCGGCATCATAAAGTAGGACGCCTAAGTAGCGGATACGGCCAACACATGTTTCAGAACAAACCGTTGGCAGACCAGCTTCAATACGCGGATAACAGAAGATACATTTTTCAGATTTGCCCGATTTCCAGTTGTAGTAAATCTTTTTGTACGGGCAGCCTGAGATACACATGCGCCAGCCGCGGCATTTTTCTTGGTCAATCAAGACAATGCCGTCTTCTTCACGCTTATAAATCGCGCCGCTTGGACATGACGCCACGCAGGTTGGGTTCAAGCAATGCTCGCACAGACGCGGCAAGTACATCATAAAGGTGTTTTCGTACTGGCCGTAAATATCGGCTTGGATATTGTCAAAGTTTTTATCTTTACGGCGTTTTTCAAACTCTGAACCTAAGATTTCCTCCCAGTTCGGACCCCACTCAATCTTTTGCATACGCTTGCCAGTAATGGCTGAGCGCGGGCGGGCGATTGGCGAGTAGTTACTGAGAGGAGCAGTATGCAAATGCTGATAATCAAAATCAAAGGGTTCGTAATAATCATCAATCTCTGGCAAATCAGGGTTGGCAAAAATATTTGCCAACACGCGGAACTTACCACCGATACGCGGGTTTATCGTACCGTTGGCATTACGTATCCAGCCGCCATTCCATTTATTTTGATTTTCCCACTCCTTGGGATAGCCAATGCCAGGCTTTGATTCAACGTTGTTGAACCACGCGTACTCCATACCTTCGCGGCTGGTCCAAACGTTTTTACAGGTGACCGAGCAGGTGTGACAACCGATACATTTATCGAGGTTAAGCACCATGCCGACTTGTGAACGAATTTTCATGGGGTGTGCTCCAAGCTTTTGTATAAAAGCAATTAATATAAGTACTTATCAGTAGCAATGTATAAACGTGCTATTAACCATCAAGGGTGGTTGGCAATGGGCGTGGTAACGAGTCATCTGGTTTTTCTTCCAACCAGTCGATTTTCGACATTTTGCGAATCACGACGAACTCGTCACGGTTACAACCAACAGTGCCATAGTAGTTAAAACCGTAAGACTGCTGCGCGTAGCTGCCAATCATGTGCGTCGGTTTTAAGATAGTACGGGTCACTGAGTTGTGAATACCGCCGCGAATACCAGTTTGCTGCGAGCCTGGCACGTTGACCAATTTTTCTTGGGCGTGGTACATCATGGTCATGCCTTCTTTGACGCGCTGACTAACGATGGCGCGCGCGGTAATGGCACCGTTAGCGTTAAAGACTTCAATCCAGTCGTTATCGACGATACCGGCTTTTGCAGCATCGACTTCTGATAACCACACACAAGGACCACCGCGGCTCAGCGTCAGCATGAGCAAGTTTTCAGAGTAGGTACTGTGGATACCCCATTTTTGGTGCGGTGTTAAAAAGTTCAGCACAATCTCTTTATTACCATTGGGCTTGGTATTTTGGATAATCTCCGTCGTTTTAGTGTCGATAGGCGGACGATACTGCTGCATTTGCTCGCCAAACGCCTGCATCCAAGGGTGATCTTGATAAAATTGCTGACGACCGGTAATCGTACGCCAAGGAATCAGCTCATGGACGTTGGTATAACCGGCGTTATAGCTCACTTCATCAGATTCAATACCTGACCACGTCGGGCTTGAGATGATTTTGCGTGGCTGCGCAACGATATCTTTAAAGCGAATCTTTTCATGCTCACTGGATTTCGCCAAATGCGTATGGTCGCGACCGGTAAATTCAGACAATGCTGCCCAGCCTTTAACGGCGACGTGACCATTGGTTTCAGGAGCCAGCATCAAAATCATCTCAGACGCATTCACCGCGGTATTTAGACGAGGACGACCTTCAGAGATACCCGGCTCAGTAACACGGTGGTTTAAATCCCCCAGTTGTTTGACCTCGGTTTTCATGTCCCAATTCAAACCTTTTGAGCCATTGCCCAGTTTTTCTAAAGCCGGACCCATAGAGGTGAATTTCTTATAGGTATTGGGATAGTCACGCTCAACGATTTTAATCATCGGGCAGTTTTTACCAGGAACTGGTTTTTCGCCAGCGGTTTTCCAGTCGGTGCCACCAAATGGCTGCGCAAGCTCGCCTGGGCTATCATGCTGCATAGGCAGAGTAACCACGTCGGTTTCCACGCCCAAATGGCCTTTTGATATCTCAGAGAAGCTCTTAGCAATGCCTTTATAAATCTCCCAATCCGATTTAGATTCCCAAGCAGGGTCGGTGGCGGCGGTTAATGGATGAATAAATGGATGCATGTCAGAGGTATTCATGTCGTCTTTTTCATACCAAGTTGCGGTCGGTAGGACGATATCAGAGTACAAACAGGTCGAGGACATACGGAAATCAAGCGTTACGACCAAGTCAAGCTTGCCAGTAGGGCCTTTTTCTACCCAATCGACTTCTTTTGGCTGCAAATGACCCGTCGGGTTTTCTTCGTTAAGCAGACCGTTTCTGGTGCCCAAGAAGTAATGAAGCATATATTCATGACCCTTACCTGATGAACCCAAGAGGTTTGAGCGCCAAATAAACATATTGCGCGGGAAGTTCACAGGGTTGTCTGGAGACTCACAAGCAAAGCGTAAGCTGCCGTCTTCTAATGAGTCGACCACATACTCTTCCACGTCTTTACCGCTGGCTTTTGCGGCGGCGGCTATGGTCAATGGGTTGCGGTTGAGCTGCGGCGCTGATGGCAACCAACCTGCGCGCTCTGCTTGGATGTTGTAATCCAGCATGTGCTCTGGGAAGAATTTTTTATTAGCATTTGGTGAGAGAATCTCATGGGCTGAGATGGTCTCATGACGCCACTGTGAGCTGTGCTCATAAAAAAAGCTGGTACCGGCCATTTGACGCGGTGGACGATGCCAATCAAGGGCAAAGGCAAGGGGTAACCAGCCAGTTTGTGGGCGCAGTTTTTCTTGACCAACATAGTGCGCCCAGCCGCCCCCAGATTTACCGATACAGCCGCACAGCATGAGCATATTAATCACGCCGCGATAGTTCATATCGAGGTGATACCAGTGGTTCATACCCGCGCCGATGATAATCATCGATTTACCATGGGTTTTATGAGCGTTTTCAGCAAACTCGCGAGCCACTTGAATCACGCGCTCACGGCTAAGGCCGGTAATCACTTCTTGCCAAGCTGGCGTGCCCGGTACGCTTGCATCGTTATAATCATCGGTGACGTGCTCGCCGCCGACGCCATTGTCAACACCAAGGTTGGCAACGGTTAAATCAAATACAGTGGCGACGATAGCGGTGCTGCCATCGGCAAGGGTAATGGTTTTGCAAGGGACTGTTTTTTGCTGGATAGGCTCGCCTGGTACCGAGGTAAAATGCGGATGATCCACATGACCGAAGTAGTCAAAGCCCACGACACAAGTTTCAGCGCTGTCTTTTAAGGTTAGCGTCAGATCGATATCTTCGCCCGTGGTACCGTTTTTTTGCTCAAGATTCCACTTGCCTTTTTCGCCCCAACGGTAGCCGATTGAGCCCAGCGGAGAGACCAATTCGCCGTCATTATTTAAAGCTATGGTTTTCCATTCAGGATTGTTTTCTTGACCCAAATCATCGACCAAGTCAGAAGCACGCAGGTAACGACCCGCACGGCGCGCGCCATCTTCACCTTCTAGCATTACAAGCACCGGCAAATCGGTATAACGTTTGGCGTAGTCTAAGAAGTAATCGCTTGGCTGTTTGAGATAAAACTCTTTGATAATGACATGACAAAACGCCTGCGCCACTGCCGCATCGGTACCTTGTTTAGGATTGAGCCATAAGTCGGTGAGCTTAGAGATTTCTGCATAGTCAGGGGTGATAGAGACGGTTTTCGTGCCTTTATAACGTACTTCGGTAAAGAAATGCGCATCTGGCGTCCGCGTTTGCGGCACGTTTGAGCCCCAAGCGATGATATAGTCAGAGTTGTACCAATCGGCTGATTCTGGTACGTCGGTTTGCTCGCCCCAGACCATCGGTGATGACGGAGGTAAGTCACAATACCAGTCATAAAATGACAAACAAACACCGCCGATAAGCGATAAATAGCGGCTACCAGAGGCGTAACTGACCATCGACATCGCAGGAATCGGTGAGAAACCAATAATACGGTCCGGCCCAAAGGTTTTGGCTGTATAAACGTTACTGGCAGCGATGATTTCGTTGACCTCTGCCCACGTTGAGCGAATAAAGCCACCAAGACCACGCTTAGATTTATACTGTTCAGCTTTGATAGGGTCTTGAACGATACTGCCCCAAGCATCGACAGGGTCAGGATATTGAGCTCTGGCTTCGCGCCATAATTTTAGTAGCGGTTTACGTACCTTTGGATATTTGACACGGTTCGCTGAGTACATGTACCAGCTGTAGCTTGCGCCGCGCGGGCAGCCGCGTGGTTCGTGGTTTGGTAAGTCAGGGCGGGTTTCAGGATAGTCGGTTTGCTGGGTTTCCCACGTCACCAAGCCGTTTTTCACATAAATCTTCCACGAGCAAGAACCGGTACAGTTGACGCCATGCGTTGAGCGCACGATTTTGTCATACTGCCAACGGCTACGATACACGTTTTCCCAGTCACGAGACTCATCACGCGTCTCGCCATGCCCATCGGAAAATTCGCCCTGTTTACGTTTAAAAAAACGGAATTGGTCGAGTAAATGGCTCATTTCGCTATCCTCTGTTTTATTGCCTATGGTGTATCTAAAGCTGAGTGCCGCATGCTGGTATCGTCGTACTTGATTCGATATTGATATGCACCTAAGCCGTAAATATTATTTCAATAGCGTCATTTTAAGTAAGCCATAGCACCCTTACTATCCGCTAACATGAGCAGAGCACTACCACCTTAGTAGTAGCTGCTAAAAATGAAAGCACTGGAAAATGGCGGCTAAATAGCTGCTCAGTGACGGCGTGTGACGCTGATTGTTAAGCCAATCATGAGCAGTAAAAATTTAAAATAAAAAAAGTGCTACTTACATGGGCAAGTAGCACTTTATAGATTTAGTTTTGCTTGTATAAAAGTCGCTTTAAAGGACTTATAACACAGCCGTTTTAGCAAGGAATCTCAGCATTCGGGCGGCTGTAATACCACCATGTCAACACAATACAGAGGACATAAAAGATGATTAAGGAGATAAAGGTGCCATCGATACCCAGCCCTGAGCCGAACATTTTTGGCACAAAGAAAGCGCCATAAGCGGCAACCGCTGAGGTAAAGCCGACCACTGCTGCTGACTCTTTACGTATCTCGACAAACAGCTCTTCTGTACCCGCTTTTTCAGGCTCACGGCGGTCATGAAAGGTTCTAAAAATAACCGGAATCATGGTAAAGGTTGAGCCGTTACCGATACCAGTGGTAATAAAGAGCACCATAAAGGAGATAAAGTAGCCGACAAAGCTGCCGTCACTGGTCTCGCTAGGTAAGAAGTACATCACCGCTAGTACCGCTAGTACCATCACGATATAGTTCCAAAACGTGACCTTTGCGCCGCTAGTTTTATCAGATATCCAGCCCCCTAATGGGCGAAATAGCGCACCAACCAAAGGCCCTAAAAAGGCAAATTTAAGTGCGTCAATAGCAGGGAAGGAGTTTTTAATCAACATCGGGAAGGCAGCAGAAAAGCCAATAAAAGAGCCAAACGTCGCCATATAAAGGATACACATAATCCAGTTATGTTTGCGTTTAAAGATAACCGATTGGTCTTTGAACGACGCTTTAGCAGTGGCGATATCGTTCATGCCAAACCAAGCCAATGCCGTAAATAGCAAGATAAAGGGTACCCAAATAAAGCCTGCATTTTGTAGATAAAATAATCGACCGCTGTCAGATACTTGTGGATCGCCGCCCAAGCTACCAAAAGCGCCAATTAAGATAATCATCGGTACCACAAACTGCATGACAGAGACGCCTAGATTACCCAAACCAGCGTTTAGGCCAAGCGCTGTACCTTGTTCGGCTTTTGGATAAAAGAACGAAATATTGGACATAGACGACGCAAAGTTACCACCGCCAAAGCCGCACAGTAGGGCGATAATGGCAAATATAATAAACGGTGTATCAGGGTTTTGTACCGCAAAACCCATCCATAACGCGGGTATTAATAAAGATAAGGTGGATATCGCTGTCCAACGACGTCCACCAAAAATAGGTACCATAAAAGAATAAAAAATCCGCAGCGTCGCCCCTGACAGCCCCGGTAATGCAGCCAGCCAAAATAGCTGTCCGCCATCAAAATCAAAGCCAATCTCTGGCAAGCGCACGATGACCGCACTCCATACCATCCATACTGCAAACGCCAATAGCAAAGATGGAATAGATATCCATAAATTTCGCGTGGCGACTTTTTTGCCGCCGCCTTGCCAAAACTCTTCTACTTCAGGTCGCCAGTCAGTAATGAGCGTACCACCTTTGAAGTTGTATTTATTGCCCATACTCTTCCTCACTTATTGTCTTTATAAAAAATAAGTATTTATAAAAAATGATAACTCACGGTACTTTGTTATCGGGATAATGAGTATTCATACATAGTGGTATACTGATGGCTAAAAGGGGTATAGTAGTAATAGAATTATTACCAAAAGTTTGGTTTTTTAATGATTAATAAGCGCATTTGTTATTTTAAATACGGATGGTTTTGAATGTCGACGGTTTTAAAATGAACGATTTTAATAGTGTTATTTACTCCCTGTTTTCGCTAATTTGCTAGGTGAATGCCATTCATGAGGTCTAAACAACACAGACAGTCTTTATCGCTGCATGCTTGGGGCGCTATTTTGATCATAGCCACCTTAGCGGTGATGTCTACGCTAGGAAGTGGCGCGCTGGCATGGGTGGCAAGGTCGGATGCTGAGGCCATTAATGTGGCAGGTTCGGTGCGTATGGCAACTTACCGTCTCAATTTTCAGATAGCGACGGATTTTTCAGATGACCATCCTTTTAGTCCAAGTTTACATGTTGGACAAAACAGCGTAGGCGATAAAACCAATGAGCAGAGCGCCAAACAGGATACATTAGACTTTGCCAATAAAACGACCGCTGAAAAGATAGATATTCTCAGCCGCGATATGGAAAATCGTCTCGAAGAATTACAGGTCTATCAGCTGACGAGCGCCAATCGACATGTGCGCATCAATGAGCAGCTTAAAGAGATAAAAGAGCAGTGGTATCAAGATTTAAAACCGGCGTTATTGGCGCAAGATAAGCAAGGGTTTTATAGCGTCTCATCGCGTTATATCGAAGATGTCAATGACTTCGTCGGTGAGCTGCAATACCGAAACGAGCAGCGCCAGACATGGCAACAAAACTTACAAATCCTCTCATTGCTGCTTATCGCTATTATCGTATTAATCGGCATGCGCCGTTTGCAAAAATCGATACTGCTGCCCATTCAGCAATTGATTAAAGCCAATAACCAATTCAAACGAGGGCAGACTCAGACGCGTGTGTCCATCAAGGGCTACCGAGAATTTGAAGTATTGGGCAGCTCATTTAATGACATGGCGGGCACGATTGAAACCTATCAGCGCTCGCTTGAGAGTGAAGTACAAATAAAAACCCAGCATTTGGTTAAAGCCAATCAAGTGCTATCGCTGTTTTATGACTTTTCAAAATCGCTGACCACCAGCCAAGTGAGCTTATATCAGCTCGATGACTTGATTGCAGACTTTAGCAAAGCGCTGCCGCATTTAGAATTTACCTTGTGTATTCAAAATAAATATATCACCAATAAAAATGCTATCGTGCTGCACGGCGAAAAAATGAAAGAGCTATGCAAAAAGCTGAGCTGTGAAAGCTGTGGCATTAAAAATGGCGAGCATACCAAGTCTTATCCTATCGTCCATCAGCAAGAAACCTTTGGGGAATTGCGCGTACGACCAAAGTCGACGCTGGTCATGAATCGCTCTTTTGTCACTGATGGCGACGATAATGCTGATAATCATAGCAATATAACGGCAGAACAGCGTATTCAAATGACCGAAGCGGGCAGCATTTTCCCGTTTGTCAGTGCCGAGTTGGATGCACAAAATGACGAGCTCATCGTGGCGCTGACCAATTTAATCAGTACCGCCTTATCACTGCGCAAACAAAGACAGCAAGAGCATCAGCTGATTTTGTTTGAAGAGCGCTCAACCATTGCCCGTGAGCTGCATGATTCCTTGGCGCAGTCGTTATCTTATTTAAAAATCCAAGTCAGCGTCCTTGAGCGACATCTAAAAAATGCGGGTAGCGAGCCAGTACAAGCGCCTGTTTATCAAAACATTGAGCAGATAAAAATAGGTTTGGGTTCCGCTTATCAGCAGCTAAGAGACTTGTTGGTGACGTTCCGCTTGACCATTGATAATGATAACTTTGATGAAGCACTACGTGATGCTGCCAGTGAGTTTGCCTCAAAAGGCAATTTTAATATGACCGTGCACAATCGGATTATGACGCTCAATTTAAGCGCCACTGAACAGATAGATTTGATACAGATTGCCAGAGAAGCACTATCAAACATCAGCCGTCACGCCAAGGCAAAAAATGTAGAGATTCAATTGGCGTACGAGGACGGCGATAAATATATCATCATGAGTATCATCGACGATGGCGTTGGCATGTCAGGAAGTGTCGATCAAACCCAACACCACGGCCTCATCATTATGAAAGAGCGCGCCCACAACATCGGCGGCGAGCTTATTGTCACAGACAATCAACCGCAGGGTACCATCATCACGGTCAGATTTGCGCCCAACTTCTTTGATGAAAAAAATACCCAAGACGCTTATTTATAATCGAATAAAATTACGCTTTTAGATAATAGATTTATCATTTTCGCTGTTTTTACTTTGCCATTTTTTGTTTTTTTAAGCAGTTTTTGTGAGTAAGAGAGTTTTTGTACCATTTTTTCTAATTTGTGAGTATGTTATGAGCACTAAAGTTTATACCAGCATGTCGCCTGCGCGCCTACTATTGGTCGATGACCATCCGATGTTACGCCGCGGTATCTCTGAATTACTAAGCCTTGAGGACGATGTCGAAGTCGTTGGCGAAGCCAGTAATGGTCAAGAAGCATTGGCATTTTTAGAAAATAACGACGTGGATTTGGTGATACTTGATCATAAAATGCCGGTACTGACCGGTATCGAAACTTTACGAGAAATCAAAGCCAGAAATATCAATACCAAGACCGTGTTATTCACGGTTTCAGATAGCGGCGAGGATGTCCAAGAGGCATTGAAATTGGGCGTCGATGGTTACTTGTTAAAGGATATGGAGCCTGAGCTGATTATCATTGATATCAGAAAAATCCTGCGCGGCGAGCTGGTCATTAGTCCAAACCTTGCCTCGATACTTGCCCAAACCTTGCGCACACCCAGTATCGAAGATATCGCCAGTAATTTGACCAGCCGAGAGCTGCAAGTGATTCAGATGATTGCTGAAGGGCTGAGTAATAAAATGATTGCCAATAGTTTGGATATTGCCGAGTCGACAGTAAAAGTCCATGTCAAACATATCCTCAATAAAACGGGTCTGCGCACGCGTGTAGAAGCGGCGGTGTGGACGGTCAATCATTTATCTAAATAAAGAAAGCTTTAAGCGTGACTTCCTTATCCATTACTTCCTTGTTCATTAAAAACTTATGGATTTGCGTGTATGATGGTTATTGTTTATAAAGCTGCCTAGCAGTATAAACTCAACATGTAGAGGATTGAGAGGCGCTACAAAACCGAATACCTGCTGTAAGGATTTATGATGACATCTAACTTATTTGATCAAAAAACCGTTCATGCGACTGCTGAGGTCACTATTTGTAAAGACAGTGATTTGCGCGCCCTGACCGATAACTTACGGCAAGCGCATGATGTCATAAAAAATAATGACGCAGGGGAGTGGGTGTTACTACGCCATGCTGATGTGGTGGCGGCGGCTTTAGATGATAAGCGTTTTTCTAGTCAGGTATCGCGTTTTTTACAAGTGCCTAATGGCATGGACGGCGCAGAGCACGAGCATTTTAGGGCGCTGATTGATGGCTACCTTAGTAAAGAAGCGCTACTGCCTTATGTTTCTGTTTTTGACAAGGTCGCAACAGTATTGATGAGTAAGCTACCAAAAGGTAAAATGCTCAATGCGGTCGATGATATCGGCGCGGTATTTGCGGTACGCGCCCAATGCGCGTGGCTTGGCTGGCCTACTGAATTAGAACCAAGGCTTTTACAGTGGATGCGCGACAATCACAGCGCTACTCGCTCAAAAGACAACGTAAAAATGGCACAAGTCGCGCAAGACTTCGATGATATTATCCGCTCGGTGATAAATCCGTACCGCAATACTGACGAAGTGGCTGGCATGTTTAAAGCGAGCACTGCTGAAAATAACACTGCTGGAAACAATATCGCTAAAAATAATATCGCTAAAAACAGCCTTGATATGAATAGCGTCACCGCTCAATTGTGCCGCGAGCACATCGATGGGCGTGAGCTGAGCGAAGCCGAACTGGTTTCTATTTTGCGTAATTGGACTGGCGGCGATTTGGGCTCTATCGCTTTGTGTGTTGGCGTTATCATCGCTCATATTGTCAAGCATCCTGAGCAAGTAAGCGTCTGGTTACAAGCTACTGATAGCGAACTTGAGACTATCATCGATGAGATATTACGAATTGACGATCCTTTCGTCTCAAACCGCCGTATCACTACGTGTCCCGTCTCTATTGGTGCGCACAAGCTACCCAAAGGCGCGCGTGTACAATTAAACTGGACATCAGCCAATCGCGACGAAGCGGTGTTTGGTGACAATGATTTCGACCCTCAAAAGCAAGCCGCTGCTAACGTGGTTTATGGTATCGGCAAGCACGTTTGCCCAGGACGCCTGCTTGCTACTTGGCAGCTTAGAATTGCTACTCAAGCATTATTAGCCCATTTCACAGATATCACCTTAGCGGCGGGTTTTTCTTTACAGCGTGAGCAGCCACCATTGGGCGGTTATAGTCATGTGCCTGTGGTGCTAGCTTAAATCGTTTTAGGTTAAATTATTTTAGAAAAAATTACTCTGAGATAAATATCGCCCCCATTAAAAAACCCACTTAACGTTTGCTAAGTAGGTTTTTTTTTCGGTAAAAAGCTATTATGAATAATTAGCCTTGTTCTGCGGCAATCTGACGATCGACAGAGGACATTTTATATTCATCACCAAAGGCGTCTTCGGGCTCTGCCAACCAGAAATAACACACAATCCATGCGACAAATGCGCCAACTGCAATGATATAAAAGAACTGATTGGGCTCTACAAAGGTATAAATGAATAAGTAAAATACCGCGCCCACGTTCCCATAAGCGCCTGCCATACCTGATATCTGACCGGTCAGACGACGTTTAATCGAGGGAATGATACCAAAGGTCGCGCCTTCGGCTCCTTGTACAAATACCGAGCACAAAATGGTAAACACCACGGCGATAAATAACGGCCACTCGGCATTAAGCACGCCCATCAGCACAAAACCAATGCCGATACCAAACATATAAACCAACATCACCAAACGGCGATTACCGATTTTGTCAGAGATATAGCCGCCAAGTGGCCGCGCCCATAAGTTAACAAAGGCAAAGGTAGAGGCAATCAAACCAGCCGCCGTTGGATCAAGTTTCCAAGTTGCGGCAAAGAACATCGGCAGCATAGAAACCACCGCCAGTTCTGCACCAAAGTTAGCAAAATAGCTGACGTTTAGCGCCGCTACCGATTTAAAGGGGTATTTATCATCTTCTGGAATACCGGCTTTAATCACAGGTACGTTAACGCTAATGGCTTTATAGATTTGGTAAATGACCATCACTATAATGACGCTATAACAAATAATACCGCCAGTGGCACTTAAAAAACCCATCGCTTGGGTACGATACACCAGCAGCGATAAGACGCCGTATAAAGGAATGATAAATAAGCAATATAACCACAAATCCTTCCACGTCGATACTTCTAACGCGCCCGCTTTGCGAGATTTTTTATGCGTACCAACTTCTGGCCCATCGGTAATCAAAAACCAATAGGCCACGCCGTATAAGGCCATTAACAAACCTGATAGCGCAATTGCCCAGCGCCAGCCATCGTCGCCGCCAAAGAACTGCAAAGCAACGGTTGGAATGGTAATCGCCGCCGCCGCCGAACCAAAGTTGCCCCAGCCAGCATAAAAACCTTCGGCAAAACCGATGTCTTTTGGCTTAAACCATAAAGTGGTCATATGAATACCGACGACGAAACCGGCTCCGACGATCGACATAAATAAGCGCGAGACGAATAGCTGGGTTGCCGAGTTACCAAACGCAAAAAACCATGTTGGTATCGCCATCACGACCATCAGGATAGAAAACACACGCCGCGGACCAAAACGGTCCAATGCCATGCCGACGATAACCCGCCCAGGAATCGTTAGCGCGACGTTGGCGATTAAAAATAATTTGATGTGGTCAGGGGTGAGATAGCTTTCTGTCTGTAGCATCGATGTTGCCAGCGGCGCCATATTAAACCAGACATAAAAGGTGAGGAAAAAAGCAATCCACGTATAGTGCAGCGCCCTGATATCACGGCGCTCAAGCTCAAGTAATTCTTTGGCATGCATAATAATGTCCCCATTATAAATTCTGATGCTGGTAATGGAAACAAAATAGCAATAATGGGGCAGCATCACCATTGAGCGAAAGCAGTATAAGGCGTAGTTTGTATACTACTTATGGACAGGACGACCGTTAATGGGGCGGCGATGGCATTTAAGGTGTTACATTTTTATAGATAGTCAAAACATACAAAGCTAGTAAAAGCTTTTAAAAGGTGCTATTTTATATTAATGATAATTATTCTCAATTGCGCACTTAACTGCATATTGGTTTTAAGGCAGATTGAGATAAAAATCTATACTCAGCAAACCAGCTAAGGAGTTATCATGAGTTCTGATACCCAAACCAATCCTAATCCCGTCATTCCAAGCCATTGGAAAATCAAACGTTCGACACACTTCTTCACCAAAGATAAAGTACCCAATGCTTTATTGACCCATCACAATACGGCTGAGGGCGTTTACGGCCAAATCTGCGTCATGCAAGGTACGGTGACTTTTTATGGTTTCGCTGACGAAGCGGCCACTGAGCCAGAAAAAACAGTCGTTATCAACGCCGGACAGTTTGCGGTCAGTCCACCGCAATATTGGCACCGCGTAGAGTTAAGCGATGATGCTCAGTTTAATATCAACTTTTGGACAGAAGGCGATACTGGCAATAAATCGATGTTTAACAGCTCGAAAATCCATAGTAAACCTATCGAAAAGTTATTTGATAAACCAGAGGAATCTTAATATCCAGCGTTATAACCAACTAGCGTTATTAGGCTATGACAAGCGCTTTTGTCGTGGCACAATAACGTTAAGTGTTTATATGATGAATATCTACCTCTAGGAATCGAGCATGTTACCTTCTAGCAATCCATCTGCCCATAAAAATACGAGTATCGATACCAATATCGAATCGCCAATTTACCGAGCTGTTATCAAATCACTTGCTGATACTAAGACGTGGTTGTTTGTGCCAGCAACGCGCATAGATCGGGTAGAAAAAGCCTTTGCTAGCGGGGCAGATGCAGTGATTGTTGATTTAGAAGATGCGGTTGCGCAAGCAGACAAAGCCCAAGCTCGCGCGGCATTAAAAGCCTACTATGCTGCTGAGCATGAGGCGCAAAGCTATCGCCCGTTTTGGCTACGTATCAATCAAGCGAGTAGTGCTGAATTTGCCAAAGACTTAGCGCTATGTCAGCAGCTGCCTAAGCTGGCAGGCGTACTATTAGCAAAAGCGGAGCAGGCAGCAGATATAGAGAAAGTTAACCAAGAAACGGGTCTGCCGGTGATTGCGGTGATAGAAAATGCTATTGGTTTATACCGTGCCAACGACATGGCAAAAGCGCGTGGTATGGTGGCATTTAGCTACGGCTTTTTAGACTTATGTAACGATTTGCAGGTACAGGTGGGCACAGCATCAGCGGATATCATCGCCAATCAAATTCGCTATCAGCTTATTTTAACCTCAAAAGTCCATCAACTGCTCGCACCGATTGATAGCGTGTATGTGGACTTTAATGACAGCGCGGGTCTGCACAAACGCGTACAACTATGGTCGCAAATGGGCATGTCAGGCATGCTTTGTATCCATCCTAAGCAAGTCGATATTGTTAAAGAAGCCCTGCAACCAACTGAGAGCGAGATTGAATTTGCGCAGCGGGTAGTCGCAGAATACGAAAGCAGTGGGCAAGCCATCTTTAAGATAGACGGTAATATGGTCGATGCGCCGGTGATTGAGCGCAGTCATCAGCTACTATTAAATCGTCTGAGTAATTAGTAAGTATTCCTAATAAAAGACCAGATAACTTCATTTATCTGGTTTTTTTATGTTTTTGCATTAGCTATAAGTAATTTGCCACTCGAGTTTCTCTCTAAATTTGGTTATAAATGAAGGACTTCACTCGTGATTTGATAAAAGTGAACCGCGCAGTTTATAAGAAACATAAGAATAAGCAAAAATAACTCTTAACATTCATATTAAATGAATGTTAAAATGTTTCCAATTTGATGCTAGATGTAAATATACATCAAATAGGTTTAGTGCATGAAGCGATAAAATCTATTCATTAACTCTAATGTCATCAAAGATTTAAGCCTTTAATCCCAGCTTTCATTGTGCTTTATTCTTAATCCCAAGACTAAAGTATCACTCAGGCAGCAGGCTTAATATTCACCAGATGATTGATAGATTTATCGTAACAGGCAGCGGTATTAATCATTTATGGAATTATAATTGCGCTTATAAAAATTCATTTAAAATGAATGTTAAGCGTTCAGTTTATCTATCTAGCCAGTAGGAGCAAGATATGGGTGAATATAAAAAGTATTGGTGGGGCTTAATCGCCGTCCTCGTCATTACCTTTACCTTTTTAGGTTGGGGCGGCGTGGAAGTCTATCGCACCGCACCTCCTATCCCTGATCAGTATATTGATAGCAGCGGAAAGGCATTAATCACAGAAGAAGATATTTTAGATGGTCAATCTGCTTGGCAGCGCACGGGAGGACAGCAGCTTGGCTCGATACTTGGACATGGTGCCTATCAAGCGCCTGACTGGACCGCAGATTGGTTACACAGAGAGCTTGTGGCGTGGTTAGATATCCGGGCGCAAGAGTTATATGGACATGATTTTGCCGCGGCAACGAATGATCAAAAAGCGGTACTTAGCGCGCAACTGAAAAAAGAATATCGTGGCAGCAATACCAATGCTAACAATCAAGTGGTACTGTCAGATACGCGTATCGCCGCTATTAATAAAGTCGCGCCTTACTATATCGGTCTCTACGGTAATGAGCCTTCATTGCAAAAGTCGCGTGAAAATTTTGCCATGAAAAACAATACTTTGGCAGATATTGAAGACAGACAAAAACTCACCAACTTTTTCTTTTGGACCACTTGGGTTGCGTCTACCAACCGTCCGGGTACTGATGCGACATATACCAATAACTGGCCGCATGAGCCTTTAATTGATAACGTCCCAACCTCTGAAAATATCATGTGGTCTATCGCCAGTGTGGTGTTCTTAATCGCTGGGGTTGGTTTTCTTATTTGGGGCTGGTCGTTCTTACGTAAAGAAGAAGACGTCAAAGAAGCAACGGCAAGTTCTGATCCATTAACCAAAGTGGCGTTAACACCGTCACAAAAAGCCTTGGCAAAATACGGTGTACTAGTCGTTGCTCTATTCGTATTTCAGGTATTTATTGGTGGCTTTGTCGCGCACTATACCGTTGAAGGGCAAGAGTTTTATGGTATCGCCGTATCCGATTACTTCCCGTACTCCTTAGTACGTACGTGGCATATTCAGGCAGCACTATTTTGGATTGCTACTGCTTTCTTGATGGCAGGCTTGTACTTAACGCCACTTATCAATGGCGGTAAAGACCCCAAATACCAGAAATTGGGCGTAGACATCCTTTGGGTGGCATTAATACTCGTGGTTGTAGGCTCTTTTGTTAGTCAGTACTTTGCGATTGCCGGTATTATGCCTGCAAAATACAACTTCTGGTTTGGTCATCAAGGCTATGAATTCATTGACCTTGGTCGCTTCTGGCAGATTTTAAAATGGGTTGGTATCTTATTCTGGTTGGTATTGATGACCCGTGGCTGTTTACCAGCGCTTAGAAGAAAAGAGGGCGGTGATAAAAATTTATTGGCCATCTTCTTTGCATCAGTCGTTTGCGTGGGTTTATTCTACGGTGCAGGCTTGTTCTACGGCGAGCGTACCCACTTAACCATCATGGAATACTGGCGCTGGTGGGTGGTACATTTATGGGTAGAAGGCTTCTTTGAAGTATTCGCCACCGTCTCACTCGCATTTATTTTCTACAACTTAGGCTTGGTCAACAAAAAAATCGCCACCGGTTCTGCCATCGCTTCAGCAGCTCTATTTATGCTTGGCGGTGTGCCAGGTACGTTCCACCATTTATATTTCTCTGGTACAACCACACCAGTCATGGCAATCGGCGCGTCATTTAGTGCTTTAGAAGTGGTACCTTTAGTGGTGCTAGGCTATGAAGGTTATGAGCATTGGTCTATGCAGCGTCAAGCGCCATGGATGAATAAGCTTAAATGGCCTATCATGTGTTTCGTTGCAGTCGCGTTCTGGAATATGTTGGGTGCAGGGGTGTTCGGCTTTATGATTAACCCACCAGTCTCATTGTTCTATTTACAAGGGTTAAATACCACGGCTACTCACTCGCATGCTGCACTGTTTGGGGTCTATGGCTTCTTAGCAATCGGCTTTGTATTACTGGTCATGCGCTATATCCGTCCTGATTATGTGTTTAGTGAAAACCTTATCAAAACTGGTTTTTGGGCACTAAATGCAGGCTTGGTATTGATGATTGTCACTAGCTTATTACCGATTGGTATTTTCCAAGCGCACGCGTCAATGACCGAAGGTCTATGGTACGCACGTAGTGAAGGCTTCTTACAACAAGATTTCTTAGTAACACTGCGCTGGATTCGTACCTTTGCTGACGTGATCTTTATTACTGGTGCGGTTTGTGTGGCACTGCAGGTCGTCAAGTTTGCTTTTGCCAAACCCTCACATGCAAACTATCAACCTGATAGCCCTGTAAATTCAGATAACTTACCAACCAACACCGTACATTAAAAGGTAAAAATAGTAAAATCAATTAAAAGCAAAAGAAGCTCTGCAATGGCAGGGCTTTTTTGTGGCTAAGCAAGAAGGAGTTTGATACTGACCTCAAAGTAATAGCCGTCTTTTACCGTAATAGCTATTTTACCATTGTGGGCAATGACAATCGCATGCACAATTGACAAACCTAAGCCCGACCCTGCATGCATTGATAGAGTTTTATGATGGCGATAAAAACGCTCTGATAATTTATCCACCTCTGCTTGCGTCATCGGGGCGGTTAGACGGTTAGTAAAGGAGATTTGCAGGTGTGAGGCTAGCATGCCTGATGAAGATAAAACCTGCCTATTTTCTGCAACCTTATCCGTAACAATTTTGCCATTAATATGAATAATACTATCACTGGCGGCATAATAAACGGCATTGGCAATTAAGTTAGCAAACAACCTTTGCAATAGGCTTGCATCGCCAAGTATGGTTTTAAAGTCACCTGTTTTTTTAAAGGTGATAGCGCGGTCTTCGGCTATCCATTCATAATACTCCATCATCTTAGTCAGCAGTAAATCGCTATCTACGCGGTTAAACTGCGAATGAATCAAGCCTTTTTGCGTTTTTGCCAGTAGCAGCATGTTGTTAATGAGGCTCGATAGTTGCGCTAAGGTGTCATGCTGATGATGCAGCTGCTCGATATACTCATTGCTGGCTCGCGGTTTGCTGAGCATGACTTGGGTTTGGGTGCTGAGGGTGGCAAGCGGCGTGCGCAGCTCGTGGGCGATATCGTCTGAGAAGCGCGACAACGTTTCAAAGTTATGCGCGAGCTTAACCATCATTGCATTATAGGATTCTGCAAGCGCTCGCAATTCACTGGGCATATCCGCTATCACAATTCTATCGTCGAGCTGGTCGGCATTGATACGGCTCATTTTTTGCCGAATGGTCGCAAGCGGTGCAAAGCCTAAATGCACACTAAAAGCGGCGATAGAGACTAAAAGAAAGGTAATGGCGATTAAGATAACAATCAGCTGACGGTTAAATTGCGCCAAATACTGATGATGAACATCGACGGGTAGGGCGATGAGTGCTAAGCGGCTGGCCTGCTGAATGACAATAGCGCGATAATGGCGGTCGTTAATTTTTAGATCGAACGGCTGTTCGTGATGTTTTTGCCACAACGCTTTGACCGCGCCATGATGACTCGACTGATTGATAAAACCAGTTGGCACACTGATAAGCACTTGCCCGTTATTATCGGTAATCACGGTTTTGACTTCATAGTCGATACTAGCGTTCTGTAAAGCGAGCGTCTGCTGAGAAAGTGGCTTTTTCTTAGTGTTACTCGTGTCAACTATGCTATTGCTATCCATATACTGGCGTAAATTAAACGCCGCATGGGTTAAAATCTCCGCATCCATTTGCTCAAAATGCTCATTAACCGAGCGCTGTATCCAGACATACAGAAATATCTGAGTGACGATGACGCACAAGCTTAACAGCAGAATAGTGCGCCACAATAAAGATAAGCGACCATCCGTCGCAATCGGCGTCATATTATTCAATAACCGCAGAGATAACAGCGCTGTCATTGGCATCATCATCTATATCTAGCCGATAACCCATGCCGCGCACCGTATGAATCAGTTTGGTATCGAAATCGTCATCGATTTTAATCCGCAAACGCCGTATCGCCACATCAATCACATTGGTGTCGCTATCAAAATTAATATCCCAGACTTGCGAGGCAATCACAGAACGTGGTAGCACCTCACCTTGGCGCTCAAGAAAAAATTGTAGTAGCGCAAATTCTTTAGCGGTTAGCTTAATAGGCTGCTCACCGCGCGTGACAGTACGTTTGGCAATATCCATTTTTAAATCGGCAATTTGTAGCACTGTATTGGCGTAATCGGTTTGATTGACGCGGCGCAATAGGTTTTTGATTCTGACCAATAATTCAGCAAAGGCAAAGGGCTTGGTCAGATAATCATCGCCGCCGATTTCTATGCCTTTTACGCGGTCGCTTAAATCATCTTTCGCGGTCAAAAACAGCACTGGCGTCAGTTTGCCCGCCGCCCGATAATTGCGTACCAACTCAAAACCACTCACATCAGGCAACATCACATCCATGATGACCACATTGAAATCCTCAGTCATCAAGGCGTGATAGCCGCCAAGTCCTGTCGTTTGGTGCTCAACGATAAAGCCCGCTTCACTCAAACCTTTTTTAATATAATCACCAAGTGACAGCTCATCTTCGACCAATAGTATTTTCATAGCGTACTCATGCCCGTTATTTATAATTTTTATGCGATTACATCATATATAAACTGCAAACCTCCAATCATAGAGCAATGCCAGCGCTATGCCTATTCCGGACGGCTAAGATGACAGAATTGTCATCTTAGCGTCATCTCATTGTCAGGCTGATACTGCTATCATTTTTGGATAAAAATCAACAAGGTTAGTTTGCGCTTTATAAAACCATGCGTGCAAACAAAGACAGTACAAACCGAGTATACGCGGATGTTGAGTCTGCTAAGCAGTGGTTATAAGCTCATAAATACAATAAAAAACCTTTTAGTAATCGGCTAGCCTTTAAATAGCCTAAGTAATATAAATTAATAAAAATAATATAAACAACGTAGCGGGAGACTACCTTATGCAGCATTCAGAAGAAGAAAAAATGAACCCGTATGTCAGGTTTTCATTGATGATTTTAACGTCGACCATTGTCATGTATATCATGATGTATTTTAATACTTATCAATGGGATCACGTTTATTTTAGCGAAACCAGAGCTTATATGGCGCTGTATATGGGCGCCGCTATGTCGGTCATCATGTTGGCGTTTATGAGCCATATGTACAAAAAAACCAAAGTCAATCTTATGATTTATGGGCTGAGCATCGTAATGTTTGCCGTTGGTCTTTGGGGCGTCAGATCCCAAGCGACCGTTGATCAAGTTGACTGGATGCAGGCGATGATACCGCACCATTCGATTGCTATTTTGACCAGTACCCGCGCCGATATCGACGACCCGAGAGTGCGTAAGCTTGCTGATGATATCATCGAGGCGCAAGAGCGCGAAATTGGCGAAATGCAAGAGCTAATCGAAGAGCTTAAATAAATTAAAGAAGTGCTGTCGTTTAATCATTTAGTAAATTGATCGCTCAAAAAACCTAAGAATTGAACGCCCTAGAACTTAAAAAGCCCAGAAATTGAACAACCATGTTAAAAAATTAACTAATATTTTAATAAATGCTCGTAGTTAAATGGCTGTATTTAACGCAGTCATTTAACTATTTTTTTTCGGTAAATTTTCCTTAATTTGCCACTTTTTACGCCTTATTTAAACAAGGGATACACCATGAAAATTAATAACCATTCCCGTATTGGGGTGCTTACTGCTAGTATCAGTGCTGCCTTGCTTATCAGTGCTTGTCAGCCTGCAAATGAAGAAGCTGCTAATGAAAACGCTGCGCCTGCTACAGAAGAAGCAATCGTCACTGACACGGCAACCAACACAGCGACCAGCCCGCACGCCAATCATGATATGGCAGCGATGAGCACAGATACTGAGCACATGTCGGTGACGCACAAAGCGTACAATGATTCGATGGTAAAAATGCACGATGCGATGATGATTGGGATGAATTACAACGATCCCGATGCCGCGTTTGCGCAAGGGATGCTCGGTCATCATGTCGGTGCGGTTGAAATGGCGGAGATTCAGCTAAAATATGGTACGGATAAAGAGATGCGTCAGCTAGCGCAAGAAATCATCGACGCCCAGCAATCTGAGATTGAGCAAATGCAAAACTGGCTGGCCAGTCATCCTGACGCAGCTGAAGCCACGCCTGATACCAAGGCCATGCAGCAAGCCTACGCTGATGGGATGGACGCTATGCACGATGAGATGATGGCGGGTATCGCGGACCCTAAACCTGATATGGCGTTTGCGCGTGGTATGTTACCGCATCATAAGGGTGCCGTTGATATGGCGGAAGTAGAACTAAAATATGGCAAAGATGCCGAAATGCGTGAGCTGGCGCAAGCGGTTATCGACGCGCAGCAGGCTGAAATTGAGCAAATGCAAAATTGGATCGCCAAAAATGGCGGCTAGTATTTTTATATAAAATACTAGGTTTGTTAAGTATGAAAAGTCTGTTCCTTAGATTAAAAAACCCAGCTAAGAATCTTAGCTGGGTTTTTTTGCGAATGATAATTTCTTAGATTTTAAACGATGATGGCATGCTGTTAGACATTTTTACCATGTTGCTTTTGCTGAATGTCTTTTGCCAAGTTATAGCATTCATTGATATGGTCGGTGGCGATTTTTTTGAAAATCATATAGCCCATGGTCGCGGCGACCATTTGCCCACCTAAAGGAATGAACTTAGTCACTTGTTTGGCGGCAATACGACCACCGAAACCTTGGACGGTCTTTTTCACGATACCACGTGTCGCCATTAGTCCTGCAAAATCAACCGTACGGTCTTTTAGCGCTTGCCAATGGATAGCGCGTGATTCTAAATCAACGGCAGACTGGCGGCCTTCAATCAGTCCAAAACGCTCACTGATCTCAGGTAGCAGGACGGTCAGCATGCTGGCATCAACTGCCACGTCAAAAAATGGAATAGGTACAATAGCGACACCAGCAGAAAGCTTGGCACGTTTTTTGACCAATTTTTCGCAGTCTTTTTTGACTTTATCTAGGTCTAAATTAGGGTCAATAGTATTAGGCAGTTTTTCAGCGGTTGGGGTGGTTTTCATAACGCGTCCTTAAAATGTTTAAAAAATAGAAAGTAATTAATATAACAAAAGCAAACATGGCAAAAATGATGAGTATCTTATAATTTTCCAATAAGTCATCTTCTAATAACTCATCTTGAATATTTACCATTTTATGGCTTTATAAGCCCCATACAATCATTGCTTTGTAGCAAAATGCAGAAAATTGCAGGCTCTCTGCACCGTTTTTGTAAATAAAGGGCAGGTTGGCAAGCAAGCGTTTAAACATTCGCCATATATAGCCTTTATTTTTCCTACATGATATGTGATATAAATTACGCCATAAGGCATAATTGGGCAATCGCCAAACCTAGACGATAGTGCTAAAAATTCCCATTGTAGCTATGTGCCAAAGCCAGTAGAATAGCACCATGCTAAATTTAACCCCCCGTTATACCTGCACTCGCATCGACGAGTTGCCCGCCGCGTTGCAACCACTTGCCGCCCAATCCTTTACCCTTGCTAGGCTTTATGCCGGTCGCGGTATCACTGTGCCTGATGAGTTAGAGACTGGCTTATCTGGTTTATTACCTGCTGAAATGCTGCATGGCGTCACCGAAGCGGTGCGTTTGTTAGATGTCGCCATCGACGAAGGTCAGCGTATATTAATCGTCGGTGATTTTGATTGCGATGGGGCAACCAGTACCGCATTGATGATGCGCGCGCTGACAAAGATGGGCGCGGTGGTTGATTTTTTAGTCCCTGACCGTTTTAAATATGGCTATGGTCTAACGCCAGAGATTGTTGAATTAGGTATCAAAACTTATAAGCCCGACATGATTGTGACGGTCGATAATGGTATCTCAAGCCATGACGGCGTGGCGCGGGCGCAGGCTGATGGCATCACTGTCATTATTACTGATCATCACTTAACCACCAAAGAAACACCGCCCGCCGAAGCAGTGGTCAATCCCAATCAGCTTGATTGCAACTTTAGTAGTAAAGCCTTGGTTGGAGTCGGCGTGGCGTTTTATGTGCTCGGACGCTTGGCGAAACTGCGCCGCGAAGCAGGCAAGTCTAGCGTGCAAGTCAGCCAGTATTTGGACTTGGTCGCACTAGGGACGATTGCCGATGTGGGTGTACTTGATAAAAACAATCGTATTTTAGTGCATCATGGTCTGAACGCCATTCGCCAAGGTCGCTGCTCGCTTGGGATATTGGCACTGCTGGAACAAGCAGGTCGCGACCCAAAACAATTACAGGCGCAAGATTTTGGTTTTGTTTTAGGTCCGCGTATCAATGCTGCGGGGCGCATGGATAATATACGCATCGGTATCGAATGCTTATTGACCGATGACTGGAGTACCGCACAGCGTTTGGCGCAAGAGCTTGAACAGCTTAACCGTACGCGCCGTCATGTCGAAGGTGAAATGCGCGCGCAAGCAGATATTATTGTGCAAGCGTTAGCTGCTACTGATTCTAATGCTGACGAGAGCGATGAAACTTTTATCCAGCCTAAAACTGAAAAGTCGGCTATTGATAATCAAAACCGCAGTATTATTTTATATCAAGACGATTGGCATCAAGGGGTTATCGGTATCGTCGCTGGTCGTTTAAAAGAAAGCCACTATCTTCCCAGTATCGTTTTTGCGCCAGCCGATACAGAACGCACGGGTGACGACGATGCCATCAAAGGCTCGGCGCGCTCTATCGCAGGCGTGCATATTCGTGATGCGATTGAGCAAGTGGCCGAACGTTACCCTGATTTAATCAGCCACTTTGGTGGTCATGCCATGGCGGCAGGTTTAACCATCAAACGTCGTAATTTTGATGGCTTTGTGACCGCATTTAACGACGTGATGGCGCAGATGGATGAGGAAGTCTTTGCCGAGCAGAAATTTACCGACGGACCCTTGCAAGCGGCTGACTTTAGCTTGTACTTTGCAGAGCATCTAGCGAATGCCAGTATATGGGGTCATGGCTTTGCGCCGCCGATATTTGACGGCGTATTTGAGGTATTGAGCTTTAAGATATTAAAAGACAAACATCTTAAATTGTCGTTACGTTATCCTGAGGTGCAATATCCGATTGAGGCAATCCAATTTAATTTTGATAGTAGTGCTTGGGATTACCGCGCCGAAAAAGTGCATGTATTATTTCAGCTAGACATTAACGAGTGGAACGGTAAACAAAGCCTGCAGTTGATGGTTAAAGATTTGGCGCTGGTAAAAGAGACAGTAGAGGAAAGCAAGTAGTTGCTAGGCTTGAATACTTTAATATTTCCATTCAATGGTTGGAAATTGCCAGTCATAACGAATGGCAAGCATCCGCAAAGTAAAAATCGTCGCCATTGCTGAGATATCGGCAATCCAAGCGCTTACGCCAAGATTGTGCAGGGCAAAATAAAGAATGCCGCCCGTTAAAGACGCACTAATATAAATCTCTTGCTGTAGCACCAACGGAATCTCATTACAAATCATATCGCGGATGATACCGCCGACAATAATCGTAATCACCCCGAGTAATAATGCCACCGGCACATTGGCGCCCATACTATCAGCAACCTTGATACCGATTAAGGTAAAAGCTGATAGGCCAATAGTGTCGGAGAGCTTGAGAAATTTATCAACGCGCCTAGAGTTGGGATGAAAGAATATCTGCATCACCAATGATGAGATGGTAATAAGCGTCAAATAACTCATATCCACCATCCAAAACAGTGGATGACGATCCAAAATGACATCGCGCACCGTACCGCCGCCGATGGCAGTCACAATCGATACCAATAAGCAGCCAAAGACATCAAAGTTCTTATGCTTGGCCAATATCGTTCCCGAAATACTACAAGCGACAATCCCAATCATATCAAACAGATAAATGAGTGAACGTGGGTCAAAAGTAGTCATCAATTCAGAATCTAAAGCGATGGTGAGCATGCATTTTTCTCATTAAATCCCTTATATTAAAACATCAATATCAAAGCACTGGTATTTTTTGCCCATGAGGTTAAGCGGTAAAACGAAGAGTTAATCGACCAAACGAATAGAGGGCAGGTGCCAATCGAATTTAAGCGCCAGCATACGCACGGCAAAGATGATAAATAACATCATAAATTCATTGGCAACCGCATCAACGCCCCAGTAATCAAGCGCCAAATAGCTCAAGGATCCTGCAATACTAGCGGTGATATAAATCTCACGCTGTAGCAGCAGTGGTATTTCATTACAGATAATATCACGCAATAAACCACCGATAATCGCCGTCCAAACTCCCATCATAACCGCAATAACCGGCGATATATCTTGCGCCAACGCCACTTTAAAACCAATGACACTAAAAGCCGCGAGCCCAATCGCGTCAAAGAATTTGAGGGCTTTATCAATCTTATGATACAGATGAAAGAAAATTTGTAGAATAAGCGAGGTAATAGTAATGACAATGACATAGTTGAGGTCAGTCATCCAAAATAGCGGATGACGATCGAGCGCCATATCGCGCAATGTACCACCGCCAATGGCATTGACCATAGAAACCAAAATACAGCCCGCAATATCAAAGCCTTTATGCTGCGCCAGCAAAGTGCCGGCAATGGCACAAGCAATGACGCCTACCATATCTAATAAATACAGCAAAACATCGGGGAAAATAAAGTGATTCATCATGACTTATTTTAGCCTCAACCGTCTTTTGCAAATAAAATCAGTCCTAGAATAATTAGCCCAATACCGACCAATCCCATTGCTGATGGTATGGCATTATCCAACAATAGTATACCACCAATCAAAGCAAAGATTACCTCGCTGGCTTGGGTGGAGTCAACGCCTGCGACTTCGCTTGACGTCACCGCTTGCTCACGCGCATAAAAAAATATGCTTGTCGCCGCTACTCCAGCCAGTAATGCTACTAGCAAGGTATTAAATAACTGGGTGGTTGCAGGTGGTTCAGGCTGGATAAAAGCGCCTAAAACCAGCCAAAATGGAAAGCTACCCAAGGTCATTAGCCAGACTTTATTAAAGGCATTTTGTAATAAGCTCGTCTCGATAACTGGAATGCGGGCAATGAGGTTTTGTAGAGGCGAAGAGGGTATGACTTCGATGCTAGAGGGGGTTTTTAAGGTAGCGTTGTTATCCGAAGTGCTAGACATGACAGCAGACAAATCGAAAGCTTCTGAGACAAGCGGTTGGTTAGCATTCTCGTGATAACTTTGTTCGCGATTGGGTTTATTTGCTTCTTTTGCTTGTTGCGTTTTAGCCTTATCTTTATGGGGATGGTGTTTGCGCGAGTTGTGTGAGACTTGCCAGACCAGTTGATTGCCGATTGGGTAACTAAAAGCCGCGATTAGCGCAGGTAGGGCACCGTAAAGCAGCATTTCTGCCATCGGTGCGCTATCAATATCGGCGAGGGCAGAGGCGCGCAAACCTTCGCTGACGTTGACCAATACCACCCCGATAAACACCAAAAAGGCATAAATAATAAATTTCTTATCAAACCTTTGTCCGAATGCCAATAGTACGAACAAACTGGTTACGACGGTAAACATAAAGGTAGCAGCCACGACCCAGCCTGCCACGTGGTCGCCTGCATAGCAAATACCGGTATAAAATACCCCAAAGCCAATACTGCCGGTAAGACACCAAAAGCGCCAGTGCTGAAGAAAAATGCTCGCAAGTGCTTCAATACGCCTAAAGCCATGTTGCAGGATAATAACGGCGCTGATAATCAGCCACATAAAGACATAGCGTAGGCTCGCTGACCAAAACCAATGGCCGCCAGCATTACTCATCAGCTCATTTAAAATAAATGTCGAGCTAAAGAACGCCCCCGCCAGTAAGCCCAGTAAAATCAGTTTAACCATGTATGCGTCCTTGCAGTCGGCTGGTTAGCTATAGTCAGAGCACTTTTAAACCGCTACGGTGTTACCTGTCCTAGATGTACTCAATGTACTATCTGCGGTCGGTCGCCTTGTAGCGATTCTAAAATTCCTTGACCATATTTAGAGGATGTTTAGTTTGGAATTTTGGTTGCTTGTTTATTTGAACTATTGATTTGCCCAATTTGCGCAAAGCTCATTCCATTATTTACCTTTAGCATCGGCCCAAATAATCTTATGCAGTTGTAGTTGAAAACGTACAGGCAAGGCATCAGCCAGTATCCATTCAGCTAACTCACGCGCCAATACTGGCACATCGGGGCTGCTCAATGCTTCACTAGCAACGACTTCTTCTGCGACAGTAAACATTGGTGAAAACCAAACCGTACCGACCAATTTATCAAGTTGATGCTCAAACAGTGTTGCCTTTGCCCACTCATAATCATTGCGGTTCATAATGACAAATTTGATTTGGTCGTGCTGGGTGAGATAGTTAAGGTTTGACCAAAGGTTTTTATCGACTTCACCTGAGCTTGGCGTTTTCAGATCCATCACTTTGCTGACCGCAGGCGGTACATTTTTTACCGTCAGCGCGCCTGCGGTTTCAAGTGAAATCTCATAACCGTCATTTAACAAACGTTGCATCAATTCAATGGCATTTGGCTGCGCTAATGGCTCGCCACCAGTCAAGCAGATACGCTGACACGGATAGCTTTTGATGGTAGTAATAATGGCTTCTAACGATTGCCGCTCACCGCCACTAAAGGCGTACTCGGTATCACAATACACGCAGCGTAGCGGACAGCCAGTCAAGCGTACAAATATCGTCGGCAAGCCTGAGGTTAGCGCTTCACCTTGCAAGGAATAAAAAATCTCGGTCAAACGTAGCCCTGCTTCGGGATCAGTGACAGGAATTGCCGAGGTGCGTAAAGATAACTCACTCATAATATGTCAAATACAGTTAGGGATTGATAATGCTATCAAGCATTTATTAAATGAAAAAAGCGTCAATAATCTGACTAACTCTAAAAATGTTGGTATTCAAATGAGACGAAGATTATAACGTAAAGTTTTGCATTAAACTGCCATAAGGCATTAAAAAAGATGCTGGAGTCAACCTCAGCATCTTTTTTGATAAAAAATTAACGTCATAACTAAAGCTTAATCACCGAAAAGCTAGGCCAAACGTAATAACTCATTGACCGAGGTTTTGGCTCGGGTTTGCGCATCGACTTTCTTCACGATGATAGCAGCGTACAAACTGTGCGTACCGTCTTCTGATGGCAAGCTACCGGGTACAACGACTGAGCCTGCTGGTACACGGCCGCGATGAATCTCGCCCGTTTCACGGTCATAAATGCGCGTTGATTGCCCGATAAACACGCCCATAGAAATTACTGAGCCTTCTTCTACTATCACGCCTTCAACGATTTCAGAGCGCGCGCCGATAAAGCAGTTGTCTTCGATAATCGTTGGATTGGCTTGCAGCGGCTCTAAGACACCGCCGATACCAACGCCGCCTGATAGATGCACGTTTTTACCGATTTGGGCGCACGAACCAACCGTAGCCCACGTATCTACCATCGCGCCTTGGTCGACATAAGCGCCAATGTTGACATACGATGGCATCAAGACGGCACCTGCTGCGATGTATGAGCCTTTACGAGCAACCGCTGGCGGTACTACGCGTACGCCAGCTGCTTTAAATTGCTCTTGAGTCCAGTCAGCAAATTTAGTCGGCACTTTGTCATAAAACTGTACGTGTTCGCCCGCCGCCTGCACATAGTTATCGTTTAAACGAAATGATAATAATACCGCTTTTTTAGCCCATTGATTGACCACCCATTCGCCATCTTTTTTCTCAGCAACACGCAAGCTACCGTTGTCTAATTGTTCAAGCACTTCGTTGATAGCGTCGCGTATGTCTTGTGGCATGGTTGCTGGGCTATAATCGTTACGATTTTCAAAGGCTTGCTCGATGGTTTGTTGCAATGTCATAAATATTCCTAAAGTTGGTGAAGGGTAAAAAAGATAATAAAAGTGGTCGTTTAAATTAATCAAGCATTTTGTTACTAAGCATCAGAATTGCTATTTATCCAGTCTACAATATCTTGATAAACCTGCTGTTTATTTTGTTCATGAATCGGCTCATGGCGCATGTGCGGGTAGAGCTGTAGCGTGATATTGCTAAAGTTCTGTTTTTCTAAACGGCTGGCAATTTTGCGAATACCTTTGCCCATATCGCCGATCGGATCGTTCTCGCCACTGACCAGTAACATCGGAAAATCTTTGGCAATGGTCATTGCCCAGTTTTTATTAAGACCCGCTTCCATTAAGCTAAACAAGGTTAAAAATCCATTGTTGGTAAAATCAAAACCCGTCAATGGATCGGCTTCATAAGCTTCGATAGCTTGAGGGTCTTCATTAAGCCAAGCAAATTCTGAAGAAGAAATACGATTATCAAGTTTACTATTGAGTACCTTATTCATCACATTGGCGAAAACTGGGTTTGGCTTTTTGGGCGCTACTTTTGCCAGTACTTTATTAATGGGTAATAGCACTTTGGTCAATGGATTGGCATCAGCGGTACCCATTAAAATTGCACCAGTAAAGTTCTGGGCGTGATGTTTGAGAACATTGCGCACGATAAACGAGCCCATTGAATGACCCATAACGAAATGCGGCACATTAGGATGGCGCGCTTTCAAGCTGTCCGCCATGATAATAACGTCTTTTAATAACGATTGCACCGGATGTTCTTCAGCAAAAAAACCCAAATCATTGGCTGATTTGACCGTCTGCCCATGACCCAGCTGATCGTAAGTGGCGACCGCAATACCGTTATCTGCTAAAAACTGCGCAAGCTCTGCATAACGACCGCTGTGCTCGGCCATCCCATGCACAATCAATAGGGTAGCAGTAATCGGTGTGGTATTATCGCTTGGGTCAAAAAAAGTATGGTGTAGATAATGGGTGTTGTCAGAGGAGGTGATTTGCTCGGTGTTACTCATAAACGAATCCTAATATTGATATAAAAGAGACAGAAAAAACTTTATAGTCAAGCTTATATGAATTTGACTATAAAGCATTAAATTTTTTCTTAGTATGCTGTCATTATAGTTTTACTTTGTCGGGCGCTGATAGATTATTTTACCTTCTTTAATGGTAGTGACCACATGAATATCTTTAAGTTTATCTGCATTTACCGTTAACAGATTGGCATCTAATATAACCAAATCAGCGAGCTTACCTTTAGTTAAGGTACCCTTACTATTTTCCTCATAATACTCATAAGCGGCATTGGTCGTGATGGCTTTGAGCGCTTGATAAGGGGTTGCGCGTTCATTGGCGCCGATAATCTTGCCTGAGCGCGAGGTGCGATTAACCGCTGACCAAACGGTAAATAACGGGTCGACAGGCGTCACGGTATCGTCAGAATGGTTGGTGTATTTTAACCCCATTTTATCCGCTGTCGCTATCGGACTTAAAAAATCAGCGCGTTTTTTGCCTAAATTTTGCACATGCACATCACCCCAAAAGTAGGCATGATTGGTGAAAAATGACGGTAGCATCTTATATTTTTTAAAGGCTTCTAGCTGATCGGAGCGCACAAACTGAGCATGGATAGGCACCGTACGGCGATCTTTATCAGCGGCTTGTCCTGTCTTTTTAACCGCATATTCGTGGGCTTTAATAATCATATCTGTCGCGCCATCGCCATTATTATGGATAAACAACTGGTTATCGTGCTTATAAGCCTTGGCAAACATCTCATTGAGCGCATCTTGGCTGATACTCGGCAAACCGCGGCAGTCTTTTTTGCAGTCTGGCACTGGCGTCAAATAAGGTTGACTGAAATAAGCTGTTTTACCTTGCGGCGAGCCATCGGCTATGATTTTAGTTCCTTGAACTTTAAAACCGTTTTGATAGGTCTTCCAAACAAAGTCTTTGTCCGCTAAGTTTTCATCCAAATCACTGCTACCTGCTAATGCAACTAAGTCAATTTTCAGCTTGCCAGCATCGGCTTGTTTTTGGAAAAACTGAATAGTATTACGAGCTGTTGAACCGTTGTGGGCGGTAGTCAGACCATTTTTGGCATAATAATCTTGGGTTTGCTCAAAAAACTTAGCTTGATTGGGCTCTAATACCTCTAGCATTCGCCGCATAAATGGGTACATAGCGGTTTCTTGGACAAGACCATTTGGTTCGCTCGAACCTTTAACCCGTGCAATATTACCACCTTCTGGGTTTTTAGTATCGGCGGTAATGTTCAGGGCTGCCAAGGCTTTGCTATTGGCGACACCCATATGACCGCTGGTATGTTGCAGATATACAGGGTTATTAGGCAATACTTTATCGATATCTGCTTTGGTTGGATGACGACCTTCTTTTAATTGACTCTCATCATAACCCCAACCATAGATCCATTCACCATCGGCGATGTTATTGTCCTTTTTATAGTCTTTTAAGGCTTGTAGTAATTTATCCATACTATCTATCTTGCCAACTGGCGGCGGGTTTAAATTTGCCTGACCCATGGTATTTGACACCATATCAAAGTGACTGTGCGGATCGATAAAACCCGGTAGCAAGGTTTTGCTGTTTAAATTCACTTGAGCGGCATTTTTATATTTTGATTGCGCCGTATTTAAATTGCCAACATAAGCAATCTTGCCAGCCTGCGTGACTAAAGCTTCGACCATCTACGGTTGCTCACCTTCCATGGTAATGATATTACCATTGTAATAAACCGTTGCTGAATCGCTTGTTTTTTCTGTATTTGGCTGTTTTGCGGTGGTTTGCAGGGCAGTACAACCAATCATACTCATCAGTCCAATACTCAGTAACGTCGGCCTAATAATACCTATAGTCATGGCGCTATCCCTAATAGTTTTTTATACTTTTTTTCACATAACTAAGAGCTTTATCCAAAGTAGCGATAAAGCTTTAAAGGGTCAATGCTATTTATGATTTTATCGTTGGCCAACAATATAGCAGGTTTAATATAAGGTCGATAAGTCAATAACTGAGGGCGATGATAAAAGCTAAGCTGACTTTATTTGTAGATTTTATTTTGTGGATTAACCAAGCACTGCAAGACTGGTAATAGAAGAAGAAAAGAGAAAGGTTTTTACTGTTTATAGGCTTATGAAATAAAACACCAGCCATAAAAAAACCCCCATCAAAGTGATGAGGGTCTTGGCAAATGCCATAATCGAATCAAAAATGATTCAAAAGATTTACAACTAAAATATGGCTCTCCAACCTGGGCTCGAACCAGGGACACACGGATTAACAGTCCGTTGCTCTACCAACTGAGCTATTGGAGAATAAGCGGTAAGGGTTTTATGACTTACGGCGAGCTTAGAAAGTCTCTAATGAGTTCTTGCTAAGTGGGGCGTATTCTAGCAAAGATAAAAAATACGTCAAGCTTTTTTTTGCAGATTTTAGAAAGATTGCGTTTTTACGTGGTAGATAAAAGCATTTACAAGGTTTTTAGCGCAAAGACAGGGTTAAAGTAAGCATAAATAGCCCTAGCCATATAAATAAAAAATATCTCCTACACTCACTCTAACCGTCTTTATTTGCGATTTAACAACACCTGCTGTATAACGGATATTTAAAATAGACAGGTTTTACGATAACAGCAAGGAATATTATGTCGCAATACAATACCAGCTCTACTGCCAAAAGCGCCCCTTTAAATCATGAGTTATACATGTCGGTGCTGATGACGCCAGATATGGCCAATTTCATCGGCAACGTCCACGGTGGAGATTTGCTTAAGATGCTTGACCAAGTCGCTTATGCTTGCGCCAGTCGCTACAGTGGTAGCTATGTGGTGACGCTATCGGTCGATCAAGTGATGTTCCGCGAGCCTATCTATGTGGGCGAATTGGTTACTTTTGCCGCTAGTATCAACTATGTCGGCAGAACGTCTATGGAAGTGGGCATACGGGTTGAAGCGGAGGACGTTCGCGCCCGTACGATTCGCCATACCAATAGCTGCTATTTTACCATGGTAGCGATTGATGATAACGGTAAACCGACGCCTGTGCCTGCCCTTGAGATTAAAAATGCCATGCAGCAGTGCCGTTTTGACGCAGGCTTGGCGCGTAAAGAGCTACGCATGCAAAGCTCGCATCGCCCGAGCTGCGACATCAATCAAATGATTGGCGAAAGTCTAGGCGCTGATAAGATGACGGATAAAAGCGGCAACGACAATGATATGATTGGCGAGCTTGCTCAGCATAGCAATGCCAAATAAGGCGCATTTTACCTAGCAAAATCATCAATACTTAAACAAAGTCTCACGAAAACCTTACTGACCAGTAGCGGCTATTTGGTTAAATTTAATGATAAGTAAGGCAGCTAAAAATAGTTAGCGCTCATGGCTTAACTTTTTTGATGGCTGTTTTACTTCATTATATTAACCATTTATTGAGCCTCATATGAGTTCAAAAAACACTGAATCATCAAACATTCCTTCCAAAGATCAGCCAGCACCGCAAGCCGTTCGTACCCGCGGTGCTGGCAGTGCGCGTTCTATTGCCAATTTGACCAAAGATACTAGTAATTCTAAAGACGGTATCAATCCTAACCTCAATTTCACTAACGTCACAAGCCCCGAAAACATTCAGGAGGACAAGAAGCAGGAAGACGAGAAATCCTCGTCGCTGGTTACTGTGCTCATTGCCGTAGGAGCGAATGTTATTATTGCCATTGCCAAAACCGTTGCGGCATTTATGACTGGCTCTGCTTCTATGATTGCTGAATCAGCGCATTCGTGGGCAGATGCAGGTAATGGCACTCTACTCATCGTGGCGGAGAAAAAAGCGGTCAAACCTGCCGATAACAGTCACCCGTTAGGCTATGGTAAAGAGTCATACGTATGGTCGATGATTGCCGCTTTTGGCGTTTTTATGGCAGGCTCGATTGTTTCTATCTATACCGGTATCACCGAGTGGAATGCGCCTGAAACAGAAACCAATTACACCATTGGCTTTATTATTTTGGCAGTGGCCTTTGTGCTTGAAGGTTTCTCGTTAGTACAGGCGTATTTACAAAGTAAAAAGCATGGTCAGGCTATCAATGTCAGTGCGTTAGGTTATGTGGTGAATACTTCAAACCCAACGTTGCGCGGGGTATTTTTTGAGGATTTGGCAGCGGTTATCGGTTTAGTGGTCGCAGCAGCAGCGATGGGCATGCATGCCTATACGGGTGAGCCGTTCTGGGATGCCCTTGGTTCTATTATCGTTGGCATATTATTGGGTATGGTTGCCATCTTTTTAATCAATCGCAATCGTGATTTTTTGGTTGGCTATAAAGTCTCAGAAAAAACCCATTGCTATATCTTAACAGAACTATTAAATCATCCTGATATCGACAGCGTCTCTTATTTACACTTAGAGTGGGTCGGACCCAAAAAAATCTTTATGGTGGCAGCGGTCGATATCGCCGGTAATCAACAAGAACAGCAAATCGCGCAAAAATTTGAAGATATTGAAAACCAATTCCGTGCCAATCCATTATTTCAAGAAGCGATTTTGACATTATCTGTTCCCGATGCTGAGGTTTTACGTTTACCGGATGAGCAGTGTGCTTAATAAATCTTGCCAAATAATAAATAATCGTCACCTATAATAATAAGAGTCTTATATGAAAAATTACCTAAAATCTTCCAAAAAAAATACCAGTCGGCGTCCTACTAGCATCAATCCATTACTTACTTTGGTGGTGACAACGCTGCTATCAGCACCTATCGTCAATGCTAATGCAGAATTGATTGTCCATAGTGAGCCAAATAGGGTTAGTAAGGGCACCAATAATATTGCCAAGCAGCAAATGAACAATCAAGCACCAACTGATGTGTCTATCATTAAACTGATGCAAGTGATGCATATCGACGCGCAGATTCAGTCTATCGTCAATGGCCAACAAGCGGCCATCGATGCCATTAATACGCAAACCAAAAACCAGAATCAAAGTAGTAATCAGCGCGCCAGTGACCAACAGTTAAATAAGCGCCAACGCGAGCTACAAGAGCAAATTCAGAGCGTGTTAGGTCAATATGCCAAGATTATGACTGAGGGTATCGGCAATGCAGCCGACGCAAAAACTTTGACGCAAGCTTATATCAGTGCCGCTAAGACTTACTATACGCAGGCTGAAGTCGATGCCCAGATTAAATTCTACGATACGGCGGTAGGGCAAAGTATCCTTGCCAAGCAGCCACAAATTACCGCGGCTTTTTTACAGCAATCCTTGCCTGAAGATACCAGCGAGACTGAAGCGCAATTAAGCGAGCTATTGCCGCAAATGAAGCAGATTATTAAAGGCGTATTTTAAAGTCATTATTTTTTAGTCTAATTCTAACCCGTTTTAATACCCGTCTTTAAAATCAATTTTTCTTGCTTGCTTGCTGTGCCTGCGCAGACAGAGTCTATAAAAAATTTATATCAGCCATACCGTCGCGTTTTTAGGATGTTTTGACTATAACAGCAATTTATAAATATAAGGTTTTAGAGATAAAAAAAGGTCACTATAAAAGTGACCTTTTTTTATACTTATCTGAATACCATTTATAGATTTATTCAGTCATTGTTATTTTTTCTTGGGGGCATTAGCACCGATGAACCAAGCATCTTTATCGACAATACGGCTTACTTCGGTCAATAAATCTGCCGTATCTTCATCGCCTGCGTCGCCCGCGGTATCAATACCTTCACGCAGTGAAGCGGCAATGGTTTTATAACGATTGGTCAGCTCGCGTACGTGCTCATCAACTTCTGTGATATCAGTTGGATAAGTCTCTAGGATAGAGTCTTCAACCACACGTTTAGAGATGCCATTGGCTTTACCGCCAAGGATAACGATACGTTCGGCAACTGTATCAAACGCTTCAGTCAAACGCTCATAAGTCTCATCTAACAATTGATGCACACCGATAAAGCCAGTACCTTGCAAGTTCCAATGGCACTGCTTGCTGTCCATACTTAGGTCAATCAGATTGGCTAAGTTAGCGTTTAACAATTCAACCATTTTTTCAGCGGTTTTATCATCAATACCACTTGCGTAACGTTCTCTCATAATTTACTCCATTATTTTAAGTTTTTATTAGTTATTGGATTAATTTTTAAGCGTGTTGTTGCTTGTATTTATCGCTTCTTAATACTGCTTGTTCATTAATTCAGTGCCCATAGTAGCAATTTATGAGCGCGATTGAACCCCTAGGTTTTAGGCTTTATTAAGTGGTCGTGTAATGACTTTGTTAATCGTGAAAAGCTTTGTAAATTTAGCTGCCATTCTGTGCCTTTCCTATAAATAATAGACGTTAAATAAATAGTATTCATTTTAAATTTACCATTAATGTAGCGCAAATTTGTACTATTAATTATATGTGTAAATAGGAAATGAAACCTGTAATTATCCTTTAAAAACTGGAATTTAGACCCCATATTGTTATAAGTTTAAACTCTTATAACCTTTTATAAATGTCAGGAAGAAAGCCATTATGCGAATGCCTGAACCGCGCTCGTCGCGTCAGTTAAACCAATTGGCCACTCAGCTGCAAGGTGAAGCTGAAATCAGTGGTGTCAATGCGTCTGGTACGCAAATATCAAGCCGCGCCTTTGAGATGGTCACCGACTTTGAGCCGGCAGGCGATCAACCGCAAGCGATTGCCAAGCTTGTTAATGGTATAAATGCTGGGATGGATGAGCAGCTGTTACTCGGTGTGACCGGTTCTGGTAAGACTTATACCATGGCAAAGGTTATCGCTGAATGCCAACGTCCAACAATTATTATGGCGCACAATAAAACCCTTGCCGCCCAGCTCTATGGCGAATTTAAAGCGTTCTTTCCAAATAATGCGGTTGAGTATTTTGTCAGTTATTACGATTATTATCAGCCGGAAGCCTATGTTGCGGCGAGTGATACCTTTATCGAAAAAGACAGTGCCATCAACGACCATATTGACCAAATGCGCCTATCAGCGACGCGGGCGCTGCTTGAGCGCCGTGATGCGATTATTGTGGCTTCGGTCTCCTGCATTTATGGTTTGGGCGATCCAGAAAGTTATCTAAAAATGCTCTTGCATGTCGTCGTCGGCGACAAAATCGATCGTACTGCTACTATTAAACGTTTGGTTGAAATGCAATATAACCGTAATGAGTTAGATTTTGGCCGTGGTACCTATCGCTTGCGCGGTGAGCTGTTAGATATTTATCCTGCGGAATCTGAGCAGCTAGCGGTGCGCGTGCATTTATTTGATGATGAAGTGGAAAAAATCACTTGGTTTGACCCGTTAACCGGCAAAACCGTCCGAAGTGTGCCGCGTATTACCATTTATCCAAAATCGCACTACGTGACCCCGCGCAATAAACTGGAAGCAGCAAGTCATACCATTCGCGCCGAGCTTGAGCCGCGTCTCGAGTATTTTCGCGACAATAATAAATTGGTTGAAGCGCAGCGTCTAAAAGAGCGTACCCAGTATGATCTTGAGATGATTCAGCAGCTCGGCTACTGTAATGGTATCGAAAACTACTCGCAGCATCTGTCTGGTCGTCCGTCAGGGGAAGCGCCGCCGACTTTGTTTGATTATATTCCAGAAGATGCGCTGCTATTTATCGATGAATCGCACGTGACGGTTTCGCAAATTGGGGCGATGTATAAAGGCGATAGGTCGCGTAAAGAAAACCTCGTCAATTATGGTTTTCGTCTGCCAAGTGCCATGAATAATCGCCCGATGAAGTTTGAAGAATGGGAGCGTATTAAGCCTAAAACCATCTATGTTAGCGCCACGCCAGCACAGTATGAGCTTGAACACAGCGAGCAGGTGGTCGAGCAAGTGGTGCGTCCAACCGGTCTGATTGACCCTGAGATTGAGATTCGTCCTGTATTGACGCAGGTTGATGATGTGCTATCGGAGATTACCAAACGCCGTGAGCTTGATGAGCGCGTGCTTATCACCACATTAACTAAGCGAATGGCAGAAGATTTGACCAGTTACCTTAAAGAATACGATGTCAAAGTCGCTTATCTGCATTCAGATATCGATACGGTTGAGCGCATGCAGATCATTCATGAGTTGCGGACAGGCGTCCATGATGTGTTGGTCGGCATTAACCTGTTGCGTGAAGGTTTGGACATGCCAGAGGTGTCATTGGTGGCAATATTTGATGCTGATAAAGAGGGCTTTTTGCGTTCTGAGCGCTCGTTGATTCAGACCATTGGCCGTGCTGCCCGTCACTTAAACGGTAAAGCGATTTTGTACGCCGACCGCATTACGCCGAGTATGGAAAAAGCGATAGAGGAGACTGACCGTCGCCGCGAAAAACAAGTCGCCTTTAACCTTGAGCACAATATTACGCCAAAAGGTGCGCGCCGTAGTATTACCGATAAAATTGACACGGGTGAAAACCTTGATGTCAATGACAATCAAGTAATCCCTGTAAAAAGCAATCTGCCTGATGTCGATATCAGCATTTTGCGCAGTCCTGATTTACTGGCCAAAGAAATCAAACGCCTTGAGAAACAAATGCAGCAAATGTCACGAGATTTGAAATTTGAAGAAGCGGCAAAAACGCGTGATAAAGTATTGGAATTAAAAGCGCATTTGATTTAATGGTTTAATTCCGACTGAATGTAGACGTAGAAAGGTGAGTTGCATAGGCTGCAGCTCACCTTTTTTTATGGGATATTTAAAGTTAAACGTACTTCTATCTAGGTATATTAATAACTAATAATTTGCTATTAGATAACTTGTAATTATACCAAATGCCACTTAAGATGATATGAAGCAGCGGCATGCGCTATATCACTCATGGACGACGTAGGCGGATTACCTATCATGCATAATAATATCGATAACAACAGTCATAAATTACTCAAGTTAGACTTCAATGAAAACTCTTTAGGCATGTCGGACGTTGCCAAAGAAGCCATCACTAATGCTTTATCTGGCGCTGCTCGCTATCCTGATAAACATCGCGCTACGCTGCTAAGCAAAGTAGCGGCTCTCAACGGCGTACCTGAAAATCAGGTTTTATTGGGCAATGGCTCAATCGAGAGTATCAGAGCAGTGGTGCAAATGCTGCATGACAAAGCATTAAAAACAGATACAAGGTTTCAGCTAATCATTCCAGACCCAACTTTCGGTTGTGCAGAGCTATATGCACGCTCCTTAGGTATTCCAGTAGTCAAAGTGCCATTAACGCGCGATGACTATGATTTAGACTTTGATAACCTACAAAAAGCGGCTGCTCAATTTGACGGTATCAGTCTTTTTTATTTGTGCAACCCTAATAATCCAACGGCTATCATTACCGAAACGGATACGCTCAAAGCGTGGATAAAAAATGCGCCAAAAAACCACTATTTCTTAGTGGATGAAGCCTACTTTGGCTATATCACCGATCCAAGTTTTGTGAGCGGCGTTGAATGGATAAAAGAGGGGCTATCAGATAACTTGATTGTCGTGCGCACTTTCTCAAAATTATTTGGGCTAGCAGGCTTGCGCGTCGGTTATGCGATTGCCAATCCACCGATGATTGCAGAAATCGGGTCTTTGATGTCTACGGATAATATCAACATGTTAGGTGCGGTTGCAGCAATAGCAACGCTAGAAGACGAGGCGTTTTTGGCGCATAGCTTACAAACCACCAATCAAGCAAGAAAAATGATGCAGACAGCGCTCGATGAGCTGGGGCTGCGTTATTTGCCCTCGCAAACCAATTTTATTTTTTATGAAGTCAAGGGTGACGTGCAAACCTATATCGATCGTATGCTCGAACATGGTATTGCCGTTGGTCGCGAGTTCCCTTCGATACCAGGTTTTAACCGCATCACACTTGGCACACCCGAAGAGATGACAGTCGTTATTAAGACGTTACAGTTATTTCGTGAAAAAGGCTGGGTGTAATTACGCACAATCGTATGATTGGATTTACCAAAAAAGAAGGGACGCTTAGACGGCGTCTTTTTTTTACCAACATCAAACGCAGTTTTACATATTCTGTCTTAAAAAGTATCCGTACACCTTATAGGATAAGTTAATAAAGCATGATCTATCATAAGCAGATATGCGAGACGCATACCATAAAGACCATAAGAATAGACGTGCTAAAGGTTTTTAAAATTTTAAGACAAAGGGTGTATGTATGTTTGATATCAAATCTTTTTTTAAGAGAGAAGTAGAAAAAAAGCTCATGGATGTGGATGATTATATTTTTATGCCTGAGCGTATCGAGATGGCGCTTGAAGGCGGAGAGTTGAATTGTGTGTTAAATAGCGATGGCCGCGTCGATATTTTTTATAGTAAGCAGGGCGTGACAGAAGTCAGTTCGGCATCGCGTAAGCATCCTTTTACAGCGTTTGAGACCGAGTTATATCATGGCGTTTATGATGATGTCATCCATGCTTTGGTCAAAGAAGTGAATAAGATAATTGATGGCTCGTCCAAGTATTTTCATCGCAGTAAAATATTGCCATCGACCGCATCTTTACCCGTTCGTCCAACGCCTAGCAATGAGTTATAAATTGACTAATCATAAGTACGTCAGTATTTCATAAATCCCATTAGCTAAATGAGTAATAAAAAAGGGTAAATCATATGATTCACCCTTTTTTTTGGCTACTATTTTTTTACCTTAAGTATGCAAAATACTGTGCGGAGCATATTGTGCTAAGCGCCACTTAAAACGGCAGACTTTTTCACTGCCATAGATTTGTTAGCATCAGATAGGGCAGCGACGTTAGTAAGCGGGCGCGATTGACTGCCGTCAATCAAGTGGTTAGTCTGTGTTTTAGTAAGCAAGCTTTTTGCAAATTTTACGCTATCATCTCGTTTTTTTAAGGTGTCCGTATAATACCATTCACATTGAAACGCCTGCTCAGTGATATCGAGGAGCATATAACCACGTTCGGTCTGATTGTTAAATTTCTGATGCGGGTTTAGCTCAACACCTGCGGTTTCAGGAAAGGGCGAAGACGTCAATGCCGGACAGACGAACTCTACAGCTAAAGAACCTTTGCCGGTTAGAGGATGATAGCTACTTGCTTCAAAAGGGTTTTTTGCAATATCAAATGCAAAGGAAGCATGATAATCCCCAGTTAAAACAACCGTATTGGAGGTATTATTTTCTTCGATAAAGTTGAGCAAACGTGTGCGTGCACTGGCATACCCATTCCAAATATCGCCAGAATTGGTGGCAAAAGTGCCTTTAAATGGCGCTAAAATAACTTGTTGCCCGAGTATTTGCCATGTTGCTTGTCGGCGTTTGCCTTCGAGCATCTTTAAATAGAGCCAGTTTTCTTGTTCAAGACCTAATAATTGACGTTCAGGCTCGTTGCTGGCTTTGGCATCAAGCTTTTCGCGACCAAATATGCGCGTATCTAGCATGTTTAAATCGAATAATTTACCAAACTCAAAACGTCGATAGATGCGTAATTGACTGTCTAGCTCGTTGCTACTGTCATCGCGGATAGGCATCCACTCATGATAAGCGCGCACGGCCGACATTTTGCGTTCTATATAGCTGCCTTTACTCTCAGTATGAAAACCTGCACCACCTTTCCATGAATTGTCTGCGATTTCGTGATCGTCCCAAACAGCGATAAACGGATGCTGACGGTGACATTCTTGCAAATCGACATCGGTACGGTAGCAAGCGTAGCGGCGACGATAATCCTCTAAGCTGATAATCTCGTTTTTTGGCTCTAGCGGTCGCTCTTCTTTTAAATCGTTATCACGATAAAAGCCTTCTGGATACTCATAGATATAATCACCCAAATGTATGACGGCAGAGATATCGGCTTGCTTGGCGATATTGGCATAACCATTAAAGTAGCCAAAGCCATAGTTTGAGCAGGAAACCACGGCTAAGCGCACACGATCAACTTCGCTTGCTGGCAAGTCTGCTTGTGGTATGGTACGTGTGCGACCAATAGGAGAGTGATAGCCTAGTGCTTCAAAAGCATAATAATAAGTGGTATTGGGTTGTAGGTTTTTAGGGTCGACTTTTACGGTGAAGTCGGATTGCGCTGTCGCTATTGCGCGACCTTGAGTAACGATGTTTTTCAGCGCTGTGTCTGTTGCTATCCTATAAGCAACAGGAATACTGGCGGCTTGGATACTACCGTCATTGGTAATTCGTGTCCATAGTATGACCCGATCTTGGAGCGGGTCACCACTGGCAATACCATGCACAAAAGGTGCTGCGCCTTGATAGCCTAAACCATCTAAACCATCGAGGTTATTTGGTGGCCTGACGTCATCATCATCTGATGATCAAGCACTGAGCTGAGTCAACACAGTGCCGGCTACCGTTAGCTGACCACCAAGTTTTATAAATGCACGTCTTTTCATCAGTCACCCTTGACATGGGTTAAAGATAAATTCCATTTGTCATTCACAATAGTAAATAATCTATATGAATAAGTTGGGTTGTGCAATCAATAACCCAACTTATTTCGTGAAATAAGCCCTTTAGTCAAGTCGCTGATCCAGCATCTATTTTTCAGCTACTTATTTAACGATACTGCCATAACAGCTTTGCAGCGTTTTTGCTACCACTTTAGTGACCAGTTGGGTGCGATAGTTGGCATCAATTGCCGCATTGCCAAGTTCAACGAGGGTCACTTGCTGCGGCGCTTGCTCGCTGACGCAGCCGCAAACTCGACCTTTTATCTCTTCCTCTTGGGCGTCCGTCATCGCCACACTAGCAATGCGCCAAGCATTTTGTTTTTCAATCTGACTGCGGCATTGGTTATCAATAGCGGCTTTAAAAATATTCATCCCAATCTCGTTTGCCGAACCGATGGCTGTGCCAGCATTGGTATTCATATCAGAAGTGGCACAGCCAGCTAGGACAAATGTGGCAAAAACGATGCTCGAAGCAAATAGTTTTTTCATAAGTTTTCCTTTAAGGTTTATCGATTCTATTGATGTTATTAGCGATTATATGTAATAGAGACCAATTATAGTAGTGAAAAATTATAGATATCTGCGTATTAGTAAAAAAGATAATCATTGGCAGTAAGTGTTCTTTTAACTATTCAAGCAGTAATCACGCGTCGGCTGCGCATGGCAAGAATCAAAGTTATTTTAACAATTAAGGGAAATGTTAATAGAAGTTTACAAGGTGCATAAAGTCTGTTTAAATGATGATAAGAATATGGAACTTAGTACCGCGTAGCGAAACAATAGCTAGTCTAATTATTTTGGTTTAGCAAATTTGAAGAGATAAACTACGATTCATGCGTGCCAATGTTTGCTATCGCATAAAACAAGATAGCAATGTATGACACCTCATGCTTTAATTACATGGATACTTTTGATTGTATCAATGGGACGCTACACTTTTCAAAAATTAATATAGTATATAAAGCTCACAATTCAACACGGATTAGTTACTATTACAGTGACATGGTTAAGTAATATTTTATAAATCCAATTCGCTTTATTTTATCAAGGATGAAAATAATGATGTTTTTTAGTAAAACTCCTCTCCTAGCTGCAATTGTTGCCTTAAGTATGACGATGGTTGCCTGTTCAGACAACACGGCGACTGATACCAATGATAGCGCTACCACGGACAATACTGCTGCTTCAGCGGCGAGTGATAAGCTTGAAACCAAGTTTGTCACTATCGCAACAGGGGGCGCATCAGGTCCTTATAATATTATTGGCACCTCTTTAGCAGAAATCTACGCCAAAACCTTTGGCGTTAATGCTAAGACCCAAACCACGGGGGCGTCAGTAGAAAACGTCAATCTACTCACGCAAGGTAAAGTCGACATGGTGCTAGCACTTAGTGATGTCGTCACTAATGCGGTTGAAGGTACTGAAGACTTTAAAGAACCGATAACAAATATTCAACAAGTTGCCGTTCTATATCCAAATGTGATTCAGATAGTCGCTTCAGAAAAATCTGGTATCAAAAATATCGAAGATTTAAAAGGTAAGCGTATTGCGGTTGGTGATCAAGGTTCTGGAACGGAAGTCAATGCTCGGACGTTGTTAGAAGGTTTTGGTATCACTTATGATGATGTCAAAGTTGACTATCTAGGGTTTGCCGATGCAGCCGATGCGATGAAAGCGGGTAAGATTGAAGCGGCGTTTTTTAGTAGCGGCTTACCAAACTCTTCACTGTTAGAGCTAGAGCAGGGTATCAAATTGCAGCTGGTCACCATCAATCAAGATAAGCTTAAACAAATTATCGAAAACAAGCCTTACTTTAAGACGTTCGAGATTCCTGCTGGAACATATGGTAACGATGCCGCCATTCCAACGACTGCCGTGATGAATGCGTTGTTGATTCGTTCTGACATCTCTGAAGAGGATGGCTATAAACTGACCAAAGCGCTGTTTGAAAACTTGGATGGCCTAAAAAATGCCCACCAAGCAGCTAATGATATTAGCTTAGAGACTGCTCAAGAAGGAATGGTAGCTCCTATCCATCCAGGCGCTAAGAAATACTATGAAGAGCAATCAGCTAAGTAAACGCTTAAGTTTAACAATCGGCGCAGCAGTGACTGCTGCGCTAGCGGTTTTAATATTCTGGGTAATTTTTACCCGCCAGTCTGTCATCGAGGTGCGCGTCGATGATGTTGCTGAATCTGATAAAAAAGTATGTTATTTCGTTGAGCCTAATTTTCAATTGCGCTGGATTCATTCTGTAGAAAAGCAATGGTGGGAGGAGCAATATGTTCGTGAGAATCAAGGTTTATTGCTAACCACTACTTATCTACAAGCTTTTGGGGCGGGAACCCCATCTACTGAAAATGTCGCTCCAATAAGAAAACCAGGCTATGTTGGCTATCAAATCAACGAAAGACTCCCCAGTCTTAACTGGGTTGTTTCAAGGCGCACTGAAGGTGAGATTGATTATGCAGGTCATCGTATTTTAATTCATCAATGGGTGCCTGATTATTCTGCAGTAACTATTACGCCCAAATCGTATAGTCTAATAGATAGATTTAATAAGGATTTTTGTCATGAACTCTCAAGTGATGGATCACAATAGCGGGACTACTGTCTCTAGCGATGAGGCTAAGTTGTCTAAGCAACCTGGCCTTCATGATAGCACTGATATCGATGACGACGTTGATCCTAACCTCACACAAGCAATACTAGAAAAGTACGACCGAGAGTCAATTACGCGTCATATCACTCAAGGGCCAGTAAAATATATTATCGCTGCGATTTGTATTTTATATTCACTTTTTCATCTATATATTACTTTTAATCCTATGCCATCATTGTTACAGCGTTCTGTGCATGTAGGTATTGGTTTTGCATTGATTTTTCTGATTTTTCCAGCCAGTAAGAAGAGTAGCCGCAAGCGGGTGGCTTGGTATGACTGGGTTTGGTTCGTGTTATCTTTATCTGGAATGGCATATCTTATCTATGAGTATCAAGATATTGTGACCTCACGTGGTGGCATCGCCAATCAAACGGATGTATTGTTCTCTATTATCACGGTGATTTGTGTACTCGAGGGCAGTAGACGTATTACTGGTTGGATATTACCGATATTGGCGTCAATATTTTTGTTATATCCATTTATCAGCCATATGAATTTTATGCCTGACCGGCTACTCACTCGTCCTTATGATTTTGGCGATATTTTTGGTCAGTTATTCCTCAAAACCGAAGGCCTATATTCGGTTGCCATCGGTGCCTCAGTTACGTTTATCTTTTTATTCATCCTCTTTGGCGCATTTTTAGCGCGTTCAGGCATGGGTCAGCTATTTAATGATTTGGCATTAGCGCTGGCAGGCGATAAAAAAGGCGGCCCTGCTAAAGTGGCTGTCATCTCAAGTGGCTTTATGGGCAGTATCAATGGTTCTGCCTTATCAAACGTAGTCAGTACCGGCGCGTTTACTATCCCATTGATGAAAAAGGTTGGTTATCATAAAGATTTTGCGGGTGCTGTAGAGGCAAGTGCATCAGTCGGTGGTCAAATATTGCCGCCAATTATGGGTGCTAGTGCTTTTATCATGGCCGAGACCACAGGTCTACCGTATAGCACTATTGCTTTGGCAGCATTGTTACCTGCTATCTTGTATTATTTAGGCGTCATCGCGCAGGTGCATTTTCGCGCAGGCCGCCGAGACTTAAAAGGTATGGCAAAAGAGAGTTTGCCGCAAGTAAAAGAAGTATTAAAAGCGCGCGGACATATGCTGCTACCCATTGTGTTTTTGATTTTTTTATTGATTAAGAATGTACCGGTAGGGTATGCCGCTGCCTATACCATTGGCTTTACTGTTGTCATCAGTATGCTGCGAGCTGAGACGCGCATGAGTTTTAAGGACATTTTGGGCGCGCTAGAAGACGGTGCGCGCCAGTCGTTAGCGGTCATGGCGGCCTGTGCGGTCGTAGGGATTATTATTGGGGTAGTCAGCTTAACGAGCTTTGGTACGGTGATGACCTCTTCGATTGTCACTTTAGGAGCAGGCTCATTATTGCTCACCTTGATTTTAACCATGCTGGCGTCGATGGTTTTAGGAATGGGATTACCATCGATTCCTGCATATATTATTACGGCAACGATGGCGGCGCCCGCATTAGCAGGATTCAATATTCCTATTTTGGCGGCGCATATGTTTGTGTTCTATTTTGGCGTATTTGCCAATATTACTCCGCCGGTCTGTTTGGCAGCCTTTGCTGGCGCTGGTATCTCTGGTGGCGATCCTATGAAAACAGGGTTTCTGTCGTTAAAGTTGGCACTGGCTGGATTTATCGTTCCATTTATGTTTATTTATAATCCTGCAATGTTGATGATTGACCCGACAGGTCTTGCGGTTACGGCAAAAGAATTCCCATTGCCCCCAATCATCGATATTGTTATGGCCGTTGTGACGTCTGTGATTGGTGTGATTGGCCTTAGTGCGGCGTTAGAAGGGTATTTTAAAGGCAGTATGAATACAATCACGCGCATCATTTTGGCAATTGGTGCTTTACTGCTGATTTATCCGGGTCTTATCACAGGTTTGATAGGCGGTGTCATCATCCTTGGTATCGCGTTGTTAAATATGAAAAACAGTAAAACAGCAGTCCAACCTCTAAATGTTTGACGTTATTTAGGGATTAAGTGTATAAGCATAAAAAAAGGGCGAATAGTAACTATCTACTATTCGCCCTTTATATGTTTTAAGATTCGTCATCCTACTTTGGTATCGTGACGAATATTACTTAGCAGCCAAGCTTACCTTCTGCTTCAAGCGCTTTTTTGCTACGAATTGGTGCTGGGCAATCTTCACCATAGTATTGACGATCGGCAAAGTAGCTTGAGCGTACCATTGGGCCGGCCCAAATGCTAAAGAAACCAATCTTTTTACCATAGTCCATATAACGCTGGAATTCGTCTGGATGTACGTAACGATCAACTGGCGCATGGTCTTTACTGGGTTGCAGGTACTGACCGATGGTAATCATATCGACGTCATGGGCTTTTAAATCATCAAGCAGCGCATAAATTTCTTCTTCGGTCTCACCAAGTCCAACCATAAAACCGCATTTAGTGGCGATATCAGGACGGCGCTCTTTATAGAGCTTGAGCAAGTCTAATGAATGCTGATAGTCAGAGCCTGGACGGAAGGCTTTATACAGACGCGGCACGGTTTCGATATTGTGGTTAAACACATCTGGCGCGGTTTCAGTCAATAAATCTAAGGCAATCTCCATACGCCCACGGAAATCTGGCACTAGTATTTCAATCAAGCAATTTGGGCTTAGCGCGCGCGATTCATTGAGAACTTCAACGAAATGTCCAGCACCGCCGTCTTTTAAATCATCGCGGTCAACTGAAGTAATCACTGCGTATTTCAGACCTAGACCTTGAATGGTCTCAGCGGTATGGCGTGGCTCGTCTTTGTCCAATTCATTTGGACGACCATGACCGACATCACAAAACGGGCAACGACGGGTACAGATATCACCCATAATCATAAAGGTTGCCGTACCATCAGCGAAGCACTGCGGCAGATTCGGGCAAGCTGCTTCTTCACAGACGGTATAAAGCTTTTGCTCACGCAGAGTGGCTTTGATACGCGCTACTTCCGCAGGTGACGACATTTTAACCCGAATCCAATCAGGCTTTTTCTTGGCCTCGACGGTCGGAATCACTTTAATTGGGATACGCGCGACCTTATCGTAGCCACGTAGCTTTTCGCCTTGGATGGCTTTTTTTGGTTTTGCACGGGCAGCGGGGACGTGGGTTTGTACGGCGTTTGTCATAATCAAATGTTCTCTTAACCCTTGATAGGATAAGGGTTTTTGGTATTATTAGAATGTTTTATGAATGCAGCTATTATAGCAGATAATGGCTCAAGGTTTTTTGGGCAATCTTGTTAAGACAATCAAAAAATCTACTAGGGCTAAATAAGGTTTTATCACTAATAAGACTACTATGAAGCGCACCTTTACCCTAGTTTTATTTATTGATATCAATGTCCATGTCATTTAGCACATCTATGGCTGCGCGAAACGCTTCTTGGGTGGCAGGCGCGCCGCAATAAGGCAAGCTGTGCATCAGTACTTCTCGAATTTCAGCGACACTGGCGCCATTATTAATCGCTCCTCGGATGTGTCCCTTGAGCTCATTTGGGCTTTTTTGCGCAATTAAGAAAGCCATGGTAATTAATGAGCGATATTTACGCGGTAATATGGTGTCGTCTTGCCACGTGCTGCCCCAAGCATGTTCGATAATCCAGTCTTGCAGCGGCTGGGTAAATGGGGACGCCGAATCGAGCGAGCGTTTGACATGTTGCTCGCCCATCACTTCGGTACGAACTTTTAGACCCTTATGATAATTGGCATTATCGTCCATCTTATTATCCTTAATATTTATTGGTAAAGTGTGTTTTATCAAGTCGCATCTAAAAATTCGCTGATAAAAAATATCTGATCGGTTTTGAGGTTGTCAGAGTATAGCAGGCACACGGTTTTTATTTAACCGCGTCAATCATATTGGTTATGGCACTATTTTTATAATAAATGTCCAATATGGCGTTATTCTGCGCCTTTTCACGGCTCAGCCATTAACATTTTGAGCGTTTTGAGCTATGATTGCACGGATAATTATTCAATGCAGTACATCGATGTAGGCTGTCATCCTGACTACTCACGTGATGTACTGGTCACCAACCGACGAGGACGACTATTGTGTTAGAAGCTTATCGTAAACATGTCGCAGAACGTGCTGAGCTAGGGACTGTGCCACTTCCACTAAATGAGAAGCAGGTAGCAGAATTGGTAGAGCTACTTAAAAACCCACCAGCGGGTGAAGATGCGTTCTTGATGGACTTGTTAGAAAACCGTATTCCTGCCGGTGTTGACCAAGCCGCTTATGTTAAAGCTGCATTTTTAGCTGCTATTGTTAAAGGCGAAGCGACTTCACCACTTATCAGCAAGAAAAAAGCCGTTGAAATCTTAGGTACTATGCAAGGTGGTTACAACGTTCAGCCATTGGTTGCAGCATTAGACGACGCGGAAGTCGCACAAGAAGCTGCTGATGCGTTAAAGAAAACATTACTCGTATTTGACGCGTTCAATGACGTGACCGAAAAAGCCGAAGCTGGCAATGCTATTGCTAAAGAAGTGGTGCAATCTTGGGCTGACGCGGAGTGGTTCTTAAGCCGTCCTGAAGTGCCAGAGAAAACCACTTATACCACCTTTAAAGTCACTGGCGAAACCAACACCGATGACTTGTCACCAGCCCAAGACGCGTGGAGCCGCCCCGACATTCCATTGCATTCATTAGCCATGCACAAAAACTCTCGCGACGGCATCTTTGCTGACGAAGAGGGCGTTGTTGGTCCAATGAAGCAAATCAAAGCGTTAAAAGAAAAAGGTCATCCACTTGCATATGTTGGCGACGTGGTCGGTACCGGTTCTAGCCGTAAGTCTGCAACCAACTCGGTACTTTGGCTAATGGGCGAAGACATTCCGAACGTACCAAACAAGCGTGGTGGCGGTTTGGTGCTTGGTAACAATATCGCTCCTATCTTCTTTAACACCATGGAAGATTCTGGCGCCTTGCCAATCGAAAAAGTTGCCGTTGATAACCTAAACATGGGCGATGTATTTGACATCTATCCGTATGAAGGTAAAATCACTAAGCACGACTCTGACGAAGTATTGTCAACCTTTACGCTAAACTCGCCAACCTTGCTTGACGAAGTGCGCGCAGGCGGCCGTATTCCATTAATCGTTGGTCGTGGTTTGACCAATCGTGCTCGTGAATATATGGGTCTTGGTCATTCAGACGTCTTTGCTAAGCCAGAAGAGCCAGCGGATACCGGTAAAGGCTTTACTCTAGCACAAAAAATGGTTGGTAAAGCGTGTGGTCTAGAAGGCGTGCGTCCAGGCATGTACTGTGAGCCAAAAATGACCACAGTTGGTAGTCAGGATACTACTGGTCCGATGACTCGTGATGAGCTAAAAGATTTGGCTTGCCTAGGTTTCCAAGCAGACCTAGTGATGCAGTCATTCTGTCATACCGCTGCTTATCCAAAGCCAGTTGACGTTGAGACTCAGCATACACTACCTGACTTTATTATGAACCGTGGCGGCGTCAGCTTACGTCCGGGCGATGGTATCATTCACTCGTGGTTGAACCGTATGCTACTTCCAGATACCGTTGGTACTGGTGGTGACTCGCACACGCGTTTCCCAATGGGTATCTCGTTCCCAGCCGGTTCTGGCTTGGTTGCATTCGCAGCGGCAACTGGTGTGATGCCACTTGATATGCCTGAATCTGTGCGTGTGCGCTTCGTTGGCGAGCGTCAACCTGGTATCACGCTACGTGACTTGGTCCATGCGATTCCTTATCAAGCCATCAAAGAAGGTTATTTGACCGTTGATAAGAAAGGTAAAATTAACGAGTTTAACGGTCGTATTTTAGAGATCGAAGGTCTAGAAGACTTGACCGCTGAGCAAGCGTTTGAATTGTCTGATGCGTCAGCTGAGCGTAGTGCTGCTGGTTGTACCATTACTTTGTCTGAAGAATCAGTAACTGAGTATCTAAACTCAAACATTACCTTGCTTAAGTGGATGATTTCAGAAGGTTATGGTGACGCGCGTACCATCAGCCGCCGCGTTGAGCAAATGCAAGAATGGCTAGCGAACCCAAGCCTCATGCGTGCTGACGAAGATGCAGAATACGCCATCGATATGACTATCGATATGAGCGAGATCAAAGAGCCAATTCTTTGCTGCCCGAACGATCCAGACGATGCTAAGACATTGGCTGACGTCGCTGGTGATACCATTGATGAAGTATTCATTGGTTCATGCATGACCAACATTGGTCACTTCCGTGCTGCAGGTAAACTGCTACAAGACGTACCAGCAGGAAGCCTCAAGACTCGTCTATGGATTGCGCCACCGACTAAGATGGATGCGCGTCAGTTGATGGAAGAAGGTTATTACAACATCTATGCTCAAGCCGGCGCTCGTACTGAAATGCCAGGTTGTTCACTATGTATGGGTAACCAAGCACGTATCGCACCGAAATCTACGGCGGTATCAACATCTACGCGTAACTTCCCGAACCGTTTAGGTCAAGGCGCAAACGTCTATCTCGCGTCTGCAGAGCTTGCAGCGGTAGCGGCGGTGCTTGGTAAATTGCCAACCAACGACGAATACCAGCAATACGCTGGCATGCTAAACAGCATGGGTGATGAAGTTTATAAATACATGAACTTCGACCGTATGGAAGATTACACTGAAGAAGCGGACAAAATTAACGTGGCTCAGTTGACCTAGTTTTTCATTCGAAAGCTACTTAATGTTTTGAAAACAAACCCCGTATCGTGATGATACGGGGTTTTTTACATGTTTGAAAAATATGAATAATGGTTTGCAAACTTTTATTGAGTGCTTATAATCAAAGTCGTTGATTAAATGTTTTAGTTGGCGACTCTACCGTTAAAGGTGAGTGATAATAAATCCTATGGAAAATAAAAATATGCTTGATAAAGTAACGCCGCCACCTTTACCAAATTCTGGGATGGTTAATAATCATAGTGCTGAGGCAAACTATGGCATTATGGACTGGTTTAAAAAAGGTCTAAGGAATTATGCCAATTTCTCTGGACGTGCTCGGCGTAAAGAGTATTGGTATTTCGTATTGGTGCAAATGGGATTGGTCATCATAGCGATGATTTTAGATGCGATTATCTTCAATTCAGAAATAGGGTTATTTTATATTGTTGTAGCGCTTGGTTTGTTCTTGCCGGGCTTAGCAGTGACTATTCGCAGATTGCATGATACTAGCCGTTCAGGATGGTGGTTTTTGATATCTATTTTGCCATTGATAGGCTCTATTATCTTACTGGTATTTTTAGCGAGCGATACCAAGTTCGAAACCAATCAATGGGGTCCGCCAGCAAAATAAGCTGCGACTAGTTTCTCTCATTATCTTATGTATAATATAGGGGCAGGCGGAATCCGTGGCTCTGCAATTTTTCTCATTTCTATCTCGGGACGGACCGATACTTTACTAAGCAACTTTTTGTTTATACTTAAGTGCTAAGTGTTTTGGAGTCTTGGTTGATTACTTTATCCCCACTCAAACGTCGTATTGTCTATGTGACCATCTTTGAGATTATCGCTATTATTGCTTCTACCTTTGTGCTGATGAAACTTAGCGGCGGCGATGCGGCAGAGTCGTTACCCGTTGCGGTGATGGTCTCATTAGCTGCGGTTATCTGGAACTTTTTATACAATACTGCTTTTGAAGCGTGGGAGCGGCGCAAGCAGGTTAAAAAGCGTACCTTATTAATCCGAAGCGCTCATGCGATAGGATTTGAAGGCGGTCTAGTATTGATTTGCCTACCACTTTATATGATTTGGTATGACGTGGGTTTAATCAAAGCCTTCATGATGGAGGCGGCGTTACTGCTATTTTTCTTGGTTTATACCTTTGTATTTACCTTAGGTTTTGACAAGATATTCACCTTACCGCATTACGATAAGAGCGCTTCTGCTTCTTCATAAATACAGAGATGAATCGTATTAAATGACCCAACAAAAAGGCTGCTATTAGATTAGACAGCCTTTTTGTTGATAGTCCAGAAGATAGCGTTTGAAATTTTTATTTACCTTGATAAACGGGCTGACGTTTTTCCATAAAGGCGGTGATGCCTTCGGCAAAGTCAGCGGTTTTTGCCATCATAGTTTGTTGGTCAACTTCCATATCGAGCGCTTCATTTAAACCTGAAAAAGCATGTACGTTAATCATATGCTTCATCGAAGCCAGTGCCTTGCCTGGTAAATTACTTAGGCGCGTTGCCAATGCTAGTACGCTGGCGTCAAGCTCATCTATGCTCACGACACTATTGACTAAGTTTAGACGCGCGACATCTTCGCTAGTGAGTTTTTCACCCAGCATCACAAGCTCAGTCGTTTTCGCCGCGCCAATCAATTGATTGAGTAAGTAAATGCCGCCCGCATCAGGAATCAAACCGATATTAACAAACGCTTGCACGAATTTGGCATTGTCAGCGGCGATACGGAAATCACAGGTTAATGCCAAGTTCATCCCAGCACCCGCGACGGCACCTTCTAATTTGGCTATAATGGGTTTATGAATATTACGCAGTTTTAGGCTCACTTCTGCCACTTCTCTGAGCATAAAATCAAGCTTTGCCACGAGTGCTTCAGACTCCATACCATTCTCTAACATCTCACCGATATGACCGCCACTAGAGAAATTATTGTTTGATCCTTGCAGCACGATCACGCGTACGTCGGCATCTTGATCAGCTTTGTCAAGCGCATCCATAACCGCGCCTTTTAATGGTGTGCTAAAGGCATTTAGCGTCTTAGGGTCATTCATGGTAATGGTGGCAATATGGTTTTCGCTGTGATATTCGACCAAAGGTTGTGACATGGTTGGTTTCCTTAGTAAGAAGTTCTAGATAAGCATTGCGGATAACAATGGACGTTATAATGGACAAGGTGTAACAAGTCATGCAAGCTAATTACTATAGCAGCTTGTTATGATTATAAAAGCGAGTTTTGTGGGCGCTAAAGGCACGGACAAAAATATGTGAGTTTTTTTTATTTTGTTATATATTTGTTTTAATAAATATATACGATCTGCCGTACAAAAATAACGCTATGAAGTATTTGCTTGGTGCATTATGCTAAACATCAGTAGTGTTAAGGATTTCGTTAACCAAACAAGCAATCAATAAGCAACAAACAAGGAAGTAATTATGCCAGTGATAAATGTGAATAACGTTGATATTTATTATGAAGACAGCGCGCCGGATGATAAGCAAAAACCAGTGATGGTCTTTGCCCATGGGCTGCTGTGGAATACGCGGATGTATGATAAGCAGGTGGAATACTTTAAATCTGGCTGCCGCTGTATTACATTTGATTTTCGTGGACAAGGTCAGTCTGAGATTAGCAAATCAGGCTATGATATGGAGACGCTGACCGAAGATACGCTAGCGTTATTGGATGCGCTAGATATTGATAAATGCCATTTTTTAGGGTTATCGATGGGTGGTTTTGTCGCGCAGCGTATCGCTCTCAAACGTCCGGAGCTACTGTTATCGCTGACCTTACTTGAAACGTCAGCAGACCCTGAAGACCCAAAAAACGTCCCGCAGTATCGCAAATTGATGAAGGCTATTCGCTGGTTGGGTATGAAGCGCGTCAGTCAAAAAGTCATGCCTATTATGTTTGGCAGTAGCTTTTTGAACGATAAGTCGCGTAAGGCTGACCGTAGAGAGTGGCTCACGATGTTACAAGGCAATCGTAAGGGCGGGGTCGTTAAGGCGACCACAGGTGTCATTGAGCGCTCGGGCACTTATGATCAGCTAGGCGAGATTAGCACGCCGACATTGATTATCGTTGGCGATGAAGATGTGGCAACGCCTTATTCAAAAGCGGAGCGCATGCATTTTGCCATTAAAGGCTCAAAGCTTGCAGTTATTAAAGGCGCTGGACATACAGCGACGGTAGAAGAACCGGAGCAGGTTAATAAAGTGATTAATACTTTTTTAGCAAACTGTGTTTAGGTTGTAGCTAAAGTAGAAGTCTTCTTGAATGAAGCGAAGTATTTATAAAAAGAGCCGTTAACTTAAATAGGATAACGGCTTTTTTATTGAAACTTAGACTAACAGATTAACGTTAAAGCGGCAGTTTTAAAAAATACTATAAAAGAGTCAGGCTAACGTCTTTATTTATAAGCGGGTCGTATAGTCGCTATTAATATCATCAAGGGTGCCAAAAACCTCAGCGCGATTGACGATTTCGGTGGCCCATGCACGGTGCGTGGCAGGCTCGAGCATCGTATCATTATATTTAAATACCGCTTTTGCCTCGCTATGTAAGATTGCCTGCGCTTCATCCAAGGTGCTTAACGGTACGCAATACGCTTGCTGTACCAAAGCAATCTGGCTTGGGTGAATGACCGTTTTGCCGACCAGTCCTAAGTTTACATCATGCATCAGCTCTTTCATAAACAGCGTTGGCTGTTCTAAGTATTCAAATACCGGTGCGGTAAGATAAAAACCATGCGGTACAAAGCAGCCAAGCAGCTGATAGGCGAGCGTACCAATCGGGGTATCATAAACGATGCTATTTTTAGGACGGCGTAAACGCAGTGCGGCAAATAAGTCGTTACCACCGATACGCAGGGCAAAAACGGGCTGGCTGAAGGCTTCTTTAAAGCCAATCGCCAATTCTTGATTGTGATGAGGATTAAAGAGCGCTGCCGTCTCAAGCGTCGGCATCAATAGCTGCTCAGTGCTTAAATTCTGAGACGCCATGCGCCAATTAGACAAGCTATACATATCAACTTTTGGCATCACAAAACCGTCGACCAAATCAATATGAGCAAAATCTGCCAGCTGCTCTAGCATCGCCGGATGACGCGGGCGAATAAATACTAACGGTCTGGTTGGTTGAGCAGTTTGCGCTTTTGATTGAATGTTCTCTTTTTTTGCAGGGTCATTGATACTATCGACATGCGCCGCCCACGTATGTAGCAGCGTTTGCAGGCGTATGAGCGCCAGCTCAACATCGCCATGGCTGACCGCATCTTCTAAGCAGATAATAATACTGTTAATGGTCGGTAATTTTTCACGCGTAATGACCTGCCAAATATCTTGCCGCGTCGCAGGCATGTAAAGACTGGCACCCAACTGATACGGATGATGGGTAAGCGGCTTAAGCATCGCATGACGCTCAGTAATCAGGTGGGCGTAAGACTGATTGTTGTTATAAAGGTTGGACTCGTTGTGCGGTATATCGGACATAGTTGGCATCGTAGATAGTGATAAATGAATGGTTTATAGAGGGAGGCTCATAGCGTAAGGACGTATGATAAAAACAGCGCTGCTGATGCAGTATTAATGCATTTCTTTCGCAAGACATCATTATATCAGGGCATCAATACATTAATAAATCATGGACGGTTTGTTGACCGCTGCTTGATCAGTGTAATCGCTTGATAGGGGAGTATTTTAGCACCTAATACTGTGATATTGATATTACGCTCGCTACATAAATGCCGCAACAACACCGTACCAGGGTGATCGGCGGTGGCCAGTAAGATACATTCAGGATCACGGCGTAATATCGCCCGTGTCGCCTCTGCAATGGTCGGCTTAATACGGTTGCGATTGCTAATGTCATACTCTGCTGCTAGCATATCGATTAAATCCGCCGTCTGATAGCGTGGTTGCTTAAACGTTTGCAAGTATTGTGGAGATGTAGACAATGCACGCCGCGTGCTATCAATATGATCAACAAAGGCTAGGCTATGGTCTACCGCAACCAAGTTATCATAAAAGACGCTACGATGTAGCCCCGATTGCGGCTCGGTATATAAGCTGCGTGATATCAGCCCAGATACCGTGCTGTTTAATAACCCTGATGGAATCAGCCAATCTTCCTCACTTGCCGCCAACCAAGCAACGCCTGCGGGGTCAGCAAGGGTCAGTAGCGGAATAACATTCTCACCTTGATGGAAAATATTGGCAAAATTTGGATGATTAGGGTCACTAAAGGCGTCTAAGCTGCGAGCCAGCTCTTGATAAATTGCCCCTTTGCCCGTCCAGCCGTCGACAAATATGATGGTGCTGTCTGGATGAGCAGCCAATATCATCTGCAGCGCGACTGGATCAAGTCCGCGATCGCGAATGATACTGATACCATAATGCACACTTGGCAACGCATAGCTGCTATCAGCATCTGCTAATGCCCGCTGCAACAATACGCCAATGGGTAAACCTGCGCGTACCAAGCTGACTAATATTAATGGACGTTCAGTACTTACCGTTTGCTGAAAAATATGATGTAGCGTATAAGCCAAGTTAGCGATATCAGTTGCGGTTCTGGTTGTACCTTGCGCTAATGCCTGCTGATACAATTGCTCATGCATGGCAGTCGGCGTATGCTCTAATGTCAACATATCAGAATAATGGCGCTGACCGCTTTGGATCAGCGCTTCTTTTTGGCTGACGGGTACATCAGCAACCGCGTCTTTATCAACGATATCAAGCAGTACGGTCACATCGCTGGCAAGGTAGCTGCCTGAGCCGTATTCTTGGATTTTTCGCATATTAGGGTTAGCTATAGGATGTGTCATAAGATAGTTTCTACTTACAAAAATGCGTTCTATTATTGTTTTTAAAATGAGGACACGCCTTAGGAGAGGTCAAACGTTTAGAATTACTGCGAGCTAAAGCGCTCATGTAGCTGACCATTATTCGGCATGCCGTACCAATCAAGTAGTTGCAAAAATGGTAAATCGGCCAAGCTATCACCAAAACCAAAGCTTGGACGCTGATGGTCTAAATGCTGGTCTAATAAGAACTGTACTGCATGGCGTTTATGAACCGCGTGCGGCAATATCGCCAGATTATTGGCATTCACATGCACATAAAAATCTTGCTCAAAGTTACGTATTAACGTTGGTAACTTTTTAGCGAGCTCTACTAACGCTTGATGGTCCTTTTGCCCATGTTTAATAGCCAGGTAAATGGTCAGCGCTTCATTAACAGCGCCATTATTAAAGTGATCGATATGCGGTGTAAATACCAGCTGGCTAATGTCATTTTTACTGTGATTGGCAAATAATTGGCTAAGCTGCTGCAACTTATCCTGTAGTGGTGCAAGCTGACTATGCATACGCTGTTGCCACTGGGCTTGTAGCGCACCGTCTCTATCAAGAATAATGGCACCGTGTGTTAAGACCTGCCAACTATCAAAAGGCAGCTTAACGCGTTTTATTTCACTGCGATCGCGTGCTGTCACTACGATTAGATCAGTGCTAGCTAGTAACCAATTAAAGAATGCGGCTTGACGCTGACTCATAAAACTTAGTGGCTTACCTTGTTTATTAACGGTCGCGCAAACTAGATTTTCAGGTTCAGACGTTGGCAATTCCCATGCATCAATTTTACGTTGGGTTTGAAAAAGCGTATCGTCTAAATCCATCAGCGCGTAGGGTTTGATAATATCGGGATTGGCTTGAAAAAATGGGCTAGTCATAGTATTTGCCATAAAAGCGTGCGTAAGGGTTAGATATAAGAAACAAAGTAGGATTTAAAGGATAGTTTTAATAGGACAGCTTTTATAAGATAGCCTTGGTAAGCTAACTTTTATAAAGCAGCTTAAAGCGTCGGACTCACCACCAACACATTATCCAAATCTTTCCACATCTCATCGACGCTATCCGCCGATGTTTCCACGCACAAGACAATCAAGTCCCAATCGCTAGGCTCAACATTATAAGCAAAGTTGGTCATACCAAGCCCATAGTTATCGCTAAAACTGAGCATCGTAGTAATCGCGCCCCCAAGGGCAATCGGCGAGCGGGTTAATGCACTAAACTTAACCGTAGCGTTTTGAGTTTGCGTCTCAAGCCATTCTGCCAATAAAAACGGCAACCAAACAAACTCATTACTGCCCAGTACTAAAATCCGCTGTGGCAACTGTTCTTTCTCAAACGAGGCTTTTTCAGATTGGGCTTGCTGATTAAAAAGGTTAAATGCTGCTTGAAACTTCGTAAGATAAAAAGCAAAACCATCCGTGCTGTCTAAGGTTGGGAATCGTCCCCAGTTGCCAGTATCGCCTAGCGCATAACTGCCAGCCTCAGTGGTATCGACCGATGGCATGGTAATCGGCTCAGGATTAGGCGCATCCGTCCATTGCCACGCGCCAGATAGTAGGTGATGACGATGAAATTCGATATTTGATAAGCGCGTCGCGATAGTGTCATCGGCGTTTGCGTGACTCTGGTTCTGATTTAATGACCAATCGACCAAAGTGGTCAGATGGACTTGCTGTAACTGGTCAAGACCTGCGTTACGGAGGGCGGTGACTACATTGACGCAAGTATTGCCCGTTGACGCTTCATCATCCACCATAATCAAGGTTTTGCTCGCTAGTAGCTGCGCTTGGGTTACTGTATCTGCACTTTGATAAATTAAGTGCTGGCTGGCATGACTGTGATCTTCGCTAAAAGTCGTTAGCAAGGTTTCAGTATTATCGTCGTTATGTTGTGCATGACGGGTTGAGTTGAGCAATAAAGCGTTTGGATATCGAGTTTGTAGCGCTTGATGTACGCCAGCAGATAAGCCAACCGCCGTCTCTGCCATACCAATGACCAAAATGGGTTCAGGCAAATCATCTGGTACTAAGTTTGCCAAATCCGTAAAAGCATGACGCATGGTGCTAGGCGCGACTGGAATATGGCGACCTAAGACTTTTGAGACGAATAAAAATGCGCGTTTAGGATTAATGCGCTGCGCAAATCCAAGCAAGTCTTCTAGCTCGTAGTTTTTACTGTCACCGCTAAAATTGGTTTGATAAGTTAAATCAAGAGTGCCGCGTGGTAAGTTAATGGTCGTGCTGTGTTGCTTATTTGGCATTTATTTTCCTTTGGTCTTACAATTTTTTGTCTTTATTTTTACTTACTCGCTAGCATTTTCTGCTTCAATCTTTACGCTAACCATAATTGAGCGTACTTGGCACGGCATGACTTGCTGCGCAATATCTGCAAGCTTTGGCTTAGCGGTTAAGCCAAGCCAATAGCCAAATGCAACTTGTGTTAAATCTACACCGCTATGAGTGGTGTAACCGATACCACCAGAGGGGCGACTATTAATCTCAAGTACGCGGTGCTGCCCGTCATCGTCGGCCTTGGTTTGTACGCTGACGATACCATTGCAGCCAAACGCTTTAATCAGTGGAGTAACCACATCCATGACCGCTTGCTCGTAGCCGATATGCTGGATTTTACCCGTTTTATAGCGGGTAACAGCCGCCAATACTTCGCCGTATTCACAGACGACATCGATAGAGTATTCTTGCCCTGACAAATATGGCATCAGCAACATAGGAATTGGGCGCTCGTGCACCATTAGACTGTGAGCATAGGCATGAATAAACTGCGTGGTATTGATTTTTTTCTCTTCGGTAAAATATAAATGTTCAAAGCTATCGTATCGTGCGTCAGCTTCCTTGTCGGTATCAAGTCGCCAAAACCCTTGGGCAAAAATACCTGTCACTGGTTTGACGCATAAAGGCTGATGACCGTGCCTAGCAAGGAGTGATTCAAGCTCTGCGACATTATCAAAGCGCCACGCTTCGGCGACGGGAATATCATGCTCATGACACTGCTGCATAAAGGCAAACTTATCATCTATCGCTTCTAACGCCGCCACACTTGTCGCGCCAGTCAATAAACGAATACCCGCCGCGTCAAATGCTTCCCGCTGCGCTTCATAATCAATGCCATTGCGCCCCGTGAGTAGCACTTTAACGTTGTTATTTTTGGCTTGCTCTAAGACAAACTGCCAACGCGGCATTACTGGCTCAGCAGACTCAAGCTCTGCTTGCTCATCGCTATCTGTGGCACTTGCAGACGGCTCAATATATACGCTATCGGCAAATTCAAAAATCTCAGGTCTATTATGACGGTGTGAAGCAATAATGTTAAATGGCGTCTCAGATTGGGCTTTTAATGCTTGTAGGCTGGCGAGCATATCACGCTGGCTTGACTGACCTTCCGCTAACCAAACGGCAGATGGCGTAGTAGACGTTGTGTGAGGGCTTTGGTTAGCAGGGGATTTCATAATTCTCTCAGCGTTATTAAAATTTATAGAGTGCAACAACTAGAATTGAGTCTTGAAGAGGGTCAGTCGTTCAGCGCGTTATCATATTACCTAAAATAGAGGCTATTATATACAAATGCTAAGCGTTATAAATGCTGCTAACAAAATAGCATTAAGGATTTGTAAAAATGTTTTTGCAGGCTTGTTAACCCCTTGTTGAACTGTACCGTGCGCTGTAAAAATTAGCTGTTTTCCATGCTACTATAGGGCGATAGCCAACAGCACCCATATTAACAAATAATAAATAACCTAAGGGATAAATGATGAGTCAACCTCAACGACTGATTGCTGGTGCCAATGCGCCGCTGCCAACGGACAATATCAGCATCCGTATTTTAAGCCAAAGCGCCATCGATTGCGCCGCTTATCGCCTGACGACTAACGGTAAAGTACGCGGCGATGGCGACATGATATTTTATGGGCAGACACGTAGCGATGATGGCAGTGTAAGCTTCCGTGGACATGATAGCGATGGGTTTTTTGATATTAATTTACCTGTACAGCCAGCGAGTATTGACAAGATAGCCCTTGCGTTTTCTAGTGCGCAAACGCTTGCGCAAGTCGGTGACGTAGAGATTCAAGTCTTACAAGGCAGCCAAGTGCTGATGACTTGTCAGTTAAGTGCTGCTGGACGTAATGAAAAAGCCATTATCCTTGCAGAATGCTACCGTCGCCAAGGTAGCTGGAAGTTTCGTTTTATCGCCCAAGGTTTTGAAGGTGGTCTAAAGCCCTTATCTGAACATTTCGGTGTAGAGATTGCTGATGAAGCGCCAGCTCAAGCTCAACCAATCAATACGCAGAAGCCAATCAACACGCAAAAAGCGGGTAGTGCGCCGCAAACAACTACGCCGCCGCCAATTCCTAGCGCTGCTCAAAATCCGTCAATCAATCTCAGTAAAATCACCTTAACCAAGAACCAATCTAGCATCAATCTAAAGAAACGCGATGATTTTGGTAAAATCTCTGTCAACCTCAACTGGAATCAACGTCCAGATAATAGTACACGAGCGCCTAAAAAAGGCTTGCTTGGTGATCTGTTCAAACAGCATAAAGCTAGTGGTATTGACCTTGATGTCGGAGCGATGATTCATCTGAAAAATGGTGAAAAAACGCTGATTCAGGCCTTGGGCAATCGCTTTGGTAATTTACAATCAGCGCCTTATGTGTTGCTCCGTGCCGATGATAGAACCGGACAAGTCAGTGGCGGTGAGTGGCTCGATATCAACGGGCAACAGTGGTCGCAGATTGAAGAAGTCTTTATCTTTGCTTTTATTTACGAAGGCGTACCAAATTGGGCGCAAACCGATGGCGTTGTGACCATTCATGTGCCAGATCAGCCGCCGATTGAAACTCGTTTGACAGAAGGCACAGGTAACTTGCCCATGTGTGCGATTGCGCGTCTGGTCAATCAAAATGGCAGTATTAATGTTGAGCGGATCAATCAATACTTTAAAGGTCATCAAGAAATGGACAAAGCCTTTAATTGGGGCTTCAGCTGGAAGCGTGGTAGTAAATAAGGCTTTTTGATAATAAAGTATAATTTAAAAAAACAGCCCGTCTATTTATATAGACGGGCTGATTGCTTATAGATTACTAAAACTCTTAATTAAGATTGCTTAACCTATTTACGCATGCGGCGTGATAGCAGGCATCAAGTCATGGAAAGTACGACCAGAAGCAGTTTCGCCAATGGCATGCATTTTCCACTCGTTATTATGACGATAGACTTTTGCCATAATCATTGCGGTGTGTCCACCTTGCGCTGATAAATTGTAGCGGGCAACTTCCTGATTGTTATTGGCATTGACGATACGGCAAAAAGCGTTTTCTACCGTTTCAAAGGTCTGACCAGTAAAGCTATTAACGGTAAATACTAACGATACTACGTTCGCTGGCACTTTTGATAAATCAACGTTAATGACTTCGTCGTCGCCGTCACCGTCACCTGTGCGGTTGTCACCTGTATGGACGATACTACCGTCTTTTGATTTTAGCTGGCTGAACCAAATCGCATCAACCGCTTGTTTATTGGCATCAAACATAATGCATGAGGCGTCTAAATCGATCGAGTCGCCGCCCGTACCGCCGCCAAATAACTTGCCTAAGAAGCCGCCTTTTTTCTCTTGCTGGCCTTGAAAGACATCCCAACCTAAACCCAATTTTACTTGCGTAAGCTCACCGCCAGCTTCTTTGCTGAGGGAGATTTTTTGACCCTTTTGTAAACTAACTGCCATGGTAAAATCCTTATAATAATTGTGAGGGGATTAATGAATTTTTAGTGCTTAATTTCTACGCTGTTTTAGTGCTTCATTTCTGCACTGCTTTAGAGCTTCAATCTTGGCGATAACTTTAAAATGATAGAATGCAACTTCAATTATAAAATATTATCTAAAAAACCACCGCTGCCACCGCGACCGCCTGAGCTCGTACCTAAGATGCTTTGTAACCAGCCTTGATAGCTGTCACGATTACGTGAGCAGATGATAACTTTGCCCGTTCCTGAGAAGTTTAAAACCATGCCTTCACCACTGGTGACCGAATTGATAATATTGCTCATGATGCCTTTTTTCTTACTGGTCGAGACTGACAGCTTATAATCAAGGTTTGAATCCCAGCAGACCACGTGGCCATTATCAATGATGACGTCTTTATCAGGCGTCACATCAATCTCAAATAGCGAACCAAAACCAGAAACGACAACTTGACCTTTACCTTGGGTTTGCATCACCATAAAGCCGCCGGTATCACCAAAGACCGCGCCGCCGAGGTTACGCTGGATATTGGCTCTGATGTCGATGCCCGTTTGTGCGGCAACGAACGCGCCATCGCTCAAGGTGTATTGCTGCGCACCGCAATCGATGATTTGCATATCGCCATCAAGCGTCGGTGCTAGCAGACAATCACCTTCACCATTGACCGCTTCAATCTGCTGTTGAAATAAGGATTCATCGTTGGCAAAGCGGCGCATCAGTGATTGCATAAGACCGCCCTGTAGCTTACCTTTAAGCTCAAGGTTCGACTCCATCATCACCATGGCATTGGCTTCACAATAAATCGAATCGCCTTTTTTTAAGTTACAATGCAAAAAAGGTTCAATGGTGCCGATTAGGCTAAACGTCGCTGCCATGGGGTGCAAATCCTTATTCTAATATCTTGAATGTTTTTTTATAAAAAATGAGCATCTGTAATTTAAGCCTACCAATTACATTTAAAGCCATCAAATGCTTTAGACAGGCACACCTGATGGCTTATTAACTATCGCAATCAAATAGTCGATTGCGATAGTGGTTTCGATAGTCGTCTTACAAATATCTTATAGAGCGTTAAACGTTGACGCCATAAGAAGAGGCTAATGGGCCTAGACCACCACTAAAGCCTTGACCAACAGCGCGGAATTTCCAGTCGCCGTTATGACGGTATAACTCACCAAAAATCATCGCTGTCTCAGTGCTACCATCTTCTGATAGGTCATAACGGGCGATTTCGGCTTGACCATTATCATTGACTACACGGATATAAGCGTCGCCAACTTGGCCAAAGTTTTGGTTACGCGCTTGACCTTCATAAATGATGGCGCAGATAGCGACTTTACTCACATCTGCTGGAATACTAGCAAGATTGATTTTGATTTTTTCATCATCACCGTCGCCTTCGCCCGTACGGTTGTCACCTGTGTGCTCAACCGCGCCATTGTCCGACTTTAGATTGTTAAAGAAAATAAAATCTTGGTCATTACGCACTTTGCCTGCTTCGTTTACCAAAAAGGCAATGGCGTCTAAGTCAAATTCTTGACCATCAGTAGCGCGTGGATCCCAGCCAAGACCAACGGTAATGTTGGTTAAGCCTGGGGCTTCTTTTGATAAGTTTACGTTGCCGCCTTTTGTTAAGCTAATAGCCATATAAATATCCTTTGGATTAATAATTAAGTGGATTTGATTTTATAAAATAAAAATAGGGCAGTCATGCTATTTACGCGTAAGTATTTCAGCGCAAAAAGGTCAATAAATCGACCTGTACGCCATAACCTGCCTATCATTACGTTTTACTATACTAAGCGTTTGCTTACTAAGCAAGGTGTATTTTGTGTGCCTATCTGACAGTTATATTTTTGCTTATATAAGAGGATGTTACGAGCATGTCTGACCTATTTTAGCTATTTATCTTATTATCATTTATAATAGCGCGCTCAGGTTCCCTCCACCCTGACTCAAAAAAAGGCCTCCTTTATGAATACCTGTACCATTTCGACCAATCCCTCTACATCCATTCGCTACAGCCGTGCGTTGTTCTGGCTTGTCAGCCTGCATATCTTTATCATCGCCATTAGTAATTATTTAGTGCAAATACCGGTCGGGCTATTTGGCTTTATTACGACATGGGGCGCGGTAACTTTTCCTTTTATCTTTTTGATTACAGATTTGACCGTACGCATCTTTGGTCAACATCTCGCTAGACGCATTATTTTCTTTGCCATGCTGCCAGCGCTCGCTATTTCTTACTATTTTTCGGTCGTATTTGCAGATGGACAGTTCGTCGGTCATGAGCATCTGCTCGATTTTAATTTATTTGTCTTTCGCATTGTCCTTGCCAGCTTTAGTGCTTACGTCATTGGACAGCTGTTAGATATCAAAGTCTTTAATAAGTTACGCCAGCTTAAAACGTGGTGGATTGCACCCCTAGCATCGACGTTTATTGGTAATCTGGTCGATAGCTTCTGCTTTTTTGCCATCGCTTTTTATAAAAGCCCAGATGCTTTTATGGCAACGCACTGGGTTGAGATTGGCGCGATGGACTATCTGTTTAAAATAGTGATGGGCGTGCTTATCTTTTTACCTTTATATGGCGTGATACTGGCGAAATTGCAAAAAATGCTAGCCGATAAGTAACGCATAAGGTAATGGTTCAAGCTAATGCCTTGCGCATAATTCTATTATCTACAACCACTATATTATACTCACTATAAAAAAACAGATCATAACCAATAATGGCTATGACCTGTCATTGAACAACTTAACTGAGTCTAATGCTTACGCTTAAAATTACGACGTTATTCGAGCGCTTGGCGTTTGCGATAATTGAGTGACGCGACCAACGCCCAACCAATGAAGGCAATACCAATCAAACCTGTGATAAGCTCTGGCACATGGAATTTCACCGACAATAGCATAATGATGGCTAGAGCGCCGATGGCATAATGCGCGCCATGTTCGAGATAGACAAACTCATCAAGCGTGCCTTTATCGACTAAGAAAATAGTCATCGAACGCACGAACATCGCACCGATTGCTAGACCGAGCATAATCACGATAACGTCATTGGTAATCGCAAAGGCGCCAATCACGCCGTCGAAGCTGAATGAGGCATCAAGGACTTCTAGATATAAAAAGCCGATAATACCCCCTTTCATAATCGCACTGGTCGCTGCTGCACCTGAGCCAGCTTCAGCGTTTTCTAAGTCTTCTTCAAGGTCGCCTTCTAGCATACCCGAGACCACTTGTACGCCAAGGTATATTAAGATACCCCAAACGCCTGCAATCAATACCGCGGCGGATTGCTCAGGGTCAGCAAATGATACGGCAATCATCAACACGATAAGCGCGACAAACACGCTCATGGCATCTACTTTGCCAAGCTTTGCCAAACGGCTCTCTAACCAATCAAACCAGTGCACTTCTTTATCATCAAAGATAAAGTTTAAGAAGACGAGCAATAAGAAAATACCACCAAAGGCTGAGATTTCAGCATGGTGAGCCAATAGTCTAGCTGAGTATTCTTTAGGATCGTTTAAGGCCAAATCGACCACTTGCATAACGCCAAGGTCAGCCGTCACTGCTACGATAACGATTGGGAATACCAGGCGCATCCCAAATACAGCAATCAAAATACCAACGGTTAAAAATATCTTTTTCCAAAATTCATCCCAGCCTTTCAGGACTGAGGCATTAACCACCGCATTATCGAATGATAATGAGATTTCCATGACGGCCAAAATAGCGGTAATAGATAAGGTTGCGATCAAACCACCCATCCCGCCATGTGAATATCCCCACCATGCCGCGATCGCTAATGCAATGGCGGTAAAGATAAAGTCTAAATAAAAATGTCTCATGACATATCCTGTCTGGTTGCATAAAGCTAAAGTCGGTCTATTATAAACACAAACCACAAAAAAAGTGGTTATCGCTAACCACTTTTTTGCCTAATTTTAAACGAAACTTAAAGCATTACCAGTCTTTTAGCTAGGAATAATTGTGACTATTTTGCAACCATATTTTACTGGCAGAATGACAAGTGATAACGCTGCCATATTGTCCTAAGTTTCGGAAGTGTTTATGTCTAGGCATTGTTTTTAGTATGGGCTAAGTTTTTCGCAGAGGTTAATATCGAGTTAGATATTGACGCCATACTGATGACACATGGCTTGTAAGCCGCCTGAATAGCCTTGACCAACGGCGCGGAATTTCCACTCACCGTTATGACGATAGACTTCGCCAAACACCATTGCCGTTTCCACAGAGTAATCTTCTGCTAAGTCAAAACGTACCACTTCCGTGCCAGTTTCTTCATTGACCACTCGGATAAAGGCATTGGCGACTTGACCGAAGTTTTGGCTACGGGCAGCAGCATCATGAATCGTGACCGTAACGACGATTTTATCGACATCAGCAGGCACTTGGGTCAGGTTTACTTTGACGACTTCATCATCGCCGTCGCCTTCGCCCGTGCGGTTATCGCCGGTATGTTCGATTGCACCATTGTCAGATTTTAGCTGGTTGTAAAAAATAAAGTCATGATCGCCGCGTACTTTACCAGCGGTATTTAGCAAAAACACGCTGGCATCAAGGTCGAACTCAGCGCCAGAGGTTGCGCGCTCATCCCAACCAAGACCGATAAGTAGCTTGGTTAAATTTGGGTCAGTTTTGGTGAGCGATAAATTACCGCCTTTATTTAATGATAAAGCCATGAGATTATCCTTGTTATTAGAGTGATTAAGGGTTTGATAGTTTGGTTATATCAATCAAAACGCTAGCAAAAGTGGGATTAAAGCGGTTATAAATCTGTCGCTTAACGGTTGCTAGTAACGTTCTATCATAGCAACAAAAAATGACCCAATCAAAGCTGATTGGGTCATAGTTATGTGTACGCTAAGACGGACTGGAAAAGACTGGGCTTAAATGCTACTTTTATATTTAACCAAGCATCTCTAACGATGGCGAATCTCAAAACTTTGATGAATCGGCTTTTTGATATTAAAATCAAAGCCTATCGTTTGTGGCGTGATATCGATAATGTCATAGCGTTCGGTTAACTGCTCATCAAGCTCAAAGCGCGTGAAGTTGTTGGAAAAATATAACACGCCATCAGAGGTTAAGCGGTTCATCGCACGATTAATAAGGGCAGCATGGTCACGTTGAACATCAAAGGTACCTTGGAACTTTTTTGAATTTGAAAACGTTGGCGGATCGATAAAGATAATGTCAAATTGTTCCGTATTACCTTTAATCCACTCAAAAATGTCAGCGGCGACGAATTGATATTTATTGCTGCTGACATTTAAACCATTTAAAGCAAAGTTTTGCTTGCCCCAATCAAGATAGTTTTGCGACAAGTCAACGCTGGTGACTTTCTTCGCGCCAGCCAATGCTGCGTGCACACTTGCCGTGCAAGTGTAAGCAAATAAGTTCAGCACCGATTTGCCGCGGCTATTGTCTTTGATACGGGCGCGCATATTGCGGTGGTCAATAAACAAGCCTGTATCGAGGTAATCGGTAAAGTTGACGTACAGATAGGCGCCATTTTCACGCGCAACATAAAATTTACCGCGTTTTTCGCTACTGCCTTGCTTGCTATATTGATCGTTGCCCGATTGGCGTGCCCGAGTTTTGATAAAAACTTGTTCGCGGTTAATGTTGAGCACTTCGCGAATGCCCATCAAGGCCAAATTAAAACGTTTTTTTGCGGTCTCTACCGGAATGGTTTTTGGTGGCGCATATTCTTGCACGTGTACGTAATCGCCATACAAATCAATCGCCACTTTAAAGTCAGGCAAATCAGCGTCGTAGACGCGAATATTGCTGACAGTGTCTTTGCTAGCGAGTCTTTTAAGTTTGCCCAGATTTTTTTGCAAACGGTTAATAAAGTCTTGTCCTTCTTCCACGGCAATCTCGCGCTTCTCAAAGCGACTAATAAGGCTACCTGTTTGCCCAGCAATCAAGGTGCCGTAGCGGAAATAAACCGTGATTGCTCCATTATGGCAGCGCAAAGTTTTTGGCTCTTTAATGGGCAAGATATCAACCTGTTCGACATTGGCTGCCAAGATACCAAGCATCGGATTGACGCCACTACCCGCAAAGCTGTCTTGTAAGATAAGCCCAAGCGCTTGATATAATGGCTTAATCATCTCTTCATCGCCCAAGCGCTCACCGTAAGGTGGGTTGGTAATGACCAAAGGATTGCTTAAGCGGCCATCATCGGCTAACGGCTTTAAAACGTGGCTGAGCTGATTGAGGGCGCGGGTTTCAAGGTCAAGTAGCGGTAATAAATCCTGCAAACCTGCGGCAATCAAGTTCTTTTCTGTCGCCAAAATCGCGCCACTATCGGCATCGAATCCCAAAACGAGCGGCAATGTATCAGGTTGTTCGTTGATAATCTCTAAAGCTTCACGAAAACGCGTCTGCGCATCGTCAATCATCTGTTGCCATAGCGCTTCATCATGATGTTGCCATTGATAAAAGCCAAATTGATTGGCCGCTTTATCGATACCGACAGCATAATCGCAGTGCATGAGTAGCGCTTCAATGATGAAAGTACCAGAGCCGCACATCGGGTCGATTAGGGCATTATAAAAAGGGGCATTACCGGCATCATTTTTCTTATGCCAACCCGCGCTATAAAGTAGCGCCGCTGCCAAGTTTTCTTTTAGCGGCGCTTCAGTCATGGCAACGCGGTAGCCACGGCGGTGCAAACTGGTACCTGATAAATCTAAATACAGCTCAGCCTGCTTATCATTGACCGTCGCAAAGACTGAAAAATCTGGGTTTTTACTATCGACATTCGGACGGCTGTCATAGATTTCATTAAAGGTATCGGCAATCGCATCTTTGATACGCAGCATGGCGAATTGCTGACTGACGGCAACGCGCTTATCGACAGACAGACGAATGGCGAACGTCTGCTCTAAGCTAAATTGCTCGGTCCAATTGACCGATTTTGCCAAGCCATACAGCTGTTCTGCCACATCGTATTCAGTATTGATATTTTTACGTTTAATCAGCATCAATACCCGCGACGCCACCCGTGACCATAAACAAATGGTATAAAGGTCGCGCAAGCTACCAGTGACCGCTAAGCGTCCTGTACTTTTCATCTCACTTGCAATGCCAAAGCTGCTTAGCTCAATTTGTAGCGGTGCTTCAAGCCCATCGGCACAAGTAATAATAAGGTCAAGCGACAACTCGGCTGCAGCGGTTGATAAGGAGTTGGGCGTGGTAGTTTCGGTCATACGGTTACCTGTGGGCTAAATTGATAAATAATGCACCTCAAAACCCTGATGTTTAAAATCTTAAGGCTTAAAATTATGAGGTTTAACTGGCAATTTTACCATAATTACGAAGTTGATAGTTTAAAGTGGCAGTGTTTATGGTGCAGTGTTTAAAAGCTACGTTGAAAAAATGATGACTTACTGGGTTTTGAGATTATCGAGCCGTTATTCAGCATCTTTTTTTAATGAGTTGTCTTCAGTAATCAGTTTGGTCGTGGTTGCAAAGGGTTTGGTGTCGATAGGAGAATCAACGTTTTTTGGCATTAGCAGGCGCATATGCGGGTAGGGGGTTGAGATATTTGCCTCATCGAACGCCCGTTTGATATTTTCCGTCAAGGCTTCTTTAATCTTTGGCATACGCGCAACGGCGGCAGGCTTGACCCAAAAACGGATGACAAAAAATACCCCATATTCGCCAATCTCGTCTATCGTCGCTGAGGTTTCAGGGCGTTTTAGCACCACTTCACTATCAGACAATACTTGTAAAATAACCTCGCGCGCCTTATCGACATCATCTTCAAAAGCAATGCGCATACGGATATCAAAACGGATAAAGTTTTTTGAGGTCAAATTAGTGACCACTGATGAGGCGACATTGGAGTTGGGGATGATGACGGTGATGTTATCGCGTGTCAAAATATGGGTCGTGCGTAAAGCGATGACCACAACCCGCCCTTCATTGTCATTGATGTTGACCCAGTCACCGACTTGAAAGGACTGCTCAAGTAAAATGGTAATGCCAGCGATAAAGTTAGCAAGCGTCGATTGGGCGGCAAAACCCACGGCAATACCGGCAATCCCCAGACCTGCTACCAAAGATACGATATCAAACCCAAATTGTGCCATAACGCTGGCAAGTCCGAAGACTAGTAATAGCACTGATAAAATATTTTTGAGCAGCTGCTCAATAGAGGCGTTTAGACCATAGTGCTGTAAAACCTTATGTATAATTTGTCCAGATGACGCCCATAACACATAGTAAATTCCCGCCCACGTACTGGCTTTAGCCGTGGCTTTGACTGTATCTGGTTCAAAGCTTAGCTGACTCATAATGGCAATCAAGCTGCTGACTATCCAAATATAGCGTAATACCGAGCGGGCGATTTTGGAGCGGCGTTCATTGAGACCAATGCGGCTTTTGCTTTTTTTGATAAGATAGATGGCAAGCCAATAAAAAAATCCCAATACCGCCAGCAGTATTAGGATTTTGATGGCCGTGCTCACCAGTTCTACTGATTTAGAAGTCCAGTCGAGTGAGTCTTCTTCGATGGAACCGCCGATAGCAATATATAGGCTGGTATGTAGGTCGCGAACAATCTCTTGAAAGAAGTCAGTAATACCAGCGATTGCCATTGTTTTATCCATGCAAAGTTTGGGTCTACATCAAATGAATCGTAAAAAGAGCTTATACTAAGATAATTCAGCTATAAAATCATCTAAAAATAAAGTTTTAACGCTAAATTTCTAAGGAACAATCAGCATTTTTAAGGAACAATCAGCGTAAACCGCACAGCTCATTTTCGATCTGAGCTTAGCTGCGCGTAATAGCTTAAACCATATTAACGTTAATTTTAATAAAAATGGTTTTATCAGTCGATTAAAAAGTCCCTTCTTGAGTATCGTGATACTGATAAGGAATTTTCATCATACGCTGCACATCACGTAACGCCGTACGCAGACCTTCTAGTATCGTCGGATGATAAAAAGGCGTATCGAGCATGTCCTTTATACTCATATCATTGGTAATCGCCATCGCCAATATATGACCGATATATTCCGCATCAGGGGCAACCATGCTTGCGCCCAAGATTCTATCTGTCTTTTTGCAACCATAAATGTGCAGTAGACCACAATTGACACCCATCACGCGGCTACGACCTTGATTATCAAAGCTGGCTTTTCCAATCACATATTCAAGCTCTGGATCGGCTTGTATTTCAGGTAGCGACATGCCGACGTTAACGATTTGTGGTGAGCAAAAGACGATAGAAAACGGCGCGGCAGTTGGGCGGATATATGCATCGCTATTGTTGTTACAGACCATACTACCCGCACTAAAACCTTCATCACTGGCAACGTGTAATAAAGGCAAATTGGCATTGGCGTCACCGACAATATAAACTTCTAAATTGCCAATTTTACCCGTTTTTTTATCGAGCTGCTTTGGGCGATTTTTGTCATCAAGCTCAACCCCTACGTTTTCAACGCCTAGGGCCGCGATATTATTGCGTCGGCCCGTAGCGACCAATACATACTCACCCTGCCACTGGCGCGCTTCACCAGCGCTGTCTTCGTAATCGATAAAAGCCGCTGAGCCTTCGTTATCTGCTGCTTGCTGACCGACATCGTTAATCTTGCTGCCCAAATGCATGGTCAGCTCACGACTTAAGCAATCAATGGCTTTATTACTGATATCCTCATCTTTTAAACCAGCGACGCGTTTGTCACGATTAAAAAGCGTGACCTCGACGCCCAAACGCGTAAAGGCTTGTGCAAGCTCCAAGCCGATAGCACCTGCGCCGACGACGGCTAGTGAATTTGGTAAATCAGCCAGCTCAAAGACGGTATCAGAAGTGAGTAAAGTTTTACCAAGTTTATCCGCCCAGTTATCGGGGATAAACGGCTTACTACCAGTCGCTACGATAATTTTATCAGCTTCGATAAGTTCGTCATTGACTTCAATGAGACCTTGTTGGTTGATGTAAGCGCGACCCGCTATTTTTGTCTCAGCAGGCCAGCTTTCTACTTGCTTTTGGACGTAACTGGCAAAATGATTGCGTTCGGCGCGAACCCGCTCCATCACTTGTTTGCCATCTATTTGAGCAGTAGCATGAATACCAAACTCGCCAGAATGGTTGGTGTCATAGGCGCGATCGGCAGCAGCGATGAGAAGTTTACTCGGCATACAGCCGACGGCAATACAAGTCGTTGACCAAGAGCCGTCATTAATAATGAGGACGTCGTCTTTTAGTTTTCTGGCTTGGCGAAAGGCATTTTGACCGGCGGTACCGGCGCCGATGACCGCCACCGTTACCTTGCGCATCGCTTTTTTATCAGTGTTATTATCGGTGGTGCTGTCAGTCTGTTGATTCATATTACTCACAAAAAAAAGGTTTTATAGTAGTCGATAGAGATAAATAAAATTGCCAAACAATCATAAAAATATTATGGGGCGAGCGTGGCAAGTAAGCGTTCGGTGTAGCCGGCTGCGCGTAAATTGCGCTGTGCATGGGTGAGCGTGCCATCTTTATCAAAGACAAAGGCTGAGCGTACAAGACCTAAGCTGACTTTACCATACATATTTTTTTCTTTAATTACATCAAAATACTGGCACAATTTCTCATCACTGTCGCTAATCAGAGGAATATGCAAATTGTACTTAGCGATGAATTTTTCGTGAGACTCAACGCTATCGCGCGACACACCGATGATATCGTAGCCCAACTCATCAAATGCATTGATATGAGTAGTAAATTCTGTCGCTTGGGTGGTACAGCCTGGGGTGTTGTCTTTTGGATAAAAATATAAGATAAGCCCTTTATCGGTATGGGCAACCAGCTCTTTTAGGCTGATATCGTCATGAATAAAATTGCCGTCTAGCTCGCGCACGATAGTGACCGGAAAATCGGGCAGGGCAAGGTTCTCTGTAGTGGGCTTAGCCATTATAAAATCCTTATTAGTTTCGGTTATACGTATATTATAGTAGGTGGTCTTATTATAGGCAGATTGGCAGAAATAAATACTCCGTTTTACACTTCACTTATTCATTCGCAACAAAAAAGACTGGCAATGACCAGTCTTTTGTATTTTGTAGCAAGTATTTTCTTAAGCAGCTTAGGCAGGTTTTTGTGGCTGTTTTAGGTCCAAGCCCACGGTGCATTGCTGCAAGTCTTTTTGCATTTTTTTCACGTAAGGAAGACCTGATGGGTCTTTTTTACTTTTTGCATAGCTTTCGATTTCCCACATTTGACCGATGGTCATATTGCTACGGACACCGATGGTGCAGTTACAAAGCTTGGTGGCATCGCTTTTATTAGCGACTTTATATTTGACCGCGCCATTGACACAGGTATTGATATTGTCTTGTTTGATGTCGGCTGCGTTAGCTTGTGGTAAGGCAAACAGCGCAGCAAGAGCTAGGGGTAAAACGGGCAAAAACTTCATAAACATCCTCTACGGGTCGTGTCAATTTCTCAGATTTTATATAAAATCTTGGTAGTGTTATGTGGTCACAGGTTTTATGGCTTATATAAGTGATGATAAAAGTATAGGTAACTATAAAAGCTTTTTTATCTATGTCACTCATTATATTTTAGTAAACCAGCAGTACATGTCGCTTGTGACTGACATAGTCGCCCATACCATAGCAAGTAAATCGTCTAAAATACAACGCTAGCGTGCTGTGTTAATGCAAGCAAATGTTGCGTAAATGTTTAATAAGCCATTATGCTAAGATAATAATAGTGGCATTTTCAAATACTTAAGAGAATATTTCCAAAGGTTTATTAAGACTCATTAGACTGGTAACGCGTCGGATCAGAAACCCCAGCTTGGGCAAATCCTTGGCGACGTAGGACGCAGCTGTCGCAAATACCGCAAGCAAGACCATTGGCATCTGCCTGATAACAAGAGATCGTCTGTCCATAATCGACCCCGAGCGTTAAACCGAGCTCAATGGTTTTGGCTTTGGATAAATGCTGCAACGGCGTTTGAATCGATAAATGGTGGCCAGTAACGCCAGCTTTGGTGGCGAGATTTGCCATGTGTTCGAAGGCGGCGATATATTCTGGACGACAATCAGGGTAGCCTGAATAGTCGACCGAACTGACACCAATGACGATATGATTAGCATCAGTGACTTCAGCGACTGCCAAAGCATAAGATAAAAATATGGTATTACGCGCCGGCACATAGGTATTTGGAATGGCATTATTATCGACGTTATCGACGTTATCGACGTTATCAACGTTATCAACGTTATCGATATTATTGACATCACTGCCATCGCTATCGTTACTCGGGAATTTATTAGTATCGCCATCAGGGACAGTCATGCTGTGGTCGGTGAGTGATGAGCCACCAAGCTGGGCGATATCGATATCAATAATGCGATGGTTAACATTGGCAGTCTTTGCAATGGTTTTGGCAGCGACAAGCTCGCTATTGTGGCGTTGACCATAGTTAAAACTGACCGCCGTCACAGACGCATAGCGCGCCTTTGCCCAATACAAACACGTCACGGAATCAAGCCCGCCTGATAGCAGCACCACGGCATTTTGGCTTTTATGTAGTGTTTCTAAATCAGCATTGTCTTTGGGACTGGGAGAGGAGGTCTGCGCAGTTATTTGAGTCATAGTATTGTCTATTGTTGGTTTAAGAAATTTGAAAAACTTGAGTTTTTGAGAAATGGCTATTTTAACTAAGGTGACATTATTGCATAACTTTGAAGATATGTTTAATTGCCCTTAAGTGGCGATAAAAATAGGCTCAAAAAGCCACTAATTTTGTGCGACTTTTCAATCTGTTAGCAAAATTTGTTATAATCGCTGCTTTTAGAGCCAGCCTGTTAAAGTTACGGCTGCTTATTTTTACCGTAACATCAACTTTGTAAAGATATTGAGTGCCTTATGACCGTCGCGACCTTGTTTACGCCTAAAATCCCTTCTCAGTTTGATGAAGCCTCTTCGAAAACCAGTTCTACCGATACTGGCTGGGATAGTTATGCTGAACATACTGATAGTATGGGGTATGACGACATTGCTGGCGCGGCTATAAGTAATAATACCACTGAGCAAACATCCTCTACGCAAATTTTACCGACTGAAACGGCAGAATTTCGCAAGCTACAAAAAAAGCTACGCCGCCAAGTATCATGGGCGATTCGCGATTTTAATATGATTGAAGATGGCGATGTAGTCATGGTTTGCGTTTCAGGCGGTAAAGACAGTTATACGCTGCTCGATATCTTATTGCTGCTCAAACGCATTGCCCCGATTAGCTTTGATATCGTTGCGGTCAATCTTGACCAAAAGCAGCCCGGTTATCCAGAAGATATTTTGCCCACTTATTTGAATGAGCAAGGTATCGCGCATTATATTTTAGAAAAAGATACCTATAGTATCGTCAAAAGCGTGGTGCCAGAAGGTAAAACGTACTGCTCAGCCTGCTCACGCCTGCGTCGCGGTTCGCTATATGGTTTTGCCAAACAAATCGGTGCCACCAAAATCGCCCTTGGTCATCACCGCGATGATATGCTGGCGACTTTCTTTTTAAACTTATTCCACGGCGGCGCTCTGAAATCCATGCCGCCAAAACTGCTAAGCGATGATAAGCAAAACTTACTGATTCGTCCGCTTGCTTACGTTGAAGAAAAAGACATCATTGAATACGCACGTTTAAAAGAATTTCCGATTATTCCGTGTAATCTATGCGGCAGCCAAACCAATCTGCAACGCGCAATTATCAATGATATGCTACGCGAATGGGATAACGCCCATCCACAGCGTTTGGCGTCTATTTTTAAAGCGATGCAAAACGTCGCGCCGTCACAATTGGCCGATCGCGAGTTGTTTGACTTTGAAACTTTAAACATAGAGCGCGATGACAATGAGCGCTTATTTGAAGGCGATAATATCCAAGCAGGGCAGACCGACAGTTTGGCTGAGATTGGTTTACCAGTAGCGCCAAAAACTCAAGTTTTTAATCCGAAGTTTGCCAGTCATCACAACCACGACCACGACCATGATCAGCAGGCAGAAAGCACCGATAGCATGGCAAAAACTAGCCGTACCACGCAAAAAATCCCCACGATTAATCCGGTGATTTAAATCATATAGACATTAATTTTTATAGAATTAACGTCAAAAAAAACCAGCGCATTATTCACTAATGGCTGGTTTTTTTTGTATTTATTTAACCTTAACAATTAACTTTTGGCAAAAACGGGTAGAGGGTTAAAACTCACCTCAGGGCGTGGTAATTTTGCCACATCCTGCATACGCCAATCATTCTTTCCATCATAACTGACTTGCAAATAATATTTGCCTTTTACGTCATCCAAATCGACTTGCGCCGTGTACTTGTTACCTTCTTGATGTTTGAGTACCGCATCGCGGTCTTTTTTAATGTCGGTGGCGTGCGAGATAGACAACTCTAAAGAGTCAGGATAGGTTAAAGGCTCACCGTTTAATAATTTACCAGACTGCAAACTTTGCTCAGGATAATTGAGATAAAAAACGACATCGCCATTATCGGCAAACTGCATCTTGCCATGTAAATCTAAATCATAGGTGAGCTTGTCGCGTGAGACGTCATGATATAGGGTTTTGCCATCCATATACCAATCGTCGCGTACCACGCTATCACGGATTTGATAAGAATAATAAACAAACCAAATGCAAGCGATTACTACAAAAGCTGGCATGCCAATGACAAAGATAACCACCATATAGTTTTTGTACCATGGTTGGCTGTCTTGATGCTTAAAGTTCGGTGCTGGACTAGACATAACATACCTATTAATCAGATATTCGTTTATAAAGTGCGGTTTGTCAGCTTATTATAAACGCTATCAAAAAATAAACCGACGGCTCAGAGCAGCCAGTTTAATGATAAATAATTCAGCTGCCAGTCAGTGATGATTAGCCTTTGACCAAGCACCACTAACGAGCGGATGAATAAATAAAAGCAACTACATACTCAATAATTACTGCCCTTGCGTGGTAAAGATATTTTGTTTACTCACATTATATTTACCATCTTCGCTGGCTACTGTTAAAGTAATCGGCGTTTGACCAAACTCAATCACCTCAGGGTCGCCATAAATACTGACTGGCATATCAAAGCTTTCGCCTGCTTCTAATGGCACATCGTTGAAGCGTACGCCTAAGCTCAAGCCCTCTTGTGGCTCAAGGCTTATTTTATAAGTGTGCGCACTTTGGGTTTTGTTGGTCAATTTAACGATATAGCTGTTTTCAATCATGCCTTGTTGGTTCAATGACGATAACTGATTACGGTCACGGCGAATATCAATCTCTAACGGTACGCGGTCTGTCAATGCATAAACCACACCGCCACAAAGTACCGCAAGCAAGGTTAAATAAGCAAAAAAGCGCGGGCGCAATACACGGCTTGGCTCTTTTTCGACCAATTGCCGCTCTGTGGTATAACGAATCAAGCCACGTGGGTAGCCAACTTTATCCATTACATCATTACAAGCATCGACACAGGCGGCACACTGGATACACGCAACCTGCAAACCATCACGAATATCGATACCCGTTGGGCATACTTGCACGCACATCGTACAGTCAATACAGTCGCCTAAATTCTCAGGATGGGTGCCTTTTTTACGGGCGCCGCGAGGTTCACCGCGTTCATAATCATAAGAAACAATCAAGGTGTCTTTATCAAACATCACGCTTTGGAAGCGGCCATACGGACAGATTTGGATACACATCTGCTCACGCATGTAGCCTGCATTGACGTAAGTTGAAAAAGCGAAAATAAATATCGATACCCATATCCACGTTGACCAATCAGGGAAGGGGATAACACCCCCTAACATTTGCCAACTACCATATAGAGCTTCTGTCCCTGATACATAACTGACAAACGTCATCGCCGTAATCATCGAAAATACAAACCAAATAAAGTAGATTAAGAAACGCTTGAAGACTTTTTTAGCATTCATAGGTTCTTTATCAAACTTAATGCGTTTATTGCGATCGCCGATGACTATTTTTTCAACGTATTGGAACATATGCGTCCAGATGGTTTGCGGACAGGCATAACCACACCAAACCCGTCCTGCATATACCGTCACCATAAATAGCGCAAACGCCGCAATAAGCGCAAAGACGGCAAGAAAGTAAAAGTCCTGTGTCAGAAACGTCATACCAAAAATATAATAATGCTGCGACGGCACATCGAACCAGATAGCTTGCCTGCCGTTATACCTTATCCACGGTAAAATCAAAAATAATGCCAATAACGCATACATGCTAATCACGCGGATATTTTGGTAAAATCCGGTGATAAACCTAGGGTGAACGCGTTTTTTATTGGCGTTAAGATCCACCTCAACGACAGGAATTTTATTGGATGGTTGTGCTGACATAAACGTGCCTCTTTAAAAAAAGAATCAGTCTGCTGGCATGATGAACAAATACCTTCAATACCTGGGTATATGGATGTGCGATGTTATCAATGTCAGTAAGTAGCAAGTCTCATACCAAAAAAAGTATCCAAACTTGCTACCAAATGAGCGATTGTAAATAAAGGATTAAAATATGCTTAAATAGATGATTCTATAGTGTTTCTACTCGATTGCTATTTTAGCAGTTTCCCTACTATAAATGGGGTGAGAATGTTAAAAAGCAATACTTATCTGCGACTTATTGATAGACAAAGTGCGTATCACTATTAAGCTTGATAAATATCAAAACCAGTGGTGATAGAGCATAAAAAGTATTAAATCTATCGGCAGTTTGATTTTGCGAGTTGCTCGTAGGCAGAGTTTATTAATAAAACATAAAGCTGATAAATAACTAAAAAGGGAGAACTGCAATCACAGTCCTCCCTTTGTCAAATACTACTTATTTACGATATACAACTGACTAAATGTGCTTAGTTTGCAACTGCCGTTTCAGGTGTGGCTGCTTTTGGTGCAGCGGCAGAAACAGGCTGCGCTTTAGCAGGCTGAGGCGTTCTGTCTGATAGAGAATAAACATACGCAGCAAGCAGCATAATACGCTCATTACCTAGTTTGGTTTCCCACTCTGGCATCACACCGGCACGGCCATAACGGATGGTATCACGGATACTTTCGCGATCGCCGCCATATAACCAGATGTTATCAGTCAAGTTTGGCGCCCCAGTAGAGATCATACCTTTAGCGTCTTCACCATGACAAAGCACACAGTTAGTAGGCTCATGGAAAATGGCTTTACCTTGAGCAACTTTAGCTTGGTCAAGCTCATAACCTGGTTGGTTACCAGAGATTGACAAGACATATTCAGCCGCTGCCCGCACACCATCTTCGCCAAGTTGGTCACGCCAAGCTGTCATACCACCAACACGACCATTATGTAGCGTCGTTAGGATATGTGAAGCTTCACCGCCATATAACCAGTCATTGTCGGTCAAATTAGGATAGCCTAGCGCACCTTTCGCATTAGAGCCGTGACAGACAGCACAATTCTGTAAGAACAAGCGACTACCAACCTTCAATGCATTCGGGTTTTCAGCCAGCTTTTCGACATAAGGTGCCAACTCGGCCACTTTCTCGTCGATTTGAGCCTGTAGCTCTGCTGGTGGCTTCTCACTATGACGCAGGGTTGCTTGCATCTCAGAAAGCGTTGCTAGGGTTTTTGTTGCACCGCTCGCATCGGCCTTGGCCAAAATGTTTTGCTCAAAGTTATCGGTAAATACTTTGTTATTACTTTCAAGTTCGCTGTTCAACTCGTTATGAGAAGTCCATGGTAAGGTTTTGCCATCCACTTCTACGGTTGTAATACCTTCCCACTTTGATGGAAAGATAGCAGGGAAAAATATCCAGTATGCAACGGCCCAAATGATTGAGCCAAAAAATATCACTAACCACCATTTAGGCAGTGGCTTATCGTATTCTTGAATACCGTCGTAAGTGTGCCCAGTAGTACCGTCTTCTTCTACTTCTGGCTTGTACTTCAACACCATTAGTAAGACGCCGAGGATACCCGCCCAACACATAATACTTAGTATGGTGATCCAAGAACTCCAAAAAAATGTCATCGTTTATCCTTATTGCGCTGCTCTTCAGACAAAGATTCGATATCCTCGTCATCAAGCGCAAGTTGTGCATCTTCTTCGAAGCGTTTTTTGTTTTTTGGCGAATACGCCCACCATGCAACGCCCACGAAGGCAATAAAAGCAGAAACGGTCGCAATTGTTTGTAATTCACCAATACCCATTAGCGCTGTCCTTCCATCGCGGTACCCAATTGCTGTAAGTAGGCAACCAGAGCATCAAGCTCAGTGGCGCCAAGTACCGCATCTGGCGCTCCTTCGATATCTTCTTCAGTGTAAGGCACGCCAAACTGATCACGGAATAGACGCATTTTAGTTTGCACATTGGTACCGTTTACTTCATTGGTTGCAAGCCAAGGGAAACCAGGCATTACTGACTCAGGTACTAAAGAACGGGGCGCAATCAGATGCTGTTTTTGCCAATCTTCAGAATAGCGTCCACCAACACGTGCAAGGTCAGGACCAGTACGTTTTGAACCCCATAAGAATGGATGGTCCCACGTTGATTCTGCAGCACGCGAATAAGGTCCATAACGCTCAACTTCAGCACGTAACGGACGAATCATTTGTGTATGACAGACGTGACAGCCTTCACGAATATAGATGTCACGACCTTCAAACTCAAGTGCGGTCCATGGTTCCATGGCGGGAAGGGGAGCGTTCACCCCACCTTCTTCAGGACCCTTGTTATCATAAATCAGCGGTACGATTTCAACGAGCGTTGCAAAGCTAATGGCAATGACAATACCGATAACCAACAAGCCGGTATTTTTTTCAATAATTTCATGCGGTGTACCAGACATGATCGCTCCTTATACGTTAGCTGCCGAAGGTTTATCAACACTAGGTTCATGATCCGTTGGGTCAGCGATATCTACAGGCTTACCTTCTGGCATTTGCAGTGTTTTATAAACGTTATATGCCATAACAAACATACCCGATACATACAATAGGCCACCAAAAGCACGACCAATATATGGGAAATGTGAGAACTCAACGGTATCAACGAAGCTATATACCAACGTACCATCTGGATTGGTCGCAAGCCACATCATGCCTTGGCCGATACCTGAAATCCACATAGAAACGATATAGAAGATAGTACCCGCTGTTGCTAACCAGAAATGCGTGGTGATTAAGCTAATAGAATACATTTTTGGTTTGTTATAGATACGTGGTAACAATACATATAGCGAACCAATGGTAATCATACCAACCCAGCCAAGTGCACCTGAGTGTACGTGACCGACTGTCCAGTCCGTGTTATGCGATAACGCGTTGACGGTCTTAATAGACATCATCGGACCTTCAAACGTTGACATTGCATAGAACGACAATGCCACAATCATAAAGCGAATGATCGGATCGGTACGCAGCTTATCCCAACTGCCTGATAGCGTTAGGACACCGTTAATCATTCCGCCCCAAGATGGCGCAAATAGGATGATTGAGAATACCATTGCTAGAGACTGCGTCCAATCTGGAAGCGCTGAATAATGCAAATGGTGACCACCAGCCCACATGTATGAAGCAATCAATGCCCAAAAGTGAACGATAGACAAACGATAAGAATAAATAGGACGACCAATCTGAACTGGAACGAAGTAATACATCATCCCAAGGAAAGCGGCCGTTAAGTAGAAACCTACCGCATTATGTCCGTACCACCACTGCACCATCGCATCGGTCGCACCGCCAAATAATGAGTAAGATTTAAACGCACTAACAGGGATAGCCATACTGTTTACGATATGCAGTAGAGCAATCGTAATAATAAATGCGCCAAAGAACCAGTTAGCCACATAAATGTGTGAAGTTCTACGTTTGATGAGCGTACCGAAGAACACAATGGCATAAGAAATCCATACCAAAGCAATCAAGATATCGATTGGCCACTCAAGCTCAGCGTATTCCTTGGTCGATGTCAGACCTAAAGGAAGAGTAATCACCGCTGCGACGATAACCGCTTGCCAACCCCAAAAGGTAAACCAAGCTAAATAAGGGGCGAATAGTCTCGTCTTACAGGTACGCTGTACCACGTAATAAGAGGTTGCGAACAGGGCAGAGCCACCGAATGCAAAGATAACCGCGTTAGTGTGTAGCGGTCTTAGACGACTGAATGTCAGCCATGGAATGTCAAAGTTTAGTGCTGGCCATGCTAACTGTGAAGCAATGAACACACCAATACTCATGCCGACGATGCCCCATATCACGGCCATTATCGTAAAGAATCTTACGACAGTGATTTCATACTCACGGTCAATTGGGGCGACTGCTGTGTTTTGTAAACTCATTGGATGATTCCTTTACAGCCCGAATTATCAACAGAATTAACTAACTCTCCGCAGCCTCTATATTATAAAAAATTATAAGCAGATTATGGTTGCGGTACATGTTGTTTTTGCCAAATCTTATTATCGAGACCTTATTTACTATTAAGTCACACCTACACTAGTTACCAGTGGTTACTGCTGAGTAGAGGGCGGCGATATAAATGCACGGCGCTCACAGCTGGACGATAATAGGATGATTAATAAATAATAAACGGTTAAATTTGATAAGATAATGTGCCTTCCTTGAGCATCAAACATCTATTGAGGCTGAGTATGTATCTTAATTATTACTGCTAAAAAGCCAGTATGAACGAAGATAGATACTGATATTCAATCGGTGATAAAAAACTTATACACCATCAATGTATGCTAGCGGCAGCTGACAAAAACCATGTTTACGTAATGTTTAGTTAAAACTCCCGACTCTGTTTAAGGGTATTGTAACGCAAACCTAATCAAATATCATCAGAACTATGCGCCAAAATACAAACTCTTTGGTAAAAATAGTTATGAACGATATAATCTTTCAGCGTTATACACCTATTTTATACCCAATTTCCCTACTATTCTAGGGGTGAAAAAAGATAGTGCTTTTTGGCGCAAAAAATACAATTAAGCGGTGGTTTTGTAACAATAGCAGCATTTGCGCTATAAATAAGTTTTACTTATCATCGAATCGCACCTTATAATGACGCCTTGTAGTATCGCTAACCAAGTGCTTTATACTGATATTAACGAATATTTTGAACTTTTAAATAGTGGTTAGGCTTAGCCGTATGCTGGCACAAGCCTACCTTCATAAATAACCTCATAAATAATAGGTATTAAGGATAATAATATGGCAGTTTTTTTGACAGACGAATGGTTTGAGCAAGTTGAGAAAATGGGTCAAGAAGCCGGTGAATTAAATTTACCACCAGCGCTTGCTAATATGGTGGTGAACTTAAAAGTTACCGATACGGAGCAAGATATCGAAGCAAGCTTTGCTGACGGCTTACTGCATCGCGGTTTGAATGATAAGGCAACCACAACCTTATTGTTGGATCGTAGCCTGCTGCAATCTATTATTACCAACTTTGATACCAATGAAATCATGGGCGCTTTTATGGCCGGTAAAATTCGTGTCGAAGGTGATATGTCACAATTGATGGCAGTACAAACCGCGCGTCCAAGTGCTGAGCAAAAAGAGCTTTATAGTAATATCAAGTCAATGACTACCTTAGCTTAATGACTTGTTTTTCATTTTTGTATCAATAACGTTTAGCATAAAAAAAGCCCTTAATATGAATTAAGGGCTTTTTCGTCGGAGAATTTAACAGTAAAGTAACTTCTAAATTAACTGGCTTTTGATTGTTGCGCAGTTGTTTGTGGTTTTTGATTTTCTTTGTAAATCGCCGCTTGTAACCAGATATTGGCCTGTACATAGTCATGCACTTCAATAGCAGCGGTGGCTTCGGTTTTAGGTGCGCCAATGCGAATGACAAAAGGATCTGCATCTTGTTCACGCAGTACCACCACATCAAATAAGATAATGGTCTGACCATTAAATAGTGTTTCTTGCTTACCAAGCACCTGACCTTGACACCAAGCTTCATCTTCTTGCCCTATGGTATCGCCGAACAAATACGCGCACATATGACCGAGATTAATCTCGACGGGCGCCATTTGTTCTTTGGTTTGAGGCTGCCATGCTTTGATTTGCTCTTGTAAATCGTCAGGCATTTTTCCATCATTAGCGGCAACGATGTCGTTAAAGGCGCGATGGTAGCGAATGGCTTCTTGGTCTTCGACCATAATCACTTCGTCTTGCTCGCTCAGCTTAATCTCATGCGCCCACGCACTAAAGTTCACATAATAAGCGGTATCTTGCTGATATAAATGACGGTTAGCGGTATATAGCTGGTCGAAAGCATAAATAATGCTGCCATCAGCGGTGCGTAAGCGTAAGACCGCATCGTGAGTGTTGTCATTGACAATCATACGCTCGATTTTGCACGTCAAACCATAAGGGCTATCGACACAAGGGTAAGCATTAATAAAGCATTCAGGCTTGCCGTCTTTCATCGCCAGCACTTGATTGATATGACAAGGCTGGTCTTCAGATAGCAATAAGCAGCTGTCTTTAGCGCTGACATTGCTGTTGAGCCCTTTCGGCATCGCCGCTTTTTCAATCATCTTTTGTAGCCATTCTGGCACGTCTTGACTCATGTCATCGGTCAAAATCCGCCAATGATCGGCGTGACCGGCAGATTGCTCGTCAGTTAAGGTGATTTTGGTGGGAGATTGGATGTTTTTATATTGATAATTAATGGTCATGAATATACTCAAACTTAAGTCAGCCATGAGGTTTGGGTCTAAAACTGTGATTGCTGACCATTATCCAATATATGAGCGGATTGGTTTATGATAACCAGCAATGTCGTCAGTAAAGAGGCAGCAAACAACAATGAGGGGTTAATGACAATTGTCCTTAGCATACAATATATAGGTATAGACGCAACTAATAGCAAGCCCCTCGCGAAAAATAATATAAAAAGTTGAGTTTTTACTAAAAAATACTGGCAGTTTGCGCTAATGACTGGCACATATAAGTTAAATTGTGTCAAACTAGCTCCCTTTTGACAGCGGTATTTTGCTGCTCATAATCCCCTGTTTTTTGTTCGATTGATATGTTTTTGCGGCGACGGTCTTAGTGAGTGTGATGCTAAAAGGCGGTTGCTGCATTGGATTTTATAACATAAATAAAGTCGCACGTAGATAAGATAAAGAGTTTGAATATGTTTCGTCCTTTAGCGTTATTTATCGGCTTACGGTACACCCGAGCAGAGCGTAGTAATGGTTTTATCTCCTTTATCTCGCTGATTTCAATGATTGGTCTGACGCTTGGCGTGGCGGTACTGATTACGGTGCTATCGGTCATGAATGGTTTTGATCGCGAGCTCAAAACGCGTATTTTGGGTATGGTGCCACAAGCGACGGTTATTTCAACCGAGATTATCGGCGATTGGAAAGAGGTGGCTGATAAAATTAAAGAAGATCCCGAAGTTGCTGCCGTCGCACCCTTTATTCAGCTGCAAGGTATGCTGACCTCCAACGGTCAAGTGGCTGGGATTATGGTCACCGGCGTTGATCCAGAGTATGAGAAAAACGTTTCTATCATCAACGAGCACATGGTAGAAGGCAGTATTGATACACTGCAAAACGGTGAATTCAGTATTGTTCTTGGTGAAGAGATGGTGCAATCGTTGGGGCTGCGCTTAGGCGATAAAGTGACGTTGGTATTGCCAGAAGCGTCGCCATCACCAGCGGGTGTGATACCGCGCTTCAAGCGTTTTACGTTGACAGGTATTTTTACCATCAGTCCCGAGGTAGATAGCTTAATGGCGTTTATTCCGATGGGTGATGCGGCAAAATTACTGCGTCTACCAGAGGGCGCGCAGGGTATTCGTATGAAGCTTGACGATATCTTTAACGCACCGATGGCGGCCCAAAAAGCAGCAGCTATTGCGCCTAACAAGCTTTATCCTAGCGATTGGACGCAAACGCACGGCAACTTATTTGGTGCCATCCAAATGGAAAAAGCCATGGTTGGCTTGCTGCTGTTTTTAATTATCCTTGTAGCCGCTTTCAATATCGTTTCAAGTTTGGTGATGCTAGTCACTGACAAAAAAGCAGACATTGCTATTTTAAAAACCTTTGGCGCTTCACCGCGTCTGATTACCCATGTGTTTATGGTACAGGGCATCGTTATTGGCTTTATTGGTACCATTGCGGGCACGATACTTGGTGTTATCTTTGCCCTGACCGTCAGTGATATTTTGGGCTTTATCAATCAAACCTTTGGCCTCAATTTGTTTGATGCTTACTTTGTAAATTATCTGCCATCGCAGCTGCGTTTGGCCGATGTGGTGCTGATTACCAGTGCGTCATTTATACTGAGCTTCTTGGCGACCATTTATCCAGCGCGCCGAGCAGCGAAAATTCAGCCTGCGCAAACGTTGCGTTACGAGTAATCTACAGGCGTCAATCGTCAATGCCATGATAAAGAAAACAAAGGAAGTACCATGTCTGAAATTTTAAAAGCGACCAATATTAATAAAATTTATGATGAAGGGGCGGTGAGCACGCAAGTATTGACCGGTCTGGATTTGACCGTCAATGCCGGTGAGCGCATTGCGATTGTCGGTACCAGTGGTTCGGGAAAAAGTACCTTGCTGCATTTGCTTGGCGGACTTGATACCCCCAGTAGCGGGAAGGTTTGGCTACACGGGCAGCTATTAAATAGTATGAATGAGACCGAGCGCGGGGCGATGCGTAATAAACACTTGGGGTTTATTTATCAGTTTCATCATTTATTAGCAGAGTTTACTGCTGTTGAAAACGTCGCTATGCCGCTACTGATGCGTCCAAAAGTATCGACGACCGAGGCACGTCAACAAGCGATAGATATTTTAAAAAGTGTCGGTTTGGAGCATCGTTTAGCGCACAGACCCGGTGAGCTATCAGGCGGTGAGCGTCAACGTGTGGCGATTGCTCGCGCGCTTGTGACCAAACCATCACTTATTTTGGCCGATGAGCCGACTGGTAACTTAGATTATGACAACGCCCAAAGTGTGTTTGGGCTGTTATCCGAGCTACAAAGCACCATGCAAACCGCGCTATTGATGGTGACGCATGACCGTAGTTTGGCAGCCCTTGCTGACCGTCAGCTGTTATTGCGCAATGGGCATTGGGAAGATTACTAAAGGCGTCATTTTTAATACTTTTTTTCAATAAACTGTAGAACTGCTGTTACTGAGCAGCAGCATGATACGGTTAGCTTTTTTATAAAAGTTACTGACTATAAAAGTTACTGATAAAAACGACGAAAAAAACAGACTGTATCTAGCAGCCTTAACAAGTAGATAAAATCATAACTAAAATGCTAAATAAGGAATGATGAGATGGATAAAAATGATGACCCGATTGAAGCGTTTGGTAGCGCCGAAGAAGGTAACGAACCACTAAAGCCTTATATGGATCCGACGCTGTTTGACACCATTGATAGACAAGCACAAATAGACTTGCTGACGCCGGTTTTCGACTCAATTACCTTAGCGGGTGCAGATTACGATTTAAAGGCGCAAGATAGCGCCACGGGAAAACGTTATACGCTGCTAAAAGATGAGAAGGTGATAGATATCTTTGTGATGGATAATAATCTGGCTGATAATGTTAAAAACGCTATCGACAAGCATAAAGAGGAAGAAGGCGAGTTATAAGGTCGCTTATGAATTGGGTAATGATTTTATAAGATATTTCCAACTTTATAGAATGCTGCTATTTTTATAAGATGACTGACGCGACAAGATCGATTATTAATAATTAAGGCTATTCATGCTTGCTGGTTTTTTCAGCAGAGTCTTTCTGACGTTTTTGCCAGCTGGTGACAGTTTTATAGCGCCAGATGGCTTTAAACGCCAGTCCGCAGACAATACTACTGATGACCGCTAAAATTGTTAGCCCTAGACAAAAAGCGGCGATAGATACCGTACCTTTATAAGTAATAAAAGGATTGGCGCCATCAGAGATAATCCATAAGGTAAAATCTGAAATCATGCGACCGATAATGCGCAAGCTTATCATCGGCACATCAAGGATTTTGGCACCGATATAGTAGCCAGCATAAAACACCGGCAGGGTCGTCAGCGGGTTAGTAATCCAAGTCAGACCAAGCGCCATCGGCACATTGGCACGAAAAATAAGCGCGCCGATTAAGGCCAGCAACATCTGTCCTGGCAACGGGAAAAATGCGCTGAGCACGCCTATATAAACCGCTTTATTTAAACTATGGCGATTAAAATGCCATAAACGCGGGTCGGCAAGTTGCGGCGCAAATAGTTTTAATGAGCGACTTTCTAAGATTTTTTCAGGGGTAGGGAGTAGGTCTTTTAGACGTTTGTTTGGCACAGAATCGCCTTTACATGTTAACTTCAACCCGCTCAATCATATTGATGGGCTGATATACAATGATATTATTAATAAAAAATATAGCTATAAATGTTATCAGAAAAGCGGCTAGATAATGTTGAATAATCACTATTGCAATATTTCTGGTAAGTATAGGGTAATAGCCACATAAATGCCATCGCTTGACGGTTTGCGCACTTGGTGGTTGGTTCAATGTTTAGAACAGTCATTATCCATCTACATCTTATATGCAATGGACGAGCTATCAAGCAAGCGAGGAGCGCTGGTGTACTGGTTAATTGGTAGCTTGATAATCATCGTTATGATGGGAGTTTTGGCCGTCGCGGATACTATTCCGCTGCCTATTGGCTCCTTATTACCAGACCTCAGCCCATCTTCTATCTTGCCGTTATTATTAATGGCTTTGACCATTGTTCTGCTATTTATCAATCAGCGTTACATTGCGCTTGCACCCTCGATTGACGCTAAAAAAGGGGTTTCTAAAAATTCCTCTGCTCAAAATCTTGCTGTTCAAAATTCTGCTAAAACCCCATCTTCTACATCACCATTACTCTATAAATTTGCTCATTATTTATTAACGACAGTATTAGCGTTAGCGCTGATTACTGGTAGTGGGCTGCTCGCTTTGATAAGTCAGCAGCAGGCGCAAAGTAATGCCATCAAACAAACTGTGCGCGTGCAAGCGTTGGTGAGCATCGAAGGCATCAGTGATAGTGTCTATGATGACGCAAGTAATAGTGGCTATCGGCAGGTTGCTACCATTAGCCATATATCGCCTTTACTGTCCGAGATAACGTCGCAGGATTTGGACAAACTGAGCGTAAATTACAATGCCAATTATAAAGAGGTGACTGATAATAGCCTAAGCAATAAAGAAAATAACTTAAACGGAGATAATTTCGAATATTTCGAAAATAAACAATATCGTATACTGCTAAATGCTTATCCAAAAAAGTCTTTCTCTAAAAAACCTTCTAAAAAAAGTACTGACAATAAATCGCAGACTATAGACTTAAATGATTTGCAGCCAGGTGATCAGTTATTGATGACTTTGACGCTAGCGCCACTTGCTAACTCTGAGCAAGCGCTGAACAATCCAACGGGATTTGATAGTTATCGTTGGTTACGAGGGCGACATATCGATGGGGTTGCCACGATATTAGCGACCAGTAATGCGACTATTCTGTTTAATAGCTCAGCAGCATTGTCTAAAGCGGACAATTCTTATTTATACCGCTTTCGTAACACGATAGACCAAGGACGTTGGCAGCTACGTCAGCATTTTTATCAAGATTGGGCAGGGCAAACTTCCGCAGAGCAGCAAGCAAAAGCAGTGACTTTAAGCTTACTGACCGGTGATCGCAGTTTAATCAATCGCGCTACCAAAGATTTATATCAGCTGGCAGGTATTTCTCATTTATTGGCCATCTCAGGAACGCATGTTTTATTTTTAGCGATTGTGTTAGCGGGATTGGCAGTCTTACTGTTGAATCGTTTTTACCCCTCTCTCTATCGTCATATCCCGCGCTGGCAATTGCGCTGGTGGGTTATGATGAGCGCGGCTTTTATTTATGCCTTGTTTACTGGGTTTGATGTCCCTGCTGCGCGTACCGCGTGGATGTTATTAGCCATAGGTTTGATACGCTTAACGCTACTGCCAATTAGTACCATGCGTATATTGTTGGCGCTGGCGATACTGATGGCATGGTTCGACCCGTATGTACTGTGGCAGGCTGGTTATTGGCTGTCCTTTATAGCGGTAGCGCTGCTATTAAAGTACGAAGATAGTTCAGTAGCATGGAGTCAAGCAGAGTCTGCAAGCTTAACGACCACGAACTCTAATGACAATAAAAATGCGAAGATAATTCAACGCTTACGGCTAGGGTTTAAAAGGTTGTTTAAGTTACAGTTTTGGCTATTTATTGCGCTATTACCCATAACCTTATTGTTATTCGGTAAGGCATCACTGTTAGGGCTTATCGTTAATTTATTTGCTATTGGATTATTTGGTTGGGTGATTGTACCGCTAAATTTACTGGCTGGGCTGTGCTATCTTATCTCGCCTGCGCTAGCTGATACTATTTGGGCACTGGTGATTGCTCTCGTCGCTCATTTACACGAGCTTATCACGTGGCTAACGGCGTTACCGATATTCTCAGGGGCATGGCTTTATACGCCAGTGAATATGGCAATTTTGCTGATGGTATTATTGGCGATGTTGCCGTGGCTATTACCGCGTGGCCTTATCAGTCGTTGGCTCGCGCTAGCGCCGTTAACGCTACTGGTTATGACGGTATACGCCAACCAGCAGTCGTTAACCATGACTCCGACTCTCTATATTCTGCCAACGGGCGACCAATATTTAAGCGCGGCGGTGCTACAATACCCTGTGCTAAATAATGAAGATAATAAGACAAACGTTAGCTGGTTAATTTTAGCCGATCATAGGCCTTATGATACTCGTACGATGCCAAGCACGCTAACCGCTGACAAGCTATCTGCGACATTAGAGCAACAACTACGCAGCTTATCTATCAAGCGTCTAGAAGGTATGGTAGTCCAAAGCAGTAGCGCGGCCTTGACGACATCTTTAGTGACATTAACAAATAACAACCGTCAGTCATTGCAGCCGACCATCTATAAGCCAAACGACTCTGAGCTGCTACCAATGACCGTCGCTGAGTTAAGTCAACGTCTCCCAACCGCTCAGTATTGGCAAGCCGGGCGTAGCGAGCGTTGGCCCGAGCTCCAGCGCGCTTATCAACTGACCAGTCAATCTGGTAAAAATAAAACTCAGGCAACCATCAGTGCCCAAGCTTGTGAGCAAGGTAAAACCTGGCAACTCGCCAATGGTGATTTAACCTTGCAAGCTATCACAGGTTGGAGCAAAATAAACGATGCCAGTGTCTGGGACTGTACGCTTGAACTTGACAGTCGATTACCTATTCAAATTGTCAGTTATAATGCTGCTGACCCGCTCAAATCATTAGCTACTAAAGTACAAACACTTCAGTCCGATAACAAAGAGCCACCTTCTCATACTAAAAATGCTCAATCACGTCTGATTTTAAATGTCGATACCCATCCGCGCGTGTGGCAAATGTGGTCGTTATTATGCGCGATTGAACCGAATACTAAAAATGACACTTTAAAAAACTCATTAAACAACACCTTAGGTAATGTCATAAACAGCACAACATGGCTTGGGCACAGCACTTCGCATATCTCTGCAGATGCAATAAGGGCGCAACAAATCGATGAGACAATCACTTATGATAATAAGTCACTAGATGCCGCTCTAGCTTTTGAGGCCGATAGTAAGGATTAACCTTATAATCTGACTTATTGGGATCATCCTTATAAAACATCTCGCTCCTATAACCTGTCGCCTTTATAATATCAAGCTATTTCACAGTTCTGCTATTGAACCATGAGCGAAATGCCACCATACTTAGTAGCTTATTTAATTATTATTCTTATTATTGAAGTTCTAAAAAAAACTGCTTGTTTAAGTAAGAATATTTAATTCTTATTCTGTAATTTTTTAGAGTTTCTCTTTTATCGTTTTACATTGTTTCTGACTTAGGAAGTTATATGCCCAACTGGCCACCAGACCCTAACAAACGTCCTGACAACTCGGCCAACCAGCCAGCGCCGCTGCAGCAGCAAAATCAGCCGAGTGGACAAGAGTGGCGACTGCTTGAAAATACGTTATTAGCCAGTGTGGTTGAGCAGCGCCGCGCCCGTCGCTGGAGTATTTTCTTTAAGCTATTGACCTTTGGTTATATTTTATTGATATTTTTGACCATTGGTCGCGGTTGTAGTACCAAAACACCGTCCGGGCTTGAAGGCGTTGATACCAGTAAGCCGCATTTGGCAGTGGTTGAAATCCAAGGAACGATTAGTAGTGGTGATGTCGCCAATGCTTACGATGTTAATGAGGCCTTAACTCGCGCTTTTGAAAACAGTAATGCCAAAGCCGTGGCGCTTGATATCAACTCGCCCGGCGGCTCACCCGTACAGTCCGATGAAATCTGGCAGACGATGATGGATTTGCGTCAAGAATATCCTGACAAAAAACTCTACGCGGTGATTGGTGATATGGGTGCTTCGGGCGCTTATTATATCGCTTCAGCTGCGGATGAGATTTATGTCAATCCATCAAGCTTAGTCGGTTCGATTGGCGTAATTATGCCAAGCTATAATATCGAAGGCTTAATGGATAAATTTGGCGTTAAAGACCGCACCATTACCGCAGGCGAGTATAAAGATATTTTAAGCTTGTCACGTCCGCTCACTGATTATGAAGAGCAGCACGTCGAAAAAGTGCTGGACAATACTCATAAGCACTTTATCAATGCAGTCAAAGAAGGTCGCGGCGATCGTCTAAAGAATCCTGAGGAAAATAAACTGTTTTCAGGGCTGTTTTGGACTGGCGAGCAGTCGATTGAGCTTGGCCTAGCTGACAAAAAGGGCAGTATTTCGACTTTAGAGAAGAAGCTGAAGCTTGATAACGTCGTCAATTATACGCCAACCGACCCATTTAGCTTATTCATGGATCGCTTTGCCGTTAAGTTAGGCGCCGGTCTTGGTTCAAGTATCAAGCTTGACGTGTTACCGCAAGAAGAGGGTCAAGCGCAGATGCGCTAAGCGCTTTATATTTTAGATTTAATGTGTATGATTGTTAAGGCTGAGTATATGATTATGCTCAGCCTTAATTGTATATAAATTTCGGTTATTATAATAAACAGCTATTTAAATTACTGAGAGCTTGTCATGAGTGCCATTAATCCACAGACCTTTGCGTCACTACCCAAGTCTAAGATAACCCAAAAACCTGTCATTCATTTTGCCCATGCCAATGGTATGCCAAGCGCCGTTTATGCGCCGTTTTTTGCCCCGCTTGCTGAATTTTTTACCATTGAATATATCCCTATGCTGGGTAATACGCCCGATTATCCAGTAGATAACCATTGGCAAAGCCTGACCCAGCAGATTATTGATAGCGTTAAACGCACGTGTGAGCAGCATGGCGTGAGTCAGGTGGTTGGTGTCGGTCATTCGCTTGGTGCCATGTGTACTATGCAGGCGTTATACCGTGCGCCGGAGATATTTGCGCAAGCGGTGCTGATGGATCCGCCGTGGATTTATGGCAAAGTCAGCCTGCTCTGGCATTTAGCCAAAACCGCCGATAGATTACCGCTGATGAATAATCGTTTGATGGATAAGCTCTCGCCAGCGGGCGTGTCTAAGCATCGCCGTGATGTTTGGGATAGCCGCGAAGACGCCTATGATAAGCTGCGTCATAAAGGCTTTTTTAAAGATTTCGATGAGCGTAGTTTTCAAGGCTATATCGAGCATGGTTTACATGAGCGTGCGGACGGCAAAGTCACACTGGCAATCCCTAAAGCCAGTGAAGTTGAGGTGTTTCGTACCAATCCGTCATGGTATTGGCTGACCCCAAACCGTGCACCTAAACCGCCAGTGACGCTCATCATTGGTGAAGACAGTATCTTTCTTAAGCGCCGCTTCCCGCAGCAAATCAAATCACGCCTGAATATCGATTATGAAACCCACGCTGGCGGCCATATGTTCCCGCTTGAGCACCCAGAGTCGGTGGCGCGTCAAGTGCTTGAGCTTATCAAAAAGCAGTTGCCACAATAACTGATGGTTGTGAATCCTAGAAGTTAGGATAAATGTAATGTGAGCAGCTAGCACACTTTTTTGAGTGACGATTTATGCTAAAAAAAGCGACCACCGCATCTATTAAGACCACAGCGTCTAAACCTACGCCGCTATTTTCACGCTTGGGTGCGTTGTTGTTAGTGATAGGCATGGTAGTGACTTTCTTTATCAGCCAATTAATCGGCGTCTATATCGCCGGAAAGCTTATATTGCCCGCTACTAAAAACGCTACTATGGGCGATATTTTCTTTTTCGGCAGTAATGATGGTACGGTGGTCAGTCTTTCTATCATTATCGGCTGTGTATTACTGGTGGCAGTCAGCGCTTTATTGATTCGGGTGAGGGGCGGCAATGTAAGGAAGTATCTGGCGCTACAGCCATTTTCATGGTCGGTTGGCATCGGTATGTTAGGGTTATTGCTGATATTTATGATTGGCAGTCAAGCGTTAACTTACCTGCTCAATGAATCACCGTTGGTTTTCGTCGACCCTTTATATCAGTCTGTCAGCTCAGTCTGGTTATTGATATTTGCCATGGTGATTGTCGCGCCGATTTATGAAGAGCTTATATTTCGTGGATTGTTATGGTCGGCTATTGCTGAGCAGTTCTCAAACGTAGCTAACGCAGAGCATCGCGGCGCAATAGTTGCAAGTTTAGTGACCAGCGTGATATTTGCGGTAATTCACTTGCAATATGGTATTTATGAAATCGGCACCATTGTGGTATTGGCATTGATATTTTGCTATGCGCGTATCAAATCAGGCTCGCTAGTATTACCGATGCTGTTACATATTATTAATAATGGCGCCGCGATGGCGCAGTATTTAGCGGAAATTAGTTAAAGGTTTATATATAAACGTCAAATAGCTAATTGATGAATGTCTTTATCAACTAGCTATGCACCCATTAGCTGTTATTTTATGTTTATAGTGATTGATGACTAGGCATCTGGATTTAAGGCTAAGACTTCTTCAGCGGCTCGTTTAATATCGTCTATCGTTAGCTGCGGTTTACCGCTCAATGCCTGTCGCCACTTGCGCGCACCTGTTAAGCCTTGAAACAACCCTAAATAATGCCGCGTCATCGTTGGTAGTGCTTCACCTTTAGCGCTTTGTTTTTCTAGATAAGGGTATAATTGCGCTAAAATATCCGAGCGCTTAGTAATCGGCGCGCCCCATAAACTGTTGGCTTCTGCCAACAAGTACGGGTTATGATAAAACGCCCGTCCAATCATCACCCCGTCGACATGCTGTAAATGCGTTTTAATATCGGCAACTGTTTCGATACCGCCATTAATTTCTATATCAAGCGTTGGAAAGTCTTGTTTGAGACGGTAAACATCATTATAACGCAGTGGCGGTATTTCGCGATTTTGCTTCGGGCTCAAGCCCTGTAGCCACGCCGTACGGGCATGAACAATAAAGCGTGTACAACCTGCCGCTGCGACTTTTTCGACAAAATCTACCATAAACTCATAACTATCAAAATCGTCGATACCAATACGATGTTTAACGGTCACCGGAATATCGACAGCTGCCTGCATGTGCTTGACCAAATCAGCAACCGTCTGCGGCTCTGCCATGAGGCAGGCGCCAATTTTATTGTGCTGGACGCGATCAGAGGGGCAACCGACGTTGATATTGACCTCATCGTAGCCATGCTGCTGCGCAAATTGGGCACATTGGGCCATCTCGCTACTATCGGCACCGCCAAGCTGTAGCACCAGTGGATGCTCAAGCGTATCAAAGCGCAGATGCCGCGCGCGATTGCCATAGAGCAGCGCACCAGTACTAATCATCTCGGTATAAAGATAAACATGCGGATTAAACAGCCGTGCAAAGTAGCGATAATCTGTCGTTGTCCAGTCGATCATAGGAGCAACAGAGAGTCGTTTGTTGGTCATATCAACCATTAGGGTAAAGCCTCGTTATTATGCATGCATATAGTAGGTCGTTTTAAAATCGTTATACCAGTCTCACGTCGATATTCATCAATTTGCCAATTTTATTGCGAACCGACCTTGCTTTTACGTGCATTTTTAAATGTGTTTAAAAGGAGAATAGATAAAGCGCCATGAGTGTTATTTTCATGACGCCTTTTGATTATTCTATCCATATAAGTTAAATAATAGGAAAATCAATAAGAAAGCAAAAATAGGGAAAAGCTCAGTAATTATTCTCTAAATCACTTCATCAATTTTTTTGAATTCAGGCAAATTATAAAAATAAATGCCCATGATAATGCCGATAAAGCCTACAAAGGCAATGTATAGCGCAGGCGAAAAGCTGATATATAAAGTGGCGTAACCAAGCCCAAAAGGCACCAACACTCCGACAATCCCATAAGTAACATTATAACAAAGTGCCATACCTGTCAGGCGCACGTTGGTGGGAAATAATTGTACCAAAATGGCCGGAACCATGCCCACAATACCCGCACAAAACCCTAACAGCGCATACATGATAAGAATATAATCGCCACTTGCTTGCAGATGATAAAAGAATGCAAACATCTGCGCAATCAACAAGATAGAACCAATGGCCAATACTTTACCAAAGTTTTGATGGTTGGATATGATTCCGTAAAACACACAGCCGAAAATCATAAATACGATGCCTAAACTGTGTGAAAAGCCAAATAAATCATTATCCAAAGTAAAACGCAGCTCAATTAAATCGGGTAGGAGTAGAATGATAACGGTGGTGATACTGGCTATGATAAAGGTAAGTAGCAAGCCGATAAAGATAGAATGCTTACAATGCTTAAAGAGCAGGATAAAGGGTTTGGCAATATAATCACGCGGCTTTGCAGCTTTCATGGCGATAAAAAACGGCGATTCATCTATCCAGCGCCACGCCAAAAAAGGCACCACGCTTAGGATGGCCGCCATAAAAAATGGTACCCGCCAGCCATAAGCGGCCAGTTGCTCGGTGGTCATGGAGTTGGTTAGCCAAAGAAAAAAGGCGTTGGAAAATAGTACACCGACAAAAAAGCTTGCCGTTACATAACTACAGGCGACTGACAAATATTGGCGCGGCACATGCTCTGACACAAAAACCCAAGCCAGCGGTGCAAAAAGCCCAAACGCCATTCCTTGTATCAGGCGTAAAATAATGAATAAAGCAGGCGCAGCCATACCCCATTGCGCATACGTTGGCAAGCAGGCCATCGCCAGCAAGCTTGCAGCGGTCACCAAAATACTCATTAATAATATCGGTTTTCGTCCACTGATATCACCAAAGCGCCCAAAGATAACCCCGCCAAACGGACGTGCCAAATACCCAATCGCAAATAGCCCAAGCCCTTGTATTTTCGCCATCGCCGCACTGGTATTAGCAGGAAAAAAGGCAGCGGCGATGATATCGGCAAGATATAAATAAATCAAAAAATCAAAAAACGCGACTGCGCTACTAAAGCAAATAAACAGTACGGCATTTCTATCTTTAGAAGACATCAGAGCATATTGAGAACGAGAAGGCATAACAGATCACGCATCCACATAAAGAGGGGTTTATTAAAATGGGTAAATAAAGCGTATAAAATAAAGGTCGTGCGCTAAAAAGGTTCAGCTATTTATAACAACTTATAAAAACTTATAACAACCAATCAATCGGTAGCCACGACATAATGGCCAACCAAACATGATCACTAATATCGACGCGCGGCTCTGAATCGTAAACGACCTTTTCACCTGCTTCTACGGTATGCCATTGCAAACTGCCATTTTCTAACAACTTAACTTCATAGGCTTGACCCAATAATTCATCGCTGAGCGCACTATGCAATTGTTTTGCCAGCTCCTCGTCATTGATAATGACGCCCATCTCAGTATTGATGTTGGCGGAGCGCGGATCGACATTATATGAGCCAATAAATACTTGGTAGTCGTCAACGGCAAAAGTCTTGGCATGCAGGCTGGTAGACGATTGACTGCGCGCCTTCCAAAGCTTGTTTTCGCGTTTTTCTTCAGAAGCAGTTGATTTTAGCTCGTAGATTTTTACCCCAGCCCGCAATAAGCTTGGGCGCCATTGACTGTAGCCAGAATGCACCGCGGTCACGTCGGTGGCATCAAAAGAATTGGTCAAAATCTTAATATCAATGCCAGCTTCTGCCAGCTCGACCAGTGTATTGACCCCGTCTTTGGTGGGGACAAAATAGGATGAGATAATCGTCAGGCGTTTGGTTGGACTGCCCAATAAAGTACGCAGCTGATGTACCAAATTGGTATCGGCTGGGACAGTCTTGGTCAATTTGCCGACGTCATCGCTTAAAAACTGCATGTCAGTCCAGCGAAAGGGCACGCGCTTATTGATTAAGTCACTATCAATAGAGGAATCTTCGATAGCGGTTTTATAGACGTCTAAGCTGCTCTTACTGTTGTTTTTTTCATCAGCTCTGAGTTTGTCCAAACCTTCCAAAAAATCCGTGGTTTCACCTTTATCAAGGGTGGCAAGGGTTTGGATATCAAATGAAATTGGCGCTGACCAGTAACTGGCAAAGCTATTGTCAATGTCAGCGACTACTTTACCGATGAGCAAAACGTCTAAATCGGCAAATTGGCTGTTTTTGTCATTGCTTAGGTATTCGTCACCAATATTACGCCCACCAATAATAGTGATTTGCTTATCAAAGGTCATGCTTTTATTGTGCATGCGCCGATTGATGCGCGGTAGACCTGTCACGAAGTTTAAGGTTTGAAATTTGCGGTACATCAATGGGTTGGTAATACGTACAGCGATATTTGGGTGGCTGGCAAAACGTAATAAATGCTGATCAAATTTGGCGCTATTATTAAAGTCATCCAACAACAAACGAACGATGACGCCGCGCTCGGCCGCGTCCCATAAGTCTTTTAGCATCAGCTGTCCAGCTTGGTCATCGTGCCAGATATAATATTGGGCATCGATATTACGCGTGGCCATGCTGGTCAAAATACTGCGTGAAGCAAAAGCGTTGGCACCTGTCACAATCGGATGATAACCCGATAAATCAGGGTGAATCTCGTTCTGTTCACTGATAGCGGCGACTAAGTCAGTGCTATCCGTTTTTGTATTGGTAGTTTGGCTGTTTTGTTGGCCGTCTTTCTGATTGCTATTTTGCTCGCGACCCTCTTGTTGATATAAAGCGTCGATACGCGCGGATAAAGCTTGGCTTTCAGGCAAATGCGGCTGCTTTGGCAAACTCTGACATCCACTAAGACCTAAGGTAAGGCCGAGAGTTAAGCTCAACGATAAGTTACTTGGTTCTATACTGAACATCGACATAAATGAGTGACCTTAGTGGACCTGAATTGAATAAAGCACGGGTTAAAAGTGGGCTTGATTTATTGGCTATTTTTACCGATGGTAGCACTGAGTATGGCGCGTATAATTATATTGTTCAAAATCCTATTGCTCAAAGCAATATTCGCAGCGCCGCTAAGCTTAGCAGCTGTTGTCATCCGTGCCTATTATAAATACGTTATTTTTGTTAGATACGACACGTTATTTGGTCATGATAACCACATCGTCCAGTCATCGTCTGCGCTTGCATCTTATCCTTATAAATGCATCGGTGTTTTTAGTATTAAGTCGTTAATAGTTAATTCTAAATATTTAATAATAATTTCTGAACACTAAGTGCTGAAACCTAATGCTAAGTGCTAAACCTCTAGTATTCAAAAATAATATTTAGCATGGCTTTGAAACCAGCTGTTTGGAATAAGTTGCCATGCTATGATAACGCGAATAAAGAGTGTTTATAATCAAAATAGGCCGTATGTTTAATAATAACCAGTGCAATGGAAAATTTATGAGCCAGTCGCAAGTGCATGATGATAGCAATGCAAATAAAACAGAGACAAATAAAGTAGACCCTAACTGGCGCGATGACGCGCTCAATCTAGAACTCGATTATGGCATGCAAACCATCGCCGTACGAGCAGGGCAGCATCGCACTGATGAAGGCGAGCATTCAGAGGCTATTTTTACCACCAGCTCTTATGTTTATGAGTCGGCGGCAGATGCAGCAGCCCATTTCAACGGTGACAAGACGGGCAACGTCTATTCACGCCATACCAATCCTAGCGTCCGCACCTTTGAGCGTCGTTTAGCCGCGCTTGAAAATGGCGAGCGTGCGGTGGCGACTGCCTCAGGTATGGGCGCGATTTTGACCATGTGTTTGGCGTATCTTAAAGCTGGCGATCATTTGCTCGCCGCCAATCAATTATTTGGCTCATCGATTGGTTTGTTTAATAACTATATGGCAAAGTTTGGCGTTGAAGTCAGCTATGTCGATTGCTTCGATAATGACGCTTGGGCAAAAGCTGTGCGGCCAAATACCAAGGTTATTTATTGTGAAAGCCCGAGCAATCCGCTTGCACAAATTTGTGATATCGGCTATCTGAGCGAGCTGTGTAAAGCCAATGATATCTTATTGGTCGTTGATAATTGCTTTGCCACACCAGCCTTGCAGCGCCCATTAGATTTGGGCGCGGATGTGGTCATTCATTCTGCAACCAAATATTTAGACGGTCAAGGTCGGGTATTGGGCGGCGCTTTAGTCGGTAGCGATACGCTGATGCAAGAGGCGTTTACTGTGGTTCGTTCAGGTGGTATCAGTATGAGCCCATTTAACGCATGGGTCTTTACTAAAGGGCTTGAAACGCTGAAATTACGTATGCAAGCGCATTGTCGAAATGCCAATCAAATAGCAGAATTTTTGGTCAATCATCCTAACGTCAGCACCGTGCACTTTTCAGGATTAAGCGACCATCCCGCTCATGAATTGGCAACGCGTCAACATCATATGAAAGATGGTTATGGCGCTATCATGGGCTTCGAAGTTAAGTCGTCAGCTAGCTCTGATTCAAAAAGCCTTGATTCAAATATTGGGGACGCAAAAGCCGCAGCGTGGCATGTGATTGATTCAACGCAAATGGTCTCTATCACCAATAATTTGGGCGATGCTAAAACCACCATTACCCATCCCGCGACCACTACCCATTTTCGCTTGACGCCTGAGGCGCGCGCAGAAGCAGGCGTTAATGATAGTCTCATCCGCCTGTCGGTAGGCTTAGAAGATGTGGAAGATATCATCAAAGATTTGGCGCGTGGTTTAGACAGTTTGTAAAGATCAAGGTATAATCGCCATTAACATCAGATTTAGTGATGAATAACGTTTTATAATGATACGCATTAATACAAAATAAAAGAGGCAACTATGAATATTCAAGCATTGATGCAACAAGCACAAACGATGCAAAAGAAAGTCGAAGCAAACGTTGAAAACGCCAAAAAAGAACTGGCCGATAAAGAAGTGCAAGCCGAAGCGGGCAGTGGTCTGGTTAAAGTCACTATGACTGGTCGCCACGTCGTTAAACGTTTGACCATTGATCCAAGTTTATTGGAAGACGAGCCAGATATGATTGAAGACCTAATCGCTGCTGCCATCAATGATGCGGTGCGTCAAGCGGATGAGCTGTATGAAGAAACAATGGCTGGTGCGACCTCAGGTATGGGCTTACCACCAGGTATGCAAGGTCTGTTCTAAATAGCGAATTATAAGCGCTAAAAACTGCTGATTGAACACAAAAATGGGGTTGTTATCGACACGATACGACCCCATTTTTATAGCTACGATTTATAAATTAAGCTAAATAAAGGAAGTTACTTTGCTGACAGCCAAATTTGATCAGCTGGTCAAACAGCTACGTATTTTGCCGGGTGTGGGTCAAAAAAGCGCCCAACGTATGGCATTGCATTTGCTTACCAAAAAACGTCCCCAAGGCATGGCGCTCGCGCAAGCACTTGATGAGGCGATGCGTGATATTGTCGAATGCCAGCGCTGCCATAGTTTTAGCGACGAGGCAGTTTGTCCATTATGCCAAGATCCAAGACGTGATGATGGCTTGTTATGCGTGGTTGAAACCGCAGCGGACGTGATGGCGATAGAGCAAACCGCAGGCTATCGTGGGCGTTATTTCGTGTTGGGCGGGCATTTATCGCCCATAGACGGTATCAGCGCCGATGATCTAAATATCGATCAGCTGGTCTGGCGGGTGAAGCAAGAGCCGGTTGAAGAGCTAATTTTAGCGACTGGTACGACGGTCGAAGGTCAAACGACGGCACACTTTATCAGTGAGGCGGTTGGTCGTCATGTCAATAAAGTCACCCGCTTGGCGCAAGGCGTACCGATGGGCGGCGAGCTTGAGTACCTTGATAGTATGACCCTTGGGCAAGCCATGCAAAATCGCTCATTTTTGTAGTATTTCTGTCTCTTTGGTATTACTGCTTTTTTAAAACAAAATTTTGTTCATCTGATTTTATGATATTGTTATAGTTCTTTTTTCATTGTATTAAGGCGCGGTTTAGCGTTTTATTTTCTTCTATTTCAGCAGGTATCTGCCCGTGTCAAACCATGTTTCAACAGCTTTAACTACTTCTAACCAATCAAACCGCTTAGATAATACTGCTACTGATGATGAGCTATCAAAACCATCAGTCAATGACGAGGTAGCGCCCACAGATTTGCCACCCAAGCCAAATATCGATGCATTGCTAGATGCCGCTGATGATGCGGCTGTTACCTGGGTACGTAAGCAGGATGATTTGGCTGAAGTTATCGATGCGTTGGCAACTTGCGGCCGGGTGGCGTTAGATACTGAATTTATCAAGCGCGATACCTACTATCCGCGCTTGGCACTGGTGCAGCTGAATACTGGCAATCATGTGTATTTACTAGATGCGCCGCAGTTGCAATTGGCCGAGCTATGGGAAGCGTTGGCTAAAGTAGACGTGGCGATTTGGCATGCCTGCGGTGAAGATTTGGGGATTTTTTATCTATTGTCTGACTGCCCGCCGTTGACCAATATTTTTGATACGCAAATTGCCCTGTCATATTTAACTGGCCAATTGCAAATGGGCTATCAGCAGGCGCTTGATGACCAATTAGATATGCATATCGATAAAGAGCAAAGCCAATCAGACTGGCTGCAACGCCCGCTATCAGATGAGCAAGAGCAGTATGCGATAGATGACGTGCGTTTTTTGCCAGCGCTTTATCTAAGCCTTGAATATGAGCTGAAAAAGCAGGGTCTGTTTGAATACGTGTGGGCGGACTGCCAGCTTTATGCCAGTGACTTATATGACGCACAGCATGTAGCCGATGATGAGATGTATCTAACGATGGCAGATTATCGTTATACCTCTGAGCAGATGGCGATATTGCAAGCAGTGGCAACATGGCGCGAGGAGCTAGCACGCGCGACCAATCAGCCGCGTACCTTTGTGATAAAAAAACAAGCAGTACGCGAGATTATTACAGAAAAACCAAGCAGTATGCGCGAGCTTGCGCACAAAACTACCATGCATCGTAGTATGCTGCGTCTCTATGGTGAAGAGTTGCTCAAGGTGATTAAAGAAGCCAAAAACCTGCATCCTGCTGAGCATCCGGATTGTCTACTGCCACCGTATCGTTCAAAAAACAAAGTCTTATCAAAAGCTGTGCAACAAGCAATCGATGCGCAAGCAGAAAAAATCGGTGTGCCTGCTAATGTTTTGATGCGTAAAAAATGGCTCGCGCAGCTCTATGAAGTGATTGCTTTTGATAAGGAAATAAGCGAGTTGCCTGAAGGGTTAAAAGGTTGGCGCAATGAGTGGGTGATGCAAACTTTGATTCCGGTGATTGAAGAGCATAAAACCGAGTTGCAGCAGGGTATGGGTATCAATGTTCGCTAAGCGATAAAAACTAGCTTTTATAAGTGCTTAACATTTATAAGTGCTTAACATTTATAAGTGCTTAAGCTCGCTATGGTCAAACTGTCCATGTTGTAAAAAATACTTGGTTTGTGCGGCCACTGTTTTATCGACCAGCATGCCAGTATGCGAGACGGGCAAGACAATATGATCAGTGGCTGCCTCTATTTTGGTTTCTTCTATATATACTGTGCCATCGTGTAGTAGATGTTCTGCTGATGGCATATTATTTGTCTTACAAAGTTTGCGATTATGATACTGCAAAAATAACTGCCCTAAGCCATAAGGACGATTACCGGCAATCACGCCTAAGGTAATATGCTCCGGTAAGGGCGCGACGGTTCCATCTAGCGCATCGACGTACGAACGCCCCACTACCACTGGGGATAAGCGCCAAATATAATCTGCACAAACACTACCTAAATGCGGTGTCCCGAGCGTTACGCAGCGCCCAATTTGCCATTGTGCATATTCATTAACGAAATCACGAATAATCAAACCACCCAAACTATGACCGACTAAATCGATTGGCTGGTCAGGATGGTGGTTTTCTTCTAGCCAACGATTGAGCCGTGCGCTATTGGTTTTGATGCCATCACGCAGACTACGATAGCCAAATTGATAAGTATCAAATCCTGCGGCTTGCAAGCGTTTGGCTAATGGCCGCATAATCCAAGCGGTTTGATGCAGACCATGAATCAGAATAACGCGGTTTTTTTGTTGCATGTTATTGTCCAAAAGTTATTTTACTGATATTTTATTATATTAGGCTCTAGCTCCTAATTTAAACGTTAATCTCATGATCTTTTAAATTATTAGCCCAGAATAGACAAAATAAAAACCTCCAAATCAGCTACTGACTTGGAGGTTTGTTTTTATATCAACTATTTATCTTTGTTTGAAAACTACATATAGTTTTCGATACTTGGGCAAGAACACATGAGGTTCTTGTCGCCGTAAGCATCATCAACACGTGCCACACTCGGCCAGAACTTATGGGTGCGGATGTAAGGCAGTGGGAATGCAGCGGTATCACGGCTGTACGGATGTGACCATTGGCTGCTAGTAATCATCGCCGCGGTATGCGGTGCATTGACCAGTGGATTGTCTTCTAATGTCCAACCATCTTCGCCAGCTTTGGCTTTCATTGCCTCATTTTTGATAGATTGTAGCGCACTGATAAAACGATCTAACTCTTCTTTAGATTCAGACTCAGTGGGCTCAATCATCAAGGTGCCTGCAACTGGGAAACTCATCGTTGGTGAGTGGAAACCATAATCCATCAAGCGCTTAGCAATATCGCTTTCACTGATGCCAGTTTCTTCCTTCAATGGACGAATATCGATGATACATTCGTGAGCGACGCGGCCATTTTTACCCGTATAAAGAACAGGGTAGTGGTCTTTCAGCTGGCTGGCAACATAGTTGGCATTTAATAGTGCAAGCTCAGTGGCTTTTAGCAGACCATCGCGTCCCATCATAGCGATGTACATCCATGAGATAGGTAAGATACTCGCTGAACCATAAGGGGCTGCTGATACAGCTGAGCAATCATTTTGCGCATTATGTACAGGGCTCAACGTATGGTTGGCCATGTATGGTGCTAAGTGTGCTTTCATGCCAATAGGGCCCATGCCAGGACCGCCGCCGCCATGTGGAATGCAGAAAGTTTTGTGCAAGTTCATATGTAGTACGTCTGCACCGACATCAGCAGGCTGCATCATGCCGACCTGCGCATTCATATTGGCGCCGTCCATGTATACTTGACCGCCATGCTTATGAATCAAATCACAAATATGACGAATGCCTTCTTCAAATACGCCATGTGTCGATGGATAAGTAATCATCAAGGCACCTAAACGCGCGCTGTGCTCTTCACATTTGGCGGTCAAGTCATCGATGTCTACGTTACCGTTTTCATCGGTTTTCACCACGACGACTTGCATGCCCATCATCATGGCGGTAGCAGGGTTGGTACCGTGCGCTGACATTGGAATTAGGCAAACATCACGGTCCGTTTCGCCCAATGACTCATGGTAACGACGGATTGCTAAGAGACCAGCGTATTCGCCTGAAGCGCCAGAGTTAGGCTGCATAGACACTTCATCAAAACCTGTGATGGCTTTTAATTGCTCTTGCAAGCTATCAATCATTGCAATGTAGCCAGTCACTTGACCGCGTGGCGCAAATGGATGCACATTGGCAAATTCAGGCCACGTAATCGGTAGCATCTCACTGGTCGCATTCAATTTCATGGTACAGCTACCGAGTGAAATCATGCTACGGTTCATCGCCAAATCTTTGTCTTCAAGCGATTTTAAGTAGCGCAGCATTTCATGTTCGGTATGATGCGAGTTAAAGACTGGATGGGTCAAGATGTCATCGCTACGCAAGTGAGCGCCATCGAGTGACACGCGAGCTTCTGTTGGCAAGTCATGAGCTTTACTGACAAATAGTTGCGTTAAGACATTAAAATCTTGCGCATCGCTAGTCTCACTAAAGGCAACACTTAATTTGGTGTCGCCAAGACGCCATAAGTTGTAGCCAATATTGTCGGCGTTTTCAAAAATCTGCGTTGCCATTTTTTCTGAACCACAATCAACGACGACACTGTCAAAGAATTGATCATGTACCACATTTAAATTGCTATCGTTAGCGCCTTTAATAACATCAGCAAAGGCAGTCGCAAACGCATGGATACGAGTGGCGATACGCTTAACGCCATTTGGACCATGATAAACGGCATACATACCAGCTAGATTGGCAAGTAATACTTGTGAGGTACAGATGTTTGAGTTGGCTTTTTCGCGGCGGATATGCTGCTCGCGAGTTTGCAGTGCCATACGTAGCGCGGTATTGCCTTGCGAGTCTTTAGAGACACCAATGATACGACCAGGTGCTGAACGCTTGGCTTTATCCGAGAAGGCAAAGTAGGCGGCGTGTGGACCACCAAAACCCATCGGAATACCAAAACGCTGAGTGCTACCGAGTGCTACGTCTGCGCCCATATCGGCTGGTGACTTTAATAGCACCAAGCTCATGATGTCGCTGACAACGCTGACGTAGGTTTTGTTTTTCTTTACCGCCGCAATAACATCGGTTAAGTCTTTTACATCGCCTTCAACACCGACGTATTGGAAGATAGCACCGAAATAATCACCTGATTTAGCCAGTTCGAAATCACCAACCACCACTTCCCAACCAAAATATTTGGCACGAGTATTGATGACATCTAAGGTTTGCGGATAGATACGCTCATCCACAAAAAACTGGTTTGATTTACTTTTACTCACACGCTTCGACATCGCCATCGCTTCTGCCGCAGCCGTCGCTTCGTCAAGTAATGACGCACCAGCCATCTCCAAACCTGTCAAATCAATACAAACTTGCTGGAAGTTAAGCAATGCTTCTAGGCGACCTTGGGCGATTTCAGCTTGATAAGGCGTGTAAGCAGTGTACCAACCTGGATTTTCAAGGACGTTGCGCTGAATCACTGCTGGCATACGAACAGGCGAGTAACCTTGACCAATATAGCTCTTATTAACCGTGATATCGTCTGCCATGGTACGTAGTTTAGCAAGTGCGGCGTGCTCACTCATTGCCACAGGCAAATCTAGCTCTTTATGTAAGCGCACAGGTTCAGGCACGGTATCATTGATAAAGCTTGCCATATCTTGATAACCAACGGCATTTAATAGGTCGGCTTGTTTGGCATCATTTGAGCCTAAATGACGATAGACAAATTCAGCTTCGTTGAATAAACCTTGAAAGGTATCAAACGTTGGGTTTTGAGAGATAGTCATAACAGTCCTTGATAAAAGGGATGATAAAGGAGATGGCTAAAATAACGAATAAATAATAACGGTTTACGGTTTTAGACGTAATGGACAAATTGAGTTTGGTCAAAGCGGAACTGGGTGTTGTAGACGCCATTATCAGCGCGCTCACCGGCACCAATCATCATAATGATATGGTGATCGTCGCTTAAATTTAATAAGCGTTTCATCGCAGGCTCATCAAAGCCGCCCATCGGACAGCTATCAAAACCGTGCGCGCGTAAAGCAAGCATTAAGTTTTCGGCTGCAAGAGCAGTATTGTTGGTTGCCCAGTTTTTGGTGTCTTCAAAGGTATAATAAGGCGATTTAATCGGACCTTTTACCCGTCTGACCACTTGCGTTGCACCCCATTTAGCCGCTGATATAACGTTGACCGGTCCGCGTAAGAAATCCATGGTCACAACTTTGTTGTAGTAGTCTTTGACCTTTTTGGGCACGGGCGTGTCAGGGTATTCACGCAATATTTGCTTAGCATGGTCGTGCCAAATGTCGGTACGCGCAACGACCGCAATCAAGCGCGCTGAGGTTTTCGCCGCGTTTTGATTCATGCAGTTTTTTACCGCGCGTTTGCGCTTATCCGCATCATCAATCACATAAAACTCCCACGGCTGAAGATTGCTTGAGTTCGGCGCGAGCATGGCCAAACGCAGACAGTCAGCCAACACATCATCAGGTATCTTGGTGTCGGTAAAGCGACGGACAGATCGGCGTGATTCAACCACATCGCGAAACGCTTGTAGCTGCGGGGTATGATCGGGCGTAGCAATAATGGTTTGCTTATTAGTATCAGGGGTCATATGAAAATCCATGCTGGGATTGAGTGCGTGGCTAAGTTTGGGTGTCGAGATACTTGAGGTGCATGGTTAATATTCTTTGCTCAATGAGTACGGCCCAAAAATGCCCTGGCGATTGCAAATGCTAAATTGAGCGCTAAGGCTAAGTATGTTAAGAAAAGGCGCACAGATACCAGCTGACGCCAATATCTGTCACAACAAGTCATTTTTTTAATATTAAAAATAGCGATAGCTTAATTAATTAGCGCCTATTAGCTTACTATTACAGCTCGTTTTCGTACTCATCAGCACTTAGCAAAGCTTCGTAGTCAGCGATATTGTCAGGCTTCATTTTAAAGAACCAACCTTCGCCGTATGGGTCAGAGTTGATGATTTCTGGATCATCTTCTAGCGCTTCGTTAATGGCTACTACTTCACCTGAAATAGGCGCATAAACGTCAGAGGCCGCTTTTACAGACTCAACCACAGAGATTTCGTCATCAACCGCGATGATATCGCCAACGTCTGGTAATTCAACAAACACCACGTCACCGAGCAAGTCTTGAGCATGGTCAGTGATACCAACTGTAATCGTACCGTCGTCTTCTAGGCGCAGCCACTCGTGGCTAGCGATGTATTTTAGTTCTGCTGGGATGTTGCTCATGGTCTCTCTCCTAAATGATAGAGAATGGTTAATAAAAACAAGGGACGCTCATAATAAAAGGTAACAAGGATATCAGTCAAATTGCTGCTTGCCATTACGCACAAAGGGCAGCTTGACAACGCGGACGTCGACGAATTTACCCTTGCCGCGCAAATCGACCTGCACGCTATCGTCATCTGATAAGCTGGCAGGGACACGGGCAATAGCAATCGAATTTTTTAGGCTAGGGGAGAAAGTGCCACTGGTAATCAGGCCAGTTTGCTCGTTGTCTGATCCTTGATTGATGGTCACGGTCATGCCTTCACGTAAGACGCCGCGTGTCGTCAATAATAAACCGACTTGCTTCATGGCACTGTTGTCATCTTTTGCTTGTTGACGCTTACTTACTAAGGCGTCACGGCCGATAAAGTCGCGCTCGTCTTTTAGCGCCAGTGTCCAGCCCATGTTGCACTCGTAAGGGCTGGTTTCTTCATTCATATCATGACCATAAAGGTTCATGCCCGCTTCCATACGCAAGGTATCACGCGCGCCAAGACCAGCAGGTTTGACGCCATTGGCTTTTAATTGCTCAAAAAATGCTGGTGCATCATCGCCATGCATGATCACTTCAACGCCGTCTTCGCCTGTATAGCCAGTGCGCGCCACAAACCAATCTTTGCCTTCGATATCGGTTAAATCAGCACCAACGAAAGGCTTAAGGGCAGCCAGTGTATCTGCCCAACTTGGTTTGACTTGTGCCAGCTTTGCAACGGCATTCGGGCCTTGGACCGCGAGCATAGCCAAGTCATCACGTTCCGTTAGAGCAACCTCAAAACCTTCGGCAACTTTTTCAAATTGTGTCATGTCTTTATCACGGGTAGCCGCATTTGACACGATACGATATTCGCTCGCGTCTTCATTCATCAGATAAACGATTAGATCGTCAATGATACCGCCTTGCTCATTAAGCATCGGAGAATAAAGTGCTTTACCAACGGTTTTTAATTTATCGACATCATTGGCAAGGAGCTTTTGCAACCATGCTTTGGCATCCGAGCCTTTAACATCAACAACGACCATATGCGAGACATCGAACATCCCGGCGTCGGTACGCACGGCTTCGTGTTCTTCGATTTGTGAACCATAATGGATTGGTAATTCCCAACCAGAGAAATCCACCAGTTTGCCGTCACTATCAAGGTGCGACTGGTAAAGGGGCGTGCGTTTAGGGGCGGAAGTGCTGGTATTGTGAGAACTGGTATTGTGAGTGTCGGTCATAACAAATCCTTATGGAACATCAGCAGCACTTGATAATCAGGTATAAAATATCAAAGTAGCAGGGCAGATGTGCATTATCATAGTAGTGAGTAGCAATCTTGCAGGGCGCAAGCAGTGCAACCAAGGGTCGTACAAAAAAATAGAACAATCAGCCAAACAGACGCCAAACGTCGGTTTAAGCAAAAGCCCTATCTGTCCTGTAACCTGAGATTTTCAACACGAACCATCATTGTGATTTTTTAAAGCCAAAGCCTTAAAAAGCCCAAGCAAATGATGTCGCATTTTCTCCCCTTCGGTGGGTAAGGCGTCGTCCGTCCTTACCGCTCTCCAGATTTGTTATGTCTTATGTTTTGGAATGCTATGCAGTTGTGATAGCAGTAAAACAGTTATGACATATGTTTTTCAGTCCTTTTACCTGAGCGATTGGCAGGGTGTATGCGCCTTCGGTGGTCATCAAGCAGTGATTAGCGCAGCTCGTAAATATAAGCGCACTTAATATAATGCCCAAGACTCTCTCCTGAAAAACGCTTTTATTATGAAAGGTTCAGGCTGTTTTTACAAGCCATCTGCCGCATTAAAGTCGATAATGTTGTTAAAAACAACTTTTTAGCAGCAGCGCTGACAAATTTATGAATAAATAGCATGTGTAAAAGGTCATTAAATTAGCGGACTTTACAGTGATTTACCATAGCAAAACGTAAAGCGACTACTGATTGCAGCTGCAAATATGCTAATCTATGGCGATAGTTTCTGATAGGTTGTTTTTATGCATTGCGATATTTATAAATTTCCCAAACACGACGATATGTATGTTTACATTGCTCGCCCTGATTATCCTGATGATACCGATGAGATTAAAGACTGGCTTGGTGTACTGCCAAAAGAGTTTCGGGCAAGCTTAGGGCGTAGTCAGTTTGTCATGCATTTAGACTTGGCGAGCACGCCAAAATTGGCGCGCGTTGACAAAGAAGAAGTGCTGACAAAACTAAAGTCGCAAGGGTATTTCGTGCAGTTGCCGCCGCAAGATGTCATGCGCCGTCAAGCGGAGCTACGCGCTCGTGAAGCGCAGGATAATATCTACGATTGATAGAGGTTTTGAAATTAAGAGACTTGGCCTAAATGCACTAAAAAAGCGACGAAACATTTGCGCTTATGCATTTTGCTAGCAAGTCGTGATAAACTAATCGCCATTAGACACACATAATTAAGTGCAGTTGATGATTATGTATTTTGTCGCACTGTTAGTCTGACAAAACTTACCCTATACCGCTTGACGCTTTACGCGCCGCAGGTAATAAACGCAGGTAAAGAAACACGCATGGATTGGTTAAAAGGCATTATAGACAGCTTACCGATAGGCGCTATCAGTGATATCCTCGGTGAGATTACGATTTGGTGGGGGCAACTGGTCAAAGATGTGCCACCCGCAGACTTACCTATGTATGCGTATCTTGGCGGCGTGATTATCGTTTTGATACTCTGGTTGTTGGTTGCTCGTATTTTGCCGCGCCCGCTTGGTGGTATGAGCTGGATGATGTTGTTCGCCGTCTTGCTCGCACCTGGTACGGCGCTTGGTGATCCTAGTGTGATTGCGCCGGCGAGTATCAGTGTCGTTTATGCGATTATGATGAAAGATACGGCTGGCGCGATAGCCAATATGCTGCCGATTTTAGTGGTGTTGGTCGTGGGCTTGTTTGTGGGTTTTGTCTGGCAACTGATTCGCGGCGCGTTTGAGTCCAGCTTGGATAAAGCTCGCAGCCGTACGGCGGATGATGCGCAAGCGACTGCCCAATTGACTACTGGTAATTATTTAGCAGACGATGCGGGTTTATCAGAGTCGTTTGATCATTCAGCATTGTCGTCTAAATCTGAATTGGCTAAGAATGAATTAAGTAAGCCTAAAGCTGAGGTTAGCTTAAAAAAAGACCGCAAATAATAGATATGAGTAATAAAGCTTTTTGCTGTAGATATTTATTAGACAAAAGACACCCTGCGTGTCTTTTTTTATACTCATTTATCGGCTGTACAGCCAGTCAATGATAACTACGAACGCATGAGTACTTTGGCAATTAATGGCACTGTGCTAATCTAAATAATTAGGTATCTGCTAACGACTTTCTCTAAGCTTTCTACTATATTTAACGGATAACAATAACTGATTTTAATAACTTTTTCTAATAACTGAGAATGTATTATGAGCACGACTGATAAAACGAAAAAAAGCTTTACCGGTACGCAAAACTACATTGCTACCGATGATTTGCAGCTGGCCGTTAATGCGGCAATGACGTTACAAAAGCCGCTACTTATTAAGGGCGAGCCGGGCACGGGTAAAACGTTACTGGCTGAAGAAGTGGCGGAGAGTTTAGGGATGCCGCTGATTACGTGGCACATTAAATCGACCACTAAAGCTGAGCAAGGGCTGTATGAGTACGATGCCGTATCGCGCTTGCGTGATTCGCAATTGGGCGACGACAAGGTGTATGAGATTGGCAACTATATCAAGCCTGGTAAACTGTGGGAAGCCTTTACGAGCAGTGAGCGCAGTGTGTTATTGATTGATGAGATTGATAAGGCCGATATCGAGTTTCCAAACGACTTACTGCATGAGCTCGATAAAATGTCTTTCTACGTTTATGAAACGGGCGAGACCATCACTGCTGAGCAGCGTCCGGTGGTTATCATCACCTCAAATAATGAAAAAGAGCTGCCAGATGCGTTTTTGCGCCGCTGTTTCTTCCATTATATCGATTTCCCAGAAGAAGATACCATGCGCCGAATCATTGAGGTGCATTTCCCGAATATCCAAGAAAAACTCGTCAATGATGCGCTCGATATTTTTTATAAACTGCGTAACATCCAAGGACTTAAAAAGCCACCATCAACCTCAGAATTGGTCGATTGGTTAACGTTATTGCTCGCTGATGATATGGCACAAAACGAGCTGGAAGAAAACTTACGCGGGGAAAAGTCTATTCCGCCGCTATATGGCGCGCTGCTGAAAAACGAAGCCGATGTGAGTTTATTGCAGCGTTTTGCCAATATGATGCGTCGTTAAGCGATAGCTCGTTTGTCATAATTGACGCTAATGAAGCAGTCCAACTCGTAACTCTATCAGCCAATAAGTGATGCGACTTTTATGTTTATCAAATTGTTCTATACCCTGCGGACCTACGGCGTGCCAGTCAGTACGCGTGAGCTGCTTGACCTAAACGCGGCCTTAGATCAAGGGCTGATGATGCAGCCGCATCCTGAAAACCCAGAGCTATCTACTTTTGCCAGTCGCGAGGATATGTATCGATTGATTCGGCTTTGTATGGTCAAAGACGAGCGTCACTTTGATAAATTTGACCGTGCTATGGCAGATTATTTTGAGGGCGTCGATAGTCTTGATATGGATGAGCTGCTCGCAAAGTTGACGGATATTCCGAAAGAGTGGCTGGATTTAAAGCTTGATCCAAAAAATCTGACCGAAGAGCAGCGGCGCTTGCTGAAAAAATACGGCTCGCTAGAGGAGTTGATGAAAGCGCTTGAAGAACGTCTTAAAGAGCAAAAAGAGCGTCATCAAGGCGGTAGTAAATGGGTCGGCACTGGCGGCACGTCACCATTTGGTGCCTATGGCGACCATCCAGAAGGCGTGCGCGTCGGTGGCGAGTCACGTAAACGCAGCGCTGCCAAAGTGTGGGAGCAGCGTAAATATCGCAATCTCGATGATGACAATCAGCTTGGCACGCGCCAAATCCAAATGGCACTGCGTAACTTGCGCCAGTTTGCCCGTACGGGTAGCGCCGATGAGCTAGATATTCACGAAACCATTAAGCGCACCGCTAAAAAAGGTGTGCTCGATATTCATATGCAAGCTGAGCGCCGCAACCGTGTCAAAGTGCTGATGCTATTTGATGTTGGCGGTAGTATGGATGTTCACGTCGAAGCATTGGAAAAGTTGTTTTCTGCGGCCAAAAACGAATTTAAAACCTTAGAGTTTTTTTACTTTCATAACTGCTTATATGATTATGTTTGGAAAGACAATAATCGTCGCCACAGCGCTCCGATGCCGACTTATGAGCTGCTCAATACCTATGGTCGCGAATATCGGGTGATATTTGTCGGCGATGCGTCGATGTCGCCGTATGAGCTGATGACGATTGGCGGTAGCGTCGAATATATGAATAATGAGGCGGGCATCGTTTGGCTAAAACGGGTACTGGCCCATTTTGATAAAGTCGCTTGGCTCAATCCGGAAAATCCTGCGTATTGGAATTACACCCAAACCATCGTTGAGATTAAAAAACTCTTCGACAATAAAATGTATCCGATGACCTTGCATGGTGTGGAAGAGATGACCAATTATCTGGCGCGCTAAGGGACAGTTGTAAGAATCATTTACTTTATTTATTTTGTAAACACGCATAAAAATAGCCGTTATAAAATATAGCGGCTATTTTTTCATTTCTAATTTCTAATTTCTGTTTTTACTCTTGCTTTGCTAATTCTTTGTTTCTAATTTTTCGTTTCTATCAGCGCAATCATCACACCCATCTCTTTTTTATCATGCTTATCAATGGTCGGTGCGTAGAGTGCCGAAGCGATACCGCCATCTAAAAATAGGGCATTTGGGCAGCTTAATTCATCTTTAAACAAGGCGGCAAATTGATAAAAGCTCACCGGCGCCTCGCTATTGACAAATTGTATGCTGCCATCACTGCAAACACCTGCGCCATTACGTAGCTTAAGCGAAGTGCTGTTAGGCTTAAACTGCGGGTGAATCTCATTATTGATGACTAACATAGGACCCGATTGCGTCGCATACCAAGGCTGCGCATTGCCACTTTTGAGATGATTATCCAGCATTTTGCTTTCGGTAATCTTTACTTTGCCAGATTTATCCCACCACATGACGCCGTTGGGCAACAGATGAAAGTTGCCGCCGCCTTCTTTAATATTTAATGCGCGCAGCTCTTTACCTTCGATAACCGTATAGCCAATCGGCGCATAATTTTCATTATACATGCCAGCATTCATGGCAAAGTTGAGGGTTTGGTTAGAAGGTAGCGATGCTAATAAAGCATCAAAAGTCAGTAGCGGCTGGTTGTTATCAGCATTGCTATCGCTCTGTTGCCAAAATAGCTGTAATGAATAACGCGTGTCGGTCAGCGCCTTTGCATCAATACGGCAAACGCTATAGGCAAAGGGCGTGTTTTGCGCCTGACATGACCAATTTTTGCCATCACTACTTATCGCGTCATGGTTATTATCTTCTGTCGGCTGGCAAGCGCTGATGCTTAATGCAACCAGCGCTGCCGCCAACAATGAGTAAGGAAACCTAAATATAGAACTTGGCATCGATGACTTATCTTTTTATAGGATAACGTTAGATGGTCTAAAAAACGCCATAATCCTTAGTCGTCTAATGGCGGAATTTCGCGGAAAGTATTATTGACGTTACCAATTAACAGACCACCATCGATGAGATCTACCGAATCATCGGGGTGCTGGGTGGTTGGGGCATTGGTTTCTTTACCTTTATCACGCGAGTCTTTGTTATAAGCAATCAGCGCATCGTTATTGGCAAGGAAGCTATCAGGATTTGCCATCACCCACATTTGGTTAAAGACGTCGGCGCGAGCATTTTCCTCAAGCAGGGCGCCTTGGTCGGCAAAGTAAAAAAACTTCGATAACAGCTTAATCTGGCCATCGTCTAAACGGCGGGCGATATGATACGGCTGTAATTGGCTTGGATGCTGAAGACCAACCGCACCAACGATACTGGCAAGTGATTTTAGCGTATTTTTATGAAAACTTGCCACGCGCTCAGCTTTACTTGGTACATCAAGAGCTTTTTGGCGATACGGGTCTTGGGTAGCAACGCCAGTCGGGCAAGTGTTGGTATGACATGAGCGCGATTGGATACAACCAACGGCAAACATAAAGCCGCGCGCCGAGTTACACCAGTCAGCACCCAACGCAATCATACGCGCAATATCAAAGCCTGAGACAATTTTACCACTAACGCCAAGCTTAATCTTATCGCGAATACCCGCACCAACCAAAGTATTATGCACGAGCATAAAGCCTTCAACCATCGGCATACCGACGTTGTCCATAAATTCAACGGGCGCTGCACCTGTACCGCCTTCTGCGCCGTCAATGATGATAAAGTCAGGGTAATTGTCCATCTCTATCATGGCTTTCACGATTGCCATAAACTGCCACGGCTGACCGACACACAGCTTAAAGCCGACCGGTTTACCGCCTGATAAATCACGTAGCTGCTGCCAAAAAGTCACCAACTCACGCGGCGTGCTAAAAGCACTGTGTGACGAGGGCGACACGCAGTCTTTGCCCATCGGTACGTGGCGCGTATCAGCAATCTCTTGTGTGATTTTTTCTGCTGGCAGTACGCCGCCTTGACCAGGTTTTGCACCTTGCGAGAGTTTAATCTCAATCATTTTTACTTGCGGATCGGTTGCCTGTTCGGCAAAGGACTGCGGATCAAAATTGCCAAGCTCATCACGGCAGCCAAAATAACCGGTGCCCAGCTCCCAGATTAAATCGCCACCAAACTTACGATGATAAGGGCTGATGGCGCCTTCGCCGGTATCATGGGTAAAGCCGCCCAATTTAGCGCCTTGATTAAGCGCCATAATGGCATTGGCTGATAAACTCCCAAAGCTCATCGCTGAGATATTAAATACCGACATATCATACGGCTGCTGGCAGCGCTCACCGCCCACGATAATACGAAAGTCTTTATTTTCTAACGGTTGGCTGACCGCTGATTGCAAAAACCATTCTTTACCGTGTGCGTATAAATTATCAAGCGTACCAAAAGCATTGGTATCACTGACGTTTTTTGCTCGTTGATACACCAGTGCGCGCTGCTGGCGTGAAAACGGCACTTGTTCTTTGTCATTTTCTAATAAATACTGACGAATCTCAGGGCGAAAATCCTCAAGCACATAGCGAATATGCCCAGCGACTGGATAGTTTCTTAAGATGGCATGCTTTGCCTGTATGACATCATAAATCCCCAAACCCACACCCAATCCGCCAAGAATAATCAGCCACCAATTCATCAATAACAGCCCTGCTATAAACAGCAGGGTCGCAGCGGCAAAAGTACTGTAGCGCAACATGACGCCAACTAAATAAGGAGAATCCTGTTTGGGTTTTGGGTTTAGATTGGTACGAGATTGGGGCATAACGATACTCAACAGTGTTACGTAAATAATAAAAACGCGATGATAAAAAACAAAGTATCCATAACAAAATAACCATGTCATAAACATGGTTATTAAGAATGGATTAAATGCTTAAATTTATCGCGTACATCATACACATATGATATCACTGCGACGGTTTAATTGGGTAACAGAGTGCTAATGTTGCGCTCAAAATAACAGTTTTTAGACGTAATCGGCTCTGATTGATTATTTCAAATGATTTTCCGTTGATGATTTGGCGTCGAAGATAAGGAAAAGGCACTCAATGGCAATAACGAAAAGCATTAAAAATAAGATTGAAACCGACTGTCAGTGTCTGGTAGTAAGGTCTAAATAGTGCCTTGTGAGTTGTGACGGGTGCAGGGCATGAATGGTAAAAAAAGCGTCTGCCCGCAACGCGTAGCAGCCACTACAGTATGTTTTCAACCCCCTGCTGTGGCGGTTTGGGGTCTGACACTCGCTCAGTCGGTTCCAAAGGGACAGTCTATCTGTTTATTATCGAATAGTATTGTTAAATAAATAAAACGGACAGAAAATTATCATATCAATGGTTTAAAAATACTTATTCTACAAGGTCAATTTGCCAGTTATTGGCTTGAATGACGATATTAATTTTGCGCAGCTTCATCGCGATGTCGTCGGCTTGCTTTTGTAAACCGGCAACCGAAACCATGATATGCCATTTAATCTCGCGAGGGCTATAACGGTCAACCTCGGTATCAGTGGCTTCAATGGCCTCAATCAATAACTTATGGCGCATCTCTAAGGTATCACGTTCGATCAATAGTGTCAGCATCGATTGACCTTCATTGGTCTGAGCGACAGCGTTAGTTCGGTGAATACGTTCAATCAAAGCCGATAATTCAGTAATGACTTGACTGGCTTCAATCATCAGCGCGTTTGGGTCTTCGTTTGGCGTATCGCCTTCTTGGACTTTGACATTGCTACGAATACGCCCTTTAATTTGGGCGAGCTTTTTTTGCATATCGCTACGGATGAGGAGGGCTTCGGCGAGTTTCATGGTTGACTCCAATACTTTTATTATTATTGATATTTGCTTTAAAGTTTAGCGCTTCTCATTCTTTAACACAAACCACTTGCCGAAAACTATATAGCACTTCCACCAAATCATTTTGTGTCTCATCGCATTACCAACACCTTTATACACCGCTAAAAAATAAATAAATCCACTCAGCTTTTCTAAAACCCACTGCCAATCCTTTCAGCCAACACCTGCAACTTTGGCACAATCATTGCTGCATATTCTTCCGCTTGCCAATTGGCACTTGGCACACTGGCATTGAGTGAATATGCATACTGTCCAGTTGCGATGTCAAAGACGCCAACAGCAACTGCCAATATATCGGTAGAAAACTCACCATCGGATACCGTATAGCCGTATTTTGCATAATGCTCTGTCGCCTCGGTTAACGCAGATTGCGCGCGGTCATACTCTTCTTTAGATAAATGCTCTTGTAGATTACTACGAATCACCGCCTTTCTCGCTGGCGAGCTTACTGCATAAAAAGCGCGACCAATGGCAGTGCGGGCGACAGGTACAGCTGAGCCAACTTGCAGATTAACTGACAGACGAGCAGGGCTACGACAACAAGCGTGATAGCGCATTTCTCCTTCGACTTCGGTTGCCAAATTCACCGATACCTCATTGCTACTTGCAAATTGCCGCAGCAATGGTTCAGCAGTTGCCACCATGTCATGACGACTCCACGCGGTAGCACTTAATCGCACCGCGCTACTGCCCAGCTGATATTGTCCGTGCTCGGTCATACGTAAAAACCCAAGCGTCATCAAGGTATGAATAAGCCGAGTAATAGTGGCTTTTGGCAAGGCGGTCATCTGGCACAATTGCTGATGGCTAAGCTGCTCATGCTGCTCAAAGGCTGCCAATAAAGTCAGTCCACGGCCCAGTGCAGTGACAAACTGCCTATCGTTATCGTCCTTACTTTGCACAAGAATAGTGGTCATTCGATCGAGTAGTGGCAGAGCTGCCGATACATCTTTTGTCATTTTATGCTCATTTTTTTTGATAAAGGTTTACAGCGTAGTAAAACTTTGCTTAAATAGATTTAAATTATGAAACTAAGTTTCGCATAGCGGAATAAGCAAGTCAATCTTTTATACAACTGATTTACGCATTAATCACTACTCATCGGTCAGGAAGACTGATAACAAGGAGTTCCACATGGCAACATCTAAGCGTCCAAGTTTCGACTGGGAAGATCCGTTTTTATTACGCGACCAATTAACTGATGAAGAGCGCATGGTCACTGACAGCGCCCGTCAGTTTTTTCAAAAAGAGCTGATGCCTGGTATTTTAGAGGCCAATCGTCACGAGCACTTTGATCGCAATATCATGCGTCAAATGGGTGAGATGGGCCTGCTTGGTGTGACGATTGACGGTTATGGCTGTGCTGGTTTATCGAGTGTCGCTTATGGTCTGATTGCCAAGGAAGTTGAGGCGGTGGATTCAGGTTATCGTTCGGCGATGAGCGTGCAGTCGAGCTTAGTCATGCATCCTATTTGGGCATATGGCACCGAAGAGCAAAGAGAAAAGTATCTACCGAAACTTGCCACTGGCGAGTACGTTGGCTGCTTTGGTCTGACTGAGCCGGATTCAGGGTCAGACCCTGCCTCGATGTCGACCCGTGCACGCGCGGTTGATGGCGGTTATGAGCTGACGGGTAATAAGATGTGGATTACCAACAGTCCTATCGCTGATGTATTTGTCGTTTGGGCAAAAGACGACGCCGATGAGATTCGCGGCTTTATTTTAGACAAAGGTATGAAAGGCTTATCGGCGCCGAAGATTGAAGGTAAATTTTCACTACGTGCTTCAGTGACTGGTGAGATTGTCATGGACAAGGTATTTGTCCCTGAGGCCAATGCTTTCCCAGATATCCGTGGTCTAAAAGGGCCATTTGGTTGCTTAAATAAAGCCCGTTATGGTATTGCATGGGGCGCAATGGGCGCGGCTGAATTTTGCTGGAAAGCGGCGCGTCAATACACGCTAGACCGTAAGCAATTTGGTCGTCCACTTGCTGCAACCCAGCTTGTGCAATTGAAGCTTGCCAATATGCAGACGGAAATCGCTTTAGGTTTACAAGCGGCGTTACGTGTCGGTCGTCTGATGGATGAAGACAATGCCGCGCCTGAGATGATTTCACTCATTAAACGTAATAACTGCGGTAAGGCGCTCGATATCGCGCGTGTTGCGCGTGATATGCACGGCGGTAATGGTATCTCTGATGAGTTCCATATTATCCGCCACGTCATGAACTTAGAAGCGGTTAACACCTACGAAGGTACACATGATATTCATGCGCTTATCCTAGGTCGTGCGCAGACGGGTATTCAAGCATTTTATTAAGCGTTATTAGCTAATTACGTGCGCTACTGTTTGGCTTCCTATAAGCAGATTTTAAACAGTAGCGTACGTTTTTCAGTTGTTTTTCATCATTTAACTGCTTGGCCATTAAATGACGAAGAACAATTTTATGATCAAAAAATACGCGACACAATAAGGGATTATTATGACGGATATGGCAAAAGGTGCATTGCACGGTATTAAGGTGCTTGATTTATCGAGAGTATTGGCCGGTCCTTCTTGTACACAAGTACTTGCAGATTTGGGCGCTGAAGTCATCAAGGTCGAACGTCCGCATATTGGAGATGAAACGCGGCACTGGGCACCGCCAAAATTCAGCGATGACACTTCTGCTTATTACGCCACCATTAACCGCAATAAAAAATCCCTCACCGTCGATATCACCACACCTGCCGGACAAACCATTATCAAACAGCTTGTCGCCGATAGCGATATCGTCGTTGAAAACTTTAAGGTTGGCGGTTTAAAAAAATACGGCTTAGATTATGACAGTTTAAAACAAGACAATCCGCGCCTTATTTACGCCTCATTAACGGGATTTGGGCAGACAGGGCCTGATGCCAAGCGCCCCGGTTATGACTATATCATTCAAGGCTTGTCAGGACTGATGAGCATTACCGGTCCAAGCGATGGTGAACCGCATAAGGTTGGTGTGGCAGTGGTTGATTTGTTTGCAGGGTTACAGCTGACCATTGGCATTCAAGCTGCTCTATTAGCGCGTCAGCATACCGGACTTGGGCAACATGTCGATGTGGCATTGCTTGATAGCGCGCTTGCGATGCTCGCCAACGTCGGCATGAACTATTTGGCATCAGATAAAGTCCCACCAAGACTAGGCAATCAGCATCCCAATATCGTGCCTTATCAAGTATTCGAGGCAAAAGGCGCGTCGCACTTTATCTTAGCCTGCGGTAATGACAGTCAGTTTGCCAAGCTTTGTAACGTATTGGGCGTTGATTGGAATACGGACGAACGCTTTATGACCAATCCACAACGCGTTGCCAATCGTGAGCTGCTGTGTGATGAGCTGAGCAAGCAGTTTACCGAGCAACCGCGCAGTTATTGGTTAGAGGTTTTAGATAAAGCAGGTATCCCGTGCGGGGCGATTCATAATATCTCTGAGGCCTTGGCGATGCCGCAAGCACAAGCTCGTGAGATGGTGGTTGATTTTAGTAAGCAAGGCAGTCCTGTGCGGGCGCTTGGTAATCCCATTAAATTATCTGCCTCACCGGTCGCTTATCGGACACCGCCACCGCAATTGAGCGAACATACCGATAGTACGCTTGCTGATTTGGGCTATGACAGCGAGATGATCGCCAAGCTGAAAGCCGATGGGATTGTTTAATGCTCGTCCTTAAAACCCAAACGCTGCTCAATTTGCTCTGCCAATTCAATCAGTACCGCACTGACCTCAGCTCGCTTGGATTCATATTCTGCTTGTAAAAAGCTGACTGCCATACCTGCAATAGCATTGCCAGAAGCGTTACGAATATAAGTACCTAAGCAATACATACCTTCGCGCAGTTGCCCATCATCAAGTGAGATACGACTGTTTTTAATAGCCGTCAGCTCGGTGGATAAATCTGCAAAATTATCGACACCATATTTGGTAATAGGCGTAGGGAAACCGCTGGCATAGATGGATTTTATGCTGTCCATAGAAAAGGTGGAAAGCATGGCTTTACCAGTGGCAGAGAATACTGCCGGTACGCGCACACCAGCGCGAAAGGTAAAGCCAAGCGGCGCCGGCGCTTCATGACAAGCCAAAAACACCACTTCACCAAAATCGAGCTTGGATAAGGTAACGGTATGCTGAAGCAGAATAGGATATTGGACAATAAGGTCTTTGAATAACTGGATGACGCCTTGCTGCTGCTCATATTTGCCCGCCCAATACATCAAATACGAGCCCAAATGAAAGCGGCTATCGCTGTCTTTATAGATGACATGTTTGGCTAATAAACTTTGCAAAATATTGTGGGTTGAGCTGCGCGGCAGGTTAAGCGCTTTGGCAATATGCGCCGCCGTTAAAGGTTGGGCGCTGTCAGTTATTAAATCTAAAATTTGAAAAGTTTTGTCCAAAGCAGGAACGGCAGTGGTGCTCATAAGAAACCTATAAAAGACGATAAAATTAAGGAAGTAGCAAAATAAAATGATAAATCAGCACAAAATTGATAATAAGGGTTGCAAATAGGGGATTATCATTCTTATAATGATGTCTCGTATATAGAATACATATTCAGTATACTGAACAAATAACAAGTTATCAATGATTATTTAAGTCATAACCTTTTATTTTTAGTCGTTTTTATTTTTAGCTATTCGTTTATCACTATAAATCTGCAAACCTTATTTGCATAATAACACTGACAAGGAGTGTCAACATGTCACAACAGTCAAATACGCTAACGCTAGCAAATCCAGACTTACTCAAACAGCAGTGCTTTATCAAAGACGGCTGGCATGATGCCAGTGATGCCGCGACTATCGACGTGAGCAATCCTTTTAACGGTGATGTCATCGGTAACGTACCGAGCTTGACGACCGATGATGTCAATGACGCAGTTGCTGCTTCTCATGAGGCGCAAATCACGTGGGCGGCCAAAACTCCTAAAGAGCGGGCGGAACTACTGCAAAAGTGGGCCGACCTTATCGATGCCAATAAAGAAGATTTGGCCATCATTATGACCGCCGAGCAAGGCAAGCCTTTAACCGAATCACGCGGGGAAGTTGGCTATGCCAATAGCTTTATCCGCTGGTTTGCTGAAGAAGGTAAGCGCGTATACGGCGATGTTATCCCTGCCAATCAAACCCAATTGCGCCATGTCATCTTAAAACAGCCGGTCGGTGTTTGCGCGGCAATCACGCCTTGGAACTTTCCAGCAGCGATGATTACCCGTAAAGCAGCTCCTGCACTAGCGGCAGGCTGTACCATGATTATCAAACCTGCAACCGAAACGCCATTTTCTGCATTGGCATTAGCGGTATTGGCTGAGCAAGCCGGTATTCCAGCAGGCGTTATTCAAGTCGTCACGGGCAAATCGTCAACCATCGGCGATATCCTAACCGGCGATCCACGCATTCATAAGCTGTCATTTACTGGCTCTACCGAAGTCGGTCGTACCTTGATGGCACAGTGCGCCCCAACCATCAAAAAACTGTCATTAGAGCTCGGCGGCAATGCGCCATTTATCGTTTTTGATGATGCCGATCTTGAAAAAGCCGCTGAAGGCTTAATTGCTTCTAAATATCGTAACGCGGGTCAAACCTGTGTTTGTGCTAACCGTGTCTACGTGCAAGATAGTATCAAAGACAAATTCCTCGACGTCTTTGTGAAAAAAGTCGCTGAGCTTAATGTCGGTAACGGCATGGATGAAGGCGTGGATATTGGTCCTTTAATTAACAAAAAAGCCTTGGAAAAAGTACAAGCGCTGCTCAAAGACGCGCTAGATAAAGGTGCAACCCTTATCACGGGCGGCAGCACCAACGGCGTATCAGAGCTGTCTTATAACCCAACAGTAATTACCGATATCAGCAGTGACATGGATATCGCTTCTGAGGAAATATTTGGTCCTATCGCTACTATCTTTACCTTTAAAGATGAAGCCGACGTCATTCGCCAAGCCAACGACACTATTTATGGTTTGGCCGCATATTTTTACAGCGGCAGCTATGCACGGTCATGGCGCGTCACCGAAGGTTTAGAGTACGGCATCATCGGTCATAATACCGGTCTTATTTCTACCGAAGTCGCCCCATTTGGCGGCGTCAAGCAATCAGGCTTTGGCCGCGAAGGCTCAAAATACGGCATTGAAGAGTATGTCGTGACCAAATACTGGTGCTCTGATGTTAGTTAATAGTTAGAGCTAATGGTTAGCTGTTTTATATTTTAACCATTTGTTTTTTATAGATTTTCACCTAGCATTTAACGGGATTCAATAGCATAAATCCTAAATTTAGCCACAGCTTATTTTATAAACCGCCATACCATCATTGGCATCTACGTAAAGAAAAAAGAAAAGGATATTCTTATGACTACCAATCAATCATTACTTGCGCGCCGTAAAGCTGTTTTGCCAACAGGCCTTGGCATTGCCTTTCCTATTTTTGCCGAAAAAGCAAAAAACTCAGAAGTGTGGGATATCGAAGGCAATCGTTATATTGACTTTGTCGGCGGTATCTCAGTACTGAATACTGGTCACAGCCATCCAAAAATCACCCAGCGTGTGCACGAGCAGCTAGACAGATTTACCCATACTGCCGCGCAAATGGTTAACTATGAATGCTACGTCGAGCTTGCTGAAAAGCTTTGCGAAAAAGCGCCTATCAGCGGTCCGAAAAAAGCCCTGTTCTTGACTACGGGCGCAGAAGCGGTCGAAAACTGTATCAAAATTGCCCGTGCAAAAACCGGTCGTCCGGGTGTCATCTCTTTCGTTGGTGGTTGGCATGGTCGTACGCTAATGTGCATGAGCCTAACGGGTAAAGTATTGCCATACAAAAAGAACTTTGGTCCGATGCCAGGCCCTGTGTTCCATGCGTTATTCCCAGCAGAAGAGCTAAACGTTACCGAAGCGCAAGCATTGCATAGCCTCGAGATGATTTTCCAAGCGGACATCGATCCAAGTGAAGTGGCGGCGATGATTATTGAGCCTGTACAAGGCGAGGGCGGTTTCCATCAAGTGACACCATCGTTTGCCAAAGCGCTGCGCGAGATTTGCGATGAGCATGGTATCGTGCTGATTTTTGATGAAGTCCAGTGTGGTTTTGCTCGTACCGGTACCTTGTTTGCGTCTGAGCAGTTGGGCGTTGAGCCGGATCTGATGACCAGTGCTAAAAGCTTAGCGGGTGGCTATCCTATTTCTGCCGTTATCGGTCGCGCTGATATCATGGATGCCCCGCAAGTCGGCGGTTTGGGCGGTACGTATTCTGGTAACCCATTGGCTTGTGTGGCTGCGCTTGCTGTCATGGAAGTGATTGAAGAAGAAAATCTGCTTGAGCGCAGTATCGAGATTGGTGACAAAATCGAAGCATTTTTAAAAGATTTGAACCTAAGCAGCATCGGTCATATTCGCCATAAAGGCGCGATGTTAGCGTTTGAGCTAATCGACAACGATGGCAAGCCTGATGCGGCGGCGACTGCCAACCTAAAAGCCAAAGCTTTCGAGCAAGGATTGCTGCTTGCGTCTTGTGGCATGTTTGGCAACGCCATTCGTGTGATGGTGCCGCTCACAGTGGAGGACGAAGTGCTACAAGAAGGCCTTGATATTATCAAAGGTATTTTGACCGCTCAAGGCGTTAATTCAAAAAATGAAAGCTTAAGCTTAGGATAATGACAGTGCTGCTTTGAGTGGTGGTTTTACAGCGGCGCCTTGCAAATCAAGACGCCGTTGCTGTCTTTGCTAAGCATTTTTTGAATACTAAACCTATCGCTCGATAGGCAGGAAAAGATAAAAAAGGGCAGCGCCCTATTACATAAAAATAGTGGGTATCAGTGCCGTTAAAAAGGGCTGACACGGATGACACACGGACAAGGAGTAAGTTATGTCTGAGCTAAAAAAATCGCTGGGCATGTTTGACATTATTGCTTTAGCATTCGGTGCTATGGTTGGTTGGGGCTGGGTCGTTTTAGCAGGGGACTGGATTTTAGCGGCGGGCACATGGGGCGCGATGTTAGCATTCATGATTGGTGGTCTGGCCGTTATCATGATTGGTGTTAACTATGCAGAGCTAGCGTCATCAATGCCGGTCACCGGCGGTGAGCATACCTATACCCACCGAGCGCTCGGGGTCACGGTTTCCTTTATTTGCTCTTGGAGTATTTTATTTGGTTACTTCTCGGTCGTTGCTTTTGAAGCAGTAGCGCTGCCGACGGTAGTTGAATATTTTATTCCCAATTATAACCAAGGCTATCTGTGGACGATAGCGGGCTGGGACGTTTATGCCACGTGGGTTGGCGTCGGTATGCTAGGCTCAATCATCGTCACTTGGCTTAATATTCGCGGCATGGAAGTCAGCGCTTGGTTCCAAAAAACAGCCGTACTCGGTATTTTATTTGTCGGTACGTTATTGTTTATTGGTGCGGTAATTTACAATCCTGCGAATTCAACCGCTGTACAAGCGCCTGCCTTTATCGGTGGTATCGGCGGTATGATGACGGTGATTGTCATGGTGCCGTTTATGTTTGTTGGTTTTGACGTGATTCCGCAAGCGGCCGAAGAGATTGATCTGACCCGTCCTAATATTGGTAAGTTTTTGATTGTCTCTATTATTATTGCGGTGATGTGGTATGTCGGCGTAGCATGGAGTGTCGGTCGCACTTTGCCGCTCATTCAAGCACAAGGCTCAACCTTGGCGACCGCTGACGCGATGACCAATGCGTGGCATGGCAAATGGGCGGGTATTTTACTAGTCATTGGCGGTGTATTAGGCATTTTATCGAGTTGGAACGCGTTTTTAATCGGTGGTAGTCGCTTACTTTATGCCATGTCAAAAGCCCATATGTTGCCTGCATTTTTGGGTAAGCTACATCCGAAGTATAAGACGCCAAAAAACGCCATTTTATTGATTGGTGGTCTAGCGACGCTTGCGCCATTATTTGGTCGTAAGATGCTAGTATGGATTGTTGATGCTGGTGGTTTTGGTATCGTGATTGCTTATACCTGTGTCGCCATCTCTTTCTTAGTCTTGCGCTACCGTGAGCCAGATATGGTGCGCCCGTTTAGAGTGCCAGCGGGCAAATTGGTCGGTATGTTTACCATCGTACTGGGCATTGGCTTGCTCATTTTATATATGCCGGGTATGCCGTCAGCGCTCAGCGCTATCGAGTGGTGGATTTTCTTTGGTTGGACAGCGCTTGGTATCGGTCTTTATAGCTATGCTGTCATGAAATATCCCGGTATCAGTGAATCCATCATGGCAGAGGAGTTACGCGAATTAAAAATCGTTAATCAGCTATGGTTAAAGGATAATCCACCCAAATAAAAATAAGATTTGCTCAAAATAAAGAAAGCCTAGCGTAAGCGTTAGGCTTTCTTTACATATTCACAGCATCAATCTTATCAATCAATAATCTTGCACCAAACCGTTAGCGAGATTGGCATTTTATAACGGTTTATTATCTAACGCATCATTCTTTAAAGCGTGCTTATCTAAAGAGTCAGTATCCAGTTTTTTATCCTTTAAAGTGATACTGTCTTTATGTTGCACAACTTCTTTGTCAGATTTCATAACGGCATTATCTTGCGCTATTGTTTTATCTTTTTTGAGAGTAATGGGTAGCGCAGGCTCTTGACTAACTAAACGATCAGAAGGTTTATCAAAAGGTTTTATCGTTGGTTTCAGACTCTTTTTGATTCTTTTAACCGCCGCTGCATCCGCCTGCGCTTGTTCTTCTGCAAGCGATTGGTCATATAACCCTTGATAGACGAGTAGGGTTTGTTCAATCATCTCACGCATGGTGAATTTATTGGTCATCTCAGGACGGGTGACACTCTCTAGCTGGTTGCGCACTGCCTTGCAGAGCGCTTTGGCGTTGTATTTTTTGACCAATCCTTGCGGATAAAGTGGCTGTAGTATCTCGCTAAAGGCCGCTTGATCCCAGCCAATGACTGGCGTACCTAAGTGAATTGCTTGCAGGGCATTGATGCCAATCGATTCTGGCTCGTTGGCCAACGCCATGACGATATTGGCCGCCGACAGCCATTCGCGCATGTCATTACGTTTGCTGCCGACGTAAGTTATGCGCTCAGACAGTCCAAGCGTATTGCTGCGCTGGCGGAAATCTTCATGCGCCACATCACCTTCGCGGTAATCATCGTCCATAATAATGACGTGAATATTGGGAAATTGTTCTTGCAGATTACCCAAGATATCAATCAGCCATTCTTGCCCATATTCATTGCCAATAATGGTCGGAAAAACCAGCCATTTTTTATGTTCAAGTTCAGGGTATTCGGCGAACGTATGTCGCAGCCAATACACAGAAGGGTTGTGTCGATACGGATAGCGACGGGTATCGACACCGCGGTAGATGCGCTTAATAACTTTAGGCTCTAGCTCCTCACGGCGTAAGCCTTTTTTTAAATAATTGGTGACGCTATCAGAGACCGTGATGATGGTATCGACATCGAGCAGCGCTTGCGAGTACTTATTAATCGGATAAAAACCGTACATGGTCGAGACCAGTTTGGGACGACGCTTGAGGCGGGCGCGGCGCAAGGCCAAATGCAATATCCATGCAGGGGTGCGCGAATGCACATGAATGACATCAGGGTCATATTTCTCAATCAGGCGGCGCAGCGGGGCGACTTGTAGCAGCGACAGCCAAGATTTCTTATTCATATACAGCTGATGGTAGATATTACCATCGCGCTTTAGGCGTTTGACCAAGTCATTTTCTTCATCGGCGCTAGCGATAATAATGGAAGTATGCCCATTTTTAACCAAAGCGCGACCCAGATGAAAAATGCCGCGCTCGGATTCATCATGCTTTAAGGACGACAGTAAGCGCATAACTTTCATAATAGCGTCGGTCACCAAATAAGATATCAAGCTGCTATTGTCAGTTAAAAGTACTGAAAACTCAACCACCAAGATAAAAAGATAAGGTCAAATTTGCCATACTTTTTTTAGCTGAGAGTAAGAGTTTTTTAGCTAAGAATAAGCATTTGGCAATAGGTATCGTTACTAAACTAGCGACGTTTTTGTAAATGCTCAGCATTTGGTAGCACTTGCTTTTCACTAAGATATTTCCAATAGCGCTGCGGCAGATATTGCTTATGTAGCCGTGGGTTTTTACGCTCCTTGATATTGACATTAGTAAAGTAGCCTTGCCAAAACTTTTGATAACGCTGTTCGTCCTTACTATGAATGCTAGCAGGATTACGCAGTACCGCATCATCTAGGTTAGTGATGGTTTGCAGGGCAGCAGGGCGCGACGGCGTGCTTTTACTTTTGTCATAATAAATGCCATAGCCGCGCGCCACATCATAAATCGCCCAATGCTGGTCTTGGTAGCGCTGACGAAAATGCTCACCAATCAATGGTAAGACATTAAAGTCAGGCTCAACGCGGGCAAAGTAGATATCGTCAGTGGTATGCTCAAAGCGCACAAAGGCTTCCATGCGGTGTTTTTCTCGGCCGACCGATTTGACGGTTTGTACCAATTCCAAAACATTTAGGTTGCCCAAATCTTCCATAATATGGCGGCTAGGGTAGTCAATGGCGTATTTGATTACTTGAAATAAAGTGGTGCCGATATGAGCTTTTTCTGATAAAAATCCCCAGAGGATATTGCGCATACCTGAGCGACCTAAGAGTTTATGCAGCTTGGTTAGTACACGTTCGGCGTTGTCTGCATCCATTGCTACGCTTGTTGCCTGCGCAATCAACGATGGTATATAGCAGTCGTGAGCAATTAGTTGTAGGGATTCATCGTCCTGTAACTTATTGGTATAGACATAAAATACGGCACTGAGCCAACCTTCAAAACTGGGCTCATAAAGCACAATACTGGGCGTTAAGTGACCGACAATATAGTCATGACTTTGCATCAACTGTGACATTTATGTTCCTATTTAAAATAGTGACAATTAAAACCATACCGACTAAAACCATGCTGATTAAAACAGCGCCAATTGACCATTGCGCTGATCTTTATATTTGGTTTGCGTTTGCGCCAGCACATATTGGCGGAAATTACCGCGGGTTAAATGCGCCAAATGCTCGTTTTTACCCGTTGTTGCGATAAAGTACTTAGCGCGATTGACCGCCGCGCCCATTTTTTTTAAATGATAAAGCGTCAACTGATTAAACTTACGCGCTTTGACTATCTTCTTAGCGGTCTTAATACCGATACCGGGAATGCGCACAATCATCTCGTAAGTGGCGGTTTGTATATTAACGGGAAAGTGCTCACGATGGCGGATTGCCCAAGCCAGCTTTGGATCACAGTCCAAATCTAAGAACGGCGAGTCAGGCTCAACGATTTCGTGCGCACCAAAACCATAAAAACGCATCAGCCAATCCGCTTGATACAGACGGTTTTCACGTATCATCGGTACAGGCGTCCCAATCGCTGGCAGACGACTATCGGACAACATCGGCACGTAACCTGAGTAATAAACACGTTTTAAATCATATTGCTGATAAAAATGGCTCGATAGCTGTATGACTTGCAAATCGGTCTCATTGCTGGCGCCAACAATCATCTGACTGGTCTGACCCGCTGGCACAAATTTAGGCGTTTTTTTATGGGTTTTACGGCTCTCTTTGATGGTGATAATTTCAGTTTTAACCGTTTCCATTGGCGCTTTTAATTCATCATGCGACTTCTCTGGAGCGAGCAAAGCCAGTCCTGATTTGGTTGGAATCTCAATATTGACGCTAAGGCGATCGGCATACAATCCCGCTTCTAGTAGCAATTCTTTTGACGCGCCGGGGATAGTTTTTAGATGGATATAGCCGTTAAAGCGCTCGCGGGTCCGCAATATCTTGGCGACCTCGACCAAGCGCTCCATCGTATAATCGCCGCTTTTAAAGATACCTGAGCTGAGAAAAAGCCCTTCAATATAATTACGACGATAAAATTGCATGGTCAAATCAACAACTTCCTCGACACTAAAAGCGGCGCGCGGCGTGTCATTGCTTTTACGCGAGGTACAATAAGCGCAGTCGTATATACAGTGATTGGTTAGCAAGATTTTAAGCAGGCTGACGCAGCGACCATCTTCGGTATAGCTGTGGCAAATACCCGTTGCGGAGGCATCACCAAGACCACCGCCTTGGTTTTTGCGCGTACCAGCGGAGGATGAGCAAGAGACATCATACTTAGCAGCGTCCGCTAAGATATTGAGCTTGCCTTGTAGTCGTTCATAGTTGATGGTTGCCATAAGCGCGATTTACCAAATCATTTATAGGTATGTATTTTAGCAAAATTAAGCCTAAGTCATGGTAAAGGTAGGATAACTACATAAACAAGACGACAGCTAGTGTCGCTTGAAGACAAAGATTTTCAACAAGATTAGTTGGAGATTCATACTTCTTTAAAATGACAAAAGCCCCGCGTTTGCAAGGCTTTAGAGTAATCATTTAATAAAATATGATATTTTATAAGGTCGTCATTACTGAACTTTAGCTCGTATAACGACGGTCTGAGCAGCGTTTGGACTTAGATCAACCAAGTTCCATTTAAGACCAGAATAGTTTTCTTTTACAACCACAGTATTGCCTACTTGCTGAATAGTTTGATAGCTATCGCCGCCAGTGGTGGCAAGCGTTGGTAACGGACTGTTTAGTGACACTAATTGCACGCCATTTGGCAGAGAAACCATGGCATTGATATCGGTAACAGGCTGCGCGGTGGTATTGGTATAAGTGGTGTGATATTCGATGACGTCACCAGGCGCGATATGATTGGCGGGTACGGCCACTTCACGACCATCTTTATTTTTTAATATTTTCATGACTTTGGTTTGAGCATTAACCACATCAGGCGTGCTAAAAGTTGGGGTCAATTGCAGAGTATCTAAAGAGGTAGAAACGATTTGCGTCGTTGCCGGTTGGTTGGTGACGATAGTAGTCGTTGGGGCATTGATGACGGGCAACTGGGTCACCGGCGTCACCGGCAAGACTTCGGTCACGCTGGTCGTTGGAACCGCTATGACGTCAACTCTACTGGTTTGATTGGTGACTTGGTTGGTCACAGGTACGCTCGTGACCGTGGCATTGCCTTGAGTAACGACAGTATTAGCGCCTGAGCGAACCATATAACGAGGCACATTGCTCACTTGTGTACTGTAAAACGGCATGCCATCTTGCATGGTAATGCCATTTGGCGTTGCAGTGATAACCGCTGTTTTGCCGTCTGAGTAACTTTCGACCACTGTGGTACTGCTGCTCACAGATGGTACAACCGTTACTTCAGGTGCGGCATGGGCAGCAGCTAGCGACAGAAAACTACCCGCTAAGACCATTGATATGGCTGTAGGAATAGTGTTTTTTTTAATGAAGGCATGTTTAAGCGCTTTTTTATTCGTAGCCTGAAATGCTGGCGTATTGATTGGCGTGGTCATAATAGATTCCTTTAAAGTAGCAGTAAATAAAGCCGCTAATGAAGTAGCAAAAAAATAAAATTTAAAAAAACAAGGTTGAGAAAAACAACGCTTATATAAGAAAAAACCCTCGTCAAATGAGCATGTAAACCATGTCAAATAACGAGGGCAAAGGTACTTATGATAGCCAACACTTGCTATCATTCCATCATTATTTTAGTCAAATGCTTAGCACTTAATGTGTGAACAATTATGCGCTAAAAAGAATTGAGTAAAAAAGCTGCATTGTGTAACTAATATTTTACTAATAATGACGTTGTGTACTATTTTTTGCATCTATAAGTTGCACTAAAAATATATAGTTGAATACAAATAAATTAGATACGTAGCTATCAAATCGTTCAATGAAAAGTTGTATCGTTTTTATATCTAATTAACTATACCTATCTACAAAAAAAGCTTTTGTTATCGAAAGCTTTTTCTTAAAGGTGATCTATTTATCTACAAAATAAGCAAGATTAATCGTAAATCACTTTCATGATTTCATACTCGACTATGCCTTTGGGCGTTTCGATACGGACTTCGTCGCCTTCAGACTTGCCAATCAAACCACGCGCAATCGGCGAGTTGACTGAGATTTTGCCAGCTTTAAAGTCAGCTTCGTCATCACCGACGATTTTGTATTGTTTTTCTTCTTCGGTATCCATATTTTCAATGACCACACTCACGCCAAATACCACTCGGCCATCATTTGGTAGCGTAGCAGGGTCGATGACCTGTGCAGCGCCAAGCTTGGCTTCGATATCACGTATACGCGCTTCGCAAAAACCTTGTTGTTCGCGAGCGGCATGGTATTCAGCGTTTTCTTTTAAGTCGCCGTGTTCGCGCGCCTCAGCGATGGCCGCTGTAATACGTGGACGGTCGACACTTTTTAACTGTTTTAGTTCGGCTTCTAGCGCCGCATGTCCTTGTGGAGTCATGGGATAACGTTGCATGTTTTTTCCTTAAACCAATAACACCACACCATCTCCTAGTGAATAGTGAGATGGTGTCAGTGTTGTTGCAATGAGTATGTAATATAAAAAGAATGAGGTTGAGGCTGCGTCGTAAGTAACTGCACACTTAGCGATTAACTATCAGTACGGATACACTTACCGAAAAGACGCCTTAACCTTACGTAATAAAAAGCATAGTCGCAGTTCAGCCACTATGCTTTTTAGGTTTATCTTTTAAAAACTTTATTTTTCTAAAGTACAATTTTTTTAAGTACTATAGTCGTATAAAAACCAGACATAATTTTTGCCAACGCTTTTAAATAAACGTCACTATGATGCTTAATCTACTGAAATTATACCACCAAGTCAATAGTACTAAGCGATAGTCTTTGCTTGTTCATGCAAATCTTGTAGCTTATACACATCAAACGGTAGGTCAATCGCATAAGATTTACAAACTGCATCTGCCGCGCCTAATGTCGTGACGTAGAATACTTTACCTTGTAGGGCACTGCGGCGGATAGAGAATGAATCCTCTTGCGCTTGTTTGCCTTCAGTAGTATTGATAATAAGGTCAATTTTGCCATTTTTCAAGGCATCGACGATATGTGGGCGACCTTCGGTGACTTTGTTAATTTGCTTACATTCAATACCGTTTTCCGCCAGTACTTTTTGCGTACCAGTGGTGGCAACAATGTTAAAGCCAAAATCTAGAAGCTGGCGAGCGATAGGAGTAACTTGTTCTTTATCGCTATCACGCACCGAGATAAAGACAGTTTTGGTTTCGCCCTCAGTTGGTAGACCTGGCAGACGCTCATTACTACCGATAACCGCTTTGTAGAATGCTTCGCCAAAGGTTTTACCAACGCCCATGACTTCACCGGTTGATTTCATCTCAGGGCTCAAGATTGGGTCAACACCCGGGAATTTAGCAAATGGGAATACCGCTTCTTTGACCGCATAAAATGCTGGGACGATTTCAGTGGTAAAACCTTGATCTTTCAATGACGTACCAGCCATACAGCGCGCCGCGACTTGTGCTAATGACGTACCGATACATTTAGATACGAAAGGTACGGTACGGGCGGCACGTGGGTTCACCTCTAGAATGTAAACCGTTTCGCCTTTTACCGCGAACTGAACGTTCATCAAACCGACGACGCCAAGCTCTTTTGCCATCGCAACGGTTTGCGCGCGCATTTTATCGCAAAGCTCATCTGATAATGAGTAAGGCGGCAATGAGCAAGCCGAGTCACCAGAGTGCACGCCAGCTTGTTCGATATGCTGCATGATACCGCCAATCACCACGTCAGTGCCGTCGCAGACACAGTCAACATCGACTTCGATGGCATCATCTAAGAAGCGGTCAAGGAGTACAGGCGCTTCGTTTGACGCTTGAACCGCGGTGCGCAAGTAATGTCTTAACTCGTCTTCGTTATAGACGATTTCCATCGCGCGACCACCAAGTACATATGATGGGCGGACTACTAGCGGATAGCCAACGTCTTTGGCTTTGACCAAACCATCTTCTAAGCTTGTCGCTAACGCATTGGTTGGTTGCACAAGGTTCAATTGCTGAATCATATGCTGAAAGCGTTCGCGGTCTTCAGCGCGGTCGATCGCATCAGGACTGGTACCGATGATTTTGACGCCAGCAGCTTCAAGCGCACGCGCCAGTTTTAATGGGGTTTGACCGCCAAATTGCACAATCACGCCGTCTGGATTTTCGATACGGACGATTTCAAGTACATCTTCTAAGGTGATTGGCTCAAAATACAGACGGTCAGAGGTGTCATAATCGGTCGAAACGGTTTCAGGGTTACAGTTGACCATGATGGTCTCGTAGCCGTCTTCGCGCATGGCAAGCGCCGCATGAACACAGCAATAGTCAAACTCGATACCTTGACCGATACGGTTAGGACCGCCACCGATAACCATGATTTTCTTGTTATCCGTTGGATTGGCTTCACATTCGCTGTCGTACGTTGAGTACATATAAGCGGTGCTGGTGGCAAATTCTGCCGCACAGGTATCGACGCGTTTATAGACAGGATAAACGTTTAAATCCCAACGCTTTTTGCGTAGCTGTTTTTGTGAGACGCCAAGCAGTTTTGCCAAACGCAAATCTGATAAGCCTTTACGCTTAAAGCTACGCAGGTTTTGCTCAGTTAAACCGCCAAAGCCTAGGGCTTTAACTTGTGCTTCGGTTTTAACAATGTCTTCAATTTGTACCAAAAACCATGGATCGATTTTGGTTAAGTTAAACACTTCATCGACGCTCATCCCAATACGGAAAGCATCAGCAATATAATAAATACGTTCAGGGGTTGGAATGGTTAAGCGATTGTTAATCTCGCTACGGGCTTTCTCAATGCTTACTTTTGATAAGTCGATTTGCTCATCAAAACCATCATTGCCAGTTTCCATACCACGTAATGCTTTTTGCATCGACTCTTGGAAGTTACGACCGATTGCCATCACTTCACCAACCGATTTCATCTGGGTTGATAACACACTGTCGGCTTGTGGGAATTTCTCAAAGTTAAAGCGAGGTATTTTGGTCACAACATAATCGAGCGCCGGCTCAAAGCTCGCTGGCGTTTTGCCGCCTGTGATGTCATTTTGCAATTCATCTAGGGTATAACCAATCGCCAATTTGGCAGCGATTTTAGCAATCGGGAAGCCGGTTGCTTTTGATGCCAATGCCGATGAGCGTGAGACACGCGGGTTCATCTCGATGACGACCATACGACCCGTGTCAGGGTTGATACCGAACTGGACGTTTGAGCCGCCTGTTTCCACACCGATTTCTCGCAGTACGGCTAATGAAGCATTACGCATGATTTGGTATTCTTTGTCGGTCAAAGTTTGTGCTGGGGCGACTGTGATTGAGTCGCCGGTATGCACGCCCATTGGGTCAAAGTTCTCAATCGCACAAATGATGATGCAGTTGTCGTTTTTATCACGAACCACTTCCATCTCATATTCTTTCCAACCGATTAGTGACTCATCAATAAGCAATTGATGGTTCGGTGATAAGTCAAAACCGCGCTCACAAATCTCGATAAATTCGTCACGATTGTACGCAATACCGCCGCCTGAACCGCCCATGGTAAATGACGGACGAATGATGCACGGATAGCCCATTTTTTCTTGGGTTGCAAAGGCTTCTTCCATGGTCTCAGCGGTTTCAGCGCGCGGGCACTCAAGGCCGATACGCTTCATGGCTTTATCAAATAAGTTGCGGTCTTCTGCCATCTCGATTGAGTCTTTGGTCGCGCCAATCAATTCACAGTTGTATTTGGTCAAGACGCCATGTTTGTCTAGGTCTAAAGCACAGTTTAGCGCTGTCTGTCCGCCCATCGTTGGCAGGATAGCATCCGGACGCTCTTTAGCAATGATTTGCTCAACCGTCTGCCAGGTAATCGGCTCGATATAAGTCGCATCAGCCATGACAGGGTCGGTCATGATGGTTGCAGGGTTTGAGTTGACCAAGATGACGCGGTAGCCTTCTTCTTTTAGCGCTTTACACGCCTGCGCGCCTGAGTAGTCAAACTCACATGCTTGGCCGATGACGATAGGGCCTGCGCCAATGATAAGAATGCTTTTTATGTCGGTACGTTTTGGCATAGTTAGGGCTACCTTCGTTTGGGTGATATTTTGAGTAATCTGTATTTTAACGATATGTTCGATAATACTTATCGTGTCTGCTAGGGTGTAGCTTGAACCACCATCTGTGCTTCAAGCTTTATACTTATATTTATTCTCTGTTTGCGGTTAACTATTGATAAGTTACGCTTTCGCCGCTGCCATCATATCCGCAAACCTATCAAACAGTGGCGCAGCATCATGTGGGCCAGGGCTGGCTTCTGGGTGACCTTGGAAGCTAAAGACCGGCTTATTGGTCAGCTCAATCCCTTGGTTGGTACCATCAAATAATGAGCGATGGGTAGATTTAACGTTATCAGGCAAGGTGTCTTCATCAACGGCAAAACCATGGTTTTGACTGGTAATCATCACCGTACCAGTGGCTAAGTCTTGTACTGGATGATTGGCACCATGATGGCCGGTTTTCATCTTAATGGTGTTGGCACCGCTGGCAAGACCAATGAGCTGATGACCTAAGCAGATACCAAAGGTTGGAATGTCGGTTTCTTCAATGATATGACGGACCGCATCGATAGCGTAATCACAAGCCGCAGGATCGCCAGGACCATTTGATAAGAAGATACCGTCTGGATTCATTGCTAACACATCTGCAATAGGCGTTTGGGCGGGTACGACCGTCACATGACAACCGCGGTCTACGAGCATACGCAGGATATTGGTTTTGCTACCAAAATCGTAGGCGACAACGTTGTATTTTGAGTCAACATGGGTGCCAAGCTGTTTAAAAAAGCCGCCCGTACCGCTATCATGGCTGCCCGGTATATCGCGGTTGAGTAGTGTATCTGATAAATCCCAGCTGCCTGCTGTCCATTCAAACGTCTTCGGCGTACAGCATTCTTTTGCCAAGTCCATGCCTTCGATACCAGCGAATTCTTGCGCCAATTTAATCGCTTGCTGCTCATCTTCGCTGCTAATCGTTGCGCCGTTAGAAGCGGTCATGATACAACCGTTTTGTGCACCTTTATCACGTAATAAGCGCGTCAACTGGCGGGTATCGATATCAGCAATGGCGACCGTATCATGGTTCTGTAAATAATCCGTCAATGACTCTGAGTTACGGAAGTTTGAAGTGACCATCGTCGCGTCACGAATGATAAGCCCTTCAGCCCATACTTGATGGCCATTACCAGATTCGACATCTTCAGCGTTGGTGCCAGTATTGCCGATGTGCGGATAGGTAAGCGTGACCAGCTGGCGCGCGTAACTTGGGTCAGTTAGAATTTCTTGGTACCCTGTCATGGCTGTATTAAATACCACCTCACCGACACGATGACCAAGACTACCGATACTCAAACCGCGAAAAATCGTACCGTCTGCTAGTGCCAAAATTGCTTGTATTTCTGCCGATGAATTCAAGGGTTGCCTCCGCTGTTATGGGTGAGTGCCGTGATGTTTTATGATAAAAATTTTGTTCTAAAATGGCTTTTTAGAGGTATTTAAATACTGCTAAATACACATAAAAAAGGGCTGAAGCCAAATTTTTTCCACAAAAAAGCGAGAAGACATCATAGATGAAAAGGTACAGGATTCACTAAGGGTGAATGAGTAACTTGCATCATGTCCGCTCGCTTTGGCACAGATTTTGCGCATTATACTAGAGTTTTGCGTTAAGGGCTAGCATCTTATCTCTTCTGTTATTTCTAATGTCTGTATTTAGTGCTTTCAAATGGGATAAATAAGTGCTATTAAAAATTATAATGCACCGATACCCCATAATAGTCGGGTGCTAAATTGGTGGCGATGTGCACTTGGTCGTCATAATAGCTTTTGGTTAAATACATACTACTGGCAATTCCTAATGCTGCCCCTGCCACCACGTCGGCCACATCATGCTCATCGGCTTCAACACGACTATAAGCCACGAAACCTGCGCCAATATACGCAGGAATGCTATATTCTAAGCCATAGCGTTTATGGATAAAGCTGGCACCCTGAAACGCCATCGAGGTATGGCCAGAAGGGAAGGAATCCTCATCACGGCCATTGGGTCGCTCTTTGTCTATCACCGACTTTAGGACTTGCGTCGTAGCAACGTTGGTCGCAAATGAATAGTAAAATTGCTGACGACCCTCTTTATCATCCATATAATAAGTGCTACCGTAAGCAGCAGCTGGAATGGCAAAGGCCAGTACATCGCCTACCTTACTAGTAGTGCTACTGTCAGCGTGGGCAGGGATGGCAGCCATCAAGCTGGTCGATAATAAAACGATAGGGGCGTATTTTTTGCTGATCATCACTGCGATCCTAAAAAAGGTTGGTGAGCGTTGATTGTCTCTATAAAATTCTATAGTTATTTTATAGGGATAAATGGCATACGGCTTTATTCTAAATTCTAATTGCTCTATTGATTGGCGGCAGCATTATACTATAAAGTTTTTATCTTTCTTTACAACTATCATGCTTTAAGTCACATTTATTTGTGGCACGCTTTTTACCATATATAAACTTGTATAAAAATAACCACTAAGGATGGATGATGATTTATCAATATTTAGACAAAACGCCAGAGTTTGCCGTACCATTTAATGGTTGGGTTGCTGATACCGCACAGGTGATAGGCGATGTGTATTTGGGTCATCAAGCCAACGTCTGGTTTGGCGCGGTGATTCGCGGTGACAACGAGCGCATTCATATCGGTGATTATAGTAATGTGCAAGAAAACAGCGTCATTCATACCGATGCAGGGATTGAGGTTAAAATCGGCGATTACGTCACCATTGGCCATTTAGCGATGCTGCATGGCTGCGAAGTTGGTGATAATAGCTTGATTGGTATTGGCGCGGTGGTATTGAATAATGCCAAAATCGGTAAAAACTGTATCATTGGTGCCAAAGCTTTGGTTACTGAAGGTAAAGAGATACCGGATAATTCGCTGGTGATGGGTGCGCCGGCAAAAGTGGTCAAAACCTTAAGCGATGAGCAAGCGGCAATGTTAAAGCTATCAGCTATGCATTATGCGGAGCGCTGTCAGAAATTTAAAACCGGCCTAACAGAAATAGCGATGCCTGATTGAGGCATCAGAAAGCGGAATTTTATGCCATTAGCATCATGATAAGCCAAATAACGGCAAAAATGATAATACCGATAATCAGTCCGCGGAAGATATCATGGCGTATAGAATGGTCATTAAGGTAATAATTATTATTCGTATCATCGATATTTAAAGCATTGACGCTTTCAGCGCCGGCGCTTTTACCGACGATAAAACCCGTTAACGCCCCCAAAACTAGCATAAACGGCGTGAATAGCCAGAATATCTCGCCATTGCCCATACCGGCGATGGAGCGAATAACAACGATGGCAAGGTCGATAAGTAAGCCGCCAAAACCATATAACAGAGCGTTTAACAGCGCATAAAGTAGACGCTCTAAAGGCGATTGATAGCTTTTGCCTAACTGCCGTCGCCTGATTTCTCTGATGGAGCGGGCAGGACGTCGCGGTCGGTTGGACAAAGCAGTTTTATCATCAGGCGCTTTCATACAGTTCTCTATTGTTATTATCAAGCAGATTAAAGATAAGGTAATGAGATATTAAAGTAAATAAGTTAGCATAATTATGTTTAGTAAACAGTAGACTTATAGCGCATGATGCAACACGTTTTATATCCAATAATTTTCTAACATATTTTATAGTCAAAAAATCATTCCTTTAATTAATAAAAACAAGGCTCCATTATGCAGGCAACACAAGCGGGACAAGCTCCAAAAGAGTTGGCACTTTTTGATTTAGACCATACGTTACTCGATGTCGATAGCGATTACCTATGGGGCGAGTATATCGTCAAGCATAATCTGGTTGACGAAGCTGAATATCGCACCGCCAATCAAAAGTTTTATCAAGATTATATCGAAGGTACGCTCGATGCGACCGAATACAATGAATTTGTCGCGCAATTTTTAAGTAGCTTACCGATGGACAGACTGCATGAGCTACGCGAAGATTATATTAAGACGGAAATCGAGCCGCATATTCGCCCAAAAGCCATGGAGGCGCTCTGTCATCACGTCGAGCAGGGTCACGACGTGGTGATTATTTCTGCCACCAATGATTTTGTAGTGTCGGCGATTGCTAAGCGTTTTGGTATTGAAGAGAGTAATGTACTATCGACGCCACTTGAGATACAAAACGAGCGTTATACCGGTAAATTAACCGATAAGCCCAATTTTAAAGAAGGTAAAATCTACCATCTAGACAAGTGGCTTAATAAAAAGCAATTAGCGGGTATCACTTTTGATAAAACTTATGCCTATTCAGATTCCAAAAATGACATCCCATTACTCGAATGGGCGGATGTGGCTATCTGCGTGTCACCCGATGATGCGCTACATGCGCACGCGCTTGCCCATCGCTGGGCAGTAGAAGATTGGACGATTTAGCTGGTCTATAGCTATTTAATATAAAAGCAGTATTAATTAGCCAACTATTTAGCATCAATCTCATTTAAAATAGCGCCACATCAGTAAGATATTTATTTAAAAAGACAGGAAACTTTATGGAAATCAATCCGTATCAAGAACGTATCAAAGATTTATCTGAGCGTGGGCAGGATTTGCGGAGGTATCTTTGACTTCGACGGTAAGCAAGAACGCTTAGAGGAAGTCAATTTAGAATTGGAAAACCCTGAGCTGTGGAATGATCCAGAGCGCGCGACCAAGATTAATAAAGAAAAAAGTCAGCTTGATGGCGTCATCGACGTTGTGGTTTCGCTTGAAATGACTTTAGCAGATGCCGCTGCCATGCTTGATTTAGCAGTAGAAGCAGAAGACGAATCCTTACTTGCTGATGTGCAAGCAGAGCTCGACAATGCGGAGAAACGCGTTGCGGATTTAGAGTTCCGCCGGATGTTTAGCGGTGAGATGGATCCGAACAATTGCTACTTGGATATCCAGTCGGGTAGTGGTGGCACCGAAGCGCAAGATTGGGCGGAAATGCTGCTGCGGATGTACACGCGCTGGGCCGAATCTCATGGCTTTAAAGTCGAAGTTATCGAAGTATCGTCAGGTAGTGTCGCTGGCATTAAGTCAGCGACGATTGAGATTAAAGGCGATTATGCCTTTGGTTGGTTACGTACCGAAATTGGCGTGCATCGCTTAGTGCGTAAGTCACCATTTGATAGTAATAATGGTCGTCATACTTCCTTTGCCGCCGTTTTTGTATCGCCTGAAATCGATGACAACGTTGAAATTGATATCAATCCAGCCGATTTGCGTATCGATACTTACCGCTCATCAGGCGCGGGTGGTCAGCACGTGAACACCACCGATTCTGCGGTGCGTATTACTCACGAGCCAAGTGGCGTGGTGGTCACGTGTCAGAACGAGCGTAGCCAACATGGAAACAGAGCGACGGCGATGAAAATGCTCCGCGCCAAGTTGTATGAGCTTGAGATGCAAAAACGTATGGAGAGCCAGCAAGCGGTCGAGGATAATAAATCTGATGTCGGTTGGGGCAGTCAAATCCGCTCTTATGTACTCGATGACTCGCGTATCAAAGACTTGCGTACTGGTGTTGAAACCTTTAATACTGGCGCGGTACTCGATGGTGACCTCGATCAATTTATCGTAGCAAGCTTAAAAGCTGGGCTGTAAATTTAGTCCATAAATACTATCGACTGCTATACATAAAAGGAACAGCAAATAGCCTATTATAAAGGCGATTTAATAAAGATAAACGAGCGACTTTGAGAGTTTACGAACAACAGAGCCGAGTGTTCTTTATTAAATTGCTATGCTGTTATAGATAGCCTATTACTGCTATTTAATCACTAATCAGACTTTAAACGAAACGACTTAAGGAAAATTATGCCAAGCGTTAATAACTATTTTGATAATAAAGTGACTTCTATCGCCTTTCAAACGGCAACCCTGCCAGCTACTGTTGGCGTGATGGAAATTGGCGAGTATGAGTTTGGTACTAGCGATTTTGAAACCATGAGCGTAGTCAGTGGAGCATTGACGGTAAAACTGCCAGAAAGTGATGAGTGGCAGACCTTTAATGCGGGCGAGCAATTTACCGTTGAAGCCAACCAGAAGTTTCAAGTAAAAGTAGACGTTGAAAGTGCTTATTTATGTACTTATGGTAAATAATCATTTTTAGTTTAGATTTGTGTCGTAAAAAAACGCCAAGTGCTTAACGCTTGGCGTTTTTTTGTGCGTATTATTCTGAATAAATTTAAAGATAGTAGACTGACAACATAGAGCCAATCAAAGTTATAAGTCTTTGCGATATTGCACCATGTCAGTTTGAGTAGCGATTACATCATAGAGATTGCGTGCCGTCGCATTGTCTTCTTGCGTCGTCCAATAAACACGGTTGCAGTTTTTGTTATTGGCAAATTCATACACCTGTTCAATCAGTGCGCGTCCAACGCCTTGCCCGCGAACCGCATCACTAACGTATAAATCTTCTAAGTAACAACATTCTGTCGTATTCCAAGTATTGGGATGTAGTACCACATGCGTGATACCTACTAACTTGTCGTCCTGCTACGCACCAAAGCCATAAATCGGCACATCGCTTTCAAGTAGGTTGTGCCATGTCTTTTCTGTGGTACTTGGCGGCAGACGAGTTTCATAAAAGGTTAAATAATTTTGCCACAATTTCAACCAAGCGTCGTAATCCGCTTTAGACAATGGGGCTATTTTTATCGAAGTATTTGTCATTATATTTATTTGACTTAAGTTGTGGTGTTCAGCGAATTATGGCTTAAAATCTCATCGTTTAGAACCTTTCAAAGCGGTGTTTTACACATCGATTACACTTTGCTTGTGGCAAACAAACAGCAAAAATAGTCGCAATTCATTATCCTAAAACGACTATTTGATTAATTGAGTATTTTTTATGGCGAAGCTAGATGACCAAACGACCACGCAAGATGTGCGCCATGATTATGAACATTTGGCGCGCTTGGCCAACTTACGCTACGTCAGCGATGATGAGCCAGGGTTTACGCGTAGGCGTTGGGGCCGCGGCTTTACTTATAAAGACGCCACCGGCAAAACGGTCAAAGATAAAGCGTTGCGTCAGCGTTTTGATGCATTGGTGATACCGCCGATGTGGTCAGAGGTTTGGATATGCCAAGATGTTAAAGGTCATCTGCAATCGACAGGCCGCGATGATAAAGCGCGCAAGCAGTACTTGTATCATCCTGAATGGAATCGCGTGCGAGACAATGCTAAGTTTGCAGCGATGATAGGCTTTGCTGAAACGTTGCCAAATCTGCGAGCGCAAGTCGAAAAAGACTTGGAGGCAGCGCCACTATCACGCGCCAATGTACTCGCCGCCGTGGTTAAATTGCTGGAAACCACTTTAATTCGTATCGGTAATAGCCGCTATGCGAAGATGAATAAAAGCTATGGCTTAAGCACCTTACGCAGCAAGCACGTCAGCGAAACGGATAATGGCTTGGCGTTTGATTTTGTCGGGAAAAGTGCCAAAGAGCATCATATTGAACTGCAAGACGAGCGCTTAATTGAGATTGTACAAGCCTGCTCTGAGCTGCCAGGTTATCAGATTTTTAAATATTTGGATGATAATGGTGATAAGCAAGTCGTCGATAGTAGCGATATCAATGACTATATACGGTCGCATACTGGCGGTCATCATACTGGCGGTCATTATAGTGAGGGCAAGACATACAGCAGCAATGTATATAGCGCCAAGGATTTTCGTACTTGGATGGCAAGCGTCCTTGCGGCCAGTTATTTGTACGACGAGCTGCAGACTGTCGAGGGCAGAGAAATATTAGCCAGTGAGCCTAATAGCAATGAGCGCCAGCAGCTGGTCGTTGATATGGTTAAAGTGGTGGCAGAAGAGCTTGGCAACACGCCTGCTGTTTGCCGAGCGTCTTATATCAATCCTATTATTATCGAGCGCTTTTTAGCAGGGCAGTTTTTTGAGTGTTATAAACAAGCACGCCGTGGCCGTACCAAACAATATCAAAGCTGCGAAGAGAAAGCGCTGCTAGGCTTTTTAAATGCTATCCAATAAATCTATTTTTAGCAAAACTCCTATTAATTTCTGAAAATGATACGTTATGTATTGATATAAATATTAAAATGCGTTACTAATAGAGTATACGTATTTTTATATGCGCAAAACATAAGAGCAAATAGTGACTAGGATAGGACTGTTTGACTTCTAATAAAGTGCTGATATCGTCTATCGTCAGCGATTCTCTATTGCTAAAGGATTAGCTTATGAACACCACATCTTCCAATCATTCGTCCGCAAACTCTACTAAAGATACTACCCACACACCAACGAGCTACAACGATTACTATCATAATTTTGATATGAATGCGTTATTGGCAGAAATCTATGGCGAGCATCTGGACGACCAGCGAAATGCTTACATGGCCTGCTGCGGGCGCCATGTGCGTGATGGGCGGGGTGAGCATCTCGCACTCGTACACGAAGACACAGCAGGCAACGTCACGCGCCTAAGCTTCGCTGAGCTTGATAAGGCCAGTGGCCACGTTGCCAACTTGCTCCAGTCATATGGTGTGCAAGCTGGCGAACAAGTGGCGACCATGCTGCCGCGCACACCTGAACTGCTGACTATTGTATTGGCGACATGGCGTATTGGTGCCGTGTATCAGCCGTTATTTACCGCTTTTGGCTATGAGTCGATCAAATACCGTATGGATAAGGCCAATACCAAAGTGGTATTTACCAACCTTGAGAACCGCGGCAAGTTTGAGGATTTGGCTGAGCAAACCAAAATGGTCTTGGTGGGCGGCAATGATAGCCAGCAGGACCATGGCTGGGGTGACGATCGTTATGAGGAGGTGGTAGCAGCGCAGTCATCTACGGCGGCGCCTGTGCTCTTGGATACAGATGTGCCATTTTTGCAGATGTTTACCTCTGGGACCGTCGGTAAATCTAAGGGCGTCAGCGTTCCTCTCAGCGCGCTCTCGGCTTTTTATCTATATATGCGTTATGCCATCGATTTGCGCGCCGATGATAATTACTGGAATATGGCTGATCCTGGCTGGGCCTATGGGTTGTATTATGCCATTACAGGGCCGTTGCTGATGGGCATCACCACCCATTTTAATGAGTCAGGATTTGATGCAGAAAACACGCGCGACTTTATGGTGCGTCATAAGATTACCAATTTGGCCTCCTCACCCACTGCCTTTCGTATGATGAAATCCAGCGGCGTGTTTGAGCGGGCGCATGATGATAGCGATGCCGCGTTATTCCTACGCTGCGCCAACTCGGCAGGCGAGACCCTAAATACTGAGGTCGTCAACTGGGTGGAGACTTATCTAAACTGCAAAGTCTGTGACCAATATGGACAAACTGAGACGGGAATGACGTGCTGCGAGCACCATGCTTTGATCCATGAGTGTCCTATCGGCTCAATGGGTATGGCGCTTCCAGGGCATACCCTCGTCGTGTTGGATGATGACATGAATGTCTTGCCTGATGGTGAGCAAGGCCAGCTGGCGGTGGTGGTCAGTCAGTCGCCCGCGTTTTATTTCCGTGGTTATAGCTGGAATGAAAAAGACGCCTTTGTGGATGATTACTACCTAACAGGCGATGTGGTCGAACGTCATAGTGACGGTAGCTATTGGTTCTCAGGGCGTGATGATGACATCATCATCACCGCAGGCTACCGTGTGGGGCCGACTGATGTCGAAAACACCGTGCTGGAGCATGATGCGGTGGCAGAGTCGGCGGCCGTCGGAGTACCTGATGAAGTGCGCGGTCATACCATCAAGTCGTATGTGGTGCTAAAGGACGGCATCGAAGGCTCAGATGAGCTGGCCAAAGAAATACAAGCCCTGGTACGCAAGCGTCTATCGACACACGCCTATCCGCGTGACGTTGAGTTTGTGGCAGCATTGCCCAAGACCCCAAGTGGCAAGATTCAGCGCTTTTTGCTGCGCAGTTTGTCTGCGGCATAAGCCAAGAAAAACGCGACGATATCAAGACGCGGCCATATTAAGGGCGACTGTACGTCAGTCACCGCCTTATTGGCCATGTTAGCTTAAGATGAGCAATGCATCATGCACTGTCTCAAATATTTTTCCGTACACTATAAAGACTACATGCAAAGAATACTAGACAAATAAAAGGAAGGATTATGCAAATTGAACAACACAGCTTTTTAGTCACTGGCGGCGCTTCAGGGTTAGGCGAAGCCGTGGTTCGCGCTATCACTGCGCAAGGCGGAAAAGTAGTCATCGCGGACCTCAATGAAGAGGCGGGGACAGCTTTAGCCCGTGAGCTTGGCGATAACGTTCGCTTTGTGCGCTGTGATGTCACCAGCGGCGATGACGTACAAGCGGCAGTCGCTACCGCTGAGACGGACTTTGGTAGTCTGCAAGGCTCTATCAACTGCGCGGGCATCGCTGTGGTACAAAAGCTACTCGACCGTGACAATAACCCAGCGGATCTAGAGGCGTTCACACGCGGCGTTACTATCAATCAAGTCGGCTCGTTTAATGTCGCACGTTTGGTGGCAGCTAGTATTGCAAAGCGTGTCGCCGCCAATACCAACGCTGATAGTGCGCAAAATGCCGATAACGGTATTATCATCAATACCGCTTCTATCGCCGCTTTTGATGGGCAAGTCGGGCAAGCCAGTTATGCGTCATCTAAAGCGGGCGTCGTTGGCCTGACTTTACCGCTAGCGCGTGAGCTGGCACGTCATGGTATTCGCGTCATGACGATTGCTCCTGGTGTTTTTGCCACGCCGATGATGGAGACTATCCCTGAAAAAGCGCGCGAACAGCTAGAAGCAGGCGTGCCTTATCCGAAGCGTTTGGGCAACCCTAGTGAGTTTGCTAAATTGGTCACACATATTATCGATAATGCTTACTTAAATGGTGAAGTGATTCGCCTAGATGGTGCAATTCGTATGGTGTAAGGTGATTTTAGATTTTGATTGCAGCAAATTTAAGTTTAATTTATAACGTTTGCATAAACTTGGCATAGTCTTTTGCTATCTTATCAAAGATGATTTTATCAATGAACGCTTACCTTTAAGAAGCAAAAGCTATGTCTTTTTTCAATATAAATAGTAAATATTCACCTTGGTTATTTATTGTCATGGGTATTAGCCTCGCTATCATGACTAGCACGAGTGCCGTTGCTGCTGAGGGTGTTTCAGAGAACAAACAAGCCATGCTTAACAATATTGTGGTTGATAAAGTTTTTGTCGATAAATCTGCTCGTACCCTGCAGTTGTTAAGCGATAATAAGATGATTAAAGCTTATCATATTGCGCTCGGTGGCAATCCTGTCGGTCATAAGCAGCAACAAGGCGACCAGCGTACCCCTGTTGGCAGCTATACACTCGATTATAAAAATGAAAAATCTGGATATTACCGCTCTATCCACATAAGTTATCCAAATACTACCGATAAAGCCCGAGCCAAATCGCGAGGTGTCAGTGCTGGCGGTGATATCATGATTCATGGGCAAAAAAACGGTTTTGGTGCATTGGGTCTACTGAACCAGCAACGCGATTGGACGGAAGGCTGTATAGCCGTGACCAATGATGAGATGGATGAAATCATGGCTGCGGTAAAGATTGGTACACCGATCGAAATTGTAGAATAAATAGTTTGTTAATCTCCCGCATTTGACTGTTTTAGTCGTCCGCTAAAATACATTTCTCTGTGTTTGTACAGCCTCAAGACTTCCTAATTTTTCTTTACTAATCTCTCTTGAAATCTCTTATAAATGTGCCTATTAATACTTTAACGTTATATCATTGTTATGAGTAAGGTTTTATTTTTTTTGCAGATTTTATTTTTGCTCATATATATGCTGCATAGGTCGGTACCAACAAGTCAATAAATACTATTGACAATAGTTAAAATGACATTGAAATATTACTCAACAAACCTTATATAGATAACAACGAAAAGCTTGCGGCATCTGAATACTTATAAAAAGCCGCAGCGACTAGCAGATACAAACGACTATTAATGATTAAAGGACACACTATGAGATTCGAGAAATTTACCCAAAAATTGCAATCAGCGATTCAAGAAGCCCAAAGTTTGGCGCTAGGTCGCGACCACACTGGGATTGACCCTGTGCATTTGCTGGCCGTATTGCTACAAGATGAGTCTAACTTATCTATTTGTCAGCAAGCCGGCGCGTCTATTCCAGCATTAAAAAATGGCGTGGCAAAAGCGCTTGACAATCAGGCGACAATTAGCGAGCCAACTGGTGACGTTAATCTAAACCCAAATTCGGTGAAGATTTTGAACTTGGCCGATCGCCAAGCGCAAAAAGAGGGCGATGATTTTATCGCCACTGAATGGGTGATGTTGGCACTTGCTGAGCAAGGCGACACCAAAAAGATATTTGAAAGTGCTGGGGTGACGGCAAGTAAACTAAAAGCGGTCATTGAGCAACTGCGAGGTGATGAAACGGTGAATAATCAAAATGCCGAAGATCAGCGTGATGCGTTGAATAAATATACCATTAATTTAACTGAGCAGGCGGAGCTTGGTAAGCTCGATCCGGTGATTGGTCGTGACGAAGAGATTCGCCGTACCATTCAGGTGCTATCGCGTCGTACCAAAAACAACCCTGTGCTCATCGGTGAACCAGGTGTTGGTAAAACCGCCATCGTTGAAGGCTTGGCGCAAAAAATTATCAATGGTGATGTGCCAGAAGGACTGCGCCGTAAAGAAGTGCTGTCGTTAGACTTAGGGGCGCTTATTGCGGGGGCAAAATTCCGCGGTGAGTTTGAAGAGCGTCTCAAAGCGGTTCTTAGTGATTTGGCGAAGCAAGAAGGTAATGTCATCTTATTTATTGATGAGCTGCACACCATGGTCGGTGCTGGTAAGTCAGAAGGCGCGATGGATGCAGGCAACATGCTAAAACCTGCGCTTGCTCGCGGTGAGCTGCACTGCGTCGGTGCAACGACCTTGGACGAGTATCGTCAATTTATCGAAAAAGATGCTGCGCTTGAGCGCCGTTTCCAAAAAGTGCTGGTCGATGAGCCAACGGTTGAAGACACCATTGCGATTTTGCGTGGTCTAAAAGAGCGTTATGAGCTGCATCACGGTGTCGATATCCAAGACAGCGCGATTATTGCGGCAGCGCGCATGAGCCATCGTTATATTACCGATCGCAAATTGCCAGATAAGGCGATTGATTTAATCGATGAAGCGGCAAGTCGCCTACGTATGGAAATGGACAGCAAACCTGAAGCACTCGGTAAGCTTGATAGCCGTTTGATTCAGTTAAAAATGCAGCGTGAAGTACTCAAAAACGAAGAAGATGCGGGCGCACAAGCCGAGCGTAAAGTGCTTGATAGTCAAATCGAAGAGCTAGAAAAAGAGTACGCCGATCTTAATGAGATTTGGCAAGCGGAAAAAGCGCTGGTTAAAGGCAGTCAGCAGCTAAAAGACGAGCTGGACAAAGCGCGTATCGCTTATGACAAAGCCAGCCGCGAAGGCGACTATGAGACCATGAGTAAGCTGCAGTATGAAACCATTCCGCAGCTTGAGCGCCGTATTCATGAGTCTGATTTGGCAGAGCAAAAAGAACAGAGCGGTGAAGATAGCGGTGTAAAACTGCTACGTAATAAAGTCACGGATAACGAAATCGCCGAAGTCGTAGCAGCGGCGACTGGTATTCCAGTGAGCAAAATGATGCAAGGTGAGCGTGACAAAATGCTGGCGATGGAAGAAAAACTCCATGAGCGCGTCATCGGTCAGGACGAAGCTGTCGAAGCTGTCGCTAATGCCGTGCGCCGTAGCCGAGCTGGTTTGTCGGATCCGAATCGTCCTTCTGGGTCGTTCTTGTTCCTTGGACCAACGGGTGTCGGTAAAACGGAGTTGACCAAATCACTGGCGAACTTCTTGTTTGATAGTGAGGATGCAATTGTTCGTATCGACATGAGTGAGTACATGGAGAAACACAGCGTCAGTCGTTTGGTGGGCGCACCTCCAGGTTATGTCGGTTATGAAGAGGGCGGTACGTTGACCGAAGCGGTACGCCGTAAGCCTTATAGCGTGATATTGTTTGATGAGGTCGAAAAAGCGCATCCTGATGTGTTTAATATCTTGCTACAAGTGCTAGACGATGGTCGCTTGACCGATTCGCAAGGCCGCGTGGTCGACTTTAAAAATACCGTCATTATTATGACCAGTAACTTGGGTTCGCATAAAATCCAAGAAATGGTCGGTGAGAGCTACGAGGATATCAAAGCGGAAGTCATGGAGTCGGTCGGGCAGCATTTCCGCCCAGAGTTCGTCAACCGTATTGATGAAATTGTGGTTTTCCATCCGCTTGGTATGTCGCAGATGGCAGGTATTGCCGATATTCAATTGGATCGTTTACGTCAACGTATTCAAGAGCGTGAGATGGATATCGAGCTGTCGGCAGATGCGATGAATAAATTGGTCGCAGTGGGTTATGACCCTGTGTATGGTGCGCGTCCACTCAAACGTGCTATTCAGCAAGAGATCGAAAACCCATTGTCATTGAAACTGCTGGCCGGTGATTTTGTTCCAGGCGATATCATCAAAATTGATGTCGGCGCTGATGATAATTTGACCTTTGATAAGCTTAGAATGAGCTAAAATAAACGTTCGTTTTAACGTGCATTGATTAAATATTATTTGCTAAATGGTATAAACCTAAAAACCCCTTATTTGCCTATTTTTATATAGGCAGGTAAGGGGTTTTTTTTGTGCCAATATTATTTACCGTTTGCGCGCTTTGATTGTGGTATAAATAATGATAGTGCATATAAGAATATGAAAAATTTAAGGGAGGTGACATCAGGATGATAACCAATGAGAAATCAACAAACACGCCATTACTATTATCATTAGTCATGACATCACTGCTGTTTAGTGCTTCTGCATGCTCCAATCCTGCCACCGTCAATACCAATAACGATTTGACCGAGTATAAAGAAGGGCAAGCCTCTGTCAATGAGTCTCTAGCCAATACTGAAAAACCTACTTTTACAACCAAGACGGTCGCTAGCTTCGATGAACCTTGGGCAATGACCGCATTACCTCGCATTCATAATCAGCCACTCAAACTGCTCATAACCCAAAAAGCAGGCGAGCTTTTGATTGTTGATACGGCAACAGGTGTCAAGACAAGCGTTAATGGTGTGCCAAAAGTGGCGTATGGCGGGCAGGGCGGACTTGGCGATATCATTCTTGCGCCGGATTTTGCTACTTCTAATAATATCTATATCAGCTATGTCGAGGCGGGCACAGGAAGCGACAGTAATAAATTTGGGGCAAAAGTTATCAAAGCCACATTAACGGGCTTAGATACTGACGCGCCACGCTTGCAAGCCATAACGCCCATCTGGGAGCAAACCCCGAAACTAAAAGGACAAGGGCATTATAGCCATCGCTTGCTTTTTTCACCTGACGGGCAGTATTTATATATCAGCTCAGGTGAGCGTCAAGAAAAAACACCAGCCCAAGATATGAGTGTGAATCTGGGAAAAATTATCAGATTACATGGCGATGGTTCAGTGCCAGCCGATAATCCATTTGCACAAAATGGTAGCGACATTGCCGCCCAATTTTGGACGATTGGTCATCGTAACGTACTTGGTATGGCATTCGATGATAAAGGTAGGTTGTGGGCGCATGAAATGGGGCCGCGCGGTGGTGACGAATTTAATCTGATAGAAAAAGGCAATAATTACGGCTGGCCCGTGGTCTCGAACGGACGCAATTATTCCGGGACGGATATCCCTGATCATGATACGCGTCCTGATTTTGCTGTACCAAAAATATCGTGGACGCCTGTAATATCACCGTCGTCGATTAGCATTTATCAGACTGGTAAATATAATGATTTCCCAGCGTGGCAAGGTAATGCCCTTATCAGCGGCTTGTCATCAAAAGCGCTTATCGTGGTTAAGTTTGCTGACAATAACGGCGCTGCCGAACGCTACCGCTATGATATGGGTGAACGAATTCGTAGTGTCTTAACTGTCGATGGGCAAGTGTGGTTATTAGAAGATGGCGATAAAGGTAGGCTGCTGCAATTACTACCTCGATAGCCATTTAAATAACTAATTAGACTGCGAGTCATATTACTAATAAAAGAGTCTAGTCGCCCTTATCTTGTAGTAAATTGATAATTAGGGCGCAGTTTGTTAAGGTAGCCTTTCTTAAATTTAAGGTTTTAGCCAATGAACGAAGTAAAAGTAAGTAAACTTGGACCCTTTCCAAAGGTAAATAAACCGGTGTTTATTACCTCAAGTGTCTTAATCGTCGGTTTTATTATCTTTGGTTCGTTATTTTCTGAAACGGCAGCAACACTTTTTAGCTTCTTACAGGCCTTTATCGCCGAAAAATTCCGCTGGTTGTTTATCATCTTATTCAATATGGCATTGGTATTCTGTATTTATCTGACTGCCAGTCGCTACGGTGATATACGTCTAGGCAAACAGACGGAGCGACCGCAATATAGCTTATTTTCATGGATTGCAATGTTGTTTTCGGCGGGCATCGGGATTGGACTGGTGTATTGGGGGACGGCTGAGCCTTTATATCATTTTATGGCACCGCCGCTTGGGGAAGCAGAAACCCTTGAGTCGGCAAAACAAGCGATGAATCTGTCATTTTTGCATTGGGGGCTGCATGCATGGGCGATTTATACTATCGTTGCGCTGTCGCTCGCGTATTTCCATTTTCGCCGTGGCCTGCCATTATCGATACGCTCAACCCTTTATCCTATTCTTGGACAAAGGATTTATGGTAAATGGGGGCATACGGTCGATGTCTTAGCCGTGTTTGGGACAATGTTTGGGGTGGTGACCTCTTTAGGTCTTGGCGTTATGCAAATTAACGCGGGCCTTGAGGGATTATTTGGTATTCCCTCTACTTTAACGATACAGTTTATTATCATTGCTTTTGTGACCTCATTAGCTTGTGGTTCACTGATGCTCGGTCTTGATAAAGGCATAAAACGTCTTAGTGATATTAATATGGGGCTGACCGGTATTTTATTGGCGTTTATGGTAATTTTAGGCCCGACGCTATTTATCTTTGACAGTTTTATAGAAAACGTAGGCAACTACTTGGCAAACATCGTCACGTTGTCGACGTGGAGCGAAGCCTATAGTAATACTGATTGGCAAAAAGCTTGGACGATATTTTATTGGGCATGGTGGGTCAGCTGGTCGCCATTTGTCGGTGTTTTTATTGCGCGTATCAGCCGTGGACGTACCATTCGTGAGTTTGTATTTGGCGTGCTGCTGATTCCGATGACGATTTTGTTTTTTTGGTTTACGACTTTTGGCGGTGTGGCGATACAGATGGAGATGCTCGCCGGCATGAATCCTGAGGTAGTTAGCCCAGGATTGGTCGCGGCAGTGCAAGCCGATTACGGTAGTGCCATCTTTAAGCTGGTTGAATATTATCCATTGACCAAACCGATTACCTTATTAATTGTGGTGATGATTGTCCTTTGGTTTGTGACCTCATCAGACTCAGCCAGTTTTGTCATCGATATGCTGACGGCGGGCGGTGATACCAATCCACCCAAAATCCAGCGTTTGTTTTGGGCGCTGATGCAAGGTTTGATTGCCGCCATATTATTGGCAGCGGGCGGTTTAGATGCCCTGCAAGCGGCGGCTATTGTGGCAGGTCTACCTTTTGCGTTGGTCATCTTTGTGATGATGTATGCGTTACTGCGCGGTATGAGCCGCGACCGACTTATCTTATATCGCAATCAGCAGCGTTATATTACCGATGAGTCAGCTGACCATAATTCGGCCAGTGAGTTTGTCGATGAGGACTTATTAAAAGGTCCGCCTAAAATTGTTAAAGGTGATTAATTAAGCTGCGTATAGTCGGTTTGAAATCAATAGATACGTGAGTTAGCACGTGCAACTGGTATAAATTTTCCTTGCTTGCCGCTATCACAGAGGCTACGCAAAATTCATCCCAGTCGCACTGATTGATTTAAAGAGAACCTACTATTAGCGGTTCTAAAAATATCGGCTTTAAAATCATTTTTATTAAACCAATAATGTAGTTAGCTGCCGTTGGTTTTACTTAAAAACACAATATAATAATTGTCATTTAAAATCCTAAGATGCATCGTTGTCTTAGGATTTTTTATGGACATTTAATCATTTATAGGTTTTAAACTGGTAATTTTCACAACGACAATTTTACAGCCACACTGTCACTATAAACATTCACCTTTGACATAGCTGACGGCTTCAGGAGTGCTACAAGCTGAGCAAGCATTGCCCGCCGTACGATAGCTTATCACTGAGCCGACTTGCGTTTTTACGCAGACCGGATCGTATTGCGCTGTACACATGGTTTTTGCAGGGTCAAAGGTTGGACACTGTGCTACAAGGCCTTTTGGGGGTTGACTGGTGTTAGAGGCGGGCGGCTGAATGGGCGTGCTATCAGGCATCGGGTTTGAGTTAGAACTAATATTGTTACAACCTGCTAAAGCTAGCATAAAGCTTATGGTGACTGTAAGTTTGAAAGTAGAGAGCGCGCGCATAATAAATATCCTTATATCGTTTTTATCATTTATTTTTGCATTAAACGCCAGTTTCAAACAAAAAGCAAATGTGCTATTCGTTTTTTAATTCGTCGCTGATATTTAATAAGCATATTATTAGAGTAACAAAAAACCCAAGCTACGAAGGCTTGGGCTTTTGATATTAATTCTTATACGTTTCTTGACTGAGCTTTTATAAACTTAGAGCTTTTATAAACTTACTGCGCAGGTTTATCCTCTTTATTAAGCTGCACATATTTATCAAAGTTTTGTGCGTAATCAGTCAAGTTGTCGCTTAACATTTGGCGATATTGTTTGGTATAAAACTCAACGATATCGTCTTTTTCTTTGGCAAAATCATCACCTTTTACAAAGCCAATCGAGGCAACTGACGCACTATAACGCGCTGCTGCATACAGCAAGGACGCGCCGACTTGACCTGAGTGCGCGTTAGGGCCCAGTTGACTATTGGCGACGCCAATGATTTCGTCAGCACGTTGATAGAACGCTTGCATTTCAGGAGTGATTTCAAGAGCGGTATCAATTTCGTCATTTTGGCTATTATTTAAAGCGTCGTTTAGCGCGTCATTTTGAGCATTGTCTGGCATATTGTCTTGAGACATAAGCGACTCCTAAGAATGGTAAGTAAATTTGAATATATCATAGCGGTCTTTAAAATTGATAAGTATAAAGACCGAATACATCTAAAAAATGGAAACAGTCTTATAAACCTGCATCGGCTTTTAAAGTTTCTGCTTTGTCCGTTTTTTCCCACGTAAAGGCAGTTTCAGAACCTTGACGACCGAAATGTCCAAAGGTTGAAGTTTGCTGATACATTGGCTGCAATAAATTGAGCATACGTGTAATACCATAAGGACGTAGGTCAAAATGTTTACGAATCAAGCTGATAATTTCATCGTTGCTGATTTTATTAGTGCCAAAAGTATTAATTGAAATCGAAGTCGGTTCAGCAACGCCAATCGCATAGCTGACTTGTACTTCACAGCGATCAGCAATACCGGCGGCGACAATATTTTTGGCCACGTATCGCACCGCGTATGCTGCACTGCGATCGACTTTTGAAGGATCTTTGCCACTAAAGGCACCGCCACCATGACGCGCCATACCGCCGTAAGTATCGACGATAATTTTACGACCAGTCAAACCAGCATCGCCGACAGGACCACCGATGACAAATTTGCCAGTTGGGTTGATATGATAGCGCGTACCAGCATGCAATAAGTCTGCTGGCAGTACTTGTTTGATAATCGATTCCATGACCGCTTCTTGCAAATCTGTTTGTGAGATGCTTGGATCATGCTGCGTTGATAACACCACGGCATCAATGGCAATCGGTTTATTACCGTCGTATTTGAGGGTCACTTGTGCTTTGGCATCGGGACGTAGCCAAGGCAATTCACCAGCGCGGCGCAGCTCAGATTGACGCTCCATCAAGCGATGCGCATATTCGATAGGCGCGGGCATCAATACTTCAGTCTCATTGCTGGCATAACCAAACATCAAGCCTTGGTCGCCTGCCCCTTGTTCTTCAGGGCTGCTACGATCAACCCCTTGGGCGATTTCTGGCGACTGCTTACCGAGCATATTAATAACGGCACAAGTCTCACCATCAAAACCCAAGTCTGAGTGATGATAGCCGATGCCATTTACCGTATCACGGACGATACGCTCAACGTCGATATTGGCAGTCGTGGTCACTTCGCCTGCTAAGATGACCGCGCCAGTTTTAACCAGTGTTTCGCAGGCAACGCGGGCATGAAGGTCTTCACGTAAGATGGCATCAAGAATAGCATCTGATATTTGGTCAGCCATTTTGTCAGGATGACCTTCGCTCACAGATTCTGAGGTAAATAAGTTGTATTCGCGCATAATGGGATCGCTTAATTGAATCAATAAAGATAGGAAAAAGCATAACGTCTGAGCGCTGCTTTAATTAATATTGACCAAACAAATCAATTGCTCGGCGTTAAATTTTTGATAAATGGGTGCTGCTAAATTCGTTTATAAAAAAGGTATTTACTAAATAGGTTTTAAAAATATGGTTCAACTTAGCCAGTTTCTATGTGTTAGCATAAATGATAATTAATACTAAGCATTTACCTGTAACGGGTTTATTGCCTGACGATATAAGAGATGATTAGTCTGGCGCATCAGGCTAAAAATAGGCTTATTCTAACTCGAAACGTGACAAAACTCTAGTGAGCTGCGCTTGTTATACGATAAGTAAACCTCAACAATGCGCCTATAGTCGTTAAGTAGCATGCTATCTGTAGGTTCGTTTTGTTATGAGCAATTTTCAGTGGATATGAAAAGCATAATATATACCCTAATGTTTAAAATGATTGTTTTAAACGGTGACTTCAATTTTTAACTCTAAACTATAACTCTAAAAACTTGGCTTTGTCTTTAAACATACATTCTTCATAAACAGGACACGCGCCGCATTTTGGCGTGCGAGCTTGACAAGTATAGCGCCCATGCAAAATCAGATAATGATGCGCATCTACGATAAAGTCATCGGGAATACGTTCGAGCAGTTTTTTCTCAACGATTAAGACGTTTTTACCCGTAGCAAGGCCAGTACGATTGCCGACGCGAAAGATATGGGTATCGACCGCCATCGTCGGCTGTCCAAAGGCGGTATTTAACACCACGTTTGCCGTCTTACGCCCGACACCTGCTAGAGACTCTAAATCTTTACGGTTATCAGGAACGGTGCTATCAAACTTCTCAATCAAGTCACGGCAGGTTTTGATAACGTTTTTGGCTTTGGCGTTATATAAACCGATATTCTTAATATACGCTTTTAGTCCTTCTTCGCCTAATGCCAAAATGGACTCGGGCGTATTGGCAACCGGATAAAGCTGGTTGGTGGCGATATTGACGCTGACATCGGTCGCCTGCGCCGATAATATGACGGCGATAAGCAGCTCAAAGTTGCTGTTATAATTGAGCTCAGTCACTGGCTCATCAATCGTCGCAGCCAACTTCTCAAAAAACGGGCGCACATCACGATTGGGCATGCGCCTCGATGGCGGCGTATCGGCAGTTTTATGTTTAACGGTTTTACTCATGGTATTGTTAGCACTGTTTTATTCATTGGTTATTCAAAATTAGAGATGGGATATTAAAGTTGGGCAAGCTCAGTTTGTAATGCTTCAAGCTCCGTCTGTTTGCTCTCATTAGGCCGTACGCTCAGCTGCTTTTCTAACTTCTTGATTTTACTGCGTAGTTTAGCTGCGGCAATGGTATTTTTTGCTTGTTCTTCGCTGATATTTAACGATTGACTGGCGGCATTATTTAGCTTGGCTTCTACCATGCTGACCACCGGCTTGCTATTGCTGCTATCCGCTAGCTGCTTACTCACGCGTCTTAAATGCGTATGATAACGTTGGCGCAAATCCTCTTGTTCAAGCGTGCGTTCAGCTGTCGATTGGGTACGCTCAACGGTGACTAAGTCTATGCAATCAACTGGGCAGGGCGCGATACATAGCTCACAGCCCGTGCATAAGTCCGTAAAAATAGTATGCATATGCTTACCAGTCCCGACGATGGCGTCAACAGGGCAGGCGGGGATACACTTGGTACAGCCAATACAATCATCTTCTCGAATCACCGCGCGCACTTCTACTGGACGCTGAGAGCTTACATCTATCGGCCATTTTGACGGCTCAGCGTTAAGTGGTTGTGTATCGCTACTATCTTGATTGATGATTTGCGCAATCGCATCGGTCACCGGCTGACCGCCGGGCACACATTTATTATAAGGCTCATTATCAATAACAATCGCCACCGCGTACGGCAAGCAGCCATCGGCATGGTCACAAAGCCCGCATTGGGTTTGCGGTAGGCAGGCATCAATACGCGCAATCTTTGCTTGGGTTGCGGTAGGCAAGCGCTCTAGGTCCAAGCTATCGAACAAGATAGGCAAATTGGCGAGACGGATAAGATTGCTGTTGTTACTGGTAGTGCTTTGCATTTAATGTAAAACCTTTATATTAGTACTAAGTGCTAATATGAGAAAACAGGGTAATAGCGTTATTTATCAAGAGCATTGATATTTAATAAAAGACATCTTGGTCTTATAAATTAAATATCGATTAGAGCGAGATGCCTTGTTCATGAGCAATTTGTGCAATCAGCGCATAGGCAATACTACCTTTAAACGGTATTTTTGGTAAATTTGTCAGGTCAAAAAAATCGGCGTGTGACAGCTCGTCTTCTTGTATGACGATATCTCCACCCGCATACGCCGCCCGAAAGCCGAGCATCAAATTGGACGGAAATGGCCAAGGTTGACTGCTGACATAGCGAATGTCTTTGAGACTAATATTTACCTCTTCTGCCACTTCGCGTACCACCGCATGCTCTAAACTTTCACCGACCTCTACAAAACCGGCAATCAAACCATATTGTAGCGCTTGTTGAGGGGTTTTTTGTTGCCCATAACGATGATGGTGCGCCAATAAAATTTGCATGGCACCCGTTTGCGGATTGGGTCGGGTAATGGCGGTAATGATACACGGCTGCACACGTGGATACTGACGTAAGCGGCAAACAGGACAGACCATCGCGCGCTCACCGTGGTTGGCATGGACAACAGGAGCTGCGCAGCGACTACAAAACCGTGTGTCTGCTTGCCAGCGTAACAACTGTATGGCTTGGCTAAGTTGGTCAGATAAGGCAAATGGCAGCTGTGTAATAAGCAGGCGATACGCAATAAAAGCACACTCGTCATTACCTAAAGTATTTTTTTCTTTATTATTGCTTGTTAAATCGCGACTTTCTAACTCAGCATTTTCTAAAATTTTAGGCAACGTAACATGGTTTGCTATCGCATAATCATAAGTCATTGCTAAGGTAGCTTTTGACGTAAAAGCATTAGTAGTAAATGTATTAGCAGTTTCGCTTTCAAAAGCAGTCAAGCTGTTTTTGTTTTGACGGCTATCATCATTAGGTAGCCAATGGGTCGGCGCTAAGCTTTCAAGTAGCGTCACTCGTCCAACTTGATAGGCGGGCTGAGTCTCATGACTTAATCCTGTATCATTATTCAACTGTGGTAACTCAACCTGCACAGGCCACCAGCCATGAAGCGTTTGACGGCATAAAATCGTCTCGTCACGAAGTATAAAGGCAAGGCTCATAGGTTCAGTTTCCAAACAATCAAACACAGACTCGTACCCAAACGGATACGAGTCTATTTCACATAAACAGTTAACTAATATTTAAATAAGTAAGCTATATAACCTACTTATTTAGTACGCTAAAATTATGCCGCAAGCAGTTGGCTTAAGCTTTGTTGCCCAACATCTAACGCTTGCTTACTGACTGGGCGATTGTTTTCAAAGCCATCTAAATGATGGTCAACGGCCATAATGACATCAGCAATATAAGCCAAAGTACCATCATCTAGACGTGCACCACTATTAATACGCTGCTGTAAATAACTTGCCAATTGGCTAAGCATACTGGCGGGCGTTGGCAGCTGTAAAAAGCGCACTGCACCTGACACTTGGCGCAGCATTTCAGGAATATTTTGAATATTTAATACATCGCGCTCAGGCTCAGCCAAATAATCGGTGATGGCTTGTTCGGCGCTGGCAATCGCCGTACGGCTTTCTTGTATCAGGGTATCATAGGCAGTATTCAGCTGATGCAATGATATATGCGGATTATTCAAAGGTAAATAGATTGCCCCAGGGGTATGCATCTCTGCCATGGCGATAGTGGCATTTTCTGCGTGCATCAAAGCGAGTAATAAATGGTCAAAATCTTCTGGCGTAGGCGCGCGCCATTTTTTCACCGCTTCTGCGGCAGCATTGAGACTGTTTGCAGCATTTGCCAGACCCAATAACTGAAAAGCTGAACGCAGCTCAGTCAGTTGCTCGGTGATTTGCGAGGTTTGCATATCAACAGGGTTGATAGAATCACCGCGTGCGTAGCTATCGACATTTTCTTTGATGGTGTTGATTTGCGCTTGAATAATGATGTTTAAGGTATCGGTTAAAGCACGATTGGGTCCAAATAGGAACTGCGCCATTTGTTTGCGCTGTGAGTCTTCCAATTGATTGGCAGCATATAGCTCACGCAGCGTTTGAGCTTCTTTGGTATCGCGCTGGCAAGCAAAGCTGACCAAGTGCGCAAAGCGCGTGTCCATAACCGGCAGATAGCTTTGAAACTGCTGCTCTAAATAGATAAGCGTGTGTTTTTGGCTTAAGCTTAGCGGTAAGATGCTGGCAATATCTGTAACGGCAGCGGTGGCTGCTTGCCAAAACAGACTGTTGGTATTTGCTGCTATCAAAGCGCACGCTGCCGACATCGCATCGAGTTTTTGCTGCTCATCCTCACTTACCTTACCGTCTTGATTTAATAAGGCAACGCCAAGTCCACTACGATAAGCATAAGTTAATAATTCGCTATCAAGATTGAGCTCGTTAAGCGGTTGAAAGTTGTTTTCTGGGTTGGCAATAATGACGCTGCTATGACCAAAGGCGGCAAAATAATCGGCATCGATTGGTGCTGTTTGCCCATGAGCGTTGAGTCTATTGATGATAGGCAGGAGTAAAGTCGGCTCTACCGATTCGGTCAGCAAAATAAACTCAATATAACGATCAAGCGTCATAATGGCTTCTGATAAATCCATAATCAAAGCGCTATCATTATTATCACGGCTGTCATAAAGTTTTTGCAAGCCATTGACGATGGCGTTATTGAGCACTTCTGCCCCGACCGAAGATATCAGCTGAAAAATACAAGACAGCTGTTTTAGGACAATAATAGAGTCTAACAATAAAGGCGCTTGGCTATCATCATCATTAAATTCGCCCAAATGAATTTCAGTATCTTTTAAAATGACCTTAATTTCATCGTGCAATAAATGCAGCGATGGTAGGTTAAAATCAGTCACACTCAAGGTCGGGGCGGTTAATTTCATTTGTGTAGAAGGATTCATAGTTGTTTTTTCCCATGACGTACTGATGAAAATAGCAAAGGTTTAGATGAGCATTTGAAAATGTCTATAAATAAGGTTTTAACGCTTATCGGCATAACAATCAAGATTTACTTACTTAACGGTCAGTATAAGGCGTTATGTTCATATAAAAAACCGTTTTAATGACTTATGCTTCACGGGTTACATTTTATCTTTAAGCGCAGGATAATCGTCCGCAAGCGACGCATACCAGCCTTGATTGGCGCTCTCATTACTGCTTGACTCGAGCAATAAAGCCGCCAAACCGGCAAAGTTTGCATGGGCAGTATGTCCGCCATCGGCTTGGGTATCTTCCTCAATCGCCAGCGTGACTTGCCCACCGGTCATCGCCAGATAAACTTCCGCCAAAATCTCCGAGTCAAGTAATGCGCCGTGGAAAGTACGGTCTTGTTTACCGACATCTAAGCGACGAACCAGAGCATCTAGGGTATTTTTTTGCCCCGGATATTGCTGTTTTGCCATCATCAAAGAGTCGGTCACTCGTACGCGCTCGGCAAAGTCGTGCATGCCAACTTTGGCAAACTCCATATTTAAGAAGTTCATATCAAAGGTAGCGTTATGAGCGATGATTTCGGCACCGTCCATAAAGTCATAAAGCGCTTGAGCCACTTGATCAAAGGTCGGTTTATCGGTTAAAAACGCTTCAGAGATTCCGTGAATACGAATCACCTCCTCATCCATTCCGCGCTGCGGATTGATGTAGACGTGCAGTTTCTCGCCGGTAAATTTACGCCCGACTAACTCTACGATACCGACCTCAATAATGCGGTCGCCCTTCATGGGATCAAGACCGGTGGTCTCCGTATCCATAATGAGCTGGCGGTCAGATTCATGGCGGTGGATAGGTTTGGGTAGCAGGGGTATAAAATGCGGATTGGCTCGGCTAGTGTCACCATCGAATGTCGGTGTGTCCGTGTCTATGCGAGCTTCCGTTTTAGTTTCTACTTCAGTATCCATATTGGTATTTATATCTGGCATATCGGTGTGTCTCATGGGTTCGCTAGCATTGTACGGATTGTGATTCTCTTCCACTAACATATCTGTGTTTGCCATTGTATTTGTTATTGTATTTACCATATCGTCAGTAAGATTTTGACCATCTAATAGCGACTCATCAAGCTCATCATCCATCATATCAAAGCCTAATGGGTCAAATTTTAACCAATCATCGCTTGGATTTTGTTTTTTATCAGCCATTAGAAGATCTTTTTTTTAGCCGCATCTTGCAAGCTAGCCGTTTTCAAATCTTCACTGCTAGACGTCACGCCCAAATTTGCTAGCTCATCCGCTTTTTCATTGCCCGCGTGTCCCGCGTGACCTTTCACCCAGTGCCAAGCAACATCGCGCTGCTGGCAAAGCGCGTCTAATTGCTGCCAAAGGTCTTGATTGGCCACCGGTTTTTTGCTGGCCGTTTTCCAGCCGCGTTTTTTCCAGCCTTCAATCCATTCGGTGATGCCTTTTTTAACATAGCTTGAGTCTGTCCAAATCTCAAGGGTTTGCGCACGCGGACTATGGGTCAATGCTTGTATCGCACCCATCAGCTCCATGCGATTATTAGTAGTTACTTTTTCACCGCCATACAAATCCTGCGTCTGCCCATCGCTAAAAATTAGGTGCGCCCCCCAACCACCAGCACCCGGATTGCCTTTACAAGCGCCGTCGGTATAAGCAACCGTCATATTTGCTTTGGCAGCAAGCGGATTGCTCGTATTAAATGAACGCGCTGAAGTAGAGTTTTCTGACATAAAAAAGTATGAGCCTAATAAGTAATAAACATCGAGCAAAGAGGGTTTCTAGCGTTATTTTTGCACAGGCTAGCACCATCTATTTTAGGGTTGAGTATAGCAAATCTTGCTTGTTTATGGTCGCTTATCTATCAGTGACTGCTAGGAATAAAAACCATAAAAGGGCAAAAGCACATATCATAGCGGTAACGCTGCCGTTTTCTGTTAAAATAGCTTTGATTGTGCGGACATGCCTTAGCACAATAAGCACAATATAAGCTTTTATGTACCAATGCAGGATAAATCGATGATGTCCGTAAGCTCGAGTGTTTTGAATAAAAAATTAACGCCTTTAATGGTTGCTCTGGTCGCAAGTAGCGCGCTGTTTTTGAGTGCCTGTAATGACAGTAATACGCCGGCTGATGCCAAAAAAGCTGAGGCGCCAGCGGATTTATCCATATTTGCAGGCTGCTATACGGTCAGCCATGATGAGCCAGCGCAAATAAAAGTCAGCCAACAGGGCGGCGGTTGGGTCATGCAAATGAAAGAGCCTGCTAGCGCTAAGCGCGTTTGGGATGACGCTGAACCGTTAGAAGTGCTTGCAAAAAGTGATATCCCGACGTATTTTTCTATCGACCCTGATAATGTCGATGCGGTGATTGGTCGTCCAGACAGAGTGCTGGTGTTGGCGCATGTGAAGCCTGTTTATGCCAATATCGATCCGCTACTAGATAGTGAGTACTTGTCTTACATTTATCGCGGTGCCAATACCATTTATCGCGTCGAATGTGATGACGTTAATACCGATATTTTAGCCAATCCTCACGCCAATATCGTTATTGATAACGTCAATGACAGTATGTAATTGGCCTTTATAAAGCAGTATTTATGATAAACAACCCTCTAATCAGAGTCGGGCAATATGAATTTTTTTAGTTATGTGGTGTTAGGCGGATTTTGTTACGCGGCCGGTTGGGCAGTAAGAACCTATATCCTCGATAAACAGCCAAAACCTGAGCAGCCTTATCATCTCAAACATCCAACTATCTTAGGATATCTCGGTGCATTTTTCATAATTATGCTGATTGTGTCGTGGCTCATCGGCCGCTATTTACTCGGCCATGTGGCCATTGATTTGCCATTTATTATCATTAATAGCCTTATAGGCACCTTTGTCTACTCGTTTGGTCTAAATCCAGAAAAGCCAAGCTATGATGTGCCTGATTAATAAAAAATTAAAAGGCTGAGTGCTTAAATACATTTAAAATTTTCTATTTTAGGTCTATAAAAAACACGGTCAGTGCAGGCGTCATTGACCGTGTTTTTTATGGGATTGCTTACCAGATTATTTATCTGTTTTCTTTAAGCGTTTACTTTTATCCTCTAACTTTTTATCGCTATGCTTTGAAGTTGCGTCTTTCGACGCTGTTTGCTCATTTTTCCAGCTTTTGTATTTTGCCAAATCCTTTTCTACAAGTTTTAGACAAAATCTGAGTACCAAGACGTCATCGATATGACCGATAAAGGGGATAAAGTCAGGAATGATATCGATAGGGTTGATCACGTAAAGCAGTCCAACCACGGCTGCTGAAATGGTTTTATAAGGGATATTGCGATAGTTGCCTTTATAGTAGTCTTTGACTAAGCTCATCAGCAGGAGCAAATCCTTAGCATAACTCTCAAGACCTTTTTCTTTTTCGAGTTGATCCTTCAGCTTATCTTCTTTACCTAAGATGATTTTAATACTATCGATCAGACTTTTATTGTCTTTCTCTTTTGCACTTTCTTGCTCAGCCATCTTTATAATCCTTTTATATCTATCATTATTGTTTGTTGTTCAGCGCTTTTTACTATAGCAAGAGTCGGGTCTGTAGCCAAATAAGACGGTAAGTAACTCTGTATCGTTTTGTTGTCTATTAAAATGCCAAATGCTCCTGACTTAAGCGTTCTATACTGCTCGAGTACTAAATAGTATCCCAACCTGCGTTATAATACGCGCTTTGTTTCAATAATGGTTGCTAGGGTAAGCAGCAATTAAACGGTAAAAAAGGTAGCATTATGACTAAGATATCATCCAAGTTAAATCGTCGCCAGTTTTTACGTCACGTTGGTATTGGTGCCGGAGCAGGGCTTCTAGCGACGCAAAATATCACTCGGGCGTTGGCTACAAATGCTATTGAGCAAGATAGCGGTACGCAGCTTACCAAGGATGATTTACCAACAGCGTTTTCAGATGAGCATTTGTCTTTTAAAGGTGAGGCACAACCAGCGCCAGCAAGATGTATCGTCCCAACGATTGAAACGCGGCTTTTTGCTAGCTCTAATGTCGGTGGTAGTGACGAACGTAATGAGTTGGCGTTAGAGCGTTTAGCCTGCGCGGGTTTTAAAGTGGATAATCCGGCAATTACCAAACGGCAGTATTTGCGCTTTGCGGGTACGGATTCGCAGCGTGCCAGTGACTTGCAAAACATCGCTACGGGTGCGATAAAAGCACCTAAACTGCTACTTGGGGTACGTGGTGGCTACGGTGCAGTGCGAGTATTACCAATGGTGGATTGGTCAACGCTTGGGCGTATTATGAAGGAGCGCGGTACGATACTGGCGGGCTTTAGCGATGTGACGGCGATCCAGTGTGCGCTACTGGCAAAAGGCAGTATGAGCTCGCTTGCGGCGCCAATGCTTTATAGCGAGTTTGGCAAAACCAAACCGGATCAAGTCAGCTGTCGCCAATTCGTAGAAGCATTAACCAATTCTAATTTGACGATTAATATAGCAGATGCGTCTTTAACCAGTGTAAATTTACCCAGTATTTTGACAAACACTGAACCTAAAACGCTAACCGGCACCATTTGGGGCGGCAATCTCAGCGTAGTATCGGCACTGGCAGGGAGTGAGTACTTACCACGGATCAAAGATGGTATCGTATTTTTAGAAGACGTCGGCGAGCAAGCTTACCGCATCGAGCGCATGCTATATGATTTGTATTTGGCAAGGGTGTTTAAAGGTCAGCAAGCGATTGTATTTGGTGCGTTATCGGGTAGTGGTGAGGACAGTTATGATAAGCGTTATGATGTCGCCACCGTGATTCGTCAATTGCATCAGCTGACAGGATTGCCGATTTATAGCGGTATGCGCTTTGGTCATATTGGACAAAAATACAGCTTTCCGCTGGGTGCCACATGTCAGCTTCGCCCAAATAACGCTGGCGGTTATCAATTGATGTTTAGCGACTATCCAACGATTAAAGCAGATGCCATTCTTGTCGAAGGCTTGTGGCAATAAAAATTAGGTCTATAGTCGAATCCAAATAAATCAGATACGTAGCCATCAAGTCGCTCAATGAAACGTTGTTTTTCTTGCGTGCTGTGCCTACGCCGACATAGGCTACGAAAAAAACGTTTCATCGTATCGTTTTTATATCGAATGAATTATATAAAAATTGTTGCTGCGATAAATTTGTTGCAGCAACGTATTACTTCTAACAAATCTACTATAAAGACCCCACTCTCAACTTGTTTTTCTAAGGTATTGGTTTACTTAGTTTTTAAAATTTCAGTTAAAACAATTAGAATTTTAAATTCTATAAAAATCAAAAGCCTACGATAAGTTGAGATTGGCGTTATAAAGTTAAATCGCCAAGCGTGAAAATTTATCCTGATATTCTTTCGGGGTTAGCTCAGTAGCGCGTTTAAATAGCCGCGTAAATGACGAGATATCATCGTAACCGACTTGCTCAGCGAGCGATTTTATCGTCACATCGCCCAATTCTAATAAACGCTTCGCCTGCTCAATTCTAACGGCTTGAATATACTCAATCGGGCGCATCGCCACGCAGGATTGAAAGCGTCTATTCAGTGTGCGCGGGGTGATATTGACCATCGCTGCCAAGCCGCTAACTTGAATGGGTTGTTTGAAGTTTTCCTCGATAAACTCTTGTACTTGCTGAACCAATTGGTCCGCATGCGGTTTATGCAATGTCACATTGGTATAGCTGTTTTGATTACCGCGTTTACTATCAATAATCTGAGTTTTTGCCACTTGGGTAGAAATTTCACGCCCGCAATAACGCTCGATTAACAATAATCCCAAGTCATAAAAGGCGCTACCGCCTGCCGCACAAAATATATTGCCCGATTGTTCTTTTGACTGGCTTTTTGATTGAGTGACAAATTGGTTTTCTTGCAAATCAACCAGTGGAAAATCTGCCTTAAACTTACTGGCATAACCCCAATGGGTGGTAGCTACTTTGCCATCGAGCAAGCCTGCTTTTGCTAAAAAGAACGCGCCGCTACAGTTACTAGCGATATCGGCTTTGGTATTTGCCAGTCGCTGCAAATGCGGAATTAGAGCGTTATTTTGGCTCAAGACTTTATCGATGGAATCGCCAATGGTTGGAATTAATAATAAGTCGCACTCTGTGACTTCCTGAATATCGCAATGCGCTTGCATGATTAAGCGGTTGCTACATCTGATATCAACGCTGCCAAGACTGGCAATTTGCACATTAAATCTTGGTTCTACTTCTTCATCCAAAAAGCGCTGCCAACTCACTCCGGTGAACGAAAATAAATCTAATGCGCCTGTCAAAGCGCTGCCAAGCACGCCATCGAAGCCGATAATAATGACCTTAAAGGGTTTAAAGTAGGGCATAAGTGCTTATTTTCCTATGAAAAGACGTATTTAAAATGTCAGTTTATTAGCAGTTTTTCCCAAATTAGCATATTAATTTTGTCTTATTTGACCATAATTATGTCATAAATGACAATACGGTAAGGCGTTAAATTAGATTAATATCAATGCATCACTTATTCATCACCGCTTATTTATCATTATCATAATAGGGAAATGACTATGGCAGCAGATACGCTTATCAACGACTTTGAATTACCGTTCCAACTCTACGATGTATTGGGGGTTGAGCATTTAACCGAGCATGCAAAGTTTGCAGAACACAGCCGCGAAACCTTTGATGCGGTATTAGGCACCGCCAATAAAATCGCCACCCAGCTATTTTTACCGCACAACCACGTAGCGGATAAAAACGAGCCGCAGTTTGACGGCAAAAAAGTCAGCATGATAGACGACGTAAAGGTTGCTTTTGATGCCTTTCGCGAGTCGGGCTTTATCGCGGGTCGTTATAGTTTTGACGATGGCGGCATGCAATTACCCGAAACCGTGATGACGGCGGTAGCAGGCTATTTTATGGCGGCCAACCCATCGACCACCGCTTATCCGTTTTTAACCACGGCGGCGATTAATGTCATTTCTCATTTCGCCAGTGATGAGATTAAAAATGCCTTTATGCCGCGTATGCTAACCGGTGAATTCACTGGCACCATGGCATTAACAGAACCACATGCAGGCTCGTCGCTTGCCGATATCAAAACCACTGCCGTGAAACAAGAAGACGGATCATACCGTATCAAAGGCAGCAAGATTTATATCTCAGCAGGCGATCACGAACTGTCTGACAATATCGTGCATTTGGTATTAGCCAAAGTGCCGGGTGGACCCGCTGGCGTTAAAGGTATTTCGTTATTTGCCGTACCCAAGTATCGTTTAAACGATGATTTATCAGTCGGCGAGCGTAATGACGTCCATTTAACTGGACTTATTCATAAACTTGGCTATCGCGGCGCAACTTCTACGGCGTTAAGTTTTGGCGATGCAGGCGATTGTCACGGCTATCTTATCGGTGAAGAGCATTTTGGCCTGCGCTACATGTTTAAAATGATGAACGAAGCGCGTATCGCAGTTGGCTTTGGTGCAGCGATGATTGGCTATCGCGGTTATCAGTATTCGCTCGATTATGCCAAAGACAGAACGCAGGGCAGAATCGCACCGAATAATAAGCCTGAAGATGCGGCAACGGCAATCATTCAGCATGGTGACGTTAAGCGCATGCTGCTGGCGCAAAAAGCCTATAGCGAGGGCGGTATTTCACTCTGTCTATATGGCTCCAATCTCATTGACCGTATCAACACCTGTGAAGATGCCACGCTAAAAGCTGAGCTATCAGAGTTATTGGACTTACTTACGCCAGTACTCAAAGCATGGCCATCTGAATACGGTCCAAAGGCCAATGATTTAGGTATTCAAGTATTGGGCGGCGCAGGCTATACACGTGAATATCAAGCCGAGCAGTTTTGGCGTGACAATCGTCTCAATCCCATTCATGAAGGCACAAATGGCGTACAGGCACTAGATTTGTCATTTCGTAAGTTATGGCAAAAAGGCGGACTCGGTATTCAAATTCTCAAACGTGAAATTACCGAAGATTTAGAAAGTATCAGTACACCCGAAACCGCCAAACTTGCTGGCAAACTGATGCCTTATATGGGTCATTTACATGAAGTGCTCGTGCATTTAAGCAAAATTCTACAAACGGAAAAAGCCATGACGCTGACGGGTAATGCGCAGGCCTTGATGAATATCTTTGCCTCCATCGTAGTGAGTTGGATTTGGATTCGCCAAGCGAGTAAAGCTGAGCAATTATTAAATGATACGGCCGACGTCGATAAGCAAAACTTCTATCATGGAAAAATCCAAGCAGCAAAATACTTTATTGATTGGGAATTGCCGTTAATCAAGCGCGATATTGAGCTATTAAATAGTGACAATGCGGTCTGTACCGATATGCAAGTAGAATGGTTTTAAGAGATTGTTTGGTAAGTTTTTAACATAACAATATCTACTAATAGGATGCTAAAAGTGATGCTGGGGTAAATTTTTCGAAGCCTCTAGAGTGCAAAGCGCACAGCAAGCGAGAAAAATTTATCCCAGAAGAACGCTTTTTAATATATTTGGCTTATTTTGAATAAACTCTTTTTAAGCAAACGATACCAATGGCTTTTTATAAAAATTTAAAGGAATAAATAATGACAGCTGATAACAAACAGATCAATAAGCAGTGGCGCTTAAAAGCAAGACCTGTGGGCGCACCAAACGCTGATACGTGGGAATATACCGAGACAGAACTGCCGACTATCTCAGATGGTGAGCTGCTGATAAAAATTGAATATATTTCGATGGATCCTGCAATGCGTGGTTGGCTAAACGATGCAAAATCTTATATACCGCCCGTACAGATTGGCGAGGTAATGCGTGCAGGAACGGTGGGTAAAGTCATTGAAAGTAAGCATGAGAAGTTTGCTGTTGGCGATTATGTCGTAGGTCATAACGGCGTGCAGTCGTATGCAGTCAGCGATGGTACAGGTCTACATAAAGTCGATCCGAGCCTTGCGCCATTGTCTTATTACTTGGGCGTGCTCGGTATGCCGGGTATGACGGGCTATTTTGGCTTATTAAAAACCGGCGCACCAAAAGCTGGCGAGACTGTGGTTATTTCTGGCGCTGCGGGCGCGGTTGGTAGCTTAGTTGGGCAAATTGCCAAACTCAAAGGCTGCCGCGTTGTTGGTATCGCTGGTGGTAGTGAAAAATGTAAGTTCTTAGTCGATGAGCTAGGTTTTGATGCTGCTATAGATTATAAAAACGAAAATGTGAAAAAAGGCTTAAAGCAGGCCTGTCCAAACGGCGTTGATGTCTTTTTTGACAACGTCGGTGGCGATATTTTAAATGATGTGCTGACGCAAATTAATCTGCATGCCCGTATCGTAATTTGCGGTGCGATTAGCCAATATAACAACACCACAGAGGTCAAAGGGCCATCAAATTATCTGTCATTATTGGTCAATCGTGCACGTATGGAAGGCATCGTCGTCTTTGATAATATCAAAGAGTATCCGACGGCGATGAAAGATATTGCTGGCTGGATTGGGTCAGGCGACATTAAAGTAAAAGACCATATCGTTGAAGGCATCGAGACGTTCCCAGATACCCTGATGATGCTCTTTAAAGGTGAAAACTTCGGTAAACTGGTACTTAAGGTAGAGGGATAAATTATGACATTGAATACAAATGGAATTGCATCAGACGTCACTGGTAAACGTATTTTAATCACCGGTGGTGCATCTGGCATCGGTGCTGCCAGTGCGTTATTGCTCGCCAGTCGCGGTGCGAAAGTGGTGATTGGTGATTTGGCGGAAGAGATGGGCGCTGCTGTTGCCAAACAAGCGCAAGATGCTGGTAATAGTATTGTCTTTAAAAAGGTGGATGTCACGAGCGGCGATGAAGTACGCGCGTTGTTTGCCTTTGCCATGGAAACATTGGGCGGCCTTGATGTGGTGATAAATAATGCCGGTATTGACCATAAGCCAGCGCCGATGCATGAGCTAAGTGACGATGATTTTGACCGTAATATTGCGGTTAATCTAAAAGGCGTCTGGCATTGTATGCGCGCTGCTGTTGCTTGCATGGCGACCAATGGTGGTGGTCATGTGATTAATGTGGCCTCCATTGCTGGTTTGCGTTCAGCACCACTGCTGACAGCTTATAGCGCTGCGAAGCATGGTGTCATGGGGCTGACCAAATCTGCTGCTCATGAATATGCGCGCGTCAATATTCGCTTTAACGCCGTTTGCCCAAGCTTTATCGATACGCCGATGGTCCGTAATACCATGGCGAAAATGGACGAGCGTGCCCAGCAAGCCACCATCAAAGCCAGCCCAATGCGCCGTTTGGGAGATGTCGATGAAGTATCTGGCGCCATTGCATGGCTGGCAAGTGATGAAAGTAGCTTTATGAATGGTCATGCCTTTACCCTTGATGGCGGCATGTTGGCTTAACATCAAAAGTATTTATTAAAATATTTAAAAATATAAGGAATAATGATGAAAGATTTATTTGATTTAACGGGTAAGATTGCTTTGGTTACCGGTGCTAGCCGTGGTATTGGCGAATCTATTGCCCGTTTACTAGCGTCAAGAGGCGCGCATGTGATTGTCTCTAGCCGAAAAATTGACGCGTGCCAAGCGGTCGCCGATAGCATTGTCGCTGATGGTCACAAAGCCAGTGCCTTCGCTTGTCATGTTGGCGATATGGCGCAGATTGAGGCAATTTTTGAGCATATAAAAAGTGAATTCGGTCAAATTGATATCTTGGTCAATAATGCCGCGGCAAACCCTTACTATGGCCATATTCTAGATACCGATTTAGCCGCTTTTGATAAGACCGTAGAGGTCAATATTCGCGGTTATTTCTTTATGTCGACGGCAGCGGGGAAAATGATGCGCGAGCAGGGCGGCGGGGTGATTTTAAATACCGCATCGGTCAATGGCTTGGTCGCAGGTGACAAGCAAGGTATCTATTCAATTACTAAAGCGGCGGTGATTAGCATGACCAAAGCCTTTGCCAAAGAATGTGGTCCATTAAACATTCGCGTTAATGCGCTGCTGCCAGGGTTAACCGATACCAAGTTTGCCTCGGCGTTAACGACCAATGATAAAGTCTTAAAGATGGCGCTACATGCGATTCCGTTAGGGCGCGTGGCTAATCCTGATGAGATGGCGGGCACGGTATTGTATCTTGTGTCTGACGCCTCAAGCTATACGACGGGTGCAACCGTGGTTGTCGATGGTGGTATGCTTGCTTAGTTAGCAATGCATGTTTAAAAAACCGATGTTTAAAAATAGGAAGCCGCATGACTTTAATAGTGATGCGGTTTTTCTTATTGCATATTTCCGTTTTTTAGTTAGTGTACTGTCTTTTATATCAATACTAAGTCAATAAAAAAGGTGCAGTGCGACTGTCTTTGGATTTCGCTACCTCTTTAGGTGTGCCTTCTGCGACAATAAGCCCACCTTCATCGCCAGCACCGGGGCCCATATCGATAATCCAATTGCTGTTGCTAGCAACTTGCATATCGTGCTCAACCATAATCACCGTATTACCAGTTGCGACCAGCCCATTTAACTGTGCCATCAGCATCGCGACATCAGAAGGGTGTAAGCCAGTCGTTGGTTCATCGAGCACGTACAGCGTATCGCCGCGCTGGGTACGCTGCAGTTCGGTAGCAAGCTTGATACGCTGTGCTTCGCCACCAGACAACTCGGTCGCTGGTTGCCCAAGCCTTAGATAGCCAAGCCCAACTTTTAGCAAGGCATCTAAGGCGCGCATAATTGGGGCATCATCAATGAAAAATTCAGCAGCGGCTTCGACTGTTAAATCAAGCACTTCGGCGATATTTTTACCTTGATAAGTAATTTCTAAGGTTTCGTCATTGTAGCGCTGACCATGGCACACTTGGCAAGGCGAGTAAACACTCGGCAGAAATAGCAGCTCAACGCTGACAAAACCGACGCCTTCGCAATTTGGGCAACGTCCTTTTTTAACGTTAAATGAGAAACGTCCGGCATCATAGTGTCTTGCTTTTGCTTCTTTGGTGGCGGCAAATAACTTGCGCACATGGTCAAACAGTCCAGTATAAGTGGCCAAGTTCGAACGCGGTGTGCGCCCGATGGCTTTTTGGTCAACAGTGACTAAGCGCTTGATGTGCTCCATACCACTGACTATCTCTCCGCCTATTGGTGTTTCTTGTTCTTGCTCCAGTAAAGCCGCTTCATCGGTGGGTGCTTCAATCACGGTTTTTTGCCCTAGCGCATTGTAGACCAGTTCAACCAACGCTTGACTAACCAAACTCGATTTGCCCGAACCTGAAACACCCGTCACTGTGGTTAATACCGCTAAAGGAAATGCCACATCTAGCCCTTGTAAATTATTACGCTCGATATTAGCAAGTTTTAGCCAATGAGTAGGTCGTCTTGGTTGCTCGGTTTTTAACTTTTGAGTTGCTGTGTCTTTACTAAAGAGATATTGTCCAGTATAGGAATCAGAGATATCACGCAATCCTTCGACAGGGCCGCTATACATGATTTCACCGCCATGACTGCCCGCTTTTGGTCCAACATCGACTATCCAGTCGGCGTGGCGAATGACGCTGACATCATGCTCGACAATGAATAATGAATTACCCGCCGCTACCAGTTCATCTAGAGCGCCTAATAGCGCCTGAGTATCGGCAGGATGCAGGCCAGCGGACGGTTCATCGAGCACATAAACCACGCCAAATAGTTTAGAGCGAATTTGGGTGCCAAGTCTTAGGCGCTGTAGCTCGCCAGGCGATAAGGTAGGTGTGGTGCGTTCAAGCGATAAATAACCTAGCCCAAGTCTGGTTAACGCTTCTACACGCGATAAAATATCGCTAACAATACGCTTGGCGACGATGGCTTTTTCACGATCGGGCATATCATCGCTGAGTTTTTTATTGGCAGCGTCGTGAAGTTTAAGCGCCAGTTCAGTTAAGGCTAATTGTGATAACTCGCCAATATCAAGCCCTGCAAATTTAACCGACAGCGATTCTTGTTTTAACTTTTTGCCATGGCAGCTTGGACATTCTGAAATTTGCATAAACTGCGCCACGCGTTTTTTGGTACGTGGACTTTGGGTCGTAGCAAAAGAATGTAAGACGAAATTTTTTGCGCTGGTATAGGTGCCTTTATAATTGGGTTTTTCGCCTTTTTTAATCGCCTCGCGTACTTGCTCGAGATTGTACTCTGGGTAAACTGGCACTTCTGGGGTTTCATCGGTAAATAAAATCCAATCGCGGGTTTCCTTGGATAACGTGTTCCAAGGTTTGTCGATATCGTAGCCAAGTGTCGTCAATATCCGGCTCAGATTTTGCCCTTGCCATGCCGGTGGCCAAGCGGCAATGGCGCGTTCTCGAATGGTTTTCGTCTTGTCAGGTACGAGCAAATCTTCTGTGACCTCAAACACGCGGCCAATACCTGAGCAAGTAGGGCAAGCACCTTCTGGCGTATTTGGCGAAAAAGCATCAGCATACAGCATATCTTGCCCAGCAGGGTATTCGCCCGCTCGCGAGTACAGCATGCGCAGACCATTTGAAATCGTCGTCACGCTACCAACCGATGAACGTACCGACGGCGTACCGCGCTGCTGTTGCAGGGCGACGGCGGGCGGTAAGCCTTCTATCGAATCGACATCAGGCTCGCCAACTTGGTCAATCAAGCGCCGCGCATAAGGCGATACCGAATCAAGGTAGCGGCGTTGCGACTCAGCAAACAGAGTGCCAAATGCCAGCGACGATTTACCTGAGCCTGATATGCCAGTAAAAACAACCAGTGCATTACGCGGTAAATCCACATCGACATTTTTGAGGTTATGCACCCGCGCGCCCCTGACTTGAATGCTTTCATCAGCGGTAAGGTTGTGATTTTTGAGAGAAGTGTTAGATTTTTTATGATTAGATTTCTTATTATTGGTTGTCATACAACGCTTATTCCTTTGACTAAAATCGGCTTGTTAACGCTTTGATTCAACAATACCGTATTTATTTAATACAGTGTTCTTTTAATATCGTGTCTGCTTAACGTCATCCTATCACCTTAAAATCAAAACCCTGCGCAGGCTTACGCTTTATAGACAGAGGATAGACACAGCAACGTCAAACGATAACTTTTATAAGGTTTACCCGACAAATTGCGGATTATAGAGGTTAAAAAATATGACGTTTTGACCGCTATTAAGCGGGCAAGTAGCGTGTTAACTGCGAATGCTTTATCATTAACCTTATCTATTAATCATTTATAAAAGTGTTTTATGATTTTTATCAGCAATAATATCAGTCTGAATGACAGCGAAGTGGACATTAGCGCCATACGCGCGCAAGGGGCAGGCGGGCAAAACGTCAATAAAGTGTCCTCTGCGATTCATCTGCGTTTTGATATTCATGCTTCAAGCTTGAGCGATGTCATTAAGCAGCGCTTATTGGACAGTAAAGACAGCCGAATCACCAAAGAAGGCGTACTTATTATTAAAGCGCAGCAGTTTCGTACCCAAGAACGCAATCGAATTGATGCGCTTGAGCGGCTGCAAAGCTTTATTATTCAAGCCACTCATGTCAATAAAACTCGCAGGCCGACCAAACCTAGTAGAAATGCCAAACGTAAACGCGTTGATGAAAAAACCCAGCGCGGTAAGACCAAAGCGTTACGTGGCAAGGTAGATTTTTAAATAAGCGGCTTACTCGGTTTTTTAATTAACCAAACAGCAAAATGCCAGCCCATTTAATTGGCTGGCATTTTTTATGCTTATTTACTATCAAGTTTTTAGCTATCCAAGCCTTCTAATTAACCAAGTCTTCTGCTTAATTTGGGAAAGCGCTTTATCATAAATAACATCAAGAGCAGCGACACACCAGCGATAGCGGCGCCGACATAGCCCACGCTTGATATGGAAATATGCGTCACTGCATAACCACCGAATAGCGCACCTGCGCCAATGCCTAAGTTAATAATCCCTGAGAACATCGACATCAACATGTCTTGGGCAGTGACATCAACCATAATGACTTTGGCTTGCATGGAGATAATCAGCAGCATCAGCGCCGCGCCCCACAGTAACGCAATGAAACTCAGTGCCCAGATAGAAGTCACGGCAAACAATAGTACCAGCATAGATAGCAGCATTAATATGATCGATATCAGCATCAATCTGGTATTAAAACGATCACCCCAACGGCTAAAAATCACACTGCCCGCAATCCCTGCTACCCCAAATAATAGCAAGACAACAGTCGCAGCGTTTTCACTTATAGCGCCAACCTGTCGCATAAAGGGTTCGATATAAGAATAAGCGGTATAGTGAGCGGTAAAGACTAATAAAATCAGCAAATACAAACAGACCAATAACGGATTCTTAAGCAATTCTGGAATTTTTCTAAACGAGCCTTCAAACATACTCGGTAGCGTTGGTAATAGCCTTGCTTGCAAGATAAAGACGATAAAAGCAATCACGCCAATACCGCCAAAGGTCGCTCGCCAGCCAAACCATTGACCGACTAAGCGTCCTAGAGGCACGCCAAGCACCATCGCCAATGAAGTACCGGTTGCAAGCACGCTAAGCGCCAGTGCTTTTTTACCTTCCGGTGCTACGCGTATCGCAATCGCGGCGGTGATGGACCAAAATATCGCGTGTGATAGCGCAATACCCACGCGGCTAATCAGCAATACATCAAAGCTCCAAGCAAATACGGATAAGACGTGGCTGGCAATAAACACCACAAACAAGCCCAAAAGTAAGCTTTTACGCTCAAAACGGCTGGTGAGCAGCATCAATGGCAATGACATGGCTGCGACAATCCACGCATATAGCGTCAACATCCAGCCAGTCTCAGCCGTGGTAATAGAAAAATCATGGGCGATGTCGCTTAATAGGGCAACGGGGACAAATTCGGTGGTATTCATAATAAAGGCGCTGACGCCCATCAAAAATACTTGGAAATACTGAGTTCGGCGAGCATTTGCGCTCACCTCAAGGTTATGTTTCATATGATCCAATACAAATAAAGAAGGCGCTAATACAGCAAAGTGGCTTAACAATCACTCATTAGCTTAATAAGATGGCAAAGATACGTCGTAGTAACAGAAAGAAGGAGAGCAAGATACCAAGTCAGAGGCAGCAGTTAAAGTAATTTTTTGATAATTAGCAAGAATCTTGGCAGGATTGTTCAGGTTAAGCATTTATGCGCTATAAACTTACTTTGAGGAGCGTAAATACGATTTTTTAATAATAAGAACAGTGTCTTGTTTGTCAGCCGCTGTAAATCAGGGGATAATCTACAGCATTAAACCTTATTTCGAGAAACTATTTTATGCTGATTAATGCAGATTTTACTCGCCGTGCTGCATTGGCACCCGAACACTATCAATGGGTGCCATCACCGCAAAACGGCGTCGAGCGTGTCATGCTCGACCGCGTCGGCGCAGAAAAAGCCCGTGCCACCAGTATCGTCCGCTATGCGCCTGAGTCCTATTTTCCGCATCATATGCATCCGGGCGGCGAAGAGATTTTGGTTTTATCGGGGACTTTTTCGGCAGATAATATCGATTATCCAGCAGGTTGGTACTTACGCAATCCACCAAATTCTGGCCATCAGCCGTATAGTAAAGAAGGCGCAGTTATTTTTGTCAAACTTTGGCAAATGCCGGCCGCCGAAACACGTTATGTCGCTATCGATACTAACGATGCAGCAAATTGGCAAATACAGGACAATCGTGATATCTGTCATTTATTTTCAGATAACAGCGAACATGTCAGCTTACAGCGATTAAAGGCCAATGAAGCCCTATTTACCGACACAGTATTTATAGACACAGTATTCACCGATGCAATCAAAGGCGGCGCTGAGATACTGGTGCTAGATGGCGAGCTGATAGATACTGAACTTACAGATGACGCTAAAACCTATACTCGCGGTGGTTGGCTACGTTTGCCAGTGGGTGCACTACCGCAAATAAAAGCAGGCGTGCACGGTGCTACGGTTTATCTCAAAACTGGTCACCTGTCTAAAGTCATTGGCGCTAAAGTAGAAGAAAAATAGTACGCAAACGTAGATTTAGCAATTATTAATAGCGACTTTAATGGTTTATAGGCTACTGCTTCACTATAAAAAAGGCGTCAGAACTATTTTTCTGGAAAATAGCTTTGACACCCTTTACATATAATCAGCTATAAAATGCAGAAAATTATTAAAATAATGTTCTGTAACTCCTCGGTTCATATCTGCCCTTCACATTGCTGCTTTATTTCTATAAAATACCAACCGTACGGTTTCTTTAAAAGAAACTATTTTTTCTTCTATATTAATAAAACATATTCTTTTAAAGCCCAAATTATTTTTAGTTAAACTGACGCGCTAATATCGAGATAAAAATGGAAACTCAAAACGCTCATAAACGTAAAAAACAGCCAGAGCTTATACGGCGGGCGCTGCTTGATGAAGCAGCGCGCATCACTTTGGAGCAGGGCTTGTCTAAAGTGACCTTCCAATCGGTAGCCGATGCCGTCGGCGTGACCAAAGGCGGGGTGATGCATCATTTTGCCACCAAGGACGCGCTCATCTTAGAGGTGTTTTATGACGCGATGGCTAAGTTTGAGGCGGAAGTCAATCAAGCGATGGCAAAAGATCCGGTCAGCTACGGCTCGTTTACCCGCGCTTATATCGATGCCACCATCAGTTTGGGCGAAAAAGGTCAAGCCGAGTTTAATAGCCAAGCCACGCTATATGTCTTGATGCTAGGAGATAGGATGCTGCGCGAACGCTGGGCTGAATGGTCAAACGAGCAGCTAAAAAAACACGCTGCCACGGACAATACCGAAACGCTATGTATGGTGCGTCTGGTTGCTGATGGAATTTGGCTCTCTGACTTTTCGGGTATCGATATTTCGGACAAAGCCTCACTACGCACGCGCTTGATAACTATGACGCAGCGTGACTTTGACGCTTAAAAATGCATACAAACCACTTTTATTTTTCACCTTTAATCCATGACGACATTGTTTTTAAGACTTTATAAAAAAGCTTTTTTATAAAGCGAACCCGTCGCCCTAAGGAAAACTTATGACAGCTACTCAGACAATCATAAATAACTTAACAGATATTATCGACTTAACACAAACACAGACCGCTTATATCAATGGTCGCTATTTGGCGGTCGATGATTCTTTATCAACTTTCGAAGATATCAACCCAGCGACAGGTGAAGTGTTAGCTATCATTCAACAAACGACGACTGAGCAAATCGATGAGGCGGTAAAAGCCGCGCAACAAGGTCAAAAAGTGTGGGCAGCGATGACCGCGGTTGAGCGTGGCCGGATTTTATTAAACGCAGTTGCGATATTGCGCGAGCGTAATGATGTGCTGGCATTACTCGAAACCAAAGACACGGGTAAAGCGCTTTCTGAGACCAAGTATGTCGATATCGTCACTGGTGCTGATGTCGTTGAGTATTATGCGGGTCTTGCACCAATGTTAGAGGGTCGTCAGATTCCACTACGTGATAGCAGTTTTGTTTATACCCGCCGCGAGCCACTCGGCGTGGTAGCAGGTATCGGTGCGTGGAATTATCCGATTCAAATTGCGATGTGGAAAGCAGCGGCAGCATTGGCTGCTGGTAATGCGATGATTTTTAAACCCTCAGAAGTCACACCGTTAACGGCACTAAAACTGGCAGAAATCTTCACCGAAGCAGGCTTACCAGACGGCGTCTTTAACGTCGTGCAAGGGGATTATAAAGTTGGCGAAGCATTAACCCAGCATCCTGATATCGCCAAGGTCTCATTCACAGGCGGCGTGCCAACAGGTAAAAAAGTCATGGCAAGCGCCGCATCATCGTCGCTTAAAGACGTAACCTTGGAGCTTGGTGGTAAATCACCATTGATCATTTTCGACGATGCCGATATCGATACCGCTGCTGATATTGCCATGATGGCGAACTTTTACAGTACAGGTCAGGTCTGTACCAATGGCACGCGCGTCTTTATCCCAAAAGCGCTACAATCCAAGTTTGAAGAGGCAATCTTGACGCGTGTTAAGCGTATCAAGCTCGGCAATCCGCTGGACGAGAGCATCAATATGGGGCCATTGGTTAGCTTCCCGCATATGGAGCGAGTGCTTGGTTATATCGAGCAAGGTAAAGCGGGCGGTGCGCGTTTATTGGTGGGCGGCGAACGTATCACGGCAGGCGAGCTTGCCAATGGGGCATTCGTTGCACCGACCGTGTTTAGCGATTGCAGCGATGATATGACCATCGTACGTGAGGAAATATTTGGTCCAGTCATGTCGATATTGACCTACGAGCTTGAGGAAGAAGTGATTCGCCGTGCCAATGATACGGAGTACGGTTTGGCGGCAGGAGTGGTAACCGCTGATTTGACCCGCGCGCATCGAGTAATCGGTCAGATTGAAGCGGGTATTTGCTGGCTAAATACGTGGGGCGAGTCGCCTGCGCAAATGCCAGTTGGCGGTTATAAGCATTCTGGTATTGGCCGCGAAAACGGCATCGAAGCCCTTGAGCACTATACGCAGACCAAATCTATCCAAGTAGAGCTTGGCAAGTTTGAATCGGTATTTTAAGCAGTTGTACGGTAAAAATTTTTAAACAGTAAAGTTAAGGCGTGAGGACTCATTTTTCCTTTTTGCGCCGCTTCACTGCTATGAAATGATGGATATTTTTAATTTTATGGAGCGTTTTATGACATCAACCACACCTGAATATGACTACATCATCGTCGGCGCAGGCTCAGCAGGCAACGTGCTAGCCACGCGCTTGACCGAAGATGCCAACATTAAGGTGTTGCTGTTAGAGGCAGGTCGTCCAGACCATCGCTTAGACTTTCGCACCCAGATGCCAGCGGCGCTCGCGATGCCGCTACAAGGCACCACGTATAACTGGGGCTACAAAACTGATCCCGAACCCTATATGAACAACCGCGTTATGGACTGTGGCCGCGGTAAAGGGCTTGGCGGCTCGTCACTCATTAATGGGATGTGCTATATCCGTGGTAACGCGCTCGATTTTGATGATTGGGCCAAAATTAAAGGCTTAGAGGGCTGGACGTATCTCGACTGCTTACCTTATTTTAAAAAGTCAGAAAATTGTGACGCTGGCGAAAATGACTATCATGGCGTCGGCGGTCCGGTTGAAATGACCACCTCAAAACCTGGGGTTAATCCGCTGTTTGAAGCGATGATTGAAGCGGGCGTGCAAGCTGGCTATCCGCGTACAGAGGATCTAAACGGCTATCAACAAGAAGGCTTTGGGCCAATGGATCGTTTTGTCACGCCTAATGGTCGCCGCGCATCCACCGCGCGCGGTTATCTTGACCGCGCCAAACCACGTAGCAACATCACCATTTTAACCGGTGCATTGACCGATGTCATCTTATTCGATGGCAAGCGTGCGGTCGGCGTTAAAGTCGAGCACCAAGGTCAAATCAAAAAATTCTATGCGTCTCGTGAAGTGATTGTTTCATCGGGTGCGATTGCCTCTCCGCAATTATTGCAGCGTTCAGGTATTGGTCCTGGTCAATGGCTTAAAGACTTAGATATTAACGAGATTTTAGAGCTGCCGGGCGTCGGTAATAATCTGCAAGACCATTTAGAACTGTATATGCAGTATGAATGTAAGCTACCCGTCTCAATTGCCCCTGCCAATAAATGGTGGAATAAGCCAGCCATAGGTGCGGAATGGTTATTCAATGGCACAGGACTTGGCGCGTCGAATCAGTTTGAGGGCGGCGGTTTTATTCGTACCGATGAGAAATTCACCCATCCTAATATTCAGTATCATTTCTTACCGTTAGCGGTGCGTTACGATGGTCGCAGCGCGGTGAAATCGCATAGCTTCCAAGCGCATGTGGGCTCATTACGCTCGCCAAGCCGTGGCCGCGTCAAGCTAACTTCAAAAGATCCAAGCGCGCATCCGAGTATCTTATTTAACTATATGTCGCATGAGCAGGACTGGCAAGAGTTCCGCGCTGCCATGCGTATCACCCGTGAGATTATGCATCAGCCAGCGCTTGACCCTTATCGTGGTCGAGCTATTGCGCCGACCGATGATTTGGTGACCGATGCGCAGCTAGACGAGTATGTCCGTAACCATAGTGAGACGGCTTATCATCCCTCATGTACTTGTGCGATGGGCGAAGGTAATTATTCGGTGGTTAATGGCGAAGGGCTGGTACACGGTATCGATGGCTTGCGCGTGGTCGATGCGTCGATTATGCCAAATATCATCAGTGGTAATTTGAACGCAACCACCATTATGCTCGCTGAAAAAATCGTTGATAAGATGAAAGGCAAGCAATTACCACGTTCAACAGCAGATTATTACGTTGCCAATGGCGCACCGCTCAGAGCCGAACCGCTGCGCGTTTATAATTCTGTCGTTTAAACGCCTTTTTAAATGAATGCCTAAACGAGTATTTAGGCAACTGCGTGAACTAATAAACAATAAGTAATATAAGTCCATTTCTATCAAAAGGCCTTTCGTAGCAAAGGTCTTTTTTATCAGCGTTTATGTTTATAGAGATGAAAACCGTTGAGGTTAAATTACTTAGCATTTGCGTCGCTGTTTTTCTAATCGTTTATCTTTCAGTTTTTATTAATTGGTACTGCTTTGTGCGTCATGCGGTGATAAATATCTTATGTGACTATCAGTCATAAAATTATGACGGACAAAGCAATATCAGACCCTGTTTCATTTACCTATTGAGGTCTTTTATGTACAGCTCGCCATCAGAAGATGCGACGAAACCCCTGACTCTAAATAAGACGGTTTTTTTAGGTTCAGCTATTATTTCTATTTTATTGATCATCTGGACGATTGCCTTACCAGATTATAGTGAGGCATTATTAAGCGCCAGTATGGCATGGGTATCAGAGAGCTTTGGCTGGTATTACATGCTAGTGGTTGCCGCTTATAGTATTTTTGCTTTGTTTGTTGGTTTTTCTAAATACGGCGATATCAAGCTTGGGCAAGATCACGAAAAAGCTCAGTTTCCTTTTTTAGCGTGGGCAGCGATGCTATTCTCCGCCGGTATCGGGATTGATTTATTATTCTTTGGTGCCTCTGAGCCGTTGATGCATTATTTGACACCGCATACGGGCTTAGAGCCTGCCAGTGCTGAAGCGATGCGTGAAGCGCTTTCGCAAACCTTTTTACACTGGGGTCTGCATGGTTGGGGTATTTATGCGCTCATTGGTATGGCATTGGCGTACTTTGCGTATCGTAAAAACATGCCACTCGCGCTACGTTCACCGCTGACACCGATATTTGGTGAGCGCTTAATCAGAGGCTGGCTTGGTGATGGTATTGATACCTTTGGCGTCGTCTGTACCTTGATGGGTATCGCCACCAGCTTAGGTATTGGGGTATTGCAGGCCAACGCAGGCTTGACACATGTTTTCGGTATCGAATCGAGCAAAATGGTGCAGAGCCTGATTATCTTAGGCGTGGTTGTTGCTGCCGCTATTTCTGCCATGACCGGCGTTGAAAAAGGCGTGCGCCGTTTATCCGAATTTAATATGTTGTCGTCGATATTGCTACTATTGGCCATATTGGTGCTAGGTAATACGGTTTATTTGCTCAATACCTTTACCCAAAATATTGGGCAATATTTCCAAACGATTATTTTTAAAACCTTTGATGTCTATGCTTATGATGGCAGCGCTGGCGCTGATTGGAAGTCAGGTTGGACGATATTTTTCTGGGCATGGTGGGTCGCTTGGGCGCCCTTTGTCGGTTTGTTTATCGCGCGTATTAGCCGCGGTCGCACTTTGCGTGAGTTTGTCTTTGGCGTGATGTTTATCCCGCTTGGTTTTATTTTTGCGTGGTTCTCCATCTTTGGTAATTCAGCGATAGATTTGGTCGCCAATGGCGCAACTGAGCTCGGTGAAATCGCCGTCAATGACGCCGCGATGGGTATGTTTGCCTTGTTTGAATACTTCCCCTATAGCGATGTTTTTTCATTGGCAGGCGTATTTATTGGCCTGATATTTTTTGTGACCTCAGCGGACTCAGGCGCTTTAGTGCTTGCAAATCTAAGCTCAAAAGGCATGACCAATGATACCGACGCGCCTGTTTGGTTACGTCTGTTTTGGGCAGCAGCCACAGGTTTGATTACTTTAGGTTTATTGTTTGCGGGTGGTTTTACTTCGCTACAATCGGTTTCCGTCATTGCTGGTCTGCCGTTCTCGCTTATTTTGCTGCTTTACATGATGGCTATGTGGAAATCACTAAAAGAAGAGGGCAACAAGCGCAAAGCCAGTACGGTTGGCACGGCAAACGTGCTCGATAGCGGTAAAGGCTGGAAAGCGCGCTTGCAGCGTATCGTCAGCTTCCCAAGTCACAAGCAAGTCGAACGCTTTTTACAGACGGTCGTTAAGCCTGCCATGATTGAGGTAGAAAACGAGCTAAAAGCAGGCGGTCTTAAAACCTCACTGGATATCCGAAATTTGGCCAGCATTGGTAAAAATATCGATACTGCAACGGACGAAGACGACGGTCAGATAGATGGGGTAAAACTGCGCGTCGGGCATGGTGATGAAGATGACTTTATTTATGAAGTCAATCTCATCAAAGCTGAGCGACCAAACTTTACCCTCAATACTTCCAGTAAGCAGGCCGAGTTTTATTACCGTGCTGAGGTGTTTTTAAGTGATGGCTCGCAAGAGTATGACTTGGTTGGCTATACCAAAGAGCAAGTGCTGGTCGATATCTTGCATCAGTACGAATGTCATATGCAGTATCTGCATTTAGAACGTTAATCCATTCATAAAATCATTCATCAAAGGCTAGTATATATAGTTAGTTCAAAATAAAAGCGAGAAATTATAGCTGTGTGCGACTGGTATAAATTTTCCTTGCTTGCTGTTATCACAGAGGCTACGAAAAATTCATCCCAGTCGCACTGTATCGATTTTAAAGTAATTCTACTATAACTTGCTAGATGTTAGAGATGTGATTAATCATTTGGCAAAACATAACCCCATAAGTTGCATACAGCTTATGGGGTTTTTTATATAAATTAGCTCAACACATATTGCGTTTAATGATAAATTTAGTGATAAACCTAGTAATAAGTGATTGGGCGACAGCGGTTGTCGCACAGTTTTTTTAGTCGCTTTATTTTCATCAGTTTTTATATTATAGTTATTGAGTCAGGCAAAAATAACAGGACAAACCGTTAACCCTCGGGGCGCAACGCTTCACTTTTTAACTGAGTTGTTTTTAGCAAGCATTTTTAATAATGTTATTTTGGTTTACTCCTAAACCACTTCGCCTGCACAGATCCAAACCTGAACCCCCAAAAAAATATTGATTAATAAGCAAAATAACTGAACAGAAAAACGCCTGTTAATGTTAGTTTTTTAAAATTTATAACGCTAAAAAATAGCGCGACGATAATGAGAAACTACGGCTAAACAATTATAAAAAACACCCAATCTTACATTCTAAAACCAATTAACTTCACTAATTTTATAGTCAATAACGTCATTTAAGCAAATGGCGAACAGACTCGGCTGGCTTAAAATTGCGCTTAACAAAGCCCAAAAAATAAGAAAGCAAGAAAAAAGTACGAAAAATACTGCAACGAACAAACCAAAATCAAAATAATAAGGATATGACGATGACAAAGTTAACCTATCAATTTGAGCAAAAACGTATAGACAATGTGCAGTGGTCGGATGGCGCAAAACTATCTGGAATAACGGCATTGGCGAATGATGAGAAAGGGCGGGTACGTAAAAGCCCATTGTTTTATCTTGAGACGGTTTCGATAAACAATTATGAAGATGATGTATATTTTGTCAATAATACCGATGATACCTTGAGCTTTGTCGCGCCGTTTCGGCTGTGCCGAAACATAGGTGAGGCAAGGGCTAAGCTCGGTGATGTCAGTGCTGAAAACGTAGAAAAGGCAAAACTTTATAGCGATGATATCGAGTATTTATATACGGACGTTTTACCGAAACAAGCGGTGCGTATTGGCAGTACGCATGTCATTTATGATAGCGATGCGCTGATGCAGTGGTTTATCGATGTGCCTTATAAGGGCATTGATACCAAAGGCATTGATACGCATTATGGCATTTGGCGCTTTAATGTGGTGGAGAAGGGCGGAATTGGCGGATCTTATCCATTGCTGTGGGAGGATTTTAGCAAGCCCTCGCACGTAGTGAGCAGTGAGTATGTGACTGAGCGCAATGAGATGCCGATAGAGCCTTTACTCTATGACGAGCGCTGTTCGATGTTAGAGCAATTTATTGAACAGTATGGCGTGGCTGACGCTATATTTATCTTGGCTATTAATGATGTGCTCTATCGCTATTGTGTAGGCTGGAGTGCGCCCTACAATGAGTCCGATATTCAAGCAAAAGATATTGCGTGTAAATTAACAGCGCAAAAACCAAAAGATACTGAAGCGGTAAAAGCCATTATCCAAGCGGTTTATGATTTTTGGTTTGGTAAGAGCTTTGCAAAAAATACTTCAATGCAGGCTTGTGAGGAGATTTTGTGTTTATACCAAGCGCAAATTGCCAATCAAAAAGCGGTTTAAACAATAGATAAAATTATTAAAAATAATACTAAAAAATAATGATAAAAGGAGAAAGCTATGATGTTTCCTATCGAAAATAACGACACGTTTTTACTGTTTTTCCATGGTCTCGATTCAAGTTGCGAGACCAGTAAATACACGTGTATCAAGCGCGAGCCGAAATATTGTCAAACGGTCAATTACCGCGAAAATTTTGCAGAAATTTTTAAGATTTACGATGCTTTAATTCAAGAAAAAATGCAAGAGTATCCACGCGTGGTGTTGGCAGGGCATTCGCTTGGCGCTTGGTTTGCCAATCATTTTGCCCATAAATATAACTTGCGGGCGCTCTTAATTGCGCCGTGTATTTATCCAAGTGATGTTTTAGCGGACCGTATTCCCGCCGTAGCCGATATGAAATTGTCGTTTCCGACCTCAAATACTGAGATGATGCGAGTGATGGTAGAAGTCGACGATGAAAGCTTGCATGTGGCGGTCGCTAGGCGAACTTTGGTTAATCTGCCGGATAGCTGGGAAGTCGATTATTTTGACGGCGGTCATCACCGTATCGCTCGCAGTAGTGATATTTGGTATCACTTGGTACATCTGTGTGAAGACCCTATCGTTTGGATGGATGAGGCGACGTATCATGGTGAAGATTAGGATATTTGCTGATTAAAAAGAAGTCATGATCGCGTATTTATTTTCTATGGGCTGATGTGCTATCATCATTGAATAAACTATCGTGGGTTTAACAGTTTTGTCCTCGTCATTTATTGCAAATCATCATGATTGCAATTGGTGGCAGCGTACAAACCTTGCAACTTCCAGCACGATATAAAACAATCCTGGTAAAGCGCATGAGCCTGTACTCCGACATCCTCATTTGTGCCTGATTTTATACTTTTTCGTCGGAGTTATAGGAATATAAGGTCTTCATCATCATGAGCCAATCTGCCCAGCCATCCAAATTTACCCGCCGTTTTCAGCCGTGCCATCCTCTCGCACAGTACGTCATCGCGCAAATAGATACGTTAGAATATCGCGCGCAATATATTGTTAAAACCATGGGTTACCCACTAAAGCATACCATGCCTGCTTGCGAGCGCCTGCGTCATGTGCTGTCCAATAAGCATCTTGGCCTTGACGGCAGCTATATGGATAAATACTTTACCGCCGATGAGTTTTTAGCAAAGTTATTTTCGGTACTCGATTTGCCTTATGAGCCATTTGCAGAAGATATCGCCCAGATTAAAGATGAGATAGCACAGGGTGCTGTGCCGCAACCTCGATATCGTTTATACGCCGATGTTGATTTTAAGTTTGATGACAACGCCAATTGGCTGTCTCGTTGGGGCGCTGCACTTTGGACTCAGGTAGATTTGCCGAGCGGATTTGCCAAACTGGATGAAGCTGCGCGTAAAAGTATTATTAAAGAGCGTATCCGCACGCATTATCAAGAGTGTGGGTCTAACGTGCCGTACGATGGCGCTATAAAAGGCTATTGCTTGATTATGGAACTGCAAGATAAAGAGGTCGAGAGAGTCGCGTACGACTTACCAAAATCTAAAAGTGTGTAATAACCTAAGCAAAAATAAAATCATTATTTCAAAAAACTATCCTTACATTGCTTTAAATTAAATGTCATATTAAAAATCATCTTAAACATAAGCCTCTCTATCCTTTTATGATAGCGAGGCTTTTTTGTATTAAGTAAAAATTTTTAAAATTAAAGCCTACCATTGAAGGCAAGTGTGGTCATTGTTATGATAAGCCAAGCTATACATAACATAATAACTTTTAAGCCTAAAACGATAAAGATTAACCAAACTGCGAAACACGTCTATGACTCCTTCGATTTCCTCTTATCCTCGTCTGTACTCTTTTCGTCGCTGTCCTTATGCCATGCGCGCCCGTCTTGGGTTGTTGTTTGCGGGGCTGCAGGTCGAGCTGCGCGAGATAACATTAAAAAATAAGCCGCCGCAAATGCTAGCGATTAGCCCAAAAGGCACGGTGCCTGTTTTGCAGCTTTTAGATGGCACAGTGATTGAAGAGAGTAGAGAGATAATGACATGGGCGCTTGAACAGCAAGATGCGCAAGGGTTGCTTGCTGCCCAGACTTTGCCGCAAGCAAATGCGCTGATTGATAAAAACGACAATGAGTTTAAATATTGGCTCGATCGCTATAAATACGCCGACCGCCATCTCGATATGAGCCAAGCAGAGTATCGACAACGAGGTGAAGCTTTTTTACAAATGTTAGAGGAGTTATTAATCAAAAATCCTTATTTACTAGGAGAGAGTATAACCATCGCTGATATTGGTATCATGCCGTTTGTCCGTCAATTTGCGCATGTGAATCGCAAGGTTTTTTACGATTTACCTTATCCAAATTTGCAGCGCTGGCTACAAGACTGGCTCAACCATCCACTTTTTTTGCAAGCGATGACCAAGTTTGCGCCCTGGCAAGAAAAAGATGACGTGGTGGTTTTTCCTGCCGCTTTCATCGATTGTCATTAGTGCTATGATAAAATCTCTCAATTACATATAAGAGGTTGCCATGACCGTTGATCTCAATAGCCGCTACGGCTTGAATCCTGCTCATAGTGAAGTCGTAGAAGCGTGCCAAATTATTGAGCCGTGCGATGCGCTCGACATGGGCTGCTCAAATGGGCGCAATGCTTTGTATCTTAGCCAACTTGGGTTTAATGTGACGGCGATAGATGCCAATCCTAGCGCTATCAATATGCTACAAGACATTGTTGAACAAGAAGGACTTACAAACCTCAAAGCCGAAGTGTACGATATCAATCGTGCCAGCCATGATGCCGATTATGGTTTTATCAGCTGTACGGTGACCCTGATGTTCCTTGACCCCGCGCGCGTTGACGCTGTCATTGCCGATATGCAGGCGCATACGCTGGCTGGTGGTTATAATTTGATTGTTTGTGCCATGAACACTCAAGCCTATCCATGTCAGGTTAATTTCCCGTTTACTCTAAACGAAGGGCAATTACGCGACATGTATCAGGGCTGGGAGTTGATTAAATATAATGAAGACGTCGGCACCATGCATAACGGCGCGCAATTACAGTTTACTACCATGTTGGCACGTAAGCCCAGTTAAGCAATGTTAAGTGATGTTAGACAAGAAATCTTAATCAGATCACATTAGTCATACTGTCAATTCACAAGGTTGTTAGCGCTATATTTACCACAGCGTTAGCAGCCTTTTTTAATTAAAAATTTTACAAGCCTATACAGCAATAACAAACGCGCTATACAGCGGAGCAGTCGTTTTTTTAATATACTCATACTTAGAGAAATAACACGATAAAAAAGAATAATGGAAAAATAACATGGATTGGTTCAGTATTTTTATTTATGACACCACATGGTCTTTTGCGGCAGAAATCGCCATACGTACTATCATCATGTTTTGCCTGATTATTTTATTATTACGCTTTACGGGCAAACGCGGCATCCGCCAACTTTCTATTTTTGAGTTAACCATTATCTTGTCACTGGGTTCTATTGCAGGCGACCCGATGTTCACAGAAGATTTGCCGCTTATTCAAGCAGTGCTCATCATGAGTATTGTCTTGCTACTTTATCGGGTTTTTACTTGGTGCTCGACAAGATACAAAATTTTTGAGCTTATCTTAGAAGGTAAGCCGACTTGTATTGTCGAGGATGGTTTATTGGTCTTAGAGGATGTCAAAAAGGGCAAAATGTCGCACGATGAGTTCTTTTCAGAAATGCGCCAAAAAGGCGTGCGTCATCTAGGTCAAGTTCAGGTAGGGCTGCTCGAAACAGATGGTGATTTTAGCGTGTTGTTATTTGAGCCTGAGAAAACGCAGTATGGACTACCCATTTTTCCTAAAGAATTTCAGGCAGCAAAAGTGTTAGAAAAGAGACAACCTTATGCCTGTATGCATTGCGGTTATATCGACAATATCTCAATGCTAGATGAAGTCTGCCATCGCTGTCATCAGTCAAAAGGATGGGCAAAAGCGCTCAATACCAAGTTTGTAAATTAAGCAGTATGACTGGTGACCACCTCAATAATACTTTTACAAATAAGGCTGTTTATGCTGCGTAGCTTTTGCTCAGGAGCGCCGTGGCACAGGCTGCGAAAATCATAAATCTCGCCTTGATAGCCGATACAATAAAAAAACGTGCCGACGGGTTTTTCTTCAGTTTCAGAGCCACCGGGCTTTAATAGCCCCGTACAGGCAACATGTAAGTCGGCCTCAAACATTTTTTTGGCTTTGATGACCAGCTCACGCGTCACTTTTAACGACTCAGGCGTACAGTCCTCAATTAATTGGCTAGGTACTTTTAATACCTGCTTTTTTATCGAAACGTCATAACATACTAGGCCACCCATTAATACATCACCAGAATATGGACTGACAGAAAAGCGATGCGCTAAGTAGCCCGCGGTCGCGCTTTCAATAAAGACCACCGTCAATCCTTTATCAGCGAGTAATTTTGCACAACTATCGGTCACGCCTGCCTCCTTTTCTTTATTAAAGCTCGTAAAATAAAAACAACCACTATTCACTTAAACTATTACAGTACTTTGCTCGTAATTATTCAATTTATGGATTGATGAATTTGCGTAACTATTATTTAAAACTTACCTTTCTTCACTAAATGTTATTTAGCTTTAGGATTAGTTCTTGTAATATCTTTATATAGTATAAAATATTTGATAGGAAATCGGTTTTTAGCTTAGTCTGAAGAGACTGGGTTTTAAATACAATTGATGACCCTTTAAACGGACTTTTAGGCGATAGTTATGTTTGCATTTGATATCAGTATGAAGATTTTAACCTACCACGCCTTTTAGCTTGGCATTGCTTTTATACTGTCACTACCGATTGCCCTTAATCGTGAGCTTGAAGACAATGGTGCGGGACTCAGAACCTTTCCTTTGGTGACGATTACGATTGCCTCGTGCGCTTTTATGTTGGTAGGTATGGATATTTATCAAGGCTCGGACGCAGAAGCTCGTATCATGTACGGCATCATAACTGGTATGGGTTTTATTGGTGGTGGGGCTATTTTTAAAAACGAGAATGGGGCAAAAGGCATGGCAACCGCCGCTGGGCTATGGAATACAGCGGCAATTGGTATCTCAGTCGCCTATGGGCGCTATGAAATTGCCATTATTCTATCAGTCGTTGGATTTATTATTTTGCAATTCTCCAAACCCTTTAAGCCAAAGCATAGGCGCAAAGATTGATAATTAAGCTATTTAATATGATTGGATAAAAGATATTAGACATAAAATAAGCGAGAACCATGATGGTCTCGCTTATTTTATGTCTCTGTTGCTGTGCGGTTTATCTATTGCGTATAGCGATGCGGTTTGCCAAGCCCAAAGTTATTGCACGCCCTCTGCCGGTGTTTGATCGAGATTTGGATTGTTTTCATTAACAACCACAGCATCAACGCCTTTTTCTTCATCTTCTGCTCCATCTACGCCAGAATAATAGGTTTGATCTCCATCATTCTCGGTCGCGTCATTAGAGGTGGTGGTAGTGTCTGTAGAAGTGGTCGCCGTGGTGGTCGAGGTTTCGTTGTCTGTCGTAGTGGCTACAGGCGCCATTTCGTCAGCTTGCGTATCGGTAGACTGGACGTTGTCATTGGTCGTGGTCATGTCGGCAGTGTCAGGCTCTGTACTAACATCCGTTGCATCCTCTCTTTCATTGCTGCAAGCGCTAAGCCCAATCACACTGGCTAATAAGGCTATCCATAGTTTGTTTTGAAGCTTTTTAGGCGTGACTGATGTTTTCATTTTCATATCCTTGTTATTGTTTTTGATTGCCAGCTTACAATAATATTTAGCCAGATTAGCGGTTTATTCGTCTATGCTTGATAATTAAAATACCTGACAATTCAGCTGACAGTATGCCTAAATATAATAAAGAAACTTAAAAAACTCAGGTGAATAAAGGTAAAGGTTTGTCAATCTGTGTATCATATATTCTTTAAAATAATTTATAAGTAACTAAAAGAACCAATACATTATGAAACCCGATAATAAAACCCCACTTGCTTTTAGAAGGTATCCTTCGACCACGGCGCTGCAATGTTTTGAGACGGCGGCTCGGCATTTGAGTTTTACCAATGCGGCGCAAGAGATGCACATGACGCAAAGCGCTATCAGTAAGCAAGTCGCGCAGCTTGAAGAAATGCTGAACCTGTCGCTGTTTTATCGCACACCGCATCGCATCTCTTTAACGCCCGCTGGGAAGACTTACTACTTAGAAGTGCTCGAAATCCTCAAACATATTGAGGCGGCGACTACTAGTCTGATGTCAAACAGCGATAATTCAGAAGTACTGAAAATCGTCTCGCATCCAACTTTTTGCTCGCGCTGGCTGATGCCTGCATTAAACGGCTTTGGGGCAGCAAATCCACTGATTAATTTAACCATCAAAGAGCTGGCGGGGCCGTTTTTTTCTGAAGATCAAAACGTTGATGTGGCGTTTTTATATGGTGATGGGATTTGGGGCGGCATGGAGTCGATTAAGTTGTTTGACGAGTACAATGTGGCCGTCTGTCATCCGGATTATTTAACAGACAAAGCCGTATGCATGGGTGATATAGGCAATATAGATAATTGCACGTTATTACAACTCAGCTCACGTCCTAGCGCTTGGTATGAATATTTTAGACAGCAGGATATTCGTATCGATGGTACCTTTGTCGGCCCGCGCTTTGACACCTTTCATACGACTATTTCGGCGGCACTACTCGGCTATGGTATTGCACTGGTGCCACTGCGTTTGGTTGCGCCAGAGCTACAATCAGGTGCCTTGGTGACGGCATGGCGTTATGCTTCAAAAGGTAGGGGTGCTTATTATATGTCTTACCCTTTAGCCATGGGCAACTCGCATAAAATAAAGGTCATTGTAGAGTGGATTTCAGCTTATCTTGCTAAGTCAAAGGAGCCTACGCCAGACTTGAATTTTATCTTGTAATGTAAAACAGATTGGAACTTTTTAACGATTAACGCTGTGAGCTTTTAATCCTTTGGCTATTAACAAGGTTAAAAGTGACGTTTGCAAAAGTAAAGTTTGAAAAGATAGCAACGCACCGGCCTTGAGCCGGTTTTTTTTGTCAATGTTAAACATGGCAATGATAAGCATGGCAATAATAAGCATGGCAATGACAAAAAGGAATGACATCACAACTATTATTCGTTTGCTGATAGGGTAGCAGTTTGCTCAAATGAATCTCTCATCAAGGAAGATAAGAGACCACCATGGAGCAGCTATACAACGTCACTGATGCCTTTACGATGGTGCATCCGCTGACCTTAACCAAAGGTAAAAATGCCAACGTTTGGGACGATAAAGACCGTTGCTATATTGATTTTGTCGGCGGTATTGGGGTCTTAAACCTTGGTCATTGTCATCCTCATATTGTCAGCGCGATTGTCACTCAAGCGCAGTCGCTGATTCATTATGCTTATAACGCCGCGGCTCATAAGCCGTATCAAACTTTTATGCCAAGACTGTGTGAATGGATACCTATTAAAGGTGAGCTTGCAGGCATGCTCACCAACTGCGGCGCAGAAGCCACCGAAAATGCCATAAAAATTGCCCGTATGCAGACCGGACGCACTGGTGTGATTGCCTTTGATGGTGGTTTCCATGGGCGTACACTGGCGGCGGTTAATTTAAATGGTAAGGTCGCGCCTTATAAGCGCGGGCTTGGGCCATTGTCTAGCGGCGTCTACCATATTCCTTTTCCTAGTCCTGATAACAATATCAGCGATCAGCAGGCGATCGCGGCTTTAGAACGTCTATTTACGGTAGAGACTGATGTGGCTAATATCGGCGCCATTATCGTCGAGCCCGTCCAAGGTGAGGGCGGTTTTCAGCTGCTGTCAGCGACGTTTGCCCAATATCTACGCAGCTTTTGTGATGAGCACGGCATTTTCCTCATCATGGATGAGATTCAGTCGGGGTATGGTCGCACAGGTACGCCTTTTGCTCTTACGCATTTAGGGGTTGAGCCTGACCTGCTATTGCTCGGTAAAAGTATCGCCGGCGGCTTACCACTTGGAGCGGTAGTCGGCAAAGCTGGCGTGATGAATGGTCTGCCAAAAGGGAGCTTGGGTGGAACCTATTCAGGTAATCCAGTGGCGTGTGCGGCGGCAAATGCTACTTTGGATATCATGCAAGACGATGAAGTCTGGCAATCAGCTAAGCATTATGCCAACACCATTGAAAATACCGTCAATGAATGGCAGCAGCAAAACCTCTCTCCATGGCTATATGGGCTTACAGGAATAGGGGCGATGCGCGGTATCGAGCTGCGTCATCCAACTTATGGCACGCATCCAAGTGTGATGGAGCGTGTCTTAACACAAGCGCGCGAGCAGGGCTTGCTGTTGATGCCAAGTGGTAAGCATCGACATATTATTCGCTTATTGCCGCCGCTGACGATTGAGCCTGAAACCCTAACAGCGGGTCTTGATATTTTAAAAACGGTGCTAAGCGGTATTCCTAATGAAGTACCAAAGCGGTAGTTGCTGTGAGCTACTGTGAATTTTTTTACTTTGCTAAGAGTTTCTGAGACGACTGTTTTTATCTAAAAATATCTTAATTAAAAAGGATACATACTTGTGAACCCTACCTTTATCAATAGCGATGATATTCGCCACGATTTTTCTCTCGCCATGTCAGAGATGTACCAAAAAGAAGTGCCGTTATATGGTGACCTCATTGATTTGGTGAGCGAGGTAAATACTGAAGTATTAAATAAGCAGCCTGAAATTAGGCAGCAACTTGAGCACACTGGAGAGATTGATAGGCTAGGTATGGAGCGCCACGGTGCGATCAGATTAGGCACCGCCGCTGAGCTAAGCATGATGCGCAGGCTGTTTGCGGTGATGGGCATGTACCCCGTTGGTTACTATGATTTGGCGCCCGCTGGCGTGCCTGTGCACTCTACGGCGTTTCGAGCGATTGACACGCAGTCTTTAAATAAAAGTCCCTTTCGCGTTTTTACTTCTCTATTGCGCCTTGATTTGATAGATGATGAAGCATTAAAACAAGAAGCGATTGCTGCTTTGGATAAGCGCACTATCTTTACAGATAACGTTATTAATTTAATTAAGCGCTTTGAGGCGCAGGGCGGGTTGACGGCGGAAGACGCTAAGCAATTTGTTAAAGAAGCGTTAGAAACCTTTCGCTGGCATGATAATACGCCCGTCTCAAAAGTGCTTTATCAGCAACTATTAAGCCAACATGGACTTATCGCTGACGTCGTGGGTTTTAAAGGCCCGCACATCAATCATTTAACCCCTCGAACCTTAGATATCGATGCGGTACAAGCTGGTATGCAGGCAAAAGGTATTCCGCCAAAAGCCATTATAGAAGGACCACCGAGACGGAGATGTCCTATTTTATTGCGTCAGACAAGTTTTAAAGCGTTAGAAGAAGCGGTTAGCTTTAAAAATCCTAACGGCGGCTATGAAACGGGTCATCATACTGCGCGCTTTGGTGAGATTGAGCAGCGCGGCGTGGCTTTAACGTCCAAAGGTAGAGCGCTTTATGATCAACTGCTTAGCCAAGCTCGCCGCCAGTTAGCTGTGACGCCAAATGCCGATAACGCCTCAGAGTATTATCAGATTTTAGAAAGTGCATTTGCAGCGTTCCCTGATGATTATCAAACGCTGCATGATGAAGGTTTGGCGTATTTTTACTATCAAGCGGTCGATAGCGATACAGATAACGAGCCAACGCTAGATTCTATAGACGTAGAAAACGTAAATGACTCTTTATCAAAGCAAGTGGTTACTGATTTGCTTGAGCAAGGAATGATTCGCCTAGAACCTATCGTTTATGAGGATTTTTTACCTGTCAGTGCGGCGGGGATTTTTCAGTCCAATCTGCATGACGACAGCACAAACGACAATGAAAACGATAATGAAAACGGCGGCAAACAAAGTAAGGGTGAAGTTCATACTAATAAAGAAGCGTTTGAGAATGCTTTGGGCGCTCAGGTTTACGATGAGCTAGCGCTTTATCAAACGCTGCAAGCGCAAAGTCTCAAAGCGTGTTTGGCGAATCTAAATAATAAAGCTTTAAATGGTGTTATCTAAAACAGAGATAGATAATTGAAACTATTAATGAGCATTCCAAAAAGGAATGGCAGTACGAAATTAATTATTTTGCAACTTAGCTGGGTGCAAGTTAAGTTAATAAGTCTTCAAGGAAGTATAAATTAATAAAAGGGATGGACTATGATCAAGCAGTATATGGCCGCGATGGGCGTCGAAGAAGTGCAATATCAAAATGGTGATTTTGACGTCAATAGCCCGATTGATGGCTCGGTGATTGGCAGTATAACCTTGGACAGCGTTGATGAGGTCAATACCAAGATTGCCAATGCCAAAAAAGCTTTTAAAGAGTGGCGCGTGGTGCCGGCGCCAAGACGTGGCGAGCTGGTGCGCCTGCTCGGTGAAGTGCTGCGCGAGCATAAAGAAGACTTGGGTATGCTGGTGTCATATGAAGCGGGCAAGATCAAAGAAGAAGGCCTAGGCGAAGTGCAAGAAATGATTGATATTTGTGACTTTGCCGTCGGGGTGTCTCGTCAACTTTATGGTTTGACGATTGCGTCAGAGCGTCCAGGCCATCACATGCGTGAGACATGGCATCCGCTCGGTGTGATTGGTGTCATCTCAGCCTTTAACTTTCCCGTTGCGGTTTGGTCTTGGAATGCCGCACTGGCTATCGTCTGCGGTAACCCGGTGATTTGGAAACCATCAGAAAAAACCCCGCTTGTCGCTTTGGCCTGTCAGGCACTGTTTGAAAAAGCCTTGGCCAAATTTGGCGATGCGCCAGACCATCTATCGCAAGTCTTACTCGGTAAAACCGATGTCGGTAACGCCTTGGTTGAGCATAAAGATGTTGCTTTGGTCAGCGCCACCGGCAGTACGCGTATGGGCCGAGAAGTCGGGCCAAAAGTTGCCAACCGTTTTGGTAAATGCTTGCTTGAGCTTGGCGGCAACAACGCCATGATTTTGGCACCAAGTGCAGATTTAGACTTAGCGTTACGCGGCATTTTATTCTCCGCGGTTGGGACGGCGGGGCAGCGCTGTACGACATTGCGTCGTCTATTTGTGCATGAATCTATCAAAGACGACATCCTACCGCGCATCAAATCCGCTTATGAAACCGTCAGTATCGGTCATCCACTAGAAGGTAATCTTGTCGGTCCACTGATCGATGAAGACAGCTTTAATAATATGCAAGCGGCGTTAAAAAAGGCGCGAGAAGCGGGCGGCACGGTCACGGGCGGCGAGCGCGTCCTTGCAGACAAATATCCTAACGCCTATTACGTAACGCCTGCCATTGTCGAGTTTGACGAGCAAAACGATGTCGCCAGAAGCGAGACGTTCGCGCCCATTCTTTATGTCATGACCTACCAAGATTTTGATGAAGCGATTGAGATGCAAAACGATGTGCCACAAGGCCTATCATCATGCGTATTTACCAATGATTTGCGTGAGGCGGAGATTTTCCTCAGTGATCGTGGTAGTGATTGCGGTATTGCCAACGTTAATATCGGTACCAGTGGCGCTGAGATTGGCGGCGCGTTTGGCGGTGAAAAAGAAACTGGCGGTGGCCGTGAATCTGGCTCTGATGCGTGGAAAGTCTATATGCGCCGTCAGACCAATACCATCAATTACTCAAAAGAGTTGCCACTTGCCCAAGGCATTAGCTTTGGTTAATAAAAAGGTGAGTACAGACTTTTGCTAATTTGATGTATTTATAAATAAACTGCCAAGCGTACTTTATAGAAGCTTGGCAGGCTAAAAATGATAAGCAATCAAGGATTGGTTGCCACTCCCATCGACGACTACTAAGGAAGGTAGAACTATTATGATCGATGATAAAACACATAACCCCGATATAGACGGTTATGATCCATCGTCTAGCTTTTTACTTGATATCGCGCCGCTTGTATTGACTGCCATCATTCTGATGATACAGTTTTTCGTCTTCAAAGATTTCACCCCCCACATACCCTTAGCCTGCGGTATTTTAATCACCGGTTTGTTTATGAAACTGCGCGGCCGTAGTTGGCAAGGTATGGAAGAGCGGTTTTTAAAGGTTATTAAAATCGGCTTGCCAGCGATGATTATCCTGATGGGCGTCGGTATGCTCATCGGCTCATGGATTATCGCCGGAACCGTGCCGACCATTCTGTACTACGGCTTTAGTATTTTCTCGCCTTCCTCGTTTTTATTTTCCGTCTGTCTTATTTGCGCCATTATTTCTGTCGCTACGGGTACCTCGTGGGGCACGGTTGGTACGGTAGGTCTTGCGATGATGGGAATTGGCATGGGACTGGGTCTTCCCGCGCATCTAACAGGTGGGGCTATCGTCTCCGGTGCTTTTTTTGGCGACAAAATGTCACCGCTATCAGATACCACTAACTTAACCCCAGCCGCGGCGGGTGTAGACCTTTGGGATCATATCAAAGGTATGCTGCCGACGACCGTGCCCGCCATGATTACGGCGTTGGCGCTCTATGCTTGGATTGGTATGGGTTATGGTGACGATAGCATCGATTTGTCTTCTATTCATGCATTGCAGGATAACTTAGCGGCCAATTACAATTTAAGTGTCATCACCTTATTGCCAGCGTTAGTGGTTATTGTCGCCGCTGTGATGAAAATGCCAGCGATACCGACCGTATTAAGCGGGGTGCTGGTAGGCTCAGTGATTGCCGTCTTTATGCAAGGCGTGGGCGTGAGTGATGTTTTTAATGTTTTACAAAATGGCTTTGTCAGTGAGACGGGTTTTGAAGTGGTAGATCAATTGTTGTCAAAGGGCGGCGTCATGTCGATGACATGGGTCATTACCTTGACCATTTTTGCCCTTGCTTTTATCGGTTCACTTGAGCACTACGGTACGCTCAAAGCCATTATGGCCAAAATAGATAAAGCGGTGAAGTCGCGTATCGGTTTAATTCTTACCACCTACGCCAGTGTTCTTGGAGTTGGGACGTTAATCGGTGATGTGTATACGACGTTGGTATTGCCAGGACGTTTATTACAAGACAAATATAAAAACATGGGCTATAAGCGCACAACCTTGACGCGCTCTATCGAAGACACTGGTACGCTTTTGTCACCCCTTATCCCGTGGAATATGGGCGGTAGCTTTGTGGCAGCAACACTTGGGATAGCAACATTGACTTATGCACCTTTTGCTTTTGCGTGTTGGTTATCGCCTTTATTTGGACTGTTATGGGCGTTCCTTGATAAATTTATACCGCGCGAAGAGCCTGAAGTAAAAAAGGTCGACGTTGCTTTTTCTGTCAATGAAGCGCGCTAATAAAGGAAGATGATATGTTGCAAGAGCAGTGTTTATGGAACATGACCGCGCCTAATATTGATGCTTATAGCCAAATGAGTAGCGATACCCAAGCGGCGGTGTGCATCATTGGCGGCGGATATACCGGATTGTCAGCGGCGATTCATCTGGCTGAAAAAGGCGTCAAAGTTGTCTTGCTTGAAAGCCAAACCATCGGTAGTGGCGGCTCAGGAAAAAGCGTTGGGCTAGTCAACGCCGGAACGTGGGCGCGCCCTGATGACTTGAATATCAGTCTGGGTGAAGTGGCCGGTGAGCGTTTGACCCAAGCGCTTGGACAAGCACCAAGTTTGGTGTTTGATCTAATCAAACGCTATGATATCGACGCCCAAGCCACCCAAGCGGGCAACCTTCACATGGCGCATAATGCCAAAGGTGAAATCGATGTCGATATCAGATACGAGCAGCTGCGCCGCCGCGGTGCCAATGTTGAGGTATTGACTGGCAGCAAATGCCATGAATACTGCGGTACCACCAGTATTAATAAAGCTTTATTAGACCACCGCGCTGGTACCATCAATCCGCTGGCGTATGTCAGAGGGCTTGCCAAAGTTGCCACCAATCTTGGCGTGACGATTTACGAGCATTCTGGCGTTGAAGCACTAGAAAAGGTGGACGGTCATTGGTATGCAAGAACCGCCAAAGCGCGCGTCAAGTCTGAGCGCGTCATCATCGCTACCAATGCCTATAGCGAAGGCGAATGGACAGAAATTAAGAAAACTTTTTATCTGGTTTATTACTATCAAATCGCCTCTGAACCACTGAGCGGCGAGGCGGCAGAGCGCATTTTACCTTATAAAACAGGGGCATGGGATACCCGCTTGGCGCTATCGAGTTTCCGCCGTGATAATGACAATCGCCTATTATTGGGCACGGTTGGTGGGACGCAAATGAAACCAACATCCTTTTATCAAGCGTGGGCCAATGCGGTGCAAAAGAGCTATTATCCAGATCTGCCTGCCTTTAATTGGCAATATGAATGGTGCGGTAGCTTTGGTTTTACCCAAGATCATATCTTTCGCGTGATGGAGCCCGATGAAGGTTTGCTGACCGCGACGGCCTATAATGGTCGCGGTATTACTACCGGTACGCTCATGGGTAAATGCTTTGCTGAGTATATATTGACTGGTAATAGAGAGAGTATACCTATTCCCTTCAAGACCTTAGAAGAAGCGAAAATCCCTTTTGCAGGCATTAAATCTGGCTTTACGGAATTGGGACTGACTTTATACCATGCTGGCCAATGCCTTAAAATTATCAGATAACATGTTTATTTACATAGTGTGGTTATTTACTTGGTTAAAATTCGACTAAATATTTTATAAATATCATAGTCAATATGACCGTCGTTATAAGTCATACATTTAAGCTTATTGCTAAGAATATTTTAAAATTATAAACCGTGATAAAAGCTTTAATAAATGGCGGGTTGCTTGTTAGCTTTTTTAATGTCACATTTAGGGATTGTTAATAATAAAATTACAGGGCAGTTTAAGGAACATTATGCGAATTTTAGACATTCATACGGTAAAAAAACAGCTGACCATGTCGATGGCAATTGAGGCGATTGAGGAATTACTCAACGTGCAAGGCGAGCATCCGACTTGGGTCAAAACGCCTGAACGCCTTGTCATTCCAACTTTTGAGGAAAGCAGTACGAAGAGCTTAGGCAGCCATTTATCCATGCCGGCAGTGGTATTTGACGGTACTAATGAATATGCAATCGTCAAGCTGGTTACTATCTGCCCAGACAATCCTAAGCGCAATAAACCGACAACCATGGCCAATGTTACGGTCTCCGACAATGACACAGGAGAGATGTTGGCCTTTTTGGATGGGGTCTATATCACCCAAGTACGCACCGCAGCGCTGTCTGGTATCGCAACTAAATATTTAGCCAATCCCGATAGTCAGGTGGCAGCAGTGGTCGGTACGGGCGGTATGGCGTATGAACAGCTTAATGCTATTCTTACCGTACGTCCAAATATCAAGCAGGTGAATCTTTGGAACCGAACCAAGCAGACCGCGCATAAATTTCAGGAGAAATTTAAAAAAGACTACCCACAATGGGATGTTGATTTTACGGTTTGCGACGATATCGAAGCGGCGATTCAAGACGCCGATATTATCAATTTGGCAACGCGTGCGACGTCAGGCTTGTTCGAAGCGGCGCAGATAAAAGCCGACGCTCATATCAATGCCGTTGGCGCCTATCAAGCATCGATGAAGGAAGTGAGCAATTCGGTGATAGAAGCCAGCACGTCTGTCATTATCGATGACGCCGAGGGCGGCTTGCATGAAGCGGGCGATTTGATACAGGCTCATGAAGACGCTGATAGTACTTGGACGTGGGATAAGCTGACGGGAACGCTAAGTGATTTGGTCAATGAAAAAGTGCAAATTGACCTAAATGTCGATAAAGGTATCACGCTGTTTAAGTCGGTTGGCGCGGCAAGCTTTGATGCCGCCGTCGCTTTAAAGGTTGCTCAAAAGGTCAAAAAAGAAGATTTGGGCCAGTTTGTTGCGTTATAAAAGCTGTCTGCTATTAAGGTAACAGTTTTTAAGACAACGATTTTTAAGACAACGGTTTTATTTTGGTCTAACTGTCTTGAAGAGTATTGATATGCGCTATGACGTGATTGTAGTTGGGGCAGGCATCGTAGGAACCTCTATCGCGTGGCATCTGCAAAAAAACAACGCGCAGGTACTCTTACTTGATAAAAAGCCCCCAGGAGAAGAAACCTCCTATGGTAATGCGGGCATTATCACCAGAGAAGCGGTCAATACCAAACCTTTTCCGCGAAGTGTTAAAGAGATTTCTAGTGTATTGCCAAATAACCGTACCGATATTCGCTACCGTTGGTCGGCAATTTATGGTTCTCAGCGCCCTTTATTTCAGTACTGGCTACATTCCAGCCCAAAAAATATCGAAGTTATCGATAAAGAATGGGCGACGCTGATTAAGCATTGTACCAATGAGCACGAGCCGATGATTAAAGCGGCTGGCGCAGAAGCACTGGTCAGTAAAATAGGCTGGATTGAGCTTCATCGTAACTCTATTCATTTTGAAAAAGCCATTAATAAAGCCGTAAAGGCTGCGGAGCAAGGCGTAGAGTATCAAGTGCTATCGCTAGTAGCGCTGCAAGCCCTAGAGCCAAATCTAAATGTTACCGATTATATTGGCGGTATCCACTGGAAAAACTCGTGGCAAATAAACAATCCTAGCCGTTTGGTGAAAGCTTATGCAAAAAGCTTTGCAGCCATGGCGGGCGAGGTTAAGCAGTCAACCGTGACAGATATTATGCAAACGGCAGAAGGCTGGCAAGTTGTATGCGGCGATGATACCTACGTCTGTCAGCATGTCGTGATAGCGGCAGGGCCTTGGTCAGCTAAGCTTATCAAGCCACTGGGTTATAACATACCGATGTTCCCTATGCGTGGCTACCATCAGCATTTTAAGATCACGGCCAAAAACGCCCTTTCACATAGCTTGTTCGATATTGATAAAGGGTTTGTGATGGGGGCAATGGAGCAAGGTATCAGAGTTACCACGGGTGCTGAAATGGCAAATTTAGACGCGCCAAAAAAATTCGCCCAACTAGAAGCCGTGCTGACTCATGCAAGAAAGCTTGTGCCACTTGAAGATGCCGTGGAGGCTGAAGCATGGTGCGGGACACGGCCTTGTATGCCTGATATGAAGCCAGTGATTGGCCGTGCATCAAAACATACTAACTTGTGGTTTGCGTTTGGTCATGCTCATCAGGGGCTGACATTAGGGCCCGTCACAGGACGTCTTATCGAAGAGATGATCCATAATAAGCCATTATTTATCGATGCTAAGCCCTTTAGTAGTCATCGTTTTACTGCTAATCTTTAACCGTTTTCCGCAGCGACTTCCTCTCTTTCCTGCTTTTCCTATCTTTCTTTTTTGCAACATGATTTTTACTTTTGTTCCTACTGATTAATACGTGAGCTAGGGCGTTTTGCCGTAACGCTTAAAGCATATCGTTAGTACTATTGATAGTCAAACACCCACCCTGAAAAAATGGAAATGAGGTAATATTAAGCTTAGAAAAGAAGTGGAAATGTAAATAAAAAAGGGAGTTTAAACATGAAAGGAATCACACGCTTCTCAAACAGCTTAATGGAGAAATATTTACCTGATCCATTTTTGTTTGTCATTATCTTGACCTTGGTTATTTTTGTCATGGGCTTAGGTCTGACCGATTCCTCACCGATACAGATGGTGGCGTTTTGGGGCGAAGGGTTTTGGGCACTACTGGCATTTTCCATGCAAATGGTGTTGGTGCTGGTTACGGGTTATGTGTTGGCCAGTAGTCCGATATTTAAAAAAGGGCTCGGCAAACTGGCCAGCTTTGCAAAGTCGCCCAGTAGCGCGATTATATTGGTCACCTTGGTGTCCCTTGCCGCTAGCTGGATAAACTGGGGCTTTGGCTTGGTGATTGGCGCGTTATTCGCAAAAGAGTTGGCCAAACGTGTCGAAAATGTGGATTACCGTTTGCTTATTGCCAGTGCGTATTCTGGTTTTATCATTTGGCATGCGGGTTTCTCTGGCTCTATCCCATTATCCATTGCAACAGAAGGCCATCCATTCGTCGATAAGATTGGGGTGATTCCAACGAGTGCTACCATTTTTGCGAGCTATAACTTAATTATCGTCGCGGCATTGGTCATTATCGTGCCGTTATTAAACCGTCTGATGATGCCGAAAAAAGAAGATACGATTACGGTAGATCCAAAACTTCTTGTAGACCCTATCGTTGAGGCGCTTCCAGCAAAGTCAGAGATGACCCCAGCGGAGCGCTTAGAGAATAGTTGGATTTTATCCATGGTCATTGGCTTATTGGGTATTGCTTTTATCGTTTATTATTTTGTGCAGAACGGCTTTGCTTTAACGCTCGACTTGGTGAACTTCATGTTTTTATTCCTTGGGATAATATTCCACGGAACGCCGCGTAAGTATTTGATTGCCATACAAGAAGCGGTTAAAGGGGCGGGCGGTATTATCGTTCAATTCCCATTTTATGCGGGGATTATGGGTATGATGACGGCTTCTGGTTTAGCCGGAGTGATGTCAGAAGCGTTTGTTAACGTCTCGACAGTGGATACGCTTCCGCTTTTTGCTTTCTTAAGTGCAGGACTGGTTAACTTTTTCGTCCCCTCAGGTGGCGGACAATGGGCGGTGCAAGCACCAATTATGTTAGAGGCGGCGGAGATGCTCGGTAGTGATCCCGCCAAAGTTGCGATGGCGGTAGCGTGGGGTGACGCTTGGACAAATATGATTCAACCGTTTTGGGCGTTGCCTGCCTTGGCAATCGCTGGACTCAAAGCCAAGGATATCATGGGTTTTTGTGTCATTGTGCTGATTGTCAGCGGTGTTGTGATTGGGGTGGGGCTGTTGTTTTTATAAATAAGACTGTAGTTAACCGCCTTGCCTAGTTTATAGGTGAGGCTTTTTTTTGAAAAACCACAACGCCTCACGCAAAAAACAATATCGCCCCATGAAATGCGAACCCTAATGGGGTATCATAGCTATCCTAAAATTAAATGAATCGCTTAAAGCAGCATTGATAAAGCAGCATATCAATTCTCTTAACCAAATATTTATACTAGACCATTGATATAAGGCGTATCACGATGCAACAAAGACAGAATCCTATGGAACAAACGCCAAGCGCGGTAGAGCATCAACCGGTCTTTATGCCTAGAGTCAATAGTGATAATTTGGTCAAAACGGACATGGTAAGGTTTGAGCGCCATGTGGGGTTTGCCAGTAGACAAAAGAAAAAATCCATCAAAGATATGCATCAAGTCATTCGCAAAAAATATGGCTTTAACCATGTCTTAGAGCTGTCTAGCAAATCTGGCAATAAACTCAGTTTTCCGCTCAGTCCATTAAGCTTAAAAATTACCAATGAGCATGATGGTCAAGCCTATAGTGTCGAAAATGCTTTGCAAGCCAGTAAAGTATTCGAGCACGGTGGGCCGTATCTTGACTTACTGACCGTCGCACCAAGACAGGCCAAAAAAGACGAGCGTTTAACAACCTCTGGTGAGCTGATTGGCTATGATTATTTTGGCATGGAGTGGAGCCTTGAGCCATTGACTGCGTTTTATGATTGGCTGTATGTCAATGCGCTCAAGCAAAATCCTCAGCTGCATGAAGAGGTTATGCAGTATCAGGCCTTTACCGATCGTGAGTTTAATCCCAAAAAATCTATCCATTGTGCGGCCTATTCACTAGCGATGTTTGTCGCGCTCAATAAACGTGGGTTGCTTGATGGCGTTGAAGACCCGATTGTGTTTTATGATTTATACCATGACTTTAAAGTCAGTAATACGGCTAAACTTCTGGAAAATGGTTTGTTGTGATTGGTGTTTTTAATTAAGTTTTTGAACATAAAGACAGTTAAGTATAAAAAAAGCACCGAGCTTGCATGGCTTGGTGCTTTTTGTTTTAGCGTGGAGGTTTTATTTCTAATTCATAGCCAGTACTTACAGCAACTCTTTACGCAGCTGGGCAGGCGTTTTAGGCGATAACAAGCTAGGCGCGACATCGAGGACGGTTTTTGCGCCATTCTCTCCTGCTTGATTCATTTTATAAGCAGCGCGGGCATAAGCCACGAGCACGCTGGCGGTAAATTCAGGGTTGCTGCCAAGCTTTAACGAAAACTCTAACACCTGATTGTTTTGCGCATTATCCATACCGCTTACGCCACTGCGAATAACGAATCCACCATGCGGCATTTTTTGATGGTCACGCTCAAACGTCTGCTCGTCAATAAAGTGCACTGTGGTATCGTAGTCGGCAAAGTAATCCGGCATGGTGACGATGGTATCGCGTACGCTATCGCTATCGGCGCTATCAGCGAGCACGATATAGCATTCGCGGGTATGTTTCTCGCGGGTACTCAGGGTTGGCTGCTCACCATTGCGTACTTTTTCCATCGCAGATTCTGAGGGAATGGTATATTGCACGCCTGATTTGACGCCATCGACGCGGCGTACCGCATCTGAATGTCCTTGGCTTAAGCCTTTGCCCCAAAAGGTGTAGGTTTCGCCAACGGGTAAAATGGCTTCGCCGTATAAGCGGTTGATAGAAAATAAACCGGGATCCCAACCGACCGATAGCATGGCGACTTTATTGGCTTTTTTGGCAGGTGTATCAAGCGCGGCAAAGTACTCAGGGATTTTGGCGTGAGTATCAAAACTGTCAACGATATTAAACAAACCAGCGAGCGCTGGACCTTGCTCAGGCAAATCAGACTTAGAGCCACCACACAATATCAGCACGTCTATGTCGTCTTTATATTGGGCAATATCGTCCATCGCATACACGGGCACGCTGTCGTCAATCAGGGTGACGGAGGCAGGATCGCGGCGGCTGAATACACAAACCAGCTGCATGTCTGGGCTTTGCTTAATGGCGGCTTGGGCGCCGCGGCCAAGGTTGCCGTAACCGGCGATGGCGACTCTAATTATTGATGTCATTATGATTAGCCTTACGTTGATGAAGCGGACAGTCCGTTACTGCTAAAGTGATACGTAACAAGTAACAATGCTATGCAATTCATACTTACTGAGAAGTAAAGTATGCGCAGTAATCTGCCCTGTAATGAATAACTGATTGCTAGAAATGGCATCTATTTTAGAGGATTATTTTTACAAGTGATAGGGCGCGGTCATACTAAATTTCAGATGAGGTTAAGTATGGACTTTACATAATATGACTGCCTCAATGAGTCGCTAAGTTGTTTTCAGTGATGATAAATAGGTTTGGCTTCATCTCTCTTAAAATAGGTACTGAATTTCCTATATAATGTCAGCTATCTCGTTATTGATTATTCATTCAATTCAGTCTTTTTCTTAGTACAAAAAGCTTTTTATTAGGTGAAAATGGCACTTTATGTTTAATACTTCCTCGACTCGTTTAAATAAATATATTAGCGAAAGCGGTATTTGCTCTCGGCGCGACGCTGACCGTTTTATTGAACAAGGTAACGTGTACGTCAATGGCAAACGTGCTCAAGTAGGTGCGCAAGTGGTTGCTGGAGATACGGTAAAAGTTAACGGGCAACTCATTGAGCCACGAGAAGCAGACGATTTCATTTTTATTGCGTTGAACAAACCAGTCGGGATTGTGAGCACCACAGAAAGCTCTGAGAAAAACAATATCGTTGATTTTGTTGGACATAGCGACCGTATTTTCCCGATTGGGCGTCTGGATAAAGATTCTCAAGGTTTAATCTTTTTAACGAGCAATGGCGATTTGGTTAATAAGGTGTTGCGTGCGGGTAATAACCATGAAAAAGATTATGTGGTGACGGTCAATAAGCCGATAACGGATAGTTTTATTGAAGGTCTAGCAGGTGGCGTACCTATTTTGGGGAGAATGACGAAAAAGTGCCCGGTGACTAAGGTAGCGCCTACCGTGTTTAATATTACGCTAGTACAGGGATTAAACCGTCAAATTCGCCGTATGTGTGAGCATTTTGGCTATGAAGTCGTAAAGCTTGAACGCACACGGATTATGAATGTGAGTCTAAAGGGTATTCCCGTTGGAGACTGGCGAGATTTAACCCCAAAAGAGTTGTCCGTTTTACTGAAATCTATAGAAGATTCTTCTTCAGAAGACAATACTGCGGCTAAGAAATCGCGTAAGTCGCCACGAAAAAAACCGCGTACTGATACTTCATCAAAATCAAAAGAATTTTCAAAACCAGCGGGCGCAGCAAAGGGCAATGCTAAACACCCCAAAGATGGCGCTAGAAAACCAGCGGGTTCTAAAGGTAAGCGTCCTTTCGGGGATAACAAGAAGTCTGGCGGCAGTGGCAAACCTGCGGCCAATGGTAAACGTCCTTCAAAAGGTCGAGGTTCTTCGCGGTCCTCAAAACGATAGGCCAGTAGGTAATGACTTTTGATGCAGTAGAGCATTTAAGTTAGGTTAGTCACCAAACTCAGTAGTGATATAATGCCCCGATAATCGATATTTTATAAAGAGTTTACATTATGGCTCGTACCGCTAGCGCCTTACACATTTTAGTAAAAGACAAAGAACTGGCTGATGACATTATGGCCAAACTTAAAAAAGGTGCGCAGTTTGACGTGCTGGCTAAGAAACACTCAACCTGCCCATCAGGTAAAAAAGGCGGCAACTTAGGTGAGTTTAAAAAAGGTCAAATGGTACCAGCATTTGATAAAGTTTGCTTTAACGGCGAACTTTTCACCCCGCATTTAGTGAAAACTAAATTTGGCTGGCATGTGGTTAAGGTGCTTTATAGGACGTAAGCGTTAGGTATTTATTTACTCAATGCACGAGAGTTATATAAAAACGCCAGTCGCTTAAATAATAACGATAAGCTCATTACTCAAAAAAAGCACATTACCTCTAGATATTACTGAAAGTTTGGTAATAAAACGTCACAACATGGGCTATTGGCTGAATTTTTGATGATAGAAGGTGAAATTATTGCTCCGCAGCATTGGCAACTGACTTTAAGTAGGATAAAAGAGGTTAGGGACTTTAAGAAGAAGCATAAACTCGGTATTGCCATTAGGGTAGAGACTAACCAAAATTGCGATTGGAATTACCTAAGTTTGGTTCTACAGTTTCTTGAGCACAGCTCAGGTCGCTGTAAACCTTGTTTTATAGTCCTGATGGTATACAAGCTCATTCTTCAATATGCCCCAGAAACTCTCTATTGGCGCATTGTCAAAGCAATTACCTTTACCACTCATTGAGCCTTTAAAATGATGCTGCTTGATGATTTTGTGATAGGCATGACTGCAATACTGGCTGCCTCTGTCAGAATGCACAATCAGTGCTTGGCTGGGTCGTTTATTCTTAATTGCCATATTCAATGCATGACAGACTAAATCGGCGGTCATGCGCTTATTGATAGCGTAGCCAACCAGCTCTTTGGTGTAGAGATCTTTAACACCTGCTAGGTATAGCCAACCCTCAGCAGTCCAGATATAAGTAATGTCACTGACCCAAGACTCATTGGGGCGCTTAGCATCGAACTGCTGCTCCAGCATGTTTGGATAGACAAGCTTGTTATGATCGGAGTTGGTAGTGACTTTAAAATGTTTGTGACGACGGCATTTGATGCCATGCTCTTCTTTAACGCTTCTAATCATATATTGGCTGATAGCATACCCTTGCGCACTTAGGTAGGCATGTAGTCGATCAACACCATAACGTTCTTTAGTTTCACTGTGAGCCGCTTTAACTAATAGCTCACAGTAGTTACGGTGTATCTGCTGTTCACTAATCTCACGATTTATCCAGTCGTAGTAGCTTGATGGTTTTACGTTTAATACACGACACATGCAGGTAATACTAAAAAGGTGCTGGTTGTCTTTGATAAAGACGTACTTCATCAACTGTGCTTCGCGAAGTACGCCGTGGCCTTTTTTAGTATCTCTCGTTCCTCTTCAGCCACTTTAAGCTGCCGCTTGAGTTGCTTTATCTCCTGAATAGCTGCCATAAGATCAGGGTCATACTGCTCAGTTCCTAAAAGCTTGCCTTGATTGGCTTTGTTCTGCCAGTTTGATAAGGTTTGCATCGCTATGCCAAGCTGCTTTGCGGTAGCTGAAATGTTGCCATTATTGTCTGCTATCTTCTTAACGGCTTCTGCTTTAAATTCTGTGCTATAAGTTCTAGTTTTCTTGGTCATGGTAAACTCCTCATCAAGTCGTTAGTTTACCAAGTTTATCTCTACGGTTTCTTCAGCATAGCTCAGATTACCTTGTGAGTTGCAAAACACAAACTCTGACTTACCAAAGGTGCGTGCCTTCTGCTCTAGTAGGGCGTCATAGACCAACTGCGACATCGCAATATCACGTTGTGAGCCTAACGTCTTAGTCGGGCCCATCTCACCGTTTACTAATGCTCCTCGAGTACTGATCTCACGACGATCAAAGTTAATACAGTCCCACTTAAGCCCATCAATCTCACTGGTACGCATCCCGGTAAAGAAGCGAATGGTGTAGTAGGGCTTATAATCCGCACGGACATGCTTTAAAATCAGCCATACCTCACTCAATGTAAACGGGTTTACATCTGGACGAGCTTGCTTGAGATTCTTAATATTTTTATAAGGCATCTCAAAATCATGGCGATCTGATGCTTCTTCTAGTATCATACGAAGAAGTATCATGATCTGATTGACTCGTGCTACTGACAGACTTGACTGACCATCTTTACCGTAACGAACTTTGGCGAGAGAGCTACGGAAGGTCAGCAAGTCTGGTTTTTTTATGGCATGTACTGCTTTACCACCAAACTCAGGTAACAAGTACTTATCCAAGATAATCTGCGTCTTTTGCCGATAGCTCGGCCGCCATTCAATCTTCTTCTCTTCGTACCAAATCTCTGAAAACTGCCTAAAGGTTGGATTACGACTGATACAAGCTTCCGCTCTATCAGCCAGTGCCGTCATCTCTTTTAAACGCGTACTCTTCGGAAAGTAGGCGCCATAGTCAAAGATGCCTAGGGTTATTTTTGCATCTATCTCTTTTGCCACTAAAGTCAATTTTTTAACGTTTGCGGGAGTATCAGGGAAGATTGTTGTCTCACGGCAACGAATATTCATATATGTGAAATCTATGAATAGCTTGCCACGCCTTGCTCTTACTGATGCCATTGTTAATCTCCTTGTTTAAATAAAACTTACTGTAAAGCCATACCATTGATCGCACTCATAACAGGTTTGCACATATCCTCTTCGATACGCTCCCATACATATAAAATCTTCCGACCGCCAAAAGGACGAATGTAGTGAATATTTTCAATCAAGACAGTATCCTTAAGCTGGTTACGGATAGTACGAACATCGTATTTGATACGTTCAGCTAATTCTTGAGTAGTGAGATAAGTCTGTGACATAATAGTTCTCCATGTGAAATAAATTTACTATTAGTGAATGATTAGTTATCACTAATGAGTACATATTATCTATAAGTATTATCACTTGCAAGCACTTTTTTATCATTTTAGGGACTTTGTATATGATTAAGCTCAATTTACCTGTTTTATTTGCACAAAGAGGCATCCGTGTAGCTGATGCTGACAGGATGTCTAAACTAGGAAGGTCTACTTTGTATCGAATGTACAATAATGAAGTCACTAGAATAGACTTTGATTCATTAAATGAGCTTTGTAAGCTTTTAGATTGCACACCCGGCGATATTATCCTCTATGAAGAAGATGAAGTTTGTGAGGAAGAGAGTTCAAAAGAAAGTTAGAATGCTTACTAGGATGGTTGTTCGAAGTGTCTTGAAAATCATTAAGCTTAGCGCCGATACATATTTTACTCGGTCTAATTACTTTTAAATATTAGGTTGTAGTCATCACTGTTTAAGCGACAATTAATTTCGAATGTTATAAATATGAAATAGATTTCGGAAAATTTAGGCCTCTAAAAAACACGTTTTTTGCTGAATTGAGGTTGGGCTCAAAAATCAGCATAGTGCCAAATTCACTAGGTTAGGTGTCATGATGGTTTTTGAACCAAAAATAGCTAGGTTGTGGTCAGATACGTATACGCAGTTTTAGGGCAGGGCACGGTTTGGGCACCAAATGGGCACCGCTCTAAAAACGCCCCTTTTAGTTAGTTAGTTTTTCTTAATTATTACTAATATAGTTGGTGGTGTGTCAGAAAGTATGCTGAGAAGATGAAAGGAGGGTGACAGCCGAAGCAAGATGATATATTTGAGGTTATGAAGACACAAATAGATATCATATGCCCCGACTGTCACAGCTCCAGTTTTTCGATACATGGTATAAAAAGCTATGGCAAGCAGAATTACCAGTGCAAGGACTGCAAACGTCAATTCATTGGCGACCATGCTTTAACTTATCATGGCTGTCACTCTAAAATAGAAGACATCATACGGCTAATGACGGTTAGAGGTTGCGGCGTCAGAGACATAGCCGTTATAGCCTCTATTAGTATTGGTAAAGTCCTTAGCACCATAGGCTCATCGGTCTATAAGATTACACCTAAAAAGCGCTATTATGAACGCTTAGAGGTTGATGAGTTCTGGACTTACGTATATCGCAAGAAACGTAAATTCTGGCTCATCTACGCTTATGACCGTGCTACGGGTGAGATTGTTGCTTATGTTTGGGGCAAACGTGACCTGAAAACAGCTAAGAAGCTAAGAGCCCGTCTTAAACAACTGAAAGTCAGCTATGGTTCTATTAGCATGGATAACTGGGACAGCTTTATAACGGCTTTTAAGGCAGATAACAAACAAATCGGCAAGCAGCATACGGTAGGCATAGAAGGTAATAACTGTCGCCTTAGACACCGATTGCGACGAGCCGTTCGAAAGATCTGTTGCTTCTCAAAGAAGTTTGATAACCACTTTAAGGTGTTTGATTTGGTATTCTTCTATGTCAATTATGGCTATGTCTGATGTCAGCATACTTTTTAGAACACCACCAGATAGTTTTATTGAAAAACCGCTGTAACCTATGAAAATTAGACAAAAAAAAGCCTCACTGTTAAGTGAGGCTTTCTAAGTATTTGGAGCGGGAAAAGAGATTCGAACTCTCGACCCCAACCTTGGCAATGGTGTCGAACTATTTCACTAAAATGGATATAAACCTTAAGTATATGATATTAATTGATATAATAATAAGGTTATAACAAAAATAATGGAGATTTTAGGATAATTAAAAGATAGTTTTGATATTTTAGTCACAGCATAATTGCATATATTGATACCTAACTATTATTAATATAGTATAAAGCTACTCCTACCCTATCGTCAACATCATGACACAGTATTGGTAAAAAGCTCAGAGGTGATAAATGTCAAAGCAACAATCTGCCCGCCTTCATTCTTTTACCCCCAGTCATACTACTTTGACTGTTCACCCTAAGGCTTTATCGGCCTACAAAACTTGGCTTAAATATCGTCCTAAAACATCACCTATACACCTTACTGGTCTCGATAAATATCATAGACCACTTACCAGAATCATTTATTACGACAAAAATCATTATTTCTATTTTGATAATTTTGAGCGCATGTCAAATGTGTTCCAGTATGAAATGAATATAAGCCAACCCTTCGTCATTATTATAGGTAATGATCAGCAGGTTACTAAGGCGGCATGGGCTGAGGTATTGAAACTATGTTTTTATAAAAATGTCGACCACGTTTCCTTATGGGAGCACTTACAAGAGAATTGTTCCGCAACAACACTAAAAGAATTGATGGGCTGTGACAGTCTTTACAATGAGGACTATTGCAGCTTTGCAGGCATAAATATGGATCAGTATTCTTACGCGCAGAAATCTTTAAAGCAAAGTAAAGAAACGTTTGATTTGGCTCAGAATACGGATTGGATCGATGAATAGTGTGAAAGAATGGATCCCCAGGGTCTTAGAGGTCGAAGAGGTGCATCGTTTAATCGGGCTAATTGTGCCATACGATTCACCATTGTCAGTTCAAATACATATATTGGTATTTGATCTAATAAGGCTGTCACCAAACTACTTAATCAATACGGATGTTGAGAGTGCAGGTTCAAGTTTAAAGAAACTGACCGACGAGCAATGCATTGTCATCATAAAAGCAGTCAACTCTAATAAAAAAACTAAAGCTTGGTCTGTTCCTTTTATGTTAGCTATCTTTACTAACTATTATAGGCAAAAATCATTTACTGATAAAACTTGGCTCTTTATGAGCAAGTATCTCCAACTCATACTTTTAATAGCAGAGCGTGAGGATAAGCATTTCAATAAGATTAATGCGCTTGGTGTTCGTATAAGAATGGCGCTCACAAAGAACTCTTCTCAGACTGAAATTATCGATGAGCTTATACGTATACATGACTCATCTGCTAATGTTATTGAGAACTTTGCTGACATAAAAACCTATGAGCAAAATATGGATCATAGGGAGCAGACAGGCATAGTTAAAACCAAAAGTACAGCTACGAAAATAGGCAAAATAAGGCTTGCCTATGAAGTTATTATTGAAGATAAGGATTATATCGATAGAAACCGAAAATCTAATGCTCAGGCTGCCGTTTTAAAAAAACCGAGAGATGAGCAGGTTTTGCCTTTCGTTACTGAAAGCACGCGTCGAATTCGCTATCCTAAGTTGTCTTTAGATAATAACGTCGTCAAATCAGAAAACCTAGCGGATGATGATCCGCCGGCGTTGTTGGATAATCAATTTAACCCCACTAAGACAACTGCTAAATCATCACAGTTACAACAGTATCAAGTCAAAACCAACTACTTGCATAGTAAGCGTAATCGATTTATGTTTCCCAGTAACACTAGGTTATTAACATTATCAGATTATCAGTTAGTTTTTTTTAAACTCTGGGATATGTTGTCTAACGAAGCGCAACTTAATAGGCGGATTGCTACTATATTGTTGTTATCAATGTTAACCGGTAGATCAATTCAAACCGTAATTCATGAGGTAGCAAGCAATAAAAGCCAAAGACAGTTTTTGGTGGAAGAGGAGAGCGGTATAGCCATGATTCGAAACCGTATTAACGTGACAGTTAACCAGCGTGATGCAATAAAGCAAGTGGTCAAAAGCGATAGCAATCATTTTAGTTTGGCGCTACCAGAAACGTTGCAAGGTATATTACAGTTTAAGTTTGCAGTAGAGCCTAACGAAGTCAACCAAACTCTTAAACTACTTAAAGAAGATTTATCTTTACCTTTATTATCAAGTCAACATATAGAATCAGCGCTAGCCTTTATTATTACTCATCAAATCGGTGAGCCACTACACTCAGACATTCTTACAGGTGTGGAAGTGGAGCATTCATCACCACTTTACTATACCAGCATCAAAACCTCATCTTTATTGCATACTTACCAAATCGCAATCAATATGCTTAGTGCTCGATGCTTTAAAGATTTTAGGAGTAACTTATACTCTAAAGTCGGTGATTCGCAAAAGTCTTCCATTTATTCAAATCCAAAACATCATCAAATGTGGCAAACGCATAAGTATACATATTTTTCCAATGTATCATCTGTTGCTAGTAATGAAAATAAAATCTTTGTCGGTAGTAATATGGCATTGACTGATAAGGTTTGTGGTAAATTTTTCGCTCTGCTTGCCGATAATGTACAAGGTGATAGTCGACAATTAAACCGGGGCAAAAACGATCGAGAGGATGAATATATCAAGCAGTTTAATGCTTATAGCCTATGGCTATGGCATGTTATTCAAATCCAGACCGGTATAAGACCCGTTAATGATGTACCTGGATTTTTAAATCAGTTCAACTTTAGCCATGACATGTATTGGGTGTCAGATAAATCTATACGCCAAGGTAAGGATTATGGTCGCCTCATTCCTATTAGCCATTTTTTGAAAACGGCATTGAAAAATTATATTAGCTATATCAAACATTTTGCTAGTGAGCATAATCCTTTGTATCCAGAACACAGGCTTGAAATTGATAAGATTCTGCAATCAGAAATCTCTCTTTTACAAATTTTTAGCTTTAACCCGAAAAAATTTATGCCTATCACACCAAGACGTATTAGAAGCGCTGTAGGCAATGCGCTTCCTCATCAAGATAATTGGCTGCGACATCAACTACGCTCCATGCTGACCAACGAAGTCGACGAGTTATACATCTGTGCCTTATTCGGCCATGAACATGCGGATCAAGAGATATTCCATCCGATGTCCTCTGTATCTATAAATCAATATAGGGAGGAGCTATTGCCCCAGTTAGATCGTGTGGTACAAAAGCTTGATCTTAAGCAAGTTGAGGTCAGACGTTATGGCTGAGCCAATAGAGTTATTTTCACACGAGCGCAGAGCCGCTAATTTACAGCATCAGAAGTTACTCTTAGTCAGGAAAGCTGAAGTTATCGTTACTGACTATTTATATAAATATCAGCCCTTCAATGATTCTGATATGGCAGAACATTACCGTATTATCGATAATGAGTTATCGATAAAGTTTACTACATTCACTCAATACCGCTGTGCAAGGCAAGGGTTTCTACAAGCAGTTAGGAATTACAATAAAATTAACAACTGCTCGTTAGATGAGCCAGTCGTTCCTATTGTGGCTGAACGAGATAAGCTCACCATTAGCTATGGGTGGTTCGTTGAAGGTTCAAAGGTTTCGACTGCTTGGGAGAAGATGCAGTTATCTTGGCAAAACAAGCGTAATTTTAGTGCCAATGACTACGTAGCTTACTTTTTATATAGCAGTATTATATTCGGCGGCCTAAATGATTTATCTGCATTAAAGGCATTATATCAGTGGGTCTTTAGCGATCGAAAACTATATCTTGTGAACCTAAAAAAACAGGCTGAAGATAATAAGAAGTTAGATACTGATAAAATTCTGCTCGTGATCCCTTTAGAGATCAGAGATGACAAATATGGTTGCAGAGTTTATGACAACGATGATTCATTGACTCGCTATGCTTCTTATGTTCCTGATGACCTAAGTCTTATGTTTCTATACGCTTTGGGTGATACTAGTATAAATAAGCGTAAAATACAGCAGTTTGAGACGATTATCAAAGGATTGAATAATAAGTTTGAACTTACTTGCCGAGATCCAAAAAAAATCCATTTATCACATCTTATCAAATACGCTAATTTTCATTGGCGGCAGTGGCCTGGTAGTGCTATCGATAGTGCTGGCAGTTTAATCATGCAAGGACAACTTAAAAGTACGTCACTACCTACTGACCAACTACTTAGTTATAACCAAGAAATCATCCAAAGTACTCAACCAGCTATTACTTGGCAACAGCTGTTTATTCAAAGCACATCATCGAACGATACCTCTAAGCCCAGTAAAAGCTATCCCGCTTTTAGCAAGAATATCATTCAGCTCATTCAAGAGGCATTGAAAGGCACTCGATTATCTGCCAAAGATACTATTAACAACATAAGAGATGAGTTTCCTCAGCCTAACGCCATACGTCTGCTAGGCTGGGTACTATTTTTACTAGAAGGCAATCAAACCAACTTAAACTCAGTCAGTAAATATGTAGGTTGTATTGGACGTGAATGGCTTATGTTGACCATGGATGAAGAATTAGAGGAATGGGGTACCAATGATTATGAAGAAATATATGAGCAAATTATCTTAAGTAAAGTCAAAGATGCTCGTAAAAAAGATGTTTTGCAGAAAGACCCGATCGATGATAGAGATGACATTGAACTTGATGATGATGATATCAAGAATGGTAAAGATGATTATTTAGATGATCCAGTAGCTGATTTAGAGCAGGCGCTAGACCAAAATATCGACTCAAAAGATGAAGGCAAACAATCCACTAGCTTAGATGAGCTGAAAAACACTCAGTCTTATACCTATGGGCGTCTGCGCGCTTTTCATCGATACCAGATGCAGTATTTCGAAGCTCCTGATGTAGTTTTTGCATGGGGAGAAAACAAGCAGGTTGTCAAAGCGAGTATGGTATCCCCTCGAGTATATAACGCCATGCATAGCGGACTACAAGTATCTGAATTAAACAAGAGTCAAACGCTGTTATGTCAGACGATATTAATTTTAGCGTATCGTACTGGCATGCGTATTAATGAGCTTGCAGGTATAAAGCTTAAAAATATAAAAAATCTTTCGGATGTTAGCATTGTACTTACGCCAAACCCTTATCTACGTCTTAAAAGTAGTAGTGCTAAAAGAAGAGTTTTATTAGCGGCGCTTTTAAAGAAAGATGAATTAAAAATATTGACGTCGTTTATTGCTCAGCAAAAAAGAATGGGGGCGTCCTATTTATTTTCACAAGGAGCTAGTAGGCAGCCACTACCGACGTATTTTTTTAGCAATTTGATGAGAATACTATGGGATGGCGTGCTTGGGCAAGACAATCACAATTATACTTTTCATAGCCTTAGACATACGGCAATCAGTCATCTGGCATTGGCTATCAATCAGTCTGCATTAGCGGAGGTGATGACCGACTATACCCAACAGGAATGCCAAAGTATTGCTGACAGCTTGGCAGGCTATCATCAAATCCAGGGTGCTTGGTTTGGGCTAGCAAGTTTTGTAGGTCATCTGACTTGTGATACAACTTTTGAGCATTACATCCATACCGCACATTTATTAGCAGGATGGCAATTAAGCAACGCAAAAATCGAAATACCTTTTACGGTACTACAGAATATCACTGGTATAGACTATCAAACAATTAATTATCACGATAAAACTGCCTATGATAAATCTACTAAAGCGGTAGCGTTGAAGAAATTAAGACCTTATTTTGCAAAAAAGCTAAAAGCACATCACAATCCTTTATTTACAGCACCCGATGTGAGCACCAAACTTATCCAGCAGAGTGCTGAAGGTGAGAGGATACAGCACTCTGTTTTTATTGAAGCAAGGTACGATGCTGTTATTAGCTTTCTAAGAGAGATAGATAGACTCAGACCTGAGCTGCGTGAAAAAGAGTTGGAAAATATAGCGATAAAACACGGTATCCATTTACTCAATGCACGAGAGCTATACAAAAACGCGAGTGGCTTAAATAATAACGATAAGCTCATCACTCAAGTCAAAGGTCAAGCTGCCCAAGCTATTATTACCACGGCATTGGATAACGCTTATAACCTGTCCGTACAGAAACCTGATCAATTACGAGAGTTTGTCAGTATCTATAAGCAAAAGCACATTACCTCTCGGTCTTACTTAAAGTTTGGTATTAAAAAATCTCAACATGAGCTATTGGCTGAATTTTTGAAGATAGGGTGTCAAATTATTGCTCCTCACCATTGGCAACTCACTTCTAGTAGCGCAAAAGAGGTTAGAGATTTTAAGAAGAGGCATAAAATCGATAGTACCATTAGGGTAGAAGCCAACCAAAAATGTGTAGGCTTTGAAGTTAGAGTTGTCAGAAAATTAAAAAGCTCTTCTGATAATGCAAAGGTTTACGAGTCTTCGGGCGTTTTGAAGTTTTTGGGAGAGGTGTTGGTGATAATGCTTGAACAAGATAGTGAAAAGTGAGGCTGATAGAATAGTTTTTGTTGTCGGGCTACGTAATTAAAGAGAGTTTCCCAAACTTTGTGTAACTGCTTATAATCCACTAACCGGAGAATAAGCAATGACTACTCAATAAAAAAAGTATTTGGTATGTAGTTGGCTGTCGCAATGGACAAACGCGGACATTTTGCTTTACCTAAATAGCTAACCTGCAAATTAGTACTAAGACCTTTGCATGTTCTGAAGAGATCAAAGAGAAAATCCTTGGTACGGACAGTTTATTCTTTGGCAATCAAATCAGTAAAATCGTCCTACAAATCGATGAGAAAGTTGCCGGATATTTTGAACGTCGTGATCTACTACCCAATCAGGAGCTGGTACGAAAGCTTGATAATGGAGACTTACTTCTGATATGTAAAGATGTACACCCAAGAGAAGTTGTCCCTATCGTTCAATATGGTATACCACATATTCGTGTTATTAGTCCGAGTGGAATTCAGGAGCAAATGACAAAAGTCTTAAGGAATTACTTATATAATTGAAATTTTTATTTTTTTTAGGCTTAAACATATATTTATTCAATGAGTAAGAATAATTTTTTGAACTGCAAAATGGAGCGTAAAAAATGAATGCTGAATATTTAAAATTGCTAGAAAGCAACTTAAGACAAGTAATGAATATTGCCTGTGATCTTGATAGTTGCAGTAAAGAGACTTTGAAAAAAATTGTTGAAACATATCGGAAAATTCGCTTGAGTCGTCTGTTAGCTAATGAACACTTCGTAGCCATTGGAGGTACACAAGGAGCAGGAAAAACCACTTTGTTAAGTACCATCTATAATGCTGATGACTGGCTTACTTCTAATAGTGGTCGGGGGGAGCAAGTTCCTGTATTTGTTTATGAGAAGCAAGGCATTACAGAAATAATAGCTAGTAAGATTGTTTTTAACACAAAAACAAAAAAAGAATCCGAGATTGAGTGTGCCAAAGAAGAGTTTAAAAAGATTATCACTCAATGGGAAGGCGACGGTAAAGATGATGAACGTGTCGTTTACGTCAAATTATTTGTACCTGTAGTATTCGATATTCCCTTTGGTTGGGTATTATTACCAGGGTATGAGGTGGAGACACATAAAAACTATGCTTGGCAGCAGCTTATGCGCTATGTCATGACTCATGCTCTAGGCGTTGTCCTTGTAACTAGTGAAGAAAGACTGGCACATGTGCAAACTGATATTACTGATGACTTAGCAGAAAACTTACAATCTAGTCAGCCGGTTATTGCTATTTCTCGTTCAGAGAACTATCGCAATAATGAAGAAAAGATAAGCCAGCTGACTAAACGAGCAAAAGAAGTTTTTAAAGTCTCAGAGGATAAAGTCATTTTTACAGGAACCGATCTGAATAACTGGCGAGATAACTTTGAAAAAGCTGTAATACCTTTATTAAATAAGAACTCTGCTGTAGAAAATAATAAAATCCACACTTTATTAGAGGTCATTGATAATGATTTATCAGAAGTCATCAATGATCTTGAAGGTTTAGCACTAAATGCTGAGGTTAGCGATAGTGCTCAAAACAGTTTAGTAGATAAGCTTATAGACAAGTTTGATAAATCTGCCAATAAGTACAAACAAGACTTATTAAGAGAGCTTAATAGAAATACTGCGACATTGGTTGCAAAAGCAATCCAGCGTGCTCAAAAAGAATACGGTGAGGAAGAAGTAGGCTTAATAAATAATGTAAAACTAGGCTTTAAGTACATTACTTTTAACCGCTCAAAGGTTAATGATAAACGCAGAGAAAGAGTCAAGGATAACTTTACCCCTACAGCCGTTATGACTTCGAATTTGGAGGCTATCAATGAAACTGCTCAAAATCAATTAAACTTAAAGTTAAGTAATCATACACCTAACAACTTATTAGGTTATTCAGATACAAAAATGGACAACTATGAAGACTCTCCAACAGACTATCATGAATCAGTTAATGCAGGGCTTAGAATACTATTAAGAAAAGAAGAGTTACCTGATAATGGTAGCAGCAGGAAAAATAATAAAGTGATAATTGAAAAAGCCTTGGAAGTACTGCCTGCTGTAGCAATGGAGTACTCTCGCATTGTCCAAATTGCTTATTTACATTCAGATGGAGATAACTTTACTTTAAAAAACAAGCTCGAAAATAGAAATCTTGATACAACGGATATACAAGGATTAATGGCTAATGTAGTTAGAAATACTGATACGACTGCCGAAGGTGTTAAGACAGTTATGGGTATAGTTGGTTCGTTAACAGGCTTGGACATGATAGATGGTAAGCTTGATGGTCAAATCGATTTTTCAGATAGCTCATCGAACAACAATAATGGATTACAAACAGCTGCTTTATTAGCTACTAGAGTAGCAGGTTTAGCAGTCGCAGTTGGTGCTGTAGCATTCACTGCATACCAAATGTCTAATTCTGTTAATTCAATGGATATATCAAATAAAGCATTTATTGAGTCATACGCACAAGATCTAGGACGTAAAAACAATGCAATGGTAATTAGCGAATACGATGAGCATATGCAAAAAATATCACAGTATTTACGTTCAAACTTAGAGCAAATGTATGGTGTAGGTTCAACAGATACCCAGCATCATCTAATGGTGGCACTCAAATATTTAAAAAATACTCATAGAGACGTACGGAGAGTGTTGAACAATGAACAACTTAACTTGGTCTGAAGTTTATAAACATAGATTTGAGTGGGCTAAATCAGCTCACTCAAAATTTATGCTTAATTTTGACAACGACCTATATTCAACACATGAAATCAAAGATCAAATATTTGTGGCCGTCTACGGTGCTTCACAAGTGGGCAAAACATCTTTAATTCTTGAGCTAATAGGTGTACTCCCAGAACACCATAGTACGGTTCAGAATGTTCTTAGAGCGGATAGAGATTATGGAAGATCTGCTACAGCAACAGTAGTTCGCTATCGCGCGTCTAGTGATAACTACTGGCATATACATGATGTTAGCGAGAGTAGCAACGATAGGAAGAATTTAAATAAAAATCAAGCCAAAAAGGTTTTAGCAAAAATTCGTTCTGATATGGAAGTTATGGGAGACCAATATAATGTCGAAGAAATTGATATTAGTATTCCTGAAGAATATTTGAGTAAAAAAAGTGATCGATATAAAGATATTGTCATTCGCGATTTACCAGGAGTTAAAGCAGAAAACAATAATGAGCGCGAATTTGTTACTAAGGCGATTAAAGATAAGATTGAAAAAGCTGATTTAGTGCTATTAGTCACTACTATCGATAACATAGGTTTGGTAGTACAGCCTGAAAACTTAGAATTAGATGAGTTGCAAAAATGGAGGGTTAACCCACAAAGATTTAAGATTGTCTTTACTAAGTTTTATTCAGACGACTCAAGTCTAAGGCTCTGTAACCAACTTCATGAGCAAGAAGGTTCTATAAATAAAGATGATATTCGCACTCATATTCAAGAGCAAATATATACTTTGGATAATGATTGGAAATGGGATGTCAAAAGCCAACTTTACGCACTAGAGGTGGGAGATAGTTGGTATCAACTTTTAACAGAATATAGTGAAGAAACTCAGTCGCTAAAAAAAATTAGGAATGTGTTTTTCGATGAGCTAAAAGATGTTATTTACTCTGCTAGTAGTCCTATAATTAGGCTTTGTCATGGATATCAGATTGGTGAAATATCTAAAAACTTTAAGTTAGAAAAGAATCAAGAAATAAATATTGATCTAAATATATTAGAGAAAGAAATAAAAAAAATCAACAAAGAAATAAAAAATATTGATATTAGTATTGATAATCATCAAGCATCTATTGATTATGAGAAGAAATATACAAGCAATCGGGTAGCATATATTAATGATTTATATAATGATTATCGGAGTAAGATATCACATGTATCTATAAAAAAACTAAGTAAAACTATAAGAGAACCTGAACAACAAAATACTAGCATGCTAGCAGACTACTTATTAAAAAATATTATAATTATTGAGGATGAGTGGGAGTTAATTAAACGAGATAGTATAGGTAGTATTGATATTAGGGACTTTCCTTACTTAAATGACATAGATAGTATGCAATCTCGTCTAAAGAATTATACTTTTCAAACATATTTTTTTAAAGAAAACTATAGTAATGACTTAAAAAAAATAAAATATATCATCGATAAACAGTTGTCAAGTATGAATGAATCACTAAAGAATTCGTATTTAGAATGCTCGAGCTATATAAGAACAGAAAGTAATAAAAAAATCAAATACTCCAATAATACTATTCTAAAGTTAAAAAATAGAAAAAGGGATTTAGTTAAAAGGAGGTATATGCTGTATAGAAAAAAGTCAAATTTAGAAGAAAAATTAGAGAGATTTAATTATGAGCGTGATGTAGAAATAGAATACAGTAAGAACTTCTCAGAGTTTGTCCATACTGAATTTAAACTAGCTATATCATACTTTTCAAACCTTGCTAAAGAAGAATCAGATAATATGGCAAAGCTATATTGGATAATGTTGATTAGACAGTTGAATGTTGACTTTAAAATTGTAGAGGGAAAAAATGACAGAAAAAATTGATTATGAAGAATCATTCGATATCTTAGTGGAAGATATCTTCGGTAAGATGATAGAGGAAAAAAACTCTGATCAAAAAAATATGATACTTGATGATGTTGGACTTCAAATAGATTTTATAAAAAAAGAAATATCAAAAAATAGTAATATATTAAGTGGAAAAATATATAGAATTGAAGATTTTATAAAAAATGATATCGAGTTAGAAGATGTAGTAAAAAAAATAGAAAAAATTGATAAAACATCTCAAGACTTATTAGAATTTATTGACAAGCATAGTGTTGATATAAAAAATAATTTATCAGATTTACAGTCTTCAGCAGAAGCTAATAATAGTAAAAATACTAGCGAAATTATTGAAACCCTAAAAAAATGTAGTCAAGAGTTAATTGCAAAAGATGAGTCATTAAGTAGCTTGCTACAGTCTTCAGATTTGAGCCGTAAGGAGATAGCCAAAGAAACAATGCAGGTTATTTCTGAGGTTGGTCAATTACTAAATAATAATCTTGATACTTTATTGAGTACTATAGATGAGAACCGTCAGTTTACTGATGATACATATCAGAAATTCACAGAAGTTTTGCAGATAGAGAAAGAAATATTACTAACACACTCCTCTAATTTAGAAGAATTATTTTCTGAAAAAAATAATTATAATATTAGTAGGTTGTTAGAAGAAATGTCTGTTATCAATAAATTGATTTGTAGTAAATACGACTCTTTACTACAGCAAATAGATGAAAGTAGTCAAGGGATGGATAAGGAATTTACGTTAACCAAGGAAACTATGGAGTCTCAGTATAAAGAATTAAATTCTAGTTTGAAATCTACTATAGATAATGTGCTTATTAAGTCAAATAATAATTATGAAATTGTACAGAAAAAACTAGATAAAATATATTTATCTACTAAAGTTTTGGTAGTATTAAACTGTTTAATTTTAATAGCAGTTATCTTTGTTGCGTATGGTTCTTAAAACGCAATTTTTAACTAAATATAGTTTAATTGCTGCTTAACTACACTGAGCATGCTTTATAAAGGTCTATATAGGTAACCCTCCCAAACTTAAGACACCTAATAAATAGAATTAAGCTGCCTGATTGAGTTTCTGTATCGGTGTAAAACCGCCATTGCCCATGTTTGGGCGCTTATGATTATAATGGTATAACCAGTTTTCTGCTTGTGCGCGTACCTGCTCTAGATTATCAAACAGCTCCTGATTTGACCCCTGCCGTCAATCCCGTAGACTTAAACTTGGGAGATTTTAGTTACGCAGCCTGACGATAATAATCAAACCACACCTGTCTTGGTGATTTATAGCCCAAACCCTTTTGAATCCTAGTCTGGTTGTAATATAGCTCGATGTATCTAATGATATCGGTAATGGCGGCAAATCTAGTTTTATAATCCTTATGATATACCAACTCATTCTTCAATATGCCCCAGAAGCTTTCTATAGGTGCGTTGTCATAGCAATTACCTTTGCCGCTCATTGAGCCTGTAAACTTATGCTGCTTAACGATCTTGTGGTAGGCATGGCTGCAATACTGGCTGCCTCTGTCAGAGTGAACAATTAGCCCTTTGCTTGGACGTTTATTCCTGATGGCCATGTTCAATGCTTTGCATACTAGATCAGCGGTCATACGCTTGTTAATAGCGTAACCGACAAGCTCTTTGGTGTATAAGTCTTTGACCCCTGCTAAGTACAGCCAACCCTCATTCGTCCAGATATAGGTGATGTCGCTGACCCACGACTCGTTAGGGCGCTTAGCATCAAACTTCTGATCCAGTACGTTTGGATAGACCAGCTTGTTGTGATTGGAGTCGGTGGTGACTTTAAAGCGCTTATGACTACGACATTTAATGCCGTGTTGCTCTTTGATGCTTCTTACCATATACAGGCTAATGTTGTGGCCTTGCTCGCTTAGATGAGCATGCAGTCGATCTACGCCATAACGTTCTTTCATTTCATTGTGAGCGGCTTTAACCAGTAACTCGCACTGATTACGATGTACCTGCTGACAGCTGATATGACGACCTAGCCAGTCATAGTAGCTTGAGGGTTTAACGCTTAATACACGGCACATAGTAGTGGTGCTAAATATCTGACGATTGTCTTTGATAAAAGCGTACTTTACGGGCTGTTTTTCGCGAAGTACGCGGTCGCCTTTTTTAGAATCTCGCGCTCCTCTTCAGCCACTTTGAGCTGACGCTTGAGCTGCTTTATTTCTTGAAGAGCACTCATAAGGTCAGGATCATATTGCTCTGTGCCAACAAGCTTGCCTTGATTGGCTTTGTTATGCCAGTTTGATAGCGTTTGCATAGCAATACCTAACTGCTTTGCAGTAGCTGAGATATTGCCATTATTATCTGCTATCTTCTTGACAGCTTCAGCTTTAAATTCGTCACTGTAGGTTCTTACTTTCTTGGTCATGATAAACTCCGATTAATACGCTTAGTTTACCAAGTTTATCTCTACGGTTTTTTCAGCATAGCTCAACGATTGTCTCAAACAGAATTTTCTATATCATGTGCTTTAATTCTTTCTAAATCACGTTACCACCAACACCATCCAAAAATCGACTGACATTTTCGGAGGTTTTAGTTATGTAGCTTAACGATAAGGCTAATGATCAGCTAATTGAAGGTATTCGATATTGTATTGAAGAATAATGATAACTATTATCATTATTGTTTGCGTTATTTTTATAATGTTGCTAAAGTGTGCATTCTTTATTGCTGAGTAGTGGGTAGCTCTTTGCATCTTCTAGTTTTAAGATGTTATCTATATTAATACTTCAATTACTTATCTTACTTTTATAGCAATTAAAAAGCATAACTTTACCGTGTTTTTCTAGCAGGTAGTCATGATGTTATATCGAATCACCTCTATCAGAAAATTTGAAAAGCATTGGTGAATACTAAGTACCTTTAGGATTATTATCTATGCCAACATTTCGAACCCCTTCTGCTACAAAAAACCCTTGCTTACAAGAATTACCGCGTTTAACGACTAGGAAAGCTTTGCTTGGCATTACTATCGCCTCTATTCTTACTACTACTTCATTCGCAGCTGAGAGTGATGGCCTTACTGTACAACAAATAGCAGCGCAAGAAGCTGCGGAACAGCAAGCTCTGCCATCAGTTGAGCTAGAGACTATTGTAGTCAAGGCGGCACGAGAGGAGCTAGAACAAGCAGCTGGTCTGTCAGTAATTAGCGAAGAGGCGATTGAAAAAGCCTCTGTTTCCAATGACATTGCAGAGATCGTGCGCAAAATGCCTGGGGTTAATCTGTCAGGCTCGTCAACTTCTGGGCAACGTGGCAACCAGCGCCAGATTGATCTTCGCGGTATGGGCCCGAATAACACGCTGATTTTAATTGATGGTCGTCCTGTTACCTCTCGTAATGCGGTTCGTCCCGGTCGAGCTAGCGAGCAGGATACCCGTGGAGATTCACAATGGGTGCCGCCGAGTGCTATTGAACGAATCGAGGTGTTGCGTGGCCCAGCGGCGGCTCGATATGGTTCTGGTAGTATGGGCGGGGTAGTTAACATCATCACTAAAGCTTCTACCAAAAAAGAATTTTCGGTCACCGGTCATTACGAGTTGCCAGAGAGTAATTTGGAAGGTCAAGATTGGCGTACCAATATCAATATGGCTGGCTCTCTAAGTGATAAACTGTCTTTTCGTACCACGCTTGGCTATCATGACAGTGAAGGCGATGACCCCTACATTAATGCCGAAGATGCCCAGATTGTTGATGGGCGTGATGGGCCTGCGGCTTCGGTTGCGGCAGGTGTTGAAGGGGTAGAAAATGTAGACGTCCGCCAGCTTTTTGAATACGCTATGGATGCGATGAATACTGTGGGTTTTGAGGTCAACTACAGCACGCAAGATAACCGCTGGGCGGGCGACTCGCAATTCCAAACAGTCAATGATGACTTGGTCGAAACCCTAGGGGGTGACACCACCAATAAGATGCGCCGCTATGGTGCTGCTTTAACCCATCGAGGTGACTATGAAAACTCCCGTAGTAACAGCTATTTAGAGTTTAACCGTACCAATAATGAGCGCTTGGCTGAAGGTACTGGTGGTAGTATTGAAGGTCAAATTAAGCCTCCAGTAGAAGGCGAAGATTACCTATGGAACAAAGCGACTTATGACACACTTAACGCCAAGTCAGAGTGGGATATCTTTTTTGACCGCCACACCTTGACTGCAGGCGCTGAGTTCCGTGGTGAAAAACTCAATAATCCTGTGGTTTCAGATTTAACTTTTGATGAAGGCTTTGACTTTGGGGATGTGGAAACTGACCCTGCTAAGCGCGATCCAAAATCAGATGCTTACCTTGTCGGTGCTTATTTAGAAGACAACTACCAAATCACTCAAGATTGGTATGTAACCCCAGGGCTCCGTTTTGATTATCACAGCGAAGCCGGTAGCAATTGGTCACCGAGTATCAATACTACTTGGGACTTTAGCCCAAACTGGTCGGTGAAAGCAGGGGTCAGTCGCGCCTTTAAAGCACCATCACTTTATCAACTTGATCCCAACTATATCTACTACACTAAAGGCAATGGCTGTCCTTCTTGGATTCCGACTGATCAACGAGGCTGCTATGTTTTGGGTAACACTGATCTCGAGCATGAGACTTCTTGGAACAAAGAGCTGACTTTTACCTATGACGATGGTACAGGACTCAATGCTGGTCTGACGTATTATCATAATGCCTATGACAACCGTATTGGTGCGGGTGTAGATCGTGTGGGTGTAGTTGGTGTGGTGGTTGATAGTGCAGATATAAACCGCTCTGTTTTTCAATGGGAGAACCAAGGCGAAGCCATCATTGAGGGTCTTGAAGGCTTTGTAAAAGTGCCAGTGACTGACACGGTTTCTTGGTCTACTAATGTCACTGGAAATATTCGCTCAGAACGTAAAGATACTGGCGAAGCGTTATCATTAATCCCTAAGTTTACTGTTAATTCTAACGTTAACTGGGACATTACCCCACGTTGGAATACCGACTTTGGTGTTAGTTATTACGGAACTATTGAAGCGCCTGAAGTTTCAGTTACTACTGGCGATGCGTTAGAAACGCTAAAGCTTGATCGTAAGCCTTATGCACTTGCCAATATCAGCACTCGCTATAACTTGACGGATAGTGTCACCGTTGGTGCCGGAATCAAAAACTTATTTGATAAGCAAATTAAACGCGAAGGCACGGGTACCAATGCGGGTGCTCGAACTTTTAATGAGCCAGGTCGGGCTTATGTGTTTGATGTGAGTATTGATTTCTAATTCTTAGATACAGTATTTTCTTTAAGAATAAAAAAGGTCTGAACTAATGGTTCAGACCTTTTTATTTGGGTGATCAATTGTCTCATAATCTTGTAAAAAGGTGTAATGGACATTATTCATGCTGGCGTAGTGTCTAACGCTATATACTGTCTATATTTGCAAGGAATCAAAGCTATGAATCAAAAAACTGCCCTTTTTGTCATGATAAACACACCAAGAAGAATGGACGCAAGCTAGGCAAACAACAGTATCAATGTCTAGCTTGCAGACGGCAGTTTTTAGGTGGCAAAAGACTCAATAACCAGACCCTTTGGACTGAATACACCCAAGGGAAACAGACCTACAAACAACTGGCTGACAAGTATAGCTGTAGTCTTAAAACCATTCAAAGACGCTTAGACAAAGTCAGTACCCAGTATCAAGTTAAACGACCGAATACTGCTAACATCATCATGGATACCACTTACTTCGGTCGTAAGTTCGGTTTAATGGTTTTTATGGACAATACCACTAAAGCCGTTCTTTACTACGCGATAGTCAGTCATGAAACCAACAGTGCCTACAAGCAAGGAATTGATCATCTAGCATCGTTAGGCGTTGATGTACAAAGCATTACCTGTGATGGTAGACGAGGACTGCGTACGTTATTTACCTACACCCCTTGCCAGATGTGCCAGTTCCATCAGGTACAAATAGTAACTCGCTATCTCACTCGTCGACCTAAGAATATCGCAAGTATTGAGCTTAGACGGCTCACTTTAGACTTAACACAGCTTAATAAAGCTGACGTCATAGAGCACTTAGATTATTGGTTGTTAACTCATGAAGACTATCTTAATGAGCGTAGTACCAATGACGATAACAGTAGAACGTGGTACACGCATAAGCGTCTTAGAAGTGCTTATCGTAGTCTCAGAACCAATAGCGATTGGCTATTCACTTATCAAGAATATGGGCATTTAGATATACCAAATACCACCAATTATCTTGAAGGATTATTCAGTGAGTTAAAGCGACAATTACACAGTCATCACGGTCTAAGTGAGCAGCGTAAGGTGCGGTTTATTAAAGACTTTTTAGGGTCAAAGTCACTCAAATAGCATGAATTATGTCCATTAGCGACTACCTTCTACTTTTTAGCATGAATTTTGTCCATTACACCAGGTTATTATGATATTTAATGAGTCTTCTATTCAAATTGGAGTTGAAAGGTGAAGAAGTTCGAAGAAATATGCCTATTAGTTATTGATGACATCAAGTCTGGTAGAAAAAAAGTGGGGGATAAAATACCTTCGATTAGAGCGATGGCAGAAAAACACAAGGTGTCCAAGAATACAGTAGTAAATGCTTATAATATCTTACTCGAGCAACATTGGATCAAGGCGCTACCGAAATCAGGATTTTATGTCGGTGAAGATTTGTCCAATACACCGATGCTGAATTCAACCTCTTTTTATACTGGCATTGATTTATTAGAACAACAGATGATCAACGAGTCTTACCATAAACCTGGTGCGGGCCGCTACCCTAAAGAGTATATGGATAGGCTCAACCTCGAAAGCTACTTGGGGCAGGTAAGTGACAGCGATGAAGTATTACACTTCGACCGTGGTAATGGTGATCCATCTGGTAATATCTTACTTCGAGGACTAATTGTGGATATCCTGAGTAGGCGCGCGTTGACTGTTGAGTCTCAGAACTTATTGATGACCTATGGTACGAATCACAGTTTGGACTTGATCATTAGGCACTTTTTAACCAAAGACGATCATGTCATCGTAGAGTCTCCTGGATACTATCCATTATTTAGTAAGCTTGACTTACATCAAGTCCATATAAATGCTATCAAGCGAACTAGATTTGGTTTAGATTTAAACAATTTAGAGTCAATCATCCAAAAAAAACATCCTAAGATTTTATTTTTACAGCCTTTTGCCCATAATCCGACAGGGACAGACTTGACTGTCCCCAATATGACGGCTATTCAGGCACTATGCATGAATTATAATGTGCTCATTGTTGAAAATGATCCGTTTTTATTGACAAGAAATAACGCTGCAAGTTACTTTTTTAATAAAGATTGTCCAGTTATTTATGTGAGTAGTTTTTCAAAAACAGTGTCGGCTTCACTCAGGTGCGGTTTTATAGCTGCTTCTAAACCTGTGATCAAATCACTCACAAGGTTAAAAATGATCACCGTCATTAACACCTCCTCAATCACTGAAAATATTCTCAATCATCTCATCACCAGTGGTGCTTTAGCCAATCATCTACAAGCACTTAAAAGCATATCTTATGAGAAATCAGCCGCTGCCATCACCGCGCTGAACAAAATTGACGGACTTACGCTTTATCCTCACAATCCCAGCGGTAATTTTTTATGGTTTCGTATTCCGATGGATGACAAAAGAGCCGTGAACGATGCAAAAAGTAATAATATTTTTATTGCTCCAGGCAATCTGTTTTTTCCATCCGACCCCGCTTATTTTGCCTTAAGGGTTAATAAATTCTATATAGATAAAGTCACTGTTAAATTCATTAAGACAATCATATTTAATAATCACTAAAGCCTTCTCATTCTCAGCATTTACCAGCACCAATTCTATTTTTAATGTCTTTAAAAATCATTTAGCCTGTACTTTCAAAAAGCCAAGGCAGTAAATAGCCTCTAAGAATACAGCGATATTTGATAATATTGCTGCAGAAATATTTTACCTCTCCACATCTCCGTTTTTTCTATCAACTGCCTGTCTTGAAGCATAAATTTTTACTAAAAATGGGTACAGTTTTATGTGAAAAATCATCTCTGTACCCTTGGAAGCGTATTCCGTCCGTGATATTTCTATTACAGTCTGACGCAAGTCATCAGCTTATGCCAAGGCGGACTGGTAGGGATATTACAGGGAAGAAGTTAACTTTTAAAAGGAGAGTAAATTTGTTGGCTTTATTGGGGTTTTTGACGATTGCTGTATTTTTGGGATTGATACTGACTAAGAAAGTATCCGTAATTGTTTCGCTAATTTTAGTACCGATTGTTTTTGCCTTAATTGGCGGTTTTGGCAGTGAGCTGGGAATCTTTATGTTGGATGGTATTGTCAGCGTCGCACCCACAGGCATCATGTTAGGATTTGCTATTTTGTTTTTTGGCGTGATGAACAATGCAGGTTTATTTGATCCGATGATTTCGAGGATCTTAAAACTGGTTAAAGGAGATCCAGTAAAAATTACCATAGGGACGGTTATTATTGCGATGGTTGCTCACTTAGATGGATCTGGAGCTTCCACTTTTTTGATTACCATTCCTGCGCTGCTACCTCTATACAATAAGTTAGGGATGAGCAGAATTGTACTGGCGGGTATGGTGGCTCTTGGCGCAGGTACTATGAATTTGACACCTTGGGGCGGACCGACCGCAAGAGCCGCAGCCGCACTAGATGTCAGTACGGCACAATTATTTAATCCTATCATTCCGGCCTTTATAGCGGGTATCGTTTGGATTGTTTTTGTAGCATATCTGGTGGGCAAAAAAGAGCGTAAGCGCTTAGGCGTTCAAGAGATGGAGCACAGTTTACATGATGAAATGACGGAAGAAGAGCGCAGTATGCGCCGTCCGAAACTGTTTTGGTTCAACTTGGTTTTAACCATTCTAACCATTGTGGCCTTGGTTCAAGTTTGGTTGCCTTTACCGATCGTCTTTATGGTGGCGTTCGCAGTCGCTGTCCTCATAAATTACCCTAAACCAAATGATCAGATGGATCAAATAAGAACCCAATCCGTAGGCATGATTACCGTTGTTTCTATTATTTTTGCAGCAGGTATTTTTACAGGTATTCTTTCAGGTACTGGTATGATCACGGCTATGGCCACTTCACTGGTCAATATCATTCCAGAGGCTGTGGGTGGCTCTATGGGCGTTATTGTCGCCGTAATAGGTATGCCATTAAGTTTAATTTTCACGCCAGATGCTTATTATTTTGGTGTCATGCCAATTCTCGCGCAAACAGCCAGTGCATACGGACTTGATCCAATACAAATTGGTCAAGCATCGATGCTGGGACAAATGACAACGGGATTTCCATTGAGCCCGCTGACCGCATCAACCTTTTTATTAATTGGTTTGGCAGGGGTAGAACTGGCTGACCACCAAAAATTCGTATTCAAATGGGCGTTTGGTACCACAATAGTTATGACTGTAGTGGCCGTTATTACCGGTGTCATTATATAAATAGAATAAAATGGAGTATGCTATGAAATCTATCAAAATAGGGTCGGGCGCAGGTTATTCAGATGACAGGCTACAACCTGCACTTGATATCATTCAGTACGGAGAAGTCGATTACATTGTTTTTGAATGTCTTGCAGAACGTACGATTGCCATTGCACAGCAACGAAAAATGAAGAACCCAAAACAAGGTTATGATAGCTTGCTTGAATATCGCATGGAGCAGGTTTTACCGCTTTGTGTAAAAAATAAAGTAAAAATAGTCACCAATATGGGTGCTGCTAATCCAGAAGCGGCTGCCGAAATGATCAAAAATATTGCACAAAAGCAAGGGCTACATAATCTGAAAATAGCAGCAGTCACAGGCGATGATGTATTTTCAAGAATTAATTATTATCAGAATGAAACGCTGCTAGAAAACAACAAACAGATCAAAGACCTTGTCTCGTCAATTGTATCTGCTAACGCGTATATTGGCGCAAGAGGAATTGTTCAAGCGCTTGAATCGGGGGCTGACATTGTGATTACTGGTAGAGCAGCTGATCCGTCCCTATTTCTTGGACCTATGATGTATGAGTTTGGCTGGTCTTTTGAAGATACTGAACTGCTAGGGAAAGGTACCATAGGTGGCCATCTTATGGAGTGCGGTGCTCAAATCACGGGTGGCTATTTTGCAGATCCTGGATATAAAGAAGTGCCAGAACTTTGGAACGTAGGGTTCCCGATTATGGAAGTGGATGAAAAAGGTGATTATAACATTACTAAACTGGATGACGCTGGCGGTTTGGTTTCTCTAGCAACTGTAAAAGAACAATTACTGTATGAAATCCATGATCCAGCCAACTATCTGACTCCCGATGTTATTGCTGACTTTTCCAAGATTCAAGTCGAAGAAGTAGAGAGTAATGTTATTAAGGTATTTGGCGGGTCTGGTAAGCCAAAAACAGGTTTGCTAAAAACCAGTATAGGATATAAAGATGGCTATATTGCTGAGGCAGAAATCAGCTATGGGGGTTCAGGCTCAGTTCAAAGAGCCAATTTAGCAAAAGAAATTATTCAAAAAAGGCTGGCCGCTCAAAACATAGAACCCAATGAAATTCGTTATGATTTTATCGGACTTAACTCATTATATGGAAATAAAATACTGAGTACGCAGGAAGCGGATGAGGTCAGACTTCGTATTGCTACAAGAGTCGAAAATGATGTAATGGCTGAAGCTATTATTCGAGAAGTAGAGTCACTTTATACAAATGGTCCCGCAGGTGGTGGTGGGATTCGCTCAAACATTAAAGAGATCGTTTCAATAGGCTCAATTTTGATTCCAGAAGAAGATACAAATATTAAAATTTCATATTGTGAGGTGACATAAATGAAATTGCGTGAAATAGCTCATTCTCGAACCGGTGATAAAGGTGATATATCAAATATTTCGCTTATAGCATTCAAAAGCGAAGACTATGAGTTGATTAAAGAGAAAGTTACTGAGAGGGTAGTAAAAGAATGGTTCAAGGGTATTGTGCAAGGAAAGGTCGTCCGCTATGAACTGCCAAACCTTAATGCATTCAACTTTGTTATGTATGGAGCCTTAGGTGGTGGTGTTACAAAATCCTTAGCACAGGATATGCACGGGAAAAGTTTAAGTTCTAAATTATTGGATTTAGACATATAAATGGACAAGATTCTTCAATAGAGTGCTATGTTCGATAGAGAAAAAGTGTACATCGCTTAAATTTATAGGCCAGGTCAGGATAGAGCAGCCAACCGAGTAGCAATTGCAATATTAAGACGGTGATTTAAACAGTAAGTAATAGACCTCTTGCAAAAGTCATAGGTTTAGCTCGAAATTAATGATACCAGCAAACAGCTTCATTCTAAGATCATAGCGCTGACGACGGTTACGATATTTATGAGCCACGATTTTGAACAACTTGATTAAGCCTATTTTGTGCTCAACCACAATACGGAACTTTGCCAGATAGTGATTGGCCTGTTTGCATATCTCCAGTAACTGACCACCACGTGGCTTTTTAAAAGGGGTGAAGGTTTGCTTATGTAGCTTTGGTATACCTTGATAGCCACTATCTGCTAGTAATTTAGCATTGTCAGGAAGCCAATCAGGACAAGTATCTTTATAGAGCTTAAAATCGTGGATTGACCCTTTGCAGGTTTGCACATCAAGTATCAACCCTGTTTGCCAATGAACGATAACCTGTGCTTTCAAGGTGTGTTGTTTTTTCTTACCGCTATACATTGTAGTGGCACACTAAATTTGGACTGTATTTAAGAGGAGATGTGCCGCCCACAAAAAAGCCAGACAGCCTAAGCTGTCTGGCTTTAAAATTTCTAATAACTTATCTACTATTATGTTCCCGCCATACAGCATGCTCACATACCTCACAGCACCAACTGTCTTTTGCCCGCATATATGGAATGTCTGCTGGTATTTGTAAGGGACAAACATAGCCGCAGTACTCACAAAGCACATCATCTAAATAACCCCAGTTCGGGATAAGCCACATTGTAACTCATTGATACTATTTACAATGTCGCTACCTGTCCCTGCTGAGGCATGTTTTTGATGGTGGGCTTATAGGGAAACCAGCAATAAGCAATCAACCCTGACAGCAAGTTTGTGATAAACCCCGTGACACTACGATGGCGTGAGTGTTCGATTTGGCACAAGTTTTTAAGCTCTCCAAACACCGTTTCAACCAAAGAGCGATGATTGAGTAGTGCCTCATCCATCGGCTTGAGTAATTGGGGTTTCATATTACGCCGAAGTTTAGTTATCAACGTAGTATCACTGTGTTTTGTGAGCCACTCGTTCAGTGCTTTACTGATATAGCCTCTATCCCCAAACACCTTGCCAAACACAGGTGTTGCCATATCCTTAACAGGCACTCTGTCATCCGTATTACCCGCAGTGACTTTAACAGATACAAGCTCGCCCTTATGATTGATAATGGCGTGTAGCTTAAAGCCATAGAACCAGCCCATGCTGCTTTTGCCTCGGGTTGCAAGTCCCTTAAAGACTTTATGACGGTAGATACGTTTGTTATGACAAACTGCTATCTTGGTTGAATCAATATAGCTGATACCTGTACAGTCGCCCATCATGCTTTGCAAGTAGCTGCACAGTGGTATGATACTGCGCGGCATAAGCTCTATAAATCGCGAGTAGCTCGGCAGATTTGGAAACTCCCGTTTCATCATGCCAAGCATGTGATGGTAGTAAAACGCCTTAAACTGTCGATACCGCCGTTGATGAAACAGTACCAAGATGGTCATCATCTCTGCTACACTTATCTGGCATGCTCTTAGCCGTTGACGGCCCGTTGCGATTAAATGAGCGTCAAACTCAGGTTTGAATTGCTGATAAAAGTCGTCAATATGGCAGTATAGTTCGGTTAGGTTGTCCATGTAAGAAGTCCTTTTTGCTTAAGTGGTCTTGGTAAACTTACTTTAGCAACTTCGGACTTCTTTTTTTACCTTTTTTTGAGCCCTTATCCCGAACTGGGGGTTAATAGTGACGTACATTAATGTCAATACCATTCACGTCGGCAGCTTTCTAATTTCTTAGTTAATTTCTATTATCAGTAATAGTATTTATTGATGTCATTAAGAAGATAACCAGTTTAATCACCAGTATTCTTCCTCTACCTTGTATAAATTGTCACCTAATTAGTGCAGTAATTTACTCAAAAAAGGATTCGGATTCAGAACTTTTATCAGTGATTCTCTGAAAGTTTATACCTTGATGTGTGTCAGAAAGGTAAATCAAAAGAACATGCATCACAGTGAGAAGATCTCTAATCTAAAGAATCCACTACTTTTTGTTGTAAAGAATTATTCGCAATGTACTAATAATATTACATAAGTAAGTTAATCTAATAAAAGCGAGCTAATTGTAATTATTTACTTATTATAAGTTTAATACTTCAGTATTGAAAATGTAGTATTAATGTTTCTTTACAATTTACCTTACATAAGTTCTTTTGTTTTCAGGCGTTGATAAACATAGTATTCACGCAATTCATATATAAGAATTAAGCATTTTTCTAAACATTCTGAAATTGCATTATTAATTGATGTGAATATAATAAAATTTAACTACGTCTCTATTTTATAAAATAATATGCTAAATGAGCTATGCTGAAGAAACCGTACAACTAAACTTGGTAAACTAAGCACAATTATAGGAGTTTACCATGACCAAGAAATTAAGAACCTACAGTAACGAATTTAAAGCTGAAGCTGTCAAGAAGATAGCAGATAATAATGGCAATATCTCAGCTACTGCAAAGCAGTTAGGTATTGCTATGCAAACGCTATCAAACTGGCATAACAAAGCCAATCAAGGCAAGCTTGTTGGCACAGAGCAATATGATCCTGACCTTATGAGTGCTCTTCAAGAAATAAAGCAGCTCAAGCGTCAGCTCAAAGTGGCTGAAGAGGAGCGCGAGATTCTAAAAAAGGCGACCGCGTACTTCGCGAAAAACAGCCCGTAAAGTACGCTTTTATCAAAGACAATCGTCAGATATTTAGCACCACTACTATGTGCCGTGTATTAAGCGTTAAACCCTCAAGCTACTATGACTGGCTAGGTCGTCATATCAGCTGTCAGCAGGTACATCGTAATCAGTGCGAGTTACTGGTTAAAGCCGCTCACAATGAAATGAAAGAACGTTATGGCGTAGATCGACTGCATGCTCATCTAAGCGAGCAAGGCCACAACATTAGCCTGTATATGGTAAGAAGCATCAAAGAGCAACACGGCATTAAATGTCGTAGTCATAAGCGCTTTAAAGTCACCACCGACTCCAATCACAACAAGCTGGTCTATCCAAACGTACTGGATCAGAAGTTTGATGCTAAGCGCCCTAACGAGTCGTGGGTCAGCGACATCACCTATATCTGGACGAATGAGGGTTGGCTGTACTTAGCAGGGGTCAAAGACTTATACACCAAAGAGCTTGTCGGTTACGCTATTAACAAGCGTATGACCGCTGATCTAGTATGCAAAGCATTGAACATGGCCATCAGGAATAAACGTCCAAGCAAAGGGCTAATTGTTCACTCTGACAGAGGCAGCCAGTATTGCAGCCATGCCTACCACAAGATCGTTAAGCAGCATAAGTTTACAGGCTCAATGAGCGGCAAAGGTAATTGCTATGACAACGCACCTATAGAAAGCTTCTGGGGCGTCTTGAAGAATGAGTTGGTATATCATCAAGATTATAAAACGAGGTTTGCAGCCACTAGCGATATCATTGGGTATATTGAGCTGTATTATAATCAGACTAGGATTCAAAAGGGCTTGGGCTATCGAGCGCCAAGACAGGTGTGGTTTGACTACTATCGTCAGGCTGCGTAATTAAAATCTCCCAAGTTTGGTTCTACGGATTTGACAGCATGGGTCAAAAAAATTTCATAATAACTGTAATAAATATCGTTTAAAGATGATGATTTTTTAATAAGAATGAATTGTATAAGAGAAAAATAGATGCCCATAAACTAGATTTTATTAGGATGAAAAGCTATGGACAGTAAAGGTTTACTATTATCGACGACATTGTTTACATTGGTAGGTTTGGTAGGCTGTCAAACTGTACCAAATGATAAAATAAAATTTTCCTCTAGTGATACCCAGCGAGTTAATCAAGTTGGTTGGGAAAAAAGTGGTGAATTATTTCGTTTGCCTAATGATAGTGATCTAAAAGTAAATGAGCGTAGAATTGTTTTTTTTCGAGACGCTCACAATGAGAAAAAAAATAATATCAATATAGGTATTGGACTGGATAATATTTTTCAAACCAGTCTAGACAATGGTCATTACTCGGAAAAAATCATTTGTGATAACGCACAAATCATCAATGCGTCAGTCTTAAAAGAAAATGGCGATATCGTTTCTTATTCAGAAAGTTTTCAATTCCTTCCTCAAAAAACAACTTATATAAGAGTTAGCTTAACAGCAACGGGCAAACCTGTTCTTCAGCAAATATCAGCCAACGAAGCCTTGTCATCATTGAGCCAAGCCAATCGCCAGACGCATCAAATCAGTCGTATGCCATCAGACTGTAGCATGACAAGTCAAACGCTACTCAGTCAGCCATTGCCAAATCAAAATCTACCAAAAGAACCAGTCAAGAAACCTATAGCAAATACTCCAGTAGATATAAGTGATCTTAAACAGTTCAGTGTGTTATTTGATTTTGATAGCGCGAACTTGAAAAACAACAATAACGCTGTGCTAGATGGCATGGCCAGTTTTATTCAGTCTTATCCAAGAACCAATATCACTGTGGAAGGTCATACAGACAGTCGAGGTTCTGAAAGCTATAACTTGCAGCTTTCTCAAAAGCGCGCAAATACAGTAAAAAATATTTTAGTAGATAAATATGGTATGCAGCCTTCACGTTTACGCGCCGTAGGGTACGGAGAGGCGATGCCAATTGATACCAATGATACTGAAGAAGGACGCCAAAACAACCGCCGAGTTGTCACCACTGTTAGTGAAAAAGTTAACTGAATCAAATCTTTATTCTAAGTCGATACTTATTTTATTTAGAATTAATTAATTAAGGATGATTTTATGAGCACTATAAATATCAAGGTAAACGGCCAAGCCGAAACCGTTGCTGAACATACAGTTGTGACACAAGACGGTACTCCTACGGTGCTCCAAGCTACCGATAAAATTAACTATGAGTTTCTTGATGAGTCAACGGGTTACGCCCCCAACAACATTATTACTAAACGTGTCGGTCAAGACCTTCAGATTTCTTTTGAAAACAATAGTGTCGACCCTGATCTAATTATTGAGGGTTTCTACGACGCTACTGAGAGTGCGCTTATCGGTGTCGCAGAAGATGGTAGTTATTACTATTATGTTCCTGATACTGGTGAAGTTACTGATTATGTCACTGAGTTAGAAGCAGGTGAGATACAAGGCCAGTCATTAGGCGGAGATCCACAGGTTTCGCCTTGGTGGATAGGTGCTACAGAATCTGGCGCTTTTAATGCTCTGCCTTGGTTAGCAGGTCTTGCTGGAATTGGTCTTGCTGCCGCTGCTTTCTCTAATGACGATAATGATAACGATGACAGCGATGCCGACGCCGATGCAGATGCTGATGCTGATGCTGATGCTGATGCCGATGCCGATGCCGATGCTGACGCCGACGCTGATGCTGACGCCGATGCTGACGCTGACGCAGACGCCGACGCCGATGCTGACGCCGACGCCGATGCTGACGCCGATGCTGACGCCGATGCTGATGCCGACGCCGACGCCGACGCCGATGCCGATGCCGATGCTGACGCCGATGCTGACGCCGATGCTGACGCCGATGCTGACGCCGATGCTGACGCCGATGCTGACGCCGATGCTGACGCCGATGCTGACGCCGATGCTGACGCCGATGCTGATGCTGATGCCGACGCAGATGCTGATGCCGATGCCGATGCAGACGCTGATGCAGACGCTGATGCAGACGCTGATGCCGATGCCGATGCCGATGCCGATGCAGACGCTGATGCAGACGCTGATGCAGACGCTGATGCAGACGCAGACGCAGACGCCGATGCTGATGCCGATGCCGATGCCGATGCTGACGCTGATGCTGACGCCGATGCTGATGCCGATGCTGATGCCGATGCCGATGCCGATGCCGATGCCGATGCTGACGCCGACGCCGACGCCGACGCCGACGCTGATGCCGATGCCGATGCCGATGCAGACGCTGATGCAGACGCTGATGCAGACGCTGATGCCGATGCCGATGCCGATGCCGATGCAGACGCTGATGCAGACGCTGATGCAGACGCTGATGCAGACGCAGACGCCGATGCTGATGCCGATGCCGATGCCGATGCCGATGCTGACGCTGACGCTGACGCTGACGCTGACGCTGACGCTGATGCTGACGCCGATGCTGATGCCGATGCTGATGCCGATGCCGATGCCGACGCTGATGCCGATGCCGATGCCGATGCCGATGCCGATGCCGATGCTGATGCTGATGGCGCCTTGAGCGCCGATGCCGTCATTGATGACGCCACTGACACGGCCATTGTGAGCGGTACCAGCAGCGATGTGGTTGCTGGTAGCACCGTGAGCGTGACCTTAACCGATAGCGCAAATAACACAGCGACAGGCACGGCCATCGTAGGCGCTGATGGCAGTTACACCACGGTGGCCATTGACACCTCAGGCTTGTTGGATGGCACGATCACCACGACGGTCACCGCCACTGACAACAATGGCAACCCACTAACTGCCACCGACACGGATGTGAAAGATGCGGTTGATGGCGCCTTGAGCGCCGATGCCGTCATTGATGACGCCACTGACACGGTCATTGTGAGCGGTACCAGCAGCGATGTGGTTGCTGGTAGCACCGTGAGCGTGACCTTAACCGATAGCGCAAATAACACAGCGACAGGCACGGCCATCGTAGGCGCTGATGGCAGTTACACCACGGTGGCCATTGACACCTCAGGCTTGTTGGATGGCACGGTCACCACGAGTGTTGCGGCCACTGACAACAATGGCAATCCATTAACCGTCACGGACAGCGATGTGAAAGATGCGGTTGAGGGTGCCTTGACGGTTGCCACTGAAATCACCGATGCAACTGCAGACGTGAGCGGAACCAGTACCGATGTGGCGACTGGTACGATCGTGAGCATCACCTTCACTGATGCAGATGGTGCCACGGTGACCACCACGGCAACTGTGGGTGCGGATGGCACTTATAGCGTCGCGGATGTTGACCTCTCAGATTTACGTGATGGCACGGTCACCACGAGTGTTGCGGCCACTGACAACAATGGCAATCCATTAACCGTCACGGACAGCGATGTGAAAGATGCGGTTGAGGGTGCCTTGACGGTTGCCACTGAAATCACCGATGCAACTGCAGACGTGAGCGGAACCAGTACCGATGTGGCGACTGGTACGATCGTGAGCATCACCTTCACTGATGCAGATGGTGCCACGGTGACCACCACGGCAACTGTGGGTGCGGATGGCACTTATAGCGTCGCGGATGTTGACCTCTCAGATTTACGTGATGGCACGGTCACCACGAGTGTTGCGGCCACTGACAACAATGGCAATCCATTAACCGTCACGGACAGCGATGTGAAAGATGCGGTTGAGGGTGCCTTGACGGTTGCCACTGAAATCACCGATGCAACTGCAGACGTGAGCGGAACCAGTACCGATGTGGCGACTGGTACGATCGTGAGCATCACCTTCACTGATGCAGATGGTGCCACGGTGACCACCACGGCAACTGTGGGTGCGGATGGCACTTATAGCGTCGCGGATGTTGACCTCTCAGATTTACGTGATGGCACGGTCACCACGAGTGTTGCGGCCACTGACAACAATGGCAATCCATTAACCGTCACGGACAGCGATGTGAAAGATGCGGTTGAGGGTGCCTTGATGGTTGCCACTGAAATCACCGATGCAACTGCAGACGTGAGCGGAACCAGTACCGATGTGGCGACTGGTACGATCGTGAGCATCACCTTCACTGATGCAGATGGTGCCACGGTGACCACCACGGCAACTGTGGGTGCGGATGGCACTTATAGCGTCGCGGATGTTGACCTCTCAGATTTACGTGATGGCACGGTCACCACGAGTGTTGCGGCCACTGACAACAATGGCAATCCATTAACCGTCACGGACAGCGATGTGAAAGATGCGGTTGAGGGTGCCTTGACGGTTGCCACTGAAATCACCGATGCAACTGCAGACGTGAGCGGAACCAGTACCGATGTGGTTGCTGGTAGCACCGTGAGCGTGACCTTAACCGATAGCGCAAATAACACAGCGACAGGCACGGCCATCGTAGGCGCTGATGGCAGTTACACCACGGCGGCCATTGACACCTCAGGCTTGTTGGATGGCACGATCACCACGACGGTCACCGCCACTGACAACAATGGCAACCCACTAACTGCCACCGACACGGATGTGAAAGATGCGGTTGGAACTATCATTGCTCGAGATGACACAGATAATATAGATTTAGGCGAGCTACAAGTAACCAACTATCCTTCAGTTAATGGCTCTGACTTAGACATCATTGGCATCGGTGAAGGTATTGGAAATGCAGAAAGTAACCTTGGCTTCACTGTGAGTGAAGGCACAAGTGGTTCGGTAAATATATCTGTCCAGCAGACTGCATTAGTAGCAGTAGCTGATGCAGTCAACATAGAGGTTTATAATAGTAGTGGTGATCTTGTTTATGTTGGTACTACTGGTGGTGACCCACTTGTCGGTGATGTAATAGGTTTAGAGCTACTTGGTTTAACTGGTAATGATACATTAACGGCCACAGTGTCTGATTTAGAGCCAGGGAGTTATACTGTTGTCGTCCGAAAAAGTGATAGTGCTCTAGCTACTGTAGTGGAAGACGTAGAGTTGGCTGATTTAGGCGATTCTGGAATAGTATTAGGCGCTGATAACCAAGAGGCTGTTTTTGCTGCTATTGAAGATTCACTAGGCTCACTTATAGGCGGTACTGTTAATAGTGTTCTTGGCACTGCACTAAGTTTAACAGGAGAGTTAGGTGCTGGTGAAATCGTAAGTCTACTTCAAGGAAGTACAGTATTAAATACATTACTTGATGGTGTGATCGATCCAGCACTCGATGCTGTTGCTGAAGCGCTACTTAGCAATACTTTAACGCTACTCGAAACCACAGATATTACAGCGACAGTGACTGAGTTCGATTATGCTAACAATACTGCCATTGAAGGAAATGTCATTGATCCTGATGTATTGATTCCAGGTGAGCCTGGAGAAGATACGGTTACTGCTAACACGGTACTAATTGATATAGACAGTAACAACACTCAATCAGAGCCTACATTTGATATCGTGAATGGTATCAAGGTATTTACCATTCAAGGTGAATATGGTGCTCTAGTTATTGATGAAAATGGTGATTATAGTTATACCGCAAATGGTAACTACCTCCCACCAGGTGCAACAGAAGTATTTGAATATACCATCTCTAATGGTGCAACTATTGACACTGCAAATCTGACTATTAATATCGGCTTTACAGCACCTACTCCAATTATCACTGATAATGTGGGTAGCGGTGGTGTATTTATCGATGCAGAGATCATTGCAGACAGCGGCACTACCAATGACAATACGCCAAGTATTGAAATTGCGCCTAATATTATTTCTGACGGACAAACACCGCAGTTGGTAGTGGATGGTATCGTGGTTGATGCAATCGTCGTGAAAAACTCAAATGGCAGTTATACGTTAACGCCACAAACGGCATTAGAGGATGGGGATCATGCGCTAAGCTACAATATAAAAGACGCGGTAGATAATGTCAGTGGTAATGCTCCGGTAGTCACTGTAAAAGTGGACACGACGATGCCAGATGCTTTAGATGATCAGGCATCTGCTGGATTAGACCTAACACCAGTCGCAACAAACTCTACAGGTGGACAGTCTGGAACCGTTAGCAGCTTAGTCAGCCTTGGCGCAGTTGGTGATGTAGTTAATGTAAGTTTGCTTAGCTCAAGCACTGCCTTTACAGTAGATGTTGCAACTAACACCACACAGGATCTTACGATATCTGGCACTGGAAATCAGGCATTAGGGTTGGCTCTTGGTGCAGATGAAGACTTTGATGTTCTTGTCTATCGCCAAGCGGTAGGGAGTAATCAAGCTGAGTTGGTTCAAGCAGTACCAAACTGGCTTGATTACAAAGCAGGTATAGCTGGTGTTATAGGCGGCACTTGGACAGGCTTACCTTTAGAGCTTGATACTTTCTCTGGCGGTGCGAAGTACTATATCGTGGTCGCTAACGGAAGCGGAATATTAAATCTCGGCGCAGGGACGTCAGTCACTGTTAAAACGGATTCTACTACGCTGACTGATTTTGATATTGATTTAGTACCATCTACTGGTAATGTTCTTACTAATGATATCGATACTGGGCTGTCGACAGTAGTGACCAAAGTTAATGGCAATACGATAAGTGAATTAACCACTATTACAGGTGAATACGGTAGTTTGGCTATAGACACTAACGGTCAATATACCTATACGCCGAAATCAAATCTTAATGTGATTGGTAAATCAGACAGCTTTGAATATACGATTGATAATGGTAATGGTAATATCGATACAGCTACGTTGATCGTAACTATCAATGGTGACGGGCAGGCTACTGTTGCCAATTCAAATCTAGCAGCAGCTCGTATAATATCAGATGATAGCATGGCACTTTCTGATGATCTAACGGCTTTAGGAGTAGAGTATAGTGGAACAGAAACGCTTGATTTAGACTTTTCCAGTTTTGCAGCCATTGATGCATTGGGTGATACCACTGCCAGTATTAACAGTGACTTTATGCTCAGTGATGTCTTACAGGTGGACGAAGGACTGTATATCGATATTGCAACGAATGACGACGGCAATACGACACTAGCGTTTACTGGACAAGAAACGGTTGAAACAGCGGTGACCGTCGACGGTACAAGCAATAAGTCATCAGATAATGAAGTGAGTACTGATACTCAAATGATTGACATGACAGTAGATAGTTCTAATCTGATTGCCAGTAATGATTGGGACAATTTGGCCAATATCGCAAATGCGTCACACATTATCTGATAGTTACTTTATCCTTGACTGAACTTAGAAAAGCGCTTCCAAATTGGAGGCGTTTTTTTTGAATAAGACATAGACAATAAGGGTAACTTAAGCATATAAAATGTGGAGCGAACGCAATCAGATATGATAAGCTCAAGTTTTATAATGGAAATTTGTCAGCTTTTTTTGTATGTGTGTTTGTCCGAAAATTTGACTATTTAACCTGATTTTATAATAAACATTATTAAAAATACGATGGAACTGAAAAATAAAAAGGATGATAAAAACATGGATGAGCCTATAAAAATAAACCGTTTGATGAGTCATTTAAAACAAAATCTTCCAGCTATTTATGACAATTGGATACAAACCCATATTGCTCATATAGACAATAAAAATAATATAAAGGGCAGTAGGACAGACACTTTACCTTATACTTTTGTTCTATCTGTGTCTGATGGTCATAAAAAAGCCAAAACAGTTACCTTCATCATTGATGACTTGATAAAAGCAGATAAAACCGACAGCGCCAATCGCTTTGCAGATTTTGAAAAAATACTACCTGTCATTCACACAAAAATAGACAAACTCTCATCAAAGTTCGACGCACCGATTGTGTGGCTGCGACTTGAGTGGCTGCATCAGGCAACACTTACAACGTGGGCAGATTTACAGCAAGATTTAAAACGCTTTAAAAGAAACTATTATCGTTCAGGTATTGCATTTGAAGGCATACGCGCGCCGTGGTTATTGTTGACAGAAGTGGAACTAAATGCCAATGCCTGCCTCTATGCAGGAAATACCGTGGCTCATGCACAGGTAAATACCACCAACCTCGATGTCTACTTTAAAGCGCGCCATGGTAGCAGCCAAATACCCAATTTTCGTGATGATTTACCAGTAATCAGCTTTAACACAGCGGGTGTGTTTCTCGATGGCGATACGGGTGATTGCCATAATCTCGATACACAGCCGCGCTTCAAAGGTCACCGCAAGCTGTTGCCACTCTCAGCTGCCACGACTCAACCTATCATCGAGCAGTCCACGCAGTACTTAGCCAGACAAGTCCAGCCTTCGGGTCAATACGTCTATGGGTATTTCCCTTGCTTTGATCGTAAGATAAATACTTACAATAGCTTGCGTCATGCCAGTAGCACTTATGCCCTGATTGAAGGTTATGAAGCCTGCCGTGGCTTTAGTCATCTTAATAGTTCTAACCGTTTAGATAGCGTAAATATAGCCGCGCCTGCCAAGTTAAGTTTGACTGATATGCAGAACAATATTGATGGCGCAATGCGTTATCTGATTCATCAATTGATTCACACCTATGATGACAAAGCGTATGTAATAGATACGGGTGGCGAGATCAAACTGGGCGCCAACGCAGTCGCAATATTGGCATTGGTTAAGTATTTACAGGTATTTGCAGACACACCATTGGCAAATGAGTATCTTGATTTGACCAATAAGTTAGCGCTGGGCATCACTGATATGCAGCAAGAAGATGGTAGCTTTGTCCATGTATTGCATAAAGACTTAACCTTAAAAGAAAAACATCGCATCATTTATTATGATGGAGAGGCCGCATTTGCACTGATGCGTTTATATGGCTTGACCAAAGATGAGCGCTGGCTGAATTGTGTGACTCGAGCTTTTGATTATTTTATCGAAGCCAAGCACCACCGCGCTCATGACCATTGGCTCTCTTACTGCTCAAATGAGCTGGTGATTTATAAACCTGAAAAAAAATATTTTCAGTTTGCGGTCAATAACATCGCAGGCTATACCGATTTTATCAAAAATCGTATCACCACGTTTCCGACCCTGCTTGAGCTGTCGATGGCATTTCACAAAATGCTATTGAAACTTGATGAGCATCCAGAGTTTCATGACGTATTAATAGGTTTTGATACTCAGCATTTTTATCAGGCCTTACATGCGCGTGCCAATCATTTAATGAATGGTTTTTTCTTTCCCGAGATGGCGATGTTTTATAAAGCGCCGCAGACTATTTTGCATGGGTTTTTTATTCGTCATCATTCGTTCAGAGTGCGCATTGATGATGTGGAGCACTATTTATCAGGATCGATTGCGTATCAAAATCTTTTAAAAACTGCTCAATATCCGACACTAGCGACCAAACAGTATCAAAAGACCAAAACCATCATCCGCAAAAATGATGAAATAACCACGCAACCGCCACAAGCAAACTGCATATGTCCAAAGCAATCTGTATTAACACCTCGTGCGCTTGTAGCGGCAACCAAAGGTAGGTGGCTGGTCGTACCGGCAGAAGATTGGTCAGCGACAGGTCTTTGCATTTGGCCACCCAGTTTTGAATCAGGCCACATAATAGTGGCTCGAAGCAAGACAATGGATGTGGGTTATCTCTCGAAGAAAACGATAGCGTCTTTAGTAAAAAAAGGCGCTGTGGCGATCGTCACGGATGATATGGAAGCCTATAAAGACATGGGCGTTCCTGTATTGTACGTACGCAATGTGCGCCAAGCGACGATGAATATTGGTCGTTATGCTCGGCAGGCGTTTGATGGTCAAGTCATCGGCATTACGGGTAGTGCAGGGAAAACCACGACCGTTCATATGTTGGCGCATACCCTAAATGGTTTTGGCAAAGCCAATTACACGCAGTCTAGTGCAAATCTGCCTGTCGGTATCGCATGGAACTTGGCATGTATGCCGCCATCTAACGACTATTGGGTGTTAGAGATGGCGATTGGGTCTATGTCTGCCAATACTGATTTGGTGCGTCCTGATGTGGCTTTGATTACCAATATTGCCCCTGCGCATCTTGAGTATCATTATGATGTCGATAATATCGCGCTCAAAAAATCACGTATTTTTGAAGGCATGGCACCTGGTTCTTTAGCCGTCGTGTGCCGAGATATTGAGCAGTATGAGCTGATTGAACGTCTCGCACGCATTTGGGGTATTCGTGTCATTAGCTATGGCAAGCATGATGACGCTGTCATTAGACTAGTAAACTATAGCAAAGAAGACGCACAAGCACAGATAGTAATAGACCATAAGACTTATACGCTGAATTTGTCAGCCCGTGGTCAGCATATGGTTCTGAATGCGATGGCTATTTTAGCAGTGGCTCAGCATTATCATTTATCAATTGATAACGCTATCACTAGATTGGAGTCTTTTACAGCTGTTGCTGGACGTGGGCAGGTGCTTGATACCACTTATCAGGGCCGAGCAATCACACTTTATGACGACGCATATAACGCCAACCCACTCTCCATGCAATCGGCGCTCGAAACCTTTCAGCAGTTAGCTGTACCCGCGCATCAAAAAGTATTGATTTTGGGCGATATGTTGGAGCTTGGTAATGACAGTAGCAAATATCATTTAGGAATGGCGCCCATTATCGAATCAATGGATTTTAGAGTTTTAATCTTGGTGGGTAAGCACATGAAAGTATTGGTAGACCAGCTTAAATTATCAAATATACATGCTTATTATGCCGAAGATACGCAAACTCTAGCGACTCAAATGCCTAGTTTTATTAAAGACAACGACCATGTTTTTATCAAAGCGTCTAACGGTATCGGTCTTAATAAACTCTTTCTAAGGGAGCAAAACGAGCTAAGTGAGCAAAACGAGGTCGTGCAAAATCAAGAAACAAACTTTGCTGATCTAAAAAATAGGCTGTTAACAGCTGTCAAAACGGATGCCGCCATATTGGTAGAACGTTTTAAGCTAGAGGAAAATAAGATCAGCGAACATAAGGTAATAATGTCTGTTCAGCCAGTCGTACCAAAAATGATGGCGTCACTAGCGAAGCTAATGACCATCATGCTGATATGGGACAAAGTAAAACAGGACAATATTGACCCAGCACAAACGCTCATTGAGATGCCTGTGGATTTATTAAAAGGCAGTAGTGAATACTATCAGTTTTATAAAAAAGGAGAGAAAATCCCATTAATCATACTCATTAAATCTGCTCTAATCGCCAGCTCTAACGAGGCCGCCTTTGCTTTGGCTTGCTGGCATTCTGGTAGCGAATCCGATTTTGTACCGAATATGGCTCGTAAATCGCACTTGCTTGGCTTAACGTACAGCCATTGGACAAGTTGTACAGGACTTGAGAGACAGGCTTATACCACAGCCCAAGACATGAGTACGCTTGCCAAAGTGTTTATCAGTCAATACGCAGCAATTGCTTCCTATTGTTCTCTTAAAATTTTTAAATACAATAATAAAAAAGTTTTTAATACCAATAAATTAATACGTTCTTATACAAATATTAAAGGATTAAAAACGGGCAATCTAGTTGGTATCGGCTCTAATTTAATCAATTGCTGGGTGGATAAGGACGTTCATTACATTAGTATTGTTTTGGAGGCTGAAAATCGAGAGACTTGCTATGCATTGTCTGAAAGAATAATAGAGATGTGTGTTTAACCTATTATACGAACATAAATTTTGAGTGATTCTTATAGAGGTTTACCAATTTATCAGATCTCCTATATGTTGAGGTTTGATTACTCCAATTATTGATGTTTAAGTTTTACGACCAACACCGCTTTAATTTTTTCTCATTAAAAAGCGGTGTTTCATTTTATGAGCTCTTATTGTTCCCCCCCCCCCAATATTCGGCATGCATTTATTCAATAAATGGCATATAAGTCTCATTTCATAATTACCATCCTAAAATACTTACGATTACTGATGAATTTGATTTTCTACAAAAATAGAATATTGATAGTTGAATCTGCAACCCTATGACTAAAAATAAAAAATGCTGCTTAAACTTCTATAGATTCATCGGCTTACTTCATATTAATTTTTCTACCCTTCGTATATCTCTATACCTATCTGATATTAAGCCCAATCTCGGTTGATTTATTACTTTAAACATTTCTTTAGCCAGTATATGATTGTTTTATACTCTAAGTTTTAGTAAGGTTTAACACACAAAAGCTAAACACTTAATCAAGCGTATTTTTATAGGGCTAGCTACTGAAACTTAATATGAAAAAATCGTCAAACAAAAACCAGTTATGCGATCGGCTGTTACGTTGCCATTATGTGACGCTTTTAGTGATTGGTACGTGTTTTACTATGACAGCGCAAGCCGCAGTACAGGATTTGCGCGTAGACAGTTTGATTACGCAAGCCATCCAGACTCATCCTTTGGTGGGCTCGGCAAGAGCCAATCAGCAAGCCACTACAGAAGGCATCAATGCGGCAAAGTTAAACCTTTTACCGACACCCAGTGTGAGCTCAGGCTACGATAGAGACAATGATTTTATCTCACAAGTGTCTATCCGCCAGCCTTTATGGACGGGTGGCAAGCTGACAGCCGATGTCAATCAAGCCATCTTCGATGATAAAGCAGCTACAGAATATATCTACGAACAACAAAACCTCGTCGCCAAAACAACGATTGACGCGTGGCAAAGCTATATCCAAGCCATTGCAAAACAAAATGTTCATTCTGAAGCCCTAAAAGAGCTCAGCGAGTTTGAGGCCATGATGCAGCGCCGCGTGGGGCAAGGGGTCTCTGCTCGTATTGAGCTGGATCTTGTGACCAATCGTATCTTGCAAGAACAAACGGCTTATCAAGCAGCTGGCGAGCAGCAACGTATCGCAGCGGCGAGACTTGAGCAGATCATCGGCCAGCCTGTATCGCAAATGAGCGCCATGAGTCTTCCTGATATCAAAGTGTTGGTCAATCAAGCCAAACAACAATCTGCCAACTTCGAAAGAATGGCATTCGAAAAAGCCAGTTTTTATAACCCTGTCATCGTCAAAGAACATTTTCAAATTGAATCTGCCAAACAAGGCGTCGAGTCACAGCAAGCCGCTCGTTATCCTACCGTTTATGCTCAATACGAACACGCCTATTATCATGACGATAATGAAAATGACGGCAAGTTTTCACTCGGGTTGAGTTACGCGCCCGGCGCTGGGTTTTCTAATCTTGCGTTGGCACGAGCCTCTCAGGCACAAGTCAACAGCTTGGTGCAAACGCAAGAAGCGTCACGCCGTCAGGTGATTGAGAATATTCAGGTTCAGTATCAGCAGTTTGTAAGTGCAAAAGACAGAGAAAACTCGCTCATTGCTGCTGTGGCAGGCGCGCAGATTGTCGTCAACTCTTATCGTAGACAGTTCATTGCTGGGCGTAAATCATGGCTTGAAGTGTTGAACGCCGTTCGCGAAAACAATGATTATAAAGTGCAACTGGTACAAACGCGCGCAGACATATTGGGTGCATTTCATCGTCTGCAAGTAGATTTCGGTACGATGCCGTGGCAGCAGTTTGGACATAACCGTCAGCCAGTGACGTTATTTAGACCGACAGATCCTGTCAAAGAGTGGATAAACAAACAGGATAAAAAAAGAGCCAGCCAGAGCTTGGGCTATCAGCCAGACGTGTCAGATCTCAATGAAGAGTACATAGAAATCAGACTGCCTGCTGATGTAGAAGAAAGCCTAAACAGAGGCGAACGTATCATGCTAAACGATGACTATAGCATTACGCCTATCGTTGAAGGAAACAGTATCAACTAAAGAAAATACCACGACCAAAATAATCGGGCTACTAATCCTATGGCTGTCCCAAATATTAAATAAGTGATGAATATGAGTTCAAACTTGAAACCGACGAAAGCCGCTTTTGTTCATCATGATGAGCAAAACACGCCTGATCAGAATGATCTGACCTCAAGCTTAGTCGATGCCATCAAGCATTTACTGAGTCAACAAGGATATCCAGTCGATAATATACGTCTGAATGATGTCGTCAAACAGCACAGCGATCACCCCAAAAATAACCAAAGTATTCGTGAAGTGGGCGGTATTATTGCAATCTTGGAAGGCATTGGTATTACCGATACGCCAGAAATATTAGAGCAGCCGGATGCCGCTTTTTTGCCATTATTGGCCTATCATCCTGACTTAGGGTGGGGAATTCTCGATAGTCAGACGCCGCAAAAAAATTGGAATTTTCGTCAAGAGAAACGCCATGTTCACACACGTGCTGATGAGCTGTCATTAATCTTAAAAATCCGTTTAAAAGATGACCCTGTCAAACAGCGCAAAGTGTCTTTTTCTGATTTGCTTAAGTCAGATTTGGGTAATTATAAAGGTATCTTGATTGAAGCGGTTATTGCGACATTTTTAATTAATGTATTGGCATTGGCGGTGTCGCTATTCTCTATGCAAGTTTATGATCGAGTGATTCCGACGCGTAGTGAATATACGCTTATTATCTTAGCCAGTGGTGTGTTTCTTATTATTCTGTTTGAAGCCTTTATGAAATTCTCACGGTCGAGAATTATGGATAAAGTGGTTGTGGGACTCGATCAGTATTTGTCTCGCGAAGTGTTTCAGCGCTTACTCAAAGTACGTATCGATCAGATGCCAGGGTCGGTGGGCTCTATGGCAGCGCAGCTACGTGGCTATGAGCAAGTACGCAGTTTTTTCACCGCCAGTACTTTATTTGGATTGGTCGATCTGCCGATGACCATTATTTTTGTCAGCTTAGTGGCTTTTATTGGCTCACCTTTGGTGGCTGTCGTTCCTGTGATTGCGGCTGTGATTGCGATAGTCATGGGCTTGTCTGCGCGTAAACGTATTGATGCGATTGCGGCTGAAGGCGCGACGGCCTCTTATTATAAGACGGGCTTGTTGGTAGAAGCGGTCGAAGGGGTTGAGACGATAAAAGCAGGGGCGGGCAATTGGAAATTTTTGTCACGCTGGCTTGATGTGATGAATGTGACGATCAAAAACGATCTGGATATGAAGCACACCAATGACAATCTCACGTATTTTACCCAAATGCTGCAACAAGTCAGCTATGTAGGGATCGTGATCGTCGGCTCGTTTGTGGTGATACAAGGCGATATGACCATGGGTGGACTGATTGCTTGCTCGATATTGGGTGGGCGAGTACTGGCGCCAGTGATGACGTTGCCCAATCTGTTGGTTCAGTATTCGCATGCGAAAGCCGCCAAGCTCAATATCGAAGCCTTGTTTGAGCTTGAGCAAGACAATCATGGCGTCGCCTATCCTTTGTCACCCAGTCGCATTAGTGGTTTTTATCAATGTGACAATCTGGTGTTCAATTATAAAGACAATGATAGGGCGGCTATTAGCATTAAAAATCTGACCATTCGCCCTGGTGAGCGTATTGCCATTCTTGGCCCCATAGGCTCAGGAAAATCTACTTTGCTAAAAGTATTGGCTGGCTTATACGCACCTACCAAAGGACAGGTATTGTTAGATGGGTTGGATATTCATCAGATCAGCCGCGAAACCCTGAGTGAGTGTTTGGGGTATTTGCAGCAAGACCATCGACTGTTCCAAGGCACACTAAGAGAGAATTTATTAATAGGAATGGCGGCACCTGATGACGATGTACTGCAAGACGCCTTGATGAAGACAGGGCTGATAAATCTGGTCTCCAGTCATTCAAGTGGTTTGGATTTGCCGATCAGTGAAGGTGGTCGCGGCTTATCAGGCGGACAAAAACAGCTCGTTGCATTCACGCGCCTGCTTTTGACCAAGCCCAATGTGTTTTTACTCGATGAACCGACAGCTTCCATGGACAACAGACAAGAGCAGCGCTGCTTGCAGGTACTGAAGCAAGCATTGGTAGAAGGCCAGACATTCATTGTATCGACCCACAAAACAGCGCTATTAGAATTGGTTGATCGTCTGATTATCATGGACAATCAACGTATTATTATGGATGGTCCAAAACAAGTCGTGCTTGATGGATTGAGGAAAAATGAGCGTACAAAAGCACAAGCGAGTCAAGCAGAGAGCCAAACCACTACTATCAAACCTATCCCCACCAAAACTTCAATACACGCTCAAGGTAAGTAGAGATGGCAGACTATAAATATACGCCCACAAAACTTAAGGTTGGTCGTTCAAGACTGAATATTTGGATTGCTTTAGTTGGTATGATAACGCTACTCGTATGGGCGTCCTTTGCTAAGATTGATCAAGTCACGCGTGCCAAAGCGACGGTGATTGCTAGCGCGCGCACGCAAGAGATTCAAGCGTCAGAAGGAGGGATATTGACAGAGTTGGCTGTTGTGGAAGGTCAGGAAGTAAAAGCAGGACAGCTGCTTGTGGTTTTAGAAGAAGAGCGTGCCAAAGCGGCAGTGGATAACTCTGCTTCTAAAACAGCGGCGTTAAAAGCCAAACTGTCACGTCTAAACGCAGAGATTTTTGAAACGCCTTTGGTCTTTCCGAAAGAAGTTAAAAACTATCCAGAATATGTACAGAACCAAACCGCGCTCTATAATCGTCGCCGTCAAGCCATCAACGAAGAGGTTTCTTCACTTGAAAAAATGCTCGTGCTGGCAAGACAAGAGCTTAAGATGAATGAGCCGTTATTGAAGTACGGTGATGTCAGTCAGGCAGATATTATAAAGCTGAGCCGTCAAGTCGCTGACATCGAAGCGCAAATCAATAACAAGCGCAATAAGTATTTTGAAGAAGCGCAAGCTGAGATGACCAAAGCACAAGAAGAGCTAGATACCGAGATTGAGGTTCTGCGAGACAGTCTACAAGTATTAGAAGAAAAGCGTCTGCTGTCACCGACAGAGGGTAAAATCAATAATATTAACGTGACAACCATTGGCGGTGTGGTAAAACCAGGCGAAACCATCATGCAGATCTTGCCGACCAGCAGTGATCTTGTGATTGATGCAAAGGTCAGTCCTGCCGATATTGCTTATGTACAAGAAGGACAAAGCGCGACCGTCAAGCTCGATGCCTATGATTATTCAATCTTTGGGGCTATGAATGGCACGGTAAGTTACATCAGCCCAGATACTTTGATAGAGAAAACGCCTAAAGGTGAAGAGCCTTACTATCGGGTATTGGTTGTTATTACTGGTGCTGAGTTTGAAGGTCGGGAAGATGAGATTGTTATCAAGCCGGGTATGACAGCTTCTGTCGATATCAAAGCGATGGAGCGTACGGTATTGTCTTATCTCACCAAACCTATTACTAAAACCTTATCAGAAGGCATGGGGGAACGATAGTAAAGGGTTGATAAACCTTTAGCGCGCAAATGATAAAACCCCAATAATAACTGGGGTTTTACTATAAAGGCAATGTTGTAATCATCTCTAGAGTGAGTCATCTTGACGCTCTTGTTCAAATACCTGATTGGCGCTTTGATTTTCACTGGTATCAGCACCATTTCTTAACCGCTGCGTCTCATCTATTTTTTGCTGATTGCGGTTTTTAACTTCATTAATGGCGGCGCTCAATTGGCTATTGATGTCTTCTACTTCAGATTTTGCCGAGAGATAGTCTTTGTCTATTTTGATAGTGGGCTGCTGGGTCGGCACGTCGATAGACAACAAACCAGCACGGGTCTTGATACTCTCTAGCGCCTCGATATTGTCCGATGGTATAGACGCAGACATCTCATCTGTATCGGGACTTGGCGGCTTGATTTTTTCGGCCCGCGCTTTAAGCGTGGAGGCTGACTTAGTAGACGTTAATACAGCGTCTTCTGTCAGTGTTTTAGCAGCGCTCATGTCGTCTGTCTGTGTAGATGTGATGGCTTTCTGCTGAGTCGTTGATTGTATTTCTATCGTATCTTTGGAGCTGTCGGTATTCGATTTTTTATCAGGTGCAGATGCAGTATAGGTTTTGGCAATAGTAGGCGGCAAGTCATCTAGAATGTCAGGCTTCTCGGAAGGATTGGCCGTATCGACACGGTTATTGCTCACTTGTGTCGAATCTTCTTTATTAACATTCATATAAAAAATAAAGAAAAAACCCACGTGTACCAATATCGCAAGGCACAATGCCCAAAGCCATTTTTCACGAAATATTATCATTAGATGACGATACCTTTTATAGATGATAGCGTGCGGCCAATACCTTGATGCTATAGATGAGGTTAGCAAATAATGCCACACGTTGCTATCGATATAAGCCATTACAAATGGTGGTTTTAGAAATAAAACATACCTATCAAACCAAAAACCCCTTAAGCGATATGACTGAGTATATGATGTCATCATATTGCTTAAGGGATTGCTAATGTTATTACGAATATGGTCACTGCCACTAAAGAACGTCGCCTATTAGGCAGCGCTTTCTGCATCGTTGCGTTTCTCAATTTTGTGCTGATCTTCGGTATTGTCGACTTTCCAATAGCTTGAGATGTATAAATGCGTTTTTTCTATCGGACGCTCGACTTTAAAAAACTGGCGTAGCGCGCGCATACTATGGAATTCACAAGCCGCCCATACCGCGGGCTTTCCTGTCAGCCACGTTAACGTTTTGGTGTGCTCAAGTAATGGACAGTTTGACCCCTGCCGTCAATCCCGTAGACTTAAACTTGGGAGATTTTAGTTACGCAGCCTGACGATAATAGTCAAACCACACCTGTCTTGGCGATTTATAGCTCAAGCCCTTTTGAATCCTCGTTTGGTTGTAGTACAGCTCAATATAGCCAATAATATCGTTGATCGCTGCAAATCTAGTCTTATAATCCTGATGATATACCAGCTCGTTCTTTAAAGTGCCCCAGAAGCTTTCTATTGGAGCATTGTCGAAGCAATTACCTTTAGCGCTCATTGAACCTGTAAACTGATGCTGCTTAACGATCTTGTGGTAGGCATGGCTGCAATACTGGCTGCCTCTGTCAGAGTGAACAATTAGCCCTTTGCTTGGACGTTTATTCCTGATGGCCATGTTCAATGCTTTGCATACTAGATCAGCGGTCATACGCTTGTTAATAGCGTAACCGACAAGCTCTTTGGTGTATAAGTCTTTGACCCCTGCTAAGTACAGCCAACCCTCATTCGTCCAGATATAGGTGATGTCGCTGACCCACGACTCGTTAGGGCGCTTAGCATCAAACTTCTGATCCAGTACGTTTGGATAGACCAGCTTGTTGTGATTGGAGTCGGTGGTGACTTTAAAGCGCTTATGACTACGACATTTAATGCCGTGTTGCTCTTTGATGCTTCTTACCATATACAGGCTAATGTTGTGGCCTTGCTCGCTTAGATGAGCATGCAGTCGATCTACGCCATAACGTTCTTTCATTTCATTGTGAGCGGCTTTAACCAGTAACTCGCACTGATTACGATGTACCTGCTGACAGCTGATATGACGACCTAGCCAGTCATAGTAGCTTGAGGGTTTAACCTGTAGTACGCGGCACATCCTACTAATGCTAAAGATTTTCTGGTTGTCTTTGATAAAGGCGTACTTGACTAGCTGTCACTGCGGACATAGCCCTTCGCCTTGCGTCACTAAAACAGTCTCCCAGACTGTTTCTTAACGTTCCTCATTCGCGAAGTACGCCGTGGCCTCATTCGAGCATAGCTCTCCCCTTGCGTCGGGGCGAAGCAGTGCTTCGCTTTATCCCTCCTTATTTAGTATTTCGCGCTCCTCTTCGGCAACTTTAAGTTGTCGCTTGAGCTGCTTTATCTCTTGAAGAGCACTTATAAGATCAGGATCGTATTGAGCTGTTCCTACAAGTTTGCCTTGATTAGCTTTGTTGTTCCAGTTCGATAAGGTTTGCATGGCAATGCCAAGCTGCTTTGCGGTCGCTGAAATATTGCCGTTGTTGTCTGCTATCTTTTTAACAGCTTCGGCTATAAATTCGTCACTGTAGGTTCTTACTTTCTTGGTCATGGTAAACTCCGGTTAATACGCTTAGTTTACCAAGTTTAGTTGTACGGTTTATTCAACATAGCTCAAAATACTAAAAAATTAAGGAGTAAATTGTGCAATATATACTATCAATAGTAACTAGTATTATGGCCTTAGCTGTACTTTCAGGTTGCATCGCTACTAACATAGTTGGTGTTAGTGATACTTCTTTCACAATTGATTTTTCACAAAAGAAAATTAATGAAAGAGAAGATCCTACATTTATTATCAGACGGTAATCCCCCCAATAAATAAGAACACTTAGAAATAGAGATTAACTGCTAAAATATATCAGCAGGAGAATTCTATGAAAAAGACACGCTTTAGCGACAATCAAATTGTTAACTGTAGTGGCATAATTAAATTGGACAGTGTTTAAGAGAAATGCCGCGCACGAAAAAGCCAGACAACCTAAGCTGTCTGGCTTTAATATTGTGAACGACTTATCTATGATTATGCTCCCGCCATACAGCATGCTCACATACCTCACAGCACCAACTTTCTTTTGAGCGCATATATGGAATGTCTGCTGGTATTTGTAAGGGACAAACATAGCCGCAGTACTCACAAAGCACATCATCTAAATAAGCAAAACATTCACCGATTGTTTTGAATAGTACTTGTGGGCTTATTTTATACTTTTCACAGACCGCTTCTACATGTGCGATATAATCACCTTTATTATCATATGACCAGTAATCCTCACAGATTCTTAGATCTCGTGCGTTCTGCGTCATATTCGGCTGAAGCTTTACACTCATCACATTCTCCTTAGTAGCCGACATAGTCGGAGTGCGGTAATAGCTCATAAAGCTCGCTCTGAAGCTGACAACGCATATCCTCAATCACATAGTCAAGATTCGCATCCAAGCGCTTCTGTACCCACACACGCATCGCCATATCGTTAGTAAAGCAGCGCTTTACTCCTAAGAAGCGTGCGAGGTTATGACCCGATGAAATATACAACTCACGCATCAATGCATTAGCAATAAGGTTCGCATCTTCACTGATCGCGCCATCCCGTTTAAACTCACCAAACAGCTCTTCATAATTGATAATTTTCATTGTGACGTCTCCTTGTCAGTTTGTGCGCTCGTAGCTGTTTCTTCAGTGTCAGAGCTATTTGATGCACCTGTTAACTTATCCTTACTCGCTAGTAGCAAGTTATCCATCGCTGAGCCATCTTGACGGGTGATATCAGGCACATAACGGCTATACACCCGAAACAGCATCTCCGTACTGCTGTGACCCATCTGCCGAGCAATCCACTCAGGGTTCTCACCAGCAGCGAGCCAAAGCGTCGCTGCGGTATGCCGAGTCTGATAAGCCCGCCTATGTTTGAGACCGAGTAGGGCAAGCGTAGGTTTCCATACCCGCCGGTTCACATTACGGTACTCCATCGGATTACCTTGTGAGTTACAGAATACGAACTCTGACTTGCCAAAGGTGCGAGTCTTTTGCTCTTGTAGTGCGTCATAGACCAACTGCGACATTGCAATATCACGTTGTGAACCTAACGTCTTAGTCGGACCCATCTCACCATTCACTAATGCACCTCTGATACTGATCTCACGACGATCAAAGTTAATGCACTCCCACTTAAGCCCATCAATCTCACTGGTACGCATCCCTGTAAAAAAGCGAATGGTGTAGTAGGGCTTATAGTCAGCGCGTACATGCTTTAAAATCAGCCATACCTCACTCAATGTAAAAGGATTCACATCCGGACGAGCTTGTTTGAGATTTTTAATATTTTTATAAGGCATCTCAAACTCATGGCGATCTGATGCTTCTTCTAGTATCATACGAAGAAGTATCATGATCTGATTGATTCGTGCTACTGACAGACTTGACTGACCATCTTTACCGTAACGAACTTTGGCGAGAGAGCTACGGAAGGTCAGCAAGTCTGGTTTTTTTATGGCATGCACTGCTTTACCACCAAACTCAGGCAACAAGTACTTGTTCAAAATAATCTGCGTCTTTTGCCGATAGCTCGGCCGCCATTCAATCTTCTTCTCCTCATACCAAATATCTGAAAACTGCCTAAAGGTGGGGTTGCGACTGATACAAGCTTCCGCTCTATCAGCCAGTGCATTCATTTCCTGCGCTCGTTCACTCTTTGGGAAGTAAGACGCGTAGTCAAAGATACCTAAGGTGATTTCAGCTTCCATTTTTTTCAAGACTTGCGCTAATTTTTTACGATTAGCTGGATTGTCTTCTAAACTGGTTTTCTCTCGACAGCGCTTACCTAAGTAGCGGAAGTCAACGACCAGCTTGCCAAACCGTCCTCGCATAGTAGCCATAGTAATTCTCCTTTTATTACTGAAGTGCCATACCGTTGATGGCGCTCATAACTGGCTTACACATATCCTCTTCGATACGCTCCCATACGTACAAAATCTTGCGACCGCCGAAAGGACGAATGTAATGGATGTTTTCAATCAAAACGGTGTCTTTCATTTGATTGCGGATAGTACGTGCGTCGTACTTGATACGTTCGGCTAACTCATCAGTTGTTAAATAAGTATTGCTCATAGTGTTTACCTCTTTTCAGTTATTAAGTCATCGCATTAAGTGATAGAATAGAAATTATTTTATCAGCCTGTAAAAATGCACCTTTGAAGTATCAGCTGTAATTTACCCGCTTAGAGGTAGTTAGTAACCGATTTGTGTACTATATTACCTTTTTACCTCAATGTAAAGCATTTTTACCCGAAAAGAGGTATTAATTATGATTGTGTCTAAACTCCCTGTGATTCTGGCAGAGAAAAAGTTGCGTGTAGCAGATGTTGTAAGAGCAACAGGTATGAGTAAATCAACCCTTCATAAGTTATACAATGAAGAGTCATCAAGAATTGACTTCAATACCATCGACCAGTTATGTGAGTTTTTAGATGTGCAGGTGGGTGACTTATTTATTTATAAGCCAAATAATAAAGATAATGAAGAGTCTTGAGGATCTACAAAATTGAAAAATATGCGCAGAGAAATAAGTGGCAGAGCGATATATATAAGGCGTTTCAAGGTGTGAAATTAAGGTTGGGGTTATTATTAATAATTCCTTTTTCATGATTTGGTCACGTTTTGGTCACGCAATGAGCTTAATTTGCAAAAGCAGTGAAAAAATAAAAACCATGCTAAGAAATATTTTCTTAGGATGGTTTTTTATAAAGATAAGAATAATAAGTTGGGGTCAGTTATAGAATCAGTATTTATAGCATGGGCACGAAATGGTCACGTTTTGGTCACGGTGCTGATTTTTGAGCTTTTAATATGTTAGATAAACTTAGCAATTAGACTGAATAGCTCATGCTGAAAAACGCTACAGCTCTTAAAAATCGGACAAAAAAAAGCCTCACTGTTAAGTGAGGCTTTTTAAGTATTTGGAGCGGGAAAAGAGATTCGAACTCTCGACCCCAACCTTGGCAAGGTTATGCTCTACCACTGAGCTATTCCCGCTAATTATCAATTAACTATCGTCAGTTGATGATGGCGTATTATACGCATTTTTATTTATCTGTCAACACCTATCACGAAAAAAAGTAAAAGTTAGCAAAACAGGCATGTCATCTAGCCATAATTTTATGTTATAACAGTTTATTATAATATGTATTCCAAAAGCTTTGTATGGAAGAAATAAGCTGGTGTACATTTTATGAAAAATGTCATTCTTATTGATAGTCATCAATATTTATAATTTTAAGCATTAAGGATAAAAAATGAGTCAACAATATACCATCGCGGATTATTTATTCGATCGTATCGCTGAAGCGGGTGCGACTGAAATATTTGGCGTGCCCGGTGATTTTAATTTAACATTTTTAGATAATATTATTGCGTCTGATAAATTGCGCTGGGTCGGCAATACCAATGAGCTAAATGCTGGTTATGCTGCTGATGGCTACGCCCGTGAGCGTGGTTTTGCTGCTATGGTGACGACTTTTGGCGTGGGTGAGCTGTCGACGATTAATGCTACCGCGGGCTCTTTTGCCGAGTACGCACCCGTGCTGCACGTGGTCGGTGCGCCAAGTACCGCCCTGCAAGATTCGAAACGCCGGATTCACCATACTTTAGGTGATGGGGTGTTTAATCATTTTATTAAAATGGTGGAACCTGTCACCGTGGCACGCGCGCAAATCACGCCTGATAACGCTGCCTCTGAGATTGATCGTGTGATTCGAGTTATTCTGAAAAAGCATCGTCCCGGTTATTTGTTGTTATCACCAGATGTGGCGAAGATGCCGATTTATCCGCCAACGACCAAGCTTGATGATAGCCAAGAAGATATCACCAGCCAAGCCGCGTTGGCAGACTTTAAGCAAGCATTGATAGAGTTTTTACCTAATAAAACCACCACACTGATGGCAGATTTGATGGTGCATCGTTTGGGGTTGCAAAACCAGCTAAAGGCTTTAATTGCTGATACCGACATTCCTTATACGACGTTATCATGGGGCAAAACCTTGCTTGATGAAAACAGTGAGCGTTGGGCAGGTACTTATGCAGGCGTGGCATCGCGTCCTGTGGTTAAAGATGCGGTAGAAAATTGCGAATGCTTAATTAAAATCGGCGTGCAATATACCGACACAACCACCGCAGGTTTTAGCCAAAATATTGATGAAAAAGTTGTGGTTGATTTGCATTATGAGCGGGCATCTATCAGCGGTCAAAACTTTGCACCGATTGCGCTCAAAGATGCGCTGCAAACCCTGCATGAAGTCATGACCTCAGGCGTTAATATCGTACCGAAGCAGTTTTGCAAAGAGATGCAGCCGCATGAGCAAAACGGCAAGGATGACGAGCCGATTCGCCAAGATGACTTGTGGCATATCATCTCCGATGCGCTTGATGATAAAAACCTCGTATTTTCTGACCAAGGCACGGCGTATTTTGGTATCAGTGATGTGCGGCTGCCAGAAGGGGTGACGTCTTATGGGCAACCAATGTGGGGCTCAATCGGCTATACCTTGCCAGCGAGTTTGGGTGGCGCTATTGCCTCACCGCATAAGCGTAGTATCTTATTGATTGGTGACGGCTCGGCTTTATTAACCATTCAAGAAATCGCGGTAATGATTAAAGAGCGCATCAATCCGGTTATTATCCTGATTAATAACGATGGCTATACCGTTGAGCGAGCGATTCATGGTGAAAATCAGCGCTATAATGACATTCCTAAGTGCGACTGGCAAATGATGCCAAAAGCCTTTGGCGCGACGGAAGAAAATAGCTTAATCCTTAAAGCAGAAACCGCTGGCGAACTAAAAGCAGCGCTCGAAAAAGCAGCGGCCACCAAAGATAAACTGGTAATGTTAGAAGTGATGACAGATAAACACGATATCCCGCCTTTATTGGCTGATATCAGTGCTGCCCTTAAACCAAAATAGCCTAAGTAATATAATTTTATAATTTGCATGAGTATTTATCATTTACCATTAATAATGATTAAGCATTTATAAAAACACTGAGCACTTATAAAACAGAAAAGTCCTATTTGGCATTATGCTAAGTAGGGCTTTTTTGATGATGAAAAGGCAGGTTATTAATTTGCTTTCTAATATTCTTAGACTAAGGTTTATAGCGACGCTAAAAGCCTTTATGATTGAACAAATAAAGAGCCAATAGTGAATATTTTCTATAGGAATTGCATGCGTACGACGCTTAACACAAACTACCGTTAGGATTCTATGTTATACAATAGAGTAGGCTTTTATAGATTGGGTTTTTAAAGTTAGACAGTTAAGAAAACTACAATAAGACTGTTTAATTTAGAGCATTTCAATTTGAAGCTTTTGCAACAAGTACGCTAGAAAAGCTAAAGGACACACTTACATAATAATGATTAAAAATAGGGCTTAAAAAAGATGGATACCTTAAATATCCTGTATTTCGTAGGAGCAGTTTTAATTTTTGCCAGTATCATGGCAAGTACCTTGTCGGCGCGTTTGGGCGTGCCGCTATTATTGTTGTTTTTAGTCGTGGGCATGCTCGCCGGTGAAGAAGGTATCTTGGGTATTGAGTTCTCTCAATATGGTCTTGCTAACTTTGTCGGGCAGGCGGCGCTGGCTTGTATTTTGTTAGATGGTGGACTGCGCACCTCCTTTAAATCTTTTCGAGTGGGGCTAAGACCTGCTATTACTCTTGCCACGTGGGGAGTGCTGGCAACGGTCATGATACTGGGCGTCTTTGTCACGTGGCTACTCGATGTCGATTGGCGCTTTGGGCTATTGATGGCAGCTATTGTCGGTTCGACCGATGCGGCAGCGGTATTTTCATTGCTGCGTAATGGCGGGGTTAAACTTAACGACCGCGTACAAGCGACGTTGGAGCTTGAATCTGGTGCCAACGATCCACTAGCCATTTTATTGGTCACCGGATTGATTGCGCTAAATGTCGACCCTGAGGGACAAACGGTACTGGGTTTTATAGGCTTGCTATTACAGCAGCTGAGCTTCGGCCTCGGTATGGGTTTATTATTTGGTTATTTATTGGCAAGGCTATTACCGAAGATACATTTGGCAGAAGGCATGTATGCCATTTTGATATTGTCGGCGGGCTTGGCAGTGTTTGCGGCGACCAATTTAATCGGTGGTAGTGGGTTTTTGGCGGTTTATCTGGCTGGCGTGCTGATAGGCAACCATAAAGTGCGCTCAACCGAGCATGTCATGCGCGTGATGGACAGCTTTGCGTGGCTATCGCAAGCCGTCTTATTTGTGGTGCTGGGTCTATTGGTGACGCCATCAAACGTCATTAACGTTTGGTATTATTCGGTTGCGATTGCCGCCTTTATGATTTTAATTGCTCGTCCTATCGCCGTTTACAGCAGCGTAAAACCCTTTAAGTTTAAAGACCGAGAAATCGGTTTTATTTCTTGGGTTGGCTTGCGCGGTGCCGTACCGATTACCCTTGCTATTTTGCCCGTAATGGCGGGTATTGACGGCGCCTTTATGCTGTTTGATATTGCCTTTGGCGTAGTAGTTTTATCCTTGATTTTGCAAGGCACAACCATTCCCTTTATGGCGGATTTATTTAAAGTACGCATTCCCAATAACAAAGACCCCGAAGAGAAGCATGAGGTTTGGGTATCGGACAAGGCAAGTATTACTTTATATCAGTTTCAAGTAAAGTCTGGGGCGTTTGCGATTGGACGTCATCCAAAAAGCATTTCTAACCACGTTAATCCTGATGAAATTAGTGTGTTTGCCTTGGTACGCGGGCAGCAGATTGTCATTGTCGACGAAGACACTAAGCTGAAATTTGGTGATAGCGTGTGGTATGCGATGCGCGGCAATCATGCCAGCCAAATTGCGCGGATTTTTAATGACACCACCTTAGACCGCAAAGCTATCGATGACTTTTATGGCGATTGGCTCCTATCACCGAGTGTTAAGCTGGGCGACTTGCCATTTTTTACTGGTGTCATGACCTCTGAATCTTTGGTCGATAAGCTTAAGTCCAAACCAGAAGATAACGAAAAAAATATGTGGCAGCAAACGGTTGCTGAATACGTCAAAGGTAACCTAGATATGGCGCCGGTATCGGGCGATACGGTGGCGATTAATGATGAATGGTCACTGGTCATCAAAGAAGTCGATGATAAAGGCAAGCTTAGAACGATTGGTTTAAAACGTGAAGAGCTACCAAAAGCAGGGTAGCTGTTTATCGTTATTTTTTGCCATGACTGTTTATCGTTATCCTTTATTATTATCCATTAAATGCTTATCACTCTATAAAAGCCCAGTCATTTGCTGCAAAAAATCAGCGACATGCTTATGCAGGTTTTCTCGATAGGCCCAATGATGCTTGACCTCGTAGCTTGCCTCATTGGGTAACAGTATTTTCATCATTCCTTTTTCTTCATAGCGCTTGGCCAAATCATTGGGCAAGTAGCCGACATGATGACCCGCCAAAATTAACTGTGCAGTCGCCTCCATATGGTAAGTGGTGGCGCTTAACGTTTTTGGGCGGACATGATTGATGCTCAAATCGGTAATATAGCCTCGTTTTATCCATGGATAATTTTGTTCCAAATCCTCAAAGGTTAAACCAGCTGACTTATCAAATAACTGATGCTCACGGCCGCAGCAGACGACTTGCTTTTCGATAAATGCTGGCTGGAAGGTTAGTAGGGGCGGGAAGCTGCCAAAATATCCCACGCCAATGTCACTTTCATTGCTAAGTAACTTATCAAGCATACTCTCAGGGCTTTGCACATCGATAGAAAAGTGAATAAGTGGATTGTCGCGATAGCTCGCAGCTAAGCACTGACGCAAGACATCATAAAAAATCGTTGGCATCTGATCGATAAGACATAATCGAATATGACCGCCGCGTACTGAATCTAGCTGCCGAATATAGTGTAGTTGATGTTGAAAGCTGGCCACTGCCTCATTAAAGCTTAAGCACGCCTCGTAAACTGCTGCGCCGTCTTCGGTGAGCTTAAAACCCGCGCGCCCGCGATGACAAAGCGTCATACCCAAACGATCTTCTAAATGGGTTAAATGACCGCTAATGACAGACGGCGTGACATTTAAGCGTGACTGCGCGGCGGTCACGCCTTGGCATTCTACGATGGCCATAAAGCTGCGCAAGGTCTTGATATCAATTTTTATCAATTCATCTAGCATTGAAAGTCATGTCCTCGTCTCTATTACCTTAATCTGTCTTAACCAAATTTTTTATAAAACTTCTACAAATAACGAATAAATCAAAGTTACTACGAAAAACCAGAAGCTTACTTCTGAATTTTACCATGGTCTCGCCTCTGATATTTAGGTATTGTCAGAGCTATAGAAAAAACGGCATAGACAAAAAGTAATATAGATAAAAAGTAATATAGACAAATTGTCTGTTTTGACCAATCGATACAAGGATGTAAGTGATGAAATTTAACCAACCACTAAGTGGCAACGACATGCCAAGATTTGGCGGCTTCGCTTCTATGATGCGCCTACCAACCCAAGCCGATGCTGAAGGGCTAGATGTAGCATTCGTTGGGGTGCCTTTAGATATTGGTGCCTCAAACCGTAGCGGTGCAAGATTGGGTCCGAGACAGATTCGCGATGAATCACGCATGATTCGCCCTTATAATGTCGCCACTCGTGCCGCGCCTTTTGAATCTTTACAAGTCGCTGACATTGGCGATGTGCCTATCAATACTTTCAACCTGCTAAAAAGTGTCGATATTATTGAGAAATTCTATACCGATAAAATCCTTAGCCATGGCGCTATTCCTTTAACGTTAGGCGGTGATCATACGATTGCCTTGCCTATTTTGCGCGCGCTCGCCAAAAAACATGGCCCTGTTGGGATGGTACATATCGATGCCCATGCCGATATCAATGATGAGATGTTTGGCGAAAAAATTGCCCATGGCACCCCATTCCGCCGAGCTGTCGAAGAGAACCTTATCGATGGCAATCGCGTCGTTCAGATTGGTCTGCGTGGCACGGGTTATAGCGCCGAGGAGTTTGATTGGTCAACCGAGCAAGGCTTTCGCGTCGTGCCTGCTGAAGAATGCTGGTACAAATCACTGACACCATTAATGGCAGAAGTGCGCGAAAAATTAGGCGACGGCCCTGTCTATTTAAGTTTCGATATCGATGGCATCGATCCGGCGTTTGCACCCGGTACGGGCACCGCTGAAATTGGCGGCCTAACGTCAACGCAAGGTATCGAAATCATTCGCGGTATGCGCGGACTTGACGTAGTTGGTGGCGATTTAGTAGAAGTGTCACCGCCGTATGACCCGTTTGGTAACACCTCGGTACTAGCTGCGAACCTGCTATTTGAGATGCTATGTATCCTACCGGGTGTGCGCTATGACGATAAGGTTAAAGCCATTTATTAAGCACAATTTCTACACTTAAACTGCCTTTTATAAGGAATTAAAGGGCAGTTTGGGTTTAGCTTGGATTTGATACTGAACGACTTATTTAATTGCTATTGAATTTTTTAGGATGATTAACTCATGACGCACTCTCTGCAAACGCCTTCTTCATTGCCAAATTCCGCGCCAACTGCCTCATCTTTGACTTGCGGTGAGCTACTTGTCCAATGGTTAGAATATTACGGGGTGGAGACGGTATTTGGTATTCCGGGCGTGCATACGGTCGAGCTATATCGTGGCCTGCCGAATACCAATATTCGCCACGTGACGCCACGTCACGAGCAAGGTGCTGGCTTTATGGCCGATGGTTATTACCGCGCGTCTGGCAAAGTGGGGGTTTGTTTTATCATCACTGGTCCCGGCATGACCAATATCATGACGGCGATGGCGCAAGCATTGGCAGATTCTATACCGATGCTGGTGATATCTAGTGTCAATAAAGTGCAGCATACCGGCAGCGGTGAAGGGCACTTACATGAGCTGCACGATCAGCAAGGTATGATCAGTAAGGTTGCGCTTATGAGTAAAACCATTTGGCAACCTGAGTCACTACCCAAAGTTATCGCCGAAGCTTTTGCATTATTTAATGACGCGCGTCCAGGGCCGGTGCATATCCAGCTGCCCATTGATGTGATTACCGCCGATGCCAGTCATGTCGCCAAGCCGCCTAAACTAAATAAGCTAAATAAGCTAGATACTTCTCTCAACAGCCAATCTGCTAATAATATTTTGGTGCAACCACAAGCAAACAAACCACTTCCTCACCCTGCACAATTAGATTTGATTGTTGAAACCTTAAAAACGGCAAAAAATCCAGTCTTACTTTATGGTGGTGGCTGCGTGGATGTTAATCATGACGCACAAAAACTGTCAGAACTTATCGATGCGCCGACATTTTTGACCATCAATGCCAAAGGTTTACTGCCGCCTGCGCATCCGCTGAGTTTGGGTAGCAATCAATCATTGGCCGCTGGTCGCGCCGTCATTAGCGAGGCCGACTTAGTATTGGCGATAGGTACGGAGCTTGGTGAGACTGATTACGACGTCTTCTTTAACGGTGAATTCAAAATCAATGGCACGTTGATTCGTATCGACTGTGACGCTCAGCAATTACAGCGTCCGTTTAGAGCGGATATTGCGCTATTGTCGGATGCGCAAATGGCCATTAGTGGTCTATGTACGTGCTTGGCAAATCAACCGCTGCATCATCAAGCAGCACCGCGAGTAGCAAAGGTAAAGCAAGCGTTGATAGAAGAAATGACGCCAGATTTTGCTGGTCAAAACGCGCTGCTACAGCTGATTCGAGATGAGGTGGAAGACGTTATCTTCGTTGGCGATTCAACCCAGCCTGTTTATAGCGGCAATCTTGGCTTTGAGGCGTTAACTACGCGTCGATGGTTTAACTCATCGACGGGCTTTGGCACCCTGGGTTATGGTTTGCCCGCCGCGATTGGTGCCATGATTGGCTCAAAAGCGCCCGTTATCAGCCTGATTGGTGATGGCGGCATTCAGTTTACTATTGCCGAGCTAATCTGCGCTGCCGAGCTTGAGCTGCCATTAATTGTGCTGTTATGGAACAACCAAGGTTATGGTGAGATTCGCCGCTATATGCAAGAGGGTGGCTTGCCTTTGATTGGAGTCAATATAAAAACCCCGAACTTTGAGCGGTTAGCCGCAGGATTTAGCGCCGGTTATCGTCGAATTACAGATAAGCAGCAGCTATTAGATGCCTTGCAAAAGGATATCAAAGGCAAACAACCTATTATTTATGAAGTCGATGAAGCCGATAAATTTCTTCTTGAAATGGGTAAAGGTTTTACCTGCTTTAGCTAAAGCATAATTGCTACTAAAAATAACTTATAAAACGTTATCTAACTATTTGCGCAATGCGCTCAGTCTATGGATAGATTGGGCAGCCAAAAAAAATTGGCGCTCGTCGCCTATCAAGGAGGATTGAATGACGAACTATATCGATAAATCCCAGCAGCCAATCTTAGGCAACAATACCATCGTTTCAGGCACGCCAGAAGGCCTACATTGGCGAGCTTCAATGTGGAAGTTTTTGCTATTTTCAGCACTGGGTATTGCGCTGTTTATTATTCCCTTTCAGTGGGATGGCAAAGTCACCATTTTATTGGGCGTATTAACCGATACCTTGCAAGCAGTGCTGGGCAGTTATGTGGTTTACGCGGTATTGGCAATTGTAACGGCTTCCTTTATCGGGGCGCTGGCAGTTAAGGTATTAAGACCCAATCTGCATGAAGGCTCTATGTGGGCAAAGCTTTTTGATGTGGACTGGTTTTGGCTTGCTGCCCGCTTTTTGGGCGTGCTGTTTGCGTGGATGATTTATTTACAAGTCGGACCTGAGTTTATTATCAATCGTAATACCGGCGGCGTGATTTTTGAAGATCTGATTCCTATTTTGATTCCTTTGTTCTTTTTTGCCATTTTATCTTTACCGTTTCTCACAGATTTCGGTTTGATGGAGTTTTTAGGTACTTTATCTAGCAAGGTGTTCGTTAAGTTATTTAGGTTACCGGGTCGCTCTGCGGTCGATGCGATGTCCTCTTGGTTTGGCGCCGCCTCTATTGGTCTGCTGGTGACCATGCAAGAGTATGATAAAAGCTACTACAGTCAGCGTGAAGCGGCAATTATCGCGACGACTTTTTCGGTGACCTCCATCGCCTTTACTTATGTCGTTGCCAAAACCATCGGCGTCGATAACAACTTTGTTTTCTTTTATCTGACCATTGCTGCAACTGGTTTTATCGCTGCGATTATTATGCCGCGTATACCGCCGCTGTCATTAAAACCTGACACTTATCATTCTGGCAAAAGTATGCTCGATGAAGAAATTCCTACTGAGTATTCTACTTACCAATGGGCGATCAATCGTGCCGTCACGCGCGCGCATTCTATGCCAAGCTTAGGGAAAGTGTTTAAGCATAGCCTAAAGAACTTATTTGATATTTATTTTGGCTTAATTCCGGTTATTTTTGCTATTGGCGTCATTGGTCTTGGTTTGGCAGAATACACGCCGGTATTTAATTGGCTCTCTGCGCCGCTCGTGCCATTACTTGAATTATTGCAAATTCCAGAGGCAGCAGAGGCGGCGCCTGCGATGATTATGGGCTTTGCCGATATGTACTTGCCAGCCTTGGTTGGTAAAAGTATCGAGAGTGAAATGACGCGCTTTATCGTTGGTGCGGCTTCTATTACCCAGATTATCTATATGTCTGAGGTAGGCGCGCTGATATTAAAATCAAACATCAAGCTGAACGTCTTAGAGCTGTTTATGATTTTTATCTTGCGGACGCTGATTAGCTTGGTGGTCATTACGTCGGTGGCGCATCTATTGTATTAGCCGTGATTGCAACGCCTCATTTTAACGTTAAAAAAGCAGCGAACAGTTAGCGTAAAGACAACTTTATTAAACAATATAAGGCAACTAGTCATCATGGAAATAACAAATTCTTTATCCTTAACGAGAGCCGCCGCTCAGCAAAGCATGAAAAATGAAGTTAGGTTAAATGCCGCCTACATAGAGGGTGATTGGGTCACGATTGCAGCCTCTGAATCAGTAGATGAGCATGCTTTATATGATCCAAACTCCGGCGAAGTCATTGCAAAAACTCGCTTGTGTCGTAGCGCACAGGTAGACAGCGCCGCTTATGCCGCATCACGCGCTTATGCAACTTGGTCGCAAACCAGCGTCAATGAGCGCGCGCGTTATCTACAGGCGATTGCAGATACGATGGCGCAGCAGTTTGAGAAGCTGGTTGCGTTGTCGGTATTGAATAATGGTAAGCCGATTGCAGAGGCGAAAATAGACGTGAGCGACGCCATTGCTTGTTATCGCTATTATGCCAATCTTATCACCGAGCAGACGACTTGGTCTAAGGTCGAGACAAACGAGTCAAGCATACGCTTATTAAAAACCTATGCGCCCGTTGGTATTTGCGCCCTTATCGTGCCTTGGAACTTTCCGATGGTGACCACCGCCTGGAAACTAGCGCCAGCGCTGGCGGCAGGGTGTACCGTTATTCTCAAACCATCAGAGGTGACACTATTACCAGAGTTGATGCTGGGCAATATATTGTCTACTATTAAGCTGCCAAAAGGGGTGGTTAACATTCTACCAGGCGCAGCAGAAGTAGGCGCAGCAATGACCAGCCACCCGCTGATTGATAAAGTGTCTTTTACCGGCAGTAATATCGTCGGTGAAAAAGTAATGCGCCAAGCAGCAACAGGTATCAAGGATATCAGTCTAGAGCTGGGAGGTAAGTCCGCTATCGTAGTGCGCGCAGATGCCAATATTGATTATGCTTGTGATTTAATCATCGGCGGTATCTTTACCAACGCCGGTCAAATATGTTCTGCGACCTCAAGATTGCTCGTCCATCAAGACATTGCCCAATTGTTATTTGAAACACTGAAAACAAAAACAGAAGGTTTAAAAATAGGCGATGGTTTTGCTGTCGATACGCAAATGGGTCCATTGGTTAGCGCGCAACAACTTGCTCAAGTCAAAAAGTATATCGATATCGCGGTTGATGAAAATCTTAATTGCCTAACAGGTGGCAAGATACTAGAGCGTCAAGGGTATTTTGTCACGCCGACCATTTATACAGAGGTACCAGTGAGTAGTCGGTTATGGACAGAAGAAGTATTTGGGCCGGTATTGGTCAGTACCACCTTTGCAGACGATGCGTGGGCGGTTGAACTTGCCAATGATAGTAAGTATGCCTTGGCAGCGACTATTGTGAGCGCCAATGAAAGTGCAGCGTTAGAGATGGCGCTACAAATTCAAGCTGGTCATATTTGGGTTAACGAGCAGCAAATCGTATTGCCCGAAGCAGGCTGGGGCGGGTTTAAGCAAAGTGGCATTGGTCGCGAATTGGGTGCTGATGGTTTGTCTGCTTATCAGAAGAGTAAGCACGTTTTGCTACCGTCGTAATTGCTGATTTTAGCGCTTTATCATTTTAATCATTGTCATTTTAATCATCATGCTTTTCTGCGCTTAGAGCATTTTTCTATCTCGCTAATAAAAATCCCCTGTTATAGATATTCTATATAGGGGATTTTGGTTAATGCGTAGCCATAAAATTGTAGATTACCACATCAAATCATCTGGAATAACATAAGCGGCATAAGGGTCATCTTCTGCCAGCTCGACCTCTGACTTGTCATTCGACACCACAATGAAACCTTCGAGCTTGGCGTTGATACGATCAGCTAGTGGACGAGGCAGCAGCGCATAATCGTCTTCTAAGCGCGCAATCACCACATGACCCGCTACGATTTGATCATAGAGCTTTTGGGAGATATAAATCTTTTTAATTTTGCCATTATCAACAAACTGATAAGTGATGTCACCCTGTGTTTCTGTGATTTGATGTTGCCTAATCATTTGGATAACGTTGGCTCTTAGCGTTTTTTCTTCTAAAAGCTGCTGTTTTTCTTGATTGAGCTTTTGGTCTTTTTCTATTTTTTTGGCTTGAGCGTCTGCCAAGGCTTTTTTGGCTTCAAGATTTGATGCGTCACCTGTGCGCTTGGCATGCTGTGACTGTTTGCTGATTTTTTTGGCTTTTTTGCTATCCACCAATCCAGCTTTTAAGAGTTGTTCTTGTAGGGCGTTTTTGGCCATGTCTGTATTACCTAAGTACCTAAGTGAAATTGCCTAGATCCAAAATTATAGTGTTTAAAAAGGTTATGGTAGCAAATTTTGTGCAGTACTGTCACAGTCTGGCGTAAAAATCGTTCATTACGCCTTAAAAGAATAATTTTAAAAAGTAATTGTACATAATATCTCTCACATAAGGTTTAAAGATAAAGAGCTAAGCTTTTATTCAAATTGTCAAAAAGACGCACCCACATCGTGAGTACGCTAAAAGCTATATAGGTGTAATATAAAAATGCTTAAATAAAAATAGAGTTTAGTCAGATTTAGGTTGCTATAGGCGTATCTAAAGTTACTGGTTGTACCTTGCTTGTTTTGCCATCCACTGCTGCGCTTAAATTCACAAGGAAAATAGCAGTGGCTGCAATTAATCCTGGTATCGCGATAAACAAAAAGTTCGTCTGGTGGCTTAGCTCTAGTGTAAGTAACGCGCCAGTTAAGATAGGACCTACGATAGCACCAATACGACCAATACCTGATGCCCAGCCCATAGCTGTTGTCCGTACACTCGTCGGATAATACTGTGCGACAAAGGTGTAGAGTAGTATCTGTGAGCCGATAGTCGTAGCGCCTGCAATCGCGATCAGAGTATATAGTACTAGCTGAGGGCTGTTATAGCCAAGCAGTATCAACGCCGCAGCGCCTAGGGCAAACATGATGGCTAAGACAGGTTTAAGATGAAATTTATCAGCCAGTATGCCGCCGCCGATAGCTCCCACCATGCCACCAATATTGAGTGCAAATAAGAACAGCATGCTTGCACCTAGTGAGTAACCCGCCTGAATCATTAGTTTTGGCAACCAACTAGCAAGGGCGTACACCATCAGTAAGCACATAAAGAAAGCGACCCAAAACATGATAGTAGTGAAACCACGGTTTTTCAGAAATAAGGCTTTAATGGGTGCATCATCGCCTTTGGTCGGCTCGTCCAATAGCAAACTGGTAGAAGTGGTAATCGTTTCTTGCGGTGCCAATTTTTTAACAATAATTTTGGCTTCTTTATCTCGCTTCTCTTTTACCAAATACATCAAAGATTCAGGCAACATTTTCCAAATGATTGGTAAAAGTAGCATTGGAATGCCAGCGATATAAAACATAATCTCCCAGCCAAAATCTACCACCAAAAACGAGCCTAATAATGCCGATGCCATGCCTCCAATGGCATAACCACTAAACATTATAGCAACTAAAGTACTGCGAATACGTTTTGGTGCATATTCGGAGGTTAAAGCCACGCAGATAGGCATAACACCACCGATACCTAGGCCTGCAATAAAGCGCAAAGTGGCGAACTGTATTGGACCACCAGCAAAAGCACCAAGAAAAGTAAAGCTACTGAACAAGCCGACGCAAATCATAATGGTTTTTTTGCGTCCAATCTTGTCTGAGAGTGTTCCAAAAATCATGGCGCCAAACATCATGCCAAAAAGTGCAGCACTGGCAAGAAAACCTGCTTGTACTGCGGTTAATGACCATTCCTCCATGAGTAGGGGCAATGCTACACCATAAATAATAAGATCATAGCCATCAAAGATAATAATCAATAAACACCAAAATAAGACTTTCCAGTGAAAAGGTGCAAATTTGGCTTCATCAATAACCCTATTGATGTTTAAAGTAGGTGAGTCCATTCTTTTTTCTCCGTGGGTAATATCCCTATAAGTCTTTATTAAGTTATTGTTTTCTATCAAGCAAGTCAAAAACCATCTGAGTATTAATTTATACCTATAAAGTATAGATTTTGACGTAACTTAATAAAGGGCGGTGACATGTGGTAAAAGAGAAAAGCACCTACATATCCTTTAGATATGCAGGTGCTTTTCTTAAACCAAATGAAAGATTTAAACTCTTAATTGTTAGACTATTTTTTTATTACTAAAAAATCTGATGGTATCCGTAACTCTATTAGTCATGAAAATATTGTTTGATTAATTGATTGAACACGTCAGGCTGTTCAATATTTGAGATATGTGAGGCATTAATGGTCGTGAGTGTTGCATTTGGGATATGATCAACCATGTATTGACCATCCGCAACTGTGGTCACAGGGTCTTCAGTACCTGCAACCACTGTGACGGGTACACGAATATCTTGTAACTGCTCGCGAGTATCAGCGACAGATAATGCCTCGCAGCAGCTAGCATAACCCTCGCTACTGCCAGCTGCGAGAGCATCAGATAATGCTTTAACGACATCTGGATAATCATCGATAAAACTTGCTGTAAACCAACGCGAAGCAGCTGTCGATGCAATAGGTTCTAATCCTTTCTCACGTACCAATTTTGCCCGATCTACCCAAGCATCCTCATTGCCAATCTTCGCGGCGGTATTGCAAAGCATTAAGTGATGGAAGCGGTCAGGGTAATTGATAGCTAACCATTGACCCGTCATTCCGCCCATAGAGATGCCACAAAAAGACGCTTTATCGATGTTTAGATAATCAAGCAAATCAATAACGTCTTGTCCAAGCTGATCTAAACGATAAGGGCCTTTTGGTGCGGAAGATTTACCATGGCCACGGGTATCGTAGCAGATAATAAAGTAATCGTTTTGTAAGGCATCGATTTGCGGCTGCCACATATGATAGCTAGTGCCCAAAGAGTTAGAAAATATCAGAGCAGGATTGCTGCTATCGCCAAAAGTGGCATAGTTTAGGGCAACGTCTTTGTTGTCAAATATGGGCATCATTATTATCCTTTTTAATCATGGTAATGTCATTGCAGTAGTAATGGTGGGTGGTTTGAGCGATATTTATGAATAGCACTATCTAATCGTTGACAACCCGTTCAATAATCATCGCAATGCCTTGTCCAACCCCAATACACATCGAGCAAATAGCATAACGCTTATCAGTTTTCTCAAGTTGATTGAGTGCTGTTAAAATTAAACGTGCGCCTGAGGCACCGAGTGGATGACCAAGGGCAATGGCACCACCATTAGGGTTGACGCGCGCGCTGTCATCAGCTAACCCTAAGTCACGCGTACAAGCGAGAGCTTGAGCGGCAAAGGCTTCGTTTAATTCAATGACATCCATCTCATCAAGTGACAGTCCAGTTTTTACCAGTAGTTTTTTTATCGCTGGTGCTGGAGCAAAGCCCATAATACGTGGCTCAACGCCTACCGTAGTTGAGGCCACAATACGTGCACGCGGTTTTAGATTGAACTTTTTCACCGCTTGCTCTGATGCCACTAAAAAAGCCGCTGCGCCATCATTGATACCTGACGCATTGCCAGCCGTCACGGTGCCATCTGAGGTGACGATAGGGCGCAGTTTGGTCAACTTCTCAAGCGTGGTATCAGCGCGAGGGTGTTCATCGGTATCGACAGTGATAGGCTCGCCTTTGCGTTGCGGGATGCTGACTGGAGTAATCTCATCTTTGAAAAACCCTGCCTTTTGCGCCGCTGCGGTCCGTTGTTGACTACGTAGGGCAAAAGCATCTTGGTCAGCGCGATTGATATTGAATTGTTCTGCGACATTTTCAGCAGTTTGCGGCATGGTCTCCGTGCCATACAATTCGTCAAGCTTTGGATTGATAAAGCGCCAGCCCATGGTTGTATCTTCAAGCGTTTGACTACGATCAAAGGGTTTATTTGCTTTACCCATTACCAATGGCGCACGGCTCATGCTCTCAACGCCACCTGCGATAATCAAATCAGCTTCACCGGCTTTGATGGCGCGTGCCGCTATCGCTAACGCATCCATTGACGAGCCGCATAAGCGATTCACGGTAGTGGCAGGCACTTGATAAGGTAAGCCAGCTAGTAACGATGACATACGCCCGACGTTGCGATTGTCTTCACCGCTCTGATTAGCACAGCCGTAAATAACGTCATCTACTTGTACCCAATCGACATTGGCATTACGTTCCATTAACGCCTTGATAGGGATAGCTCCCAAATCGTCAGCGCGTATCTGTGCTAGAGCGCCGCCGTAGCGTCCAAAAGGTGTGCGAATGGCATCGATAATATAAGCATCATTTAAACCAGTGATTGAATCAGTCATCATCCTTGTCCTTTTTATTATTTTGAATTTGTAGCATCAATTAGCGTCGCACCCGTCAATGCTTGTAAGTCCGCAAAGCTTAAGCCATCGACCATTTCAGTGACGGCTAAACCTTTATCAGTGACATCAATGACACATAAGTCAGTATAAATACGATCAACACAGTTTTTGCCAGTCACAGGGTAGGTAAGCTTGCTAACGATTTTAGGGTCGCCAGTCTTGGTGGTGTGATTGGTCATCACAAAGACTTTTTTGGCACCGACGGCTAAATCCATAGCGCCGCCAACAGCCGGTATTGCATCTGTCGCACCGGTGCTCCAATTGGCTAGATCACCATTTTCAGCCACTTGAAATGCACCTAGTACGCAGATATCAAGATGACCACCGCGCATCATGGCAAAAGAGTCGCCATGATGAAAGAAGCTGCCGCCATCGAGCATTGTGACGTACTCTTTTCCGGCATTAATCAGCTCGGGATCCTCTTCACCTTTGGCAGGTGGTGGCCCAAAAGCTAATAAGCCGTTTTCTGAATGCAAAAATACATCTTTATCATCCGGTAGGTATTGGGCAATTTTAGTTGGTAGTCCGATGCCTAAATTGACATAGGCACCATCTGGAATATCTTGTGCAGCACGCTCGGCGATTTGATCGCGGGTCAAAACGGTGTAGGAAGTATGGTTCATGATGACGCTCCTTATAGTTGGCAATATTAAGCGGTGGCTGTAGTAGCTGTGCTAAAAAGTTCAGCGCTAGCAGATTCAGTGCTAGCAGGCTGAATTTGCACCACATGCTGCACAAAAATACCCGGCGTAATAATGTGTTCAGGATCAAGCGCGCCAAGCTCAACCGTTTCGGAGACTTGGGCGATAGTCACGTCAGCTGCCATTGCCATAATTGGACCAAAGTTACGGGCAGACTTGCGGTACACCAAGTTTCCCCAGCGATCGCCTCTAGAAGCTTTGATTAAAGCAAAATCAGCCTTGATCGGATATTCAAGAACATAGTCTTTACCATCGATTTCTCGAGTTTCCTTACCTTCTGCGAGTAAAGTACCAAAGCCTGTGGGCGTATATACCGCACCGAGTCCCATACCTGCTGCTTGAATACGGCAAGCCAAATTACCCTGTGGTACTAGCTCCAGCTCAATCTTGCCAGCATGATAAAGCTCATCAAATACCCAAGAATCCGATTGACGCGGGAAAGAACAAATGATTTTACGCACAGCACCTGTTTTTAAGAGCTTGGCAAGGCCGTGATCGCCATTACCGGCATTATTATTAATGATGACCAAATCCTTTACGCCTAAATTAATAAGTCCATCAATGAGTTCAGCTGGTTGCCCTGCAGTACCGAAGCCACCAATCATGATGGTGGCGCCATCTTTGATTTGACTAAGTACGTCAGTGATGTTTTTATCTGCTTTGTTAATCATGTTTATATCCTATAAAAAGTCATATGAGGTAGTGTCTTTAAAATTAATAAGTGGTACATGGGTTGGACTCATTGCTCTGACACTACTTAATTTTTTTCGTGAGAGACTTGCTCTTAATTGGCTTCATTATTAGAGGTCGTTAATGAGATAGATGATGTTGGTAGTAGGCGTTTTTTGGTCAGAATATAGTGAGCAATCATGCCAATAAGAATGCCCCAAAACACAGAGCTTAATCCCAAAAAGCTCATACCCGATGCTGTCGCTAAAAATGTAATCAATGCAGAGTCTCTTTGCTCATCATTTTTCATAGCAATGGTGATATTGGCAGAAATGGCACCGATTAATGCAAGGCCGGCCAGTGCCGCGACAAGCTCTTTTGGAAGCAAGCTAAATACCATCACGATACTGCCAGCAAATAAACCGCCAAATAAATAGAAGATGCCATTGGCGACGCCTGCAATATAGCGTTTCTCTTTTACCTCATGAGCATCTTTACCAGTACAAAGCGCCGCAGTGATGGCAGCAAGCACAATGGTAATACCACCAACGCAGGCGACTGCTAACGACGAGAGACTAGAGATGGCGACAATGGGTTTGGCTGGCGTGTTATAACCGCTAAGATTTAAAATAGCCATTCCCGGTAAAAACTGTCCTGTTAAGCTCACAAGAATAAGGGGTATAGCGAGGTTAAACGTTGAGTTCCACGACCATTCAGGTGCAATAAAAGTAGGTATGGTAACGGCTAAATCGAAATGGACAGGGTTCATTTTGCCAAGTAAGACGCTTAAGATAACACCGCATATCAATACCCAGATCATCGTATAGCGCGGCGAAAAGCGTTTGGCTAATAAATAGCAACCGAGCATGCTAAAGACGATAAATGGCATGCTATCAGTGGCTTTAAATAATTCTAAGCCGAATTGAAATAGAATCCCTGCCATCATGCCAGCGGCAATACCGTTAGGAATCCATTTTAATATTTTGTCGAAGTAACCTGTCGCTCCAACAATAAATATGACAATCGCTGAGATGATATAACCGGCAACAGCTTCATTAATACTCATCTGTGGAAATAGGGTAACTAGTAAAGCGGTACCAGGGGCGGACCATGCTGTAATAACCGGTGTTTTATATTTAATAGATAAATAAATACCAGGAATGGCAGCACCGATGGAGACACCCCAAATCCAAGACGCCATCATGGCATCTGAAACTTGTGCGGCTTGTGCGGCCTGAAAAAAAATAATCAAAGGACCCGCATAAGAAATAAGAACCGCTAAGAACCCTGCAACCGAGGCGGAGAGCGACCAATCGCTTTTTAAGGTTTGGATTACAGAGGCCATATTGCTTCCTTGCAAATTAGCATTGGTCATGGGATTAACAGTTTGGGATGACAAATTCAGGTTCATGCTATTTATTGGCAGATTTATTATTAGCCTTCGTCGCCACCGCCCACAGGAATGGTACTTCCAGTAATATAAGAAGACTCATCGGATGCTAAAAACAAGATGGCATTGACTTGCTCATCAATCGTGCCGTAGCGTTTCATAAAGGTGCGATCAATGGTCTGATCAACCACCGCATTCATCCATGATTTTTCATCATCAGTTAATGGTTTGGCGTTACGTGGAATCTTTCTGGGCGGCGCTTCAGTACCGCCAGTTGCTACAGCATTCACACGGATGCCATCGTTTGCATACTCAAAAGCGAGCGATGCGGTCATGGCGTTCACGCCGCCTTTCGCTGTCGAATAGGGTATGCGGTTGATACCGCGAGTAGCGATAGAGGACACATTAACAATAGTGCCTGACTGCTGTTTGACCATGGTTGGTAAAACAGCATGACAACACCATAATGTTGGAAATAATGAGCGGCTAATTTCCTTTTGAATCTCTGCTTCAGAGAAGCTGGTAAAAGGTTTCATCCATATTGCGCCGCCGACATTGTTGACCAATATATCGATACGCCCATAGCTATCAAGTGCCTTATCAATAGCCTCTTTAGCACCTTGATGGGTTTCAAGGTCGGCTTGAATGGTAATTGCCTCTCCACCATTAGCGATGATTTCAGCCAGCACCTCTTCTACTAATGGAGAAAAGTCTGCCATGACGATTTTTCCGCCCTCATTTGCCAAACGTAAAGCGACTCCGCGTCCGATGCCTTGGGCGGCACCAGTAACGATACATACTTTATTATCAAATCTTTTACTCATGACGGTCTCCTAAAAATCTTGCTCATGCTTTGCTAGTAGAGTAATACGGCTAGGCTACGTTATTGTTCACTGGGCGTGAATTTTTCATAGTAAAAATTACTCGGTTTTAGATTACTGCTGTCTAACCAATTACTCACCGCATCCACCATCCCTAACGGACCACACAAGTAGACATCGACGTCACCATCGTTCAGCCACTCATTATCAACATGACTGGTAACATAGCCTTTACGCTCATGATTACTGTCTTCAGCGGCGACACAGGTGCGGTAGTCAAACCAAGGGTGGTTTTGTTTGACTTCTTCTAGTTTCTGAACTTCTATAAGATCAAAGTCGTTGGTGACGCCGTAGACCATCCTGACAGGATGATGAGCACCAGACACTTCTAAGCTTTTTAGCATCGATAAAAAAGGTGCGATACCAGTACCACCTGCTAGAAATAGGGTCGGGCGGATTAGAGGGCGCAGGTAAAAGCTACCAAATGGACCCTCAAAATTAATCTCTTGACCTATAGTCGCAGTATCAGATAAAAAGGTGCTCATTTTGCCGTTAGGAATATTACGAACGACGAACTCAGCCTGCTTGGCATTGGGTACAGAGCTAAATGAGTAAGAGCGCGTTTCGTTGGAGTTAGGAATGTTGATGTTGACGTATTGTCCCGGAAGAAACACCAAAGCCTCGGGATTATCAATATCTACACCAAAATGAATAGTGGATTCTGACAGCACATTCAGCTGTTGTAGTTTGCCTTTGAATACAGACTTGCCGACTTTACAGGCTTCAGAAGAACTTGGCACTTTGATCACGCAGTCGCTTTCAGGAATCATCTGACAGGTGAGTACATAACCTTCAGCGGCTTCAGCTTCTGTCAGTGCATCTTCGATATACATATCAGGGTGCATGTCGTAGCTGCCAGATTCACAATGGCAACGGCAAGTACCGCAAGCACCATCAAGGCAATCCACAGGGATATTAAATTTTTGACGATAAGCGGCTTCGGCGACGGTTTCGTCGGCTTCACATTTGATGAAGCCTGTGACGCCGTCTTCGAACTGTAGAGCAATATTATATTCCATGAGAAATATCCCTTTTCAACACGTATTAATTAAAAGCTAGTGGCTAAATAATGAGTGAATAATGATTAGACGTGATAGACGTCCATGATTTGATGCACATAGTCGTCTTTTAAGACCACATACTTATCCAAAATTTTTGGTTGGTCTTGAGTCATGTCTATTTTGTACTGAGAGTAACCCCAATAGGTATTGGTCTCGTGATAGCGAAAGGACTTGTTGATCCAGTTGAAACGCACCGTCACAATACCGTCATTGTCTTCGAGTAGTTCAATATTCGATAAATTGTGCGTGGTACGCGTATCAGGAATGGTCGCTGATGAGCGCTCAGTCTCGATGCGGAAGATACGATCTTCAAGACCACGGCGATCCGGATAATAAATCAGCGAGATTTCTCGTTGTGGGTCGCTGATGAGCTGACCATCATCATCCCAACTTGGCATCCAGAAAGGGCAGTCTTCATCGTAATAAGTGAGCCATTCTTCCCATTTTTTCTCATCCAATAAACGCGCTTCACGGTATAGAAACTGTCTAATGTCTTCAATGTTAACCGTTGCATTTTTCATGATTGATATCCTTATTTTTTGTCAGTTCTACAATAAATAGCAGAGTAATAATAAAAAATGTATTAGTCGCTATTAGCACCGTGTAGCTGCTGCTCTTGCTCTAGAGCTTTTTTCATCTCTTCATGCCAGTAGCGATGTTGGACGGTATATAGTCCTTCATCTTCAGTCTTAACACCACTCATTAAAGGTTTGAGGTCAATAGCGGCAGCGCCTTCATCTGCACCTTGAATCCAGTGCTCGGAGCCTCGGCACATATCATTCCATTCAAGCTTGATACCGTTATAACCTTCTTGGCATGAGCGGAACTCTTCTAAGTCATCAGGGGTTGCCATACCAGTAACGTTAAAGAAATCTTCATACTGACGGATACGGCGTGCACGTGACTCATCGCTTTCGCCTTTTGGTGCGATACACCAGATGCTAACTTCAGTTTTGTCAACCGCGATAGGGCGGAGCATACGAATTTGTGAGCCGAACTGATCCATGATGTAGACGTTTGGATATAGGCATAAGTTACGTGAGCGTTCAATCATCCAGTCCGCCATGGCTTCACCGTAGCTGGCGACATACTCATCGCGATAAGCGTAGTTTGGACGGTCTTGTGGGTTTTCCCACTGTGTCCATAACAGCATGTGACCGTTTTCAAAAGAATAAAACCCACCGCCTTGTCGACCCCATTTGCCAGCGTTCATGGCTTTGATATTGTCTTCTTTGACAGCTTCAGCTTCTTTACGGCGCGCAGTTGTCGCAGCGTAGTTCCAATGGACGGCTGATACGTGATAGCCGTCGGCACCGTTTTCAGCTTGCAGCTTCCAGTTACCATCAAAGGTATAGGTTGAGGTGCCGCGTAACACTTCTAGACCTTCTGGCGATTGATTGACAATCATGTCAAGAATTTTGGTAGAGCCACCAAGCCAGTCTCCGATTGGCTGAACATCATCATTTAAGCTGGCAAAGATAAAGCCTTTATAATTAGCCATCTTCACTTGTTTTAAGTCGTGTGAGCCTTCTTTATTGAAGCATTCTGGATAGCCTGCATGTCTTGGGTCTTTAACTTTAAGCAGCTTGCCTGAGTTGTTAAAGGTCCAACCGTGGAATGGGCAGGTGTAAGTGGCTTTATTGCCTTTCTTATGACGGCAGAGCTGTGCGCCGCGGTGTGAGCATGAATTAATCATGCAGTGCAAATCGCCTTCTTTATTGCGGGCAAGAATGACGGGCTGACGGCCAATGTATGAGGTGTAGTAGTCGTTGTTATCAGGAACTTGAGACTCATGAGCCAAATATACCCAATTGTTTTCGAAGATGTACTTAATCTCAAGCTCGAACAACTCTTCGTTAGTGAAGGCGCTACGATGCAGGCGATAAATCCCTTTTTCGCTGTTTTCTTCTAAAAAATCATCAATAGTGATGTCTGATCCTTCAGGTACTAGATTGATACGCTGGCTCATGGCTGCCTTCCTTGTATAATAACGGTGTTAAATGTGATTCGGTGTTACGCTTGATACGGCAGCTTGGGACGTACCAAACGTAGAGATTTAATATTTATGAACTACTAATATCCAATAACAAGCCCAGATTAACCTTGGGCACGGCGACGTTCGACTTCACTGCCTTGGACGTTTTGGTCGATATCTTTTACTAAATGAAAGTCGAAATCGATACTGGCATATGGTTTATCGAGACCTTTTTCTTTTAGCTTGTCCGCATCTTCGACCATCGTTACCTCTGGTACCAAACCTTCGCGGCTTGCAAAAGCAAAGTCATCCCATAGGTACTCATCGCCATCGATGTTAATCTGCGTGGTCAGTTTGCGATGACCGTCAGCACTGGCAAAGAAATGAATGTGAGCTGGGCGATGACCGTGACGTCCTAGCGCGCCCAATACTTTTTGCGTCATTCCTTCTGGTGGTACCGAGTAACCTAGCGGCACGATGCTGCGGAATGCATAATTTCCGTTTTCATCGGTAATGATGCTACGACGTAAGTTGAAATGAGACTGTGATTCATCAAAGAAAGAGTAGTTACCTAAGCTGTTGGCATGCCACACTTCAACTTTTGCGTTTGGAAGAGGCTTTCCATCTTCACCATAAACAGTGCCTTGCATAAATAGCACGGTGCCATTATCAAGGTCAGTGCCATCATCTAGACGCGCAAAGCCCTTTTCTTCTGGCGCACCAGCGACATAGAGTGGACCTTCAATAGTACGTACAGTACCACCGTCAAGACCGGCTGCTTTTAAATCCTCTTCAATCATTAAATCCATAAAATGATCGAAACCCAAGCCTGGTGATAATAAACCAGCTTCTTTGCCCAAATCACCGATAAACTCAACGCCAGACCAATATTCATCGGCAGTGATTTTTAAGTCGTTAATGGTTTGCATAAGGTCGGTCACGATACGCAAGACAATCTCTTGTACGCGTGGATTGACTTGCTCAGGGAAGTCGATTTTGCCTTTGATGAACTGAGTGGCTAATGCTTCAATTTGGCTGCGTTCCATGTCTCTCTCCTTGTTGAGGACTGTTTTATTAAGGGGTAATTACAGTGAGTATTCTTACTCAGTTTTTATAGATTCTGATATCAGCTGTACTGGCTTGCTTTAGCTGTCATCGCTACGAACAGATGATGGATGACGTAACAATGGTGTCACTTCAACCTTCATATACGGATAGAGCGGTAATGACATCATAATGTCATGTAGCTCTTCATTACTCTCAACATCAAAGATACTGAAGTTAGAGTACTGACCGGCTATGCGCCAAATATGACGCCATTTACCTTGCTCTTGGAGCTTTTGTGACAGCGCTTTTTCGGTGGCTTTAAGCTCGTTGACCTTGTCGGCGTCCATATCTGTTGGGATTAAGACATCCATTCTGACGTGGTATAACATAATTATTTCCTTATATTTGATGACGGGTAATTTTTTTAGCTGTTACAGCATTTCAGTTTGAGCATTAGTGGCAAATTGCGGCTTCGATGATTTAAGTGAATTATTGATTGCTTGTTTGGCGTAGTGATAGACTTTATCGCTATCTACTTCGATACCAAGACCTGCGCCCGTAGGTACATTTAACCCAAAATTTTGATAATCAAGAGGCTGTACTAAAACGTCTTCGGTTAATAACAACGGACCAAACAGTTCGGTGTCAAAATTTAGACTGGGATAGGTTGAGAATACATGAGCTGAGGCTACCGTACCGATAGGCCCTTCAAGCATAGTGCCGCCATACAGCTCGATACCTGCTAGATGTGCCATTTGTCCAATAAGACAAGCTGCTCTCAATCCGCCTGCTTGATTAATTTTTACCGCAAAGACATCAGCATAATGATCTGCTGCTAAATGAAAGGCATTCTGAGGATCTTGGACAATTTCATCCGCCATAATCGCCACATCAAAGCGATCAGTTAAACGTTTTAGAGCGGCTTTATTACGCATTGAAACAGGCTGTTCGATTAAATCAATGCCTCCAGCTTGTAATAGGCTAATACCTTGCATTGCCTCAAGTTCTGTCCAAGCCTGATTGACATCAACGGTAATGCGGCAATTAGGCAAGGCTGCTTTTATGGCTAATACGTGGGCCACATCATCAGTAATCGGATTGCTACCGATTTTTAATTTAAAAATGCGATGGCGCTTTTGCTCAATCATGCGCTTAGCTTCGGCGATATCGGTCGCTGTATTGCCGCTGGCAAGCGTCCAAGCCACTTCGATACGGTCACGAACACGACCACCAATCAGCTCACTTACTGGTAGGTTTAGGCGTTTACCTTCAATGTCGAGTAGGGCAGTTTCGATGGCACACTTTGCAAAGCGGTTGCCATTGATATGAAGACTTAGCAGCTGCATAGCTTTTGCTGGACTAGTCGGCTGCTCTTTTAATAAAAGAGGGGTAAAGTAGGTATCGATATTAGTTTTGATGCTATGAGGGCTTTCTTCTGCGTAGCTTAGGCCGCCAATGGTGGTCGCTTCGCCCCAACCTTCGTAGCCATCTTCTGTTTGAATGTGTACCAAGACCAAGACTTGTTCGTTCATAACGGTACAAGCGAGCTTATGAGCCCTTATAGTAGGTATTGGTACCAATAAAGTATTAATTGAACGAATCATGACAGTCCCTATTGAATAGATGATGCTTCCTTATGCTTAATAAGAACTATAGTTATTAGATAACGACATGTCTAAGACCTATTTGGTCTGATATTGATACCTTTTGGGTATTTTGATAATCAACCTTCACCGTGTTATGTTCTTTAGGTATCGATAGGCTTATAGGTCACTCAAGGAATAATGTTCAATGGAATTGAGACATTTACGCTATTTTGTAGCGGTAGCAGAGGAAAAAAGTTTTAATAAGGCAGCAGAGCGTTTGTTTATTTCACAGCCCCCACTGAGCCGTCAGATAAAACAGTTGGAAGAAGAGATCGGCGTCACGCTCATTGATAGGGACAATCGCCCTTTAAAGCTTACTGAAGCTGGCGACTTTTTTTATGATCATGCGCTTGAGATAATAAAAAAATCAGATGATCTGCGGGCGATGACCTTTCGTAAAGGCAGCTTTGACAACACATTATCGATAGGTTTTGTGTCATCGATACTGTATGGCATATTGCCGAAAGTGATTGCGCGCTTCAGAGAGGTCTATCCAAATATAGAGATTAAATTATATGAATTGAACTCTTGGCAGCAAACGCAAAGCTTAGTAGAAGGCAAAATAGATGTCGGTTTTGGAAGGCTTATATTTGAAGACGCTTCTATTAGGCGATTATTACTGAGACAGGAGCGTTTAGTGGTTGCGGTTCCTAACAAGCATCGATTGGCAAAAGAGCAACAAAAGAGTATTCGTTTAATGGATTTAACCAATGAAAATTTATTGTTATATCCAATGGCACCTCGTCCTAGCTTTATCGATTTTGTCTTAGAGCTCTTTGAGTCACGCAATCTAAAAGCAAACTATTTTACTGAGGTACGTGAGCTGCATGTTGCGTTAGGGTTGGTAGCAGCAGGCGAGGGCTTGACTATCGTACCAAAAACGCTTGAGCATCTACGGAAACAGGAAGTGACTTATATTCCTTTCGAGGACGGGCTTTTAACCTCGCCTATCGTCATGAGTGTGAGACACTTTGACAAATCAGAGCTATTAAAAATATTGTTGGACGTGACTTATCAGATTTACGATGAAGAAGGGTTTGATTATAAGCCTGAGCAAATTTGAGAGATTCTGCACTCATTAAGAATCCTAATATGAACTCATAAAAGGATAATTTTATGCAAGAATTCCATTACAAACCCGAAGCAGGCCCGGCGGAAGTAGCACTGCTCGTTTGTGGTAGCCCTTATTATAATTGTCGTGAATACGATTTTGCTGAACTAGAAGACTGACTATAAAGAGCTGATAAAGGTTTACCGCATGCTTAAGTAGCATTATAAATCTGCAACTTCTAAAGTTGAACTATTTTTAAATTATCAAAGAGTAAGTGCTTTGAAAGAGTGTGCTAAGCTTGGGTTTGCTAACTTACCCTAATATGATTATTCGTTTACCAGATTCCGTTATGCGCTTGATGCAGCATATCTCAACGATATCTAAGTATAAGGTTCGTCCTAGTCTTATACTTTCTGAAAACCTTGAAAATACCATAAAAATAGGCTTGTCGTATCGCTGCGAACAAGCCTTTTTTTATGAAATATAAGGAACAGTCTTAGGGTATGTGGTCAAATCTACCCAGCACGATTTTATACAAGTTTATTGAACAAAGCTTTTGGTTAATTTAGTATGTTTTTGCGAGTTGTTAAATATATGGCTTTAGAGAGTTAACATATATGGTAATTATGATTACCGTATATTGGCTATTATTCTAATAAACGTTAGTTTTAATCGTATCAATTTCATTATTTTTTAATTTATGTCTGTTAATTTACGTCAAGGATGACCCGTATGAGTATCAAAGCATTTCCAGCAAAATGGATGACTGAAGAGCACGAAATGGTATATGACAGTGCGCTAAAAATGTTTCAAAGCTGGGAGGACAAAGACGAGCAGTGGCGAGAAAACGGTATGATTGACCGCGCGGCTTGGGAAGAGGCCGGCGAGATGGGCTTTTTATGTGCGTCAATACCAGAAGCGTACGGCGGCGGCGGCGGTGATTTTGGTCATGAAGCCGCGATTCTTTTGGCGCAGGCGCAGGCGAACCAAGCCAGTTATGGCGGTATGGTGCACTCAGGTATCGTGGCTCCATATATCTATAAGCTTGGAACTGAAGAGCAAAAAAAATCATTGTTGCCTAAGATGGCGACGGGCGAATATATTGGTGCTATTGCGATGACTGAGCCGACGACGGGCTCTGACCTGCAGGCCATCAAAACTTATGCGATAAAAGAGGGCGACGACTATATCATTAATGGTTCAAAAACCTTTATCACCAATGGTCAGCATGCCAATATCGTGCTATTAGCTTGTAAGACAGACCGCGATAAGGGCGCGCAAGGCGTCTCGCTGATTCTTGTTGAGACCGACGGTTTAGAGGGTTTTACACGTGGCCGTAACCTGAAAAAGACGGGTCTTGCTGGACAAGATACTTCAGAGCTTTTCTTTAGTAATGTGCGTGTGCCACAAAAAAACGTACTAGGCGGTGTCGAGGGGCTCGGCTTTATACACATGATGCAAGAGCTGCCACAAGAGCGCTTGATTATTGCTTTAAGTGGCTGCGGCGCGATGAAACTGGCGTTAGAGCTGACGCTTAAATATGTCAAAGAGCGTGAAGCCTTTGGCAAGCCAATTTGGCAATTCCAAAACACGCGCTTTAAGCTGGCTGAGGTACAAGCGGATTATTTAGCGGTAAAAGCCTTATGTGATTCAGCAGTTGAGGCGCAAATACAGGGTAAGCTTGACGCCGCGCAAGCATCCTTAATCAAGTACTGGGTGACAGAAAAACAGTGTAAAACGATGGATGAATGCTTACAGTTATTTGGTGGTTACGGTTATATGTCAGAGTACCCAATCGCTCGTATGTATGCCGATGCTCGCGTACAAAAAATCTACGGCGGCACTAATGAAATCATGAAAGAGCTGGCCTCGCGCTTTATGTAATCGCTTATGAGTGAGCAGAATGCGCGCTTCTCAACACTTCCTTATTTAAAACTAGCTACTTAAAAATTAAAGGGATTTATTATGACCCAGACCGCTTATATCTATGATGCGCTCCGCACTCCACGTGGTAAAGGAAAAAAGGATGGCGCTTTGCATCAAGCATCGCCAATTTGGTTGACACGTACGCTACTTAAAGAGATGCAGCAGCGTCATCACTTAGATACCAGCCTCGTCGACGATATCGTGCTGGGTTGTGTGACGCCAGTCGGTGAGCAAGGCTCAGATATCGCTCGTATCGCTGCTCTCGATGCAGGCTGGGATCAACGTGTAGCAGGGGTGACATTGTCACGCTACTGCGCCTCAGGCCTTGAATCTATCAACCTTGCTGCTGCCAAAGTCATGTCCGGTATGGAGGACATGGTTGTAGCGGGCGGCGTTGAGTCTATGAGCCGCGTACCGATGGGCTCAGATGGCGGTGCTTGGTATATGGATCCACGCGTTAATGATGCTACTGGTTTTGTCCCACAAGGGGTTGGCGCTGATACTATCGCGACCCTAAAGGGCTTTAGTCGCAGCGATGTTGATGAGTTTGCCACTGAATCACATAGAAGAGCCGCCGCCGCTTGGGAAAAAGGCTATTTTGATAAATCAGTGGTGCCTGTTAAGGATATTAATGGTTTATTACTATTAGACAAAGACGAAACCATTCGTCCAAATACTGATGTTGCCACTTTAGCAAAGCTCAATCCGTCTTTTGCTATGCCCGGTCAGATGGGTTTTGATAGCGTTATTTTGGATAAATACACCACGATTGAAAAAGTAAACCATGTGCATCATGCTGGCAACTCATCAGGTATCGTCGATGGTGCTGCGATATGTCTTATCGGTAGTGCGGCCGCTGGGGACAAAGCTGGACTTAAGCCGCGAGCGAAGATTACTATGGCAGCGGTCATTGGCTCAGAGCCTTCTATTATGCTGACAGGTCCGACACCAGCTTGTAAAAAAGCGCTAGATAAAGCAGGTATGCAAGCGTCTGATATCGACCTATGGGAGATAAACGAAGCCTTTGCTGCTGTTCCGATGAATACCGCTAGCGACTTTGGTATTTCATTAGATAAAGTCAATGTTAATGGCGGCGCGATTGCGATGGGTCACCCACTCGGCGCAACAGGTGCGATGCTAATGACGACGGTGCTTGATGAGCTTGAGCGCTGCGATTTAAAAACCGCCATGGTTACGCTATGCGTCGGCGGCGGTATGGGGATTGCAACTATCATTGAGCGTGTATAAAAACATTTAGCAAAAACGATTATAAAAATGATTATGGATGATTAACAAGGATTTAAAATGAGCACCAATAGCGTAGATGCCATCAATGCATTAAAGAATTTTTCTGCCCAATCTGATAATGGAATTATCACCGTCACTATCGACCAAACCGAGCGTAAGATGAATGTCATTGGAGAGGGCTTTAATGAAGCCTTTGCTACAATAACGGATGCTTTTATCAATGACCAGGACGCAAAAGGCCTAATTCTAACGTCTGGTAAATCAACCTTTGTGGTTGGCGCAGATATTGACCAATTGGCTACTATTGAAACGGCTGAGCAAGCGTTTGACTTGGTTGAGGACTTAAAAACTAGCCTGCGTAAACTTGAAACTTCAGGTAAACCAGTGGTTGCTGCCATTACGGGTACGGCGCTTGGGGGCGGTCTTGAGCTTGCCTTAGCCTGTCATTATCGTATTGCTATCGATTCACCAAAAACCTCGTCTACAACCAAGCTGGGTTTGCCAGAAGTTAAGCTTGGCTTGTTACCCGGCGGTGGTGGTACGCAGCGTCTACCGCGTTTGATTGGTATTCAAAAAGCCCTTGAGCTGATGACCCAAGGTAAAGAGCTGCGTCCACAGCAAGCGCTAGAAATTGGCTTTATCGATGACGTGGCTCATGACGATGACGAGCTTATCAGTAAGGCGAAAGCATGGATTAATGACAATCCAAAAGCGCAGCAACCATGGGACAAAAAAGGCTTTAAAATCCCAGGCGGTGATAGCAATCATCCAAAAATGGTGCAAGTATTTTCTATGGCCCCAGCGATGGCCAATCAAAAATCCCACGGCAACTATCCTGCGATTACCCATATTTTATCTAGCGTGTTTGAAGGCTGCTTAACCGATATCGACAACGGCCTTAAAATCGAGTCGCGTTTTTTTGTCGCCTGCGTGTTATCAGACGTATCCAAAAACATGATTAATAGCCTTTGGACGCAGCTCAATAGCATTAAAAAAGGACAATCACGCCCGCAAGGGTTTGAGCGATCTAAAGTCAGCAAAGTCGGTATTTTAGGCGCTGGCATGATGGGCGCTGGTATCGCTTACGTTTCAGCTAAAGCGGGTATGGAAGTGGTATTGCTCGATACGGCGATTGAAGGTGCCGAAAAAGGCAAAAGCTACTCTACTAAGCTGCTAGACAAAGCCATCAGCCGAGGGCGTTCAACAAAGGACAAAAAACAAGCATTATTAGACCTTATCAAGACCACCACGTCTTATGATGATTTAGAAGGCTGTGATTTAATCATTGAAGCTGTTTTTGAAGATGTAGATATTAAAGCACAATGTACGCGACAATCTGAAGCCGTGATTCCAGAGACTGCCGTTTATGCATCGAACACCTCAACCTTGCCAATCACTGAGCTTGCTAAAGCCAGCAAACGCCCGAACCAGTTTATCGGTCTACATTTCTTCTCACCGGTTGATAAGATGCCACTCGTTGAGATTATCGTTGGTGAAGAAACCGACGATGCCACGCTAGCAACAGGTTTTGATTATGTTGGTCAAATTGGCAAGACGCCCATCGTTGTCAATGACAGCCGCGGATTTTATACATCGCGTGTTTTTGGCACTTATGTGTCAGAAGGCATTGCCATGTTAGCTGAGGGTGTTCATCCTCGCAGTATTGAAGTGGCTGGTATGAAGTCTGGTATGCCGATGCCGCCGCTCGCATTACAAGATGAGGTGTCACTCAGCCTGTCATTACATGTTATGCAGCAGACTAAAAAGGCAATGGAGGCAGAAGGTAAGACTTTTACGCCGCATCCTGCGATGTCAGTAGTAGAAAAAATGGTCAAAGAATTTGGCCGCGAAGGTAAAAAGGTGTCTAAAGGTTTTTATGATTATCCAGAGAATGGTGAAAAACATCTATGGACTGAGCTCACTGAACTGTATCCAACAACAGATGAGCAGCCATCGCAGCAAGACTTGGTAGACCGCTTGCTTTACGTGCAAGCCAATGAGACTGCCAAATGCTATGAGGAAAACGTCGTGCGTACGGTGGCCGATGCCAACATCGGCTCCATATTCGGTTGGGGTTTTGCGCCAAACCAAGGGGGGACGCTACAGTTTATCAACTCAGTAGGCGTCGATAAATTTGTCGCGCGTAGTCGTGAGCTGGCACAGAAATATGGCGCACGTTTTGAGCCTGCGCAGCTATTAGTGGAAATGGCGGCAAAAGGCGAGGTTTTCTCAGATGACTGAATCGATGGTTAATCAAGCGGATGCTATGAAAGACTGCTTACAAGGGCTGCGCGTCGTTGATTTGACGCGCAACCTGCCTGGGCCATTTGCGACCAGATTGCTTGCGGACTTAGGCGCGGATATTATTAAGATTGAACCACTCAATGGCGATCCAGCCCGCGCTTTTGGGGATTTGTTTACCGCCCTTAATCATGGCAAAACTACTTTAAAAGTTGACTTTCGTGACTCGCAAGGTATTGAGACTATCAAAGCGCAAATCAAGGATAGCGACGTGATGCTCGATAGCTTTCGCCCTGAGGTATTAGAAGGCATGGGGCTTGATGCCAAAACCTTGCATGCCATTAATCCAAAGCTGGTCATGGTATCGATTACGGGCTATGGCATGGCTAATAGCGATGGCATCACTCATGATTGGGCGCATAAAGCCGGTCATGATATCAATTTTATGGCGATGAGCGGGGTGCTTGACCAGCTCAAGACGGCAGATGGCGAGCAGGCAATGCCTAATGTTCAGTTTGCAGACTTAGCAGGCGGCAGTGACACGGCGGTGATTGCTCTATTAGCGGCTGTATTTGCAGCCCAGCGTACGGGGAAAGGTCGCCACGTTGCGGTCAGTATGACGCACAGCTTGTATCAGCATCTGGTCATGCCAAAAGCGACTGGAAAACTGGTTGCCAGCTTTTCTGGCAAAAACCCAGAGCCGCAACAGGATTTCTTAGGCGGTTTATTACCTTGTTATCGGTTGTATAGAACTTCCGATGATCGCCATATGGCGGTGGGTTCACTAGAGCTAAAATTCTGGCAAGGGCTGTGTGAAATATTAAAATTGGCTGAAATTAAAGATGTGCATTGGCAGCGTGGGATTATGCCCAATACCAAGAGCAGCCAAGAGGCAGCACAAATGGTTGCTGATACCTTTGCCAATCAGCCTTTAAGCCATTGGCAGCAGGTTTTTGCATCTACCGATGTGTGCGTCACGCCAGTATTGAGTTTAGAGGAGGCAAGAGCACATCCTTTATTTGCCCATCAAGATGAGTATGGGGCGACACTGGGTTGGCAGTAAGGTAATGAAGCTGAAGTAACAGCATTGTTAGTGAATCAGTTAATAGCTTAATCATTTAGCCACTTAATCTCTTAGCCATTATATTTTTAGCATCTACGGCATTCTTAAGCGACTGAAAAAACATTCCTCTTTTGCGTTAACCCCTTTATGAACTTATCACTATTGGCTTGGCAATCGACTCATTGCATGCAATTTTAGAGAAAACGGCAGTATTTCTAGGCAAATGTATAAGCAATCAAGTTTAAAGCCGTACTGACTCAAAATGATTTGTTATCTATTGTTAAACATGAGCGGATGCTAGGTATAATGCAGCCCTAGCATCGTTTTCACTCATACGTCCTTAATAAGAAGATTTTATTATGTCAAACAAGCGTCCCTTATATATTCCTATTGCTGGCCCCGCGCTATTAGAAACCTCTTTATTGAATAAAGGTAGTGCTTTTTCATCAGAAGAACGCGATAGCTTTAATTTAACAGGGCTATTACCACACAACATTGAGACGATTGAAGAGCAGTCTCTGCGGGCTTATCACCAACTGCGTTCATTTACCAATACGATGGATAAGCACATTTATTTGCGTAATATACAAGATACCAATGAGACCTTGTTTCATCATCTGGTTGAGCAGCATATTGAGGAAGTCATGCCGCTCATCTACACGCCAACGGTTGGTCAAGCTTGTGAAAAGTTCTCGCAAATTTATCGCCGGAAACGGGGCTTATTTATCTCCTACCCTGAGCGTCATAAAATCGACGATATGCTGCAAAACGCCACCAAACAAAATGTCAAAGTAATCGTTGTCACTGATGGTGAGCGTATATTGGGCCTTGGCGACCAAGGTATTGGTGGTATGGGCATTCCTATTGGTAAATTGGCGTTGTACACAGCTTGCGGTGGCATCAGTCCCGCTTACTGTCTGCCTATTTTGTTAGATGTCGGTACCAATAACCAACAGCTACTTGACGATCCTATGTATATGGGTTGGAGAAATCCACGCATTTCTGGCGAGGAATACAATGAATTTGTCGATTTATTTATTCAAGCTGTTAAGCGTCGTTGGCCAGAGGTTTTATTACAATTTGAAGATTTTGCTCAAGGAAACGCCACGCCGTTATTAAATCGTTATCGTGACCAGTTATGCTGTTTCAATGATGATATTCAAGGGACTGCTGCGGTTTCGGTCGGCGCTTTGATTGCCGCGTGCCTCAATAAAGGTCAAAAACTCAGTCAGCAAAAAATAGCTTTCTTAGGGGCAGGTTCTGCGGGCTGCGGTATTGCTGAGCATATCATTCGCCAAATGCAGCGCGAAGGCTTAACCGAAGAGCAAGCGCGCAGCCAAGTATTTATGGTTGACCGTTACGGTTTGCTCATCGATAGCATGACAGAATTACAAAAATTCCAAGAGCCACTGGTGCAAAAACAATCAGCAATTGAACATTGGGATAAGAGTCAAAAACTCGGTTTAGCGCAAGTGGTGAAACAAGCAAAAATAACGGTATTGTTCGGCGTGAGTGGACAAAAAGGTTTGTTTACTCAAGAGGTGATCGAGTCCTTATGTGCTAATACTGAACACCCAATTGTACTACCGCTTTCAAACCCGACCTCTCGTGTGGAAGCCACACCGCAAGAAGTGATGAACTGGAGCCGTGGTCGCGCCATTATCGCAACGGGTAGTCCTTTTGCTCATACCACTTTTAACGGTCAGTCTTTTGAGGTTTCTCAATGTAATAACAGCTATATATTTCCTGGTATCGGTCTTGGTGTTCTCGCAGCAAGGGCGAGAGGTATCAGCGACAATATGTTAATGGCGGCAAGCCAAGCGCTTGCAGATATATCAATGGAGTACGAAAAAGCGCCCGGCGCCATACTACCGCCAATTAAAGTTATTAAAGAGATCAGTAAAAAAATAGCCTATGAAGTGGCACTGCAAGCGGTCCAAGATAAGCTGGCATTACCTATCACAGCGGAGAACCTACAGCGCCGACTGGAAGCGAATTTTTGGTTGCCTGAATATCGCAATTATCGTCGTACTTCTTTCTAGTTTTTAGAAGGTGTTTATAGGTAAACGATAAATAAATAGTAGATAGCTGGTTCTAGGCTAGGGCATGTCCTTGCTTGAACGCTAACTGAAATTTGCTAAATACAGTTGGTCGGTTGCGGCTGATTTGGTTTAGCATAAAAAAGCAATTAGTTCAGCAGGCGCAGCGGCGTCTTTTTATAGTTATCAATTATTCATTCATTAAAACCGTTAAAGCCCTCTACGCTATATAAAATAGCGTAGAGGGCTTTTTGATTTCCTAGGTAGCTTAAGCTTATGGTTCAAACCCATAATAAGCCTCATATGTTCATCAGTATGGGGTACTGTTCAGACGTAGGAGCATTAAGCCTCTTCGGTAATGTATTTAGAGATGATATCGGCAATATTAGCAAAATCAACCATTTCTATATAGTCCGCCCTATTTCTATATCTTCTGAAAGTCCTAAAAAACTCTATAAAAAAAGGCCTGCCGCATCGCTGCGAACAAGCCTGATTCAATATGTGGTGGGCCCAGTAGGACTTGAACCTACGACCAAAGGATTATGAGTCCTTGTTTTTACAACAACAATACACAATGGATGGCGATAATTAGCTGCAATTATTGTCTGAAAGCCTTTCCTATTAAAGGATTGGATTAAAAGATAAATATACCTATCAACAAGTAGATATGCGTATCAATAAATTTAGAGTATCAAAATAGTATCAAATTAATAGTATTGATACTCTCTAAAAGTCTAAATAGTTATGGCTGCTATCTACTGATACTTAACAGTAAGGGACAAGTATTCAGTTCAAACCCGAATATTAACAATACCATCTGAGAAAAGTGATTTCATACCTAAGTCTTCTACACTATACAAATGATAGGTGCTGTATAGAATTGAGGAACCATTGAAAAGAATAAGCAACGCCTTACTCTACTGTTTACCACAACAAAGAAATAAGGCATCACTTATGACTCGCACCAAGCTCAACGATGAACTTTGGCACAAGCTATTTATTATATTGCGACAAATTAACGTATATAACAAGCCCAATCTAAGACGTACCGTTGAAGGCATGCTGTACCTCATAAGAGTAGGCTGTCCATGGCGAGACTTACCTTCTTATTTCGGTCATTGGTCTCGCATATATCATCAATACCGTTATTGGCGTAAAACCGGTAAATGGCAAAAGCTCATGAAAATAATCACAGCAAACTATGATAGTGAATGGTTATTCATAGACGGTAGCGTGGTCAAAGCTCATCAGCATAGTTCAGGTGCAGCCAGTCATCTTGATGAGGCCATTGGTAAAAGTGTTGCAGGTAATAGCAGCAAACTGCACTTAGTGGTCGATGCTTGTGGTAACCCTATACATGTTGAGCTGACAGGTGGGCAAGTGCATGACGCTAAGATGGCAAAGACGTTGATAGATAGCACGATTAACAACCAGACTAAAGCGGTGATTGCAGACAGGGGCTACGATAGTAGTGATATTAGAGAGTGTATCTTCAAGCACTGTGCTGAGTCAGTCATACCCGTTAAGTCGAACTCTAAAAACAGCAACAATGACACACTAGACTGGTATTTGTATCGTTGCCGTCACTTGGTAGAAAACGCTTTTGCTAGGTTGAAACATTTTAGGGGCATTGCCACGCGATATGATAAGCTCAAAGATAGCTATGCAGCAGCGGTAATGCTTGCTTGTGTCTTTATCTGGTTGCCACTCATTTGAATTCTATACACACCCTACTAGCATAGCTCAGATATCTGAATTAGTTGACCCTTACACCTTTTCAACCTTCTTAATTTAATTAAAGGAAGTCAATGTATTTAGGTCATAAGTTAGATATCTGAACGTAATTCTCTATTAATTAACCCGTATTGCGTAGACCCGCTGCCAAAGCATTGATACTACGGATTAATGGATCTTCAACACTAAGGTCACCGTCATCATATATAGTGTCTTTTTGTCTGGCACGTTTCAACAACTCGATTTGTATGTAGTTAATCGGATCTAAATAAGCGTTTCGCCATTGTAGTGACGCGGCAAGGTTTTGCTGATGTGCCAATAATGATGTTTGGTTGAGCAAAGAATTTAAACCTGAAAATGTCAGCTCGTGCTCATCGATTACCGCTTGCATAATCTTTTCACGTGATCCCTCATCTTCACATAACTGACTATAAGCCTGAGCAATGCTCATCTCAGACTTGGTAAACGCCATTTCAATATTACTAATAAATACGTTAAAAAATGGCCAGCAACTGTTCATCTCTCTCATTAAAGCTTCGTCTTCTTTAACGCTACTAAGAGCACTACCTACGCCATACCAAGCTGGTAGGGTAAAGCGCGCTAAAGACCAACCAAATACCCAAGGAATCGCCCGCAAGGTTGTCTTACTTGGCAGGCCTTTATTACGGTGCGCTGGGCGCGAGCCAATATTTAATAAAGAGATTTCCTGCACTGGCGTCACTTGTGAATAGAATTGATAAAACCCCTCGGTATGGTCCGTCAGCGTACGATAACTTTGTTCACCCGCATCTGCTAGACGCGCAAAGAGTGCTTCATAATTTGGCAGCTCAGGTGGCTGCACTACAAATCTTGTTGAGCACGCTTTGAGGGTACCAGTGATGCCCATGGTAAGCTCAAATACAGCGGTATCGGTGTTGGCATATTTGGCATAAAGGACTTCACCTTGCTCGGTTACTTTAATTTCTCCATGCAGTGTGCCTGCGGGCTGAGCGGCAATTGCATTATGCGTTGAGCCACCGCCACGACTGACAGAGCCACCGCGCCCATGGAAAAGGCGTGTTTTGATGCCATATTCAGCAGCGATACGATTGATGGTTTGCTGCGCGCTATAAAGCTGCCATGCAGACGTAATAATACCGCCATCTTTCGATGAATCTGAATAGCCTAACATGATTTCTTGGGTATTATCTGAGTGCGCAAGCAACCCTCGATATAGCGGATTGTCCAACACGGCAGGTAAGATCTTATCGATATTTTTAAGATCTTCGATGGTTTCAAACAAGGGTGCGACGGGTAAGTCAGCAGACAGCTGACCTGCATCATCAACCCTGCATAAGCCTGCAAAACGCATCAGTAGTAAGACTTCTAATAATTGACTGGCATTATTGGTCATCGAAATGACATAACTGCCAAACGTATCTTGCCCGACCAGCTTACGTAATGTTGCCACTGAGTTCATCAAGGCTAATTGTTCACGGGTTTTATCAGTCAAGTTATCGGTATAAATGAGCGGTGTACCAGGCTTTTCAAGTAAACGCGTCAACCACTCTTGGCGCTCGGTTTCACCCAGAGTCTGATAGTCTGGTAAGTTCGAGGCATTGGCGAAAATATCGGCGATCACATCGCTATGATAAGACGACTCTTGACGGATATCGAGCGCTGCTAGATGAAAGCCGCAGGTTTTGACCAGACGAATCGTATCGAGTAATAGCCCTTCGCCATGTGCTTTGTCATGAGTATTGACACTTTTTCGAATGATGCGTAAATCTTCTAACAACTCTTGCGGGTTGGCGTAAGCATCGTGTGCGGCGTCGAGGTCTGTACCTTTACTTTGAATATGACGATTGGTCGCTTTTATTTTGGCAAGGATAATCGATAACAATCTGCGGTACGGCTCATTGTTGTAATCGTCAGGATTGTAATAAAACACTTTTTGATCGAGAGTGGCGTACGCTTTTATACGAGCATAAACGTCTGGCGCAATATTGATAATCGTATCGCTATGAATAAGCTCACGGCGCAGTTTTTTTAGCAGTACTTGATAATGACGTAGCACGGTATCAGCATGCATCAATACCGCCATTTCTGTGGTGTCATGAGTGACAAAGGGATTGCCATCTCTATCGCCACCGATCCAAGAGCCAAAACTTATGAAGGCAGGTAATGGGTAGTCTGTTAGCTCTGGATAAATATCAACAATGGCGTCTTTAATATTACGGTAAACCTTAGGGATGGCATTAAACAAACTGGCATTAAAATAATGCAGACCATTATTTATCTCGTCATAAACTAAAGGTTTACGCGTACGCACTTCATCCGATGACCATAATAAATCAATCGTTTGCGCCGTTTTTTCTTTTGCTTGTTCGTAGGCAAAGCTGTCTTCTGCAAGATTGTTTAAGGCGTCGCTATGAGTAAATAGACTCTGCAATAGATTCATGGTCGTACGGCGGCGCGCTTCAGTAGGATGCGCGGTAAAGACAGGTATGAATTTCAGCTGTTCAATGAGCTCTTGCATTTGGGCAGGTTCAATATTGCGTTCGCGACATTCAAGCAAGGTGCGGAGAAACGAGCCTTCCCAGCTTTGATCGGATTGCATACGCAAGGCATGACGCTGCTCGCGTAAGTAATTTTCCTCACTTAGATTTGCTAAAAAGAAATAGATAGAAAAGCTGCGGATGACGTTTTTTAAGGTTCGATTATCTAATGAGGCGATGAAGTCGATGAGTTGTTGTTTGTTCGCTTCGTTAGGCTCACGGCGTTGTTGAATAAAACCTTTACGCAGGGTCTCAATCGTATTAAGTGTTTCTTCGCCCGTCTGGCGAGAAATCGCATCTCCTAGGAATGAGCCTAATAAGCTGATGCGTTCACGTAATACGTCATTATTTATAGTCATCCTTAACCTTCTCGTTAAATTAGTGGGTGAAATAGTCCTGATAGGCTAATTTATATCGCAGTCTATTGTTTAAAACAATAGGTAAGACCATTATTTATGACCATGCTCATCACTGTAGCCTATCCAGAAGTCTGCATTATCCACGCCAGCCTTTCTAGGATCAAAGATAGGGTTAACCCCTAACTTCATCTGCGCATCGTAGTCTTTGAGCACCTTTAATGCAGTTTTGCTTAGGAGTAAAATGGCGATAAAGTTTAGGTAACACATACTGCCAAAGCCAATGTCGCCTAGCGCCCACATCATACCGACAGATTGGACACTGCCTGAGAAGCAAACAATTAAAAAAATCAGTTTTAGTAAGTGCTTAAGGATGGGGTAGCGCAATTTGTTATCCAAATAGACCAAAGTAGTTTCGGCAATATAGTAGTAGGCAATCAAACACGTGAATGCGAACAGGAAAATAGCAATAGCGACAAATCCACTACCGTATTGGCTAAAAACAGTAGATACCGCTGCTTGTGTAAATGCAGTGCCGGCCTCAATGCCAGGCATATTCTCGACCAGCGCCACCCCTTCTGGGGTAGTTACGTTATACATTCCGGTTGATAGAATCATCAAAGCGGTAGCGGTACAAACGAGTACGGTATCAATGTAGATAGAAAAGCTCTGTACCAATCCTTGCTTAGCAGGGTGAGAAACTTCTGCTGCGGCTGAGCTAAAAGTAGCTTCTCCAGCTCCCGCGACATTAGAGAATACAGCGCGACGTACGCCCCATGAGATAGCAGTACCGACCATGCCACCGAATACAGCATCCATACCAAAAGCACTTTTGAAGATGAGCGCAAACATAGAAGGAATATTGTGAGCATTAAAGGCCAACACAATGACCATCATAACAATGTAGCCAATGGCCATGACCGGAACCACTTTGCCAGCGAAACTAGCGATACGCTTGACGCCACCAAATATGATGATGCCTAGCAGTACGACAATTAGGATACCAGTCACGAATGGAGGGATATTAAATGCGGTACTAAAAGAATCAGCAATAGTATTTGCCTGAACCCCAGGCACTAACACACCATAAGAGAGACAAGTCACGACAGCAACGACGATAGCAAAAGGCTTTAACTTGAGACCTTTTTCAATATAAAACGGTGAGCCGCCTCGATATTGGTCGTCTACCTTATGCTTATAAACCTGTGCCAAAGTGGACTCAATAAAGGCACTGGCGCCGCCTAAAACTCCCATGACGATCATCCAAAATACCGCCCCAGGGCCACCAGCTGCTATAGCCGTTGCGACCCCTGCAATATTACCGACACCGATACGTCCGGATAGGGCCATACAGAAGGCCTGAAACGAGCTAACCCCTGCTGATGAGGTTTGTTTATCGAATAACAGCTTGATCATCTCTTTAAAATAGCGAATCTGCACAGCGCGGGTCATGATAGTAAAATAGATACCGACGCCTAACGCAAGATAGACCAGCGCGTCGCTCCAAATATACCCGACGATGGTATTAATGATGTTTTCCATAACTTTACTTCCTTGTAATGTTTTTGGCTACGCTGACATTAGTTCTTGGGAGACGTCCTTGCTTAATTTACCAACCAGATAGTTTTAGTTTGAGTGTATTGAGATAGTGCCTCAAGGCCATTGTCACGCCCGCCGAAGCCAGATTGTTTGTAGCCACCAAAAGGTGTCGTAATATCTCCTTCTGAAAAGCCATTAATCGAGACGGTACCTGCTTTTATAGCGGCTGCGACACGGAAAGCACGGTGGATGTTTTGAGTATAAAAAGACGCAGCTAGGCCATAGCTACTTTGATTAGCAAGCGTGATGGCTTCTTCTTCAGTCTCAAAGCTGGTGATAGCGAGAATTGGACCAAAGACTTCTTCCTTGAACAACGTCATGTCTGCGCTGACATTATCAAAAATAGTGGGCTCGATATACCAGCCACTGCCAACTTCCTCATGGATACGACCGCCTGCAACCAAAGTAGCGCCTTCAGCTTTAGCGGTATCAAGGTAGGAAACTACCTTGTCGAAATGCGCCCTTTCGATCATAGGGCCAATAGCGACTTCAGGGTCATAGGGAAGACCTACTTTCCATGACTTGAGACCTTCTTGTAGGAGGCTCAATAAAGCTTCCTTTTGGCTAGAGTGCACTATTAATCGTGAGCCACAGCTGCAGTTTTCGCTCATATTCCAAAAAGCCGCTGACAAAATATGCTCAACGGTTTGCTCATTGATGAGGGCATCCGCAAACACCACTTGTGGACTCTTACCACCACACTCTAAGACCACTTCTTTTAGGTTGCTTTGCGCAGAATATTGCAGAAATAATCGACCGACTTCGGTAGAGCCGGTGAAGGAAATCATATCGACATCCATGTGCTGCCCGAGTGCCGCGCCGACTTCTTCACCAAGGCCGCAAATCAGCTGTAAGGCCGCTTTTGGTACACCGGCTTCATACGCTAATTGCGTCAAGCGATAAGCTGATAGTGACGTTAGTTCGGCAGGCTTAACAATCACTGAATTTCCGGTTATTAGCGCTGGCGCGACCTTCCAAGCGTACATTTGTGCAGGGAAGTTCCAAGGTAATACTGCGCCAACTACTCCAATTGGTTCTTGTACGATAAGCCCTAGTGCATCAGATCCAGTAGGTGCGACCTTACCAAATACTTTATCAGCAGTTTCGGCGTACCATTCAAAGGTTTCGATCGTAGCGGGTAGATCGGTGTTGAGGCATTCTGTGATTGGCTTGCCCGCATCGACACAGTCTAATGCCGCAAGCTCATCAATGTTTTCATGCATTAACTTGCACCAGCGCTGCATTATAACTTTGCGCTCTGCAGGCGACATCCGACGCCAATCTCCAGTATCAAAAGCATTGCGAGCTGCAATCACCGCAAGGTCAACATCTTGACGATTGCCTTTAGCAATAGTACCGATAGGGTTATTGTCGATAGGGCTATAGTTAGGTAGTGTAGCCTCGGAAACTTGCTCAGAGGCTATAAGATGGCCTGCCCAAAGCTGTTGTTTTTTTGAGAGTTCGAATACTTGCGCAGTGGTCATACTCATTAGATTGTCCTTTTATATAAAGTAATATTCTCAATACGGAGGTGGTTTAACGACTATGACAATAGCGTTAAGAACGTTTGGGTATCTTCATCGGACATGGGAGTCAATGGTATACGTACGGGTCCGACATCGATGGTACCGTTAATGCATCCGGCTTTAGCTTTTTGATTATAGTTACCAGATTCCATAGAATGAATCGCAGGGTACATACCACTCATCAGCTCTTTAGCCCCATCCCAATCGCTTTGCTGTGTCGCTTTAAATAGGGCAACTTGCTCGCCAGGGAAAACGTTGGCCGCACCTGCGATCCAACTTTTTGCACCCCAAAAGAAGAAGTCAACCGGTTGATCATCACAACCACAAATTACTTCGAAATTGTCAAAGTTGGCTTGTAGCAGGCGTAGCGCATGGCTAAAATCGCCACTACTTTCTTTAATGCCTGCAATATTTGGGTGCTTGGCTAGATGAGCAACCGTTTCAAATTCAATGCTTACACCTACGCGCGCGGGAAAGTTGTACATAACGATAGGCAGGTCTGTCGCATTAGCGACTTTTTCGAAATGAGCGATAATACCTTCTTGATTTGGAAGGCTATAAGGATTGGCTGATAGCATTAAACCATCGTAGCCCAGCGCTTTTGCTTGATGTGCCAGCTCAATGGAATGATCGGTCGAAAGGCTGTTAATACCAGCGATTAAAGTGACTTTCCCCTTGGCAGTATCAGCAATAGTGCTTAGGACGAGCTCGCGCTCTTCAGGTGAAAAAGTATAGTATTCGCCAGTAGTACCGCAGGCTACGATACCGGTGACGCCTTTTTCTATAAAGACATTGACTAGTTCGGTTAGAGTTTGCGTGTCAATGTCGCCATTGGCATCAAAAGGGGTAACGATAGGGACTAAAACGCCATGAATGTTCATATAAATATCCTTATTTAATGATAAAAGTCGTTAGTAGGCAGCATGCCAATAGCGACAGTGAAAATTCTATGAGTGATCATAGAGGTAAAATTTGAATTATTTAAAACGATTTAAACGATAAGAAGTAGGGTCTATAGCGGGAGTCTCACCAAAATATAAAGCCGTGATCATATCGGCACTGACGACGGCTTGTGTCAATCCCAGATGCTGGTGACCAAAATTTAAAAGAACGGAACCGCACTTGTCGATAATGGGCAACGAGTCGGCGGTCGAGGGTCTAAACCCCATCCACTGCGTGCTATTTTGACTATCAAGCGGGGTTTTTATCATTGCTTGTGCTTGCTTTAGCAGCATTTGCGCCCGGTTCATATTGGCTGGAGCCTCGAGCCCTGCATATTCTACTGTGCCCGCTAAGCGTAGACCGGTTTCCATTGGTGTCATGATAAAGCGACGATCCATACTTGAAACGGGTAGGGTTAAGCGTGTGGCTTCGTTAGGCAGCATGAGATGATAACCACGTTCCGTATCGAGAGGAACTGAGATGCCCGTCAACTGTTTGGCTAAAACTTTAGAGTGCGCGCCTGCCGCTAGCATGACTTTTTTGGCATTAATTTGTCGGTTGGCCGTCGTTAAAGTGATGCTATCGGCCGTCACTTTCGCACCCAAAACACGGCAGTTCTCAAAGATTCGACCACCAAGCTCTTTGAATGTATCAGTTAATTTCTGAGCCATGGCTTCGAGGTTAGTGATGTGTCCGGTCTCTGGGAAAAGCAAAGCGCCCAACTGGTTATCTTTTAACTCAGGCTCAAGGTCTAAGAGAGCCGATTGAGAGAGTAGTTCGTTATTCACTCCAAGGTCATTGAGACGATGGCCATGTGCTTTCAATTCGTACAGGCTAGTGTTCTTTTCGACTGTTAATAAAGACCCTTGTACCTTAATCCAGGATGTTAATTGCCATTTATCGGCAAAATCCTGCCAAGCTTGTAGGCTTTGACTATTGAGAGCTAAGAGTGCTTGATGGCTCTGCGCAAAAGGTTCTGAGCGCATATTCAATAGCAGCTTAAAAGCCCATGGCATTAAGCGTGGTAGGTAGCGCCAGTCTATGCGTAGCGGTCCTTCAGGGTTTAATAACATGGCTGGTACATGCTGCAATATATTGGCATCAGCAATAGGAAAGACCTGCTCGGTGGCAATATGACCGGCATTGCCATAAGAGGCTCCGCGGGCGATTTTATCAGCTTCTAGGATAGCGACTTGCACTCCACGAGCTTGCAGACTAACGGCAGCGCATAAGCCAATGATACCGCCACCGATAATATGTAAATCAAACTCTTGATTGCCCATGCTGCTCTCACTTCCTTGTGATTATTAATATGATGCGTCTTGCTCGATCTAATACTGCTTTTAGTCCCTACTTAAAAATCTTGTAAATATCTCTTAGAAGAGGTTTGTAAAAGAATCTATACTGTTATAAAGATATACCCCATTTAAATGGGTCGCTATTTTGGACAATTAGAGAGGTCTCTGCGCAGACATGAGCATAACCACGAATTGTAGGGATGATAGTATTGTTAGGATAAGGGTGAGAAACGGACTGATTTTCGCTAAGCCTTTCAGCAGGTTGATAGCTGGCGCTAAATATACTACCGATAACGCTTTCTTGAACCCAAGTCTGCCCAGGAGCTAATAGGTTATCCGCTGCCAAACAAGCTAATTTGGCACTGGTACCGGTCCCACAAGGAGAACGGTCATAAGCGGCACCTGGACATAAAACGAAGCTTTTGCTATTGGCGCTGGCGAGCTCACTCTGACCAAACAGCTCTATATGATCTATTTCGCCATTATTAGCGCCAGTAATGCCAGCTTCATGAAGTGCAGATTTGATTTGTAAGCTGAACTGGGTAAGCGATTGGACATTACTCGCTTTGATGGCTTGAGGATGCTCACTCACTAAAAAGAACCAATTGCCGCCCCAAGCGATATCTCCATACACAGGGCCAATATTCGGGACTTGAACTGCGACTTGTTTTTGGTAGCGATAAGAAGCTACATTTTGTACACTACAACTGCCGTCTTCATGCAGAGTAGCTTTTACCAAACCAACAGTTGTCTCAAGGTAATGCTCGCCTGGAGTAATCTTTTTCTGATAAGCAAGTGAGGCAATTACACCGATAGTGCCATGACCACACATACCTAAATAGCCACAATTATTGAAGAAAATAACGGCAGCCTTGGCGCGAGGGTCAGTGGGCTCACACAGTAAAGCGCCAACAAGTACATCGTTGCCACGTGGTTCTAGAATGATGCTTTGGCGTAAATGATCAAAGTTTTGTTTAAAGTCGTGGAGTTTTTCTTGAATGGTATACCCACTAAGGTTTGGGAAGCCTTCGTACACCATGCGAGTAGGCTCACCGCCAGTGTGCGAATCAATGATTTTAAAATTAAAAAGTATGGCAGACATAATTAACTTCCCGATTCATCCATGAATTAAGGTGTGTTCGTAGCACTTAATTATTAATAAATAGTGCATAGATATAGAATGCCCCGTTTCGTAAAAGGGGGCTTGTTGTTTTTCCATGAATAAATGCGCATTTCTGCATAGGTTATAGAGCGATATAACGGTATAAAGGTCATATGTTATTTACCTAACGTGCTAAATAGTTATTAGGCTCTAGGGAAGCTCAGGGTAAAATGATTTTAAAGTTTATTTTTCTAATGAAGTATTTATGTACAGAGCCTAAATGGTAATAAGGTTTCTTTAAAATGTTTTTAGGGTTTAGCAGGAGAGCCCAAGAGAGGCTATATGGAAAATGTGCAAATGCTATCGTTAAGAGAGCCGACAAATGGATTGTCAAAACAGCTACAGGCTTATCGACCAAAAAACTTGCAGGAGTTTGTTGGTAACGTATCATTATTAATACCTTTGCTTGATACTATGGCGAACACGGTATTTTTTGTGAAAGACAGCCAAGCATGTTATCAATTAGTAAGTAGGACACTGATTAAACGTAGTGGGTTCAAAGATAAAAAAGAACTTGTAGGGCTAACTTCAGAGCAAGTGTTTTCAGAGCCTCAAGGCAAAGATTACCTTAATCAGGATATGAAAGTGCTGAAAGAGGGCAGGGAGATTACTGATAGACTGGAGTTACATAGCTATGCTTCTGGACAGCTAGGGTGGTGTATCACGCAAAAGCTACCGGTATATAATACAGAACGGCGTATTGTAGCAATGGTGGGCATATCGGTCGATATCGATGAAGATAATGAGCGAATATTGCGTAAGCACGCTCGCTTGGCAAGTGTAGAGGAGTATGTACGAAACAACATTGATCAAAAGATTCATATTGTGCATTTAGCGACGCTGGCGAATCTTAGTCAATCACAACTAGAGCGTACTTTTAAGGCAGTACTTAATATGTCGCCGATTCAGTTTGTACAAAAACTTCGTTTAGAGCATGCGATTCGTCTTTTGGCAGACCATAAGCTCACAGTGACGCAAATCTCTTTAAATTGTGGTTATGGTGATCATAGTGCTTTTAGTCGGCAGTTTAAGCAATTTACTGGAATGTCACCTATTAAGTTTCGTAAGATGCATTTTGAAATATAGTGACCAAGGTTTTTCTTTCGTATCATATTATAGGGTTGTGTAGTAGTACCATTAAATTGGATAGCTACTAAGAAGTTATGCTAACTCAAAGAATGAACATAGTATGACCAGCAAACGCAATCAATATACCCGAGAATTCAAGCTTGAAGCTATTTGAGTTATGCTGAAGAAACCGTAGAGATAAACTTGGTAAACTAACGACCCGATGAAGAGTTTACCATGACGAAGAAAACCAGAACTTATAGCACTGAACCGCCCCGGTATTGTCGGAGACTCAACATTCTGAGAGAATACAACGATGAAAACACGACACTACACCCCCGAGATTAAAGACCGCGCCGTTCGCATGCTGATTGAAGCATTAAGCGACTATCCCTCCACCTGGTCAGCTATTCAAGCAATTGCACCTAAGATTGGCTGTACGCCTGAAACCCTGCGGTCATGGCATAAAAAGCACATAGACCAAACCATTCCCGCCTCAGTACAAGCCCAAAGCCAAGAGCAACGTATTAAAGAGCTTGAACGCGAGAACAAAGAGCTCAAGCAAGCCAATGAGATTATACGTAAGGCTGCTGGTCTTGAAGCCCAGGCGGAGAAGGGCCGTCCACCCAGATAATGGTTCAGTTTATTGATGACTATAGAGGTAGTTATGGGGTCGAGCTGATTTGTAGAGTACTGCCGATTGCCCCGTCAACTTATTATCGTGCTAAAGACTTAGAGGACTGCCCTGAGAAGCGCTCATTACGCAGTCAGCATCATGACTATTATCTCAGAGAGTTTAAACGTATTTGGCAGGACAGTAAATGCCGTTACGGTGCGCGTAAAGTCTGGCAGCAGATGAAAGCTGACGGATTAAAGGTTGCTCGTTGCACCGTAGAGCGATTAATGAAGCAGTATGGCCTACAAGGCGTCTGGCGTGGCAAAGGCAAGATTACCACCAACAGCCGTGACGACCAAAAGCGCGCTGATGACTTAGTCAATCGTAACTTTAATGCCCATCGTCCTAATCAGCTTTGGGTTGCAGATTTTACCTATATCAAGGCACTGAGTGGCTGGGTTTATACTGCTTTTGTTATTGATGTGTTCGCTCGTGCCATTGTGGGCTGGAAAGTATCCAATCGCATGAACACCGATATGGTGATGGCCGCGCTCAATCAAGCGATAGCAGATAGGAATAATCCCAAAGATGTGATTCATCACAGTGATCGAGGGGTTCAGTATTTATCCATTCGCTACACAGATAAGATGGCTGACTGCGGTGTGATTGCCTCTGTTGGTACAACAGGCGATTCATACGACAATGCATTGGCTGAAACGGTCAACGGGCTTTATAAGTCCGAGGTCATTCATTATTTGAAAGAGAGCTGGACTGGTGTGAACGATGTTGAACTGGCAACCCTTGAATGGGTAGACTGGTTTAACAAGAAGCGTTTGCATAGCACGATTGGTTATGTGTCACCTTTTGAGTTTGAAAAGCAGTATTATGATAATTTAATCCTGTCAGGTGTTGCTGCCTGAGTAAAGTAAATAAGCCTCCGATAAAGTCGGGGCGGTTCATTTTTTTGTAAGTTTAACCTTCATATATCACCCATGCAGTAGTACATAACCATAGTGTTAGTAGTTATCATACTTTAATTACTACAAAGGTCAAAGTATCAAGATAGTATCAAAAAATTAATCACATCCATGCACTCACACAAATTTTAGACAATAAAAAACCCTTACAAGTCAATGACTGTAAGGGTTTGAATTTGGTGGGCCCAGTAGGACTTGAACCTACGACCAAAGGATTATGAGTCCTCTGCTCTAACCAACTGAGCTATGGGCCCTAACGTTAGACGCATAATGATACCTGGTTTTTTTAAATTTTCAAGTAAAAGATGGCCTGTCAGACAGATATTATTCAAAAAGCCACTTTTTTCCTGGTCAAACACCACCGCCAGCCAATGTCAGGCTGCGACCACCATCGACAGTAATTATTTCACCCGTCACATAACGGGCGTGCGCCAAATAAAGCACACTATGGGCAATTTCCTCAGGTTTGCCTATCCGCTGCAGAGGAATGGAGTCGATGATGCTTTTTTGCTGCTGTGGGTCAAGTGCTTGGTCGCTATCTGCTTCTGGTAGGATATTGACGCCAGGAGCGATGCCATTGACGCGTACCTCTGGGGCCATATCAAGCGCGAAAGACTGTACCATCATGCGATGCGACGCCTTTGCCATATTGTAGACGGCATACTCTTTAAAAGGTTTATTATGCGCATGGATATCGAGTAGGCTAATGATACAGCCTTGCTGTGTCCGTAGATAAGGATATAACGCTTGGCTTAATAATAAGGGCGCTTTGGCGTTGGTTAAAAATAAATCATCCCATTGCTCTAGATCTATATCACCAAGTGGACTTGGATAAAAGCGAGAGGCGTTATGCACTAGGACATCAAGTTGCCCAAATGCTTGCATAATATTTTGAGTAAATTGCTGTAGCATCTCGCTATTATTAACAACCGTCAAATCTGCAAGGACGACGACTGCGCTATCAGGACGACTGTGATTCAGCGTATCGGCTAGGTCATTGGCTTCTTGCTCACTATGATGACAATGAATAATGACACGGTAGCCTTGCTCATGGGCGGCACGGACAATAGCCGCACCAATACGCTTAGCGCCACCGGTGACTACCATTACGGGCGCTGAGGTATTAGAATATTTTGATTGGCTTAAACTAAATTCATGGTTCATATTAAAGGTATTTTTGTTATTTAAATTGCTGGTTGAAAGTGCTTGTTTACAAGACAGGTTATGTTTGTAAATGCTCAATTCTACGTTGGCGTAATGCTTCGCCTATCGCTGGGCCTTTTAGATTCTGGTCAATATTATCCATGCTGATTGCATGAAAGCTATTTAAGGCGAGCATCATTTGGCGGTGCTGTATGGCCATTTTTAAGACATGACTGGTGACCAAGAGCTGCGACAGTTTATCGGGCGCTTTATGAGCGCTACAAGCTTGAATAAGATCGATTTTCTCGGCGGCGCTCAGCTGGTCTATGCGGCTAAGATTTTTCGCTTGCTGCACAAATAAAGTGGAAAATTGAGTCTGTGCTTTTGGCACTTTGGCGCTGTTTCCGATCTCATTAATAGCTTTAGCCGCTGCCTCTATATTAACCGAAAGAGTTTCTGTAGAGTTTAAAGTAAATAAATCGGTATTTAAACTTGCCATCAATAACGCCCAGCGCTGCGATAAATTTAATTGCATTTGACCGGCGAAATACAATGCAGTTTGTATAATCTCTCGTATTTGAGCGTACTGTTTATCATTCCAAACTTGCTGTAGAGGAGCAAAATACTCCGTTAAAGCCCCAATCTCAAACAGCTGTTGCCAATAAACCTGCGGCGATACTTGCATCATAGCACGGCTCGATTCTTGCCAAATGCGCTCACTACTTAAATGCGCAAGCTCGCCTGAGCGCACCAACTCACGCATCAATAGCAAGGTTTCATCGGCAATACTAAAGCCCAAATCATAGTAACGACTATAAAAACGGGCGGTGCGCAGTACCCGTAACGGGTCTTCACTAAACGCGCTTGATACATGGCGTAAGGTTTTGCTATGAATGTCGTTCAAACCGCCATAGTAATCGACAACGTCGCCACTTATCGGCGTATCATCCATAAGGCTTTTAACTTCTATTGCCATAGCGTTGACGGTCAAGTCGCGACGTTTTAAGTCTTCACGTAACGTCACATCAGGGCTGGCATGTACGCTAAAGCCTTGATAGCCCCGCCCTTGTTTGCGTTCTGTACGCGCCAGCGCATACTCTTCATGACTAATAGGATGCAAAAATACTGGAAAGTCTGCGCCCACTTGCTGAAATCCTGCATCCAGCATATCTGCGACCGTCGCGCCAACGACGACAAAGTCTTTGTCTTTGTTAGGAAGACCTAATAATTGGTCACGGACAGCGCCGCCGACGAGATACACTTGCATAATAGTCTCTTTGTATTTATCCAGTATTTAATAAAACAGGTTGCCAAAAAAAACCAGTCAACACTGATATGAGTATTGACTGGTTTTAGTATAGCAGACGGTTTCTATAAATAAACGCTAGACAACCGCCGTAATATAGCGTTTATATATGACATAAAAACGACTATTTTTGCTCATTAATTAAGTCTTGAGCTTCAGTAACTGCAAGCGCTGTCATATTGACAACACGGCGTGCTGTCGCTGATGGAGTTAGGATATGCACAGGTTTGCTCGCGCCTAGCAAAATAGGTCCAATAGACGCACTGCCAGTTGCCGTTTTTAGTAGGTTGAAAGCAATATTTGCGGAATCAAGCGTTGGCAAGATAAGCAAGTTCGCTGAGCCTTTTAGGTTGCTTGATGGTAAGTCATTGGCACGGATATGCTCATCAAGTGCCGCATCCCCTTGCATCTCACCGTCGAAGTCAAAGTCCACATTCATTTCTGTCAGTAGCTCATACACTCGACGCATTTTTACTGCGCTTTCGCGGTCTGAGGTACCAAAGTTTGAATGCGAAACCAAAGCCACACGCGGCGTAATATTAAAGTGACGTAACTGATCGGCTGCAAGTACCGTCATTTCAGCCAACTGCTCAGCCGTTGGGTCTTCATGGATGTAAGTGTCGGCAATAAAGATATTACGATCTTGCATCAATACCGCGTTCATCGCATAAAAATCGCTGACGCCTGCTTTTTTGTCGATAACTCGGCTGACGTATTTTAAATGCAGATGATAGTAGCTAAAAGTACCACAAATCATGCCATCAGCATCACCGTTTTCAACCAGTAGGGCACCGATTAAAGAAGTCTTACGGCGGACATCACGGCGCGCAAGCTCAATACTGACACCATTACGTTTATTTTTCTCGTAGTAGCCTTGCCAGTAGTCTTTATAGCGTGGATCATCGTCTTGATTAATAATGGTGATGTTTTCGCCATCTTTTAGACGCAGCGCCAATCTTTTAATGTTCTTTTCAATGATGGCAGGGCGACCAACCAAGATTGGATGCGCCAATTGCTCATCAACGACCACTTGTACGGCAAGCAGTACGTTGCGGTCTTCGCCTTCACAGTAAACAATGCGTTTAGGATCGGCTTTCGCGCGGGCAAAGATAGGCTTCATCACGAACGCTGAGTTATAAACAAACTCAGACAAGCGTTGACGATAGGCTTTCATATCAGAGATAGGCAGGGTTGCTACGCCAGAATCCATCGCCGCTTTGGCAACCGCAGAGGCGATTTCGATGATTAGGTTTGGCTCAAGAGGGCCTGGGATAAGGTAATCACGGCCAAAGCTTGGCGTACTCTCAACGTTTTTCACGTTATTCATTGGTGTCGCTTCAACATGCGCCATAGCCGCGATGGCTTTTACGCAAGCGATTTTCATCTCTTCATTAACCGCTGTCGCCCCAACGTCAAGTGCACCGCGGAAGATATAAGGGAAGCATAGCGCGTTGTTTACTTGGTTTGGATAATCTGAGCGACCGGTTGCCATGATAACGTCTGGACGTACGGCGTGCGCCACTTCTGGCATGATTTCAGGCGTTGGGTTGGCAAGGGCAAAGACGATTGGGTCTTTTGCCATACGGCGCACCATGTCTTCAGTTAAGGTGCCAGGCATTGATAGGCCTAAGAACATATCGACATCATCCATCACTTCTTCGATGGTAGTGGCGGTAGTATTGCGCGCATAACGCTGCTTGGTTTCATCAAGGTTTTCACGGCTGGTGGTAATGATACCGCGTGAATCTGATACAAAGATATTGTTTTTATCTACGCCAAGCGCACAAATGATATCCAAGCAAGATATAGCTGCCGCACCTGCGCCAGAGCAGACCACTTTAATCTCTTCGATTTTTTTGCCAGTGATAAGTAAAGCGTTTAGCATCGCTGCGGCAACAATGATTGAGGTACCGTGCTGGTCATCATGGAATACCGGAATGTTCATGCGCTCACGCAATTCGCGCTCGATTTTGAAACATTCTGGGGCTTTGATGTCTTCAAGGTTAATACCACCAAAAGTAGGCTCAAGCGAGGCGACGGCTTCGATGAACTTATCTGGATCATTTTGGGCAATTTCAATATCAAAAACGTCAATACCAGCAAATTTTTTGAATAAAACCCCTTTACCTTCCATGACAGGTTTAGAGGCCAATGGACCAATATCCCCTAAACCAAGCACCGCAGTACCGTTGGTTATCACGCCAACCAAGTTGCTACGAGCAGTATATTTAGCCGCTAACGCTGGATCTCTTTGAATCTCAAGACAAGGTATCGCAACCCCTGGAGAGTAAGCAAGTGCCAAATCACGTTGGTTGGCCAGTTGCTTGATAGGCGTAACTGAGATTTTACCGGGGCGCGGAAACTCATGGTAGTGTAAGGCAGATTGTTCAAACTGCTCTTTTTCCGTAGTAGGGGTGTCCGTATTCAAAGTGATATCGTCATTCATAATAATTGCCATGGTTGGAATAATTGGAATAAAGTAAATGGTGATAAAAACCAATGTCTATGCTTCATTATCATGACTATGATAATTAAGGCACATTTATACTAAAAAGGTCTTGCTCGGCGACTAGACATCAGCGTAAAAACAGCAATCTCACAGGAAGCGTTATTCTAGCACTATTGGTATTTCACTGCCTAGTCAAGTCATCTCAATTAGGTGAATAATATAATAAAATGATATTCGTTATTTCGCTGTTTGATAATGGCAAAAAACGCCCCTCGATATCAACCATAATTGCCTAATGTTTCAAAACATTACAGAATAGCAGCTTGTCCGTATTCTCTTACGAAGAACAGCTGATTGGCATTTGCGGCGCATGTGGCGCGGGCGGCATGGTATCAAGCTCAGTGGCGATGTCTTGGACGTTGTAAGGATTGGCAAGCAAGTCAAAGACTCGATTTAACTCATCAAATTGCCCTTGTTCCGCCGCCGTAATCGCGCGCTGTGCCACACTATTACGCAGCACATAAACTGGATTATTGCTGCGCATTTGCTCAATAGAGGCTTCGCTAGATAACGGCTCTAACGCTGCTAAATACCTTATTGACCATTGCTGCCAAACGTGCTGTGCCTTATTATTAAACTCAGCAGTCATTTTTGCTAGCAACTCTTGCTCATAGGGATGGTCATTTGGCGCGACCAAACCCAATAGCGCGCGAAAACTGTTGCTATAGTCGAGCAAATTATCCTCTAACAAAGTTAACCACTCAAAAGCAAGGGTCAAACTTTCTTTAGTGTGCGGCAGCCCAAGCTTACGGCAGAGTCCTTGCTGGTAATGCTGCATAAAAGTCGCTTCATACGGCGCTAGGCAATCAGCCAAGGTATCGCGCGTTACGCCGTCCAAGCGCATAAAATGCGGTAGCCAAATATTTAAGTTCCAATGACCGATGGCAGGTTGGTTTTGATAGGCATAACGACCAGTATGATCAGAATGATTATTGATCCACGCAGGGTTAAAACGCTCCATAAAACCAAACGGGCCAAAGTCTAAGGTACTGCCCGTAATCGATAAGTTATCAGTATTCATCACCCCATGGGCAAAGCCAATCAATTGCCAATCGGCAATCATACGTGCGGTTCGCTCAACCACCGCTTGTAAAAATGCTAAGACAGGCGCTTCACTATCACGGCATTCTGGATAGAATGTATCAATCATATAATCGGTAAACTCGCCAAGTAAGTCGGGCGCAAAGCTGGCAATCCACTCAACATGACCGAGGCGAATATGACTGTCAGCGACGCGCATCAATGCCGCGCCTGCTTCCATACGCTCACGGCGGACACGTGTATCAGACACCACAAATCCTAAAGCATTAGACGAAGGAATGCCAAGCTGCGTCAACGCATGGCCGCATAAATACTCGCGAATGGTACTACGTAACACCGCGCGCCCATCGCCCATGCGAGAGTAGGGGGTCAGACCAATGCCCTTTAAATGTAAATCTTGTAATTTATCATTATTATCGAGCACTTGCGCCATGAGTAAACCGCGCCCATCGCCCAATTGTCCGGCCCACTGTCCGAACTGGTGACCAGCATAGGCCATGGACAGCGGTCGAAACTCAGCTGGCACGTATTGACCCCCTAATATTTCAACCCAACGCGCCATCAGCTCATCGTCATCGAGCCAGCCTAATTGCTTGGCAACTTCGGTGTTAAAGTGACCAGCGCGCGGATTATCAAGCGGTGTCGGCTGCTGTTCATGATAAAGGCGAGTATCTAATGTGACGTAAGTATTTTGATAGCGCATAGGTGCGTTCCAATATAAAGGTATGTATTTTTAATATAAAAACTTAAGGTTAAAAGCGAGTAATGAAAGCGTGTAAAGAGAGTAATAAACTTACTATAGCATAGCCTTAATAATGCCGCGTTTCACTCTGTCCATCTCTTGTAATTGCTGTATAAACAATGAGTGAGCAAAAATAATAAGTATGTAAACGAGCAGCGCACAGCTCATGGCTGAAAAAAACCCCCTATCTTTACAGATAGAGGGCAGGAGAAACGTACAATAAAAACTAAGATAATAAATCTATAAACGCTTACGCCGCTTTTGGACTTTGACCGATAGAGCGAAACGCTGTTTTTAGATTGCTGTTATGCGCCAGTATCTTTTTCTCAACTTTGGCATAGTCGTGCTTTAGCATCTCTTCAACTTCATGCAGGCGATCGGCAAACTCGGTCTTTTTTAGCTCAATAGTTTTGGCTTTTAGCGCTTGCCATTCTTCGACCGTTTGCGTAAAGGCTTCATATTCAAACTTGATACGATCTTGGAAACTCTTCATCGCATGTGGAATATCTAGACCGTTCGCAGTAACACTATCAATCTGCTGTTGAGCCTTTTTGAACTGCATTTGCACTTCAGCATGCTTAATGGTGGTGTCGTCAACCGTGCGTAATTCACTGGTTAGCCCAAGTTTAGATAAGCCCAAGATAAGCCATTTAGTTGGATCATATTGCCACCATTTCACGCCATTACGATAGTCGTATTGGAAGAAGTGATGATAGTTATGATAACCCTCGCCCCACGTAAAGATAGCAAGGAAAAAGTTATCGCGTGCACTATTGGTATCTGTATAAGGACGCGTACCAAACATGTGGCATAGCGAGTTGATAAAGAAGGTAAAGTGGTGGGTCAGCACCAAACGCAGTAGACCTGCCAATACGAGCGTGCCCCAAACGTCACCGATTAACCAACCAACTGCCGCAACCATCGCCACGTTGGTAGCCAGTACCCATAAACCATAGTATTTATGCTGAATCTGTAGCACTTTATCTTTGGTCAAATCAGGAATGTTTTTATAATCAAAGCGACCACTAGGATAATTGCGTAACATCCAACCGATATGACTGAACCAAAAACCACGTCTTGCTGAATAAGGATCCTCCATGCGGTCATCAACATGACGATGATGCGTACGGTGGCCCGATACCCAATCAAAAGCAGAGCCTTGAACCGCAAGGGTTGAGCCAAGTAATAGGAAGTTTTTTACCAAGGGATGGGCTTTATAAGCGCGATGCGACAATAGGCGGTGATAGCCTGCAGTGATACTAATACCGGTCCACACCATAAAGGCACCAAACACGCCCCAAACCGGCGCACTAACTTGATGGGTCAGTAAGTACCATGGCGTAATAACGGCAGCAGCAATAGGCGTCGCAATCAGAAAAATCGCTGGAACCAAGTTGATTGGCGACTTTTGAAATTCAAGCTCAAGCGGATCGATGCCCTCATAGTTAGCGACTGCATTGGCATCTTTATAACCACTCGTCGTCGCAAACTGCGTATCGGCAGCCTCATCAGTTTTGCTTTTGCCAGTATCAAGCCACGTCTTCACGCGCAGCGCCTGAGTGCCAGCATGCTGTATAAGCGTATCACCCGACTTCATGGCGAAACGCAAGCCCTTAAGTGGTAAGCCTATTACTTTTTTAGCAATCATGTAATATTCCTAATGATATTAATTTCAGCCTCCATATTACCCTAAAAGACTAGTAAAGTGAACAGTTATACACTAGAAAAATATTGCTAAATAACAATAACTTGTAGGAGTTATGGTAGTGATCAACCCAAATAATCCCTTACTTATCAGCAATTAAGTGAAAGTGTAAGTAAAAAGATAAATATGTGTGCAATAAAAATGTATAAATGACTATCGAGCCAATTAATTAGCTGGCTTTCTTAAGCCATTTTCAAGCAAGTTTTTTGAAATATGACAAAAAGATAGGTAAGAGGTTTACTTACTTAGCGCGTGAGAAAATAGGTTGGATAATCGGTGATGATGACGTCGACTTGCCACGTAATAAGCTGTTTAATCGTTTCGCTATCATTGACGGTCCACGCGCTGACTGGCAGGTGATAACGATGACAGTGCTTAATGACTGCTTGAGTCAGCAATGGATAGTGAATACCTAGCTGGACGCAGCAAAGTTGCAGGGCAGTTTGCGGTGCGCTTAGCAAAGTTTTAGGGGTGCGAATCAGTAAACCACGCGGAATGTGTTGTAAGGTTTTATTGCGTTGCAGCCGCGCGTGTAATTCGACATCGAAGCTGGTCAGCGCTATAGGCAAGCTGGCAAGCGGACTGTCGATTAAATCGTGCATTAACGCCTTGATTAGTTTGCTGTAATCGGTGCGCTCATGCGTCTTAATTTCCAGCTCAATATAGCCAAAACCTGTTAGTACAGAGGATATTTCGGCCAAAGGGGTAATCTGATGGCCGGACTGCAAATAGCGTCCAATCTCGGCAAGACTCAACTGGTCGATGCAGGATTGCTGAGCGCATAGGCGTTGTAAATTATCATCATGAAAGACCAGCAAGTGACCATCGGCGCTTAATTGCACATCAAATTCAACGCCTATCAAACCCGCGCTTTGTAGGTTTTGCGCCAGTTTAAAGCCTGCTAAGGTGTTTTCTAATGCTTCACCGCGCGCCCCGCGATGGCCCAATAAAAGGGTATTTTTAAAATTTATCATTATTAATAGCTATCAAAAATTCTTATCGCTATCATATCGTCTCTGCAAAATGGGGTCTAATAAAATATTTATCTGAGAACAGAAGCATTACTTATATAGCGTACGTAGGAGCTGCAGCTACGATATAAAATATGTCTTTGTAGCTTTTTTGCAACCAAAGCAAGGTTTTGTACACAATGTTGGACGTTATTTGTATATCAATAGGCTACACTGATGACCATTTAAATCAAACGCCGTATAATAACGTGGTTTTCAAAACTTGCATGACGATCTTTACTATACCGTCGTTACCATTTAAATGTCATGATGCGCGTGTAAGTTTTTGAATGTTAAAACACTGGCCGTCATTGGCGGTACGAATCAGGAAATTGGAGCAAAAAGAAGATGAGCGTAGCAAATAAGAGTTTGAGCAAGTGGTATAAGGTTGCTGGTATTGGTATCGCCTGTAGTTTGGTACTTACAGGCTGTAACCGCTCAGAAAAAGAAGAGGCCACAGAAACTGCCGAGCTAACCGAAGAGACCGCCACTAACGAAAACGCTGCTGCTACAGCGGTAAGTTGTGATGATCCTATGGTGCAAGATCGCCTCAAATCAGCCTTAAAAAATACGCTCAATCAACAAGCGCAAACCTTGGCAGCAAGTTACGCTAACGATGCTGAAATTGCTTTAAGTAGTGGCGTTGTCACTGGTAAAACCAACGGTATCGTCATCGATGTGCAAAACGCTGCGGTATTACAAGCCACAAATGATAATGGCATGACCACCTGTCAGGCGAGTGTCAGCATGACTTTGCCAAGTGAAGACTTATACCAAGCCAGCCAACTGCAAGCCACTAACAATCAGCCAAGCTTACAATCACGCCTAGCCAATGACAATATCCGTATCAATAACAACATGCTTGTTGACGATGCCTTTACCTATGTCGTTGGTACCCAAGGCGGTCAAGTACGTACGCGTATCGCTGGACAGCCAGCACTGCTGACCGTGGTATCAGAAGTAGTGGCAGGCTCAGCCTTTCAGACAGCACTAGAAGAGCAGCGTGCCGCGCAAGCAGCCGAACGCCGCCGTCAAACGGCACAAAACAATAGCGAAAACCAAACTCGTCAACCAAGACCGGTAACGCCAGCGGCCCCTGTGCGTCCAGCTGAGCCAGCTACGCCACCGACTGTCAATCAAAATAGCAGCAGTCAAAACAGTAGCCAGAACACGAGTAATCAGGATAACCAAAGCAATAACCAAGCTGCCACAACGCCTAGTACTACAGCGCCTGCGACTCCAGCTACACCTAAGTCAGTCCCTAAAGATGACAGTATCGATATGGTGATTATTGAAGATAAAGACGCAACTTATTAATAACCTCTCAGTTTATTAATAAAATGTCAGTAGGTGCTGTCTAAGCCTAGCGTTTGAAATTCAAAAGCCCGCAACTATCGTAAGTCGCGGGCTTTTTGCTTAAATTAATTTTTAGCGGTTAATTTTTAGCAGTCAGTAAAAGCTAAACTATTTATTCTCAGCGAATTTTTGTAATACTTGACTGTCCCATAGCACTTCAGAAACTTGCTCAGGGTCGGTGCAAAAACGCGCAGCGACAAACAACCAGTCCGACAAACGATTGATAAAGCTAACTGCCGTTGGACGAATGGCTTCTGGTCGCTGCTGCTGCAATAGCACCGCTTGACGCTCAGCTCGGCGACAGACGGTACGGGTGACATGCAATTGGCTGACCAACACTGAACCTGTTGGTAGGATAAAATCTTTTAGCGCCGGCAAAGTGCTATTCATCGCGTCAATCTGTTGCTCTAACCATGCAATGTGCGCGCTATTCACGCCTTCATATTCTGGCATGGCAAGCTCGCCACCGATATTAAATAGCAGATGCTGAATAATCACTAATGCTTGGGCAAAGTCGGCTTCTTTTGTCGCTTCAGTCGAGTTTTGCGCCAACTGCGCGCGTACCAAACCAATATGTGAGTTGAGCTCATCGACATCACCCATGACGCTAAATAGATTGTCCGCTTTACTCACGCGGCTGCCATCTGCCATGCCTGTGGTACCGTCATCGCCAGTACGTGTATATATTTTGCTTAAACGATTGCCCATGTTTTATCCTTAAAGGTTAGTGTTTGTTAAAAAGTCAGTATTTTTTAGCATTGCGAATGTTAGTTATGCGCTCATTGTAGTATTTTACGAGCATTTTCGCTAAGATAATGGGTTAAGTTTTATACTGCTACTTTTTCAAAAATAATAATGACGCTAAATATTGTTATAAATAAGCGTTTTCATTATTTAAGTGTGCAGTAAGAATATTTTCGTTTCACTCTTATCTTTTTTATCAAAAGGCTTTTTTACTATGACCACACCTCTTGCAGACGCGATGTCTCAGCTTGCCATTTATGACTCACTCAACGGACGCAAGCAGGTATTTAAGCCGCTGGTTGCGGGTAAAGTCGGCATGTATGTGTGCGGAATGACGGTCTATGATTATTGTCATATTGGTCATGCGCGAGTGGTGGTTGCTTTTGATATGGTGGTGCGTTGGCTTAAGCAATTGGGCTATGAGGTTAATTATGTGCGGAATATCACCGATATAGATGACAAAATCATCGCTCGCGCAGCCGAAAATGGCGAAGAAATTGGCGCATTAACGCAGCGCTTTATCACAGCGATGCATGAAGATTTTGCGGCCCTTGGCTGCTTAGCACCCGATGCTGAGCCACGTGCGACCGATTATATCGATGAGATGCAGCAGATGATTGGCAATTTGGTCAGCAATGACTATGCGTACGCTGGCGATAATGGCGATGTCTATTATGCGGTCGATAGCTTTCCAGATTATGGTAAATTATCCAAGCGCAATTTGGACGATATGCAGGCGGGCTCACGCGTCGATGTCGAAAACGACAAGCGCAATCCGTTTGATTTTGTATTGTGGAAAGCGGCGAAACCTAGTGAGCCACAATGGGCATCGCCGTGGGGTCAAGGGCGTCCGGGCTGGCATATCGAATGCTCGGCGATGTCAACCAAATGCCTTGGTGATACCTTTGATATTCACGGCGGCGGGCATGATTTACAGTTTCCGCATCATGAAAACGAGATAGCGCAATCTGAGGCCGCGACGGGCTGCGAGTACGCACGTAATTGGATGCATGTTGGCTTTATCAATGTTGATGGCGAAAAGATGTCCAAATCGCTAAATAACTTCTTTACCATTCGCGATGTGATTGCCAAGTATCATTCTGAAACGGTGCGCTTTTTCTTGTTATCAAGTCACTATCGCAGCCAAGTCAACTTCTCAGACAAAGCCTTAGATGAAGCGCATAATAGCCTAAGCAGATTATATCAAGCATTAAAAGCGGCTGAACAACAAAAAGGACAAACACTCACTATCGATGATGCGCTAACAAACTCTGCTTATGATAGCGCGGCAGGACAAGACTTTATCAAAGCCATGAATGATGATTTTAATAGCTCAACGGCTATTAGCGTATTATTTGGGCTGGCACGAGATATTAATAAAGCGCTCAAAGGCGAAGATGCAGAGGCTGCATGGCAGTTAGCGCAGCAACTAAAAGCTTTGGCACAGACATTAAATATATTGCAGCTGCCGGTACAGCAGTTTTTACAAGCGGTCGTGGGTGGGGCGCAAGAAGGTGGTTTGTCCGATGACGCTATCGATGGATTAATCACCGAGCGTGCCGATGCCAAAACCAATAAAAACTTTGCCCGTGCTGATGAGATACGTGAGCAGCTAAAAGAGGCGGGAATTGAGCTTGAAGACAGCCGTGCGGGTACAACTTGGCGCCGTGCTTAAATCGTATTCTTTCTATAACTAATTGTATCAATTAACATTTTACCCTCAAATTAAGTCAGCTTTACGCTGGCTTTTTTTGGTTCAGTGCATTAGCTTTATCTTATATTCAAAATTAATGCTTAACTTTACTAAATCATTTCATTAATCAGCCTAGAACCTTAACGTATGAAACATTCCTCTCAGTCTTTGATTGCTAAAAATATCCAAGCTCGGTATATGGGCAATAGGGGCGACGCTGATGTTTCTGGTTGTAAAAGTCTAGACACTATTAAAGGTAGGCAGAAATTAACCGTGAGGCATTTGAACATACGTCATTTTATTTTCAGTATTTCCGTTATTATCCTAAGTATTGTCTATCTGCCAGCTTATGCGGCTAGTCATTCAGCGAATGAAAATTCAACGATCAACAATCAAAACGAAACAACTGCGCCAATCACCGACGCGCCAGAAAATATCGTTGACTATGCATCGCAACGGATTGATAAGCTCAAAAAAGAGGGCGTCAGTGTCTCTGCGCTTGCCGAAGAGGTCATTAGTCCGTTTGAGAAAAAAACCGAACAGCAAGCAGGAGTATTACAGGGCGACTCTGGTCTGACTGGCGACTATAACGAAAGTTATTATGCCTTAAGTAAGCTCAATGTCGGCTTGCCGCCACTATCTGAGCCACCGAATTTATCGACACCACTGGCAACGCTAGAGTTTTTTCAATCGGCAGTTATCAAGCAGCAGTATGATTTGGCCGCTTATGCGCTCAATATGAACTTGATTGACGAGGAGTTGCAGCGTAATCAAGCAATAGAGCTTGCCAAACAGCTCGATTTTTTATTGATGGAAAAAAAGCTGTATACGTTTGATAAGTTGCCCGACCGTCCTGATGGTTTGATAGAACCGCCGCTTGGTAGCAATAATAGTATCCAAGGCATCCCTCGGCGCTCAATCCAGTTGGGTTATATCGACTATCGAGATCGCCGTGTACCGCTGCATCTTGAGCGCGTACGTATCGATGACAGCCCGCCTTTTTGGGTGTTTTCCGCGCAAACGGTCGCCAATATCAATAAGCTGTATGAGCAATATCAGCCTGCCAAGTTTGAGCGTTATTTGCCCGACTGGACCAAATTAAAAGTTTTCGGCATTGCTATTTGGGAATTTATCGCTTTATTTTTATTCTTTTCTTTTACCATGGGCGCTGGTTGGCTGCTCAGTAAAGCGGCTGGTAAACTGCTCAATTGGTACGTTTTAGACAAAGAGGGCAATCGGCTCGCCACCATTCATCATAACGGCGTCGAGGACTTGGTCAATAAGCTGACCGTGCCTTTGACGTTTACCATCAGTTTTTCCGCGGTTTATACCTTGGTATCGGGCGGTTTTCCTTACTTAGATGCGCTTGCCTCATCGACACGCCCCATTATTTGGATTGGGCTGGTGCTAAGCGCCATGTGGCTGGGTACACGCGCCATTAATTTCTTTGCCAATCGTTATAAAGATTTGCAAATCGAGAATTTGAGCGAAGAGCAGTTTGATAAAGGCCGCAGTCGCCGCACCTATGTGTCTATTTTTCGCCGCGTTTTTATCTTTGTGATGATTTTAGGCGGTATTTGGATAGGTTTGAGTGAATTTACCAATATTGATGGTTTGGGTAAAACCTTACTTACCTCGGCAGGGATTGCAGGTGCGGTGATAGGTATTGCCGCCCAGCCTATCTTGGGTAATATCATCGCAGGCATGCAAGTCGCCATTACCCAGCCGGTGCGTATCGGTGATACGGTGATGATGGAAGGCGAGTGGTGCACGATTGAGGATTTGGGTTATACCTATGCGGTACTAAAAACCTGGGATGAGCGCCGCTTGATTGTGCCGATGCGGCATTTTATCACTGAGATTGTAGAAAACTGGTCACATACTGAGTCGCATCAAATCTCAGTGATTTATTTATATGTCGATTATGGCGCCGATATCGAAGCGATACGACAAAAATATATTGAGCTGGTCAAAGACAGTGAGCTATGGGATAGTGATACCGAGCCTGAGATGTATACGGTATCGGTAACAGAGACCACTATCAAGCTGCGCTGTAGCCAAGCGTCCGATAGCCCGCTCAATGCTTGGATGCTTGAATGTGAAGTGCGTGAGCAAATGCTAAGCTACTTATATAGCGAACAAAAGGATTATCTGCCAGCGGAACGTTTTATCGTTAAAACAGAAACATAGTAACGATGTAAGAGCATCGAAAAACAAAGGCATCATCTAGCAAAATAAGCTGACAAATATGTTATGCGAAGACTTGCTTTATTTGTTATAATATGGCGTTATTTTTAAGGGATAATTCAGTTATTAAGCGTCGGGTAATCAGATGTTAGAAGGTTTAGAAGCGCGATATTAGCAATTCTACTTTCTTAAGCATTTTATTACCGCTGATAAACAGATAACATGCCGAGTGATATCCGTATTTAAGGTTTGTTCCTCATGGTTTTTTCACAATTCTAGCCGCTTTATTTTGGCGTATTGATTTTGATAAAGCTTTCGTTTATCGACGTGATACTGCATTGCCCACCCATCAAAATAACCACCACTAGGGGTCTGTATGTTGCGAATTGTCGATGAAGCCTTAACCTTTGATGACGTTTTATTATTACCAGCTTATTCTGAAATCCTACCAAAAGCTGCTGATTTAACGACCCGCCTAACCAAAAATATCACTTTAAACTTACCGATGATTTCGGCTGCGATGGATACCGTTACTGAATCTGAGATGGCCATCACTATGGCGCAGCTTGGTGGTTTGGGTATTTTGCACAAGAGCATGGATATCGATAAACAGGCCATGCAAGTACGCCGCGTTAAAAAATTCGAAGCGGGTACAGTTGTTGATCCCATCACCGTGCACCCAGAGATGACCATCGGTGAGCTATTAAGATTGACCCAAGATAACAACATCTCAGGGGTGCCTGTGGTTGAGAAGGGTACCGATAAAGTCATCGGTATTGTCACCCATCGTGATTGGCGCTTTGAAACCAATTTGTCACTACCAGTTAGCCATATCATGACGCCAAAAGATCAGCTGGTCACCGTCAAAGAAGGTGAAAGCAATGAAAATATCAAAAAATTACTTCACGAGCACCGTATCGAAAAAGTAATTGTGATTAATGATGATTTTCGTTTGCGTGGTTTGATTACGGTCAATGATTTCTCTAAAGCAGAAAACAATCCGAATGCTTGTAAAGATGAGCAAGGGCGCTTGCGTGTTGGCGCGGCTGTTGGTACTGGCGCTGATACCCAAGCACGTGTTGAAGCTTTGATTGCCGCTGATGTCGATATCATCGTTGTTGATACCGCGCATGGTCACTCAAAAGGCGTGATTGATAAAGTTTCTTGGATTAAAAAGCACTATCCAAACGTTCAGGTTATCGGCGGTAATATTGCCACTGGTGATGCCGCTAAAGCATTACGTGATGCCGGTGCAGACGCGGTAAAAGTAGGTATTGGTCCTGGGTCTATCTGTACCACGCGTATTATTGCGGGTGTTGGTATGCCGCAAATCTCGGCAATCGATAGTGTCGCAAGCGCGCTACAAGGCAGTATTCCACTGATTGCTGATGGTGGTATTCGTTATTCAGGCGATATGGCAAAAGCCATTGCTGCTGGCGCGTCGTGCATCATGGTTGGTTCACTAATGGCGGGTACCGAAGAAGCGCCAGGTGAGGTTGAGCTGTTCCAAGGCCGTTACTATAAAGCCTATCGCGGTATGGGTAGCTTGGGTGCGATGTCAGGTCAAAACGGCTCATCAGATCGCTATTTCCAAGATGCCAAAGACGGCGTAGAAAAACTGGTACCAGAAGGTATCGAAGGCCGCGTACCTTATAAAGGCCCAGTTTCTGGTATTGTCAATCAGATGATGGGTGGCCTACGTTCATCGATGGGTTATACTGGTTGTGCGACCATTGAAGAGATGCGCACGAAGCCGCAGTTTGTCAAAGTCACTTCAGCAGGTATGAAAGAATCTCATGTCCATGATGTGCAGATTACCAAAGAAGCACCTAATTATCGCGTTGATTAATCATTTCTTAACGCTAGTTATGTGTAGGTTATCGGCTCTGTAGCGTTGCCGTGAGACCAAGATACAAACAGCCAACAATGCTTTGTTATTGTTGGCTGTTTTTTTTGTAAAATACAACATTAAACTCTTCTATCTATAACTTAGACGCCTTTTTATTATTTAGACGCCTTGTCTAGGTTTAAGGCTTATACTTGATGTATTTTAAAAACACTTCGCTAATGCTGGAGTGAATTTTTAGTAGCCTTAAAAAGGACAAGGCGCATAGAAAGAGAGCAAAAAAAGAAAATTTATAGCAGCAGACAGTTTTAAAAGGGTTTCTACAAAAGCGATTGTCTATCAATTAGCTTCTTTTAAACCAATGACAGTCTGCGCGCCCGTTTGATTTTTTACTTTATAAAATTGAGGAACAATAATAATGAGTTACTTTGGCACTGATGGTATTCGCGGCAAATTTGGTGAGTTACCGATTACCCCTGATTTTATTTTGAAGTTAGGTTATGTGACGGGGCTGGTGCTGATAGAAAATAATAATAATCCTGCGCGCAAACCCAGTGTGGTGATAGGTAAAGACACGCGTCTGTCCGGCTATGTGATTGAAGGGGCGCTGCAGGCGGGCTTTAATGCGGCTGGGGTTGACGTCCATATGCTAGGGCCGCTACCGACGCCTGCTATCGCGCATTTGACCCGCAGTTTTAACGCCGATGCTGGTGTGGTGATTTCTGCTTCGCACAATCCTTATTTTGATAATGGCATCAAGTTCTTCTCAGGTGATGGCAAAAAACTGACCGATGAGATGCAAAGCGCAATCAATGATAAATTGACCGCAATTATGGATGCCTCAAATTCCGCTAATAATGCCATCATGCCAATTCTAGATCCGGCGCAACTGGGCAAAAACAATCGTATTAATGATGCGAAAGGGCGCTATATCGAATTTTGTAAAGGTAGCTTCCCTTATCAATATGACTTAGATCATTTGACCGTCGTCGTCGACTGTGCCAATGGGGCTGGTTATAGCGTTGCGCCACGCGTTATGCGTGAGCTTGGCGCCAATGTTATCGCAATTAATAACAAACCCGATGGTATCAATATCAATGCCAATTGCGGCTCAACCCATCCTGAGAGTCTGCAAAAAGCGGTACTCGAATATGAAGCCGATGTCGGTATTGCTTTAGATGGCGATGGTGACCGTATCGTGATGGTCGATGAAGCCGGTGAGCTGGTCGATGGCGATGGTATTTTGTATGTACTTGCTACTCAAGGTCAAACCAAAGCTGAAGGCGTTGTGGGTACCTTGATGAGTAACATGGGTTTAGAGTTGGCGTTAAAAGACGCGGATATCGCCTTTACCCGTGCAAAAGTTGGCGACCGCTATGTCATGCAAGAGCTTGAAGCCAAAGGTTGGATATTGGGCGGTGAGCCATCTGGTCATATTTTATGCTTGGATAAAAGCCGCACGGGCGATGCCATTATCGCAGGCTTACAAGTGCTGGCAGTGATGCAAGCACGTGGTAAGGCACTTAGCGATTTGACCGAAGGTTTTGAAGTATTACCACAAAAACTGGTCAATGTGCGCTTATCGCAAATGCAAGATCCGTTTGAGCATGAAGAGCTTGTCGCAGCTTTTGATAAAGCGCGCGCTACTTTAGAAGGTCGTGGTCGCCTGCTTATCCGTCAGTCAGGTACAGAGCCGATGATTCGGGTCATGGTTGAGTCAGACGATGAGATAGAATGTGATGTGATGGCCAATGATTTGGCCGATAAAATCAAAACGGTTTTAGGCTAAACGTCTTGGTTAAATACACTTATATTAATAATATTTGAAAGTTAGCGAGAAACAATCATGAGTATGGATTTTACCGATCAGCGCCTATCGTATGAGAAAGGGCAACTCGACCAGCAGTCAGTACCAGATTCACCATTTGAGATGCTACACGCGTGGATGAATGAAGCGATAGCAGCAGAAGTGCAAGAACCTTATGCGATGAGTTTAGCGACGTGCGGCGCAGACAATAAGCCCAGCGTGCGTATCGTTTTGCTGCGGGAGATTACTGAAAAAGGCATCGTGTTTTATACCAATTATGAAAGTGCCAAGGGTCAAGATATCGCTGAAAATCCCAATGCCGAAGCGCTGTTTTTTTGGCATAAGCTTGAGCGTCAAATCCGTATCAGCGGCAGCATTGCTAAAATAGATGCTACTAAATCCGCGGCTTATTTCCAAAAACGTCCGCATGATAGTCAAGTGGGCGCGTGGGTTAGCCAGCCGCAAAGTGGTGAAGTTGCCAATCGCGAGGTCATGGAGCAAACGTTTGAGCAGTTGCAAAATGATTATCCAGCAGACAGTCAAGTGCCAACCCCTGAGTTTTGGGGTGGCTATGAGATTACGATTGAGAGCATCGAGTTTTGGCAAGGCCGTGCCAATCGTATGCATGACCGCATTGTTTATACGCAAGATAAGAGTGGCACGGGCGACGCGGCAAAATGGACAACCAAACGTTTGTTACCATAAAATTAGCTCATTTAAGCTAAAATCTACTGAAAATAAGATATTGCAAAAATCAAAAAGCCTCTTTAAACCTAACACGCTAGGCATTTAAAGAGGCTTTTCTTGCGCTGATTTTTAGCCTAACTTCTTGCTTTGGTATCGACATTCACTGACACTGACATACCTGGACGTAACTGCGCAAGGTTAGGCTGGCTTTGGTCTAAATCAATTCTAACAGGAACGCGCTGGGCAATTTTGATATAGTTACCCGTCGCAGGATTGGCCGCGCCGGCACTAAATTCGCTGCCCGTTGCAGGCGAGATATTACTGACATGACCACTAAATTTGGCACCGCCAAGGGCATCGACATGAATGGTAGCGGGCTCACCGATACGCATATTGGCTACTTGCGTTTCTTTAAAGTTAGCAATAATCCATACGCCTTTTGGTACGATATACATCAGCTGCGTACCTGCGCTCACGTATTGTCCCTCTTTGACACTGATTTGACTCAGCTGCCCAGATTCTGGTGCCTTAATAACGGTATTGTCTAAATTAATCTGAGCTTGCTTAGCACCGGCTTCTGCACTCTTAATATTGGCATCTAAAGATGAGCGGCTACCGCTGGTCTTCTCGCTTGCCTCACGAGCCACTTGTAAATTCGCTTCTGCTTGTTGCACGTTGGCCTGCGCTTTTGCAAGTTGCGCTTTGATATGCGCCACTTCTGCCTTTGAGACCGCGCCGATAGCGTCTAAACCTTGATAGCGTTTGACATCCTCACGCGCACTGTCGACGCTGACTTTAGCACTATATAAGTCCGCCTCGCGTGCTTCGATTTGCGCTTGGCTGGTTCCTGTATCCTGCGCATTACTAGCGCGATTGGTCACAGCGATTTCAATGTTTGCCTGCGCTTGCTCAAGCTGCTGCCTAAAAGTACGATCGTCTATTTTGATTAATAAATCACCTTCTTTAACATTGGCAAAATCCTCAACCGCCACCTCAGTCACGTAGCCAGATACTTGCGGACTGATAATGGTGGTTTGGCCTTTAATAAAGGCATTATTGGTCTGCTGGATCGTCGGAGTAAAAGGCGGCAGCTTCCAAGCGTACAAAATTAAGGCCACGCCAATCACAATCAAGGCGATTAGTATGCCTAAATTTAAATAAGATTTCTTCTTTGGCGACCAGCCGTCGCTGCTAGGAATCGGCTCCTTTGGCGGCATGGACGACTCATCACTGTCAGTAAGATTATCATTAACAGTACTCTCGTCATTAACAATACTCTCATCATTTACGAGCCTGTCGTTAGCTGATTTATCTATATTGACCACAGCACTTGGATGATTTGTTGCATCAGGAGCATGATTGTCGTTGGTTAGCGCGTCAGAGGCAGGCTTAGGGTTTTGGTTAAGCTCATCAGATTTTTCTTGACTCATGCCGCGCTCCTAAAGTTTGAATAGTTATCATAAGTTTTTTGCATTAATTAATATGTTAAGTGGCATTTTTAAATGAAGAAAATGCTTTAATTATTCGGGCTATTTTGCTTCGCGCATTTTTGCAATCGCTGCCAATTCTTTAGCCAATGGATTACGTTTATGGTAGCGATGATACAAGTAATTTAGTAATAAAATCAGCGTTGTGATGGAGGCGATAGTTGCCATAAGAAAAAATAAATCAGCATAGGCGGCGACAGTCGCTTGGCGCTGAATGCCTTGCAATACTTGTCCCATCGCTGCGACATTTGCTTGATTGGCATCCGTGATTTGGGTAGATAACATACGACCTGCGCCTGCAACTTGTGCCATTAAGGCCGGATCGCCCAAATTAAGCGAGCTGACCATATCAGCGTAGTGTATCTGTGTACGTATGGTGGTAAACGCTTGAATCGCTGCCGCGCCTGCAAGTCCGCCAATGGTCTGCGAGATGCTAAAAATAACCGAAAAACTAATAATGTAAGCGGGGCCGTTAGCGATAGCGCGAAACATCCCTTCAAAAACCATGGGACCCATAAAGTAAACGGCAGCAAAGGCAATCATAAATTGACTGACATAAAACATATAAGGAGCAGAATTTAGCGAAATATCTGTATCTAGCCATGCGCCAACAGCAATCAGTGCCACGGCGAAAATGACCGGACGGCGTAAATCCATCGCATTAGTCCTAAAAATACTGATGACCAAGGCCAGAACGCTGGCGGCAAGTATCACCGCATAAAAGGTAATCAGTTGATCATTTCCGTAGCCCAAATTGGCCAATAAACCTGCTGCACCGACATTTTGCTCGGATAATAAAATACGCATCACCGCGCCGGTTATCGTAAAAGCGATGATATTGCGGCTACGCATCCAGCGCACTTGTAACATTGGGTTTTTACGGTGCGTTTCAATCCATAAAGCGATGCTAATCGTCACCACCGCGATGATGAGCGGATAGCTCAGCCAAGGCGTCGTCCACCACTGGATACGCCCTTGAACCAAAAAGACTGCCAAGGCTGCAAGTCCGCTAGCAAAAAACGCAAAGCTTAAAAAATCCAGTTTTTCGAATACTTTTTCGGTATTGCCAGGTGGTAGCTCTAAGATATTAATCAGGGCAAAGCAAATCAGGGTTAAGCCCAATTCAAACAAAAATAGCGTTTCAAGCTGGCCGTCGACCGCGAGATATGGCGAGATAATCCTTGAGAGAGGAATGCCAAATTGTACTAAGCCAAATCCCAAAATCAGACCGCTAATGCGTTTGGCGGTTGGCATGCCTTGCAAGCAATAAAAAATAGCCAACACCGTCATGGCACTAGCAACCATACCGCTTAAGCCGCGGGCGATGATTTCTAGATAATAAGGCTCAATAATAATAGCGCTGGTGTCCAATAAATGACTACTGACCAACCATTGTAAACTGGTGGTCGCCAACAGTGAGAACAGGGTGATTTTGCTAAAGAGCGCCATACCAAATTGCTGACGGATTTTGTATAGCAGCACCGTAATACAAGCATTGGTCATATTATAGGCGACCGATATCCAGCCACCTTCGACGGGTGTCAAGCCCATTTCACCTTGGATTTGGGTCAGATTCGCTACCAATAAACCATTTTGAAAGCTGGCGGTGATGCCAATAAAAATACCAATCAATAGATAAAATACTTTACGGCGAGTAGGATGGTCGGGTGTGGCGGGAGAACCCACCATAAAGGGTTGTTCGTGCGGTTTGAATTGGTATTCATTGCTCATTGTCTATCGCCACCTGCTAAAAGTAGAAAGATAAAGTGACATCGTAGGACTCTTATACGAGCAATAATTGGAAGAGCTATTATCAAATTGAGCCATAAGTGCTTCATTTAGTAGCTATAAATAGTAGCTATAAAAAATAAAAAACAGTCAAAGGACTGTTTGCATTATTTTATCATGATTTCAATTTGAGACTATTTAGTGATTGTACTTTTTTAGTTTAAAAAGGTGAGAGCGTCATAGTTATTTTTATGCTTAAAGATATAAATAATTCCACTTTTATTTAGAGTTTTTGCTCGAAGGTCTTCTTAGCTAAACTTATTTATGTGATTTAACAAATGTCGATTTTTTATAAATATGGCGCTTGACTGAGCTAGGCTCTGGGTACAAACTATGATGCTGATATATCCTCTTTTTTAGAGGCATAATAACAGTATTATAAGAAATATAAGGTCGTATTCAATGGTCGTTACAAGGAAAGTAAAATGGATTTTGCCCACATTATTCCGTCGAAAGCTCCGAGTGCGTGGCTCGATATGGACGCGCTCGATCATAATATAACACTGGTCAACCAAAAAACTAAGTCTGTTCAACTACGCTTGGCGACCAAATCTATTCGCTCTATCGACGTTCTGCACTACATTAAAGACAAATCTCCTAACTTTATCGGGCTGATGTCTTATGCGGCTGACGAATCAGTGTATCTGTTAGAAAATGGCTTTGATAATATTCTCTGCGCTTATCCAACTTTAGATACGAAAAGTGTCGCCGCAACTTTTGACTTTACCAAACAGGGCGCAACCATGATTTGGATGATCGATCGCCCAGAGCATGTGGATGTGCTTAATGAAGTTGCCAAAGCGCACGATGTCATTATTGATGTTTGTCTCGATATCAATATGTCGATGCCGCTGCCCAAGCTGTATTTCGGTACCAAACGTTCAGCAATAATGAGCATCAAAGACGTAAAAAAGCTACTACAGCATATCAAAAAATATCCCAATATTAAGATCAGTGCGGCAATGGGCTATGAGGCACAAATTGCGGGTTTGCCCGAGCATTTACCGGGTAAAACTGTGTTGTCGCCTGCGATTCGTTTATTAAAAAATCGCTCACAAAAACAAGTGAGTAAGCGCCGCCGCTCAATTGTTGACTATCTGGATAAACAAGGTTATACGCTTAAGCTCGTCAATGGGGGCGGCAGTGGCAGTATGGATTTCACCTCAAGCCAGCCTGAGGTTAGCGAAATAACGGTCGGTTCTGCCTATTATAAACCGGTGTATTTTGATTATATGGATAGCATGCATGAGTTTCAGCCTGCCGCGGGCTTTGTGCTGCCTGTGACGCGTCAACCAGAAAAAGGCGTGATTACCTGTCATAGTGGCGGCTTTATTGCCTCGGGTGCGACAGGTGCCGATAAAGCACCGGTCATTCATTATCCCAAATATTTATCTCTATTAAACGATGAAGGTTTTGGTGAAGTACAAACGCCGATGGCAATTGGCAAAACGGGCAATGATGAGATGCCGCGTCTTAATATTGGCGATATGGTTTGGTGCCGCCATGCAAAAGCAGGCGAGCTGTGTGAACATTTTAATGAACTCATTTGTTATCGACAATTTGGTCAGCCTACAGTGGCAGCAAACAAAGAACAAAAGCAGCAAACCATGATAACTTACCGAGGAGAGCGCAAATGTTTTCACTAAGGCAGTGGCAAGGAAGCAATGATTGGCAAAATTGGGTAGGGTACGAGCGTGCTGCCCCTGAGCAAAAACTCACGCCTTCATCGGTTGCAGAACTACAAGAGATTGTGAAAAATGCACGGGCAAATAAAAAGCGCGTTAGAGTCACCGGTGCGGCGCATTCTTTTAGTGGCTGCGCGAAACCTGAAGAAATTGCCGTCAGTTTACATAATATGCGCGGTCTTATCTTAGTCGATAAAGAGGCGAAGCTTGCCACTTTACATGCTGGTACTTACTTATATGAAATTGGCCCAGCGCTCAAAGAGCATGGTTTGGCATTAGAAAATATGGGCGATGTGCAAGCGCAAACCATTGCTGGTGCTGCCAGTACCGCAACTCATGGCACAGGGATTACTTTAGGCTCGATTGCCAATCAAGTGGTAACATGGGAATGGGTCGATGGTAAAGGAGAACTGCATACTCATCATCGCGGCGATCCGAAAACCGATGAGCTGGGTAATGCCTTACATGCCAGCCTTGGTATGCTTGGTATTTTCACCAAATTAACGCTTAAAGTAGTCGATATCTACGGACTTAAAGAGTCCAATGAAGTCTTAGATTTTGAAGAAGGCTTGGCACGTTTTCATGAAACCGCGCACAGCCATCGTCATCTAGAATGGTTTTTGTTTCCCGGCACCAATAAGGTTCAGCAAAAGACGCTGTCAGTCATAGCACCCAAAGCGATGACGGGCACGCAAAAACTCAAAGATCATTTTGACAGTGTGGTCACTTTAAATGGTGCTTTTTATGTACTGTGCGAGCTGGCTCGTATGAAGCCGTCGCTGACCAAAAAGGTCAGTGAAATATCAGCAAGCTCCATTCCTAATACCAAGCGTGAAGGCTATAGCTACGAGGTGTTTCCGACACCGCGCGGCGTTAAGTTTAATGAGTCTGAGTATTTTATCAAGTTATCTGACTTTGATGAATGTATCTCAGAGGTCAATCATATTTTATTAAACGACAATAAAGGCTCGCACTTTCCTATTGAGGTGCGCACGCATAAAGGCGAGACAGGCATGCTTAGTCCTACGCAGGGGGAGGATTGCGCGGTATTATCGTTCCATGTCTATAAGGGTATGGACTGTGAGCCATTGTTTAAATGGCTGTACGAGTATATGAAAAAATGGCAGGGTCGCCCGCATTGGGGCAAAGTGAATAAATTGAGCCGTATAGAGCTGCAAAGCTTATATCCTAAGCTAAATCGCTTTTTGGAGATACGCCGTGAGTATGATCCTGATAATGTCTTTATGAATAGCTGGCTTGAGCAAAAGTTTTGCCTTAAGCCCTTAACAGCTTAGCCATAAAAAAACAGCTCATAAAGAGCTGTTTTTTCATATTAAACCATTGAAATGTCTTACTTAGCGCTTAATAGAGTCATCATAGTTGGCTTCCAAACGCATGGCGCGTTGGTAGCTATCAATGCTCGTCAGTTGCAAAGCATACTGTTTGATATGGGTGTAGTCTTCTAACGCGCCGCGCTTAGCGAGCATGATTAAATCAAACGATAGCATGAAGTCAGCGCCACTGAGTTTGTTGCCGACGATAAACGTTTTGTCTTTCACCTCATTATCTAAATAGCTCAGGAGTTTGTGCTTTTCTTGAGCGATATAACCGGTCAAAAACGCATTGTCGCCAACGCCTGCTTTAGTGGTAAACAGCTCAAGCAATAACGGCAACATCAGCGAGCTTTCGGCAAAGTGAATCCACTGCAAGTAATGACCATAATCAGTGCTGTCGGTCGCAGGGCGTAATTGCTCTGGCGCAAAACGCTCAATCAATAGCTCGATTATCGCCCCAGATTCTGCGTAAAGCTCGCCATCCATCTCAATAACCGGAGATTTACCGAGTGGATGAATTGCTTTTAGGCTACCAGGTGCTAGATGCGTGTTGGCATCACGCTGATGGCTAATAATTTCATAAGGTTGCCCCAATTCTTCTAGTAGCCATAGTGTACGTAGTGAGCGTGATTGATTAAGATGGTGTAAGCGAATCATGATGTCAGCCTTGTTGCTGTATTTTATATTAAGCGTTCAGTTTAGCCAGTAAGCGTTTGGCAGCTTCTTCTGATGAGGCTGGGTTTTGGCCGGTAATCAATAGACCGTCTTCGACGACATACGATTCCCAATCTGCGCCTTTTTGATAGTCACCACCATTGGCTTTTAAAACGTCTTCCAATAAGAAAGGTACGACGTCAGTGAGCTGTACACCTTCTTCTTCGGTATTGGTAAAGCCAGTAACTTTTTTACCTTTAACCAAATACTCACCATTGACTTTGACGTTTTTCAGCGCTGCAGGAGCGTGACAAACAAAAGCAACCGGCTTGTCTTGCTTAACAAAGCTTTCAATTAACTCGATAGAATTTTTATCGACTACCAAATCCCATAATGGACCATGACCGCCTGGATAAAAGACAGAATCGAAGTCTTCGGCTTTTACGTCGGCAAGCTTTTTGGTATTGGCAAGACGCTCTTGCGCCTCTTTGTCGTCTTTAAAGCGTTTGGTGTCCTTGGTTTGCGCATCTTCCGTATCGCTACTCGGATCGAGTGGTGGTTGACCGCCAGCAGGAGAGGCTAAGGTAATATTGACGCCAGCATCTAAAAAAGCATAGTAAGGGGCGGCAAATTCTTCGAGCCAAAAGCCGGTCTTTTTGCCAGTATCACCTAATTTATCGTGTGAGGTTAGTACCATTAAAATATTCATAATTGTCCTTATTTATTATTGATATTGGTATTGATGCTTGTTGGTATTCATCGTTAAGTATTGCTGAGAGATTCTATTGCTCTTAGCGTTGCGCTATTTAAAATAACCACTACTGAACGTCGGCAACTTTAACCACGGTTTTACCGAAGTTCTTACCGTCTAACATGTCAAAGAAAGCTTGCGGCGCTTGTGCTAAGCCATCGACAATATGCTCTTTGGTTTTAACTTTACCCGACTCAACCCATTCACCCATGGTTTTTAAGAACTCTGGGAAATAATCGCCGTACTCTTCAAAGATAATAAAACCTTTGATAGTCAGGCGCTGGCTCAGAATAAGACCCATTAGCATACCGAGGCGGTCTTTGCCATCAGGAAGTTCAGTCGTATTATATTGTGACACTAGGCCGCACACTGGGATACGTGCATGAGCATTTAGTAATGGCAATACGCCATCGAGTACTTTACCGCCAACGTTTTCGTAATAGATGTCGATACCATCTGGGCAAGCGTTTTTCAGCTGTTCGGCAAAGTCGTCGGCTTTATGGTCGATACAAATATCAAAACCTAATTCTTCAACTGCATAGGCGCATTTTTCCGCACCGCCTGCCACACCAACGGTACGCAAGCCTAAATGCTTGCCGACTTGTCCGACCGTTGCGCCCACAGGACCAGTTGCTGCTGCGACGACTAAGGTTTCGCCTTGTTTTGGTTTACCGATATCGGTTAAACCCATGTAGCCGGTAAAGCCTGGCATACCAAGGACACCCAAACCATACGAAGGGTTGGACATATTCTTATCAAGTTTTAGCACGCCTTCGCCATCACTGACGCTATAATCCTGCCAGCCTGAATTTGATACCACCAAATCACCAACGGCAAATTTATCGATATTAGATTCGACCACTTGGGCGACCGTACCGCCAAGCATCACATCGCCGACTTCTAGTGGGTCAGCATAGCTTTTTGACGCGCTCATACGTCCGCGCATATACGGGTCAAGTGACATATAAACCGTGCGTAGTAGCATTTGCTTGTCATTAGGTGTTGGGATGTCGCTGGTGGTCAGCTCAAAGTTATCTTTAGTAGGAGCGCCATTAGGGCGGCTGGCAAGTTTGATTTGACGATTTTGTTGCTGGTTTTGTTGTTCATTAAAGCTCATGTTAAAGCTCCTTATTCTAGTTATTATTCTAGTTATTGGTTTTTTAACGTTTTAAAATTCTTAAAGTCAGTAGCCATAGCAAGATGGATGGCTACCGATTGTCGTGAATATAGAAAGTTACGATGATAAGACTTTAAATAATTAGGCTTTGCTCGTCACGGCGCGTTCTAAGATGCGGCGTGATACGTCTAAATCATTTTTACCATATTCGCCCAATTTCACCATTTTGTGTGCTTCAAGTTGCTTGATGATAGGGTCAATCGCCGAATTATCTAACTCTGCGTCTTCTAAGCTCACTGGCAGTCCAAGCTCGCGGAAGAAGTTCTCAGTATGCACAATAGCAGTTTCGATGACGGTGTCGTCGTCTAAATCTGTATCTGTAATGTTCCAAACGTTACGCGCATATTGGAGCAATTTGTCTTTTTTACTATCTTTAAGCTCACGCATGACTGACGGCAGTACAATCGTGAGCGTACGAGCATGGTCAATCGCGTGTAGAGAAGTCAATTCATGACCAATCATATGCGTCGTCCAATCTTGTGGTACGCCCGTGCCAATCAGGCCATTCAATGCCATGGTTGCTGTCCACATGATGTTTTTACGCGTTTCTAAATTCTCTGGGTCGGCCTTAACCGCTTTACCTTCTTCGATAAGAATTTTTAATAAACTCTCAGAAAAGGCATCTTGTACTTTGGCATTAATAGGATAGGTAAGGTACTGCTCCATGACGTGAACAAAGGCGTCAGCGACACCGTTCATCACTTGGCGCTCAGGTAATGTCAAGGTTTTGGTCGGGTCCAAAATTGAGAATTTAGGGAAGGTAAGCGGGTTACCAAAGGGTAGTTTTGCTTGACGTTCGCTATAGTTAATTACGCCGCCAGAGTTCATCTCAGAACCGGTCGCTGGAATGGTCAATACTGCGCCTAAATCAATCGCTGAGTCGATGTTTTTGCAATAGCTGGTCAATGCGTCCCACGCTTTTTCACGAGAAACCGTACCATCTGTGCTACCTTCTTCAGTTAATGAAGACACAAGGGCGACAAATTTACTGCCATCAATGACTGAACCGCCACCAACGGCCAATAAGAAATCAATATTATGCTCATTGACCATGTCAGCGGCTTTTAGCAGCGTGGTAAACTCTGGATTGGCTTCAATACCGCCAAACTCAAATACTTCACGGTTGCCGTTAGCACCTAGCGCATTTTTTACTTCATCTAAGGTGCCAGTACGCTGCGCTGAACCACCGCCATAAGTGATTAATACACGTGCATCGGTTGGCACCAGTTCTGACAATTTTTTGATTTGACCTTCGCCAAAGACGATACGAACGGGATTGTAATATTGAAAGTTATTCATAAAATTCCTAGTTGTTAATGAGAAGCTGTAAGGTGAGTTTTAAGAAGTGTGTAGGTTGTGAGCGCAAAAATTAGATCGTAGTAACTTTTGCTGTTTGAGCGTATTTTACATCAACTAGACCGGTCGTCTAGTAGTTTATTATTAATTTTACAAAACTATCGTATAACCGAAAATCGTCATTGATTAGCTAGCGGTCTAAATAGTTGCTCATGGAAATTCTGAATAATATTTAGCGACCAAGTTGCGAGGTGGTCATCAGCCAAACTTCTGCCAATGGTGTATCGGTTTGACTGATTTTAGCGATTAAGCTGGCACCTAACCACGCAAAGTACCAACGCTTAGCCATACTCTCAGCGGCGATATTATCAGGGTGAGGGATTGAGCCATCTGCCCAGCCGGCTTTTATTTGCTCAGCAATCCAGTTGATAGTTTGCTGATAACCTGCATACAAGGCTTTACGCATGGTTTCTGAGATATCAGCCACTTCAGCGCTGAGCTTAACTACCAAGCATTTTTCATGGTCGCAGCCGTTTTGCTGGGTGTCATACCAGTTCTGAAAATAGTTATAAATCTTTTGTTGCGCGCTAATATCTTCAGCTGCAATCGACTCTAAGCGCCTTTTATAGTTAGCAAAATAATGCTCGATGATGGCTTCACCAAAAGCTTCTTTTGAAGCAAAGTAATGATAAAACGAGCCTTTAGGTACACCGGCAGTATCGAGTATTTGTTTGATACCGACAGCGGTAAAACCTTTTTGGGCAATAAGCTTATAACCTATCGCTAACAGAAGCGCCTTCGTATCGGATGGAATAGGGGTGGTAATATCAGACATGAAGAGGATGTTCTCCTTAGGGTATTATTTGGTTATGTAATCGAATGGAAATCAGTTAAATAGAAACCAGGGTTGAGAGCACTACTTTGATAATAGTTTTAAGCGTTACGTTTTCTCAACAATACATAATGATAAATTATTCTTGTTTTTGTGCTTACTATGGTAGCATTAGACCAGTCGTCTAGCAAGTTACGTTTGGTGAGAAGGCTTTTATTTATTAACGCAACTTATAAATGAATTCTTTTATCAATGAAACCTTTTATCAACGTTGAGCAGCAAGTTTTTTGCACAATAGTTGTGCCGACTGTTTATAAAGTGATACAACCTAGGGTTTTATACGTCAATCTCAACTTATCGTAGGCTTTTGATTTTTATAGAATTTAAAATTCTAATTGTTTTAACTGAAATTTTAAAAAGTAAGTAAACCAATACCTTAGAAAAATAAGTTGAGAGTGGGGTGTTTTATACAAGTTTCTATCTAGAAAATACTTTTAATTGAATGGCTCTTAAAAATAAACTTAAAATAAATAAGGATAATTATGTCAACCGATACTAAGCATACTCAACAAAGCGCGTATAACGATTTTCATTTGCAATATATCGCCGGTACTTGGCAAAAAGGTCAAGACGATAGCGTCAATACCGATACCAATCCTTTTAATGGCGAAACCTTGGTAGAGATTCAGCAAGCAACCGATAAACAGCTCGATGAAGCTTTTCAGGCGGCAACCAAAGCACAGGCAGAATGGGCGAAGCAAACGCCAGCCCAGCGTGCAGCGGTATTATATAAAGTTGTCAATATTTTTGATGAGCGTCAAGAAGAAATCGTTGAGTGGTTAATTAAAGAGTCGGGCAGTACCCGTATTAAAGCCATGGTCGAGTTTGGTAGTGCGCGTGCGATTACGCTTGAAGCGGCTACTTTTCCTAACCGCGTGCATGGCGAGATTCGCCCTTCTAATACGCCGGGTAAAGAGAACTTTATTTATCGTGAGCCGATGGGCGTGATTGCTGTGATTAGCCCATGGAACTTTCCTCTACATTTAACCCAGCGTTCTATTGCGCCTGCGTTAGCCTTGGGTAATGCCGTGGTGCTCAAACCTGCCAGTGATACGCCGATTACTGGCGGTCTACTATTGGCAAAAATATTTGAAGAAGCGGGTCTGCCAAAAGGGCTGCTGAGCGTGGTCGTTGGCGCAGGTAGCGAGATTGGCGATGCGATTGTTACTCACGATATTCCAAGCTTGGTGTCATTTACTGGTTCAACGGCGGTTGGCAAACATATCGGCGAGCTTGCCAACGGCGGCGATTATATCAAGCAAGTGGCGCTTGAGCTTGGCGGTAATAGCCCGTTTGTGGTGTTAAAAGATGCCGACATCGAACAAGCGGTAAAAGCAGCAGCCTTTGGTAAATTCCTGCATCAAGGTCAAATCTGTATTGCGATTAATCGCATCATTGTCGAAGATGAGATTTATGATGATTTCGTTGAGCGTTTCCTAGCTCACGTAAAAACCCTAAATGTCGGTGATCCTAGCAAAAAAGACACCGCAGTTGGCCCTATCATCAATAAAAAACAAGTCGAATCGCTACAAGAAAAAATCGCCAAAGCGCAGAAAGAGGGCGCTAAGATGCTATTAAGTGGTGAGATTAAAGGTCAGGTGGTGCCGCCGCATATCTTTAGTGAAGTGACGCGTGAGATGGACTTATCCTGTAATGAAGTTTTTGGCCCTGTGGTTGGTATCATTCGTGCCAAGGATGAAGACGATGCGCTGTCGATTGCCAATGACTCTATGTATGGTCTATCGAGTGCGGTCTTTACCCAAGATATGGAAAAAGGTCTGCGTTTTGCGCGCGGTATCAAAGCGGGCATGACCCATATCAACGATATCTCGGTCAATGATGAAAGTAATGCGCCGTTCGGTGGCGAGAAAAACTCTGGTATCGGACGCTTTAATGGTGAGTGGATACTAGAAGAATTTACCACTTTGCATTGGATTTCAGTACAGCATAAACCACGTGAGTATCCGTTCTAATCAACGTATTTTGGTTAGACGTATTTAATTAAACGTACTGCTATGAAAAAAGACCGCCTTGATGGTGGTCTTTTTTCTTACTAATAATGTCGTTACTCTAAAAGTTGATTATTCTAATGTTGCTTAGTATGAAAACCCAATAACGCTTCGATTTCCTCGATAGACATACGGCGGGTCAGTGCTTGCTCTTCTACCGTCAAGCGATTGGCGTGCTCTTTAATCATGGTATGGATACTGCGCGCGACCTCTGATGTCGTGGCATAATACATTTGTGGTTGTTGTTCGGTCAGTAGAGTTAAAAAACGATTAACAATTTTACGTTTTTCAATTGGTGCATGTGCTTCTGTCATGACATTCTCCTCAAGGTGGACCATTTATGTAGTCAAATTAGCCGTGGTCACTATTGATGATGGTAATAATGAAAGCAAATATCAAGGTGCTGGCTACTTTAGCGCTTAGTTCGTAGCGCGTCGCTTTTAGAATTTACATTTATACCGCCGTAAATTCGCCGATATCAGTCATTTGCGATAAGTTATTTAATAGCCGTGGTTTAGCATAAATGATAGAATATAGATTAATATAATATAAGTTATCTAGTGTAGCGCGTTATATGAGTCAAAGGTGTATATAATAGGTGCGTTAATTCATCGTAGCAGTCATATAGTTTCAGTTGTATTATGTATAACATTCATTTAAAATATATCTTTAAGACATACCTTCTAACTTTGACTATAAGAAGTCTGTTATGCAATCAATTAATTTACCTACCAAACCGCCAAGCTCGCCGCATCCTATTCTCAACCTGAGCTTTCGGATATTTTTCAGTGCCGCGGCTTTATTTGCCATTATCACAATGACGCTATGGGCGTTTGTGTTTACCGGACACACGGATATCGATGCGCAAACGTTAAATCCGCTGTATTGGCATGGTCATGAAATGATTTATGGCTATGCGCTGGCAGTCGTGGCGGGCTTCTTATTGACCGCAGTGAAAACCTGGACGGGCGTGATGATGCCACATGGTTATAAGCTGCTCGGTATCTTTATGTGTTGGTTGCTGGCACGCTTGGGTTGGGTAGCATTTGGCCTCGGTATCACGGTAGCTGGTAGCGGGGCAGCCTTACTATATGCCGCGGCGATATTTGATTTATTGTTTGTCGGCTGGATGGCATTTGTGATTTCTCGGGCAGTGCTACAAGTGAAGCAATATAAGCAGATGGGTATTTTAGCCAAGCTTACGCTTCTAACACTCGGTAATGCGCTATGCTATTGGGGCATTATCAGCGCCAATATGAACTTGACCAAGTTAGGTATCTATTTAGGTTTTTACTTGATTATCGGCCTAGTGTTGACCATCGGTCGTCGCGTGGTGCCGTTCTTTATCGAGCGTGGTTTAAGTATTCCAAACGCTAAAGGCGAAAAAGAAGAAGTCACAGTACGTAATAATAAAGCACAAGATATCGCAAGTTTACTGTTTTTCTTTGTTTTTTTCCTCGTTGATTTATTTTACCCCAATAAATACTTGCTGACCATCAGTGCCCTTGGGGTCGCGGTGGTCAATATCGTGCGCTTAGCGGGCTGGTATCATCGCGGCATTTGGCAAAAACCACTCTTATGGTCGTTATATATCGCGTTTTTAGGCATGTGTCTGAGTTTTGTGTTATACGCACTACAGCCATGGCTCGGTTACAGCCACAGTATCGCCGTCCATGGATTATCCATCTCTGGCGTGGGTATGATGACAGTAGCAATGATGGCGCGGGTATCGCTCGGTCATACAGGTCGCAGTATCCATCAACCGCCCAAAATCGTCAATCTTATGTTTGCACTGATGGTGCTGACGTTTGTCAGTCGAGTATTTTTACCATTAGTCGATATGAGCCATTACTTATTATGGATTATGACGGCGCAAGGTGCTTGGATTGCTTGTTTTGCATTATTTTGCATCAGTTATTTACCGATGCTGGCACGCCAACGGCCAGATGGCTTATTTGGTTAATAAGGTTTTGACGTGATCAACGTTATTTTACAACGTCAAGTTAATATTCATCTCAAACAGGGGAGCGCAAAAAATGCGACTGACCAACTATAGTGATTATGCGCTGCGCTCATTAATATATTTGGCGATTAAGCCTGAGCCGCATCTATTGGCAAACATCAGTGACATTGCCAACAGCTACAATATCTCTAAAAGTCATTTAACCAAGATTATTCACCAGCTTGGGCAGCTTGGTTATATCGACAGCGTACGCGGTAAAAATGGCGGTATTCGCTTGGCTTGTCGGCCAAAGGATATCAATTTGGGCGTATTGATTAAGCAAATTGAGCCAGATTTTAATTTGGTTGAATGTTTTTCGACTGATTTATTAGTAACTGCCAAACCCGATGCTAATACTAATAGCACGGCGAATAGTCCGGTTATTAGTGAAGACAGCGGGGTCGCTAAAGATTTGGCTTTGACGCTTATCGATGAAGAGGCCAGTGCGGTGGTCAAATCAGGCTGTATCATCAGCCCTGTTTGTCAGTTAAAGCAGGTATTTTTTGAAGCACTGACTGCTTTTATCAACGTTCTTGAGCGTTATACCTTGGCGGATATTATCAGTAATGAGTCAGAATTGGCTGAGCTATTGTTTTATAGAAATAACCTCAATGGCTTTGTAAAATAGAAGCTTTATATAGTCAGTGCAAAATAAAAGCGATACGTTATAGCTATGTGCGACTGGTATAAATTTTCCTTGCTTGCTGTTATCACAGAGGCTACGAAAAATTCATCCCAGTCGCACTGTATCAATTTTAAAGTGATTCTACTATATATAAAATCGCCACAAAAAAAAGCTGCCCCACTAGTAATAATATGGGTAGCCTTTTTTATTATCAATTTCTAATTCATTCAACTTAAGCATCTAAACGTTTAAGCTTTTTCAAGCTTCGGACGTGCTTTATCAATAGCTTTTAATAAGGCTTTTTCAAACTCGCCTTCCTTAAACTTCACCAAATAAGAATGCGCGGCGCAAAAATTACGCACTTCTCGCCATTCGTGGGCAAGATTGGTCGCCCAATCGCAGTATTGCTTGCCAGCATCAGGCTCATCCTTAAGCGCTTTTTTGGTGGTTGGGTGCAATAGCAGCTCAGGCAACACCGCTTCTAGGAGTTTGGTTGGCGGACTCATAAAGGTGTCATCGACGTGTAGGCTTTTACTGGCAGGATGAAAGGCCAACAGCGACCCTGCATGAATCATCTCATTAGGTGAGATATAGTGAATGCCTTCTGACATAGAAAACTTTAGCTCAGGATAACGCTTGGCGACGGCCTCGCTTTCGACCAAATCGTCTGCCCATTGCACCTCAGGGATTTTTTTATGATGACGGCAACTGCCATAAAAAGTCGCTTGCGGGAAATCTTTTGCCATCTGCGCGCAGTGAATCGTATGAAAGGGATGGACGTTGAGCACAGCTTCAACATCTTGCCCATTATTGGTTAAGCTCATTACCTCATCCCGTACGTCGCCAGTAAGCTTATAGCTATCTAAAAAGATAAAACGCCCTGAATCTAACTTAATCAGTGAGCATTGAGTACCTATATTAAGGACGCCGCCTATGCGAAACGTACCGCGAATATTCCAAAATCCTGCGCCTAAATCATGTATTTTATCGGTCATTAATATTCTTCCTTAATCATTATTTTATGAGTTTTTTTAATTGTTAGTCATAGCAATAAATATGGATAGTTTTTGATTATGATTTTTTGAGCATGCAAAGTCTGTAAGCAAAAGGATATCAGCACTATAAATATGTAAGTTTAAAAAAGATAAGTGAGGAAAAGTATTAAATACAAGGCAATTTAAGAGCAGTGCTTATCCACAATCTTTATGATCGTAAGAAGATATACGGGGGCTGTTGCCATAGTTTTCGTTATGGCATAAAAATTTATCGAAGCGAGTATCACCATTGATGTAGCGATGCATCCAAGCAATACCCGGTTTGCTGAGTAATATCTCATTAAAGCGATAGCTTGGACAAAAGTGGCTGCCGTTTTTTATTTCAATCTTCATTTTTGGCCCAGCAGCATGATTATAAAACGGACTGCTGTACTTCTTATTAGAGGCAATGCGGTCATTTTGGCAGGTAATAAATAACGCGGGCGTGTCCATAATGCCGTAGTCTTTATCATGATAGGGCGTTTGCGTAATAATGGCGCGAACGTCACTGCGCTGGGTTGCTAACTGCAGCGCGCCACCACCGCCCATCGACCAACCGATGGCGCCCAAACGTATGCTATCTATTTGCGCACCTACTGTACTATCGCTCACAATATGATCGAGGGCGGCGCTCAACTGCGTCGCACGGCTATTTGGATCATCATAAATAGAGTTGGTTTCGATAGTAATCACCACAAATCCCCAAGATGCCAGACGCGGACCCCACCATTTAATCGATGCTTCATAAGACACATAACCGGGAATCACTGCGATGCCGCCTAACAGGCCGCAGTCTCCAGCATTGGTAGGATAATGAATGGTGCCGCCGCCAAAGCCATTGGCCAGCTGACGGGGAATGGCTTTACTCGCCACCGTAAAAGGACCGTTATCACGCGTAGCTGACAGCTCAGCTGCGGTAATGACACTATCAGCGATACAGTTTGATCTGGAGGCTGTAGATGTTGTGGTGGTTAAAGTTGCTTTACTTGCAGACACTTTGGCTAATGATGCAGGGATTAATAATGTTTCGTTTGAAGCCGCTTTGGTTGCTGTAGTTGGTAAGGTAACGGTTGATTGCTCTTTAATTGAAAGGGTTTGAATTGAGTCTGTTGGTTGTGCTGCCACTGCTGCCATATTCACAGAAATAATCAGTGTGCCGGTTAGGGTAATCAATCTTAGATAAAAAGGGTTGTTTAACATGATAAAGGGTCTGTTAGATGATGGTTGGTTTTAATAGCAAAGCAAAATAATAGTAGACAGTAATCTATTCACTGTCAAAAATATCAGTCACCTTTCCAGTGCTAAAACGGCTTTTATAAAGCGGCATTTAAAAAGCTGGCGTGAATAACATACCGAAACCTGAGTCTGGTATTTGCTGTGATAAAATCACCAATCAGGCATCTTTTTATAGTCAGTTATAAGTTTTATGGTAGGCATGATGTAATTGCTACCACTTATTTCTATCACCCATGCGTCATTTAGTACGAGCCAGCACAAAAGTCAGCTCTAGCTAAAAAAGCACTCAATATAGTCAGTCATACTTTGAATAATAATATAAATAACAGTATAAATAGTGATAGCGATGTTAATGGCAAAGCCGCTGGTATTAACCAAGATAACAGCGTCAGCAATCGCCGTATCAACACGCCCTTTGACGCGCCTTCATGGGTACTCAAGCTGACGATTGGCTTGATTGGAATGTTTGCTTTTTTGCAGGTCTATTCTATTCAAGCTATTTTGCCAGTCTTGATGATGGATTTCACCGCAACTGAGGTGCAGGCGGGCATGATTGTCGGTGCCACCATATTGGCAATTGCTATCATGTCACCATTTTTGGGCATGCTGTCTGATGCAGTAGGACGCAAGTCATTTATCGTTGGGGCGTTATTGTTTTTAGCGATACCCACTGCGTTAATTGCCCAAAGTCCGAATATCGGCTGGATGGGCATGTGGCGCTTTATGCAGGGATTGTCTGTGCCCGGTATTACGGTGGTGACGATTGCTTATATCGGCGAAGAGTTTGAGGGACGGGCGCTCACTGAGCTGATGTCGTTTTATGTGTCAGGGTCGGTGCTCGGCGGCTTTATGGGGCGCTTTTTACTTGGGCACTTGCACGAGCTTATTGGTTGGCGCGCTGGCTACTATGTGATGGCAGGTATGACGCTGATCGGGGCGCTGTGGGTGGGTAAAATGCTGCCCGCATCACGGCACTTCGTTGCTAATCCCAACTTTCGCTCAGCCATGCAGACCCTCGGTGAGCATTTGATCAATCGCTATGTTGTCACTTCCTGTTTGCTTGGTGCTTGCGTGTTGTTCTCGTTGGTTGGCTGTTTTACCTTTATTAATCTGCATTTGGCCGATACACCTTATGAATTAAGCACAGGTGCGCTTGCCAATATTTTTGCGGTGTATTTAATTGGCGTTGTCATTACGCCATTATCGACGACGTTGCTGCGCCGCTTTGGTTCAGCGCGTACGGTTCGCGTGGCAGTTATTATCTCGATGTTTGGCGTGCTCTTAACGCTCGTGACGCCGCTTTGGGGCATCGTACTGGGGCTTGCCATCATGTCTAGCGGCGTCTTTATTACCCAAGCGGCCACCATCAGCTATATCGCGGTTAATGTCAAAAAAGGACGCTCATTGGCCTCAGGCTTATATTATATGGGCTATTACGCGGGTGGCACGATGGGCGCGTGGCTCTGCGGCATTGCTTACGCGCGTGGACAATGGTCGCTGACGATTTGGTTATTATTGTTTGTACAAGTGCTGGCTCTATTGGTCGCTAGCATTGGGATGGTCAAAACAGTGGCTCGCGCGGAGTAATATAGATTTTTACTACCCTTTAACATACACTTTTAACCTCACTCGACCCTATAACCTAACTTGCCATAACACAATAATCTAAGTATTTAAACGTCAATCAAAGAACCTATAGTCGTCAGCGACTTACGCAAGCAGGCTTTACATGGCTTAGGTTTTTTCTTACTATCAATGAAGCTTATCAAGAATGACGATAAGTATTGCCATCAATAATAGCCACGCGTATACCGATAAAAATACTCTGTTTTTATAGGTGTCTTAAACCCTATTAAAAGTGCTTTAAAATAATTAAAATCACCCACAAGGAAGTCAAATTTATGTCAAATATTTATCATAGTGCGCCATCAGCTTACGATTATCCCTTAATCGTCAAGCAACTCTTAAACCGTGCCAAAACGGTGTCGCTAGAGCAAGAAATTATTTATGCCGATAAAAAACGCCTCACTTATAAAGAGTTGTTTGAGCGTATCAATCGTTTAGCTAATGTTTTAGCCGACCTAAATCTTGATGCCGGTGATGTGATTGCGGTGATGGATTGGGACAGTCATCGCTATTTAGAATCGTATTTCGCCGTACCGATGTCAGAATATATTTTGCAAACCGTCAATATCCGCCTGTCACCTGAAAAAATCCTCTATACCATCAACCACGCTAAGCCAAAAGTATTGCTACTAAACTCTGAGTTTGCGCCATTGGTGAAAGACTATCAGTTTGAAAACTCTAGCATTGAGCATATTATTTGGCTTGATGACAATGGCGTGTCACATGAAGGCGTCTTTGGCGGTAATCAAAATCGCGTCACTGGAGAGTATGAAGCATTGTTAGAGGCCGCCAGTAGCGAGTTTGATTTCCCAGATTTTGATGAAGATACTATTGCCACGACTTTTTATACTTCAGGTACAACAGGCGATCCAAAAGGGGTGTTCTTTAGCCACCGCCAACTGGTCTTGCACAGTCTGACGGAAGCCGCGACCTTGGGTATGCTGCCCAATAAACAAGGCGTCAGTTACGGCGATGTTTATATGCCGATGACGCCGATGTTCCACGTTCATGCTTGGGGCTTCCCGTTTACCGCCACAATGGTTGGTTTAAAACAAGTCTATCCCGGACGTTACGCGCCTGATGCCTTGATGGATTTGATTATCAATGAAAAGGTCAGTATCACCCACTGCGTACCAACGATTTTGCAGATGGTACTCAAAGAAGCGCAAGAGCGCGATACCAGTTTTAATGGTTTAAAAATGATTATCGGTGGTTCGAAACTGACGGAAGGCCTAGCGAGAGCAGCATTAGCGCAAGATATTGAGGTTTATACTGGTTATGGCATGTCTGAGACTGCACCGCTTATTAGTTTGACAGAATTTAGCCTAAATGAGCCTGAGATGTCTGAGGACGAAGATATCGCTCGCCGCTGTATGACGGGTAAGCCAGTACTGATGGTGGACGCTCAAATATGGAATACTGATAATGAGTCCGTCGGTACGGGCAAAGACAATACCGGCGAGTTAGTGCTGCGCGCGCCTTGGCTAACACAAAGCTATCTGAAAAATGACGATGCTGGTAAAGAGCTGTGGGAAAATGGCTATATGCATACCCAAGATATCGCCTATATGCGTCCTGATGGTTATATTAAAATCACCGATCGTTTAAAAGACGTCATCAAGTCAGGCGGCGAGTGGATATCGTCATTAGAGATTGAAACGATTTTATCCTTGCATCCCGCAGTCGCTGACGTATCGGTGATTGGTATCCGTGATAAACAATGGGGCGAGCGTCCGCTAGCTTTGATTGTACTCAAACCTGCCTGTCAAGATACTAACGCCGATGACATCAAAGCGCTTGCCGAACAGGCGGTAGCGCGGGGAATTATTCCTAAATACGGCGTGCCAAGTCAGTTTAAGTTTGTCGATGAGCTGCCAAAAACCTCGGTCGGTAAACACGATAAAAAAGTCATGCGCGAAATGTACGATGAGCAGAAATAAGACTTCATTAAATAGTCAGCTGTTTAAAACGCTTGCGTTAAGCAAAATATCAAATGGCTGACACGCTTAATAGTTGACCTTTATCACTAGCTCTGCTACATTTTAAACCGATACATAACGTATCGGTTTTTCAGTTCTGGCAGGGACAGCCAGTTTTATACTATGATAGTATTGAATAAGAGCGTATCTTATAAAGCGTCATATTATAAATATGATCTCTATAAAAGCGCTTTTTATAGTTTATAAAGTCATCTCTTATAAAAGCACTTTTTATAGTATCGCTTGTTATAAAAAAATACAGCATTACCCATCGTTTACGCTAAGGACAGCCATTATGAACGAGCAAGTCATTCGTCGAAATTCTCAACAAACCAGCCAGCCAGCTATAAATCACAATAATAATCAAAACCTTACTCAATCCTCTAGCCAAGATTCTCACCCATCATTTGATAGCACGCAAAGCTTTGCCGACATTTATCAATCCTCTATTGATAATCGCGAGCAGTTTTGGGCGGAGCAAGCCAAGCGGATTTATTGGCACAAAGAGCCTGAGCAAACCCTTGATGACAGCAATCTGCCATTTGCCAAATGGTTCGTCGGCGGTGAAACCAATCTTTGCTACAACTGTGTCGATCGCCATCTTGCAGAGCGCGCTGAGCAAGATGCCTTTATTTGGCTATCCTCTGAAATTAACCAAGAGTTAATCGAAACTTTTCCTGCCGTAGTTGATGCTTTTAATGATTTGGGCAATAACGTTGAGCTTTATACCGATTATACTAAGCGGCGCCTGACCTATAACGACCTTTATAAAGAAGTAAATTACTTCGCCGATGTGCTACAGCGTCATGGTATCGAGAAGGGCGATCGCGTCATCATTTATATGCCGATGATTTTAGAAGCCGCTTATGCCATGCTCGCCTGTGCGCGTATCGGTGCGGTGCATTCGGTGGTGTTTGGTGGCTTTGCAGCCCATAACTTAGCCATCCGTATGGATGATGCTGAGGCAAAAATGGTCATCACTGTCGATGCAGGTCTACGCGGCGGTAAAGTGATTAATTATAAAAGCCTCGTTAATCAAGGTGTTGAGCAAGCGACAATCAAGCCCGAGCATGTACTAGTGGTCAATCGTGGTGTATTACCGTTCGAGCCAAAATCTATCGATGTCGATTATGCAGCCCAGCGCCGTATCAGTTGTGAGGCCAACGCCATTGTTGAGCCAGTATGGTTAGAGTCAAATACGCCGTCGTATCTTCTGTATACTTCAGGCACCACTGGGACGCCAAAGGGTGTGCAGCGCGATACCGGCGGTCATGCAGTGGCGCTAACGACGTCGATAGATTATATCTACGATGGCAAAGCGGGCGAAACTTTTTGGGCGATATCAGATATCGGCTGGGCAGTTGGGCATTCTTATACCATTTATGCGCCGTTGCTGGCTGGCATGACCAGTGTCATGTATGAGGGCTTGCCGCATCGTCCAAACCCAGGTATTTGGTGGCGGATTGTCGAAGCAAATAAAGTGAATATTTTATTTACCGCACCGACGGGTGTGCGTATGCTGAAAAAACAAGATGAAACGTGGATGACCCGCTATGATGTCTCTAGCCTGAAGTCATTCTTTTTAGCAGGCGAGCCACTCGATGAATCAACGGCCAATTGGTTAACCAAGCATTTAGGGGTGCCGATTTTAGATCATTATTGGCAGACAGAGTCTGGCTGGCCAATTTTGAGCAATACACCCAAATTTAATCATAAACCGCACAAACAAGGCTCGCCCGGTTATCCGATGTATGGCTATGATGCCCACGTCATCAATGAAGAAACCGGCGAGCTTTGTAAAGCTGGTGAAAAGGGCTTACTCGCCATTCGCGCTCCACTGCCGCCTGGTTGTCTCACGACTGTATGGCGTAATGACGAGCGCTTTATCAGCAGCTATTTTGGTCTGTTTGATGGCAAGCACTACTCTACATCAGATTATGCAGTGACCGACGACGAAGGCTATTTTTATATTTTAGGACGCACCGATGATGTGATTAATGTCGCCGGTCATCGTATTGGCACGCAAGAGATTGAGGAGGCCATCAGTACTCATCCAGAGATGGCTGAATGTGCGGTCGTGGGTATCAAAGATCAATTAAAAGGCGAGTTGCCGATTGCTTTTTGTGTGTTAAAAGACCATGAGCAAGTGGCGACGACCGAAAACCGTTTCCGTATTGAGCAGCAAGTGATTGGTGCGGTAGTAAAATCCTTGGGCGGTATCGCTCGTCCAGCGGCGATTTATTTCCCGCAAGCATTACCCAAAACGCGCTCTGGCAAAATCTTACGCCGCGCTATTCGTGCTTTAGCGGAAGGTAATGAAACGGGAGATATGTCAACGCTTGACAATCCAACGGCGATTGATGCGATTAAAAAATCGATGAAAGATTATTAATCTAATAGTGTATTAATTGAAAAAATTCAGTCATCTTAATATCGGGAAAAGCTCATGTACCATCATGGGCTTTTTGGTTTTTAGACTGATAAATTTTATAGATGGCGACTATCGCAAATAAAAGTTTGATAAAGCGCTTGACCCTAAAATTGATTTATTGCTATAGTCAATAACGATACGAAATAAATCATTTTAAAAAAATATTTAAAGGGTAATAATGGACAGTTTTTATCCCTTTTAACAATATACTTGTATGAATACTTTTTTATAAATACTGGCCCACCATTAAATGGTGAGCAAACAAACAAGATAAGGATATCTTATGCATCACGTTCAGCAGCTTATCGATGGTCAATTTGTTGATTCTAATACCAGCGAATGGATTGACATCACAGATCCCGCCACCCAAGAAGTCATCGCCAAAGTTCCGCAAACGACTGACGATGAAATCAATCAAGCCGTCGCTGCCGCCCAAAAAGCGTTTCAGACATGGCGTAAAACGCCTATCACCACACGTGCGCGTATTTTTTTAAAGTATCAAGAACTGATTCGCGAGCATATGGATGAGCTGGCAGAAATCTTAACCGCAGAGCAGGGAAAAACCATTGCTGATGCGCGCGGTGATGTATTTCGTGGTTTAGAAGTGGTCGAGCATGCCGCAGGTATTGCCAATCTGCAAATCGGCGACTTCGTTGAAAACGTCGCAACAGGCGTCGACACCTATAGTATCTGGCAGCCACTTGGTGTCTGTGCTGGTATCACGCCATTTAACTTTCCCGCGATGATTCCACTATGGATGTTCCCAATGGCGATTGCGACGGGTAACACCTTTGTCCTTAAACCTTCTGAACAAGATCCGATGGTAACCATGCGTTTGGTTGAGTTGGCAGTTGAAGCTGGCGTCCCTGAAGGCGTGTTAAACGTCGTGCACGGCGGTAAAGCAACCGTTGATGCCATTTGCGATCATCCAGATATCAAAGCAGTTTCATTCGTTGGCTCAACCAACGTCGGCAAGCATGTCTATGAGCGCGCTAGTCAATCTGGCAAACGTGCCCAGTGTATGATGGGTGCCAAAAACCATGGCGTTATCCTACCTGATGCCAATAAAGAACAAACGCTCAATCAGCTAGCGGGTGCCGCCTTTGGTGCAGCCGGTCAACGTTGTATGGCGCTGTCGGTCGTGGTGCTAGTGGGTGAGGCAGGTGAATGGATTGACGATATCAAAGCCAAAGCAGAAGGCTTAGTGGTTTCAGCAGGCAAAAACGACAAGGATTTAGGTCCGCTCATTTCACCTGCTGCAAAAGCGCGTGTCGAGCATCTGATTGGTACGGGAGTAGAAGAGGGTGCTAGTCTACTTCTTGATGGTCGCGGCATCACGGTTGAAGGGTTTGAGAAGGGCAACTTTGTAGGCCCGACTATCTTTGATAACGTCACCGCGGATATGCAAATTTATCAGCAAGAAATCTTTGGCCCAGTACTGTGTATCATGCGTGCAGCTGACCTTGATGAAGCGATTGAGCTGCTTAATGCCAATCCAAATGGTAATGGTACGGCTATCTTCACTCAGTCAGGCGCTGCTGCGCATAAATTTCAACAAGATATTATGGTTGGTCAAATCGGTATTAACTTGCCGATTCCTGTGCCACTACCGATGTTCTCATTCTCAGGCTCACGTGCCAGTAAGCTTGGCGATTTGGGTCCTTATGGTAAGCAAGCGGTACAGTTCTATACCCAAACCAAAACGGTCACTGCCCGCTGGTTTGATGACGAGGCAAGCCGCAGCGTCAATACCACTATTTCAATGTAGTCGTCAATCGACTATATTTGCAGCGTCCAAGCAATATAGCGACACTCTTGCTCAGTATTTTTTAGCAAAAGCATGATTTATGATTGTCGTTATAGCGCTGCTATACTGTATAACCAGCACGGTTTAAACCACAGTAGACTGACGGCTTATAACCTTTTTTCCCATATTTGCTATACATGCACAAGGATGACTCTATGGATTTTTCATTGACCGAAGACCAAATCGCCTTTCGCCAAACTGCCAGACAGTTTGCGCAAAAAGAGCTAAAGCCCAACGCGGCTGAATGGGATCGTACTTCGCACTTTCCAGTCGATGTCATCAAAAAAACCGGCGAGCTTGGCTTTTTAGGGCTGTATACCAACCCAGAATATGACGGCTTAGGGCTACCACGCCTAGATTCTGCCATGGTGTTTGAGGAGCTGGCTTGGGGTGATACCGCCGTTGCCGCCTATATGAGTATCCATAATATGGCGGGTTGGATGATCGGGGAATATGGTAGCGACGCTTTGTGTAAAAAGTATTTGCCCCATATGGTCAGCGGTGAATGGCTTGGCAGTTACTGCTTAACAGAGCCGAATGCCGGTTCTGATGCCGCCTCATTACGTACCAAAGCCGATAAGCAAGGCGATTACTATGTGCTTAATGGCGAAAAAACTTTTATATCAGGGGCAGGTTCAACCGATGTGTTAGTAGTTATGGCACGTACAGGCGCTGCAGGGCCAAAAGGGATCTCGGCATTTGTCGTAGATGCCCATAGCGCTGGTATTGAGTATGGCAAAAACGAGCATAAAATGGGCTGGAAAGCGCAACCAACGCGAACGATTAGTTTTAAAAATGTCAAAGTACCAGCAGAAAATCTCATCGGCGAGGAAGGTCAAGGCTTTCGTATTGCGATGAAAGGCTTAGATGGCGGTCGTATTAATATCGGTATCTGTGCAGTTGGTACAGCGCAGTCAGCACTTGAGACCGCGACCAATTACGTGCAGGAGCGTAGCCAGTTTGGCAGCCCGATTGCCAGCTTACAGTCAGTACAGTTTAAACTTGCTGATATGCTCACCCAAACCATTACTGCAAGGCAAATGCTGTATTTAGCGGCTAGCAAAATCGATAATAATGACGCGCAAGCCTCTACCTACTGTGCCATGGCAAAGCGTCTGTCTACTGATCTTTGTTTTGATGTTGCCAATGAAGCTTTACAGCTGCATGGTGGTTATGGCTATCTCAATGAATATCCGCTTGAGCGCCATGTACGAGACTTGCGCGTGCATCAGATTTTAGAAGGCACCAATGAGATTATGCGGGTGATTGTCTCGCGCCAGCTTATGCAAGATGATGCGTTGAGTCAGTTACGCTAGCCCAACAATATTATAAAACTGCTTTATTAAGCGTTTTGAATAAAGTCATTTTATAGAAAGATAATAACAAGGAAGTTCCATGACCGATTATACCAATTTAAAGCTCTCAATTGACGGCCATATTGCTACCGTCACACTGAATAACCCACCAGCCCATACCTGGACGATGGACAGTCTGCCAGCGCTCAAGCAACTGGTCACTGACCTCAATGCCAATGATGATGTTTATGCCTTAATTATCCATGGCGATGGGGAAAAGTTCTTTTCAGCAGGTGCAGATTTAAATAATTTTTCAGACGGTGATAAAGGACGTGCGATAAGTATGGCTATCGCGTTTGGTGAGGCATTCGAAGCCTTATCAGCCTATCGCGGCGTCAGTATCGCGGTTATCAATGGCTATGCGATGGGCGGTGGACTTGAGTGCGCGCTGGCTTGCGATATTCGTATCGCAGAAGCGCATGCACAGATGGCTTTACCAGAGACGGGCGTGGGCTTACTGCCCTGTGCAGGCGGGACGCAAAACCTACCTTTACTGGTTGGTGAAGGTTGGGCGAAGCGTATGATATTGTGCGGTGAGCGCGTCGATGCCGAGACAGCATTGCGCATTGGCTTAGTCGAAGAAGTCACGGCAAAGGGTGGCGGTTTATTAGCGGCGCAAGCCTTAGCGCAAAAAGTCGCTAAGCAATCACCTGTGGCGGTCAGTTATTCGAAACAGCTTATCCAAGCGGCAAGAAATACCCCGCCTGCCCAAAACCTTATCCATGAACGTGAAGCTTTTGTTAAGTTATTTGACACCAACGATCAGCGCGAAGGCGTACAAGCATTCTTAGAGAAGCGCACACCCAATTGGCAAAATAAATAGCCTGTAGGGATGTCTTAATATTTACTTTACTCATTTTAATTTTGGTAGGTCTCTTTTATGACAGCAGTAACAGAAAACATAGAACAAGAAGCGCCGGTCCTATTCAATACTGAGCCGACAGAGTGCGGTCACCTGATTGGCATAATGATGTTAAATACGCCAAAGTCTCTGAATGCGCTCAGCGTTGAGATGTGTCAATTATTAGCCAAGCAGCTAGAGCAGTGGCAAAACGACGATCAGGTAGTGGCATTGGTGTTAAAAGGGGCAGGTGACAAGGCGTTTTGTGCTGGCGGTGATATCCGTAAGCTGTATGACAGCATGTCCAGCAGTGTGCCGCTACCGAATCCTTATGCGACAGAGTTTTTTGGTCATGAATACCGTTTGTATCGGCAGATGCATTTTTATCCAAAGCCATTAATCCTCTGGGGTGACGGCATTATCATGGGTGGCGGCATGGGTCTGATGGCAGGTTGTAGTCATCGTTTAGTCACCGAGCGCACGCGTTTTGCCATGCCAGAAGTGACCATTGGACTGTTCCCTGACGCTTCTGGTAGTTGGTTCTTGCAGCGCATGCCTGCTAAAACAGGTTTGTTCTTAGGGCTAACAGGTGCGATGTGTAATGGCAGTGACGCTTTATTAGCCAATCTTGCAGAGTATGCTGTTGCCAGTAGTGATTACGATGCTGTCATACAACGTTTAAAACAGAGTAATTGGCAAGGAGCAGCTGACAACAATGATAAACATCATAATAATAGCGCTCATAGTATCGTTAGTCGTGCGCTTACCGCACAGCCTGTTGCTGAGTTGCCTGCAAGTAAGCTTGCGATATATTGGAAACCTATCCAGCAATTAATGAACAGCGGCGGCTTAGGAGATATTGATGCACTTCTACAAAGTGACGAAGCGCTTGCAAAATTAGATACAGACTTTGCAGCAGATAGCTGGACGCAGCGCGCAGTAGCTACTTATCGTCACGGCTGCCCTGTAACTGCCGCTTTGACCTATGCGCTTTACCACAAAGTCACCGACTTATCGCTTGAGCAAGTTCTGTATTTAGAGACCAACGTAGCTGTGCATTGTGCCGCCAATCCTGATTTTAAAGAAGGCGTACGTGCGCTACTGATTGACAAAGACCGTAATCCGCAGTGGTCACGTTCACTGGCAGACTGTCTCAGTAGCGAAGGGCAGGCGTATATACATCAGCACTTTGTGAATCCTTATGCTAAAGGTGAGCATCCGTTAGGCGATTGGTTGGGTGAAGACGCTTTAGGCAGCCAGCTTGTACGCTAAGAGCTTATCGGCTCATTATAAGAATCAGGTATAAATTAAAAAACGTAAAACTATGTGTAGCACTGTCGGCATAAGCAATCATCAAGGAGCGATGAGATGGGTACAAAGGATTTGAATTTAAGTAATAAAGACACAAATAATACTGCTGCGAGCGATAATCATACTACTAAGCCAAATATAGCCTTTATTGGGCTTGGCAATATGGGCGCACCGATGGCAGAGAACTTGTTAAAGGCAGGTTATACGCTATCGGTTTATGATTTATCTGAAGAGGCAACCGCGCGCTTGCAGCAAACAGGTGCCAGTGTGGCTGATAGTCCTAAAGATGCGGCGAGCAATGCACAAGTTATCATTAGCATGTTGCCTGCGGGCAAGCACGTCCATTCTGTTTATCTAGGAAATAATGGCGCTGATGGTTTACTAGCAGAATTACCTAAGGGTACGTTGGTCATCGATAGCAGTACCATCGCAGCAGCTGATGCAAGATTGGTGGCAGAAGCAGCAAGTAAGGTTGGTATCGACTTCTTAGATGCGCCAGTCTCCGGTGGTACAGGAGGCGCCATTGCTGGCACTTTAACTTTTATTGTCGGTGGTAGTGACGATGCATTCGCTAAAGCCGAACCAATACTCGCCGTTATGGGCAAAAACATCTTTCATGCAGGCGAGCATGGTGCCGGACAAGTGGCGAAAATCTGCAATAATATGCTGTTAGGTATTCTCATGGCAGGGACGGCAGAGGCGATTAATTTAGGCGTAAAAAACGGTCTCGACCCTAAAGTGCTATCAGATATTATGCTACAAAGCTCGGGCCGTAACTGGACGCTAGAGGTTTATAACCCTTATCCGCAGGTGATGGAAAATGTGCCCTCTAGCAACGGTTATAAAGGCGGCTTTATGAGTAAACTCATGCAAAAGGACCTTAATCTTGCGATGCAAACGGCTAGGGATACCGATGTTGAAACGCCGATGGGAGCCAAGGCTACTGAGCTTTATGAATCTCACACAGTAGAAAATGGCGATAAAGATTTTTCTAGCATTATGGCGCGACATGACAGTTCGGTCTTGTCTTAAAGCACGAAACGCTTAAAATCCTTAATCAACTCTGCATAGAGTGTGTTTCTATAGTCAAAATATCCTAAAAACGCGACGGTATGGCTGATATCAATTTTTTGTAGCCTCTGTCTGCGCGGGCACAGCAAGTAAGAAAAATTTATATCAGCAGTGCGTGATTTATCGATATTACTTTTCACTCACTATATTTATCATCATTTTATTAACAAAGTATAAAAAAGGTCTGCGCTAGTTTTATAACGCAGACCTTTTTTATTCAGTCATATTTTTTCTTAATGTCACACACTCTAGTTTTGTAGCTCATACACCAATGCTTGAATATCATGCGCTGCTTTTTGCAAGCGCGGCACATGCTCCATTAGCTCATCTAATGACACGCGAATGGTTGGTGCGTGGATATATAGCGACGCCAGATAGCGAGATTTTTTGTCTAGTACAGGCACTGACACCCCTACCATCTCTGAGATAAATTCCTCATTATCGATACCAATGCCTGTCTCTGCGATACGATCAAGCTCGGCATTTAATGTATCAATATCGGTAATCGTATTTTTGGTAAATTTATCTAACGGTAGGCCTTGTAGTATTTTAGCGCGGCTGGTCGCAGACAACTGGCTTAGATATAACTTACCCGTAGCCGTACACCACATCGGTGATTTCGCGCCGACAGGCAGATATATTTGCAAAGGCAGCGAGGTGTTAGCGCGATTGGTATACATCATGTCCATCTGGTAAGGAATGGCGATACCGCAAGTCTCCTTAATCTCATCAACCAATTTTTGTAAAATAATTTGCCGCTCATTAAAAAATTGACGCTGCTGCCAAAGCTCAACGCTCAAATTACGCACCCGCTTGCCAGGAATAATACCGCCGCCAATATCGACGGTCACAAACCCTTCATCGACTAAGTTTTGAATCAAGCGATGGATAGTAGGTTTTGGGATATCAAGCTCTTGCGACAGTTCAAGTGGTGAGAGGGGTTTTGACGCATAAGACACCGCTTCGATAATCTCTAAAACACGGGTAATCGACGAAACTTTTGGCATAAAAATGGCTCAATAAAAATGATAAGGGTAAAGCGAAAAGTAGAAAAATTCATTAATACGCTATTGAAAATTTCAAAAATGCAAATACTAAAAAGACATCTATTAGTAGCTCTAATTTAGCATAATAACGCACTCAAACAAGCTATCTTATTAGATATAAACGATATATTTACGTTTTTATAATTCAGACTAATTTCTCACATTTTTGTCTTACTTTGTCTTTTGGGTAGCATTGGATACGTTAACTCACAAACCACAACAAACTGTAGTAATAAACTCTATAACTGTAATTGAGTTAAAGGGGGAGGTAGGTCATTATACTGACATGTTTTGTAATACCTTTACATGAGCGTTAAGCGATTCAATATTCATGTTCTGACTATTCAGTTGCTTTGAGAGTATTGTGTAACAGGAAACCGAAGTTTTGCAGGTTGGTGTAGCAAATATTACAATATCTATGCAATCTTTACATAACGGCAAATAAAAAGCGCATTCATGGGGGTGACTTTTTAAGCCAAAATTGTTTTAATCTGCTCAACAAAATGGTTGTTTATAAAAAAGTTAAATTATCATTTTTTTACGGGCGAGTTATTTCACACTTTAGGAGAGTATTTATGAAACTTATTAAATTAACAGCAATTTCTGCTGCTGTATTAGCATCTACTGCTGCACTAGCAGCTGAACCAGTTATCGTTGTTGATAACAACGATGCGGTTGTATACGAAGCTGAGCCAGTTGCCGTAGCTTATCAAGCTGAGCCAGTTGCTGTTGTACAACCAGCAAACTCATATAGCGACAGAACTTTTTTCCAAACTGTGACTCATCCAGCAGCTATCAGCGCTGAAGTGGGTACGCTAGGTTATGGTGCTAATATCGGTTGGGGTCTTAATGAGACAACTGAACTACAGGCTGGTTGGGCAGGTGGCGACGTTGCTGACCTATTCGGCGGTGACTTCGATGCAAATGACATCAACTATGACGTAGATACAGATTTTAGCAACCCGTACCTAGGTGTACAATTACGTCCTGCTGCCAACTGGTTCACAGTAGGTGCTGGTATCATCGTTCCTGACAACGATATCGACGTTCGTGCAAATGCTGAAGGTGATGGTTATTACAGTATTGATGGTGATAGATATTATACAGGTCAAGCTCCTGTAGATGCTCCAGATGTTGCTGGTGAGTACGTTGGTAACCTAGAAGGTAGTATCGAACATCGTAACAAACTAGCCCCTTACTTAACTGTAGGTTTCCGTCCTAACATCACCAATAACTTTGGTGTATTCGGCGAACTTGGTGCAGCGTATATGGGTAAAGTAGACGCTACAATCAATCGCACTGATGATAATCCAAACTCTGCTGCAAATATTGTTGCTGATCGCGCAGAAAAAGATCTAGAAGATAAAAGCTGGTTAGAGTGGATGCCAATTGTTAAAGTTGGTGCAACTTACCGCTTCTAAGCTAATTACAGTTTAACGACTGTTATTAGAAGATAAGTAGCAATAAAAAACGATCCTTTTTAGGGTCGTTTTTTTTCGTCTAAAATAAGGTAGCGCTACTTTGATTAAATTAAAGTAGCATCAATAAACAATTACGATTTGCTGAAAGTATAGAAGAGCGATACGGTAATTGCTTTCATTGTCGTTAATGGCCAGTAAGGGTGATTTTCTTGTAGCACCTTTTATTAAATCAGCAATGAGGTGGGAGTAGTCCTTTCCTAATCCTTGTGCCAACTTATACTGAAAAACCTTAATAAAACTTTCTTTTATTTGCCATAGTAGTTTGGCGATTATATTTCTTTGCATAGGTGGTAAGGTCTGCAAGATAGACATTTCATTGGCATGGTAAAAGCGCTGCGCAACCAGCCATTTAACGGGATTTATTTCTATATCAATACCTACAGGACGATGAGCACTTATGACCACCGCGACTTTATTGTCTAAATAATCGAAAGGTTTATTTTTTTTATGCTGATTAGAAATAACTTTGTTATGGGCGCCAGTATGGCTAAAGCAGACGTAGTATTGACTATTGGCAAGTCGATATGGAAAACTTGCATCATCCAAGATATCAATCATCTCTAGCTTATTAAGTAGTGATTGTAATAATAATCGTACGCCAGTGCGCTGCTGTTGGCGCTGAAGATGAGCTATCTCGCGTGTGGATAGAGACACGGTAGGAATACGATATTGCCATTGCATGTGGCGCAATTCTTCCACGCTCGTACTTAAAAATAGATTGGGATTAAATAACAGCGGTAAATCGCTGAGTAAAACGGGATAGTTTAAAATAGAAGGCATGATAATCTGAGCTGACGCATACCAGGTTGTAGCGTCAAGTTGTTGGTAGTCAATATCACGTAATTTTAAAGATGACATAATTTATCTGTAGAATATGAATAGAATAAGAAAAGCCCAACAATAGATTGCTGGGCTTCTTTAAATTATGGCTGATTAACTCTTATTAAATACTATTAGTAAGACAACTCAGCACGGCGGTTTTGGGCATAAGCATCTTCAGTTGTACCGGCAACAGCAGGGCGCTCTTCACCATAGCTGATGATACGGACGTTGTTTACCGCAACACCTTGAGCAGCAAGATAATTACGAGCCGCTTGGGCACGGCGCTCGCCTAGTGCCATGTTGTACTCGCGGCTACCACGCTCATCGGTATGACCTGCGATAACGACACCAGCGTTTGGATTTGAGCTTAGGAGGCTAGCGTGTTGGTTTAATACACTGGCAGCTTCTGAGGTGATTTCACTGCTATCAAAAGCAAAATAAACCACGGCTTGTAGATTTTCTGCACCAGTGATAACGGCATTTGAATTATCAACGATAACCGCACCGTTATAACCAACTTGACCACCTGGGATACCTAGTGGGGCAACGACCACTTCTGATGTCGCACGTTTGTTAGCACAACCTGACGCAAATACGACAGCGCTTGATAATACTGCGAGGGCAGCAACTTTTGCAATACTGGTAGACATATAAGCTCCTAAAATTTTAATAACATTAGTTTTAATGGTATTTGTTGTTTTTGAACTGCTTACGGTAAAACTTAGGCAATTACTATCTATCATATACTAAATGTTACTTTATGTAAGTAGTATTACTGTAAATAGTTCGAGAGTTTACCTAAAGATATGTAGCATTCTGATTAAAACCTTTGAATTGATTTCTACCTTGACCAATTTAATTACTCATCGTACTTGAAATTTCATAGTTTAGGTCAATGTAACTATCTTAAAAACTCTGTTTATAACGAACACCGTGCTTATTAATAGGGCGCTATAAAATAATCAATTGACTGTTTAAAATGTGAATAATAATAGGAATTTTCATGTCTACTACTGAAACTGACGCACAAATTATCAATCCTGACATGCCAGATGTGCCGCCACATGCGCCAAGTAAAATTCATTTGAAAGACTATCAACCGCCAAGCTTTGCGGTCGAAACCGTTGATTTGGATATTAAGTTATTCGATGACCATGCTATTGTGGATAGTACTTTGATGATGCAGCGTCAGACTGACGGCGACTTAGTGCTGTATGGCGAAGGACTTGAGCTGTTATCTATTAAGCTCAATGATGAGCTGCTTACCAGTGAGTGCTATACGCAAATAGAGGGTAAATTAATCATTACTAATGCGCCAGCGCATAGCAAATTACAATTACAAGTACGTATCCATCCCCATACCAATACCGCGCTTGAAGGCTTATATATCGCCGGTAGTGGTGACGATACGATGTTCGTCACTCAGTGTGAGCCTGAGGGCTTTCGCAAGATTACCTTTTATCCGGACCGTCCCGATGTGCTGGCAAGATTTACCACGCGGCTTGAAGCCGATAAGCGTTTCCCGACACTATTGAGTAATGGGAATTTGCTCGAAGCGGGTGAAGTGTCGGACGCGCCTGAGCGTCATTATGCGATTTGGCAAGACCCGACCAACAAACCAAGTTATCTGTTTGCTTGTGTCATCGCTGATTTGGATGTATTGACTGACAGCTATACCACGAGCGAGGGACGCGAGGTGAAGCTTGAGCTCTATGCGAAATCTGAAGATATCGATAAATGTGCTGTCGGTATGCAAGCTTTAAAAGACTCGATGCAGTGGGATGAGGTCAATTATGGCCGCGCGTATGATTTAGACCGTTATATGATTGTTGCCGTCAGTCAGTTTAATATGGGCGCGATGGAAAATAAGGGTTTAAATATTTTTAACACCGCTTGTGTCTTGTCTAGTCCTGAAACGACCACAGATGCGCGCAGCTTTAGTGTCAAATCTATCATTGCTCATGAGTATTTTCATAACTGGACGGGTAATCGCATTACCTGCCGTGATTGGTTTCAGCTGTGCCTAAAAGAAGGTTTTACCGTTTATCGCGATCAATCATTTTCAGCCGATCAGCAGTCAAGTGCTGTCCAGCGTATCGACGATGTGGCAACCTTGCGCGCCCATCAATTTGCTGAAGATGCCGGACCACTAGCGCACCCTGTACGTCCTGAGAGTTTCGTTGAGATTAACAACTTTTATACTACCACCGTCTACGAAAAAGGCGCTGAAATCGTGCGTATGATTGCCAATACGCTAGGGCGTGATAACTTCCGTAAAGGTACGGACGAGTATTTCCGCCGTTATGATGGGCAAGCGGTGACGGTTGAGGACTTTTTATCGGCGCTTAGTATTACCGATAGCAAAATTGAAGACTTTATCGACTGGTATCGTCAGCCCGGTACGCCTGTGGTGTCTGGTTACCAAGATTATGACAGCGCGACGCAGACATTGACTATTACTTTGAGTCAGCAAACTCGTCAGGTTGCAGGTTTTGATGCACCAAAACCCTTGCCGATTCCTGTAGCGACCGCACTATTTGATAAAAATTCTGGTCATATCATCGCCGAGCGTATGTTGCTTCTCGATCAAGTCACACAAACCTTTACCTTTGAAAATATAATGAGCGAGCCAGTCGTATCCTTGCTACGTGATTTTAGTGCGCCCGTTCAGCTCAATTATAATTATCAAGATGAAGACTTGGCGTTTTTGCTCAAATATGAAACCAATGGTTTTAACCGCTGGCAAGTGACGCAAATGCTGGTCAATCGCATTTTACTGCAAGGTCACGGCGCGAAAAGCAGTCCTGAGATATATTTGCAAGTAGTGGCGCAGGCCTTACCTGAACTGGCTGCTAATGATGCGATGTTGGCGGCGCGTTTGCTTGATATTCCGTCAGCACATGAGCTGGCATCTGCCATTCATAAAGATTACGATCCAGAGCTGGTAAAAGCACAGCGTGAAGGCTTATATCAACAGCTGGCTTTAGCGTTAAAAGATCAATGGTCTGAGCTTTATAAACAGCTACCGATGCAGGCTTATGAAGACAGTGCGGAAGCTCGTGGCAATCGCGCTTTACGTAATGTGGTGCTTGATATGGCACTGACCGCTAACGTCGATGGCGCTACTGAATGGGCAGAGCAGCAGTATGATAACGCCAGCTGTATGACCGAGCGTTTTGGCGCGTTAAAGGCGATGGTCAATCATCAACTGGCAAATGCTGATAAGTATCTGGCGGATTTTTATCATCGTTTTGAAAATAATGATTTGGTCATCGATTTATGGTTTAGTGTGCAAGCCTCTGCTGATGCGGTTACGCCCGATACTATTAAATCCTTACTTGCACATAACGATTTTGATTGGAATACGCCCAATCGTGTACGTTCGGTCATCAGCGCCTTTACCTCGCAGCCTACGGTGTTGTGGACACCAGAGGGTTTAGATATTTATATCGCTGTGATTAAAAAGCTGGATGACGCCAATCCGGTGTTAGCGTCACGCTTATTGCAAGTGCTGGCACGTTGGAATACTTTGGCTGAACCACGTCGTCAAATGGCGCATGAGCAGTTGCTTGAACTACAAAAGCAAGCGACTTCTAAGCATGTAATTGAAAGCTTAAACAGTGTTTTAGGCGCGGCAAATGAAGGTTCTGCAAGTGCATAAAGAGCAGTACTTTATAAGTTAAAAAGCACAAAAAAGGCCCGTCTGATATCTGTTATCAAACGGGCCTTTTAGTGAGTGGTCAATCAGTATTCATTACCACCAAGCGCTTTTAACGATTCGGCAGAACGTCTTTAACCATATCACGTAGATTGTGTAGAGCGCTAACGGTGCTTTCCCAATCTAGGCAGCCATCGGTGATAGATTTACCATATTCAAGCTGGCTTAAGTCAGTCGTTAGCTTTTGATTGCCACCTTTTAAATGACTCTCAATCATCAAACCGATGATAGATTTATTACCATTTTTAATCTGCTCGGCAACGTTTTGAATGACCATTGGTTGCAGATACGGGTCTTTACCTGAGTTGGCGTGGCTTGAGTCAATCATAATTTTACTATTGGTTTTGCCTTTTGCCAGCTCATTTTCAACTTGTGCAACAGCGGTTTCATCATAGTTTGGCTTACCATTACCACCGCGTAGGACTACGTGCGCGTAGGGGTTGCCTTTAGATTTGATGATAGAAACTTTGCCATCTGCTGATAAGCCGAGGAAGCTATGACCTTCTTTTACCGCTTGCATGGCATTAACCGCAACGGTCATGCCGCCATCGGTGCCGTTTTTAAAGCCAACTGGGCACGATAAACCTGAGCTCATTTCACGATGCGTTTGGCTTTCGGTGGTACGCGCGCCAATCGCTGACCAACTAATCAAATCCTGAATGTACTGCGGCGTATTTGGGTCTAATGCTTCGGTCGCGCACGGCAGACCTTTTTCATTTAAATCAAGCAGTAGCTTACGAGCGGTGCGCAGACCTTTTTCGATATCAAAGCTGTCGTTCATATCAGGGTCATTAATCATGCCTTTCCAGCCAACCGTGGTACGCGGCTTTTCAAAATAAACGCGCATCACAACGAAGATGCTGTCTTCAATCTCTTTGGCCAATACGGCTAAGCGATCGGCGTATTCGTGGGCGGCTTTAATATCGTGAATAGAGCAGGGGCCGATAACCACAAATAAACGCTTGTCTTTGCCATCAAGGATATCTTGGATGGTATTGCGACCTTTTAGCACCGTGTTATAGGCGTCATTTGACAAAGGTAGCTCAGACTTTAGCTCAGCGGGTGTGATTAAAGGAATGAATTTTTCAATATTCACGTCGTCAATATCTGCATTATGAGTAGCTGGTGTTGTCATGATTATATATCGTCTAGCTGATTTATAGGGATATTCATTATGCGGACAAAAGCGCTGGTTGACAAGGGCAGTCGTACAGTTAATTGACTGCTAACTGGAATGTGGCGACCAAAACTTTGTTATACCTTATCGCTGCAACCCGTCTTAATATGCTGTCATTCATAGGTGTATAAGAATGATAAGGCAATGTAAAGCATAGGTGAAATGACGCTTTATCGCTAACCTAAGTCCAAATTTGCATTAAACACAACGTTTATAGGCAGATATAAATGAGTGATACTGACTGGATTTTGTGCACTAATTTAGCTATTTCCAGCACTGTCACGTATGATGGCGATATAAACGACTAAGTTCGAGCATCATGGAATGCTATCAAGATGCCTTTTGATGGGCATCTTATTACGGCTAAGCTATGTTATATTTTATATAATCATTCTTATGATAGACGCATTTTATCTTTTTTTGTTTAACTGTGCTACTTAAATGGCATCAATTAAATTGTACCACTTTAATATTGAGAGCTTATCATGACAGATCCTGCTACGCCTCACCAACCTGCTGATATAACGCCAGCACCAGATACTTATAGTGCTTTTGATAAATTGCCTGAGGTTACAAGCTCGCCACTGGTGATAGGGATTGTCGCCGGGGAAGTGTCAGGCGACAGTTTGGGTGCAGATTTTATGCAGCAGATGAACAATCTGCGTGATGATATTATTTGGGTTGGGGTTGGCGGCGCAAAGATGCAGGCGCAAGGGCTACAAAGTATTTTTCCGTTATCGCGCTTGGCTGTGATGGGTTTGGTCGAAGTGGTGGCGCAGTTACCGGACTTGCTTAAAGCGCGTCAAGAGCTGCTGACCGCATTTAAAGCCGCAAGCATTGATTGGTTTATTGGCATTGATGCGCCTGATTTTAACCTCAGAGTGGCAAAGAAATTAAAGCCGCAAGGGGTGTTTTGCGTGCAGTATGTCAGCCCTTCTATTTGGGCGTGGCGTGAGTCGCGTATTCATAACATTATGGCAGCGACCAATTTGGTACTTTGCTTATTCCCATTTGAGCTACCCGTCTACGAGCGTTATAATCATCCCGCGATTTGCGTTGGTCATCCGCTACTACGAACCATTGATCAGACCTTACTTGAGACGCCCATCAATCAGCGCCGTAGCGAATTGGTCTGGCATAATGATGGCTTGCAGCAGTTTTTTATCGACCGCTTTGATGAGGTCAGTCAGCTTATTTGCGTCATGCCCGGCTCTAGGCGTGGTGAGATAACGGCTATTTTGCCGCTTATGCTCGATGGTATCCAAAGGCTGCTACTGCTAGATCCTAAGCTGTGCTTTATCATTCCAACTGTCGATCAAAACCATCAATATATTGTGCAAGATGTGATCGATAAGCGCTCAGAGCAGCTGCGGGCCGCGATTGCGGTGGTCTATGATGAAAGTCAGCCAGCCTTTAGTCAGCAGGCGATGGCGGCATCAGATATGGTGATGCTGGCATCGGGTACTGCAACCTTAGAAGCCATGCTGCTTGAGCGTCCAATGGTGGTGATTTATCAATTAAATCAGCTGACTTATCAGATAGCAAAACGTTTGGTCAAAGTCCCTTATGTCGGTTTGCCTAATATTTTGGCAGATAGCGCAATCGTGCCTGAGCTTATCCAAGAGCAGGCAAGTGGCGATAATATCTGTCGTACCGTGATGCGTTTGTTGCAGCCGCGCGCGTATGCAGAACAATTAAAAGCGCTGATTGATACCAAGTATGCATTGCAACAACAAAGCAATCATGACCCTGCGCATAGCGTCATCGAACAGTGGTTTATTCAAAACCGCGCCAGTCATCAAAATCATGATTTTAATGGACAAGACGGTCATGTCAGTCAAGAAAATTACGACAGCCAAGACAATTATCAAGCTCAGTAACCAAACGCTAATTATGTTAGGCACGCAAAAAATTTATTAAACCGTAAAGTTAAAAAATAATAAAGTTATGAGTACTATGTCTTCTACAGAAAATGATCCTATAAAAAGCCCAGTTATGCTTAAGCATAGCGTTCAGATTGAAAGAGTTATTGAGCAAATTGATATTAAAGGACGATATATACAACTGGCAGCGCCCATACAGTTATCAGGGCAAGTCAATATCTCAGAACTGATTGCGCAATACTCATTAAGTTTAGAAAACTTGCAACCAACAGCCATACAAATTGGCGTTGACGAAGCAGGGCGTGGACCGCTGCTGGGTAGTGTGAATGTCGCTGCGGCAATATTACCTGCGGCGTGGTCAGGTTTAATTGAAAATGAGCCACTAAAAAATACGCCATTGTCTATACTGACGGACTCAAAGCAGCTGAGTGAAAAAAAGCGCGATATTCTTTATCCGTTGGTTCAGCAGCATGCAGTCGCGCACATCGTCGCTGATATACCACCAGCGGTCATCGACCAAGTCAATATCTTGCAAGCGACCATGCTAGGGATGCGCTTATGTACTGAGGTTTTATTGGCGGTAGTTGCTAAACACCTGAATACGGGTGACAAAACACTGTTTGAGATATTAATTGATGGCAATCGTTGTCCAGATTTAGATTATGCCAGTCTCACTAAATTTGGTATTCAAGAGTCAGCGATTGACTGCCAAGCATGGGTAAAAGGCGATGGCCGACATACCAGTATCGCGGCGGCCAGTATTTTAGCAAAAGTCAGCCGTGACCAAAACATGTATGCGCTTGATACTGGACATCCTGAATATGGCATCGCCAAGCATAAAGGCTATCCAACGCGCGCCCATATGGAAGCGATTGCAGCTCATGGCGTATTAGCCGCGCATAGACGTAGCTTTGCACCGGTAAGAAAAGTGCTCGAAAGCCAATATTGCCTGACCTAAAAATGATCATTAGCTAGCAGAATAAGACTGCTTAATGAAATAGCCTAAGCAAAATTAAATAAGAAAATGCTTTCAGTCATAAAAAAACCATCTGTTCATAATCAACAGATGGTTTTTTTATTTAAACCTTTAACAACAGAAATCTTCAAAGTCCCAAAAATACTTAGAACGATGAGTTGGGCTGCTTTAAAAACGCTTCTTCTTCGTCAGTCGTTTCACGATCCAACGTGTCGTTACGATGTGGATAGCGTCCAAATTTATCGATAATCTCTTTATGACGCTCTTCAAACTCTAAGGTTGTTGCATCATTTAATTGCTTAAACAGCGGCAGATAGCGCTCATGAATCATGGCCGATTCAGAATGCATAAATGGCATGATAATAAATTTGCGCCACTGCGCTGGCAGCGTATCAAAATATGGTTGTCCAATGGCTTCTTGTGCCAATGCTAGCGCCATGCCATCTTGGGCAAAAGCGCACGCTTGCTCACGGCATAAATTACGCGAAAACTGATCTAACACGATAATTTCTGCCAAGCGTCCTGCTAGCGCTGTGACTGAGCTATTGCTATCAGTCGCTGCATCTGCGATACGCCACGACACGCATTCACCCTGTTTTGCTGCCTGCCAAATATTATAAAATTTGTCTTTTATCTGTTTATCAAAAGCATCATTTTGCGCAAACCAGTACTGCTCATTGTCTTTATCGAACCAAAAATCCAATACCGCACGCGCATCCGCAGCAAGATGTTCTAAGCTGATGTTTTGTGGATCTAGCTGGGATAGATTGGCTGGGTTTTTAGCCGTAGAATAATCGGTCGAGAGTGCCATAAGATATTCTATTTATGATGGATTTAGTCTACTATAGCGCAATTATTTAGGTCTGTCATGATACCGACCGCAGCTATTAGGTAACCTCTTATGAATACAAATTTACCGTTACAAACCAGTCACTCATCCTTGCCTGCAACGCCCTATTATCTGCTTGATGAAGCGGCAATCGTTGCCAATATGCAGATTATCGCGCGTCTGTGCGAGCTATCTGGCGCCAAAGCCTTGCTCGCGCTCAAATGTTTTGCCACTTGGGGCGTGTTTGATGTCATGCAGCCTTATTTGCATGGTACAACCTCGTCTTCATTGAATGAAGTGCGGTTAGGCTATGAGACCTTTGGTAAAGGTAGAGGCAGTGATAATAAAAAAGAAACCCATGCTTATAGCGTTGCTTATAGCGCCGATGAAATCGATGAAGTGTTAAGCTATGCCGATAAAATAATCTTTAATTCTATCTCGCAATTGAATACATTTAAAGCTCAAGCTGCTGCTCAGAATATTCCAGTAGGGCTGCGCTTAAACCCAAAAACCAGCAACTCGTCCTTTATTATTGCTGATCCAGCGCGTCCCTTTAGCCGTTTGGGTGAGCATGATAAAGATAAGATTACCGCCGTACTTGCTGATATCACTGGCGTCATGATTCATAATAACTGTGAAAACGATAGTTTTGAGGCATTTAGCGCAAGCTTAGCCGATATCGAAAACAGGTTTGGTGAGGTGCTGGCGCAGCTTGAATGGGTGAGCTTGGGCGGTGGTATTCACTTTATCGCGCCTGATTATCCACTCGAAAAACTGGCTGATAGATTAAAAGGCTTTAGCGAAAAATATGGCGTGCAAGTCTATCTTGAGCCGGGTGAAGCGAGCATTCACGGCGCTGGCTCATTAGTGACAACCGTCTTAGACACTATGCACAATGAAAAAAATCTTGCCGTCGTCGATGCCTCTATCGAAGCGCATATGCTTGATTTGCTCATTTATCGCGAGTCTGCTCCCATTGTGTCCATTAATGAAGAATCAATAGATATGATGCCGGTAAATAAAGATCAAAAAGAGGGCGCTGCAGACAACACTATTATTTACGGTCGTTCTTGTTTGGCAGGCGATATTTTTGGTGAGTACGCCTTACCGAGTAATTTGAAAATTGGCGATACCATTGCGTTTGGAAATGCTGCCGGTTATACCATGGTCAAGAAAAACTGGTTTAATGGTGTGGGTATGCCTGCAATCGTTATCCGCCGTTTAGATGGGTCGATACATGTGCAGCGTGAGTTTGATTATCAAGATTACAAGGCCAGCTTGTCTTAATTTTGCTATTAAGATGACGGTGATGGTATTTGAGTAATAGAGTTAGATGTCATCTTATCGATTAATTATTGCCGAAAGGTGGGTAAAAATTGTTATAATCGCCGCGGGCAAAAGCAAGTAGCCAAATACTGCTTTGCCCGACGGGTGCGTGGGTTTTCCTCGGTCTTCCTTTTTAATTCACGCATATCATTCACTCGTTTCTGTTTTGACTCGCCACCATCGATGGTATCGACAGGGACACAAAGGAGGATTGTTCATTGAACACAAATCAAACCAACCCTAACAAAAAAGACGTGCTCATCATCGGTGCAGGCGGTGTGGCGCAAGTGGTCGCGCATAAATGTGCGATGCATAACGATGTGCTCGGCGAGATTCATATTGCCTCACGCACGCAAGATAAATGTGATGCCATCGCCCAAAGTGTCAAAGAAAAGAATAGCTTTAAGCTGCCTGCGGTATTACATACCCATCAAGTCGATGCGATGGATACGCAAGCGCTGATACAGCTGATTGAAGAGACGGGTATTCAAATCGTTATCAATGTCGGTTCGGCATTTGTCAATATGACCGTTTTAGAGGCTTGTATTGAAACGGGCGCGGCTTATATTGATACCGCCATTCATGAGGATCCGCGCAAGATTTGTGAGACGCCGCCATGGTATGACAACTATGAATGGCAGCGTAAACAGCGCTGTGCCGACAAGAACATCACGGCAATTTTGGGTGCTGGATTTGATCCTGGTGTGGTCAATGCCTATGCGCGTCTTGGCTATGACATGATGGATGCAGGCTCGGTGACGGATATCGATATTATCGATATCAACGCTGGCAGCCACGGTAAGTATTTTGCCACCAACTTTGACCCTGAGATTAATTTCCGTGAGTTCACTGGTACGGTTTATTCTTGGCAAGACAGTAAGTGGCAGTCGAATAAGATGTTTGAAGTCAAACGTACCGATGATTTGCCAGTCGTTGGCGAGCAAAATAGTTACCTAAGTGGTCATGACGAGATTCATTCTTTATCGGCTAACCTAGATGTGCCAAATATCCGCTTTTGGATGGGCTTTGGTGAGCATTATATCAATGTGTTTACTGTGCTCCAAAACCTAGGTCTATTGTCTGAGCAGCCGGTGATGACTGCTGAAGGGCAAGAAGTGATTCCGCTTAAGGTGGTCAAAGCAGTACTGCCGGATCCAAGTTCGCTTGCGCCAAATTATACGGGCAAAACCTGCATCGGCGACAAGGTTAAAGGCAAAATTAACGGCGTTGATACCGAGGTATTTATCTACAATATCTCTGATCATAAAGACGCTTATAACGAAGTTGGTAGCCAAGGTATCTCTTATACCGCTGGCGTGCCACCTGTTGCTGCTGCAATGTTGGTGGCGACTGGCGAGTGGGATGCAGGCAAAATGGTCAACGTTGAAGAACTTGATGCCAAGCCATTTATCAACTTGCTAAATGAGATTGGTTTGCCAACGCGTATCCAAGACGCCAACGGTGATAGAGCGCTTGAGTTTGATATGTAATATATCTTAAGCCATAAAAAAGCCCGTCTAATTTCTCGATAAGAGCGTTAGGTGGGCTTTTTTATGCAAGAAACTTTATAGTGAATGACAGTGCCCTTTTTCATTACTTTGGCTTTAACCTTTTTCATTACTTTAGCTTTAAATAGTTTCATACGTATGATTTTCTCTCACGATGCTTTACTACTGACGCTAAGCCTGTATCATCATTGGATAAACACATTCAGCATAATGACATTAAACTAGGGGTAGAATATAGTGAACCTAATACGGACAGTCATATAAAAATAAGGAATATAAATGAGCGACAAACCGAATGACGATGGCTTAAGGGAGGCTGACGAGTCAAATAACCCATTGGTAAATGAGCCTAGCGAAAGCTCGCGCCTGCCGTTTGAGCGCAGGCAGTTTGGCGGTACAGAACGCCAATCAAAACCGTTTGATGAAGATGTGCCAATCTCCCGTAGCGATCTGAAAAAAGGAGCACAGGAGCTGTCAGAAAACAGTGTGGCTCATATTAATTGGAGCGTATTGATTGTCTCATCAGTTGTGATTGTGGCGTTTTCGTTATGGGCAATTTTGATGCCTATCAATGCCAGCACGACGATGAAAACAGTCGTTGATTGGATTGCGACCAATCTTGGCTGGTATTACGTGATTACCATGGTGATGGTCATCGGTTTTGTGCTGTGGGTAGCACTGTCTAAAGCAGGTAGCATACGCCTTGGGCCTGATGATTCGCGGCCACAGTATAAACTGGGAACGTGGGCAGCGATGTTATTTGCCGCTGGGGTAGGCATTGACATGCTGTTTTTCTCAGTCACTGGCCCCGTCGTACAGTATTTGACCCCGCCGTCTGGCGAAGGGGCGAATGCAGCTGCTATGCAGGACGCTGTGGTTTGGACAATGTTCCATTACGGCATTGCCGGCTGGTCTATTTATGCACTGCTTGGTATGGCAATGGGTTATTTTGCCTACCGTTGGGGCATGCCTTTATCCATTCGGGCGGCGCTTTATCCGCTGCTCGGTAAGCGGGTAAAAGGTCCTATCGGTCATGGTATTAGTATTCTTGCCTTGGTCGGCACAGTGTTCGGCGTGGCGACGACGATGGGTATCGGCGTGGTACTCTTAAACGTTGGTTTCTCAAAGTTATTTGGTTTTGAAGAAGGCTTAACGTTACAGATTGCCCTCGTGGTTGGCGCGGTTGTTTTGACCATTTTGGCCACTACTTCAGGGGTTGATCGCGGTATCCGCTGGATCTCCGAGCTCAATCTATGGAGCGCGGTGGCAATGATGGCGTTTATCCTAATCGCTGGCGAGACGGCGTTTTTGTTAAATGCCTTAGTCGAAAATTTGGGTCAGTTCTTTGTCACACTCCCTGCTCGGATGTTTAAAACCTTTGCCTATGTTCCCGGTAGTAGCGATTGGATGGGCAGTTGGACGCTATTCTTTTGGGCGTTTTGGCTCGCATGGGGACCGTTTGTTGGGGTGTTTTTAGCGCGTATTTCGCGTGGACGCACATTACGTGAGTTTGTCATTGCCGCGATTACAGTGCCGGTATTATGTGACTTTATCATCGTTTCTTTCTTTGGTAACTCCGCCCTTTATGAGGTATTACAAGGCAATACCGCCTTTGCCGAGCTTGCGGTTCAAAGCCCAGAGCGCGGTTGGTACGCGCTACTTGAGCTGTTTCCGGGAGCGACTATTTTGATAGCGTTAGCTACGCTTTCAGGATTGCTGTTTTATATCACCAGTGCTAACTCAGGGGCGATGGTGATGTCGAACTTTTCAACCTCTATCCCTGACCCAAGCGAAGATGGCCCAAAGTGGCTACGCATTTTTTGGGCGGTGTTGACGGCAGTATTGACCATCTCTATGTTGATTGCAGGCGGCGTCATTACCATGGAATATGCCACGCTTATCTTTGCTCTTCCTGTGACTATTATTGTTTATCTGGTGATGTTCTCTTTTTCTAAAGCGCTAAAAATAGAACGGGCTGAGCGCGAAGGTACGGTGCTGCGTCGTCCTTCTGTTACGCCAAGTGGCGGGCATATACCGGAGCGTTCTTGGAAGCAGCGCTTGGGACAAATGCTGGCTTATCCGAGCAAACGAGAAACGGAGCAATTTCTTGAGCGTGTCGTCCGTCCGGCGCTAAACGATGTCGCCAATGAGTTTGAGCGCCAAGGTTATAAGATTGATCGTGATAATATTCCTCATATAGCGGGCGATATTGATGTTGGTGGGCCATTATTAAAGGTATCTACTGACGCCCAAAACGACTTTTATTATCAAGTGTCTATGGTCGAGACGCCGTCACCGACCTTTAGTGGCAAGATGTCACCAGTTAGCGACGTATATTATCGTTTAGAAGTAACGACGCAAACCGGCTCTGGTGGTTATGATTTGATGGGCTTGACCAAACAGCAAGTGATTGACGATGTGCTTGAACAATACGAAGCGTATCTGACTTTTATTACCAGTCCGCCAGAGACAGAGGTGAACACAGCCACCGCGGCAGTACGAATCACAGGTAAAGGTTGATTGTTTATAACGGTCAAACGATGCAGATAATAGCGTTGCTGTTCTAGCCATCCGCTATCATCTGTCATGTATGTTAGGGCTGCGGCTTAAGCCTTGCTAGGATTATACTTTCTCAACGCCGCAATACGTTCATCAAGCGTTGGATGTGAGCGGAAAAGGTTAGCGACACTAAAGCCCGTAGACTGCCCAGACGAGATTGCAAACGCTTTCATGCTCTCAGGCATCTGGTCTGGACGCTGCTCAGAAGGACGCAAGGCATCCAGTGCGCTAATCATTTTTTCACGGCTGGCAAGCTTTGCCCCCATCTCATCAGCACGGAATTCACGTAGGCGCGAGAACCACATGACGATGGCAGACGCCAAAAACCCCAGCAAAATATCCATCACGATACTGGTGATGAAATAACCGATACCTGGGCCATCCCCTTCATTTTTAAAGACAGTACGGTCGACGAAGCTACCAATAATACGCGCAAAGAACATGACAAAGGCGTTCACCACCCCTTGAATGAACGCAAGGGTGACCATATCGCCATTGGCCACATGACCGATCTCATGCGCGAGCACGGCTTCTATTTCATCGGGTGTCATGCTTTGTAGTAGCCCTGAGGAGACCGCGACCAATGCTTGGTTTTTGTTCCAACCGGTTGCAAACGCGTTTGGCTGCGAATTATTAAAAATTCCCACTTCCGGCATGCCAATATTTACCGCCTGTGCGTGTTTAGCGACAGTATCAACCAGCCATTTTTCCGTAGCATTTCTTGGCGTTTCGATGACTACTGTGCCCGTTGATTTTTTTGCCATCCATTTTGAGATAAATAGCGAGACCATCGAGCCGACCATGCCATATATACCGCACATAATAGCAAGGCTAGTATAATTTAGCCCGCCTGCGCCATGGACGCCGCCAATCCCAAAAAATCTGGATAAAATACCAAACACGATGCTAAAAACCACAATCACCGCTAAGTTGGTTAATAAGAACAATCCAATACGCATCATGACGCTAACTTCCTCATTTAAGTTCAACTACATCTTAGAAACAACACCTTCACTAGAGTAAAGGGTAAAAATGAAACAAATGGCAATTATAACCTTCTATGGATAATAAAGCCGCTCATTCTAATATCAATCATCACTTAAAACTTGTAGAGTAGGGACAACAGCGGTGTAAAGTGTTTAACTAATGAAGAATAAAAGGCGAAAAGCTAAATAAACACTGAATACTATAATAAGTAATTAAGCGCTCATTTATTATTTAATTCTATATAAGGTCTTATTTATAAAATTGCAATTATAAGGAGTTAAGATGAATTCTCTAGAGCTAAAAGTACCGCCAGTCGCGCAAGTTATCGTCACCGCAGCGGCCATGGCTGGCGTCTCTAAAGTCACACCTGCTTTGAAATTTTCTTTGAAAGGTTCTGCGGCATTGGCAATGGGTTTGGGCGCTATAGGACTGGGTAGCGCCATTTTAGGTGTTACTCAATTTAAAAAAGCGCAGACCACACCCAATCCGCAAGCGCTTGAAAAAGTTTCAAGCTTAGTGACTAGTGGTGTGTATCAATATAGCCGAAATCCGATGTATGTAGGCTTGGTGCTTATATTATTTAGCTGGGCATTGTATCTGTCGCACTTTCTTGCCTTCGTGTTGTTGCCTCTATTTATACTTCATATGACCCGTTTTCAAATCCAACCAGAAGAGCGGATGTTGGCACAGAAATTTGGCAAGGCTTATCAGGTTTATAAGGCAAAAGTCAGACGTTGGGTATAAACAGCGGGATAAAAAATAGCCAAAATTAATGTTAATAAAAAAGAAGAGCTTAATATGCAACTAGAAATCAATGTCGTCGACGCTTTTACGGATACCGTTTTTAAAGGCAATTCAGCAGCCGTTATTATCACAGATAATTGCCTTGCCGATAAGTTAATGCAGTCTATTGCTTTTGAAAATAATTTGTCGGAGACAGCTTTTATTGTACGTGATGATGACGGCATTTATCATATTCGCTGGTTTTCTCCTTTGACTGAGATTGCATTTTGCGGGCATGCAACCTTGGCGTCAGCCTTTGTGTTATTTAACAAAAATCCTGATGTAGAAACCATTAAATTTTACGCCAAAGCCGTTGGTATATTGACCATCGTGCAAACAGACGATGGCAAAATACAAATGGACTTTCCTAATACTAAGCCGGAAAAGGTTAAAGATATTCCCGATAGCTTGTTGGCAGGATTGTCTGTTGCACCAGTCGAAGTTTATAAAAACACTCAAGCCTATTTTGTGCTTTATAATGCTGAAGCCGATGTCTTAAACGTAACGCGTGATAACGAGCAATTAAAACAACTCGCGCCGTTAAATGTGGTGGTCACCTGTCAGGCCACCTCCGCTGACTATAAGGATTACGATTTTATTTCACGTTATTTTTGGCCTGCCAATGGTGGCGATGAAGACCCAGTGACGGGTTCGGTTCATACGGGGCTTGCACCACTGTGGGCAGAGCGTTTGGGTAAAGATGAATTAATAGCTTATCAAGCATCAAAACGAGGCGGTATTTTAAACTGCGTCGTTGCAGGCGATAGGGTGCTAATTTCTGGTAATGCTGTGCAGTATATGACAGGATTTATCACGGTTTAGGAGTGGTTGGTTTGACTGAATTAAAAACCGTTGGACTGTTTGCGCTGACCGCACTGGCTGAAATTATCGGTTGTTATTTGCCTTATTTATGGTTGCGAGAAGGTAAGTCGATTTGGCTGCTGGTTCCAGGTGCGCTCAGTTTGGTCGCTTTTGTTTGGCTGCTGTCCTTACATCCCACCGCCGCTGGTCGCGTTTATGCTGCTTACGGCGGTGTTTATATTTCGATGGCTATTATTTGGCTGTGGACGGTGAACGGCATCAGACCAACCACGTGGGACATATTGGGTTCTATTGTCGCGCTCTTAGGCATGGCAATTATTATGTTTGCACCACGTCATTAGTGAATGGGTTTTGCCAATATTGCTATTAGTAAGTGACTACTTACGCAGTCATTACGATTTGCTATAATGAGCCGCACGCCGATGTGTCGTCGCGGTAAACCCTTATAATATTCATGTTTAACACGGTAAAGCTTACTGTTTTGGTCAATTATTATGCGTATTCGTAAACTGTTCAAATTTGAAAATGCGCATATCGTGCGTAATTGTAGCTCTGAGCGCTGCAAAAATTCTATTCATGGTCATAGCTATCAGATTGAGCTGATTCTTGAAGCTAAGCGATTAGACCATGGGCAAATGGTGTATGATTTTGGTCTATTAAAATCGTCTATTAAAGACATTATTGATAGCTTTGATCATGCGATTTGCTTTTGGAATAAAGACGACCCTGAATATATCACCGCCTGTAAAAAATTCAGCGCGCGCTGGATCAGTTTGCCAGTATCGCCGTCAGCAGAGCAGTTCTCACGCGTTATCTTCTTTTGGGCACAAGAAATTCTCAAACAAACCCAAATGCAAAACGGTGAATCTGATGTCAGCGTCTACTCGGTGATTGCCCACGAAACCGCAACCGGTTACGCACAGTGCTTTGCAGAAGATGTGGCAAACGCGCAAATGGGAGAGCTTCATCTAGAAGACTTTGAGTTCAGCGAGCAAGTAAAGGCAGAATGGCATGACCCCGAGCTATATGCCAAGCTGATTCGCGGTGAAAGCTTTATCAATCCAGCCGTGACTATGCAAGTACAGACGCAAGTAAGGGAAGGTAAGCTTGATGCCTAATAATATAAAACAAGACCAACATGTGAAAACCTTGACGCTGCATTCTGAAGCAGATACTCAGCGCTTGGCGGTGCAATTGGCAGCGTTGCCCTTATCGGGTAGCGTGTGGCTGTCGGGTAATTTAGGCGCTGGTAAAACCACCTTGACGCGTTATTGGTTGCAGGCGCTCGGTCATACAGGTGCGGTCAAAAGCCCAACTTATACCTTGGTCGAGCCTTATAGTATTGAGCAAAAAGATGGTTCAATTAAACCTGTTTATCATGCAGATTTATACCGTCTGCAAGACCCAGAAGAGCTGTCTTTTATTGGCTTTGATGAATATCTAGATGAGCCGAATGCGCTGGTTATTATCGAATGGGCGAGTCGTGCGGACAGCTATTTACCACCGCCGAGTTTGTTTATTGATATGACGCAAGCCGATCGCGATGATAATGATAAAGAAGCGCGTCAGGTTGAGCTGAGACTATCGAAGGCGGGTCAAGCGCAAGGCTTAGATTTGTCTTCTCTTAACCTTTAGGTTAAACCGCATCACAGCCTCTGAGGTTTTATAAAAGTATGACGCTCACTAATGCCAGATAATCCCTCCAATAGCCGCATCAAAAAACTATCGCCGCTGCTTATCAATCAATTGGCAGCGGGCGAGGTGGTGACGCGTCCTGCCGCTGTGGTCAAAGAGCTGCTTGAAAACGCGATAGACGCTGGCGCGAGCAATATTGAGATACGTATTACCCAAGGCGGCATGGGTATGATTGAAGTGCTGGATAACGGCACGGGTATTCATCCTGATGATATGGTCATGGCCATTACTCGCCATGCAACCAGTAAAGTGGCCGATGTGGCTAATTTGCATGGTATTACCACACTGGGATTTCGCGGTGAAGCGTTAGCAGCGACTGCGGCAGTTTCTCGTTTGACTTTAACCAGTAGTCATGACGACAGTGGGATTGGTCGCCAGTTGCAAGTTGCCGGTGTATTGGACGAGGTGCCAAAATTGCTGCCAGTCGTGCATCAACGCGGCACGACCATTACCGTCAAGGATTTATACTTTAATGTGCCCGCACGCCGCGGCAACTTAAAATCTATTGCGACCGAGTTCGGTCATATCGAAACCACTGTCCGCGAAGTGGCTTTGGTGCGTGCAGATGTGACGCTAGCCTTGTTTCATGACAATAAAAAGCGGTTATCGCTGTCTTCAAGAGCAATGTCTGCAAATGATAACGATAATACCAATAGCAGCAACAATAACGCTCATCGTCTGCCTTTATCACGTCTTGAACAAGCGACTGGGTTACCATTAACGGACAACGCCTTAGAAATATCCATCGACCTTACCAGTTTGATGCAATTGCCTAAAGACTATGTGAATAATAACTTTGCTGGTCAAGCGAACATCAACGGTTGGTTATGGCTTAGCAATGACTCTCAAAGTACTTTTCCAAAATTAATTTATGTGAATGGACGGTTGGTAAAAGAAGCGTTGATTAGCAATCAGCTGCGTCAACTTGCCCAAAGTGCGCAGTTAGCAGGTATTGGCTACGCGCTGTATTTTGATCTGCCAACTGATTGGCTCAATATCAATGTCCATCCGTCCAAACAGCGTATCAAAATCAGCCCGCTAAATAACATCATGGCGCATCTTAGTCATGCGATTCAAGCAAAGCTTAAAACGTTTGCTACCAAACAGAACATCAATCAGACCATCAATTCCGCTGATGAAAGTAGTCAGGTATTAGATAATCATCTATCTATCAATAACGCCTTTGCTACTGTAAGGCAACAGACGTCATCAACCATTTATTCAGCGAAAAGTCAGCAAGTACAAGCGCCCAAACAGCCATATCAGTTGTCAGAAAATACCGATAATGCTCAATCAGAACAGGCAACTTTTACTGAAAATATAAATCCAGGCAGCACATTAATAAGTACGGCCAATACGTCACAAAATCTATCGGTAAAAAATGCTCCTTTACCATATTGTTTGGAGGTTATTTTAAATACCGGTCATGATTTAGATGCAATTAAAAGTGTCAGTGAGAAAACGCTACCATGGTTGCTGTTTTATAGTTGCAGCCAATTTTTTCTGATTGGCGCTGAAATATGGCAGGCGCAATTAAGCTTATTGTTTGAGTCGGATATATTTAGAGAGCAGGTTTCATTTAATGATGCGAATGCTGTCAATCAGCAGCTTACTGACTTAGCCACAAAAATGTCTACAGAAGATTTATGGGCATTTAACGCAGATATCGAAGACTTACTTGCTAAACATGCTTTTAAGTCTATAAATAACCAGCGTTTAATCGCGTTGATGCTATTATCTACAGCCATTTAGATGTCCATTGAATAGAGTGAGGACACGTTTTAGTAGTCCTATAAAAAATAAAGGTAATCCTATGCAAATCTCGTCTGCTAGCTCATCTTATCGCCTCAATCCCAATTTGGCAGATAATAGCGTGGTGTGCTTGATGGCACCGACGGCGAGTGGCAAGACAGCTCTAGCGTATGAGCTATACGATACTGGGCGTTATGAGCTGATTTCGGTCGATTCAGCATTGATATATCGTGATATGAATATCGGTACAGCCAAACCAACCGCTGCAGAGTTGGCACGTTATCCGCATTATTTGGTTGATATCATTGACCCGATGCAAAGCTATAGTGTCGCTGAATTCGTTAATGATGTTGCTCATTTAATTGATAGCTGTCATAAGAAAGGTAAAATACCTTTGCTCGTTGGCGGTACTATGATGTATTACATGGCGCTTATTGATGGGTTATCGTCCGTGCCTGACAGTGATGATGACGTGCGCGCGCGTGTGGAGCAGTGGCGGCAAGACGAAGGTCTTGGTGCACTATATGATTATCTAGGAAAAATAGATCCGATAAGCCACGAGCGTCTTAATGCGACCGATACTCAGCGTATCACGCGCGCGGTTGAAGTTTATCTGCAAACCAATATACCTATCAGTGACTGGCAGCAAAAGCCCAAACATGCCTTGGCGCATAATCCCAATCAGCAATGGCATGCGCTGGCGGTGATGCCAGAACGTTCATGGCTACATCAGCGTATCGAGCAACGTTTGGATATAATGTGGCATGACGGGCTAGTGGCGGAAGTGATTAGATTGCTTGAGCAGTACCCTTTGACACCAAACTTACCCTCTATGCGCTGCGTCGGTTATCGGCAAGTATTAGAATACCTAGTCCATATTAAGCATCCAATATTTAAACAGCCGCACTTGGATAAAGCGCAATTTTATGACGCCTTTTCAGAAGTAGAAGCGGCGAGTGCAAGTAAACGACCACAAGACACCACTACTCAAGCGCTCGATCAGCCATTGACGCTCAGCGCTCAAACCGAGGCACTTGCTTGTCAGCAAATGCAAAATAAGGCATTATATGCGACTAGACAGCTGGCGAAGCGTCAATATACTTGGCTGCGCAAACTTACTCAGTTGCCCAATTTGCCTGATAATGCGTCAAATATTGCAATAAAGCTAAATGAAAAAGATGACAAGCTTATGCGCGGTGATATCAAAATAAAAACGTTTGCTACCATGACCCAAGTAAGAGAGTATTTATACTAAAACCAAATTATATAAAGCGCGTTAATTAGCCCCGTAAAAAATAATGACAATTAGTTTCAAAATAAAGGTTGGATAACTGCTATAATTTAAATCATAGTAAAATAGTGTGAATTATATCGGTATCATTGCTTTTTTAACGGTCGTTAATTAACTTTTGTTGGTAGGAAGTCTTAAAAAATAAGCGGTTACTTAATTATTTACAATAATAACGTATTCACGGTAAAGTGAAATTATTTAACAAGAATTAGTGCTTATTTAGATACGTTTTATAAATAAAACTTATTATTGTATCTGCCCTTAGCCATTATAATTAAAGCAATACTTATAATAATTGGCACTAAAAATAATTATATAATATTTAGGAGAGATGTCATGTCAAAAGGACAAACTTTACAAGATCCGTTTTTGAACTCGTTGCGCAAAGATCGTATTCCGGTTTCTATTTTTTTAGTTAATGGTATTAAGCTGCAAGGTCAAATTGAATCATTTGATCAATACGTGGTGCTGTTAAAAAATACAGTGAGTCAAATGGTTTATAAGCATGCCATTTCAACAGTCGTGCCCGCCCGTAATCCTAGAAGCAGCACGACGACTGGTACGGGTGCGCAAACCTCAACGGGTGCACCTACTGGTTACCAAGGTGGTATGAGTAGTGGGTTTGAGCGTGGTAGTAACCTTGCTGGTGGTGGCGGTTTTGAAGAGCGCGGCTTTGCCAATCGTAGTGGTTTTAATCGTGGCGGTTTTGGTCAAGGCCAAGATCGTGGTTTTGAGCGAGGCAGCTTTGGACAAAGTCAAGAGCGCGGCTTTGAGCGCGGCGGCTTTGGTCAAGATCGTGGCTTCGACAATTCTTCAGACAATGCTATGTTTGAAAACAAATCAAACGATGATATAGACGATAGCAATCAATAAATAACGCTATCTGATGTCTATTTGATTGAAAGTATGTTATTAAAATGTTATATAGCTGATTAAGACCTACTATTAATTATAGTGGGTTTTTTTTGTATAAATAGACGTATAATCATGGCTGCGCAAGCGACTATTTACACTGCTTAGTAAGTAGGCAATGATGAAAGCGACGTCTTGCCCTATATTATTAATATCAGCCATAGTATAGTAAAATGTTTCATTGATTCACCGAAAATATAGAGCTAACGTATGAGTAATCCGCACCGCAACCTGACCCATCAACAATTTATTAGCACTGCTATCGAAGCAATTCATACGGAGATGGCGGCACTAGAATTGTTAACGGAACAAATCGATGATAGATTTGCTCAAGCCTGCGATATTATCCTAGCCTGCAAAGGACGTGTGGTGGTGACCGGGATGGGCAAATCGGGTCTGATTGGTCGTAAGATAGCCGCGACTTTTGCTTCTACGGGCACGCCAGCGTTTTTTATGCATCCTGGGGAAGCGGGGCATGGTGATCTGGGGATGTTGGTACAGGGCGATGTCCTACTGGCTATCTCAAACTCGGGCGAGTCAGATGAAATTAGAATGCTACTGCCCGTGGTTAAGCGTCTAAATATTCCCCTGATTAGTATTAGCCGAGACAAACGCGGTATGCTACCACGAGCGGCGGATATCATTTTGACGCTTGGTAAATCACAAGAAGCTTGCCCGCTCAACCTTGCCCCGACTTCTAGTACCACAGCGACCTTAGCATTGGGCGATGCATTGGCTGTGGCCTTGGTGCATGCGCGTAATTTTACTTCAGAAGACTTTGCATTATCGCATCCTGCAGGCGCCTTAGGACGCCAGCTGCTGACGCGGGTCGAAGATTTAATGCATACCAATTCAGAAAATTTACCGCTTATTAATCAACAAGCACCGCTACAAGACGCTTTATTGACCATGTCTTCTGGGCGTCTAGGTATGACAGTGGTAACTGATGACGAACAAAAAGTCGTCGGCGTATTTACCGATGGTGATTTGCGCCGCGGCTTAGAAAAAGGCATTGATTTGCAAACCACGATGCGTGAGCTGATGGTCAGTAATCCACGCCGCGTCAGTAAGGATATGCGCGCGTCCGATGCTTTAAGTGTGATGAATGAAAATGGTATTAGCCAGCTGCTGATCATCGATGAGGAACAGCGTTTGGAGGCCATTATTACGGTACATGACTTATTACAAGCCGGTGTTAAGTAGCCCTATTTTAATAAACAATGTATTAATAATTGGCGCAATTAAGAAGTAACATATTAAAAAAGCCTTAATAAAAGAGTGTTTAATAAGAATACGTCTCATAATAAAATCATTAATAAGAGAAAATTGATGCAAGACTTAATAAAAAAAGCCGGACAAGTAAAGTTATTGGTCATGGATGTTGATGGTATCTTGTCAAACGGTCAAATTATTTATGATGCCAACGGTACTGAAACCAAAGCCTTTTCGGTACAGGACGGTGTCGGTGTCAAATCGTTGGCGCGCTATGGTATTTTGACCGCTATTATTACTGGTCGTAGCAGTCCTATGGTGGACAAGCGTGCTGCTGAAATGGGTGTCAATTATATCGTCCAAGGTCGTGATGATAAGCTGATTGCGTTGAATGAGCTATTAGCGACGCTTGATGCTGAGCTTAATATCACCGCTGCTGATTGTGCTTATATGGGCGATGACTTACCAGATATTAAAGCGATGCAAACGGTAGGTTTTGCGGCCACTGTCCCAAATGCCCATCAAGAGGTGATAAAGCGCAGTGATATGGTGACCACCCGCACAGGTGGTACCGGCGCAGTACGGGAAATATGTGATCTTATTTTAAAAGGTCATGGTCACTATCAAGATTTTATTGCGCACTATACGCTTGATGCAGCGAAACCTGAGGATAACTTATCGTGAATACTCGTGTTTTAATCGTTCTAGCATTAATTATTGCTGTAATTGCTGGCTGGTTCTTCAAACAGCAAGGGGAGATCACGCCGCCCGTTAGTATGGAACCGACGGATGTGGATTATGAAGCCACTGACATTAAGGCGGTACAGACCAATGAAAAAGGTGAGACCGAGTACGAACTAAGTGCAGAATCCTTGACCCATAATCCTGTGACCAATAAAGATGAGATGAAAGGCATCACCATGAATTGGGAGCCATCAGACGAGCAGCGTTACCGCGTTGAAGCGGGCAGCGCTGCCATCAGTCAACAGACAGGTGAGATGAGCTTATCAGGTGGTTTTACTTTAGTTAGCGAAGGCAAAGCGGGCGAGTCTGATATTGAGCCGATTAAAGTCATGGGCACTACCTTAAAAGGCAATACCAAAACAGGTCAAGTCTATAGTGATGCGCCAGTAAAAGTCGAACAAGGGATGAACCGCTTCGAGGCGTCAAGCATGAAAGCCAACCTTGAAACTGGGGACTATGAATTTGGTCAAGTCGCGGTTGCATTTACGCCCGCGAAACGCCAAGATAAAGCTTTGTTTTAACAGCAGCACCTAGCAGGAAGTTTGCAAACGCCACTACCCATAATGATACGAGTAACTTTTATGAAATCTACTTTTTTGCCTACTTTACGCTTGCTATCGACACGCTCTATCCAAGTAACACACGGTTTACGAACGCTACCGATGCTAATGTTGTTAGCATTGCCGTTATACAGCCATGCCTTGCCATCAGATGCCAATCAGCCTATTAAGCTGTTGGCGGATAAGGCTACTTATAGTGAACGTACAGGTATCACCAGCTATTCAGGCACTGTCGTGATTACGCAGGGTACGTTCAAAATGACCGCCGATGATATTACGGTCAACCTCTCGCAAGGCCGTAGTATCAACTCGGCAGTCGCCACCGGCCGTCCAGCCACTATGCAGCAGGTAGTGACGCAAGAAAAGGGCTTGGCAAAAGGGCAGGCCAATAAGATTGATTATAATGCGGTCACGGGTATCGTGACGCTCACGGGTAATGCAAAATTGGTACAAAATGGCGCCAGTTTTGCCGGTAATGTCATTCGTTATAGCTTAAAAGCTGGCGATGTAGAAGCAACTGCTGGTGGCAGTCAGCGCGTAGAATTGGTCTTCCCGCCCAATAGCGGCAGCAACCGAAGCAGCATACGCTAAGCACAGTATTTTTAATATAAAAGTAAGCGATAGTAATACTAAAAACTTTGCAACTTTAACAGTAATTGACAGGTAAGTGATGAGCGATATTAAAAACAATGTTGTTAAGACTAATGAAATTCATAGTAACGAGCTTAATAATGGTTCTGTAGCGGCAACCAATAGCTCCGAGCCTGTCGCCCGTTTAACAATGCAAAATTTGGGCAAACGCTACGGCAAACGCTGGGTGGTAAAGGATGTATCATTTTCTGTTGAGCAAGGGCAAGTTGTTGGATTATTAGGACCAAATGGCGCGGGCAAAACTACTAGCTTTTATATGGTGGTCGGACTGGTCAATATGGATAAGGGCCGCGTTACCTTAGGAAAAATGGATTTATCAAAATATGCCATGCATGAGCGCGCGCGTGCTGGTATTGGCTATTTGCCGCAAGAAGCTTCTATTTTTCGTAAATTATCCATTGAAGATAATATCTTAGCCATTCTGCAAACTCGTAAAGAGTTAAGTGCCGCTGAGCAGCGTCAAGAGCTTGAAAAGTTGATCGGCGAGTTCCATTTAGAACATGTACGCAAATCATTGGGTATGAGTGTCTCAGGCGGTGAGCGCCGCCGCTGCGAGATTGCGCGTGCTTTGGCGGCCAATCCAAAATTTATCCTATTAGATGAGCCGTTTGCTGGTGTTGACCCTATCTCTGTTAGTGATATTAAAGATGTTATTTTAACCCTAAAAAATCGCGGTATTGGTGTACTCATCACCGACCATAACGTGCGCGATACCCTCGCCATTTGCGAAAAAGCCTATATCGTTTCAGAAGGCGCCATCATTGCGGAAGGGACGTCATGTGAAGTGTTAGAGAATGATTTGGTAAAATCTGTCTATCTTGGTAAAGACTTTCGCGTATAAGCACTTCGCTATTTAGTAGAGGTGAGCCTGTATAAAGCCTTGTTTGAATCATTAGCCAAATATCTTATCATTGTAGGGTGTAACGAATATTTGTCTATTTTCTCTTAACGTCCATGCCCCCTATAAATTGCTATCTACCTCTCATAATCTAATGCCTGGTTATTAAAAAAGGCGCGTTCATTTTTTCTCTTAGTCTTACACTTAAGCTCGTATAGAGCATTCTAGAATTCTATTTATTATTCGCGATTTATTACTTTCTATTGACCAGTTCAATAAGGTTCATACGTTATGGCAAAAAATAAAAGCAGTTATGTCTGTCAACAGTGCGGGGCGCATTTTGGCAAATGGGCGGGGCAGTGTACAGACTGCGGTGAATGGAACAGTTTGGTAGAAGCACCAAATGTCAGTATGCCGCACCATAATAAGAGTAGCGCAAAAGCGAATGCTAGCCGAGCGGTTTCTCGTAGTGCGGGTGCACCTGCTGGCAATTATTCGGGTACGCACAGTGCGGTCATGCCACTCAATGCGGTAAGCGTGACACTAGATACACGCCTGCCCACTGGCATTAGTGAGTTTGATCGAGTGTTGGGCGGTGGACTGGTGGCCGGTTCGGTCGTTTTGATCGGCGGTGACCCAGGAATCGGTAAATCTACGATTTTGCTGCAAACTGCGACCAATATGGCAAAGGCTGATTCATTGGCAGGTAGCGCGCTGTATGTGACGGGTGAAGAGTCGCTCGCCCAAGTAGCGATGCGCGCCAAGCGTTTAGATTTGCCAGCGGATAGATTACGTGTGCTCGCGGAGACCAATGTTGAAACCATTTGTGCGGCTTTAACCCAAGAGCAGCCGGCGATTGCTATTATTGACTCGATTCAGACTATTTATACCGATGCCATTAATTCTGCTCCAGGCGGCGTTAGTCAAATTCGTGAGTCGGCAGCTATTTTGACCCGTTATGCGAAGCAAACTGGCACGGCACTATTTTTAGTCGGGCATGTGACCAAAGAAGGGACGCTGGCAGGGCCACGTGTCCTCGAACACATGGTTGATACGGTTTTATATTTTGAAGGTCAGTCCGATTCACGCTTTCGTATGATTCGCGCGGTAAAAAACCGTTTTGGTGCAGTTAATGAGCTGGGCATTTTTGGCATGACCGATATGGGACTCAAAGAAGTCGCCAATCCCTCAGCGATATTCTTAAGCCGTTATGATAAGCCCGTAGCGGGTTCTGTGGTGATGGTAAGCCGTGAAGGTACTAGACCCCTGCTGGTTGAAGTGCAAGCCTTGGTTGATGACTCACAAGGTTCACCAAGACGTATGGCTTTAGGGCTCGATTTTCAGCGCCTATCAATGCTGCTTGCGGTCATGCATCGTCACGGCGGTATCCATACCAGCGGACAAGATGTGTATGTAAACGTCGTTGGCGGCGTTAAGGTGATTGAAACCGGGTCTGATTTGGCCGTACTATTGGCTTGTGCTTCTAGTATCAAAGAAAAGCCTTTACCCTCATCACTTGCCGTTTTTGGTGAAGTCGGCTTATCAGGGGAGATTCGACCGGTTCCTAACGGACAAGAGCGCCTAAAGGAGGCGATGAAACACGGCTTTAAACACGCAATTATTCCTAAAGCCAATGCGCCTGCCAAAGATGCGCCGCAGTTTAAGGGTATCAATGTCATCGCGGTTGAGCGTCTCGATGATGCGATTGAAAGCGCATTTGAGTTATAGTTTTAAAAGCTATACCATGTTAACTATTTAGCGTCAAACGTTAAAAACGAAAAAGCGCCTAACTTTAAATGAGTTAGGCGCTTTTTTTACAACTAACGTTAAGCAGTTTTTTCGATAAAAAACCGTTAAAGGTTTAAACCGCGAATGGTCTAAAACGTTAATGGTTTAAGAAGAGGGGCCTGAAACACGCTCAATAGAGACGTTACCCACACCTTTATTGGTAATACCAAGTTGCTTGGCAGCACCGTAAGATAAATCCAACACACGGTTACCATGGAATGGACCACGATCGTTTACTTTAACGACGACGCTTTTGCCATTAGTTTTATTGGTAACTTTAACGTAGCAGTTCAAGGGTAACGAGCGGTGAGCAGCGGTTAAACCATTCATGTCAAAGGTTTCGCCACTGGCAGTTTTGCGGCCATGAAACTGACGACCGTACCAAGAAGCCAAACCAGTTTGTTTAAATTTGCTTACAGAATTAGAAGCGACTGCCGTTAAGCGCTCTAAAACATCTTCATCATTGGATACTTGGGCAGTGTCGCTGGCGAGCAATGGGCTGCTAAGCGCTAATGAAGTGGGCTGACGAGCAGACTTAACTAAGCTTGATGCGCCGTCATGTTGACGACTAAGTTCACCGAGCACACGGTCAATACGGGAGGCGTTATCTTGCGAAATCGTTGCAAGGGAGGTTTTTGATTCTACAGCATTTGCATTAGTAGCGATTGCAGAGCCAGCAAATAAAACGGCTGACATTGTAAGTAAACCAGATAAACGCTTATTCATAAATACCTCTATAGCGTATACATTAGAACCTAACTCTAAAACCTCTTAGAGGGAGCGAGACAATATTAGACCACTCTAACAGTGCCGCAAACTCGAAAGCCGCTCTATCATCTATCTGTTTTATCACGATGATAGTAAATATGGGCTTTTATAAGCTCTAACATATGGTAATTTTCATTTATATCATCATAAGTGGCTCGGGAATTCTCGTTATATACGACTCGCAAAACCCACTTATGACACGCTCAAATGATAGTTAACAATAGTAATCAAACAACCAAAGTAAGGTTGCACCAATCGATAAAGGACTTTTTTGCATTGCTAAGTTAATAAAGGGTTTAAAGTATGTTGCGTATTACTTTGTTATTAAACCGTTAATTAAGTACTGACTTTGCAAGCCCAAAATCTACAATTTGCTAACTATACGGACGAGCTACAACTGCAATATAATTAAATGATATCTTTCTTAGTAGCTATGTACGCGTTGTGTATCAAACTACAATAAAAGGAGGGTAACGCAATTATTTGTAAAAAACAAGGAATAAAACCTAACAGTACTAATCGGTCACTAATAGGGCTTCATCTGGGTTTTGCCAAAACATAAGAAGAATAATAGCTATAAATAACAACAACTTATGGTTATTTCTAAAGCAAGAAAGTTAAGGTTTTAATAGTAATTTATGGAGAATTAATGACAAATAAGAAAGGCTTAAAAAAGTAGATATTCATTTAATTTGAGCAATTTCGCTATTACATTAGATTACTTAGCCAAGCACATTTTGCTTCAGTTTCTAGGCAAATTTGTTAACGTACCATTTTAACCCTGTCTATATAAGGAAGTTATATAGACATTTAAACCCAAGTTTATCGAGATTATCGAATGTAATATTGGTTATTAAAGATGAACTTTACAGGTGAATAGATTGTAAATAATACCTGCTATGGCTTAGCTGGATTTGTGAGTATGAATTGACATTAGTAGGCCAAAACCTGCCATTAACGTCACGATAGCAGTACCGCCATAACTGATAAAAGGTAAAGGTACCCCAACAACGGGTAAGATGCCGCCAACCATGCCGACATTGACAAAAATATATACGAAAAAAGACATCGCAAGTGCACCTGCCAGCAATCGACTATAAACATCAGGGTGCGAAAATGCGATATATAAAGCACGCATAAGCAGGCAAGCATATATAAACATCAACAATATCACGCCAAGCAGCCCGAACTCTTCGGAAAAGGCAGCAATAATAAAGTCAGTATGACCTTCTGGTAAAAAATGTAGATGCGACTGCGTGCCTTCTAAATAGCCTTTACCGGTCAAACCGCCCGCGCCAATGGCGGTTTTGGACTGAATGATATTCCATCCAGCACCTTGGACGTCAGCTTCAGGATTGAATAGCGTTAAAACGCGCGTACGTTGGTAGTCGTGTAATAAAAAGTTCCAAGCAAATGCCACCAATGGCACGGCTAATGCTGCCGCACTAGCAATCAAGCGCCATGATAGACCCGCTAAAAACAATACAAAAATGCCACTGGCTGCGACCAGCAAGGAAGTACCAAGGTCAGGCTCTTTGGCGATTAATAATACCGGCACGACAATTAACGCTAAGGTGATGGCAATACTTGATAATGAAGGCGGTAAGTCACGTTTGGATAAAAACCACGCACACATCATTGGCATACCAAGCTTCATAAACTCTGAAGGTTGAACGCTACCAAAACCAGGTAAGTTAATCCAGCGCTGCGCACCCATACGCACCTCGCCAATGATATCGACCAACACCAACAATATCAGCCCCAATACATAAAATATGGGCGTAAAGGTACGATAAAGGCTAGGCGGTATCTGCGCCATAGTAAACATCACCGTAAATGCCACGCCATAACTAATGACTTGGCGGATGACCATATCAGTGTCTTGGCTTGCTGCGCTATATAAAATCGTCAAGCCAATGCAACAAACGGTCAATAGCAATAAGGTCAGCCACGGATCAATATGGATACGTTGCCAAAGCGTCGGCGCACGACCTCGACCAAAGTGATGGCTTTGACGAGAAAAACGGTACTGGAGGTTAGAAGGCATAGGTGATATGTGACTGATAATTGGCGTGAAAGAAAAGTCTGCTTTGACAAACGATAAGTAAGCAATCAACGAGGGCAAAATATTTATCGGGCAGCTTAATTAAGAATTTGGTAGCAAAACCCTAATTTATCCGTAATAAAGTAACGACAATATAAACATTATAAGGATAAGTGTTAATAACGAATCAGTGACCATCAATTCGCTGCGATAGTTTAGCTTGCTTGCTTAAAATTTGATAGTATCGATAAAACGTTTTTAGCGGTAGTTTCTGGTAATGATAAAGACAAAAAAATTTATTTATAGGCACATTTATAAGCCTATTATCGTCCTAGGTATTTGTGCCAGCAGTATTTCTGTGCACGCCGCTATTATAAGTGATAATAGTGAGCGCCGCATCCAAATCCGTCATGGCAGTGGTACGAACAATAATAGTGGCAATGCTTATATCACACCCGCTAGCAGTTATGGCAGTCAAAGCAATAGCTATAGCGGCGGCGCAACCATCTTGAGTGAAGGCGCTCGTCGGTCAAATGGTATTAGCGGCGACAGTATGCAAGGGCTGATTCAACAAAAACAGCGCGAGTTTAACTTCGATAGCGCAGTATCGATAGAAGAAAACAAACGCGTCATTACCAATAGAGGGACGCCACGTTATAGCAGCGGTAATAATAACTTTGGAAATAGTAATTATAACGATTTTACCAGTATGGATTTTAATGTATGGTTAAATAGTAATAGTTACCGCGCAAGCCAAGTGGCCAATTATCAACAATATTTAAGCTCACGCGTCGGCGCAAGAAATGTACCGCCCTTATCTCAGCTGTTGACGACCGCTCGTAGTTGGGATAAATGTGGTTATGAGCCTTATCAGCTACCACCGCAGGAGTTATGGGCAAATATTGTACCGACCTTGCAGCTTTATAGTCAGCTAAAACGCCAAGGTATTTTACCTGCCAGTACCGAGATACGTTCAGTATATCGCAGTCCGGGGTTAAATAATTGCGCGGGCGGGGCGAGTGCGAGTAAGCACATGACCGCAGGCGCGATGGATATCTGGGTGCCTGAATATGAAGGCAACTTATGGCAGCTAAGTCGCATGCAAGATAGTCTCTGCGAGTTTTGGCAATATCAAGGGCAGTCGCATAACTTTGGTTTAGGACTGTATTCTACCGGTGCTATTCATCTTGATACCGATGGTTATCGCAAATGGGGCTTTAATCATGCCAGTAGCAGCTCCGCTTGCCGCTATTAAAAGCAGACTCTTCAATTTAAAAAGCTCAGCCAGTGATTACTGATTGAGCTTTTTTATTGAGCTATTTTTTAAGCGTCTGTAAAAATAAACGATGGATTCTACGACTTTTTCTTAGCTTTCTTCTTATCCCATGGATTGACCTCACCAACAGTCACAATCAAAAAGTTATCAGGCTTTAGAGTGTCGCGCAGGGTTTGGTTGACTTCTGAGAGTTTAACCTGTTCGATGCGATTGACATAATTGGTCAGATAGCTGTTAGGTAGCTGATAAAAATTCATCATACCAATTAAGCTGTTGATTCCAGCATTACTGGCAAATCCCATCGGAAAGCTGTTTTTTAAATTATCCGTGGTCAATTTCATCTCATCGCTGGTAATACCTTTATCTAATGTCTCATTAATCACGGCTAAGCTAGCATCAATTGCTGCGCGTGCTTTGTCATTACGGGTTGAAAATCCAATTTGATAAGGACCGCGCGCCAACATCGGGTTCATAGAACCTGATATGCCATAAGTATAGCCGAGGTTTTGCCTGACTTCGGTCATCAGACGCGCGTTAAAATCGCCCCCTGCTAGCACTTCATTACCGACGGCAAAGTTGGTTTGCTTTTGCTGCGCTTGCGGGTCAGTGGCACGCTTTTCGCCCAGTTGTCCCATCAATACCGTAGTTTGGGTGCTAGGAAACGGAATATGAATATGTTGAGGCTGGGTTAGTGGCTTTGGTTCGGGCAGGGCCGCCGCCGCTTGACCCGCTGGCAAGTCTGCCGTTATTTCTTCCGCCAAATTTTTCGCTTGTGCCAAAGTCAAATTACCCGTCATGGCAAGCGACGCATTGGCAGCGACTAGATAGCGATTTTTAAAATCAATTAGCTGTTGTCTATCAATATTAGGAACGCTTTCAAGCGTGCCAACCGATGGATGCGCATAAGGGTGGTCGCCATACAATACCTTACTAAAGGCGATACTGGCAAGACTGCCAGGGTCTTGCTTTTGCTGTTGTAAACCGACCAATAAGCGTGCTTTATTACGGGCTAAGATTTGCTCATCAAAGCTCGGTTCAGTAAGCATTTGCGTCATTAAATCAACCGCAGGCAGCAAATGCTTGTCATCAGATAAGCTGCGCAACGAGACAATAAACATGTCTTTATAGGCGCTACTACCTAAGCTGATACCCAAGGTTTCGACCGCCCGCGTGAACGCGTTTTCATCTAAGCGTTTGGAACCTTGTTCAAGCATCGTCGCGGTCATATTGGCGATACCAAAGCCTGATTCACTGATACTGCCATCACGCGCGCTACCGGCATTAAAGCGCAAATCAATATCGACAATGGGCAAGGTAGTGGTCGGCACGAAAAGCACAGGAATACCGGCTTTGGTCTTAAAGCTCTGTATGTCTGGAACCGTGACTTCTAAAGGTTTCGCATTTTCAAGACTGCTCAGCTTAGACAGAGCGGCAATAGGCGCACTGGTATCGACTGCAGCAGCTGGCGTACGAGCATCTTCGCCACCTGCCATATCTGCCTGCGCTACAGTGGTCAAGCTCATTATGCCAAAGAAGGCGCAAGCACTTACATAAGGCAGCTGTTTAAAATGTGATGATAAATTATTTTTTTTGAAAAAATGTATTTGCGTCATGTCTTTCTTCTTATTCATAAGGTCATCAGTATTGAGTTTTTGCCAAGTTAATTGGGTAGCACATTGATGTTATTTAGCTTTGCTAGCCGTTTCTTTAGTAGCGCTATCGGTAGCAATGTTTTTATTAACAGTGTCTTTGCTCATCTTATTTTGGCTAACGTTATTTTTAGCAGCAGTCTCTTTAGGCGGGATGATATGCATGACCGTTAAATTATCTTTAACCAAATACTTTTTACTTGCCGCTTGGATATCCGCAATGGTTACGCTATCAAGCTTGGTTGGCAATTTAGCCAGTAGCCTGTCATCAAGACCGATAGATTGCAGCGAGCCAATCATACGCGCCTGACCTTCCATGCTATCCTGTGCGTATATCAAGCCGGTGACAGTATTGGTTTTGGCGCGCTCGATTTCATCGGCAGAAATTGGGTCGGTTGATAGCTTATTAATCTCATTGATAATGGCTTGTTGTGCCTGCGCTAAACTGACGCCTTCGCGCGGGGTTGCTTGTATCAAAAACAGCCCATCGCCGCGATCGAGCAAATCGTAAGACGTACCAACTGTGGTCAGCAGTCCTTGCTCGCGTACCAGCCTGCTCTCAAGGCGTGCTGATAAACCACCATCTAATACATCTTGCGCAAGCGACAGCGCATACGCTTGCTTCTCATTGTTAGCGCCCGCTGTTACCAGACTGGGTACGTTATAACCCATCAATAAAACCGGCACTTGTACCGCTTGCTCAGACTCTACCTGCTGATAACCGCGAAAACCCTTTTGTGTGACCACAGGACGCTTAGGTAGCGCGGTCGGTTTTAGCTCACCAAAATAGCGTTTGACCTGCGCTAATACGTCGGTTGGTTCGACATCGCCGACGATAACCAACGTCGCATTATTAGGTGCGTACCATGTTTTGTACCAGTCTTTTAAGTCGCTAAGGGTGATTGATGCTAGCTCATTCATAGGGCCAATGACCGATTCGCCTTTTGGACTGTTTGGCATTGCCAGCAACCGAAATGACTCATAAGCTTTGGCAATCGGATTGTCATCCGTACGCTGACGACGCTCTTCCATGACCACTTGATGCTCTTTGGCAAACGCTTTATCATCAAAGACCAAATTGGTCATGCGATCTGCTTCTAGCTCTAAGGCTAACGGCAAGCGATTGGCAGGGAATAGCTCGTAATAACCGGTAAAATCGTAACTGGTAAAGGCATTATTGACGCCGCCAAATTTGGCAATCAAACGCTCATAATCGTCGCTTGATACATCAGCGGTACCTTTGAACATCATATGCTCAAGCACATGTGATATGCCGCCTTTATCGAGAGGTTCATCTGCTGAGCCGACGCGATACCAAATTTGGGTCATGACCACAGGCGCGCGGTGGTCTTCTTTGACCACTATCTTTAAGCCATTTTCAAGCTGGTATTCATGGCGACCAGACATATCCATGGTCAATGCTGAAGATTGTTCGGTATTTTCTAGCGTTTGATTTTTATTCACTACCTGTGTTGTTGCGGCATTTTTAGTCGTAGCAACTTCATTTGTCGAAGAAATTGCGCTGGTTTGGCAAGCCGCAAGGGTGGTCGCCATCGCTAAAGCGCAGGCAAAGCGTAAAGAGATAGTAGGTAAAGATGAGGGCATGATAGGTTCTACTTATATAAAAGGTAGCTGATAAGTGACTGAGTGATAAAATGAGAATGGCGTATATTTATGCTTAGATGAATATGCCTATTTATGATAAACATAACGCCATTATAAAGACTTGTGTGCTCCAACCATCACGCTAGCAGTCGGTTTAAATTCTTGTGTAGTGCTACAGCCAGTTGAAGACAACGCGATAGTAGCAACAAGCAAAGCGGCGCCCATTTGGGTCATTTTTTTATAATCGTTCGATAGTGATAACATAGGTCATTTCCAATATAAGTGGCCAAGTAAAGTAAACGAAATAGGGTGGCATAATCATGCTAAGGGTAGGCGAAGTTTGGCTTATTAAAGGTCAGATTTTTGTGTCCAAACCTTAAGCGAAACTTGCTTAGATAGTTATATGATTTATAAACCTATCATTAGGAAGGTTATTCTTAATTAGTAAGCGTTTTTATTATGAATTTATGAGTTTTTATAATTTAACCATGCTCTACGATGCTAAAGGCTAAGCGCCGCTTGAATTATGCTAAACTAGGCTAAAAATAATCGTCCGTTAATCATCAAAGGCGGGCGGCACATCATTTTAAAAACTACTGATAATGATAACTTTTAGGGCAAGCTTATGAATAATCCCAATAATAGCAATCGTGTGGTCATCAACCTCGACGGCGGTCTTGATGATTTGGATGACGATGATATTACCTTACCCAGTCTGCCAGCGCAATCGGTGCCTATCATCGATGAGCCTGAAGATACTTCACTTACCGATACAGCGGCAGACCTACCACTAGCGACGCCGATTATTGAGAAAGAAAAACAAAGCCCTGCTGCAAATACTATAGAGGGTACTGTAGAAACAACGGCAAAAAGTGCTACAAATACTGTTGCGTCGCAGTCTATAACTTCAATTCCTACGATGCCTCTGCAAGATCATCTGGGCGATAGTGCGAGCGTCACCTCTAAAAATAATGATAGCAGCGCTATTGATAAAGCAAAAACTGAGTTACAGCAGCCGACAACAGCGCCAGAAGAGTCGCAACAGTCAGAACAGACTGAGGAAAATAAGAAAAAAGGCAGCTGGTTTAATCGCATGAAGACGGGGCTGAGTAAGTCACGTAAAAATCTTGCCGAAGGGATGGTTAGTATCCTTATCGGTGGTAAAGAGATTGACGATGAGCTCTTAGAAGAAGTGGAAGACCAGCTGTTGGTGGCTGATATCGGTGTCAATGCAACCAATCGTATTATTAAGAGCCTGACTGAACAAACTGCCCGTGGCGATTTGATTTATGCCCATTCATTATATAAAGCACTGCAAACTGAGCTGGTCGATATCTTAACGCCAAAAGTTGCGCCATTAGTCATCGATACCAGTAAAAAGCCCTTTGTTATCTTGGTAGTGGGCGTCAATGGTGTTGGTAAAACGACGACTATTGGTAAACTTGCTAAGCGCCTGCAAGGTGAAGGAAAATCCGTCATGTTAGCGGCTGGCGATACGTTCCGTGCCGCGGCGACTGAACAGCTACAAATTTGGGGTGAGCGCAATCACATTCCTGTCGTTGCTCAAGGTCATGGTTCTGATAGCGCCTCTGTTATCTTTGATGCGATGCAATCTGCCAAAGCAAAAAATATCGACGTGTTAATCGCTGATACGGCAGGGCGCTTGCAAAATAAAACCCACTTGATGGCCGAGCTTGAAAAAGTCGTGCGCGTGATGCGTAAAGCTGATCCAAGCGCGCCGCATGAAGGCATGATTGTCCTCGACGCTGGCACGGGTCAAAACGCCATCAATCAGGTCGAGTTATTTAATGAAGTCGTGCCATTAACCGGTATTACCATTACCAAACTAGACGGTACGGCGAAAGGTGGTGTGGTGTTCAATATCGCTGAAACCACGGATGTGCCGATTCGTTATATTGGGGTCGGTGAGTCGATTGATGATTTGCGCGCCTTTAGTCCAAAACAGTTTGTCGCCGCTTTATTTGAGACTGACGATAAAGAGTAGCGCTCTATAGGTTTTTTACAATAAGTAAGTGTCAAAATTATGAGTGTTTAGAGGAAGGAATAATGATAGTCACCATCGCAGCGGTTGAGTCGCACCAGTTGGCGTTGATTGCCAGTACGCATGAGCATAGCAGCCCTAAGCTGGTCGAAGTCAATTGGCTGCAGGTGGGTGATTCTTGGCACAGCTCAAAATCTATTCCCAAGCTTAAAAAGCATTATGGGCTTGTCGATGAGGATTTCACCTTTATCGCTCAAAATAACCTGAGCAAAAGCGAGCCTGCTGAGGCGTTACTTCTAGAAGCGCTTGAGCAATTAGCAGCGTATTTTAAAGGTAAGCGTCAAGCATTCGACTTGCCATTAGACATAAGCTTAGGCACTGATTTTCAGCAATGCGTCTGGCAACAGCTGCAACAGATACCGCATGGTGAAACGATTAGTTATGCCACACTGGCGCAGCGAGTCGGTAATCCTAAAGGCTTTCGCGCCGTCGCCAATGCCAATGGCAAAAACCCCTTTAGCATCATCATTCCTTGTCACCGCGTTATTGCGAGCGATGGTAAATTGGGCGGTTATACCGGCGGCTTAGATAAAAAAACATACTTGCTGACGCTCGAAGGGGCTGAGGTTAAACGCTAAGGTTTTTCTTTACTAAGCCAAAAATTCTGACTATAAGTTTTTTGGCTATTTAAAACATTTGCCGCAGCCATTGCAATCCTTCGACTTTTTAAATATCACCTTGGTCCATACGTAATAAATAGATAAAACCACCATCATAAACACCAATAAATACTCGACCCATGTACTCATCATTACCTCTCTAAAATCCGAAAATTTGTCCTGTTACCCGATAGGTTAGCCACGCCATTAAATAAGCCAATACGAATAAATAGCTGGCTATGGCGATGGTTTGCTTTAAAGAGTTGGTTTCGCGGCGAATAACGGCTAGCGTGGCCAAACACATCGGCGCGTAAACATAAAATGCCAAAAATGAAAACGCAGTAGCCAATCCCCACTGCGTATGAATAATAGGAATAAGCGTCTGATTGACCGCTTCATCGCCGATGCTACCGACCGCATATACTGTGCCAAGCGCGGCAATAACGACCTCGCGCGCGGTAAGCCCTGGGATTAAAGCAATACACATCTGCCAAGTAAAACCAATGGGCGCAAAAATTGGCTCAATCATATGCCCAAGCATGCCCGCAAAACTATAATCAATCGCTGGGTTTGTCGCGCCAATCGGGGCTGCGGGAAAAGTCACCAATACCCACAATATTACCGTCATCGCAAAAATGACTGTACCGGCTCGCATTAAAAAAGCACTTACCTTGTCCCAAAGCTCACTGGCAATATGTTTGATATTTGGCAGACGATAAGTAGGGAGCTCTATCAATAAGGGAAATGCTGCCGCTTTTGCCGTCGTGCTATGAAAGCGTTTGAATAGCCACGATACAAACGCCGCTGAAAAAATACCGGCGATATACAATACAAATAAGGTCATACCTTGTAAGTTGAAAACATCTAGGACGGTTTGATTGGAAATCACCGCTGCAATAATCAGCGCATAAATCGGCAAACGCGCCGAACACGTCAGCATGGGCAATACCGCAATCGCCACAAAACGTTCTTTATGATCGGGAATAGTACGGTCCAGTAAAAAAGCGGCGCGCGGTAAATAACCTGAGTCCTCTAGTATTAATAAGAATAAAGGTGGTGTTCTAAAAAGTATGCTGGCGATAAAAGCCAATAAGAAATCTATGCGAAGTTCTCTGATTCTATAGGGCTTTCAAGACTTCAAAAATTATTCAAATTTTAATCAGCATACTTTTTGACACACCACCAGAATAAAAATAGCAGGGTGATTTGTGGTACGAACACCACGACGCTACCTACGCCAGCAACGACGCCATTGACGAGCAGGCTTTGTAATATCTCATCTGGTAGCCAGACTTATTGACGATACAATACCCATAAAGGATGATGCAAATAACAAAAAAAACCAGAGAGTATGACACTGTCTGGTTTTTATTTTTTGCTAAGGATAATATGGTTTTTGACGTAAGCTAATTAAATTTGCCAAGGTTTTTTGCTGGTAAATCTTAGACACATTAGGCTACTGTTCAAGCTGCGCCATGACTGCATCGGTAAAGCTCACATTACTATAGACTTCTTGCACATCGTCAATATCTTCTAGCATATCGATCATTTTCATCACTTTTAGCGCGTCGTCGATATTATCAATCTCAGCGCTGGTGGCAGGTGCCATAGTGACTTCGGCATTATCAGAGACAAGCCCTGCTGCATTGAGCGCATCTTTTACTCGACCGAAATTTTCCCATTCAGTAATAACCAGCAAGCTTTCACCATCGTTTTCGATATCCAGCGCGCCAGCGTCCAAAGCTGCGAGCATGACTTCTTCTTCTAAGCTGACATCGTTAAAAACGATTTCGCCGCGTTTGGTAAACAGATAAGCGACCGAGCCTGAGGTACCAAGATTGCCTTCATTTTTGGTAAAGGCATGGCGCACTTCACTGACCGTACGGTTCAGATTGTCAGTCATGGTTTCTACCAGGACCGCAACGCCGCCGACGCCATAGCCTTCGTAGCTGACTTCATCCATATTGTCATTATCATCGCCGCCTGTACCACGAGCCACCGCGCGGTTGATGGTATCTCGTGTCATATTAACTGATAAAGCCTTTTCGATTACCGCACGCAAGCGTGGGTTTTTATCAGGGTCGGGGTCACCTTGCTTGGCAGCAGAAACAATTTCACGAATAATCTTGGTAAATATTTTACCTTTTACCGCATCCTGACGGGCTTTACGGTGTTTGATATTTGCCCATTTTGAATGGCCTGCCATATGACGTCCTTACGTTTTACGGGTTGTTTATAGTGCGTATAAAAAGTTAGTAGGCTATGCCTTGTTAACAACTTTTTATACTTGATAAGGTATTGTTATTATATGATTGTGCGGTTAATAGAGTGTAATAGACCTATCGGCAAGTTAGCGATATGTATGTCGTTTGGCGCACTTTTTTGCTACACTGCTATCTTCTTTGTTTTGAGCGGCTACTGTCTGAGACTATGAAAACCGCTAGTAAAATATTGGCAGTATTATAAACCACTTTAGCGCATTTTGACCAACCTTAGCTTGCCCATATCAGCTTAAAGCGTTCGGTTTTTTATAACCATTGATTTTGTGACTATACCGACTTTATGAAACAACCAACCGCCGAAGCCATTACCCATTTGCGTAACCGCATTCATATCATTATCGAAGGCACGGATACCCGTTTGGGTAAGCTGTTTGATATCGTATTGTTGATTACGATTTTGGCCAGTGTTGCCGTGGTAATGCTCGATAGTGTGCTATATATGCGTTTGCAATATGGTACGCTATTTCGTTATGCAGAATGGTTTTTTACCATTTTATTTACCATTGAGTATATTTTAAGGTGGTTTTCGGCGCCCAATCGCTTTCGTTATGCGTTTAGTTTCTTTGGCATCGTAGATTTATTGTCAGTATTACCCAGCTATTTAAGCCTTGTATTTGGCGGCGTCCAGTATCTGCTCGTCATTCGCATCCTGCGTATCTTACGGGTATTTCGGGTACTCAAGCTCAATACCTACATGCAGCAAGCGGGCTTTCTTGCCTCAGCACTTAAAACCAGCCAACAGAAAATCACGGTATTTTTCTTATCACTCGTTTTGCTAGTGACTATTTTTGGTTCAGTTGTCTATGTGGTAGAAGGGCCGGAAAATGGTTTTACCAGTATTCCTATCTCTATTTATTGGGCAGTGGTGACGGTTACGACCACGGGCTATGGTGATATGTCACCGAAAACGCCAATCGGCCAAGCAATTGCATCGATGGTGATGATCACCGGTTATGCGATTATTGCTGTGCCGACAGGTATTTTTACCGCCGAGCTGGCACGTAACATGCGCCCACAGCTAAACCCGATTGCCTGTCCAAACTGTGGCAAATTCGGTCACGCCGTAGGAGCGGATTTCTGCGATCGCTGCGGTCATGCGCTCCATGTTTAGTAGTCTATATATTCTGCAACCAGCGGCGATAAGTCGATAACCACGCCTAGATTGACCAAATTCCAATACTGACCTGAAATGGTACGGTCAAGCATCATCGTCGTTGCTGATGGCTGAAACTGACCAAAATACTTTAACGAGGTGCGCATTTGGGCGATAGCTTCATGATGGGTTTGGCTGCTGCCAAAATCAAAAGGGCCTTGCTGATAAGGTTCTATGGATAAGGGTTTAAGTCCAATCTCTAACCACTCTTTATAAAATTCACCCGGCACAACTTTATCATCATCGCGGCGGATATCAAGGGCAATCAAGTCTTGCTCAAGCGCGGTCACATCGCCTTTTAAGGCATGCTTAGCAAAGCGGCGAAATAATTGTACTTCGCTGTCACTATAACTGCGGATACCACCAAAATCATAAGCCACAACGCTACCATCGGTGCGAAAAGCAAAGTTGCCAGGGTGGGGGTCGCAGTGCATACGGTATAAACCAAATAGCTGTCCAGCGCTAAAATGAAACAGGCGCTTAGCGATTTTTTGCTTAATGTCGTTATCCCAAGTTGCAGCAACAGCAAGCGGCTCACCCATCTCTTCGGTCAAGGTCAAAATGCGCTTGGATGAATGGCTACTGATCACTTTAGGGATAATTAGCCCTTCATCATCGGCATGAAAGGCGCCAAATACCTGTAGATTGTGCGCCTCTTTAACGTAGTCGAGCTCGTCATGCAAACTTTGGCGAATCTCATTAAACAGCTGCTCTTGTAACTGCTTACTCATATTGAGGACGCCAGCTATTTTTAGCGCCATGCGTACTTGTTTTAGATCGCTATCGCAGTTTTCATCAACATCAGGATACTGCACCTTTACCACCACCCTTTGTCCAGACGGCAAAACCGCTCTGTGCACTTGGCCGATTGACGCCGCGGCAAATGGCGCTTCTTCAAATTGGGTAAACAACTCAGCAATAGGCGCTTTTAATTCACGCTCAATTTGCGCGCGTATTTGTCCATAAGGCATCGGCGGCGCGTCTTTTTGGAGTTTTTCTAAAGCCGTCGCCACTTCAGGCGGAAACACGTCTTTATATTGGGAGGCGATTTGTCCCACTTTCATCACCGCGCCTTTCATTTCACCAAGCGTTTCAGCGATTTGCACACCGACGTCTTGCATCAGCGCTGAGCGCGCTTCTAGACGTTTTTCTTCGTCACTTGAGAGGTGCTTTAATGAGTTTTTAGCAGCTTTACCGGCGATACTTGCGGTCATACCAGCGAGTTTCATAAAGCGTTTTCCGGACGATTTTGCCATTCATATCACCATATCGTGGGTTGTTTTTCATGCGCTAATATTATTACTTTCATCATATCATTGCTGTTTGACTAATGTGCCAAAAGCAACTTGATCGCAACTTCAATGCTAATAGTCTTGTGCTTATTTGACGTTTTCTTTATATAGATAAAGTCATAATCTCTACGTTAACCGTCTAATTTTAAAGCATAAGTATGGGTTAGCCAATAATCCAATGCCATCTGATAACCCAAATGCCCGAGACCGCAAATCACGCCGACGGCTATATCGCTTAAATACGAATGCTGCCGAAACGGCTCACGAGCATGAACATTGGATAAATGCACCTCTATAAAGGGTTTTTGTGTTGCCAATAGCGCGTCGCGTATCGCCACTGAGGTATGGGTAAAAGCAGCAGGATTGATAATAATTGCATCTACTTGTACAGCGGTTTCTGCTAAAAGACCATAATATTGAATCTCATCGACCAGTTTGCCCTCATGGTTTGATTGGATACAAATCAGCTCGATACCGTATTTGGCGGCACGCTCGATCAAGTTTTTCTCAATATCAGCAAGGGTCGTATGGCCATAGATTTCTGGCTCACGTTTACCAAGTAGGTTAAGATTAACGCCATTGATCAGCAATAATTTGTGCGTCAACGTCTTATCATTTTGTTGTAGATTGCTATTTGCTTTTATTGGCTGAGAAGTGGTTGTCATAGTTATAGTTGGCTCTACAATTATTAAGGTAAGTGGGTTGCTATTATTAAAAATAAGCGGCGCCGTACTTTTATGACGGTGCTTTTTTGAAATTTTAAGAAAGAAAATACATCAAATATACGATGTTTTAGACCTTTATCATAACAGTTTGTCAGCATGGTTATAAAAATAACCGCAAAAACTGCCATAAGGGCTAAAAATCATATGAAAAGTCTTTATGTTGCCAAAAACCCATGCTATGATATTTTTTACGCAACAAATATTACTTGTTTGTTGCTAGTGCTGATATAAGCAAATAATATAATGCTTAGAGTATTTTGATAGTTGCTTATGTTGGTGAGGATGAATTTACTATACGCTGATTCATAAAGAGAGTAATAACAGGCTTTATGAGGCGATGATGGTATGTAAAGTAGTACTCTTACATTTTGATTTCATAATCTTCAACCCCGTTTATATGCAATGTCGCAAAGGAATTTGGGGTTAAGTGACTTTTTAGGAAGTAATATTATGTCAGCTCGTGAGCAAGGTATCGTTAAGTGGTTTAATGACTCAAAAGGCTTTGGTTTCATTCAACGTGATAGCGGCGAAGATATTTTTGTCCATTTCCGCGCGATCCAAGGTGATGGTTATCGCTCTTTAAAAGATGGCGAAAAAGTCGAGTTCAGTGTGGTTGAAGGCGAAAAAGGCCTGCAAGCTGAAGAAGTCAGAAAAGTAGAAGAGTAATTGCTACTGACATTAATGCCGTTTGGCTATAATGTCGTTACAAACTACTGATATACTACTAAGTCAAGCCCGTCTGTCTTGCCTATGTTGAATAAAACGCAGCATATTTGGTAAGTTTAGATGTTAGGCTTGGCTTTTTTATGCATGCTTGTTTTATTGTTTGTCTGCTTAGCGCAGATATGCTATTAATGGCAGGCAAATTATACAAAAGGATATTTTTTTTGAGTACTTTTAAGACGTTTACCGATTTGCCGTTATCAAATGCCACTTTGCGAGCTGTAAATGATTTAGGCTTTACTGAATTGACACCCATTCAAGCACAGATATTACCGCATACATTGGCAAATCAAGACGCTATCGGACAGGCGCAAACCGGTACTGGCAAGACGGCAACGTTTTTATTGACTATTATGGAAGCACTACTTAAGCGCCCCTTTGCTGCCGATGAAAAACGCTATTTGGGCGAGCCAAGAGCCGTTGTTATGGCGCCAACGCGTGAGCTTGCCCAGCAGATATTTGATGACTGTATTGCTCTGACCAAATATACTTCGCTTCACAGCGTTTGTATCATGGGTGGTACCAATTATGAAACTCAGCAGCATGAGCTTGAGCGCCAATATGTCGATATCTTAATTGCGACTCCAGGGCGTTTGATTGACTTAATGCATAAAGGCATGGTTTATCTCGATCGCGTGGAAGTGTTGGTGTTAGATGAAGCGGATCGTATGCTCGATATGGGTTTTATCCCAGATATCAAACGCTTGGTTGGTCGTATGCCGCCGAATACTGATCGTCAAAGCTTGCTGTTTTCTGCCACCTTTAACCAAGATGTGATGAATCTTGCCTATCGCTGGTTACATGAGCCAGAATTTGTAGAAATTGAGCCTGAGCATAAAACCAGTGAATTGGTCGATCAGCATTTTTACTTATTAACCGAAGATCAAAAGCTCGCCGCGGTCGAGCGTTTCATCACTGATGAGACAGTAGAGAAGGTGATAATTTTTGCCAACCGTAAAGACCAAGTGAAGCGTTTGTATCATAAGCTGCGTCAAGCGCATAAAATCGTCATGTTATCAGGAGATGTGATTCAGCAAAAGCGTGAAAAATATCTGCAACGCTTTAAAGATGGTCATGCTTCTGTGTTGGTGGCAACCGATGTGGCGGGGCGCGGCATTCATGTGGATGATGTCAGCCATGTGATTAATTATACCTTGCCAGATCAGCCAGATGATTACGTACACCGTATTGGTCGTACGGGACGCGCCGGACAAACCGGTATCAGTATCAGCTTTGTCAGCGAAGACGATGCTTTTAATATCCCAGCGCTAGAGAAGCATTTAGATACCAAGTTTCGCCTTGAGCAATGGCAGGAATGATTTTATTAAAGCAACTTTTATTTTGATAAATATTGCTGCATAAAAAAGCCCTTAACGTCATCATGATGTTAAGGGCTTTTTTATAGGGTCATGATATTTTTTATGCTGCTATTGAGCAGTTTCTGGCATAGCTTCGTGATGATGGCTATTCATTTGCTGCTCATCTGTCATATTATGCATATTGTGATTCATAGCGTTATCTGCATCATGTGGCATATCATGCATACTATGATCCATCGAGCCATTCATAGCGGGCGTCATCTCGTGCTGCACATTGTTCATATTATGATGGGCGGTGGTTGCTGTTGTCGCTTCAGAGGAAGTATTGCTATCGGCCATCATAGCGGCGTGGCTGCCATGATTCATTTGAGCATGCTCACCATGTCCATTACCGCCGCCGTGGCCACCATGCATGCTAGCCATTAGCATAGGAACAAAAGCAACCGCTAAACCAGATAACACCATGATAGCGCCGTTAATTTGTCTTAAACGCATACGGCCAATTTTTTCACGTAGCCAACCAACTGTCTCGTGGGTAGCCACCAACATCGGTACAGTTCCCAAACCAAAGACAAACATCAATGCCGCACCACCCAGTGGGTTATGAGCAACGACAGCGATAAGTAGCGCACCATAAACCAAGCCGCAAGGTAAAAATCCCCATAATAACCCTGCCGCTAAAGCACGCGGGAAGGTATTAAGTGGAAATACTTTTTGGCGAAGCGGACTAAGGAATTGCCAAAAACGCATGCCGACGCGCTCAAGTTTGGCTAAAAATGGCGCACCAAGCATGGTGACGCCCACAAAGACCAAGACCAAACCCAATAGGATACGAGGCATACTGTTGCCCGTCATCAACGGCTCTAAAACAGTGGTGCCAACAAGTCCAGCAACCAAGCCCAAAAATGCGTAACTGCTTAAACGTCCGAAATGATAGGTCGCTATCAAAGCACGGCGCTTAGCAGGGCTGACATCTTTCATCGATAAACTAAATGCCGCGACCAAACCGCCACACATGCCTAAGCAATGCGGTGAACCTAAAAATCCCATTAGTAATGCCGCAACGAGTAAAGCTGTGGTCATGGGGGTTTCTCCTAAAAACGGTAAAGGGTGAGCCTGCTTTTATCCTTGCCCTAAAGAAATGATAAAAACAGTCAGGTATAAATGAGATATAAAAGGCTAAAGGGTTGAGTTTTATTGATAGATATTTGCTTTATTAAGACGATATCGGTAAAAGGTGAATCGGTAGCACTCAATCGTCGATTCTGTTGGAGTCTGCTGGATCATTGGTTTGCGGCGCTTGAGGGGTATTCTCGTTAGGTTCGTGGGCTTGAATGGTTTGGCGACGCTCTTGTCGGTCATCCAAGATAATGCGCTGCGATGCATTATCTAAATCTTCAAATTGGTTTGATCGAACCGCATAGCGTATTGCCCAGATAGCGACCACGAACAGCATTAAACTTAAAGGAATTAATAAAAATATACTGAGCATGGCAAACCTCTTTCATAGCAGTTTCTTATATTATACACTTATTGCAAGTGTTATAAATGTTCTATAAAGTTCAAAAATAAGACAGTGGATAATGGGGCAATAGTAGGTACCTAATGTTATTAAAACTAAAACAGTAAATGCCAGCTGGCTATTGCTCAGTAGGGTTTTTAGCGACATTACCTCTTGGGGTTAATAGTTGCTGCGAGGTCACATCATTTGCTTGGCGACAGTTTGTTTGCGGACGAATGACATCACGTAAGTAAGCGGCAACTTCATAAACTGCCCGCCGCGAATGGCTTAAGTTTTGCGCTGGTTCCATCCAATCACGGCGCACCGGTAAGGGCGCGTTAATCGGCGTGCTATTAATGCCATTTAAAGCAAACTGTCTGCGCGCGCGCGCCATGTGATAGCTGTCGGTGATAAGGTACACATGATACAGAGGAATGCGCTTGGCAGTAAAACGCGCATTTTCACAGGTATTCATACTGGCGTTTTCGCTGATAAGCCCGTCAATCCCATGGTCAATAAGCCACTGACCAAGCCAAGGCGCTTCGGCGCCGCTCAGGACAATAGGTAGCGGCAAGTCATGATAAGCGGTTGCCGCTGTACGAGCGCGATTAAGGCTATAACTATTGAGAATAGTTTGATTGTTATTGTCATTGGTCAAGCCGCCGCCCAACACCACATAAGCGGTCGGCGGAGAACTCATGGCGGCAGGTGGCATCTTTGGTAAGGGTAAATGTGCTAAGAGATAAACCACCGCTTGCGAAAATAGCGGGGTAAACAAACTGATAAGAACGAGAATAACGGCCGTTGAGCCAAGCAAAAAAGTGGCGTTAATAATACGAAACAGCTTTATCATACGCTCAGCTGAACGTAAATAAGAGCGCCATAAGCGTTTGGACCATGATCGCTTAGACCACATGCTCATCAAATCCAATAGAGCCGTCAGCATTTACCCAAACCGGCTCGCGCGCCAATTCAATCGCAAACTTCTCATAGACAATGTCAGCGATATGCTGCTGCGCTTTTGCCACATCCGCTTGCGTTGCTTGATAAGGGTTATGATTAGTCAACACTAACGCTTGCTGCTGATGGGTGAGTATTGGCGCTAACCCATGCCCCTTTAGACCAGCCTGTTCAATTAACCAGCCAGCTGCCACCTTAACCATGGCATCGGGCATTGGATAGCCAACGATGGTAGGATGGATGGCTTTTAGCGCTATAAATTGCGCTTGAGGAATAATAGGATTTTGAAAAAAGCTGCCGCAATTGGGTAGCTGTTTGGGGTCGGGTAGCTTCTGCTGGCGAATATCTATAATCGCTTGCATGACATCAGCAGGATTGGGCTGGCTGCGTCCTCGCTGCTCGGCATAGCGCTGCGAAACCGTCTGCACATCACCGTAGCTGGCAAGGATTTTTCTGGGATCGGTATGCAGACGAAAACCAACGCGCGTAATCAGCCAAGTATTGGGCGCACGCTTGAAAACACTATCACGATAGCCAAACTCACAGTCTGCTGCTGTTAGCTGATGCCAAGTTTGGGTTGGCAGATGATAAGCACGCACATACTCTAGACAGTCTTCTAACTGCACACCGTAAGCGCCGATATTTTGTACCGGCGCCGCGCCAGTCAAACCTGGTATCAGTGCCAGATTTTCAAGGCCATACCAACCTTGAGCCACCGTATGCATGACCAAGTCGTGCCAATTTTCACCAGCCATCACTTCGATATCGACATAACTGTCTGTCTGCGCTGTCACCCTAATACCGCGCATCTGTGGCCGCAAGACAATCGCATTTAGCTGTGCGGGCAATAAAACGTTACTGCCGCCCGAGAGCACAAACAACGGCTTAGTAGGTGCTGCCTCTTTTTCATAATTTGCCATAAAGGCATCAAGCTGTGCCTCATCCGTTAGTGTGACGACCACATCCGCTACAGATGCTAATGCCATGGTATTGCTATGCGACAAATCGACTAAATTATCCTGCGATATATTCACTGCAAGATTGGTTGATGTCGCAGGTTGAGCACTGAAATTATGGCGTAAAGCTGAGGTCATAACATAGCCTATAGGGCAAATAAACAAAAAATCATGCGGTGTTTATTATAAAGGATGAGCGGCATAAAAGTAGCAGAAATATAGCACTTTATCGCTAACTATTATTGAGTGTGGTTAAACATTTAGCGCTAAGAACTATTAAACTAAGCAGTTTTCCAACTTTCAATCCAAGCTTGTGAACTGGATTCAATACGTTCAATCACTTCTTCGAAAGCATCGGCGTCCCCTTGATAAGGGTCTGGTACATCGTCGCCGCCGTAAGTTGGGTCTTCTTCACTAAATAATGCCAGTTTGGCAAGCTTGCCATCTGTATCGCTGATACTGTCTTTTATGGCTTGTAGGTCAGCTAAGTTTTGCGCATCCATCGCCAAAATTAAATCAAACTTACGAAAATCATCAGCGCTCACTTGACGCGCGACCAGCTTATTGATGTTATAACCATGGGCTTTGGCGTGGCGCTGTGCCCGCTCATCTGGCGCATGACCAATATGCCAGTCTCCCGTACCTGCTGAATCCACTTTCATCGCCAGCCCTGCAATCGCTGCTTGCTGACGGAAAATCTCTTCGGCGGTCGGTGAACGGCAAATATTCCCCAAACAAACCACTAGAACAGAGGAAGGAGTAGACGCTTTGATTGGCATATAACGACCTTTTATCACAACAAAAAAACATGCCATCAAGACCAGCATAATAATGCGGTTGCTTAGCATGTTATCGAATAAATGAATTGGTGGTTAGCGTAACGGTTAATACCTTGAATGGCAAGAGCAGAGGTAAACAATAGGGTCACGCTAGGCAATAAATAATAGAATACTGCTGTTACTGGCAGCCTTTATTCTTGCTTGTTTTTAAAGCGTTGTAAATCACGACGCTCTTTTTTATTGGGTTTATTATCAGGGCGGGCAAGATTGGCCAGTTTGCGCTGTTCGGCATAGTAGGCGCGGCGCTCTTCGCTTTCTTCAGTCTCAGAATACAGCGCTTGGGCGGCAGTTGCATTACCACGTTGGGCACTTAGCGCTTCGACAACCACGGTTTTTTCAGTCATGGCGGTGGCTGAGCCTTGGCGAATACTGAGCTCATCTCCGATTGCAATCTCTTTACTGGTTTTGACACGGCTCCCTGCATAATGGACGCGACCGCTTTCGATAGCTTCTTTGGCAAGAGTGCGAGTGCGATAAAAACGCGCAGCCCATAACCATTTATCAAGACGCATACGTACCGTATCTGGTTGGCTATGGCTTGACTGATTATGGTTTTTGTTATGTTTACTCATCAAAACCTCATAAATATCAATAAACTAAGATAATAATGGTGGTTTTTTTGGGAATTAAAAGAGTGATAAGTGATTAAAGTTTTTCAAAATGGGTTTTTGTGGTGAATAAGTAAAAAATTAGCCTTTATTCTGATGTGTAACTTTAATAGCCATTTCTTTAGCGTCATTTGTACGTAAATTCTCTAAGCCGTTTATCACCCCTGTGATGTTTTCTACAGTTTTATTTTGGCTTAATTTAAATTGGGCTTGTATCGAATTAATAGACAATCTAAAGCCAATAATACCGCGACACATGGCATCGATATAAGCAGCTGGTGCGTCATCTAACGACCAAGGATTATCGTTTATTACTTCTTGTTGCGCGGTCATGCTAGCTAATATCCATTTAAGGGTATCAGTGTCTTCAAGCAGCTCAATTTTAGATTGAATATGGATGCTTTGATAGTTCCATGTCGGCACTTCTTTATGAGTTTTGGCTTTGCTAGGATACCAGTTAGGGCTGATGTAGTGTCCAGAATCTTGAAAGATAATTAACCATGAGCTGTCTGCTAAAGCCTGTTGGTAAACAGGGTTTTTGCGACCAAAATGACCATAAAGGTAGCCGTATTGAAAATTGATGTTCGTATCATCTTTATACCAAAATAACGGTATATGGCAGGCTTCCATACCATCATTGGTTTGGGCAATCAAAGTTGCTAACGGATTAACGGCGATAAATTTAATAATATTGTCAAAATTGTCTTCGGCAAAAATAGTAGGGATATGCATCGCGTTCTCAATATTAGTAAGCGGCCAATCCTATTGGGGTAGGCCGCTTAAAATATGCTGTTATTGTTTTTGCTAAAACTATATCTAAAATTACTTTAAAAATAACTGATAGCCGATATTGTCATTGAGCATGGTGCAGTCATAGCCGATATCAAGAAGCGCGTCTTGTAGCTGGCGAGAGTTGCCCTCAGAAGCTTGTAAGCCAACCAATACGCGACCTTCAGCGGCACCGTGGTTGCGATAATGGAATAAGGTAATATTAAAGTCATCGCCCAATTTTTCTAAAAAGGTCAATAAAGCGCCCGGACGTTCTGGGAATACTACGCTTAATAATTGCTCATTTTCGACATGGGCATGACCGCCAATCAAATGACGAATATGAGATTTGGCGATGTCATCATCGGTTAAATCATGCGCTTCATAGCCATCGGCTGCCAATTGGTTGCTAATCGTTTGACGCTCTTTCTCACCTTCTTTTAAGGCGATACCGACAAAAATAGACGCAGGTTCCATAGAGTCGGGTGATTTTTTGCTATCGGCACGATAGTTAAACTCGGTGATATTACGGCCATGTAGGCTGCGGCAAAAGTTTAAAAACGCGCCGGTTTGCTCAGGAATCGTTACGCCAAAGATGGCTTCTTTTTTCTCACCAATCTCCGTACGCTCGGCGATATAGCGCAAGCGGTCAAAGTTCATGTTGGCACCGCAGATGATACCAACGCAGTTTTTGCCTTGCAAATTGTTGGCTTCGATATATTTTTTCATGCCTGCAACGGACAAAGCACCAGCAGGCTCAACGATACTACGGTTTTCTTCAAAGATATCTTTCACCGCCGCGCAGACTTCATCATTGGTACAAGTGACCACGTCAGTCTCGACTAAAGGACCTGACGCATCGCCCTTTTGCATACGCACGATATCAAAAGGCAGCTCGCCAATTTGAGCAACGGCGACACCATCGACAAACAGTCCGACTTGTTTGAGTTTAACCCGTTCATTCGCTTCAAGCGCCGCCTTAAGAGATGCTGATTGTTCTGCTTCGACCGCAATAACTTTGACATGCGGCGCCACCTCACCCAAAAATGCTGCCACGCCAGAAATCAAACCACCACCGCCCACAGCAACAAAGACATAATCCATGTTGCGCCATTGCTGGGTCAATTCCAGGCCAATAGTGCCTTGTCCTGCAATCACCAATTCATCATCATAAGGCGGGATAAAGGTTAAACCCTCGGTCTCAGCACGATTAATTGCATAACGGTTGGCTTCATCAAAGCTGTCGCCATGCAAATCGACATTACCGCCAAGCGCGCGTACGGCATCGACTTTGATATCCGGTGTGGTGGTTGGCATCACGATAATGTTATTTAAGTCAAGCTTACGAGCAGAGTAGGCAACGCCTTGTGCATGATTACCTGCCGAAGCACAAATGACGCCACGCGCTTTTTGCGCATCGCTCAATTGGCTAATACGGTTATAAGCACCGCGCAACTTAAAGGATTTAACCGGTTGCAAATCTTCGCGCTTAAATCGAATATCATTAGCAAAACGTTGGGTCAGCTTCGGTGCAGCTTCAAGTGGTGTTTGAATGGCGACGTCATAGACGGTGGCTTGCAAGATGGCTCGTACCCAATGTGACAGCATAATGTTTCCTAAACAAAGTGAAGATGAATAAAAGAAGTGCAAATGGTTATAAATTGGTATTTAATAATAAACAGCAATAAACCAGTAAAGATAAGCACAAAAACGAAATAGATTAGCCTATGCTGATTTTCACTATCTTGCAAGACACAATTGCAAATTTCGTCGAGAGTTTATTAAAGTTTAAATGCTCATTTATGAATACATTAAAGTAAGTATGCGTAATGAGAGGGTTCAATGAGTATTTAGAATAGGTTTTACGCTAACATCGCTTAGAGCCATCGGTTATAATAAGCGCGCCTTTTACTTCCTTTATCATTTTAGCTCTTTTAGAGTAAGACGTTTATTTTTCCAAGGATTTATGATGAGTGATCAGCAAGCACAAAAGCAAGCCGCAGCCAAAGCTGCCCTCCGCTATATCGAAGATGACATGATACTTGGCGTAGGGACAGGCAGTACGGTAAATTGTTTGATTGAGTTATTGCCGACGTTAAGGCTTGCTGGCGCGGTCGCAAGCTCACAGGTCACCGAAGATAAACTACGCGCCTTGGGTATCGACATCGTCGATTTAAACTTTGCCGGTCAGCTTGATGTTTATATCGATGGCGCTGATGAGGTAAATGAACATTTGCAATTGATTAAAGGGGGCGGCGGCGCGCTCACACGTGAAAAAATCGTCGCTGCGGCATCCAATAAATTTGTCTGTATGGTTGATGAAAGCAAAAGTGTGCAATGCTTGGGGCGCGAATTTCCCGTACCGATAGAAGTACTGCCACAAGCGCGCTCGTATGTAGCGAGGCAATTAGCGCGTTTGGGCGGGGAGCCGGTTTATCGTGAAGATTTTGTCACCGATTATGGTAATGTGATTTTAGACACCTATGATTTAGATGTCAGTAATCCGTTGGCGTTTGAACAAGAGTTAAATAATATCGTTGGTGTGGTCTGTAATGGTATCTTTGCTGCCAATCAAGCCGATGTGCTGCTTAGAGCGGGCAGTGATGGGGTGACAACTTTGACGCGTTAATGCATTATTGATAGAATTTAATGCTATAACTTATCGCTAAATAAAGTCATAAACAATAAAAAGGCAGCGCATTAAAATATGCGCTGCCTTTTTCGTATCTGTTCATCTGCTGCTTGCTGGTTTAGCAAAATATCACGATATGTTTTTAACAACCTATTTTTAGGCAGGTAGCTTAATTTTGTCTTTTAATAAAAATTCCATCAAGGCTTTTTGCGCATGTAATCGGTTTTCAGCTTCGTCCCAAACCACTGAGCGTGGATCATCAAGCATATCGTGAGAGATTTCTTCGCCGCGATGCGCAGGTAAGCAATGCATAAATACCACTTCGGGGTCAGCTTTATCAAGCAGTGATGGCGTGACTTGATAGGGCGCAAAACGGCGTGCGCGAGTGTTTTGTTCAGACTCTTGCCCCATACTTGCCCAAACATCGGTGACGATTAAGTTTGAATCTTTTGCTGCATCTTGCACATCTTCGACCAAGCTCACGCAATGTGAGAAGCGCTCCATCAGCTCAGGATCAGGCTCAAAACCATAAGGAGCAGCAACACGCAGCTCAAAGCCAAACTGATTGGCCGCTTGCATGTAAGAGGCACACATATTGTTGCCATCGCCAACCCAAGTGACGATTTTGTTTTCGATACTGCCGCGATGCTCATAATACGTTTGCATATCAGCAAGCAGCTGGCATGGATGAAATTCGTCAGTCAGGGCGTTAATGATAGGCACACTTGAGTATTCGGCAAAGGTTTCAACTTTTTCGTGGCCAAAGGTACGAATCATAATGATATCGACCATGCTTGAGATAACGCGCGCCGAATCTTCTAGCGGCTCACCGCGCCCAAGCTGCGTGTCGTTTGGCGACAAAAAGATAGCGCTGCCGCCAAACTGTCCCATACCCGTCTCAAATGAGATACGTGTGCGAGTGGATGATTTCTCAAATATCATGCCAAGCGTGCGCCCAACGAAGGGCTGATATATCTCGCCGGCATGTTGCATTTTGCGTAATTCACAAGCGCGTTTGATGAGGTTTTCTAGTTCTTGTTTGGTTAAATCAGATAGGGTCAAAAAATGGCGCAAACTCATAGTAATCCTAGCAGTCGATCACAATCGATGAAAAATCGATAAAAATGTTACGTTGTCAGTCAGTAATCATATCGCGTCAGTGCGTATACTGTGGTGACAACAAACTTTTAGTATAGCGCAATTGGGCTTAATGTAAATGTTCAATTTGCCATGATTTGGCGCTGTCTCTTTTATCTGGCAAACTGTCATGATGTTCATATCTAACGATTAGTATTCTGTTATGTTTCGAGTTGGGCGCGCGCTTAGGCGGCATAGCAGCTCATAGCTAATGGTTTCAGCATGGGCGGCGACTTCATCGACGTGCGGCGCGTCACCCCACAGTAATACTTTACTATTTAACGCCACGCTGTTTGGCACAGCGCTGACGTCAATGACAATCATATCCATGGCTACGCGTCCGATGACCGCACATGGGTAGCTTTGGTTGTTGGTATCGTCAATGACGCAAACATAGGCATCAGCACTCACCACGCGTGGATAGCCGTCACCATAACCGATGCTGACTAACGCTGTTTTGGTATCTTGCATCGCAGTCCAGCGGCTGCCATAACCAATGCCGTCACCTGCGTTGACTGTTTGTAGCGCGATGATTTGGGCGCTAAATTCCATTGCTGGCTGTAAGTCCAAATCACGCGCACTTTTATCAGTGACAGGCGTACTACCGTAAAGCATGATGCCCGGACGTACCCAATCGTGATGATGCTCGGGGAAATTGACGATACCTGCTGAGTTGCACAATGAGCCTTTTACATCGCTGCTCACCGTTTCTCGTAACGTCTGTAGCATGACGTTAAAGCGCTGGATTTGAATGGTATTTAGAGGATGAGCGCGGTCGTCGGCATTGGCAAAGTGAGTGGTTAAAATCAGCTGATAACCGGCTTTATGCAAACGTTTGGCTGCTGGAATCAGCGTTTGGTCATTAAAACCTAAGCGGTTCATGCCAGTATTATATTTTAGCCAAACCACTCGAGTGGCGCTGGTAGTCGGTGGGGTTTTTTCTAATGCCCATATTAATTGCGGCTCATGATGAATCACGCAGCTGATATCATGCTCTATCGCTAGCTGCCATTCATCGGCGGTAAATGCGCCTTCAATCAGACCAATGGTTTTATCCCAGCCAAGTTGTCGCGCTTCCAAGGCTTCTATCAAGGTTGCAACGCCGATACCATCAGCCTGTTGCTCGCCTTGTTGCAATGTTGGTAGAACTGCAGCGACGCCATGACCATAAGCATTGGCCTTGACCATAGCAAGAACTTTAGCCGTCGGTGCCAATTTTTTAACTTGCGCCACATTATGAGTAATGGCGGCTGGTTTGATTGTGATAGTGCGCATAATTGCCTTCTTTATAGCAAAGTTATTTTTATTAGTAAAACGATTTCATTAAACAAATGGTGTTATTAGTAATGGGGTAAAGCAATAAAGCCAGTGCGTCATCAATTTGGCTGATGACGCACTGGCTAGTTTTATTCATAGTCGTTTTAAAGTTAAGGCTTATTATATGTATTGTTTAGTCAGCCGATTATTCATCATTCTCAAAGCTGACGTTTTGATAGTATTCTGGTGTCAGGTTAATAAAGCGGGTAAATTGCCCTTCAAAGCCTAAGCGGACGGTGCCGATAGGGCCGTTACGCTGTTTACCGATGATGATTTCAGCCACACCTTTGTGGTCTGAGTTTTCATTATAAACCTCATCGCGATAAATAAACATAATCAAATCGGCATCCTGCTCAATCGCCCCCGATTCACGCAAATCCGACATGATAGGGCGCTTATTTGGACGGTTTTCTAGACTGCGGTTAAGCTGGGACAGCGCAATAACCGGACATTCAAGCTCACGAGCCAAGGCTTTTAAACTACGAGAAATTTCCGAGATTTCGCCCACACGGTTGCCGTCAAGACTAGGTACTTTCATTAGCTGTAGGTAATCGACGACGATAGCGCCAAGTTTACCATCATGATTTTTAGCAATACGGCGACAGCGCGAACGCAGCTCAGAGGGCGGCAGGGCGGTACTGTCATCGATATATAAATGCTTAGATTGCAAATGCTGAATGGCATTCATCATTTTTGCCCATTCATCTTCATTCATTTGCCCAGAGCGCAAGTGCGTCTGATTAATCGCACCCCAAGACGACAGCAAACGCATGACGATGGACTCCGCTGGCATTTCCATCGAAAATACCACCACGGGCAAATCTTCATTAAACAAAACGCCTTCTGCTAAGTTCATAGCAAAGGTGGTTTTACCCATAGACGGACGCGCCGCTACAATGATTAAATCGCCGGCTTGTAAGCCTTGGGTTTTGTTATTTAGCTCGACGAATGGCGTTTGCAAACCAATCATGCCATCAGGATTAGACTTTAACTCTTGAATCTTATCAATGACATTGGTCAATACTGAGGTAATACCAACGGGGCCGCGTTGCTCTGCGCGTTTATTATGCTGCTCATTGATACTAAATATTTTTGCCTCAACATTGTCCAAGATATCGCTTACCGTTTGGTCTTTGGGATTATAGGCAAGGGTCAGCATGTCATTGCCCGTGGTAATGAGCTGACGTAAGGTCGACAGCTCACGCACGCGCTGTGCATAAGCAGTGAGGTTAAACAAAGTGGCAGGACTTTGGCTCAAAATATCGGCCAAATAGCTGTCACCGCCGGCACCTTTAAGCAGTTTCTGTGCTTCCAACCAATCATGCACCATGACCGTATCGTAAGGCTCGTTGACCGCTGCCAAATGCGCAATTGCATCAAAAATATACTGGTGACGCCCCGCATAAAAATCGTCTTTGGTGACGATATCTGCAATCTTATCGTATGCCTCTTCGATGCTCATCAAAGACGCCAGCAAGGCCTTTTCAATATCGATATTGTGCGGCGGTGTCTGATTGAGTAAGTCGTCGGTTTTTTCGTTGTCTGCCATGGGTGCCCAGTGTCTTAAAAGTCAGTTTCAAAAGTCGGTATAAAATTAATTATATAAGAGTATAAATAGCTATTTGCTATCAGTATTTATTTTAGGAGTGATACGGTCAAGCAAGCGCGACATAGCTCTACGAGAGAAGTACCAAAAGGTGGTCTCAGCGCTTGCTGGTAAATGCTACAATGAAAGGCGAAAGTTTAACACATTCTAGCGTTTTTTCGGCTGCTATCAGTAACTATCTATAAAAATACTATCTGCTATGATATAAAATTTGCGTCCCCTTAAAACCTCTTGAACGCTCGTTTTCATAATAATAAATACAATAAAATCATATTCTTAATGTCAAAATAGGATATTTTACTATGCAAAAAAGACTACCATTATTAATCACAACCGGTGAGCCTGCTGGTATTGGTATGGATATCGTGCTGCTATTAGCAGCTGAGGGTAAATTGCAGGATTTTAAGCGTCCAATCTGGGTCACTGCTGATAGCGCCGCAATGCAAAAGCGCGCTGATATACTGGTAACAGCAGGCGTGCTCCAAAACTGTCCGCTTTGGCAAACTGTCGATTTAGACATCGCAGCCGATGACTTTTTAGAACAGATGTTACAGCAAATTATGGATGACAATGATGATAATGCGTTTATTTTGTTAAATACGCCTTGTGCTGAAGCCGTTGTCTGCGGAAAAATTAATACTCGCAATTCGGCCATGGTTGCCAAACAATTGGACATCGCCCATCAGTTAGCGACTAATAAAACAGTCGCTGCCATCGTCACAGGGCCATTGCAAAAATCTGCCTTAATAGATGCTGATATTAAACTGCTCGATGGCACCATGTTTAGCGGTCATACCGAGTTTTTTATGCAGCAAAGTGGCTGTGAGAAAGTCGTGATGATGCTCGCCAATCAAGCCATGAAAGTGGCGCTTGTTACCACGCATTTAGCATTAAAAGACATACCTGCGGCTATCACTGCTGATAATGTACGCCAAACGGTACAAATTGTCATTGACGATATGCGCGAGAAGTTCGGCTTAACGCAGCCACGTATTTTGGTTTGCGGTCTTAATCCGCATGCAGGTGAGGGCGGTCATTTGGGCGTTGAAGAGATTGAGATTATCAATCCCGTATTGCGTGAGTTTATTGACGTAGGCGTCGATATATCAGAAGCAATGCCAGCGGATACCTTATTTACCCCAAGACATTTAGCCAACTGTGACGCGGTCATTGCTATGTATCATGACCAAGGTTTACCAGTGCTCAAATCGCACGGCTTTGGCGATACAGTCAATCTTACCTTGGGGTTGCCGTATATTCGTACCTCAGTTGATCACGGTACGGCGCTTGATTTAGCAGGACGTAGCGGCGCAAGTGCAACCAGCTTATACCAAGCACTCCTGATGGCTAATGAGATGGCAGATGAATCGCTTATTGATAGATCTCTTGCATAAGTCGGTACCTTAGCGGCATTTGTCACGCAGTACTGGGTAACTTTGTTGTGAATAACGGCTATTTATGAATCATCAAACACGGTCTAATATAAGTGGTTCCGTTATACCAGTCTGTTTTAAGTGGTCTGTTAATAGGTTTAGAGGGTGAAATAGCTGGTTCCGTTGGGGTATACGCTATAAAAACTTTCTAGTTTAAGCTATCTAAACTCACCAAAATTAGATTTGATAAAATATCTAATGACGAAAAACATTAAGATATTTCCTATCAATAGCGCGAGAATTATGTAGGCATGACCAACATTTACGAGAAGTTGATTCTTACCTTTGGATATCTGATAAATAACTTCATCATCAGCGCTAATACTGATGAGTTGCTTGTAAGGGTTGTGATACCAATATAATTTAGGAACTCTATACCAATGAACAGTAACTTCCTTACCTTGAATGAGAGTTATCTTTTCAGAAGGTATGCGGCAACCGCTATTTTCATTAGGCATTCGTGCACCTAAATAACAATTGATAATCGTGTCGCTTCCATTGCTATTTAGATATAGCCAGTACTCGTTATTATAGATTTCTCTTAGTGTTAAAATGCCTTCGCTGCTATAGATACTTGATTCATTAATCGGATATTTGTCAGATTTTCTATCTACATTCATCACAATAAGCATGTAAATAGTTCCTACTACAACCATGAAAGTTAAAAGAACAATATATAGCTTTCCAAGAGTAGATAAATCACGAAAACTTAAGTTCATTTACTGATTTTTCCAAGTAGCAGCTTGTTAAATGTATTGTTAATTTTCCATATTCCAGTGTGAGTAGCTAGGATAGACGTGTTGAGTACAAGCCCTGTATAGCACACTGACCACAGATAGAGTATATATGATCAGTACACCATGAAGTACACTGCAACTATGTTAATAACTTAAACCATTGATAACACTAGCCTACAGCTTAATATTCAAGTCCTCACTAGGGTACCATGCTTATTCTCATGATCGTCGTTATAATAAAGGATTTTAGAACAAAAATAAGGCACTGTGTCGGTTGTGATAAGGTATGGGTAGTTTATTAATAATAATGTCTCAAAAATACAGTGTAATTATGAGCTGTGCTATAATTTTGTATCACAAAGCCAGCAAATAAAAGCGCATATAAATCTAGCACATTGCTGCCATAGCGCTATAGTCCATTTATCTTTTATCTTTTATCGATTAAGACCTTTTTATGTCCAAAACTACGTTTGATGCTCAATCTATTTCTAACAGCCTACGCGCTGCCAAACACCAACCGCGTAAACGCTTTGGCCAAAACTTCTTACATGACCGTAGTGTTATTCGTGAGATTGTTGAGAGCATTCGTTTAGAGCGTGACGATAATTTAATTGAGATTGGACCCGGTATGGGCGCGCTAACAGAGCCACTATTAACAGAAGTCGATGCGATGACCGTGGTCGAGCTTGATCGTGACTTGGCAGATAGTTTGCGCATTCGTATTGGGGCTAATAGCCATCCAAACTTTACGATTATTAAAGACAATGCCATGCATGTTGATTATCGTGAACTGTATAGTCCTGAGCGTGGTAAGCTGCGCGTGGTGGGCAATCTACCGTATAACATTTCTACGCCGATACTGTTTCATTTGCTCAGTTATGCCGATGTCATTCAAGACATGCACTTTATGCTGCAAAAAGAAGTGGTTGAGCGTATCACCGCCGAAGTTGGCAGCAAAACCTATGGTCGTCTATCAGTCATTATGCAATACCATTGCGATACCGATTATTTATTGACCGTACCGCGCGGCGCCTTTAATCCACCGCCAAAAGTCACCAGTGCGGTTTTTCGCTTAACGCCGCATATCAATAAACCAATCGTGGCAGAAGATGAGGAATATTTCGCACTTGTGGTACGTGAGACCTTTAACCATCGCCGTAAGACACTACGCGCTATTTTTAAAAATTCTACATTATTGCCGACACTGAGCGAAGCCGATTTCGCCGTTTGCGACATCGATCCACAAGCGCGTCCGGAAGTGTTAAGTGTGAAAGATTTTGTCAATTTAAGCAATCAAGCGCGTCACTTAGCGTCTTAATTTATTAGAAGCTTAATTTATCAAACAAAAATGATAGAGGGTTTATGAGTTTTCGCCATCAATATGTCATCGGTGATTTGCAGGGTTGCTATGCGGCCTACCTGCAATTACTTGAAACTTTAGATTTTGACCCAGCGCAAGATAAGTTATGGTTTGCCGGCGACTTGGTGGCACGCGGTGAAGATTCGTTAAGTACTCTACGTCATGTCAAAGCACTATGCGAACAAGGGGCTGCGGCAACGGTATTGGGAAATCACGATATCAATTTAATTGCGGTTTGGCGCGGGGCAACAGCGCTCAAGAAAAAAGACAAAACTGCGCCTATCTTTGCTGCCGATGATTGCGATGAATTGTTAGAATGGCTACGCCATCAGCCACTACTGGCTTATCCTGATGAGCAGACGGTATTGGTACATGCGGGTATCCCACCGCATTGGACGATTAAGGCGGCGGCGAAATATGCACAGCAGTTAGAGGCCCAACTAAAAGGCAGCTTAGAACAGCTTGATCGCTTATTGCCGAATCTATATAGCAAAACTGCCGATGAGTGGCATGCAGACATTCATGGCTATACCAAAATGCGAGCAATTGCCAATTATTTCACCCGTATGCGCTTATGCAAACAAGATGGCGCGCTTGAATTTGATTTTTCAGCAGGATTAGATGAGCCAATGCCAAAGGATTTTTTACCTTGGTTTGAATGGCAGGTACCACGTGCACGCAAAATTTTATTTGGTCATTGGGCGGCGCTTAAAGCTGAGGTTGATTTGCCGCATGCGCGTGCGCTTGATGGTGGCTGTGTTTGGGGTAATTATCTATTTGCTTATCGCTTGGACGACGGTAAAGCCATCACCTCAAACGCTCACTGTCTACCACCAACAGAGGAGTCCACAGAAAAATAGTCATACCACTTTATATGCTATAGTTAGTGAAAAGTAATATCGATACCTCACGCACTGCTGATATCAATTTTTCTTGCTTGCTGTGCCTGCGCAGACAGAGGGTACAAAAAATTGATATCAGCAATACCGTAGCGTTTTTAGGTTATTTTGACTATATTATCTGAGATAAAATCTGTAAAAAAAATAACTTATCATTTAATTCGTAAATTAAAAAAACCGTTAGTTAAGCTGCTATTTAAGCCACCAACACTGTCCCCTTAACTGGGTAGGTTTGGTGGTTTTTTTGGTTTAGGCAAGGGCGTTTTGGCATCGCCAGCAGCTTTACTATCAGGATTGCTGTCGTCGTCTTTATACGACTTATCGTATTGGATGTCATTACTATAAGGGACGCTATTTAGCTCCTCATCTATTAGTCCATCATCGAGGTCGATCGTTTTTTTGGCGCTTACTGGCTTAGTAGTACTGTGCGTTTCTCGACTTTTTAGCGCCGCGTCGGCATGACTATCCGATATATTATTATCATAATCTATATCAGTAATCACCTGCTCATTTTGCATGCTTTTTTGCTTAGATTTGGGCAGAATTTTGACATCAGATAAACGGCGTACCACATAGTTATGCGGTATGGTCTGTCCGCCTTTATGAGCATTGGTATCATCAAAAATCATGTGACCTTGGCTATCGATACGAGCGTATTTCATAGGTTTGTCGCGTGGCCAAAAAAAGTCGGACGGGTGAGTCAGCATATGACTAAAAAGCTGCTTGGTTAAACGGCTCCATTCCATAAACTTGACTTCTTTAGAGCGCAGTGCGACAAACAATGCCAGCGAGAAACTGACCATGAGGTTGACCATACCGATAAGGGCAACGCCCAAAATAGAGATGAAAAAAACCGTCCAATCCCATTGATTGGCAGGTATGTGAAATAACCCATGCGCCAGATTCGCCGAGGCAAAAGCGATATGACGTATGTCAATCGGTAAGCCAAATATAAAACCTATGGTAGCCGTACTGCCTAAGAACACCCCGAATAAAAAGTTGCCCATAATGGCGCCGAGATTGGCTTCGATAAAGCCGCCTAAACGCTGAAGCCAAGCTTTGGGTAATAAGTATTGCAAAAGCTTATGACGCTGAATACGGGCGCCGATTTGGTTATAAACCGCCAAATTATCATAGTAACCCGCGATAAGACCGGCTAAAAATAAATACACGCCAGCGATAGCCGCATGAGGAAGCGCTAAGGAATGAAAAGGGTCGAGGTCATGCAATAAGTGTGCGGCTTTGTCAGTATTGATCATCGGAGTACCAGTATACTGTAACCACGCAAACGAGATAATCAGGGCAACGGGTATGGCCAACATGACGTTACCCATAATCGCAACAAACTGGGTACGTAAAATATCGACCACCAGCTCTGATAACTTATTTAATTGGTGCGATTTCTTACCAGAACCGTCAGAGATGGTAGAGGCGATTGCCGCCGCTGTCATAGCCGGCTGTTTGGTAGCGACTGTACCGTGGACGATATGAATAAATACAAAGCCTAAACCATAAATCATGCTATTGATAAAGGCGCGTCCCATCGGTGCAAGCGCCAGATGGTACGCCAATATCTTAGTGGTCGCCATAAAAGCAATGATAAAGCCACCGATAGAGGCTTTTTTAAACATCTTCTGATAACCAGATTTATCGGTACTAATATAATGCTCACCAACGCGGCTGGCGTTTTCGGTGACTTTACGCGACAGCAGCTTGGTATTATTATCAATCAGATAGCCAATACTATAGCGGCGGCTAGCGGTGGTAATCAGCGCTTGAATAAGCTCAATAATAGCCTGATCACGCTTATCGTAGTTGTCTGCTACCAGCTCAGTTAAAATACGCATCCGTTGTAAGCTTTGATCCAAACGCAGCATCATGTTGGTTAGACGAATAGAAATACCAGTTTTATAGATACGTTTACGGATAGTGGCAACGATATCTTCACATTGCTCAATCATCACTAGTAATGGCGCAGGATCGACCGCTTTGTCAGGGATAATATCGGTCAGAGTATCAAGCTCATGCGCTTCTCGGTATTGATTGACGTAGAGGACAGCTTCTTGATTTTGTGCCACAAATGACGCCGAGTAATTGAGCATTTGCGGATAAAATTCCATCAAATCTGGATGCAAGCCGATGCCGCTAATCCGATACGATAAAATGATAATCGCGTTCAAGATACTGTTTTTTGCCGTTGCGACCAAGTTTAAATGCTGCTCATTGACCTTGAGTAGGCCGACCATCTCATCCCATTTGTCTTTGTCAATATTGGCAAGCCAGCGCTCATCAGAGCGTCTGTCAAACAAATAACCGACCAATTCTATGACAGAATCTTCTTGTGGCAGCAGGGGTAAAAAACGATGACCGATAAGGCGGCGCAGACTATTAAAAAAGCCTTGATCCGACATGATGCCCGTATCGGTATATAACGCAATTTGGCGATATTCAATGATGAGTTTTAAAACGAAGCTTGACAGTCCATCGGCATATTCTGGATGCTGACGTAAAATATCAATCAAATCTTGCATCTTTTGATTGGCTAACGCTGGCTCTTTGTCGCTGACACGTAGCTCATCGATTAAGCGCTTGAGTACCGCAGGATCTGGCACATCACTTAAGGCAGTAATCTGTTGTAAAATGTGTTTTATTTCTGACACATTGCATCCCTTATGGTAGTTATTTCAATCATTGTTATTATTGAGTATGGGCAAGGAGATATTTTTTTTAGCAAATGCTGTGTTTATCAATATTGCAATAAGTGAGGGGAGTTTTTGAGTGTTAATTTTTAGCGTGCCAAGGCATCACTTTACTGTTTAAAACTAAAAAACCCTTGTTAAAGTTAGGGCGTGTCCTCAATTCAAGCGCTTGTATCCAAAGGGGCTAAAAATGGCTAAATTTTGTCAAACATCGTCAAATAGCTGACTAATATCTCGATATTATTTGCGCTATTTTCCTCGTTTGACGGCAATTTATCTCATTTTTATCACCATTTTTAAAATGAGGACACGCCTTAATAAGCTTAGCTCTGCGTTATTTTAATCGTAACTATCTCTCGGCGCTTAATTATTTTGTTAGCAGTTATTCTGACCTTTAATATGCTGATTTCTCGTATTTCTTTAATTCGTCTAGTTTCTTTAATGGCTGCCACAATATTTTGGCAAAAAAAGGGACAGTAGCGTGACTGTCCCTTTTATTGTTGTACGGTATTGCTTACTTTATTATAAAAGTAAACAATTAGCTAGCAGGTACATCAAAGTAACTAAGATCAAAGTTCATCATTGGATCGCTGCCAGCTTTTACCATCTGCGCGTGAGCGTCGATACGTGGCAAGATACGACCGACGAAATAATCGGCAAGCTTGGCTTTATTGGTGTAGAACTCACCTTCTTTACCATTCGCAGCTTCGACCATGAGTGCAAACATATACGAGTAGGCAAGGTAGCCAAACGCATGCATGTAATCAACGGCACAGCCATTAATTTCACTCTTACGTGCGCCAATATTGCTAAGTACCGTGGTGGTTAACTCTTCAATCGTATCAGCAGCGTTTAGCGTTGCTTGCTTAATACCATGATCTGCTTGCATATTATTGACAAAGTCACGAATCTCACCTAAGAAATGGATGACGTATTTGCCATTATTTTTCGCCACTTTACGACCTAATAGGTCAAGCGCTTGAATACCGTTGGTGCCTTCATAAATCTGGGCAATACGAGTATCACGAACGATTTGCTCCATACCCCATTCGCGGATATAGCCGTGACCGCCAAATACTTGCTGGCAATCAATGGTCGCTTCTAATGCTTTATCGGTCAAGAACGCTTTAGCAACTGGCGTCAGGAGGGCAACGCGTGCAGCGGCTGCTTGAGCGGCTTCAGGATCGGTACTAAATTTCTCTTGGTCTAGGTTTTTGGCGACGTACATCGCAAAACAACGTGACGCTTCGGTGTTGGCTTTGGCATTTAACAGCATACGGCGTACATCGGCATGATAAATAATGGCATCAGCAGGTTTTTCTGGGCTTTGAATTTGGGTATCGCTACGGCCTTGACCACGGTCATTGGCATATAGCGCCGCATTTTGATAAGCAAGCTCAGAACCACCAAGACCTTGCAGACCCATGGTCACGCGCTCATAGTTCATCATGATGAACATTGAAGACAGACCGGTGTTTTCTGCGCCAACCATCCAGCCTTTGGCATTATCAAAGTTCATCACGCAAGTCGCAGAGGCTTTGATACCCATTTTATGCTCGATAGAGCCAACTGCCAAGGTGTTACGCTCGCCCAAGCTACCATCTTCATTAACCAAGAATTTTGGTACCACAAACAGCGAAATGCCTTTTGAGCCTTCTGGCGCATTCGGGGTTTTTGCCAATACCAAATGAATGATATTTTCTGTGAGGTCGTGTTCACCGCCGGTGATAAAGATTTTGGTACCAGAGATGTTATAGCTACCATCATCGTTTGGTACCGCTTTGGTTTTGATAATACCTAAGTCAGTACCGGCATGCGGCTCAGTCAAGCACATGGTACCCGACCATTCACCGTTGTACATTTTCTCTAAGTAAGTTTGCTTTTGCTCTTCAGACGCCGCCGCATTTAAACAAAGCGTTGCGCCTACGGTTAGGTTTGGATATAGAGCAAATGACTGGTTGGCGGTAAATACCATCTCTTCGGTCAACATAGTGACCATTTTTGGGAAACCTTGACCGCCGTACTCAGAGTTACCACTTAAGCCAACCCAACCTGATTCGGCATACTGCTTATAGGCGTCTTTAAAGCCAGTAGGGGTGGTGACAACGCCATTACCTTCAAAGGTTGCGCCTTCTTCATCGCCGCTACGGTTGATAGGTAATAAAACGTTTTTTGACAATTTTGCCATTTCTTCCAAAATCATATCGACAGTTTCCATATCGACATGAGCAAGGTTTTCGTTGTTTTGCCAAAATTCAGGCGCCTTAAATACGTCGTTTAGGATAAAGCGCATGTCGTTAAGAGGGGCATTATAAACAGCCATAAACATTCCTTTGGTTTAAATAAATAAAAGTGAGTAGGGCAAAGCGTTCAATTTTCTTGTGAGTGCAGCTTAAACATAGATAGTTAAAGTTTAGCAAATTAGCGTAACGACGGGTGGTTTTCTTCGTGAATTGTGCGTCCACCAAAAACCATTAGCAATAAAGCCGCTAAGAAAATCGGCAACACACCTAAGTATGTTGCCGATAGGAACTGCTTATTAAAATAGATACTACACTTGCAACGTTCTATACGTTAAAACGCAAATTGATCAACGTCCATGGTCATGTACGGCTCAACACCAGTGCTGATGCGCTGTACGTGCGTGGTGGTACGTGGCAATAATTTTGCAAAGTAAAATTGCGCGGTTTTGATTTTGGCATCGTAAAAAGCTTTTTCGCCAGTACCGTCCGCCAATGCAGTTTGCGCAACCAAGGCCATACGCGCCCATAAATAAGCTAATGTGACATAACCGCTGAAGTATAAGTAGTCAACTGCTGCACCGCCAACCGCATCTGGGTTTTCAGTCGCTTGCATACCGATACGCGCGGTCAAATCGCCCCATTCTTTGACGTGTTTGGCAAGTGGGCGGATAAATTGACCCATTTGATCGTTGTCTTTGTTCTCTTCGCAGAAAGTTTGGATGACTTTGACAAAGTTGGCAAGCATTTTACCTTGTGAGCCCAATACTTTACGGCCGAGTAGGTCAAGCGCTTGGATTTCAGTGGTACCTTCGTAGAGGCAAGCAATACGGGTATCACGGACGTTTTGCTCCATGCCCCACTCACTGATAAAGCCGTGACCGCCATAAACCTGTACGCCATGGTTAGCCGCCTCTAGACCAGTTTCAGTCAAGAATGCTTTAGCAATCGGTGTCAATAGTGACAGCATTTGGTCAGCAAATTTAAGATCATCGCCTTCGCCTTTTGCTACAGTATCCGCAAAGTGTGAGAGGTAATAAACGAGGGCACGACCGCCTTCAGCAAAGGCTTTTTCGGTCAATAGCATGTTACGAACGGCTGGGTGAACGATGATAGGGTCAGCGACTTTTTCTGGCGCTTTTGCCCCTGATAATGAACGCATCGCTAAGCGGTCTTTGGCATAGGTTAATGAGCCTTGGAACGCATACTCTGCTGCCGTTAAACCTTGAACGGCGGTACCGATACGGGCCACGTTCATAAAGGTAAACATACACTGTAGACCGCGGTTTTCTGGGCCAATCAAATAACCAGTGGCGCCATCAAAGTTCATCACGCAAGTCGCTGACGCTTTGATACCCATTTTGTGCTCGATAGAACCACAAACGACGTTGTTGCTTTCACCAAGGCTGCTGTCTGCGTTGACCATGACTTTAGGCACGATAAACAGCGAGATGCCTTTGGTGCCAGCAGGCGCGCCTGGTAGACGGGCTAGGACGATATGAATGATATTGTCGGTTAGGTCATGCTCGCCCGCTGAGATAAAGATTTTTTGACCAGTGATGCTATAAGTGCCGTCATCGTTTGGCTCAGCTTTGGTGCGGATAATACCTAAGTCAGAACCCGCATGCGCTTCAGTCAAACACATAGTACCTGACCATTCGCCGGTGACCATTTTTTCAAGGTAAGTTTGTTTTTGCTCTTCAGTACCATGGTGCTCGATGGTTTGAATCGCGCCATGTGATAGGCCAGGATACATAGAAAATGACCAGTTCGCCGTGCCAACCATCTCATTGATAACTGTTGATAATGAGAACGGCATGTTTTGACCGCCGAATGCCTCTTCAGCAGACAAGGCTGGGAAGCCAAGCTCGCAGTAGGCTTTATAAGCTTCTTTAAAACCTTTTGGCGTAGTGACAGTACCGTTGTCAAAATGACAGCCTTCCGCGTCGCCGCTTTGGTTTAATGGAGACAGCTCATTTTCCGCAAAGCTTGCCGCCATCTCAAACAGACTGTCCATCAACTCACGATCCGCTTCTTGGAACGCAGGTAAGGTTTTGTAGTGACTTTCGCTGTCAAGTAACTCATGCATCACGAATTGGATATCACGTAGGGGCGCTTTATATTGCATAACTTCCTGTCCTTTTTTAGGATGCGACCGGCAGTAAAACAGCAACTGTCATCGACTATTATGAATAGTCTGAGTTGCCAACTGTTTACTGTTAAAGGGTTTGTCTGTATCAATAACGGACAACAACACCGATCATATGAAATAAATTGAGAAGAGTGAAAAAGAATTATGATTGTATTCGTAAATTCTTGGTAAAAGATAGGCGTTCACTGACAAATATACAAGTTTGGTGACAATACTGATAAGTCATCAACCTGTATTGCATCCTATATATCATCGAGCTTATACGCCAAAAACTTAAGCATTATTTAACAATAAGGGTAGAAAAATTCAAACAATATCGCTTTAATAAATCTCGCTTTGATAGATAATCCTAAGGACGGTCATTTTTAGACAAATGTTGCTGCGTAAGCATCTTAGTTGCCTCGTCCGCCGTCATCGGTTTACCAAACCAATAACCTTGACCGTACTGACAACCCATACTAAGCAGTAAATCGCGTTGCTGCTCGTTTTCAATACCTTCGGCGATAACGTGCATATCAAGCGCTTCTGCTAAATCCAAAATCGCTTTAACAATGGCGCGCTGCGTACGGTCATTGGTAATCTTAGAGATAAAGCTTTTATCAATTTTAATAAAATCAAACGGATATTCTTGTAAATAGCTTAACGAGGCAAAACCTGTACCAAAGTCATCGAGCGCCAGACAGATGCCAAGTTCTTTAAGTAAATCCAGTTGTTTTTTGACATTGGCATGGCGCTGTATCAATGAAGATTCGGTCACCTCTATGTGCAGTTGGTGAGCGGCAAGTTTATGGCTGTCTAACAAGTTACTGACCAAGTCAAAAAAATCAGGATGGCTAAACTCGGCCGCATCGGCGTTGATACAGATGTGCTGCTCAAAGCCCAAATATTGCCAAACGGTCAATTGCTTGGCAATTTGGTTCGCCATTTGTGAAAACAACTCAAACGATAATTTATGAGAAATGATGGCATCCATAAAGTCTATGGGTCTTAGTAAGCCGCGAGTAGGATGTTGCCAGCGCACCAACGCCTCAAAACCGCTAATCACACCCGTATCTAAGGCGAATTTTGGTTGGTAATACGGCACAAATTGACATTCGTTGCTGGCCGTCCTAAGCTCAGACTCTAACTGTATATCGTGTGCATTCCTCTCGTTAATTGATTTATGATACCAACAGACATCATCGCCGCCTTGCTGCTTGACGTAATTCAAGGCTTTTTCGGCTTTGGTCAATAAGCCGATGAACTCATTGCCGTTTTCAGGAAAATAGCTGACCCCAACCGAGATATGACAATAGACTTGTGCTTCTTTTGCCATACTGTCATTTAAGAAAAAAGGCCGCTCGCACATTTGCATTAAACTGTCTAATTGATGGCGCACCATGTTGGCATCATTACATTCGAATAATAAAGCAAAGTCGTCACCACCAAAATGCGAAAAGCAGCGTAAATTGTCCAGCTCCAACTCGGTGATACGTAAGACAAAACTTTCTACCAGTTTGTTGATGCCATCTGGTCCCAATAAGATAGCAAGGTTGCGATAACGGTCAATGTTAAAACGCACGACCACCACTTCTTGGTAGCTTTCTATTAACAACTCACTGGTTTGACTTAAAAATACTTTTCGGTTTGGCAGTCCAGTTAGCTGGTCATAATTTAACAGATGGGCGACCTTTTTTCTGTTTTTAGCCAGCGTCGCCATATTACGTATGGTACCAACGTAATAAGGGGTGTCTTCTAAGTAAATTTTGCGATAGGTGATATGACAGTCAAGTATTTCGCCATAGCGATTTGCCATCGAAAAATCAATTTCACAAAATCCTGTACTGTCTAAACTGTTAATCAGATTTCTAAGCACACCTTGCTCTTCTTCAGACAAAAACTCGGCTGCATAGATACCAAGCGGACGGCCAAGCAAAAATTTTTCTGTATAGCCAAGCATCAGCTCATAGTTCGCATTAACGGATAGATAGCGCAGTTTGTCGTCCAGTATGAAGATAGCGTCTTCAAATTGCTCGCACAGCTTGACCAATAATTGCTGTTTATCCGATATTGGCATAGGGGTAAAATCGGTCATAATAGGACTCATAACATCAAATTGAATAATAAATGGCGATGTAGCGATGGCAATTTGATGCCTACATATGTAAGGTGTGCAGGGTTGCCAACGAAGCCAATGTCGCTAGGGCAACGACAGGCGCAGTTTCGGTACGCAGCACCCTAGGTCCAATTTGCCACGGTGCAAAACCAACGTCAGCAGCTTTGGCGCACTCATCAGCGCTGAGCCCGCCCTCAGGTCCGATTAGTAATTCAATATAAGGCGCCTGTTGTTTCAAAACGACGGGCAGCGCCTCAGGCATCAGCGGCTGTCCTGATGCTGGCACGCTTAGCTGCAGACGTAAATCTGCTGGTTGCTGTAATGCTTGATAATAGGCATCCTTACTTAGCTCAGCGACGATTGGGCTAACTGCCATCTCTTTGTCGTTATCATTTTCGTTGGCCGCTATATTTGACAGCCAGTCATCAATCGATAATGGCGCGATAATAAGGGGCGGGCGATTAAGGCCGCATTGCTCACAGGCAGCAATCGCCACTTGCTGCCAATGTGCCAGTTTTTTCTCCACTTGCGCAGGTTTTAGGTTGACCTCACCGTGGTGGCTACTCAGTAGTTGAATAGCAGTGACACCAAGCTCAGTGGATTTTTGAATGGCGTAATCCATGCGCTCGCCGCGACTCATCACCAGTCCGATTTTAGTTAAGATAGCGGCGTTACGGTCAGTTTCTAGGTGTGATAATAACGTCGCAGTGGCCTGTTTTTTACTGATGCTATTCAGCTGTACCTGATATTCACCGCCAAAACCGTCAAATAAAATACCTGTGTCGCCGTTATTGGCGCGCAGTACACGGCACCAATGATGGACAATACTTTCGGTCAAATCGACGTTAGCACCGATAGCTAAGGTGCTCAGTTGTGGCCAGGTTGGGGCATTTTTATCACTGCTATCGCTACTGGTGGCATAAAAGAAACGTCGCAAAATTACTTATTCCTATAATGGGAGTCATGACATTTTTCAATATCTTAGCAGAATATCATTTGGGTGGGTAAAGGGATTGTCATAAGTAGAATTGGCATAAATGCAATTCCCATACCAAAAAAGACCGGCGCCCCTAAGAACGCCAGTCATTCAGCAGTACATTCGATAAATATTTAAGCAATCAAGCCTAAAGCTTCGACTAAGCGTTTATTTGGCTCAACCTTATTCATGCTATAAAAATGCATGGCAGGTACGCCCTCAGAGATTAGACGCTCACACAAACGATAAACGACATCAAAGCCGAACTCTTGGATAGCAGTACGGTCATCGCCAAAATCTGCCAAGCGCTTACGCACGTAACGTGGGATATCAGCGCCACAGCTATCAGCAAAGCGTACGAGATTGCTTGAGTTGGTAATCGGCATGATGCCAGCGACCAAAGGCTGCGCTACCGTGTCAATACCACGTTTTTCTAAGGTGTCACGCAGATATAAATAGCTATCGGCATTATAGAAAAACTGGGTAATCGACGCATTGGCGCCCGCTTGATATTTATTCACCAAATTGTCGACATCAAATTCAAAGCTACGTGCTTGCGGATGCATCTCAGGGTAGGCTGCGACCTCGATACGGAAGTGATCGCCTGAATATTCGCGGATAAACTTTACTAAGTCTAAGGCAAACGGCAGTTCTCCCATACTGACCTGACCTGACGGTAAATCACCACGCAAGGCAACCAAGCGTGTGATGCCCAAACTTTTATAAAGATCGAGTAGTTCAGCGATTTGACTTTTGTCATCACCAATACAAGACATATGCGGCGCAATATCCGTGTCACCGCGCGCACACAACGCTTGCACGATATCAAGCGTGCGGCCACGGGTTGAACCGCCAGCCCCATAGGTCACCGAAAAATACGCAGGTGATAGCTTATTTAACTCATCATAAGTGCTGAGGAGTTTTTCATGGCCTTGCTCGGTTTTGGCTGGGAAAAACTCGAAGGAGAAAGTAGGCTTAGTCACAGTCTGACTCCTATTAGTATTTATAAGCGTCAGGCTTAAACGGACCTTCGACAGGTACGCCTAGATACTCGGCTTGTTTTTCAGTCAGTTTCGTCAATGTACCGTTAAAGCCTGCAACCATTGCCGCCGCAACTTCTTCGTCAAGTTTTTTCGGTAACACTTTAACGTATAAATTATCAAAGCGCTCATCGACTGGCAGCTCAGCGAATTTTTCTTCAAACAAGTACATTTGTGCCAATACTTGGTTAGCAAATGAGCCATCCATCACGCGCGATGGGTGACCAGTAGCATTACCTAAGTTCACCAAGCGACCTTCAGCAAGCAAAATCAAATAATCGTTTTCGTCATCCGAGCGGAAGACTTGATGCACTTGCGGCTTAATCTCAACCCAGCGCCAGTTATCACGCATAAACTGCGTATCAATTTCGGTATCGAAGTGACCGATGTTACATACGACCGCACCCGGCTTCAGCGCCGCTAGCATATGTTTGTCACAAACGTGATAGTTACCGGTAGTGGTAACAATCAAATCAGTGTCTTCAAGCAGACGAGTGTTGATGTTTTCTGCGCCGCCGGTGTTATCGCCATTGATATAAGGTGACAATACTTCATAGCCGTCCATACAGGCCTGCATGGCACAGATAGGATCAACTTCTGATACACGGACAATCATGCCTTCTTGACGTAAGCTTTGGGTAGAGCCTTTACCCACATCGCCATAACCGATGACCAAAGCACGGCGACCTGCAAGGAACATATCGGTAGCACGTTTGATGGCGTCATTTAAGCTATGACGGCAGCCGTATTTGTTGTCATTTTTAGATTTGGTAACCGCGTCGTTAACGTTGATAGCCGGTACTTTTAGCGTACCTTTACCCAGCATTTCAACCAAACGATGGACACCTGTAGTAGTTTCTTCAGAGATACCATGGATGTTATCAAGCATTTGGGCATAATCATTATGAATCAAAGCGGTTAAATCACCGCCGTCGTCCAAGATTAAGTTTGCATCCCAAAGCTGACCGGATTCTTCGCCGCCAACGTGAATTTGTTGACGCAAGCACCACTCGTACTCTTCTTCGGTTTCGCCTTTCCAAGCATAAACAGGGATACCAGCAGCAGCAATTGCTGCCGCAGCATGGTCTTGGGTTGAGAAGATGTTACATGAGGTCCAGCGTACTTCTGCACCTAGCGCGACAAGCGTCTCGATGAGGACAGCCGTCTGAATAGTCATGTGGATACAGCCAGCGATTTTTGCGCCTTTAAGCGGCTGGTCGGCTTCGTAGCGACGACGTAAACCCATCAGGGCAGGCATTTCGGCTTCAGCTAGGGTGATTTCACGGCGACCGTAATCAGCAAGGCTAATGTCGGCGACTTTATAGTCAGTGAAAGAGGGGTCGATCGTATGGGCAGATGGGGTGTTAGACACTGCGTCCATAATATGCTCCTATCAGTTAATAGATAAAAAGAATAAAAACGCAGGTGCCGTTATTTGCGCTGTTCATAACCAAAAATGGTCATAAACAGTTAACCGAGCCTAACATAATAAATGATTTGCAAAGCAATAAAGCTTAATTGCAGTAATCGATGATTATGGCGCAACACCTCTCGGAGGTCGTTATTGTAATTGATGAGGATTAATTTGTCACCTATTGGCTGCGGAAAATCGTAAGTGCTTACGTCATAAAAAAAAGGCCATCTATCGATAGCCTTGATTATTTATATATAAGTTCTGATTTTTACCAAATAAGCTTAAAACCATTTATAGGTGAGTGAGCCGAAATAGCTGGTGCCTTCTGTGGTATAGACGTTACCATACTGGCTTGAAAGCGTATAGTCTTCATCAGTGATATTATCTACCCGCAAGTTAGCGCGGAGATTAGGGTTGATATAAACTGCGCCGCTCAAATTAAGCAGGGTATAGCTATCAAGTTTATTGTTTTCGGCCGTGATTCTATCATCAGTATGTTTGGCTTCGAGGCGAACATCGAACATCGGCTGTTGATAACCAACGTAAATCAAACCACTGTTTTTAGGACGGTAGGCGAGCTGTTGATCGTAGCTGGCGCTATTTGCCGTTTTGTCCTTCGCATCTAAGTAGTCATAACCGAGACCAAAGATAAAGTCATTCATATTCCAGTCTGAGGTCAAACTTAAGCCTTTGATTTTCGCTTCACTGATATTTGCTGCATTAGAAATCAAGTCTTCTGCATCGGTATAATAGCCTGTCAATCGTGACGTTTGAGCGTCATTTGCGTATTCAACGAATACTTCGGTGTTTTTCGTTCTTTCGGGTTTAAGGTTGGGGTTACTGAAACCCGGCCAGTATAAGTCATTAAACGTTGGTGCACGAAAACCTGTGGCATAGTTAGCACCAATTCGCATACCAGCTAATGGACGTATAGCTGCTCCTAAATTATAGGTGCTCTCATTACCATACTGCGAGTTGTCATCTACGCGGTAATTGGCTTGTAGGTCGTAATAAGTGTCCGCGAGCTGATAACCAACAAAGGCACTTTTGACCGTTCTGTCGTTAGGGTCATAAGGGGTTCGTACAGCAGGATCAGGATAACTTGAAAAATCTAAAACATCTGACGCGTCTAGTTTTTGTGACAACCATTCTGCCCCAACAGTTACAGTACCAGGTTGCGCATTAATGCTGGTTTCTAATCGCGCTTGCTCTTGGGTGGTATCGTACTGGCTGCCTTCTTGGTAATTAATAGAGTTGGCGTCATGAGAAGTCGATTTATCAATACTTTGACCGTAACTAAGTTTGCTGACCGTTAAAGGCGTTTTGTATTGAAGATAAGCATTGGCACTGCCATTTTTTTGATCTGAATAAGCATTTGGAAACGCGTTTCCTGCTGAGTCAATATCAGTGGTGGAGTCAGTATACAAGGCGCTCAACCCCGCGCTTAGCGAATCTGAAAGCTTGTGCTGCAATGCCAAACTGGCGTTAGTAGATTTAAAGCCATCATCGTCCGCATTAAAATCAACAGACTCGGGGTTGGCTATGACGTTAAAGCCGTCTGTTTCGTTGCGACTGACGCCCAAGCTCATTGATGAAGTCGCATTTTTAAGCTGACCTGTAATGCCTATTTGGTAATGATTGTTACTGCCATAACCAACAGTCGTAGAAACATTGGATTTATCGACGCTATTGCCTTTAGTAAAGATTTGAATGACACCGCCCATGGCATCAGAACCATAAATACTAGAACCTGAGGCGCCGTATAAAATCTCAATACGATCCAGTTGATCTGCTGATAATAGATTTAGAGAAGGGCTACCCAAGGAGATAGAACCATAGCGTATCCCATCGATAATCACCAAGACTTGCTTGCTATCAAAACCGCGCATATAAAAATTACTGGCTGTGCCCATACCGCCACTTTGCGTAATATTAATACCAGGCTGATTCTTTAATACGTCAGTTACTGTCTGACCCTGATAACGCTGCAATTCTTCACTATCAATGACTCGAGTTTGGGCAATGACATTACTGGTCTTAGTTGGCGTCCGCGTCGCCGTCACGACAATTTTATCAAGCTCAACTTGTGGCAACTCGCTGTGATTGATAACGCTACTATCACCAGTCGCAGCTGTGGCACTCATAGCAAATCCGCCTAAAGCACTTAAGAGACACAACCGCAGATAGGTGGTCGAAGATGAACGTGATAAAGCCATATTGAATTCCAAAGTTGAATGACAAATTGAACAAAGTAAAAAGTTACAGAAGCGAGAGCCTAAAAGTAAAAAATTACAAAAAGTAATACGAATTTTACATGCGCTTATTATCTATAAAAGCTACGTACTTATAAACCACTTTGTCCTAATATTTATTCAGCATACGCTGAGTGATGCTCATGATGACGGGGATTTATTTGGGTTGTTTAGCCATTAGTAGTGTTTTTTAAGCTTTTAAATAAGTATCATCTGCATTAAAGGCAAGCACTATTTTAACCAGTAATAAAAACATGCAATCAAACGCATTGCTGTGATTAATAATTGCTATTATAGTGGCGGATTTCATTTATTTACTGTGCTGCTCTTCCTAAAGCTAAGAGGTTTGTTTTGTCTATTCAGCGTCATCTGAGTGCTCGTACTGCGACATCTTCATCATTTACATCTTTAAAAACAAAAACGCCGCTCATGATAACGGTGTTTTTGTTTGCGATGATAGTGAGTGCATTAAGCGTCATTTTTTCACATGGTGCGCTTGCTGCCGAAGCCAGTATATTGGGCGTGGGTGGTCAAACTGAAGAGGTGGCCAACACTTCGACCCCTGATTCTTTCGGACGTGACACGCCGCGCCATACTGTACAAGGCTTTATTAAAGCATTGGGCGATAACGACTATCTGCTGGCCAGTAATTATCTAAATTTATCCAAGTCTGATAATCCAACCACTGTGGTGCGCCAATTTAAGCAAGCACTCGATGCGGGCGGGCGTTTTCAGCCTGATTTGCAAATTAATAATACGCCTGAGGGAAATTTAAGCGATCAGCTACCGCCAAGCCAAGAAAACGTCGGCGTGATTAATGTGGGTGATAAGAGCGTGCCGCTGGTGCTCGAAAGAGTAGCCTCTAAGCAAGGCGAGCAATATTGGCAGTTTTCAAACGATACCCTAAGCTCGATACCAGAAGTGATAGAGAATTATCAGCCGACGCTGGTTTCGCGCTACACCATTGACTCATTAGATGGTAAAAAGCTATTTGGTTATCAGATTTCTGATATATTGGCGGCATTAGCCATTATAGTCAGTAGTTTTATTTTTACTTACATCGTGGTTTGGCTGCTCTATTATTTATTAAAACTGATTTATCCTCGCCTACGGGGTGAGACGTTACCTTTACCTAATAATGTGATATTGCCACTGACCGTCGTTATCACGGCGCTGATATTGGCCGAGGTGATGGTATATGCCGGTATATCAGTGACACTGCGTGAACCAATTAAGCGCTTTACCGACATTGCTTCTTGGGTAGCGACGACATGGCTATTACTGCGGGTTATTGATTCGATATTTACCCGCGCGGTCAATTTAAGTTATAAGAAAAACTATACCGAGCGAGTTTCTATCTTGGGTTTGATGCGCAAGGTGGTCAAAGCGCTATTATTAATCTTTGCGGTTATTGTCATTTTTGGAAATTTAGGATTTGATTTGACCACAGGGATTGCCGCATTAGGGGTCGGTGGTCTAGCCTTAGCACTAGGTGCGCAAAAGACGATTGAGAACTTGGTCGGCAGTGTGGTGGTGGTGGCAGATTCGCCAGTACGCATTGGCGACTATTGTAGCTTCGGCAACCAAGCAGGTACGGTGATTGATATTGGTATTCGTTCATCACGGGTGCGTACGCTGAACCGGACGATTGTGACGGTGCCTAACAGTGACTTCTCATCGATGCAAATTGAAAACTATACCTCGCGGGATATGTTTCACTTTTTGCATAACTTGTATATTAAACGCAATGCGGATATTGATGTGGTCTTTAAGATGGTCAAAAAATTAGATCAATTTTTGGACGAGCACGAGCTGACCAATCAGGAGTGGAATCAGGCCAATATTTCAGAGCTGCGCCAAGACTGCTACGTCATTCAACTGCGCGCTTATATTAATGCTGTCGACTCGATAGAGTTTTATCGTAAGCAAGATGACTTGTTGGTCGACGTGTTGACCCTGGTGAAAAAATACGATGTCGAGCATGCGCTGCCAACGCAGCAGCTGATTGTCAATCAAGCCGAGCTTGAGCCACAACCTCAGCTAGAAACCGTGACTGATGATTCGATAAACGAAGTAGTGGACGCAAGCGATGCGAGTGAAGCAGACACTGATGCCAATAACGATAATGCTGATGAGCAAAAGGCGCTTGATTTAAATAAAAACGCTGACAGTGCGACGAGTGAGAAAGAGGCTCGTAAAGACACCACTAAAAAGCAAAAACTACAAAGGCACAAACATCGTCTGTTAAAAAAAGGTAAGTTTAAACACGCCAAAAAGAAATTTGGTTTTTCTATATGGAATCAGCCTTAATATTTTGTGTGGTTATTTTGCTTAAGGTTTATTGAACGTTTTATTTATAAAGCTATGGCTTATAAAGGGATAGCAGTTTTTTGACGTAAAAAACCATAATATTGCCATAACAATAAGCTGGCAGCGCTACGGTGCGGTGACCAATCTTGGGTCAGGTTTTTTAATTGTTTTGGCGTTGGGCGCTCTTCTAAATCTAACAATTCCATCGCTGCGACTTTAATGGCTAGATCATCAACTGCCAGCACGTCAGCGCGCTGTAACGAAAATAGCAGATACATCTCAGCGGTCCAGCGTCCAATGCCAACCACAGCAGTCAGGGTATCGATAACGTCGTTGTCGGGTAGGGTTGTTAAGGCAGCAAAATCTATATCGTGCTCGACCAAAGAGCGCGTATAACGAATTTTTTGCTTAGAGAGCCCCTGCGCCCGTAAATCATCGTCTGTCGCTGCCCGAATCGCTGATGGCGTCGTCAAACCTGCCTCTACCAAGCGTTGCCATATACTGGCTGCCGCTGCGACTGATAACTGCTGTCCAACCATCGCTCTCATTATTTGCGTAAAGCCGCCCGCGTTATGGCGTAAATCAGGCACACCCACTTGCTCATAAACAGGCGCAAATCTTGGTTCGAGAGCAATCAAAGCGTTGATATGTGCTTTTAATTCTTGTTTGTTTTCGATGATTTGTATATTCATAGAGAAATCACTTACTAAAAAATATGCAGCAAAATGATAGGAAGATTTATCAAAGCGCGACTACAAAACGAGAGGGTGAACCTTTGATATAAAAAAGGACTGCAGGGTGGCAGTCCTTTTTTTCGATCTATAATTTTATTCTTTATCGGTCTTGGTCTTTTTAAGTAGTACCAGTACCGCACCATTGCCACCATCTTTCGGCGGAGCCGAGCAAAATGCCAGTACTTCTGGCAGTTGACGTAACCAACCATTGACGCAGGTTTTTAAAATAGCCTCAGAACCTTTACCATGGACGATTTTTACCACAGTTTCATTGTTTTGCTTGGCTTGGCTGAGCAGTTGGGTCATTGCATCGCGCGCTTCTTCAATGGTGCAACCATGGATGTCTACCGCATCATACCAGCGTAGCTTACCTTTTTTAAGCTGATCAAAGATTTTGTTTTGTAAGGTCGGCTGCTTATAAGACAAATAAGCTTCGCCGGCGACAGGGTTTAATAGCGCTTGCATATCTGACAAGCCTGCGCCCAAATCACCAGCTTCGCTCCCTTGAGCAGCCGCACGTTTTGAAAGCGTTGCAGCGTCAGGCTTACCTGCTTTAGAGGCGTTGGCAGGTGTGCGCACGTTTTTGTCTTTTAGCTGGTTGACGCCATGCATCGCTTGCATAAATAGCACTTTATCGTCGTCGATATGTTCGCTATCTAATTGCTTGACCGTTTTTTTGACTTGTTTTTGGGTCAAGAGTGAGACAGGTTCGGTTGGCTTTTCATTTTCACCTTCTGGTGAATTGGTATCGCGACCTTTACTCAGTTGCCCTTTAAGTTCTTTTAATTGGTCTTGCATTTCTTTTGAAAACAGAGAGTTTGACATAATAATTAACGTATCGTTGGTGAGTGAATGAGTGATTTAATGATTTATATCGTACATAAAATAGATGCGGTTTACTTTACGCCTGTGCTGCGACGCTCGCAAGTAAGGATTGTAACGCTTGCCCTGGATGCTCGGTCTTCATAAACTGCTCGCCGATTAAAAAGTGCTGAATATCATTATTGAGCATCAAACGTATATCATGGCTGCTATGAATGCCACTTTCGGTGACAATAAGCGGCCGTTCTAGACGGTCATTAGGATTGGCAGCGAGCGCATCATCGATAGCTAATTCGCGCAGCAGGGTGTTTTTTAAATCAAGCGTCGTTTGTAAGTCGACATCAAAGGTGTTTAAATCGCGATTATTAATACCATAGATATTATGCGCTGAACGTGGCAACTGTAGCGCACGCTCAAGCTCATCTGCTGTATGAACTTCAATCAAGACATCCATACCCAGCTCAATGCTTAGCGCATGCAGCTCTTGTACTTGCGCCTCATCAAGACAGGCCATAATCAATAAAATACAATCAGCGCCCATTAAGTAAGATTGGTAAATCTGATAAATATCTACCATAAAATCTTTGCGCAATATGGGCAAATTGCAAGATTGGCGCGCTTGGATTAAGTAGCTATCATCACCTTGGAAATAATCACGGTCGGTGAGTACTGATAAACAACTGGCTCCCGCTTGCTCATATTGCTTGGCAAATAGCGCAGGCTCAAAGTTATGATTGATAATACCTTTAGACGGCGAGGCTTTTTTAATCTCCGCAATGATACCAATATCAGCGCTGCGTAAAGCATTGGCAAAACCGCGACGTGGCTGGGTATCAGCGGTGGCTTGCGATTTTAATGCCTCAAGCGATACTGCCGCACGAGCAGCAGCAACTTCCTCGTGCTTGGTAGCAACGATACGCTGCAACACTGAAGGAATCGCGGTGTCTGATTTTGGTTTGGCGGTCATGGCTATATTCCGTTATTTGGTAAAAAAATTAGGGTAACAATTAGGCTAATAAATTAAGGCGGCACACATAGTTGCGATTAACAGGGTTATGAGCCACGTATTTCTTATTAATTCTAAGCATTTAGCTTATTAAACTTGGTCAGCTAATTGCTGCGTATATTTGGCTAAGTCATCAAGCTTAATCAAAGCGTCACCATTTTGAATGACTTTTTGGGCGCGGCTCACGCCATTCGGATAGTTGCTGGCAAGTCCTGCGGTATATATCGCCGCTCCGGCATTTAAGGCAATCATATCACGGGCTTTTAGAACAGCGCGGTCATTAGTATCTGCTCCTGATAAAGCGGCACGAATCAGCTCAAGACTTTGGGCAGGAGAATCGACATCAAGCCCAATTAAGGTTTGTGACTCAACGCCCGCATCTTCTGGCATCATCTCATAAACAGAGATTTCACCGTCTTTTAACTCGGCTACCGTGGTTGAAGTTGCAAGACTGATTTCATCCAAACCATCTTTGGCACCGACCACCATTACATGACGCGCGCCCAGATTTTTCATCACTTTTGCCAAAGGCTCACATAACTGGGCGGTAAAGACGCCGATAACCAGATTTGGCGTGCCAGCAGGGTTGGTCAGTGGACCTAAGATATTAAAAATCGTCCGCGCTTTTAGCTCACGGCGTACCGGATTGGCGTAGCGCATCGCACTATGATGATTGGGCGCAAATAAAAAGCCAATCCCTTGATTCTCGATACACTGCTGTGCTTGCTCTGGTGTCAGGGTTAGGCTAATACCGGCTTGCTCAAGTAAGTCTGAGCTACCAGATTTGGTTGAAACGCCGCGGTTGCCATGCTTAGCGACTTGCGCCCCAGCTGCGGCTGCGACCAAGGCTGCCGCTGTTGATACGTTAAATAAGTTAGCGCCATCGCCACCAGTACCGACGATATCGACCATGTAGCGACAGTCTCTTGGGTTAATATTGGCAGCTAAGTCACGCATCGCACTGGCTGAGGCGGTAATCTCGTCGATGGATTCGCCTTTCATCCGCAGGCCCGTCAAAATCGCACCCATCATGGCATCGCTGCATCTGCCTTGCATGATGACGAGCATGACTTGATACATCTCGTCAAAGGTCAAATCAATATGCTGAAAAATCCTGCCTAATGCGGTGGTCAGAAGCTTATGAATACTCTCATCTGGCAGCTGATTGATGCTCTCAGCATTTTGCAGGTTTTGCTTATCTTGATTCATGATTGATTTTTTGTCCTGCATAGCGGCAGCGGTCATAATATTCTCACTTATTATTATCTTTTATAGTTGTCGTTTAAATACATTCATTGGATTAAAAAATAGGGTTCGTCTTTTAAAACACTTATCCTACTTTTGGTAAATTATCTGAGGATAAAACTGCTAACTGATGCATTTGTAAAAAATTATTCAGCAGCTGATAACCCGCTTCGCTTAAAATCGACTCAGGATGAAACTGGACGCCCTCAATCGCAAACTCGCGGTGGCGAATGCCCATGATTTCTTCGATATTGCCATCAGCATTTTGAGTCCAAGCGCTAACTTCAAAGCAGTCGGGTAAGCTTGCTTGCTCAATCACCAATGAGTGATAACGGGTAAACTGGGCTGGATTTGGCAAGTTGGTAAAAGCGCCTTGACCATTATGATAAATAGCCGATAACCGCCCATGCATAACCTCGCTTGCTTTGACGACTTTACCGCCAAAGGCTTGACCGATTGCCTGATGACCCAAGCAAATACCTAATATCGGGATAATGCCTTTAAAGGTCGCAATCACCTCTAGCGAGATACCAGCACTGTCAGGGTCACAGGGGCCGGGACCAATAACAATGGCATCTGGCGCAAGTGCTTTAATCTCATCAATACTGATTTCATCGTTGTGCCAAACGCTGATGTCCTGCTGCAATTCACCGAAGTACTGTACAATATTGTAGGTAAAGCTGTCGTAATTATCGATCATCAAAATCATCATTTGTTCAACTTAGTCTCTTTAACCTAGTGTCTTAAGCTTGGTGTTTTTAGCTTAGTATCTTTAACTTAATAGGTTCAACAGCGATGCGATTTTAAAGGCTGTTATCTTAACACTATTTCGTTATCTATCAAACGTAGCGCCGTTGCACGCTGATAGTAATAAATGCTCTATAAAGGTGCGTTACTAAGTTAAAATTTCTAAAGTTTGCACTGTTATGGGACGTTATTTAATATATTAATCTTTGAGTTTGCTAGCTAGACATAGCAATTGCTATGCAAATAACGCTTTAATATATAAGATTTATATTATGTAAATGCTTGTATCTATTATAAATAATTATTACTTTCAGCTTTTGGATGTTTTAAAAACTTGATGGCCCGAAGATGAGTTGGCATAGTAGCTGCAATTCTTATAGATGTGAATAGCTCGCTATTAAAGCGATGTAATATTATTTACCAAGATGCATTTGAAGAGTTCAGCATTATTGGCCAGATGTTGCTAAAATAGCACCTGCATTTATTTGGCTCATAAAAATACTTAAAGCTTAACGCCAGAAAATCAGCTGGGCTTTAAGCAAAAAACAACTTTAAAAAAACTTTCCGTCTAAAATTTTCATTCTACGTTACAATTTTATTACCATGTTAACCATAAGGGAAACTTTCCATGTCGAACAAATTACTTGATCTTATCGAATCATCCAATGCCAAATGGGTCGATTTCCGTTTCACCGATACCCGCGGCAAAGAGCAACACATGACTTTCCCAGCGCACAGCGTTGATGAAGAAGTGATGGAAGATGGCAAAATGTTCGACGGCTCATCGATTGCTGGCTGGAAGGGTATCGAAGCCTCAGATATGATTTTGCGCCCTGACCCAGAAACTGCCTTTATCGACCCATTCTTTGACGCAGTTACTGTGGTGGTGACTTGTGACATCATCGAGCCATCAACGCTGCAAGGCTATGACCGTGATCCGCGCTCTATTGCTCGTCGGGCCGAAGAATACTTAAAATCAACGGGTATTGGTGATACCGCTTTTTTTGGTCCTGAGCCTGAGTTCTTTGTTTTTGACGAAGTAAAATGGTCGGTTGATATGTCTGGTGTCAGCCATGAAATCGTCGCTGAAGAAGCCGCTTGGTCAACCAATAAAGCCTATGAGTGGGGCAACATGGGGCATCGTCCACGCGTTAAAGGCGGCTATGTACCAGTACCACCGGTTGATAGCTCACAAGACATGCGTGCGGTAATGTGCGAGCGTATCGAAGATATGATTGGCGAAGGTTGTATCGAAGTCCATCATCATGAAGTGACTCCTTGCCAGTTAGAAATTGGCGTGGCATTTAATACTTTAGTACGTAAAGCAGACGAAGTACAAAAGCTAAAGTATGCCGTCCATAACGTTGCCCACCAGTTTGGCAAAACCGCCACCTTTATGCCAAAACCTATCGTTGGTGATAACGGTTCTGGTATGCACGTGCATATGTCGATCTCAAAAGATGGCGTAAACACGTTCTCTGGTGATGAGTATGCTGGTCTGTCTGAGACAGCATTGTACTTCATTGGTGGTATCATCAAGCATGCTCGTGCGCTGAATGCGATTACCAACCCATCGACCAACAGCTACAAGCGTCTGGTACCGCATTACGAAGCACCTATCAAGCTTGCGTATTCTGCATCAAACCGCTCAGCGTCTATCCGTATTCCGCACGTGAGCAGTCCAAAAGCAGTACGCGTCGAAGCACGCTTCCCTGATCCAACGGCGAACCCATACTTGGCATTTGCTGCGCTATTGATGGCAGGTCTTGACGGTATCCAGAACAAGATGCATCCAGGTGAAGCGGCTGACAAGAACTTATATGACTTGCCACCAGAAGAAGAAGCACAAATCCCAACGGTTGCAGAGAGTCTAGATGTTGCACTACAGGCGCTAAAAGACGACCACGAGTTTTTGTTAAAAGGCGATGTGTTCACTAAAGACATGCTAGAAGCGTTTATTGCTTTGAAAGAAGAAGAAGTACAACGTCTGAACGTAACTGTGCATCCTGTTGAGTTTGACATGTACTACAGCTGCTAATTAATAATTAATAGGCTCAATTGTTTTAAATAAGAAAAACCAGCTAAATTATATTTAGCTGGTTTTTTTGTGGGCAATTAAAGTAGACGTTTAATTGTTAAATTTAGTGTAAAGTCATTACTGATTTAATGGCAAAAATATCGCATAATGGTTACATCTATATATTAATAACAAATCGCTTTAGGCTGATTGACTATGAGTTCATCATTTAAAAGTACTGTTTTTTTAAATAAAGGGTTGTCGGTAAGTTTGCTGACAGGGCTGATTATTAGCACCGCAAGCCTTTACGCGCCGATGGCAAATGCCGCTGCTATTTATAAAGTTGTCGATGAAAAGACCGGTCAAGTGACCTTTACCGACCGTCCGCAAAACTACGAACAGCAAGCTGGCAAACAAATTAGCCAAACCAGCGTCATGACTAGCAGCGACAGTGTGGGTGCAAATAGTTCTAGTCAAACCAACAGTGCCAACAACCAGCCTGTCAATACTACTCAAGCATCTGCTGCTAACAGCACTGGCACCACCAGCACCACTGCTAACAGTAACAAAACCGCTAATAAAGCACCCATTAATTATCAGCTGACGATAACAGAGCCTAGCGAAGAGCGGGCGTATCGTCGTCCGGTACAAAGCATCGATGTCAAGGTGCAAGTAAAACCAGCCCTACAAGCAGGCGATAGCGTGAGCATTTACTTAGATGGCAACGAGGTGGCGCAGGGTTTGAGCGCTTCGATTGCAACTGTTGATATCTTGCCAGGCACGCATAATATCAAAGCGGTGATAAAAGATAAAAAAGGGCAGGCAGCAAAACAGGTCGAGCGTACCGTCTACGTCATTCAAAACACGCAAACCTTGCAAAAAAATAAGAAATTAGCAGAGCAGCTTTTGGCGTATCAGCGCCTACCTTGGCACCAAAAAGTACTATTAAAACTGCGTCAAGATGGCAAGCATCCTAATATGTTGTCATTTACTAAGCCAATAGTTGATAAACCCATAACGCTTGAAGAACTGGTAAAAAAATAAATCTGAGTCACTGTGTTAAAGGCTAGTAGTGAAAGGTTAACAGTGAAAAGATAGCGGCAATCCATTAACAATAATTGCTGGACATAAAATAAGGGCAGTCACTGAAAGCAGTGATTGCCCTTATTGGTAGAAGTTAGTAATAATATCTATCAAACCGCGAAAGAGGATTCCATCCGACATTAGGGTGGAGGTGAATTTCGCCTCATTGTTACTGTTTATTTACACATCCTGACCGTGAATTTGATATGCTTATTAAGTATTGTTATATTAACCCCACTCTCAACTTATTTTTCTAAGGTATTGGTTTACTTAGTTTTTAAAATTTCAGTTAAAACAATTAGAATTTTAAATTCTATAAAAATCAAAAGCCTACGATAAGTTGAGATTGGCGTTATATTAATAAACTCGCCAAGACTATTCCATGAAAATCAACAAAGCGTATAAATTTAGGCTTGAGCCTAATGCAGAGCAACAGATTATTCTAAATAGTCTTGTCGGCTCTGCACGTTTTGTTTGGAATCAAATACTAGCGATCTCATTTGAGATGTTTGCCAAAAATGAATTTATTAATGCCACCAACTTGGTTAATAAAATCATGGATCTAAAGAACAATCCTGATTTTGACTTCTTAAGAACCCATGCCAACGCCGTATCTTTACAACAAAAAGTACGTGATCTCGCCTCTGCTTGGTCACGATTTTTCGACCCTAAAGTTCATGCTAGGCTCAAAGAAAATAAAAAGAAGCTCCGAAAACCCAAGTTCTTTAAGCTAAGCGATGGCACAGAGATTCAACTACGACAACTGATGCCAAGATTTAAACGTAAATCCGATGGCTGCGACTCAATCAGGCTTGTTCAGTTTGATAAATATTGCCGTGTTGAGGGTAATCGCGTCAAACTACCTAATGGCGTGGGCTTTGTGAAATTTAGAAAATCACAAGACATCATCGGCACCATCAAAAACGTCACTATTAGCAAGAAACTAGGGCACTGGTACGTGTCTTTTGGGTGTGAGCGAGAACTGGATCAAAACCCAATTCACCCCTCTACAAGCGCCATAGGTATTGATTTAGGTGTCACTAAACTGATTACTACCTCAGACGGTCAGCACATCAAACCCAAAAACAGCTTTAAAGCCAATCAAATTAAACTGGCCGCATTACAGCGCCAATTAAGTAGAAAAGCCTTATTCAGTCAAAACTGGAAAAAGCAGAAAAACAAAATACAAAAACTCCACCATCATATTGCTAATATCCGCCATGACTACTTGCATAAAATCACCACCAACATCAGCAAAAACCACGCCATGATTGCTTGTGAGGACTTAAAAGTAGCCAATATGTCGAAATCTGCTAGTGGCTCTGCTACTCAGCATGGGCGCAACGTCAAAGCTAAGTCAGGATTGAACAAGTCTATCTTAGATCAAGGTTGGGGTATGATGGTCGATATGATTGAGTACAAGCAGCATTGGACAGGCGGATTACTTGTCAAAGTCAATCCGCAATATACCAGCCAAACCTGCTTTGAGTGCAAGCATATCGCCAAGGAAAATAGACGCACTCAAGCTAAATTTGAGTGCATCCAATGCGGGCATAAAGCAAATGCTGATGTGAATGCAGCTAAAAATATTCTTGCGGCAGGACATGCCGTGTTGTCTGTGGAGGGAGGATGCGGTAAAGGTCGCCCGATGAAGCAGAAAACTTGTGATATTCGTGAGAATGTCGCCTAAGAGCTTATGCTTTTAGAATCCCCCGCTTGAGCTTGGCGAAAGTGGGGGAGTATGTCAATGCTTAACTCATTACCTCTGCGTTTATTTCGTTAACTCAATCGTGCCATTCGCAGTCACTGAAATGGTACTGTTGCCCGATTCAAAGCTTTGGCTTGGTACTGAGGCATCCGCCGCTTCAGCTTTCATATTCATCGCGCTATACATAGGGCGAGGGTAGTTGCTGCCGGTATTTAGATTGACAGTGACGACACGATAACCGCGCGCATCCCATGCACGAGTCAGGTTTTTAGCCTGCTGCTGAAAAGCGCGAGAAGCATCGGTCATAAGCTTTTGCTCTAGCGCATCTTTTTTAGCGTCTGAAACCCCAAAGTTTAGGTTTTCCATCACTAAGGTTTGCTGTAAGTCTGCAATCAGTTGGCTGGTGGCAGCAAAGTCAGTGCTCTTTAAGTCGATGTTGGCTTGTCCTGTCCAACCAATGATTTTGTCGTTTTTATCGTAGCGAGGATAGGTGCGCTGCTGGCCAGTACTAACCGTCACGCTTGGGTAGCGTTTGGCGATTTTCATCGCGTTATTGATCGAAGTATTAAGCGTGGTCGCTAGCGTTTTAGCATCTGATGCTTGCGCTTTTTTATACATAGTGGCGCGAACTTCGTCGTTTTGGACTTCCTCTTTGACTTCTGTCTGAAAAGTCAGCTGATCGTAGCCTGTAGGTTCTGCATGGGCGCTACCTATCATTGCTGTTAGTAGAGCAGCGGTACCCGTAGCAAGTGCGGCTTTGTTCATCCAAGTGTTTTTCATAATTATCTCCTAATTAGTGCTAGTAATGGTCATGATAGTTGTATGAGGGATATGGTCAGAAAACTCATTTTTATATGAGTGTTTTCTATATTGGTTTTTATGCAACATACCTTGACTAAAATAGCAAAAAATCAACAATTTGCTATGAGTATTTTGTCAGTTAAGTTGCTGTTTAAATTTGGCTACATCGTCACTTGCACGTATTACTGATAAGGTTGTCTATTGCCTAAAGCAAACAGTTTGACAATGGGGGTTGTAATAATAAAAAAATCTTGTATAATCTGCAACTGGTGGCTCCATTGGTAGCCTCGCAACATTGTTCTATGAATCCCGCCAGGACCGGAAGGTAGCAACGGTAATAGTTATAATGTGTGCCGAGGATGTGCTGATGGAGTCGCTTTTTTTTGCCTAAAATTTGATGATAGCTATTCTTTATAGTCTTGGTCATTAAATATTAATAATAAGTCCTTCATCGTAAAGGGCTTTTTTTTCGCCTCCAATTCGCCCGATTTTGAACTTTGAGCAATATATATGGGTTAAAATACAATGTAGTAACCTTTAATAACAATTTTGTGAACAAAAAACCTTTTGGAGTCTGATAATGAAAATGTTCGTTTGGCTATTCATTGCAGTGGTGATATTGATCGTGGTGTTTGGGGTGTCAGTATTTAATAAGCTGGTACGTGCCCGCAACCAAGCAAAAAATGGCTTTGCACAAATCGATGTGCAGCTAAAGCGCCGTCACGATTTGATTCCAAATTTGGTCGAAACCGCTAAACGTTATCTGACCCATGAAGAAGAGACGCTGACCCGTGTGATTAATGCGCGTAATCATGCCCAAAGCTTGCAAGATTCTACTAAGCATCAGCCAGACTCCCTTGAACATATGGCGTTGTTTGCCAAAGCAGAGGGTATGTTGTCAAAAGCCTTGGGGCAATTCTCAGCGGTTGTAGAAGCCTATCCTGAGTTAAAAGCGGATAGTATGATTAAAGAGCTGATGGATGAGCTCACCAATACCGAAAATAGGATTGGCTTTGCCCGTCAGCATTATAATGACAGCGTGATGTTTTATAACAATGACCGCGAAGTGTTTCCTAATAATCTTGTCAGCACAACCTTTGGCTTTCGTCCACTTAGCCCATTGGTATTTGAAGATAGAAAGGTAATTGCTCAAGCACCTGTCGTCGATATGGGCTGATGCTCAAATAATGTTAAATGTGTTTAGCTAGCGTTAGGTAAATAAATAGATGGATTTTTTTGGTGCACAGCGTAGCCGTACTCAGCGCAGCTTGTTGCTTTATGGACTATTTTTTCTGATTGTCTTTGCCCATATTGCTGTAGCACTTGGTGTCATGGCGTTGCTGCTCACGCTATTTACCGGTGGCATTTATCATTGGGTATTAATACTGGTGGTCGTATGGACAATCGGTAGCTTTGTCGTTGGTAGTTTTTTAGAGTATAGGCGCTTAAAAGCAGGTGGTCGGGCGATTGCTCAACGTGTGGGTGCAGTGCGCTTATTTATCGACCAAAGCCAAGACGCTTGGGAGCATAGCCAAGGAGTTGCCCATCAGCATCAGCCTGTATCAAAAGTTCGCTTTAGTGCCCGCCAGATTGCCGTGCGTGATGAGCGGGATTTCCCGCCTGTTTATCGGCGTTATTATGAGATTGCCCAGCAGCTAGCCATTGCTTCAGGTTTGCGAATGCCAATTTTATATGTGCTACCTGAAGAACAAGGCATTAATGGTTTTGTGGCGGGTCGCCATAGCCAAGATATGGTGCTCGTCGTCACCCAAGGCGCCCTCGATAAACTATCTGATGAGGCGCTATACGGGCTGATAGGGCATGAGTATGGTCATATCTTGCATGGCGATGCGACGTTTAATTTACAGCTAATGGTGGTACTAGCAGGTTTGCAATTACTCTATGACTGGAGTGATTCTATTAATGATTTTGGTTCTGGTTATAAAGTCAGTCATCAAACCACGCAGCAAAACTATTTTGATGGCTCTTTTATTAATAGTGCGGTCAATCAAAGCAACCCTTTACCGCAAAAAGCAATCGATAGCCATGCGCGTCGCACTGAAGCGCAGACAGCCAACTTTACCACTCATAGCGAATGGGTAGCCTACTGGCAAAACCAGTCGCAAAGCCAGCAATCTTCAGCTAAGAGTCAGTCAAGATGGGTACAACATAATAATAAGTTTGATAATCAAGCACCGCGCAATATTTGGACATTATTAATTCATGGTTTGAGCTTTTCTAGTATGGCCAGTGCGCAGCTGATTAAACACAGCTTTAACCGTGAGCGCGAGTTGCTTGCTGATGCGACCAGTGTGCAGCTGACACGTTCGCCGGCTATTATGGAAACCTTAAAGGCCATTCATCAAGATGCGCTTGGTTCGCGCTTAACTGGCATCGCCGATATCAATGGATTAAGTCATTTCTTTTTTGCCAGTAGTGGTGCCGATTTGGGTGACGTATCATGGTTTGCCACGCATCCAAGTTTAAGCGAGCGTATGAGTGCCATCAATGCCAACGCTTATCACGATTTCGCCGTGCAAGTGGCTAAAGAAAAACGTCTCAATCAGCAAAAGATAAAAGAAATTTATGAGCAGCGCCGCTTGGGTGATTGGGGCGTGATAGTAACAAATAGCCTAAGTGAAAATAAATTCACTGATAAAAATATTAATAATACATTCAATGATGTTATTGACGAAGATGCCATTCAAAAAAATACTATTCAAAAAGATACTATTCATAAAGCTGCTATCGAAAAAGAAATTGCAACCTATTCTACTAGTGAGATAAATAATGAATTGCAGAGCGATAGTGGGCTTGAATTTGTTGTAGAGCAAGATGTTGTTATTAATGGGCGTTTGCAGGTGCAAGCAGAAGATATCGGTACTCATCAGCTGCTTAAGCCGTGGCAAGCTAAACCTGATAGTGATTTGCCATCAGATACCTTGATTGGTATCGAAGATATACAAAAGGTATCGCTACCGCAGTATGTGCTCAATCACAGTTATCATCCGCTCGGAGCGCAAGCTCTGATTGAAGCTGTGCTGCTTTGTCATCAGGGTTATGTGCTGTCAACAACAGCAACGTATAATTTAACTGAAATCTGGCTTGGGCTTGATGAGGATAAGAGATTTTCTGCTGAAACTAAAGTCGATATAGATAACACGCGAGTTTTACCGCATACACTCGATCATAAATTATTAGCGGTAGTGGCAAATCTTGATCGGCGCGTAGACAGTGCTTTGATTGCATTGGCGCTAAAGCAACTACGCCAGCATAATTTATCAGAAAACGCTATCGATGAGTTGCGCTTAAAATATGAAGCCAGTCATCGTAATCAAGATCATCAACATTACGTGCAGCAAAAAAAGTGTCGGTCAATGCTATTGCGTTATCAGCGAGGTATCATTGAGCTATTTGAAAATTCCCTAACGGCTGATTTAAGTCAAAAATTTGCTGATAATATAGATAACGATGATTCTATTAATAAGCCTCAATCATTATTAAATCCTTTAGAAGATACCCATTGTCGCTCGCCTTCGATTTTAGCGTTATGGCAGGCGCTACAGCTGCAGCAGTTACTACCCGTATTATCTACTGTATTAAACGATAAACAGGTTCAGTCGCATCTTCACTCTCAATATCCATACTATCAATGGCAGCAAGTATTGCATGCCGGCACGGATGATATTTATGCTCAGCTTGACCCATCAGGGCAGGTGTTTGATGGTCTTGATGTTGCCGCAAAAACCGTGCTTACTGTATTGGCTTATCGCTTATCAAAGGATGCCAAAGGGCAGATAATATCCGCACTAGATAGCGAATTACGTAGCTCAGTGCTCAGCTATAATAGTGCTAGCATTGCTCATTATCTTGTAGATTTACGCCGTCATGCACGTTTGATTGATATTGATTTAGCAGCCGCTAGTGAGGCAAATTTGCAATGGTTGTTATTGACTGCGCAAAGTTTAAATAGTGTCCAATTATTAGCATTAATAGCAGCAGTGCCTATTTTTATAGCGTCTACAAGTCAATCATCTAGTCTTAAAGCCAAAGGTGCTGATAATTATCTACAGAGGCAACAGGGCGACGCTCAAATAGATTATAATGTTATTAATAATAAGCCTTATGATTACAATGATTACCGGCAATGGCTGAGCACGTTGCATACAGTGATGTTACACGATACGATAGTCAGTCAAGATGAGTATGATTGTTTGACCTTGCTTGCCCACCATTGGTTAGGCGTTCGGCAGCTTTTTTGAGCAGATTAATTGACAATAAAAGCCTGTAAATCCATTTTAGATAAGTAGGATAGTAAATAAGCATGAGTGATATCCAAGACCCGCTAATTGTATTGCAGCATCGTATGCAGCAGCGCCAGATTTTAGCGATAATGGGTATCAATCAGTGGGTGCAGCCGAGCTCTGGAACATTGAGTATCGCTGATATTTCTGCGCCTACCTTACCTGATGCGGTTACAGCTAACGCTAGGATTACATCTCATTCTACTGCTTCTACAACGAGTACTGAACAGCCAAGCGTTGAATTTTCGAATAATAAATCTTCTCATATTGCATCCCCAAATATTCATGCCATAGCCGATATGGTAGATGATGAGTCTAATCATTCTTATGATGATGCGAATGAGACAGGTTTAAGTCATTCTGACCCACAAAGCCCCGTCACCTATCATTTTGACTCGACTGCCCCTGATATCTCCAAGCCCGCCGTTACCTCACTTGTAAATACGGTCGTTCAGCAAACTGCTCTTGGTGACATAAATAATGTTGCAAGCTTTGAAGATGGCAGCTTTAAAGACAGTGGTTTTAAAAAAGAGGGCTTTAAAGAGGAAAGCTTTAAAAAGGTAGCACCATTTGATTTACAAGGTGGTCGCTATGGCGATTGGGTAATTTTGGTTGATATCCAAGCGCTCAATAATGACAGCCAAAAACTGTGGCAAAATATCACCCAAGCGCTATCTATCAGTTGTGAGACGACCTCATTTCCTATTTGTGAAGGTATGGATACGGCTGAGCTTGCCAATGCCAGCCTTGCAGGATATGTGTTTAAGATTGGTCGTCGCGAAGAGATAAAAGTGGCGGCATTGACCGTATTACCTGACGGCCTTGAGCATCCGAACTTGACTACTGTGCCCACACTCGATGAGATGCTTAAAGATAGCAAACTTAAACGTCAGCTCTGGGAGCAGTTATCAAAGTAGAATTAAAGGCTTGCCACTTACTATTATTACGACTACTACGACAGAGAGTAAAAGATAACGATAACATTCACCTTTAACAGTTAACCTTTAATAACCACGATGATTTCATCATATTTAGGATAATAATTATGACCACCAAAGCCGCTCCTAACCGTGTACCCAATTTTTCAGCGGGACCTGCCACCATACCGACCGCCGTCTTATCACGCGCTCAAGAAGAGTTGCTTGATTGGCAGGGACGCGGTATGTCGGTCATGGAAGTGAGTCACCGTAGTAAAGAATACATCGCGATTACTGAAAAAGCGGAAGCCAAGTTGCGCTCGCTCATGGACATTCCAGATAACTATAAAGTGCTATTTTTACAAGGCGGTGCCAGCTTACAGTTTTCAGCGATTCCATTAAATCTGTTAAATGGTGACCGCGCCGACTATCTAACGACAGGTACTTGGTCTGGTAAAGCGGTCAAAGAAGCACAGCGCTATGGCAAACTGGGTTTGGGCGAGGTTAATGTGGTGGCAACGGGTAAAGACAGTAATTTTACCGACGTGCCAGCCCAAAGCGACTGGAACCTGAGTAAAGATGCGGCGTACTTTCACTACTGCGCCAATGAAACCATTCATGGTGTACAAATATTTGAGCCGCCACAAGTCGATGCGCCAATTATCGCCGATATGTCTTCTTGCATTTTGTCACAGCCAATTGACGTGTCTAAATTCGGCATGATTTACGCGGGTGCGCAAAAAAATATCGGGCCAGCAGGATTAATTATTGTCATTATCCGTGAAGATTTATTAGGCAAAGCGAGTGAGTGGTGCCCGCTGCTGATGAATTATGAGCATCAGGCGGAAAAAGAGTCGATGTCAAACACGCCAGCGACGTATTCTTGGTATTTAGCAGGACTGGTATTTGAGTGGTTGGAAGAGCAGGGCGGTGTCGCTGCTATCGGCAAAATCAACCAGCAAAAAGCGGATTTACTGTATAAAACGATTGATGACAGCAGCTTTTATAGCAATCCAGTTGACCCCAAATATCGCTCTATCATGAATGTGCCGTTTACGTTAGCCGACAGTAGCCTTGATAAAGTGTTTTTAGAAGAGTCAGCGGCAGCAGGTTTGATGAATCTAAAAGGTCACCGCGATGTCGGCGGTATGCGTGCCAGTATTTATAATGCAGTGTCGCTAGATTGGGTACAGCAATTGGTTGACTTTATGATCGCCTTTGAAAAAAAGCACGCTTAAGTTAGCACGGGTTTTAAAACAAAAGACGCAACTTTATGAGCTGCGTCTTTTTTTATGCGTATTAGTGTTTTTTAAGCTGCATAATCCGTCATGTAGCAACCTTAACGCTGCAAAATATTAGGTTAAAAAACCTAAGTTTGTTATGATAAAATTTTGCAGCACTTACGATACGTCAGATACATCACATTTTTCTCAGCTTTTATTTCATAAGCGGTCAGTAGCTTTCAGTCACTGGTTAAATGTTCAATATATTCATTCGGTCTGGCAAAGGGGTTTGTTATAACTTTATGATGTTAAAAAATACCATGCTAAAAGCCGTCTTGCTCGCCATTACTATCAGCTGGATACCTGCTAGTATCGCGGCGCCAATCACTACGACTGCGCTTGGGCATAATAGTACCACTGAATATATTGACGTGCCGTTCATGCCTTATGCCAATCCCAATGCGCCCAAGGGTGGCACATTATCGCTTGAGGCACGCGGCACCTTTAATGCGGCCAATAAATGGATGACCACAGGTGTGGCGATGGTTGGTACGGACTATCTGTATGATACCTTGATGACGGGCTCACTCAATGAAGCCTTTACCATGTATCCGCAGCTGGCAAATAAAGTCACGTATGATCCCGATGACACCAGTTGGATTATTTACCATGTTAATCCTGCCGCGCGCTTTTGGGATGGGACAGCGGTGACCAGTCACGATGTTAAAGCCACCTATGATGCGATACTGACTAAAGGCCCAATGTATATCCGCAGCTATTTGGGCGATATTAAAGACATTGAGATTATCGATAAGCAGCGCGTCAAGTTTGTTTTTAAGTCTGATGAAAATAAAGAGATTTTATTAACGGTTGGGCAATTCCCTATTTTTGCTAAGTCATCGATTGATACAGATTTTGAGAAAATAACCTTGACGCCGCTCATGGGCAGTGGTCCTTATAAACTCGGCCGCGTCGATGCGGGGCGCGCGGTCAGCTATGTGCGTGATCCCAATTATTGGGGCCGTGATTTGATGGTCAATCGCGGTCGTTATAACTTTGATATGATTAAGTTTGTCTATTATCAAAGTGATGAGATTGCTTTTGAGGGTTTTAAATCTGGGCAATATCGCTTCCGCCCGGAAAACAAAGCCTCTAATTGGGCAACAGGTTACAATTTCCCAGCCGTCAAAGCTGGTCTGATTAATAAAGAAACCATCAGCAGCGAAAACCCAGTACCGATGCAGGGTCTGGTGATGAATATGCGCAGGCCAATTTTTCAAGATATTCGCGTCCGCCAAGCATTGACGGCAGCTTACGATTTTGAGTGGATGAATAAAACCTTATTTCATGGGCAGTATGAGCGCTTACAAAGCTTCTTTCATGGCTCAGAGCTTGCTGCTACTGGTACGCCATCTGCGGCTGAGATGCAGGTATTAAGCCCATTGCTAGCCAAGCTTGAACCGATTCAGCGACAAGCGGTATTAACGGAATGGCGATTGCCAACCAGTGATGGTAGCGGCTTTAATCGTAAAGCCTTACTAGAGGCGCGCCAGCTGTTGCTAGATGCTGGCTTTTATTACAAAGATATGCAGTTATATCAGCCAAATGGCAAGCTTGCTCAGATTGAAATTTTGATGACAGGCGAGACCATGGGGCGTGTCTTGCTACCTTATATCCGTAATTTAAAGCGTTTGGGGTTTGATGCGACCTTACGCCAAGTCGATGGGCCGCAATATTACGAGCGTATGCGTCGTTTTGACTATGATATGGTGGTCGACGTCTTTGCACAGAGCTTATCACCTGGTGCTGAGCAAGCGGCGTTTTGGGGCAGTGCCGCCGCTGATGAAGCGGGTAACGCCAATACCATTGGTATTAGAAATATAGTGATAGATGAGGTCACAACCGCACTTGCAAATGCTGAGAGCCGTGATGAGATTGTTTTATATACCAAGGTGCTCGATCGCTTGCTACGGGCAGGTCATTATTTAGTGCCTTTATACGGCAAGTCTGCCACCAATGTTGCCTACTGGAATCAATATCGTCATACCGAAAAACTGCCGACCAACGCCGTCGCTATCGATTATTGGTGGACAGATAAAGAAGCAGAAGCACGTGTTAATCAATATTTGAAGCAATAGTCTAAAACAATGGCTCTAAAAGATAGTTTAAAACAATAATTTAAGTTAATAAATGCAATGACGCTGCATAACGTTTTATTTGGTTTGAAAGTTTAATAAAAGACATTCTTAATAAAGATAATCACTGCTAAGGACTTCATATGAGTATTCGTATTCACCCGATTAAAGCATTTAATGACAATTATATCTGGACATTAATTAATGAGAATAATAAGCAGGCGATTGTCATTGATCCGGGTCAAGCTGAGCCAGTGATTGCTTATTTAGAGGAGCATGAGCTGGAGCTGACGTCTATCTGGACCACGCATCATCACCATGATCATATCGGCGGTGTTGCCGAGCTACAAGAGTCTTATCCGATGACCCATCTGGTTGCGCATACAGAACACAACGTCGATGAAGACCAGACCATTAAAGACGGCAGTACGGTCAGTGCTTGGGGCTGCGCCGCGCAAGTATGGGATGTCTCAGGTCATACAGCAAGCCACGTGGCGTATATTTTGGATATAGATGGGCAGAAGCATTGTTTTTGCGGTGATACTTTATTTAGTGCCGGTTGTGGTCGCGTCTTTACCGGTACGATTGAGCAATTGCATGAGAGCTTTAAGCGTTTAAATGGCTTGCCAGCTGAGACGCTGCTGTATCCAGCACACGAATATACGGCCAGTAATCTACGCTTTGGCTTATCTATTGAACCGGCTAATGAAGCGATGCAGCAAGCGCTTGCGCAAGCAGAAGAAAAAACCGCCCAAGGTGTCCCGACGCTGCCCGTTACTTTAGAGCATGAGCGCGCAATCAATGTGTTTTTGCGCACGCAAGAGCCAAGTGTGATTGCAGGGGTGAAGTCTGAAGTCACTATTGATGATGATAAGTCTTTAACTATATTTGCAGCATTACGTCAGCTAAAAAATAACTTCTAAATGCTAAGTTGTCATATCTCTTTATTTTAGGAAGCCGCCATTATGGGTCGTTATATCTTAAAAAGGTTATTACTGATATTACCGACGCTATTTTTGATATTGCTGGCAAACTTTGTCATTGTACAAGCGGCGCCGGGCGGTCCTGTTGAGCAGCAACTGGCGCTTATTGAGCAAAGCGCAAAGGACAATGCGCTCGGCGGTAATCTTGGTGCGGGCAGTGCCGGTAATACTAGTACTTACCAAGGTACACGCGGTCTATCGGAGGAGATGGTAGCGGCCATCAATGCGCAATACGGCTTTGATAAATCCGCGCCTGAGCGCTTTTGGCTAATGCTAAAAAATTATGCCCAGCTGGATTTTGGTGAGTCGTTTTTTAAAGGTCAGACTGTGACTGACCTCATTATAGAGAAGCTGCCCGTCTCCATCTCACTCGGGCTTTGGAGCACGTTGCTGATTTATATGATAGCGATTCCACTGGGTGTTTATAAAGCCATGCATCATGGCTCGGGGATTGATAAAGCCACGGCGATGCTGCTTGCTATCGGCCATGCGATTCCCGTTTTTGTATTTGCCGTCATACTATTGGTGTTTTTCGCTGGTGGCAGCTACTGGAATATTTTCCCATTGCAAGGATTAACCTCTGAGAATTTCGATCAATTAAGCGCCCTTGGTAAAGTGAAAGATTACTTTTGGCATCTGGCATTGCCGCTCCTAGCAAGTACCGTTGGCGGCTTTGCTGGCTTGACTTATTTGACCAAGTTTAGTTTTTTAGAAGAGCTCGGTAAGCAATATGTGCTTACCGCGCGCGCCAAAGGCTTGGGCGAACGGCAAGTGTTATACGGTCATGTCTTTCGTAATGCCATGCTGATTATTATCGCCGGTATCCCAGCGGCCATCGTTGGGATTTTCTTTGCCGGTAATTTTTTGATTGAGATTATCTTTAAACTTGATGGTTTGGGGTTGTTGGGTTTCGAAGCGATTCAGCAGCGTGATTATCCGGTGATATTTGGTACGCTGTTTATCTTTACTTTGCTCGGGCTGTTATTGCAGTTAATCAGTGATTTGAGTTATCACTTAATTGATCCGCGTATTGATTTTGAGGGGCGCTAATGTCAAGTCATCCATTATCTTCAACACCCTCAAGCGCAGCGTCTATTGCTATAGAAAAAAAACGCCGCCTAAACCCTATCTGGCAGGCGCGTCTAAAGCGTTTTCGTCATAATCGCCTTGGAGTAACATCGCTATTTATTTTTGCCCTGATATTTGTCATTTGTATGGCAGCCAATGTGATTGCCAATGACAAGCCGCTACTGGTGCAGTATCAAGGTGATTATTATTTCCCCGTATTAAAAGCCTATCCTGAAACGACTTTTGGCGGAGTGTTTGAGACCGAAACCAACTATAAGGACCCTGCGGTGCAAGCTCTGATTGATGGGCAGGGCTTTTATATTATGCCGCCCATTCCTTTTGCTGACCAGACACCCAACGTTGAGCTTGGGATTCCATATCCAGCCGCGCCCAATAGCCAGAACTGGCTGGGCACTGATGACTTAGGACGCGATGTACTGGCGCGGATACTTTATGGGTTGCGGGTATCGTTATTGTTTGGACTGGCACTGACGCTCGCGGGTGCACTCATTGGTATTATCGTTGGTGCGATACAAGGATATTATGGTGGCTGGGTGGATTTGGCCGGGCAGCGCTTTATGGAAGTATGGGGCGGGATGCCTCAGCTGTTTATGATTATTATTTTGGTCAGCTTATTCAGCCCTAGTATCTTTATGCTGTTTGCGATGATGTTGTTATTCGGCTGGATGGGCTTGGTAGGGTTGGTGCGAGCAGAGTTTTTGCGCGCGCGTAATTTTGATTATGTTCGTGCCGCGCGTAACCTTGGGGTATCAGACAGTCAAATCATGCTCAGGCATATCTTGCCAAATGCATTGGCATCAAGCTTGTCACAACTGCCGTTTATTTTAACGGCTAATATTATTGCTTTAACAGCGTTAGACTTTTTAGGGTATGGCTTGCCACCTGGTTCACCGTCGCTTGGTGAGCTGATGGTACAAGGGAAAAACAACCTTGATGCCCCATGGCTTGCGCTATCAGGGTTCTTTAGCTTAACCTTTATCTTATCATTGCTCATCTTCGTTGGCGAAGCGCTACGTGATGCCTTTGATCCGAGGCGCTCCTGATATTATGACAACTGATAAGATGATAAACGCTAATATGACGACGACTGAGCAAAGTGCTACTGAGCAAAATGCCTATTTAAATCATAGTCATAGCAACAGCCAAAACAAGCTCATGCTGAGCGTAGATAAACTTAGCATCATAACTCATGCAGGTGTTGCTCTGGTAGATAAGCTATCTTATGAGCTTAGGCAAGGGCAGACGTTAGCTATAGTAGGTGAGTCGGGCTCGGGAAAATCGATTGCCAGTCTTGGGCTGTTGGGTTTGCTACCGGACAGTTTGACCGTTACTGGCAATGTAAAATTAGCAGATGTAAAAGGAATGATGACATTACTGGTAGCTAATAATAAGGCACGTAATGCGGCGCTGCGCTCTATTCGAGGGCAGCGTATCGGTATGGTGTTTCAAGAGCCGATGACGGCGCTAAACCCACTACATACCGTCGGCAAACAAATTGCAGAATCCTTGCGTATCAGTGGCTTAGCCAAAAAACAGTGGCGCGATAAAAGTATCGCTTTATTAAACGATGTCAATATCAACGATCCTGCTGATAAACTGAATCGCTTTCCGCATGAGTTATCAGGCGGTCAACGCCAACGAGTCATGATTGCTATGGCATTGGCGCAGCAGCCTGATATCTTAATCGCCGATGAACCGACGACCGCGCTTGATGTCACCCTGCAACATGAGATTCTTGAGCTACTAGATAATCTCAAACGTCAGCACAATATGGCGATGATATTAATCAGCCATGATCTCAATCTGGTCAGGCGTTATAGTGATGATGTCATCGTTATGCGCCAAGGGCAAACGATTGAGCAAGGGCAAACGGCAGCGGTATTTAATGAGCCGAAAGCAGAATATACCCGCTCGCTTATTCAGCAAGATTTCGGGCACGCGCTCAGTTTATTGGATGATGAAAGTCAGTTACCAACCGTATTGCAGGTCAGTAACCTAAAAGTGCAGTTTCCGATTGAAAAAAGCTTGTTTGGCGGTACCAAACGCTGGTTTGATGCGGTAAAAGATGTCGATATGACCCTGCGGAAAGGGCAGGCATTAGGTATCGTTGGTGAGTCAGGTTCTGGCAAAACGACGATTGCCCTTGCGCTAAGTCAATTACTCAGTAATCAAGCGCGTGTCAGTGGTCAGATAATGGTCAATGGACAGGACATGACAGCATTGTCCAAACGTGATTTGCGCACCTTTCGCTCGCAAAGTCAAATGGTGTTTCAAGACCCCTTTGCCAGTATCAATCCGCGCATGACAGTCATGCAAATCGTCGAAGAAGGGCTGTTAGTTCAAGGTGTCAATAAAGCAGAACGCCAGCAAGCAGTGATGGATAGTTTGGCGACAGTGCATCTACCAGCTGATTTTGCGCAGCGTTATCCGCATGAACTATCAGGTGGTCAGCGTCAGCGCGTCGCCCTTGCGCGCGCCCTTATTATGCAGCCAAGTTTATTGATATTAGATGAGCCAACGTCGGCGCTTGATAGCACCACGCAGGTTACGGTGGTTAACTTATTACGGGAAATTCAAGCAAAATTGCAAGTCAGCTATGTGTTTATCAGCCACGATTTAAAAGTAGTCCGCGCTTTATGCCAGCATATGATGGTGATAAAAGACGGCGTGTGTATTGAGTCGGGCCCTAGCGAAGATGTGTTTAATAACCCACAGCACCCATACGCACAGCAGTTGTTGCAGGCGAGTTCCTTATAACGATAAACGCTATCAATTATTATAAGTAAAAATCATGAGAAAATTATGCTTGATGCTTTTATCTAGCGCTCTATCGCTTAGTGGTTGTTCGGATAATTTAACCGTAGCTAATACAGAAGAAAAATATGCTATTGGCGATCTTGGTGGCGTTTCTGTAAATCTACCTAGAGAATTTGTCGAATTGATTGAATACGATGGGGATCTTAGTTGGGGAGAGAAGCGCGAGGGCAAAAAACCTGAACAAACCTACAACAAGTTGCTATTGAGACTATTTTAAGTTTTCGTAAAGAAGTAAGTTGATGGCTGATTTTCTTTGTATAAGCAAAGATGCGACGCTAAATAACCAGAACATCGCAGTTCATAATAATCATGACATCCTAAAAATGGCGGTGGTACAATAAGTTTAAACAGTAGTCTGCTTTATGTAGAGGCTGATGCAGTATTTTTATTCACCGTGCTTTTGTTTTGACAGCATTTTTTATTTTGACTGCGGTGATGAATCGCTGCTTTAAGTTGTCGTTATTGCTAGTATTAGCATCATTAAAAAGGATTTTTATACCTATGAAAAAACAAAATACAATTTCTAAATTGGTCAGTAGTACAGGCTTACAACACGCCGGTTATTTGGCGGTTGCTAAGACGCGTGCCAAAGTGCTAAAAGCGTTCGCTTACGTTGTGCCTATCAGAAGACCGATGTTATTTGTCGGTGAGACCTCATGTGAAGATTTGTGCGACATGCTCATCAATGAAGGCAATACCAATGTTTTTATCGTTACGGACGCAGTATTAAACAAACTGGGCATCCCTGCGAAAGTCACGGACTATCTAGATAGCAAAAATATTAGCTATAAAATCTACGACGGCATTACCCCAGATCCTACTTTTAAAGTCGTCGAAGAAGGATTGCGCAAGTCTGTCGATGCTAAGTGCGACTCGATTATTGCCATCGGTGGCGGCTCGGTTATTGATGCCGCTAAAATGATTGCGATGTCACAGGGCAATAACTGTAAGCCAAAACAGCTTATCGGTATCCTAAAAGCCAGAAAGCCTTCGGTTCCGCTTTATTGTATTCCGACCACAGCGGGCACCGGTTCAGAAGCGACGTTGGGTGCGGTGGTGTCAGATGACAAAACGCATCAAAAAGCCCTGTCTATCGACCCAAGAATGGTGCCATTAGCAGCGGCTATCGATCCGATTATTATGAAAGGCATGCCGGCGCATATCACAGCTGATACGGGTATCGACGTCTTAACCCATGCTTTAGAAGCATGGATGAGTGCCAATGCTAGCGTCGAGACCGATTATTATGCTGCCTCTGCGGTTAAAACTGTGATGCAAAATCTACCCCTAGTTTATAAAGATGGCAGCAACCTCAAAGCCCGTGAAGAGATGGGTATCGCCGCTCATTACGGCGGTATCGCCTTTAATAAAGCCGGTCTAGGTTACGTCCATGCTATTGCTCACCAGTTGGGGGCGCACTATAGTATCCCCCATGGTCGTGCCAATGCCATCGTCTTACCATATGTGCTTGACGTCAATCGTAAAGGCAGCAAGAAAAGACTGGCAGAGTTAGCTCGCAAGACTGGTATGGTCAAATCGGGTCAAGCGAACAAGAGCGATAGCGACATTGCCGACCATCTCATCGCGCAAGTACGCGAGCTGATTGCTACGTTGAATATCGATCCGACCATTAAAGATATGCAAAGCAGTGATTTTAATGATATTGCCAAAGCCGCGGCAAAAGAAGTCAGCGATACTTATGCGGTGCCGACTTATCTATCCGCTGCTGAAATCAAGGCTATTTTAACCAAGATTAAGCAAGCCAGTGATGAGCACGCCAGTCGTGACTCAAAAAATGATAAGGTGGCTTAATAGCTCTAATTTAATAGTCTCCAATTAACAAGCTCTAAAAATAAAAAAGAGCACATTACTGATATCGCAATGTGCTCTTTTTTTTGACTTTTTTATCTAACGCTAGTTTTATTTGATAGATATTAGAACGCAGGTTTACGCTTTGGCACCGCATCTAAGAACTCGTTACGTGCTTGATTGTCGTGTACATATTCGCCCAGCATCGCTGTACTGCGCGTGGTTGAATGCTGCTTGTTAACGCCGCGCATCATCATGCACATGTGCGCTGCATCCATAACCACTGCCACACCGCGGCAACCTGTCACATCCATAATCGTTTGTGCCACTTGTTCGCTTAAATTCTCTTGAATTTGCAAGCGACGGGCAAACATATCGACGATACGGGCGAACTTTGACAGCCCTAATACTTGACCATTGGGCAAGTAACCGATGTGCGCGACGCCATGAAATGGCAACATATGATGCTCACATAATGAATAAAATTCAATGTTTTGCACCAAGACCAATTCACGGTTGGTCGATGGAAATACCGCGCCATTGACCACTTCTTCCAAGCTTTGATGATAGCCTTGCGTCAAATGCGCAAACGCTTTTGCCGCGCGTATTGGAGTGTCTTGCAAGCCAGGACGCTCTAAGTCTTCGCCAGTTGAAGTAATTAGCTGACGATAGGATTCAACACTTTCTTGAAAATCTGTTGCTATTGCTGGGGTATTGCTCATAAGTTTGGCAGCCATCCAAAATGTGGGTGTAGCTTAACGCTAATCCTTGTTTACAAACAATGGTTGTAAAGGATTTTTATAAAAATTGTGCAAGCTGGGAGGGCTGTGATTATACTTGAAAACAGCTTAACTTCATACTGCTATGCTCAGTAGATAATCGTTTTATCCATATTAGCTATTACTATGAAAGGAGATTAAGCGTTTATAGCGTGTAAGTAAATACAGTATACGAGTGTTTACTTAAATCAATTCGTGTATAATGAGTCATCTTTTAATTTGTGTCTTCACTCGCTATTTATGAGCGAGCTATTAAAAATAATCTATCATTTAAATTGATTTACAGGGAACTATTATGTTACTACAAGGACAACGCTTTGTCGTTACCGGCATCGCAAGCAAACTTTCTATCGCTTGGGCAATCGCTGAAGCGCTGCACCGTGAAGGCGCGTCGTTAATTTTGACTTATCCCAATGACAAAATTAAAAAACGCGTCGATATGGCCGCCGAAGCCTTTGAAGCGGACTTGGTGCTTGAGTGTGACGTGGCATCGGATGAGTCGATTGCTGCATGTTTTGAGCAAGTGACTGCGCATTGGGGCGATGGTATTGATGGCGTTGTCCACGCGATTGGCTTTGCGCCGATGGACCAGTTAGATGGCGATTTTGTCAATGCCACCACTCGTGAAGGCAGCCAAATTGCTCATGATATCTCAAGCTATAGCTTTGTGGCCTTGGCCAAAGAAGCACGCGCGCTGCTAGCCATGCGTCATGGTTCTATGTTGACCTTGACCTATGAAGGCAGTATTTCAGTGTTGCCAAATTACAACGTCATGGGCATGGCAAAGGCCAGTTTAGAGGCCAGTGTGCGCTATCTTGCTACCTCGATGGGCGGTGAAGGTATTCGTGTCAACGCGATTTCTGCTGGACCTATTCGTACCCTTGCGGCAAGCGGTATCAAATCGTTCCGTAAAATGCTCGATATCAGTGAAAAAATCGCCCCGTTACAGCGTAATATTACCCAGACCGAAGTCGGTAATGCGGCGCTATTTTTACTATCACCGTGGGCATCTGGTATCACCGGTGAGATTATGTTTGTGGATGCAGGTTTTAATACCGTTGCTATCAGTGAGCAATTAATGATGCTTGATGAGACAAAATAATGGTTGTAAGCAAAGTTAATATGAGTTAAGCAGTAGAGAAGACGGCCAATTGGCTGTCTTTTTTGGTTATAATAAGGGCTTTTTGGTGTTGAGCCATTAGGCAACGAATATGATAACCAGATTACCAAAATGGATATTGTGGGGCGGCGCTGTACTGGCATTTAGTGCGGGCTGCGTCAATACCGCCGCATTAATGGGTTTTACCAATCTGTCTGTCTCGCATGTGACGGGTAATGTCAGCTTGTTTTCAGCGGCGATTGCGCATTTAGACGGTCGCAGTATTTTATATATCGGTGCTTTGCTGCTGTCTTTTTTGGCTGGGGCAATATTAAGCGGTTTTGTGATTGGGCAACGATCATTAAAGCTGGGTCGGCGTTACGGCAGTGCGCTGTATATAGAAGCGGCGCTATTATTGATTAGCTATTGGTTATATCAGCAGCATGATTACTTAGGACAATTGGCAGCGGCGATGGCGTGCGGCTTACAGAATGCGATGGTCGCTACCTATAGCGGCGCGGTTATTCGTACCACCCATTTGACCGGTCTGACCTCTGATATGGGCGCTGCCATCGGCAACTGGCTGGCAGGTCGCCGTATTAGTAAGCCTACATTGGGTTTTCAAGCGATTATTTGGTACTGCTTTTGCGGTGGCGGCGCAGTCGGGGCGTTTTTATATGCCAAAGTTGGCTATGGCGCGTTATTTGTCCCTATTAGTATTGTTTTGAGTGCAGCTTTTTTCTATAACTATATGTCAGACCGTTTGCCAGAAAAAAGACAGCCGAGACAAAAAAAGCGCCCATCTGCTTGATGAGCGCTTTTTATTTTAATTTTCTAATTCAAATAAGCTTAATGATACAAACTACTTATCGTTTTCTTCGTGATCTTCATGTTCATGCAACCCTTGCATCATATCTAATGCGGAGTCGTCGGTACGCTGCTGATCTTTTTTATCCAAGCCGTCTTGATTGATATCTTTTGGTGCCATTTTTGTGGTCGCATCGGTTTTATTTGAATTTGGCATAACATACTCCTGTTTGTTTTTATCAGTGTCCAATAAAGTCCAATAAAAATTTTAAAAATATAATGGGTAAATTTATCGGCTTTTAGCTTTAATTAACTTATTTAGTATGAGATAGCACTGTACGCTTGTACATACACGGTGTACGCTTGTTTAGTGACGATGTGTAACCATACATCACAAGGGTTACTGCTTAATTTTTCTATAACCACATTTATTGCAAAATTATCAGCAGCACTCTTAAATCAGTTTTTTGTTATATATCTGCTATGATGACGGCGTATTTTTGCGGTTACCGATTGATGAAGGGTATATCGCCAAAATACGCTTTTATTTTAGGTTTTTTACACTGTCTTTGGGGAAAATAAGGACATTTTATGTCAGAGCAAAAACTAGATAGCCATCTTCCTGATGATGGCAACGAGTATTTATTTACCGATACTTTTCCAAAAGGTACAGGTAAAGGGTTGATAGTGGTCGCTATTGCGGCGGTTATCAGTATGATTATCTATAACGTTTTGCCGTTTGATATCAATGCCAATAAGGGCCTGGCGATGTTGTTTTTCATCGGGGTACTGTGGCTGACAGAGGCGGTGCACGTTACGATTACGGCGCTTTTGGTCGTCGTCGTTGGTGCGTTGATTGGCATTCCAGAGTTTGATGCGGAGATTGGTTTACAAAGCTTTGCCAATCCGACGATTTATTTATTCTTTGGTGGTTTTGCTTTGGCAGCGGCACTACATGTACAGCAACTGGATAAAAAAATTGCGTTAAAGATTTTATCGATGTCAGGCGGTAAGCTCAGCACGGCAGTATTTTTGATATTTGGTGTGACAGCGTTTTTGTCGATGTGGATATCGAATACTGCGACCGCGGCGATGATGTTGCCACTAGCACTCGGTATTTTGACCCAAGTTGACCGTGAAAAAGACCGTGGCACCTTTGTTTTTGTATTACTGGGTATTGCTTATTCAGCGAGTCTTGGTGGTTTGGGTACGATTGTTGGTTCGCCGCCAAACGCTATTGCCGCAAAGGCACTTGATATTGCGTTTGTAGACTGGATGAAGTTTGGTATACCGATGATGTTGGTGCTCTTGCCATTATTATTGGGTGCCATGTATGTGTATTTAAAACCAAATCTAAACCGTAAGATTGTATTGCTTGAAGACGAGCCTATCGCTTGGAATAAACCGCGTATAGTGACGATTATCGTCTTTATCATTACCGCCCTTAGTTGGATATTTTCCAAAAAAATCGGCGCTGCATTAGATATCACGGATACTGATGCCGTAATTGCCTTATCCGCTGCTGCTGCTGTAGTGAGCTTGGGTTTGGTGTCATGGAAGCAAGTGTCTGATAATACCGATTGGGGCGTACTCATGCTGTTCGGTGGCGGTATCGCGCTATCGACGATTTTGAAAGTATCAGGTGCGTCTTTGGTACTGGGCGAAACGGTTGCCAATGCGCTGTCTTCATCACCGCTTATTATAGTGATGATTGCCGTATCGGCATTTATTATCTTCTTGACAGAGTTTGCTTCTAATACGGCTTCTGCTGCTTTGTTAGTGCCAGTGTTTGCTGCTATCGCTGAGCAAATGGGACTGCCACAGGAAGTGCTCGTATTGGTTATCGGTATTGGCGCCTCATGTGCCTTTATGCTACCGGTTGCCACGCCGCCAAATGCGATTGTCTTTGGTACGGGGCTGATTAAGCAAAACGAGATGATACGTGTTGGTGTTATTCTCAATATTCTTGCTACCCTAGTCGTCGGGTTGTGGGCGTATTTTTTCTTAATCTAGTTTAAGCCGTCATTTACTGCTTTCAATAAATCCCGATATTTACTTAAATGTCGGGTTTTTTATTTCCTTTTATTTTCAATGACTGTATAACTAAAGCTTTGAGGATGAGCTTTATAGAATGGCTTGGATAAGGACTGATTAAAATGCTAACACTGTTTATGGTACAACTTGGTGGTCGCCCTAAAGGTCGTTTGATTGAGCAGCACGATATATTTTTTGGCGTGGCCAACCAAGTCAGCGAGCTGATAGACGATATCAATCAGCACTGGTCTGAGGTTAAAAATAAATGGCACATTGACTCGTATCGAGAGATTACTAAAGTTAATAATTATGCAATTAAATTGGTCGAACCAAGTAGCCAAACAGAGAGTGCCAACGATGTAGAGAATACCAACGATTTAAAGTTATTCTTTATCAATCTAGGGGGTTATCAGCGCGGCAGTTTCGAGGAGTTTCATTATAAGCTGCTTATCGTTGCTGCTACTCAAGCGGACGCTATTAAGCAAGCAAAACAGAGCGAATTTTATAAGCAATTTACTTATAAAGACAAAGAGTCGCCTTTTAATGCCGCCTCGCATATTGATGATAAGTTTGAGGTAGATATCGACGATATTTATAACGTCAATGACCTTATTCCAAATGTTCGGTTGTTGATTGAGCCGATTACTAACGATAACAATGAATTTGCGAATACTGATGATAAAGAGTACGTTGGTTATCTGAGTATCAAGAATTTAAGGAGGTTAGCATAATATGGCTTTAAATATGTACTATAAAAACGGCGTTATTCGCAAAACGCGCAGCCAGATATCTGATGAGCTATTGACCACGCTTTATCAGATTCATAATAATGCCAATTTTCCACAACTGACGTGGTTAATTGATAATCTTTATGAAAAGCCACAGATTCAGCCTAATGTCGCTAAATTATTAGCTGATGAGGTGGTGGCGTTTGAAAGACTGTTACTTTCGTTGCACCTGCCTTTTCCTATGTTGCCTCTGCAAAAGCTACATAGCTTCTTTACGGGAGCTACAATTAGTGGGCAGGTGATTTATACCAGTAATTAGTGGATTTTTTGCTTTAGCCTGTTTCTATAACCATCTTGAATCACGCCCAAATTACCCCCATAATCTAAGCACTTCCAAATAATAAATAGCCTAAGTAAATATGCCCAATACTTCTAAGAATACTGCAGAAACTGCTACTGAAAACACAACCAACGACCTAAGCTCTAATGAATTTAGCTCCAACGAAAATGAAGCAAGTAAAGCCGCTAACCCAAATAATGATGACTCAAATATTACTGTAAACAGTGATAAAGCATCTTCGTACGCGAAGGTTGCCACTGACTTACCAGTTTTAGCCAAAGATAGCTATTATCTCAGCCGTTTAGAGCGTGAGCTGGCGCGTGCCGCTGTGGCTAATAATAAAAGAGATCAGAAGGGTTCTGATAATAAAGCAGAGGACGGGCTAACCAAAAAACGTGCGCAGTATGACAAAATAAAAACCCGCTCACAGCAAGCGGTGCAAGCGCGTATTGATAGTATTCCAGAGAAATTGGCAGAAAAACTCAATCTTGATTTGCCCGTGAGTCAACGTGCTGATGACTTGGTTCAAGGTATTATTGATAACCAAGTGATTATCGTGGCAGGTGAGACGGGTTCTGGTAAGACGACGCAATTGCCAAAGCTTGCAATGCTAGCAGGTCGCGGTATCACGGGGCAGATAGGGCATACTCAGCCAAGACGTCTGGCAGCACGCAGCGTAGCAAACCGTATCGCTGAAGAATTGGGCGAGCAGCTAGGTAATACCGTCAGCTTTAAGATTCGTTTTAATGAGCAAGGATCGGCACAATCTGTCGTAAAGCTCATGACCGATGGTATCTTGCTCGCTGAATTGGGTCATGATCGTTTCTTGAGTAAATATGACACCATCATCATTGATGAAGCGCATGAGCGTAGCTTAAATATTGACTTTATTATGGGGTATCTAAAAAAACTGCTGCCCAAGCGTCCTGATTTAAAAGTCATTATTACCTCAGCGACCCTTGATACTAGACGCTTTAGCGAATATTTTAGCCATTATAATAAAAAGCTCAAGCGTAACGTGCCTGCGCCGATTTTTAATGTTGAAGGGCGTAGCTATCCTGTGGAAGTTCGTTATCGTCCGCTGACCGATGAGCCAGTAAACAGCTCGGATGATGATAGCTATGATGACTTTGAAGAGAATCTGCCTCGCGCGGTGGTTGCTGCCGTCGAAGAATGTTTTAGCGATGCACAAAACAAAGGTCATGCCGATCAAGCAGATATTTTAATATTTGCGGCGACAGAAGCTGAAATTCGTGAGCTCCAAGAGGTGCTTGAGCGTCATGGGCCAAAACATACCGAAGTGCTGCCACTATTTGCACGGCAGACTTATGAAGAGCAGCAGCGAATCTTTCAGCCTTCAGGTCGCGGTCGGCGTATCGTTATCGCCACCAACGTTGCCGAGACGGCGCTGACCGTACCCGGCATTCGCTATGTGATTGACTTAGGATTTGCGCGGATTTCGCGTTATTCGTATCGCTCACGCGTACAGCGTTTACCGATTGAAGCCATCTCACAAGCTGCGGCCAATCAGCGTAAAGGTCGCTGTGGTCGTGTGGCACCGGGTGTTTGTATTCGTCTTTATTCTGAGGAGGACTTTACTGGTCGTCCAGAGTTCACTGAACCTGAAATTTTACGTACCAATCTTGCCTCCGTTATTTTGCAAATGGCCAACCTGCGCTTAGGCAGTGTCGATGATTTTGCCTTTATTGAGCCACCTGATAGCCGTTTGGTCACTGATGGGCATAAATTGCTTGATGAATTGGGCGCGATTACTTCCAAAAAAGCTTCTCAAAAAGAAACGGCCAGTAATGCTAAAAAACAAAAAGGTCTCGACCATTTGGTTTTGACGCCGACTGGGCAAAAAATGGCACGTATGCCAATTGATCCAAGGCTGGCACGTATGCTAGTTGCCGGTAGCGATTTTGATTGTATCCGTGAGATGCTCATCGTGGTTGCGGCGCTTGCTGTTCAAGACCCGCGCGAGCGTCCTGCCAATAAGCGCCAGCAAGCGGATCAAAAGCATGCTGAGTTTCGTCAAGATGATTCAGATTTCTTATTCTATTTAAGTCTGTGGAAAGCGCTGTTTGAAAAAGACGAAGACGGCAACAAACTGTCTGGTAATCAGCGTAAGAATTTTTCCAAGAAAAATTATTTGAGCTTCCCGCGCGTCCGTGAGTGGCATCAAACCCATCGCCAGCTGGTACAAATGGTCACTGAGCTAAAACTGACCGATGTTAAGGAGGCAAAAACCACTAATAAAGGTAGCAATAAAAAAGCTTCTTTAGAGAATGTGACTAGCGACCCTACCGCGATTGAAGATGAAGAACTCAAAGCCGTTAAATATGCCAATTTACATCGTGCGTTATTAACGGGTCTGTTATCTACGATCGCGCATAAAACTGAAAATCGCGGTGAGTACTTAGCCGCGCGACAGCAAAAAGCCAAAATCTTCCCAGCCAGTACGGTGTTTAAACAAGTACCGCCTTGGGTAATGGCCTTTGAAGTGGTGGAAACCTCGCAAGTATTTATGCGCACCGTTGCCAAAATTGAGCCTGAATGGATTATCTCAGCGGCAGGCGACTTGTTAAAATATCACTACTTTGAGCCGCATTGGTCGAAGAAGACCGGACGCGTTAAAGCTTACGCGCAGATTAGCTTATTTGGTCTGATTATTATCAGTAAACAGCTGACCAACTATGAGCAAGTCAATTTAAGCGAATCGCGAGAAATCTTTATCCGTGATGGTTTGGTGACCGGTAATTTGGGTCGGCAAGCGCCATTTTTACAGCATAATATGGATAAAATTGCTGATATTGAACGTATCGAAGACAAATTGCGTCGCCGTGATTTATTGGTTGATGAAGAAGCGCTGTATCAGTTTTATGATAGAAAAATCCCCGAGCATATTGCCAGCCGCAAAACGTTTGAAGATTGGCGTGCCGAGGTGGAAAAAACTGATACTAAGTATCTATTCTTCACCGATGATGACGTACTTAATAGCCAAGCGCCAACGACAGGCGATTTTCCAGAAGTGTGGAAACTGGGTGATTTAAAATTACCGCTGCGTTATGTCTTTGATCCGTCAAGCGATGATGATGGCGTGACCATTCGTGTGCCACTGGCAGCGCTACCGCAGCTTGATGCGATTGAGCTATTGTGGGGCGTACCCGGCTGGCGTTATGAGTTGGTATTGCAATTGCTCAAGTCATTGCCGAAAGACATTCGCCGTCAAATCGTCCCCATTCCTGATACTGCCGATAGCTTGTTTGATGAGTTGCAGCCTGCTGGTGGACAAGGATTGCTTAAGCAGCTGTGCCAAGCTTTAAATCGCCGCGGCATTATGTCGGTGACGCCTGAGAGTTTTAATCCTGCTAGCATCGATCGCTATTTGCAGCCCCAAATCTGCGTGGTCGATGACAAAAACCGCATTATCGAAAAAGGTCGCGATCTACAAACGCTACAAATTCGCCATGCTCAAGAGACCCGCCAAGCGGTGAATGAGCAACAAGGCACGCATACGGAGTTTCCTGAGCATTTTGCCTTTAGCAAGAACCATCATAGCGCAGGCGTGGTGATGAAACAGTTTGCCGCCTTAGTCGCAGACGCGTCGGGTGAAGCGGTATCGATTCACCAATATACCGACGTTAATGCGGCGCTGCAGGCGCACCGTATCGGGGTTTTAACTTTAATAAAAGCTAAGCTTGGCGCGAAGAAAAAACAGCTGACCAGTCAGATTGATAAGATATTTAAATTGGCTTTTGCTCCCCTTGGTGATATGGAGAAGCTAAAAACCATCGTTATCGATGCGGCATTAGATGCAGCGCTCGAAGAGCATTATGTGCTATTTGATCATACTGCCGATTTACCTGAAAGCGCTGATGATACTGCTGTTGCCCTTGCGGAAGAATTGCCTTTTACGCCAGAGGAGTTTGAGAAAACCTTAGAAGTCGTCGCTGGTAACTTCCTATTAACGGGTCAAGATGTCATAAAAACACTCAAAAATGTCTATACGCGTTGGCAGCGTATTCGTCAGAGCTTACTCATGCTTGATAGAGAAATATTTGGCGAGTCTATCGAAGATATCGAAGACCAGCTAGAGGATTTGCAGTTGGCTGATTTTGTTTATCGCATGGATTATAGCCATTGGCAGCAGTATCCGCGTTATTTGGAAGCATTAGAGATTCGTCTTGAGCGCCTTGAGCACAATCTTGAAGCGGATCTTGATGGTGTCTACGCTCTTGATGAGCATATGGAGCGGCTGGCAAATCGTGCCAATGATAAAGCCATTAGCGAATATCGCTGGATGGTTGAGGAGTATCGCATTCAACTCTTCGCGCAGCCGATGAAAACCCGCATGGCGGTATCACCGAAGCGTCTAAATAAAATGTGGGAGAAAGTGAGTTAGTAACTAGGAATTTTACCGAAAATCCAGTTATCCTAGATAGCTAGTGAGTAGGGTGGGCCCGGCGCACCATTTCCATGTAATTTACTTCTTATCGGTGCGCTTGGCGCACCCTACAATAATTTCCATATCTATGGTTAAACTATAGCAATGCTCTAACCTTTGGATACACCATATTGGCAGGAGACAAGATATCATCTAGCGTTTCTTTGTCCATCAGTTTTTCTTCTAATACGATGTCGTAAACACTGCCACCAGTCTCTTGTGCTCTTCTCGCAACAAAAGAAGAGGCGTCATAACCAAGGTGCGGATTTAGCGCGGTGACCAGACCGATATTATTGAATACCTCGACACTACATGCCTCGTTGTTCATCATCAGACCATCGATACAGCGCGTGGCAAACATCTCACAGATATTAGCCAGCATGCTCATACCCGTAAACAAGTTAAAGGCAATGACGGGCTCAAAGACGTTTAGCTGTAGCTGACCATTTTCTGACGCCATAGCGATAGTATGGTCGATACCCATGACATGGAAACACGCTTGGTTCACCACTTCTGGGATCACAGGATTTACTTTACCCGGCATGATGGAGCTACCAGGCTGCATTTCAGGCAAGCGATATTGCGCTAAACCTGCACGCGGACCCGAAGACTGCAAACGTAAGTCATGGGCAATCTTAGATAAACGCGCAGCAAAGAGACGCAAATTGCCAGACAAAGCCACATAAGCACTGGTGTCTTGTGTCGCTTCAATCAAATCTTCAGCAATATAATAAGGTCTGCCAGTCAAATCAGACAAGGTTTTGGCAACTTCTTCAGAATAGCCCGCTGGTGCATTCAAGCCCGTACCAATTGCTGTGCCGCCCATATTGATTTCATGAAACAGCGCACGAGTAGATTCGATACGATCCATCTCTTTTTTGATCATGGTTGCAAAGGCGTTGAACTCTTGACCCGCGGTCATAGGCACAGCGTCTTGCAAATGCGTGCGACCCATTTTTAATTGATCGGCAAGCTCCGCGCTTTTTTTCTTAAGGCTGTTATACAAGATATCCATTTTACTTAATAGATGGACACAGTATTCATCTAACGCCACATTCATCGCTGTAGGGTAGGCGTCGTTGGTTGATTGTGACAAGTTGACATCGTTATTTGGATGCACGTGCTGATAGTCGCCTTTCTCGTAGCCTAGGATTTCTAAAGCACGGTTAGCAATCACTTCGTTGGCGTTCATATTGGTCGACGTACCTGCACCGCCTTGGAACATATCAACGATAAACTGATCATGATATTTATCAGCAATTAAATCATCGCACGCCGCTGCGATAGCATCTTTAACGGTGTCATTTAGCACGCCTACTTTATTATTGGCAATTGCTGCTGCTTTTTTAACGGTGGCAAAAGCACGAATAAAGGTCGAAAACTGGTTTAAGCGCACTCCACTGACCGTGAAGTTTTCAAAAGCACGTAAGGTTTGGATACCATAGTAAGCATCAGCGGGCACGTCACGATAGCCGAGTAGGTCATGTTCTTGGCGAGTAGCAGTTGTCATGCAATAAATCCTTTCAATAAAAAGCCCTGATTAAGACGCAAAGATACCGTCATTTGTTAACATGACAGTAGTAGCCTTGCATTGGTAAGTCTATATGGTTGACCTTATAGCATAAGCCTTTTAGGTAGGGATTAACAATGAATATTTATTACATCACGCATAATAAAATAAAAAACTTTATATTATAAATAGTAAGCGCTAAACGTTTTTATCTGAAGAAGGCCGTAAACTCATTAAATCCACCTTCAAAGTAAAGATAATATGATTTTATCTCTACTTTAATATAGTCAGTGTAAAATAAAAGCGACACGTTATAGATTTTTGCGACTGGTATAAATTTTCCTTGCTTGCTGTTATCACAGAGGCTACGAAAAATTCATCCCAGTCGCACTGTAACGATTTTAGAGTAATTCTACTATAGTTAGTTTAAAGCACTTAATAAAAGCCAAAATTTGCTTTAGGGTTTTGCTCTTATATTTTCTGTCACCACACCCATCGCATAAAACAGCAAGGCGATAAGGGTCATGGTGACGATAAACGGCGTTAAAACCCAAATTACGATATTGATGAGTAATGATGATAATAAACCATTGAATATAATGGTATGCGGCGCGATAAAATCGGTGATGACATCGACTGCGCGTTTGGCAATCGGGAAAAGTAGGGTGCTGACAGCCAGAATATAGAGATATTTGGCGAAGTCAGGATTGCTTGAGAGGACGATAAAGTAAAAGCCTACATAGTAGCTGATACCTAATGCCCAGCATTTGAGAGTGTAGCTAAAACGAATCATCTGACTTCCTCCCTAAATCTGACGGTGATGTGACCATCCATGCATAACACATCAATACCTAATATATTCTAATAATTGAATATACTATTATATGTTATATTACGAATATACAAGTTAAGTCAACTGTTTTTTATCACCATCTTTATTTAACTAACAGCACACTAGCTGCGAGATTACACCCTAAGATTTTATCAATAGAAAATAAATAGCCTAAGCAAAAATTAAAAACCAATGCAATAAAAAGGAAAAAACCATGTGGAACGAGCGCTACAATAGAGCAGAGTATGTTTTTGGTACCGAGCCCAATGATTTTTTAAAAGAAAATTTTCAAAAAATACCGCTAGGTGGCAAAGTTTTGTGTCTGGCTGAAGGCGAAGGCAGGAATGCAGTTTTTTTAGCAGAACAAGGTTACCAAGTGACCGCCATGGATATGTCTAACGTAGGATTAAATAAAGCTTTAAAGCTGGCGCAAGATAGAGGCGTTGATATCATCACTCAAGTTGCTGATTTAGCTGACTATGAGTTTGGTCAAGCACAGTGGGACAGTATCGTTGCTATCTGGGCGCATCTGCCGCCAGCCATACGCCAGCACGTTCATGGGCAGATTGCACCAGCGCTCAAGCCAGAGGGCATGTTTATCTTAGAGGCTTATACCGAGCAGCAGCTAAGCATGGACGCTGTCGGCGGACCTCCTGCAACACAAGAAGAGCGCTTTGGTTCGTTAGCAGTTTTGCGTGCTGAGCTGGCACAGTTAGAAGAAATAACGGGTATCGAAAAGCAGCGCATGATTTCTGAAGGTAAGCGCCATCAAGGTTTGAGTGCGGTGGTACAGTTTATTGCTAAAAAAACAGATGAGCATGAATTTAGGCGCTAATTTATGAACGTGATTGTCAGTTTTGATAATACTTATATTCTTTGATTTTGACTGCTTAATTCTAGACATGTAATTCAGCACTCGGGCTGATGCCAAATAAGCGTTTATATTCTCGGCTAAATTGGCTCGGGCTTTCATAACCGACTTGCATAGCGATTTGGGCAATTTGAGTGTCATTTGCTTGGATCAGTCGTCTTGCTTCCATCAAACGCAGGCTTTTTTGGTATTGAAGCGGGCTTAACTGAGTAATTTCCTTAAAATGATGATGAAACCCTGAGACACTCATCCCGCAGCGACTGGCCAATTCTTCGATAACTATTGCCTCATTTAAATGCGTCTTTATCCAATCGGTGGCTTTGCTAATACGGTGCGTATGGCTGCCATTGACCACCAGTTGGCGCAATTTATTGCCTTGCTCTGCTATAAGCAGGCGATAGTAAATCTCCTGCTGAATTAATGGAGCAAGAAAACCAATATCATTTGGATAATCAAGCAAGTGTATTAGGCGCTCAAACGCCGCCATGATGGTACTGTCCAATTGCCACTTTATTCCTAAATTTCTTTCAGTATTAGGCGGTTTCGGCGGTATTTTTGCTAAAACCTCACCAATCATGACAAGGTTTAATTTCATAGACAGCACGATAACCGGACGCTCTACCGTCGCATGCCTTATATGCATGCTTAAAGGGATATTAACGGGGCAAAACATGAGATTACTTTTGTCAAACCTTTGACAGTCGGCACCTAAGTAAATCTCGCGCGCACCTTGTAAAACGATGCAGATACTAGGTTCTTGAATATAGCTGACGGCTTTACTGGGTTTATCAGCATAGTAAAAAAACAAACCTGAAACGGCTGATTCAATGGTTCTGTTTCTAGGTAATAACGATAGGAGTTGCTCAATAGTTGATTGATTCATTAGCTTTTCATATTTTATACAATTGCTCGATACTATAGAGTTTTGTAGGATTGGGCAAGAGGTTTGGAGCTATGTTCTAACAGATTGTCGCGCTGAGTCTTATACTAGCCTTATTGAGACTGATGCAGCCTCATGATTGATTGAATCAAATTTTGTGTAAGTAAAACATAAGGAATAGATAATGAAAATATTTTATAAAACTCGCGCCACAGCAACGGGCGGTCGTTCTGGTCACACCGGTCTTGATGATGGTTCGTTAGGTTTTGATTTGGTGTCATTTCAAGAGCAAGATAAAGAAGGTGTCAATCCAGAACAGCTTTTTGCCATGGGTTACGCCGCTTGTTTTGATAGCGCCTTAAATATGACGGCGCAGCACATGAAACTGCCGATCACTGCGTCAAAGACCTCGACCCAAGTTGGTATTGGTATGAAGGCCGATGGCAGCTATAACTTAGATATCGATTTGTACGTTGAGGTGTCTGGTATCGATGAGGTGCAAGCGCAAACCCTTGTTGAGGCGGCTCACCAAGTATGCCCGTACTCCAATGCTACTCGCGGTAATGTGGATGCGCGTTTGCAGGTGACTGTGGTTTAGATATCATTTTATTAAACAATGGCTTTGATAGCTGAGTTAGTAGATACACTAATAACTATAAACAAGTATAAGAATACCGTGACTTTCAATTGCTTGGATATATAACGTATCCAAGCAATTTTTTTATCCAAACAAGATAAAGGTCATTTGTTTAACTCTATAAACGAATAAAGCGCTCTTTGAGCAAAAATGAAAACAATATCAATACTAAAACTTTGTTCGAAATTAAATAATAGTGACGTTTGCTCTCTGTTCTATTTTGTGTGAATAACTTGCTGGGCTTCGAGCTTCTCTTTATGTCTGTTATGGTAAAAACAAATAAGTTGATAGCGAAATGACAGCTTATTTTTATAGAGTATCTTTTTTACAAAGTGCTTTTCAAATAATAACAACATAATAAAAGGGCGAATATTATGAATAATGACACTAAGAACAATAACGCTAAAAACGCTGATGCTAAAAATAACAAAAAGCGCATTATCGATAATTCTGAAGATTTAAAAGCCAAAATCACCGAATCTATTGATGATTTTAAATTGCGCGCTGAGCTTTTGATAGCTAATTTAAAAGAGGGCGGCGATGATGGTTATGACCATTCGACGACCACTGCCGGTGAAAAAGGGCTTAAATCCGGAAAAGTTTCAGAGCTAACGGTGATTGCACCGTTAAAAGAAGGTGGGGCAGAACGGCTAAAAAAAGTCTTAGAGATTGCTGGCGGTAATTTGGCAGGGGCAACGCGAGTTGGTACGCTGCACGATTTACGCTTTGTGTTTTTAGACAATGATACCAGAGTGTTGTTTTGTACTGCTTATGATGGCGATTGGGACCCTTATATCGACGACTTTGCCACTAAAATTCCTGAGCTGATGGATATTTTATTCGGTAGCGTTGAAGGTTGGCCTGGCATTAAAGACCCGAGTGTCAAACAGTTCATTTTAGATCATCAAATCACTGCCGCTGGTTGGTATGTAGGAGTTCCGCATCTGACTATTCAAGATATTCGCCGCCAAGACCGCATCGTTAAAGGCATTAATAAAGCGCTGGATGAAGCACAGTCTTAAAGTTTGTGATAAAACAATAAGATATTACTAATTTATGCCATCCTTTTATATCACCATTTTTAAATGGGCTGGGTGATATAAAAGGTAAGGGCAAAGTAAACTCAGATAATGATAAAAATAGGGTTAACAATGAGTAAAAACACTGGAAATAATAATAAAAATGATAGTACTTCAAAAGATAATCAGCCTTTAACCAGCAAACTGCATGAATTAAAGGATAACTTTGGCAATCGTATCGTAGATAGCAATGTTGAATCGTGGTTAGCAGATATTAAAAAAGAAGTCGGCGATGGTATCGAGACTTTAGCGAATAAAGCACGCGGCATCTTTAATCCAAATACCGTCACCATGCAGCTAGAAGACATTCAATCCATTATTTTACGCGACCGACCAACGCCTTATTATGGAACAATCGTTGCGCTGAAAATCAATAATGCAGAAGCTGGGCGCCAACTTTTGAAAACCGTTTTACCTGACGTGACTGGCAGTAAGGCGTGGCATAAAGACATGCAAGCGACGCTATCTATTGTCATGACTTATGATGGTTTAGAGGCGCTCGGCGTGCCGCAGTCGTCATTGGATAGCTTTCCAGAATCCTTTAAAGCAGGTATGGCGAAGCGCGCAGAAAAGCTGCGGGATTTCGATATCAATGCCCCAGAAAACTGGGCTGCCCCTTTTGGTGATAAAGGCGATATCCATGTCGGTGCGGCCATTATTGCTGATAGTAAAGAGAAATGGCAAATAAAGCTAAAGGAGCTGCAAGACAATATTCAGTCGTATATCAATGAAGATAATCCCGCCAATGGCGATATTGAGATTCTTATGGAGCATGCTTTTGGTTCAGACAATAATGTCAAAAACGTCTTTGGCTATCGCGATGGTATCAGTAATCCAGAGATTCAAGGCAGTGGTATACAAACGCCGCCAAGTCTTGACGGTGAGGCGATAGCAGCAGGCGAGTTCGTATTAGGTTATAAGGGCGAGGCGGGCACGATAGCACCAATGCCGCAGCCAGAAGTCTTGGGCAAAAACGGCTCATTTATGGTATTGCGTGCCTATAACAGTCATGTCGCCGCTTTTAATAAATTTCTAAAAGAAAATACGCAGAGTGACGAAGAAGCGGAGTTACTGGGCGCAAAAATGTGGGGACGTTGGCGCTCAGGTGCGCCTTTGGTCTTATCTTCTGAACATGATGATAAAGCACTGGGCAATGACCCCAACCGCAACAATAACTTTGGCTATAAAGACGATCCTTATGGCAAAAAATGTCCATTTGGTGCCCATGTACGGCGTATGAATCCAAGAGACAGCAAAGACTTTATTTTATCAGACGTACGTATTCACCGTATCGTTAGGCGCAGCGTCGGTTTTGGCGAGGTGTTGCCGCCCGATGTGACTGAGGACGATGGCAAAGAGCGCGGGCTATTTTTTATTGGTATCAATGCTCATGCTATGGAGACTGTTGAATTTTTACAATCGCAATGGATTAATGATGGTAACTTTATGAGCTTAGGAGAAGAAAAAGATCCGATGCTTGGTGTCCATCATGGCGATAAAGACGACGCTGCTGATACCTTTACCGTACCTGCTGACCCAATTCGTCAGCGCTATCACGGTATCGAAACTTTCAATACCTTGTACGGCGGTGAGTACTTATTTATCCCAAGCCTATCGGCGCTAAAATGGATCAGTGAATTGTCTTAAAAGCATAAAAATACCGTTTCATTTACAAGAATAACTACTGATAAAAAAGGATTAAAAAAATGCTAAAGAAATTATTCAAACCTAAATATGTACCTTATGACGCAAAATATATTGCGCTGAGCGCAGAAGACGAGCGTAATATTCGCACCATTACCGATGATATCAAAAACTATATCGGTCGAAGTGATAAAGCCAGTAACGTCAATTACCATACGCGCGATGCTCATGCCAAAGGCTACTGCGCCCTTAAAGCCAAGTTTGAGATAGTAGATAATTTGCCTGCTGAATACGCGCAAGGTCTGTATGCCAAAGCAGGCATTCATGATGCCGTCATTCGTTTTTCTAACGGTGCCTCGCGCGTTTCGCCTGATCGTAAGCTTGGGCTAGCACAAGGTTTGGCGATTAAGATCTTTGACGTAGCGGGTGAAAAACTCGCTCCCGGCGAAGAAGATAGTCTTAACTTTGATTTTAATTTAATCAATCATCCGGTGTTTTTCTGTAATCGAATCGAAGATTATGCCTATATCTCTAAGCTATTTTTAGAGCTGCCAGAATACGCTGAAAAAGGCGCAAGAGGCAAAGCGCAATTGGCTTTTAATTGGTTGACCAATTACGGCTCAAGATTACCGACCAAAGAGTCTTTTAAAACCTTTAAAGCACTGGGCGGATTTATAACCATTGAGCCAAAAAACACCTTGCTTTATGATTTTCATTCGCAAGGCGTAGTGCGTCATGGCGATTATATGGCAAAGATAAGAGTCACGCCAACTAAAGCTGCGGCTAAAAAAATCACCCGTCGTGAGCTTGATGTAAATGCACGCGAGGAAGCAATTCGCCCGCTGATTATCGATGAAATACGCGAGCATGATTATCAGTTTGACGTGCAGATTCAGCTGTGTCGCAGTCTTAAAAAGCAGCCGATTGAAGAGATCACCACCGAATGGAAAGAGAAGGACGCGCCATTTGTGACGGTAGCGAGACTGACAATTCCTTGTCAAGATGTGCCGGATGACGGTCATTTTGAGATTATGGAAAACTTATCCTTTACACCGTTTCGCTGCCTAGAGGAAAATCGTCCGATTGGCAATTTGCAGCAGTCGCGACTAAAAGCCTATCAAATAGCTTCAGAAACTCGTCATAAGCTAAACAATGTCAAACGCCGCGAACCTAAAAGCTTAAAAGAAACTTTTGATAAGTCATTCTTTTAATTGCTTATAAATGCCTAAATTGGTTTATTAAAGATAAGTTTAAATAAAGAAATAAGGCACAAAAAAGAGCCAGTAGTTTGACTGCTGGCTCTTTTCTTTAAATAGGTCTAAGTAAAAATACAGATGTTACTTAAGTCACTGTTTATTAACTACCAGTCATTATTTATGATTATTATAGTTGGCAATTAACTTGGTATTCTTGACCTTTGTCTGTTTTGATGGTCATGATGCCGTAATCTGCTTTAGTGTGCCAATCGTAAGTGGTCTGTGGGTTCACATCGTTGACATAGCGAGCGCCAGAACCTGAAACGGCTTGTTTCATGCTAACTTTAGCGTTGTCTAAGCCAACTTTTGGTAAAGTAACGTTTAGGTTGGCAGCTTCACCGTTTGCAGTATACGCAGCAGTGATTTGACCATCGTCTTCACAAGTAAATGATTGAGTTACTGGTTGAGTATTGGCTGGTGGCGTTGTGGTGGTCGGCGCGCTGGTCGCACAAGCAGCGAGTAGTACGGCAAAAGGGACAACAGCGAATAATTTTTTCATAATAGTCCTCAAAAATTAATGTGAATTTTATTGGTTACGCTAAGGCCGTATCATACAATAAAAAATGTAATTTCGTGTTGTGGTTCGTATTTGGGCAAGTAACATCAGCTAGCACTTTTATCACTGCACGCTATGGTCAGCAAAGCTTGGCATATTTCCTTGCACATTATGCGTCTGATGTTAATGGTATGATTTTACTCTCCCTTTATTTAAAATAAAGACCAACACTGCGCCTAATATCACTACACTTGCGACAATAAAATCTAAAGTCAATTTCTCTGACAAAAATATCATACCGAATAGGGCGGCAAGTACCGGTACACAAAGTTGAACTACTGCTGATTGGGTGGTTTTTAAGAGCGGCATCGCCATATACCAGACACTGTAACCGATGCCAGAAGCGATAGCGCCTGACGCGACTGACAATATGATACCTGTCATGCTGATATCGTTTAAATAACTCATACCTAATAATGCCAATATTGGCACAGCCACTAGGCTTCTTATAAAATTAAAGCCAGTCGTTCTGAGCGGTGAGACGCAGTTTTTACCACGTATGCTATAGATACCCCAAGCGCTACCGCTTATTGCCATTATAAACGCCACAGAAAAGGAAGGCGTGCTAGCTGATGGCAGCATCAAGTATACAAAACCTATCAATGCGATCAAAAGCGCTGTCCACTGCACGCGAGTTAATGGTTCTTTATGATAAATGCCCCAACCAATCATTGTAAGCTGCACGGCGGCAAATAAAATAAGCGCGCCCGTCCCGGTATCAAGCGCTTGATAAGCCACTGAAAAACATAGTGCATATATAACTAAGCAAAGACTACTAAACCAGTCGCCTTTATCTTTTAAGACAGGCTTATCAATACTGCCAGTCTGTTTTGGACCATTTCTTCTTAAACGGTTTCTTCTTAAAAAATACGCTTGCAGCAGCATGATAAGACCAAGGCACGCGGCAGCGCTAAGCAAGCGGATAACGGTAAAATTCCAAGCATCAATTGCGCCGTCTGCCAATGCCATTCTACAAAGCAAAGAGTTGGCGGCAAAGGCTATTAAAGCGATCATCGTAAATAGGGCAGCTTTCAAAAATAATTCCTACAGGTACGATAGGTTTTTGCCTAAGATTTGGGGTTATTTCTCTATTCTTTTTAGCCATTTAGCCACTTGCTGCACCCGTTGCACTCTATCGCCACCGATGCGTTGAATATCTTTATTATGCAAAGTTAACTGACTGGCAAAATAAGCACTGATATCTTCACGCTGATGCGGGCTATCACGCAAATCATCGGCGACCCACGGGATATCTACTTCGGTCAAGAGTATCAAATCGTAATGGTGCGTTAATGCCGCTTGAGTAAGCGCTTTAGGGCAGTCGCCGTAATACCAATTGGCATACACCATCAGCTCAAATAAACTGGTATCACAAAATAAATAACGGTTGTCATCAGGCAGTTGCGCTGCTTGTTTGGCAAGCTTATTTTCTAAGTCGATTTGACCTTGCGCGATAGGTAGTAAATCATCCCACGTGCAAGTCAGCTGCTCGTTATCCCATTTTACTTGCAGGTAAGTGCGCATATATTCTGGTACCCACGGACTGCCAAAATGCGCAGCCAAATCGCGGCATAATGTGGTTTTTCCAGTGCTTTCTGCCCCTAGTATGGCGACATTGATCACCGATTTAGGCGTATGCTGCGTGAGATTGTACGCGGTAGCGTCGTTGCCATTCATAGTATGCCCAGATTGCGATGAGAGTGAAGACTACGTACTGTAGCGCGGTAAAAGTTAGACCTTTATAAAAATACAGCGGCACGGAAGTCGCATCAGCAATAATCCAAAGTAGCCAGTGTTCGATTTTACGCCGCGCCATCAGCCACATTGCCATTAAAAACAGCGCGGTGGTCAGTATGTCGGTGTAATCGACCCAGGTAAATAAGTGCAAGCCCAATACCGCGCCATCAAAGCTAAAGTTATTATTGATAACAGGTCTAAAATAATAGACCAAAGCGACAAAGGCGACGGTCGCTGCCGCCAGTACAGTGAGAATAGGGAGGTCTTTTTTGTTTAAATGTTCAATGTCAATGGCAGAGTGAGCGTCCGCATTATAGGTGTGTTCATCTTGCTGCTGGCTGGTTGGATTTATATGGTCATGATGCTTTTTGATGTCTGTATTGTGCTTATTTTGCGTCCAATTTATCCAACCATAAATACTCATGATACTGTAGTAGGCGTTGATAAACATATCGCCGAACAGTTGCCATTTCCAAAGTAGATAGACAAAAATAGCGGTGCTGACCAATCCAATAGGAAAAACCAAAATATTGGTTTTGCTGGCAAGTAAGACGCTGCTGACCCCAAATATGACCGCAATCAATTCTAAGGCAATAAATAGGGTTGAGTAGTCAGCATACTGCCCAAATAACCAGTTTAAGAGTTCCGCCATTGCTATTCCAAAATTAAAAAGTAAAGCGAGAGTTAACAAACAAGTTGCAACCAAATGATGATAATTCACAGCAATTATAGCGCAGCTGTCTACAAATGAAGCCAGTCTTTACTTATTCTCATTAAGAAGCGGATTATTTGTAACAAAGTATTAGAAAAATTATATTATTCAGGCATAATAAAGGCACTTATTTTAAGTTTACAGTTATTCACCGAGAATTAGACGACTGTTGTTTTTCTCCACTTTTATGCTTATTGCAAGCACCATCGTAGTAGACAAGGAAGCGTATCATGACGACTTGTATCACAGGCACTGGCCTATATATCCCCCCTTATAGCATTAGTAATGAAGAGTTAGTAGAGTCATTTAACCAGTATGTTGATAATTACAATGCCAAACATGCTGACGCGATTGAAGCTGGCACAGTTACGGCGCTAGAGCACTCATCAGCGGCCTTTATCGAAAAAGTATCGGGCATCAAATCACGTTATGTGATGGAGAAAGACGGTATCTTAGATCCTGAAATTATGGCACCTGTCATTGCCTATCGTAATTTGGGCGAAGAGCTGTCTATCATGGCAGAAATGGGCGCTGCTGCATTGAAAGATGCGCTCGCTGATGCAGGTCTTGAGGCCAATGATTTAGACGGTATTATTCTTGCTTGCTCAAACTTCCAGCGTACTTATCCTGCGGTCTCTATCGAGATTCAAAATGAGATTGGTATGGTTGGTGGCTTTGCTTATGATATGAACGTTGCTTGTAGTGCGGCGACTTTTGGTTTATCGCAAGCACATGGTTCTATCGTTTCGGGTCTTGCCAAACGCGTTGCGGTTGTGAACGTTGAGATTACTTCAGCGCATCTAAACTGGCGCAACCGTGATAGCCACTTTATTTTTGGTGACGTTGCAACAGCTTGCATCGTAGAAGAGCTTGATACGCCAAAAGGCTACGAGATTCTAAACGCCAAGTTATTCACTCAGTTTTCGACCAATATCAAAAACGAATACGGCTTTATGGATCGCTCTGAGTTCTTGGCGGCACAGACTGAGATGTACCCCGATATCAAAGAGCCGGTCACTGACAAACTGTTTTTACAAAACGGTCGTAAAGTATTCCGTGAAGTCTGTCCAAAGGTTTCTGAGATTATTACTGAGCATTTGCATGAAAACAATCTGCAAGCCAGCGATGTCAAAATGATGTGGCTACATCAGGCCAATGCCAATATGCTGGATTTAATCTTGCGTACCGTTATCGGTAAAGAAGCGGATAAAGCGATTGTACCAAGTGTCATTGATGAGTTTGCCAATACCAGCTCCGCAAGTCCTATGATTGTGTTCCATCGCTACAAGGATCAGCTAAACTCTGGTGATTTGGGTGTGATTTGCTCATTTGGCGCCGGTTACTCGATTGGTTCGGTACTGGTTCGTAAGGTTTAATAGTTAATAGAAGCTCTGTTTTAACCATAAAAATAGCTAAGAGAATTCTTAGCTATTTTTTTTATGCTCGCCGTTTGTTTTTTTGTTTCGTGATGCCTTTTTATAGCTATAGCAAGCAGAATTGAAGGTTGGTATATGGGTGTAATCGCGTATAAATTGAGCAGTTTGCGAATATAATGGCAAGATTGCTGAGAGGTTTTAAATTAAGCGCAAAAATTTGCTATAATCACTCTCTTATTTTACTCATTTTAAAAAAGTCCTTTTATGAAAGAATCCTTACGCCTGCGTTTAGACCAGATGGTAGACCGTTATGAAGAGGTCACCGCCTTATTATCCGACCCAAGTGTCATCAGCGATAATAATAAATTCCGTGAATTGTCCGTTGAGCATAGCGACTTGATGGAGATCACGACGTTATGGCAGAACTATGTGCGGGCAGAGACGGATCAAGCGGATGCAGAGGCGATGCTTGCGGAATCATCAGACCCTGAAATGAAAGAGATGATGCAGGATGAGATTGACAGTGCGAGTAAGACCATTGCTGAGATGGAAGAAGCGCTTAACGTCATGATGTTGCCAAAAGACCCCAATGATAAAGTGCCAGCGTTTTTGGAAATTCGAGCGGGGACAGGCGGTGATGAAGCAGCGATTTTCTCGGGTGATTTGTTCCGTATGTATCAAAAATACGCGCAAAACCAAGGCTGGACGGTAGAGATTTTATCAGCCAATGAGGGCGAACATGGCGGTTATAAAGAAATCATTACTCGTGTGTCGGGCAATAGCGTTTATGGTCGTTTAAAGTTTGAGTCGGGTGCGCACCGCGTCCAGCGTGTGCCTGAAACCGAGAGCCAAGGTCGCGTCCATACTTCAGCGTGTACGGTTGCCGTTATGCCAGAGGTTGAGATTGATGATAGCGTCGATATCAATCCTGCTGATATTAAAATGGATACGTTTCGCTCAAGCGGCGCCGGTGGTCAGCACGTTAACACCACTGACTCTGCGGTACGTTTGACCCACATTCCAACGGGTACCGTGGTAGAGTGTCAACAAGAACGCAGTCAGCATAAAAACCGTGCTCATGCGATGAAAATGCTGGTGTCCAAAATTCAGCAAGCAAAAGTACAAGCACAAGTCGATGTGGCTGACTCAATACGTCGCGACTTGGTTGGTAGTGGTGATCGCTCAGAGCGTATCCGTACCTATAATTTCCCGCAAGGCCGTATGACCGACCATCGAATCAATTTGACGTTATACAAACTTGATTCGATTATGGAAGGCGACTTAGATGAAATCCTTGATGCGCTGCTGCGTGAACACCAAGCAGACTTGATGGCTAGTATCGGCGGCGGTGATTAAAAGCACAAACTGTCTAAGTTAGCTAAGCTGGACGCCAACAGTCAGAAAGATTTTGCTATTTTTTCATATTAAAAATAAGTTTTATTTGAACGTTTTATTTTAATTTTACTTCGTTTATTCCTTTAATTATCTAATAATTTTGAGAGTATTATGTCAAAGCACAACAATCAAAATCCGAATCAAGAGCAAGCTCCAGAAGACGCCAACGAGCTTATTGCTCAACTGCAAACCAAGCTGGATGACATCAAAGCATCAGGTAAGCAGCCTTATCCGAATACCTTTAAGCGCACGGACTATGCTCAGGATTTACAAACGGCTTTTGACGGTATCTCAAAGCAAGAAATTGAAGATAAAATTGCCAATGGTGAAAAAACTCAGGTAAATGTAGCCGGTCGCGTGATGCTCAATCGCGGCGCGTTTATCGTGATTCAAGATATGACCGGTCGTATTCAGTTATATGTAGCACGCAAACAGCTAGACCCAGAGACACTAGCGACGATCAAATCGCTAGATTTGGGTGATATCGTTGGGGTATCTGGTTATATTGGTCGTTCTGGCAAAGGCGACTTATATGTCCATATCGAAGCGCTGACTCTATTGACCAAAGCGCTACGTCCGATGCCAAATAAGTTCCATGGCTTGGCCGATGTCGAAGCACGCTATCGCAATCGTCATCTTGATTTGATGACCAATGAGACCACGCGCGATACCTTTGTGATTCGCAGTCAGGTTATCAGCGGTATTCGCAAATTTATGCTAAACGAGCGTTTTATGGAAGTTGAAACGCCGATGATGCATCCTATTCCAGGCGGCGCGGTTGCGCGTCCGTTTGTGACCCATCATAACGCCTTAGATATGCCGTTATATCTGCGTATCGCGCCTGAGCTGTATCTAAAACGCCTAGTGGTTGGTGGTTTTGAAAAAGTATTTGAGATTAACCGCAGTTTCCGTAATGAAGGCGTCTCAACCCGTCATAATCCTGAATTCACCATGATTGAGTTTTATCAGGCATATGCCGATTATCATGACTTGATGGATTTGACCGAGCGCTTGTTCAATGAGCTGGCGATGGATATTTTGGGCACCACGGAGCTGACTTATCAAGGCGAGGCGATTAGCTTAAAAGCCCCATTTATCCGCTTGTCGATGTCTGATGCCATCGCTAAATATGCCGAAAACTTCGATATATCGCGTATCAACGACCGTGATTATCTTGCAGAATATGCTTCAACGACGCTTAAACAACAAGTCAAAGATGTCTTTGGCGTGGGTAAATTGCAGACCATTATCTTTGAAGAAACCGCTGAGCATCAGTTACGTCAGCCGACTTTTATCACCGAATACCCAGCTGAAACTTCACCGCTGGCACGCCGTAGCGATGACAATCCTGACATTACCGATCGCTTTGAGCTATTTATCGGTGGTCGTGAACTGGCAAATGGCTTTAGTGAGCTCAATGACCCTGCCGATCAAGCTGAGCGTTTCCATGGCCAAGTCGCTGAAAAAGACGCTGGCGATGATGAAGCGATGCATTTTGATGAAGAATATATCGAAGCCTTGTCTTATGGTTTACCGCCAACAGCAGGTGAGGGTATCGGTATCGATCGTTTAGTGATGCTATTTACTGACTCGGCCAGTATTCGCGATGTAATTTTATTCCCACATATGCGCCGCAAGTTCGAAAGCTAGACTGCTTTACTTGCCATAAATCGACGCTGGGACTAAACTGAACATAAGAAGGCTTTTTGTACTTTTAACGGAATGGTCTCAAGTGTTTTATGAGACCTTATGGATAGGGATGTTATGGACACTCAGCAAGTACCAGCGTCGATTTGGCAGCAGATGATTCAGCAAAACTTTTTATCTTTGTACGATTTAACTCCAGACAAAATCACTGACCCTGAATATCTTCAGGGGTATGATTTTGTCTTTGAGTTTTCTAATGCTGTGGTCTACCTTATCGTCAATGATGTGACGATACAGGCTGATAGACAGGATATCGATAGCACTCAGGTGCGTACGTGGAGAAAAGACGTTGTCAATCAGCTGATTAAGCAACACGCTCAGTTGTATCTTAAGAATGATCAGGCGCTTGCCTATCAAAATGATTCTAAAAACCAGTCTAAAAATAAGTTGGCATCTGGCCAAAGGCAAACAGTAGACAAGGCGATTTATTTTATTGGTTTGACCGCACTTTCGGTTCAGCATCAAGAGATTGCTGAGATAAATGCTGAAAAGAATAATGCTCAAAACCTTTATCAAAACCGCTATCAGAATAGTTATCGTAATAGCCAACAGAGCAAACCTGTAGAAACTGCCTCATATGCGGTTGGCTATGAATATGGCAGTCAGTTTTTTGCAGAAGACTGTGTGTTAGATTTGGACGATGAAGAAAGTGTCTTGCAAGTCTTTAGCTATCAAAACTTCACTGAGATACTCAAGCAATTGGTGACGCCCAGTGATTTGACAGCATTTTTAGATTTTCATCGCCGTAAGTTTGCGGGATTTGAAGCGTTTCAAGACGAATCAACCTTACTTGCTCAGTTTTTACAGTCGCCAGATTTTCACCAAAGGGCGATTGAGGTTCAAAAACAACTGGTCAGCCATAATTTGATAGCAGAGATTGAACCAAGATTGCTAAAAGCGGCAGAGCCTGAGCAGACGGAGTTTGCTCAAGCGTTGATGGCAGAGATTCAAAAGAACACGCGCATGTGGTACAAGCTGTTTAATAGCTTAGTCAGAGCGTGTTATGACGTGGGTACGCCATTGCCAAAAGAGCAGGTTGATATTTTGGTCGATGAGTCCATGTACACCTATGCTTGTTTGGTAGAGAAAATATTGGCGCATAGAACGATTGACCAAGATTCACGCTGGAATGGCTACGTGCGCCATGAGCACTCTTATAATGTCTTTGGGCGTCATTATCTGCTGGTTTTTTATGCGCAAGATGACAGCAGCTTGTTAAGTGCGGACAAAGTGCGTGCCGGTCATCAAGACTTATTATTTGAGCTCAACGCGCAAATGCAGCAGCCAGTCATGCAAGATCTGTTTTTAATCGGTGTCGATGTCAGACCCTGTGACGACAGCGTAAATACCGAAGTTCATCTTGACGCCTTTCATCAGCAAGGCTCGCTTATCGATGCCAATACCCAGCGTTTGTATGAGCAATTGGCTGAGTTACGGGCGCAATCCTAACTTGTGCTAGAACCCAGTTTCGACGTTTGGTTTCAATACCTACTTTGATAGTTAGTTTTAAGCTAAATCGCTGATTTGAAGCTTTATTTATATCATTACTCACATTGGCATTTATTATGACGCAGCAATATCAAGTTTTAGCGCGCAAATATCGTCCAAAAAACTTTCACGAGTTGATTGGGCAATCGCACGTCTCCCAAGCACTGATTAATGCGATTGATTATAATCGTCTGCATCATGCTTACTTATTTACGGGTACGCGCGGTGTCGGTAAGACCACTATTGCGCGTATTTTGTCTAAATGTTTAAACTGTGAGAAGGGTATTACTAGCACGCCATGTGGTGTCTGTAATAACTGCGTGGCGATTGATCAAGGACGGTTTATTGATTTAATCGAGATTGATGCGGCCTCGCGTACCAAAGTTGAAGATACTCGCGAGCTACTTGATAATGTGCCATATGCGCCAAGCCAAGGTCGCTACAAGGTATACCTGATTGATGAGGTGCATATGCTGTCGACACACAGCTTTAATGCGCTGCTCAAAACCTTGGAAGAGCCACCTGAGCATGTAAAATTCTTACTAGCCACCACCGACCCACAAAAGCTGCCCATCACGATTATCTCGCGCTGTTTGCAGTTTGTGTTGCGTCCTTTATCGCAAAGTCTGCTTAGTGAGCATCTAGCCAATATCTTAAATCAAGAGCAGGTGGATTATACTCAGCCTGCGCTTTGGCAATTGGCCAGTGCTGCTAAAGGCTCGGTGCGTGATGCGTTATCGCTGACCGATCAAGCGATTGCATTTGGACAAGGCGCGCTCGATGATGTAACAGTTAATGCCATGCTTGGGTTAATTGATGCCGCTGACTTGGTGCGTTTAATTACAGATATTTATAATCATGATAAATCAGCAGTCGCCACACATATCGAGCAAATGCGGGCGCAAATGGTCGATGCCACTAGCATGTTTGACGGCTTGGCTGAGCTGTTACATCAATTGGCATTGACGCAACTGCTGCCTGAGGTTGCGCTTAACGTAAACGAAGCACAAGCGCAGCAGATTAATCAGCTTGCGCAGCACATGAGTCCTGACGTTTTACAGCTATATTACGAAATCGTCGTCCAAGCGCGTGAAGGCGTAAAGCTGGCTAGCACACCGATGCAGGCGCTTGAGATGTGTATTTTACGTCTATTAGCGTTTCGACCTTTACCCGTCGATGAGATTTTAGCAAACGTACCGGATACTACTATATCTTCTGTCCCTAGAGCATCTAGCTCTGTATCATCTGTTTCTACAGGCTCGATAGAAACTAATACGGCCGATAATGCTAAGGCTGAACTCAATACAGTATCAATAAGTGCCAGTACTGCTGATGCAGCAAACACCACTGCGCTTTTAAATACAGCTGAAAATATAGCGCCTTCATTAGAGCAAACCTTAGCAGTAGTAGAAGCGCTATCAGAATCGCAGCCAGAACCACACTTAGAGCCAGCAGCGGACTCAATACTGCCCCTACCAGGCTATGATGCTGATTATCAGACCTCAAGTCAAAATGAGGTCGAGCCATACAATACAAGTTATGATGATGCTGAATTTGACCAATATAATAGCTACGGTAATGATGAAGGATTGGATTTATTAAGCAGCAATGTTATCTCTGAGCCTGTTATTGAGCCTGAGCCTGTTGTTGAGCCTGAGCCTGTTGTTGAGCCTGAGCCTGTTGTTGAGCCTGAGCCTGTTGTTGAGCCTGAGCCTGTTGTTGAGCCTGAGCCTGTTGTTGAGCCTGAGCCTGTTGTTGAGCCTGAGCCTGTTGTTGAGCCTGAGCCTGTTGTTGAGCCTGAGCCTGTTGTTGAGCCTGAGCCTGTTGTTGAGCCTAGCGCAAATGATTCTCAATTAACTGCGCAAGTGGATGATCCGCGTACTTTATTACGCTGTGCGCCGCAAGAATTAACGGGCGAGTGGACGCCAGAAAAATGGGACTACTGGCTACAATGCGCCCGCGAAGCTGGTAGTTTGGCACCCGATGAATTGGCATTAGCGCGCCAAGGGATGATGACCGGTCACTGTAACGCTAAAGCGGTCTTTGTCACGGCGGTAGATAGTAAGCATCTGCAAGCTACTTTTCAGCAGTTGGCAGCGAAACTGCAAGAACAGTTTACGCAAGCAGACATTAGCTTGCACATAGATAGTAATATTATGCAAGCCGAAGATAAAACCCCTGAGCGCCGTCAACAAAAACGCCTTATTGAAGCGCGTACAGTGGCAGAGTCTAGATTGCTTAATACGCCCGTTATGCAGTATTTGACGGAGCGCGGTGAAGGAAAAATGGGTAAGGTTCAGTTATATTAAAGCGTTCAGTTATATTAAACAATGTTCAATTTTATGATTGGCAATCTTTAATCAGTAAACCTTTATATATTTTATTATAATTCTCCAAATATCAAGGCGATATCAATTTATCGCCTTGATATTTTTCGTTTTATTAATGACTAAATAGCTTTGGATGACTAACAGAGTTATAGTAAAAAACTGTAAGATTTATTATAATCCGCTATAATGGTTAAGTTATATTAAAAACTAAAAAGCAGCTTAGGTGGAAATATGTTAGATAATTTACGTGGTATGGCTGTGTTTGCCAGTGTGGTCGGACACGGCTCTTTTAGTGGTTCAGCTCGCGAATTGGGTATTACGACCAGTGCGGTCAGCCAACAGATACGCGCTTTAGAAAACGAGCTTGGCGTAGTACTCCTACATCGCTCAACTCGTAAGCTTAGCTTAACAGAAGCGGGCACCAGCTTTTATGAAGCGGCAAAAGATGTGGTCAGTGCCGCTGAACAAGGGCGTATTAAAGTCAATCAATTACGTGATGAGCTTGCTGGTAGTTTGCGTATTGCAACGACGCCTGAGCTTGGCGTTCACCATATTTTGCCCGCTCTATCGACTTGGATGTCGGCGCACGATGACCTTAGCATTACTTATTTTGCTGACAATCATTATATCGATATGATTGATGAGCGTATCGATATTGCGGTACGTATGAGCCCTAATATCAACGACTCAACCTTGAGCAATCATCCGTTATCTGATGTGCGTCAACTGTTGGTCGCCTCGCCGCAGTATTTACGTCAGCATAAAAAGATTGAAACGCCAAAAGACTTAGCAGACCATCAGCTGATTTGTATCGATATCATGAAGGATGCAAGTCATGTCGAGCTTACTCAGACCGAAACAGGCAAGAAAACACGCATCAAAATGAATTCGCGTATTCACACCAACAACGTCTTTATGGCGATGACTTTAGCAAAGGAAGGTCATGGTATAATTCGTATCATGGAGATGGACGTCAAAAGAGAGCTTGAAAATGGCAATTTGGTCGAAGTGTTGACTGGTTATCAGCTGCCAAGTTTCGTGCTATATGCCGTCACCTTAAACCGTGATCAGCAACCAGCAAAAATCACCCGTTGCTTAGAAGTATTAAAAAAGTACTTTCACGCCAATTAAGTTAAGTATTTAGTAATATCTGATTAAAATGCTTTTAAAATGTTAAAAGGCAAAAAGCCTATAGATAATGTATCTATAGGCTTTTTCTAGTTTTAAATTTTGGTTAATCCAGACGTTTAAAATGAGGGCTTCAATAAATTAACCAAACGCTCAACCACTTGTGAGCTTTCATCACGGCTCATATTAAGCGGCGGCAATAGACGAATCACATGCCCGCCTGTGACATTAATGATTAATTTTTGCTCATCACGGGCACGGTCAACCAATTTGCTACAATCCATCTCTTCTGGCAGCGCGATACCAATCATCATCCCTGCGCCGCGAGTGCTAACGCCATATCGTCCAAGCGCATTAACCACGTCTTCACGGATGAACTGTCCTTCGGTGACGGCATTGTCCATGATACTGTCATCAGCAAGCACTTGATAAACGCTATGTACTACGCGACTGGCTAGCGGCGTGCCACCATAGGTTGAGCCGTGACTACCGGCGCCAAACAAGCCATTGGCACGCCCGCGTACCATGCAAGCGCCTACTGGAAAGCCATTACCTAAGCCTTTGGCCGTGGTTAAGACATCAGGGCGTGCATTGCTATGCTGATACGCAAAGTACTTGCCCGTACGACCGTTACCGGTTTGTACTTCATCGAGCATAAATAACCAATCATGACTATCGCATATAGCTTGTAGTTGCTCAAGATACGTAAAACCATTGGCTGCGGTATTCAAACCCCCTTCGCCTTGGATAGGCTCGACAAATACCGCACAGATATCATTATTGTCTTGAGCCGCTTGCTCAATCGCGGCGATATCACCAAAGGGCACACGAATAAAGTCTTTATCCAAGGTATAAAAACCTTCACGGGCTTTAGGGTTGGCAGTTGCTGATAACGATAGCAAGGTACGACCATGAAAAGACTGTTCCATAACGATAACTTTTGGGCGTTTAAAACCTTGCTGATGCGCATAGAGTCGTGCCAGTTTTAATGCCGCTTCATTGGCTTCAGCACCACTATTAGCAAAAAATACGCTGTCCATTTGCGCGGCATTACATAGAGCTTCGCCAGCTCGCTCTTGCCAATCAATGCCAAATAAATTACTGGTATGCACTAAGGTTGCTGCTTGCTGCTGAATAGCCTCAGTTACTTCTGGATGACAATGCCCCAAGCCGCATACTGCGATACCCGTCAAGGCATCTAAGTAGGGCGTCTCATCTTTGGTATAAAGCCAACTGCCTGAACCGCGGGTGAAGCTAATTGGTTGACGATTGTAAGTGGGCATCAGGTAAGTAGCAGACATGTAAAACATCCTTGGAATTATATAAAGGTTAGAGGGCTAAAGAGATTGGGATTAATTAGAGCTCATCAGAAAACGGCGTCGATTCGGCAGGTAAGGTATATTCTTCGTTTGCCCAAGCGCCTAAGTCGATAAGCTTGCAGTGATGACTACAAAATGGCTTATATTTATTGTCCTGCCACGCGGTTTGGTTGCCGCATTCTGGACAAGGATAGGTTTTGGGTAAGGGGTTGGTATGGTTGTCGCTGTTGCTAGAAGTAGATTCAGTCATAATAAAAGTAGATACATCCTATGGGCTATCAATAAATGCTGTCATTTAGGACAGCGCTTCTAATCAATAGCGAGTATGAAAAATGTGGGTTTTCCAGATTTATAAGCAATCGCCCTGCGTCATTAATAATTGTCATTCGATAAGCGTGGAGGTTGTATTACTATTGGGCTGGATTGACTATATAATAGCATGCGACCGGATAATGACAAATGACAAATCCCTTAAGGATAGTAGATGACTGACAATTTTGAGCTTTCGCATCAGCAGCAGCGCGCCTTTCAACCACAAAAACTCTCAGCTCCACGCGATTTTATAATGCCGGATATATTGGTTGACGCCGAGCTGCCTTTGGTATTGGAGATTGGCGCAGGGAAGGGCAAGCATGCGCTTAGCTTCGCACTGCAACATCCTGATAAGCACTTGATAGCCATCGAGCGTACGCGTAATAAATTCGATGCTTTTGCTAAAATGGCAGCGCAGCAAAAGTCATGCAACCTCAGCGAGATTCATGCTGATGCCATCGCTTGGATTGTCCACGCCATTGCACCAAACAGTATCGAGCGTATCTTTATCTTATATCCCAATCCTGAGCAACATAACCCTAACCAACAGTGGTTAAATATGCCTTTTTTTGAATTCTTGCTTTCTCGTTTGCAAGTAGGCGGAGAAGTAGTGCTGGCGACTAATATAGAGGCATATATGGATAATGCAGAGCAGCAAGCCAATGAGGTCTGGTGCTTACCGAATACGCGTCATAAAGTCGCTAGCGATAGTCAGCGTACACACTTTGAAGTCAAGTATCTAGCGCGCGGTGAAACTTGTTGGCAGTTAAACATGCGTAAGCCTGACGGTTATCAAACCCGATTCGACAATTGGCGGGCAAGTAATGAAGCATAAAAAATAGCCTAAGTAAAATAATGAATTATACTTAAAATTACTGAATAAAAAATTAAGGACAAAGAGCATGAAACAAAAATGTATTATCAAGAAGATAATTATATAAAATAGCCTAAGCAAGTAAAAAAACATAAAAAAGACCGCCACAAAAGGGCGGTCCAAAAAATATCACTTTCTCATCTTATAAAAAAGGCTTTACCAGTTTATTAGAATCCGTATGCGCATCTAGCACTGTCAAAAAGGTATAAGCACCGATAAATTTTCTACTGATAAACATAAATTCTTTAGGTGGCAGATTGAACTCGAAAGACTGTATTGCTCGCGTAGCGTTATTTGAGAGGCGAGTATGTAATTTACTATTGGCCCAGATATAACGCTGCTGTTCATCTAAGCAATTTTTGGGAATATCAGGGTTTAAAGTAGGGTCGCTAAAGGGTTCTGTCGCTAATAAAAACAATGAAGCGATATCTGAACGTACTTTATCACTCATGCTATCAAAGAAATCATAACCGGTCATAGCGCGTTTCATTGCGTGATGGTCATGACGATACCCAGCTCGCAATAGCCCGTGCGCAATGGTTAGTAAGTTATCATCGAATTGGCGAATGGCACCAAAATCTAGCAAGACCAGCTTATCGATTTCGTTTTCATCAGCAGCGACACGAACGAGGTAATTACCAAAATTCGGATCCGTTTGCATCTCGCCCCATACAAAAATCTCTTGCATCATGATTTCGATAGCGGCTTGACCGATAGCGTTGCGGCGCTCATGTGACAATAACTGTAGCGCTTCCGAGACCACCGTAATGCCTGGCTCATAAGACATGCATAACAAGCGTTTGGTTGAGTAAGTACGATTGATTTTGGGTACGATATAACGCGGGTCGCCTAGTAAGCGCTCATAAAAACGCTCCGTTGTCGCTGCTTCCGCTTCGTAGTCAACTTCATGATGGAGGAGGTCACGTATCTCTTCAAACCATGCATCGAGGGCGCGTGTTTGCGGTACGATATTACTGACTTTTAATAAACGCTTAAATAAAGCCAAGTCAGAATTGATGGCATCGGCCACACCGGGATATTGGATTTTTAACACCACTTGCTCGCCCGTTGCCAATACCGTTGCGCGATGAACTTGGGCGAGGGAAGCGGTACCAATAGGAACGGGATCAACTTCTAACTCATTTAACTTCGTGCCTAATAATTGGCGTAATGTGACCTCGATTTTTGGCCATGCTAAGGTGGCGGTATCGTCATTGAGTGTTTGCAGGGCGCGCGTGATTTCAGGCGGTAATATATGCTCGCCATAAATTGCCAGCATTTGGCCAATTTTTACCACCGAGCCCTTTAATTTACCCAGCTCTTCTGCCAGATAATGCGCCTGTTCTTCCATAAAAATTTGATTGCGCGCCGTACGTGCTTCTTTATTCAAAAACATACCAGACACACTATTACCTGCCCAACGACGACCGATATTTAAGGAAGTTTTCGCAATAGACATCCGACGCTCAAACCCTGAGGTCTTCAGGTTGTCGATGGATTGCTTATTATTAGACGGTTTATTATTAGAGGGTCTAGAGGTATCATTTGCCATAAATATAATCATTCATCCGGTTGCTATTGATGTGCGGGCGTAAACCGACAATACAAGGAGATGCGACGTACTGGTACAAAATTGTATCATATAATGGGTGGTAGATTGAGCTGCCTGCGCCTAGCATGAGCCGTTACTTTGTAAGTTAACGTATGCTTATTAAAAGTACATCTATGAATTGCTATGTTACAGGCTACGACCGAGCATTAAAGCGCTCAAAATTATGCGCCACGATGATGACCTTTATTCTAACATTAAGCCGCCAAAGATAAATTTTAAAATACGCTCATAAAAAATGAGCAAACGAAAAATCCGACCTAGCATTACACTAGGTCGGATTACCATAAAAACAATATAAGAAAAACGATATAAGTTTTAAATTGGCTTAACCATATTAAACGTTTTCGCGCGCAATCGCATGGTGTCCGATATCACGGCGATAATGAGCGCCATCAAAACTAATCGCGCCTGTCACGGTCAATGCGGCTTGCTGTGCACCAGAAATGCTATCAGCCAATGACGTCACGCACAATACACGCCCGCCATTGGTCACCACTTCTTTCTCATCATTATCATCACTATGCGTATCGTTATTAGAGAAAGCCGTACCAGCATGGAAAACTTTGACTGACTTTTGATTGTCATTATCTAACTCTGGCAAGCCGGTAATTACATCACCTTTAGATGAGGTTTCAGGATAGCCTTTTGAAGCAACGACAATACCGAGAGCAGGGCGCTCATCCCAATTGGCTGCGGTTGGTAATTTACCCTCTAGCCCTTGTGCGACCAAGTCAACCATCGATGATTGTAAACGCATCAAAATTGGCTGCGTTTCTGGGTCGCCAAAACGGCAGTTAAACTCAATTACATACGGGTCGCCCGCCTCATCAATCATTAGCCCAGCGTATAAAAAGCCAGTATAAGGATGTCCGGCGGCTTTCATGGCATCAACAACAGGTTGGATAACTTGCGCCATTACCTTATCGTGAACGTCTTGGGTGACGACTGGGGCAGGGGAGTAAGCGCCCATGCCACCAGTATTTGGTCCCGTATCGCCTTCAAACGCACGTTTATGGTCTTGGCTGGTTGCCATCGGCAAGATGTTGTTACCATCTACCATGCAAATAAAGCTGGCTTCTTCCCCTTGCAAGAATTGCTCGATAACCACACGGCTACCAGCATCGCCAAATTTATTGTCCGCAAGCATATCGTCAATTGCTTCGTGCGCCTGCTCGATGGTTTCGGCGACGATAACGCCTTTGCCAGCAGCCAAACCGTCGGCTTTGATCACAATCGGTGCGCCTTGCTCATCGATATAGGCTTTGGCAGCAGTAGCGTCCGTAAACCCTTGATAAGCTGCGGTTGGTATTTTGTTTTGTGCCATAAATTCTTTTGCAAAGGTTTTTGAGCCTTCGAGCTGCGCACAATAAGCGGTTGGCCCCCATGCTTTAATACCGGCTGCGCGGCAAGCATCAACGATACCGGTGACCAGCGGCGCTTCTGGACCGACAATCACCATATCAATGGCATTATTTTGGCAAAATTCGATGACAGCACTGTGTTCGTCAGCATCGGCTATATCTTCTAAGGTGACGTTTTGGCATTTGGGCTCAAGGGCGGTGCCAGCATTACCGGGGGCGACATAGATGCTTTGTACCTTGTCGTCTTTTGCACACTGCCATGCGAGTGCGTGTTCGCGACCACCTGAGCCAATCACCAAAATATTCATCATACGTCTGCCCTTAGCATCAAAATTCATTGTAAGTTGTTTGCGAGTTAGTTTTTTAGGAGTTAATAGCGAGCCAGCAAAATCTGCTGCAATATACTGCGGTATTCTAACAAAAAAACGCCATGATTGTCATGAGTATCCACCTGCTAGCAAGTTTTAGATGAGGTTAGGGAGTTATTGTCTTAATTACTAAATACTCTATCTTTAACTGTCTCATTATCAAAGGTTATCGACATCTTAGTGATTCATGAAATGATGTTGTACGCTTTTGCTAGACGCCGCAGTGCGTTACACTTTGATAGGTTGGCACTAGTAGATACCAATGATTGGTTATTGAAAAAACGAGAACGACAAACCTATAACAAAGGACAATGGATATGCCTCACAACTTAAATATCGCAAAAGAGCGGATCAGCCAGATAAGCGATATTGCCACCAGCTATGTACAAAAAGACAAATCGCTATTTGACCATTTTATTCATAGCTATTATCAGACGCTGCATCAAGAAGTGGCGAAAGATATCAGTAATATGGATTTGGCTGGTATGGCGCTGCATCATTTTACTTTGCTTAAAGCCTATGACGGCAGTCAGCCGCAGCTTGCTATTTTAAACCCCATCGCCGAAGAGCAGCATTTTCATAGCTCGCATACGGTTATCCAAATAGTCGCTTACGATAGACCATTTTTGGTCGATACCATTTTAATGAGCTTGGAAGCAGAAGGTATCGATGTCCATCGTACCTATAATATCATTATCGGGGTTGAGCGCGATGAAAGCGGCGATATCACTCATGTCGAAAGCGCCCATGAAAGTGACACGTCAAAAATGTCTTTGATTCATTGCGAAATCGCTTATCAAAACAATGATGAGTTGGCGGCATTAAAGCAGATGCTGCTGGCAAAAATCGATACCCTTGATATCGTCGTTGATGACTGGCAGCAGATACGCGGCAAGCTGACCGATATAAAAGCGGAGCTGGCTGGTCAAAATCTACCCGAAGTGTATTATTCGCCGCAAGAAATTCAAGCGTTTTTGGATTGGGTATTAGATGAGCATTTTATCTTTTTAGGCTATCGCGAGTACCGCTTAGAAAATGATGACAATTTAGACTTATTTGCCATTGGTAATAGTGGGCTTGGCCTGTTGCGCGGCGGTAGTGAGGATACGCTCTCAAAAAGCTTTGATGAGTTGCCTCATAATCTAAAAAAATTATTAACCGAGCCACGCGTATTGATGTTGTCTAAATCAAGCCGTGTGTCACCTGTCCATCGTCCGGTATACATGGACTTTTTAGGCATTCATAAGTTTGATGACCATGGCAAGCTGATTGGCGAATATCGCTTTATTGGTCTATTTACTGCGCAAGCCTATCAGCTAAGCGTACAACAGATTCCATTACTACGTGAAAAAGCCAATAAAATCATGGCGATGGCGGATTTACCACGTGATGGTCATGCGTATCATAAAATGATGCATGTGATTAACTCTTTACCGCGCGATGATTTGTTTCAAGCCAGCGTTGAAGAGTTATATCCTATCGTCTCTGGTATTAGCCAATTGCAAGATAAGAAAAGTTTGCGCTTATTTAGCCGAGTCGATCATTATCAGCGCTTTGTATCCTGCTTGGTCTATATCCCGCGTGATAAATTCAATACCGAGCTGCGTATTAAAGTACAAAACGTCTTAAAAGACGCTTACGGCGGTACGTCATCTGGCTTTACCACGGAATTTAATGAATCAGAACACGCCCGCGTCCACGTCCATGTACGTACGATACCCGGTCAAGTGAATGATGTGGATACGGCGGCGCTACAAGATAAGCTGTCGGCTCTTATGCAATCATGGCGCGATAATTATCAAAAAATGCTGCTCGATAATGTCGGTGAACAACAAGCAAATGCCTTAATGCGCCGCTTCTTAAGCTATATTCCTGCAGCCTATCAAGAACGCTTTGATGCGCGGACGGCGGTCGAAGATACCAAACGTCTGGCGGGCTTAAATGACGAGCAGCCAATGATTTGGCATTTATATCAGTCAACGGGCGGCGCCAGCAATCAGCTGCACCTAAAACTATATGGTCGCCAAAATCCTGTGATTCTCTCAAAAGTCTTGCCGGTACTAGAAAACTTTGGCGTATCGGTCATTTCTGCCCAAACTTATGAGTTCGATTTGCCAGAGCAGCCGATTTGGATGCAAGAGTATGAGCTGGTATTGGAACATGTTGACACCATCGATATGCAAGTAGTACGCGCGCAGTTTGAAGATAGCCTTAAGCAAATATGGGCAGGGCGCGTTGAGAGTGATTCCTTTAATGAGCTGGTATTAACCACCAAACTCGACACGTATGATGTGGTGGTACTGCGTGCCTTATCGCGTTATATGATACAAGCAAAAGCGCCGTTCTCTAGTGCTTATATTCAGCAAACTGTGGTAAAAAATAGTGCCATTAGCATTGCCTTAAGCGAGCTATTCGATGCGCGCATGAATCCTAAATACAGTGAAGAGGAACGCGCCAGCAAAACCAGTCAAACTCGAGAGCAAATCAACAGCACCTTGGCTGGCGTCAGTAGTTTAGATGAAGATCGTATCCTGCGTTGGTATTTAGATTTGATTAATGCCATGGTGCGTACCAACTTCTATCAAAAAGAAGCAGATGGTCAACGTAAAGACCGTTTATCGTTTAAGTTTTTGGCGACAGATATTCCAAACTTACCCAAACCTAAGCCTATGTTTGAGATATTTGTTTATTCACCGCGCGTTGAAGCGGTGCATTTACGCGGCGGTAAAGTCGCTCGCGGCGGGCTGCGGTGGTCGGACCGTATGGAAGATTTCCGTACCGAAGTACTTGGTCTAGTCAAAGCGCAAATGGTCAAAAACGCGGTCATTGTCCCGGTTGGCTCCAAAGGCGGTTTTATCGTCAAGACCAAAACCATGGCTGATGGCCGTGAAGCTTTCCAAGCAGAGGGAATCGCCTGTTATCAAGCGTTCCTGCGCGGTATGCTGGATGTGACCGACAATATTGTCGATGGCAAAATTGTCCCGCCAGCCAATACGGTGCGTCACGACGAAGATGACCCGTACTTAGTCGTTGCTGCTGATAAAGGTACCGCTACCTTCTCAGATATCGCCAATGCCTTATCAAGCGAGTATAACTTTTGGCTCGATGATGCCTTTGCTTCAGGCGGCTCGGTCGGTTATGACCATAAAGCGATGGGTATCACCGCTCGCGGTGGTTGGGAATCGGTCAAACGCCACTTCCGTATGCGCGGTATGGACATTCAAAACCGTGATGATTTCACCGTTGTTGGTATTGGCGATATGAGTGGCGACGTTTTTGGTAACGGCATGCTCAGATCGACGCACACCAAGTTGGTCGCAGCCTTTAACCATCTACATATCTTTATCGATCCAAACCCAGATACCGCCGCGTCTTATACCGAGCGTGAGCGTTTATTTAATCTGCCGCGTTCAACGTGGGACGACTATGAAAAATCGCTCATCAGCCAAGGTGGTGGCGTGTTCTCACGTCAAGATAAAACCATTGTGATTAGCCCTGAGATGAAAGCATTATTTGAGATCAGTGAAGACAGCCTTGCGCCTAATGAGTTAATCAGTGCGCTGCTAAAATCGCCAGTTGATTTGATTTGGAATGGCGGTATCGGTACTTACGTGAAAAGTGCCAATGAAAGTCATGCCGATGTCGGTGATCGCGCCAATGATGCCGTACGCGTCAACGGTGGTGAGCTGCGGGCGGCGGTCGTTGGCGAAGGCGGTAACTTAGGCTTTACCCAGCAAGGGCGTATCGAATACGCACAAACGGGTGGGCGCATTTATACCGATGCCATTGATAATTCTGGCGGCGTCAACTGCTCAGATCATGAAGTCAATATTAAGATTTTACTGGGTAAAGTGGTCGAGCAAGGCGATATGACGCTCAAGCAGCGTAATGAGCTGTTAGAGTCTATGACCGATACGGTCGCTGAATTGGTACTGCGCCAAAATTATCTACAACCACAGGCGCTTGAGCTTAGCCAATTACGTGCCGCGGCAAATTTAAGTGACCATCAACGCTTTATTCAAATGTTAGAAAGTGAAGGTCGTCTTGACCGTGCCATCGAATATCTGCCATCCGATGAGGAAATCGCCAAACGCCAAAAAGCGGGCACAGGTCTCACCAATCCTGAGCTGGCAGTGGTCATGGCTTACGGCAAAATGTGGGTGTACGATAATTTGTTGGCGTCAGATTTACCTGATGCACCGTATTTCGTTAATGAGCTGCGTCAATACTTCCCTGATGAGCTGGCAGCAAACTTCTTTGATGAGATGAAAGAACATCGTTTGCACCGTGAAATCATCAGTACTTATTTGACCAATAGCATCGTCAACCGTTTGGGTATCGAAGCCTTATTCCGTTTATTTGAGGAAACGGGGCAAACACTTGCTACGATTGCGCGCGGCTATGCAATTGCTCGTGATGTCTTCCATGTATCAAAAGCGTGGGAGAAACTTGAGTCGCTGGACAACCAAGTCGATGCCACCTTGCTACTTGAGCTTGAGCTGCGTTTGCGTGATGCGCTTGAAAATGGCGTAGTGTGGTTTATCAATGCCTTTGGTCAGGATTTACAAGTTGCCGATATGATCGAGCGCTTTGAAGACAGTGTGGAGAAATTGACCAAAGCAGGCGGTTTTATCGAGCAGCAATTCTCAGAGTACTTGCAAGAAGACATCACAAGCTTAATGGAAAACGAGCTGTCTGTGGATGATGCGGCGATGTTCGCGATGTTGCCGTACCATGTCGATGCCCTAGATGCGGCGCTACTGGCTGAGCAGTATGAACGCCCAGTCGATGAGATTGCCACTTTATACTTTGAGGCCTATCACGTTTTACAGCTAGATTGGATGATGGACAATATCGCCACCTTACCGCAGCAAGACCACTGGGATCGCCGTGCGCGTCACGCCCTTGTCAACGAAGTTTCGCGCAGTCTGCGTATGCTGATGGATACTTTATTAAAGCAGCCTGATGCCAAACAAGCCTTTAATGACTGGAAATCGCGTCATGAAAGTCAGCTTGATTCCATCACCGCTGAGATGCAAAAAATTGATAGCAATGATGAAAATGATATGAGTTTATCAACGTTATCGGTATTGATGAGTGAGCTTAGTGGGCTGGTAAGTAAGTAATAAGCTAAAAAACAAGTCAGATAGCAAATTACAGAAAATCCAGATTATATGTTTATAGAAAAAAATCACCGTTATGAGTTAACGGTGATTTTTTGTTTTTCAATAATAAAAAGAAAACTAAAAAGGCTAATTTAAGGTTATAAAGGTATTTAAACGGCGCATTTTGCCGTCTTTTTCAACCCAGACTTTCTCACCATCGTCACGATAACTAGCAAATTGTGGTTTTAGTATTACACTGCCTTTATTATTTATAATGCCAAACTTGCCCGCTTGCTTATAAGTATAAAGCTGATGGTATAGCAGCTTTCTGATGGGGGCGTCTGATGCAAGGATTAACTTACCATTAGCATCGATAATCTGCGCGCTAACAATCTCGTCTTGGATATCTTCGCTCATGCCTGTAGCGGTGCTACCAGCGACTAACGTACTGCGCAAAAAAAGCAAAGGGCTGACATTGTTATTAAACGCTTCGATATGTTGATGAGCGGCAAACGGAATGATAACGTCATTGTTTTGGTCAATGAGTGCTGTCTCGTCGTTTAAGCTCACTTGCAAATATAAAAGCTGACCTGTACAAGCATTTAACGGATGAATCGCCTCATACTTTGGCATGATTGCCCAGTAGCCTTTATCATCAAGCAGTCCTGTGCGCCCTTGATTGCTAGTTATTTTAAAATAATCTTGGTCATGATCAGAATCGTAGTGCGCATGCTCGATACGCGCCGCGGTGAGTGGAAAAATCCAGTCGCCATGACGATTGATAATACCTTGTCTGGTTGTCGCATCTGATGGTTTGACGCTGACAATAAAGCTGGTTGCGATATCCGGCTCGGTTTGAATAGCGTCATATTCAAAAGGGACAATAATCTTGCCAGCAGCATTGATAACGCCGTATTTACCGTGCTGTTTGGCAAGCACATAGCTGTCCATCAACATATAAGCATCGGACAAATTATCCATGACAACATGACCACTTAGGTCTTGCAGCTGCTGCGACCCGTCAGCTTGTTCGATCAACTTGCCAGCAAACGGCGTATTATTTTCAATACGCTCAAAGTAGCTACTGGGTAAAGTTCCGGCGCAATTAATCGTCGCCTGCGCAGACGTCAAACTTAAAGTAAAAGCAGTAATGGTAAATATAAAAGCAATAAGCAAACGCGCATTAATATAAATAATTTTAAATAGAGTATGCATAAATGTGCCACCTTAAAATTACTTTAGCCATTAACTGGCAATATGATAACAGCCTTGTCCAGTGATTTTACTAAAGCCACCTGAGAGCTTAGTGACTTGAATTTGGGTCAAAATACGCTCTTTTAGCGCCTGCACGTGCGAGATGACGCCAATCAATTTGCCTTCTTGCTGTAAGCTGGTCAAGGTATCGAGGGCGATATCCAGTGATTCCTCATCAAGGGTGCCAAAGCCTTCGTCCAAAAATAACGAATCGACGCGAATATTATGACTGGCCATCTGCGACAGTCCGAGCGCTAATGCTAGGCTGATAATAAAGCCTTCACCGCCAGAGAGATTTTTAGTGCTGCGTCTCTCGCCACCTTGATAGTTGTCAATGACATTGAGCTCGAGCGGACTATTGTCGTCACGCGCCAGCAAATAGCGATCGCTCATTTTATGCAGCTGGGCATTGGCATGGGTCACCATGATATCAAAGGTCAGACCTTGGGCAAAGGTACGATACTTTTTGCCACTGCTTGAGCCTATCAGTTCATTGAGCTGTCGCCAGACTTGCAAGGTGTCTTTTTGATAAGCAATGGCTTGGCGCTGAGCCTGCTGGTTGCCTTTTTTCTCTTCATTGTCTTTGAGCTGTTGGCTCATGGCGCCGATTGCTTCAATCAAGCGCTGCAATTCATTTTGTGCCAATTGCTGCTGCTCAGCCAGCGACTCTCTATCTTCAGTGGTTAAAGGGTTGGCTTTTTTCTCCGCCAGTGCTTGCAGGGTTTGAGTCAATAAGGATTGCGCTTGCTTGAGCGTATCGTTGATTTGCTGCTGCTGCTCGGTTAAGTGATGACGCTCGGCAGCTGGCAGGCGCGCGCGCATGAATTCTGCTTCATCGCTAAAGTCAGAGCTGGCGAGCGCGGTTTTAAAAATATCTTCTTGCGTCGTCAGAGCAGTGCTAGCGGTCGTTAATTGCTCGGCAAGCAACTGCTGCTGTCGTTGTAATTGTTTGAGAGTGAGCTCAGCACTATCTAACTGCCGCTGCGCTACTGCTTGTTCGCTATGCGCCTGTTCAAGGACAGTGCGTAACCTTGCTTCTTCTGCATCAGGATTGATATTCATGTTGCTATTATCAACACCAATGTTCGGCACGTTATCTGCAAAAATATCACGCCGCTCAGTGGTTAATTGTGCCAGTGTCTCGGTTTTCGCAATAATTGCTTGCAGCAAATCATCAAGCTCAACCTTTTGTTTATCCAACTGGGCTTGCTTGGTTTCGATTTGCACGGTAATGCTGCTAAGCGCAGTGATTAGGTTTTGTTGGGCATTTTTATAAGCAGTAAACTGCTGCTTTAGTTGCACTAAGCTACTACGCTGCTGACGCAGCGTATCAAGGTGAACCTCATAGTCAGCTTTATTTAGCATAACTTGCTGGTCAATACTCGCCAGCAGCGGCTGTAAAGCAGCAGGTTTGGTAACAGCATCTAGCTCATACTTGCCCGCAAGATATTTATTTAATATCGCCAATATAGCGTCTTTAAGCTGTGTTAATTCGGCAAAATTCGTCGAGATTTTTTTCTCGATAGCATCCAAAGCCAGCGTGATTATTTGACTATTGCTCTTAATCTCATGAATATCAGTGGCAAGCTGATACTGCTGCTTTTCAAACGTCTCAATGGTTTTATTCGTTTTAGCAAGCTCATCGCTTAGTGCTTCATGTTGTGTAAGTGTGTCTTTTAAAGACTGCTTGCGCTTACTGAGTTGGTCTTTAATCGTCTCTAGCAATAACAAACCATCTTTTATTAAGCGCTCTTTTATCAGTGTGCAATCTGTTGAGTCGTCAGCTATTTGTTCACTCAACAAATCCATATCTATGCCAATTTGGCCAAGCTGAGTCATGCTTGCAGTCACGGCGTTAGAATAGGTTTTAGCCAAAAGCGGCTGTATTAAGTCATTGCTGTCCGCGCCCAGTTTTTTGATCTGCTCATAGAGTGGGGTTTTTTGCTCGTGCAACTGCTTAATCTGATTTTGTGTGGTGGCATATTCGATACGCTGCTTGGATAGGGTTTGTTCTAGCGCATTGATCGTCGTATCCAGCTCGCTTATTTGCTGCTGCATTTGAGTCACTTCGGCCGGCTCTTTGTTCAATACAGGATGATGCGCGCCGTAGGGATGCTCGCGCGCACCGCAAAGCGGGCAAGGATCGCCCTCTTTTAGTTGGGTAATATAACGCTCTAAACTGGCAACCTGTTGCCATGAATCGAGCAGCTTTTGCTTATCTTGACGTCGGTCTTTGGCGTCTGCCATAAGCGCTTCGTTGTCAGTAATGCTCGCCGCCAGTTTGGTCAAGGTATCATTAATGGTCGGCAGGGCAGTGTTTATCTTATTGATTTGGCTAGCAAGCGCTTCAATTTGCTGTGCCTTAGAGCTCACTTGCTCTATCTGGCTGTGCGTGTGCTCAATCTGCTCTTGCTCATCACGTATAGCAGCCAATGACTGCGTTTGGGTTAATGCTACCTGCTGTTTTTGCAAAGTGGCTAGCGCTTCACGCGCTTTGGCAATCAAAGCGTTGGTCGCATCTTGCTGCTGCTGACATTGATCAAGATTGGTTTGATATTGGATTGATTGCTGATGATGAGCAATTTTTTCGTTTGCCAAAGCGGCATTATCTTGCAGCAGCGCTTTTAGGCGGCTGCCATGACTATCAAAATTTGCCGCATCGGTATCTATATCGTGCAAAGCGGCGGCGTCAATCAAATATTTTTCTATCGTTGCTAACTGGGCCTTGTCCTGATTGAATTGGACGGTATGATTTTCTATCTCTTGGCGTAAGCCTTGCGTATTGGTCGCTAGGCGTTGTTTTCTTTGCTGCTGATCGTCTAACACCTGCATTTGCTGGGCGATTGCCCCATCGAGCTTACGAGCGTGAGCAATTTTTGGTAACGTGATTTGCAGCTCGTCATAGGCGCTCTGCGTATCAGTGTTAGCTGCTTTTAGCGCATTCACCGCGTGCGCAAGGCGCTCTTGTTGCTGCGGCAACTGATGGTTTAGTGCCTGCTGCTCATTTTGCAAGCGTTTAACGTCATTACGATTATGGGCAAGTTGACTGTATTGGCTGTCAATCTCCAAGGCTTTATTGGCGGCGTTAAGACGCTTAGCGTCAGGAGCGAAATCTGCCTGCGCTTGCTTGGCAACCGTAACCTCGTTTTGATGATTATCGACGTTCTTTTTTAATTCTGCCACCGTATCGAGCCAATTGATTTGCGCTTGCAGACGTTGACACTGTTGTTGCTGCTTGATTTGCGCGGTTTGATGCGAGGTTAATTTTTCCTTAATCAGCGCTTCTTCATCGGCGTCTAACAAAGTTAAACCCTCTAAGCCAAACTGTAGTTTATTTAAAATTTCTTCTTCCGCGCGTTTTTTTTCAAAAACATGGGTCGATATCGTCGCGTAGATATCTGTACCCGTGATTTTTTCTAAGATATCGGCGCGCTCATCGGCCTTAGCCTTTAAAAACGCGGAAAAACTGCCCTGCGCCAGTAAGATTGAACGCGTGAACTGCTGAAAATCCATTCGTGTCAGCTCAACAATTTTTTCTTTGGTGCGTGAGAGTTTGCTTTCTAGTATTTCATCGCCTTTAAGCTTGTCATCTTTGCTATCGGCATTACTGTCATCGTCAGTTTTGGGCGTTACCAAAGCAATCTCATGGGTGGCATCTTGCAAGTTACCATCCGCCTTGCCATAAGCGCGGCGCTGCCCCCAGCGGCAGCGATATTGCGTGCCATTTAAATCAATGACCACTTCCGCGAAACACTCTGCCGTTTGCCGCGTCATGACCTCGTTGCTACTTTTACTGATGTTATTGATCCGCGGCGTCTCACCATATAGCGCCAGACAAATCGCATCCAAAATCGTGGTCTTGCCAGCGCCAGTCTGCCCAGTAATGGCAAATATGCCTTCATTGATAAACGCGGAATCAGCGAAATCGATATGCCATTCGCCCTTTAAAGAGTTTAAGTTTTTGAGTCGCAGTTCGATTAGGCGCATGTGTCGGTCTTTGTCGTTTGAATGGATGGTTGTGCTTGGGCTTTGGAACTTATGTTTTGATGCCGCGCTCATTGCTCATTTATTCAGCTTGAACGTCATCATGGTAGATATTATGGAGTATCTGCTGATAGGCGCTGCGTAATGAGGCTTTTTGGGTATCGGCAATGCCATTGATTTCTAAGCATTTATCAAACACATCAAGCTCATTTAAATCTTGTAAGGTTACAGAAGATTGCTGCTGATTGAGGACTTTATTGTAGGTGCGCGTATTTTTGATTTTTAACACTTCGCAAGTTAAACCCTCAATCATGGCATTCACTTCTTCACGCAGCTCATTGACGATTTCATAACCGTCATAAATCACTTCTAGCCAAATAGACTCTGAGGACTTTAATGATTTTATCGTAGCAGCGATGGTCGTCAAATCACCCGTTATCTGCGCCAATTTTTGAAAACAAGGAGTCGGCAGCGAGATTACCTGCATTTGCCGTAACTCATCATGATGCAATCGTTGGGAAGTTAAATCAGACGTTGTAAAAGTGGAATCAAGCTGCACCGCCTTTGACTGAGTAAAGGGTTCTTCATTGACGTTAATTGCGGCGCTTTCTTCTTGCTCAACAAAAGCAAATAAATCATCCATCAATTCCGGCGTTTGAATGGCTGCTTTTTTCGCGACCTTTTCAACCTTACTTGTGGTATTGGCAGGCTGAAGAATAGTACTCTCATCAGACAAAGATTTTTCTACTTCGCCAAACTCTACCAACAACACTTGTTTTTGCTGCTTTGCTTCGCCAAAACCCATGGCGATAGGCGAGCCTGAATAGCGGATATGCTCACAGCCGCCGACGCGCTGCGGCACGTGTAAATGCCCCAGTGCCACATAATCAAAGCCATCATCAAACATGTCAGCGGAGATTTGACCGAGCGAGCCGACGTAGAGATCGCGCACGCCATCATCTTCTGTAGTCTTACTACCTGCGGCGAATAAATGCCCCGTCGCGATAATAGGAATATGGCGCTGATGGGCGTTGCTTAAATGCTCCTGTCTTGCTTTGGCAATGCTAGCCACTTCATCATAATGCGCTCGAATACCCTTGATAACATTGGCATCTTTGCAATCCATAGACTCGCCAGCATGGCTACCACGCACGTCGCGGTCGCGCAGATAGGGCACAGCGGCGATAATACAATGCGGTGTGCCATCAACCGCGTCTAAAACCAACACCTCATCATTTAAATCGTCACAAGCAGTACCGATGACATGGACATTTAGAAACTTTAAGACTTTACTTGGAGCATCTAAAAAAGTCGGGGAGTCGTGGTTGCCCGCGACGATGACTATATGCTCGCAGCACAATTTTGATACTTTACCTAAAAACTCATAATACAGCGCTTGGGCTCTGTTACTTGGGGTCATGGTGTCAAAGATATCACCGGCTACGATAAGTACGTCCACTTTATGCGCGCTAATGGTCTCTTGTAGCCAACTTAAAAAGGCTTCAAATTCCTCATAACGCATGCGCCCATAAAGTCTGCGTCCCAAATGCCAGTCGGAGGTATGAAGAATAGTAAGCGGTTTAATAGCAAATGCAGGCATAAGTGAACTTAATAATGGTTAAAAGACTGCGATTATTCTAGCAAGAATTGCTGTGGTTTGCTGTGCTTATAAACTTGTGATTGATTCACTGTGAAAAAGACGGAAAGACTTATTCAGCATTGATGAGTAAATTCAACTTTGGTCAGTAAAATGCTCATCAAATGCAAGAAATGGGTATCGGTGATGTCATAAGAGTAAGAGTTAAAAAACTTCGTTAAAAAAGTTTAGCGGTCTATTATTAGTAGTTCCGCAAATACAGTCTGTTTTAAGTGGTCTGTTAATAGGTTTGAAGGGTAAAATAGCTGGTTCCGCTAGGGTATACCCATATAATATCCATTATATTCTTAGCATTTTTCTTTGGTTTAAAAGCTATTAACGATCAAAAATTTTATCTAAACATCAAGAATGATGCAGGTTGTGATGGCATGGGCATATAATTTGCCATCAGGCCCTACAATTTTGCCTTCAGCAGTCGCTGTTCTCCGACCAGCATGAATGACTTTGCCTTCAGCCCGTACTAAAGGTGTTGCCACTGTCAAAGCTCGCACCATATTTACTTTTATCTCTAACGTTGTATAGGTTTTTCCTGCTGGCAAAAGGGTATGGACAGCGCAGCCAACAGCGGAATCTAAAAGCGTGCAGAACCAGCCGCCGTGGACTGTACCCAATGGGTTGTAATGATGACGCTTTGGCCGCCCTTGAAAAACGGCAATACCTTTTTCCATATGGATAGGAGTGTAGTCAAGTGTCAGACCAATAGGAGGATGAGGCAGCTCTCCTGCAAACATAGCATTAAAAATATCCATACCACTGCGAGTGGTTAAGTCTGATAATGGAATAACATCAGCGTTACCTAGCTTTTCTCTAATACGTGCTTCTTCTGCTTCCCATGTTGCTATTGTTTCTTCGACATTCATTTTCAATTCCTTAAAACGATAAATAAGAGGTTAGGCTATTTTTATAAAGGCTAAAGTTTCACCAATTAGTACTCTTAATGCCCACTTTTATTTTTAAAGTACATCGTTACATAGGCGATTAACCAAAAGGCACAAATTGCTTGAAACCAGATAAGACTGTGCATGGTAACAGTCATGATATTATCAGTCTCTATGTTGTAGTGCAGTAACGACAACAACCCCATTAAGGCGTACAAATAAAGCCACCAACGTCCTTTGGTCATCTGGCTTTTGACAGCCACAATCAGGCCATAGATACCAATTGGTGTCATGACGAACCAGAAGGCATCTACAAGCTGAGGAGATAACCAATCAGGCTCAGGATAGTGATCGAAATGAATCACATTATGAACATAGTGTAAAATGCTCGAAAACACATTAAGTAATACAATGAAAATCAGGGTTTTATAGTGTTTGTAACGGTTTATCATGATGTACCTTGTTGATCGTCTCTAAAATATCTTGCCAAATATGAGTGTTTTTACTTCTAAAGTAGCCAAAATGTCCAACTGATTGGTCTGAGCTCCTGCCAATGCTATAGCGTTTAAAAGTGATAGGTCGATCGCTGGTCACATTTTTCCAAAAATTATGCAGGTTGCGTTCAGTACAGATTTCATCATCATCGGCAGTGAAGACGAAAGTTGGCACATTAAAATTTTTGTAAGTACCAAGGGGAATGGTTTTCCCATAGAATTTATCTGAGAAAAACAGCTCTTTTTCTCGGCACCAAGCACCCCATTCCTCTGTAAAACCAGCTGGTAAATCTTCCATGAGTTTGAAGCTTTTAGCCGGCACATAATTAAAGACTTTATTACTAAGCGGTGCTAAAAAACGAAAAAAGAAATTGGCTTTAAGGCGATAGCGAAGCGGCATATAGCTAAAGTATCCTGCTGAGACAGCCACTGCGATTAAAGCATCCAATTGATCAGCATTATGAGCAAGGCCAACTTGTTGACCTCCAGCGCTATGCCCTACGCAATACAAGGGTAAGTCATTGAACAGGCGCTTGGCTGTATCGATAACAGCTGGAATGTCGTACCGTCCGATATCGGAATACTGATAATGACAATCCTTTAGATGACTTATTTTAGAATCGCAAAACCCTCTATAGTTCCAAAGAATGACATGAAAACCATGCTCTCTTAAGTATTTAGCAAACGGCAAATAATAAGAAGTTTTAGTAGCGGTTCCTGGATTTATTAGAACAACGGCCTTAGGGTTATTCGCTTTATAGAGGGTTGCACGCAGCTCGACGTTGTCGTCCGTCAGAATATTTATATCCATAAAAGAACCTACTTGTTGTTAATTAACGCCTACTATAAACTATGGACATTACTCCACAGTCAAGCGTTAATTGAGGGTGCTCGATAATGAATATAAAAGAATTAACTGAAACAGTCGGACTAAGCAGAGATACGATCCGTTTTTACGAAAGGGAAGGATTAATTTCGTCACCATCTAGAAAATCTAATGGTTATAGAGATTACGATAACAGGATTATGGAACAGCTCAATATGATTATTATGGCGAAGGAGTTAGGTTTCACCTTAAAAGAGATTAGAGAGCTAACAGAGCTATTGTATTCAAACAACCTGACGCAATCACAAATGGGTGAAAAGCTTCTAGAAAAAAACAAACAGCTAGAAATTAAAATTTCAGAACTGTCTAAGATGAAAACGTTAATCGATAATGCATTAAAAGGTATGTGTGAATATAAGGATAAGTTGGCGCTTTGAGACCTTCCTAAATTTTGTGTAAGTATTTAATCTAAACGTCAGTTACACAGAATCTGGGATGGTCTCTTCAAGTCCTCACTAGAGCACCGATCATAGATAGAATATCTATGGTAAGTACATCATGAAGTACACTGTGGCTATCTCAGCAAGTTGAAACCTTAATACCATTAGCTTACAGCCTATTGTTCAAGTCCTCATTAGGGAACCGAACCAGTGAAGGAGCCTGATTGGTTCCTCATAGGTATACCTTTAACAAACTATTATTATGTCAACGTCATAGAGGTTTTTGATGCTCTCTACAATCTTGATAGTCGCTTGACCTTAAACGCACTTAGCCAATTACTAGTTGCTCCACATCATCAGCGGTCGCCAAATTAGTGACCATTGATAGCGCATGTGCTTGCTGGCTAGTAGGGGCTTTTGCCGCCGCTGTCTTGCCACCGCGCAACCAATTGTCATCGGTATCAGCAGCATTTTGGTTGTTTTGCTCATTGTCTACATGATACCAAGCTAAGTCATGATGTAGGGCGACCACATCTCCCATAATCAGCAGAGCAGGCGTGGGTAGCTGATTTTTTTCTTGCAATTCAACAATATTGGCAAGCGTACCAGTCAATACTTGCTGATTGGGCATACTGGCATTAGAGACAATGGCGATAGGGGTATCGCTACTACGTCCAGCATCAATCAAACCTGTCGTCAAGCGTGGTAGTGAATGCAGCCCCATATAAAACACCACCGTCTCGTCGGTATTTAAAAAGCTTTTAAAGTTGCTGTTTGGCGTGCCAGCCTTCAAAAACCCCGTGACAAAACGTACCGACTGCGAGTGATCACGGTGCGTCAAAGGAATACCTGCATAACTTGCAGCAGCATTAGCAGCAGTGATACCAGGCACAACTTGATAAGGGACGCCATGCGCACGCAAGCTTTCAATCTCTTCACCGCCGCGGCCAAAGATAAAGGGATCACCGCCTTTTAAACGCACCACACGGCGACCTTCTTTTGCACTATTGACAAGCAGCTCATTGATGCCAAGCTGAGCGACGGCATGGTTGCTACGTTTTTTACCGACAAATACTTTGTCAGCATCGCGGCGGCATAAATCCAATACTTGCGGTGATACTAACGCATCATAATAGACGATATCGGCTTGCTGCATGAGGCGCAGCGCTTTAAAGGTCAGCAGCTCTGGATCACCGGGGCCTGCACCGACGATATAAACTTCACCCATTGGATTTTTTACGGTGTGAGATTCTGTAGATGTATTATCTGCTGTACTTTTTTCATTGATAGCGGATGCAGTGTTATCTAAATCCGCTTGCAGTCGCGCCGCTGCTGCATCTTCATTACCAGCAAACATCAGCTGACTGACGTCACCTTCAAAAGCGCGCTCCCAAAACTGACGACGTCCTGTCAGCGTTGGGATTTTGGTTTTTACCTCATCCCGAAAGTCACCAGCCAGCTTGGCCAATTTGCCATAACCTTGCGGGATTAACGTCTCTAAACGTGCGCGCAGTAAACGTGCCAGCACCGGCGCTTTGCCATTGGATGATATGCCAATCACAATTGGATTACGATCAACGATGGCTGGGAAAATAAAGTCGCATAAATGCGGCGTATCAACTACATTAACGGGAATATTCAGCTCGCTGGCATCAGCGTGAATCTGATGATTGAGCGCTTCATCATCGGTAGCGGCGATAATAACGCGTGCGCCAGTCATATAAGCTTTATTGTAGTTTTCATAAATCAGTTCGTGCTTGGCTTTGTCCTTAGTATGGCTGAGCAAAGCTTGTATTTCAGCACTGATAGTTGGTGCAAGAATCGTGATCGCAGCACCAGCGCGCCTGAGTAAGTCAGCTTTACGTAGCGCGACATCACCGCCACCAACGATTAATACTTTGTGGTCTTCTAATTTAAAAAATAGCGGAAAGGTGTTCATAGCTTCACCAATGATTCAGTCAATATAAAATATGTCATCATTATGCGGTATCACGCGCTGCGTCTCATGCAGTGAATTGGCATTAACATATTCGTTTTTGTCATGTTGCTGATGGTTTTTGCTAAGATGTGGAATAGCTGGGGAATAAAAACGTAGAAACGTGGCAGAAAAAAACCACAAGCTAACTTTTAAGCTTGTGGCTGTTATTTATATTAGATTTTTGCGTTAGGTATTAACAAGGACGAGATTCAACCTTGTAAAGCAACCTATTCAAACTCACTTAGCATCTTAGTAATGCGCGCATCTTTTTGTTGCCAAATATCCTCTAACCAATCAAACATCATTTTTTTAGTGGTCTCGTCACGGTCATAACCGCCGTCCATGATGGCCACAAATAACTCGTCTGGTATGGTTAAGCGAGTCACATCGACGCCCAAGCGGCGAATATTACCTTTCCATAAATCATCATAGTCAGGCGCGCCGTCTGGGTAGACGATAGTGATATCTAAAATAGAATCCAATTCATCGCCTAACGCATTAAGCGCTAACGACAACCCGCCAGCGCGTGGTTTTAACAAATGCTGATAAGGTGAGCCTTGCTTATCATGTTTTTCTTTAGTAAAGCGCGTGCCTTCCAAATAATTGAGTAAGGCAAAGGGTTTGTTTTTTAATTGACGACAGGCACGCTTTGCTTCTTCGATATCCTTACCTTTGAGGGCAGGATTTTTGGCAATCGCTTCTTTAGAGTGGCGGCGCATCATTGGGAAGTCTAAAAAGTAAAACGCTTGACCGATAACGGGAATGTAAATCAGATTAAACTTAGTGAAAAACCTTGTTAGAGGCAGGGTATCTTGGCTGATATATTGCACAATACTGGTATCGACCCACGACTGATGGTTACTGACCAAAAGATACTGCTTGTCTTCGCTCAAATCGTCGGGCAGATTAATGCGCCAGTCTTTATGGGGTAGCGCGTGGTCAATCACGGCATTATTAGTATTAATCCAATACTTAGTAATCGCAATTAAGGCATCATCGGTCAGTTTTGACCCAGTCAATACTTTCGCCGCGCCCATAGTCCAGACCGGTAGACCAACCAACGCACTATTGGCAGTGAGGACGCCAGTACCCGTCAGAAAAGAAGCCGCTCTGCCTACGACTGGCAGCTTATCGTGCAGTTTTTCATAGAATGAATCAATTTTTTTTATAAAGGGCATAACAACTATCCATATTGTTGAGGGTGGCAAAACCACTACCGAGCTTGAGTATAAAATTTAGCATAACCAGCCATCAAAATTGGCAAAACCTTTTAATACCACGCTTTATAAAGCCTTAAAGTGTTGGTTTAATATCGTGCAGAAACTAAGTGAGCCATAGAATACCCCAATATTTGACAATAAAACGTTAAAGAAACGTTATTTATGCAACTAAAAGGCTAGATAAGTGCCAGTTATTGGCTGATTAAAAATGTCTAACATAGCCTAACATTCACAGTTAGGTGACTATGTTAATCTAACCCAGATGTTATCAGATAGGAAAAAGTTTCATTTACAATATAAAAAACAAGGATGAACATGATGAAATTACAAGACAGGGTGGCTATTATATTTGGCGGTACCTCAGGACTAGGCGAAGCGACTGCAAAAGCGTATGCCGACGAAGGGGCAAAGGTTGTCGTCACGGGTCGCGATGAAGAAGACGGCAAACGTATTATCAAAGACATAACCGATAAAGGTCAAGACGCTCTCTTTGTGCATGCCGATGTGACCAAAAAAGCAGAGATTGAAGCGGTGGTCGATAAAGCCTTAGAAGCTTATGGTCAAATTGACATTTTATATAATGGTGCGGGCATCCACGACGCTTATGATAATGCCGTCGAGTTAGAAGAAGACTTATACGATAAATTGATGGCAATTAATGTCAAAGCGCCATACCTCGCCTCAAAAGCGGTGATTCCGCACTTTATCAAGCAAGGACGTGGAGTTATCATCAATGTTGGCTCGCAAGCGACGCAAATGGCAGGACCCGGCGGTTCCGCTTATGTGACTTCCAAGCATGCGGTGTTAGGATTTACCAAACAATTGGCATTTGATTTTGGCAGTCAAGGGATCAAAGTAAATATTCTATCACCGGGCTTTATCGAAACGCCTATGACCGATGGTATTGATGATGAGCGCTTAAATCGTATACCAGCTAAGCGTGCTGGCAAGCCCGAAGAGATTGCAGCGCTCGCGGTATTTTTGGCGTCTGATGACTCAAACTATATGCATGGCTCGAACGTCTTTATGGATGGTGGCTGGGTTCTCGGTCGTAAATAACGTCCTAAAAAGCTCTAAGCTATCGAATTTAAAAAAGCCCTTTTATTTAAAAGGGCTTTTTACGTTCAAACATAGTGGTTTATTGAACCAGCAATATTATAGCTGCGTATGCAATCCACATTCACGGCTTTCTTCAACTTTGGTTGGATCAAAGTAATCAAACTCGTTAGGCAAATCATGCTCTTCAAGATACACGTCTAAATCCGCGTCTGTTTTTTCAAATAAAGGTGCAACTTTTAACACGCCATCTTTTGATAAGCTAAGCACATCAAGACCTTGACGAAATTCCGTTTGATCTTTACGAATGGCGTTAAACCAGACATCAGGTTTTAGCTCATCTAGCGCACGGCGGAATGGCTCAAGTTTTACTTGGTCAGTGAATTCATCATGCTGCGGATTATCAATGCCTGGGATACCGTTCATGGTTGCGTCACGATAGGCAGCCGTTTGCTTAGGAATATAAGTGATGACGTTTAAGTTTAAATCACGGATGACTTTATTGGCAAACTGGTAAGTCGCATCGGTGTTATAGCCAGAATCTACCCACAATACCGTAATATCAGGGCGCTGCTTAGCAACCAAATGCAAAATCGCTGACTCATATGGGCGGAAATTGGTGGTAATAATTGGGTTTTTTGCTTGGCTAAGCGCCCATGCGACGATTTCTTCTGGTGATTTACCTTTTAGTTCCTGGTTGGCTTGATCGATATCTAAATTTGGGTGTAATTGGCTCATGATGGATTCCTTAAGGGTAAAAAAATATATAAATGATTGATAATAAGTAGGGTGGTGACTATGAATATTAAGCACCAGCAAACATCGGTAGGTCGGCGGCGTTACGACCGTCATAACTACTGGCAAGCGCATTAAATGCTTGGCTGATATCAGAAATAGAGTGCAAATCATGCGCACTTATCACAAAACTGTCTGCGCCTGCGCGTAGCAGATAGGCGATTTGATCGCGACCAAAATTGCCAGCCATACGAATCTCGCCTTGATAGCCCATTTGGCGTAAGGTTTGGGCGTAACTAAAACCGCGTCCGTCCGTGAAAGCGGGGACGTGAATCACAATCAAATCTTGCTGTAATAAAAACTCTGGAATACGCGTCAGCACTTCGGTGTCGCTATCGGATGTCACCCAGACACCGGTACGGCTGATATGCTTGGCTAACAATTCACGTACTTGTAATAGTAGTCCGCCTGCAATATTGCCTTTAGCATCTAATAAATCAGCAAGCGGTAAAACGATTTCAAGTTTCTCTTGTTTTTGCAGCAGCTCTAGCAGTGATATATCGGTCAGGGTAATACCATCAGGCAGCTCATTGGTGCTAAGCGCAAGCCAAGTGTCAGTCTCACTGATATCGGTGCCATCGTTATTGAACACATGATGATTAGCCATAGACCTTCTCCTTAAAAGGGGCAATACCAATACGGTCAACTAAATCACCAAAGCCTTCGACATCATTGTCATTACTGACGCGCTGCTCAAGGTAGACGTCGATTATCTTTTGTATCGTCGTTGCTACGGCATCGGTTGGTACAGCCTTGCCCAATATCTTACCGAGTTTGGCGTCGTTGCTAGAGTTACCGCCGAGGCTGATTTGATACCAGTATTCACCTTTTTTATCGACCCCAAGGATACCGATATCGCCGGTATGGTGATGGGCGCAGGCATTCATACAGCCAGACATATTGAGGCGAATCTCACCTAAGTCATAAAGGTAGTCGAGATCATTAAACTGTTTTTCGATTTGCTCAGCGATATTGTGGGTTGTGGCATTGGCAAGCGAGCAAAAATCCCAGCCTGGGCAGACGATCATATCGGTTAGGGTGTTGATATTTGGACGGGCCAAATGTAGCGCCGCCAGCTGCTGCCATAGCTCGTACAAGCGATTGGTTTGTACATCGGCAAAGACCAGATTTTGCTGATAAGTACCGCGCAGCTCGCCAAAGCTATGTTCGTCAGCGAGGTCGGCGAGGGCGTCCATTTGCGACTCAGTAATATCACCTGACGGTACGTAGCGTCCGTCGACCAAGCCCGCTTTTAACGAAATGACCACCGCGCGGTAGCCTGCGATTTTATGCGCCACGGTATTTTGCTGATACCAATTGGCAAAGTCTTTATCAGCCTCTAGTTGCTGCTGCAAGTCCGACTGTACCTGTAGCGCATCAAAGCTTAGATAATCAGGCTCAGTAAAATAGCTGCTGGCCTTGTCAAAGTTGGCATCGGTCAAGGTCAACGGCCCATCTTTGATATTGGCTTCCCATTCGGCATCGACCAATTTGGCAAACGCAGGGCCGCCCATGCTATCGACCAATATCTTGATACGCGCTTTGAATTTATTGTCGCGGCGACCATGCAGATTATAGACACGCAAAATCGCATCTAAATAGCTGAGCAGATGCTGGCGTGGTAAAAATGTATTAATGGTTTTGCCAATCACGGGCGTACGCCCAAGACCGCCACCAACTATCACTTCAAAGCCAAGCTCGCCTGCGTCATTTTTCTTTAAATGCAGTCCGATATCATGCACCTGCGTTGCCGCGCGGTCTTTTGCCGTACCGATGACGGCAATTTTAAATTTACGCGGTAAAAAAGCAAATTCCGGATGAAAGGTTGACCACTGGCGAATAATCTCGCAATAAGGACGCGGATCGGCAATCTCTTCTTTATGAATACCCGCATAAGGGTCGGTGGTGGTATTACGGATACAGTTGCCCGAGGTTTGGATAGAATGCATTTGCACCGATGCCAATTCGGCCAAAATATCTGGCACTTCTTCAAGTTTTGGCCAGTTCAGCTGCATATTGGTACGGGTGGTAAAGTGGCCGTAACCTTTATCATATTTACGGGTAATCTCAGCCAATTTGCGTAATTGATAGGTTGCCAGCAAGCCGTATGGCACGGCGATACGTAGCATCGGTGCATAGCGCTGGATATACAGCCCGTTTTGTAAACGCAGCGGTAAAAACTGCTCTTCTGGCAGTTCACCTGCCAAAAACCGCTCGGTTTGGTCGCGAAACTGGGCGACTCGTTCCTCTACCAAGGTTTGGTCAGCGTAATTATATTGATACATGACGTAATCTCAATTTTGTTTTTAACTTAAAAAGCCGCGACGAAAATGATTTGCGTGTGATCGCTTGTATTGCCAATCGCAAGGTAAACAATTCAGAGTCACATCATATAAGCTTAAATCTATAAACATAAATTCCTTTAAGACATATCCATATCCAAACACAGCATAAATTTTCATAACCAAAGTTAGGTAGCCTATGTTTATCAAATTTAAGCGCTCATTCTCCTGACCAACTATCTCTCAATTTCATTATTAAGGTTTTAAAAATGACATCTACCAATCCCAATCTTTCCTCATCAAAACTTGTTCCGCCGCACGGCAGCAGCGAGCTAAAACCATTACTATTAAAAGGTGAGGCGCGCAAGCAAGCATTAAAGCTTGCCAGCACGTTGCCGACGATTACCTTAAGCTCTCGTGAGCGCGGCGATTTGATTATGCTTGGGATTGGCGGCTTTACCCCGCTAAATGGTTTTATGAATCAGGAAGATTGGCAAGGCGTCGTCGATAATATGCGCCTGCAAAGTGGTGACAATGCTGGCTTGTTTTGGCCGATTCCTATTACCTTATCAGCGCCTAAAGCGACTGCCGACAGCCTAAACCAAGGTGATAAAGTGGCGTTGGTCGCGCAAGATGGCGAGATTATGGGTGTTTTGACGGTAGAAGAGACTTATACCATCGATAAAGCCCATGAGTGTCAGCAAGTCTTTACCACTACGGACAGCGAGCATCCGGGCGTACAGCAAGTACTTAACCAGGGTGAGGTAAACATCGCAGGTAGTGTTGAAGTACTAAGCGAAGGTGAGTTCCCAACCTTATACCCAGAGATTTATAAGACGCCTGCTGAAACTCGCGCTATTTTGGATGCCAAAGGCTGGAAAACGGTTGCCGCCTTCCAAACGCGTAATCCAATGCACCGCTCGCACGAATACCTTGCCAAGATTGCTATCGAGATTTGCGACGGCGTATTGATTCATTCACTACTCGGCGCGCTAAAACCGGGCGACATCCCAGCCGAAGTGCGTCAAGAAGCTATCAAGACCTTGATTGATAATTACTTTAGAGCAGACACCGTTATCCAAGCTGGGTATCCGCTCGATATGCGTTATGCTGGACCACGCGAGGCGCTACTACATGCGGTATTCCGCCAAAACTACGGCTGTAGTCATCTGATTGTTGGTCGTGACCATGCGGGCGTCGGTGATTATTATGGCGCGTTTGATGCGCAAACCATCTTTGAATATGTTGGTAAAGATGACTTGATTACCCAGCCGTTAAAAATTGGCTGGACGTTTTGGTGTAATGCTTGTAATGCCATGGCTTCTGATAAAACCTGCCCGCATGAAGCGTCTGAGCATGTCAAAGTATCAGGCACCAAGCTACGTAAAGCGCTATCAGAAGACCTCGATGTACCAGAGAACTTTAGCCGTCCTGAAGTGCTAGAAATTTTGCGTGACTACTACGCTGGTATCGCAAAAGAGGAGCGTGCTGAGGTGAAGTTGGTCGGTGCCTCTGCAGTATAAGAACCTTAATATTTAAAAAAGATAATGCGCAAGAAAAAAGGTGTCAGAGTAACTATCTGGCACCTTTTTTATCATCTCATTTTATTATCTAAAATAGGCAATTAAAACTATTAATTGAGCGCTAAATCACCCTCAAGCTTTTGATATTCGCCAATGAGTGAGGCTCCACCCGAACAAAAATAATTCAGCGCGTACTTATCTTGGCTATCAATGGTCAACGCATCATCTTTAAACTGGAAAAAGGCGGTACTGTCATTGACCTTAGTTTGAAAAATGACACCGTGCGCCTCGTCTTGTCCCATTAATGTCGCTTTACCATCGAAGTGACAAGTTGGTTTTTTCACATCACCACGCGCTCGTACCTTAATATCAATTTGCTCGCCATTGTCTGCGCCGTCAGCTCTTATCATCACACCCACCCAATCATAGCCTTGGGCACGCTTGGCATAACCGTCAGAGGCGTAATCGCCAACGACCGTCTGCACCGCTGGTGTGACAGCAGCGTTTGGTTGCTTAATCGTTTGGTTATTAACGCTTGGCGTTACGTTATTACAGCCACTTAAGGCCAATAAAGCGATAGAGGTCGTTAAAATACCTACAAAAAAGCGTGACTGACGGGCATGACGAGGTGGAGACTTGATCATTGCATTACCTTTAATAAAGGGGTTAGTAAACAGGAAATAAGTGAAAGCGGATGGGCTAAGTTTTATCAGTGCATCGCCTGATATACAACAAGCTAAGGGATAATATCGACTCTATAGAGGCTCGTCTAGAGCCTAAGCAATACCGTAACTTACTCAAAAGTGTCTGCTTATCACAAAACTGCAAAAATACCGAGGAAAGACAAGCACTTTAGAATAACTAATAAAATTACTTATGCCAAGTTAATCACTCGATAAGCGTATTTGTCACTAAGCAATTGTCTCACAGGCTGTTAGCATGTTGCTCATTATCCATAGAACCGAATTTCGAAATGCAAGGTTTTTATCCCTATTATTAGAGAACAACGTTCCTATCGAGAGCAAATATGCAGCCACATAAAAAGAGCGGCCAAAAAACATCTCACAAGCATATCAATGCGCGTGCTTCTTTCGCCATTCAACCTAAAAGCATCGGCAAAGTGCTCACCAATCGCTTTAGTTTTACCGTCAATCTTACCAGCAGTTTTGGTCTTGGTAGTGTGCTTGCAGCGGCGGTACTGATCACAGGCTGCAACCCTACCGAAGCTAACCAAAATGACGCCGCAAACGAGGCAAAAAATATTGATTTATTAAATGTGTCTTATGATGTCTCACGCGACTTTTATAAAGACTACAACCCGTTGTTTAATGCAAATTATCAGCAAGAACACCCAAGTATCAAGGTGAATATCAACCAATCGCACGGCGGCTCGAGCAAACAAGCGCTGGCGGTTGCCAATGGCTTGCAGGCAGACGTCGTTACTTTAAACCAAGAAAGCGATATGAACTTGCTGGTTGAAAAAGGCTTGGTGGCTAGCGATTGGCAACAGGCATTGCCAAACAATGCCGTGCCTTATACCAGTACCATGGTGCTTCTGGTTCGTGCGGGCAACCCAAAAGGTATCAAAGATTGGGCAGATTTGGCGCGTAACGATATTGCCGTAGTATTGCCAAATCCCAAGACCAGTGGCACGGCGCGATATGCCTTTTTGGGCGCTTATGGCTACGGCTTACATCATTTTAAAGAAAAGGTGCAAAGCCCTGCCAAAACCGATGCTTTTATCAAAAAACTACTGGCAAACGTCGTCACCTATGACAATGGCGCGCGCGCTGCCACCACGACCTTTACCCAGCGCGGTCTTGGTGATGTTTTAATCACCACCGAAAACGAAGCGCATCTGGCTGCTAAGCAGTTCGCGAAGGGAAAAGTCGATATCGTGTATCCAAGTTACTCGATTGTGATTGCCAACCCTGTGGCTGTGGTGAAAACCGTAACCGATAAAAAAGGCACCACCGCCGCGGCAAATGACTATTTAACAGGCCTTTGGTCGCCGCCCGCACAAGAGCTGATGGCACAGATGTATATGCGCCCTAGTAATGCCAAGGTGCTTGCCGCACACAGCAAGACCTTACCTGAGATTGCAACCTTTGAGCCTGTGGCGGTATTTGGTGATTGGGACAGTATCATGGCGACGTTCTTTGTCGATGGCGGGCGTTTTGATCAGCTGGCAAGGGTGAAGTAGAGCTGGGTTTTACATAGTTATAAACAATTTTTATTAGCAAATAATACAAGTGTAAAGGCTATTTAAGAGATTGCTCGTTTAAGTGCTTGATAAGGCTGTATTTTAATCACCATTACTTCATTATTCCATTTTGGCAATAACATACGCATATTCATCATTAAACATAATAAGCTAGCGCTGTTAGCATACTTGCATTCACCAATTAATCCCTTTTGAGGCTGCCATGACATCATATACCACAGGTTATAAATATAAAAACAAAACGCTTAGCGTACTAAGTATCGCCGGTGTGGCGCTTACGTTGGGTATCGCCGGCTGTAGCAATAGTGAAAAAGCTGAGCCAACTGCCAATGCAGAAGGCACGCCAGCCGCTAGTGAAGGTCAAGATATTGAGCTATTAAACGTCTCTTACGATGTGGCCCGTGACTTTTATAAAGACTACAACCCATTATTCGTTGAGCACTATAAAAGCGAGAACCCAAACAGCAATATCTTAATCAAGCAATCGCACGGTGGCTCTAGTAAGCAAGCATTGTCTGTGGCTAACGGTTTACAAGCCGATGTGGCGACCATGAACCAAGGCTCAGATATCGAATTACTTGAGGAAAAAGGCTTGGTTGAGGCTGATTGGGAAAGCAAATTCCCAGACAACGCCGTACCTTTCACCAGTACCATCGTATTTTTGGTGCGTAAAGACAATCCAAAAGGTATTAATGATTGGCAAGATTTGACCAAAGAAGGCGTTGAGATTGTCATGGCCAACCCAAAAGTCACGGGTAATGGTCGTTATGCCTTTTTAGGCGCTTATGGTTATGGTTTGCATGCCTTTAATAAAGATGAAACTAAGGCCAAAAACTACGTCAAAGACATGCTGAAAAACGTCAAAGTCTATGAGAATGGCGGACGTGCAGCGACGACGACGTTTGTTCAGCGCGGTATCGGTGATGTCTTGGTCACCTTTGAAAACGAAGCCAACTTGGCTGCCAAAGATTTTGGTGCAGGGCAAGTCGATATTGTTTATCCAAAATACTCTATCAAGTCTGAAAGCCCAGTCGCTGTTGTCAAAACCGTGACTGACAAAAAGGGCACCACCGATGCGGCAAAAGCCTATCTTGATTACTTATGGAGCGAGCCTGCACAGCAATTGGCAGCTAACTTATATCTTCGCCCAAGCGTGAAGAGTGTGCTTGATAAAAACAGCGATAAGTTGCCACCTATCGATACTTTCCGTCCAAACGATGCCTTTGGTACGTGGGATGAAATCATGAGCACTTACTTTAGCGATGGCGGCGTGTTCGATCAGTTAGCCATTAATGCACCAAAGTAAGCCGCTAGTACGCTGACTGATTGTGCTATTTAGAAATTTTCTTAAATAGCATTTAAACCGTCAGTTTTACCATAACGTCCAAGCACCTAAAGGACATGGCTACCCACGCTATGTCCTTTATCGCTTACACAGACCCATAATAAATACATTAAATACATCTGATAGCACGTGGTGCTTACAAGCAGAAAATAAGCGCCAGCAGTTAGGCAATAGGACATCACTATGAGTGCAACAACTTCTCCTGCCAGAAAACCCATCAAGAAAGGGTGGCTGACGCGCTTGCGTCAACGCAATGTGCTACCAGGGTTTGGGCTAAGCATGGGCATCACCGTCTTTAGCTTATCGTTACTGGTGGTGCTACCGTTTGCCATGATGGCCTATACCACGACACAAATGGGCTGGACGGGTTTTTGGGAAACCATTACTCAGCCGCAAGTCACTGCTGCTATCAAACTCAGTTTATGGATGTCGTTTTTGGCGATGCTAACCAACATGGTGTTTGGTACGCTGGTCGCTTGGGTGCTGGTGCGCTATGAATTTTGGGGTAAGTCGCTGATTAATGCCTTGGTTGATTTGCCATTTGCACTACCGACAGCGGTTACCGGTATCTCGCTTGCGACTCTTTATGCACCCAATGGTTTAATCGGCCAGTGGTTTGCCAAATTTGACATCCAAGTCGCCTTTACGCCACTCGGTATTTGGCTCGCTTTAGTGGTCGTCAGCTTTCCGTTTATCGTCCGTGCGGTGCAGCCAGTGCTTGCAGAATTGTCCGTTGAATTCGAAGAAGCGGCGGCGGTATTGGGTGCTAATCGTTTAACGACCTTTCGTAAGGTAATTTTGCCAGAGCTATTGCCGGCTTTACTGATGGGCGCGGGTATGATGTTTGCCCGTGCCACTGGCGAGTATGGCTCGGTGATTTTTATTGCTGGTAATATTCCGATGCAGTCTGAGATTCTACCCTTAATCATTATTAGTAAGCTTGAGCAGTTTGATGTGCAAGGCGCATCCGCTGTCGCACTGTTTATGCTACTGATTTCGTTTGTGATTTTATTGACCATTAACATCGTACAGTGGAAGCTGTCGCGCCGCGTAGGAGCCCGCTAATGCAAATTTCTAATAGCTACGACTACCAAAGCAATCCAGCGACCAAAGACACGCCGTGGATACGCCGTACTTTTATCGGTATCGCCGTACTGTTTATGGTGGCGATGTTGGTGGTGCCACTTTTAGCAGTGTTCTATGAAGCCTTTAAAAACGGTTGGCAGCTTTATATAGCTTCCCTGGTTGACCCTGAAGCTTTGCAGGCAATTAAATTAACTTTAATTACTGCCGCTATCGTGTTGCCGATTAATATGGTGATGGGTATTGCAATAGCTTGGCTTGTGACCCGTTATCAATTTAAAGGTAAACAGCTGGTAACCACCTTGCTTGATTTACCATTTTCGGTATCTCCGGTGGTGGCAGGTTTGATGTTTGTGCTGCTATTTGGTCTAAACTCTAGCATCGGTGGCTGGCTTGAGAGCATGGGCTTTCAGGTGATTTACGCCGTACCAGGGATTATTTTAGCGACTTTATTTGTGACCTTTCCGTTTGTGGCGCGTGAGCTCATACCCTTGATGCAGACCCAAGGCGATAGTGAAGAGCAAGCGGCATTAACCTTGGGCGCTAGCGGTTGGCAGACCTTTTGGCATGTGACACTGCCTAATATCAAATGGGCGCTGCTGTATGGTTTGATTTTGACCAATGCGCGCGCGATGGGCGAGTTTGGCGCAGTAAGCGTGGTATCTGGTCATATCCGCGGCGAAACCAACACCATGCCACTATTGGTTGAGATTGCTTATAACGATTATAACTTTACTGCCGCCTTTGCCTTGTCTAGTTTACTGGCTGCCTTGGCGCTGGTAACGCTATTGATACAACAAGTGATGACCAAGCTGCAAGAGCGCAAATTCGCCAAGTCTGAGCGTCTAGCAAGTGCGCCTGAATTGCCAGTGAGTGCCAACGATCACAATGCTAACAACGCTGGCAATGCTAGCAATACGTCAAACACTAAAGGTGCTAAGAAAGCGTCAGATACGGATGCCACTTTAGCGAAAAGCACAGGCAATTTATAAGCGCTATTTTACAAATCTATCAGCAAGAAAGGCATCTGCTAAGCCAAAAATATAATAAGAGAACCCATTATGAGTATCGAGATTCGCAACGTTAATAAAAAATTCGGTAACTTTACCGCCTTAGATGATATCAATATCACTGTACCAACGGGCAAGTTGACGACGTTGCTTGGTCCGTCAGGCTGCGGTAAAACCACTTTGCTGCGTATCATTGCAGGTTTAGAATACGCGGACTCTGGGCAGATATTATTTGATGAGCTCGATGTCACCAATACACCAGTGCAAAAGCGCCATATTGGTTTTATGTTTCAGCACTATGCGTTATTTCGCCACAAAAACATCGCCGATAATGTCGGCTTTGGCTTAACCTTGCTACCGCAGAATGAGCGCCCAAGTAAAGCGGATATCAATAAGCGTGTTGCTGAATTGCTAGACCTAGTACAGTTGCCGCAAGTTGCCAATGCTTATCCGCATCAATTATCAGGTGGTCAGCGTCAGCGTATCGCGCTGGCACGAGCCTTGGCAGTAAAGCCAAAACTATTATTACTCGATGAACCGTTTGGCGCGCTAGATGCCAAAGTCCGTAAAGAGCTGCGCACTTGGCTAAAAAATATCCACCACGAGCTGGGTATTACGAGCATTATGGTAACCCACGACCAAGAAGAGGCGCGGGCGGTATCGGATGAGATTGTGGTGATGAATCAGGGCCGCGTCGAGCAGGTAGGGACGTCAGAGGAGCTGATTCACCAGCCAGCAAACGCCTTTGTCAGTGATTTTTTAGACCTAGTCTAATTTAGGCTTAAAGGCGTATTTATATTAAGGGCGTATTTTAAATACAACGCTTAAAAACAAAAAAGACCTATCAATGATAGGTCTTTTTTATGTGCTCAATTATTTGTCGTTAGACTTTCTCAATCTGCTTTTTTTGACATTAAGCAGGCTTTGGCATATTGATGTCTTTAGTTGATATTTGCTTATAGGTGATTTCTAAAATATCTTGGCACCATTTTGGCAAATCATCAGACACCTCGTACCACATCCACGTCCCATCACGAACACAGCTTAAAATGCCCAGTTTTTTCAAATGATTTAAGTGACGCGAGATGGTCGGCTGCGGCTGATCGAGTATTTCTACCAATTCACCAACACAGCGCGACTCTTTATTAAATAAGATTTGAAAAATTTTTAAGCGCGTTGGGTCAGACAAGACTTTAAATAACTCAAGCGGCTGTATCGTAGAATTATTATTAGACATAGAACAATTCCAATATAGATTTAGTTAATAGGGGGTAAATATAACAGCAGTTAACGGTAAAAACGATTAAAAAATGAGCAGATTTACAGTTCGTCGCCATTTTACTACCTTTGGTACTTTGTGGTTACACCTAAGACTGTATTCAGTTACATGGATAAAGTTAGGGTAATATATCTTTTAGCTGTACCTAATATGACGGATAAATATACCAAATACTATTGTAAATGGTAATAATTATCGTTATTATAAAGCATAATTAGCTAGATATTCATAGTAGGAGCCGCACATGTACGTATGTATCTGTAACGACGTCAAAGACAAACAAATCAAAGCTGCCATTGCTTCAGGCATTGACACATTAGAGGGGTTAAAAGACACCCTTGATGTAGCGACGTGCTGTGGCTGCTGCGAACCTATGGTCAACGACTTTCTTGACGAACATCATGCCAAGCTTGATGCGTTGGCCTACGCAGTTTAAGAAACAGTTTAAGCATTTGCTTGTATCCACTTCTATTGCCAATCCGTTCAAATCCCGTTTCTGCTTTCCCTCTATCTGTAGTGTTTTAGCCGCCAATTCGCCTTTATCCGCGTTCAAATCATCTTTTTATGGTTATTTATGGTTAAAAGCCATCACCATGAAAGACGATAAGTAACTCAAAAGGCGAGTGCGGCTATCCTTTATCTCTGTTTGCCTTCATAAATCACCTATTAAGATTACTCGCTAAACGCTATCGGTGTAAGCGAGTTAATTATAATTCTCAATTAGCATCTTATTCTTAGTTCATATCGTTACAAGCGCTACGGCGTGCCTATGCTACTATATCTATCTAACTTTGTAAGACGTTTGATGGGTTTTAATCTTTACTGATTAGTTTACGAATGGTACTTCAACTATATTTATTATTGTGAATGTATTAGTAGCCAAATAAAAACATAGGAGTATGAGTCATGATAGGCAGCCAAAAGGTCATTGATTATTTAAATTTTTTATTAGGTGGCGAGCTTGCGGCTCGTGATCAGTACTTCATTCATTCTGAGATGTATGCAGAATGGCATTACGGTAAATTATACGACCGTATCCACCATGAGATGCAAGATGAAACGCAGCACGCGCAGGCGATTATCCGCCGTATCTTGATGTTAAGCGGTACGCCGAAGATGCGCGTCAATGAGATTAATATTGGCGCAACGGTACCTGAAATGCTGCAATTGGACCTGGACTTAGAATATCAAGTACAGCAGCATCTAAAAGACGGTATTGCGCTTTGTGAAGCAGAGCACGATTATGTGACGCGTGAGATGTTGGTTGAGCAGCTCAAAGACACCGAAGAAGATCATGCCCATTGGTTAGAGCAGCAGCTGCGCCTGATTGATATGGTTGGTCTGCCCAATTATTTACAAAGCCAGATGGCGGAAGTGTCTCCTGATATTGTTTAGTATTTTATATATTAAGCAGTTTTCACGAATATTAAATTGATAAACGAATAAGCAAGACAGGGAGAACAGCATGAAAGGGGATAAAGAAGTTATTCGCGCACTCAATCAAGTGCTCGGTCAGTCATTAATCGCCATCAATCAGTATTTTTTGCACGCCCGTATTGCCCGTCATTGGGGTTTAGAGGCATTAAACGAAAATTTCTATAAGCAATCTATTGCAGAGATGAAATGGTCGGATGATCTTATTGCGCGTATTTTATTGTTAGGCGGTCTGCCAAACCTGCAAGATTACGGCAAAATGTTCATCGCAGAAGATGTGCCTGAAATGATTGACTGCAACTTGCGCTTAGAAAAGCAGAAATTTTCTATCATAACTGATGCAATTACCTTGTGTGAGAGCAAGCGTGACTATGTTTCGCGTCATTTATTGGTTATCCTAAAAGACGGCAATGAAGAGTATCAAGACTGGCTTGAAACCCAAGAGGACTTGATTAAAGACGTTGGCATTGAAAATTATATCCAATCACAAATGGATGATGACCACACGCCTTAAAGTTATAAGAATTGCTGTTAATTGCCAGCGTATCCTAAGATAAGTTATAGATTGACTGATTTTAGGATACGCTGGCGTTTTTATATTTAATGCTTTTTTAATGTTTGTTACTATTAGAGATAAGTATTTTTCAATACCAATAACTTAATACAAGCCGCGACCGTCTTCAGGTTTGAGGCGTAAAAAGTATAAACCTGAAAGAATGGTTAATATACCCAATATCCAATAGGTGGTCTGAAAGGCGACCAAGGTATCAAGCTCGAAGCGCTCCCGCAGTAGATTCAAGACCGCTGCGCCAAAAGCGATGCCAAAGCTAATCGCCAATTGCTGATTGACCGCCATTAAGCTGTTACCGCTACTGGTCTGCGCGCCCTCTAAATCACCGATAGTAATGGTATTCATGGCACTAAACTGCATGGAGTTACAGGCACCCATGACGGTCAAAATAGGGATAAACCAAATCCAATTTGCCGCATCATTAAACTGCGCTAAGACAATAATAAGCAGGCCTATCAAAAAGGTATTGGCCACCAACACCTTGCGGTAGCTAAAACGCTGAATAATTTTACTGACCCAAGGCTTGATACCGATTGCACCAACGGCAATAGGTGCAAGCAGCCAACCCGCTTGCGACGGTGAGTATTCAAACACCACCTGTAGTAATAGCGGCAATAAAAAAGGCACGGCGCTGATGCCTAAACGGGTGAATAAGTTGCCAGTAATACCGATACGAAAAGTGCGAATATTAAATAAACTTAGTGGAAATAATGGCGCTGCACGGCGTTTGGCATGCCACACATACGCGCCTATCAAGATACTAGCGCCGAGTGCGAGTAGCAAACCGTAAAACCCGCGCCCAGTCTGTGAGCCAAACTCGACCGCCAAAGTAAATCCGCAAGCGGCGGCAGCAAATAAAGCAAAACCCGTCCAGTCTAAACGCTTGGTGTCCTCAAACAAAGCAGGTACCAGCTTTTTACCCATGATAAAACCAAATATACCCATCGGGATATTGATGAGAAATATCCAATGCCAGCTGGTATATTGCACGATATAACCGCCCAATACTGGTCCAACTAGGGGCGCGATTAACGCGGGTATCACCGCAAAGTTCATCACGGTTAATAGCTTATTACGCGGATAAGATTTGACCAATATGAGACGCGCCACAGGGGTCATCATCGCGCCGCCAATACCTTGGATGACGCGCGAACCAATCAATAAATTCAACGTTGGGGAGGCGGCACACAATAGTGAGCCGATACAAAAGATGATTACAGCATATAAAAACACCCGCCGCGTGCCATATTTATCAGCCAAAAAGCCGCTTATAGGAATAAAAATCGCCAAGGTTAGCGCATAGCTAATAACCGCCCACTGCATTTTTAATGGTGACTCGCCAAGGGCTTGCGCCATTTGCGGCAAAGAGGTGTTTAAGATGGTAGCATCTAAAATCTGCATAAATAGCGCCACCGCCAAGACATAGGGTAGGTATTTATCTTGCGTTGGGGTTAGGGTTACCATATTGTCATCACCATGTCTTTTGACCTCATCTTTTGACTTCTGTTGTTAAGCCCATCTCTAAAAAGCTGTTAAGTTGGGCTAGTATAAAAATAACCGCCTATGAGTTAAAGAGTAGCAAAGTAACGGTGCAAGCTCATTCATAAGAAGTTTGTTCTCAAACGCTTTGATACTCGTACTCGTTACTTTTAAAAATGGGTTACAAGACAGGGCTTTAACCGCAGATTTGCTATAGTAGAATTGTCATATAGGACGACGTGAGACTAATATAAATCTTTTGCCGCCTCAGTCTCGCTTTGGCTCTCTTTTATACAACAAAAAAAATAGGAATTATTATGAGTAGTGACAATCATCAATCAAACAATGACGAAAATAACGACATTCAAAATGACAATGACCATGCCAGCGACAAAGCCAGCGGTTATACGCCACCTAAAGTATGGAAAAACGACAGCGAAAATGGTGGTAAGTTCGCCAGCATCAATCGCCCAACAGCTGGCGCGCGCCATGAACAAAAATTGCCGGTTAGCGATGCACCTTTACAGCTGTATTCACTAAATACCCCGAATGGCGTCAAAGTAAATATCTTGTTAGAGGAGCTTGCCGAGCTGAATGTTAAAGGTGCTGAGTACGACGCCTACAAAATAGATATCTCTGCGGGCGATCAATTTGGCTCAGGGTTTGTCGCTATCAACCCCAATTCTAAAATCCCGGCGCTGGTTGATTATACTGATGCTTTAAATGATAAAAATGCTGGCGAGCCTATTGCGCTTTTTGAGTCGGGCGCTATTTTATTATATTTAGCGGAAAAGTTTGGCAAATTTATCCCGATGCAGCAAGGTAAAGCGCGCGCAGATTGTCTGTCTTGGCTGATGTGGCAGATGGGTAGTGCGCCGTTTTTAGGTGGCGGTTTTGGGCATTTCTACGCCTATGCGCCCGAACCGCTAGAGTATCCTATCAATCGCTATACGATGGAGACCAAACGCCAGCTTGATGTGCTAGATAGGCATCTCAAAGACCATAAGTATATGTGCGGTAATGATGAGGCGGACTATAATATCGCTGATATGATTATCTGGGCATGGTACGGTCAGCTGGTGCTGGGCAAGCTTTATGATGCGGCAGAATTTTTACAAGTAGATGATTACAAAAACGTCAAACGATGGGCACAAAAAATCGCCGAACGTGCAGCGGTAAAACGCGCCGTAGAGTTAGAATTAAAGCCTATTGTTTAAAGGTTTAACTTTATCAGTTTATATTTAAATAGTCGTAGCAAAACATAAGTTTTCATAAAAAGGTTAATAGGCCATTGCTGTTAACCTTTTGCTTCTTCAATATTCGTTATTCCAAATATATATATCGATATATCGCTTTTTGACTATACTTTCGTCTTTACATAATAGTACATTAGTATAACAGATAGAAACATTAGTACGTTAAGATAGCAGCCACCGCCTTCTTGGGCAGGTGTTGATATTTCTTCTATTAATGAGTAATGACTATGAAGAATAATAAAACTCAGCCTATACCACTACCTTTATTCAACGAGATGGTTTTTCTACCTTTACCATTCACTCGTCAATCCCATCGCGCATGTAGTCTGCTAACAGACAATGCTCCTAGCAAAAACAACCCGCATAGAAAAAACATTTCGATAAAAATAAAAAAGTTGCCTTTATTCATGACAAAAAAAATGATACTACCGTTATTTGCTGCCCTTAGCGCCGCTTTATTGAGTTCCGTGACGCAGGCTGCCACGCCTGTAAGCTTTAGTAATCAAGACTGGGAAGTCGCTTGCGACAATACCCGTACTTGCCGGCTGGCAGGTTACCAAGCGGAGAATAATAGCGATTTACCCGTGTCTTTACTATTGGTACGCCGCGCAGGAGCAAACGCTACCGTCGACGGCAAAGTAAAGCTTGGCGGCGCTAAAGAAAGCTCTGCTAAAGCGCTGATGCAGCTTGGTAATCGCCATCGTATCTCGCTATTTATTAATGATAGAGATTATGGAGAAACCAAGCCTTACTCAGTAGCCGCAGGCCATGCAGAGCTGACCTCAGCGCAGGTGAGCGCGCTGCTCGATGCCTTAACCAAATCAAGCAAGATTGAGCTGGTGATTCGCAATACGCGCTGGCAGCTATCGGATAAAGGGGCCAGTGCAGTGATGCTCAAAGCCGACGAAGCTCAAGGCCGGGTAGGGACCTCAAGCGCTTTTATTAGCAATAACACCAGTAAATCTAATAGTGGCATTTTATCGCCGCAAGCCGCTCCTTCATTACGACTGGTCACTCCTAATCCTAGCGCCCTCTCTAGTAGTAAGAAAAAATTTGCCATGCGCTCATCGCAGTTGGCAGAGATGATGAAAACCACCATGAAAGATGTCAACACTGAATGTCCAAACTTAGCGGATAAGACAGCGTGGCGCGTCAGCCGTTTAAACAGTAAGCAGCTGCTCGCCCAGCATGATTGTTGGACGGGCGCTTATAACACGGGTACGGGTGTTTGGGTATTCAATGACACTAAGCCTTATAAGCCGAGCTTGGTGACGACAAGCGCGACCGATTATAGCGATGGTAAAATAACCTCGGTGCAAAAAGGCCGCGGGCTTGGCGACTGTTTAGCCAAAAGTGAATGGGTATGGACAGGCAGAGCGTTTGAGAAAAGTCATGAAAGCACCACAGGTATGTGCCGGCTGATAGAGGCGGGCGGCGCTTGGCAATTGCCAACCTATGTGACGGAAGTGAAAATGTCGCGTTAATAGCGCGCACGTTAGAAGTTATTGCATTAAAGATAAAGGCGTTGAAGCGGCTGTGTTAGAGACTGGCGCAGCGGTTTTTTAGCCTAAACTGTTTGAGATATGACCTATTTTTACCATAAACAGAAAAATAGGTACTGTTTGCGTTTATGTTGTGCTATACTGCGTCGCCACGTTAGCATAGACTAGCGTGAATTATGAGATTGATAACATCGCCTGCGATTTTGGGTCTAGGATGACCATAAGTAATTGTTGCCGATGATTTTGTGTACTTAAATAACCTTTTCTATTAATAGTGAAAAATCCGTTATTTTTGACTCATATCTTATCTACTGACCGCTATATCGGTTAGATTGGTTGTTACCAGCCTTTATCTGCTTTGGACAAAGCATTGATAATGCGCTTTTAGCAAACAAGGATAAGACACTCGGCACTACCACCAAAATACGTCAGACAGCACGAACGCCTTTATAATATTGACAAGCTTTATGGCTTGGCTTTTGATTGTTAAGCCTTTTTAAGGTGAGACAATAATTTTATAAATGCGGCGTGATGAACGGTTATCAGTGGTATGCATCAAGCTTGCTGAATTTACAGCAGCTTATACTTACCAAGGATTACTATGACTGACATCTTATCTGCTATCGCCGCTGAAAACGGCATTATCGACAGCACTGATACCCCAAACACAACTGCAACTGCTGATACCAATAACCAAGCGGCTACTACTGGCGCTGCTGAAGAAAACAAAATCACTTTTAGCGACCTTGATATTGCCAAGCCGATTTTGACCGCGCTTGACCGCGTTGGCTATACCAACCCAACACCTATTCAAGAACAAGCCATTCCTTTTGCTCTAGCGGGTCGCGACTTATTATTGTCAGCGCAAACCGGTAGTGGTAAAACTGCGGCATTTGTTATCCCAGTACTTGACCGTTTAAGTCGTGCCACGAGCTTTGACAAATTAACCAAAGCCCTTATCTTAACGCCAACGCGTGAGCTTGCTCAACAAGTACATGACAGCGTTCGTACCTATTCAAAAGACATGCGCGGTCTGTTCTGCGTGCCATTAGTCGGCGGCGCACCGTACAACGGCCAGATTACTGCGCTAAGAAAAGGCGTTCAAGTTATCGTAGCAACGCCTGGTCGTTTACTTGATCATATCAAAGCCGGTCGCGTTGATTTATCAAACCTTGAAGTGTTGGTACTTGACGAAGCTGATCGCATGCTAGACATGGGTTTTGCTGATGATATCAACGATATCTTGAAAGCGGCACCTGATAATCGTCAAACGATTATGTGTTCAGCGACTTGGGATGGTCCTGTCGGCAAGATTGCTGCGAGCTTCACCAAAAATCCTGAGCGCGTTTCAATCAAAGTTGAATCGGCGCATATCGAAGAAAAAGTATACTACTGTGATGATTTTGATCACAAAAACCGTTTGCTTGATAAAGTTGTTTGTGACAAAGATATGGAACAAATCATTATCTTTGCAGCGACCAAACGTAGTACAGAAAAATTGGCCAAACAGCTGCAAGAAGCGGGTCATAAAGCCAGTTTCCTACATGGCGATTTGCCGCAGAGCAAGCGTAACCGTATCGTACAAGACTTACGTAATGGCAAGGTTAAAATCCTAGTAGCGACCGACGTTGCTGCTCGCGGTCTTGATGTACCAGCGATCTCACACGTTATTAACTATGACTTGCCACGTCAAACTGAAGATTACGTCCACCGTATCGGTCGTTGTGGCCGTGCTGGTCGTACTGGTATTGCTATCAGCTTATGTAGCATGGATGATCGTCCACAGCTAAACGCTATCAATCGTTACTTAGATCGCAAAATGGAAGTCTGTGTCATCGAAGGTATGGAACCTAAGAAGACTTATGTACCGAGCGAAAACAAAGGTAATGGTCGTGGCCGTGGTCGCGGACGCTCTAACGGCGGTGGTCAAGGTCGTGGTCGTTCAGCAGGCGGTTATGCAGGTCGTTCAAACGGCGGCGGCAATGGTCAAGGCCGTGGTCGCTCAAGCGACAGCGCGCCGACTGGTCAACGCGCCAGCAATGACAGCGGTTATCAAGGCAAGCCAAGTGAGCGCTCAGGTGGCAAACCCTATCAAGGCAAACGCACAGGCGCGCCTAGCCGTGGTGACGGTACCAGCGCACCACGCGGCGATCGCGCTGCAACCGGTCGCGGTCGTCCAAGTGGCAGCCAAGGTCGCCCAGCGAATCGCTCTGACAGCCGTGGTCAAGGTCGTCCAACAGGCGGCAACCGTGGTAGAAACTCGTAATAACGTTATAATGAATGGTTAATAATGGCTTAAATAAATGTCATTATTAATCATATAGCGTCATATTAAAAAGCCAGATACTTGTTATCTGGCTTTTTTGTGCGTCAAAATACTTGTATGTTTCACTAATAAAAAGTCAACAATGCTATATCGTTGCTTGCGCGTCTTTTTCGCCTTGTCTATACTGACAGGCTTTTAATCATCGTGTGCTGCGGAGCTGTCTGATGCCCGATATTTCTCATTTAGCCATTGGTAATCTGCCGTTAGCCTTTGGCATTATCATGGCCATTATTGGTTTGGTGTTTTATACCCAAGGGCTGCCTGGTAAGTTTTGGCGCCGCTTTTATGCCGTATTGCCGGGTATTGTGCTGTGCTGCTTTATTCCCGCAACCCTAAATAGCTTGGGTGTCTTTGCTGACGGTATTGGTTCGCAGATTTATGGCTTTACCGCCACCTATCTGTTGCCAGCCAGTTTGCTATTGATGACCTTGTCGATGGATGTGCCAAAAATATTAGGTTTAGGATGGAAAGCCATTGCGATGTTTTTTGCGGCTAGTATTGCCATTGTTATTAGTGGGCCGATTAGCTTAGGTATTGCCAAATGGATTTCGCCTGAGATGTTTAACGACGATACCTTATGGCGCGGGTTTTCAGCGGTCGCGGGTAGCTGGATTGGCGGGGCAGCAAACCAAGCGGCGATGAAAGAGCTGTTTGGCGTCAGTGATGATTTATTTGGCATGATGATTTTGGTCGATACCACCAATGCTTCATTATGGCTATTGGCGATTTTGGTTATGGCCAAGCACAGCGCGAAGATAGATAAGTTTTTACGGGCGGATAGCAGTAGTATTGATAAAGTGATTGCCGCGGTGGAAAGCTATGAACGAGACCATGCGCGTCCTGCTACTATCAATGATTTGATGGTGATGTTTGGCTTGTGTTTTGCCATGGTCGGGGTGGCGCATTTCGCAGGCGGGCAGATAGCAGGCTTCTTTGCGCCTTATAGTTGGGCAGTACAATATAGCTTTGCCAGCTCGTTCTTTTGGATGGTGGTGATTATCACCTTAATAGGGGTGGTGTTTTCCTTTACCAAAATCCGCCGTCTTGACCATGTTGGCGCCTCCAAAATCGGTACGGTGTTTATCTTTGTCTTAATCGCCGCTATCGGCATGCAAATCAATCTAGCGGGCATTGTCTCGCAGTGGCGCTTACTACTCATTGGTCTACTATGGATGAGTATTCACGTTGTGATTGTTTTTGCGGTTGCTAGAATGATTCGTGCGCCATTCTTCTTTTTGGCAGTTGGCTCGAATGCCAATACCGGCGGCGCGTCATCAGCACCGATTGTCGCTACAGCATTTCATCCGTCACTGGCTCCAGTTGGCGTATTCTTGGGTATTTTAGGTTATGCCGTGGGCACTTTTGGTGGTTATATCAGTACCCAGATGATGCGGCTGGTGGTGGGGTGATAGCACTTAACTAAATGCTGGCGTGTTTGGATTGTGGGCGCATCTGCTTAGTCAAAATATCGCCTCTAAGGTGATGCCATTTGCCTTACTGGTGCCCGTGTTTGGGATGGCGACTTCAGTGTTGTTTACAGGAGAGGTGGTCACATGGTGGAAGATGCTAGCGATGGTGCTTATCTTATCTGGGCTGGTATTGGCTAATATAAAGATAGGACTATGGAGAAAGGCGGTTCGTACCTAGTATTGAATAACGTATACAATTGAAGTTAGTAAGAATAGACAAAAAGAGCAGTGCCGCACATATGAGGCATTGCTCTTTTTTTATGCTAAACGCTTTATATCGCACTATGATAACCGTAAAAACAGGCTGCTTATCGTTACATCTGTACACTCACAGTCAAAAACTCTGCACACACAGTCCATCTATTTGACCAAAACCTCGCTATAGTGAAAAAGCTTGATCATTAGGATAGATGATAAGCCAGATAAAGCGCGCGCTGAAGGATAAGGATAAATGGTCATATAGACCGGTATATTCTTTTATTTCGCCTATATAAACGCGCTGTTTCCGACCCAAATTTCTCGACAAGGAGTCTTTCATGAGCAACGCTCACCCTTCTATAGATCCCATTACCTTGTCTGTCGTACGTGGCGCCCTAGAAACGGCGCAGCGTGAGATGACAACCACCTTAGAAAAAACCGCCCGTTCGAGTGTCTTTAACTTAGCTCATGACTATAGTAATGCGCTGTTTGATCATCTGCCTGAGATGATTTTGCAAGGGCAAGACATTCCCATTCATTTAGGCTCACTCATGCCCGCCATGAAAGCCGTCGCCGAATATTATGGTGATGACATTAATGAAGGCGATGTGATTTATCATAACGATCCTGTGATGATGGGCAGCCATATCCTAGATTGCTGTATGTATAAGCCGGTGTTTTATAAAGGTGAGCTGGTCTTTTGGACGGTCTGTAAAGGTCATGTCACTGATATCGGTGGCCCTGTGCCAGCCGGCTATAACCCTGATGCCAAAGAGATATATGCCGAAGGCTTACGCATTCCGCCCATTAAGCTGTGGGAAAAAGGCGTCAAACGCCATGATGTCATTAATTTGCTGCACAGCAATATGCGCTCACGCCGTAATCAAGAAGGCGATCTCAATGCCCAGTACGGCGCGTGTGCCGTCGGTGAGCGTAATATGATTGCGCTGCTAGACAAATATGGCATTGAGACGGTACGTGGAGCGATTGAAGAGCTAAAGAGCATGGCTGACCATCATATGCGCTCGTTAATCTCGTCTATCCCAGATGGCGATTATCATGGCGAGGCAGTATTAGAAGACTCAGGTCATGGCTTGGGTGATATGACCATCAGCGCCGACATTGTCATCAAAGACAGTGATGTACATATTAAAATCACCAGTCCGCCGCAAGTCCCTTATTTTATCAACTCTTATGCTGGTAACTCGATGTCAGGAGTATTGCTTGGGCTAATGATGTTTGCCCAAGTAGAGCCGCCGTATAACGAAGGCTTATACCGCTGTGTGACCGTTGATTTGGGTGAGCATGGCACTTTATGTAATGCCAAAGAACCGGCGCCGCACGTCAACTGTACGACCACGCCGATGGAAACCTTAACCGATGCGGTACGTATGGCATTTGAAGCAGCGGCACCTGAGCGCGTTACCGCCTCTTGGGGGCATTCTTCAGGGATTAATATCGCTGGTATCGACCCAAAAACTGGCGAGCAATACGTCACCATGATTTTGGCGTCTATTATTTCAGGCGCAGGTGCTACACAACAAATGGATGGCTGGCATGCTTGTGGACCATTAAGCTGCTTTGGGGCGTTAAGCTCGGGAGATATTGAGCTGTTAGAGTACCAGTATCCTATCTTAATTCATAAGTATGGCTTGGCAGAAGACAGTGGCGGCGCAGGCGAGTACCGCGGCGGCTGTGGTACGGTTTGGGAAGTTGAGCCATTAGACCATACTATGACGGTTATTGCCTTTGGCGAAGGTCGTCAGCATCCTACTATGGGCGCTGGCGGCGCGGAACAAATCTCACCTGAGCTAAAAGTTGGGCGTCTAGAGATACTACATAAAGACGGGCAAACGGACTTATATAGAAAAAACACCGTTACGGAAATCACGCCGGGTGAACGCGCGCGCAATATCAATCCGGGTGGCGGCGGCTACGGCAGCTCATTTGATCGCGATATTCAAGCGGTCATCAAGGATGTAAAAGAAAGAATTATCTCAATTGCTGCGGCAAAGATTGAATACGGCGTGGTACTTGACCCAGAAACTCTGGCGCTCAATGAAGCCGAAACTGAGTACTTACGCCGCCAGATAACCGCATAAAACACACATTGAACTTTCATGATTGAGTTAAGGATGACTTATGAACAACGATTTTCGTATTGGCGTTGATGCTGGCGGGACTTTTACAGATTTTGTCTTGGCAGAAAAAACCGGTGATATTCATCTGTTTAAAGCACCATCAACCCCAGAGGATGGCACCTTAGCCATTGCCAATGGTCTCCAGCAAATTGCCAATAAATTTAACCGTCCTATCGAAGACATCATTCAAGCCTGCGATTTGTGTATTAATGGCACGACCGTCGCCCTAAATGCGCTGATTCAGATGACAGGTGTGAAAGTAGGCTTGCTATGTACCAAAGGACATGAAGACAGTATCGAGATACGCTTAGGGCACAAAGAAGAAGGGCACCGCTACGATGCCAGTTACCCGCCAGCGCCGCAGATTGCCACGCGTGACCGCCGCTTTCCTATCCGTGGTCGTATCTTGGCAGACGGCAGCGAACACGAGCCGTTAAATGAGCAAGATATCCTCGATGCGATTGAAGTGTTAAAACAGCAAGACGTGCAAGCGGTTGCCATCTCTTTTGTGTGGTCTATCCGTAATACCGAGCACGAACAACGTGCCAAAGAGTTGATTGAGCAGCATATGCCGGGGGTGTTTGTCTGCTGCGGTAGTGAAGTATATCCGCAGATTAAGGAATATACGCGTACCTCAACGACACTGGTTAATGCCTATTTAAGCCCGGTTATGGCGTCTTATGTACATAAGATTGATGATTACTTTAAGGCACTCGGCGCTGAGCAGCCGGTCCGTTACTTTCAGTCGAATGGCGGGCTTGCGGTCGGTAACATCATGCGTGAACGCGCGGTTAATGCCATCAATTCAGGACCCGCATCAGCACCGCAAGCAGGACTGTATATTGCCAGCGCCTTTGGCATTGATAACATTATCACCGTTGATATGGGCGGGACGTCTTTTGATATCACGATGGCCAAATCTGGTCGAACGAGCCTAAACCGTGATATTGATTTTTTACGCAATCGTATTGGCGTGCCTATGATTCATGTTGAAACGCTGGGCGCGGGCGGCGGCTCTATTGGTCATGTAAATAACTTTGGGATGCTCGAGGTCGGTCCACAAAGTGCTGGCGCGACCCCAGGTCCTGCGTCTTATGGTAAAGGCGGTGAGTTACCAACGGTGACCGATGCTAATCTGGTGTTAGGTTACCTTGAGCCCGATGCCGTGCTAGGCGGCTGCGTGACTTTGGATAAAGACAAAGCGCTGCAAGCGGTGCAAAAACACATCGCCGATCCATTAAAAATTGACTTGGCACATGCCGCCTTTGGTATCAGTGCCATTGTTAATCAAAACATGGCAAATGGTATTCGCCGTATTACCATTGAAAAAGGCTATGACCCTCGCGACTTTGCGCTTATTTGTGCAGGCGGCGCAGGTGGCATGCATATTGTCGATTTAGCAGAAGAAATGGGGATTGGTACTATTTTGATACCAAAGATTGCCTCTTGTCTTTGCGCCTTTGGTCAAATCATCTCTGATATTAAATATAACTATCTGGCCACGCAGATGATGATTATTGCGCCAGATTCAGAGCTACAGTCGCTTAATGCTACCTTACACGAGCTAGAAAGCCTAGGCGTACAAAAGCTGTTAGAAGATGGCTTTGCAGAAGATGATATCATCATCGAGCGTACCATGGAGATGCGCTACGTCGGGCAGGTGCATGAGTGTAATGTGCTGATACCCAATGGCAAGCTTGATGCCGATAGCGTGCAAACGATTTTGGAAGCCTTCCATCACCGTCATAAAGAGCTCTATACTTATGATGAGCGTGATAATAAGGTCGAGCTGGTCAATATCGAAGTCGCTGTCATCGGTAAAATCAGTAAGCCCAAGCTACCAGAGCTTGCTAAGCAACAAGGTGATGTCAGTCAAGCGCAAGTCGGTAGCCGTGAGATGATCATGGATCAAGAATACGAATGGATTGATACGCCTATTTATAATGGTGAGGAATTTGGTGCAGGGGCGCTGATTGCAGGACCGGCGCTTATTCAAGAGCCAACCACCACGATTGTGATTAAAAAAGGCTGGCGAGCAGAATTGCATGAAACGGGCACTTATAAGCTGACCAAAGCGGCTTAGCTTACTGTTCTTTTATCACTATAACCTTATAAACTTCCCATCAGGCATTAAATCTCATTTAATGCCTGATTTTATTTTTGATATCGTATTTAGTACGCATCATATTTAGAAATCCAGTCGTCATACAGGTATGATATAAAGGAGAACGACATTTTATTAGCTGGCATGATACTAAATGCCTATCAATTTTGTGATAGCTATTTTTACACACAGAGTATTCAAGGATGAATGCAAAATTAACCCCTTCCTTATGGTTACCTTCAACGCCTCCTATAAGCACGGCACAAACATTAGACGCGTTTGATTGGAAGCGCACCATCAATGACACCTATTTTGATCTCAATGTCAGCTTTCGCCAGCCAAGTCAGTTTTCTGGTTACTTGCAACACGCCAAGCTTTTGGATATTGGGGTATCGCATTATCATGCCAATACCGTCCATTATAAGCGCAGCTTAGCAAGCAATCAGTCTAGTCAAGGCAATAGTAATAACCGTAGCGACGACAGTATTTTAATCACCTTTCCTGTGACCGGTAGCGTCCGTTTTGCGCAAAAAAACCGCCAATTAACCTCAAACCCGGGTCAGTTTTTTATTGAATTATCAAACTTACCTTATGAGTTTTATCACCTGCAAGAAGTATCGTTATATGTGATTAAGGTGCCTTTAGCGCTATTAAGCCCGCAAATGGGCGCCATAGAGCGGCAGTTTGCCCGTAGCCTGTCTATTGATGAAGGGGCTGGTAGGTTGCTGGTTTTTCAAATCAGACAGATATTAGAGCTGATTCAACAACATAGATTGGCGGCTTTAGAGATTAAAATCCTAGAGCAGCAGCTGCTTAACCTTATTATATTGGCATTGAGCGCCCCGAAAGAGGTGATGATGAGTACCAGCTCGTCCATACAGTCGGTACACCTAAAGCGCATCGAGCATTACGTCCATCTGCACCTAGAAAGCTCTACTTTAACCCCAGCGATGGTCGCTGCTGCTTGTCATATATCGGTCAGATACTTGCATAAGCTATTTGCTGAGTTGCCCTATAGTTTTTCGGAATGGGTAAAAGAACTGCGCTTAAAGCAAGCCAATCATATTTTAAAAACCAAAAGCTACGTAACCATCGATGAAGTGGCGCATAGAGTCGGTTATAGCGACCAAGGTTACTTTGCTCGTATTTATAAGCAGCATTTCGGTTATACACCACGAGATACTCCAAGCATCGGCACAGGCACAGAATAGTCATTGTTATGTACTCTATCATGCAGTCGCTGTATGATTTACCTATTAAGAATAATAAGCACAGCGTAAGCATTTATATTGGGATTAGGATTGGGGGAGAGCTGAGATGATTAACGTTATGAATGATGACGTGGCAAAGGTAGAGATATATGAAAGCGCTGATGGAAAGGCACAGGTAGACGTTCGCTTTGAGCAAGAGACTGTCTGGCTTACGCAAGCACAAATGTCTGAGCTGTTTGGTCGTGACCAATCAGTGATTTCGCGTCATATTGCCAATGCTATAAACGATGAAGAAATTGCTGAAAAAAGCAATATGCAAAAAATGCATATTGCAAATTCTGATCGCCCTGTGACGTTTTATGACTTAGATGTGGTTATCTCAGTAGGCTATCGCATCAAGTCCCCTCAAGGTGTGCAGTTTAGACGCTGGGCAACGCAGCGCTTACGTGAATACTTGGTCCAAGGCTACACGCTCAATCAAGAGCGCTTTGATAAAAACTCAAGCGAGCTACAACAAGCGTTAAATTTAATTCGAAAAACCGCGCAAAGTCCCGAGCTGAAAACCGATGAAGGTCGCGGCTTGGTTGAGATTATCAGCCGTTATACACAGACATTCTTATGGTTACAGCGCTATGATGAAGGCTTGCTTGACGATCCCGCAGGGCAAGAGGGCGGTATCTTACCCAGTCCAACTGAGGCAATGGCAGCGCTGACGGATTTGAAAGCACAGCTGATAGATAGAGGTGAGGCGACTGAGTTATTTGCCAAGCCTCGTGGTGATGGCTTGGACAGTGTACTAGGTAATTTAGAGCAGACGGTGTTTGGCGAGCCTGCATACCCGACCATCGAGAGTAAAGCGGCGCATCTGCTGTACTTTATGGTCAAAAACCATCCTTTTACCGATGGCAATAAACGCAGCGGCGCTTTTTTGTTTGTAGATTTTCTGCATCGTAATAATCGACTGCTCAATGATAAAGGTGACATGGTTATTAATAATACAGGCCTTGCCGCATTAACGTTATTGGTCGCTGAATCTGACCCCAACCAAAAAGAAACCTTGATTAAATTAATTATGAATATGTTGTCGTTAGAATCTTGATAAACAGGCTTATTGTCAGCATCACTTAACCCCTTGAAACACATAACGCCAATAATAAAAAGCACAGTCTAACAACAAAAATTAAAGGAAATTCAATATGTTTAGCATGATAAAAGACTGGCGCGAGCAGCGCATATTAGACAACAGCGAGTTTACCCATGCTGACTGGCTGCAAGCGGCTAAGCGTATTGTGATACTTGATAGGCTAGATGAGGATGAGCTAATACGTCTGTTTGAGCTGGCGACGTTATTTTTGGCGGATAAGTCGATTACTGGCGCACAGGGTTTTGAGATTACCGACGCGGTCAAGCAATCTATCGCCTTACAAGCTTGCCTCCCTATTTTAAACCTAAACCTTGAGTGGTACGCTGGCTGGTCGGCCATTATTATTTATCCAGGTTCTTATAAAAGCGAAATCACCACTGTCGATGAGTTGGGGATTGTCCATGAGGGCAGTCAGCACCGTAGCGGAGAAGCGTGGCTGCGCGGGCCTGTCATTCTGTCATGGAAGGATGCCAAACACTCAGGCGAGCGCGATGGTCACAACGTGGTCATTCATGAGTTTGTGCATAAGCTTGATATGCTAAATGGTCGTGCCAATGGCTTTCCGCCGCTGCAACCTGATATGGATCCGGCGCACTGGACCAAGATTATGAGCCGAGACTTTGAGGATTTTCAAAGCCATCATAAATCAGGTCTCGACCGTTATGGCGCGACCAATCCAGCGGAGTTCTTCGCGGTACTCAGTGAAGTATTTTTTGAGACGCCGCAAAAGCTGATTGAGGCTTATCCTGATATTTACGACATAATGGTGAAGTTTTTTCGCCAAACGCCGCTCTAATCAAAAGTGAATATATAGCAATAAAAGCAAATAAAAAGGGCAGTGTATTGATTTAATCACACTGCCCGTTATTGATTTTTACGACTGTAAGCAATTGTTTTTATAGATAAGAATTGCTTAAACCGTCCATTGTTCATTGACGATAGCGACCAAATAGCGCTTGCCTTGGTACTCATCAAACACTAAGCGTAGGATACGCCAATCCATACCAGAGTATTGCTCTGAGCCTTTATGGTAAAACTCAACAAACTCAGAATTGGGATAAATTTCTTTTAAATTATTAATCATATTGCCGCTGTGCTTAAACTCGTTAACGCTGATACTGGCATTGTTATAGGTATCGCCATCGACCCATGTTTCCAAGTATTCTGGGAGCGGAATCACTAACGGCTCACCAGACCCATCACGTTCACCCCAAGTAAAGCGGATTTTGGCTTGTTGTAAGTACTGCGCGAATTGTTCACGGCTAAAGACTTTATCAGTCTCAGGGCGCACATAGGCATACATGGAAAAACGCACGCCGCGCGTCGGATGAATGTCGTTGGTAATGCGCGCAAAGTCGTTGTTCGCTAGGGCTCGCTGGATACGTAAAGCTTGCTGCTTAAGCGTTTGCTGGCTCATATCGGAGACAACGGGTGCTGAGGTGTTGCCATTTTGTTGGCTGGGTATTTTGACATTGGATTCAGCAGAAGATGAGCAGCCAGTCGCAACAAGTATGGAGGCAAAGCAGGCAACAGTCGTTAATTTATAAAAACTTGACTGAAAAATATTAGAACGAGATGACGGCATCATAAGAATATCCTTATCGTAGCTTATTAAAATTATAATAGCGGCATTGGACCTGAAACCTAAATAAGTACTGAGTTAAATGAGGTTTTGCTCATCAATAGTACTCATAACTGCTCAAAGTTAATAATGGTGCTGTGTAAACAAGGTTTTTGTCCGATAAACCTTACCAACACAATTGTGCAGTAAAGTAGTAGTTTATATGTGTTTTAATGAATATACCACTAAATATGTGATAGCAGATGGAGGACGCCATGCAGAAGACACTATTTTCTATAATCATGCTATTCCTAGGGTTTTCTGCTATTTCTGCGACCGCCAATCTAACAGAAGCCTTGCAGACGACGTTTGCCATGAAAGTCACGACCATCGCAGATATGTACCAACAAGATATCGATAATCAGGGTCAGGATTATCCAGTGGTTTTGCACCAATATGGCAGTCAAGAGCTAAAAGCAGCCATGGAGCTTGAGCGAGATTATTTTGATAGAGAGCAAATGTCTTGTCATATCGGTTATGATGTTTTATGGAGTTCGCAAGATCCTGATTATGAGCAAGATAAGCAATTTGCAGTGACCGAGCAAGGATTGGTGCAAGTCAGTTTGGCACAAGGCGATGATGTGTATTATGAACTGTCATGTAAAAGCGTTGGTCATGACGTGGCTTGCCAAGTGACGGATGTCATCCTAGATAAGGATGGAAAATCTTTACGCGAGTATTTGCTAGAGCATTGTCGTTAGCTGGCGCTGAGGTTTTAAATGAATTTTAAAGTCGGTGCTGGTATTAATATTAAATGCGAAGATGAATATTGTAGATATTTAAGTTTGGCTGGAAACGAACGACAGTTATGACAGATGAAGTTAGATAAAAATGTTGTGTACATAACTCTTAAGACCGTTGGTTTGTTTTCGCATAATGTATATTATGTTAAATAGACTGTTTTAGAGTCACTGATAGCATGGGTTTTGAGCGTCGGATAAAGTCCGACATATCCTACTAATATGCGTATCAGCCTGTCTTTCAAACTTTTATTCATTGCGTCTACCAACTGATAAATACTGACAAATAAAATATCTTTAGAATTATGTGCATTTTTACAGTGTCATCGTACCGCTTATACCCATCGCTTACTGCGGTGAAAACAAGGCCGTGATCGACCTTGTTTTATGCACTACTTTTTTGACTATTCTTGATAGCGAGGATAATCACTATAGCCAATGGCAGTGCCACCATACATCGTGGCAGGATCTGCCTCATTGAGTGGCCAATGATTGGCTATGCGTTCAGGTAAATCGGGATTAGCAATAAAAGGACGACCAAAAGCAAATAAATCCCCATAACCTTTAGATAATATATCGACCGACTTCTGCACAGTGTACTTACCGGCATAAATAATACGTCCTGAAAACTCAGCTCTGACCGCTTGATAAAAAGGCTCTGGCAAATCAGGCGCATTATCCCAATCAGCCTCTGCAATGGATAAGTAAGCAATGCCCGCCTGTTCAAGTACTTTAATCGCTTCAATATAGGTATGATGAGGGTCTGCTTCTACTAAGCCTAGATACACACGAGTCTCATCCGTGCTGGCAAATAAAGGCGCAAAACGTACGCCTAAACGATCAGCGCCAACCACTTCACTGACGGCGGCAACCACTTCTTTTAAAAAACGCAGACGATTGGTCAACGAACCACCATATTGATCATCACGTGTATTGCTATGCTCAGAGATAAATTGATTGACCAAATACCCATTGGCACAGTGTAGCTCTACCCCATCAAAACCTGCTTCTAGTGCGTTGCGCGCGGCTTGTGCATACATAGCGACCAATTCACCCACTTCTTCTGTGCTCAGTGCCCGTGGCTCACTTGGGTCGGCTAAAGCGCCCTCGCCTGGACCTGTCTCAATAAACACTTTGACGTTAGTGGCAGTAATGGCAGATGGAGCGATAGGCTGCGCTTGATTGGGTTGTAAGCTGGTATGAGACACGCGGCCAACGTGCCACAGCTGCGCAAAAATAATACTGCCTTTAGCATGTACTGCTTGCGTGACTTTTTTCCAGCCTTCAATTTGCGCTGGTGAATGAATCCCGGGCGTCCACGCGTAGCCTTGGCCACGCGGCTCAATCTGTGTACCTTCAGTCACCATAAAACCTGCTGAGGCACGCTGTGCATAATAGCTTGCCATTAAATCATTAGGGATATTGTCAGGTTGCGTGCTACGAGAGCGCGTCAAAGGCGGCATCACGATACGGTTTTTAAGGGTATAAGGTCCAAGTTGTACAGATGAAAATAACGCACTGGTATTTTTCATTTTTGGCACATTTAGCATAGCTTGTTTCATAACACTCTCTTTTAAAGCAAACGGATAGGCGTATTTTTTGAGCCACTGAATCTATTTTTAGGTTTAATGGGCTGCTTAAGTAATGTTGGTTAGCATAGAGTTTTGTAGGTACAATTAGAAACAAGCCTTTCTTGTCTAGGGTACAACTATTAATGGTAAGTGTTATGAATGGTATGAATCGGCTAGATATCAAGCAGCTTAGAGTATTGCAGGCACTACTTGATCTAAAAAATCTCTCGCAAGTTGCGCGCAAAATGGGACTGACGCAACAAGCGATTAGTGAGCAGTTGCGTAAGCTACGGGATTTGTTTGATGATCGTTTGTTTATTCGTCAAGGCAATAGCATGGTGGCAACACCAAAAGCACTAGCAATGCGGCAGCCGATTGACGAGATATTAAAACAGTTGGAAGTATTGTTAGAGCCAGAAGTGTTTACGCCGCAAACCTACAAAGGCGTCTTTACGATTAGTGCAACCGACTATGCGACGCAGGCATTATTGCCGCAGTTATTTAGTATCACACGCTGTGAAGCGCCTCATTTAAAGCTGATAGTGAGAGATTTTGCATCAGACAATATCAATCAGCTGATTGCGGCAGGCGAACTTGATTTACTGATTACTTTTCCAGAGTTTATCCCTGACAATTTATCGTATGTGACGCTATTTGAAGAACAGCATTTATGTGTGACGGGTTATAAAAACACCTTTGCAACAGAGATATTCACACTGGCGCAAGTTGCCGCACACCCACAGCTGGTGGTATCGCCTTCGCGTGCCAATTTGCGCGGATCGCATGATCAATGGTTTGCAGAAAAAGGGCTTAAACGCCATATTGTGATGTCAGTTCCTAGCTTTTCAGCCGTGCCAGATATCCTGCACACCACCGACATGATTGCCTTTTACCCTGCGCGACTATTACCAAATAATAAAGTCAAAGAGATTGAAATCGAAGCATTACCGCCCACCTTTAAGGTAATCGCAGCATGGCATCCACGTACCAGTGACAGTGGTATACATCGCTGGTTAATTGAGCAATTACGAAATTTATAGTTAAAAGATTAGCCTGTCTTAAAGTCATCTTATTGAGCATTTAGGCTAACCCTATATTTTATGCAACACTCTCAAAAGTAGGTATAAGATGTTTATCGGTGATGGATTGCTTAATATTGCAGACTGCACGCTTACCAAATGCACCAAGGTTGTAGTCTGCAAATTCATGATATAGCGTCACCACATCGCCCATAATCAGTAATGCTGGGGTTGGCAATTTCGCTTCGGCTTGCTGCTTAGCGATACTATCAAGCGTACCGATGAGCAGTTGCTGCGTGGGCAAGCTGGCATGGCTAATCACCGCAAAAGGCGTTTCGCTATCTCGTCCCGCTGCTATTAACCCTTCGGTCAATTCATCTAGCTGATGCAATCCCATATAAAAAACGACGGTTTGGGTGCTATCTAAATGCTCGTCATAGTTATTGTTGGGCGCTCCTGATTTCTTATATGCCGTTACAAACTTCACTGTCTGCGCATGGTCTCGATGCGTCAATGGAATACCTGTACTACTAGCAGCGGCACTGGCGGCAGTAATACCGGGAATAGATTCAAAAAAGATACCATGGCGTACCACTTCTTGAAGCTCCTCTCCGCCGCGCGCAAAGATAAAAGGGTCGCCGCCTTTAAGTCTTACAACTGTTTTACCTGCCAGCGCGTGCTTGACCAGCAGCTCATTGATGCCTTCTTGCGGCAGCGCATGATTGGCTCGGCGTTTACCGACGAATATCTTCTCTGCTGTTGGTTCGCACATATCCAAGATATCCTCTGAGACCAAACTATCATAAAGCACCACATCAGCGCTCTGCATGATTCGCAAAGCTTTTAGTGTGAGCAGCTCAGGATCACCAGAGCCTGCACCGACTAAATGCACAGTACCTACTTTTGTAGCTGCTATATTTAATGGCGCGTTTAGTGTATTGACGACACACTTTTTATTAGATAAATCGTTTGGAGGTAGTGTTGCGATAAAGGCAGATGAATCCGTCATGACGGTGACTCCTAATGATGCTGTTAGTGCAATATACGGTGCAAGCCCCATGCCATATTGATCAATTGGTTGTATTTCATAAGGCGGCTATAAGGAAGTTATAAGACAGCTATGACGCATACTCCTCAATAAGCGCATTGATTTGACCCACACACGAGCCGCAATTGGTACCAGCACGGCACGCTTCGCCCACTGCTTGTGCGCTATGACACTGCTGCTTGGCGATTGCATTGACAATAATGTTTTCTCCGACTGCCATGCAAGAGCACACCAACGGACCTGGATCGATATAGCCGGTAGCTGGACGGCCTGCCAGCAACCATTTATAACGCTGCTGTACTGGTATGGCATCGGTACTGGCAAAGCAGATGTCAAGCCAATGTGTACTAGGCAAATACATCACTTTTGGTGCAAAATAAATGGCTAATAGCAGCTGATCACTCGGCATAGCAGAGTATAAAGGACTTGGTATATGGTCTAACGCCTCACTCCTCACCTCCGACTGAGTCGAGATAAAGCGTAGTTGCTTCTCTGGTTTACTCAAGGTGAAAGCGCTATTAACCGTCAGAGTATCGTCAGCATTGTCAATCAACAATCTTTCTGATACAGACTTTTGATAGTCATCGATAAACTGCTGCCAAAATTTAGGGTCAAGCAACTGCCTAGCTGTGCGCTCGGCTGGGCTGGCAAGAGTAATGAGCACACTATTGGCTTGCCTGCTGATACTCCATGTCAGCGCTGGTAGTGAGAGAGACGAACATGCACCATTTAACTCAAAATTTGTAGACGCTGTTTGCGACTCACCCGCTATTGCTTTCTTCTTAAAATGAGCAGTCATCGCACGCAAGTGCACTAATATGGTGTCCTGCAAATCAGGATGCACCATAATCTTGCCAAGTGTCTGCATAGGCACGGCGCTCATGCGAATCGCTGAGTTTTTTAGCTCAGGCTGTCCTGAATATTGATCTATAAATGTCGGGATGAGCGTCCCTACCCGTGCAAAGCTAGCAAAGGCATTACTCCAGTGTATGGGCATAAAGGCATCACCAACACGCATACTATCACTGATAGCGATTTGCGCTAAAACCGTTTGCTCGATATTCTCATTATCTGTATCGGCATTTTTACTAACATTATTCGTATCAATAGTTGTTGCCTCACTATTCGGCAGGATCTGCTCATAGCGAGAATGTAGCTGCACATAGTCGCCCTTTTCAACACCGAGTTGTTTGGCTTCATTAGGATGGACAGTCAGCGTCGGCACAGATTCATGTTGATTGAGCTGTGGCGACAGCCCTGTGCGTGTCATGGTATGCCACTGATCTCGTAGTCTGCCCGTAATCAGGCGTAGATTCACGGTTGAGGGGTCGAAGTCAGTGTTATGCCGCTTATCTCTATTCTTAACATCGCTCTTATTCGAGTTTTGCCGACGTTGATGTTGATGGAAGTGATGAAAATTAGGCAGGCTAGCACTATCTGAAGGCGTAATAGCAATGAGGTTTACTTGAGTGGGTGTAATACGCGCGCCACCCCACTGAAAGGGGGGTATTACCTCATAGTCAGCGCGACTTAGAACTGGCATTGGTAAGTCTTTAGCCAAATTGAGATAGCGCGGTTGATTGTTTTTTGATGCTGATTGACTAGGGTTGTTCTTAAAAGCAGTGAGCGCCACGTACTCATTAAATATCTCACTAGGATGATCATAATCAAACCCTGATAGCCCCATACGCCTCGCCACTTGCGAGAGTATCCACCAATCAGGTTTGGCAAGACCGAGTGCAGGCTTTACAGCGCGTTGTCTTGATATTCGTCGCTCAGAATTGGTGACTGTGCCTGACTTTTCACCCCAACCTTGGGCAGGTAATACAATATCTGCGCACTTAACCGTATCACTGTCTACCGAGCAGTCAGAGACAATGACCAAGTCACAAGCCGCTAATGCATGGCGAAATTTATCCGCGTCAGGTAAGCTCACGACCGGATTGGTTGCCATAACCCAAATGGCTTTAATCCGCCCATCTAAGATAGCATCGGCAGCATCGCACGCTTTGACGCCTACTTCTGCAGTAATAGGCTGAGGTGCCTGCCAAAAGTCAGCCACCAGTTGACGATGAACACTATTACTCAAATCTAAATGTGCCGCCAGCAAATTAGCCAGCGCGCCTACTTCTCGACCGCCCATGGCATTTGGCTGACCAGTGAGTGAAAAAGGACTGGCACCCGGTTTGCCCACTCGTCCCGTAAGCAGATGGGTGTTGATAATGGCATTAACCTTATCAGTGCCACTCTTTGACTGGTTGACGCCCATACTAAACGCAGTTACTGTTTTGTCATGAGCTGCGACTAGCTGATAAAATTCAAGGATACTGTCGATACTGACTTGGCAAGCTTGAGCAACTTTTTCAATGCTCCAGACGTTGGCTGCCGCTAAAGCATCATCAACACCATGACCATGCTCGATATAACCTATATCAGCGCAGCTGTGTTCGCTAAGATAATGTAATAAACCATTGTATAAATGCGTATCGGTGCCCGCTGCTATCGGTAGATGCAAATCGGCAAACTCACAGGAATCGGTACGACGTGGGTCAATGGCAATCAGTTTTTTACTGGGATCAGCCTTTTTGGCGGCCAAAAAGCGTCCAAACAAAATAGGGTGACACCATGCCATGTTTGAGCCCACCAGCACCAATAAATCGCAGGCCTCTAAGTCCTCATAATTACCGAGGACTAAATCTGCGCCAAAGGCACGTTTGTGTCCTGCTACCGCCGATGACATACACAGTCGTGAGTTGGAGTCGATATTATTATTACCGATAAAGCCTTTTATAAACTTATTGGCAACGTAGTAATCCTCAGTGAGCAGCTGCCCTGAGACATAGAACATAATGCTGTCGCGACCGTGCTTGGTGATAGTTTCATTTAAGCGAGTAGCGATATCATCTAGAACACTATTCCAATCGGTCGGCACGGTAGAGGCTAGATTGTTCAGTGCTGCGGTAGCGCTATAAGCATGAGAGTGGTAAGTTATGGGTTGCTGTTGTGCCATCGATGCTAGTTTATTTTGATAATAAGGCTCAGTTAAGCGGCGCTCGCTGCCTAAGGTTTGTGCCAGCGCACTGCCCTTTGAGCATAGTTTACCAAAGTTAGCAGGATGTTCAGGATCTCCTTTTACGCTCACTACCCCTATCGCATCGACACTGGCTAAGACGCCACACCCTACCCCGCAGTAAGGACAAGTGGTGCGTATGGTGGATGTCATTTCTTCAGTATAAGTGGCAATAAGAGCCGTTTTTGAAGGATTGATCATGTCATCAGATTTGTTATTAGATCGACGTATACGACTTTCTAATTCTTGACTAGTATTCGGTTTATTACTCAAGATCACTTCACTCATGACGCCGCTCCTACTATGTCTGCTGCGCTTAATAAATCCAGATCGCTATCGTTATCCATGTCTCCGTTAGCCTCACTATCTGTCGTTACCTTCTCCAAATCACAGTAAGCCTCGCCAAATATTAAATCCGCTTTTATAGGCGCGATATCACTATTGCTGTTGATCAGCTGGCTATAGAAACTGCCCTCATTGACCTCACCGTAGAGTACAGCGCCGATCAGTTTATTGTTTCTAAGGTAAAGGCAATGATAGTGATTTATACTGGTTTGCTGATAAGTAATGGTTTCGATAGCTGCCGCTTCCTCCTCTTCAAAGTCGACTTGCCCTGCTGAAAAAGCACTGATGCCAGATACTTTTAGCTTTAAGGACAGCGGTGTACTGCGAAAAGGCTGCCAGTTCTCTTTAGAACCTAAGCTGTCGCCCGATAGTCGAGTGTCTTTTAGCACAGAGACTAAGGCATCCACTTGCTGATTAACAGGTGCCACCATACCGAATAGCTCACCATCCAACTCTACGCATTCGCCAACTGCATAGACATGAGGACAGCTCGTATGCATAAAGTTATCTACAAGGATGCCTCGGTTGACCTCAAGACCACAGTCTCTCGCCAGTGCTATATTAGGCATCACCCCTACTGCCATCACGATAAAATTTGCTGGCAAGATACGTCCATCTTTCAGTGATAACCCCGCCACTTCATGCTGGTCATTGACCATAATACAATCAGTAATAGCAGAGACCTCCACAGCTACGCCCCGACGAGCCAGTTCAGCTTGCAATAGCTGGGCAGCCGGTAAGTCAAGCTGCCTGTTAAGAACATAGCTATCTACATGAACGACCGTCATGTCTGCCCCTTGGGAAGCTAGCGCACAAGCGGCTTCTAATCCTAAGACACCGCCGCCAATCACCAAACCTTTTTTCCCTTGATTCGCGTATTCAATTAAAGCATTAACATCAGCTACCTCTCGGAACACATGTACGCCTGTCGCATCATGATTGGGAAAAGGTATGACTCGAGCGCTCGAACCCGTAGCGATAACCAGCTTGGCATAAACCAGCGTCTGTCCACTATCTAGCTCAATAGATTGTTGCTTGGTGTCCACAGCGGTAACAGCAGTCCCTGCTAAGACAATAATACCCAACTGTTCATAATCTGATTGCTGGTATAAATAAGTATCGTCAAAGGCACTATCTCCTGCCAGTACTGGTGATAGCATAATGCGGTTGTAGCCGACCTCCGGCTCTTTACTGATAAGGATAATCGGTAATAACCTTTGATTATTTGACGACTGACTTTGTTGGCGCGCACGTGCCAACTCAATGGCAAAACGGCTGCCTGCCATGCCAGCACCAATAATGACAATACCCGCATTTAAATGAGCATAAGACGTTGTCTGTATTGTTAATTTTGATCTATCTGATGACATGAGCAAAAAATCCCTTAGCCGCAACGCGCAGCATTAATTAATGGCGTGTCATATCATTTTTTGTGCTGAGACTGAACTTATAAAAAATAAGCCAACAGCGAAAAAATAATTATAAACTGGATAAAGCAAATGCTATGCCATACCAGTAATGGACTGCGTATGATGAGCGGCTCAGGGTCGCTAATATGGTTAGGATTGTGATTGTCAGGGTTAAAATCTTGTAAGAACTCGCCAATCGCTTGATAGCGAGCGTGGGGATTAGAATGCAGCGCACGCATTAATGCTTGCTGGCTGGCAGCGGGTACACGGTGCTGACGTAATAACTCAGTAGGTAGGGTCAATGTATGATTTTCCTGATGTGAATGCATTAACGCTTGTGAGCTAAATGGCAGCTCACCTGTTAGCAATTCATAGCCAATCACAGCTATGGAAAATAAATCAGAGTGCACACCTTTTGGTGCATCGGTGTAATATTCTGGTGCAACGTAGTGCAAATCCCCATTGGGAGGTCGCGTACTGTCTTTGAGTATAGATGAGCTGGCTGAACCGAAATCTATCAATTTGACCGCACCTGACGGTGTCAGTAGTATATTTTCAGGCTTGATATCTTGATGTAATAGATAGTTTCGATGCATCACCCGAACCGCCATACCAATCTTGGTGAGTAAGTCATAGGTCTGCCACACATCACAAGGCGCATGACGATCCATGAAATCTCTTAGACTCCCACCTTCAATATATTCGGTCAGATAATATAGATATGTACTGCTGGCTGGTATGGGGTAATAGCGCAGCAACCCTGATGAGCTAAGCGCTGAGCTCGCGTCTATATAGGGTTTTATGCCGCTGATGTCTGTGATGTCTGTGATGTCTGTGATGTCTGTAAAGTTTCGGTCGATAGATAGGGTGTTAGGATCCGCTTGATTATAGGCAGGCTCGCCTGCCCGTCTGTGCTTAGATAAGCTTAGGCCGATTTTACGCTCCTTTAAAAATTCGCGCAGATAATGACCATCGGCAATAGCACTAAGACTTGGTGACTTTAATACAAATGGATGATGGTTTTCATCTTCTACTAGATATACTTCGCTACGAGCAGTGCGGGCTATAATATGCTTGACGATAAAACCATCAATCCGCGCCCCAACTTCCAACCCCGTTAACAACTGATAACGATGGATATCATGAAGGCTAGGGTTTTCATAATCACTATTGTCCTTAGTATGAGCACTTTCGCCTGACCTAGAATTCTGCTCATTAAACGTCTGCTTATGGCGTGCTTGTATATTCATGCCCAGCATTATCATACTTAAGTTGTCATGACTGCCCTCATTAAACGCTTGCTGGCATATGCTTTGGCTGACACTAAGACTATTCATCGCCCAGTCAATAGAGCTATGCTCCGACGTATCTATCGTCTGATTCGGATGACATAGCGCCCTTACTGCTGTACATAACTCGAACTGAAGCTCGGGCGCTGCAATAGACTCATAAACACCATCGGTCATCAAGGCTAAACACTCATTTTGATGCAAGGTAAACACTGACTGCTGGAGATTGACCATCGTATCCGCGCCAATAGCGGCAGATAGCGCGCCTTTATCTTGCCCATGATGAATGCGATGGTCTTTAGTAAGTACTTCCATGCTATCAATACCAATACGGTAAATACGTGAGTCGCCTGTATGAAACAGATGAATACGGTCGCCGATACATAGCAGGCCTGACAAGGTCGATAATAGTGGTGGCACGCGCTCATAGACTTGCGGGAAATAGAGGGCATCGTTGGCTTTATGGACCGCCTCCCGAATCAATATTGCAATTTGATGGTCATCAAAGTCTATGGATGTTTCTTGACCATTGGCCTGTGTTTTATGGGCTGATTGCGCTTGGTTTTCTGCCAATACCATTTCTTGAAGTGCCTTATTTTTGAGTGCTAAGGTAAGATGGTGCGCGACAGTATTGACCACCAATTGACTGGCTTGTTTGGGAAACTGACAGGCACTGACGCCGTCTGCCATCAGCACCAATAAAGGTGCAGATGCGGCAAGCTTGTCATATGGTAAGCAGGTTGTGATTAGCAAGCTGTCTTGATTCTCGGATTTCCGCCCTTGCATGCTATGAAAATCAAGCTGCCACAGCGCCTCATTCATTTGCATATTTAGCTCACTTGTATTTGGGCAAAACTACCATCAGGCATCTCTTCGATGATGACACCTTCAGGTTCTTTTAAAAAGAACAGCGCAAAGAAGCCAATGACGGCGGTCGCTGCAATCACCATAAAGAACACCTGATAAGAGACCAGACTCAATACAGTTAAATAAACAACTGAACCAACATTCCCATAAGCACCAGTCATGCCAGCAAATTGTCCGGTCATGCTACGCTTGATCAGTGGAATGACAGCAAATACAGCGCCTTCACCCGCCTGCACAAAGAACGAGCAAAACATTGTGATGAATAGTGCCAAGGCAATCGGCCATGTTGAATCAACGATGCCCATTAATAGATAACCAACGGCTAAGCCTGCTGTCAAAATCAACAGCGTGATTTTGCGCCCAAACTTATCACTGAGCCAACCGCCGCCCGGTCGCGACATTAAATTCATAAATGCATAGCTTGAGGCCAAAACCCCTGCCATCACAATCGATAGGTTAAATGTCTCTTGATAAAAAAGTGGCAACATAGACACCACGGCAAGCTCTGAGCCAAAGGTCGCAAAGTATAAAACATTTAGGATGCCGACCTGCTTAAAATCATATTGATGCGCTTTTGGCACAGGAGTCGTAAACACCTCTTTATTAAAACGATAGCTACTGACGAACTCATAAATATATAAAACAACCAATCCGATGTATACGATATTGACACTCGACTGACTGAGTAAGCTGACGCCAGCAGGTGATAGCTTCCATGCCAGAAGCGCTAACGCCAAATACATTGGCAGCTTAAACGCCATCATTAGCCAAAAGTCGCCTGTTGAGGTTACCATCATGGCACCAGATTTTTTGGGTTTAAAATACGTGGCACCCTTGGGAGTATCACGTACCATCTTATAAAAAATCACACTATAGAGCATCATCACCACCCCAGAGGTGGCCGTCGCATAACGCCATCCTTCATCGCCACCAAACATAGCCGCAGCAATAATAGCTACTGTTGGCAACAGCAAGGCCGCAGCAGCAGAACCAAAATTACCCCAACCGCCATAAATACCTTCAGCCGTACCCAACTCGCTTGCAGGGAACCAATCACTCATGAGACGAATGCCCACCACAAACCCTGCGCCCACAAAGCCCAAAAAGAAACGAGACAATGCCAGCGTGTTGTAATCTTGCGCAAAGGCAAAGGTAAAACAGGGAATCGCTCCAATAGCCAAAATGGCGGTATAGACGAGGCGCGGACCAAAACGATCGGTCAGCATGCCAATAATGACTCGAGCGGGAATAGTCAAAGCAACGTTTAATATCAACAAGGTTTTGACTTGGTCTTTGGTCAAGCTCAAGGTCTCACCGATGGCAGATAAGAATGGTGCGTGGTTAAACCATACAAAAAAGGTCAGAAAAAAAGCCATCCATCCAAGATGGAGTATCTTATTCTTACCAGTAAAGGAGAGGATATTAAGCTTGTTTTTATTTGGTGCAGTAGGGCTCGGTGATGGCGATGACGACATAAGCGGTTTCCTTAAATAGTGAAATTTAGGGCCAACAGGGAAAGTCGAAGAACATATTGTATTGAACGAGCTAACCTGTTAGAGCATTTAAGGGGGTGCAATGGCTGTGCCAGCTGCCGCTATGAGCCGTGTTGTGAAGATAAAATTTACCTTTGATAAAAGCGTCTATACGTTGCTATAGATGACATCCAAGTAGCTTGGATAAATTACTCATACTCTAATAGCTATATGAAAATACTAACTTTATCGAGATAAATTTAAAATCCTCACTGCTATAAAAACAAACAAATTGGTGCATAGTTTTATCTATTTTGGTGCATCTATTTTTTATATCCTCACATTCAATGAGCGAAGACTGTCTTATTTATCATGCCTATTCATATACTCGAAAATACCACGCTGCCTTAGAAAGACACTGTCATTGACACAGGCTTTCTTCTGTAGTAATCAGCCTTTCGCTTAGAAATATGGTGCTATATAACGGTGCTTGGCACAGTTATTGAAGGTGTAATTGCTGTAAGCACTATTTAGATAAACGCATGACTAAGGATAATCACATGAGTAGCACTATAGTGAATAAGGCAGGTAAAACTAAGTTGGTAGTGATTGGCAACGGTATGGTTGGGCATCATTTTATTGAGCGCGCCATAGAAAAAGGCTTGCATGAGCAGTTTGAAATTCATGTGTTTGCTGAAGAAAACCGTCCTGCTTACGATCGGGTGTATTTATCGAGCTACTTTGAGCATAAAGATGTCAGCAAACTCAACTTGGTTGATTTGAGCACCTATGAATCAGCCCAGATTCAGCTGCATTTGAATCAATGTATTGTAGATATCGACACCACCAATCAATACATCACCACTAAAGCTGGCGAGCAAATTGAATATAGTGAGCTGGTACTGGCAACAGGCTCATATCCGTTTGTGCCACCGATTCCAGGACGAGAGCATCGACACTGTCATGTGTATCGCACCATTGCTGATTTGGACGACATTCTTGCCATTGCTGAGCAGCCCAAAGTAAAAAGAGGCGTGGTCGTGGGTGGAGGACTACTCGGGCTTGAAGCGGCAAAAGCACTGGTCACCTTAGGATTAGAGACTTATGTGGTAGAGTTTGCCCCGCAGTTGATGGGCGTACAGCTTGATGCGGCTGGCGGCGATATTTTGAAACGAAAAATTGAAGCGCTTGGCGTCAAAGTATTGACCGGTAAAAACACCCAAGCCATTATTGATAATACCGACGCCATACATAAAAACCTGAGCACCTTTAATGAGAACCCGTGCCAGCTGACCATGCAATTCACCGATGACACCTCGCTTGATACCGATATGATCGTCTTTAGTGCCGGTATTCGTCCACAAGACGGCATTATCAAAAACAACCCTAAGTGCGCTATTGAAATGGGTGCGCGCGGCGGTATTGTAATTAATGAGCAGTGCCGTACCACGTCCAAACATGTGTATGCTATTGGCGAATGCGCGGTATGGGATAATCAAGTATTTGGCTTAGTGGCACCTGGTTATAGCATGGCGAATATTTGTGCGGCGCAAATTGCCGGAGAACAAACGCAAACCTTTACAGGCGCTGATATGAGCACCAAGCTCAAACTGATGGGCGTGGATGTAGGCAGTATCGGTGACGCACATGGCAAAAGCGCAGACAGCTTGAGCTATTTATATCAAAATCCTGCGACAGGCATCTATAAAAAACTGGTCACAACGCCTGATAACAAGCGCTTGCTTGGCGCGGTATTGGTCGGTGATACCGAAGACTATAACAATCTATTACAGCTATACCTCAATGATGTCGACTTGCCTGCCCATCCTGAGAGCTTGATTTTACCGAACGTTGAAAAACCAGCAATGGGTATAGAGAACTTACCGGATAGCGCTACGATTTGCTCATGCTACAACGTCACCAAAGGCGATATTTGCACGGCGGTTGAGAACGGTGCGTACTCCATTGCCGAAGTAAAGTCTTGTACCAGTGCAGGTACAGGCTGTGGTGGCTGTGCTCCTATGGTGAAAGACACTTTAAGCTACCAGTTAACGACCCTTGGTTTTGAGGTCAATAACGACTTATGTGAGCACTTTGCTTATACCCGTCAAGAGATCTATAGCTTGATTCGTGTTCATGGTATTAGAACTTTTGATGCGCTACTGGAGGAGCATGGTAAAGGTCATGGCTGCGAGATTTGCAAACCTACGGTCGCCTCCATCTTGGCCTCATGCTGGAATGATTATGTGCTCAAGCCTGAACTGACACCGTTGCAAGACAGCAATGACTACTATCTGGGAAATATACAAAAAGATGGCACCTATTCGGTCGTACCTCGTGTGCCGGGTGGTGAAATCACTGCTGATAAGCTGATCATCCTTGGACAAGTCGCCAAAGAATTTAATCTATATACCAAAATTACGGGTGGTCAGCGCGTGGATTTATTTGGTGCACGTCTAGACCAACTACCTGATATCTGGACACAGTTGGTGCAAGCCGGTTTTGAGACTGGTCACGCTTATGGTAAGTCGTTAAGGACGGTTAAATCCTGCGTGGGTAATAACTGGTGTCGCTACGGTGTCGATGACAGTGTCGGCTTAGCACTAAGATTAGAAGACCGCTATAAAGGCGTGCGTTCACCGCACAAGATAAAAATGGGCGTGTCTGGATGTACACGCGAGTGTGCAGAGGCACAAAGCAAGGACTTTGGTATTATCGCCACCGAAAATGGTTGGAATTTATTTGTCTGTGGTAATGGCGGTATGACCCCGCGTCATGGCGAATTGTTTGCCACTGATCTTGATAGCGATACGGTCATCAAATACATCGACCGTATTATCATGTTTTATATCAAAACAGCAGATAAGCTCCAGCGTACCTCAAAATGGCGCGAGAGCTTAGATGGCGGATTGGCGTATTTACAAGCCGTCATTGTTGAAGACAGTTTAGGCATCGCTGATGAGCTAGAGGCGCAGATGCAACTGCTGATCGACAACTATGTGTGTGAGTGGAAAGCCACCATCACCGATAGCGAAAAGCTCAAACGCTTCCGTCACTTCGTCAATAGTGAACAAGGAGATGACAATGTGGTCTTTGTCACCGAGCGCGAGCAGATCCGCCCTGCGACCGATATTGAAAAAGCTAAAATCCTAGCGACTGAGCTGTCTTAATCACCGCTTAATAACTTTCGATCATACACCAATAAGGATAATCCAATGAACCAGTATGTAGTTTGTAGATTAGAAGACATTCTCCCTGAAACTGGTGTTTGCGCACTAATAGAGGGCAAACAAGTAGCAATTTTTCGTACTAAAGACAATAAACTATTCGCGCTTGATAACTATGATCCCTTTAGTCAGGCCAATGTATTATCTAGAGGGTTAGTGGGTGGTACTACTGTTACCAACGATGGTGGCATTGATGAAGCGGTGTTGTATGTGGCTTCACCTATTTATAAGCAGCGCTTTAACATTGCTACCGGTCAGTGCTTGGATGATAACAGTGTAATGCTTGCTACTTATGATGTTGAGCTTGATATTAGTTTTGAAGGTAATGATGTGATTATAAAATATGAGCAGTTAGAAACGTCATCTACGACACTACTCGAAATAGAGGCTGTCTAAGCTGTTGGTTTACATTTACATCTGTTTTAGTCAATACTCAATAGTTGATAGACAGTGGTTGATATAATATTCAAGATTGCATAATAATCTGAGATAGGCTTTGAAATTAAAACCTTCTCAGATTATTACCTGCTTTAGTCTCATCCCGATACAAGATACTCTTAGCTTCTGCTTTAAAATCCTGTGGATTCATTTCTGTCTGAGTGGTAATGTCAGGTTTCTGGCTGGCCTGTTTCTCTGAGTCACGGAATAAGGTATTCTGCGCCTCTTATCTAAAATCATGCTCACTAAGTGCTGTTTTAACTTTTATAGCCTTCATATTATTGATTTGCTCATCACCATTTTGCCTTTCATTTTTTGTCTCATCTCGTGGTGAAATGAAAGTAGGAATAGAATTAGGGTCGGTTGCTAAGTTTGTATTCATTTGCTTGGCAGATGCCCTATTCTGAGCAACTGACGTGCTGTTAACTCCTAATGGTACCTGAGAATTTTTTGAGAGTAAGTAATTGAAGGCAAATACGGCAAGCAAGAAGACAGCGCAAAAGATAGCCATGACACTGAGAAACTTGGCATAATTAAGCGACCTACTCTTTTTAGGTTTCTTTGTAGATTTAGCCGTGTCAGCGTAAAATGGAGAGGTTGATTGGTGAGCTGTGACTGTTTCGTTAGAATGAATGATATCTAAGGATTGATGGTTCTCGCTCTGCTTATGTAGCTTATGTACCATAGTCGCATCCGCTGCAGAATTTTCTAACGCTTTTTGCTTATCTTGCTGCTGCATGTAGCGCTCATAGGGCCGACGCATACGCTTTCGACCCTCGATATTCAAGATAACATCATCACTGTTAAGGCTACTGCTAGGCAGCTTATTAGCGATATCAGGATTTCCGTCATTACTTGAGGGGTTCATAAGTCAGTACCGTATCCATATATATGATGAGCGGTATATATCCGCGTCTTTATATGATGATACGTAACCTATGACACGATGCAATGATTTTTGGAATGAGCGTAAGAATTAACAGATAAACGGTATCAAAACACAAGCTCGTTGCTCAAAATCATTATTATCACAGCTTAATCGTTGGTCTCACGATACAAGGTACTTTGTGACTCTTCTCTAAAGTCCTCGTATGTAATGGCTGGCTCAGATGCCGATTCATTTTCTGAATCATCGATAGCGGCGGCTGGTTTACGATTAACGTCTTTGTTGTCGGTATTTACCACCTGAGGCTGAGTATTTACAGGCTGTTGCTTGCTGGCATCATTCGAAGTATTTGTTGCATTTGCGGTATTATTATCGCTGTTATTACTACTGTTTGTCGTGCCAGCGTTATCAGACGCTGCCACCTTAGATTTAGGTTCAGGTTCAGGCGCTGTGGTTGACGTTGATAAGACCCCCGTAAAGATAAGGGCTAGTACCACCGCAGCAATGAATAATGAGCCCACTATCATGCCAATAATGAGCGGTTTTTTGCTACTTGCCAGCTTTTTATTTTTTGAGAGGGTAAATGCGGTTGGACTTTGTACTACCAAACCGTCGTTATCTATGTTCTCATTAGTACTTTTAGAATCATGATCTTGAATGTTTTCATCGTTTTTAGAATGGTTTTTAGAAATGTGCTTGGCATCATCTAAAGAGTCTGTACTGGAAAAGGAGGCTTTTTCTTTTACCATAGCATCATGAGGTAGGTCAGCTTCATTGCTTGCTGTACCACTTACCTCTAGACGCTCATCTTCATCAAAGAAATTCAAATGAACGCCGGTACTTTTACTGCTCGTTCGCTGTAGGCTGCTCTCTGGTTGAAAATCCTCTTGCTGGCTGGCGAACAATTCTAGCTCTGCTGCGCTCAAAGGCTCGTATGAGGACAGTTTATCAGCGTTTTTTAGCGGTGCGAGCCTGCCGTTGCCGTTGCCGCTAATACTACTGGCTTGTTCGCCATCTTCATTGTCATTGCTGTCCACATTTTCGACACGCGTGATAAAGCGCTCATAGATATCGTTTTTACGCGAGCGTCTACGCGGCTTAGCATTAGCGATTTTAGCCAAATTTGCCTCTAGATCAGTGCTTTTCTTGCTTTTTTTGTCGCTCATGAAGAGATACCAGAACAGTGAATGCCACAAAAATTAGATGATTGCTAAAATTAAGGTATAAATGATTTTTTACGTTTTATCTATATAACTAATTTACATCAATTGTTTGCTAAATTGTAACACTATCGTTGCCACACAATATAGTGTGTCACTCCCTATCCTTCAAGTATAATTTTAGCTGGGTCGCTGCTATTTACATAAAATAGCTAACATATCTGATTAAATGAGCGTCATAAACAGGTGAGTATCATCATATGGATCTAAAACAGCTCAATGCCTTTATCGCTATCGCTGATCTTAAAAGCTTTAGCGCCGCTACTAGCAAGACGGGGTTGTCACAGCCGACGCTTAGCCGGTTGCTCAAGCAACTTGAAACCGATATGGGCGTAGAATTAATCGACCGCTATCATAGACCGCTCCACCTGACCGAAGCGGGCGCGTTTTTTTACGATAAAATCAGCACCATTCTGACAGAGATTGATACCGTCACCAGTATGACCCAGCGCTTATCGGCGCCAAGTGCGGCTTTAAATATTGGCTTTGTACCATCGGTGCTGTATGGGCTATTACCTGAGGTTATCGCCAAGCTAAAGCAGTCTCATCCTGATATTGAGGTCAATCTCAAGGACATCAGTTCCTATCAGCAAATTCACGCCTTAAAAAGCGGTGATATTGATATTGGCTTTGGGCGTTTTGCGCATCAAGATCCGTGGATTCAGCAAATACTATTGCGGCATGAGCGTTATCTGGTAGCACTGCCTAAAGCACATCCGCTCGCCGATAGCGATGAGCAGCGTCTGATTGACTTGGCAAATAACCGCTTGATTTTATACCATCAAACCCATCTGCCTATTTCGACGACCGCGATACCTATTAAGTCTTCTAACGATCAGCCTTCTTTTGAGCCAGTCACTGAGCCTTTGCTGCATTTATTTGCCCAATATGGTATTTCACCATTTATGACCACCACCGTCAGTGATTTACAAGTGGCGCTCGGTTTGGTTGCCGCGGGCGAAGGCATTACTTTAGTCCCTGCCAGCCTAAAAACGGTGCGTACTGAGCAAATCGTCTATCGTCGCCTATTGCATGAAAATGCTACCTCTCCTATCTACCTGCATACCCTTAAAGACTTTATCCATCCAAAAATCCCCGACTTACTTAGCGCGATTTATCAAGTCTATGAGCGCCGCGGTATCACTTATCGCAAGCAAAGTTTTGCCTCGCAAGGGTAAAGAGTATTAAAGTACATCGAAGCGCTTTAAATCGTTCGAAATGGCAGCTATCGGCAGCATATTGTGGTATAAAGAACCGGCAAAAAAATTGGCGCTAACCCTTGATATTCATAAACTATCATGCTAACCATCAAGAATAGGTATGCAAACTATTAGTAATAATAATTAAAATAATCCTTATCTTGCTCAGCAGCAGTATGCTAAAGTCGATACAAGATGAATCGTTTTATATTTATAGTTTAACTGCTATATATATCGTATAAACCATTTCTCTCATGATCACTGGCAAACTGACACAGGTAAGTGATGTTTTGCCGTTTTAACCATTTCGAGGTATTCATGACCACACAACCACTCAACACTCCAAGCGCCACCGACGATGGCGCAACTGGGTACGCTGTTCCCCAGCAAGAAGGATTTAGCTGGCGGATTTTTGGCCCCGGTATATTAATGGCGACTGCTGCTATCGGTGGCTCGCATCTGATTTCATCGACGCAGGCGGGCGCGCTATATGGCTGGCAGCTGGCGATTATGATTATTTTAGCCAACGTCTTTAAGTATCCGTTTTTTCGCTTCGGCACCGATTATGTTTATGATACGGGCGAGAGTTTGATCGCAGGCTATGCCAAACGCTCAAAGGCCTATCTTTGGATTTACTTTATTCTCTCCATCCTATCAGCGGTGATTAGTACGGGTGCGGTGTCCCTAATAGCAGCGGTTATCTTAGGCTTTATGCTGCCCGCCTCTGTTCAGCTCTCAACCATGAGCTTGTCGATGATTATCGTAGCAGTATCATGGTTCTTCTTGATTGCTGGTCACTATAAGCTGCTCGATGGCGTGACCAAGTGGATTATGATTGCCCTGACCACAGCAACTGTCGCCGCGGTGGTCATTGCCGCTGGCAAGCCAACTGTTATGGTGACAGATTTTGTCGCCGCATCTCCTTGGAATCTTGCGACCTTGGGTTTCATTGTCGCACTGATGGGCTGGATGCCAGCGCCACTTGAGTTTGCAGCGATTACCTCGATGTGGACGTCAGCCAAAAGAAAAACCGACAACACCACTCACCGCCAAGGTTTGTTAGACTTTAACGTTGGTTACGCAGTGTCGGCTATTTTAGCCCTGTTTTTCTTAGCGTTAGGTGTGTTCGTACAATATGGCTCGGGTCAAGAGATTGAACTGGTCGGCGGCGCTTATATCAATCAGCTGATTAACATGTATACCGCCACCATTGGCGAATGGTCACGCCTACTGGTCGCCTTCGTCGCCTTTATGTGCATGTTTGGCACCACGATTACCTGCGCTGATGGTTACGGCCGCGCCAATGCCGAATGCTGGCGTTTGATTAAAGGTCAAAGTGAGATTAATAAAAAACAAATCGCTTTTTGGACCACTTATGCGATTGGTGGCGGATTGGTGATTATCACTTTCTTTACCGGACAATTAGGGGTGATGCTTAAGTTTGCGATGATATCGGCGTTTGTCTCGGCGCCTATTTTTGGTTGGCTTAATTATTCATTGGTTAAAAACCATAAAAAACTATCAATGGGTATGAACGCTTTATCCATTGCAGGTCTGATATTCTTGGCAGGTTTTGCGCTCTTGTTCCTTGCTAACCTTGCAGGATTTATTGGTTAAGCAATATTTACCATTAAGATTCTATGATAGAAGTAAAAAAAGCCCTTTTAGCCCTGCTATGAGGGCTTTTTATTGTTAAGTGATTATTTTTTTAAGAGTTGACTGACAAAAAACCCAGCTATTTGTAACTAAATGTAAATTAATTAATATGGTAAAGATGACGACTTTAGTAATATGAATAACTATTATGATAAAGGTTTAAAAAATGGATATTACTATTCTACAATTGAATATATTTAATATAGGTAATCACTGTTTAAAGTAAATTTAATATAAGCTTGAGAAACACCGCTTTGCAGACATGGATAATTGGGTATAATCAAGCACAACAACTTTATCCTTCATCACACGATAAGATTACCCTCCACGTAAGGACGACGATATGACCTCTTCAGCTGGCGCTCGCTTTCGCAGTGCAATAAAACAAAAAAACGATAACAACCAACCATTACAAATTGTCGGCGCGATCAACGCTTATACGGCGATGATGGCAACCCAAGTCGGTCATCAAGCGCTATATCTCTCAGGTGCGGGCGTAGCCAATGCCTCATTTGGTCTGCCTGATCTAGGGATGACCAGCCTTGATAATGTCTTAGAAGACGCACGCCGTATTACTGATGCAGTTGAGACGCCGCTATTGGTCGATATCGACACTGGCTTCGGCGGTGCCTTCAATATCGCTCAAACCATTAAAAAAATGGAAAAAGCCGGCGTTGCAGCGGTGCATATCGAAGACCAAGTGGCGCAAAAACGCTGTGGACATCGCCCAAATAAAGAAATCGTTAGTATCTCTGAGATGGTTGATCGTTTAAAAGCGGCACTTGATGCCAAAACAGACAAAGACTTTGTGGTCATGGCTCGTACAGACGCCCTATCTGTTGAAGGGCTTGATGCAGCGGTTGAGCGCGCCGTTGCTTTCCAAGAGGCTGGTGCTGACATGATTTTTGCCGAAGCATTGACTGATATTGAGATGTATCGCAAATTTACTGATGTGCTTGATATTCCAGTGCTTGCCAATATGACTGAGTTTGGTCAAACCGACCTTTATACCACTGAGCAGTTATATGACGTTGGGGTTGATATGGCACTGTATCCCTTATCAGCGTTTCGTGCGATGAATAAAGCGGCACTAAACGTTTATCAGCATCTGCTTGATGATGGTACGCAAGAGAAAGTCGTCGATACCATGCAAACGCGTATGGAGCTTTATGACTTCTTAAACTATCATGAGTTTGAGCAAACGCTAGATAAGCTGTTTGCCAATAGTAAATAAGCATTAAGTCAACCATAAGCAAAATCATCTACCTTTGGTTTTGCTTATTCACTTTTAGTCATCTTTATTTTTTAACTCAAAAAGAGCTACCAACAAAAGGAATTTAACATGGCAGCACAGAACCAATCAACAAAAGTATTGTCAGGCGCAGGTCTACGTGGTCAGGTCGCGGGCAAGACGGCACTATCGACGGTCGGTAAATCAGGCTCAGGTCTAACCTATCGTGGTTATGATGTGTCAGAGTTGGCCGATAAATGCGTCTTTGAAGAAGTGGCTTATTTGCTACTTTATGGCAACTTGCCAACCCAAAGCGAGCTTGATGCTTATCAAGCCAAACTCAAAAAAATGCGTGGTTTACCGCAAGCATTAAAAGATGTCCTTGAGCGTATCCCAGCACAAGCGCATCCGATGGATGTACTGCGTACCGGTTGCTCGATGCTAGGTAACCTTGAGATGGAAACTGATTTCTCACAACAGAATGACAAAACCGACCGCATGCTGGCGGTTTTCCCGTCTATCATCAATTACTGGTATCGCTTTACTCATGATAACGTGCGTATCGAAACCGAGACCGATGATGACACCATTGGCGGTCATTTCTTACATCTGCTTAAAGGTGAAAAACCAAACGAGCTGCATACCAAAGTTATGAACGTATCGCTCATTCTTTATGCTGAGCATGAGTTTAACGCCTCAACCTTTACCGCGCGTGTTTGTGCCTCTACCCTATCTGATATCCACTCTTGTATCACTGGCGCGATTGGCTCATTACGTGGTCACTTGCATGGCGGCGCCAATGAAGCGGCGATGGATATGATTGAAGGCTTTACATCAGCCGACGAAGCTGAAGAAGAGATGATGGCAATGCTGGCCCGTAAAGACAAAATCATGGGCTTTGGTCATGCCATCTATAGCGAATCAGACCCACGTAACGTCGTTATTAAAGGCTGGGCGGAAAAGCTCGCTGCTGACGTTGGTGATGAGGTGCTATACCCAGTATCAGTACGCTGTGAAGAAGTGATGTGGCGCGAGAAAAAACTCTTCTGTAACGCCGATTTCTTCCATGCGTCTGCTTATCACTTTATGGGAATTCCAACCAAACTGTTCACGCCAATCTTTGTTTGCTCGCGCCTAACCGGCTGGGCGGCCCACGTTTTTGAACAGCGTGCCAATAACCGTATCATTCGCCCAAGTGCGGAATATACTGGTGAAGAGCTGCGCCCAGTACCAGAGATGAGTGCGCGTTAACTCGTCTTGAAATAACAATTTTTCTTAAAACAATATGTTTGTAGGGTGTGCTTCATCTTCATCTTCATTTTTAGTAAAACAGCTGAAGACACGCCCTACAACTCCCTACCTTCAATGTTTAAAAAATTAACGCTTAAAAGTTTTTTTAGCAAAGCTACTTTTTATTATTAAAAATGATTTTGCCAAACGAACTATTCTTTTCAATCCACATTGCAACCAGCCAACAGCCAAAGGTGACTTATGGACAACGCCCTCGTACAACCGATGAATGAACAATTTAAAAAACCATTACCCGATACTGATTTGTATTACTTTGACGCCCGTGAAGCGATTGAAAATATCGAAGCTGGCGCCTATGACAAACTACCGTTCTGCTCAAAAGTATTGTGTGAAAACTTGGTACGCCGCTGCCCACCAGAAGACTTAACCGCAGCCCTTAAGCAGCATATTGAAGGCAAGCAAGACCTCGATTTTCCGTGGTATCCTGCTCGCGTCGTCTGCCACGATATTTTAGGTCAGACCGCGTTTGTTGACTTGGCAGGTCTACGTGATGCCATCGCCGAGCAAGGCGGTGATCCATCAAAAGTAAACCCTATCGTACCGACTCAGCTTATTGTCGACCATTCACTAGCCGTTGAGCATGCAGGCTTTGAAGAAAACGCTTTTGAGAAAAACCGCGCCATCGAAGAGCGCCGTAACGATGACCGTTTTCACTTTATCAACTGGTGCCAGTACGCTTTTGATAACGTCAACGTCGTACCGCCCGGTAACGGAATTATGCATCAAATCAACCTAGAAAAAATGTCACCGGTCGTGCAAGTGGTACAAAACAAAGCCGGTGAACAAGTGGCGTTTGCCGACACTTTGGTTGGTACGGATAGCCATACGCCGATGGTTGATGCTTTGGGTGTGATTTCAATCGGTGTTGGCGGGCTTGAAGCGGAGAGCGTCATGCTAGGTAATCCATCTTATATGCGCCTGCCAGATTATGTTGGGGTCAAATTAACCGGTAAATTGCAAAAAGGCATTACTGGTACCGATTTGGTATTGGCGATGACCGAGTTCTTGCGTGATGCAGGCGTAGTCTCTACTTATATCGAATTCTTCGGTGAAGGGGCACGCCAATTAAGCGTTGGTGATCGTGCGTCTATCTCAAACATGACCCCAGAATATGGTGCAACCGCCGCGATGTTCTATATCGATGAGCAAACCATTGACTATTTGCGTCTAACGGGCCGTAGTGAAGAACAAATCAAACTGGTTGAGCAGTATGCTAAGCAAACCGGTCTGTGGGCTGACGGTATGGAAAATGCCGTTTATCCACGCGTTCTTGAGTTTGATTTATCAAAAGTCGTTCGTAACATGGCAGGTCCTTCGCGTCCGCATGCGCGCGTTTCAACCACAGACTTGGTTGCGAAAGGCATTGCTCATGGAGAAAATGAGAAATTACCTGAACCGAAAGATGGCTTAATGCCAGATGGCGCCGTGATTATCGCTGCGATTACCAGCTGTACCAATACGTCTAACCCGCGCAATATGGTTGCTGCTGGTCTTGTCGCCCGTAATGCGAATAAAAAAGGTTTACTGCGTAAGCCTTGGGTAAAATCGTCATTAGCACCCGGCTCAAAAACGGTCAAGATGTACTTAGAAGAAGCTGGCCTGATGCCTGAGCTACAAGAAATCGGCTTTGACGTGGTTGGCTTTGCTTGTACTACCTGTAACGGTATGAGTGGCGCGCTAGATCCTGATATCCAGCAAGAAATCATCGACCGTGACCTATTTACCACCGCGGTACTATCTGGCAACCGTAACTTTGATGGTCGTATCCACCCGTATGCTAAGCAAGCGTTTTTAGCGTCACCGCCATTAGTGATTGCCTACGCTATCGCCGGTAACATTCGCTTTGATATCGAAAAAGACTCGTTAGGTAAAGATCAAGATGGCAATGACGTGTATTTAAAAGACATCTGGTTTGATGACGATGAAGTTGATGCTATCGTCGCGGCAGCCGTGAAGCCTGAGCAATTTAACGCCGTTTATATCCCGATGTTCGATGAAGCCAAAAAAGATACCAGCAAAGCGCTAAGCCCACTGTATGACTGGCGCGAGATGACCACTTATATCCGTCGTCCGCCGTATTGGGAAGGCAAAATGGCGGCGATGAATAAGCTAAAAGGTATGCGTCCACTGGCGGTGCTTGGCGATAATATCACCACTGACCATTTGTCACCGTCTAACGCGATTTTGGGCGATTCGGCTGCTGGCGAGTACCTTGATACCATGGGCCTGCCTGCGGAAGACTATAACTCTTATGCGACTCATCGCGGCGATCACTTAACGGCGCAGCGTGCGACCTTTGCCAACCCTAAATTGCTCAATGAGATGGTACGCGACGAGAACGGTGACGTGATTCAAGGGTCACTTGCTAGAGTAGAGCCAGAAGGTCAGGTCATGCGCATGTGGGAAGCGATTGAAACCTATATGAACCGCGAGCAACCGCTGATCATCATCGCCGGCGACGGCTATGGTCAAGGCTCAAGCCGTGACTGGGCTGCCAAAGGTGTACGTCTGGCTGGCGTTGAAGTCGTGGTTGCAGAAGATTTTGAACGTATCCATCGTCAAAACTTGGTCGGTATGGGCGCGCTCCCCTTGCAGTTTAAAGAAGGGGTCAATCGCAATACCTTAAATATCGATGGTACTGAAATATTCGATATCGAAGGCGAAGTATCTGCTCGTGGTGAGATGACGTTAGTGATTCATCGTAAAGACGGCACCGTCGATAAAGCACCTGTTATCTGCCGTTTAGATACCGCTGATGAAGTCAAAATGTATAACGCTGGCGGTATGCTACAACGCTTTGCCAAAGAGTTTATCGATGGCACGCTAGATATTGCGTAATCCGCATGGATTTTGAGTAATCAAAGAGCCGATGTTGTATAAATTATACGGCATCGGCTTTTTAATCTTTAGATATGAAAAATAATGAGCCTAGTGCTTTATAACGAGCATTAAAGTATTAATTTAACGTCCCGATAAAAGTTCTCATGTAGGCCAAACATTAACAAGGTAAGGACAAGTTGACCATCATCGATTTGATAAGCCAATAATGTTAACTGCTTTAGCATTTTAAACTTATAAATTCGTACTGATGATAAGTCACCTACCTTTTGCACACCTATATCAGGATGGTCAATGATGGCACGTACAGCATCATCTAAATCAGCTTTCTGATTATTGTGCAATTTTTTAACGGCTTTTTTAAAACTATGCGATTGAATAATACTTAAAGACTGAGTCATTGTTTATCCAAAGTAAACTATCCAAATTCGTAGGGTTCAACCATACCAGCATCAACTTCTGCTTGCGCAATCAAAAGCTGACGAACAAATTCGTAAGACAGATCAGGGTTGTCTTCCATAATTTGTCCAATGGTAGCCCAATGCTCTATTTGCTTTGGCGGGGTACGATGTTGTGCTTTAGATATCGCATAGGCTTTATCAACCAGCGCCTTGTTAAGACGTATGCTTGCAGTGGACATAACTTTCTCCATATTCAAAATATTAATCCTTGTGGTATTTTACCACAAAAATAGTGTATTAACGACTCTCATCCTCATAAACAGATATAAGGAATAAGAAATGACCCAATCAACTTTAGAAAACACACCAAAATTTGCCCCACAAATCTCCGTCCCTGCCACTTATATGCGCGGCGGCACCTCAAAAGGCATTTTCTTTAAATTAACAGATTTACCAGAGCGTTGCCAAGTTGCTGGCAAGGCGCGCGATAATTTCCTTTTGCGGGTCATTGGTAGTCCTGATCCTTATGGCAAGCAAATTGACGGCTTGGGTAATGGTAGCTCTAGCACTTCAAAGACGGTGATTTTATCTAAAGCCAAGCAAGCAGATCACGATGTCAATTACTTGTTTGGACAAGTCAATATCGCCAAACCTATGATAGATTGGGCGGGAAATTGCGGTAATTTAACCGCAGCAGTTGGTGCTTGTGCTATCAATATGGGCTTAGTTGATGCTGATAAAGTTACTAATAGTATTGATGACAGTAGTGAGAGTGGCATTTGCGAAGTACGCATTTGGCAAGAAAATATCAGTAAAACCATTATCGCTCATGTGCCTGTTTACTTAGATGCGCAAGGCAAGGTACAAGTGCAAGAAACCGGCGATTTTGAATTAGACGGTGTGACCTTTCCTGCTGCCGAAGTAAAGATTGAATTTATCGACCCGGTAGATTCATCAAGCGATATGTTCCCCACGGGCAACCTAATCGATGATTTTGATGTGTCTGGCTGTGGTCTAAATACCGATAGCGTCAAGGCCACCTTTATCAGTGCCGGTATCCCAACTATCTTTATGAAAAGCGCTGATTTAGGCTTTACTGGTACGGAACTGCAAGGCGACATCAATAGTAATAGCGAAACCTTAGCTAAGTTAGAGGAAATCCGTGCCAAAGGCGGCGTTGCGATGGGGTTATTTAAAGACGTCAGTGAAGCACAAAGTAGTCAACATATTCCAAAGATTGCTTGGGTTGCCCCTGCACAAAGTTATAGCGCCTCAAGTGGCAAAGCCGTTGATGCAGCAGACATTGACTTAGTCGTACGCGCGATGAGTATGGGACAATTACATCATGCGATGATGGGTACGGCAGCGGTGGCGATTGCCGCAGCAGCGACCACACAGGGTACACTGGTCAATGAAGCAGCTGGTGGTAGCGAATTAGGTGAAGTGCGCTTTGGGCATCCATCAGGAACGCTACTCGTCGGCGGTAAAACCGAACGCGTGAACGGACGCTGGCAAGCCAAAAAAGTCTCCATGAGCCGCTCTGCTCGCCGTATTATGGTTGGTGAAGTTTTTGTACCAGCGGATGCTTTTTAATAACGACAATTTTTAGGAAACGAACTTAAAAGAAAATTAAAGGTAACAAGGTTTAAGATACTGCTTAAAGTCTTTATACTGGTGGTCGCTTATTATTATGAATAATAAGCAGTTAATACATGCCAATATCAAATTAAATAGCGCCTTAACCCTATGAGTACTCCGCCACGCCGTGTTCCTTTAGACATCAAGCCGCCCACCAAAAAAAAGGAACGGGGGGCTTTGCTGTGGTCGATTTTAAAAAGGCTCGGAGAGTTTGCAAGACCCTATCGCGGGCTTTTTATTTTAACCTTAATATTGACAGTGCTTGGGTCGTTTACCGCGCAGGTGAATGCCTTTGTCTTGCAATATACCATCGATACTTTGACCAATATTGTTGGTTTACCTGACCCATGGGTAGAAGGTATAAAATTACTGACGCTCATTAGCGTGATTTTATTGGTGAAAGAAGTCCTTAACGTCATCATTACCTTTGGTCAGCGCTATTTTGGTGAGCGTATCCGTATTAACCTATCGCGTGATTTGTCACAAAAGGTAGTTGACCGTATTTTGTCTTACAAAATGGCGTTTTATACCAGCGACGAGAACGCCAGCGGTAAGCTGCAAACCCGCATTGATTTGGGGGTCAGCAGTCTCACGCAATTGGTACAAAACTTCTTTATTGACATGCTGCCGCTGTTTGCCAGTGCTATCGTGTCATTAATCATTATGTTTAACGCCAATTTTTGGGTCGGTATGGTCGGTTTGATTATTGTGCCGATTTACTTTTTTGTCAGTCAGCGCCAAGCCAACCGTCTGCAAGGGTTTCGCAAACAAATGCGCCAATATCGCGAGACCAAAAGCGGCTTGGTGATTTCGATTATTGACTCTATCACGGTGATTAAATCCTTTGTGCGCGAGTCGATTGAGTCCGGTAAGCATTGGGACATCCAAAAGGATATGACCGCCAATCAGCTACGTATTCGCAGTATTGCGTTTATGTATAACGCTGGCAAAACCTTTATCGAGCAAATCGGCGTGGTGGCAATTATTGTCCTAACCTCATATTTTGTGCTCAACGGACAGATGACCATTGGCGCCATTATGTTCCATATCCTACTGTTTCAAAACGTCGCGGCTCCCATTCGCGAATTGCACCGTATTTACGACCAGATTAATAATGCCCTCACCTATGCCGAAGGTTTTTTTGATATCTTGGACGATGACCAAGCAATTGAAAACGAAGGTAAAGTCAAATGCACCGATTTAAAAGGCCATATTGAGCTAAAAGATGTCAATTTCTCCTACCCCAATGGTAAGCAGGCGCTGCATGATGTGAGCTTTAATATTCATCCCAATCGTATCACCGCTTTGGTTGGGCTCAGTGGCGCGGGTAAAAGCACGATTATTAATTTATTGGTCAAGTTTTATGACCCAAGTAGCGGCACCATTTGTCTCGATGGGCGTAATTTAGAGGACTACAGCACCCATGACTTGCGTGAGCAAATCGGTTTGGTGCTACAAAAGAACCATATTTTCTCAGGGACGATCGCCGACAACATTCGTTACGGGGCGATGGATGCCACCGATGAGGAGATTGTCGACGCCGCCAAACAAGCCTCTATTCATGAGCAAGTCGTTGGTATGCCTGAAGGCTATGACAGTGAAGCCAAACTACTCTCCGGCGGTCAGCAGCAGCGTATCGCGCTGGCACGGATGTTTTTAAAAAACCCACCGATCGTATTTTTGGATGAACCAACGGCCAGCCTTGACGCTATTGCCACCCAGCAAATTAAGCACAGCTTGGATTTAATCAAAAAAGACCGTACGGTGATCATTGTCTCGCACAATATCTCACAAATTATTGACGCCGATGACTTGGTGGTGATTGAAAATGGCCGTGTGATGGAGACTGGCACGCATGAGGAGCTTTATGCCAATCACGATAAATACTATGAGATATTCAATGCCATGTCCGATAGTTTGAATTTAGATAAAATCAGTCAAACCTTAAATAGTTAATGCGGGGCGAAATCGTTATAATGCTCAGTCTTTAAGACATTAAAAAACCCTTTAAATCGTTAAAAGCTAGCCGACTATGACCTGTGAATTTTCTATAAAAACCTTTGATGAGCTGACTACCGTTGATGTTTACCATATTTTAAAAGCGCGCTCACAAGTATTTGTGGTCGAGCAAAATTGCCCGTATCAAGATATGGACGAGGTCGATTTTGATTGTCTGCATCTGGTCGCTCATCAAAATGAAGCCTTGATTGGCTATTGCCGCATTATCCCGCCGCAATTTAATCATAAAAGACCCTCGGTTAACCCGTCAGGTCCGATACCAGCGATCGGCAGGGTTTTGGTGCTAGCAGAGCATCGCGGCTATGGCGTTGCCCGTCAAATGATGCTTGAAGCCATCAAATACTGCCGTAAAAAGTATGGTAAAAAAACCATCATCATCTCCGCGCAGACTTATTTGCTAAACTTTTACGAATCACTTGGATTTATCGTTGAAGGTGAACGCTACCTTGAAGACGGTATCGAGCATGTCACCATGGTTTTACCTGTCATTAAAAAAGTAAAGGTGAAAAAAGAAAGCTCGGGAATGGTGAGTAGTATTCTCAGTTTTTTACTCTTGATACTGGCACTTTTATTCATTGTCGGTTTGGTTTATCTCATGGTGTAACTCATGAAACGATAAAACAGTCTTACACGACTTCACTGTTGTTCGATATTGAGTATGTTATTTTTGTTACATCACTGATTGATGAATCATGTCGCTTATCAATCGCTCCAATATTGGACTCAAGGAAGAGGTAACGATTATGTCTACGACTCAAAACGCTACGGTAGAGAGCAATGTCCGTCCAGAGTATGACGATGAGATTCAAAAAATCGCCGACTATGTGCTTAATTACTCTATCGATAACGACTCGCCCAATAGTGCCGATGCTTGGAATACTGCTCGCCACTGTCTGATGGACACCCTAGGCTGCGGACTGCTGGCACTGCGTTTTCCTGAATGTACCAAACATCTCGGACCCGATTGCGCCGATCAAATCACTCCCAACGGCGCGCGCGTCCCTGGTACGCCTCATAGACTCGACCCCATTAAAGCCGCTTTTGATATTGGCTGTATGGTGCGCTGGCTTGATTATAATGATACGTGGCTTGCGGCCGAATGGGGACATCCCTCAGACAACTTAGGCGGAATTTTGGCAGTGGCGGACTATATCAGTCAGCAAAACGTCAGCCAAAATAAAGCACCGCTCACCATGCGCGACGTATTAGAAGCGATGATTATGGCGCATGAGATTCAAGGCGTACTTGCTTTAGACAATTCATTTAATCGCGTGGGTCTAGACCATGTATTCCTAGTCAAACTCGCCTCAACGGCGGTGGTCGCCAAACTCTATAAATTACCATGCGAGCGCATCATGGCGGCGATCTCGCAAGCGATTGTCGATGGTCAAGCGCTGCGTACTTATCGTCATGCGCCAAACGCTGGTAGCCGTAAGTCATGGGCGGCAGGTGATGCCACCAGTCGTGCGGTACGCTTGGTCGATATCACCCGCCGCGGCGAAATGGGCATTCCGGGAGCATTAACCGCGCCGCAATGGGGGTTTTATGATGTGTTGTTTAGCCATACCAATAAAGACCTAGCACTCAAACCTGCAGGCGAGTGCCGTTTTACCTTTCAGCGCGAGTTTGGCAGCTATGTGATGGAAAATATCTTATTTAAGATAAGCTTTCCTGCCGAATTTCATGCCCAAACCGCTTGTGAAGCAGCGGTTATCTTGCATCCTATGGTTGACGATAGGATCGATGATATTGAAAAAGTCGTCCTGACCACGCATGATTCAGCGATTCGAATTATCTCCAAAGAAGGCGCACTTGCCAATCCTGCCGATCGTGATCATTGTTTGCAATATATGGTTGCCGTGCCTTTATTGACGGGCGACTTGATGGCAGAGAACTATGAAGATGATTATCACGAGCAGCATCATATTTTGATTGATGGGCTGCGCCGTAAAATGGTCGTCGTCGAAGATCCCAATTATTCAAAAGATTATCACGACCCAAGCAAACGCTCGATTGCCAATGCCATTCAGATATTCTTTAAAGATGGCAGCAGTACCGATAAAGTCGCTGTCGAATATCCTATTGGTCATAAGCGCCGCCGTGCAGAAGGTATCCCCGTATTAGAAGCGAAGTTCCGAGCAAGCTTGGCAACGCGCTTTATTGACAGTCGCTGCGCGGATATTTTTGCCTTGTGTGATGATCAGAAGCGCTTAGAGCAAACCCCAGTCAATGAGTTTATGGATTTATTTGTCGCTAATTAATGTTAAAGCGTATAAATAGTTCAGCGCGTTTTTGTTTTTATAAATTGGGTTTTTACCAATTTTTTACCAGCCTTTTACCAAGCTATCGACTCACCTGCCCAATCGACAAAACAACCAGATTGGGCGGCAGTCATCCTATCAAGCACTTCTAGTAAACGCTCGGCGCTATAAGCTGGCGAGAACAGTTTTTCGTCAGCCACATTGCCCTGAAAAGGCGATGATAACTGGGTATCGACGGTGCCTGGTTGCATGACGACCACGCAGACATCCTTTAGCGACCGACTCCATTCAATGCTCAAATTCTTCATACCCATATTTAGTGCCGCTTTACTCATACGGTAGCTGTACCAACCGCCAAGCTGATTGTCGCTAATACTACCAACCCGAGCCGATATGGTCGCAAAAATCGCCGGTGCGTTCGTACTGCGCTCAGCTTTTGCCAGTAGGGGCTTGATATGCTTAGCAATCAGCAGGCTGGCTAAGGCGTTAATCTGCATATTCTGTAAAAAGAAGTCCGTCTCCAATTGTCGTAGCGCTTTTTCTGGTTGATTATGCGGCGTATGTAATAGCCCCACACAGTTAATCACCCAATCAATATGAGTGGTTTGCTGCTTAATATCAGCAGTGGCTTGTTCAATACTTTTCTCATCGCTGACATCCATCGGTAACCAATACAAATTATCAGCCGTAAAATTAGGCTGATTTGCATGATAAGTGGCAAATATTTTTCCACTGCTTTTATTATTAGCACTTAACTCTATCAGCTGTTTAACCATCGCTTTACCGATACCACCGCTAGCGCCAATGATTAAATAGTTTTTTTGATTCACAAAGCACTCCTTATTATTATATATATGCATTCTTGCATTCATTTTGGCGTATTTACTTTACATTTACTATGTTAAAACGCTAAGAATAATAGAAGTTATCGCTATTCTATATAGGCTACAATAATCACTGACGGGTAAATACTCGACATCTATCAGTTGAGATGTCTAAATACCGTTAACCTTTAATCTTTTAAATTTAACCAACGCCTTTATACGGATGTCATCGCCCTATGCTATCGCCCCAAGACCAATTGACTGAGCTCGTACGAACGCTTGAGACGCAGCAGCATGTCTTTGCCACTGACCCGCTACTTATCACAGAAAAGCTGCAAAGTGAGGATGGGAAGCCCATTCAAAAGTTGCATCGCCGCGCCTCGCGTATCGATAGTAACGGTGCGCTGGCACGTGTGCTTGGTAAAATTGATGGGCGCATCAAAGGTATTATGCTGGTTATGAGTGTGCTGTGGTGCATTTCGGGGTTTTTGGGGCTGTTTACCTTGCTGCAGACCAATGTGGTGAACTTCTTTTATGTGCTGGTTTGTCTGCTTGGGTTTCATACCATCATGCTCTTAGGCTGGCTAGTCATGACTTTGATTAATCAAGGTAAGCAGTCGTCAAATTGGTTTGCCAGTTTTGTGAGTCCAAGTTATCTGATACGCGGTAAGGACGATGTCACCAAAGCGGCGGTTGATTTGTACGAGCGTCAATTACAGCACAGCGGTATGCGTTGGTATCTGGGGCGCTTTAGCCATCAATTGTGGCTCGCTACCTTGACCGGTATGCTGCTTGCGATCATATTTTTGTTGATTGTGCGCCAGTATAGCTTTAGCTGGGAGTCGACATTACTCTCTGATCAGGCGCTGATCAGTTTGACTCAAGTACTCGGCTGGTTACCAAGCAAGGTTGGATTTACCGTGCCTGACAGTGCTGCTATCGTGCAGAGTCGTTTGGTGACGGATGCCATGCCATTATCGATGGCGCGGCAATGGGCAGGCTTATTGGTCGGTAGCTTGCTGATGTACGGTATTGTACCAAGGGCGATTGCTTGGATATTTTGCGCCTTGATGTTCCGACGTAAAAAGATGCGTTTGGATATCAAGCAGCCATATTATCAAAAGATTCTGAACTTTTGGCAGCGTCATGTGGTCGATGCAGATGATTTTAAGGCGGCGCCTGCTCCTGTCGCGCCAAAAGCGACAGTGAGTACTGGCAAGAAACTGGTTGCTCTACTTGAATACCCATCACAGCAGGATAATTGGTGGCAATCAGGACTGAATGCCGATATGAGTAGCCACAGTAATAACAGTAACATTAACAATGTCGAGAATTTCGGTATTGTTGACGACCGTGATGATATGGAGCGCTTAACGACTTACTTAGACAGTCATCCGGTTCAAGTATTATTAGGTATTCATAGCAAGGCTTTACCTGACCGAGGTACACTGCGTAAACTTGATCGTATTGCCGAACATGCCACAGACGGCCTTATTGTACAGCTGCTCAGTGATGCCAGCAGTGTTAACACCCACGAGCAAGAGCAAAGCCCAGAAAACCCAAGCTCAGAAAATCAGGACGTTCGTTATCAGCAATGGCAAACCGCCCTTGCCGCTCGAAAAATTGGCTTGGTTTAGCTTGCTTAGATACTCTAGTACCGGTACTCAATAATATTAATAATAAGATTCTATTATGAACAATGACAATAATAATCAAAACAACCATCAAGATAGTGCCAAAGCTGTCGGCCTGTTCGCCGATAAAGCCTATGAGCCCGTACGCGACTCAGAAGCTAATTTTAAAAATGAAAATGTGAATGCTGATACAGAGCTATCGCTGGATAAACCAGCGTCAGATGATCAAGCGCTATCGGTTAATACTGCCTTTAATAATAATGTCTCTAAAAAGACCATTGCCAGTGGCGAAGCGCTCAAATTAGCAGTCGTTGGTCATACCAATACAGGTAAAACATCACTACTGCGCACGTTACTACGCGATGTTTATTTTGGGGAAGTGAAAAACGAAGCGGCAACCACCCGCCATGTCGAGCAAGCAAAATTGACCGACAGCCAAACGAGCGAAGTATTGGTGGTGCTGTATGACACGCCGGGTTTAGAAGATGCTTCGGGGTTAATGGATTGGCTAGAAGACAACACTGCCAGTCGCCGTGACGGTATTGAGCGTTTGCAGCAGTTTTTGGCAGCCGATATTGCCCAAGGCGGCAATGCGCTAGCTAACAATGGTAACAATGAGGACTATAGCCAAGAAGCCAAAGTGATTCGGCAGCTGCTGGCAAGTGATATGGCCATCTATGTTGTCGATGCGCGTGAGCCGGTACTCGGTAAGTATAAAGATGAGCTGGCTATTTTATCGTGGGCTGCAATACCTGTTATGCCGGTATTTAACTTTACTGACAGTCAAGATGCCAATATCGACGCATGGCAGACGATGCTCGCAAGACGTAACTTGCACATCTCAACGCGTTTTGATTCCGTGGCTTTTGAGTTTAAGGATGAGATGCGCTTATGGCAAAATCTTGCCACCATGCTCACTCACTCTGAGATGCTTGAGCAACTCATGGCACGCCGTACAGAAAACTGGGCGCAGCTCTATGAGGAGGCCAATATCATCATTGCCGATTTTTTATTAAATGTTGCCTCCTTTGTGCGTGAAATTAGTGAAGATGATGATCCAATGCCCGTACTTGCGCAAATGCAAGAAGCGGTCAGGCAGAGTGAACGGGCAATGCAAAATAGCCTGCTTAACTTATATAAATTTTATGATAACGCCGTGGCAGCAACGCCACTTGAGTTACAAGCCTATCAGCAAGACCCGTTTGACCCTGAACTGCTCAAAAGCTATGGTATTCGCACGACATCGGGTGCAGCAGCGGGCGCATTATTAGGTTTGGGCATTGATGCGGCGGCACTCGGTACAACGTTAGGTTTGGGCGCTGCCATCGGTGGTATCGCAGGTGGGCTATTATCCAATACCAGTAGCATCGCTGATAAAATCACTGGCGTAAAGCGCTTATATATCGACCCTGCCACCCTAACCTTACTCGCCACGCGAGCGATAGATTTGCTCACCGCACTGCGTCATCGTGGTCATGCAGCAACCGATGCCACCCAACTGATATATAGCGGCGCAAAAAACGATGCTGATATCTCAAATAACGACAACCTAAGTAACGATAATGAAGAAAGTGTCGTGACGCCGTGGCCGCCACATAAATTACCCAGTGAGCTTAAAAAAGCTCGCGGCAAACCACAATGGTCATCACTTAGTAGCGGTAAATCTGAACAGGCTCAGCTACTGCGTGCAGATATGGCGTGGTCGCTGGCAAATAAATTACAGTTATATAAGCCTGAGCGTTAAGTATTAACGGTCGGTTTCTTTTATTTTTCAAACATATGGCTTACAAGCGACCTTTACGATGAGGGGCGTAATAGCATACTTAATGCTTCAGTACCGCGTACGTCTGTTTGCTGTAAATAAATCGGATACAGTGGATAATTGGAGAAACTGTTTTCAATATCCTGCAGCAATTGCTGTTGCCGCTCGGCACGAAGACGCCAAAATTCATCTGACTGCGTGGGTACTATCAGCTGATTGATGACTATCGCGGCTGGTGTGAGTTTACTTTCTTCCAATTGTTCGATAGCGCGTTTGGTTTCTGCCAGTGGTAGCACATCGGCAGTCATCACCAATACAATCGCTGTTTGGCTACGGTCATGAAGTAGTATCCCTGCTTGTCGAAACAGCTGTTTGCGTTTTTCTAGGACGGCTACCGCTTGCTCCCAGCGGTCAGATTTTTTTTGGGCAAACGGATTTGGCACATCTTTTTTATTGATGTCTTTTTGACTGCTCTTTTGATTGTGATTGTCTAAATGGTTTGCGACCGAGCGTAATTTTGCCTGTCGGCGCTGCTGCGCTAGCAGCCCATCTGTCCACGCACCCATCATCTCTGGTAATACGAGTAAGCGCAACGTATGCCCAGTGGGCGCGGTATCAAATATGATATGTTCATACCTTTTATCAGAGTCAGCATCTGCAGCCGTGATTAAATGCTGACACATAGATTCGAGCATGGCCGCTTCTTGTGCGCCAGGTGCAGACTTTGATAGCTTTAGATGCTCACGGATTTTGGGCATCATATCTGGGTTGGCATAAGATTTAATGGTAGATTCAACTTGAGCAAAATGCGCATCGACGATGACATCAGGGTTTAACTCAATCGCATCAAGATGCGGCGTAATCGCAGTTTTTTCATTATTGAGCCGTACATTTAACACATCACCGAGGCTATGCGCTGGGTCGGTTGAGACAATCAAGGTCTTTTTTTGCTGGCTAGCATAATAGCTGGCAAGTGCCGCAGCCGTCGTGGTTTTACCGACACCGCCCTTGCCGCCAATAAAGATAATAGGCTGGGTCGATAGTTGATCTACTAATCCGTGTAGAGGGTGTAATGCCATATTTTTATCTCAATTTTAATTCATTCATTTTTTATCATTTTTTCTTATAAATCTAACTAGCAGTTGACTTAACAACAACCAACGTGGTCAAAGGGGCATTTATCCAACCCCATGCGCGTATGCCATTCATGGAAATTTTCCAAAAATAACGGCTGCAACTCCAAGGTATAAAAGCTAGCAGGATTATCAATGCCTAAGCTCTCTGCAAACATCAGCAGCATAAAGAAGTCTTCTTCATCACGTGCCGCGCGTGCCATCGTCTGGCGATAAGGCGCATGATAAAACTCATTGAGTCCAGCCGCAAAACGTTGCCACCATGGTGTTTCGTTTTTTACTTGGTTTGACGGGCTTTCTATTTGTTTTGGTATCGGGTTATCTTCCATGATTTATTCACCTCTGCTTACTTCTTATTACCTATCATCTCTATCATGCCTACCTCATACAAAAAACGCCAGCAATTGCTGCTAGCGTTTTTTTGATAAAAGTAAAAATGATAAGGTTTAATCTCAATTACGAATCCGTTTTACCTTTATGCAATGTCCATTCTTTACGCAGCACAGATAGACTCTCGAACGTTACTAGAATCGTTGCGATCAAAATAATAATGTCCATAATAATCAGCAGCCAATTGCCCTCGGTAAAAAAGGTTTTTAGCTGAATCAATAAGGCAAAAATGGTCATAACTAGCAAAAATGACAAAGGTGCTAAGGTGTACCAAACCGCTCTGCCTTTACGTAATAAAATAACCGTGACAATCATAAGGGTTAATGCTGCCATGAGCTGATTGGTGGTACCAAATAGTGGCCAAATAATCATGCCACCTGCACCATCAATACCACCGGCGCCAAATGCTAATAATAGACAGCTACCGACGGCAAGGAAAGTAGCCACGACACTTTTACTTAGCACTGGAATGTTATAAAACTCACCAAACTCTTGGAATATATAACGTTGTAAGCGGACACCCGTATCCATCGTGGTGCCAGCGAATAATGCTGCCATAACAGTGAGCATTGTTTGAGAAAGCACCATATCGATACCAACACCTGCATTTAAGATGGTCGCACCACCATCAATAAAAGCACCGATAGAGCCGTCGCCAAATTTTTGATAAACCGCTTGCCAATCACCGAGTGTCGCAAAACCTGCGGTGGCCGCAAGAATGGCGCCCAGTGCGAGCATACCTTCACCCATCGCACCAAAATAACCAACAAAACGTACATCGCCTTCTTTATCAATCTGTTTAGAAGTCGTTCCGGTCGCCACCAAACCATGGAATCCTGAGATAGCGCCGCAAGCAATAGTGACGAATAACAATGGCATTAATGACGGCGTGCCGATGGGTAAATCATGATTAATCGCTGGCGCGACAATGTTTGGTGTCGCAATAAATACGGCTGCATACAATAAAATCAAACCAACAAATAATTGTAACCCATTAATATAATCGCGCGGTTGCAGCAGCATCCATACTGGTAATAATGAGGCAATCGCCGCATAGGCGAATAAGATAATAATCCATACGGCGTTATCCGGTAGCCCCATAAAAGTCTCTGGTAACACGACTGGGAACATAGGGCCAAGATAAATAAGTCCATATAGAGCGACAACGCCAATAATGGATACCCAAACCAGATTCATCTTATAGCGATAGATACATTGACCGATGATGAAGGCCACGACCAATGCGCCCCAGACAGGTAACACAGAAGATGGGGTCTTAATCATCATATTGGCAATAGCGACGCCAAATACTGCGTTTACCATTAATAATAATAAGAAAATAACTACCATCATTAAGCTACGTACACGTGTGCCCATGACGGTACCAGCAATCGAGCCAATAGACTGACCCTTATTGCGCATACTGGCCCAAATGGCTGACATATCATGGACGCCTGCCATAAAAATGGTCCCTAAAACCACCCAAATAATGGCCGGCACCCAGCCCCAAATAACCGCAATTGCAGGACCGATAATCGGCGCCGCCCCTGCAACCGAGGTAAAGTGATGCCCCCACAATACATATTTATTGGTGGGGATATAATCTACCCCATCTTTCATCGTATGGGCTGGCGTGGGACGACTGTCATCCAAGGCCAAAATCTTAGTGGCGATAAATTTTGAGTAAAACAGATAACCGCAAAGCATTGCGGCCACACCAACCAACAGTACAATAGCACTATTCATCTTATCTCTCCCTAGACAAGTATTAGATAGCCTTACAAGTTCAAGCTTTTTAAATCAAATTCTTAAAAATATGCTAGATTAGTGAGCAGTGAAAGACTCGGCTCACTGTTCTTCAAGAAACAGTTGCTAAGAAAACAGCTATCAATGAGATAACAGCATATCTTCTTGTGATTACTGGCTAATAAAGCATAGTATTTTAAGGTCAAAACGCTTGACCAATTAGCCATGAAGTATGGTGAGTCTTTACTTCTTGTGTGACTTAGCATTCTATGCCTTAAATAGTAACTCATTTGGCAGTAATTGTAACGTTGGTGAAACATTAAAAACGATAAATACAGGAGTTAGAATGGCCCATTATTTTGGATTTATACCGTCAGATGAATTAAAAGCGCTGATTATTGAGGCAGAGCAAATCGTTGAATCAAACGTAGAAACAGATTACTACCCCTATCGTGATGCCTTAACCCACCAAACGGCGCGTGACCTCACCGATAAATTATTGGTTGGACTGGTAGATATTATTCCAAATCCTGAGCGCCAAGCCGCCATGCGTAAAGTGGTCGGTACGGTCGAAAAAGCAACTGACACGCTGCTTAATATTTTATTGGGTAAAGAGAATAACGAAGAAGTGTTGCCGAGTTTTCATTTTTTACGTGATAAAGCGACCTTTATCGATAACGAAGGTGAAAAGCGTATCGGTTTTAAATTGTCAGATGCTGACGCCAAAATCATTGATGCTGGTTTTGCAGCGGTTACTCCTGAACACGTAGATATGAAAACGTTTAAAACGGCACTTGAAACGATGAATGAAGAAACGTTAACGCATTTCATTAGTCGCTATGCGGAAACGTTGAAGCTTGGCATGATTAAGCGCAAATCTGTGCCAGTTGCCAAAGCAGCTATCGATAAAGGAATGACCATGGCACTAAATAAATTACTGCCTGATCTACCTGATGCATCATTGAATCGTTTGGCCAATTATTATCGCCCATTTATCGTAAAAAAACCTGAATAGCGGTTGTATTAGCAACTATTATGTTTTTATTAAAACGGTAGTGTTGGGCAAATTTGCTAAAATTTGCTAAAATAGGCGGCACTTTTATCAAAGGCGCAACTCATGACCCAAATTAACAACCAAGAAATTGAAAAAACCCTGCGCAACTCAGAGTGCCTGATCAGCAGTATCGAAGTAGCCGCTGCTTATGAGCGCTTGGCCGCCCAGCTCAATCTACATTATGCCGGTTTAAACCCAATCGTGATGGTCGTTATGAACGGCGGACTTATCCCAGCCGGTCAGCTATTGACTCATCTAACCTTTTACCATCGCATGCATTATATCCACGCGTCACGCTATCGTGATAATGCGGGCACCAATGAGCTTGATTGGAAATTTAAGCCTGACGTAAGTATCGAAGGCGAACACGTTTTATTAATCGATGATATTTTTGACGAAGGTATTACTTTAAAAGCCATTGTTGAAGAATTAGGTAAAGAAAAACCCTTATCGATTGAATGTTGCGTATTACTCAATAAAGAGCATGATCGCAAAGTTGCAGACTTTGATGTTGATTTTGTTGGTATCAACGTTGCAGATCGTTATGTCTATGGCTGTGGCATGGATTTCCATGGTTACTTGCGTCATCTGCCTGGTATCTACGCTATTAAAGAAGACAAAATCTAGTCATTCTTTGGTTGAATGTTTTGAATGTATCGCATAATAAAAAAGCATCCGACTGGATGCTTTTTTTACGCTCGTTTTTTTGTTCTCTAGCAAGTTATCTTCTCATAACCCTAAACACCTAATCTTGTAAGATAAAGTCACTCACCTACTCTAGCAATTTTTCAAACTGTAAGCTCAGTCCGGTTTGGCGTAGCGTCGGCGTCGATAATGCCGAGGTCATTGCCGAAGCAGTACTAAAAACAGAGACTTGTTTTTTGGCACGGGTGACCGCGGTATAAATCAACTCTTGGCTTAACAAGCGGGCATTGTTGTCATCGAAGCTAATCGCTACATGGTCAAATTCTGACCCTTGTGATTTATGAATGGTCATCGCGTACGCAGTCGCAATCATCTCATCACTCAGCATATTGATATTAATACCGTGCTTTTTGTTTTCAAAAAATATCTGTAGCCGCCCCTGCTCTACTTGCAGGCAGATGCCAATATCACCGTTAAAGAGCCCTAGTTCATAATTGTTTTGCAATACCATGACTGGACGACCGTGATACCAAGGCGATTTGGAAAGTGGCAGTTTTAATTGCGTCTTATGCTGCTCGCTTAGATAATTATTGATGTAATGGTCACCGCAGCGGCCATGATGTCCAGCGGTTAAAACGCGAAAATTATTGAGTAGCTCTATGTGCTTATTAAAGTCAGCAAGATACTCTTTAGTTGGTATGGATTTCGCTTTTTTGATTTTGGCTAATGTTTTTTGAGTTTGATTAAAGTACTTGAGGTAATTGTTAGATAGTATTTTTAGAAATTTATAATTGCTTAGGCTATTTTTTATCTTATTATTTGTAGTATTGCTGTCAAGTGCTTGAGTATCATTCGCTGTCAGATGATAAAAACTTAATGCTTCGTCTTTTTCAAACAGTTGCCAGACAGCGTTCATATTTTGCGCTTGGGTCTGAGCTTTATCTGTTTGATTAATCAGTTTAGCAAGCTTGCCAATACCTGAGTCTTCTTTGAAACGACGACTGGCGATTAAACGTTGGTGCACGTCTTGTAGCACTGGTATACGGCATAAGTCTGCCAATACTGCCCCCGCATCGACTGCTGCGAGCTGATTGGCATCACCAAGTAATATCAGCCGCGCATTGGGCTTTATGGCGCTCACTAAATGATTGGCAAGCTCTACTCCAAGCATCGACGCTTCATCAATGATGACGATGTCTTCGCTAAGTGGATTGTCCTTATGATAACGTGGGCGACCGCCCTGCCCGATACCGAGCAGGCGATGGATGGTCTTTGCTTCTGGCAGCTGTAAAGCAACGCCCGCTTGCTGTATGGCGTCCTGTAGCGACTCCTGCATACGCTGAGCGGCCTTCCCTGTCGGCGCTGCTAGTGCTAAATTGGCCTGCGAGTTACTGCCTTGCTCGTCTGTCGTCTGCTCTTGTTGCAAAGCCATGACCAACTGTGCAACGGTAAAGGTCTTCCCCGTCCCTGGCCCACCAGTGATGATGCTAAATGCTGAACGATTTGCCATATGAATGGCGCCTTGTTGTTCATCATTCAGCAAGGGGTTCGGTGTAATCGGTAGTTCTATGAGGCTTTGATTTTTAATACGCAGCACGTGCTTTGCCAAAGCGAACTCCGCCTGCCACGTGCGATGCAGCCATAAGGTGATTTTTATAGATTGATTGGCTGCGTTTTTGGGTGCGCCTTCGTTTATTTGGAAGACAAGTGGTCTTGAAATATCGGATTTGTCTCTTGTATTGTTATTAAAAAGTGGGTGTTTGTTTAATAGTTCACTAAACTTGCTTAGGCTATTTCCTACTGGAACAGTCGTATTGGATATATCTTTTAGTAAGTGATAAAGTTTCACGCAAGCTTTGTGGCGCTGCTCTACTACACGCTTGTCATAGGCCGCCAGTGTAGATTGACGCATTACTGTTTCCCACAATAACTCATCTTCTAACAACGCTGCCGCCGTTATGTCTGCTATATTGGTACTGGAAAATGCTGAAAAAAGTGGTTGCATTAAAGGTTGTAGCAATTGATGTTGCCAAGCAAATAACTCTTTGTCGTCATCAAACAAATTGACGCTAGCTCCATGATTAGATGCCTCAAGCTCTAATACGGTATGCCCTTCTTCTAATCGCTGCACCAGTAATTCAAACATCACCTCAAACAACCAATCTTCATTGTTTTCAGTCTTATTTGAGCTACTCATGAGCAATTGATTTTGATAAGCAGTCTGAGTTTGTGCGCGGCGCTGTAATAAATACTGGCCAATCGTCGTTGCCCAACTATTGCCAACGTCATCTACAACATTTTGAACGCTGTTGGTTACTTTTGCTGACTTGCTCACGTTATTTATACTTTGCACATTACTCATTATTGATCCGTTTTTATCATTATTTTAAGTTTATTGATTTAAAAATCACAAAGCGCTAGGGCTACCAAACATCTCATCCAATGCTTTAACCAGCTCAAACGGTATTTGCCACTGGATTCGTCCATAGTTTTGCGTACCTTTTGAGTCGATACCACGCAAGAATACATACTCTACAGCGCCCAAATACTTTGTTTCATTGCCGACGTAACCTTTTAAACGCAAACGTAAAAATCGATGTAATGCCACTTGATAAATAGCCGCCTGTAACCAGTAGCCAGCTTTATTCATAGCCGCGCTTAGGCTTTCATTATTATAATTACTTAGGCTATTTCCTAAATAGTTGCTTTTATAATCCACCACGTAGTACTTGCCAGCGCACTCATAGACAAGATCAATCTCACCGCGTAAGTACCGATAAATATGGCTAGAAAATTGTGGCGTAAGCTCAATGTGTTTTTCAGGCTCATCCGGTAAATACTGCGTAAAAATATGATTGATACGCTCAGGGGTAAAATCTTCTGACAGCCCCATATTAAAACCAAGCTCGGCGATACGTTGCCTAGTCGGTATTGCTTGTAGCGGTTGACCCGAAGCCAACAATGGAGCGGCCAATACATCGGCCACCCAAGCTATCAGCTCTTCATGGGCGTCACCTAACTGAGCGGTCGCTGCTAAATTTATACTTTCATCTGTCTCTATAGGCACGGCTGTATTTTGTTGCAATCGCTGCTGCGTCGTAACGCTGGCATAGCTAATCGGCAGTTGATACTGACGAAGACTTTGATCAATGATAACCGACCATTTGCTATTATCGGTAAAATCTATCTTTTCAAAAATCTCGTGCAAAAACGTACCAGCGTTCGCGCCCTTTACAAAGCGAAAACGAATATTGTCGCTAGTAATGGGGTCAGCACCAATCTCGCTATTGCCATCACTGAGCAAATCCTCTCGAAGCTGGTTGCTCTCTACAGAGTTAGTTAGATTTATACTGTCAGTCAGATCCAACTCATCTTCTACCCCATCATCGAACACCGCTAACGCTTGGCTTTGTTCATTTAACTGACGCGATAACGCGGTAAAGCTGGTCTTCGCCCAACCTTTAAAGGTGTTAAGTTGTATCTGCGCATAAGCATTTTGGTAATCGATACGCTGTGCTGTCTGTAACTCAGATGATGAGTCCTCAAGAGGATTAGTATTTTGAGGCGTTTTATTGGTCTGAAGAATCGTTTCAGCGATGGGCGCAATCGCTACGTATTCTAGCCAGCCAATATAAGGTTGCAATCTATCTGGTAGTACAAACTTATGGTCCTCACAGCTTAGCCATTGCAGACTTGGCTTACGTTCAGCATCGGTTTTATTATAAGCATCATTAAACACCATATATAACTGTTCACTGGCACGGGTAAAGGCAACGTAAGCCAGTCGCCTAAGCTCCTCATAGTTTTCTATGGTTTCGAACTGGGCATAATAATCTGTTGGCTTTTCACCTTTAGCAGATTTACTATAGCGCTTGCCTTTACTGGCAGACAGACGGCGTTCTGTTTTATTGTTTTCTATATCAGAATCGTATAGAAATAAATTATGGTGACTGCGCCCGCCCGCTTTGGGACTCGCGCCATCCATACCGACGACATAGACAATCGGGAACTCAAGGCCTTTAGACTTATGAATGGTCATAAGCTGTACCCCTGACTCTGTCGGCAACGGCTGCTGCTGCGCCCATTCCGGTGTACGGCTGCTATTCATATTTTTCTTGTACCATGCCAGTAGCTCATGCTCACCGATATGCATGCCGTGCTGCGCTAAAATATCAAGCAGATGTCGTAAATCCATTAAGTAACGCGCGCCGTCTTCTAAGTCGGCAAGACCGACCCATATATTTTCGCTCTGCACTTGTCTATCAGTTTGTCTATCAGATGGTACGCTCTTGGCGCTCACCATAGGGTTTCGAGCAAACAAATAGTGCAATGCTGATAAAATACCATTGTGCTGCCAATGCGAGGCAGCAGTCTTTAAATACAACTGGAAATCTTGATAGCGCTGTTTTAACTCGGCTTGCGCAGAATCTATTTTTCTATGCGTTTGGTCAGTATCAGTCTCGCTTTCATCGTCATCGAGCATCAACGCTTGCACATCATTGAGGCTCATCTGATAAAAATTACTGGTCAATACCCGATTAATGATGTCACGGCGATGAGGGCGCAGCATGGCTTCTAACAAAGCCGCCAAGTCAGCAGCGATAGGCGTATCAAAGACATTTTTTTCAGCGGTTTCTAGCGTTGGAACGCCAAGTTTACTGAGCATATCTTCCACTTGCTTAAGCTCATGTTTACGGCGACCGAGCACCCCAATATCACTTGGCTTAATAGGTCGTCCTTCTAGCGTCTGCTCACTTGCCAGCAATGCTGCAATATGTAGCGCGGTGAGCTCACAAGCGTTGTGCTTGGCCTGTTTGTCATAAGGCAGATGAATGACACTGACAGGGCTATCTGATAGCAAATTTTGCACAGATGCTTCTTGTTTTTGCTCTAGCGCCATTTGCCATGACAGACGAAAATCAGTGTTGGCGGCGGTGATATATTGATAATAAATACTCTTACCCAACTGCGCGAGTTGACTGGCTTTATCAGAAACGGCCTTACCAGAAGTAGCATCTTGTAAGTCTGCAACAGGAGTCGGTCTGCCAAACCAGTGGTTAAGCGCGGTAATCAAGCGCTCATTAGAGCGACGATTGACATCCAAGCTCATAATTCTATCTTTAGCAAACTTTGCCTTCATGGCGTTATAGTTGGCAACGTCACCGCCACGGAAGCCATAAATCGCTTGCTTTGGATCGCCAACGAGCAAGAGAAAACCGCGACTGCCGCTTTGGGTCGCACTATCGTTACTCTTTGACAAATAAATACGCTCAATCATGCGCGCTTGTTCACCATTGATATCTTGTGACTCATCAATCAGCGCTACTGGATAATGGTGACGAATATAACGTGCTAAGCGTTCGCCTTGCTTACCTGATAATGCTTGGTTTAAGCGCACCATCTGTAAGGCAAACGTAGTCTCGCGGCGCGTTTCTAATATAGAGGGCAGCTTTTGCCGAACTTTTAATGCAATGTCACGGTTAAGGTTTTCTATAAGGGCGTCGAGATATAGTTCAATCTGTTCAGTGTAACTGCGTAGTGACGCTAATAATTGAATACCTTCAAAATTTGCAAGTATTTGACGCTGTTCATCAAACTTCTTTTTAAAAAGATTACCGCCATCTTCTTCGCTAATAAAAAGACTAGATACCAAACCATAAAAACTCTCAGAATCAGCATCTAAATTTGCGAAAAAAGCACCCTCATATTGATGAACCAATTTTTGAATAGTCGCAATAGCGTATATGGTCTTACCAAATTTACCGCCTTTTTTTAGCCCTTTTTCAATACCGAACTCTATATCGAAATACGGCTCAATATCCTTTAAATCGCAATTTTTAAAAGTATCTAACGCTTGCTGATAAGCGGCAAAGTCTATTTCTTCACCCATCTCAACCGCTTCAATTGGTGTCGAAATAAACTGCATGGATTTTTGCGCGACGCCAATATGATCAGCAGGCGCTGTCAAACGCTTAGTATGCTGCAATAATTGATAAATCTCAGGCTTTTGATTGTACAAATAGCTGTGATGCGCGCGTACGGTATCATGAATGATACTTTCGATGACTATCTGCTCTTGATCGCTAATTTGGATGCCTTGCTGATGACCAGTCTCAGAACTATATTCAGACAGCCATTTTTGTGACAAGCTATCTAAAGTACCGACAAACAGCTTATCTAGCGTCGTTAGCACCAACGCACAACGTCTTATGGCATCCGCTAATGGATAATCTTCGGTATGGTCCAAGAGATACGTTAATAAATAAAGATTGATAGGATCTGATAACAAATCGGCATTGCCAGACAGTTTTGCTTTTTCTGCTAGCCATTCTTTACGCGTCTGTCGTTGCTCAGCGCTTACTTTTTTATCCGACTGCTCGTTTTCTGAGATAAAACCATCTCGCACTGCCGTATTTTTTTTATTAATATCAACAAGCTGCGGGTAAAGAATAGCATGCGTGTTTGAGTTTACTTGCAGGTTATTCAGCCATTGCAATAACTGATAAAAATCAACCAAACGATCATGGATACGTTGGCGCATCTCCGCAGCTGCAGCGCGAGTAAAAGTGGTGGCAATAATATGCTCAGGCGCACGTTTGGCTTCGATAAGCAGGCGCAATACAATTCCGGTCAAAGTCCAAGTCTTACCCGTGCCCGCCGACGCTTCTATCAGATACTGACCGTTTAATTTGATACGAATCGCAGGTGGCTCTTCTGACTTATCAGCGTTATCAGCGCTACTATTAGGCAGATTCTTAGTTAAATTGTCGGGGCTGGTATGGCTATCATCGTTGTTATTATTATTAATAATATAATTCCCACCACTATAGGTATGACTGTAGGTATGGCCGACATTCTCTAAGCCATGAGCAGTATGGTTAGCGTTGTTATATTGATCCATAAAAAATCACTTGTTCAAAATCGTACTATTAACATCATTATTATTTACTGTTAAAAACAAACCACTTTATAGCGCTTGTAGAGATTCATCCATCGTGCCAAATAAAGGCAACGCCAATGCTTGCAGCGCGTCTTTTAACTTGGCAAAAACATCTTGTTTATAAAGAATGTATTGCCATAGCTCATGCTGCGAGCAAGTATCATAGATAGTATCACTGTTAAAACTTGGCCATAACCAACTTTCAAAGTCACTACGCTTGGGCTGATAATCGGTATCTTTTGCGCGGGCTTCATTGAGCTTATCTACATAAGTAAGCGCGTGAACTGGCAGCACCGTCATCGGTATCTTGCCCGCCATGTGGGCAAACCTTACCCATTTAAGCAGTTCCGTTAGGGCGTTGTTATAAGCGATCGGCGCAAGCTCAAAGGTAGTTTTACCTTTAAACTTTTTATACTCATCGCTGCCTTTATTAAAGCGCCAAATACTTCTACCATCACCAGCAGCTACTTGCTCATGCGTAGTACGGCGGGCAACCTGCCAATAGACATGCGCCAACCAAAAACGCAATAAATATTGGCTGCGCGCGCTATTGGGAAGAAGATTTAACCACAGCTCAGGCGAAGATGACTCCTCCTCCAAGTCATGATGAGTGGCAGGCACTTTAACAGGTACCATGCCTTTAATTTGTAATTTGCCGTGCGTATTTATATCTGGGGTCGCAACCGTGGTCATGGTTTCTGCACAAGGAGTTAGCAAAAAACGACTGGCATTGTTCTGAGCATCTATGCCTAATGACGATAGCTGCTCGGCAAACGCTTGGCATTGCTGTTGCAATTTTAGCTGCTGATACTGCAGTGTTGATTGCCGCGCCACGCCAGCGGGCATGACGGGATCGTATAGCAGTTTGCTAAGCGACTTAACAGCCGTGTCATCGTGGTCTTTATTCAATTCATCAAGTAGCTGGGTATTGACAGTATAAGCGCTTAGGCCTGATAATGACAAAGGCTCTTGGTGCGCCATCTCATCTTCAGGCAAGACTACATGTACTTGCTGCTCGCGTAAAAAATGCTTGGCAGGGTGACGCACTTGATAATATAGCGCCTGCATATCAACTTGATTAATCTCAAAGCGCTCATCAATATTTGGTAAAGGTTCTTTATGCAAAGCGCTATTGAGGTCAAGACGCTGAGCAATATTGGCATAATCCTCGGCGCTCGGTAGCTCAACTTTAAGCGCGGGCAAAGTAGCGTCATCTTGAGAGCTTAAGCGCTCAAACACCTCGTGCCATACTTTGGCTGGCGCATTGGTACTTTGCTGGTAGGCTTTTTCTTTTTGCATAGCGCGGGTAAGCAAGTCCATCAGAACGTCACCATCCTCTTCATCGGATGTTGAATTATTTGCATCAGATGATCCATTAAGCGCGTCTGGTTGCACAAACACTTCTTCGGCAAAAGGCAGCGCTGGATGGCGCGTCACTAACCATTGCTCGATAAGTTTTGGCAGGTAACGCTGCACTTGCATTGCCAACGCTGACTCTTCACTATTTTCCGTCATTAACGCTTGCGTTTTAAGCTGCTCAGCTTTTAATGGGTCCCATTGCCATTGCACTTCACCTTTTAAAAATTGTAAGAGCTCACTCACCGGATTGGCAGGTAGGTGCTCATGGGTATCGGTCAAGCGCTGGCCATTATAAAAAATCCAGCAAGCGTTGCGCGCACAAAGCAGCGCATCCAAAAACGCGCCATTATCATCATCTTCGCTAAATCGATCGCCGCGACGTGCCAGCCCAGCTTTCATCAAGTCATAACGGTTATCGCGGTCACGGTTGGGGAACTCAGCCAAATCCATATTAAGCATCACGACCAAGCCAAACGGTACATTACGCAGCGCCCCAAAACGCCCAAAGGTAATCACGCCTGTTGGCTCGGCACTGACTTGTTGGCTCTCTAACTCATCCTCGATACTATCGAGCATAAAGCTCAGCTTTAATGGCAGATTGCTGACTTGTGATAGCCTTGATTCTACTTGGCTGGCTTCCAATTGTAATGAACCCTGTAGGTCATTTGATGCTCCATTGTCTACTAGCATAGATGATTGATTGTCATTTTCGCTATGATAGCGCTGATAATGACGGTTGGCGCGTAAGCTACTTTTAAAGCCGTTCATCGCGTTAAAAATAGCGCGCATCGGCCGCGTTTGATCAAGTGCACCAAAATACGGATGAATGATATGATTCTCAATATTATTGAGCCATTTTTCGGCATTATAACGGGCTTCAAACTCGTAACGGCAATGATGTAAGCCATTATAGACACGGCATAAGGCTTCAATAATCACCGCATCTGCCAAACCAATTGCTGACATCGGCACGGTTTTTTCTGCCAAAGCATTATCTTGCCAATTATCGGGATACAGGCAGTCACTAATCTCAGCTTCAGGCATGACCAAGCCTAGCGCCACTTTATCCAGCGCATGGGCAAAGCTAAACCGATAATCATTGTCATCGACGTCAAGGGTTTGCTGCAAATGCGCTTCATCAAAACCGCGCACAAACCCTGCTTGCTCTAGCAACACACAGGCGCGGCTCATCTGTTCATGCGTTAAACCGAGGCTTTCATATAGCGGTGGCAGCATCAACCAATCAAAAACCTCAGCCGCTTCAAAACGAGCGCTTTCACTGCCCAATAATCCATAAAAGCCGCGTATCGCTTCCCATAACTGGCGAATGGATTTGTCGACGACACCCGTGACTTTGGCCGGTAGCGTCAGACCATCTTGCCCCTCACCATTCACGAATACCGAGTTGATTAGCTCATGATGACGATCAACGTCGGGAAGCAACACGACGATATCAGATAAATGCCGCGTGCTACCGTCTTCGTTTGGCTCATTTAACCAGCGTCCAATCATACCGCGCAGTATCTCAAGCTGGCGTTGCAGATTATGGCAAGAATGAATGCTTAGACTATTGTCATATTGCGACAATTGCCATTGGCGCGCCTGCTCGTAGCGCTTACCCCTTAAATGCTCGTCGCTATATAATGAGTCGGTATTACTGTTATTACTTAGGACATTCTTAGAATCTTGCAGTTGCGTACTGAGCGCAGCGCTTAGACGCCCAGCAGTCGTTTGCTGGGTTGCGCTTTCATCGAGCATAAGCACATCTTGTTGCAGATGCGCAAGTAAACTGAGCGGCCGCTCGGCTTGCACATCAGTTTCGGGGGCATCTACATCAAACTTATCCTGCCAATCAAGCGTAAAACCGTTTTTATCTTCATTACCCGATAGACTTGCCAGCATGGCAAAGGTCTCACGCGACTGCTTGCCCAAACGCGACAATAGCGTATGTCCATAATCACGAAAAAACACGCTTTCGGGGTTAATCACTTGCTGACGCTGCAACCACTGCTTGTCGACAATATCCGCCCAAAACAGTTGCGATGGATTGTAATGCAATAAGATGATATCCATGTAAGTGGATAAGCGCTGCAAGAAGTTCAGCTCATTTTGCGGTAATTGCTGAATGGTAAAAATATGCAGCTGTTTTGGCAGTATCGCTTGTATATCTACCCCACTATCCGCTTTATCTTGTTCCATAATTTGCCAAAAGCGCGTCTCAATCGAAGCACGGTGTTCATACACCGAAGCAAACAATAACCGCCATAAATGCCGCTGTGCGACTTCAAGCTCAGTATAATGCGCAACCAACCACTCAGGCGTACTGCCTGCGTATTTATCAAACTCCATCGTGAGCTTGTCTTTTTCAGCGATAAGCAGCTCAACATCGACCGCTTTATTAGCAGACCATAAGCTTAGCCAATCCTCACGGTGAGTCAAATAACGGCTAAATACCCGCGAAAAATCGGTTGCCAGCGACCATAGACGTATATCTTGCTGACTACGATCTGCTTCTTTATCCAGCAGCGCCGATAGCAGCGGATACAGAGGATGTTTCTCATCATCCATGATTTGCGCTTGATAATAGGTAAAATAACCAAATAGCCGCCACTGCATCACCGCCCCTGTTAATACCGCAACTTCGGGCACCGTCACAATCTCTTGCGCGCGCTGATTGGCCTCAAGCCAGACATTGTGTTCAGCCAAGACCTTTTGCATCAACGTCCATTGATACTGTCCCCAAAACTTGGTGGTCACCAAAGTGCTGATACCTGCTTGACTGGCAATCGATTTATCTAGCCAATCGCCCAATACCATCGATGGCACAATAACAATAAACTCTGCAAAGATAGGCAGGTTCTTAGACTGATAAGCTGTGAGTAGCTGCTCAACGAGATGTTCGGTGCGGTGCGACTGAATAATGGTAAACATAAATGAGGTAATCTATTTGAATGAATAAAGCTGGAATAGTAAAAATTGAGTATTAAAAACAACACGACAAGCCTGTGATTTTTACGGCAAAGCTGATGATAGCGTATGGTTTCATACTTTTTACGAAGAAGAAACGTGGCAGACAACACTCATCAATCTATGTTTGCTGCTCGTTAGTCTGTTGCATTTCTGCTAGCATAATGTCGATTAAAAACAGTAGATATTATAGTACCAATTCATGCATAACGCCTTGTGTTTGGCAGTAAAACTGTCGCTAATAATAAACGATGAGTATTAATAAAACGGTTGGTAGTGAGAAAAGTTGATAACGTGCGCAACCTGCTGATTAGTGTGCCATTGTTCGTGGTGGTTTACCAGCACGTCACCTATAAAGCAAGGGCGCACGCGACAATAGATGTCGCCCTACCCTTTACCTAAACTTTTTTGTCAAAGAGATAACAGAATACTATGCCCATGCGCCCCATTGATGCCATTTTCGTTCATCCTAAACGCCGGTTATATGTTGTATACTACCGCGGTGAGCTGTGGGAATTGCCCCGCATGAAAATTGATGATAGGTCATGGCAAAACAGGCAGCCTTATACTGACGATAGCAGTGGTCTTTATCTTAGCATTCATCAAGCCATTAGCGACCCGATATTGGCTCAAAAGCTTCGTACTTTAAACTTGCCAGCAGCGGTGCGTGGCAGCACGTTACCACGCTTTGAAGCATGGTGGGAAGCCCACGGTTTTAAATGGCTTAAAGACAAACTTACCACCGGTGAATCGCCATTGGCCGCGCATCAAGCTTTGCAAGCAGTGTCTACTAATATGGCAGCTGCTCAAGCGACTGATAAACAAAACGCGCCTGTTTCAAGCTACCAAGTAGTATCTAATGATGCTAGCAGTAATAACGAAAATAATCCTACCCAGCAAGAAAGTAATGAGCCAAGTACGGCAGCCCCTGTAGCAAAAGACGCAGACATCTTTGCTCATATGCTGGCAGATTTAGTAGACGAAGTACTAAACCATCAAGAGTAAATCTGTTACCATTTATCATTTATTCCATCACTCACCACATTAACCAAAGAAAAGAGCGGTAACTTATGAGAGATTACAAGCTGCTATTAGCGGGGCTTATTTTACTGCTGCTGATCATTTTTATCGCCATCTTTACTTGGTTATGGACCAGTAACCGCAAAAACATGGATCCTCTGCCAATTATGGCAAATAACAATGATACATCGTCTGCGGATAATGACGAAAATACCATTGCGAAAAGCACCTTGCACATCCAAGCAGAAGATGGGCTGCAAGCACCTTTAGATGCGGTGATTGCAAGCTTTCAAGCACGCTACCCAAATATGCAAATATTGACAAATTATGTGTCTTCGGCTGCCCTTTTAACGTTATCCGATAATGATTTTGCTGACAGTCATCGCACTGACGATGAGCGTGCGTCTTTTCTCATAGATACCGATTTAATCATTGCGAATGGCAAACTGTCAAAAGAGCGCCTAGCGCCTTTGCAAGAACAATTAAAAACCGCTCAAGACAAATACAACCAAAACAAATTGAATGATAGTAGCGGCCAAGATAAAACAGCAGAAGACGGCGTAGATGAAACTAATGCAGAAGTGGACGCTCAGGCCAAAAGCGATAATACCAATACCCGTAGCCTGAGTTCTTTTGGCTATGCCCTGCAAGGCGAGCAAGCGGTAGATGGCGTGGTATTAACGCAAAACTCTGCGGCGATTAATTTTAGAAACTTTTTGCTCTCAAGTACCGGACAAGATATCCTAAGCCAGCATGATTATACCAATATCGACGGTTATAAGAATGATATGGATAATTTATTTCAACCAAGTTCACGCGCCAAACAAGCAACCGGCGAGCTTTCGGTAGATGTATCCGACGCGCTTAGCAATGGTAAATAAGTCTAAGGCCCGCTGCCTGATGATTACGCATTGCTTTTGTCAGACCTTTTTTTTACAATAGCACTCCACCACGCGCCTATAGCTCAACAGGATAGAGCAGTTGCCTCCTAAGCGATCGATCGGGGTTCGAGTCCCTGTGGGCGCACCAATCATTACCCCACTCTCAACTTGAAATAAGCAATTCAAACTGAAGAGGCGGATTACCAAGTTTTTTGTTGAGTACAAAGCACAGATTGTGTGAAAGAATCTTACGAATCAATCGATGAGACAAATGCCATAAATCTCTTGCTCGTACCCTTTGTATATTAAATCGTTCTGATAGCTGACCAATGACTGTTTCAACGATACGGCGGGCTTTCATTAGCCGCCTTACCACAGGTTTGGGTCTATCTTCTTTCATATTAGCTCTGAGTGGCGTTTGTAAATCCACTCCTTGAGCATCGTAGTACGATGTCAGACTAGGGCTGATATACCCTTTATCAGCGCCAAGTAGCCCATGAATATGAGTGGTGATTTCTGGGGCAACCGCTCTTTCATCAACATTGGCAGGAGCAAAGGTAAAGCCTTTAATCATGCCCGATAAGTTAACAAGCAAATGTCCCTCAAAGCCATAGTATCTCTCTTGCTTAGCCGCACAGTAGCTAAAAGGCGCTAAGTCTTGATAGTTTTTATGCCGATAAGCGCGTCCATAATGACAGACGGGTATCGGAAAGCCATCCATAAAATGAATGTTGTCACGGCCTTAAATTTGACTGACTTTATCTTGTATCTGCTGTTTGACTTGCCACAGATTAGCGCAGTGCTTTGCGAAGTTAGGGTATGAGCCGATGGCTAGAAACCAGTCTTGCCAATGCTGGGTAAAGTATTGCCAAATCTGTTTGTCTTGATCTAGGTGTAAAAATTCACCGACCATCTCCATGCAAATGATCTCAGGATCACTTAGCTTTGGCGCGTAACCTGCACTTCGCAAGGGTTTGGTGACGACTATTTTGTAATATTGCTCTACCATTAAATAGATATTGATGATAAATTCGTCTATGGGCATCTCACAACTCCATTGTATTCTTGGTCGAAAACAATAGATTAGTGAGGTGCTCTTCTTTTTTCAATCACTTTCGAAGTTGAGAGTGGGGTATATTACTATCTATCAGTAAGAATATTCGCTTGCATCTAGCTGGCTTTCAAGATTTTGTATTGAACTGTCCACATCATTAAGTTGAGACTTCAATTGGCTAGCCTCACTATCTAAGTCAGACGCTAAATCGTCAAGTTCTGATTGTGATTGAATAAAGCTGAATTGATAATACATTCCACTAATATTGTCAGCTGTCTGATGAGCATTGTACATTTCACTTTGAAGATTTTCGATTTCAGCTTTGCTATTTTCTATAATCAACTTATATTCTTCGATAGCAGCGTAAGCATCATCTAATGCAATCTCGTTTGATTCTTCGGCTGATTTCAGACTGCTTGAATAAGACCAAACAAAAAATAAAACTAAAACCCCAATTATACCAATGCTAACTTTTTTATAGTTCACTTCGTTCTCTCAAATACAAACAAAAGTAAATTATAACAACATATTATCGGGTGTAGCTATATAACTTATAAAAAACCGCCCAAACCATTCAAGGAAGGAAAACTGATTAATTTAACATAATGAAGACGGCAGGATTTGAACCTGTGACGTTAGAATTATGAGTCCTGTCCTCTGACCACTACACCCCCAGTGTATTGCGCTACCATCTGCGCTATGGGCCCGTAATTAATTACAAAACTCAATCTTATCTACAAAACCTTGAGCACCTTCCACGCCTCTATTTGCTCGGTCCTTAAGAAACTGCAGCCAATAATCTTTGTCGCACGACTCGGTTACCTCTTGATAATAATCATAGGCCTCTTGGTTGGTTAGATCGCACATATCAGCTTCCATGCTAAATCGTAGACATAAAAAAGCCCGATATGGAAAATCACATATCGGGTACAAAAACGTAGGCAATAAAAAAACGAAAGAACCGGAGAGTTATCTTTCGTTCAAGACATTCATATTTAAATCAATTTACAATTACTGCCATTGTAGAAAATATAACACTACAGTGCGGCATGGGTCAAGTCATATAATAATACCTAGACAAGCCTGCTCTTCCTTGCTTTATTTTTTAAATTTTATTAAGTGGATTAGTACCCTACATCATCATTTCTTCACTAATAGAGTCTCCTTCGTGCAAAGCATTAAAAAGCTTTACCTCTGCAACCTTTATTAATGCCTCTCGCTTAGCATAGGTGTAATTTTGAGTAGCATTCGAGTCAAACAAAAGATCTTCGCTGTTCTGTTTTTGCCATTCAACAATACTTTGTAAAAGCTCAGCGCAATAAGCCTCTCGAGCTTCATCAAATAATGGCGTGTCAATGGTAGGAGCATCACCAATATCATCTGCGACCGTAGTGATTGCTAACATCATAATGGCATCAAAACTTTGTGGGCTAACTTGTATGTCTTTTTCCTGTTTTATATCTAACATCATCTTACCTGCTATTTTCTAATCAAGAATTTGTATGACGCTATACTAGATTCTTAATGTGACAGACTAATGACATCATCATAATTACATGCTTTCAACCAGCTCACAGCTTATTGCTAGGTTAGATCTATACTTGGCAATATCATTATTAATACAGTGGACCAACTCTTCTAGGTCATTTAGCATCTGGCGTTGGTAGCATAAGAAATAATTACTGTAAGTTCTGTCATTCATTTTTATCCCACTAAACAACAATCGTCCTTCAACCGTGTAGATAGTCCACAAATCATATAGCTCAAAATGCAATGTCATACGTGCTACAAGCGACGATAACTCCTTTAAGGTTTGCTTACCGCCCCTAGGTGCTTCACGGCCATCTACGACGCATCTATCGAACATCTTAAGCGCAAGATACTCTACGACCATATCAAAGCACTCTGACCAGTCCCATAATTCGTTATCACCCCATACCAACAAAGACGCCAGCGCTTTAGCGTGACGACTCTCAATCAATGCAATAGCAGCTGTCTTATCCTCCCAGTTCACTTCAGGAGGCAATCCACCTTGGCCAATATCAAACTTAACGGTCTTGGCACCCATGCCCTGCTTTAACCATTCACCGCTGAGTAATTCTAAGCGTGGACTGGTGCCGAATCTTTTAGCTAGTAAGTTGGTCATTTTGAGTCCTCAATTTAATTAATCAATATACTTTTTTATACCGCGTTATTTCGCCAACTGTCGTCTGTCATCAATCTCACATAAGACGATATCAACACGGCCACCGGGGACGATCTCTTTGCCTCGGTACGTGTGTATCTCATCGACCTGGCTATCATTTTTTATAAACTGAGCTTCTTCCAAGGCGTCCAGTATCAGCTTATTGCGATTATTGTAGTGGCATAATAAACTTGGACAGCGCATAAGAGGTTTATACTAACCCAAAGAAGGAAAATAGTATGACCACCAAACGCAACCAATATACCCGAGAATTCAAATTAGAAGCCATCAGCTTAGTTGTTGACCACAAACGTAAAATACCTGACGTGGCCAATTCTTTAGGAATAGGTAAATCCACTCTACAGAAATGGCTGAGTCAGTACCGTCAAGAAATGACTGGCCAAGTACCTAAAGTCGGCAACGCCTTAACGGATGAGCAGCGCGAGCTTCAAGAATTGCGCAAACAAGTTAAGCGGCTGACTATGGAGCGTGACATCTTAAAAAAGGCTTCCGCTCTGCTAGCCTTGGACAGCCTGAACGGCTATCGCTAATCAGTCAGCTTGCAGAGCAAGACAAGCATGTTAATAAAAGTCTTCTGTGCAAACTGTTTGGCGTGATAAAAAGCAGTTACTACTATGGCATGCAGCCCAAGCCCATCAGTCTTGAAACCGTCAAGCACAAGGTATTAATTCGTCAAATATTTAACGACTCAAAGCGCTCAGCAGGCGCTCGCAGCATTGCCGCCATAATAATGAATGAACACAACATCAAGCTATCACGATATATGGTAGGTAAACTTATGGCGCAGATGAGGCTTAAAAGCTGTCAATTGAAGACGCACAAATACAAGCACGCTGACGAGGCGCATAAAACGCATGACAATATCCTAGCTCGCAACTTTAGCCCAACAGCGCCCAATCCAAGTCTGGACGGGGGATGTGACTTACATTCGTATCAAGGGTGGCTGGTGCTACCTAGCCGTTGTTTTAGATTTATATGCTCGGCGTGTGGTGGGCTTTGCTGTATCAGGTTCCCCTGATAGCGTGCTGACCGCTAAAGCCCTACAGATGGCGTATCACACTAGGCTCAAACCCAGTGGCGTGCTGTTTCATTCCGATCAGGGAACCCATTCCACCAGTAAGACATTTGCTGAATCCGTTGCCAGTTGTGAGGGCATGACGCAAAGTATGAGCCGTCGCGGAAACTGTTGGGATAATGCCCCAACCGAACGATTCTTTAGAAGCTTTAAAACAGAATGGATGCCCAAGGGCGGCTATGAAGATATTACTGAAGCTAAAAGCGCCATTATTGATTATATCTGGGGCTACTATCAAATCGTGAGACCGCACAGTTTTAATGATTATTTAACACCGCTAGAAAAAGAGAAACGCTACTTTAACCAAAACCTCTTATCAGATGTCCTAAATTAGTTGACCACTACATTCTTACTTTCTTGGTCATAGTAAACTCCTGTTAATACGCTTAGTTTACCAAGTTTATCTCTACGGTTTCTTCATCATAGCTCAGCTTATAAAGTGTTGAAATGCAATGGCTTAATAACTGATGAGTAGGATGAGGAATCCTTCTACTTTTTAGCATAAACTTTATCCATTACAAATAAAATCACAACTTCCTATTTATAAATACATTGACAGTCAGCCTTATTAACGTAATAATAATCTAGATGTTAATGGTTATCAATAACGCTTAGGTGTTTTTAATTCATATCATCGATTACTAATTCTATCGCCTTGCTTGACTCGCAATACTTATTGATTAAACCTTTGTTATTTTTATCTCTATTCTCCGCTACCTTATATTTTCAGATGCCATTTACTTGACGGTTATATGAATTAACCGTTATATGATTTTTTGGCTTGGATGACCCTTTATGGCTGAAACGCTTACTCGTTACGACATCGATAAAACTCCATTAGCCTTTGCTGATAAAGCCATGTTTATTCATCATCTTAATGAAGAGCATCAAGATGAACTTGCGATGTTTATCAATGCCTTTACCCCTGCTTCAGTCGGCGAGTACGATATAGTATCGATAAAAGAGCTGTATCCCGACGGCCTTTTGCTAGATGTTATGACGATGAATCGGTATCAAAATAACTCTAATACGTTAAAAGATGGCAGTTCCACAGATAACAGCCTCGCTGAAAACCTTTCTAGTGTTAATCATCAATACTTTATCAACTTTTTTGTGCCTATTAGTAACGCTGAGACACTACATGAGCAATATATAGCATTATTGCAGGCATCCGCTACTAAGCTTGGTAAGCGTACGATCAAGCTTCAAGAACAGTACTTTAGCGTGATTGATGGTTATTATATCAGCCCTAATATGTATCGACTGGTGGTCACAGCACCCGATAATATCCCACTCAATCATCCCGGCTACGCGTATTTATTTGAGTTAAATGCTGAAGTTTTATCTACCATAAATGGTGAGTCAGAAAATAACGATAAACCTTTACAGCGCTACTACACCCTGCGAAAAGCATGGCGAGATCCAATCCGCTCGTCTGTTCAAGCTTGGATAGATGTTTATATCCATGGCAACACGCCAGGTGGCAATTGGGTACGCTCTCTCGTCTGCGGCATGCCAATAAAAACGGTGCGCGATTATCCAGAAAAAATAGAACACCTCAGTGAGGGACAATGCTTATTAATTTGCGATGAAACCTCTCTACCTACCGTCGCCAATCTATTAGAAAACTGGCAAAATCCGTTGCCGCCCCTTGTCATTACTATCACCGAAGATCCAGAAGACATCAGTTATTTACACACTCTCAATCTCTGTCAGCACTTAGGTCATGATGAGCGCTTTCTACAAGACAATCTACTTCATATCATTAAAACGCCGACAATCGATCTCTCTGAACAAATCATGAGCTTATTACATGCAAGATTAACGACATTGCCTCTTAAGATTGGCAAAGTATGGGGCGCGCTTGAAGCGACGGACATCAAGTCATTAAGACAACGATTAAAATCCACCCTTGGTTTATCTCGTCAAGATATGGTCATAAAAGTCTATTGGCGCGCTCAATAACTGCTTCAATTCCATAAATAAAATGAAAATCATTTGCATTAACCAGCTACTTTTCTTTAAAATGCCCCATTTACTTTCGACTGCTCACTATGATGCACATCAATAATTTAAGCCTAATTCGTCAAAAAAAAGTTTTGCTTCACCCGACTTCTTTTATTATCGAACCAAATAAACTGTATGCCCTCATTGGGCATAATGGTTCTGGTAAATCTAGCCTTATAAAAGCCATGGCAGGAGAGATGACACCCACGCAAGGTGGCATTGAGATAGAAAATACAGATTTGCGAAGTTTTTCTGCTAAAAGACTGGCCACGCATCTTGCCTACTTACCGCAAAATCTACCTGATGCGGGTGCTTTTACAGTCTATGAGCTTGTGATGTTGGGCAGATACCCTCATCAAAAATGGCTGCAAAAGCCGACTGCCAACGATCATCAACAAGTAGAAAAAGCCATCGCCCTCACTCAAGTTGACGCCTTTAGAAACCGCCAAGTATCAACGTTGTCAGGTGGTGAGCGTGCGCGCGTCTGGCTGGCGATGTGCCTTGCCCAGCAAACAAAGTATCTGCTATTGGATGAGCCACTAGCGGCGCTGGATGTGGTCTATCAAATAGAAGTGTTAAAACTGATTCGTCAATTGGTCGATGAGCAAGGCTTAGGTGTTGTGATTATCCTGCACGACCTAAATCTAGCAGCAAGGTTTTGTGATGAATTTATCGCTTTAAAACAAGGCAAGTTGTGCCATATGAGTGATGTAAAACGCACGATGGAAAAGGATGTACTGCGCTCGATATTTGGTGTCGATTTTACCCTACTAACCCATCCTACCACTACTCATAAAGTCGCAGTTATATGAAAGCGCTCACCTTTTCGTTCGGGCTATGTGTGGCATTATGCTCAAGTTTATTGTTAAGCAGTTGCCAGTCGTCTGACGCTACATCACAAGCGCCACAAGCAATGTCGCCTCAAGAAAGTCAAAAAACACCTAAAGTCATGACGCCTGATTGGGGTATTGCGGCGACGCTGACTGCCATGGGATACCCACCAGTTGCTATGGGTGATAAACCTTTCTATAGAGAATGGGTCGGTAAGCCTCTTATACCTGATACGACTCTCGACGTAGGAACACGCTATCAGCCCAACCCTGAAATGTTCTCTCAGTTAGATTTGGATTTGGTCATAGACAACGATTTTTATGCGCACCTGCGTCCTATGTACGGCGATTTGCCTATCCACTCTATTGAATTGACCAGTCCTAACAAAATTGCAAAGTGGGAGGACTTTATAGAACCAACGTTAGAATTGGGCCGATCTATCAATAAACCGCAAGCCGCGCAAGATTATTTAGACACCAGTAAGAAACAAATCTTACAAGCGGGACAGACTTTTCATGCGCGTTATCCTCATGTCAAAAAATTGGCTGTGGTGCAATTTGCCGACACCAATAATTTGCGTATGTTTTCGTATAATAGCTTGTTTCAACCTGCTTTAGAGACGATGGGACTACAGCTAGTGGCATTGGCAGATGGCAATCAATGGGGGTTTACGCCCATTATGCTAGGAGACTTAGCGCAGCTTGATGACGATACTTGCCTTGTGGTCGTTGAACCTCTTAGTGACCTTCTCAAACTTGAATTAGAAGACAGCTTAGTGTGGCAGCGCTTGGGTTATTCCTTTGATCAAGAGCATGCATCTAGCAAAAAAGGCCGTTGTATCACCTTACTGCCTGCGACATGGAACAATAGTGGCGTGGCTTCTATGAATGTCTTGGCCGATCGCTTAACGAATGTCACTTTTGTAGGCAATACCGATTTATGATGAATAAAAATAATTTTTTGTCTGCTAACCGTATTTATATGATGGTCGTTTTCTTAATGCTGCTAGCAGTAGTGAGCGGTTATGCAGTCGTACATCAGCTATGGTCTCTCACTTTTTTAGAATTGTTCACCCCCTCTTTTGACCTATCACTTTCGGACATGAGTATCCAGCTACAAATCCTACCGACTATGTTGGTAGCATTGACCGCTGGTGGTCTTTTAGGATTGGTCAGTGTGTTATTACAACAGCTGGTAAAAAACACATTGGCCTCAGACACGACACTAGCAGTCGGTAGCGGTGCAAATATGGCGCTGCTCATTGTCACGTTATTCCTGCCTACTTTAGCATTGGGGGGAAGTTTTTGGGTCGCTTTTATGGGCGCGCTTGGCAGTATGGCGATTGTTTTTCTTCTAGCTGCGCCTAGCCGCATGAATCCTCTGGTATTGGTGCTTGGCGGACTGGTAACTAATATTTTATTGGGTGCTATTACTGCTTTATTATTGATTTATTATGCTGAAGAAACCTTAAACGTTATGGTTTGGGCGGCGGGTAGTCTCACGCAGAATAACTGGCAAGTATCTGTCATATTACTCATCGCTAGTGTGGTCGCCTTTATTAGCTTAATGCCCTTATTAAAGCCATTAGAAATAATGAGCTTAGATGATAGGCAAGCCAAAAGTTTGGGCGTTCCTATCAACCTCATTCGTGTATTGGTGGTGGGATTGGTGGCACTACTGACCGCCCTTGTCGTCAGTCGCGTGGGCCCTATTGGTTTTATTGGCTTAGGGGCTGCCACACTGGTGAATGTGTTTTCGGTACGGCGTATTGGTTACCGCCTGCTTTTGGGTTATGTGTTTGGGGCGCTGTTGTTATGGATCACCAGTAATGCTACGACGCTGTTACAACATTATTTAAGCCTAAATATCCCCGCTGATGCAATGACGGCCATTCTTGGTGCGCCATTGGTGATATGGTTAATTGTGAGCCAAAGTCGTCAACATACCGATGAGGTTATTCCAACCTTGATTTCAGAACGCCGTGACACTCATTTAATAGGTTGGGGAATCGCCTTAATACTGTTGATCATAGGCGTACTTATCTTTACGGCGACTTCAAATGGCTGGCAGCTTAGTACGCTAAGACATTTAATTATTGACTTTAGATTGCCTCGCACGTTAAGCGCAGCCGCCACTGGCGTAATGCTAGCCACTGCTGGCGTGCTGCTACAAACCTTGACTCGCAATCCTATGGCTAGCCCTGAAGTACTCGGTATTAGCTCAGGCTCAGCAATAGGCGTGGTATTGGCCTTTGTTTTCCTACCCAGTTTTGGCTATACAGGTATTATATTATCAGGATTGTTGGGCGCTTTTATCGTCCTTAGTTTGATCTTATGGCTTGCCCGTCGAATCAATCCAGCTTATTTATTATTAGTTGGTGTGGCCATTGCCGCATTGATGGGCGGTTTATTAAGTCTGGTAAAAATATCTGGCGATCAACGGTTACAAGCGGTGTTAAGTTGGCTATCAGGTTCTACGTACCTTGCCAGTCCAGAAACGGCATGGATTTTAGTAGGGTTGGCTTTTATACTTTTCCTATTAAGCTTTATGGTGATCAAACCATTAGAAATATTGAGCCTAGGTAGCGGGATTGCCCGTGAGCTTGGGGTATCTTTGAGATTGTATCAAAGCTTGATACTCATTCTTGTAGCATTACTGAGTACGATATCAACGTTGGCAGTGGGTCCGCTCAGTTTTGTGGGTCTGATGATTCCTCACCTTGCCAGCACATTAGGCGCGGTGAAGCTCAAACGTCAAATTCAACTGTCCGCTATCTTAGGCGCCGGCTTAATGGTCATAGCAGACTGGGTTGGACGCTATCTCATATTTCCCTATGAGATTCCTGCTGGCACCATCGCTGCCATTATTGGCGGGGCTTATTTTCTATATTTGATGCGGCGTATTAGAGCGTAACCTATATGGTTAATACTTCAATAACGACACGACAACATTATCGCTATTTAAGGCTTTAAAAATTTTTAAAATTAATAACGCGCCACTATTGTAATGAAAATGCTTATCATTATAATAGTGATTTAACTTACATATTGGTAACATTCATGCAATTGTCTCGCCTATATTCTGCTCTATTTTGCCTCAAAGCATCTAACAGAGCGCGTCACCCATTTTCAGTAAAATCACTGCGTACCTTTCATATTTCTACTTCAGTCGTTTTACTTGCTGCAAGCCAAGCAGCGTGGGCACAAACCGATATAAATAACGATAGTCAATCAGATGTGCCAAGTGTGGTACTTGATACGATTGTGGTGACCAGTAGTGCGGACGCGTCAGCGGATGGATTGCCAGATGCTTATGAAGGTGGCCAAATGGCGACTGGAAGCCGTGTGGGAATTTTGGGCAATCAAGACATCATGGATACGCCATTTTCTACTACATCGTATACCAACGAATATATCGCCAACCAACAAGCACAAAGCGTGGGTGATCTGCTCAAAAAAGACCCTACGGTACGCGTGGCCAGAGGTTTTGGTAACTTCCAAGAAGCTTACTTTATGCGCGGTTTCATCACCACATCAGATGACACGATGTTTAATGGCCTATACGGTATCTTGCCCAGACAGTATATTGCCACTGAATTATTTGAGCGTGTTGAAGTCCAACGCGGCGCTTCTGCCATGCTAAACGGTGCAGCGCCTAGTGGCGGCAATGCTGGTGGTACGATTAACCTATTACCAAAACGTGCTAGTAATGATCCGCTACGCCAATTAACGCTTGGTTATGGTCAAGGTGACCAAGGTAAAGTTGCCGTCGACGTGAGTGACCGTTTTGGTACTAAGGAGGCATTTGGCGTGCGCTTTAATGCCGCTTATCAAGATGGCGATAGTGCCATCGATGATGAATCTTCAACATTGGGATTGGCAGCCCTTGGTCTAGATTATAAAGGCGAGCAATACCGATTATCAGCAGATTTGGGCTGGCAAGACAACAAACTTAAAGAGACTCGTCCTAGCGTCAATCTTGGCGGTGTTTCTCGTGTACCAAAAGCGCCAGACGGCTCAAAAAATTGGGCGCAGCCTTGGACGTACTCAGATGAAAAAGATATCTTTGGTACCATTCGAGGTGAATATGATTTTAATGACAATCTCACCGCTTATGGTGCTTACGGCATACGAAGTGGCGAGGAAGAAAACTCACTAGCCACCTTAACCGTCAACAGTGCTGATGGTGCGGGCACGATTTATCGTTTTGATAACTCTAGAGAAGATTTGGTACAAAGTGCCGAGCTTGGTCTACGTGGTAAATTACAAACCGGTGAAGTGACTCATAACTTGGTGTTGGCCGCAAACCTCTATGATCAAGAAGAAAAAGGCGCATTCGCATATGATTTTGGCAATCAGCTAGCGACCAATTTTTACCGCCCTACCGACTACACGGAAGTCCCTTTTACAAGTACAACTACGTTTGGCGGTAACCTAGACGATCCAAAATTAACCAATGAAAAGCAACTCCAAAGCTTTGCACTGGCTGACACCATATCGCTGTTCGATGACAAACTGAAAACCACCTTGGGTGTGCGTCATCAAACTATAAAAACCACCAGCTATGATGCCAACACGCAGGCAGAAACGGCTCATTATGATAAGAGTGAGTGGACACCAAGTATCGGTATTGTCTATCAACCGAACATGGACTGGTCATTCTACGGTAACTATATTGAAAGCTTAGCACCAGGAAAAACAGCCCCGCAGACAAATAACAATGCTCCCGTTACTAATGCTGGTCAAGCTTTGGACCCTTATGTAAGCGAACAAACTGAAATTGGCGTGAAGTATGACAACGGGCTTATTGGTAGTAGTTTGGCGATATATCGCACTGATGCCGCACGTGACTATATCGATGCTTCAAACACCCTTATATCTGCTGGTAAAAACCGTCACCAAGGCGTAGAACTGACCGTATTTGGTAGCCCTAGCGAAAATATGCGCCTAAATGCGGGCGTCAGTTATTTAAGTGCCAAACAAAAAGACACCGGTGATGCGGCGTTAGATGGTAATAAAGTCATTGGTCTTCCTACCTTACAAAGCAATGTCAATCTAGAATATGATGTTGCGGCACTCGAAGGATTAACCTTAACAGGTGACATCATTCATACAGGCCCTCGTTATGCCGATAATGCCAATACCTTAAAGGTTGACGGTTATACGACGTTAGATCTTGGAGCTCGCTATAAAACCGTGCTGGCCGGACAAGATGTAACCTTAAAAGGCATGGTAACCAATGTCACGGGCGAAGATTATTGGCAATCAGTCGGTGGCTATACAAATGCTGGTTATTTAAGTGCCGGTGAACCCACGGCTTTAAAAGTTTCAGCGACGTTTGACTTTTAAATTTAAACGCTAAGCTTCGCCAATGAAACGACTATACTGATTAAATTATCGTTATAGAGTCATTACCAGAGTTAAATAAAAGGGATTAGGCGCCACCTACTCCCTTTTGTGCTATCTTAAAATACGCAAAATTCATTTTATTATTGAGTCCTTATGTCCTCTCGCGCTACAGCCTCTCTATATCATATGATCTGGTCGCATTATCGCCTGCCTTTTCTCAAAGTTATCTTACTGAATTTAGTCAATGCGGCGGTCAGTGTGGGTATTATTGCTTATATTAACCACACCTTTATCAGTCAGCCTGTTTTTAATACCTTATCATGGCAGAGCTTAGGCTATTTTTCAGCGTTAGTGGTTCTGCTATTGGTCACGACTTTTTTATCACAATATGCCCTAACCCGCTTGGGTCATAGATTTGTGTATGAGCTCAGAACCAAGCTGGTCAAACAAATCATCGATACCAACGTTCCGCAGATTGACAAGTTAGGAAACGCCCAACTACTCGCCAGCTTGTCTACCGATATCCAATCGATTACCGTCGCCTTTGTCCGTATGCCAGAGTTGGTTCAAGGGGTAATTTTATCTAGCGGAGTCGCTTTATATTTGGGTTGGTTGTCATTGCCACTATTGCTGATCATCATGGTTTGGATTGTAATGACAATTTGGATAAGCACCATTTTGGTGAAGCACGTTTATAAGCATTTAACGGAATTAAGGGAGATTAATGATCTTTTGTATCAAGATTATCAATCTATTATCGAAGGGCGAAAAGAGCTTGCACTTAATCAGCACCGCGCGCAAAAACTGTATACCAATGAGTTTTTGAGTCATGCCCAGTCTTATAAAGAGCGTGTTATTAAAGCAGATACCTTTCACCTATCAGCAGTGAATTGGTCGAACATTATGATGTTTGCAGCGATTGGCGTCGTCTTTGCCGTCTCAAATTATCTTAATATACCCATGAGCGTTGCCACTACTTTTTCTTTAACCATTCTATTTATGCAATCGCCGCTGCTACAAGCCGTTGGCGCTTATCCCACTTTACAAACGGCGCAAGTCGCGTTAGATAAAATACAGACGTTGGCGCTTGCTGATTATCAGCCAGCGTTTTTAACCGATATCGCAAAAATTGATTGGCAGACCATCTCATTGAACAATGTAAGCTATCGCTATCAAGGTATAAACCACCATACACAAGAAAGTGTACCTGAAAATGAGTTGCTTACTGATGACATTTTAAAAAATGTCAATCTCACCTTGAGGCGCGGCGAAGTGGTATTTTTGATAGGGTCTAATGGCAGCGGTAAGTCAACCCTTGCAAAAATCATTACTGGTATTTTTACGCCTACGACAGGCGCTGTAAAAGTAGACCAGCAGACGATTGATTCGGAAAATAATAGCCATTATCGGCAGCTATTTTCTGCCATTTTTAGCGATCAACATCTTTTTAAACAACTCATTGGCAGTCAAGACAATGACCCTGATAGGTCCTTAGTAACTGAGTGGCTGCATAAATTGAACCTGCAAGATAAAGTGACAGTAACTGACCATCGACTGTCTACCGACAAGCTGTCACAAGGACAACGCAAACGCTTGGCCATGCTGCTCGCTGTCGCCGAACAAAAGGACTTTCTGCTGCTCGATGAATGGGCCGCTGACCAAGACCCTGCTTTTCGCCGAGTATTTTATCAAACGCTGATTCCTGAATTAAGAGCCATGGGCAAAACACTGTTTATTATCAGTCATGATGACGGTTATTTTGAGCATGCTGACCGCTTGCTGATGATGAAAGAAGGAAGGCTGACAGAGCTAAATGCAGAAGAACGCCAGCGCGCCAGTGCAGACGCCATTTCTATGTTAGAGTAATTGCTCAGCTAGAATAACTGCTGATAAGTCATACCATTAAACTACTTAATTCCAAAGATTAGCATAGCCTTTGGCGGACAAGACACATAGCAAGCAGGAGAACTTTATAGCAGCATTTTATTTTGAATTTGGCGCTTTTATATAAACTGACTAGGCCAATTTTTCATAAATGACCATGCTCAAATATACAATTCCTGCTGCTACGATTAAGCTGGCAAACCAGACAACGATAAAATAACCAGTAGGAGGTGCAAAAAAAGGGAAGATAAAACTTATCAATAGCAGTAGCAACCCCAGCCATCGTAACCATTGCTGTTTAGTGATATATCGTTTCTGCTCATCATGATGAAACTTATCCCTATGTCTTTTACTGGTCATCATTAATGCCATCATACCTAGCAGATTAAATGCCAATAGCAATCCAGATAACACTACGTTAGACATACTATACATTTTCCATCTGAAGCTTTGAACGACTAGGCGACTTTATTTTTTGCTGGTGAGATGCTTTCTTAAAACTGACCACATAAGTGATATAAGCAAACAGCAAGGCTAGAATAAAAAACATAACGTCAAAGCTGATGAATAGCACATCGACGCTCAAGATACTGTGAAGCAATCCGCGCTCGGTAGTTAGGCCGTTGAGTAGCGGTGTGAATAAAAGCAATAGAGTGACCAATGTTAATAATAGACGCCACGCCTGGCGACTAGACAGTAATAACGTCAGCAAAAAACCAAACGCCCAGATGATAAAAAATCCATCTACCTCCCACTTGCCTCGCCCTAATAACTCTAACGGCAATAAACGATTGAGCCATAAAAAACCTATCATCGCTAAAGGTAATCCCGCCAGTGTGGCAATATTGAGCTTTTCTACTAACCAAAATCCCCAATCAGGCTTATCTATAGTTAATAATTGGCGGCGACGTTTAACCGTCCAAAGCACTAAGCCTGATGCAATCATACCGCAGCCCGCTGTACCACATAAAAAGTACAACCAACGCAGCCAATTATCAGCAAAGCGTCCTGCATGTAAACCTATCATGACCGCTTGTGTTTGCACAGCGAGCGGCGGCGGTCGACTGTCTTTGAGTACTTCCCCTGTTTGCCCATCATAAATACGAAACACCCCTAATGTCGATAATTGATGCTCGGCTTTACCGTCGATAATAATCATACTTTGGTCAGTATTGGGATGATTAATACTGACACTGGTCACGGTATAATTGGAGTTACGTTTTCGCCAATCAGATTGTGTCGTGGCAAGCAATGGAGCAATACTGGCCATAGGGGCAGCCTGTAACTGGGTTGCATCCGCTGCCCGATAAGAGTAAATTTCCTTAAAAAACTGCTCATTATCTACCCCAGACACCATGCCTGCCCACGGCATATACAAGGTTATCAAGGTAATGATGCCGGTAAAGGTAATCATCAAATGGAACGGTATTGGCAGCACAGAAAAAGCATTGTGCGCATCAAGCCACGAGCGTTGCCCCTTACCCCAACGAAAGGTAAAAAAATCCGTGAATATTTTTTTGTGGACAATAACGCCTGTGATAATAGCAATCAACATCATCATAGAAGCTATACCGACGATAATTCTGGCCCATATCACACTCATATAATGCAAATCAAAATGCATACGATAAAAGAAGTGACCGCCTACGGTATCTCTTGGTGTATATGCCATTTGGGTTTGCGTATCAAACTGGTATTTTAGCCTTTTGTCATCTGTAGTCACATTAATATGCAGACGTTGAGCAATATTATCGCTATCAATATCTTTAGCAATAAACCAGTTTTTGGCATGGGCTTGGGTTTGCTGTAAGTGAGTGATTGCCATAGCAAAACCATCTGACTTGTCTTCTAGATACGTCAGATTTTGGTTGTGCGTAAATGTTGAAGACGTGAATGGCGTTTGCTGAGAGCGTGCCGGAATTTCAGGTTGCATCCATGCCGTCAGCTCATTATTAAAATAACTGACTGTGCCCATCAGAAAAATGGTGAATAGCAACCAACCTAACAACAGGCCAAACCAAGTATGGACGTCAGACAAAATGACTCGATAGCCCTTCACTTTAGTTTTATTTTTTGTCTGAATATTACTGATTGTGGCAGTTTGGATCTTAGTAGTGTCTGATGGCATAATAACAGCCTGATGGTAAGAAAAATCTAAATAGCGACATAATCAAACATCCCTAATATCCCTGCAATACCGACGACCAGCGTCCATGCCAGCCATAAACGTCGCAAAAAAAATACTAAGACAAGAATGAGCGCGCATACAACAACGCTAGCAATTTGACCCCAATAGATGGCAGAAATCTCATCTATAGGTAAGGCCAAAAACGTCAAACTCGTAAGCACCGCGATGCCATAGCTACCAATAATCGCTAAAAAAATACGACTGAGGACTTTAAACTCAGGTAGATAAAAACCATGACTGCTACGGCGCTTACTCATGTGACTGCCTGCGTGTGAAAGTGAAAGGTCTTGATCGGCATAAAAGTGAAAGCGATCGATTAAAAGCGATAGGTTAATCTGCCGACTACATTCAAAGGCTCACCGTAAGTCAATTCACTAAAAGTGCTGCCCGCAAGATACTTTTGATTGAACAAATTATTCACATTAACCTGCGCTTCAAGATTGTCGTTAAAGCTATATCTTGCCATGATATTGGCAAGCGTCACGTCATCTTGACCGTACTTTTCAGATTGTTTCGTCACAGGGTTTTTGACAATGCCATAGTATCCATTTGACCAGTCAACGCCGCCGCCAATGGTTAAATTAGGAATGATATGATCAAGATTATAAGTGGCAAACAGATTCAGCGTGGTATCAGCAAAGCCAGTATTGATGGTTTTGCCCTTGTTGTCTTCAGCATTAAAATGCGTATAACCAACACTCGCTTGCAGTTGGTCGCTGATTTGACCAGACACTTGTACTTCTACGCCCTGACTGGTGGCACCTTCTGCTCCGTAGTAGGCTTTCTCGAGATCGGTGCCGGGTATTATTTGACCGCCATCGAGTTGAGCAAGGTTGTCCTGCTCGATTCTGAAAATACTCACTTGGCTTTGTAATGTGCCGTTATCTGACTCACTTTTTAGGCCGATTTCATAGTTTTTACCTTCGATAGGATCGAGGAATTTACCGTTTATATCACGCTGAGTTTGAGGTTTGAAGATATCACTGTAGCTGGTATAAAGACTGTGATTGTCATTAACCGCATAGGTAATCCCTGCGTACGGAGTCCAGATATGTTTGGCTTCCGTGTTGACGTTACGGCCATACTGCACACCTGAGCGTTCAAAATCAGACACACGCGTGCCTAAAATAACGGCTAAAGGATCCGATAGTTTGAGCTGAGTTGCCGCAAAGATAGCTTTTTCTTTGGTTGTGACATCAGAGCTGCGATTGCGCGCTCCCCATTCTGGTTCAGGATAACTGCCATCCCAGTCAGAAAAATCTGGGAGCGGCAATATACCATCAGGCGGTGACTTATAAGTAAAAGTATCAAGATCACTTTTGCTATAAGAGCCGCCTACGATGAGCTTATGCGTCTTTCCCAATGCATCAAAATTACCAGTTAACTTGCTTTTAACATTGAACTGTTTGCGTTCGGTATCGGCATGAAATGGGTTTAGGTTAAAAATCAGTCCGGTATCAGGATTCACGACTTGGTCGCCATTGGCATACATATAAAGCAGCTTTGGACTACTGTCACTCTCGTTATAGCTAGCATTGGTGGTCAAGTTCCAATCGGCATTAAAATCATGGTCAATATCTGCAAAGTAATAGGTATTATCAGAATCCCAGTTTGTCCAATCTGCGCTGCCATTTTTACTGGTATCCCAATCCGCTTTTGAGCCATCACTTAGGTAGTTTGGCAAACCGCCCCACATGGTTGATTTTGATTTATTGTGTTGACGGCTAGCGCCCACACTGACCGTGGTGCTGTCGCCCAGGTCCGCATCTACTGTGGCATAAAGCAGACTTTGACCCAATTCTTGACGGTCGATAAAGGTATCACCATCTTGGTAGCTAGCCACCACTCGGCCTCGTATCGCCCCGCTTTCGCTTAATGGCTGACTACGGTCAACACTGAGACCATACTGCCCGTAACGATCAACATTGGCGGATAGCTCTGTTTTTGGAACGCTACTATCAGCCCGCTTGCGTATCAAGTTGACATTGGCAGAAGGGTCGCCTGAGCCACTCATCAAACCAGTCGCGCCGCGTACGATTTCAACATGGTCAAACATCGCGGTATTGGCAGAGTATTCGCCCATGGCAGCTTGCTGGACAAAATCGGTATTTAAGCCGTCAATTTGGAAGCTATTGATAGCAAAGCCTCTTGATGAAAGACCATTACGCGCGCCATCAACGCTACTTACTTGGATAGCAGGCGTGCGTTTAAGCACATCTATTAGGGTGTTTGAGTTTTGATCTTTGATTTGCTGGTTGGTAACCACACTGACCGCTTGCGGGGTTTCTTTGGCCGACAAGTCCATACCCGTGGCGCTACTGGTGACAGGGATTGTATAGCTGTCAGTATTTTCCGTGACTTGTTTATTGGTCTCTGCCATAACCACGATAGTTGGTAGCGTGGTACTTGGTTCTGACCTATTGTCATCACTATTGATTTCAATGCCGTTGTCATCGTTTGGTTGCTGTGATACTTCAGCATGAATCATAGATGAGCTTACTGCCAACGAAGCAATGGCTGAAAGGTGCATGGTTCGCTTAACAAACCAACTTAAAAGGTTAGGTTTATGCTGTTTTCTACTTTGTGTAATCATAAACATCAATGATATCTCAATGAAAGTGAGGAGGATTTGAGGGAAGGCAGTTATTCAAAGCAACAATGCTCACGATTACTTGTCAGCTTAATAAAACGCTATAAAAAATGAGCTATTTATTAAAGTATTGGTAAGTAAATATATGGTTTGTTACATTAGAGTTTGTACATGATAAAGATAATAATAATGATTATCAATACAGTATTGAAATATTTTTGATAGAAAGCACTATAAATAAAAATAGCACAGCAAAAAAGGCTACCTTCTAAAGGTCGCCTCAATTAAGCCCAGTATCTATCAGACGTTAACTATTACGGACTAAATTTAACAGTATTGATTACTTAAATAGCTTCTGTAAGAACTCGACACAGGAGAGCAGAAGGAGATCCAATAACGCAATAGCCAAAATCACAACGATTGCTGCTGGGAATATAATAGCCACCACAAGCAATGGAATGGCAAACGGCCACCATATAGAAAAATCTTGTTCACATGCTGGTGGATTTAGTCCAGTGATTTCGTTGGTATTACGAGGACGACGTTGCCACCACATGACATAACCGCTCACACAAATTGCAATCACAGATAAGCAAGCAAAACAGCACATTGGCTAAGACGCTCCATAATCCTAGCGTTCCCATATGAATAGCCGAACCCGCTGCCATAAATTTGCCGAAATCATTGTAATCCTCAAAGCGGATATCAGCCAATATCTTCCCCGAATAGCGGTCGATATGTACCGTACGGTCAGCCGTTGGACTTTTCATATCATAGCTCATAGAATTTTGCTAATCGTCCACACTTCTGTCGCGCCTTGTGGTAGATTCAGCTGATAACACCCTTCAAAGCCAATCTCACGAGCAAACCTATCTACCGTAACAATCATAATGGGAATATTAGACGCGTTACCGTTCTCACCTTTGGTTGACCCTGACAGCAGCATTGGCGACAGTTCTAGCACCCAAGGTACCTCTTTGGTACTGCCCGTATTTAATGCACGACTGATGTATCTCATGTAAGTGTCGCCAATGACCACTTCTAATATGTCTATAATAACTCTTAGTTTAATTTTTTAATGATAATAATAATCATTAGTGTTATAATTATTTTCGTATTTAGCATCCACATCTTTTAACTCAAAACCCTCAACTACTTCTATCTGAAAGGAAATACGATGCCGTCTCTTTCACGTTCCGAATCTGCCCAAAAAAAACAATTAAGAATGGCAGTCAATATTGGCTTATTAATGAGTATTAGCCATGCTGCATACGCTGAAGAAACGGCAAATAGTATTGAAAATGACCAAAATAAAAAAGAGAATATTGCTACGGTTAGTTCGACACCAGCGACGACCTTAGATACCATCACGATTTACGCTGACAGCTACCGTAGTACGGGTACTAAAACTGCATTAGACCCTAGTGATGCCCCAATGAGCTATAGCAGAATCAATCAAGAACTATTACAAAAACGTCAAGCAGATAGCGTTAATGCGGCGTTACGTTATGAGCCTGGGGTGAGTACTGAGAGCCGCGGTACGGTATCTATTTTTGATGAATACAACATTCGTGGTTTTAAGACTTATTCCAATTTTTATGATGGATTGCGCCTCCCCTACGACGGCGCTTGGAACCTGATGCCGCAAGTAGACATTTATGCGACTGAAGCGGTAGAAGTGTTAAAAGGCCCAGCATCTTCACTTTACGGCTACGCGGCACCAGGTGGCATGGTCAATCAGGTCGCCAAAACACCAAAAAGCACTCAAGAGTCTGAAGTACAGTTGCGCTTTGGCAATCAAAACCTCAAAGAAGTGGCAGTCGATACGACCGGCCCTATCTCAGATACGCTTAATTATCGCTTGGTGGCATTAAAACGTAAAAAAGAGGGTCAGATGCAGACCACAGAAGAAGAACGCACTTTAATTAATCCGTCACTTGAATGGCGACCGACAGAAGATGTTTCCGTTCTTGCCAATCTTTTTTATCAAGACGATCCAGAGATGGTGCCTTCTACCCCGCTGCCGGCTGTTGGGACAGTTTACAATGCTAGCTATGGCAAGCTAGATAGTGATGCCTACGCAGGAGACGAATGGAATCATTTTAGCAAAGAAGTTCTGATGCCAAGTGTGACTGTCAACTGGGCTATCAATGACAAATTAACTTTTAAGCATATCCTACGCTATACCGATGCCGAAGCAGAGCAACGTAATATCTATAATAGAGGGTTCATTGATGGTAGTGATAAGGTTTTGAAGCGTAGCGCCTACACCACTGATGAGGCGATGACCAACTGGACCACCGACAATCAGCTGGCTTATCAGTTAGATACTGCCAACACCTCGCATAATTTATTATTCGGTGTGGAATATCAAGAAACTGATAGTAGGGCGACTTATCGAGATACGCTCGCCAGCGAAGATTTACCTATTGATCTATCTAAACCTAGTTTTACTCAAGTTAGTACTGACATGCTACCATTGGATACCTATTATCAGAAAGATGATATCGAACAAAGCCAGCTGGGGTTTTATATACAAGATGAGATGCAGTGGCAAGATCTGACAGTGGTCGCAGGATTACGCCATGACGATTTTGAAAGTACCAATGAGCAAAAATCAAGCTATCTAGGTTCACCTAGTGAAGAAACTGTTTTTAATGATGCCTCAAAAACCAGTGGTCGTCTTGCTGCTATTTATGATTTTGATAATGGTCTATCACCCTATGCCAGCTATTCCCAGTCGTTTCAGCCTGTTGTCGGTAGCAACTTCATTACTAATAAGGCATTTGAGCCCACCACCGCTGACCAGTTAGAGGCTGGTATCAAATATCTGTCCCCAGATCGCGCCACACAAGGAACGTTGGCGGTGTTTGATATTACCCAAAAAAACGTCATAGTAACGAACCCCGCTAATTCTCAACAGAAAGTTCAAACGGGTGAAATCACCTCTAAAGGCTTCGAGGTTTCAGGCAGCCACATGCTAAGTGATTGGGTAGATATTGCTGCAAGCTACAGCTATACCGATGCTGAGATTACCGAAGATGAATTCAACCCTGACGTGGTCGGCAATACGCCAGCACAAACCGCTAAACACAAAGCAACACTGTGGGCAGACTATTACGCCACAGATAAGCTTACTCTCAATGCAGGGGTTCGATATGAAGACGGCATGCAACTTGATAAGCAAAATTCAGACGAGCTGCCAAGTGTGACCTTGGTAGATATTGGTGGCAGCTATCAAATCCATCCGATGCTCACCGTTGGCGCTAGTATCAATAATTTGTTTGATAAAACCTATGTCGGTACTTGCTACGATAGTAATAACTGCTGGATGGGACCCGAGCGCCAGATGTCCGTCAGTCTAAAGACCAACTTTTAAACAATATAGAGCTTATCATTACTAGAGAATGTCCGTTTTATATACTGGCGCTATCTAAACTGATAACTTAAAAAATGAAACACTTAAATTAAGAAAGGCATTAAAATGGCAAAACCCGCTCCAAGAACATTGAATGTTGTTCGTACCAAATACATCACGCCACAGATGTACCGCGTCACGCTTGGCGGTACTGGCCTGCTTGACTTTCCAAAAGATCAAGAAAGCGCTTATATTAAACTCATATTTCCTCAAGACCATGGGGCTCGGCCACTGATGCGCACTTATACCATTAGCGGACAACGTGAGGATGAAATAGATGTGGATTTTGCTTTGCATGACGCTGAAGGGCCTGCTTCAATGTGGGCACGTAACGCCCAAGTGGGTGAGCAAATATTGGTCGGCGGCCCAGGGCCAAAGAAGCTGATTAATAATGAGGCAGATTGGTTTTTATTGGTTGGTGATATGACAGCGCTACCAGCCATTAGCGTTAATCTTGCCCAGCTACCTGCTGATGCCTGCGGCTATGCAGTCCTTGAGGTCACCAGTGAAGCGGATAAGCAACTACTCAAAAAACCAGACAACGTTGACATTCACTGGGTGATCAACTCACATCCAAATACCGAAAGCAGCCCATTACTTGAAAGGGTCAAAACGCTTACGTGGCTAGCAGGCCAGCCTGCGGTGTGGGCAGCATGTGAATTTCATAGTATGCGCGCCCTGCGCCATCACTTTAAAACATATTTTTCAATACCAAAAACGCATTTATACATATCCAGCTATTGGAAAGTCGATAGCACAGAAGACCAGCATAAAGTTGAGAAGCAGAAAGATGCAAAAAATCTAGGGGCTGTATAGAATTGAGGAACCATTGAAAAACATAAGCAACGCCTTACTCTACTGTTTACCACAACAAAGAAATAAGGCATCACTTATGACTCGCACCAAGCTCAACGATGAACTTTGGCACAAGCTATTTATTATATTGCGACAAATTAACGTATATAACAAGCCCAATCTAAGACGTACCGTTGAAGGCATGCTGTACCGCATAAGAGTAGGCTGTCCATGGCGAGACTTACCTTCTTATTTCGGTCATTGGTCTCGCATATATCATCAATACCGTTATTGGCGTAAAACCGGTAAATGGCAAAAGCTCATGAAAATAATCACTTAGATTAACACATGAAGTGCAATACCAAATGCAAGGTGAAAAAAAGACCTAGATGCGCTAGCATCAAAGTTTTTATCCACCGACCAAAGTGAGATTGCAACCATGAGCTATACACATCTAAGCCTAGGTGAACGATACCAGATTTATGCCCTTAAAGGGGCAAAACATAGTATTAATTTTATAGCGAGGGCGTTAAACAGAAGTCCCAGTACCATATCAAGAGAGCTTAGGCGTAATAAAAGCCTACGAGGTTACCGAGCAAAGTATGCTAATAACAAGGCTTGTGACAGACGGGCTAACAACGCCACAACTATTGTGGCTGACCTCTGGGCATGGGTGACAGACAAGCTTAAAGAGAACTTGCGTCCTGAGCAAATATCTGGCGTTCATGGTGGTATCAGTCATACCCGTTAAGTCGAACTCTAAAAACAGCAACAATGACACACTAGACTGGTATTTGTATCGTTGCCGTCACTTGGTAGAAAACGCTTTTGCTAGGTTGAAACATTTTAGGGGCATTGCCACGCGATATCATAAGCTCAAAGATAGCTATGCAGCAGCGGTAATGCTTGCTTGTGTCTTTATCTGGTTGCCACTCATTTGAATTCTATACACATCCTAAAAGGTATTGTTAAATTATCATAATCGCTATGTTGAATTGACCGAGGAAGGTAAACGATAATAAACCTAAAGGCTAAAAGCTAAAAGGTAAGAAACTCAATCTATAACAGCTGAACGAATATGAGCGGCGGGGAAAACGGCGCTAAATGTCGAGCCTTTGCCTTCTGACGATTCAATTTGCAAAGTCGTGTCATATTGATATAACACATGCTTTACAATCGCCAGCCCCAGCCCCGTACCACCTGTCGCACGACTGCGCCCGCTATCCACTCGATAAAAACGCTCGGTCAACCGTGCGACATGTTGTGGCGCAATACCAATACCATCATCACTGACGGCAAACCGACAGCCTTCTGCAGTCTTTGCCCAGCTGATGACGATATTACCTGCTTTTGGCGTGTATTTAATCGCATTAATCACCAAATTGGATAACGCACTGTTCAAATACATCTCCGAGCCGTAAAGACCATCATAGGTATCTATCTGTAAATGCAGCGTATGGCCATATCCTTGGTTGTAAGCCTGCGCATCATCATAGACATGCGTGAGCAGCTTGGTCATATCAATATAATGCAGCTCATGTGTCTCTTCGATTTCAATCCGAGACAGCAGCAGCAAGTCATTGACCACTCTATTCATGCGCGCGGTCTGCTGCGTCATTAATTCAAAGCCGCGTCGCCATTGCCGCGGCATGTCTTCCTGATCTGAGAAATTTTCCAGATAGCCCATCAGTACAGTCAATGGCGTTCGTAACTCATGCGAGACATTTGCCACAAAGTCGCGGCGCATTTGCTCTAAGTGTTGTAAGCGGGTCACATCATAAATAATCAGCAGCTTTTCATCGCCAAAAGGCGTGAGCTCACATTTAAGATAACGGTTAGGATCTTGCCATGACTTCATATGTACACCATCATTGGGTGTCACCATGCTCTGATAGTATTGCCGAAACTCAGGGACGTTAATAAAGTCAAAAATACTTTTGCCATGATCCGCTGACTGCAACAATAACAAATCCTCGGCGGCCTGATTCCACCACTCCAAACCATCATCGTCGTTTAGCAAAATAACCGCATCTCGCAGTGCGCGTAAGGCACTTCTGATTTTTTTCAGCTGATCGGTGGAGTATTGCTCGATGTCCTGTTGCTCAATATCCCTTGGCGTTATCATGTGTTTCTCTCTTTTTTATTACCAGTATGATGCTTAGCACTTATTATTAGCACTGACTATTCTTAGCACCAAATATTCTCAGTACTTATGCTTCTCAGTACTCAATATTCTAAATATTTATGCCTCTGAGCACTGAATGTTCTTAACGCTGGTTTCCTGCCTCGTAAGCTGCCTTGTAAATAATGGGCTATTTTTCAAAATCGATAGCGTTATTCAACCAGACTCGAAAACCGATAACCGGTACCGCGAACCGTTTGAATCAAGGCACTGCAACCATAAGGCTGTAGTAATTTGCGTAAACGCCGGATGTGCACATCAATCGTACGATCTTCGATATAGACATTGCCGCCCCAGACCTGATCTAGCAGCTGGGTGCGCGTATAAGCACGCTCGGGATGACTCATAAAAAACGCCAGCAAGCGATATTCTGTCGGTCCGATATCAATGACTTTATTATCAGCGGTGATACGCTGGCTTTTAGGATCGAGGCTAAGCTTGCCTATTTCAATTGGCTTATCGCTACTAAGCGCACGACTACGGCGTAATACGGCTTTGATTCTGGAGATTAATTCACGCGTTGAAAAGGGTTTGGTCATATAGTCATCAGCGCCCGCATCAAGCCCATGAACCTTACTATCTTCCTCACTTTTGGCCGTCAGCATAATCACGGGTATCTCAGCCAACATCTCATCATTTTTAAGCATACGGCAAAAATCAATACCACTTTTATCACCCGGTAACATCCAATCTAGCAAAATCAACGCGGGTCTATGATCCACCACTTGTTGATGCGCTTCTGCGACGTCAGCCGCTTGTAAACTCTCAAAGCCCGCCATCTCTAGCGTCATTACCACCATCTCACGAATTGCAGGTTCATCTTCGACAATCAAAATCTGCTCATTGCGCATACCATCGCCTCATTATTGAAAGACAAAAAATTGGAAAACAAAAATACTAAGCCCTTATCAACGTCTGCCCATTAAACGGCTTAATTATGACAGTTTGATGACACAGTGACTCGATACGTTAAATGCTGCGCCTTAAACATTGCAGCTCAAACACTGTACTTTCAGCCCTATACTTTAAGCGCTGTGCTTTGAACGCTTAGCCTTAAACCCTTACGCCCCAAAAAAAACCAACGGCTCATCATAACGAATTTTGCGCTAGATAGCAGCCGCAATCCCCTTAAACGACTGCTTTATTGGGCTGCGTTTTTAATTGACCAACTTTTTTCATAAAAATGTCTTATTTCATCAAACTGTCATATTTGCTCGGCACAATGTGCTCATTGACTACCGAGCGTCTTTGTAGCAAAACCTTGCTAACCAAACATCGTTAGCAATACATTACTAAAAACCTGGGCAGCGACATTGTTATTCATAAACGCCCCATACTTAAATCTGATTACTTTCTAGGAGAAACAATGCGTTATTCATTAATGGCTTTAGCAGTCGCGAGTACCTTTACCTTAGCTGCTTGTAATCAACCCCCCAATAGTAATGAAAGCAATGAGCCCGCTACTTCGGCGCAATCAACCACCGCGCCTACCGACACCGCAAACGTTCAGTCGACAGACGTCCAATCAACAGACAATGTGTCGATGAATATCACCGGCGCTGGCGCCTCTTTCCCGCAGCCTATCTATGCTAAATGGTCAGATGCCTATCATAAAGCAACTGGCGGTCAAGTGAACTATCAGTCGATTGGTTCATCGGGCGGTATCAAACAAATCGTCGCAAAAACGGTGGATTTTGGCGCGTCCGATGCGCCGATGACGCCAGCGGAATTAGAGGAAGCCGGTCTGATTCAATTCCCGACCGTTATCGGCGGCGTGGTACCTATCGTCAATATCGATGGCGTTGCGCCTGGTCAATTGAAGCTCGATGGAAAAATGCTCGCTGACATCTATCTTGGTAAAATCAGCAAATGGGATGACCCTGCCATCAAAGCTATGAATCCTGACTTAAGCCTTCCTGACGCCGCCATTACCACAGTGTTCCGCTCAGACGGTTCGGGCACAACCTTTAACTTTACCGATTATTTAGCCAAAGTGTCAAACGATTGGAAAGACAGCGTTGGCGTCGATAAAACCGTGAAATGGCCAACCTCGGCAACCGGTGCTGGCGGTAAAGGTAACGAAGGCGTGTCAAGCTATGTGACGCGTATGAAAAACTCTATCGGCTACGTTGAATACGCTTATGCTAAGCAAAACAGCATGGCACACGTTGCTCTAAAAAATGCCGCTGGCAACGTCGTGCAACCATCTGCGCAGACATTCGCCGCCGCTGGTGACATCGATTGGTCAAAGCAAGAAGGCTTTTATAAAGTCATCACCAACTCTGAGACCGATCAAGCATGGCCTATCGCTGCTGCGACCTTTATCTTAGTCCATAAACAACCGCAAGATGCCAAACAAGTGGCAGGTGTCCTTAACTTCTTTGACTGGGCTTATGCTCAAGGCGATGATGACGCGATGAGTCTTGATTATGTGCCTTTTTCAGATACGGCCGTGGCTTTATTTAAGGCGAAATGGAATGAGGTGGTAGACAGCGAAGGTAAGCCTGTCTATACCTCAGCACAGTAGCTCGAAGCTTTTTAATTCGAAGCTTATTAATTCGAGAAGAAGCCAGTCGAGAATAAGCTAACTAATGCCATCAAGCAAATACTGAAAAGCGTGTTTGCTTGGTGACGTCTTAGCCGTAGTGAACTTAAGATTCGGTCGTTAGATGATACAGTTTATTACGGTAAGACGCTAAAGCTAAAACCCCTAAGGTTTTTTACAATCAAGCTTTCACACTAGCAAGCGTTAACACAGTTAATCATTAACATAATGAAAAGTTAGAGCGATAAACAACAGAGGCTTTTATGGCAGACCTAAAATCCCAACTGGCAAAACAAAAACGCTTTGACGCGGTTTTTGTTAATGCCACTAAAGCATTTGCAATCTTGGTGCTCTTGTCGCTTGGCGGCATCATGCTGTCATTGATTGTCGGTGCGTGGCCAAGTATCACTGAGTTTGGCTTGGGGTTTTATACCAGCAATAACTGGGATACGGTAAACGATCAATACGGTGCACTTGCCCCCATTTACGGGACGGTGGTCACCTCGCTCATCGCTATCTGTATCGCCGTACCAGTCAGCTTTGGGATTGCTATCTTTTTAACGGAACTTTGTCCCAATTTTTTGAAAAAGCCATTGGGTATTGCTATCGAGCTGCTGGCAGGTATCCCTTCTATCATCTACGGCATGTGGGGCTTGTTTGTCTTTGCGCCGTTTTTTGGTGATCACATTCAGCCTTGGTTTATTGAAAATATTGGTCCCCTACCTATCATTGGCAAGGTTTTTACCGGTGCGCCGATGGGATTGGGGATGTTTACCGCCTCATTAATACTGGCAATTATGATTATTCCCTTTATCGCCGCTACCATGCGCGATGTTTTCTCTGTGGTGCCAGACCTGCTAAAAGAATCCGCATACGGTATGGGCGCCACTACGTGGGAGGTGATGTTTAAAATCATCTTACCTTATACCAAAGCAGGTGTGGTTGGTGGCGTGATTTTGGGACTGGGTCGAGCGCTTGGCGAGACGATGGCTGTTACCTTTTTAATTGGTAATGCTTTCAATATCAGCCCAAGCCTATTTACCTCTGGGGTGACTATTACCTCAGCGCTGGCCAACGAGTTTGCCGAAGCGTCAAGTGAGCTGCACTTAGCGTCATTACTACATTTAGGGTTAATCCTGTTTGTCATTACCTTTATCGTTTTGTCGATATCTAAGCTGATGCTCATGCGTATTGACCAAAAAGCAGGTAATTAAACATACTATTTTAAAAGCCAACAAAACCAATCAAATCAAAACAAGCCTAAACAAACTAAAACACGCTATTTGCCGCCATTATTTGACTCAAGAAGGACAAACACTTCATGACTTTAGCACCAGTCACTACTCAAACGACCCAGCCAAGCCAGCCTTCTGTACGCTTTGAAGACCGCTACAACAAGCGTCTTTATAACAAGCGCCGTTTTATCAATAGACTGGGACTTGGTTTTGCTTTATCAGCGCTTGTATTTGGTTTGGTTTGGCTGATTTGGATTTTGATGACGTTGTTTGTTGAAGGCATGCAAGGTTTAATCGAGATGCCTGTCTTTATGGCAGATACCCCGCCACCGATGGGCGAAGGTGGTCTACGTAATGCCATTGTTGGCTCAGCAATGTTGGCTTTTTCGGGCTTAGCGATTGGTGCGCCAATCGGCATGATGGCGGGCATTTATTTAGCAGAATTTTCACAGGGCAGTATGTTGGGTAAAGTCACCCGATTTTTAAATGATATTTTATTGTCTGCCCCATCCATTGTGATTGGTTTGTTTATTTATGCCTTGATGGTCAAAGGACAGAGCTTTTCGGGTTGGGCTGGTGCATTAGCGTTGGCGCTAATTGTGATTCCTATTGTCGTGCGTACGACGGAAAACATGCTAAACCTTGTACCTAATACACTGCGCGAAGCGGCTTATGCATTGGGTACGCCAAAATGGAAGCTGGTCAGTACAGTGACGCTGAAAGCTGCCAAAGCTGGTCTAACCACAGGTGTGCTGCTCGCTTTTGCGCGTATTACCGGTGAAACCGCGCCCTTGCTATTTACCGCGCTAAACAACCAATACTTTAGTACCGATATGAGTGAGCCAATGGCCAACTTACCCAACACGATTTATCAGTTTGCGATGAGCCCTTATGATAACTGGCATGCACTGGCTTGGGCGGCGGCGCTACTCATTACCGCGACAGTATTATTCTTAAATATTGCGGCGCGCTTTATCGGTGGCAAAGACCATAGCAGATAATTCAAGGCTAACAGAAGCACAGCTAATAGTAAAAAAACACCCCCATTTAATAAAACTTTAAAACAGATGGATACCATTATGACTGATTTATTAGAGAGAAAAGCGACTAAGCCGATGACAGATACCAGCAGCAAACGCCGTTTACTGGATGACGCTATGTTTAACAATGGTCAGCATAAACAGCCAGATATTGCCCATCTTATCAAGCAAACCATGGCGGACATGCCCGACAATATGCCGCCTGCCAAGATTACCATTCGCGATTTAGACTTTTATTATGGCGATTTTCAAGCATTAAAAAACATCAATATCGATATTCCAGAAAAAAAGGTCACCGCTTTTATTGGTCCCTCAGGCTGCGGTAAATCAACGCTGCTACGTACCTTTAACCGTATGTATGACTTGTATCCGAGTATGCATGCTGAAGGTCAAATTACCCTTGATGGCCAAAATATTTTGGCAAAAGATACCGATGTTAATTTGCTGCGTGCGCGTGTCGGTATGGTCTTTCAAAAGCCCACCCCTTTCCCGATGTCCATTTATGACAACGTCGCATTTGGCGTCCGTCTCTATGAAAAGCTCAGCAGAGTAGAATTGGATGAACGTGTCGAGTGGGCACTCAAAAAGGCGGCGTTATGGCTGGAAGTCAAAGATAAACTCAAAGCGTCAGGATTGTCATTATCTGGCGGTCAACAGCAGCGACTTTGTATTGCCCGCGGAGTAGCAACGAAACCTGAAGTCTTGCTATTAGATGAGCCAACGTCCGCGCTTGACCCTATATCCACTGGCGCGATTGAAGATTTGATTACCGATTTAAAAAACGACTATACCATTGCTATCGTCACCCACAATATGCAGCAGGCCGCGCGCGTCTCCGACTACACCGCTTATATGTATTTGGGGGACATGGTAGAAATGGGGGAAACAGATCAAATATTCACCAACCCAGCACAAAAAGCGACTGAAGATTATATTACCGGTCGTTATGGCTAAGTCGCTGTTCGCTTAAAGCAATCATTTCTAGCAGTCATTTATCACGCTACTCATTTTGGCAATATTTTTATGAGCAACACCAATACGATTAAGGAAGCAAGCATGGCGATAACGGCAAAGCATTTATCAAAGAGTTTTGATAATGACTTACATGACGTGATTGAGCTGTTTATGCAAATGGGTCACATGGCAGCAGAGCAAGTCATGGTTGCGACACGCGCCTTGATAGCTGCAGATGAGGCGACCGCGAAAAAAGTGATTGAAGATGATCATCTGATCAATCAGCTAGAGATTAAAATCGATGAGCAAATCATTTTGTTGGTCGCCAAACGCCAACCAGCTGCCAATGATTTGCGTTTAGTCATGGCGCTTAGTAAAGGCATTGTTGATTTTGAGCGTGTCGGTGACGAAGCAGAAAAAATTGCCCGTATGGCCTGCAAATTGATTAAAAATGGTGCATCTCCAAGAGGCTATTCAGAGGTTCAGCATTTATCCAATCAGGTGCGCCTGATGCTGCTTGATGCGATTGACGCCTTTTCGCATATGAATCCTCAGCAAGCGTTTTCGGTATTGCAAAGTGATACAGTGGTTAATGAAGAGTACCAATCTGCCACTCGAGCCTTGATGACCTATATTATGGAAGACAGCCGCCATGTGTCCAAAGTGATTAACATACTTTGGGTATTACGCGCCTTAGAACGGGTGGGCGATCACGCTAAAAACATTGCTGAACTGGTCATTTTTTACACCAGCGGCAAAGATGTGCGGCATACAGATTTTATGCAAGTCGAACAAATCGTCCAGCAAACAACTGATGCTGGCCGGCATGAGTAATAATATTAATAAATAGACAAAAAAATTTTCTCAATTAACCCCTCTTCAAGGCCTTTATATATACTTAGTTATACATCTTTCTTAAGCGCCGTTACTTGTATTAAAAACAGTTTATGCCTATCTTTTCTAGTCAAGAGTTTGCCACGCTCTCATACTTATTCAAAAAAGCCATTATAGGCCTCATAAATAGAGATCTATAATGGTTTAATCCTATCTTTTCTCAGGTGGTATAAGAATTTTCTGATGTAAATACTTTCTCTTTACATAATTTCCTTATTATTAATAAGTTAGCGATGGACAGTAAAAATCATCCTTTTCAGCTATAACTGGGCATTGGCGCTATCAACCTCAGCATATACCGCTGTGCTACCGTCTTTGTTGATTTGCATCACTTGATAAGGTGAAAATTTATTTTGGTACTCCATCCCGGGGCTACCCATTGGCATACCGGGTACGGCAAGACCAATAGCCTCGCTTGGCGGATTGGCTAAAAACTGGGCTATATACTTGGCAGGCACATGACCTTCGAATACATAACCGTCGCTCGTGACCGCCGTGTGACAAGAGCGCATATTGCTCGGGACACCATAGCGTTCTTTAAAAACTGCTAAGTCGGCGACATCTTGTCCCGCCGCAGTCATACCGTGATGTTCGGCATGGCTAATCCACTCCTTACAGCAGCCACAATTGGCATCTTTATAAACCGTCGCAGAGACGTTTCTCAGCGCATCACTGTTACTGCTAGAGCTCGTCGACTCAGTTTTAGACGTTTGGGCTTTTGAATTCTGGCTGTCTGTTGCCGTCTCTACAGGCGCTGTGGTTGCAGCAGTGGTATTGGTGTCGTTACAAGCAAATAACGACGATGTCACTGTCAGTAGGATAAGCGCACCAAACAATTTATGCTGCTTAAAAGTTAAGTTATGGTTATCAGGTTTCATACATACCCTCTCGTCATTTATTGTTTAATGTCGCATGTGATATTTATAATCAAAAAGAGCTGTCTTTCATTTTTAAATTTGGAGCAATACGTTAAGCGTTTGACCCGATATCACGACACTATCATCATACATGCATGATACATGAATCCTTCTGACTAACAGATGACGTTAAGATTACAATATTGTCATTCTCCCACTTTGAAATTTTCACAGATAATTTATTTGACAATTTTTAAGAAAAAACAAAAGGGCAGTACTAGGGCGTGTCTTCATTTTAAAAATGGTGATAAAAATGAGATAAATTGCAGTCAAACAAGGAAAATAGCGCCGTTAATATCGGGATATTACCTAGCTATTTGATGAAGTTTGGCAAAATTTAGCCATTTTTAGCCCATTTAGATGTCCATCGATTGAATTGAAGACACGCCCTAAAAACAATCTGCAAATAACAATATTTAAAGCAGCGGCTATAACAGTGCTCTTGATAAGAAAAGCGATGAGATCTTGCATAGGATATAGAGAAAGGATTGAGGACTGCGTCACTGCTTATCCTCCATTAATAGAATAAGCAGCGATTATTTATATAGACTGGACTTTATCTCTTATACACCCCCAGCCCCTTTATTTGACGTCTCATTATCTTCGACCAATATTGCCGCCGCGCTTTTTTTGAGCGTCGCCACCTGCGACTACCTCACCGTTTCCATCAATAGGAATTTGCGCGGTGTATAACGTGCCATTATTGGTGATTGCCCACTCAAGTGGCGATTTTGAGGCATAAAGTGCGGTATTAACCGCTTGTTTGGTTGAGTGAGTGCTCATTTTTTTAATCCTTTTCTTAGATGGCTTTATCAATCCTTTATTTCTAATCCTTATGCTACCCATTTACATACGATAAATCTAACTAATTAAATATTAAATATGATAGATTTAATCTATCACTTAGATTTGTATTAATTTAACGGTTCATGACGTTATGAAAGTGCATAAAATTAAACAGTCAGCAGCGCTTATAAAGGTAGCCAACATTATGAAATTACAACAATTACGTCATTTTTTAATCGTGGTAGAAGAAGGCGGTTTTCGTGCAGCTGCCAGTCGCGCCAATCGCTCGCAAGCGGCTATATCAGCGTCAATTAAAGAGCTAGAAAAAACATTGAACCAAAGCTTATTTGAAGTTGGCAATAAAGCGACATTGACGCCGTTTGGTGAAAGCTGTGTGCCCAAAATTCAGCAGTTCCTGAGCATTTATCAAACGTTAGAAGATGATTTGCAAGCGATTGCAGCTGGTGAAAAAGGTAAGATTAGGATTGCAAGCGTGCCATCACTGGTCACAAAACTGCTGCCAAGCGTTTTGGTTGCTTATTCTAAAAAATATCCTGATATCGAAATTGTCTTGATAGACGATAATGCGGTGGGGGTGGCGAATCGCTTACTGACGGGAGAAGTAGATTTGGCATTGGGCAATTGCACCAGTATCGACCAAACTGACATTGATTTTACGCCGCTTATATCAGACCCTATCGGCGTGGTTTGCTTAAAAAGCAATGAGTTAAACCAGTTAAACGAAAACGGCGAGTCAAACCAAACATCAGGATTACATTGGCAACAACTGATGTCGCAGCCCTTTATTTATAATGGCACTTGTAGATTACTTGAAAACACGCCTGCTGAAGCCCTAAATCGTAAAGCGCGCTATACAGTAGAAAATATTACCTCCTTGTTTTCATTATTAAGGAATGATTTGGGCATCACTACCCTACCAAAACTGGCTTTCCCAGCTAATGAGCCCGAGCTGGTCTGGATAAAGTTGCTGGAGCCATCTTTAGACAGACAAATTGGTATTTTTAAACGTGCGGACAAAACCATCTCTGTGGCTGCTCAAGCTTTTTATGAGCTATGCATTGACTATGTGCAAAATCATTATCTGATGTAGTCTATAGAAAATAATCGGTGTTATATTTTATAAATAAGAATGCAAAATTACTGCTACCCGCCATTTAATAACCTTATAATTGCCTAGAGCAAAAGCTAAAAACTGAGTGTTTAAGCCGCTGCTCTAAGCAATTCAACCCTGCCAATTAAACCATCACTATTAAATTATTGTCATGAAACCATCTGATTAACTCACAAAAAGTTTATGACTAACGCAACTCATCAACGACCGCCAGCATAGCGACTAACGAGGCTTCCCCTAATTTAATAGAGCGCTCAGGTGACCAACCTGTATCTTCAAAAGGTAAATTGGCATTCTCTTTAAATGGCATCTCTAAAGTGTTGGCAAGACAATCAAAGCGCTCGGCTACCCAGTGGGTAGCAATCGTCATGTTTGCTGTGCCGGGTGCGTCAATATCATAACCAAATTCAGATTGAAAGTCGGCGCTGGCCAATTTTAAGACTTCTGAGAATTTATCACGTAGATGGGCAAGGCGGTCGTTATAGCTTGGCGTGCCCTGCGAGCCGGCAAGGAACACATAAGGCAGCGCTTCATCGCCATGCACGTCATAAAATAAGTCAACACCCGTTTCTTCCATTTTATTGATGACATGAAACACTTCAGGGCTTTTTTCTAAGCTTGGGTTTGCCCATTCACGGTTTAGATTCGTCCCTACCGCATTGGTACGCAGGTGCCCGCGTACACTGCCATCAGGATTCATATTCGGTACGATATAAAAATTGGCTTTTTCTAATAACAACTTAGCCGTGGCATTATCCTCGTCTAACAAACTGTTCAATAGCCCCTCAACCAGCCATTCAGCCATTGTCTCACCCGGATGCTGGCGCGCCGTAATCCAGATACTGCGCTTCTTGCTATCACCATTACCTACTTTTACTAAGGTTAAGTCGCGTTTATCAAGCGTTTCGCCCAAATGCTCTAAACACGCGAGCGGATGCACTTGCACCGCCGCTAACAGGTCTTGATGACGCTCATAGCTATAGGGAGCGAAATACGCAATTTGAATACTTTCGCACGCAAGCTCTGCCGTTATCGTTAACTTACCCTCCTTATAAGAGGATGGCAGACGGAACCAATACTCGCGATCATAGGAAGCCACCGCTTGATAATCCTCCCAGCCTGCAAGGTAAGACGCCTTCCCTGCATTCATAATGTTGAGTACGTACTGCTCGCCAACTTCGCCTGATAGACGAAAGTTAAACCACTGAAAAAACTCTCCGCCCACGTCTGGACGAATTGCCAATTGAATGTTGGTTTGATCTTCTGCATTGATAACCTCAATATTACCGGCATCGAAATTTGCGCTGATATGCATAATCTTTTCCTAATGGTTTTTGTAAATTAAAAGACAGATACTAAAAAAACTTATACTAAATACCATATTTTGTCCATCGTAGTAGGATGGACTTTATGGCAAACTTATGAGGAAGCTTAATTACTAAGCTTCGTTAATAATTTTTATTTACTTAACTTTAATGGCTTAGCCTTGATTGCTTAGGTTTAATTGCTTAACTTCGATTAAACAATACCCGTTTTAGAGCATCATATAACACATTAAAATAAGGATAACATGTGACTTCAGGAAGAAGCGTCCCAGCAAATAGCGCCCCTATCAGATGTCCTATATATATTGCGCCAAATCACTTCGCTGATTGTCTCTCTCATCAGCAGCGCTACTGCTTGTTTTTAGATATCGACGGCACGCTTGCTGACTTTACCTTGAACCCGAAAGACAGCTTTATCCCCGCTACCACTTTAACACTTTTACAAAACATACAAAATTATGGCGTCAAAATCGCCGCTGTTACTGGGCGCAGTCTAGCCGAAGCAAAGCGAATGCTGGCGCCGCTAAGCTTACCCATCGCTGCAACGCATGGACTAGAAATAGACTTTGAAGATAACGAATCTAATAATAATATGAGCGTTTCATCCGTCGACAGCGCTGAGCTTGCTGCTATAAAACAAGCGCTTATCCGCTCTTGCTTGCGCTATGACGATTTTATCATAGAAGACAAGTCCTACTCCGTTGCCCTCCATTATCGTCAAAATCCCGCCTTAGCCGATATCGCTTATCGCATTATAACCACAATCATAAAAAACCATGGCGATTGGATAGTAAAACAAGGTAAATATGTCTGGGAAATCGCGCCCAAAGACGCCGATAAAGGCAGTGCGATTTTGACCTTACTAAAAAAATTTCAGGCTAACAATAGGCTTTGTCCTATCTTTATTGGCGACGACATCACCGATGAAACAGGATTTATGGCAGTACAAGGCGACAAGCACATGACAGAAAGAAGTCGCTTTATACAAAATAACGAACCACGAGAGGATTCTAAACCACCCATAAAAGGTATGGGTATGAAAGTAGGTTATGACGGCACTGAGCCAACGTGTGCGCATTATTATGTCAATAATATTTTTGAGGTCACGGTATTGCTTGAGAGCTTTTTAAAGTTTTGCCAACAGCGCCCAACCTTATCTCCCAAGTTATCTGGTTTAACAGAGCAAGAGCAAGTGGCACCGCCGCTAATAGACACTAACCGACGCCCATTAAAAAATACAGCGAGACCACTGACATGAGCCGCTTAATTGTCTTATCTAACCGCGTAAAGATGCCCGATAACCACCCTATGGCGGGCGGGCTTGCTGTCGCATTGCAAGACGTCTTAATCGGCAAATCAGTCGTCTGGATGGGCTGGAATGGCGAAGTCGTCAATGACAACAACGCCAATAACACCGACGCCGCCAATACATTTAGCAGTATTCAACAACGCTTTATGGCGAGCAACAAGGCAAAAACCCGCGCCACACAAATCACTTATATAACCACCGCTTTTACCACCCAGCAATATCAGCATTTCTACTGCGGTTTTGCCAATAATGTATTGTGGCCTCTACTGCATGAGCAAACAGCGCTTATCAGCCAAGCTACAGATGATTATGCGGGTTATCAGGCGGTCAACTGTCTATTTGCGCGCCAATTAAAAAGTATCATTCAGCCTGACGATGTCATTTGGGTCCATGATTATCATTTTTTAAGTGTGGCGTATCATTGCCGAAAGCTTGGCATCAACAATCGTATTGGGCTTTTTTTACACATTCCCTTTGTGGCGCTGGATTTTTGGCAACAGCTTAAGCAAAGCGCTGAGCTCATTCATCATCTGGCGCATTATGATGTGCTCGGTACCCAAACCCAGCAAGGATGCACCAATTGCGTTGACGTTTTTCAGCATTATTTAAAAGACAGGTTGTCAGAAAATCGTTTGAACGAAGAGAGAGCGGAAAAAGAAAGTGTAGATAAAGAAGACGTGCTAGCAAACAGCTTAGCAGAAAACAGCGATGTCGGACTTACACCCATCAATGTCTTACAAAAAAACCAATCTTTTACTCATGCTTACCCTTACCACTCATCTGGGACAGCACTAACGCTTAATTTAGACTTTAAACCTCAGCATTGTTTATTGATTAACGCCTATCCGATCGGTATTAATGTCGCAAGAATCCAGCAGCAGGTCAGTCAGTTAGCCTCGCCTCTACCTGCACATTTGGCGCAGCATAATGTATATAAAAAAACCGACAAGACGACGACACAACAAATTATCGCGGTAGATAGAATTGACTATTCAAAAGGCTTATTAAGACGTTTTTCAGCCTATCGTAATTTTTTAGAGCATTATCCAAGCTATCAAAATCAGCTGCAATTATTACAAATCGCTTGTCCTAGTCGCTTAGATTTGCCAACTTATCAACAGCTTTATCAGGAAGTTAAACAAACAGTCAGTGATATAAATCAGCAATTTTCAACTGACAACGGTGCTTGGCAAGCGATTAAATATAGCGAAAACGTCTTAAACCATGAGCCCTTGATGGCCGCATTTTGGCAAAGTGATATCGGCTGGGTCAACTCCTTAAAAGACGGTATGAATCTGGTGGCTAAAGAATATATCGCCGCGCAAAATCCTGATGATCCGGGCGTGCTCATGCTCTCGCGTTACGCAGGAGCCGCTGAGCAAATGCAAGCAGCGGTCATTGTCGATCCGCATCAACCCACGAGTATGATAGAAGGACTAAGGACGGCATTGACAATGCCATTAAAAGAGCGACAGTTACGCTATCAAGTATTGCTACAAGGGCTACATCAAGATGACTTATACGCTTGGCAGCAACGCTTTTTAGACGATTTGTATTTAGATGGCCGATATGATAATAAAAAACGGTCAGCAGATGATGGCGCTTTTGATGCCATTCAAATGTCTGATTCATAACAATAATTAGGAGACTGTATGCAAGTGCCCGATGCCAAAAACGCTTTATTAATAAATATAAAATCTGCTATAGAAGAAGTTATACAAGCAGAAAACCAAACTATCGGCAGTTTGGCTATGACCGATAAGTTGCGCCGTGAAATATTAACGATTCTAGTCGGTTATAGCGACGAAATCCCTCACCCTGCTAGTGGTGCTAGGGCTATTGCCGGTGCTGAAAATGTTATAAGCGAAGGCGATACGACGAACGCTCAAAACAATAAACAAGCAAGCAAGCCAAATCAGTCTAACACCTTGATTCGATGGCAAGTCTTGGCATACGTGTCGAGCCTAGATTTAACGCTTGCGAAATGGTTTGAATCGCATTTAGATGCGTTAAGTATTTTGCATGAAGTCGGCTACGATAAAGCGCCTCAAGGCTTATGGGCGGTTTGGGCAGCAGAAGGACACCCCGACCCGATACGTTATACAGAGGGAAAAATCAGTGGTAGCAAAGCATGGTGCTCAGGCGCCAACCTCGTGGATTATGGGCTGATGACTTATCGCGATGAGCAGGGACAAGCGCAACTATTGATGGTGGATATGCACCAATCTGGCATTGATATTGATAACAATGCTTGGCAGGCCGTCGGCATGCAAGCCACTGATACGGCAACCATACAGTTCCATGACGTAGACGCCGATAACGTTGGTGCGCCAAATACGTATCTAGAACGGGTAGGATTTTGGCATGGCGCGGCAGGCGTTGCGGCTTGCTGGTACGGTGCGGCCGCTCGCATTGCCATTTATTTAATAACTGCTTATCAACATAAACCCAATGACTATAAAGCCATGTATTTAGGTCAAATTAGCACAGCATTGGCCGTTACTCAGCAGTATTTTTATCATATTGCTGACTTAATAGAGGGTGAACCGCTGCAAAACCATGAACTTGCTATCCGTCAATTACGCGCCAATGTAGAGCAAGTAGCACGCCAAGTGATGGAAAAAGTCGGACAAGCATTAGGGGCCGCGCCATTTTGTGGCAATGCCCATTTTGCGAGGTTAACCGCAGATTTGGCGGTATTTATTCGTCAAAGTCATGGTGCCTTTGATTTACAAAAAATCGGCGAGCTATCTAGCGCTTTCGACCGCGCCGCAATCAGCGATTTGACAGACAGGCAGGACAATATATGGCAACTGTAAACCCCAAAGTAAATGTGGCACGAGACTCTTCTGATCTTTATGTGTATCAGGCAGAAAATAATACTCAAGCCTTAACAGACCATAATGTGATGTCGACGCACTTAGCGCACTTAGTCAAGCCTGATCATCCGATTGTCGGTGACCGCGTCATTGAAGGCGATGGTACTAGCGCCGATGCTTGGCAAAACTGGCAGGGACTGCACGATTTACCTCGACTAGATATAGCGAAAAACTTCCCGCCGCAGCAACGCGTTTGCGTATTTGCGCCTCATCCTGATGACGAAATATTGGGCTGCGGCGGACTGCTGCAACAATTGGCCGCCAACGGCAATCCTATCGTCCTTGTGCACGTGACCAACGGCACGCAAAGCCACCCTGACTCGCAGATTTATCCGCCGCGCCTGCTTGATACTATCCGTCCGCAAGAAAGCTTAGCGGCATTAGAAGTGTTAGGCATTGCTCAGCAGGTGACCTGTATGTCTTTAGCCCTAACCGATGGTGACGTTTTTGCTGAGCGGGCACAGTTTCACCAAAAATTAGCAGCAATTATTCAACCTGATGATATTTTAATCACGCCTTTTGTACATGATGGTCATCCCGATCATGAAGCGACAGGACAAGTAGTCGCCGCTTTCGCTAAGCAACACCAACTCGCCTGTTATCAAGTGTTGATTTGGGCATGGCATTGGGCAAAACCTGCCGATAGTCGTATTCCTTGGCACTGCACGCTCAGGGTGGACTTAACGCCCGAGCAGTTACAGCGCAAAACCGAGGCTATCGCCTGTTTCAAAAGCCAAATAACCGTTGATGAAAGTACAGGCAACCCGCCTATTTTATCGGCTCAAACCATCGCTAGAATCAGCCAACCTTGGGAAGTTTATTTATATGAGCCACAATCTTAAATTGACACCGCCAATGCATGAGGTCGGTAATTTGCAGGTATCTACAACCGACTTACATACTGTTCATACTGATTTGTCGAATGGTAAAAAAGAGACGACAGCCACTGCTTATTCAGAAAGCTATTTTGATGCGTTATACAACGACAATAGCGATCCGTGGCAGTATCAGACCCGCTGGTATGAAAAGCGTAAACGCGATATGTGTCTAGCGGTGTTGCCACAAGCAAAATATACCAGCGCTATTGAATTAGGGTGTGGTAATGGCGTGTTCAGTGCTCTACTTGCCAACCGTTGTCAGACTTTGGTCAGTATCGATGGTAATAAACAGGCCGTGCAACTGGCTAAGCAGCGTTTGGCAGAGGTCGGACATGTAAAGGTTATACAGGGTATCATTCCTGAAATATTACCGACTGCGAAATCGCATTTTGATTTAATTGTGATTAGTGAAATTTTATATTACTTATCGCCAAATGATATTGATACCGTCATCGCTTGGATTCAGCAAAATCTTGCGGTAGGTGGCACATTACTATGCTGCCATTGGCGCTATAACATTGATGGCTTTACCATGACGGGTGAAACGGTACACCAACGTCTGCACCACGCATTTAATAGAATAAGTAATGAGGTAAACTCTGCGCAAATACAGCAAGTTGATAGTCAAAACCCTACCTTTACCCATCAAAGTAAAGTCGTCGATAGCGATTTTTTATTGGATGTGTGGCAACGTTCGGTAGAAACGGTGGCTATGCAAGAAAACTTGGTTTAACGTTAAATCCGCCGAATAAAATGCATGAATACTACAAATATCGCTATCGTCATTCCTGCTCATAACGAAGCGCTGACCATCTCTAAATGCTTGGCATCAGTGCAGACGGCCATTGAGCAGCTGCCCTCTACCATTACCGCCACTGTGCTCGTGGTGCTCGACAGTTGTAGCGATGACACACTCACATTGGTCAAGCACGCTGGCGTGGATTATTTATGCTGTGATTACCGGTGCGTGGGGCAAGTGCGAGATTTGGGCATTCGTCATGCGATTGCCTCTGGCGCGACTTGGCTTGCCTGTACCGACGCTGATTCGCTTGTCACAGCAGATTGGCTAACGCAGCAAATCGCTCATATTAATCATCAGCCGACTGCTATGATATGCGGCGTTGTGAGCGTTGATGACTGGGCGCATTTAACGCCCCAAACCCGCCAAGACTATATCGCTCACTATCAAGATAAGATGGGACATCGCCATATTCATGGGGCAAATTTGAGCTTTAGTAGTGCAGCGTATCTCGCTGTTGGCGGTTTTGCTGCCCTGCCTTGCCATGAAGATGTCGATTTGGTTAAAAAATTTGAGAAGCAAAATTTTGCTATCACTTGGAGCAATCGCGTTCGGGTCATTACTAGCAGCCGCTTACAAGCGCGAGCGGCAGAAGGGTTTGCCGCATTTTTAGCAAACTTAGAAACCAGCAATTCACAGTAATTCATTTTAAAAAGTGCGACAGATTTTATGAAAATAGTGCACTTATGACACGGTGTATACCTTGCTAACACAATGAATCTATCGCTAAGAGTTGGGTAACACTCTACACATCGGGGCTACAGACAAGGCAATTATCCATGTTTATATTAGATTTGTCAGCTAAGGATTTATGCCTGCTGATAACCCATAAGTGAGAAATATAACAAAGCAAATTGATGGGTTTTAGAAAAATCAATGCAATCTAATAATAGGAAAAGGAATACCACTATGAATGAACATACTCTAAAAGGTGATTGGAACCAACTTAAAGGCTCAGTAAAACAGAAATGGGCCGACTTGACCGATGACGATCTCACGCACATCGAAGGCAGCCGCGATAAATTGGTTGGCCGCGTCCAAGAACGTTATGGTCATAGTAAAGAAGATGCCGAACGTGAAGTTGACGATTGGCGCAGCAGTAATAACTACTAGTCTTAGATTTTAAGATTAATTTTAAGATTTAAACATCATTTAAGACTTATTAGTTATTGATGATAAAGCGTATTGGGCATGGTGGGTTTTTACCTATAAGTGTCTAATGCGCTTTTATCGTTAAGGCTCATTATCTTTAATTAATTTATAGCCGATTATGATTTAACACTACCCTCTTCGTCGAATTTCCCTTACTTCTCTTTTCCTTTTCTTAAACCCTCGTCATTTTTTCCTAAAGATTTTCTGAAATTATTAAGTCACTATATTTCGGGGATTTTGCTACTCGTCCAGTAACACAAACCTCTTCTAAATCGTGTTTTACGTACTGACAGCTATGAAATTAGCTGTATAAATTACGTAGTATTACACTCTTAAATATTTACCAACACTTAACAGTCTTAAGGTTACTGAGTTTTATATTACTATTTAACGGGTAATCAAAAAGACAATAATAAATACTACATTATAACTATTAATACATTCGTTTTTCGCATGTGCCTTTCATTCATGCTTTTTCCCCCTATTCTCGTCCGTCGTATGTGCCTAAGGATAAGCCATGACAATTCATAAAAAGAATCTTTTAGCTCCTGCGTCTCTCAGCTTTCAGTTAATGACACGGTCTGAGCCACCAGAACTGGTGATTGCGACTATCCAGTCTTTGCTGGCTGTTAAACAGGCGACTGATGAGATACTTATTATTGATAACAACAATACAGACACCTCACTATATCAGCCTTTGGCCGCTTTTTGCGCCAGTCTAGATTCAGCCCTTAATGTCCGATTTTATCATATTGATGCGGTAGAAGGCTTTAAGGCAGGCGCGTTAAACTTGGCGTTGGGGCTGATGAATCCAGACTGCTCACACATTGTGGTGGTCGATAGTGATTATCAAGCACTTCCGCATGCAAGAATATCTATTGCCAATGCTATTAAGCAATATCCAAACCATACGCTTTTGCAGTTTCCACAGTTTTACCGCAGTGCTGGGCAAGTGGACACGCACAGCGAGCTTAACCATTATTTTAATCATCATTTATACCGCCCCTTTAATCGTAAGCGTGCCCTATCAACAGGCACTTATGCAGTGATACGCCGCGCAGATCTTTTGAGCTTAGGCGGTTGGTCAGGTGTCTCGATTACCGAAGATGCGCAAATGGGCGTCTTGATGCATAAAAGAGGGTTTCGCAGTCAGTTCATACCAGAAGTCATTGCGACAGGTCTCTTACCTACCTCGTTAAATGATTTGATGTGTCAGCGTCGGCGCTGGATCTATGGCAATATGCAGGTGTTAAGCAACTATTTTTCAATAGCCTTGCCCACTAAAATCCAAGATACGAAAAGTCTGGGTAACCGTTTAGCGTATACGCGCGCGCACCTCTCGCAGCTCAGTGCTTGGATAAACTTTACGGGTTTATTTGTATTTTTGCAGCTAGCGACCTTATTTATCCTTGGCTACGCACTTCTAAAAGCTCAACTTTCGGACGTCACGCTCGATATGTCGCTACTCACACCTTTGTACTTAGTCTATGCAAGCTATGGCATTTTTACCATAAGGCGATTATGGGCATATTTACAGGATAAAGCGCCACTGAACAAACAACTCAATCAAAACCATCAGTCTAGTATCAAAATGCGTGTCAGAGCATGGCTGATGCATCTGAACTTTTGGGAACTTGGCGCGCTATCGTGGTTGCCTGTGTTATGGGGAAGTGAAAAACCTTTTGTCTGTACGCCAAAGCAAGCATACATTCGCACTCAAAGCTCATTACGTCGCGCCAATATGGTGGCGTTACCCAAGCTGATTTTGCTGCTTAATATCATCACTGCCGTTATAGTGGCACCGTTTTCGCCGCTTTATTCTCCGTTATTATTTATCTGTGCTTTGATCATTTGTACGTTAAAAATCGGCGCCGCAAAAGTGGCATTTGATAACTTTAGGGTCTCTGAGAAAAATCTGTCCACTATTAGTATTAAGTCTAAACCTACGGTAGCCTTGGCTACTAGTCAGCCTCGTAAACCAACCAAAAGTCTAAAACCATTGCAACCCAAAATGCATACGACATTTGAAGACAAAAAGATTATTAATTCTTAATGGTTGGCTTTAGGCATTGATTTTATTAAATCCTTTTTTACTTATTTACCATAATCGCTCGTTTTACTTTGAGGTACTTATGCCCGTTGCTGACCCTGTTAATTTTATAGAGGCTATTGATAATACTGCTGAACGCCCTGCCCTGTTAGTGGAGAAACCTTTACGCATTGCGATGATTGCTCATTGTTTATATCCTATTGCGCAGCCCTTTGCTGGCGGGCTTGAGATGATTACCCAGCTTATATGTGATGAGCTTGTCGCCCAAGGTCACGAGGTTTTGCTTTATGCGCATAAAGACAGTCAAACGCAGGCCCGCCTCGTCCCGATGCTAACCCGAGAAGCATTTGATAAGATGGTCTATCGGAATGAGCATGAGACTTTAGGCATGAGCCGCGAGGAGATGTATCAGTATCTGGTCTATCAAGATGTGCTACGCGATATCATCGAGCGCGATGAACATGGTGAGATTGACATCGTGCATAATCACAGCCTGCATCATATCCCGATGATGACCGGTCAAGCGTTTGGCTCGCGGTTCTTTACTACCTTTCATACACCTATTTTCCCGCAGTTGCGTTTGGCGCTATTGACCTTGCGTCACGGTACAACCACTCAGTTTACCGCTATTAGTAAACACCAACAGCAGCTATTTTCTGAGTTTGTGCCATCAGAAGTGGTTTATAACGGCATTGATGTAAAATCCTTTGACGCCAATATTAAATCTGCAAATGATTTTACCCGTGAAAATGGTGAAATTTATTTTTGGTTCGGACGTATTTGCCCTGAAAAAGGCACGCATTTGGCCATGCAATACTGTATGGAAGCTGGGAAAAAACTCATCATTGCTGGTCCCAAAAGCAACGAAGCGTATTTTGATGAGCAAGTCGCACCACTATTGGCTAAAGATGGTGAAAATGGCGCGCAAAGACTGTTTGATTATGTCGGTCATGTCACTAAAGACGAGGTAAATCGCTACCTTTGTCAAGCGACTGCCATGCTATTTACCAGCACATGGGATGAGCCGTATGGTTTGACACTGGCTGAGAGCCTAGCCTGCGGTACGCCAGTGATTGGCTTTGATGTCGGTGCTAGCGCTGAGATTGTTACACCAAACACTGGCGTTATCGTCGCTAAGGAAGATAAAGACGCTTTTATCAAAGGCTTTACTAAGATTAAGAGCATCTCACGCCAAGCCTGCCGAGAACGCGCCTTACAGTTTTGTTCCGTAGCAGCCATGGTAGCAGGCTATTTAGACTTGTATAAAGCAGCAGTAGCAGAAAGCGAGCAGAAAAAGATTCAGCAGAAAAAAGGCGTTGAAGCTCCAACAGATGCACATTTAAAACTGAATCCATTTATCCACAGAAATGGCAAAAACAAAAAAGCAGAGTCAATAATCGGTTCAAGCAGTGGCTTAAATAACATAATGGAGCGAGGTTAATGCGGCTTGGTTATTACGCTCATCATCACGGCTCAGGGCATTGCCGCCAAATCGATAAGCTTGCTGCCTTATTACCCACTGAAGCAAGACAGCAATTAACGGTATTTACTAGCGTAACCTCTGATGCTTATATGTTTGCCGCTATAGATGAAGCGCAAGTTGTACGACTACCCGCCGAAGATGAACGTGCAGATGATGTACTCGCTGGGCGCGCAGGACAAAATTGGCAACCAGCCAGCCTGCATTATTCGCCCGTGGGTAATAGCGATATTCAGCAGCGCAGCCATAAAATACTCGATACGATTTATCAGCGCCGCATTGATTTGATGATTATTGATGTCAGCGTTGAAGTCGCCATGCTATGCCGCGCCGCCAGTGTTCCTTACCTTTATGTCAGACTGCCAGGTATTCGCGATGATGTGCCGCACCTAAACGCTTTCGCTGGTGCGCTTGCTTTGCTTGCCCCCTATCCTCGCACATTAGAATCTACTAAAACTCCTGAATGGATAAGTCAAAAAACCCTCTATCTTGATTTTATCAACACTCAGCAAAAAAATGCGCAAACTTACCAAGATTTTATAAAAGACTTAATGCAGCTGATCACTGATAAAAAAGCACTCTCTTTGATGCTAAATGATAAGGATAAAGATACGCCAACTATCGTTACCGTCATTAAAGGCTACGGTGGGCATCAAGCTATTGATGCAAAACTGCCCGAGCTGCGGCAGCTTTTGCCACGTGCCTTTATTATATCGCTTGGTCCTATCGACGAGGATAAACGACATTATGTTGACATCGCAGTCGACGTAAGTGATGTAACGCCATTCATCGAACATAGCGATTATCTACTGATGGCGTGCGGTCTAAATGCCGTCGCCCAAGCCTATGATTATGCGACGCCACTGGTCGTCCTACCTGACGACCGTCCTCACCAAGAGCAAGAGGTAATGGCAGAGGCGTTGATAGCCCAAGGACGCGCATTCAGTTGGCAGCAATTTAAAGACTTAATGATAGCAAGCGTCACACACAAGCTAAGTGGCAAAACTGTCAATCAATCTGCACGAATCCAATCCTTATCAAAGCCTGATAATGCAACACTTAAGCAAAAATCTGTACAGACAGCTCAAGCGTTTATGCAGAGTATGGCCGAGTACCCAACGACTAAAGCTTGGTTTGAACAATGGTTGCTGCCGCAGCTTGCCTTAAAGCCTGAACGTTAAAAGCAATGACTATCAATAACGTCACAGCAAAAATATAAAAGCCAAATTAATACGAGAGGCACTGACAAACAATGACCGTAAAACCCATCACCAATTCCAATGCGGTTTCTGAGCATATGCCGGTAACGGTGATCACGACTTGTTATGGACGCAATCGTCACCTATATAATCTGCTCAGTAGCCTCGCAAATGGCAGCGTTCAGCCCGATGAAGTTATTATTGTCAATGATGATGCCGACCCTAAACGTCTGGCTGATTTTGCTTTAAACATTGTCAAGATTCCGACGAGCGCAGGTTTAGTGGACAGCGCAGACCATCAAACGTTAGAACATCAAACGTTAGAAAAATCGGACAAAACGGAATTTGATATCGGTCATAATCGCAATATTGGCGCCGCGCGTGCCAGCCATGACACGCTGATATTTTTGGACGTTGACTGCATCGTAGCGCCGAGCTTTATTGAACAACTAAGCGCAAAGTTAAGCCAGTATCCAAATGCTCTACTGATGGGACAACCGCTCTATTTGACGCGACCTTTATCAAACGAGGAAAGCTTGGCGTTGCAAAAGGGCGCGCTGACTAATAATTACTTAAACCATCTATCTGTTTATAATCCTTATCGTGATAACTTCGATGCGAAACAATCGATTTCTACTGAGGCAGCACCGACAGCTATTAAAAAAACAAATGATTACGGCGCTTTTTGGAGTTTATGCTTTGCGATTAAACGTGAACAGTTTGAGCAAATAGGGGGTTTTGATACGCAGTACACTGGTTATGGCGCAGAAGATACCGACTTTGCCTTTACTGCCTTTCAGTTAGATATTGATTTTTATCTGACCGCCGACCTTATTTATCATCAGCAGCACGCTGTCTATCGCCCGCCTCTCAATCATTTGGAAAGCATTATCGTCAATGCCAATCGTTTTTATCAAAAATGGCAATGCTGGCCTATGGGCGGCTGGCTTGAACAGTTCTGCAAAATGGGATTGATTGATTGGACGAACGAGCAATCAAATTCGATTACGCTGTTACGCCAGCCTAGCAGTAAGGAGATAGAGTTGGCTTATTGTCCCGATGCCGCCTACGTTTAAATTACCAATCTCCCCTTGCCTAATACTGGCGTATGATCTCCACCTCTGGCGGCGGCGAACTCATTTCACGGCGCTCAAATTCCCAATTATGCCCTTGCCAAAAATGCGCGGTTTTATCGTTGTCATTAAAACCTATCATTAATAATTGCAGCGGTAGCGGTGCTTTTTGCAGCAGCTGCACATGCTCTCGCGCCGCTAGCAACAAGCGATACAACAAAAAGCCTGAAGAAGGGGCTGAAGAGTGAATATCTGTAAAGTAAGGATAGTCCTCAACGACCGGATGGCGCTCCGATAACACGCTATGATGCGCCGCATCCTGCAACAACACTTGCACCGCCGGTGGTAACGTCAGTATGCGATCATCATCAATCGGGTCATCATCGGGACTTGGGTCATCACTGGGCAAAGGAAATTGATAAGGCCGATTGCTCAGTAAAATACCTAATGGTGCCGCTTTTGCCATGCGCTTCATCACCGCGACATTGTTGCTCCTTGGTGGCAAACCAAAATGCAGTTTACTATCGCCAATCTGGCGAAAAAACAACAATTTAGGCAGGCTACTGGCAAGCGGGTGGTTGGCAAAAAAATCAGCATTAATAAAATGGTTAAATAGCACCAAAACATCGTCAGGACGTAATAACTGCTCAAGTTTATCAGTGCTAATAGAAGGGTTATTGGCGATAAAGACGATACGTTTATTTTGCTTTAACGCGTTTTGGATGTTGAGTGGCAAGGCTGTAAATGCGGCGGCTTCTTTGCTTATTTTATTCAAATTATCCTCATAATTAGGGGCTGGTTATTGCGATATTAATAATTTGTTATCGAACAAATTTTCAAAAACTCAAGTCTGTATAAATGACTTACCTTTCTACCTTAATATACCTCACTTTTTCATAGATAAAAGCCTATCCAAAAATAATATTCATTGTATTGTATTGACTATTTACCTTAAAACTCATTTTCTAAAACCCTTAACTACCCTTATATAAAAAACACTTATCTTCAATCCATCAAATCAACATTTTTATTTATATATTGATAATAATTATCATTTGTAATATTATTCGCATCCATAGTTACACCCATTTTACGCTATGTTGCTATTTCCTATATTTAAACACCTATTCTTTTATTGATCATTTATTGAGGTTTTTATGCGCTTATCCCGTCTTAGCCAAGCAGTGGCACTTATCAGCGCGACTTTGATGCTAACTGCTTGTGGCAATGATTCTGATGACACCACAATCATTGATGGAACGCCGCCACTTTTGACCACTGATAGCAATTTTACCGATGGCTATAGCGCGGTGGCGGCAATATTTGTTTCTGGGCAAGTGCAAGATAGCAGTGGCATCAAATCGTTGACATATAAGCGCAACGAAGAGCCAGTGCAAAGCTTAGACTTTGATACAAACGGGAATTTTGACGCGCGTATTTTATTGGCATTGGGTAGCAATAAAATCACTTTAGAAGCCACAGATAATAACGGCAACATCATGCGCTCGACCAAAACTGTCTATCTAGGCGATACTGTCGCGGCGGGTGGCTCACATACTGCTGCTCTGCGCGATGGAAAACTGTATGGTTGGGGGCGCAATAATTATGGGCAAACAGGTCTGGGAATGACGACGAAAATTGCCGACGCTATGGGTCATCCAAATACTCCCATGCTGATGCACAGTGCGCCAAAAGACCTGGTGTCTATTAAATTTAATCAAAATCATTCGCTGGCGCTAGATGCTAAAGGTCAGGTTTATAGTTGGGGCGAAGATATTTCTGGGCAATTAGGACGCGGCGAGACTGGTCGCAATGACTGTAGTAAAACAGAAGACTGCCGCCTAGATATTGGCGCTATCGCTGGTATTGATAATGCGCTGATGGTAGCAGCAGGTTACAATCATAACTTGGTACTGACCAAAGACGGCAGCGTGTGGGCGTTTGGTGCTAACACCCAAGGACAGCTTGGTAATGCGACAACGATAGAGAGCAGCACACCAGTAAAGGTTGATTTTTCAGCAGCCTCTGACATCGGGCATATCGTGCAAGTGGTGGCCAGTGCCAATAGCTCGTACGCCTTAGATGATAAAGGTCAAGTTTGGGGCTGGGGCAGCGACGCCTATGCCAATCTAGGTCGCGGGCAAGAATGTAACCAAGCCAATAACTGTATCAATGTTAATGCAAGGCCGATTCGTATTGATGTTCTGAGCGGCAATACCAACGCTCATACCAATGTTGACGTTCATACTACTAACGCTATTGTCCCTACTCCTCAGCTTGCCTCTGACCCAAGCATTGGCACTGAAAAAGTGACCCAACTTGCCGCTGGACGCGACCATGTATTGGCGCTAACCAATAAGGAAGCGATCTACGCTTGGGGGCTTAATGCCAGTAGCCAAATAGGTTATAACGGTAAGCATTTCAAAGGCACTCAAAGCGCTTGGAAAAGCACCATTGTTAAGCCAACCAAACTTCCATGGTTTACTGATAAAAATATTCGCCGTATCTATGCCAATGGCAATGCCAGCTATGCGCTGCTGGACGATGTGCCATCGAACAATGGAACAACAGAAAATGGCTCAGCGACAGACGGTATCCTTTATGCGTGGGGTATGTTTGGGGAAACAAATAGCGCAGGCAAAACTGTCTATAAGGATTTAGATGAGCCGACCAATAAATTACCTAACTTAAAAAATATCGACAATATGGCGATGGGCGTCATGCACTTGATCGCCCATGAAAAACCTCTGCAGCAAAATACCAATACTAATACCAATACCTCGCATAGAGACGGTCAACTCTTTACATGGGGTTGGAGCTTTGAGGGCTCACTCGGTAATAAAGACACTACCCACGTTTGGATGTATAACACTCCTATGCCAGTCAATTTACCAAGCCAGCTATAAACGCGACTTATCTTTAACATGAGTATGCAATAGCAAATGTAGTGAACAAGGGCAGCCAAATTCATGTTGCCCTTGTTAAATTATGGTTTTGTTAATTTCTGCTTACTCATCTTTGGTATTTTTTTTCATAATTTAATAAATGATATTTTTAGCCATTTTAGGTCTTACCATGTCTCTACTACCTCATTCACCAAATCACTGCTCACCAAACCTTTCAAATCCTCTCTCTACTCTTTTATTCCCTGTCATACGCCGTGCGCTATTTTGTTTAACGGTAACTTTACTACTAAGCGCTTGTGGCGGCTCGGACGGTTCCGATAACTCAAACAATGACAGCTCTAACACCCCGAATTTACCTAGCCAGCCTACGCCGCCAACTATACCTGAAAACCCAGACAGCCCAAACAATCCTGCAACTGATATCAATTGGCTACCAGCCGGTGGCAACGCGACCATCGCTGCCGATATCTCAAGGCCATTTTTACAGATTATGCCCAATCTGCCAAGCAGTGCCTTGGGCGGCGTATCGCCAGGTCGTGAGCTCTTTATCACCGAATGGACGCCAGCCAACCAGGGTCGCGTGCTCTTTGATGGCGTTGGCCCCTTATTTAACGCCAATGCCTGCACCCAGTGCCATAGTGCTGAAGGACGCAAACCCATTTATGCGGCAGATGGCGAGCTAAGTGACGCTATATTATTTAGGCTCGGCAATAAACAAGGGCTTGCGCACACTTATTACGGCGAGCAAATGCAACATCAAAGTATCGATGCCAGCATCGCAGCCGAAGGTAAAATGCGCTACACCATCACAGCGAGTAATGGCAACCAACCTACCGGTATCCAGTTTAACTTTAGCGCAACCGACCCCAATCAGCCGCTGGGAGATACCGCTATCAGTGGGCGCATCTCACCGCAATTGGTCGGCATGGGTTTGCTCGACCTAATTCCTGAGGCGGATATCATTGCGGCAGCTGACCCTGACGATAACAATCAAGACGGCATTAGTGGGCGCGTACATTGGGTACAGGATGGCAAACAGCGGCGCATTGGCCGCTTTGGCTGGAAGGCGATTAACTCAAGCCTACGCACCCAAAACGCCAATGCCATGTCACAAGATATGGGTTTGACCACTTCCGTATTTATGGATCCCAATTGTACAGCCAATCAGCCGATTTGTTGGACAGCGCCCAATGGCGGCACGCCTGAGGTTTCAGACAGCAGCTTGGATGCGGTGACCGATTTTATGGCCGCCTTGGCAGTGCCTGAGCGCCGAGTGGCTGATTTATCGACCTTTAATAAAGGCGCGCAGCTCTTTACCCAAGTGGGCTGCGCGAGCTGTCATACGCCAAAACAAAAAACGGGCGCTAGCGGGCGCTTTCCGCTGCTCGCCCAGCAAACTATTTATCCTTATACCGATTTATTGCTGCATGATATGGGCAAAGGTTTAGATGACGGCGTTAAAGAAAAAAATGCCGAAAGCTATGAGTGGCGTACACCGCCATTATGGGGCATCGGTATTGTCGCACGTGACCCAGAAGCACGGTTTTTGCATGATGGTCGCGCCAGCAGCTTGACAGAAGCGATACTTTGGCATGGCGGTGAAGCAGAAAGTACTAAGACACGTTTTAGACAATTACCTGCCACGCAACAACAAACGCTGCTAAGTTTTTTAAACGGCATTTAATAATCATTATGACAAGGTGAAATAAAAAAGACCGCTAGAGTGGTCTTTTTTATGACGTAAATGTTAATAGCATAAATTTTGTTGCCATACTCATTTTATGATAAAAAGATTATTGCAAATAGCCGTTTTTAGCCATGATGTTTGGCGGCAACTCAGTTTCGCCCAAGGCTTCTAGCAAATTAATCTCGATATTCCTTGATAAAGCGGTCAGCGGTAATTGGTTGGCTGCCAGCCCAAAAGGCTCTTCCAACTCTTCACTGAGCGCGTCTAAACCAAAAAAGGTATAAGCAATAACGCCGCAAATCAAAGGCGTCACCCAGCCTAAAGAAGAAACCAGACCAAAAGGCAGCATAAAGCAGTACAAATACGTCGTGCGATGCACCAGCAGCGTATAAGCAAACGGTAATGGCGTGCTATGAATACGCTCACAGGCGGATAAAACCACCGTCATCGAATTGATGCGCTCGTCCATATTTTGCAGCATAAGATCTGACGTCAAGCGCTGATGCCGACAATAGCCAAGCTCTTTACCGAGCAGACGCAGCAGATAATCCGGCAAATTTTGCGCCTGTTGCATGCTGGCATGATAAACGGGCTCAACAAAACGCTCCACATCTTGCCAAGGCGCACTGTCACGCAATCGATGACGCAGCGCATGAGTAAAAGCGATGCTTAAATATACCAGTCGGCGTTGGCTATCGTGCCCTTTCTCACTCTCATCATCTATATAAGACAGCACTTGACGAGTAAAGCTGCGCGTATCATAGACCAATTGCCCCCATAGTCCTCGAGCTTCCCACCAGCGCTGATAACTGGCGTTATTGCGAAAACCTAGAAACAGCGATAAGGCTATCCCAAGCAAGGTAAACGGCGCGACGCTATAAGAAGAAAAAGAGCTGGGAAATCCGTGCTGGATATTGGTGATAAAGGCACTAATCAGGCTAATGAGCAAAATCTGCGGATAGACCTTGGGCAGAATGGAGCCACGCAAGGTAAAAAGCAGTTTGATGGCGCTTGGCTTTTGCTTGACGATCATTTTAACGTCCTAACGAATGATGCTTATAATTGGTACTTATAGAGTAAAACTAGCGTTTTTACAGGACGAAATGATAACAGACTAAAGAGGTATGAGCAGAAAAAACAGCGATTTATCCTATTTTAATTGGCTAGAAATTTTTACTACGTACTTATTCAATAAATTTCTACAAAATCATCGGTTGTTATAATGATGTAAGGATAGCAGGTACAAGGATACACGGCAGCTGTCAGCGCTTAAAAATTCGATTATAGTAGGCAGGTAATAATTATTTAAATAAAAAAACTCAAATAAATCGAGGGAATACACCATGAAAAAATTAGGATTACTTGTCGCGGTATCGGTGGGCTTAAGCGCTTGTGCAGGTGGTATGAGCGGTGGCAGTACGCCGGGCAATTCAAATAATATTGTCACTCAATATCCCGTCGAAGCAGCCATGCTCAATATTTACACCAAAGCCCGCAGTCAAAGCCTAGTGGCGAACGTCGGCAATCAAAAAGCCTCTGCTGACATCAAAGTCACGCCCAAAGGCAGCATGGTATTTAACAATAAACAAGTCCAAGGCGCTGAAGTAAATACCATTAATAAAGTCAACAATCAAGTCACTGATCAATCAGTCGCCATTAATTACTTTACCCTTAATCCATTGGTATTCCATGGTTTCACTGACAGCTCAGGTAAATACTCGATCTCTAATCAGACCACAACCATTCCCAAAATGGCAACGGTTGGTTCATCAAGCAAATTGATTACTGAAGATGTCTATGCCGATAGAAGCATGCGACAAAAAATAGGCACTTATAATCAAGATTGGTCTTTGAGCCGAGACAGCAATAATACCGCGTGGTTTTGTATAGAAACCTCGGCTAACTTACTACTCAGTAACGATCCTAACGGCAGCTCGTCAGAATGCTATAAAATCAATGCGCGCGGTGATATTCTGGATAGCAAAGTAACGATTAGCCAGCCGTCTACAAACGGCACTAAAACCATTACCTTTACCAGTCGATAGTTTTTATAAGCTGATGGCTGTTATAAGCTGACAGCCATCAATTTGTCAATTATTTAGGAATTCTATGGATCAAATGAGTGAATGGGTACTCGGCATCATGGCAAAGTTTGGCTACTTTGGCATTATATTTGCCATGTTTGCTGAAAACGTTTTCCCGCCTATTCCATCTGAGGTTATCATGCCCGCTGCTGGCTTCGCCGCTTCTAAAGGCGATATGAGCATTGTCTTAGTCATTTTAACTGGGACGCTTGGCGCGGTACTGGGTGCGCTACCCTTATACTATTTGGGTCATAAATTCGATGAGCCGCGCTTGGTCGAGTTCACTGAAAAGTACGGCAAATACGTGTTTATAAAACCTACTGACATTACCGATGCCAATGCATGGTTTGACAAACATGGCAAAATGGCAGTGTTTTTTGGGCGTATGGTGCCGGGCGTGCGTTCGCTAATTTCCATCCCTGCCGGTATGAATAAAATGGCGTTATTACCGTTTTTGGTGCTAACCGCTTTAGGCGCCAGCATTTGGACCGCGATATTGGCACTAGCTGGGTATTACTTGGGTCAAAACTATGACGCTGTCGCAGGCGTGTTAGCCCCCTATTCTAAGGCCATCGGTATATCAATCGTGGTTGTTATTATCGGTTTACTCATCAAGCGTCGTCTGTCTTATCGAAAAAATAGCAATAATGACAAAAATTCCGATCAGCGTTGAATATAAACTGTCTGCCACTCTTACAATACTAACCCAACTTACTATAATAGCTAAGTTTAATAACCACTTAGCTTCACTAATTTGGAGCAGAATTTTCAAATCCTAAAATGCTTATCTCAGCGTTTAAATCTTAATTCTTAAAGTCTTTACTCCTCTCTTTTCTAGTGCATCAAATCTTAAGAACACCTAATTAAATTTATAACTCATCAGTATAAAAAGCGTGAACGAATATTGCGCAAATAATTCGCTTATTTATAAACATTCATTTAATATATATCTTATAGAAGCCAATTTAGAAGCTCACCGCTTTTATAATTTTATTGTCGCATCTGATCATTTCTATAGTGATTTTCGTTTTATCTAACTATCACATTAGGATGATAAGAACCGATATAAATCGAGCTTTGTTAAATGAGCCACTTATTTTCAATTTTTGGAGAGCCTTATGCGTCTTTTTAACTCTACAACCTCTCAGCCTCAAGCCCTCAGCTATTCTAAACTTGCATTAGCTTGTCTTCTTGCTCTTGGTACGGTAGGAATGGTCGGTTGTGATAAATCAACCCCTGATAAGGCCACAGCAACCAGCGTGGAAACCACTCAAACCACAAAAGACAGCAAAGCGCCAACCACCAAAAATGGCGAGCTACCAGTGATTGATGCGGTTATCACCCATGCGCCTGAAGTACCACCACCCATCGATCGTGACTATGCGGCAAAAGTCATCGTAAAAATGGAAACTGTAGAAAAAACCATGCGTCTAGCAGATGGCGTTGAGTACAACTTCTGGACATTTGACGGTCAGGTACCAGGACAATTTATTCGCGTACGTCAAGGCGATGAAATTGAGTTCCATTTATCAAACCACCCTGATTCAAAAATGCCGCACAATATTGACTTACATGCGGTGACAGGTCCAGGGGGCGGCGCTGCTGCTTCGTTTACCTCTCCTGGTTATACCTCAGAGTTTAACTTTAAAGCCTTAAAACCAGGCTTGTATGTCTATCACTGTGCGGTAGCGCCCGTCGGTATGCACATCGCAAACGGTATGTATGGCCTAATTTTGGTTGAGCCAGAAGGCGGTTTACCAAAGGTTGATCGTGAATTTTATGTCATGCAGGGCGATTTTTATACCAAAGGCAACTATGGCGATAAAGGACTGCAGCCTTTTGATATGGAAAAAGCGGTAAAAGAGCAGCCAGATTACGTGTTATTTAACGGTTCAGTTGGGGCGCTCACCGGTGAAAACTCATTGAAAGCCAACGTCGGTGAAACGGTTCGTCTATTCGTTGGTAACGGTGGTCCTAACTTGGTGTCCTCATTCCACGTGATTGGTGAGATATTTGACAAGGTCAATATGGAAGGCGGTAGCGCTGAAAACCATAATGTTCAAACCACCCTTATCCCCGCAGGGGGCGCTGCGATTACCCAGTTCAAAGTAGATGTCCCAGGCGAGCTTGTGATGGTTGACCACTCTATTTTCCGGGCATTTAACAAAGGTGCGCTTGGTATCATCGATGTCAAAGGTGCAGAGGACAAGAAAATATATTCAGGAAAAGTGCGTGAAGACGTCTACTTACCTGAAGGCTCAGCGGCACAAAGTCTTGGTAAAACCAATGCGCCAGCGCCTGTCGTGACCGCTGCCAACAAGCAAGAAAGAATTAAAATGGGTGAGTCTATTTACGCTAGTAACTGCGCGGCTTGTCACCAATTAAATGGTGCTGGTATACCAAAAGCCTTCCCACCATTGGCCAAGTCTGACTACCTTAACCAAGACCCAAAACGCGCCGTCGATGCTATCTTGCATGGCTTGACGGGTAAAATTACCGTCAACGGCGAGGAGTACGACAGTGTCATGCCAGCTGTTGCCCTAGATGATGAAAAAATCGCCAACGTCGTTACTTATATTATTAACAGTTGGGGCAATAAAGGTGGTGAAGTGACGCCAGAAGAGGTCAAAGCTGCTCGTAAATAACCTAGAAAGCTACGCTAGTTAATAGGGTTGCAATTAGACTGTTCGATGAAAAAACTCTCATTGAACAGTCATTTTCAATACTGTATCTGATTGAACAAGCGTTTGGCACCGTCCTTTTTTTGGTTTACTAGGAGATTAGTTATGTTATGGACTTACATTACTAACACTCGCAAAAGCAACACTCGCAGCATTGAGATTCAAAAAAACAACACTCTAAATATGAACGCTCGGAATATTGTGCATACAACCGCTCGCCCGCTCGCACTGTTATTGGTCGTTAGTGCTCTGAGCGTGACAACCGACTTTGCGTTGATAAGCACGCAAGCGCAAGCAAAAGAGCTGACTATTCAGCCCGGCACTTATCGTCCGTTATATTTGAGCAAAAATTCACCATTGGTGGCAGTCGATACATTCAAAATTGATGAGCTACCCGTCACCAATATACAGTTTTATCAATTTATAAAAGAAAATCCAAAGTTTCGCCAACGTGCCATTGCACCTATTTTTGCCGATTCTGGTTATCTAAAGCACTGGATCAATACCAAAAATATCTCTGTGCCTAAAAAGGCGGATTTCCGTAAGCCTGTAGTCAATGTGTCATGGTATGCCGCCAATCAGTATTGCCGTGCGCAAAACAAGCGCTTACCAACGGTTGAACAGTGGGAATATGTCGCACAAGCTTCTACTAGCAATAAAAATGGCAGCTTGGAGGCCGGTTACAACCAGCGCATTCTTGATTGGTATGGTAAGTCTGCTGGCAACAAAGACCAGCTTGCCGATGTCGGACAAAGCCCTGCCAACTATTGGGGCGTCAAAGACATGCACGGTTTGATTTGGGAATGGACAGAGAATTTTAATAATAGCTTGGTCACTGGCGAATCACGTTCAGACAGCAATCTAAACCAAGAAATGTTTTGTGGCTCGGGTGCAGCAGGTGCGGTCGACCCAAGTGATTATGCAGCCTTTATGCGCTATGGTTTTCGCTCAAGCTTAGAAGCCAAATACACGGTCAGCAGCCTAGGTTTTCGCTGTGCTAGTAATTAACTTGCCCTAACATAGCGCTCTACTTTAACCTAGCACCCTTTTAACACAGCGCCCTACTTTTTATGCTCAATTAAATTTAATGGTATTTAAGGATTGCCTTATGAAAACAATAAAAACTATGCAAAATACAAGTTCAAAAAATACAGTAACTCAGCCATTGTCTCATCTGGCTTATGCTATCAAACTGGCTTTGACTACTGGGCTCTGTATTGGCTTACTCGCCTGTAGCGATCCTGACGCGATTAATTCGGCGACGACGCAAGACAGTCAAGCTGATACTACTTCTGAATCTAAAGTCGCGACAGATAATCATCACGACATGAAAGGTAAGGATCATCAACAGATGAATCATGCCGATATGAATGCCCAAGAACCAGCAGAAGCGCTCGGGCAAGAGTATTCTATTTATCAAGCAGGCGGCGACTGGACAGATCATCGTGGCAATACCTTTGAGCTTGATAAGCTTGAGGGTAAAAATCAAGTGGTGGTGATGGCTTATACCAGCTGTCAGCATACCTGCCCTATCTTGGTGCAATCCATGAAACAGATGTACAAAGAGATGACGCCTGAAGCACGTGCGCAAACGGAGTTTTTACTGGCGACTTTGGACACGGAGCGCGATACCGTTGATGTGATGAAAAACTTTGCTGAGCATAATAATCTTGGTGATAACTGGCGCCTGATTCGTAGCGATGAAGCCAGCACCCGCATGCTTGCCAACACCTTAAATATCAAATATCAATTTGCCGATAATGGTGATATTAACCACTCTAATCTGATATCTGTATTAGATAAAGACGGTCGTTTGGTCGCCCAAGGCGTTGGGGTTGCCGACTCTGGCATTGAGCCATTGATTGAGTATTTAAACAGCCATAGTTAAGCATTTAAAAATCATACTTGTAACCTTTACTTTTAAATTTACCTGTATCTAAAAGACAAAGAAACACCGCTTATCTACTAACAGACAAGCGGTGTTTTTCATTGTGTTATCAGCTACGGCGCTGATTTTGGCGTTAAGCCTTTCAGTAAGTATTTAGTTAAGCACTGAAACCTAAACCGCCAAAGCCAAACCTTTTTTGACGCGCATATCGCCGGTTTCAACATAACGCTGATGCCAAGATAAAGATTCATCGAGCAAATGCGGCGTTTGCATGCCAGCCGTCTGTGCAGCACGATCATAATAATCTTGTAGCATTGGACGATAGTCTGGATGTGCACAGTTATCAATGATTTTTTGCGCGCGTTGACGTGGTGACAAACCACGCAAGTCCGCCAGACCTTGCTCAGTGACGATAATCATCACATCATGCTCAGTATGGTCAACGTGTGACACCATGGGCGTGATGCATGAAATAGCGCCGCCTTTAGCAACTGACGGGCTGACAAACATTGAGGTAAAGGCATTACGCGCAAAGTCGCCAGAGCCGCCCAAACCATTCATCATATTGGTACCCATGACGTGGGTTGAGTTGACATTACCATAAAGGTCACACTCAATCATCGCATTGATAGCGAGCACGCCAAGACGACGCGATACTTCAGGATGGTTGGTGATTTCTTGTGGGCGCAAAATAATACGTTTGCGTAATTCTTCGATATTGGCATTAAAACGTGCTAATGCCTCTGGGCTTAATGACATCGCCGTTGCCGACGCTTGGGTCATTTTGCCTGACATAATCAAATCTAACATACCGTCTTGCAATACTTCGGTATAGCCAGTTAAGTTTTCAAACGGACTGGCTTGTAAGCCCGCCAATACTGCATTGGCAACGTTACCTACACCAGATTGAATCGGTAATAAGTTGGCTGGCATGCGACCTTTTTTCACTTCTTCATGGAAAAAGTCGATAATGTAGCCGGCAATTTTGGTTGAGCACTCATCAGGATCGGCAAACTTACTATTGCGGTCCGGTGAATCGGTTAAGACCACGGCGACGACTTTATCCAAATCACAAGTTAGGTACGGCTCGCCAATACGCTCACCCGGTGTGGTAATCGGAATCGGTTTACGATGCGGCGGCAAACCAATGTCATCAAAAACATCGTGCATACCTTCTAACAATAAGCTTTGGCGGCTATTTACTTCTAAAATAATTTGATCGGCATTGTGCAACCATGCGTTATTGGTACCGATAGAGGTAGATGGAATCAGGCGACCATCTGGCAAAATACCGGCCACTTCAACCACCGCCATGTGCATGTCACCATAAAAACCAAAGGTGCTTTGCTGAGCGACGTGTGATAAATGCATGTCAAAATAATGCGTTTCACCAGCGTTGATTTGCTTACGTAGCGCAGGCTCTGACTGATAAGGCGTGCGCATCTTGATACCATTGGCTTCAGCCAAGACGCCGTCGCATTCTGCAGCGGTCGATGCGCCGGTTAATAAACCGATTTTGAATTCTTCGCCGCGAGCTTGCGCCGCTTTTATACGCTCTGCTAACGCAGCTGGGACGGCTTTTGGATAGCCTGCCCCTGTGAAACCGCTCATTCCAACATTCATATCATGCAAGATAAATGTTGCTGCTTGCTCTGCTGACATGATTTTTTCACGCAAACCTTCGTGACGAACGCGCTCTTCGTGGCTAATTGCACTCATACCTTTTTTCCTAGTAACTTCCCTATTAACACCAAACCCTCAAAATAATGAGACGTTTGATACCGAAACAGCAATAAAATACAATGGAGTATATTAACAACTTTGGTATAAAAGACAAGTTGCTTGTCTTAAATTTTAATTTACGTCCTTAAAGACTACTTTCATCAATTAACAATAGTTCATAAAATTACAAGAGATGAGATTTGTTTTTTGATTATTTCTAAAGCAATAACTTGAAGCTTTTTAGCTATATAAAGTTAAAAAAACTCAAATAACTATACAGTAATTAAAAATACTATTAACTAAATTTTAAAAATACTCTAAGATTAATTTTAGTCTTGGTGGAAGTCTAATAAGGGTAGCGTGTGCTTAACCGCCAAACTTATGAGAAACCTAGATAAGCGCTTGGTGTTAAAGAGAATTATATCTTTGATTTTTAATGAGTTAGCAAATGCAAACATCTAAAAGATAGCGCTTATTTTAAATAAAATTATAAGAATAAACATAAATATTATTTTTCTTACTTTAATAATCGTATAACTATTAACTATAAATCTTCAGGGATTAAGAGTTGGTTTGTAATTTGTGTGCTTATTTAACACTCTCTAAAAAGTGACCGTGTTTTTAAATAGAAGATTATTTTATATCAGCCATAAAACCTGATATTTAATTATAATTCTAGTAGAACCAATATTTTTTAGTGAAATATTGTTCTATAATTAAAGAAAATTATATTTATAAAAAGGCATTTAAAACCTAGCGCTTTAATCTTGCCATGACTATATTTGAGGTAAGATGATGACCCCTACTAGATCATTTTTAATGTGATGAAAAGGTCGGCTTATCAAAAGATAAATGCAAAACTAAGGACAGATTATGATAACGGAAGAGCACGTTTTGGCTTGTATTGATGGTTCAGCGGTGACTGGCTCAGTCTGTGATTATGCCGCGTGGTACGCAAGCAAACTGGATATCTCAGTAGCTTTATTGCACGTGAGCGACGTAGCAGCTTCGGTCAGACGCGATTTATCAGGTGCTATTGGCATTAATAGTCGCCAGTTTTTGCTCGATGAGTTATCGGAACTCGATGAGCAAAGGGCGCAGGTGGTCAACAACTACAGCAATGCCTTGGTACAAGATGCAAAAAGTCATATTCAAAATGGCTTTCAAAATATGAAGGTTTGCATTTATCAACGCCGCGGTAAACTGCTGCCAGCGATTGAGCATTTTCAGGAAAAAAATCGCGCCATAGTCATGGGACGGCGCGGTGAGGACCATAAAAACAGTCGTATCAATATCGGCAGTCAAATCGAAACGGTCGCCCGCGCCTCGAACATACCGGTGTTGATTTGTTCAGAGAAATTTAAAGAGCCGCAGTCATATATGGTGGCATTTGATGGCAGTAAAACGGCGATAAATGCCATACACATGCTTGCAAAGAGCAACCTGTTAAAAGACTTACAAGGTCATATCGTTATGGTCGGTCATCATAACGAAGCCTCTAAAAAAAGCCTTGATAACGCGGCTACACACTTACAGGCAGCTGGTTTTAGCGTCGATACCCATCAGCTCTTAGAACTTGATGCGGTTGAGGGTTTACTCAGCTTTCAATTTGAAAACAACATCGATATCATCGTCATTGGCGCTTATGGGCGCTCTAAGCTTCAGCATTTATTTCTGGGCAGTACCACGACAGAAATCATTGCCAGCACCTTAGCGCCTGTTATTTTGGTACGCTAAACAGTTGAAGTCATAAATTTTAACATCACTAATTTTACTTTTATTAACTTCATTAAATGCTCCTCTGTTTTAATCAAACTTCATTCATAAAAAAAGCAAGACATCTTGTGTCTTGCTTTTTTACTTTAATCATTCAATGACTATGTAGCTTTATTTAGATTAATTTGGCCGGATTATCTGGCTAGCTAATCAAAGTGGAAACCTGCACCGATTGCACCCCCTACGTTACCTTGGGTATCTGCAGTACCATTTAACTTCATGACCCATCGTCCGTCGTTAGACATTTTAGAGAAGCCAATCGCGACGGCGCTTTCACCATTGTAGGTTGCGATACCGCCACCTATCATAGGTTTGCCGATGAGGTACGCTTGTGGCAATGAAGACATGGCCATCGCTGCAGAGATACCGGCGTTGGCGTCATCTTCGACTTCGCCAATTTTATAGCCAAGCTCATTAATGCTGCCGCCTAAGCCTCTAGTAACGGCCTCTAGTTGCCCGTAGTTCACAGCGTCTCTAGGCGCCATGCCATCCGCCACATTTGTCACCTTGGTACCAGCGGCATTGATACCGGCAGCCGTCATGCTAGGTGCTGTTTCGGCATTACCTGCATAGATGCCAGCGGCGGTCATACTTGGTCCATTTTTAATAGTAACACCATTGTTATTAACCGTCGTATTGCCGGTCGTGACGCTTTCTACATTGATATTACCGTTCAAATCAAACTTGATGCTACTGCCTTCCGCGGTGGTTGTAATATTATTACCGCCTTTGAAGCTCATAACACTACCATCACCGATTGGTTTATTGATGACAGCACCGCTATCAGCTCCAAAATTAAGACCAGCATCGATTTTGTCCTTGTTGGCTTTTATGTTGGTGGTATTGGTGCTGATATTTGCAGTATTCGTTGCGATATTGGCCGTGTTTTTGGTGATGTTGCTGGTATTGGTTGTAATATTGGTCGTATTGGTTTGAATACTTTCAGTCATTACCGCCTCGCCGCGCTTGATAGAAGCTATCGCACCATCGATACTAGCTTGGCCAGTACCTCCGATATTGCTATTGGTAAAGGTGCCAGTTGCAGGATCATAGGTCGTGTTGCCACCTATGATACTACTAATACCTGCACCTTGAGCATAGAGCTGACCGCCGTTGATAGCGTCCTTGCTATTGGCCGCAACTTCACCATTCACAACGTTTGTAACCTTAGTACCAGCAGCGTTAATGCCAGCTTTTGTGACACTAGGCCCACCTACGATAGTGAGGCCTTGGTTATTTATAGTGGTATCGCCTGTTTGTACACTATCTATCGCAATATCTCTATTCAAATCAAAGGTCATATCATTTGGGTCAACAGCTCGGGATACTCGACCAACACTGCTAGCAGCGGCCGTTCTAGAGATCTTGATATTACCATCTCTACTATTTAGATCAAAGGCATTTCCTTGCTTCACCATAGTAGCTTCATCACCTTGTGCACTTAAAGCCCAACCTTTATCTAACGCAAAGGTTGCAGCACTTAACTGTCCAACAGTTGCAGCGTCAGTAGGAGCAAGACCAGCAGCGACGTTTGTGATTCTATTAAAGCCGTTGTTCAAACCACCAGCGCCTAGAATAACAGTTCTACCGGGCTCATTACCTACAAAGGTGAAGCCGGTGTTATTCATGATACTATTGCCCATTTGCATCCGGCCGTCGTCGCCTAAGTTCAACTGATTATTGAGCTTAACTTGGACGCCAGTTGCCGATGCAGTGGTAGTGATATTACTATCACCTGTCACATTGATGGTGCTTCCTAAAGCAAACTGTTGATCATTGGCGCTATTGCCATCACCAATCTTAATGCCGAGGGCGATGGCATCTTTGTTGGTTTTAATACCAGCTGCATTGGTTGAGACATTGGTATTGGTCAACGAGAGCTGATCAAAGTTTACAGCATCTTTACCTGTGGTTCCTTCTGCCACGTTAGTAATTTTATTATTGCCGTTATTTAAGCCATTGTTGGTCAGCGCTACTTGGTCATTATCACCACGATATAGGGTAATACCAGCATTATTGACTTGTGTATTTCCAGTAGTCAGGCTACCTGTATTACCAAGATTAATATCCTTGGCCAATCTGACGGTTAAAGTATCTTTCCCATTGGCCGTGACACTAATGTTTTTCGTTGCTGGATCAGCATTGATAGTATCGCCGCCTTTGACAGTGAGAGTCTCACCAAGTTTACGGTTAACAGGGTCACCACTATCACCACCGAAACTTAAGCCTTTATCAATGGTAGTATTGGCTAGATTTAACTGTTTAACGTTAACCGCATCTGTATCTTGCGTACCGGCTAGGACATTCGTAATCTTATTACCGCCATTGTTTAGGCCAGCGCTACTGAGTACGACTGTTCGAGCTACAGTTGGGGCGACTATGGTCATACCGTCTTTGCTGACTGTGGTATTACCCATTTTTACACTATTTAGTACCATATCTTGAGCAGTCGCAACTTTAATACCACCACCGGTTTCAGGGGTCAACAGAATGTTATCACCTTTGAGGAAGTTGGCAGTATTGTTGGTCTTGGTAATGGTTTTGACAGCAACACCATCAATCTGAGTGATAACTGTTTGTAAGGCGTTGTCCGCACTATCCAAACTGGCTTTTGTGTCAGCACCTAAGTCAACTTTGTAGTCAGTGACGTTGTTGGTATCTTTAATGCCAGGTGTGACCATTAGAGCGCCAGAGTCAGCACTTGAAACTGTCGTGCCATTCGCATTAACGGTGTAAGTATCTTTACCATTTAGTGCGGTAGATTTAGTCACACTAGTAACGTTAGTACCTTTAACCACTTCTGTTTTAAGTCCGCCAGCGATGGTTTGGATGTCACCGATGTTTGCCGCGTTGGTGACATTACCAACACCACTGGCAACGTTCGTGATTTGCTTGCCACCATTGTTAAGACCATTGCTCGTCAAGCTGACTGTTGTGGTTGGAGTGCCACCTAAGAAAGTAAAGCCGGTATTATTCATCACGGTATTACCCGTAGTCACGCTACCAGTAGGACCTAAATTAACCGTATTGGCTAAAGCAACTTTAATACCACCACCGGTTTCAGGGGTCAACAGAATGTTATCACCTTTGAGGAAGTTGGCAGTATTGTTGGTCTTGGTAATGGTTTTGACAGCAACACCATCAATCTGAGTGATAACTGTTTGTAAGGCGTTGTCCGCACTATCCAAACTGGCTTTTGTGTCAGCACCTAAGTCAACTTTGTAGTCAGTGACGTTGTTGGTATCTTTAATGCCAGGTGTGACCATTAGAGCGCCAGAGTCAGCACTTGAAACTGTCGTGCCATTCGCATTAACGGTGTAAGTATCTTTACCATTTAGTGCGGTAGATTTAGTCACACTAGTAACGTTAGTACCTTTAACCACTTCTGTTTTAAGTCCGCCAGCGATGGTTTGGATGTCACCGATGTTTGCCGCGTTGGTGACATTACCAACACCACTGGCAACGTTCGTGATTTGCTTGCCACCATTGTTAAGACCATTGCTCGTCAAGCTGACTGTTGTGGTTGGAGTGCCACCTAAGAAAGTAAAGCCGGTATTATTCATCACGGTATTACCCGTAGTCACGCTACCAGTAGGACCTAAATTAACCGTATTGGCTAAAGCAACTTTAATACCACCACCGGTTTCAGGGGTCAACAGAATGTTATCACCTTTGAGGAAGTTGGCAGTATTGTTGGTCTTGGTAATGGTTTTGACAGCAACACCATCAATCTGAGTGATAACTGTTTGTAAGGCGTTGTCCGCACTATCCAAACTGGCTTTTGTGTCAGCACCTAAGTCAACTTTGTAGTCAGTGACGTTGTTGGTATCTTTAATGCCAGGTGTGACCATTAGAGCGCCAGAGTCAGCACTTGAAACTGTCGTGCCATTCGCATTAACGGTGTAAGTATCTTTACCATTTAGTGCGGTAGATTTAGTCACACTAGTAACGTTAGTACCTTTAACCACTTCTGTTTTAAGTCCGCCAGCGATGGTTTGGATGTCACCGATGTTTGCCGCGTTGGTGACATTACCAACACCACTGGCAACGTTCGTGATTTGCTTGCCACCATTGTTAAGACCATTGCTCGTCAAGCTGACTGTTGTGGTTGGAGTGCCACCTAAGAAAGTAAAGCCGGTATTATTCATCACGGTATTACCCGTAGTCACGCTACCAGTAGGACCTAAATTAACCGTATTGGCTAAAGCAACTTTAATACCACCACCGGTTTCAGGGGTCAACAGAATGTTATCACCTTTGAGGAAGTTGGCAGTATTGTTGGTCTTGGTAATGGTTTTGACAGCAACACCATCAATCTGAGTGATAACTGTTTGTAAGGCGTTGTCCGCACTATCCAAACTGGCTTTTGTGTCAGCACCTAAGTCAACTTTGTAGTCAGTGACGTTGTTGGTATCTTTAATGCCAGGTGTGACCATTAGAGCGCCAGAGTCAGCACTTGAAACTGTCGTGCCATTCGCATTAACGGTGTAAGTATCTTTACCATTTAGTGCGGTAGATTTAGTCACACTAGTAACGTTAGTACCTTTAACCACTTCTGTTTTAAGTCCGCCAGCGATGGTTTGGATGTCACCGATGTTTGCCGCGTTGGTGACATTACCAACACCACTGGCAACGTTCGTGATTTGCTTGCCACCATTGTTAAGACCATTGCTCGTCAAGCTGACTGTTGTGGTTGGAGTGCCACCTAAGAAAGTAAAGCCGGTATTATTCATCACGGTATTACCCGTAGTCACGCTACCAGTAGGACCTAAATTAACCGTATTGGCTAAAGCAACTTTAATACCACCACCGGTTTCAGGGGTCAACAGAATGTTATCACCTTTGAGGAAGTTGGCAGTATTGTTGGTCTTGGTAATGGTTTTGACAGCAACACCATCAATCTGAGTGATAACTGTTTGTAAGGCGTTGTCCGCACTATCCAAACTGGCTTTTGTGTCAGCACCTAAGTCAACTTTGTAGTCAGTGACGTTGTTGGTATCTTTAATGCCAGGTGTGACCATTAGAGCGCCAGAGTCAGCACTTGAAACTGTCGTGCCATTCGCATTAACGGTGTAGATGCTTTGGCCATTATTACCTGTAGCCGCAGGTGGAACGTTGACATTAGTACCAGCTTTAACTTCGGTTTTTGAAGCTTTAATTGCAGCATTAGTAATTACTGTATATTTTTTCAACTGGGAAACGTTTACACCATCAGTATCTAATGCGCCTGCTGCTACGTTTTGTAAACGTCTTTCATTAGTAGCACCTGTGCCTGTACCTTTACCAACAGACACTGCACCAGTTGCTATTGCACCAGTGTCACTCGAATTATATAAAAATGCTGTTTGGCTATAAGCATTAGTTGTAGAGCCATCACCAATTGCTGTACTGTTGTTATGCAAGACTTGTGAACCAGTACCTAAAGCAACACTGTTGATAAAGTTCGCTTTAGCATTTACACCGACTGCAATTGAATTTACTTTATCAGCTTCCGCTGAACCACCTAAAGCTAATGCATTAGTAGCCAAAGCTTTAGACTGCGCACCAATTGCAAAGGAGCCGATACCTGTTGCTTGTGAACTAAACCCAATGGCAGTTGAATTATTACCATCAGCTTTTGATTTAGCACCAATTGCGAGAGCATAATCTTTGGTTGAATTAGCTCCAGCACCAAGCGCGATAGAGTCTTTGCCTGTTGAGTAAGTCCGCTCCGCCATTTGATACTTAACTCCAGCTTGATCACCAGTGCTACCAGCAGTACCAATATCTGCTGCTCCAATTGCGATTGAGCGACTACCGATCGCTGTGGCAGAGTGCCCAATGGCAAGAGATCCTATGCCAGTAGCAGCAGATACGTTGCCAATCGCTTGTGCGAAATCAGCTGTCGCTGCAGATTGACGACCTAAAGCCAGAGCTGTATTCCCGTCTGCTAGAGCAGCGGGTCCAATAGCCACAGCTGCTACATCCCTAGACTTTGCTTGCGCACCAAAAGCTACACCAAGCTCGCCCGATTCAGCACGCATGCCAACTGAAGTTCCAGCCTCAAATGCTTTTGCCTGAGTACCAACAGCAACAGAATAGTAACGACCAGTCGCTGTATCAACAGTGGTGTTATATGGATTTACTCTATCGTAAAATGTAATGCCAGTATTAGTAGTATCTGCAATAGACCCACAACCAACAGCAACGCTACTAGTACCGGCTGTTGATGCTGCAGTAGAGCAATTAGAAGTGCCTAGACCAATAGTGACGCCATTACCTACTCCAGTTACCGCAAAAACTTGCGGTGACATCGTAAGTCCAGCCGCCATTAACCCCAGCCCGATAGCCGTGAGTCGAAAAGCATTTGTAGATGAAAGAGTGGATGTGGTATTAATGGTAGCGTTTGAGCTCACGCTAGATTGTGATGACTTACCGCGCGCTTTGGCGTACTCAGAAACTGCCATAAAACAGTTTAAAGACGCATTCCATATCACTTTATAATTCCGGTTCATAGCATGTACTCCCTTACCGACTCATCAGATTTGAAAATCAAAGTTAAAATCCATGTTTAGAGAGTTAATACGACAAGATAAAACGGGTTATAAATTAATAGGAACGCACAATACATTTAGAAATGTTACTCAGAGCGATACTTAAGAAATAGTAGGTCTCGTTTTGTAAAATCATTATAACTCTCTGTATATGATTATTAATGAATATAGAGAGAGTAACAATGCCGTTCGTCGGAGATTTACTACCGTTCGTCCAATATATTCATAATTTTGAATATAAACTAGATGGTAAACTTCTCTTACTGATTTTTTCTTATTAAAGCTTGTCCTCCATGCTAAAAATAATCATCTACATAGGCTAAAAATGGCTAGATAATATCTCGAGATTATCTGTACTACTTCCTTTATTCGACTGCGATTTATCTCATATTCATCCTCGTTTTTAACATGAGGACATATCCTAATCGTTGTTATTGAACAGGTAACACAATCTGCACCACCAAGCCTTGAATACCGTCTTTGCGGTTATAGACATTGATTTGACCTTTATGAGCGATGATGACCGCATGAACGATGGCCAATCCCAATCCGTATCCGCCCGTTTCCCGATGGCGCGCACTATCAAGGCGTACAAAGGGTTGAAAAATACGCTCTAAGTCTTTTTCTGCTACCCCGCCACCCTCATCTGTGATGCTAATTTGAATAGCATCTCTTTTATTATCTAACGGTGTTTTTGTGACTTCAGCCGTGACAGTTGAGCCTGCAGGAGTGTGCATAAAAGCATTACGAATGATGTTTTCAAGGGCGCTATGCAACTGTTCTTGATTGCCAAGCACAGTCAAAGACGCATCAGATGATGACGATAATAAAACATCGGGCGGCGTCCATTGCCAGAGTACGTTTTTATGCTGAAACTCAAAACAGACGTCTTTACCAATCTCGGTGATGATTTCAACTATATCTACGGCATCATTTTCTAGATTATCGATGGTATATTGCTGCATTTGCAGGGATTGAATATGAATGATTTGCTCAATCAGCTCATTCATACGTGCCGATTCCTTATCGATACGGTCAAGGTAACGGCTGGCATCGGGCGCAAAGTCACGCGTCAGCTCAGTAGCCACATCAAGGCGCGCCAGTGGCGAACGCAGCTCATGCGAGATATCACTTAACATCTGCTTGCGCGCAAGCTCACTCTCCGCCAATCGGGTTGATAATTGGGCCACATCTTTTGCCAATAAACCTAGCTCGTCAGAGCCCAATGTTGATAAATAGGGATTGACTTGGTAATCACCATCAATCATACGGTGCACGGTATGTTGCACCTGACCGATGCGCCGAGTCAGCGTACGACTGAGCCAAAAGCAAACCAAAGTACTAAAGAGAATAATCAGCAGTAAACGCACGGTAAAATTACCGCGTTGCAGCGCCAAGACATCAGCAAAACGCAAATGCGGGCGCAGTTGTATAATGGCCGTTTGCCCGTCCGGCAAATCTACGGTTAAATCTGCCAGTTCTGGGCGATTATTAGGGTCAAAAATCACTTCTCTATTGGGCATCGCTGGATGCAGGATTTCATTAATGAAAGAAGGCTTTTGATAGGCGCTGTCATTTTTATCATTATGCGCTCTACGATTGTCAGACATGGCATGCGATGGTAAGTCACGCTCCACTTCCTGACCGTTTGTTTGACGCTCTTCTCTATAACGATAACGCGGAAAAATAATAGCGCCCTGCTCATCATAAATCCTGATTTGACTCATCAGCCGTCGGTCTTGCCGGTAAAGTTGCCTGACTGCTAATAAATCACCAGCCTGTAGCGCCGCAACCACTTCTTGGCGCTTGAGTAAAAGACTGTCAATTTGCACGTCCATCCGAGCGCTGAGCTCTTTACCATTGAGCCAACGTTCTACCATAACAGAGATGATAGAGGTGATGAGTACCGTCAATAACAGACTGAGAAATAGTCGCCAAAATAGCGTGATTCTTGGCTTGAATGTCGAGGTAAGCATCGATGCGTCCGTCATTACAGCACCAGCTGATAACCTTTACCACGAATTGCCTTGATAGGCTCGTCATGAAAAGGTTGCAGTTTTTTACGCAGGCGCGACACATGCACATCAAGGCTGCGATCAAACGGCTGCAACTCACGCTGTAAGACATGTTGTGACAGCCACGCTTTGCTGACCACCTCGCCTTTTTGTTTCAGTAGGGCTAACAATAAGTCAAACTCTGTTCCAGTCACTTGTAGCTCAATGCCATCTATTTGACAGATACGCTGATTTTGGTCCAAATGCAGGCGACTCTCTGGCAAAGGGGTATGTTCTGAGGTGGCTGCATCCGATGCGGTAATACGGCTACGTTTAATCACCGCGTTAATACGTGCCAGCAGCTCACGCGGGTTACACGGTTTGGTAATATAATCATCGGCACCAAGCTCCAGCCCAATAATACGATCAATCTCCTCACCTTTTGCCGTCAACATAATCACTGGAATATCGCTAATCGCTGGTAGCTGACGCAGGACACTGAGCCCATCTATCTTTGGCATCATAATATCGAGCACCAATAAATCATAAGGCGCACCATCATGCATAGCTGCTTTTAAGCGTTCGATGACCGCCTCGCCATCATAAACACAGTCACTTTGGATGCCATGATTATGCAAATACTCTTGCAGCAGTTGGGTCAACTCTTCATCATCATCACCCAATAAAATATTTGCCATCGTCACCCTCTCACTCCTCTCTACTTTATTGCCGTTCAGCCAAATGATTCCAAGCATGCCATAATATTAATATGGCTGATATTATCAGGCAAGCGCCTATCAATGCGCCACAAACGTTACCTTTCTTAATATTTCATAAATGTTCGCAACTTCTAGCTGTCGTATGATAGGGGCTATCAGTAACAAGCACTGACGGCAAGTAATAATTCATAGTGGCTATCCGGGACACTTGATAATCATTACTTATCAGATAAAAAACCTCTTTTCGTAATAATTAACGTTTGCTCCATAATTTAAGGTAACTATTAAGGTAATGATAATGAAAAAATTATTGATAGGCTCAGTACTCGCGATATCTAGCGTCTTAACGGTTACAGGCTGTACCAGTGTCAACGCCACCACCGATACGACGCCAGCAACAACAACCAACATGCAAAAACATCACAAAGCTGGCATGAAAAACGGCATGCACAAAGGTGGTATGCATGAGGGTGGCATGAGAGGCCCTATGGCGCAGTTGGGTTTGACAGCGACTCAGCAGGCACAAATCAAAGCCATTATGCAAGAAAAATACAGTGGCAACAAAAATGACCGTAGCAAATATCAAGCAGAGCGCGCGCAAATGCAACAACAAATGCAAACGTTGACCAATGCCAAAACCTTAGATGCCGCAGCAGTTAACCGCCTAGCCGATCAACAAGCGGCAAAAACCAAGCAGCGCTTTATTGAGCGCGTGCAAACTGAGCATGCTATCGCACAAGTGCTAACGCCTGAACAACGTCAAAAAATGGCGCAATTAAAATTAGAAAGAAAAGCAAAAGGTCATCATGGTTCAAAAAACCGTCAGATGCACAGCAAACACCAGCAGTAAGGTCAGTACTGGCAGTAAGATGTGTCATTGACGGCCACTCTTAATGAAAAATATTATATTTAAAAGATATATTCTAAAAAACGCATCGGTTAACCGGTGCGTTTTTTTATTGTTTCTATAAGTACTTCACTCATTTAAATGGACTATAAACCTAAAATTTAGCGCCCGACACTTATTCTACCGAACCAAAACGCTGTTGATACATTGGTAGCATGTTAAAGAGCATTTTGCCCATTGCGGTACCATTACCTTGACGATAATACTCGCCAAGCTCAGCGCTATATTCTTTTAAATCAATGCTGTTATTGGCGGTTGGTATCTGACTGTTACTCGGTAAGTTGGGAAACGCCTTATCTTGAGCACGGATAGGCATATATTGCGTAAGGGCATCGACAATGAGACTGCTCTTTTTTGTGGTTTCCATACTCAACTCACCATTTGACTCACCACTTGTTTCATCACTGGCATCGGTTGATAGGTAATGGCGACTGTGCTGCCATTGCAATTGACCGCCTTTACTAAAACCGTATAATTTTTGCACAGGCAGATTTGCAGCTGCAGATAAAGTTGGTGAGTGTGTTTCGAGTAAACCTGTTTCTTGTGTTCTCAGCATTTTATCATCAGCAAAATCTTTCATTTTTACTAAAACTTGTTTGACCATCGATTTACTGGTGATTTTACTGTCCGTAGGATAAAGGTCATCTTGCGTATCAGAAACATTTTGGGTTATCAGCTCAGGATATTGCTGAGTGATGAGTTTATAGAAGGTGCCCATATAGTCTTTATATGCCTGTTCATCGCTCGCACTACTTTGGACACGGCGAATGATTTTGGCACTATTGAGCATGGGTGCTAGCTGCTTTTCAGGTAATTTGGGTGATAGCGACGTCAAAATATTTGGGGCAATAAAATCAAACTGGCTCACATCAGCTTTGACATAGATGCTGTCTTCTGCTTGAATGTGGCTTTTTATTACGGCACGACCAAAATCTTTCGGTAACGTACCATCATCAAGGGCTATTTTTAGCCATTTATTTTGCCATTTGGTGCCCAACTTATCATCGACCAGCTTTGATGTCAGCAAAGCAAAATTGTCCGCCCACAGATAGAGGCTACCAGTTTTGAAATCGATATAAATAGGTTGATTGATACTACTATGATGGTTACGCGCCGAATACTGCGCACTACCCAGCATGGTAAACTTGCCTGCCAACGGCTGATAAACACCCTGCGCATTCATAGATAATGGCTTTAGCAGATAAGCATCCAGTAATTGCGATTTTTTGATATCTAGTGTAGATTTTTTGCTGTCATACTCATTAAATAGCTTTTGGTAATAAGGTGAGATGGTAGCGGCGCTAGCAGAATCTATAGCAGATGATGCTGACACCGCGACCTCGGCCGCCGCGTCTACCACGTCCTCCGCTGCTTCCTCAACGCTATAAGCCGTACTATCATAGTGGACCTCAGCCCATGCTTCATAGGCTGCTGAGCAGGCTAGGTACGATTGCTTAAGTGCCTCACGCTGGGGCGCGTAATCAATCGACGCAACCTCTTTTTTCTGTGCTTCTGCCTTTGTTAATAAGGCTGCATAAGCTTGATCGTGATTATCTTCGCAATAGCTATCAACATCGTCTGATGCCACCAGTTTTGTGCTATCGATAGCTGTAAATTGATGCTCATTACTAATCTCAATATTACTATGATAAGCAAAAGACTGGCGGCGCTGCTGTTGTAATGCGCTGGCCAATGCGTTTTTTGCAACGCTTGGCGCATTATCTGCCTGTAAATTTTTTGATTGACCAAGATTGTTAGATACATTGGTAGACTGGCAAGCCGTTATCAATAATGTACTGGCAACTAATGTACTAGAAACCAATGCACTAGAAAATAAAGAGCTTATCGTCATCATTGATTTAGAGCACAAGGGATTTATCTGCTTTGCTGTATTAATGGATAAGGCCACATTTAATTTTTTCATTTTCTCTATCCTTGAAAGGCGTTATATTTTGCTAACCGTTATATGTTGCTAAGCGTTGGGCGACGATGATGGATACTGAAAATATATCAGCGTATCAGCGCCTATCATCAAACGAGGGGCTTAAAACAAGGTGTCTTCTGCTGTGTCTGTGGCATCATCATCAGCATAATCCACACTTTCCTCAGTTACTCCTGCCTCAGTTGCTTCCACATAATCATAACGCGCATAACGTGCTTTCTCTAACCTCTCTTTTTGCTGACGCTGTGCTGCAAGCCAAGCATTGCCATCGATAGCGACCGGTGCCTCTGCGCCAAAAGACTGTGCCAACAATGTCGCTAATGGGTGTTTATTAAAGCTGGCATTATCATAGCGCGTCTGATTCAAGACCGTGTTTTGTGAACCAAAAAAGTCACTGCCGATATTGGTTCGTTGCTGTTTTGCCAATAAATGGTCTGAGCCATCTAAATAATAGTAATTAATATGATTAAAAGAAATAGGACTCACCGCTTCTATCAGCTGTAGCAATCCGCCAACATCTGCACTTTGATAGCCTTTGTTATATAATTCCATCTTAGCAATCGCAGCTTTCAACACATGATCATCAGGATAGTTTTGTGGGTTTTGGTCAATATGCTTTTGCAGCGAGCGTGAGATGTTTTTAAATATTTTGCCTATCATCTCGCCGCTTTGACGACTGCCAAAATAGACTTTAACCGCCCTATCAGCGCCTACCTCTTTAGCAAACTCATCATCCCGTATATCTACAGCACTGAAATATTCTGGCTCTAATTCCGCCATACTGTTTTGTACGGCGTTAATGACCGCATCATAAATAACGCTTGGCGGTATTTGAGCAATAGAAGTAACCGCTTCAGGTAAACCAAAATTCACCGTATGGGTAGTCATTTGCTCGGGTAACGGCGTATGCTCAGGATTGGCTAGCGCCAAGATAGGCATCAATGCCGATGGATCGATCGTCGCTGCCCCTTTGTTAAAATCAAGAGCAAGCGGTAGTTGAATCGATGAATGGATGGTCGGCGCAACATAGTCGTAGCTGTAGACACTCTGTAGCTGCTTTTGTTTGGGCTTATAATGACTGACGCTATTGAGAGTCAGGTATTGATAATGGTAGGCATTCATTGCCTGAACTTGTTCAGGGGTACGGATAAACATATTGATAAGATTGGTCATTAACCCCGGATAAGCACGAACAGCGTTTTCATCTTGAATACCCTTTGCCGTTTTACTGGCTTGCATGTCTTCATAGTTACGTAACCAATCTTTTGATTTGACGCGACTTAAATTAGATAACAAACCACCAGCGTCGCTTTCGTATGGACTATCATCTCTCTGATTGCCGTATTCATTGTAGCCATTCTCGTCATAGCCCTCTGTATCGTAACCATACTTATCGTGACCATATTCATCATAACCTTCACTATCATAGCCATATTCGTCGTAGCCGTTTTGATCATAACCTTCCTCATCATAGCCATTTTGATCATAGCCATACTCATCGTAATGACGCTCTTCTTCGGCAGTGCGCGCAGCGACGGCGGCAGCCACCGCTTCAAAGGCAGAATCGCCACTATAAACCTGATCGTTATCCTCAATATCATTATAGCCGTCAATGTCTTCTTCGACCGCCGCCTCATCTGCTTCTGCTAGATTTTCATACTCATTAATATCTTCATCAGTAGCACTGTTATAAAGATACAGCTCGAGCAATGTTCTAAAAAAACTGCTTGAGCCAGCGTCAATACTATCGGCTTTAATATAGGGAGTTGAATGATAATTAGCCTGCGATACTGACACGTGCTCCGTCGCTAAATGCTGACGAATAGCGCTCAGTAGACGTGCCTTAGCTTGCACTTCTGGGTTTGGGCTTTTAGTTTGGTCAAATAAACGCTGATAACGTTCAGCATTCTTATCCAATTTGCTATTAAACATTTTGCCCTGAGTTTGGTTTTGCTGAGTATCAGCAATACTAAAATCTATGCCTGTCATGGATAAATTGGACTGTGATGATAAGCCTGTCGTCGTTTGACAACCCATTAACGTCACGGTGGCACTTACAGCAGTAAGCGTATAAAGCACGCAGACAGCAAACTTAGTAGAAGACTTTTTATAATTTGTGAATGATTGAGCTACCAAGCTTTGAAAATGAGGCAGCAAGGTGCGTTTAGAAGAGCTAAGCGATGACATAAAAATCCCTTTATCCAAGCTGACAAACAATTGTGAAGGCAGTATTAAGGCTGCTATTTATAACACAATATATTACAGATTAGTAACGCAAAGGAATTATTTTCAGCAAAAATGATAAGCTGCTTAGATAAATATTGAAGCGCTCTCAATTCTCTAAAAGCTAATGCATTGTTGTTATTGCAAAAATTAAAAAATCGCCATCAAATATGCTCTTTCTGTATACAAGGGTCTTTACCACAAGCAAATATGCGCTTTATAGTTTTCATTAATAATGTCTAAGCCTTTGGTACAATCTAAAATTTGACGATTGGTTTATTCATAATAACCTCTAGAGATTTTGCTAAAGTAAAGCTCATAACAAATTTTCGTTGTCATACAATGATGAATGTTTGCATTATTTTTAGTTGAAGCAATTTGTGTATTTCATGAATAGCAAGCACAATAAGACCTTATCTTCTTATCTACGTAAAAAGGAATTTACGATGCGCCAATCACTCTCAAAAATCCATCAAAACGTTCACGGTGATACTTCTCGTTATAAAACAAAAATCAAAACTGCTATCTTATTGATAAGCAGCACTCTATTAATTTCTGTCTCTGCTCACGCCGCAGAAACCAAACCTACGACCGCAAAAAATACCGTCAATCCAACCTCGATTAACACCAGTGCGATTAATTTAGCGATTATGGCTGATAATCCGACTGTATTGTCTGAAACTCAGCGCGTTACAAAATCGAAATCCTCTGCCCTAGCGCCCACTACCGCCACAGGCACAGCCGTCGTTAGTGGCAAGACAGCCAAAACCGATCAAGCTATCTACTCAGCTGACGCCATTTATCACCCTGTTTGGGCAAAAAACGGCATGGTCGCCACTCAAGAAGCCCTCGCCTCTGATATCGGCTTAAAGATTTTAAAAGATGGCGGTAATGCTGTTGATGCCGCTGTCGCCGTTGGCTTTGCCTTAGCCGTGACCTTACCGCGTGCGGGCAATATCGGGGGTGGCGGTTTTATGATGGTCTATGATGCCAAGCAAGGCAAAACGGTGGCGCTCGATTATCGCGAAAAAGCGCCCAGTAGCGCCTCACGTGATATGTATCTTGATAGCGATGGCAATGCCGTTAGTGACTTATCCCGTTATCATGGCTTGGCGGTTGGCGTGCCGGGCACCGTAGCAGGCTTACTAAAAGCCTTGGAAGATCATGGCACCATGAGTCGCGGGCAAGTCATGGCTCCAGCGATTGCACTGGCTGAAAACGGTATTGAAGTCACCGCTGGGTTGTCCGAATCGCTAGAAGCGTTAAGTGACCGTCTACAAAAATGGCAAAGTACCAAAAAGATATTTTTTAAACCCGACGGCAGTGCCTATCAACCCGGTGAGCTACTACGTCAACCGGAGCTGGCAAAATCTCTGAAACTGATTGCGGCAAAAGGTGCTGATGGATTTTATAAAGGCGAAACCGCGCGTAAATTGGTCAAAGCCGTCAATGAAGCAGGTGGCAATATGAGCTTGCAAGACTTAGCCAATTACAAGGCGATTGCTCGCGTGCCCGTTAAAGGCGATTATCGTGGTTATGAGATTGTCTCCATGCCGCCGCCCTCCTCTGGTGGTATCCATATCGTGCAGATTTTAAATATCTTAGAAGGCTATCCGCTAAAAGACTACGGTCAAAACAGCGCGCAAACCATTCACTTGATGAGCGAGGCCATGCAGTTAGCGTATGCCGATCGCGCAGAATATTTGGGTGATTCTGATTTTATTGACGTACCTGCCAGCGGCTTAACCTCACAAGCTTATGCCGATAAATTACGTGCATTAATTAATCCAAACAAAGCCACGCCAGCGGCAACCATCAAGGCGAATAATCCCTTACCATACGAGAGCGATCAAACCACGCATTTCTCTATCGTTGATAAAGATGGCAATGCCGTCGCCAATACTTATACGCTGAATTTTTCTTATGGCACAGGGCTTGTCGCTGAAGGGACAGGGATTTTGTTAAACAATGAGATGGATGATTTTTCTGCCAAACCCGGCGTGCCCAATGGTTATGGCTTAATCGGTGGCGATGCCAACGCAGTTGAGGCCAATAAACGCCCATTATCTTCAATGAGCCCGACTCTGGTATTCAAAGATAGCAAACCTTATATCGTTACTGGCAGCCCGGGTGGTAGCCGCATTATTACTACCGTCACGCAAGTCATCTCCAACGTCATTGACCATGATATGAATATTGCCGAAGCGACCCACGCACCGCGTATCCATGACCAATGGCTGCCCGATGAGATTCGTATCGAAAAAGCCTTAAATGTTGATACGATTAAAAAGCTAGAATCAATGGGACATAAAGTTAGCCCGCAGTCAGCCATGGGTTCAACCCAGTCGATTATGATAACGCCAAATGGTGTTTACGGCTCATCCGACCCGCGTATTGTTGATGCTGCAGTGGTGGGTTATTAAAATTTGATAGTTTGTTTTAAAAGTTAATCTTTTAAAAACGATTGCAAATAATGCCCTTCTCTAGCCTTTATCTTGCCCTCTATTCTTTATTCTTAACCCTATAGAGGGCATTTTTGGCTAAACTCATTAAAACTGTTTAATCCTGATTAAACTTGCTTTTTCTACCCTCGCTCTCTCTCTTATACGTTTGAATCGGTGGCTGTCTGCGCCAAATAATGCTATTATTGACGACCAGCTTTAAAAGCTCAAAATATCAATTTTCGCGTCCTAACACTTCTTAAAAAACCATAAGGCATTGATAATAAAAAATTTATTATCATACAGCTTATTCCCTTTTGATTGCACCAGTAAGAGTCTTCTATGGCATTTGTACACCTTGGCATCCACAGCGAATATTCCATTACCGATTCTATCGTGCGCATCAAGCCGCTGATTAAAGCGGCAGCGGCGGACGATCAGAGTGCGCTGGCATTGACTGATTTATCCAACCTTTATGCGACGGTGAAGTTTTATCGTGCTTGCTTAGGCGCGGGTATCAAGCCCATTATCGGCAGTGAAATCATTATGGATAATGAGGACACGCGCTTGGTGCTACTGGCGATGGACAATGAGGGTTATCAAAATATCACCCGCATTGTCTCCCTTGGCTTTACCGAGGGGCGCGCCGATGCTGCCAATCATGGGGTCCCAGTGGTTGAGCGTCGCCATGTTTTAGAGCACGCCGCTGGTGTCATTGTTTTATTTACCGAAAAATCCGATGTCGGTCAGGCATTGGTGAGTTCTATGCCAGAAAAAGCTGACGAGCTGCTGACAGAATGGCAAGTACAGTTTGATGATCGCTTGTATTTTGCTATTAAGCGCACTAATCGCTCGGGTGAAGACGCTTTTATAAAAGCGGCTATTCATGCCGGTGCCAAGCATCGTATTCCTATTATTGCTCACAACGATGTGCGTTTCTTAGAGCGAGATGATTTTGACGCCCACGAAGCGCGCGTTTGTATCGCAGGCTCTTATGTCCTTGCCGACCCCAATCGTCCACGGCTGTATTCAGATGAGCAGTATTTAAAAACCCAGCAGGAAATGACGGCACTGTTTGCCGATATTCCACAGGTCATTGCTAACACTTTACGCTTAGCCACGCGCTGTAATGTGACTTTGACCCTTGGCATTAATGTCCTGCCTGAATTTCCCGTGCCCGAAGGTGAAACGATTGAATCGTTTTTCCGCGCCGAATCAATACGCGGTCTTAATCATCGATTGGATAAGCTCTTTCCGATTGAAGCACGTACTGACAATTGGAGTGACTTTCGCCAAAAGTACGATGAGCGCTTAGAATATGAGCTTGAAGTGATCTTATCGATGGGCTTCCCCGGTTACTTCTTAATCGTCATGGACTTTATCCGCTGGGCAAAAGCCAACGGCGTACCGGTTGGACCCGGTCGTGGTTCTGGTGCTGGCTCTTTGGTCGCTTATGCGCTCAATATTACTGACCTCGACCCCATTCATTACGACTTGTTATTTGAGCGCTTCTTAAATCCTGAACGTGTTTCTATGCCTGACTTCGATATTGACTTTTGTATTGAAGGTCGTGACCGCGTGATTGATTATGTGGCACAAACCTATGGCCGTGAAGCGGTGTCGCAAATTATTACCTTTGGTACCATGGCAGCAAAAGCGGTGGTACGAGACGTGGCGCGGGTACAAAGCAAATCATACTTTTTGGCCAATAAAATCTCCAAATTGATTCCAAAAACCCCAGGAATTACGCTTAGCCAAGCACTTGAACAAGAGCCGCAGCTAAAAGACTTAATCTCCAACCCCGATAATATGGACTATGAAGATGCCATTGAGATTTGGGAAATGGCGATTAAACTCGAAGGCGTCTGTCGAAACGTTGGTAAGCATGCGGGTGGCGTCCTCATCGCTCCCCATAAAATTACTGACTTTAGCGCGATTTACTGTGATGACGAAGGTCACCGCGTCAGTCAGTTTGATAAAGACGACGTCGAAGCCGTTGGGCTGGTCAAGTTTGACTTTTTAGGTTTACGTAACTTAACGGTGATTAACGCCGCAGTAGAAAACATCAATCTGCGCCGCGCCCGCGAAGGCAAAGAAGCTCTAGTGTTAGAGGACTTGCCCTTAGATGACAAAAAAGCCTATAAGCTGCTGCAAGAAGCCAAAACCACGGCTGTCTTTCAGTTAGAAAGTATGGGTATGAAAAAATATCTATCAAAATTACAACCAACCAATATCGAAGACGTCATTGCCATGTGTGCGCTCTATCGTCCGGGTCCACTCGATGCAGGCATGGTTGAGATGTATATCGACCGTAAGCATGGCCGCGAGGAAGTCATCTATGACCATCCTAACCTTGAGCCAATTTTAGAAAATACCAACGGTGTTATTGTTTATCAAGAACAGGTGATGCAAATCTCGCAGGTTATGGCTGGTTACAGTTTGGGCGGCGCGGATATGCTACGCCGCGCCATGGGTAAGAAAAAACCTGAGGAAATGGCCAAACAGCGCGATATTTTTGTCACGGGTGCGACCGCGCAAGGCATCGATGAAGCGACATCGGGCGGCGTCTTTGACTTGATGGAAAAGTTCGCCGGTTACGGTTTTAACCGCTCGCATTCTGCTGCTTATGGCGTCCTTGCTTATCAGACTGCTTATCTAAAGCAGTACTACCCTGCCGAATTTATGGCGGCGGTACTGACCTCTGATATGAACAACACTGATAACGTGGTGTTCTTTATCAATGATTGCCGTGAAAATTTTGGTTTGACCGTCGTTAATCCATCGGTAAACCGTAGTGAGTGGCATTTTGTCGCCGATACGCCGACCAATATTATTTATGGCTTGGGTGCGATTAAAGGTGTTGGTGAAGGGGCGGTTGAGTCTATCGTTGAGGCGCGCCGACGTGAAGGACCGTTTAAAGATTTATACGACTTTTGCCGCCGCGTTGATATTAAAAAAGTCAATAAACGTACATTGGAAGCCTTAGTCAGTGCGGGCTGTTTTGATGATTTTGCCGCGACTTTACGACCAGACTTGCCAAGCGACGAAGCATACGAGATTCGCGGGGCGCTGATGAGTCAACTGCCAAGCGCCGTACAAGCTGCGGAACAAGACCGCCAAAACAATGAGCTTGGCATGATGGACTTGTTCGGTGAAATGGATGGCGTGGTCGCAGCGCCGCCACTGGTCATGACGCCAGAGCTGATTTGGGGTGATAAACACCGCCTGAAAGCGGAAAAAAATACCTTAGGTTTATACTTAACTGGACATCCTATCGATGAATATCGCGATGAGCTTAAACGTTATACCTCCGGCGCTCGCCTCGATAAGCTGGCAGACACGGGTTATAACGGTAGCTGCTACTTTGCAGGCTTGATTATCGATATCGCCAATTTCGGTACGCGTAACGTCATCACTTTAGACGATGGCACCTCACGTTTAGAAGTCAGCTGTTATGCCGAGCGCTTTAATCGTGTCAAAGAGCAGTTGAAGATTGACGAAGTTGTCGTCATTAAAGGCAGTATCCGTGAGCGTGACGGGCGCATTTTTGCCCGCCTTGATAATGCCATGAGTATGGTTGACGCGCGCCTGCGTTGGATGAAAAAAATTAGCATTAAAGTCCACGGTAGCGATATTAATCTGCTCACGCGTATGCAGCCTTTGCTAAAATCCGCTCAAGCAGACATCATACCAGCGCCGCGCTTGTCTTATAACGATGAGCAGGACGAGCAAGGTAATAATGGTGGCAGTGGTAACAGCGCTTATGACCCAGCGATGGGTGGCAGCTTATACGATGAAAACGGCAATGATTTATTAGCGTTAGAAAATGACATGCAGCAAGATGCGCTGCAAAACGGCGGCTATGCTAATAATGCCCTTAGCAACACCGATGCTTCTATTAATGATAACTGCTTGCCGCTTGGGCTGAGCATTTATGAAGAATACGGTATTGCCAATGTCGGGCTATCTGAGCATTGGCGCATCTACCCTAACGATGACAATTTACAGCAATTAAAGAGCATGGTTAATGAAGACAATTTACATTTTCATTATAGCTAATACTTTGATAGTAGCTAAGCTGAGCACTTTAACTTTTAAAATATTGGACACATGATTATGACTGAACATCCTAACAATACAAATACGCAAACTGATGACGAGATTATCAACGACGAACAGTTTGATGATATGCGTGAGTTGTTAGAAGAGGACTTTGTTGATTTGATACAAGTGTATTTTACTGACAGTCACGAGCGCATTGTCAAACTAAGACGCGCACAACAAGAGGATGATAACGCCAACGGTTATGAGCTTGCTCATGCGCTAAAAGGTGCCAGTGCCAATTTGGGCGCAACTCAGTTAACTCGCATTAGTAGCCAATTACAAGAAGCGTGCCGCGAGCGCCTTATTGGTAACCAAGCTGGATTAGTTGAAGACGTCGCCGTAGCATTACAACGGGTTGAACAAGAAATCAAACAAAGACTGGGGCTATAATGCGTAACGACTCTGCCTCATTATTATTAAATACAAGCTTAGCAAATTCAACCGCCCGCCATACGGTAAGCGATTATCTGTCTTGCTTACAAATCGTTATGGTCAATACCACTTTACCTGCCAATATTGGCTCAGCGGCGCGCGCCATGCACACCATGGGTCTATCGCGTCTGACCGTCGTTGACCCCAAGCTACCCATTGATGAAACCAGTGTTTCGCATGCGGCAGGCGGTAGTGAATTATTAACGTCAGCCACCATAACGCCGACGTTAGAATCGGCAATAGCGGATTGCCAACTGGTATTTGCGGCCAGCAGCCGTAGCCGTCACATGCCGCGTCCTGTGGTCACACCGACGCAAGCGGCCAAAATCATGTTTGACTTTATCGATAAGCAAACTGCGCTTAATTTAGCAAATAATAGTGAAAGCCCGCAAGCTATTAGCAAGCCCAACATCGCTATCTTATTTGGTCGTGAAGACCGAGGCTTAACCAACGAAGAGCTGGCGTACGCCGATTATCATATTCAAATCGATGCCAATCCCGCTTATCCGGTGCTCAATGTTGCCTCTGCCGTACAGGTCATTGCCAGCTTTATCTTTGCTGATGCGCAAACCCATGCTCAAAACCCTGATGAAAGCTTAGACGATGTAAACCCAGTTCAGCCCATATTAGACGTGCATTTACGTCAACAATGGGATGAACCGGCCATCACCCAGCAGCAACTACAACAGCTCATTCAGCGTACCACTGATTTGATGGTTCAGCGCGGCTTGGCCGACAGCGAACATTTGAAATCATTGCCAGCGCGACTGTCGCGACTTGGCTCACGCGTGCAGCTGGATCAAAAAGAATATCAGCTATTAAGCGCACTGATTGCTAAGCTTAGCAAACATTAGAAAAATGGTTTTGTCATTACGTTGTTAGCGCCATTTATCATTTATTTGCGGGACTTGTCTTTGAACAGATAGAAGCCTGAGCCACACAGATAAGACAACACTGTATTTTACAACTCAAAGCTGTTATAACTTTAAAAGATGTCATTGTGATTTTTCTGACACTATTTTCCCGACAGTATTTTTCTGACAATCGATAGGACGCTTTATGTCATTGCCAACCTCCTTGTTCAAATCGCTTGCCCGTATCAAAAAAGACCTACAAGAAGATGTCGAAGCGGTATTCAATCGCGACCCTGCTGCGCGTAATAGCCTAGAAGTCATCTTGACCTACCCTGGCATTCACGCCCTGATTTTACATCGCGGCGCGCATTGTCTTTGGCAAAATGAGCAAAAACTGGCGGCGCGCGCCGTCTCTTATGGCTCGCGTATCATCACTGGCATTGAGATTCATCCTGCCGCTAAAATCGGCAAGCGTTTTTTTATTGACCATGGCGTCGGCGTAGTGATTGGTGAAACGGCTGAGATTGGCAACGACGTTACCCTTTATCACGGCGTCACCCTTGGCGGCGTTTCATGGAATAATGGCAAACGTCATCCTACTTTAGAGGACGGAGTCATTGTCGGTGCTGGTGCCAAAGTATTAGGACCATTTACGGTTGGTAAAGGCGCTAAAATCGGCTCAAATGCGGTAGTAGTCAAACCTGTACCCGCAGGTGCAACGATGGTTGGTAGCGCCGCCCGTATGATTTCAGACCATCATGACGAAAAAGGCAATCCTATTACAACCAAAGTACAGGACGCCAAACAACAAGAAAAAGCCGCGCAAGCAGGTGCAACCGCCAACCAGCAAGAAAAAGACCCTACTTCTAACACTGCACGAGCGACAGCGTTTCAGGCTTATGGGATTGATCCTTCATCGCAAGACCCTGTGGCTGAAGCCTTTGCTAAAATGCTCGAACATATCCAGCAATCAGAAAATCGACTCGATCAACTACAAGCGGCCATGTGCAAGATAGACCCAAACTTTTGCAAAAAAGAATACGATAAACTGTGCTTAGAAGACTTAGATGTCATCGGTCGTGCTGATATGGATGCAGCTGGCACTAAGCAGAAATAAATTGCTCGCTAGCTTGGAGATTAAATAAAAAGAGACCAAACAACCTCTTTCTTATTTTAGCCAATTGAGAAATAGCACTTTAACGACTAGCTATCGTCAAAATATTCTAAAAACGCGACGGTATTGCTGATAGCAATTTTTTGTAGCCTCTGTCTGCGCAGGCACAGCAAGCAAGAAAAATGGATATCAGCAGTGCGTGATGTAACGATATTACTTTTTACTCACTATAGTTAACAGACAACATTTATAAAAATGACGAGTCAGGCTGGGTCAAAAACTCTATTTCTTCGCTACTCGACACCCGTCCTAAAATGTCATTACGATGCGGATAACGGCCAAATCGATCGATAATTACTTTGTGTTTGAGCTCAGCATCTATGGTGTCTGCATTGGTATATTGTTTAAATAACTTTTCTGCTTGCTGATGAATCAGTTTTGATTCACTGTGCATATAAGGCATCAATACAAACTTACGTTCATCCACCGTTTCAAGCGCCTCTAATGCTCCGGCAGCTACCGCCTCTTGCGCAAGTACAAGGCACATCGCATCTTGGGCAAAAGCCGCTGGCGTATTACGGTAAATATTGCGCGAGAACTGGTCTAATATAATAATTTCTGCTAAGCGCCCTTGTATGCTGCTACGCCACGTATAAAACTCTGCCGCCGCTGCTTGCTCAAGTATATCGCTGTAGCGCTCTATTAATAACTTATCAAACGCTAAGTCTTTTTCAAAAAACTTCTCACTACCTGCCTCATTAAAACAAAAATCCAATATATCGTTGTACATCGTTTTCTCACTATCATGATTTAAAGCTATGCTTTAAAAGCATTGTTTAAAAGATAAAATATGCAGTCAAGACTATATAACTGTTAATGAATATTTAGTCGTTTTGTCTTATACTCTTTTATTATTCATAATAAAAAAAGGCACTATCATTACGCGTTTACAAGACAAAGTTATCATCATCACGGGCGCAGCTCAAGGCATGGGCGAAACTCATGCGCGTTTATGTATGGCGGAGGGTGCTAAAGTCGTCTTGACCGACATCAATTCTGATAAAGGCGATGCCTTGGCCGCCGAACTTGGCGCTGATGCGCTATTTATCAAACATGATGTCACCAATGAAGATGATTGGGAACAAGTCGTTAAAGAAACACAGGTAAAATTTGGTCAAATCGATGTCTTAGTAAATAACGCGGGTATTACCACGCACAAATCTATCTTGGATACTTCTTTGGAAGACTATCGCAAGATTTTAGAGATTAACCAAGTATCGGTCTTTTTAGGCATGAAAGCAGTTATTCCAACGATGAAAGCCGCTAAGCAAGGCTCTATCATCAATATCTCATCGATTAACGGTTTGGTTGGCGGCGCTATCGGTTATACCGATTCTAAATTTGCGGTACGCGGTATGACCAAAGCGGCGGCATTAGAGTGCGTCCCTTATGGCATACGTGTGAACTCCATTCACCCAGGCGTCATCGCTACACCAATGATTATGCAAGGCGATACCAAAGATGCAGTTGAAGCTTTTGCCAAAACCATTCCGATGAGACGTGTGGCGCAGCCGGAAGAAGTCAGCGGTATGGTACTATTTTTAGCGTCAGATGAATCGAGCTACTCAACAGGTTCAGAATTTATTATTGATGGCGGTTTGACGGCGCAGTAAGGATTTTTGCGCTAAACCATATGAATTAGATAAAAGCTGGGTAGTACCCGGCTTTTGTTTTTAGATACTTGAAGGAAAATACTAAGGATTTAATAGCTTTGACTTATTCTTAATAACAGCTCAGCCACTGCATTTAACTTCTTTAAAGCCCACTCAAAATCAACTCTTCAACCCCTGCCCTTTCATGGGTCTTAAATGGATAACGATCTGCCATGATTATCCATTGCTCTGAATTTTTGACTATTTTTTTAGGCGCTAAATTATTACTTAGGCTATTTTTTCTATCGCCTAATTTTATTAGTAAAATATCGATATCCATAGCGACTTTTTTTATAGAGTTTTTTATTGATTCAGAGCAACGCTGTCTACCGCAATCACTCTCAATTTTTTTAAAAGTCTGCTGCAACTGCTGCAGGGTCATGGCAGAAGTAAGGGTTAAATAAACACACTGATTGGTATAGTCAGGTTTTGGTAGCTCAGGTGTCGCGGTAAAATCAGGATTTTGAAATGCCGTTGATAGCTGTATTTCACCTAAAGCCGTAAGCTGTTCTCGAGCGCGTGGTAAGTATTTCTCAGCTTGATAATTACTACCGAGGGCGAGCAGCACTGCCGATACAGAATGCGTTTGCAGCTGTTCAGGCGCGCACTGTTTTAAGTCTTCAAGATTCAAATCAGCCAATGCTCTATGTGTCATCAGATTAACTATCTTGGTTTACATTGGATTCGGCTGCTGATAAACCTTTGGCATAACGGGTGATCTGCACCCCAACCGCATCCGCTTGTTGAATAGCAGTTGGCTTGGCAACGCTGAGCGTTATTTTATGACAGTTATATTTTGCCAGTAGCTTATCAGCGATTTGACCAGCCAAATGCTCAAGCAGCTGCGCTTGAATGGCTTGGCACCATGCGCTCACATCATCGCAGACCGCTTTGTAATTGAGCGCATCATTAACATCGTCTGACACAGCCGCTTTATTAATATCCGTTTCAAGCGCTATGTCAATCAGGAGTGGCTGCGTAATAGCGCGCTCCCACTCATAGACACCAATCACCGCCTCTACTGTTAAGCCTTTGACAAATACCACATCAGATTCGGTATGAAACATGCACTCATCCTTATTTATTATGCTTTTATTTTAAAACAATTTTACAATAACGCCTCGTCGCGCAGGCGCGCAGCTTTTAACGCTTTACTCGGACGATGCCGCCATAGGTCAATACTGAATAATAATAACCCAAGCCAAATCAAACCAAATACCGCCAGACGATGTAAATCAAAAGGCTCGTTATAATAAAATACCGCTAAGAAGAAAATAAAGGTCGGGGTCAGATAATTCATAAAGCTTAGAATACTAAAAGCAACCATCTTAGTCGATTTATTAAACAGCAATAATGGTATCAGCGTAATCGGACCTGCCAGCATCAGCAGCCAAATGTTTGAGGTAAACCAAAAACTTAACTGACTACTCACCACGTCCGCTTGCCAAAACCACCATAAACAGATCGGTACTAACATGGTGGTTTCTACAAACATGGCATCGACCGCCGTGAGCGGTGTTTGGCGCTGGATGGTGCCGTAAGTACTAAAACTAAAGGCTAAAATCAGCGATATCCATGGCAGGCTACCAATCATAACGACTTGAATCAGCACGGACAATAGCGCAAAACCAATAGCTACCCATTGCAAGGGGCGCAAACGCTCTTTAAATAAAATCATCGAGAGCGCCACGCCGACCAATGGTCCGATAAAATACCCCAAACTGGCCTCAAGAATGCGGTCGTGGTTGACTGCCCATACATAAGTCAGCCAGTTGGTCGCAATAATCAACCCCGATATAAAAGAAAATGCTATCCATCTCGGGTTTTGCTTTAGCGTATCAATCCACTGCCAGCGCTTGGTCAGCACCAATACGATAAGCAAGCAGGCAAAGGTCCATATAATGCGATGGCCGATAATCTCGGTCGCATCATAAGCAGCGAGCTGCTTAAAGTATAACGGAAATGCACCCCAAATAAAGAACGCTGTTAGCGCGGTGGCAATACCGCGTCTGGTGGTTTGAATAGGAGCAACGGGTTTTTTGACAACATTTTGAGTGGCCATAAGACGATACAACTTTTTAGAGCAAAGCGCGCCCTTACCTATTTTTAAACCAATATCAAATGATAAAAGTAAGGGCGCAGGGTTACTACGTAGAGGATAGAAAGTAAAAAGCAATGCGTTGATACCAACTAAGTATCAACACATTGCTCACGACAACAACTATTATTAAATAAATTTTATAACAAGTTTAAAAATTTAGCTTTTGGACTTTAACAGATCCAGAAGATAAAGCTTTAAACTTTAGAAGTTAATAATATTTTTTTCAGGTAAATAACAACTTCAATATTAAGCCTCCCCATTATCAACCTTGATAGACATACCGGTTTGATTGGCAAGCTCAGCAAATCCTGGGAAGCTGGTATTGACGGTTTCAACGCCTTCAATGGTAATCTGCTTCGCTGCACGTAAGCTTGCAACCGCAAAACTCATGGCAATGCGATGGTCATGATGCGAGGTGATATGCCCGCCACCAAAGACAGGTTGGCTGTTATTTACAGCGTCATTTTGACCTTCACCGCCTTTACTTTCAATGCCCTTACCTTCAATACCTTTACCTTCAATAATCAAACCATCTTCAGTCACCGTACAATCAATACCTAGCGTTTGTAGACCATCTGCCATCACGGCGATACGATCGGACTCTTTCACGCGCAACTCTTTTGCACCGGTTAACACCGTACGACCTTGGGCACAGCTGGCAGCGATAAATAATACGGGAAACTCATCAATCGCTAAAGGTACTAAATATTCTGGAATCTCGATACCTTTTAGGCTTGAGCTGCGAACAGTGATATCAGCGACTGGCTCGCCGCCGACATGGGTTTCATTGCTTAGGCTAATATCAGCATTCATCAATTTTAAGATATCAATGATACCCGTACGCGTCGGATTAATACCCACTTGCGTTAGGGTCAGCTCGCTGCCTTGACTGATGGCTGCGGCTACCATAAAGAATGCCGCCGATGAGATATCAGCAGGCACAGCAATGTCACCGCCTGTGAGCGTGCCACCACCTTCGACGCTGACACGATTGCCATCAACCGTCACAGGATAACCAAAGGCTGAGAGCATACGTTCGGTATGATCGCGGCTAACTTCAGGTTGAATAACGGTCGTGGTACCTTCTGCCCAAAGTCCCGCCAATAATAAGCAAGACTTAACCTGTGCAGAGGCAACTGGCATATCATATTCCATACCTTGGAGCGGCTCACCAACATTCGCTCGACCCGTAATGCTAAGCGGTGCGGTACCATTATGACCGGTACTTTGAATGACGGCACCCATTTCACGTAATGGTGCGGCCACACGTTCCATCGGACGCTTATTTAGACTGGTATCGCCTGTCAATACACTATCAAATGACTGCGCTGCTAAAATACCGGCAAGCAGGCGCATACTGGTGCCTGAGTTGCCCATGTATAAGGGCGTTTTGCTTGGTTTTAGACCATTCATACCGACGCCATGAATGGTTAATTTACCTTTATCAGGGCCTTCAATGCTCACGCCCATATCACGAAATGCTTGCAAGGTAGCTAGCGCATCCTCTCCTTCCAAAAACCCTGTGACGTTGGTGACACCTGTGGCAAGGCTACCAAGCATTATACTGCGATGCGAGATAGATTTATCACCAGGAATAGTAATGGTGCCAGAGACGGTGTTGCTAGGAGTAATATTATAAGAAGCTGACATGGCAGAAGTATCCGTATAAGGGGTGCTGGCTAACATATGGCCAAAATGTCGCCGTGCGGCTTGCGCGCGGCCCAAAAGCCCCATGAGGGCGGTCGAATCTTTATCAATGATAAGCTGGCGCATATTCTGTAGATAAACGCCATACTCGTCAAGAGCGCTTATAATCGCGCTTTGGTTGGCAAAAAATATATCATGCCACATTTTAGGGTCGCTGGCGGCAATACGGCTAAAGTCGCGAAAACCGCCTGCGGCATAGCGAAACATATCTAAATTGTCATCATGACTTGCCAACTGCTCAACCAAATTAAACGCCAGCAGATGCGGCAGATGACTGGTATGTGCCAATATTGCGTCATGACGTTCAGCCGCCATAGGCATGACCGTCGCACCTACCGCCTCCCATAACTGCCGCAGCTTAGCAACAGCGTTATCATTGGTCGTTGGCAGCTCGCAGATAATCACGCTATGATTGACGAATAGAGTGGCGCGCCTGGCATGATAGCCTGAATTTTCCGCCCCAGCAATCGGATGCGCAGGGACAAACCCCGTTGGTAGCGAGCTAAAGACCGCTTTTGCCGCCTCAATGATATTAACCTTGGTACTACAGACGTCGGTAATGAGGCAATCAGCAGCAAGCTGTCCGTTATCCATCGCGGTTTTGATATCGACAAACACAGCCTTTACCGCTTGCACTGGCACGGCAATGATAATTAGGTCGCTGCCCGATACCACTTCACTTAAGACGGCACTACCCGCATCTAGCAAACCATATTCCATGGCTTCATCGATGCTTGGTGCATGTCGATCAACCGCCACCAAGCGCGCACTTAAACCAAGGTCTTTGATGGCTTGGGCAAGACTCGCGCCAATCAGCCCTAGACCGATAACACAGACTTGCTCAAATAATGGCGGCTGAGTATATATAGACGATTGCATATGATTGTTTTGGTTGGTTATGGGTTGATTGCTTAGGTTTTGATTACTTATATTTTGATTGCTAAGATTGTTTTGCTGGCGACTCACGGCGTTTCTCTTTCAACAAACCAGCATCAGTAGGCATAAAACATACTGATATCGGCGTCGTAAAATTGTTTTATTTTTTGATTAAAATAGGGATAACTACTTTTTTATTAATCTTCAGTCAATATTGAGCGCAAGGTATCAATCAGGCGCATATTATCTTCTGCAACCCCTACCGTAATACGCAACCAATTGGGCAAACCATAACCTGCTAATGGACGCACTATCACGCCCTGCTCTAGCAATGCTTGATAAATGGCTGCCGCGTTTATGTCTTCCATCTCAACTTCTATTTCAACCATGATAAAGTTGGCATGCGACTTAATAAACCCTAGCCCCAAGGCATCAAACTGCTTTTCTAACCAGCGCATTTGCTCTTGGTTATTAAGTCTTGTTTTTTCAATAAAGTCTTGGTCTGCAAGCGCAGCATTGGCAGCAGCTAAAGCGACTCTACTAACGTTAAACGGCTGACGAATGCGATTGAGTAAATCGGCGACAGCGACTGAGCTTAACGCATAACCAACACGCAAACCTGCTAGCCCATAGGCTTTTGAAAAGGTACGTACAATAACCACATTCTCAAATTCATCGAGCAGCGCTCTATTATTACTCTCAGGACTATATTCGTTATAGGCTTCATCTAATACCACCAACACTGAGCTTGGCACACTAGCGACAAACGCACGTAACTCTTGCTGCGTAAGCTGCGTGCCCGTTGGGTTATTAGGATTGGCGATAAAGACTATTTTGCTATTAGGATTGTCCGCTACCGCCTGACTCATCGCTTTTAAATCATGACCAAAACGATTGGCTGGCACTTCCACGCCTTTTGCGCCTTGCATTTTGGCCAGCATCGGATAAACGATAAAAGCATACTGACTATAAATAATCGCATCATCGACGCCAGCAAAACTACGCGCTAAGATATCAAGCAAATCATCAGAGCCATTACCTAAAGTAATCTGCTCAACACCAACATCGTTAAAGTCAGCAAGTGCTTGTTTGAGATAATAACCATTGCCATCAGGATAACGTGCCAGCTGACCCAGTTGCTCGGTAATCGCAAGCGTGACATGCGGTGAGCAGCCCAGTGGATTTTCATTACTAGCAAGCTTGACCACATCTGAGACACCGTACTCGCGTGTCAACTCTTCAACCGGCTTGCCCGTCTGATAAGGCATTAGCTCTAAAATACTGTCATAGGTCGGCACTAGCGGTGATAAATTTGACTCTGTCGACTGAGATGACTGCATGATTTATCCTTGGATGTGATATGGCATTTACTGTTGATGAATCCCTACTGTTAAAACCATTCTATTAAGCCAGCTTTATAGCACGGCTTTTGGATAAGAACCTAAAATACGCAAATCTTTGACCAATGGGCGGATATCAGCAATCGCTGCACTCACATTTGCGTCTTCGATGTGTCCATCCATATCGATAAAGAACACGTAAGCCCATTTATTTGGACGTTCAGGACGCGTCTCGATACTGGTCATCGACACGCCATGATAAGACAAGGGCTTTAAGATTTCGATTAATGCGCCTGCTTTATCATGCGCCGAAACCATGATTGAAGTTTTATCTTGACCCGATGGCGCAATTGCTTCATGACCGATAATTAGGAAACGCGTGGTATTGCTTGGATTGTCTTCGATGTTTGAATACAGCTTATGTAAATCGTACTCTGCAGCAGCCACGTCACCGGCAATCGCCGCTGAATGCCATTCGTTTTTGAGACGGCGGGCAGCCTCACCATTGCTCGATACCGCCACACGCTCGACATTAGGATAATTGACATCAAGCCAATGGCGGCACTGCGCCAATGACTGCTGATGTGAGTAGATACGGCTTAAGCCATCAATTTTGGTGTGTTCAGCAACCAAGAAGTTTTGATGAATAGGCAACTCAACTTCACCGATTATTTTTAGCGTAGAAGATAAAAAGCCATCTAAGGTATGGTTAACCACGCCCTCTGACGAGTTTTCAACTGGTACCACGCCATACATTGCTGTGCCTGCTTCAACTTCTCGGAAGACATCAGTAATAGTATTTAGCGGCACGGTATCAGCGGCTTTACCAAAGTGCTTTAAAGCGGCGGCATGGGTAAAGGTGCCGACAGGGCCCAAAAATGCAATACGTTGCGGTGCTTCCAAGTCAAGGCAGACTGACATGATTTCGCGGAACAAACGCGCCATTTTCTCATCGGCAATGGGTCCGGTATTACGTTCCATCACCGCCTTTAACACTTGCGCTTCACGTTCAGGACGATAAAAAATAGGATTGGTTTTTTCGGCATCAGGACTATTGGCAACGTGGTCTTTTTTTACCGTCGCTACTTGCTGCGCCAATTTGGCACGATTATTAATGAGCGTTTGAATTTCGCAGTCAACTGCATCAATACTTTGGCGCAATGTGTTTAAAAACGCTTTATCAGTTGCAGCCCCATCAACACTTGCAGGGGTTTGGTTTAGATTGTCTACATTTTTCTCTGGTGACTGCTCACTCATTACCGCCCATCCTTTTTCTAAAATTATTGCTAAAGTTTATGACTGTTGTCTACTAGCTAGGTAACCTGCTTATTTTAATAATAAATGCTCGCTTAGTTCTCATGTTTAGCGAGCCAAACAGTGGATCGGCTCTACTATAGCAAAAACTATCGACAGTGCCCATTCGTAAATACGCGCAAATAAGCAATTTGCCATAAATCTTAGCACAGTTATACACGATAAACGCTATACCCTATAAAACTATCAGGCTACAACCGTCCAAATATATGATACAGTTTAAAGATAGCCGTTAAATTCACCATACCGCCATGATAAATCGCTTTATCAATGAAAATTCATAAGCAACTAACTGAAATAACCAATCTAAATAACACGGCTAAATAAAAACATCAAAACGTAAATTAATCATAGGATATCTGATGAGCGCATTACAACAGCTTCGCACCATGACCACTATTGTCGCTGATACGGGCGACCTTGCCGCCATTGCGCGTCTAAAACCCATCGATGCCACGACCAATCCAAGCCTTATTACCAAAGCGCTGATTCATCCGGACAATGAAGCGCTGATGTCAGAAACCATGAGTCGCCATCGCGGTGATGTCGATGCAGTGATTGATGAATTAACCGTTCAAATCGGCTGTAATATTTTGGCGTTGATTGAAGGTCGCGTTTCAACCGAAGTCGATGCACGCTTATCTTATGACACTCAAGCCACCATTGATAAAGCGCTCAGCTTTATGGAAGCCTACCAAAAAGCAGGTATTGATTCAGAGCGCGTATTGATTAAGATGGCCGCAACCTGGCAAGGTATTGAAGCGGCGCGTTACCTTGAAACTCAGGGAATTCACTGCAACTTGACGTTATTATTCGGTCAGCATCAAGCGATTGCTTGTGCCGATGCGGGCGTGACCCTAATCTCGCCTTTTGTAGGGCGTATTTTAGACTGGCAAAAACGTCAGCAAAACCGCCAAAATGTCCCTGCTTCAGATGATATGGGTGTGCAATCGGTCAAGCTTATTTACCAATACTACAAACAACATGGCTATAAGACCCAAGTGATGGGCGCAAGTTTCCGCTCGACCGAGCAAATATTAGCACTGGCTGGTTGTGATCTATTGACCATCGCGCCCAATCTGATTGATGAGCTGGCAGCCATGGATGTCGAAGTGACACGCCAACTGTCACCAAGTATGTCAATGGATTTGCCCGACATGGCGAAGGTCAGCTTAACCCATGACGAGTTCAGTGCCGCTTATCAGCAAGATACGGTCACACAAGACTTATTACCTAAGGGTATCGATGGCTTTATCGGTGCGCGTGATGAGCTTGCGAAAATGCTCGCGGCGATGCGAGATTAACTGCGATATTTATATATTTTATGCGTTTGCCTGCTAATCACGAGTGCTGAGATTGTCTCAGTATGAACCCCTTGTCATAAAAGTAATTTGCCTGCTTCTATCAAGTTGGCTATGATAAGCGACTTTATATAACAACAAGCAAGGCTCGATTATGAAACGGCTAGCAGTGATATTAGCAGGTAGTACGCTTGCAATGAGTGGCTATGCGGCAAACTGGTTAGAGGTCTCAAAAAGCCAAACTGGCTCTATTTTTAGCTTGGATGTGGATTCTATCGAACGCTCAGACATTCATATTATTGATGAAAAAGAAGTCGAAAACATTACTGTCTCAATTCGTAGAACCTATCCTGCGCCAAAGGATAGCGCAAAAGACGCTAAAGAAAATGAGGCGAAAGCAAAAGAGAGTAAAGACAAAGGCGCTAATAAAACAGTGAAAGAAACCAGCATTCATCATAGCGACCAGCAATGGCTTATCTCATGTAAGGACGCAAGCTACTATCAGCGTGCTTACGTCAATTATGCAGCTGACGATAAAGTATTAAAATCTTGGCAATCTGATATGCCGATATTAACGACCAAAGACTTTAAGCTGACCAAACCAAAAACGATCAGTCGCTTGCTCGTCGAACAGGCGTGTAAAAGTTATCAGCAAGCTAAATAGCGTAAAGTAAAACGAATTAAGACAAACAAATAGCATTAAAAAAAGCGCGCTGAACTATAATTATCCAGCGCGCTTTTTATTATGCTAAAACCATTCTCTAAGCTTTTAAAACGGTATAAATAGGTACAGGAAACTCGCCATGTAAAGCAACTAAATCTAACAATACCAAGGCGCCAACCACCGTATGCTGTGCAGATTTACAAAGCTCATAAGCGGTCATCAGCGTGCCGCCTGTCGCCAAGATATCGTCGACCAATAATACCCGCTCAGGCGGCAAATTATTTTGCATCTCAAGCGTGTCTTTGCCGTATTCTAATGCATAAGCTTTATTAGCAACCGGCGGCGGTAATTTACCGGGTTTACGCAGCAAAATCATGCCTTTACCCAAACGTCCCGCCAGCAAACTGGCAAATACAAACCCACGCGCTTCTACGGCGCCTAAGCAATCCACTTCATCAAGCAAACCTTTAGGCAAAGCCGCCAACATCTCATCAATCACCGCATTGATATGACTGCGTAGTAACGGCGTAATATCATAGAAATCGATACCAATTTTTGGGAAGTCTGGTACTGTGCGAATGATTTGCCAAAATGGATGGTCAGTATTGAGCGTATTAGATGAATCGGTTGTGGTCTTAACTTCAGCTGGTGTAACGGCGGTATTCGCGCTCATAGTAACCCTTAACTTATAAAACTTAAATAATGATATGACGGTGGTAAATGAGGTAGGTGATAAATGAAATGACAGTCGCTAAAAATAGCGGCGGGAATTATAGCATAATCGGCTTTATCGTGGCGGCGAAATTGGTAATAACAGCCCAGCTAAAACCTTGAAAATGACGCGTAAGCACTTGATAAAAGCTGGTGAATCTCAATATACAAGTGTAAACTTAACTATGAAAATGACTGCTATATGCTAAACTACGTGCGTTTGTACACGCTAAATGTCGGCTAGAATACTTAATAGTTGCTTTAAAAATGCCAATTAATCTAGTTAACGCCACTGGTGATAGCAAAAATGCTGGTAAAAGAAATATTGGTAATCGTAATACTGGAAATAATCGATAGGACTATTTATGAAACGTTATGAATGTATTGTCTGCGGCTGGATATACGACGAAGAGCTTGGCTGCCCAGAAGAAGGCATCGCACCTGGCACCAAATGGGAAGACATTCCAGACGACTGGACGTGCCCAGAATGCGGCGTTGGCAAGCTTGATTTTGAGATGCTCGAATTTTAAGCCAACGACCATCTAAATAGGATACTTCATGACAGAATCAAACCCCACCAATCACACAAACGCGTCTGTAAATTCAGAAGAAACCGACAATGATACAGTGCTTAGCTCTCCAACACTAAATTCTTCAGCACTTAGCGCTGCGACAATCGACTCTCCAACAATCGATTACCCGACGCCTGAATGGCAAAAGTTTGGCGATCATGCTTGGTATCCGTCTGATTTGAGCGAGCATCTTTATCAATCGATGATCGATATCGGCGATGGCATTGAGCTGTGTGTTGAGGCAGGTGGTGATCCCAAGAATCCGCCGTTACTTATGATTATGGGGCTTGGCTCACAAATGGTGTTTTGGCCTAATAGTTTCATCAAGCGCTTTATCGATGCCGGTTTTTTTGTAATTCGTTTTGACAATCGTGATATCGGCTTGTCGTCCAAAGTACAGATTGATGGTTTGCCGCGTATCAGCCAATTAAAAATGATGATGCGTCTGCAAACGGGACTGTCGAATAAAGGCGCGCCGGTTGCTTATAATTTAACCGACATGGCAGAAGATACGGCGCGTTTAATCAAAGCCTTAAAGCTTGGTAAAACGCATCTGCTTGGCGCTTCTATGGGCGGGATGATTGCGCAAATCGTTGCCGCGCGTTATCCAAGTTTGGTACAGCGCATGGCCTTGATGTTTACCACCACCAATCGTGCTTTTTTAAAGCCGCCCAAACCCAAGCAGTTATATACCCTGATCAACCGCCCTGAGAGCCACTCTGAGCGCGATATCGTGCGGCATAGCGTCTGGTTTATGAAAACCGTTGGCACACCAGGGCACGTCAATGTGCGCATGGTACGTGACATCGCCAAGATACGTTATCAGCGTAATTTTCATCCGCTTGGTACGGTACAACAGCTCAATGCTATCTTAGCCTCTGGCTCGATTAGCAAATATAGCAAACAAGTTAAAGCACCGACGATTGTGCTGCATGGTAGCGCTGATGGTCTGTTACCCGCCTCACAAGGTCGAGTGGTTGCAAAGACCATTCCTAATGCAAGCTTTCATTTAATCGAAGGTATGGCACACGATATTCCCGAATACTATCAGCCCTATATGGTCGATTTAATTAGCAAGCACTTGCTAGAAAAATGACCGTTTACGTCTAAGGCTAGTCCGCCTCAAGCAAAAAAAGAGTGTCAGAGCGATGAATAACCTATCGCTCTGACACTCTTTTTTTGCCGGCAAATTTAAGCGTGATATTAAATGATAAGTCTTAAGTATCAATCACATCCAATACTATCACCCTCTTTATCAATACACATTTTATTGCCATTTTCTAAATTGCCAATCCAAGCTTTGCCATTCGTAAATACAAATGCAGGTTGGTCTTTATAATGATCGCTCGCATTCACACCGTTATTATCAAAGCGAAAAGGAATCACTAACTCACCGCCTAAATTGACAAAGCCCCATTCATTATCGATACGCACGCCCGCCAAGCCTTCAGAAAATGGTCGCACTTCATCGAAAGAATAGGTAATCATAGACACATTATTATCGTCAACAAAGCCCCATTTGCCGTCTTGTTGCCGTGGCTGCAAGGTGGTAAAACTACGGGACGGTGGCAACTTTTGCGCAGCTTCATTGCTACTAACAAGTGTACTTTTCGAATTTTGACTAGCAGCCTTGCTATTTAGGTCAGAGGTAGGTTTGCCGTTTTTATCCAACCAGCTGATAGCTTGATTTTTACGTACGCGCGTCATGCCGCTACGATAATCGTCAATATCATTAATTGCAGCGGAAAATGGTATGACTGTCTTGTTGGCAGTATCTACAACCCCATAATGACCGTTTTGCTTGACCACAATGCGACCTTCAGAGACGGGACGCGCCCAACTTTGTCCTTCTTTGAGCATATCGTACATCGCAGGAATAACCTCGCGACCTTGCATATTGACGTAGCCCACCCGACCATTACGCAGCACTGGTAGCAAGCCGCCCGATATTTTGTCAGCATCTACTCTTTGATAGCGGGTTAAATCAAGCACACTTTTGCCTTGCTTATCAATCAAGGCAACTGGTGCTCCATAATCTTTTATGGCTAAAAAATAGCCGCTACTAGAGGTACAAGAGACATTTTTATAATAGCTTTTGGGTATTTTGCAGCTAGCGGCTTGCGCATTTAACGTCAAAAAAAACGTAGCAGCTATGATGCTTATGACAGACAGGCGCCCGACAAAGATTGCACGCGATAGTTGTCGCGGCAGTGTCAATAAGAAATCTATTTTTCGTTTCGATATAGAACGTTGCAGCATAAGCAAACCTAGACTAAAAATAATAGAAGCTCTGTAAATATAGAGTGAGTTCATTATAAAAACCATATAGCGGGACTGTCATAGATTTTTTGAAGCCTCTGGAGTGCAAAGCGCACAGCAAGCGAGGAAAACTTACGACAGTTTCGCGTAAAAATATCATGTCTCTATTTTATATAGAATTCACTATATTAAGTTAAGTATTTGAAGAGTATCGCTATTTTAAACATGACGCACTTTAAACTACAAATGAATGTTAGAGTAACAAATGGCAGCACGTGCGCCAATATTATTGCTGTAAGAAGGTGAGCGCTTTATTTATCTAAGGTGGATGATACGTCATTATAAAATAAATCGCGCCAAAGCATTCCAATTTAAGAGTAAAACACTGACAATATGGCCTGTCTATATAAACCAGCTCTTGATAAACCAGCTCTTTAGCAAACAACACTTAGAAAGTATTTTAAAAAAGCATCATAGTAATGAGATAAGGATATTGCATGGCTATCGCCTCTTCACGCTCTGCCGCTACTGGCTTGGTCATTGGTTGCGTCATTTTTGGTTTGGGCAGCTTAATTGTCGCTCATGTCGATATCGGCGGCTGGGCAATGTCATTTTGGCGACTGGCTATTTCAGGCGTGGTCTTTGCTCTATTGGCTAAAATGACAGGACAACGACTTCCACGCTCAAAGCGGGCTGTTTTTTACGGTCTATTATCAGGCGCGTTTTTAGGACTCGATTTAGCGCTATGGCACGAGAGTATTTATGCGGTCGGTCCCGGTATCTCAACCTTACTTAATAGCTTGCAGATTTTCTTTTTAGCGGCCATTGGTTTTTTATATTTTAATGAGCGCCAATCTATCGTGCAGCTTATCAGTTTGTTTTTAGCCATGCTAGGCGTGGCAATGATAGGTAGTCCTGAATTTGCGCAAAACACCGCGGCGACTTGGGGGTTTGTCACGGGTATCGTTTCAGGCGCTATGCTTGCCGCGTCGATGACCTTTATCCGTAAAACCCATGATACTGAGCCAACGCCGATATTTATGCTGATGCAACTGGTGAGTATCGGCGGCGTGATAGCAATGATTCTACCGATGTTTATCTTTGATATGGGTAATATTTTGCCCAATACTTGGTCTGAGATTGGTTGGATATTGATTTATGGCACGGTGATGCAATGCTTGGCGTGGGGACTTATCGCCTACTCCATTCCTAAGCTGTCTTTAGCATTGACAGGGCTGCTTTTATTAACCGAGCCCATCGCAGCCTTGGTGATTGATTATAGCTGGCTTGATAAACCGATTAATACGCTGCAATGGAGCGGCGCGCTATTGACTATGTTTGCCATTTATTTAGGGTCGTTAAAACCTAAGCCACGCGCGCTACGCCGTTATCGTTTTTTTGCCAGATTTTATAAACGAAATTATAAATAAATCGGTAATGAGTAAAAGTCATAATAAGCAAAAGCCTTAATAAGTAAGAGCCACAAGAATTATTGTGGCTTTTTTTACGATGAACAAATTAAGCTTTTTGACAGTTAATCTTTTTGTCTATTAAATAAAGCATTCAGCACAATCGCCGCTAAAGTTGCCGTACCAATTCCACCCAAGTCAAAGCCGCCTAGATGCAGACTAAAATTACCCGTACCCATAATAACGGTAACCGCGGCAATGATTAAATTGCTGTTTTTGCTAAAGTCGATATGACTGTCTATCCAAATTTTTGCCCCAGCAATCGCAATCAAACCAAAGACTACGATAGAGGCGCCGCCCAATAAAGCCGCCGGTATGGTCTGAATAATGGCACCAAACTTTGGTGACAAACCGAGTAAAATAGCAACCAAACCCGCTATCACAAAAATCGTCGTGCTATAGACTTTGGTTACGGCCATGACACCGATATTTTCTGCATAAGTGGTCACCCCTGTGCCACCAAAGCCTGCCGAAAACGTCGTCGCCAAGCCATCAGCAAAAAATGCTCGACCCATATAAGGTGTCACGCGCGCTTTGGTCATACCTTCGACCGCTTTAAAATGCCCTAAGTTTTCGGCAATTAAGATAAAGGCGACAGGAGCAATCAAAATAATCGCACTCATCTCAAAATGCGGTGTATGAATACTTGGCAGACCAAACCATGCAGCTGCCGATACATTGCTAAAATCAATCGGTACGCCATAACCGAGTATATTGGTCATGACAAAATAAGCAATATAAGACAGGATTAACCCAACCAGCAACAACAGACGGCGCAGCATACCGCGGGTAAATACTGCAACCCCACTGATAAGCAATACCGTCAGCGTCGCCATCCATGCATCAAACTGGTTGGCAGACACCCCTTGAATGGTCACAGGCGCTAAGTTTAGACCAATAATCATCACAATAGCACCGGTGACAATAGGCGGCATCAAACGCTCAATCCAGCCTGTACCCGTCTTCATCACCAACAAACCTATCAAGGCATAAATGATGCCGCATGCCATGATACCGCCCAAGGCGACATTCAGATTGTCATTAAACCCGATGCCTGCATAGGCCGTAATCGCAATCACAGGACCGATAAAAGCAAAGCTTGAGCCCAAATAACTGGGCATGCGCCCGCCAGTAATAATAAAAAACATCACCGTACAGATACCGGACATCAAAATGGCCAAATTGGGGTCAAAGCCCATTAATAGCGGCGCAAGCACGGTCGAGCCAAACATCGCAAACGTATGCTGCACCCCTAATAACACACTCTTGCCAGGCGGTACATATTCATTAATGCCGACCGGATCGCGATCCAAGTTGCCCTTATAAGGACGCCACGTTGGAAACCAACGACCATTATCAAAGTCTGGATTGTGCGGATAACTCACCGCAGCTGTATCGATGCCAGCTGCTGCTAATGCATTATGAGGCTCTGGATGATTGCTCTCTGGTGCTGGAGAGTGAGGTTCAGGTGTGGTCATGCGCTGTCCTATTTGAGCTAAGAGAATACCAATCAGCTAAAAACTGTTAAAAAGCCAATGTAAAAATACAACTGTGAATTAAGTCAAAACGATAATAGCGAAAATGTATTTTCTTACAGTAAATATAAATCGCCAAATACATTACATTAAAAATCATGCTCGACTGTTTGCGCCATTATCTACACTATCGTGATGGCTGGCTTACAGGATGTTACAAGGATATTGGTTGCGAGCATGATAACGGAGTTCTCTGATAAATAAAAGTTATTATTCACTCGCCTTCTGTCCGCCTATACTGATAGGTATTCATAGATAACGTCGCAAATTTTTAAATGCTTAGCTCTTTTATTTAAGTGAGCATCTAAAACAACGCTCTGTATCGTCATCATACGGTATTTATCAGAGAGTTTTTGGACGGCTATCTATTATTTTTTCACTCCAGTACTAAGCCCCTTCTACAACAGACGCTGATGCACTGACAATTTCTTGGTATTTTTATGATTAGTGTTTTCGACTTATTTAAAATTGGTATTGGGCCATCAAGCTCTCATACCGTTGGGCCTATGGTGGCAGCCAACTTATTTTTGACGTCATTGCTTAAACAAAGCGCATTGACAACGATTAAGAATATTGAAATCGAGCTTTATGGTTCTTTGGCTGCTACTGGTAAAGGGCACGCAACTGATACGGCGATATATTTAGGTTTGCTTGGTCATACGCCAAGCACCATTGATACGCGCTTAACGGATCAATACTTGGCGCCTATTTTCGCGGACAAGCAGCTTAATTTATCGGGCAAACATGTTATCGAGTTTGACACCGAGCGTAATGTGTATTGGTATGATGATACGGTATTGCCTTATCATCCAAATGCCTTGACCATCCGCGCGGTATTGACCGATGGTAGCAAATATCAGCAAACTTACTATTCAGTTGGCGGAGGCTTTGTTATTAACGAAGATGACGCCAATAATCCCGATGAGGACCATGCCAGCCCAACGATTGATATCGTTCCCTACCCTTTTAATACTGCCGCAGAGTTACTTGAGCAGTGCCATGAACATGGATTAAGTATCAGCGAGTTGGTACTTGCTAACGAATGCCATTACCGCGATCAAGCAGATGTTTTTAGCTATTTAGATACGATTTGGCAAGTGATGCAAGACTGCGTAACCCAAGGCTGTAAAAATAGCGGCATTTTACCCGGCGGCCTTGATGTTAAACGCCGTGCCCACGATTTACACAATCAATTATGTGCTGAAAAAGGTCTACCTATCGCCAAGACTGACAAGCTGGCCGCAATGGATTGGGTCGATTTGTATGCGCTTGCCGTCAACGAAGAAAATGCCAATGGAGGTAAAGTCGTCACCGCCCCAACTAATGGTGCGGCGGGCATCATTCCGGCGGTCTTGCACTACTATCGTGACTTTCTGCCCAATTACAACCAAGATGGCGTGCGTAAATTCTTATTAAATGCCACCGCTATCGGCAGCTTAATTAAACAAAACGCTTCTATTTCGGGTGCTGAAGTTGGCTGCCAAGGGGAAGTCGGTTCAGCCTGTGCGATGGCAGGTTCGGCATTGGCCGAAATAATGGGTGGCTCGCCAGCGCAGTGTTTGAATGCCGCCGAGATTGGGATTGAGCACAATTTAGGTCTGACTTGCGACCCGATTGGTGGTTTGGTACAAGTCCCTTGTATCGAGCGTAATGCGATGGGCGCTGTCAAAGCCATCAACGCCGCGCGTCTTGCCTGCCGCGGCAATGGTCAGCATTTTGTTTCACTCGATAAAGCGATTGAAACCATGAAGCAGACAGGCGCTGATATGTCTGATAAATACAAAGAAACCGCACGCGGTGGTCTGGCTATTTATGCTGATAACCGCATTCCTACTGCAAGCCGCGGCGTCAGTGTTAATTACAGTCAATGTTGATATAAAATATGTTTTCCTTTTTATGTGACTAAAAAAAGCCTCTAATGATTAGAGGCTTTTCTATAATAATCTACAACTAAAATTATTCAGCAGTTTTTGAAATCACTTCGTTTAGAATCCAAACAGGTTTCACCACTTTCGTTGCTTCATTCATAACTGCTTCTTGACGTACATCTAAGACATAACGATAGTTTGGCTCATAAGTAAAGCCTTGAATATCACCATTTAGAGGCGTGTAGTTTTTCTGATAAGTCTGACGATATTGTAGGCACTCTGACTCAACCATAGTACCACTCGCGGTTGGCAGCTCACATACCGCTTTAAGTGGCGCTATTTCAATTTTGAAACTTGGAATATTTACCACTTTCACATTCACAGGCTCGCCTTCAACCACCATAGTACGCTCATCATTCATACCCATGGTAGAACAACCTGACAAAACAAAAGTTGTCATCAATGCCGCAATTGCTAATTTTTTCATTATTAAATCCTCAGTTTATTTATTAGTATTAATCATTACCTTTTGAACTCATTTTAATCAATTATCACTATCTAGAAGGTAGCAAGCAGTCATAAAGATACTGTTAATCAGAAAATCAATCTAAGCTCATATAAAATAAAAACGAGCATTATTGATATAAACTTCCTCAACTGTTAATAGTACCGTCTATTGTTTACTGCAATCAGTATAGGTCGCGCAGATGCCCAGCCTCTATAACTGCTTTGTAAAGTAACGTCAGCTTTTGCAACTGCTGTTAATAAACGGTTTAAATTAAGCCCTATTTAATACAAAAATATTGAGCAAAAAAACGCTCAAACTATGCATGACAACGTTAGCTTCGAGCGTTTTATAAAATAATAAAGAACTTTTAACTGCGATAGTCTGCATTTATCTTAACGTAATCATAAGACAAATCGCAGGTATAAACCGTATCCTCAGCGTCACCACGGGCCAAATCAATATTAATGGTAATCTCAGGCCGGCTCATGACTTCTTTGCCCGCCGATTCCGTATAACTTGGTGCCACACCGCCATTTTGACAAATCATCACTTCATCTAAGTAGACATCAACTTGCTCGGTATCAAGGTCGTCGATACCCGCGTAACCAACCGCTGCCAAGATACGTCCCCAGTTGGCATCACTGGCAAAAAACGCGGTTTTGACCAGTGGTGAATGCGCAACGGCATACGCTACATCGCAGCATTCTTGCGTGGTTTTGCCGCCCGTGACTTTGACCGTCATAAACTTGGTTGCGCCTTCTCCATCTCGTACAATCAATTGTGCCAAACGTACAAACACTGATGTCAAGGCATCAAATATCGGCTGATAATGCGGATGTTCTGGGCTATCAATAACCTCTGAATTTGCCTTTCCGGTTGCAATTAAGACGCAGCAATCGTTGGTTGAGGTATCGCCATCGACAGTAATGCGATTAAAAGATTGCTCGTTAATTTTGCTCAGCATTTCTTGCAATAAATCAGCAGCGATATTGGCATCAGTCGCTACATAGCCGAGCATGGTCGCCATATTGGGACGTATCATACCTGAGCCTTTTGACATCCCAGTAACATGATAGCTGCTAGCGTCAACATCGACCTTTTCACTGGCAAGTTTTGGAATTGTATCAGTGGTACGAATACCATTTGCTGCTGCTAACCAATTATCAGCGCCCAAACTGGCTAACGCATTGTCTAAACCTGCGATGATGGCATCGCTATTGAGTGGCTCACCTATCACGCCTGTCGAAAATGGCAACACAGAGCTGACGTCCACACCAGCTTTGGCAGCTAAAGCGGCACAGATATCAAGCGCGCGGCGTTTACCGCCAGCGCCAGTCCCAGCATTGGCGTTGCCGGTATTGGTGATTAAATAGCGCGGACTGGCTTTGGCAAAATGCTCTCGTAACACGCGTACTGGTGCTGCACAAAAGGTATTTTTGGTAGTGACAACGGCAGTGTTGGCACTATCAGCAATCTCTATCACCACCAAATCATCGCGGTCTTTGTAGCGTACGCCTGCCGCGGTAGCGCTTAGTTTAATCCCATCAATAGGATAAATCGTATTAGGTACTGCAACGTTGCCGACAGCCATCATTCAATCCTTATTCATCAATGCTGATGTATTATTTATTGGTTATTCATTTTTAGTTGTGCAAAACTGGTACTAAAAACCTGATGTTAAAAGTCTATGGTTCAAAGCCAGTTATTATACTTTATTTAAATCAAACGCTGCCCAAATTGGCGCGTGGTCAGACGGTTTTTCCATGCCGCGTAGCTCATAGCTGATACCAGCATCGACACAATGGTCGATCAAATCTGACGTACATAAAATATGATCGATACGCAGTCCGCGCTTAGGATCATCATTGAAACCGCGACTGCGATAATCAAACCAGCTATATAATTCGGTGCTGTCTGGATAATGCAGACGATAAGTATCGGTCAGCTCTCGCGCCATCAAGTTACCATACCATTCGCGCTCTTCAGGTAAAAACGAGGTTTTTCTATTTTTAAGCCAGCGCTTGGCATTGGCCTCGCCGATGCCAACATCGATATCTTCTGGGGCAATGTTCATATCACCCATGATAACCAGCGAGCGCCCTTCAGCTTTTAGCGTATCAATATAGGTTATCAAATCCGCATAATAGGCACGCTTCATAGGAAATTTAGTCGGATGGTCTTGACTTTCTCCTTGCGGAAAATAACCGTTAAGCACATCCACTTCGCGACCGTCGAATACATAACGCGCATGGATAAAGCGCTTTTGTGCTTCCTCATCTTCTCCCGGAAAACCTTTTTGCACAAAAATAGGGGCAATTTTAGATAACAATGCGACGCCGTAATGCGCTTTTTGACCAAAATACTCGACGTGATAGCCCAAACCTTCCACATCTGCGAGCGGGAACTGCTCGTCGTGTACTTTGGTTTCTTGCAGACCGATCACATCAGGGTCGATAATCTCTTTTATCGCTTCTAACTGATGTTGACGAGCGCGAATACCATTGATATTAAAACAAACAAAACGGGTCATAAACTATCCTATCATTATGAATTGAAATAAAATCTTTCTATAACAAGTATTTTTATAAAATAAGGCAAGCAGCGAGACATTATAAATAAAGACTTATCATAACAGACATCGCCACAGCTAGCTGTTGCGCGCCTTTATCTCTTACGATAGAGTAGCTGTCATGAGTAATAATTTAGGCATTATTACCTCTTATTTTTATAACCTTATATATCAACCTCTCAAACTTTACACGCTATTAATGGCGCAAACTTACTGAGCAACACGATAATGACAACCATGAATAAAAGTACCGCTGCACAATCGATGCACGCAAGCATCCCGCTATTTGCTACTGATTATAATGTCTATATTAACCATACTGATGCAGGCGGGATTGTCTATCATGCCAATCACTTAGTGTTTTTTGAAAACTGCCGCCGCGACTGGTTCACCAAGCTTGGTTTAAATGGCTATTTTTTGCAGACCGATGATGGTGAAATTCAGCATTTTGTCGTCAGCAAAGCAGATTTGCAATATAAAAAAGCCATTTTATTAGATGAGGTCATCAATGTCCGCATTGATAAGGTTGAGCTAAAACCTGCCAGCATTATATTTTATCAAAGTATCCATCGCTTAGCGCCGAATGACAATGATAGCCCTCAGAAAAGAAATGCCTTTTCAAATACCACTTTATTAAGTCGCGCTAAAATCGTCATCGCTTGCGTGCAAAACCAAGTCACGCCAGACTCTGCAAGCAATCATAGCGCACCCATGCGCCCTATTCGTGTACCGCAAAAATTAAGCGAAACCATTAATCAAGCAATAACTGAACAGTAACCGTACATAGTGCCGATTCATTCTCGTTTAAAGTTTAAGTAAAAACACACTACTCTTTAACATATCGCTATTCCTTTGCAGTGATATTTTTAGGCACGACTTAAACGGTTTTTAAGTTATTCATCGTATTTATCCAAAGGTCATCTTAAATTTTTATCCAAATATCAGCATGTTTCACTACGACCTCATTGATGGTCTTTTTTTTCCTATAGAAGCATTTATTTATAAATATTTAATGTGTACTGGGCAGTACTCGCATGCTAATATTGCCTTTACTTAGATTCATGCTAATGTGTTGCTTAAATGTATCATTATATCGTCGATACATTATCTTTTAGTTGCAAAGAAACTTAGTAGTCCGTCAATAGATAAGGATGTTATCAAACTCAGCGGCCATTGCTTTACGTCAGCGCTGATTTTTTATTGACACGGATACGACTGCTTAACGATAGAAACTTAATTGAAATTCCAGGACGCTGACTATGACGTTGAATAAACCTTGGCTTGCCCAATATCCTAAGAGTGTGCCGAAAACGATCGATCCAGATAGATATGGCAGCATCGTGGAGCTGTATGAAGAGTGTTTTGATCGCTTTCGTCTGCATCCTATGAGTATCTGTATGGGCGTGACTCATACCTATGATGACATTGATAAAGCTTCTCTTGCCGTCGCCGCTTGGTTACAGGCACAAGGACTGCCTCAAGGCAGTGTGGTTGCGCTGATGATGCCAAACGTGCCGCAATACTTGCCAACCATGATTGGTATTTTGCGCGCAGGTTACGTCTGTACGCCCGTTAACCCTCTTTACACTGGCCGTGAACTGCGCCATCAGTTAAATGACTCAGGTGCAAAGGTTATCTTTGTGGTGGATAACTTCGCTCAAGCGCTCGAGCAAGTGATTGATGAGACGCAAATTAAGCGTATCGTCTTATCAAAAATGGGCGATATGATGGGCCTCAAAGGTATTTTAGTAAATACTATTATCCGTCAAGTCAAACGCTTGGTGCCCAAATACAAGCTGAACGACCCTAAGCATGAAGTCACGAAGTTTCCCGATGTGCTCAAAAAAGGCAAAAACCTACCCTTCCAAAAGCCAAAAATGACTTTGGATCAAAAAGCATTTTTGCAATATACCGGTGGTACGACTGGACTTTCTAAAGGTGCGATTTTATCTCAGCGTAATATCGTCGCAGGAGCCATGCAATCAGAAGCATGGACGCGTCCTATTACGTCAGAGATTAACGAAGTTTATATCAATATGGTCATGGCCCTACCGCTGTATCATATTTTTGCCTTTATGCTGAGCTCACTTGGTATGCGTTCAGGCTATACCTTTATATTAATACCCAATCCACGAGATATTTCTGGATTTATCAAAACCTTATCCAAACAACCGTTCCATATTTTCCCAGCGGTTAATACCTTGTTTAAAGGCTTGCTTGATAATCCAAACTTTAAAGACCTTGATTTTAGCTCGCTACGTATTTCGCAAGCAGGCGGTATGGCAGCGACCGAACAGACGGCAGCGCGCTGGCTTGAAACCACTGGTTGCGCCATGATTGAAGGCTGGGGTATGACTGAGGGCGTGGCTGTCGGCACTGCCAACGTTGTTACCGACCGTAAGTTTAACGGCACTATTGGCGTCCCAGTCCCAAGCGTTGATGTCATCATCATAGATGAAGACGGCAAGCGCGTCGGTGTCAATGAAGCTGGTGAGATGTGTGTTAAAGGTCCTAACGTCACCTCAGGTTATCTGAATAGAGACAGTAGCGAAGACTTTACTGAAGATGGTTACTTTCGCACGGGCGATATCGTCAGTATGGATGAAAAAGGCTACTTTAGATTATTAGACCGTAAAAAAGATATGATTTTGGTCTCAGGCTTTAATGTTTTCCCGAATGAAGTAGAATCCGTGATGCTTGATTGTGAAGGCATTCTTGATTGCGCGGTGATTGGTATTCCTGATGAGCGTCAAGGGGAAGCGGTCAAAATCTACGTCATTCCTGCCGACAATAACGTGACCAAAAACTCGATTAAAGAATTTGCTCTAGACAATTTGACCGGCTATAAATGTCCGCGTTATATCGAGTTTGTTACTGAGCTACCAAAAAGTAACGTTGGTAAAGTACTGCGCCAAAAACTGCGGGAAAAACATATGGCTGATAACCCTCAGCTATAATTAAAGCAAATATCTATGCTCAAAAAGCGCTCTAACTAAACGATAGAGCGCTTTTTTATTTTAAAATTTTAAACTTTAGTATGGACAATACTTATGCCGTTGATAGTCACGCTGTTATAGTATTACTATTTTTTAAGAAAAATACAAAAAACCCTCTAGTAGAGTTATCCATATTAGCTGCTATTATTTATATTGTTAACTAATTCTATTCCAAGAACCCTTTCGTCTCGTATTTTTAACCATTTATCGGATTTTACTTGCAACACAGTTTTCTCTTTTTATCAAATTTAACTATATACGCACAAGTTTCTGTATTATAATAACTGGTTCAATAGTAGTTATGTTAATGTAACGCCAAAATATGTTACGCTATTGTTTATTATTAGTTAGTACTGATAGTATCCTCGATAACTGGCTATTTAATCTACTTCAGTAGTTGTTTCTCGTAGTTAAATACCTTTCTAGTCAAACAATCTTGTAATTAAATACATTTGTATCAAGGCCACCGTATTTTAGCAGTATGTGAATAAATGGGATAGCACGCGACAAGCCACCGACTATAGGACGTATCGTCTATAGAGCAAGAATGGGTTTGTTGACAGGGATGTGACTACTTTTTTATAAAGCCTTAACTTATCACAAATTTAAGGACACTAAGTATGACCACTGATAAGCCTTGGCTTGCTCAATACCCAGAAAACGTACCTAAAACCATTAATCCCGATCAGTATGAAAGCCTTATAGACCTCTATGAAGAGTGCTTTGATCGCTTTCGTATGCACCCTATGACCATTTGTATGGGTGTGACTCACACTTATGGTGACGTGGATAAAGCCTCTCTAGCCGTAGCGGCATGGTTACAAGCGCAGGGAATTCCTAAAGGCAGCGTGGTTGCACTGATGATGCCAAACGTGCCGCAATATCTACCGACGATGATTGGTATTTTGCGCGCGGGCTACGTTTGCACGCCGATTAATCCGCTCTATACTGGTCGCGAGTTACGCCATCAGCTCAATGATTCTGGTGCTCAAGTTATCTTTGTGGTGGATAATTTTGCCCAAGCGCTCGAGCAGGTAATCGAAGAGACGGATATCAAACGTATTGTCCTATCAAAAATGGGCGACATGATGGGTCTCAAAGGTATTTTGGTCAATACGGTTATCCGTCAGGTCAAACGCTTGGTTCCTAAATACAACTTGAATGATCCTAAATATCACGTTACCAAGTTTCCAGATGTGCTAAAAAAAGGCAAAAGCCTACCATTCCAAGCACCAAAAACGGCTTTGCAACATAAAGCGATTTTGCAATATACCGGTGGTACTACAGGATTATCTAAAGGCGCGGTATTAACTCAGCGTAACGTCGTTGCCGCAGCGATGCAGTCAGAAGCTTGGTACCGCCCTGTCACCTCGGATATCAACGAGGTCTATATCAATATGGTCATGGCGCTGCCGCTGTATCATATTTTTGCTTTTATGCTGAGCTTACTTGGCATGCGTTCTGGTTACACTTTTATTTTGGTACCAAATCCGCGTGACATGCCTGGATTTATCAAAACCTTATCCAAACAACCGTTCCATATTTTCCCAGCGGTTAATACTTTGTTTAAAGGCTTACTTGATCAGCCAAACTTTAAAGACCTAGATTTTAGCTCATTACGTATCTCCCAAGCGGGCGGTATGGCAGCCACGGAACAAACAGCAGCGCGCTGGTTGGAAGTGACGGGCTGTCCGATGGTTGAAGGTTGGGGTATGACCGAAGGCGTGGCAGCGGGTACGGCTAACGTCATCACAGATCGCAAATTTAACGGTACGATTGGTATTCCTGTCCCAAGTGTCGATATCATCGTGGTTGATGATAATGGCGAGACTGTTGGTTATAATCAAGCGGGTGAGATGTGTATCAAAGGGCCAAACATTACCTCAGGTTACTTTAATAAAGACAGCACCAACGACTTTACCAAAGAGGGTTATTTCCGTACTGGCGATATCATCAGCATGGATGAAAAAGGTTATATCACCTTGCTTGACCGTAAAAAAGACATGATTTTGGTCTCAGGCTTTAACGTCTTCCCGAATGAAATCGAGTCGGTCATGCTTGATTGTAAAGGCATTATTGAGTGTGCAGTCATCGGTGTTCCTGATGAACACCAAGGCGAAGCGGTGAAAATCTATATCGTCCCTGCCGACAACAATGTAACTAAAGAAGATATCAAAGAGTTCGCTATCGATAACTTGACCGGTTATAAATGCCCGCGTCATATCGAGTTTGTCAGCGAGCTACCAAAGAGTAATGTCGGCAAGATACTACGTCAAAAATTGCGTGAAAAACATATGTCAGATAATCCGCAAACCTTGTAGTCGTTAAGACTCTCAATAGTTAAGACTTATAAGTTTTAAAAAATAAAAGCCCGCTATATAAAATGTAGCGGGCTTTTTGTTGCGTTAATTTTTCTTGATTAGTTTTAAAATTAATAACAACACAACTGCTATCAGCTGACTCTATTGACCACTTGTAATGGCAAATGCTTCATCGCTTGACCGACAATCGTCCATGGCAGGCTTGGTACGCAAGCTTCGTCTACTTCCGCCTCAATCGCAGCAACGATCGCTTTGGTACCTGTTTCTGCATCCACTTCAAACGGTAAAGGTTTGGCATTTTCATTGATTTCGGTGCGCACATAGCCTGGATAAATAGTCGATACCTTAATCGGCAATTTGGTCAATAGCATATCGGCACGGATACCTTCCGCTAGATGTGCTAAACCCGCTTTACTTGCCCCATAAGCGGTTAAATGTTTAGGCAAGCCGCGCATCGCTGACATACTAGATATCACCACCAGATGACCGCTATTTTGGGCTCGGAAAATATTCATCGCCGCTTCACATTGGGCAAGCGCTGAGATGAAGTTAATCTCGACGGTTTTGCGATTGGTATCAAAGCGCCCTTTGCCAATCCGGCGGCTATCACCGACGCCCGCATTGACCACCACGCGATCGATATGACCAAAATCCGCTGCGAACCCATCAAACACCTCGAATATCGCATCGTAATCACTGACATCCAAGACACGGTATTCAATACGAATATCAGGATACTGCGCCGATAGCTCGGTTTTTAAATTTTCTAAACGATCAGTACGGCGGGCGCAAATGGCAAGATTATAACCAAGTTTTGCAAAGAGTCTTGCCATACCCTCACCCAATCCTGAGCTTGCGCCAGTGATTAAAATCGTTTTGCCGCGGCCAACCTGCTGCTTATTTAAACCTTTAAGATAACGCGCTGGCTGAATGGCACTAAATAACTGATTTTTATGGTGGTTAGCGCTACTGGTCACTAAGTTTATTAATTTATTTTTCATAAACCATCCTATTGGTATTCATATAAATGACGTCGACTGTCTATCATAACGTAAATCTATAGAATAAGTTTAGCAGTTATAGCCTAAAGCAAACACGCAAGCAACCTAAAGCAGCATAGAATTAAACTAATTTAAAGATAGTCATGAAAGCTCATGCAAAAAAAGCGGCTACCTAGTTACAGTAACCGCTTCACGATGTTTTTAATTAACTTCTTAATTAGCTGACTTTAAGACTTTGATCTTTGTTTTTTAGCGCCAAGTCACAAAGCGTTTGCCCTCAGCAAATAAATGACTGTATTCGTTCAAAGACAACAGGCGACTCCGTTCATTTTTAAGCGTCAGCGATGTCACGCCAGTGTTGACCAAACTTTTATTGATTTGATAGGCTGTTGAGCTGCCTTGTTGCAACAACTGGGCGGTAATCGCAGCGATAATACCACCCGAGGTAAACACCAAAACCGTACTATCAACGCCTAACTGCAAATTAGCAACTTGTTGACGTACTTGCTCAAGCGCTTGCTTGGCGCGCTCATTAAACTGTAGCCAGCTTTCGATATAATCGCTGTCGTTTTCGCCCGCATGCCAACGCTGCATCGCGTCGTCAAACAACTCTGCCAGCCGTGTGACTGGCACCTCTGCTTTAGCAATCTCAGCAGCAATTCCCACACGGCTAGCAAAAGCAGGATTCGATTTTATCAGTACATCTTTATGATTAAACTCATCAAATTGCGGCAGTACATAGCTATCAGGCTCATCTAGATTGATGGCAGTTACGCTTGGTTTTTCGTTACTCTCGCCAAAAGATGACTGATAACTTTGCCAAAAATGGCGCGCAGAATCTTGCTGCCTAACCAAACTACCGCTAAAAATCGCATCGATTCGGCGCTGGGTCGTTGCATAATGCTGACCCAGCATTTGCGCCTGCATACTACCAAGCTCTGAGAGCTGGTCATAATCCTCTTGCCCAAATGACGCTTGACCATGACGCGCTAAAAGTATGGTTGTCATAAAACATTGCCTTATTAATCGTACTTTTTTAAATTTTTTAGATTGAATCAACGGCTATAAATTTGTGCATTTACCATGCGTTTAAAGCGCTTATTCTTTAGCTTTAGAAGTATTTTGTCCAAAATAGCTTTTTGGTAAAATGCCCTTGATAACCGTTTGAATCGGACTTGGCAGTTGCTCGATCATCGACGCATCGACGCCCATATCTTGCAGATGCGGTTGCACGTGGCATATAAATAAAGCCTCGCCTTCATACTGAGCAATCAGCTTGAGACATTTAGCATGTAAGACATGGACGATAATCCAAAAGTTCTTAAAAGCTGGATTGCTGGTTTGTTTATTATAATAACGATAATAAATCTGCTGCACGATACCGGCTAGGCGAAATAGTCCAAACACTTCATAAAACGTCCAGTTATCTATCTTAAGACCCGTCTTTTCAAGATAATAGGCCACCACTTCATCACGGGTCATCATGCCTTTTAAATGCGTTGGCTGACGGCGGGATTGCTGCATGATGATGTTGTCATCTTCTTCAATCCAATACGCTAACGCGCTACCCAAATCCATCAAAGGGTCGCCTAAGGTAGCCATTTCCCAATCGAGCACACCGATGACCTTGGTCGGATCATCAGCCGCCAAAATCACATTATCAAAGCGCCAATCATTATGGATAACACAAGTTTTACTATCGGCAGGTGTGTGCTTGCCAAGCCATTGTCTTACCAAGGCAAAGCTTGGCACATTGGGCGTTTTGGCTTTGACATAACGTTTATCCCAGCCCGACACTTGGCGATCACAATAACCTTCGCCGCGACCAAGATTTACCAAATCAGGGTGCTTGGTATAATCGACTTCATGCAATTCAATCAAAGCGTCGATGACATTGGTACATAACTCTCGTGTTTGGGCTTCGTTTAAATCGACGCCTTTTGGCAAGTTAGCCCGCGGAATGATACCTTCCATTCGCTCCATGACATAAAAATCTGCGCCAATAACGTCTTCGTCAGTGCAGAGCGCGACCATTTTTGGTACATAGGGATAAGCATCTTTTAAAGCTTTTTGCACGGTATATTCGCGCACCATATCATGTGCCGATTTGGCTTTGGTGCCTTTTGGCGGACGGCGTAAAATCAAATCTTGGCCGTCACCTTCGCCTTCATATTGCAGCCGGTAAGTCCAGTTTGAAGCGCCACCTGAGAATTGGGTAACGGTTGGATCGCCCTCTACGTCAACGCCTTGCTCGCGTAGCCAGTCGCTGACCGCTTTGGCGTCAAGCTCTTCGCCCTCGCGCACTTCGCCGCCTTTATCTAAAACTTTATTAACGGTTTGATTGTCAGCATCAGTATGGTTGGCATGATGTTCAGTTGCCATAAGACATTCCTTATCGTGTGGTCGTTTATTTTTTACCAGTTACTTGTTGTTTATAAAAGCTTAAGAGTTAAAAATTCACTATCAAATAATCGATAGTGAATTTTTGGTCATATAATTTAAATGACAATGTAGCCGACTTTTTAAGATTTAGCAGGTTTAGACGAACGGCTAAATCCTTGACGTTTTAATTCTAATTTGGCAATCATGGTTTTATGCACTTCATCAGGACCATCGGCTAAACGTAGTGCGCGAGCTTGGGCAAAGAAAGCAGGCAACATCGTATCTTGACAAACACCCATGCCACCGTGAATTTGAATCGCCATATCAACCACTTCTTGCAAGACAGTCGGCGCAACCACTTTAATGGCAGAGATTTCAGTTAGGGCCGCTTTGGTCCCCTTCGCGTCCATTTTTTGCGCCGCGTATAAAGTCAGCAGGCGTGCTTGGTCAATCTTAATACGCGCCTCAGCGATACGCTCAAAGTTACCGCCCAATTGTAGCAATGGCTTACCAAAAGCTGTACGCTGCATACCGCGCTTAACCGCGAGCTCAAGAGACTTCTCAGCAGCACCAATACAGCGCATGCAATGGTGAATACGACCTGGTCCTAAGCGACCTTGTGCAATCTCAAAGCCCATGCCGGGTCCACCGATAAAGTTACTAGATGGCACACGTACATTGTTAAAGCTGACTTCGCCATGACCGTGCGGCGCATCGTAATCACCAAATACCTTCAACATACGTTCGATGTTAACGCCTGCGGTTTTTGCTGGCACCAAGACCATCGAATGCTGATGGTGACGGTCTTTATTCTCATCAGGAGTATAAGCCATGACAATCAAAACATCGACCGCAGGGTCACCAAGACCCGATGACCACCACTTGCTACCATTGATAACAATCTCATCGCCATCGACGACAGCAGTCGCTTGCATATTGGTTGCATCACTTGATGCCACATCAGGCTCAGTCATACAAAATACCGAACGCGTTTTACCTTCTAATATCGGCGTGAGCCATTTATCTTGCTGCTCCTGTGAGCCATAACGCCATAACAGCTCCATATTACCGCTATCAGGGGCATTACAGTTAAAGACATAAGGCGCAAGCAAACTGCGACCGGTCAGCTCGGCAATCGGTGCATAATCAGTAACCGACAGCCCAGCGCCAAGCTTATCATCAGGTAAAAACAAATTCCATAAACCCGCCTCGCGCGCTTGTTTACGTAGGCTCTCGTACTTTTCTGGCCAGCGCCAATTTTTCCAATTACCATCAGGGTTTTGCGCATGACAATCCGCCCAAAACTGTGCTTCTATGGGCTCGATTTGGGTTTCGATAAACTCTTTGACTTTGGCATGCACGGCTTGACCATGTTCGCTGGCGGTAAACATTAATGTGTCGGTAGACATAGTTGACATCCTTTTCTTTACTGATGATTAATGGCTTTTATAAAATTCACATCAAAATTCTATGTGTTGAGATTGCATAAAAAGATTAATGAGATTTTATAGTGTACGTACGTATACTCTGTTTTATCTGCCCCATTTATAACACAGCATTTGCGATTAAACAGCAAAAAAGGCGCGACCCGCTAGGACACGCCTTTTACAAAATACAAACAATGCACGATTCAGTGTTGGAATGTTAAAACGCTAACTATCAAGCAACCTAATGATATTTAAACTTATTTTAGGATATTTAAGCGAGTGTCTAAATCAAAACGTGCCAATGCATCTGGTAACTTATCAATCGCCATGCTGAGTGTTGCTTCTGCGGCTTGTGATAAACCCAATTTTTCGGCAAGCGTTGGCTTTTGACGTGAATGCAGCGCGTACACTTCATTATTTTCCATACGCTCTAAAATATAACTGTCAGAGGTTTGCAAGCTATCAATTAAGTTAAGTTTTAGCGCATCTTCTCCATACCAATGCTCACCAGTGGCGACTTTCGCAACATCCAGTGTTGGACGATAGGTATTAACGAAGTGCTTAAATAACTCGTGCGTCTGCTCCAGCTCTTCTTGGTATTTGGCGCGGTCTTCGGCGTCATTTTCCCCAAATACGGTCACGGTGCGCTTATAGTCGCCTGCGGTGAACATCTCGTAATCAACGTCATGATTTTTGAGCCATTTATGGAAGTTTGGTAACTGTGAGACCACACCGATTGAACCAATCACCGCAAAGGGCGCGGCAACAATATTGTCGGCGACACAAGCCATCATATAACCGCCGCTTGCCGCAACTTTGTCAACACAGACGGTGAGTTTTAGACCGGCATCTTTTAAACGAGCCAATTGTGCCGCTGCCAAGCCATAACCATGAACCAAACCGCCACCTGACTCTAAGCGTACGACCACTTCATCGCCTTTATTGGCGGTACTGATGAGCGTGCTGATTTCTTCGCGTAAATGTTTCCCCGCCGTGGCTTTGATATCACCATCGAAATCAAGTACAAAAACTTGCTGTTTCTCATCGCTATTATTCTTTTTGTTTTTATTCTTATTTTTTACTTTTAATGCTTGCTTGGCTTTTTTCGCCATGGTTTTCTTCAGTTGTTTAAGCGCCGCTTTACCTTGCGTCGCCTCCATCAGATCTTCACGACGTTGCTCTTGGCTTTTATTGAGATGAATAACTCTTAGCTCAACAGGATTTTTAGAAGGATGAAAAAGCATGAGCAGGATTCCTTGATAGTTGAAATAAATAATTTTAATAGATAATTGAAGTGATTTTAATACGGTTTAATAAGTTAGCTTGATATGCGCACAGTGGATAGTATTTTCAAGCAAAATGACAATATTTTACCCAAGGCAAATACTACTGCATAAATACCACCACTACTGATACGTCCCTGCCCTTCGTTTGAACACTACTGATTGGACGCCACAGGTTGTATAACAAAGGCAGATTAGGCATAATATGCGTTTACATCAAATTTTCTGCAGCCAACGTGATGACCATTTGTCTTATATCGCGTTATTCGTGCTTTTTTGGCTAAATACTCAAAGGCACGGCGCTTATATTACACGCTAGCGGCTGCATTATTGTATTTCGAATTGGGCTGACAACTGGATAATTATATTATGACGCAAAGCACTATGACGCATAGCGAATACCGAGACGAATATTGCGGCGCTGTAACCGAAAGCTTACTTGAGCAAACCATTAGCATCGTAGGCTGGGTACATCGTCGTCGCGATCACGGTGGTGTGATTTTCTTAGACATGCGTGACCGCGCAGGCATCTTACAAGTTGTCGTTGACCCTGACACCCCAGAAGCGTTCGCGACTGCTGATGCGGTACGTCCTGAATATGTTTTAAAAATTACCGGTCGCGTTCGCCGTCGTTACGAAGGCACTGAAAACGCTAATATGACCAGTGGTCAGATTGAGCTATTGGGTAAAGAGATTGAAGTATTGGCAAAATCTGAAACCCCGCCTTTCCCATTAAATGATGAGAAAACCACGGTATCAGAAGATCTGCGTTTAAAATATCGCTACCTTGATATGCGTCGTCCGCAAATGCAAGAGCGTATGGTTTTCCGTGCTAAAGCCACCTCAACGATTCGTCGTTATTTAGACGACCATGGTTTCTTAGACGTTGAAACCCCTATCTTGACTCGTGCCACACCAGAAGGCGCACGTGATTATCTAGTGCCTTCACGCACCCGTCCGGGTAACTTCTTTGCCCTGCCGCAGTCACCACAGCTATTTAAACAGTTGTTAATGGTGTCAGGATTTGATCGTTATTATCAAATCGCTAAGTGTTTCCGTGACGAAGACTTACGTGCTGACCGTCAGCCTGAATTCACCCAAGTCGATATTGAGACTTCTTTCTTAAATGAAGAAGAAATCATGAATATCAACGAAGGTTTGATTAAGCATCTTTTTAAAACTATGATGGATGTTGAGTTTGAAGATTTCCCACGTATGACTTACGCGGAAGCCATGCGCGACTATGCCTCAGACAAGCCTGACCTACGTATTCCATTAAAATTGGTCGACGTTGCTGATTTAATGAAAGACGTTGACTTTAAAGTCTTCGCCGGTCCTGCCAACGACCCTAAAGGCCGCGTTGCTGCCCTTCGAATTCCTGGCGGCGCTTCGCTCAGCCGTAAGCAAATCGATGCTTATACCAAGTTTGTTGGTATTTATGGTGCACGTGGTTTGGCTTATATTAAAGTCAATGACGCCAGCAACATCAACAACGGTGTCGATAAAGAATCTGGTCTACAATCGCCTATCATCAAAAATATGACTGATGACGTGTTGGCAAGCTTGATTGAGCGTACGGGTGCCGAGAGTAATGATATTATCTTCTTCGGTGCCGATAAAGCCAGTGTCGTCAACGACGCCATCGGTGCGTTACGTCAAAAAATTGGTCTAGACTTAGAGATGCTGACCTGCGAATGGGCGCCTCTTTGGGTGACTGACTTCCCAATGTTTGAAGAGACGGATGATGGACGCTGGACGTCAATGCACCATCCGTTTACCAAGCCAAAAGGCTCTGTTGAAGAATTAAAAACCAACCCTGAATCAGCGCTTTCTATCGCTTATGATATGGTGTTAAACGGTACTGAAATCGGTGGCGGTAGCTTACGTATCAATACCCTTGAGATGCAAAAAGCGGTATTCGAAGCGCTAGGTATCGATGAGGCTGAGGCCGAAGAGAAATTTAGCTTCTTACTTGATGCTCTAAAATTCGGTGCGCCTCCGCATGGTGGTTTAGCCTTTGGTTTGGATCGCCTCATTATGCTGATGGTCGGCGCAAGCTCTATCCGTGACGTGATCGCCTTCCCTAAAACCAAAACTGCTGAAGACCCATTGACGCAAGCGCCTGCTCCGGTAGATAGCAAACAGCTACGTGAACTTGGTATCCGTGTACGCGAAAAGGCCCAGCCTGATACCAATAAACCTGCACAATAAATGGTTTAGTCATGCGCAGATATTGTTTGCATTACCCGTTATGTGATTCATCACCATGTGAATGGTTATGAATCCATATCATCTCTTCAAATTCGTGCCACTATCTGTTTTGCAGATGCTGGCACGTTTTGTTGCCTGGATAATATTACGCCTACCAAATGCTAGTATTATGCGCACTGTGCGTATCAATATGGCGCTGATTGCGCCGTCGTTATCTGCTCATCAAAAACGCGCATTAACCAAAGAGATTATTTATCATCAATGTTTAACCAGTATCGAATCTATTAAAAGCTGGGCGATGCCACCGCAATGGAGCATCGCCCAGATTCGTGACGTTCATAATAAAGAGTATTTATTAGAAGGGCTTGCCAATCCTAATGGTATGCTAGCGATTGTCCCACATCTCGGTACGTGGGAGATGATGAACGCGTGGCTCAATCAGTTTGGCGCGCCAACGATTATGTACAAACCTGTTAAAGGTGAGCTCACCAACGATTTTGTTCTACAAGGTCGCTCGCGTCTTAATGCGACACTGGTTCCGACCGATGGTAGTGGCGTCAAAGCGGTCTTTAAGACCTTAAAACAAGGCGGTTTTAGTATTGTATTGCCTGATCACGTTCCTGAACCTTCAGGTGGCGTAATTGTGCCCTTTTTTGGTATTGAAACTTTAACCAGCACATTGGCGTCAAAACTGGCAAGCAAAACCAAGTGTGCGTTGGTTGGTTTATCTTGTATTCGCCGCGACGATGGGCAAGGTTTTGATATTTATTGTTATAAGTTAGACGATCCAGCGCTCTATGATCGTAATACCGAAACCGCTGCTCATGCGCTCAATATTGCCATGCAGCATATGATTGAAGCTCATTACAGTCATTATATGTGGGGTTATCGCCGTTTTAAACAAATTCCTTTATTAGACAACCCTTATAGGGCTGACGAAAAAGCTTTGGCTGATTTTATCAACGGTAATATACAAAAACATGCCTTACATGATAATAAGCAAATGTCTAATGATTCTGAAGTTTAATTCTAATAAGCAACATTCGTACAATCAGTTAAGCATCTAGAAATATCGTCAATGATAGCTATGCTAATATGAGCAAGCGGTTATTTATTAGGATATTTTTTGGCTGACTAATGACTGAACAAATTTTCATTGACTTTAATATGAGTATATTATGGCGACTGACGTAACCAGCCTTTCATCGACCGAGCAACTACAAACCGATCATAGCACTGCCGAGCAGCGTTATATTATTTGTATGAAATGGGGTGATAAATATGGCCATGAATACGTCAACCGTCTTTATAATATGGTTAGTCGGCATCTGACCTTAGATTTTCAAATGGTTTGCCTAACCGATGATAGTACTGGCATCGACCCTGCAGTTACTTGTTACCCCATTCCAGAAATGGATTTACCAGCTGGTCCTGAACGTGGCTGGAAAAAGCTGACCACTTTTAAGCCTGAATTATATGACCTAAAAGGTGTCGCCTTATTTTTAGACATCGATATTGTTATTGTCGATAACATTGATGCTTTTTTCACTTATGAAGCTGAGTATGAAGACAGCGTCGTCATTATTCGTGACTGGAAAAAGCCATGGCGCATGATTGGCAATAGCTCGGTTTATCGCTTTAACATCGGTATGGGTTCCTATCCTGATTTGCTCGCAAACTTTGAGCGCAACTTTGAAACCATTCGCACACAGGTTCGTCATGAGCAGGCTTATCTTTCTAACTATCTGCGTGAGCATCACCATTTAGAGTACTGGGATAAAAACTGGTGTGTCAGTTTTAAATATCAGTGTATGGCGCCTACTCCTTTGAATTTTGTACGTGCACCGACGTTACCTGAAGGCGCAAAAATTGTTATCTTTCATGGTGAGATTAATCCACCAGACGCCATCAAAGGTGGCGGCGGCAAATGGTATCGTCATGTGAAGCCTAGCCCTTGGTTGCAAGAGTATTGGGTGTAACTAAGTCATAGAAACATCTGGAACCCAACATGGAATTACCTCCTAGCGCCACTTTTAATATTGACAATCAGAGTGTTGGTATTTCTGCTTTTGATGCAAGAGAAGCCGAGCAAAACCTTCACCAGCAAGCAGTCAATATCATTGCTTCTGGTCCATCTATTACAGATTTATCATTTGCGGACTTAGTAGATACGGCGACTATTTTTGTGAATGGTAGTATTAGCCTAATGGCTCAATACAATTTTACCAATGTCGTCGGTTATGTCATTAGTGATGCGCGCTTCGTCAAACATCAACCAGATATTTTAAACAAGTACTACACAGGCCAGCCTTTGTATGCAACTCTAGCAGTGTTTGAGGCATTAGCATTCTCACACCCCAGCATGATAAGCAAATACCATAATGCAATGCGTATTATCTACCCTGCCGATCGAGCTTGGAGCGTAAAAACAAATAAGTCTTGGTTTGGCCGGCTACTATCAAAACCACTCTCACATAATAAAAAGATACCGCTAGCATTATTGGCCAATCAACCTAACTTTGTTATAGATACGCAGCATCAGCCTGCGCCTATCGGCCTATCTTTAGATATGACTTATGGGTTTATAGAAGCAGGAACAGTAGCTTACGTCGCCGCCCAGTTGGCTTATTCACGTCATGCTGGCGCGATTCACTTATATGGGATTGATTTATTGAATAATAACCAACCTCGATTTTATGAGAGTAAATGCGATAGCGCGCCTTGTAAATTAGATAAGGCAATTACTGATCGGATTGTGCCGTCTTTTAACCTGCTAGGTAAGATTTATAAAGAAAATAACGTGCCTGTTGTAAATCATTCACCAGTCTCTCAGGGTCTATTTAGTGCACTAGATTAATTGCTATTTTTTAAATGAATTAGTAGATAAAAATTTTTGGTCAGATACACGCTTCAATCAATATATAAACATTTACGAATAGGGTTTGTATTAAATGACAGCACCGAGTGGATGGCAAAGAAAAGTGATTTTACTGTTTAAAAGTGAAAAACGGTTAAATGCAGGAAAAATCGTCAAAACCTTTATGAATAAAAGCCTTGATGAGATGAAAGCTTCTCTAATCACAGATGCTATGTGCGATGCTTCTTCAGCCTTAACGCATAAACCGCGAACCAATGATTTAACTGCTCATTTGGAGAATTTAAAACATCAGTTTATCGGGCAATCAGAGCTTTGTTTTTATCATGCCACACTCGTAGTCCTATTACGTCGAAATTATAAGTCCAAAGAAATCTTTGCTGAGTTTGAGCAGTTATGGAATACAGAAACAGACTATCTGTTAGAGCATTTGTCTTTACGCTGGGTTGTTTCTGCCTGTGACACCTTTGTTGATCATTCAACCGATAGCATCAGGGCTGCTATTTTGATGAACATCACTACGCTTGTGACTACTTTAAGAGTTTATGAAACTAAACAGTTTTTGCTACGACCTGCTAATTGTGAATCTTTGCCCCTACTCGACGATAACATTGAGGCGTTTTATCGGAGTGACATCCCTTTATATGACGGTTTAACTTATTTTCGTGTGGGCTCCGATGATACTTTAAAGAACATGCGTAAGCGTTACGAGAGTTTTTATGGGTCCGATAAGTTAGCGACGACAATGCTATTATCCGTTTTTGACAAGCTTCAAAAGAGCGACAGTGCTTTTTCCACCATGCGCTCATTACACAAGAGCGAAAAATCTAAATGGTGGTTAGATTAAAATCAGTTACTAATACTACTGGATATATTTGAAATACTTATCTAATATATCGCCAGAAAACTCCACCATTCATGTTATATTCTTAAATTTATAGAGCTTTCCATGACTTCAGCTTCAACTCCATTATTCTTCGAAAAAATCAATGCGCCGGATAGCTTTATCGTATGTTGTTTTTATACCGATAGTTATCGCAGTCATGCTTTAAACTTAAAGGAATCTCTCGATAAATTTAACCTCAATTACTACTTTAAAGAAGTGGAAGACGCGGGTTACTGGGAAGCAAATACTCGCATCAAACCACACTTCATTTTAGAATGTCTAAAAAAATTCCCTAATAAAAATATTTTATATTTAGATGCCGATGCACTGGTCAAAAAACCTTTAGATTATTTTAATACTATTGATGCTGATGTCGCATTTTATAAGACTAAAGGACTGCCAGGCATGTCGCACGACTATCTGGCTAGTACTATGTTTTTTAGCAATACTGCCAATACTATAAATTTAGTAGAACAATGGATAACCGAACAAGTAGACGGTAAACAAACACAAGTGGACCAAGATAGTTTGGATGTCGCTATGGAAAAACTTGGCGACACTTTAACCGTAGAAGCACTCAATCCCGGTTATATAAAAATATTCGATAAAGACTATGATGGTGATATTTATATTGAGCAATATCAGGCCAGCCGCGGTCATACTAAACTTAAACGGCAAAAAATACGACAGCGTAATAGAATAGCGATTATTACTGCTTTAATTATTATTGCTTTAGTAGCTTATGGCCTATTAGCATTCTAACCTCTATGTATTTTCTAATAACAGAGCATAAAATATAACTTAGATTAACAAATGAAGTGCAATACCAAATGCGAGGTAAAAAAAAGAACTAGATGCGCTAGCATCAAAGTTTTTATCCACCGACCAAAGTGAGATTGCAACCATGAGCTATACGCATCTAAGCCTAGGTGAACGATACCAGATTTATGCCCTTAAAGGGGCAAAACATAGTATTAATTTCATAGCGAGAGCGTTAAACAGAAGTCCCAGTACTATATCAAGAGAGCTTAGGCGTCATAAAAGCCTACGAGGTTACCGAGCAAAGCATGCTAATAACAAGGCTTGTGACAGACGGGCTAACAACGCCATAACTATTGTGGCTGACCTCTGGGCATGGGTGACAGACAAGCTTAAAGAGAACTTGCGTCCTGAGCAAATATCTGGCGTTCATGCTGGTATCAGTCATATGAGCATTTATCGCTATATTTGGCGTGATAAGAGGCAAGGCGGTACATTGTGGCAGTGTCTCAGACGTAAAGCCAAACCATACCGGCAGCGTCTAACCGCTGAGACTCGAGGCCGTATCAATGACAGAGTCTCGATTCATGAGCGCCCTTGTATTGTTGAAGAACGCTCACGTATTGGAGATTGGGAAGCGGATACCGTTATCGGTCAGCATCACAAGCAAGAGATTGTCACGCTCGTTGAACGTAAAACGGGGCTATTGAAGATGAAGCGTGTGGGTCATAAAATAGCACAGCAAGTATCACAGGCAATGATAGAACTCTTAGCGCCAGTGAGGTTGCAGGTTAAGACCATTACCTCTGACAATGGTAAAGAGTTTGCTCAGCATAAGAAGGTGAAACAAAAGCTCTTTAGCCCTTTCTTCTTTGCCAATGCTTATGCGTCATGGCAGCGAGGAACCAACGAGAATACCAATGGCCTTATCAGAGAGTACTTGCCTAAGGGTTGTGACTTTAGACAAGTTTCTGATAATGAAATACAGGACATTGAGAACAAACTAAACAACAGACCAAGAAAACGATTAGGGTTTAAGACGCCTATGCAGGCGTTCTATAATATTAATTAGCGTTGCACTTGGTGTGTTAATCTAAGATCCTAATAATCCAGTACAATAAAAATTATTATATGTTAATGGTTTTTAGTAACGAAAAATTCATACTACGACAGATAAAAATCGTGCCCGACTATGCCTATCTATCAATTGTCTCTATAATACGGAAAAACTTATAAACCAGACTTACTTTAAGTTGGTTGTATTATTATAAGGCTCGTATTATGACACCCTCTGAACAATCGTCCTCTTATGCTCAGCCTATAAATAATGGCATGGATATTCCCCCTAAACAACAACCTATAGAATCTAAGTCTTGGCGCTGGTTTGGGTTGTTCTTAATAGCCTATTTTCTAATTTGGTCTATCACTCCAAGCTTTCTAGCCAGCAGTGTACCCTTCGATATTAGCGAAGGTATCAATTGGGGCAGCGAATGGCAATGGGGTTATTATAAACACCCCCCATTATCGTCATGGATATTATACAGCTTTTATCAATTGTTTGGTCATGTTGGCCCTTATTTACTCAGCCAATTATCTGTCTTACTGACCTTAGTCCTAATTTATCAGTTAGGTAAGAAGATTTGGTCACCGACCACCGCTCTAATCGGTAGTGCGTTAACTTTAGCGGTTCTGTACTACACTTACCCTAGCCTTGAGTTTAATCACAACGTCGCTCAGTTTCCCATTTGGGCAGGATTGTACTTAGCGTTTTATCAATCTATGACTCAAAACCGTCTCAGAGATTGGATATTACTGGGTGTGATTGGTGGACTTGGCATGCTAACCAAGTACACTGTAATATTCTTACTGATACCAATGGCATTCTATTTAATGCTGCCAAGACAGTGGCCATTATTAAAACAACCGAAACCGTGGATAGCGGCTTTTATTATGTTGGCTATCTTCGCACCGCATTTATATTGGTTAGCAACGCACGATTGGTTGCCGCTTAGTTATGCCAGTGGACGCTCGCAAGAGGTTGCTGCTGGGGCATATAACATCAAGCGGCATTTTAGCTGGATAGGATTTATCATTGCTCAGCTTGTCGCCCATATTCCGCTATTTATCATGCTTGCTGTTAATCGCAAGCGTTTATTAAAGACTGATGACTACAAGCACAGCTTGCCGCAGAACGCAGCATTACTTTGGTATATGTGGTTATCACCAATGGCGGTATTGGTTGTTTTAAGCTTGGTGTTTGGGGTGGGCTTGCGTGATATGTGGGGTATGCCAATGTGGGCACTGTCAGGGTTGCTCGCTGCCTCCTTGATAGCACCTGCCACTCAATTATTAACTGCCATCAAGCTAAGAAAAGCACTTACTATTTGGTTGTCCCTTGTCACCGTACTAATGGTAGTATATGTGGGCTTTGGCGACAAGATTCGTCATAAGCCTTCTCGTATGCAGTGGCCGGAGCAGGCATTGGCAGTTCAAGCACAAACCACTTGGCAATCATTGAGTAGCTGTACACTTGATAGCGTTTCAGGTGATCGCTGGCTTGGCGCATTAGTCGCGATGAATAGCGGCTTTCCCTCACAAATGATATCGGGCCCTGCCAGTCACTCGCCTTGGATGAACACCCAGCGCCTACAAGAAAATGGAACGTTAGTCATGTGGCAAGAGGGCGAAGAAGCTATCGTACTGCCGCTGCTTGATGATGTTGATGCTATTGCCACTACTGAAGTAGAGAATAGCCATAACAACGCTAATCCCTTAATTAAGCAGCAGGGTCAATGGCAGATTGATTGGCGTGACGGTAAGATAGAAAAGCCGTTATTGATAAACTGGGTAGCTTATGTCCCAAGTCGCTGCTTTCAGCATTCTAAATAAAACTTTGCCTATCAGCATTTACTTATCAGCGGCTGGTAAATAGCCATTTATATGAATAAAATAATTGAGTGTTTATGCTAGATCAGTTGTCACAATCTCGCCCTTATTTGTCGATTATTATGCCTGCGTATAATGATGCGGAAGCCTTACAAGTGTTTTTGCCAGAGGTCTTTGCCTTTACGCAGACACTACGCGCGCCAGTAGAGATAGCATCGGCCGAGCAAAATCTAAGGAGCTCAACAGCAAGAATAGCAAGCTGTGAGATTATTATTGTTGATGATGGTAGCCGCGATAACTTAGTCGAGGTAGTCACACAGTTAATGCCTACTCGTCCAACAAATACAGAATTAGAGCTCATACGTTTATCGCGTAATTTTGGTAAAGAGCCTGCGCTTAGTGCTGGTCTAGCAGCTGCGCGAGGCGAGATGGTTGCTATGATTGACGCCGATGGACAGCATCCCTTAGCAGTATTAGCACAAATGCTAACGATGATTGAGCAATCGGATATTGATATGGTCGCGGGTATTCAAGCCAATCGCCCGCATGAAAGCCGGCTTGCAAAAACTTTAAAAGGCAGTTTTTATCATTTTATCCAGGACAGTCAGCGTTATGAGATTCGTCCTAATGCCGGTGATTTTCGGGTGATGAATCGCAAGGTGCTAAATGCTTTACGCTCATTACCCGAGCGCCAACGCTTTATGAAAGGTTTGTATGCTTGGGTTGGTTTTAATACGGTCTATTTGCCCTTTACCGCTGCCAATCGCGATACTGGTGAAAGTAAATTTAACTATGGCAGTTTGTTTGAGTTGGCACTTGTAGGTATTACCTCCTTTTCTCAGCGACCACTGCGGCTGATTTCACGCATAGGTTTTGCAGTCTCTGCATTGGCTTTTTTATACGGCTTATATATCGTGATAGATACCCTAATATTTGGTAGCGATGTCGCAGGCTGGGCAACGGTTGCCGCAGGAATTATGTTTTCTACTGGTATACAACTGGTTTGTATTGGCGTGATTGGCGAATATGTCGGTAGACTCTATGAAGAGGTTAAGCAGCGACCACTGTATTTAATCGATGAAGTCATCAATAGCAAGTCTGCGCATACTACTCATCAATACGCTGATAATTACCTACAGGCGACGGCCAAAAGTGCAATGGACAAACCAGCTGATGAATAACACAGCAGAAACGCAATCGAATTCTATGCAAGCCCTTTGGTTTTTAGCCGTTGGTGCCAGTGCGGCTTTGGTGCATTTTTTAGTATTGGTCAGTATTGTTAATTTCACGACTGCCACGCCAGCATGGGCAAACGTAGGCGCTTTTTTAATTGCTTTTGTGGTCAGCTTTTTCGGGCATTTTTATTTTACCTTTAAACAATCAGAGTATTCAGATAAGAGCATTCAGCACAACAATAATCATATTCATAAAAAAAGGCATCTTCCTGCTTTAGGAAAATGGTTTAGTAGTTCTGCTGCAGGATTTATTGCCAATCAAGGCTTATTCGTTTTAGGGTTACGTTGGTTTGGCGAGCAGTATTATATGCTGATATGGCTACTGGTCACGGGCGTTATTACCGTTATGACCTTTGCCTTGGGCAAGTTTTGGGCATTTAAATCATGAGCCATCCTCGTTATAAAGAGCAAGCTGCTGCGCTATCTAACCATACCCGCCCTGTGATTATTAACGTTGATGATTTAGGATTGTCGACTGCCGTCAACGATGCGGTCATTCATCTTGCTGAACTTGGACGTATTGGTGCCAGCAGCTATATGGTTGGCGGTACAATTACGGATAGCAATATCAATCGTCTGAACCAACTCAATGTCGATATTGGCTTGCATTTAGATTTGACGGGGATATTCCCATCTGCCCTACGTGGTTCATTAAAATCAATCATTATTGCAAGCTACTTGCGTCGTTTGAATCCCATGCAAGTAAGCGATGTTATTAAACAACAATTAGATGGATTTGAAGAACGCTTTAATCGTGCGCCTGTATTTATTGACGGACATCAACATATTCATCAGTTTCCTGTTATTCGTGAGAGCTTGATTAAAGAGCTAACTAACCGCTATAGTGATGAGATAGCAAAAGACATGCTGAGCGCACGCGTTACTACACCGCTTATCAATGACGTAAAGTCTTGGATCATTTATATACTAGGTGGTTATGCTTGGCGAAAATCTTGTCAGCATCATCAAATTCTAACCAATGATAAATTTGGTGGGGTTTATGGTTTTGATGCTGATCGTCAGCAATTAGTAATGTTATGGGAAAAGTGGCTGCAAGCTGCACCGCGTCATACAGCTAACCTAACACCTACTCTGATTATGTGTCATCCTGCTGTTCCTGAAAGTGGGAGTAATAGCTGGCAGGATGAAATCAAAGCGGCTCGTGAGATTGAGTATAAGTGGTTAATCAGTGAAGAGTTTGCAGAGTTATTAGCTCAGTATGAAGTAAAATTGATGCGCTGGTCAGATATAACATCACCCTCTTGAACCTTTAATAATTAACAAAGCCATAATAAAAATGACCAATGACAAATAAAAAAGCTAAGACTTATCAAGAGTCTTAGCTTTTTTATTCATACGATCTGGTTTTAAAAATGAAATGTAGCTTTAAAAATTAATCAATAAAGCTTAACCAATCCATATATTGCTCATTACGGCCATGGACTACATCAAAGTACAAGGTTTGCAACTTCTCAGTCAATGGACCACGACCACCATTACCGATGACGCGGTCATCGTATTCACGAATAGGCGTCACTTCAGCCGCGGTACCTGTCATAAAGATTTCATCGGCTAAGTAAAACTCGTCACGAGTGATACGGCGCTCAACGACTTTGATACCCAAATCATCAGCGAATTGAATGATAGTACGGCGAGTGATACCGTCAAGGGCGCCGCCGCCCAAATCTGGGGTATGCAGTACACCATCTTTGACTAAGAACAAGTTCTCGCCCGCGCCTTGGCAGACATAACCTTGTGGGTCCATCAAGATAGCTTCATCATAGCCATTACGCGTGACTTCTTGGTTAGCCATTATAGACACAGGATAGTTGCTTGAGGCTTTAGCTTTACACATGGTCACGTTGGTCATGTGATGGGTAAATGACGAGGTTTTTACACGGATACCGTTTTTGATACCGTCTTCACCAAGATATGCGCCCCAATGCCAAGCAGCGACCATCGCATTGATACTATTGTCACGCGATGATAGACCCAATTTCTCGGCGCCAACCCAAATAAGTGGGCGAATATAGGCTTCTGCCAAGTTGTTTTGCTTGACCACATCTTTTTGCGCTTGCTCAAGTGCGGCTGCATCAAACGGTACATTCATTTGAAAGATTTTTGCAGAACCCAATAGACGATCGGTATGATCTTTTAAGCGAAAAATCGCCGTACGATTGTCAGCAGTTTGGTAAGCACGTACGCCTTCAAACACCGCCATGCCGTAATGCAGGCTATGCGTAAGCACATGAACTTTGGCATCTGGCTGTTCAATCATCGTGCCATTCATCCAAAGCTTACCTTCTTGTGTTGCCATATTCATTTAATAGTCCTTATGCTAGCGCTGACGTCTAACTTTTCTTGTTGAGTGTTAATGGTTAAATAAATGTTTTAAGTAAAATTGCCTGCTGACACTGAGTGCCTATTTTCAGATGCAATTTCAAATGCAATTTTTCTATCTGCAAATTTAAGGTGCCAGTGATTATAGCACCGGCACGAGAGGCAAATACAATATTTTAGTTTATCACTGCATGGCTTTTATTCATATACCATTCGTTACAATGGCTATCAAAGCCCTACGCTTATTGCAATGAACTTATAATGCCGCATCATTGTTTTATGGCAGGATTATTCAGCAGATTCTACGCCCATCAAATGCTGCCACTGCGCTTGTACCAGTGCTCGCGTTTCTGTCCATAATGACTCATCCACCAGTAACGATTGCTCAGATAGTGCCAATTGATGGGTCGCGGCGCGGATACGTAAATACGCATCGGTCAAATCTTGGCAAACTTCTGGCTCCCAAATACCAAGCGCGGCGACTTCTTCAAAGATACGCACGTTATCACTCCATTTGGTCAAGCTTGGATGCTCGTGCGAATAAGCCAATACCGCAAACTGCGCCAAAAACTCAATATCGACAATGCCGCCCGCATCTTGCTTAAGGTGAAACTTGCCCGCTTGCTGCTGGTGCTGACTGGTGCCCAGATGCTTTTGCATTTTAATACGCATACTGGTGACTTCGATACGGACTTGCTCAATGGTACGCGGTAGCGCCAAAACGGTACGACGAATGTCACAAAAACGGGCGGTCACGCGCTTATCACCGCAGATAGCCCGCGCCCGTACCAACGCTTGATGCTCCCAAGACCACGCTTTCTCAAGCTGATAGGTTTCAAACGCATGACAAGAAACCACCATCATGCCCGCATTGCCCGAGGGACGCAGGCGCATATCGACTTCATAAGCGCGGCCGTCACGGGTTTGGGTATTCAGATAAGTCATCAGCTTTTGCGCCAAACGGGCGGCAAATTTCATACCACTGACCGATTTCTCTCCCGTGGTCATGCCCTGCTCTTTTATTTTATGCAAAAACACCAAGTCTAAATCAGATGAATAGGATAACTCAAGCCCGCCAAGCTTGCCGTAACCAATGATGGCAAAGCCGCAATCCGCTTCAGTGACCGGATCGCCATCTTGACCAATTGGGTAACCATAACGTTTGACGATTTCCGCAAAGGCACGCTCCAGCGCCGCCTCTAACACCACAGCGGCAATATAAGTCAGTGAGTCTGACACTTTCATGATTGGGCGCTCTGCCAGCACGTCACTGGCAGCCACTGCGAGCACTTGGTTCTTTTTAAACAATCGCAGTACGCTCAGCAATTCTTCTTCATCGTTAGGCTCTACGCGCAACAACTGCTGGCGCAAAATATCACGCAGCTCAAGCTTGTCAGGCAAATGCCGATAGCGCTGCTGCAAAAACGTGTCTAAAAGTACCGGATAATGCGCCAACTCCTTAGCAATCCAAGGGCTGGCTGATAACATCGGAATCAGCTCAACGGTGGCATTGGGGTTTTCTGCAATCATCACCAAATAAATAGAACGGCGGCAAATAGCTTCTAGCAAATTTATTAAACGCGGCAAAGCGATATTAGCAAGTTGCTGCTGCTCTTCATGGACAAGGAGCGCGTGGACAATCACAGGATACGCATCATCCAAACGCTCACGCGCTTCATCGCTCAAATTGGCGACCATTTTTGACTGCCAAAAACCTTGTAAACGCTCGCGATTTTCTTCAGTTAACACCTCATTTAAGCGCGCAATCTGCTCGTTTAGATGTTCAGGCTCAAACTCATCATCGTCTTGATCGGGTATCTGCCGTTCGGTAACCATACGCTCAAACGGCACATTGACATGATAGCGGTGATCATTCAGCGTCGCTAATAACCCTGGCCAATCATCAAAGCCAAGGGTCATTGCCAAATTATGCTGCCATTCTGGGTCATGCGGTAAGCGCTGCGTTTGCTGATCGTTAATCGCTTGAATACCGTGTTCAAGGCGCCGTAAAAAACGATAAGCAGCCTGTAGCTCTTGATAAGTAGTTTCTTCTAAATACCCAAGTTGACACAGTGCCTGCATCGCTGCCAAACAAGACTTAACCTGTAACTGCGGATGCCGACCACCATAAATCAGTTGAAAGGCTTGGACGATAAACTCAATGTCTCTGATACCACCCGCGCCAAGCTTGATATTATCTAAGTCTTCGCGCTGAGCGACTTGATTTTGAATCAGAGACTTCATCTCTCGCAAAGCTGAAAAAGCACTATAATCAACGTAATAACGAAACACAAAAGGCTTAATCAGCGCTTGTATGTCGTCAAAAAACGGCTGCTCGATGTTCCCAACCACACGCGCTTTGAGCCAAGCAAAACGTTCCCATGCCCGCCCATGCTGGGCAAAGTACTTCTGCAATGCGGATAAATGAATCGCCAAATCGCTGCCATCGCCCCACGGACGCAAACGCATATCGACCCGAAATACAAAACTATCAGCGGTATTATTATCGAGCAGCCTAATAATGCCTTGTCCAAGCCGGGTCATAAAACGCTTATTATCAATACTGCGCGTGCCTTTTGCTTTGTCACCGTCCGTTTCACCGCGCGCCTGATGGACGAAAATCAGGTCGATATCACTGGATAAATTCAGCTCATGCGCGCCAAGCTTACCCATTGCCATAATCGCCATATCATCGATTTGCACATTACCTTTGGCATTAATAAAGGTCGGTTGCCCATACTGCACAATCAGCTGCTGATAGGTATAGTCTTTGGCAAATAAAATACAGCCATCGGCAAATTCAGACAGCTCATCGGTCAGTTGCTCAAGCTCAATCATGGCCAAGGCATCTTGCCAAATCCAGCGCATCATTAGCAGCATACGCAAATGCCGCAAACCACTCATTACCTTGTCTTCATTGGCGAGCTGATAATTCTCATCCAACGTATAATCTTGAATCAAATCATCAATTTGCTGGCGCGTTAACGTGCTCTCTAGCGGATAACTGCGCAAAAACGTCTGGCAAGCGCCCGTTCGACTTTGCCAAACCTGATAAGCAAACTCGCTGGCAGTCTGTAGCACTTGTAGCTGCTCTGAGCTAGGCTGAAAGCCTGTACTACTAGGCATGGTAGATAGCATAACGACAACAACTCCTTGCAGCATAAAGCTATAAAAACCACATCAATCGCAAAAATTATTTTTACAATATTAACGCGGCTATAAACAATCTTATTTTAGGATTTTTATAGTAGCATAAATCCTCAGCCATGCTACTGACAGCACTTTACTGACTAAGAACTGACGAACATAAGAAAGTTTTGCGAATAATGCTACAATAGCCAATGCTTAAAAGGCTCAAAAAACTTGATTCTTAAGTGCTTGATTCTTAAGTGCTTGATTCTTAAAAACTCGATTCTTAAATTCTTGAGTCTTAAAAAAATTAAGGCGTTGCGCTTTTTTCTTCATACTCATTCATCATAAGTGACACCGCGATTATGACGACCACAACCCCGCTATTATTAATTACTGCTGATCCCAGCCATCCGCTGGCACATCTAGCGTTACGCTATGCGCGTACCTATCTCGCAAACACTGATACAAATAATAATGACACGAACAATAATGATGAGACCGATAACAGTGATAATAATGAAAACGTACCTGCGCCATTGAATATTTTTTTCTATGCCGATGCCGCTAATACCGCCAATCGCTTGCGCTGGCAGTCAGCAGACCAGATGAATATCACTAAAGAGTGGCAAAAGCTTGCTGAGCAATATCAATTGACGCTGCCCGTTTGCGTCAGTACGGCGCTTAGCCGCGGTATTTCAGATAGTGAAAATAGTACCCGTCATCAGTTAAATAGCGAAAATCTGGCCGCTTGTTTTAAGCTGGTAGGACTGAGTGAGCTTGCCATGATGATGCAAGGTAACTGTCGTTTGCTGCAGTTTTAAACAGCGTTTTGCATGACAACTCGCTGTCAAAACAGCCAACTTAATAATAACCAGATGAATAATAGTGGTTGGCGATAATCAGATTAGGAATACACCATGAAATTACTCATTCGCTTGCATACGCCTACCGAGATGGCAAGCTATGAAGGCTGCGCGCTGGCTTTAACGTTAGCGACTTTTGGTCATGAGGTGCAGCTGTATTTGGATGCGCCGGTCTTTGGTTTTTTAATGCAGCCTGAATCACGTTTGCATGGCATGATTCAGTCGCTTGAGTTATATGATATGCCAGCCGCTTGGTTACCGGACGATGTGTTTAGCGGTTGGATTGCGGGTATGTTACCGGCAGATTTGGCGACGCAGCTGACCTTGATACCAGAGGTGGTAAATTCGCAAGAATTTGACCAGATTTTGGTCTTTTAGTAGCAACTTTTTGGGCTAGGACGAATTTACATTGTTAATATTTATTTTAATATGACAATAAATACAGTAAGTAAGCGGACACGATTATGGCAACTTTATACCAATTACATAGCAGTATGGATACGCTCAGACGCAGCACAGAACAAATGACATCGACGTGGCGTGCGGGTGATAGCATTATACTATTAGGCACAACGGTCGCTTTTATTGACTGGTTTAATGCTTATTTGGAAGACCTTGAGGACATTGAAACAAAAGAGGTAGCGGCAATTTATGCCCTCGCTGAGGACGTAGCGCAGCTGAACGATAATACAGTAGCAAAGCTCAATTTATCCGCCAAATTAACGGCTATTTTGAGCGATAATGAATGGGTCGCCTTAACTCAAAATACTCATACGAATGGCGCTACCTTTGATAAAGTGGTAACAATTGCTCTATGATGAATTCTAAAGATGATATTACACCTGCTGAGAAGATGACTGCAGTGGACTTAGACCAAGACGGGCATTTATGCGACCATACAGTTTGGACGCCTACGATTGCGCAGCAGCTCGCGAATACTCTAGATGTAACTTTAAATGCTGAACATTTAGCCATCTTACAGCAGGTACGCGCATTTTTTACCAAATTCAATCACGCGCCAGCGACCCGCCCGCTGATTAAATGGCTACAGCAAACCTTGCCTGAGCATGACATCAGCAATCAAAAGCTCCAGCAGTTATTTAGTACGGGTTTGGTTGCCCGTCATGTCAATCGGCTTGCTGGCTTGCCAAAACCGCCAAATTGTTTATAAAGCACGTGGTTTATAAAAAAAGCAGCAAAAAAGCGGTTAAAGAAAATTAAACGACTAATTTTCTTTAACCGCTTTTTTACCCAATCACCTCACCCTGCTAGCTTCTCTATCTCTACTCTATTTTGGGTCATAAACGGTCAAGGTGTCATAACCGATACTGCGACCTTCATCGCCGTCAAATCCTTGCTGTCGCCAAACTTCATACAAGCATATTGCCACGCTATTAGAAAGATTTAAACTGCGCGAATCCGCAAGCATTGGTAAGCGTAGCCAGTTATCAGCGCCGATATCGGTACGGATATCCTCTGGCAGCCCTGCCGTTTCAGAACCAAAGACCAGCGCCACATGATGTGAAGATGGACTATTAGACGCACTGCTATCTAAATGCTGAGTCGTTTGTCCGCTAAAATCATAGTCATAAAACGGTTTACTCAGCTTAGTCGTCAGTGCGGTGATAATCTCGCAACCAGCCGCTTGTAGCGCTTGCTTGGTCATTGCCCAATCGTCATGTACTTGCAGATGAGCGTATTCATGATAATCGAGACCTGCACGGCGTAGCTTCTTATCGTCGAGCTCAAACCCTAACGGCCTGACCAAATGTAGCTGCGCCCCACTATTGGCACATAAGCGGATAATATTGCCAGTATTGCTAGGCATCTTTGGCGCTACCAACACGATATGAATGGTCATACAAACTCCATAAATGATTTAAGCATTTTGTCTAAACGTATATAACAGACGTAATCAAAAGTTACAGTTTACTGCCAATAATTACATTTTGATACTGGGCACAGATTTTAACTTTGATTATCATGACCCTAATGGATAGCGAGATAATTTAAAAACATTGTCCTTGTATCCTGTAACCCCTCAGTGAAACTTATGTAAAACGCTAGGTTCCATTGTTATGACTTATAACACTCTATCTTTTTTGAGGAAAAAATTATGAAAAAATTAGTTATCGCTTCTTTGACTGCTATGTTTGTACTAACTGGTTGCAACACTTTTAAAGGTCTAGGTCAAGACGTATCAAGTGCTGGTGGCGCTGTAACTGGTACTGCACAAGAAGTACAAAACAAAATCTAAGCCTTTTTAGGCTTATATTAAAGAAGCTTATCATTTGGTAAGCTTCTTTTTTTGTCTGCACGCTTTATAAAAATACTCTTAAGATCTGATTAAGATATCTTCTACCCAACGCCGTTGGCTGTAAGTGTTCATTATCATCTACTAAAAGCCCTTGTCTAATAAGTTGACTTACTTCTAGAGCAATATTGTCATAGCTCAGCCCTGTTCGAGCTTCAAACAAAGACCATGTCACGCCTTCATGTAAACGTAAGGCATTAAGCATAAACTCACTGACCAGCTCATCACTCGCGATTGCCTGCCAACCGACCATTTTTGGCGCGCCCTCTTTTTTTATATTATTCATCGTGTCGATATCAAAAGTTATATAGTCTTTTGGCATACGTGATTTGCTAAAGCGATAAGTACCCGCCTCTGCTAATACCTTTTTCAATACCTCATCAGACACTTTATCAACCATTAATGTTTGATTTACATATTTATCATCAATGGTAACTTTACCATGCGCGCCCGCACCTATTGCCAAATAGTCGCCAAACTGCCAATAATTGACGTTATGACGGCAAGGTTTATCAGACGAGCCTGCCCAGGCCGACACTTCATAGTTGTCATAGCCCAAATGCTCAAGCAATGTCTGCCCCGCTTGCTCAATATCTGCCAAACTATCTTCATCGGGTAAAATCGGCTGACTGCGATAAAACACCGTATTTGGCTCAATGGTCAACTGATACCATGAAATATGAGTAGCACCTGCGTCATGTGCCATTTGAATGTCGTTCAGGGCTTCACTCATCGTTTGCTGCGGTAGCCCATGCATCAAATCGACGTTGACACGTTCAAATCCAGCGCGACGAGCGGCTTTAATAGCTGATAGTGCTTGGGCGGGATCGTGAATACGCCCCAGCGTGGTGAGCTGGCCAGCAGCAAAGCTTTGTACGCCAATCGACAAACGATTGATGCCTACGTCTAAATACTGTGCAAATGGTGCATGCTCAAGGGTGCCTGGATTGGCCTCCATCGTCACTTCAATGTCACCGGCAAACTGAAAAATCTCACGCAAACCGTTAAATAAACGCTGATACTGAGCAATGGGCAGTAGCGACGGTGTGCCGCCACCGATAAATATTGAGCTGATTTCTCGTCCTTGGGTTAACGCTTGCTGTGACGCTGCATCAAGTAATAGCGTATCAACGTACTCATCGTACATAGATAGCTGACTGTCCATCGGCAGCTCATGCGAATTAAAATCACAATAAGGGCATTTTTTCACGCACCAAGGAATATGGATATAAAGTGCTAACGGAATATCTTTCACTATAAGCGCACTTGTTTCGTTACGATTAGTAGCGTCAAGATGATTCGAAAAATGAGAAGATTTGATATTTGACATAAGCGGACTTATCTATAAAAGAGTAGCTGCGGTCATCAGCAGAAAGTAGCGCTAGGATAACGGCTGGGCGTGCTAAAGAAAAGCCTAATCAGCATAAATTGGCCATAAAAGTATTGGGAACAATCGGCGTTTATAGCAATGGCCGATAGTGGTAATGCTAGATAAGCTAGATGACTACAAAGAATGAAAATAAATATGGAATAAAAATAGATGATGAGCAGCTTTTAAAGCCATCACTATGAAACCATTATGATTACATTAATAATTTTACAAGGATAAAGACCATGGCATATTGGCTTATCAAATCCAATCCCCGCTGTTTTAACATAGAAGATTTACAACGTGCAGGCACGGAGATGTGGGATGGGGTACGTAATTATCGCGCCCGCAACTTTATGCGTGACGATATGAAAGTTGGTGACAAAGCATTTTTTTATCACTCTAGCGCCAAACCTTCTGGCGTCGCTGGTATCGTAACTATCAGCAGAGCTGGCTACCTTGACCCAACCCAGTTTCATCCCGAACATCGCCATTATGATCCTAAAGCAACTGAAGATAAGCCGCGCTGGTACATGGTAGATGTGACTTTTGAGCAGGCTTTTACGGATATACTGCCATTAGCGCAGCTTAAATTTTTGCCGGCGCTTGAGGATTCTTTATTGCTAAGAAAAGGCTGTGAGCAGCTGACCATTTTGCCGCTTGAACCCAAGCATTGGAACACGATTATGGATATGGCAGAAGAGCTGAATCTGTTGCCAAATTCGCCTAGCGCCATTTAACCATAACGTAGGACTGGTAAATCATTAAAATTTGAAAAATACCAATCCTAATGCGAATTTAACAAAACTTTCTTATCTTGACCTCTCAATTCTACTTACGGATTGACGGGTCATTTTTCATTTTAGTCTTAACTGTTTAATTTTTTACTTTATCGGCATGTTGTTATTAATAGTCATTAAAAATGGACTTGCTCATATTATTTATCGGAGTATTATCGTCGCACCAATCCTATTTCACTGTTTCGCTATTAACTTGTTGATGGCAGCATTTGCTCATCCACAATAATTACTGCAAAGAATAAAAAGTTGCTCATTATGGTTTTCCCATTATCCTTTAGAGATTTTAAAAGTTACAGCTTACGCTTAGGCGTACTCGCCCTCCCTATCTTAATTACCCAGTTTTGCCAAGCAGCGCTTGGTGTCGTCGATGCCATTATGGCCGGTAAAGTCTCCGCCCTTGATTTGGCGGCCGTGGCTGTCGGCTCCGGTATTTGGCTGCCGCTGTTTTTATTGGCGACCGGTATTTTGATTGCCACCACGCCGCTTATCGGCGAAGCCATCGGCCAAAACAATCATAGCCAAGTGCCACATATTACCCAGCAATCGTTATGGACGGCCGGCGTCATTGGTATTCTCGGCTTTATCATTGTCAATCTAGCGCCCAATATACTTGGGGTGATGGGCGTACCTGAAAACATTCAACCCATTGCTGCGCAATATCTACATGGGGTATCGTTCGGTTTTCCGGCAATCGCGGTCTATGCCGTGCTGCGCAGTTATTGTGAAGCGCTTGGCCGACCAGAGCCGGTGACAGTTATTAGTATCATCGGGCTACTCGCCGATATTCCGCTTAACTATATTTTTATCCACGGTTTATTTGGTATGCCCGAAATGGGCGGCGCTGGTTGCGGGGTAGCAACAGCCATCGTACTTTGGATTAATGTCTTGCTGTTAGCGACATATACCAGCTTTACCAAACGTCAGCAATTTGCCAGCACGCGCTTCTTTTATGCTTTTGCCAGCCCTAACCGCACGCAAATTAAAAAACTATTAAAACTTGGCATTCCGATTGGTATTTCTATCTTTTTTGAAGCCAGCTTATTTAGTTTAGGGGCGCTAGTTATCAGTCCGCTCGGTGAGATTGCGACCGCTTCGCATCAAGTGGCATTATCCGTGACCTCGCAGCTGTTTATGATTCCCATATCAGTTGCGATGGCGCTGACCATTATGATTTCTAACCGCTTTGGTGAAAAAAATCTGATGGCGCTGCGTCAAGTGTTAACTACAGGGCTTGTATGGACGGTTATCATTGCGCTGACGTCTATGCTCGGCGTTTGGTTATTTAGGCCGCAATTGGCGGCGGCATTCACCGATAATCCTGTGGTACGCGCGCAAGCCATGCACTTACTCATTTTTGCTCTCGCTTATCAATTATTTGATGGCTGGCAAGTCAATGTCGCTGGTATATTACGCGGTATGCAAGATACCACTGTGCCGATGTGGGTGACGCTATTTTGTTATTGGTTGGTTGCTTTACCACTTGGCGTCTATCTGGTGCGCTTCACCGACGTTGGCGCACAGGGTTTTTGGATGGCTCTCATCACTGGGTTATTCTTATCGTCTATATTATTAAGTCTGCGTCTGCGCTATCAGCAAAAACGCTTGACAACATTATGGGCTTGATGCGGTCGCTTGGTTCAAACGTAGCGTCTAGTAACCATGACTGGCGCTACCTTGTGACATCGACTATGATAAATCATTGAATATTTCTTACGCTTAAGCACGCTTACGTCATAATATGTAAAAAAACTCAGTTAACAACTGTACATTGATTGCTCATTGGCGTGAATATAGGTATCATTAGCAATTACCAATACAATATTTAGTTACACTATTTTTTCTAGAAATTAGTACAAGGCAAAATTAAAATTATGGATATTGAAAAAATACGCACCCTGATCGCACTCATGGAAGAAAGTGAACTGGTTAATTTAGAAATCAGCTCAGATGACGAACACATCAGTCTAACTCGTCACTATGATGCGCCAGCACCGACGATGATGGCTGCGCCTGCCGCAGGTGCTGCACCTGTCGCTGCCGCCGCAAAAGCCGCTGTCAAAGCTGGCAGCGTTGAAACCTCGCCGATGGTGGGTGTTTATTATTCAGCCCCAAGTCCTAATGACCCGCCATTTGTAAAGGTCGGTCAAAAAGTGCAAGCAGGCGATACGCTTGGTATCATCGAAGCCATGAAAATCATGAATCCTCTTGAAGCGACTCAAAGCGGCGTCATTGATGAAATCTTAGTGGATAATTCTGAAGTGGTACAGTTTGGTCAGCCAGTCATACGCTATAAAGCGTAACACTATCTACCAACCTTTACTTTGTAATGATTGAGACCTCGTTATTATTCATCGACATCAGCGCTCAATTTGTCTAAATTTGATTTAGCGCCGTTTGCTGTTACGATGTCCAAAATAGCGAGGCTATCAATGACTGCCGCTTCGACAAGGATGACCCCATGATAAAAAAACTGCTCATCGCCAATAGAGGTGAGATTGCCCTACGTATCGTTCGAGCTTGCAAGGCGCTTGGCATAGAAACCGTCGGCGTCTATTCAACGGCGGATGCCAATTTAATGCACCTACGCTTTGTTGATGAAGCAATCTGTATTGGCAAACCCAATGCCAACCAAAGCTATCTCGATATTAGCACCATTTTGACCGCCGCTGAAATCACTGGCGCTGATGCCATTCACCCTGGTTATGGTTTTTTGGCAGAAAATGCTGAGTTTGCTGAACGCGTTGAAGAAGCTGGTTTGACCTTTGTCGGCCCCAATGCTGACCACATTCGCTTAATGGGCAATAAAGTATCAGCCATTAATGCCATGAAAAAAGCAGGCGTACCAACAGTTCCTGGTTCAGTGGGTGCCGTCACTTTGCATAACGCTGAAGAGCAAGCGCGCAATATCGGCTTTCCGCTTTTGATTAAAGCTGCTTCTGGTGGCGGTGGCCGCGGTATGCGCGTTGTTGAGCGTTTTGATGAGCTTATTGGCCAAGTACAAGCTGCCAAGCAAGAGGCTGAGCTGTGGTTTGGTGACGATACCGTCTACATGGAGCGCTATCTCCAAAATCCGCGCCACGTAGAAGTACAGGTACTGGGCGACGGTAATGGCAATGCCATTCATCTGTATGACCGCGACTGCTCATTACAACGTCGTCACCAAAAAGTCTTAGAAGAAGCACCTGCTCCAGATATCCCTGACGATGTGCGTCAGCCTATTTTAGATGCTTGTGTTAAAGCTTGTGAACTGGTGAAATATCGCGGCGCCGGTACCTTTGAGTTTTTATTTGAAAATAATGAATACTTTTTTATTGAGATGAATACCCGCGTGCAGGTTGAACATCCAGTCACTGAGATGATTACCGGTATTGACGTCGTCGTTGAACAGCTTAAAATCGCGGCTGGTTATGGTTTATCGTATCGCCAGAGCGAGATTGAAATTCAAGGCCACGCCATAGAATGCCGTATCAATGCCGAAGATCCAGCGACCTTTATGCCTTGCCCAGGTACGGTCAATCAGTTGTTTGCCCCAAGTGGCGCGGGCGTGCGTTTTGACTCGCACCTCTACCCAAGTTATGAGATTCCAAGCTATTATGATTCCTTGATTGGCAAGCTGATCTGTCACGGTCAAACACGTCAGCAAGCGATATCTAAAACCCTGCATGCGCTTGATGAATTGGTGATTGAAGGTATCAAAACCAATATATCCTTGCATCGTGATGTTATTTTAGCGGATGATAAATTTGTTAATGAAGCGCAAAACATTCACTACCTAGAAAGAGAATTATTAACATCTAATAAAGATAAAGCTGATTCTGCTTCTTAGTTAATCTTAGTCTTTTTGTTTAAGCAGAAATTAAAAAAACCGCTACCTAAAAGATAGCGGTTTTTTTATATGTCTAAATTTTATAAAGTGCTGCTTAAATTTTATAAATAACGCTAAAAGAATGCTAAGGTAATATTCTGGTGAAATTCATAAAGCATTCTGTACCCTCAGGATCGGCGCACCACTGCATTTTATTGCCTTCATGGTTCAAAAACGCTATTAATGCCTCGCCAGTTTGATCTACCTGATTACCCGAGCAATCGACTTCGTTATTATCATAAACCGTTTTTAGCGCAATAATAGGTAAGCCTTCATCACGATGGGTGACTAAGTAGCGCCCGTAGGTCCACTCTTTACCACTAACTGCCCACATCTCATTATCGGCCGCAAAATTATAAATCTCTCGACATTGAGTAGACTTAGCGGTTAACAGGTTTTTACTACTAGTTGGCTGCACCTTGACGATACGCTTTTCATTTTGGGTCAACACGCCGCCCTCAGCGCCAGTGCCTACTTTTGGTTCATCAATTTTGCCCAGCTCCATCTTTGACGCCGCTTGCTTAGCTTGCACTTCTTTGGTCATCGTAATACCACTGTCTAAATCTATCTCCCACTGTCCGGCAATAGCGGGACTGATATGGGTGGTAACGGTAGGTTTGCTAACCGCTTCACCGTTCACTGGCAGTGACGCTAAAATAGAGGCCAATGAAAATGAAGCAAAAGATATAGGTTCCATAATTAACCTTTTTTAATATTATAATAATAAATAAGACGTACATTAGCGTAAGTCTTAGACACCAAAAACACAAGTAACATTATGCTATTAGTCGTACGACTTTGACCAACCCTGACCTCAACGTAAACCTTCATCAATAAATTCATGCCCAATATTTTTTTAAAACTCACCTACCAAATATTAAGTGTATATACACAAAAATAACGCCATGGCTAATTTGCAAAAGCCATGGCGTTATAAACTAACATCGTAAATCGAACTATTTTATTATCGGCTAAAGGCGATATTAAGCAGCAACTGGGCTAGCCACTTGAGCAAAAGCAGATAACGCCCCTTTCAGCATCGCTGATACCGTGCTACTACAAGTGCCGATGCCTGAGTAAACATCACCGTCGACATTTAGCTGAATGTAAGCTGCGGCATTGGCGTTGGTTTTATTGTCATTGTTGGTATCATCATCGATACCATTACCGCTGTTGTGCTGCGGATTAATCGCGTGTTCAGCGTAGTTGATAACATGGATAGATTTACCCGTGTGCTGCGCAAGCCCATCAATAAACGATGACAATGGACCATTACCGGTTCCGTCAATAGTAATGGTGTCGCCATTCATCTGTACTTGACCGTTAAAGTAGACCTCGCCGCCCTTGTTATTGACACTATAATCTAAAAGCTCGAAGCTGCCTTGTTGCAAATATGTCTCTTCAAAAGCTTGTAAGATTTCATCGTTTTGCAATTCACGAGCAGCGCTTTCCGCTTGTTTTTGGACCACGCCGCTAAAGTCAATTTGCATCCAGCGCGGTAAATTAAAGCCATAATTGCGCTGTAAGATATAAGCAACGCCGCCTTTACCAGATTGGCTATTGATACGGACCACATCTTGATAGCTGCGCCCGATATGCGCCGGATCAATTGGCAGATAAGCAACGTCCCAAACGTTATCGGTTTCATCTTGGTGTTTTTCATTGTAATCAAGAGATTTTTTAATAGCATCCTGATGTGAGCCACTAAAGGCGGTAAACACAAGCTCGCCAACGTATGGATGACGCGGATGTAAGGGCAAGTTATTACACTCGCTTACCACTTGTACAATCTCACTCATATTACTAAAATCAAGCTCGGGGTCGATACCTTGGCTAAACAAGTTCATCGCCATCACCATGATATCCATATTACCGGTACGCTCGCCATTGCCAAGCAAGGTGCCCTCGATACGATCGGCACCAGCAAGCACGCCAAGCTCGGCAGCAGCTACCGCACAGCCACGGTCGTTATGCGTATGTAAGCTTACCGTGACATGCTCACGCTTGGCAATATGACGACAAAAATACTCAACTTGGTCGGCAAATACGTTTGGCGTTGATGCTTCAACCGTCGCTGGCAAGTTTAAAATCACTTCTTGGCCGTTTTCAGGCTGCCAAACCTCACACACCGCGTCACAGACTTCTACCGCATATTCAGTTTCCGTTTGGCTAAAGCTTTCAGGCGAATACTGAAATACCCATTCTGTTTCAGGGTACTTGGCCGCATATTCAACCAATAAATTAGCGCCAGCAATGGCTATTTCTTTAATTTCTGCTTTATCTTTAGCGTATACTTTTTCGCGTTGTACACGACTGGTTGAGTTATAGACGTGAACGATGGCACGCTTCGCGCCTTTTAATGACTCAAAAGTACGGGCAATCAAATGCTCACGCGCCTGCACCAATACTTGCAAGGTCACATCGTGAGGGACATGATTTTCTTCAATCAACTTGCGAGCAAAATCAAACTCTACTTGCGCCGCCGACGGAAAACCAATTTCAATCTCTTTAAAACCCACATCGACCAAGGTTTTAAAAAAGCGCATTTTTTGTTCAATGGTCATCGGATCAATCAGCGCCTGATTGCCATCACGCAGGTCCACGCTTGCCCAAATTGGTGATTTCTCAATCGTCTTGCTCGGCCATGTACGATCTGCTAGCACAGGAGCAAACGCAAATGGACGATATTTACGGAAATCAAAAGCGGCATTTTTTGGGGTGACTTTTGCAGGCGCGCGGTCTGCATTGCGTGTTGCTTGATTAGGCATAATCAATCCTTAGATAACATAAAGAGCTGAGTTGAAGTATAGTTTTAACTGGGCAACTAATGACCAAGCACTCTTTATCATACGAGATAATAAAAGTTTATGCCATTATAATAACAAAGTTTCTGTGCTAGAAATCAGCTTTATTTAGCTACTATTTATAAAATTTTAGTGAAATAGACCACTGTCTCACCTATAATTGGATTATTCCACTAGATAGGTGATATCCGATGTTAAATAATCATACGAACAATGTTTTACCTATAGATATTGATGCTACCGACAAACAGTTATTACGCTTACTACAAACCCAAGCACGTATGAGTATTACCGAGCTTGCCGAGCAGGTGAATTTATCGGCGACCCCTTGCGCGCGCCGTATCAAACGCTTGGAAGAAGCAGGTATTATCACCGGCTACCATACCCAGACCGATGCGCAAAAACTTGGCTATCCTTTAGCCGTTTTTATTGCGATTAGCATGGATCGCCATACTGCAGATCGCTTTGAGCATTTTGAAGAGAAAATTCAAAGTTTCGATGAAGTGGTGAGCTGTAGTATTGTCACCGGTCGCACCGAAGATTATCTAATCAAAGTACGGGTGCGTGATATGGCACATTATGAAGAATTTTTATTACATAGGCTCAATCGCATCGAAGGCGTCGCTCAAGTGCATACCAGTTTTGAGCTACGAGAAGTCTTTAGCCGTAGCGTGGTCTAGTTTGACTGCTTTTGAGCTTGACGCTGAAAAAAGAAGACTAAAACCAATCCCACTAATAAACCGCTCGCTGCGACCAATAAACCCGCGTTAAAATTATCCTGTTTCCCTGCCAGCGCTACCGTGACCAGCGGCCCTATGAACTGCCCTATGGCATAGGCCAAAGTTGCCAGTCCAATCAGCAAATTTGAGTAAGCGGGATTGATATTTTTAATTAAATTTAGCGTCATTGACACCATACCGACAAAGGTTAATCCTAAAATCACCGCATTACCGTACAAGCCAATAGCGCCATCAAACCATAGCGGTAAACACATGCCAAACGCTTGTAATAACGTCAACCCCATCAAGGTTCTGCTTTCGCCAATACGCTTGGCAAGCGCGCCCCAAATAGGGTTCGATAGCATGGCAAAGATACCAACCACTAACCAAATCAGTAGCCCTGCATAGCTTTGTGCTGTCAGGCGCTGCGTTGCCATGACTGGCAAAAAAGTCGCCGACGTAATATAACCAAACCCCGCCAGCACATAACTTGCCGACAGTAATGCAATCGCCTTGCTATGACCAGCGGCCGCTTCATATAACGAACGTTTAAAATTACGATAAGCTTGCGGTACAGATAGGTTTTGATTGTTATGGTTTAATTCGGCAGGCTTCGATTTGAGAGCCTTTTGCTGAAAGGATTGTAAATTAGAGGACGTGGATTGAGATGAGTGTGAAGCGGACGAAATCAAGCTTTGTGGTCTGATAGCATAAAGTAGCCATAATAACGGCAGACTGATAACTCCTGCTACCAGCCAAATAATATCAAAATGATAACCGAGCGTTAATAGCCACCATGTCAAGACGGCAGAGGCACTGATACCGACGCCAATCCCCGCATAGTGCAAAGCTGAGAGCACTGAGCGGCGCTCATTGCTAAAGTTTTGAATAACCAGCGATGAGCTTAAAATCATGGCCACACCGCTGGCGATACCCGATAGTAACCGAATAACATACCAGCTATTTAATGACAGATTTGGCACCACCAATAGCATGGTGGTCACGATGCTGACGGCTGTCCATGTTATGAGCATTTGCCATGTCAAACGCTGGGGCACAAACATCGCAATCAGCGCCCCAATAAAATAACCACTATAATTGACCGAAGCCAGCCAACCTGCAATGACCGTCGATAACGATAATTGCGTCATGATATCAGGTAAGGTGGCGGTAAATAAAAAGCGCCCAAACCCCATCACTACTGCCAGACAATACAACCCTATACAAGCAATCGCCGTTTGATGGGTAATAATAGTAGCAGCACGGCTTTTAAGAGCAGTCATCATGACAGAGCCATTTTGTGGCAAAACGCCCACAATCCTTTGTGTTAAAAAAAGCCATACCTAACCAATTAAAAATAGAAAAACGTCTCAATACAACACTTACTGCTATCACGTGCTTACTACTAAGAAATATTGCGAATTGGATTGCTTGCTTGTTCAGCTGCTTTTGTCTGCCCTAGCATTTGCACGCGCTGATCGCTAAACATATCCATGTCAGGGGCAAGCGTGCGCATAAAGCGATCAAAATAGAGCATTTGCTTGGTCAATAAGGCAAAGTCACGTGGGAAATGAATACCATGACGCTTGCCGACCTCAACAATCTCTAGCATCATTTTATTGAGCTCATCAGCTTGCTCTTTACTATTAAAAGGCACACCGCTGGTAAAGGCTTTGTCTTCTGCCATGATGGTTTTCATCATACGCTGCAAATCATTGCCCAATGCCGCGACGTCAACCTGATTGCCGCCATGAGTCATTTCCATATCAACCATATGGCGCGCCATTGCTTGATAATCACTGTCTTGCATTGCTTGCATCATACCCATACAGGCGCGCCAGCTTTCCGCTTTTAATTTACCAACGATACCGAAGTCTAAGAAACCAATACGCCCATCGGTTAATAGCATCAAGTTACCCGCGTGCAAATCTGCATGGAAACTATTACACAGCATCAAACTGGCAAACCAAGTATTAAGGGTATCTGCCATCACTTGCGCCGGATCATTACAATACTGACGCATGGCGGCTTCATCTACCATAGAAACGCCGTATAAGCGGCTCATAGTCAGCACGCGCTTGGTGGTCAGCTCCTCATAGACAGTTGGCGCAACGACGCGTGTATTTCCTGATATCGCTAAAAACTGCTGAAAATCACGGATATTTTGCGCCTCAGCAATAAAATCGGTTTCGGCAAGCATCCGCAGACGAATCTCATCGATGATTGGCGCAATACTGGCAAAGCGCATCGAAGGCATTAGTAGCTCAACCAACTTGGTCATAGCGTGCAAGACGCCCAAATCGGTTTGCATAATCGTTTCAACGCCTGGTTTTTGTACCTTTAGCACTACTTCATCGCCATTATGTAAACGCGCGGCATGCACTTGGGCAATAGACGCTGAAGCGAGTGGTTTTTCGTCAATATAAGCAAAAATCTCTTCAAGCGACAGGCCAGCGGCGGCCAGCTCTTCTTTTAATACCTGTTCAATATAGGCATAGGATAAGGGCGTCGTTTGATCTAAACAGCTTTGAAACGCCTCTACATATTCACGTGGAAATAATGACGGCGTACTGGCAATAAACTGCCCGATTTTTATATAAGTCGTGCCCAATTGCTCAAAGGTTTCTTTTAACAGCATCGCATCAGGTTTTTCACCCTTTGCAACTCTCAGTGCAGACAAACCAGCAACGCTTGCGGTTTGGCGCACACGATTAACGACATTAAAGGTATGCTTTAATAAATGCGGACGATGAATTTTCATAAAAAAAACAACTATGGTAATAAAAAGGAGGTTATGAGGATAGGAAGAGTTAAAAAGCTTGAGCAATTTGCTAATGTTTGGCACAAATCGGACAATGCACATCTTTGCGATAGCCCATCAGTCGTTGCTGCATCTGGCTACCATCCCATATTAACAGCTTATTTGTCAGTGGATTTTTGGTTAATCCTAGATATTGTAGCGCTGCATTGGCTTGCAAGTTACCCATAATAGCGGGCGTGGTGGCGAGTACCCCTGAATTGGCACAAGTACGTTCATCCGCCGCTGCATCGTCTGTTACCGAACCAAAGACGCAATGATAGCAGCCGGTATTTAAGTGCGGCTCATATAGTGCCAATTGTCCTTGCATGGCTATCGCTGAGGCGGATAATAACGGAATCTGGTAACGCACACTAATGCGGTTGATGATATCGCGAGTGGCAAAATTATCCGTGCAGTCTAAAAGTAAGTCAGGCTTACCAGATGCCATCTCAAGCAGCTCATAAGCATTGTCTTCACTCAATCTGGCCACTGTCCCACGCGCCCTAACCAAAGGGTTAATTTTGGTCAGCATATGAGCTGCCGTGAGCGCCTTAGGTTTGCCGATATCTTCAGGTAAAAATAGCGTTTGCCGTTGTAGATTACTGGCTTCAATCACATCATCATCAATCAGCTGCACTTGCCCAAGCCCTGCCCGCACTAACATCTCAGAAGCAGGACAACCGAGACCGCCCGCCCCAATCATCACGACTCGCGAGGCTTTCAAACGTAGCTGCGCATCGATATCCCAGCCATCAAGCAAAATCTGCCGCGCATAACGCAGCAGTTCTGCATCTGTTAGCTGTCCTGTTTCTTTGGAGTGCGTCATACTTTCTACCACTATTTTTTACCACAAGTTATAAGCAAAATATCTATTATTGAAAACCTATTCTTAAAGACTCACCTTTAAAAACTTACTCTTAAAAACCAATTATAACAGCTGACCTAAAGTCACCCTGTCATTACCGCCAAAGTCCTGCACAGTATGAACAGACTCAAAGCGATTGTCCAAAAATAGCTGACTAACTTTCGCACCTTGATCAAAACCATGCTCAATTGCTAAAAGCCCAGCTGCATTCAAATATTGCGGTGCCTGCTTAACAATAAGCGCTATATCGGCAAGTCCATGATTGGGGGCGCTTAAGGCGCTAATCGGCTCGGCGACCAGTCTTGCTAAATGCTCATCTTCTTCATCGATATACGGCGGGTTGGATACAATCACATCAAATAATGGCTCATCCTGAGCAGACAGCGCCTCATACCAACTGCTTTGGATAAACTTAATATCAGCAGCAACCTCATTTACCACTGCATTATGACTAGCCACTTTTAACGCCTCTAGCGATAAATCAACGGCAACCACTTGCCATCTCTCAGCCTTATTGTTTGGCTGACGCTTATTTAACTCATGCGCGAGGCTAATCGCTATACAGCCTGAGCCAGTGCCCAAATCTAAGAGGCGCTTTGGTTTATTATCGTCATCGTTGCGGTTTGGTTGAGAGTTTATCCAAGCTAAAACTTGTTCAATCAGTACCTCAGTATCGGGTCTCGGTATCAATGTATGCTCATTGACTGTAAAATTCAGCGACCAAAATTCTTGCTGTCCCGTTAAATACGCCAAGGGCGTGCCCTGCTGCATCTTAGTCACACCCGCATAAAATTGCGTAAGCTCGCTATCGGTCAGTTGATAGTTTTCATCCGTGATTAAAAAAGAGCTTGGCTGCTCAATGACAAACAACAGCCAATCCGTGAGCCAAAACGAGGGCAAATGACTATTTTCACTGTCGTTTAGCCACTGCTGAATTTTTTGTTTTATTTGCCCAATGGTAGCTGCTGTCATAGATAACTCGTAAAATTACTGTTTACTAAATAAGCCTATTGAACTGGCTATATGTCATGCATTAACTACTCTGAAGCGCGGGGCGGCTCTTTGGTATCCGTTAGGTTTGGATTGGCTTTGGTTAACTTATCGCCAATACCGCTGCCGCCTTCACCATCGCTATCGCCATAAATATCGTCGTTATCACCAATAACGATATATTTATCAACAAAGTAAATCAGCGCTAAAATTGGAATACCAATCGCAAAGGTAAAAATAAAGAAGAACGGATAGCCCATACTATCAACGATAGAGCCCGAATAGCCACCCATGACTTTAGGTATCAAAGTCATCAATGAAGAAAAAATAGCGTATTGTACCGCGGTAAAACGTATAGAGGTCAATGCCGATAAGAAAGCAATAAATACCGCGCTAGCAAGACCTGCGGCTAAATTATCAAAAATCACCGCCATATACATAATAGGCAAGCTGCCAGGATTGTAAGTCAGCACCACAAATAACAAATTGGTCGCACAAGCGAGAATAGCGCCAATCATCATCGCATGCATGATACGAAAACGCTGCGCCAACAGACCACCTAAAAAACCACCAGCAATGGCCATAATCACGCCAACCAGTTTTACCGCATTGGCAATATCGGTTTTACTAAAGCCCATGTCTTGATAAAAGACGTTTGATATTACCCCTGCCACGATGTCTGAGATGCGATATAAACCAATCAAGGCCAATAACAATAATGCCTTTTTACCATAGCGTCTAAAGAAATCTAAGATAGGCTCAATCCAGGTCGCCATCGCAATTTCTTTTTTCACTAAACCAACTTTAACCAAGGCATAACCCGCTGCCAGCGCTACGGCTAAGCTTGTTAGCAAATGCAGTGTCTCACTGATAAAGCTGACAAACACGCCTTCAAACTCTGGCAATCCTTGTCCTATCAAAACATAGGCGGCGATAAATGCGACGACGGCAAAGACAAACAATAAAACCAATCTGACATAGTCTTCGCGGGTTTCAGCCACTAATGGCGCTTTATTAATAATTTTAGGTTGATTAATCATAAAATAAAGCAGCAGCAATGGCGCACAAGCAACCAATGCTAAAAAGTAGAACTTAATGCTCGGCATGGCTATCAGCGGTATCAGCACAATGCTACTATCAAAAACTTTATTAATCAGAATATTGACAAGATATATGGCGCTAAACAACAACGCTGGTATTAATAGTAACGCTGAGTAAATCAAGAAAACTTTGAGGTTGTTTTTTTGTTTATTATTTTGCAGAATCTCGGCGGTTGGCTCATAACTGGCAAAGGTGGTCAATATGCCTAAAGTCATCACTCCGGCCATAATATAATAGGTATTACGCCACGCTTCATAACTATAAAAGCTTTCCGTCGAACCAAAATAATCTGCTAAATACAGCGCACCTGCCCCAGCGACAATCATACCAATGCGGTAACCTGACACATAAATAGAGGACAAAATAGACTGCATCGATGGCGGTGCCAGCTCAATGCGGTAAGCATCAATAACGATATCTTGGGTAGCAGAAGAAAAGCCCAGCAAAACCGCCGCACCCGCCATATAAACCAAAACGTCTTCACTAATAGGATTGACCGTCGCCATCAAAAAAATGGCCAATACAATCAGCAGCTGCGATACCACCATCCAGCTACGGCGGCGACCCAACCATTTGGTCAAAAAAGGCACTGGCAGCGCGTCGATTAATGGCGCCCAAATAAACTTAAATGAGTATCCCAATGCTGCCCAACTGAACATGGTGACGACACCGCGGTCAATGCCTGCTTCTCTTAACCATAACGACAGACTGGAAAAAATAAGCAAAATAGGAATACCGGCCGAAAACCCTAAAAACAGCATGATAATAACGCGCGAATCTAGATAAGCCTTGGCGGCTTCAGCCCATGATTTTTTGGCAATCGGTTGTTCAGGCGTTACAGGTTGGACAGCAGACATAATCACTCACCAAAAATTGAGATAAAAAACACAACTGCGCACAATTTTTATCAATCATTTCTCAGTAATACAGATAAAAAGGATCGATAAAAATTGCTCAGCGTTGTATAAAAACCATCGTTAGCACAAAATTGAATTATGGTACTTGAGAACGCTAACCTTGACTAGATGTTTTTGCATTAACTTAATAACCATAGCATTTGGCAATATATTTTATTTCTTTATGGTAACGTCGTGTATCAATAGCTCACCTAAATATTAAGACAGCTTTTCTTTCATCGTCTATTGCTCCAAGCACCTATTGTTAATTTAAGAAAAATAAATTACTATATATTCCAAATTAGTATAAATTCATAGCCATTTATTATATACGAGAATAATAACTTTGATTTACACTAGCGACTTATTGAATACTTGTAATTTTTTACTTTTATATACAGACGAGGTTTGTATATTTATACATAGGGTTAAATGATGGCAATCGACGTAGTGGTCAATCAGCGGCATCTACAAATCCAGCTCAAACAGTTGGAAACAGTGTGGCATACGGTAATCAATGGCTATAATTTAAGTCAAGCGGCCACCGTGCTGCATACCAGTCAATCGAGTCTATCAAAGCATATCGCGGCACTTGAGAACCAGCTCAAAACCGAAGTGTTCGTGCGCCAAGGCAAACGTCTAACAGGACTGACGACCATGGGTACAGCGCTGATGCCGCATATCGAATCTATCTTTGCTGAAATCCGGACCATTGAAAACCTCAGTTTGGATTTTAATAACCCCAATATTGGCACACTGACCATTGCGACCACCCATACGCAAGCGCGTTATGTATTGCCAAGAGTGGTCAAAGAATTTAAAGATCGTTTTCCCAAGGTCAATTTAATCCTGCAACAAGCAGATCCCGAAACCATCGCGCAGATGGTTATTCGTGGGCAGGCAGATATTGGCATTGCGACCGAATCCTTGTTGCACAATGATTATCTACGCTGCTACCGTTATTACGACTGGACGCATCGGGTTATTGTACCGAGCGACCATGAGCTGGCGGGTTTAGAATCGATTGATTTGCCAACCCTTGCCAGCTACCCGATTGTCACTTATCACGGCGGCTTTACGGGACGCGGCGCGATTGACAAAACCTTTAGCGACGCAGGACTTGAGCCTGATATTGTACTCGCAGCTCTTGATGCCGACGTGATTAGCACTTATGTTGGATTAGGATTGGGCATTGGTATTATCGCTGAAATGGCATTTGAGCCAAGCCATTATCATAATTTAACCGCCATTCCTGTCGATCATTTTGGACGTTTTACCAGTTGGATGGCGGTACGTGATGATGCAGAAATCCGTCAATACGGACGCGCCTTTATGGAACTATGCCAAAAGCAATTTGACAACTAAACAAAGCGGTTAAAGCGGCTGTCCTACCTTACGCCTCCTTTACCGAGCTTATGCATAAGTGATAAAATACAGTCTCAAACGTTATTTAACGTTTGATTTCTTTTTTATTTCTGCATGTATTGCTGGACGCCTAGACATTGATTTGTACTGGGTGTCGATCACTGCATGTCCATTTGCTTCTATGTAACAGGTGATACCGCTCATGGAAAAACTCGTAGCGATCATTATGGCAGTTTTTGCCGCCCCTTTGCTTATTGGCGGCGCTTATCTGCTCTCTTTAGGCGGTAGTCCTTACTATCTTTTTGCTGGCGTTATGATGTTAACGACAGCATTTTTATTGTTCAAAAAACATTGGAGCGCTTACGGGGTGTACGCGATATTTATCGTTGTGACACTAGTATGGTCGCTTTGGGAATCTGGATTTTATTGGTGGGCGCTGGCAACTCGCTTGGGTTTCCCACTAATATTTGGTTTATTAATGCTTTTACCGTGGGTCTCTAAGAAGATGCACGGGAAACACGCTCAAGTAACAACCACAAACAACACTAAGAAAAGTCCTCTTTATTATTGGGGACTAATGGCCAGTGTGGTTGTGGGCGCACTGCTCTCTTTTGGTAGTATGGCCAATAATGCCACCGACAAATTGGGCGAGCTCGATTTAACTGCCAAAGATGACGGCGGTCAAAATGCCACTTCTACCAACCTTGGCGACCCATTATCCACTGGTGAGCAAACACCAGATGGTGAGTGGAGCGCCTATGGCCGTACTAACTATGGCCAACGCTACTCTCCTTTGACTCAAATCAACACAGAGAATGTCAAAGATTTGGAGCTAGCGTGGCAAATCCAAACCGGTGATGTCAAAGGTCCTAATGATGTTGGCGAAACCACTTATCAAGCAACCCCACTAAAGATCGGCAACGCTCTTTATATGTGTACGCCGCATAACTGGGTGCTAGCATTAGATGCCGACTCTGGTGAGACTCTATGGAAGTTCGATCCTAAGGTTGGCGAAAACCTCCAACGTCAGCATCAAACTTGCCGCGGTGTCTCTTATTACGCTGGTCAAGCTGGTACAAAAAGCACTACGCCAGCAGCTAATGCTAGTACCGAGACAGCTAGCGATAGCGCCGTCAGTGACACCGCTGATAATAACGTAGTAGCGGCTAATAAACCGGCTGCGACTGGCGATACATTGGTGCAAAAAATTGCTGGAAATACCTTTGAAAATCCTTCCAAGCAATGCGATGCCAAGATCTTTATCCCAACCTCTGATGCCAAGCTATATGCCCTCGATCCAAAAACAGGACAACGCTGTCAAGACTTTGGTGAAGATGGCGCATTAGATTTGATGCACAACATGCCGTTCCAGCAAGCAGGCTACTACTACTCAACATCTGCCCCAGTGGTTGCAGGTGGCGTTATTATTGTCGCTGGTGCTGTTAACGACAACTACGATGTAAACTCACCCTCTGGTGTGATCCGTGCTTATGACGTGAATACTGGCGAGCTTATGTGGAACTGGGATTCAGGTGATCCTGACAACACAGCCCCTTTTGATGTCAATGATCCAACTCAAGTCTATCGCACCAGCTCGCCAAACTCATGGTCGACTGCCAGTGCTGATGAAGAGCTTGGTTTGGCCTACTTCCCAATGGGCAATCGCACGCCCGATCAGCTCGGTAGCTATCGTAATGCTGCTGAAGAAAAGTATGCAACCTCTGTGGTCGCACTAGATCTGAAAACTGGTGAAGCGCGCTGGGTACAGCAGTTTGTCCATCATGACCTTTGGGATATGGACACGCCTGCGCAGCCAACACTGCTTGACTTAGATACCGCTGATGGTGTCCAGCCTGCATTGGTGGTACCGACTAAACAAGGTGATGTTTATGTCTTGAACCGTGCAACAGGCGAGCCTATTGTACCTATCAAAGAGCGTGATGCACCGCAAGGCTACCTCATTGCTGGTGAACATGCTGCTCCGACGCAACCTTATTCTGGTTTGAGCTTTGAGCCGCCGATGTTGAAAGAAAAAGACATGTGGGGCGCAAGTCTCATCGATCAGATGATGTGCCGTATTGAGTTCAACAAACTCAACTACGACGGCCGCTATACGCCGCCATCAACCAACGGTACTTTAGTCTATCCTGGTAACTTTGGTACCTTTAACTGGGGCGGTCTCGCTGTCGATCCTGAAAATGGCGTGATGTTCGGCATGCCAACTTACCTTGCCTTTACCTCAAAACTCATCCCTAAAGACACACTTGGCGATGTTGAGACCAATAAAGGTGAACAAGGTGTGAATGCCAATGAAGGCGCAGACTATGCGGTAGAAATGGGACCATTCTTATCACCACTTGGTGTACCTTGTCAGCAGCCACCATGGGGTACGATCGCAGGTGCTGATCTGGCCACAGGTGAGATTGCTTATCAGCGCAAAAACGGTACTGTACAGGACTTATCTCCTATTCCAATCAAGTTTGAATTGGGGGTGCCTGGTATCGGCGGACCTATCATCACTAAAGGTGGCGTCGCATTCTTGTCAGCAGCAACCGAAAACAACTTCCGAGCTTATGATCTAAAGAATGGCGATGTCCTATGGAATGTACGTATTCCAGCAGGCGGACAAGCCACGCCTATGACTTATTTGAACTCTAAAGGTGAGCAAATGGTGGTATTGGTAGCTGGTGGACATGGTTCAGTAGGTACGAAGATTGGTGATTATGTGGTCGCTTATAAGCTTGGCGACCAAGCTAAATAATCGGTCTAAGTGATCGACTGCAATAACCACTCAGTTAAATAACGTCATTTTGAGAAAGCAGGTAACTTCGGTTACCTGCTTTTTTATGTGCTGACGCTTTTTATTATACGATTCTTTTTATGATGATAGACTTATTTATCAACGGATGCTGTTGCTCACCAAGTGCCTAAATCATCGATAATCTGTCTTTGTTATGATTTATTGCTACTCTGTAACACGGCTTGAAATCGGTAATGGTGACAAGCATATCAAGAGAAAATAATTAATCACTCTACTGGATAATTTATGAGTAACAAAATCCCTTTATCTTTTTTAGATCTCGCACCAGTACCTGAAGGCCATACCATCTCTGAAGGTATTGCTCAAACGGTACAAACCGCGCAGCAAGCAGAGAAGTCTGGCTTAAACCGTTACTGGATGGCAGAGCATCATAATATGCCAGGTATCGCTAGTGCGGCGACGTCGGTGCTGTTATCGCACATCGGTAGCCAAACCAAGCGCATACGCATCGGGGCTGGTGGCGTCATGCTGCCCAACCATGCACCGCTTATCATTGCTGAGCAGTTTGGTACCTTGCAGGCGTTATACGGTGACCGTATCGATTTAGGTTTAGGCCGCGCGCCAGGTACCGATGGTGCAACATTTCAGGCGCTGCGTCGTCAAATGCAAGATGCCGATCGTTTTCCGCAAGACGTCCAAGAGCTCATGTATTTCTTAGGTGATGGCACCGATGACAGTCCTGTGCAATCATTCCCAGGGGCGAAATCTAATATTCCTATTTGGATACTGGGCTCGTCTCTTTTTGGCGCCACTCTAGCAGCGCATTTAGGCCTACCCTATGTGTTTGCCTCGCATTTTGCGCCACAGATGATGACACAAGCAATTAATGCTTATCGCGAACAGTTTAAACCATCAGCGCATCTAGATAAGCCTTATGTAATGCTGGCGGCTAACCTGCTACTGGCTGACGACGACGCAACGGCGCGTTATCACTTTACCTCAGCGCAGCAAAGCTTTGTCCGCTTGCGCCGCGGTGAGCGTGGACAAATGCCAATGCCAACTCATGATATGGACAGCATCTGGAGCCCGGCGGAAAAAATGATGGTAGACAACGCTTTATCGGTGTCATTTGTTGGTTCTGTCGAAACGGTCAAACCAAAACTGGCAGAATTTATCGCAAAGTATCAACCAGATGAGCTAATTGTCACCGCCAATGTTTATGACCAGGCAGCACGTCTGCGTTCACTGGAACTTACATCTGAGTTAAACTTGTTTACTTTACAATAACCCGCGCCGCTTGCATAATTATTGATAAACCTTAAGGAGATTATGGTCATGGAACCTTCTGCCTTTATCGGCTCATCAATATTTTTATACATCGTCGCTTTTATTGTGGTCTTGATTATTGGCGGTTATTTGACGTATCGTGTTAGCCCTAAACGCAAACATCGCCGCGTGAATAATCATGATAAAGACAATGTGAGATAACGACAATAAATCTTAAAAGTCCCCTTTTCTAATTTAAAAAGGGGACTTTTTTATAACGACTGTTTTTATTTTTATTAAAAGCGAAAGCATTTCTCATATACCTAACATTATTATCGATGCTATATCCACCCTAATCCGCGTAATATCGCCGCACCAATCGCCATACCAAACATTGCCACCACGGTGGTAAATGCTAAAATATTGGCCGCCAATATATCATTACCGCCCATGGCTTTCGCCATCACATAACTGGCCGCCGCTGTCGGTGACGCCACCATCAAAAACAGCACGCCCATATGCACGCCTGATAAGCCAAAACCCAATCCGACTGCAATAGCGATTATAGGCGCAATCACAATACGTCCAATACTGGCTTGCATGGATAAACCTGACGGATGCAACATCGACTTTAAATCGATACTTGCACCCGCGCAAATCAGTGCCAACGGCAATGCCACCGCAGCTAGTAAATCGCCAGTGGTATGAATGACGCCGCTAATAGGCGGTAACGGCAGGGCTTTATAAGCAAAAGCTGCGACCAAGGCGATAATTAACGGATTGGTAAACAGTTTTTTGACAATCATTATGCTGCGACTGATCCACGTATCGTCCGCGCTTTTAGACACCCGGCTTAAGGTAATGACCGCTAAGATATTAAATAATATCGTCACCACCCCCATATAGACGGCACCAATACTTAAACCCTGCTCGCCGTAGGCATTAGCGACGGTTGCCAGACCGATAATCGCCATATTACTGCGAAAGATACCTTGTACAAACACCCCTTGGTCGGCAGGCTTATCGACAAAAGCCTTGGCATAAATTTCTGCGCCTATAAACAAAATAAAGGTCACGACAATACCAGCAATGATTAAAGTCATTTGTTTGGCATAATCGACCTCACTATCAACCACGCTAAAAAACAGTAAGCACGGCAAGCAGTAATTAAAGACAAAGCTGGATGCTTGATCGATAAAAGCTTGGCTTGCCTCGCCGCGCCTTTGCATAAAAAAACCCAACCCCATCAAAACAAGGTTGGGCAATACAATAGTGATAGCAAAAATAATAGCAGCGGTCATAAATAAGCTCAGGTTATGAATATATCCAAAGCTATATTGTTAAATAAACAGCAATGGTGAGTAGGTATTTTAAAATGGGTTAGCTTGGATAACGGAAAGCTATTTTATTATAGTGTATATAACGCCGCTATTGCTGATTTGAATACGAGGGCGTGTTCTCAATTCAATCAATATATATCTAAATGGGCTAAAAATGGTTAAAATTTTAAAATGAAAACACGCCCTAATCAGACTTTTTCACCCACTTGCCGTCCGAGTTTTTCTCATAACTGTTTTCGACAGCGGCCCATGCGGTAGCAAACCAGCGTGATTCATCGTCATATTGTTTACTGGCGCTATTGAATGCGGCCAAAAAGATTTCTTGCGCGTGCTTAGGCAGATTACCTTTTACCGAATCGGGCAGTTCAGATAATTTATCGTAAGGCATATCATTACTCCTTGCTAATTATTTTTCTTTTATCCTACTCTTAAACGAGCACGTCTTAAATTATCAAGTTTTAAATCAGGAAACTGTTTTGAAATTGTTAAGGTATTTGCCATAAAGAAGCCCGTAACGCTTTGTCATTACGGGCTTCTTTTATAAACACAGTTTAAAGCTTTAAGATTTGCTAAACCATTATTATGAGTTTAACGCTGCTTGGGCTTTTTTCTGCTTCTTGACGGTCATCGCCAATAGCTGAATGGCGGCAGGCGTGACCCCGCTGATGCGTCCCGCTTGGGCAAGCGTGGCAGGACGAATTTGCGCCAGCTTTTGCACAATCTCATTGGACAATCCCGACACCACACTATAATCAAAATCCATTGGCAAGGCAGTATTTTCCAAACGCTTCATCTGATCGATATCTTCTTGCTGACGGTCAATGTAGCCGGCGTATTTAACAGAAATCTCAATCTGCTCACCGACTTGGCTATCAACCTCTGAACCAGTAATCGCCGCGATATCAGTAAAATGTATTTGCGGACGTTTTAATAAATCATACGCAGTCGATTCTTTAGACAGCACCTCGCCTGTCTGCGCCGTGACTTGCTGACCTAAAGCATTAGCAGGAGTTGCCCAAATGTCTTTAAGACGCGAGGTTTCGGTAGCAATGGCTTCCATTTTTTCTTGATAAGCCTGCCAGCGCACATCATCTACCAAACCAAGCTTGCGACCAGTCTCAGTCAAACGCTGATCAGCATTGTCTTCACGCAGTAGCAAACGATATTCGGCGCGGCTGGTAAACATACGATATGGCTCAGTGGTACCATGCGTAATCAAGTCATCGACCAGTACGCCAAGATAGGCTTCATCGCGGCGCGGCGTCCAAATATCAAATTCACTGTTTTCACAGGTGACCAATGCCGCATTAGTGCCGGCTAATAAACCTTGGACGCCCGCCTCTTCGTAGCCTGTTGTACCATTGATTTGACCGGCAAAGTATAAGCGGTCGATTGACTTGGTCTCAAGCGTTGGTTTTAGGTTCTGCGGATCAAAATAATCATACTCAATCGCATAGCCGGGACGCGTGATGTGTGCGTTCTCTAGACCCTTCATACTATGGATAAAGTCTAATTGCACATCAAACGGCAAGCTGGTTGAGATACCGTTTGGATATAGCTCATGCGTGGTCAAACCTTCTGGCTCAATAAAGATTTGATGGCTGTCTTTATCGGCAAAACGGTGAATCTTGTCTTCAATTGATGGACAATAACGCGGCCCAACGCCTTCGATTTTGCCTGAGAACATCGGTGAGCGGTCTAGGTTTTCACGGATAATGTCATGGGTGCGCGCATTGGTATGGGTGATATAGCAATTGACCTGTTCAGGATGCATGGACACATCGCCCATATAGCTCATCACCGGCAGCGGTGTATCGCCTGGCTGCACTGTCATCACGCTAAAGTCAACGCTACGCGCATCAATACGTGCTGGTGTACCGGTCTTTAGGCGACCCACCGGTAATTTCAATTCGCGTAAACGATCTGCAAGCTTGATAGAAGGCTGATCGCCTGCGCGTCCACCTTTTGAATTTTCCAAACCAATATGAATGACACCGCCTAAAAACGTTCCTGAAGTCAGCACCACAGTTTGGGTGTTAAAAACAATCCCCGTTGCCGTCACAACAGCGGTCGCGCGACCATTTTCGACTAAGATATCATCTGCTGCTTGTTGGAATATATCAAGATTTGGCTGATTTTCTAACGTATGACGAATGGCGGCTTTATAAAGAATGCGATCCGCTTGCGCACGCGTGGCACGCACGGCAGCACCTTTACGACTATTAAGCACTCGAAACTGGATACCAGATTTGTCAGTCGCCAGTGCCATCGCACCGCCAAGCGCATCAATCTCACGTACCAAATGCGACTTACCAATACCACCAATCGCAGGGTTACAGCTCATCTGCCCTAGCGTTTCAATGTTATGCGTCAAGAGTAACGTTTGCGCACCCATACGTGCGGCCGCCAAAGCTGCTTCTGTGCCAGCATGACCGCCGCCGATCACTACCACGTCGTAATTTTTTGGGTATTGCATGTATGCCTCACTTGACTCTCGACGCAACCGTGAGCCAGAGGCTATCGCTGCATAGCATGGCTGCTGGTCAATAAGCGTCAGTCGAATTTAAAAAAGAGATAACGACTCAGATGAGCCATTAAAGATAGGTAAAATAGCCGGTAATTATAACAATTTTTTACCGCTTAAAAAACGTTATACGAAAAACTATTTAAATTAACTGCTATTGCCATTAATCATAAAGGTGCATCAATAAAAGCTTGATAAACCTCGAATGGATTTATTTACCAGGACTGAGTGGTACAATGCGGTCAGCCTGCCCACTGGCCAGCATATGGTGGCTGCCGTAAGCTTCTGGGTTAATCTGCAAATAGGCATTCATCTGCCCAATAGCGTCGCCGTCATTGGTCGCCAAGATTTGCTCTTTAATCATCTCAACTGGCGGCAATGGCAAGTTTTTTAGCAAGGCCAAACGCTGAGCGTTATCACCCTTTAGCACAACCATCTCAATAAGTTGCCGCGCATCGATGGGTAAATCAGGGGTGTTTTGTGCCAATAATGCCAAATGATAAGCACCAGCTGCATCTTGATCCGCGACGATACGCTGCTCAATGGCAATATAAGTCGCTTCGGTTGCGCCGCCTGCTACGCTAAGCTGATGGATACATTTAAGAGCAGAATTTGGCTCATTGCCCGCCATATCTATTAAACGGGTTGATTCGTTTTTTAAATACTCGCGGCGTTTTTCGATAGCCGCTTGTTCAGCCGCCTCCTGCTGCTCCGTTAATTCTGTATTTGGTAATTCGGTGTTTGCTAAGTGATTATTCATATAACTCTCGCTTTTAGGCAAAATATATTTATCTTGGACACTATATGGGGCTAAAAGCGATAAAAACAATAAATTGCATAGACAATAAAAAACCCGAATAGCCTTTCTTCATGAAGAGAAATGGCTATTCAGGTTTACTTTGCTGCAATTTCTAAATGATTTATTGAGGCTTATCAACTGCCCAATAAAAACGCTTAACCATTAAGCAGCTGGGCTATTGGCTTCAACCAAAGGTTTTAGCTCGCCTGATTGGTACATTTGCAAAATGATGTCTGAACCGCCCATCAATTCACCGTCAATCCATAATTGCGGGAACGTTGGCCAATTAGCAATCTTCGGTAACGTAGCACGAATTTCTGGGTTTTCTAGAATATTAACATAAGCAAACGGGCGGCCAATTTGGGTCAAAACCTCAATCGACTTGGCAGAAAAACCACACTGTGGAAACTGCGGTGTGCCTTTCATATAAAGGATGACTTTATTGTCTTTGATTTGATCACGAATCAGCTGTTCAACATCGTTTGCAGCAGTATTTGGGGTTTGCTCACTCATAAAAGCTCCTATTTATTAAAACTATTATCAAAAAAAGATAGGTCACGCTAAATTTGGCCTGTGGCTGCTACATGGGGCGATTGCCGTTTATTGCAACCATCATGACTGACTACTAAGCCATTAGGGATTAAACATTAGGCATATTAGCATCTGAAACGTTAACATCAGAAATAGTATTGCTAGCCATATTGTCGTCAGACATCATCATATTTGGTACCAATAATACCACGGCATTGGCCATAATGCCCTCTTGGCGACCGGTAAAGCCCAATTTTTCAGTCGTTGTGGCTTTAATGCTGACATTACTCACAGCTGTTTGCAAGTCACTGGCGATATTTTCGCGCATCGCCAAATTATAGGGTGCCAATTTTGGGCGCTCACACATCACAGTAATATCAGCATTGCCTAAAGTATAACCGGCAGCTTGGACTTTACCATACACATAACGGAGTAGGACGCGCGAATCCAAACCGGCGTGCGCGGCATCGGTATCTGGGAAATGTTGCCCAATATCCCCAAGTGCCAATGCACCAAGCAGTGCGTCAGCAAGCGCATGGAGCACCACATCGCCATCAGAATGTGCCAGCAAACTATGGGTATGCTCTATCGGCACGCCTGCTAATATCACATATTGCTGCTGCTCGCCCGTATTATGAAACGCATGGACATCGATACCTTGACCAATTTTTATCATTATTATTCCAAGTGAATTACTAAGTGAATGAAGAGTGATTAAAATAATTTAGAACCGCTATCTAAATTTCTAAAGCGCTTTTAGACAACATGAGCGTGCATAGCTCGCCACCGCTTACGATTAACTGTTATAATATGACGCTTATTTTATCACAATACCCAGTCCAAAATACCCCGTCCAAAAAATGAGATGACCTTATCCGCTGACTAAGTCTATCACTCTTAGTCTTTTTATCGATGAATAGGGGCATTTTATACTTTGGGTAAGGTATAAATTGTTGAGCAATTCTATGTCAGCCACGCCAAACACCTCAAGTCTACCCGTTTCAGACGCTTTTAGCATCCATCGTCCTTTGACGCTTGCCAATATTGACAATCCTAGCAGCAAGCACGTCATCGTTGGTATGTCAGGCGGCGTCGACTCTTCCGTATCTGCCGTTTTGCTCCAGCAAGCAGGCTTTAAAGTGGAAGGTCTGTTTATGAAGAACTGGGAAGAAGATGACGGCACCGAATACTGTACGGCGATGGACGACCTAGCAGATGCGCAAGCGGTATGTGACAAAATCGGTATCAAGCTGCACACCGCTAATTTTGCGATGGAATATTGGGATCGCGTGTTTGAGCATTTCTTAGCAGAGTACAAAGCCGGACGCACGCCAAATCCAGATATTTTATGCAATAAAGAAATCAAATTTAAAGCGTTCTTAGATTATGCTTTGACCCTCGGTGCTGATTATATTGCCACTGGTCACTATACGCGCCGCAGCGTGAACTATGAAAATAACAACGGTGAAACCGTCGCCCAGCTCTTGTGTGGACTAGATAATAATAAAGACCAAAGCTACTTCTTACATGCGGTCGGCGGCGATAAAATCGCTAAGACGCTATTCCCGGTAGGCGAGCTTGAAAAACCAGTCGTGCGTCAAATCGCTGAAGAACATGACTTGGCGACGGCTAAAAAGAAAGATTCTACTGGTATTTGCTTCATTGGTGAGCGCCGTTTTAAAGACTTTTTACAACAGTACTTGCCAGCACAAAAAGGCGATATCGTCACCGACGACGGTCATGTGATAGGTCAGCATGATGGCTTGATGTATTATACTTTAGGTCAGCGCGGCGGCATCGGTATCGGCGGCGTCAAAGACCGTCCAGAAGAGCCTTGGTTTGTACTAGCAAAAGATTTGGCTAAAAACCGTTTGATCGTCGGTCAAGGTCATGAGCATCCGATGCTGATGAGTAATGAGCTACAAGCTTATAAGCTTGACTGGGTCGAAGGCTTGCCGCCTGCCGATATTTTTAGCACGGAAGGCTTACGCTGTATGGCAAAATCTCGCTATCGTCAGCCCGATCAGGCCTGCCGTGTTTACGCGCTAAATGATGATGGCAGTGAAGTCCGTGTGGTATTTGATGAGCCGCAACGAGCCGTTACGCCTGGTCAATCAGCGGTATTTTATATCGATGAGGTGTGTCTTGGTGGCGGTGTGATTGCCGCTATCGATGCGCCTTGTGGGTTTTGATTTTAAATAACTTTCAACCTTTCTTCATTTTTGCTTATTTTTATCACTTTTACTCCTGTTACTTTTGACAACTATTTGAGGCATCACTATGACTCCACTTACCGCACTCTCTCCAATCGATGGCCGTTACGCATCTAAAGCCGACAGCTTGCGTCCTTATCTATCTGAATTTGGTCTGATTAAAGCTCGCGTTACCGTCGAGATTCGCTGGTTACAGTCATTGGCAGATAATAGCGCAATTGGTGAGTTGGCAGCGTTTGATGCCGATACCAATGCCTTTTTAAACAGCATCGTTGACGACTTTAGCGAAGCGGACGCGCAAACGATTAAAGATATCGAAGCGACGACCAACCATGATGTCAAAGCGGTTGAATACTTTATCAAAGACAAATTCCGTGGTAATCAGCAGTTAGAAGACAGCTTGGAGTTTATTCATTTCGCTTGTACCAGTGAAGATATCAACAACTTGTCATACGCATTAATGCTAAAAGACAGCCGCGAGATTGTGGTTGCAAAAATGCAGCAAGTGACCGATAGCATTGTTGATTTGGCGATTACTCATGCTGACCAGCCAATGCTATCACGCACGCACGGTCAAACGGCCAGTCCAACGACGCTCGGTAAAGAGATGGCAAACGTCGCTTATCGCTTAGCCCGCCAAATTAAACAAATCGGTCAAGTTGAGCTACTCGGCAAAATTAATGGCGCAGTCGGTAACTATAATGCTCATTTCTCAGCCTATCCTGATGTTGATTGGCAAGCACACGCTGAGCAGTTTATTGACCAGCACCTAGCGCTAACGTTTAACCCTTACACTACCCAAATCGAGCCGCATGACTATATCGCTGAATTGTTCGATGTGGTCAAACGTTTTAATACCATCTTGATCGATTTTAACCGTGATATTTGGCAATATATTAGCTTAGGCTATTTTAAGCAGCGCCTAAAAGATGGTGAAGTGGGCTCTTCTACCATGCCGCACAAAGTCAATCCGATTGATTTTGAAAACTCAGAAGGTAACTTGGGGGTGGCGAACGCGATGCTTGCACATTTGGGTGAAAAACTACCAATTTCACGTATGCAGCGCGATTTATCAGACTCGACTGTACTGCGCAATATCGGTGTTGGCTTAGCGCAAAGTATGATTGCTTATGATGCGTGCCTAAAAGGCGTTGGTAAACTTGAATTGAATGCACAGCGTTTAAATGACGACTTAGATAACGCGCAAGAAGTATTGGCTGAGCCGATTCAAACGGTCATGCGTCGTTACCGTGTTGAGAACCCGTACGAAAAACTCAAAGCCTTGACCCGTGGCAATGCTATGACACGTGAGGCCATGCTGACTTTCGTAGAAAGCGATGAATTATCTGCGGTTTCAGATAGCGATAAAGCGCGCCTACGTGAACTGACGCCTGCGACTTATACTGGTAATGCCGCTGAGCAAGCTCGCACGATTAAAGACTGGATTGCTAAGATTTAATCTCTGATCAAGCTTGAAGTAGCTAGCGGACATATTTTGAAATAAATATAAATGAGTAGGACTGCCTATTCATTTATATTAAGAAAAACATTAACCTTACCTACTATTACTTGTCTTAAAAGACAGTTAGTTAATGGGTAAGGTTTTATTTTTTATCTTTTTTATCATCGTCATCACTGTCGCCCGGTATGATGGCTTTACCGACCGCCACTGTGCCTTTGACCACGCCTTTGGTGGTTTTATAAGCGATTTTAGCTGGCACGGTCACAACCTTGTGCACACAAGCTTGTAATAAAAATACGCTGGCGATAATAACGATAAAATGTAATTTTTTCATAAACTTCCTACGATTGATGAGGTGTTCTGACAGCAACTATTCATACGGTAATACTCGCTATCAGCTAGGCGATAATCATAAACTATTAAAACTTTCCTATAAAGCATCTCTTGTTATTTCTCTTATACCCATTTTTAGACATGGATTTATCAATGACCACAATTCCTCTTTGCTTGCCCGACTCTATCACGCCTGAGCAATTTTTAAGTGAATATTGGCAAAAAAAACCGCTCCTTATTAAGCAAGGCTTACCGCAGCTAATTGACATGTTTGAGCCAGACGATATGCTTGGTCTTGCTATTGAAGAAGACGCGGCTGCACGCCTGCTCACCCAAGCCGCTACTAAGCAAGACGGCCTAGCGCAATGGCAACTTAAAAAAAGTCCCTTAACTGAAAGCGATTTTGACAATTTGCCTGAACAATGGACGGTACTGGTACAAAACCTTGAACAATGGTCGCCTGAGCTCGGACAGTTGTGGCAAGCGTTTGATTTTATCCCGCAGTGGCAACGCGACGATATCATGGTGTCTTATGCGCCAAAAGGCGGCTCAGTCGGCAAGCATTATGATGATTACGATGTGTTTTTAGCGCAAGGCTACGGTCAGCGTCGTTGGCAGCTTGGCAAATTTTGTGATAAAAACACTGAGTTTGTCGCCGATGAGCCGATTAGATTGTTCGATGATATGGGCGAGATTATTTTTGATGAGATATTAGAAGCGGGCGACGTACTTTATGTGCCGCCGAAATTATCACACTTTGGCGTCGCGCAAGATGATTGCCTAACCTTCTCTTTTGGTTGTCGTCGTCCGAATTTGATGCAAATCATCGACAGTCTGGCTGATATTGCTACCAACGACAGCGATTTATTTATCCCTATGATACTGCCACAAGCACTACAAGCGTCGGGTGAATTGACAGCAAGCAGTATCGAGGCGATTAAAGACCAGCTCTTACAAATGCTGCAATCTGAGCGCGGCAACGATATCATCCGCCAAGCAGTATCCGAAGTTGTCAGTAAGCGCCAGTATGATGCGCTAGTGCCAGAAGAAACGCTAGATACTGATGAGTTGATGCAGGCCCTATCAGATGGCGCAACGCTACAAGCCGACTATAGCAATCGTTTGCTTTATAGCCAAACCAATGATGGCGTGACGCTATATGCCAACGGTCAGCGCCTTGATGGTTTGGATGCGGAAGCGGCCGCTGTGCTAATGCGTTTGGCCAATGGTAAGCATTTACAAACTCAAGATGTTAAAAATATTGACCCAGATGATTTAAGCGAATGGTTAGAGAATGGTTGGGTGTGGCTACAATATCCCGAATGATACGGTAGCCATAACCACTCAATAATTATGAGTGTTGTTGAAAAATTCACCTTGAAATAAGCTGGCTATTTGTCAGCTTATTTTATATCACCCCTTTTTTATAACGGCTCATGCCAGCAATGACTGTTTCTTCAATCACTCTATCGTCGCCAAGCATCATCAGCACAAATAATTGTTCATCGAGTGATTTTGTCTGCCTCATACGGTGCGTAAGTAACTCTGTCGCGCCCATGTCTATTATTACAAAATCCGCTTCTTTATCAGGCATAAAGTTACCGATTTTATCGTCTAATAATAGCGACTGCGCGTTACCTAAAGTAATCTGATACAAGCCTTGATGCGCGGATAATGGGTTGTTTTGTAATTGTTGCACTTTATAAGCTTCCGATAACGTCGTCAGCATCGACAAACTGGTTCCTGCCCCTACATCGGTGGCGATACTAACGCCGGTATAACGTAAAGTCTTAGATAAATTAAACAAACCACTACCCAAAAATAAATTGGACGTTGGACAATGGGCAATTTGCGTCCCAGTATCACGCAGTACCTCATACTCTGATGCTTCAAGATAAATACCATGCGCTAAAGTAGTCCGCCTTCCCAGTAATCCCAAATCATGATAAACGTCAAGATAGCCCGTATGTTTGGGATAAAGTTCACGCACAAAGGCAATCTCAGCAAGGTTTTCAGCCAGATGCGTTTGCAGATACACACTATCATAGCTGCGATATAACTCACCCGTCATTTGCAACTGTTTTGGCGTCGATGTGATGGCAAATCTTGGCGTAATCGCCACATGTTGACGGCCTCGCTCGTGCCATTTATCAATGATGTTTTGCGAATCGCGGATGCCCTGCTCAGTCGGTACACACAAATTCTTGGGCGCATTTTGATCCATCAGTACATTACCGGTAATCATACGCGTATTGAGGCGAGTACTTTCTTCAAAAAACGCTTCAACAGACTCAGGATGACTGGTCGAAAACACCAAAGCGCTGGTCGTACCATTGGCAAGCAGCTGGTTTAAAAAGAACTTTGAGGTATCATGCGCAACCTGTGGGTCACTAAAATTGGCTTCGGTGACAAAGGTGTAATTGTTGAGCCAATCAAGCAATTGCTCACCAAAGGCGGCAATCATATCTATCTGCGGATAGTGGACATGAGTGTCAATAAAGCCTGGCATGATAAGCTTGTCTTGATAATCGTGAATCTGTACGGGCGCTTTGCTCTGTTGTGCGCTACTACTAGCATATCGCGCCATAATCACATTTTTACTGCCATAGTCTAGCACGCGACCGCTCACATCATCGACGACCAAAGCACCTTCGGCAATATACTCAGGATAAACATTAATACCTGCGATTACAGGGCGCAATATGACATTTTTATCAACCACTGGTAGTGTGGCATCATTGGCATGTGTATCATTAGTGCTTGTATCACTGCTGTTGGTGCTTTTTTCTCTCTTAGCCAGATTGTCTTCGGTTAGATAATGCAGCAGTCGTGCTTGATAAATATGTATGGTCATAAAGGCGTCTCACCTAAATAGAGTAAAAGGCAATAAAGTTTTACTGATAAATGTTAATTAGAAATAATATTTATGCTTGGTGATACAGCTGCAAAATTTGACTGGCGATAGATACCGCAACGGCCATTGGTTCTTTACCGCCAATCTCAAGGCCAATTGGCATCGTTACCTTATCAACGACTTTTTCGCTATAACCGCGCTGCAGCAACTTTTCTTTAAAGCGCTTGGCTTTGGTTGCCGAGCTGATACAGCCGACATAAGGCCGCGCACTGCTTTCCTTTAATGCAGTCTTTGAATCAGTAGCTAGCAAACAATCTAAAGCCGCGCGCACCAAGTCAAAATCAAGACTGTGATCATGAGTCATGACTAAAATAAAATATTGCGTACCTTTATTTGTAGATAGTCTGCGAGCGCCATTGGTCAAAAATGGACGGATAAAATCAACCGGATCGTCGTCAATATGCACACGAATATGCGCTGGTAATTGGTCATTCACCTGTCCGTCCGCTGTGCCAGATTCAGCGCTCAGATAACGCTCAAACATCTCAGGACGACTGTCTATCCAGTCCACTTGGCAAGGCAGCTCAGCCAATATGCTCATTAATGCGGTAGCTACGTGTCCGCCCCCAAAAACCAATAGCGACATCGGTGGTGTTAAGTGAAAGCATTCAAACATCACCGTCACGCTACCACCGCAGCATTGTGCTAACTTAGCGCCCAATGGATAATGTTTGCTGTAAACTGCTTCACGGCGTACCGCTTGTGCTTTTGCAGACCTGCCTGCTTTTAATGGTTGAGAGAAAGCTTTCGAATTATTTGGCTCAAGCTCGCCATTTAATAGTTGCCGCGCTGTTAGCGTTACATCATGCTCTAAACTCCCACCGCCCAGCGTATCGCAGCAGTCATCGAGCGTGACAATCATTTTAGACTGTAGTTCGCGAGGTGCCGAACCATTGACGGCAACGACCGTCGCTAATACATGGGCAACCCCCTGCTGCTGATATTGCGCCAGTCCCTCATACCATTTCGTTGGTGGCATCTGCGTGATAAGTGACTTATTCACTGTGCGCAGGTCCACGAGCCGTTGAGACGTTAGGGTTTTCTATCGCCTCAGGCTCTTCATCAAACAATTGACCTTCAGACGCAGGCGGTGTCGTGTCTGTCGCATGCGGTACTTGCTGCGGCAATACGCGATCGTCAGCTGGCGTTAAGCTTTCAATAGTTTCGGTATCTGGTTTAGAAGCGATTTCCCACGCTTGACCTTGTAGACGCATGACGGCTTTTAGTACGGCCTCTGGCGTCGCTGGCATGGTCAGCTCTGGATTTTTCTTATAATTACCCAAGCTTGCGATGGCATTATTAATCGCACACCAAACGCTCGCTGCTAACATAAACGGTGGCTCACCAACGGCTTTAGAATTATAAATGGTCTGCTCTTCATTTTTACGATCAAACAGTTTGACGCGCCATTGTTTAGGCAAATCATGTGCCGTAGGAATTTTATAATTAGCGGGGCTGTTAGAAGCAAGCTTGCCTTTTTTATCCCAAATAAGCTCCTCAGTGGTTAGCCAGCCCATACCTTGCACAAAGCCTCCTTCAATCTGACCAATATCAACTGCAGGATTAATCGATTGTCCGACATCGTGCAAGATATCGCAGTGCAGCACCTTGTACTCTCCTGTTAAAGTGTCAATCTCAACTTCTGCGCAGGCTGCACCTAAAGCAAAGTAAAAGAAGGGTCGCCCCCACGCTTTTGAGCGGTCGTAAAATATCTTGGGCGTTTTGTAATAGCCAGTCGAAGACAAGCTAATACGGTGCTGATAAGCGAGCAAGACAAAATCTGCAAACGTAAGCACCTCTTTAGCACCGATATAAACGTGATTGCGCTCAAAACGGACATCTTCGGCATTGACTTGAAAATGCTCGGCAGCAAACTCAAGCAAACGATTTTTAATGGTGATACAGGCATTTTGCGCCGCTTTACCATTCATATCCGTACCCGATGAGGCAGCCGTCGGCGAGGTATTTGGCACTTTATCGGTGCGAGTAGCAGTGGCTTTTACCGTATCTAAATCGACATCAAATTCATTAGCAACGATTTGGGCAATTTTAATATATAACCCTTGACCCATCTCGGTGCCGCCATGATTGACTTGAATCGTGCCATCGGTATAAATAAGTACCAAAGCGCCAGCTTGATTGAGGGTTTGCACGGTAAATGAGATACCGAATTTCACTGGCGTTAACGCTAGACCCCAGCGTTTATCATTGCCTTCAGCTTCAGCCTTTTTATTTGCTTCGATAATTTGCTGACGGCGCTTATCGTAATCGCTATCCTGTGCGAGCGTCCGCATGATAGTCCCCAAATCAAAATGCTCAATCGGCTGACCGTAATGGGTGCTTTGACCGTTTTGATATAAGTTTGCTAGACGTACCTGCAACGGATCTCTACCTAACGTATAAGCAATGTGATCCATCATATATTCAGCGGTTAGCAAACCTTGTGGCCCACCAAAACCGCGATAAGCAGTGTTAGATACCGTATGGGTCTTGCAGCGGTGACCTGCTATCTGCGCGGCCGGATAATAGTAAGCATTATCACAATGAAACATCGCCCGATCGACAATAGCATCGGACAAATCAGGCGAATAGCCACATAGTCCTGCTAGCTGCATATCGACGCCAAGTATCTGTCCGTCTTCATTGACGCCGACCTCATAGCGATTGGAAAACTCGTGCCGTTTACCAGTCACCACCATGTCATCTTGTCGATCTAAGCGCATACTGACTGGCATATTTTGGCGCTTAGCCACGATAGCGCACAGGCACGCCCACGCCGCAGCTTGGGTTTCTTTACCGCCAAAGCCGCCGCCCATTCTACGCACAATGGTAGTCACCGCATGAAATGGCAGGTCCACTACTTCAGCGACCAGTTGCTGCACTTCGCTTGGATGCTGCGACGACGTATAAACTTCAAGACCGCCATCATCACAAGGCACAACGTAAGATACCTGCCCCTCAAGATAAAAATGCTCTTGCCCAAGCATATGAATATGCCCTGCAATACGCGTCGGTGCTGATTTTAGCTCAGCTTGCGTATCACCGCGCTGCATAAAGTGGCTCGGCCGTACAAACTGCTCTTGCTCTAATGCGTCATCGATAGTCAAAATGGCTGCTAATGGCTCATATTCTATCAGCGCATTCAGCACTGCCTTTTTGGCGGCACGGTGACTGGTTGCAACGACTGCAAATAAGGTTTGACCGACGTATTCGGTGACTTTATCTGCCATTAATGGATCGCCATCGAACACTGGGCCGATATCAGTCTTAGCAGGCAAATCCTGAAACGTAATGACATCGACCACCCCATCGGCCGCCCATACTGCACTCAAATCCATATGCACGATACGGGCATGGGCATGAGTGCTTTTACCAATCGCTAAATGCAGGGTGTTTTGCGGTTTTAGCATGTCATCGACGTAAGTGGCCGTTCCCATCACATGGCTGATAGCACTGTCATGTTTGACTCCCGTACCGATTTTATTTTTTGGCGGGCGCTGTCGGCGTATACTATAACTGTCAAATAGTGAAGAATGATGGCTCATAGTGTCTCTTCCTTGTATTCTTTACAAATGGCGATAAACGTTAAGCGCTCGCAGGTTGTATATCTGCGACCAATTGCTTACCGCATTTAATCATTAAGCGCTGCACGACATGCATACGATACTCACGACTGGCTCTAACGTCCGTCATGGGCGAGACATCTAACGCCAGATTTTGCGCCGCTGCTTCAAAACTGGCAACCTCAACAGATTGCCCAACCAGCATTTCCTGACAATTCGTCGCTAATAAAGGAATCGCCGCCATACCGCCCAGACCGAATTTTGCATTTTTAATCGTCATGCCATCTGCTGACAAATCGACTCTTGCTGCCAATAAGCAAGCAGAAATGTCGTCTTCATAACGCTTACTTACCTTATGAACATATAAATGCTGATGGTCTTGTAACAGTGGAATATGCAGCGCCACGATATAACTGCCAGCGCGCAGTTTGGTCTTTTTATAATCCAAGAAAAATGCCTGCAAAGGTATAATCTCATCAATATAACCATTTTTATTAGCATCGCTACCATCAATAGCTGCGCAATGACGCAAATGAATTTGCGCATCTAATGCCAATAAAACCGGTGGCAAATCGCCAATCGGTGAAGCATTAGCGACGTTACCGCCGATGGTGCCCATATTGCGAATTTGCGGCGAGGCAATGCGTTCAAATAGATGAGCAAAATTCGGAAAATACTCTTCAAGGACAGGCAGCAGTTGCTGATAACTCATGCCCGTGCCCAATATTAAAGATGGTACTGCCGATTTCATTTCGCTATTAACCTTGTCGCTGTTAACTTTATCGACATTAACTCTAGATTTCTCATCAGTATGTTGATGTAAGTCTTGTAGCGACCAAGTTTTTAGCGCCTCAACCGCTGACAGCTGCACAATTACCTCATGATCGACCAGGTGCTGGGTCACGCTTAACCCCAAATCAGTACCGCCCGCCCAAATAGTTGCGTTTGGATACGCGGCTAACACCTGATTGAGCTCGTCAATGGACTGCGGAATAAAGAGTTTGCGTGCTGCTTGCGTGAGTGCAGGCTCAATAGTATTGCTAGCAGCGTGTTTGCTGTTTGCCATTGCATCGGTTGCCAGCTTTATCGTTAAATCTTTAGCAAAGATTTGCTCAGCATCGCGCTGTTTGCCAATTTTGCCCATCGCTAAACCCGCATCGATAATAGGACGATAACCGGTACAGCGGCACAGATTTCCGGATATAGCAGCGACAATATCATTGTAACTAAGATCGTCCGATGCCAGTCCTGCTGCCACTTGCAAACGTTGGTTTTCATAAGTACTCGCCAGCGTCATGACAAATCCAGGCGTACAAAAACCGCACTGCGAGCCATGACAATCAACCATGGCTTGCTGAGCTGGGTGCAATAAGGCGCGATCTGGGTGATTGGCGGGATTATCGGCGATATAAGCGGCAGTCATCAGATGATGATCATCCATCAATGACAGTAGCGTGATACAAGCATTAAGGGTATAAAAAGGTGCTTGCATAGATTGGTCTGCGTCATGAGCAGGCAAGCGCTGCGCCATGATGGTACACGCGCCGCAGTCGCCACTCGCGCAGCCTTCCTTGGTATCGGTTTGCTTTTCATGCAGGCGTAGATACTCAAGAACGGTGGTGTTCGGGTTTAGATCAGTGACTTGTTTGTACTGACCGTTCAAATAAAAACGAATCATAGCAACGCTCGGCTGTCAGGATAAAAGGCAGATAAAAACTATAGTTTTATCTGAAATCGAATATAAAATGTTAACAATCAATATCTGCAAAGGTCAGGCGTTATTACGACACCGCCCTAAGGTAGTATTCAATTATCATGTTAATAATATTTATACGATGACGATCATCATACCTACATCAATACTGATAGTTATACGGGTATTGAATAAGCTGACTGCCTATCTGACTACTGACTTGCTCAGGCTTAATCGGTTTGCGGTTTGAACTTTTTAATTCACCAATCATCTATGCGTCAATTAAAAAGCGGTCATAAAGGTTTGGGTATAGGTGAGGCTACCTACCCTATTGGAAAAGCGGAGAATATAAGCATGGGTCACACTCCTTTTTAGCTTAAAGTACCTCAACATTCCGTGTTGAAGCTGTCTATTAGCATTCAATGAATAAATGCTGACTAAACGGTTAACTTATACTAGCACTAACTCTATTTAACTTACAACTAAAAAAAGCACATTATTTTGTTTAATATGGTCAAGGAATTTTAGAATCGCTACAAGGCGACCGACCGCAGATAGTACATTGAGTACATCTAGGACAGGTAACACCGTAGCGGTTTAAAAGTGCTCTGACTATAATTCAAAAGCTTTTTAATACTATATATTTTTAGCCAACCTTTCTGATTAATTTTATCCTTAATTTTTCATAAAACAATAAAAAACGGTCAGTAATCATTTCCCAAATTGCTTGAAAAATGGCTACTGACCGCCGCTTATACAATACTAGTTTTTTTTATTTAGCTTTACAGCACTTACTCGGTGCCAAGCTCGAGCAAGCTGGCATTACCGCCAATCGCTGTGGTATTAATGGTCCTTACCCGCTCAGTGACAAAGCGGTACAGGTAATCAGGCGTCAGCATCTCTGACATCCCCTCCATATCAGTGATGGCAATAACTTGCGTCAAGATACCATCGGTCTTAGCAAGCTCTTGGCTGATGGCTTGCACTTCGCTTTGGTTGCCAGCGACTGCAACTTGCGCCAATCGATCGATATATAGCAGTGTAATGGTTTGCGAATCATTGGCAACGCTTAAGACATCATCGCTGATGCCAGTGTCATGCAATATTTTTGCCGCTTCAATACACATCTCGCTCTGACTTGGACAATGCAGTATCACCTCATTGCCAGTCAGTAAAGCTGCAACCAATTGCCCAAGTACCGCCATCGCGCGAGCAGATTCGCCGCCGATAACCATGGTTTTGCCGCGAGCAGTCACGTACAAATCATTGGACTCACCTGTTGCGCCCGTCATACGCTGCACGTCATCGAGCATCGGCGCGGCATTTAATAAATGGGTAAATAAACGCTGGGCTTTATTGGCGTCACCAGTAAGTAAGGCCAGTTTAGCAACAGCTGCTTGTAGATAAGTTGCTCGCTCTACCGCGCTTAATAACCGCCAAGCTTCACAAACTTGGGCATGATTCTTTTTAAATTCATTCGCCATCTTGCTACTCCTTATGCGATTTGGGTAAGAGTTTCAGTGCTATTATTTTCTACCGCCGTGTTCGGCTCAGTACACAGCTGCATCAAACGCGCAACGTAATGCGGACCACCAGCTTTTGGACCCGTACCAGATAGACCACAACCGCCAAACGGTTGCACGTTGACGACGGCACCGATTTGGTTGCGGTTAATGTAAGTGTTGCCGACAAAGGCACGGCGCTCGATATGCTCGGCGATATTTTCAATACGGCTGTGGATACCCAAGGTCAAACCAAAACCTGTGCTATTAATCGCATCAATAAGCTTATTCAAGTCGCGCGCTTGATAACGTAGCACATGCAATATCGGACCAAAGTGCTCACCGCCAATCACATCGATACTTTTCACCTCAATCGCGGTTGGCAAAACAAAGGTAGAGCGCTCTTCGCTAACCACTGAGCTTGCGCTCATCGGCGTCTGCGCCAAGATCGTCGCCGTTGGTTCAGCCGCCATACGTTCGATATGCGCGTCCAGACTTTGCTTGGCATCAGCATCAATTACTGGGCCGACGTCGGTTGCGGCATACAATGGATTGCCGACGACCAATTCTGCCATCGTTCCTTGTAACAGCTCGATTAAATTGTCCGCTACTTCTTCTTGCACACATAAAATACGACACGCAGAACAGCGTTGACCTGCCGAACCAAAGGCAGATAATACCGCATCTTTAACCACTTGCTCGGGCAATGCGGTTGAATCGACAACCATGGCATTCTGACCGCCGGTTTCGGCTATCAATACTGGCAACTCACCACTGATTTGCTGATGCAGGCTCTGATTGATATGCTGCGCCGTTTGGGTTGAACCGGTGAAAATAACGCCTGCAATATTATCGGCAGCGGTCAACGTGCCGCCAACTTCGCCAGCGCCAACAACAAACTGCAAAGCGTCTACCGGCACGCCAGCTTGATACATCAGCTGCACAGCAAAATGCGCGATTAAGCTGGTTTGCTCGGCAGGCTTAGCAACCACAGTATTACCCGCCGCAAGCGCCGCCATGATTTGACCGGTATAAATTGCCAAGGGGAAATTCCACGGGCTAATACAAACAAAGGTGCCGCGCGGCTTATACACTTGACGTGATTGCTTGCCTGCTAAGTCGGTAAACTCATAAACCTTGGCGTCGAGACGTTCTGCTTCATCGGCATAAAAACGGCAAAAATCAACCGCTTCTTTGATTTCATCAATGCCGTCTTGCATGGTTTTACCCGCTTCGATTTGGCAAAGTGCCATCAATTCGGCATAGTTTTCTTCATACAAGTCCGCTACTTTGCGCAAAATAGCCGCGCGCTTGGCAGCAGGTACGGCTCGCCATACGCTTTGACCTGCAATGGCAGCATCAATGGCTTGCTGCGCAATATCAGCATTGGCGTAGGCGACTTCACCGGCGATGACTTCATGGTTCCAAGGCGCGCGTACGGTTTGCGACTCAAGTTTTTCAGAATTGCCATCGACTTTATCTGCATCAACTGCTTTGCCGTTAATGATAGAAGTTGCCGACCAAGTTTTATGCAAATGGCTATCGATAGCGGCTTTAAATAGTAGCCACTGCGACTCTACAAAGATATTAGGGCCAAAACTGGCTCGGCGCGCGCCATAGATATCTAATGGCAACGGAATATCAGGATTGTGCAAAGTAGCATTGCTCAATAACTTATCGTATGGGTGCACGGTGAGCTTATCAATGGGATAAGACTTATCTAATAACTGATGCACAAACGAGCTATTGGCACCGTTTTCTAGTAAACGGCGTACCAAGTACGGTAGCAAGTCTTTATGAGCGCCAACAGGTGCATAAATACGCACGGGGATTTTATAAGCTTGCAGAATATGGTCATAAAGTGCATCGCCCATGCCATGAAGACGCTGGAACTCAAACTCTCGGTGCGCACTCATGGTCATCACTGAAGCAAGCGTATGCGCATTATGGGTAGCAAACTGTGGCCAAATCAAACCGCGCAAATGCTCTGACAATAAGAAGCGCGCACAGGCAAGATAAGCGGTGTCTGTGCCTTCTTTACGGGTCCAGACCGGATAGCCGGACAGTCCCTTTTGCTGGGCCAGTTTGATTTCAGTATCCCAATACGCGCCTTTGACCAGACGTACTGGAATACGGTCACCGACTTCAGTTGCCAAACGCGCAAGCCACGTCAAAACGGCAATCGCACGTTTAGAGTAACCTTGTACCACCAACCCTAAGCCATCCCAACCGGCGGTTAAGTTATCACGGTAAAGAGACTCAAACAGCTTTAAAGAAATCTCAAGACGGTCTGCTTCTTCAGCATCGATACTGATATCGACATTGACCTCACGGGCCGCTTCAATCAATAACAAGCAACGCTGACGCAGTAGTCCCATCACTTGCGCTTCTTGCGTCGCTTCATAACGCGGGTGCAATGCTGATAGCTTAATAGACACTGACGGCTTTGGCATACCTTCTTTTACCTTGATGCTGGCCGTCGCTTTAATCGCATGCAGGTAATCGTTAAAGTATTTTTCCGCATCTTTATGGGTAATCGCCGCCTCACCTAGCATATCAAACGAATAGGTATAGCCTTTATTACGATAAGGCTGGCTGTTTTTATTGGCGCCCTCGATGGTTTCGCCAAGTACAAACTGATGCCCCATAATGCGCATGGCTTTTTGCATGGCACTACGAATGACCGGCTCGCCCATTTTTTTGGTCATACGGTCCAAAAACCCAGCAGCGGTAGTATCACGATCAATACTGACAACGCGGCCCGTCATCATCATGCCCCACGTCGAGGCATTGACCATAAAACCATTGTCATTTTTGATGTGTTTTTTCCAGTCAGCGACGCTCATTTTATCGTGGATAAGCGCATCAGCGGTGTAATTGTCTGGCACCCGAATCAAGGCTTCTGCCAAACTCATGAGCAAGATACCTTCTTGGGTATCAAGGCTATATTCAAGCAATAATGAATCAACCATTTTTACGGCTTTGCCATCATTACGTACATGTTCGACCAATTGACGAGTTTGCGTAGCAGCCCCTTCACGCTCGGCATCCGTTGGCTTAGCGAGCGGCAACAAGTCCGTCAACCAGCGCTCCTCGTCCACACTATATAAAGGTGAAATACGGAAGAACAGCTCGTTCGACAATTGACTGAGATAAGCGGGCTTTAATATATCGAGCGGATTAAATAAAATCGGCTCTTGCGGGGTAAATTGGTCTACTGGGTTCATAACAACTCCATAACTATCGTTTAAAAACCATAATAAATGGTGCGGTAGGAGCTTTGATTGCTAAAGATATAGCGGCAACTATTGTTAAACATTCTTAAAATTTCATCCGTACTATTCTTGATAACAAACATCTTTGATATCGAATAGGGGATAAATAATAACTATAGAAATAAGCCAATTAGCAATATACAAAAGACCAAACAGCGCCATTATAAAACGAGAAAATCCAGCATAGGCTGGAAACGGTCAAGTAGGTCGTTTTAGTGTTAAACGGGCTACGTTAACAATATAAAGGCAACAACAAACAGCTAAGCGGCATTAGTGCCTTCTTCTTGTTAGTAGTGAAAGGAGGTGATGCTCAGAGGTAAGTGACGTTTCATAGAGGTTTGCGTTCATAAAATCTAACATTTATAACATCTGAGTTTTATGGAAACTTAAAGCCTAATAAACACTTATCTGTCATCTTATAGAATACTAATTCACTGTAAGAAAAACCTCTACGGCGTTGATTGAGGTGATGCGCTTAACCTCGACATGGTAGCATGAAAAAAATTTTCCAACTAACGAATTTACCTATTTTAACCAAACAAAATACTGTTTAAAAACAAATGGTTATTAACCACTTATTAGAAATGACGCTTTAGTTATAAATTTATATTTACTATGGCTAATTAATCGTTTTTGAATCAATGACTTGTCTTTATTTATTTCAGCCATTTAATTTAAACCCATACAGAATATGAGCGAATCAATAACGTAATCATTTTATTTAGTGCTGAATATAGCTGTTTATAGTATTTTTCTTTTCGCATAAAAAACCCTTCTCATTTAAAATAAGAAGGGTTTAATGAGCAAAGCTGAGCATTTATCAAATGACTAAAAATGACTGAAAATGATTGTAATTTAAATTGCAATCTTAGATAAACACAATCTTCGCAAGTAACACGGCCGTTAATATCCAAACAGGAATACTCACGTCAGAGAACTTACCGGCGACGACTTTAATAGCAGCAAAGGTAATAAATCCAAGCGCGATACCATCAGCGATTGAGTAAGTTAATGGCGTAAACAACAACACAACGACAACGGGCGCCGCCTCTGTTAGATCTAACCAATCAACATCTTTTAGAGTACCCATCATCAGTACAGCGACATAAAAAATAGCGCCTGCTGTTGCATAGCCTGGAATCATACCAGCAAGTGGAGCAAAAAACATACTTAATAAGAATAGCACCCCGACCGTCACAGCGACTAATCCAGTACGTCCTCCGGCTGCAATACCTGACACACTCTCAACAAAGCTGGTGGTCGATGAAGTACCTAGTAGCGTACCCGCAACCGTGGCGCTCGAATCTGCCAGTAGCGCTTTGCCCATATTAGGTATTTTGCCATCCTTACCAATTAAGCCTGCTTGACTGGTCGTTGCAATCAAGGTTCCAGCGGTATCGAATAAATCGACGAATAAAAAAGCAAAAATAACACTAATCATCGCTACGTCAAATGCACCAGCAATATCAAGCTGCATCAGCGTTGGCGCTATCGGTGGCGGTGCCGATATAATGCCAGTAAATTGTGTGTTCCCAGTAATTAAGCTGATAAGCGCTACCAATAAAATCCCTATCGTTACCGCGCCGGGTATTTTTTTATGCGACAAGCCAACGATAACAATAAAGCCCAATGCCGCCATCGCAGGTGAGAACGCGGTCATATCGCCCAGTCCCACTAACGTCGCATCATTATTGACGATGACGCCTGCGGTTTGTAAGGAGATAAAGGCCAAAAATGCACCGATACCAGCAACTACGCCTTGTTTAATACTGTCCGGAATAGAGTTGATAATCAATTCACGAATTTTAAAAAGGCTTAATAATATAAATATACAACCGGACAAAAATACGGCGCCAAGTGCCGTTTGCCACGCGTAGCCCATTCCTAAAACCACGCCGTACGTAAAAAAGGCGTTGAGTCCCATACCGGGGGCTAGCGCGACTGGCAGGCGAGCATAAATCCCCATAATAAAACACCCAACTGCGGCGGCAAGACAGGTAGCGACAAACACCGCACCTTTATCCATACCAGCGTCAGCAAGGACGTTAGGGTTGACAAAAATAATGTAAGCCATCGTCAAAAACGTGGTTACACCGGCTAAAATCTCGGTTTTGATCGTGGTGTTTTGACCATTGATACCAAAATAGCGTTCGATTGCGTTCATAAGAGTCGCTTCCAAATTGCAGTAAGTAAATTATCATTATTTAACTGTATTGATAAGTGTCGCTTCCAAATTGCGACGCTCGATACTGCGTTTAAAACAAACATATAAAATACACCCAAATTGCGACGATAAATGACGCTTCCAGATTGCGACTGTAAATGACGCTGATACACTAAGGTTAGAGACGATGTTTTTAATCCGTTAGCCACACATAATTTGGTAAATACGAACCATCATGAAAAATGACAGCAACAAACCATAACATTCTAGTGAAATTCGCTCAAAATTTCAATGAATGGCGCATCTTCTTAGTATAAGAGTGCAAATTAGTTGACCATATGGACAATATTATAAAATACTCGTGCTGTCATTATTTTTTTCATATATTTATTGAGAGCGATTTATGCACTGCTATTAACATATTATTAATGATATTTGCGTGATTTAGCAGTACACTAACGGGTTGATATAAAATCCCTTATTAGATTAACTATTATTCATTATCCATGAGCCGCTTACATGCCTGAATCCTTAAATATTATCGACCTAATCACCCAAGCCAGTTTATTGGTACAGATTGTGATGGCATTGTTGTTATTAGCGTCATTGCTCAGCTGGGTGATTATTTTTCGTATGAGTGCGCGTCTTGGTACCGCCAGAAATTTTGACCAGCAGTTTGAAACCTGGTTTTGGTCAGGGGAAGATTTGGCAAAGCTGTATCAAGGCGTCCAAGGCTCGCCTGAGCGCCAAGGGCTTGAGCAAATTTTTTATGTTGGGTTCTCTGAATACCTAAGAATGCATAAAAAACGTCAGCCTAAAGATGACATTATCGACGGCGTTGAGCGTAAGCTTCGAGTTGGATTGGGTCGTCAGCAGCAATTATTAGAGTCGGGGCTAACGACGCTGGCAAGTATTGGTTCGGTGGCGCCTTATGTCGGTTTATTCGGTACTGTTTGGGGTATTATGAATGCCTTTTTGGGACTGTCACAAAGCGAGCAAGCGACCTTAGCGACTGTGGCGCCCGGTATCGCCGAAGCTTTGATTGCCACTGCTATGGGTTTGTTTGCTGCGATCCCTGCGGTATTGGCGTATAACCATTTTACCGCCAAAGCGAGCCGATTATACGACTCGCGCGCCTTGTTTTGTGACGAGATGACAGGCATGCTACAGCGCGAGACCAATATTGAGACTCCGCAAGCGGGTACGCAAGTAAGCCAAACCAATCAAAGCATTCAAAATAGCCAAAGTACTCAGGTAACTGGTCTATGAAACAAAGCCCTTATCGCCGTGAGAAAAAAGCGCTAAATGCGGAGATGAACGTCGTTCCTTATATCGACGTCATGCTCGTGCTGCTAGTGATATTTATGGTCACTGCGCCAATGCTGATAACGGGCGTCGATGTTGATTTGCCAAAAGAGCAAACCAATACCATCAGTCAAAGTCAGCTGCCTGTGATTGTTTCCTTGACCGATAGCGGCGAGATTTTTATCAGTTATGAAAATAACATCGACCTGCCGATTAGTGAGCCGGAACTGATTGATACCTTAACCAACTTGCAAAATCAAAATACCGATGCTGGCGCTCAGCCTTTACAAGTGATGATTAACGCTGATAAAAACAATCAGTATGGCGCTATCATGACGCTGATGGCAACCTTGCAACAAGCAGGCATCCAAAAGGTAGGACTATTGACGGGTGCACCGTTACCCGCCCCTTCTTTATAATCTGTCTACCCTGCTCTTAGATTAACTTTGATTGGCTCAGCTGGTTATAATAAAGTCGTTCATTTGATAAATATCGTATTTGAGTATCCCAACTATGCGTAATGCGCCCACCGTTTATGTACCGACCGAACCTGAAGGTAACGGGCTGACTTTACCGACACTTTTAAGCTTGTTGGCACACGGTCTTGTGATTGGCATACTGGCTTATACGTATCAAAACATGGAAGTCGAGACCGCAGGTAGCATCGAAACCGTGATGATATCTCCTGAGCAATTGGCTGAGATGCAAGGCGAGATACTGGCCAATCGTGCCGCAGCGGCGAGCGCGATGCCAGCCGATAGCGGTGCAAGTGGCTCAGCAACTAATATGCCAGAAACTAGCTTTGATGACAGCGTCAGCTACGACAATCCAAACGAGCCGATTTCACAGCGCGTGCCTGTTTTTACTCGTTCTGACGAGGCGGTGAACCCTCGCCCGATGCTGATGAGCGAAGAGCAACACCAGCGCCTACTTGAGCAAAATCAAGAATATGAGCGCAATATGGCTGAGTGGGCAGCGCAGTTGGACGAATCTGTACTAGATGAGCATGATCAGGTTGAACAAGAAAGAAGAGCGCAGCTGATAGAAGAGCAAAAAAGGCTGCGAGATTTTCGTAATAAACAAAACAATCCGCCTAAGATTAAACGCCCTACTGCCAATGACAAAAATATAGAAATCAATACGGGCGGCTCAGGTAGCGCAGGACAGACCCTTAGCTTAGGAGATGATGGACAATCAACACTGTCTGGTGACGCCATCACTTCCAGCACTGCAAAAGGTAGCAGTCGCTCGGCATCAACAAGCGGTAGTCGCGGCGCCAGTAATAGTGAAATCATCAATTTAATCAAACGCAACTATAATCCGCCGACAGCAGCAAAAGGCTCGACGCAGCGTGCTACCTTGACCATCACAGTCAATGCCAGTGGCGCTGTCGTGAATGTCTCAGCGTCAGGCCCTGATAGCGCGGTCAATGAAGCCGCCAAACAAGCGGTGCTCAATACCGGCAGCTTACCGATTGATGCTGATGACCCCAAATATCCCACCTTTACCATACAGTTTAAGGGCAGTAATTAAGCAGTTGCCCATACACGATATTATTGCTAACGTTACCTTAAGCAACTTGCACCCGCGGCGATATCATTTTAACGTTATCATTGATTTAGTATTTATAAAAACAATTATCCCCATCTAGGAGTTTGACTTGGTTATGCGCATTCATAAAAAACTATGCCTTTCTTTACTTGCCGCTACCTCAAGCTTATTGCTTGCTCCTAGCGTCTTGGCGGCGCCTGTCGTTTTAGAATTGGATTATGAGATTCCGGTACAACAAAGCCAAGTGGCTTTTGTCTCCTTTGCTGGCGATTCTACCTTATCACCGATTATATTAAATGATTTGAGCAAAACTGAGCTAAAAGTAACCAGTCAAAACCTACCGCAGCAGCCGCACAGCAGTAGCGAGTTAGCAGGTACTTTGCCCGTTTGGCAAAGTATGGGCATTCCTTACCTTGTCATCGGTAGCACGCGCAGCAATCGCGGTAAAGTGGTCACCGATTATGAAGTCGTTGAGGTTAAAACCGGACGCGTGCTAGAAGGCAAGCAAACGTTAACCGCTGATAATAATAAAGAAAGCATGCGTTACGCCGCCCACGTGATTTCGGACAAAGTATATGAGCTTATTACCGGTATTCCTGGTGACTTCTCAGGACGCATTGCTTATATCGAAGAAATAGGCATTGGCAAAGAGAAAATCTCGCGCTTAAAGGTTATGGATGCTGACGGCGAAAACGCCAAAACCATCACAGAAGTGGCAGGCTCTATCTTTTCGCCAACTTGGTCACCTGATGGCAATCGCATTGCTTATTCAGTGCAACGCGATAAATCTCACCCTGTTATTTATATTCAAAACGTAAGCGGGGGCGGAGCTACACCATTGACGCCATTCCCAGGTAGCAACCTTAGTCCGTCATTTTCGCCCGATGGTAGCAAAATATTGTTTTCTAGTAGCTTTGAGGGTAGCGCCGATATTTATGAGATGAGCGCTAGTGGCGGTCAACCACGACGTCTGACCAATTGGCCAAGCAGTGAAGTACAACCAAGTTATGCCCCTGATGGCAAATCTTTTGTCTTTGTTAGTGACCGTGCAGGGTTTAACAAACCTCGCATCTATCGTTATGAGTTTGGTTCAGGCCGTACCACGCAAGTATCGAATGGTGGCTATGCCACTAGCCCGCAGTTTAGTAGCGATGGCTCGCAAATCGCCTTTTTAAGTGGTCGTTCAGCTGCCATCATGAACAGTAGCGGCGCCATCACTGCGAACTTAGGCGCGACAGGTATCGATGAAGCACCAAGTTTTTCACCGAACGGTAAGCGCGTGGTTTTTGCTTCAAAGCAAGGCGGTAAAGGCGTACTGACTATTAAGTCATTGAACGGCGGCGAAGCATTCGGTAAATCTGGTCAAGGTACTATCCGCTCCCCAGTTTGGTCATCTAGCCCTAGATAACTTAGCCATCTTTATTGCGTAAAATAGGCTTAGACTGGACTGAATGCTCAAAAATAAAAAAGCGCTCGATAAACATATCGGGCGCTTTTTTCGCGAGAATAATAATCTTCTTATTAAATAGCTCTTAACTCTTGAACCTTTAAATGCTATGAGCTGGAATAATAAAAAGCATTATTCATCCCTATTCATCACTTGGATCACTAGCCGGCGGCACAGCGTGTCTCAATTGTTCAACATCTGCGGCGGTGACCGTATCCGTATAACCATTTAAATCAGTGACCACGTACTGCGTGACCGCTGCCATCTGCTCATCATTCATCATGTTATGGAATGAGGGCATACCGCGGAAACCATTAATTAAGATATCAATTATGTAATACTTTGACTGCATTTTGCTGTTATTGGCAAGTGGTGGATAATAACCAGCACCATAAGCGCCCTCGCCTTTGTGCATATGACAAGCAGCACAAGAGTCATGGTAGAGTTTTTTGCCATCTGTTGTCACAAAGGCATTTGTCCCCTCGAACTTGGTTTCCCACTCAGCAATACTTGGGTCATTGTCCATAGTAGGAAGCGAGCTGTGATCAACGACATTGACGGCTGGTGCAGTAAGCTCCTCACGACTCATGTAAACGCCGCCCCAGCTACCGGTATTACGGCTTGCTTGATAATCGTCCGTTACGATGGGGTCTTGCTCATGTAGAGTTGCCACCGTTTGTACATCGTCTGATTGTTGACTACAGCCTAAAAGTGCTGCACTACCGGTCGCACCCAACAACATCACAGTCAGCAGTTTAGGGGTCATTTCTCTCATGACTTTTTTATTCACGATTGCCTTCTTTACGATTGCATTGTCCATGATAGCCTCTGAATTTTTATAGTTATTCATATTAACCCAGCATTTTTGCTTTTTTATGTAGGCGCTTGGCGGCATCCATGCCAGATAAAATAGCGCCTTCTTGCCATGCTGGAATGTGTGAGCAATGCTCGCCTGTGAGTACAATACGGTTATCGATACTGCATAAGGTGTCATAATGCTGACGGCGGGTCGACTCATTCCAAATACCATAACAACCGAGTGTCCAAGGAATGCGATGCCAGACCACTGACGTACCAGCGCGGAACTCTTTTGGATACTGCGGGTGAATATACTTACCATAAGCAAGCGCAACATTGATACGCTCTTGCGGGGTTAACGTATTAAATTTATATGAGGTTGGTCCATAACCATAGGCCCCTAATAATACCCCAGTACCGTCTTTAAACATATTTTCTGAAGGATAAGCAATCTGGGCAATCGGCATATCGGTATAGGTCAAGCCGCCATAGATCCACTCGTCTTCTTCCCAAAAGCGGCGATTAAACTCTAAACCTACTTTGTAAGAAGTCTCATAAGGTACCGCTGCCATCGCTTGTTTCATCGGCTTTGAAACGTTGATATCAAGCTGGGTCAGTACAGTTAGTGGAATATTACAGACACACCAGTCGGCACGGATGGTCTTAGTCGCGCCATCTGGACTGTTGCTGTCGACATAATTGACCGTAACGCCGCTTTCATCTTGATGAATCTTAGTCACTTTGGCATTAAACTCAATCATATCGCGGCATTCGCGGGTGAAGGCATCACCAATTTTACCCATACCGCCGACAGGCTGAAACATCGTTGGCTGATGCGCATAGGTCATATGGTTACCATAAATATCGGCCCACATGCCCGAATCCAAAATTTCACTGATCGGTAAAGGCTTTGATGGGGTTTCATCAGGCATCAAGCCACCACCCGGCAGGACACTATAACCACGATGCTTACTAGTAGCATTGCTGGCGCGGTAGCGGTAGTCTTTATCGAGCACGCCCCAACCTTTTAAGCCTTCAAGTAGTTTTTCTTTATCTTCTTTATTGACCGAACGATCCAAACCGCCAACATTCACCGCTTTTGACAATAATTCTGCTACGTGTCCTTGGATGTCGTTTTTTACATCACCTAAGCGCTGCGGCACACCATTGAAATGAGTACTACGGTGCAAATAAGCGCGGTCGTTGGTTTGAATAAAGGGTTGCATCTCAACACCAAACTGTTTGCAGTAATGGAAAACGGCATAGTGATGACTTGGTAAACGCCACGGCCCGCCATTAAAATAGTTGCCCTCTTCAAAATCACAAGTAACTTCTTCGCCGCCAAGCTCAGTATACCTATCGCCACTATTCAGCGTCCAACTACGACCGCCGCCACGGTTTTGGAACTCGAGGACTTTGACGTTATAGCCCGCTTTACGCAGCTCATACGCTGCGGTTAGTCCGCCAAGACCGGCACCCAAAACGATGATACTAGCACCAGGAGGCGCCCCTTTTAAATCCATCGTTTCTTTAAAGCTTGATTCTGAGGCAAATCCTAACGTCGTCATCGCCTGATACATGGCGGTCGCGCCCGCTGTTTTACCAATCATCGAGAGCAGTTGGCGCCGCGTTGGTGATTGAAGCATGTCTTTCATAATAATATCCTTAAAGTAGACGTTCGTACATAACAGTAGGCACTTGTTCTATGTGTAGTAGTAGTAGACGCTTATTTCATTTATAAGTGCTTGTAATATAAGCGTCTGTAATTTAACAGCTTGGCTTAATTCTGCGTTTATTTGCCAAGCTGTCGTGGACTACCGTCTTGCCGTTAATCCCTGTCTGGTAATAAATTCAAAGCTCTTTGCAATAGTTAAACTATAATTAACGGCGGCGTCTAGAACGTAAAATGGCTCGCACAATAAATATAATAATCAGTATCGCCACAATGATTCCGACAATCGCTAATAAGCCTGCGTACTTAATTAAAAAAGGCTTTTCGACGCCTATAGACGCGATGCGCTCAATATCAGCGGCACTGACCTCGCTGTTTGCATGACCGCCAAAGCTAGTACGGACATAGTTGGTGATACCCGCAATCTGCTCACTGCTGAGCTCTTCTGAAAATCCTGGCATGATAGGCGAAGTATTGGTCGCACTCTCTACCCCATGCAAAATCATATTAACGAGAGCGTCAGGCTTTTCGCGGCGCAGACTGCTCAGTCCAACGATAGGCGCGTAACGCGCGTCAGGCTGACCATAACCATCAACACCATGACAGCTACCACAAACGGCTAAATATAACGCTTCTGGTGAGTTACTACCGTTACTTACTTCTGACTTTGCTTGCGCCAAGTAGTCTTTTTGCGCCAGTAAGTCATGCGTGATAGATTCGTTCACAGGCGTTGGCAGGCGCGCCACATTGACGCTATTGACCTTGTCTTCTGTTTGGATAGCGGGTATGGCTTTTAGATAAGAGGCAATCGCGCTCAAATCTTCATTTTTCAGATAACGCGTACTGTGCGCAACTGCTTCACCCATTGGCCCACCTGCATAGGCGCGTTGGTCAAGCTCACCGGTGCGTAGATACGTGATAATATCTTGCTCGCTCCAACTGCCAATACCGCTCGACTCGTCAGGCGTGATGTTCGGCGCATGCCAATTACCAAGCGACGCGCCTGATAAATACATTTTTTTATCAAAGCCCATGGTGCTGTTACGCGGCGTATGACAAGTGCCGCAATGCTCGAGATTATTGACCAGATACTCGCCACGTTTTTGGGTCTCATTTAGACCGTCGCGCTTTTCAGTAGAGGGTATATTGAGCAGATTCCAGCCGATCATTAAGCTACGGAAATTAAAGGGAAAAGGTAATTTGGTTTCTTGCTTAGGCGCTTCATCGACAGCCGGTACGGTTTGTAGATAAGCAAACAAGGCACTAATATCCTCTTCTTTCATGCCGCTATAAGAAGGATAAGGCATGGCAGGATACAGCATATGGTCTGGCGCTCGGCCTTTTTGTAAAGCGTTCTTTAAATCTGCTTCGGTATAATTGCCGATACCGTAACGTTTAGAAGGGGTAATATTGGTTGAATAAATTTTCCCCATAGGGGTTTCAATCGCTGTGCCGCCCGTATAATTCTCACCGTGACAAGCCATACAGTCAGCAGCGCGAGCGATATAAGCACCGCGGTTGACAAGCTCACTATTGGCGGGGCTTACATTAGGTAAGCTAGCATCGGGTAAATTGGCATTAGGAAGGTTAGCACCTTCAGCCATCGCGGCGCTGGAGGTAATACCAATGACAAGCATCGATAACATCACAGAAAGTGGCTTCATAATATCCTCATATAGCTGGCACCTAGGGTGTTGTAATTATTATTAGAACGATTGGTCAAGATAAGACATTTGATATTGAGTGAAATTATTGACAATGGCGTCAGTACTCAACGGATAATCCATTACATGATTTAGCAAATCGTCCAGTAAAATGCTTAATAAAGTGGCGTGATAAAACAACTTAATAGAGATAGTTTCTAAACAATGTCTGCTCACCCCACTAATGTAAAACTATTTCGCCACTATTACTTAAATAGTAACTCATTCACCGCACACTTTTACAAAAGTTAAAAAAACCTCTTAAGAGATTTAATTTATATTTGATTACTATATATTTTCATATTATAAATTTGAGCAAGATAATTAATCCTTTAAAAAACAATTACTAAACCTAGAAAATTTATGAAATCCATTATTAAAGCGTGGAGATAAATCGCTATATATAGCAAAAAACGACTTCTGCACTTGTTATTACAGGTTTTAAGCGTACATAATGGATACATAGCGGCCGTTTGTCATCCACCTTATATTCCAAATAAGCGTTACCCTACTCGCAAAAACCCTTTTGACTGATACAGCATTTTATTTATGATAAATGCTGTTTAATATCGCCAACCATTGCCATGTTGCCAATAACGCTCGAGATGTCCTTATGAAATCATTCTTCTTTATATTTACGTTGGCAGCGACAATCCCTGTAACAGGTTGCCAATCTTTTCAGTTTGTCGAAAGTCCGATACCTGTTAAAACTGTTTCTTCTAAAAGGGTGTCTTCTAAAACGCTTATTGTGGAAAATTTATCCAACGCGCGCCGACCCGCTAACGCTGCTCCCTCTCAAATCCCTTCGACTACAAATAATGGCCAATAAAAAAAGCAGCTATCGGTTTGATAGCTGCTTTTGTAAGTTATTAATAATCAATAGAAATATTTAACTTTAATCTTCTGCAATAACTATTTGTTGTTTAGGCTGATGCTTGATAATAGTCTTAGCCAAATGATCGCCAAACCAAATGGCGGTATCAATATCGCCTGCGCCAGGCGTGACTTCAGGCGGCCCATCTAGCGACTGTGTCATCAAGCCCAAAAAGCTCGAAAGACGATTTAAATCATGTGATTCATGGCCTGTTGGCATCAGTGGTAAACCGATCCAATTCATTCCGTGCTGCATGGCATAGAGACAAATCTGCTGCAGGACGGCAAGCTTATCACCGCTCAGACCGCCCGAATTGGCAAAACCTGCGGCCCACTTGCCTTCCCATTTACGGTGATACCAACGCTTAGAGGTCTCATCCATAAAAGTCTTAAAGCCTGCGGTCACGCTGCCCATATACACGGCACTACCAAACACCAATAAATCCGCCTGATCGACAAAATCCCAATCAACGTCATGCACATCAACCGCTTTAACCTGCGAATCTGGTAATTGTTGACGCGCGCCCGTCACCACTGCTTCGGCAACGCGTTTGGTATGCCCATAATTACTATGATAAATAACCGCCATCGATATATTAGCGAGATTGTTCTCATGCTCTAAAATGGCAGGCGGTGTGTCAGGTGTATTCATACGAACTCTAATAATGACAATTAAAAATGAAATAAAAATAGAAGCTCAAGAGCTGAATCAAGCCAACTCTCTAGAAGCGCTACGGGTAATAATCAATGCCATACGTCCGGTTGCAGGCTGGCCAAGATGCGTTTGACGTCGATAAGAATAATAATGCGAATCCGCATAGCTGCAAGGTATTTCGGATTGACTGCTAACGGTAATGCCTGCTGCACTTAATTGGTCAGCGGCAAGCTTTGGTAGGTTCAGTTTAATCTTGTCCGCTACAGATGCTAAGACATAACGCTGTTCAAAGCTCTCAAGATGCTGTGATGACAAGACTTGATTATCTATACAGCCTGCCAGCAGCTTATTTCGTACTTGGCTGCCGACTTCATAATTTTCTTGACTGATACAGACGCCAATCCATGCCGTGATTGGTTTATCATCATCAAAGCGCTCGGCGGTTGCCTTTATGACGCCGCACGCCAGCCCTTGCCAGCCTGCATGGATAGCAGCTATCTGTCCCGTTGCGGGCTGGTATAAAACAATCGGTACACAATCGGCGGTCATAATCGCAAGACCTAAGCCCACTTGTTGACTGACCATGGCATCGGCATCTAGCGGGCGTATAGGTAGCGCCGTCGCATCGACATCATAAATCTGCTGCCCATGAACTTGATTGAGCCAGTGTAAGCTATTAACTGGCGCACGCTGCCCCGCCGCTAATTGCTCATTAATCGCCGTTAATAGACGCATGCGATTGTTTAAGACTATTTTGGCGTTATCATTGACATGCAAGCCTAAATTTAGCACACCATAATTTGCCTGATTATCTATCTCATTAGCCGCTTCACTATCATCGCTGCTAAAAGCTGCCGTTTGAAAAACCGTCACGTCATCAAGCTGAGCAACTAAGGTGACAGGCAGATTGTTTGTTATGTTAGGCATAGTCAGTGCACCAGTCTTATCGTTACTATTAGAGCATTACAGCCAGATTGTTACCAGACGAATATCATTATTTAATAGAGCTCATCAGATTTTATTCTTCGTCATAACCTTCGCTTAGTACCGCCATCAATTGCTGCATGTCTTCAGGAATTGGCGTGGTGACTTCAATATCTTCGCCAGTCGTTGGATGCACGAAACCTAAAGTATAAGCATGCAATGCTTGACGCGGGAAATTATTAATCGCTTGACGCTGCGCTTCTGTTAAGCCTGCTCGCAATTGACGACGCCCACCGTAGACGCGGTCACCGACTATCGGATAGGTAATGTGGCTTAGATGCACACGAATCTGATGGGTACGTCCTGTTTCAAGACCGACATCTAATAGGCAATAGTTATCGTTCAGCGGTGTGACATTCAATAAATGCGTCACCGCTTCACGCCCTGCCGTCATCACCGTCATTTTGGTACGCTGATTGCGATGGCGACCAATCGGCGCATCGATACGGCGATGACGCAGTAAACTTGCCGCATCCCCTGCGACCACACACTGGTAATGACGATAGACAGACTTGTCCTTTAACTGCTCCATTAAAGCCATTTGCGCAGGCTTGGTTTTACCAATTAACAGCAGTCCTGAGGTGTCTTTGTCAATGCGGTGTACCAATCCAGCACGCGGCAAATGATGCTGCTGCGGATAATGATAAAGGAGCGCATTGACCAAGGTACCGGTCTGATTGCCAGCGCCTGGATGGACAACCATACCGACAGGCTTGTTAATCACTAAGACATCATCATCTTCATAGACAACTTCGATATCGATATTTTCTGGCTGATCTTCGCTATGCTGCTGCAGTGTCGTCGATAAATGCAAGACATCACCAGCTTTGACACGGATTTTCGGTTTTTGTACCGTCCCGTTATACAGTAAGCTGCCATCAGTAATCCAGCCTTGCAGCTGGGCACGCGAGAAATCGGCAAATACTTTTGATGCCAGTTTATCAATACGTAAGCCCGCTTCGTCTTCTATGACGGTATGCGTGACATCAATAACGACCGGAACCGCTTGCCCAGCGACTACGACTGAATCCTCACTGTCTTCGTATTCATCTTCATCTTCATCGTCGACAATATCGTCAGCGACCAACTCATCAAACTCATCATTAGACATATCCGGCGTTTGCTCATCAAGCGCACGCTGATGGTCATTTAATAATTCATTTGGCATTGGTAACTCTTGTGCTGACATATCGGTATCTAACGGTTGTTTCTTAGGGAAATTGGTCGTCATAGCATCATTATTCATAGCGGATTGATATAGGGTAAAGTCGCTTACAGCTTTATAAGCCGACTTCATAAGGAAACGAGATAAGAAAGTGGACTGGCGTTCACAGACCAGCAAAAATAAGGACGGTCGAAAAAAGCAGCAGTCATATCGTCATAGTGTAACATGCCAAGCGCTTATGCCCTACAGAAGCTGCGCGTTATCTGCGTTTTTATCGTTACCATTTTTCCAAAGGTAGTGAGCCGTGATGAAAATTAAGTCGCTAGCCGATGGTGACTATTTAGCAGATTAACTCTCTAAAATATGACATGGCTGTAATTTACTGTATATTTGTCCTTGTCAGCCATATTCAATATCGCTCGTGACGACGGCTCATGCTAAACTACAGACCGAAGCCAACATACATAAAGCATGAGCCCTTTAACTACAAAATAGATAACGAAAAAATAGACGAAGCAGGCGTTATTCTATAAAGTAAGCGTTGTTTTGCTGTATGCTATGGCACTGATTTTTTAAAATAAGAACTTTTAAAATAATTTATTTTATTAATATTGGCAAAACGGCATTCGATAAAAACGATGTTAATAATGAGTGCGTTTACTGCTAGCGCTTACTTAGTAGCAGACCGTTGATGGATGCCGCCAGCATCGTTTTTTATTATTACCTTGATTACCCTTTTATAATTTAGCCTAATAGCGTCGCTGCTATTACGCGTCTTGTGTCGGAGAAGAAGTATGCAAGCTGTTGGCAATACGTTTATCAAACTGTCCTCAATCACCTTACTGGCGTTAAGCGTCAACTTGGTGGGTTGTCAAACGTTTAAAAACCTAACTGGCGGTAAAGACGTGGATGCGGTTGCCACTGCTGAGAAGTCTGAGCAAGGTTATTATAACGACGCCATCGCTCAGATTGATAAGGGTCGCTATACGCAAGCTATCGAAGATTTGAACAATCTGCGCACTTTTTATCCAACGGGACAATATGCCGAACAAGCCTTGCTTGATGTGATGTACGCCCAATATGAAAGTGGGAAGTTTGAGGCGGCTGCGGCCAGCGCTGAGCAATTTATTAGCCTATATCCTTCTAATCCGCAAGTCAGCTATGCTTACTACGTACGCGGCGTGGCCAATATGCAAGGCTCGTCTGAAGGTCTAAAATTGTTTAAGCTCAATCAAGCTGAGCGTGATACCGCCTATTTGCGTATTGCCTTTGCCAACTTCCAAGAGCTTATCAATAAATACCCAAACAGCCCTTACGCGCCCGATGCTGCTCAGCGTATGACCTTTATCTATAATCAGTTTGCCGAAAGCGAGATGAGTGCAGCCAACTGGTATGTCGAGCGTGAAGCCTATGTCGCTGCGGTCAACCGAGCTAAATGGGTATTCCAATATTATCCATTAAGTGAATCTGTGCCTGATGCCCTCGCCGTATTGGCTTATAGCCATGAAAAGCTCGGTCTTAATGACTTAGCAAATGAGTATAAGACGCTATTGCAAATCAACTATCCAAACATGCTCAGCGCTGATGGACGCGTCAAGCTCAATACCAAACGTGAGCGTACTTTATTTAATAAACTCACCTTTGGACAATTAAACCGTTTTAATAAAGATACCTCGGTTGCAACAGGTAACTACAGCGGTGCTACCAAAACCCAAGTGATTCGCAATGCCAATCAATTAAGATTGCCAAGTGATAATGCGGCGGCAGCGAATGCTAACGCACCGTTAAATATGTCTCCTAAGCGTGCCAATAGTGGTATCAATGTAGGCTTAGGTTTGCCTGAAGCATCGACCGAGCGCGTGACGAGCCAATCGAGCACTGGCGATACTGCTAGAGAAGCCGATGTCGACCCACAAAACATAAATCCTGTACGCCGTACCACATTACCTGCTGAGTAAATTGATACGGCTCGCGTCTATTTTAGACGCTTAATACCTATCATCAAAAATAAGGTCAACGTTCTGTTGGCCTTATTTTTCTGTTTTTACTTCTTATAATTTTTATCTACTGTCAGTTTTTTGTAGCTGATTGTCGATGCTTAATATAATCGTCCTATGGTAAACTGTTTTTTGTATGAGCATTCCTAACCATATTCTCGAACAATTAAATAGCCAAGCTGACTTAATCAGTATCATTGGGCGTCATACCACGCTCAAACGTGCGGGTAGTGAGTACAAAGGCTGCTGCCCGTTTCATGGCGAAAAATCGCCGTCTTTTTATGTCAATCCACAAAAAAACATCTACCACTGCTTTGGCTGTAGCGTTGGTGGTAATGCCATCAGTTTTTTACGTGACTATGAAAACTTAACCTTTATCGAAGCGGTTAATGAGCTGTCTAAACAAACGGGCATCGAAGTGCCAAAAGAAGAGCAGCAAAACGTCAGCTATCAGCGTGCCCCAGTTAAGCCAAAAGCTAAGCCAGTAACCAAGCCAAAACTCGCTATTCAGCCAACAACATCGGCACCAATATCGGCAGAAGAAACGCACATGCTAGCTGCTGATATGCAGCCGCCAACTTATAATGATAATTATGAAAGTTATCCGCCATTAGACGCGTATGATTCGATGCCTTATACAGCCGATGACTACGATACTCATTATCAAGGTGCTAACGATCAAGACGATAATAGTTATCCGCCTGCATGGTTGACTGGTGGTAGTGGCGCTGCTGATACAACTGCTCTTTATGATGAAACTAGCGTCTCTGATAAAGATGGCAACCTGTACGAGCTATTAGAGCAAATCCAGCAGTTTTATCAGCATAATCTCACCACTCATCCGCATGCCAAGCATTACTTCTTATCGCGCGGTATCACCGAAGAGATTTTTGAGGCTTTTGGTCTCGGCTATGCGCCCTTTGGTTGGCAGCATCTTGAGCATCAATTCCCGCAAGATATCGAGGGACTTAAAGCGCTAGGTTTAGTGCGCAAATCAGAATCTGGGCGCGATTACGACCTACTGCGTGACAGAGTGATTTTCCCGATTCGCGATAACCAAGGTCGCACCATTGGTTTTGGCGGTCGCGCGCTTGATGACGAGGTAAAACCCAAATATATCAACTCCTCTGACTCACCCGTTTTTCATAAGCAGCACGTCCTATATGGTTACTATGAATCTCGCCAGCAGCGCGCTGATAAATGGTTAGTAGTCGAAGGCTATATGGATGTCATTGCCCTGTATCAAGCCGGCATTTATGGTGCGGTGGCGTCGATGGGCACAGCGATTAATGAGAGTCAGATATCACGGCTGTTGACATTAAACCCTACCCTAACATTGAGTTTCGATGGAGATAGTGCGGGGCAAAAAGCCGCTTGGCGTACGCTTGAAGTGGCGCTGCCTGTGCTTGGTGATGATAAAGAGCTAAGGTTTTTAACTCTACCAAATAACCATGACCCTGATACTTTTATCAAAAGTCAGGGCGCAGATGCCATGCGCGAGCAAATTGCCAATGCCATGCCGCTATCGCAGTATATATTTGCTTATTTGAGTGAGCGTTATGATCTAAGTCTGGTCGAAGGCAAAGCCAAGCTGATGTCACAAGTGCGTGCCTTGACCACTGCCCTGCCGAAAGGTAGCAGCTTTCGTTATTTGCTCAATAATGACATTTATCAAAAGCTTGGCGGCAGGCGCAATCAAAACAAAGACGCAAGAGATGCGCTGTTAGATTTCGATGGTGAGATGACCATCAGTCAGCAGCTGCAGCTGTGTTTTTTATTCCAGCCGCGCACCTTAATCGATGACCCTATCGAAGCCATTTGGCAGCAGGCAGGTATTCATGAGCTGCTGCTACCAGCGCATATTAAACAAAAAGCCTCGGCCGATATTCTGCGCCCGCTAGCATGGGAAGATTTGCAAGATAATGCCTTGCTCGATATCGTCAGCACCATTAAGCGCTGTCTTAATTATCTACCAAAAGACGCTAATGCTGCGGCGCACTTTATTTTATCGAATGTCAAACCGAGCACCCAAGAAACGCTTAGCGGTGATTGGGGCGCTTTTTATAAAGCCCTTACTGCTCGTAATATCTTAAGTTTAGATGGCTTGGTCGAAGAGCTGGTCAGTCAACTTCTTGAACGCCACATGAAGAAAAAAATTCAAGACTTGGTAAAAAACCCAGACAACATAAAACTGGCAATTGTCCGTAAGCAATCACAGTTATTGAATGATTGGCTACGCGAACAGCACGCGGAACGCTCAGCACAAATGGCCACGGTGAAATCTTAATAGCTAGGCAAAACTTTATTTATCATCGGTAGCCCTTTAAAAGTACAGCCATTGCCCCCACTATTAATGATTATGCCCAGTTGCATATTGAGCGCCAAAGCAAGCGCTGGTTAAAAAATGATAAAAATGTCATGGCTAAGAAATAATCATCAATACGGATAATAAATGCCTGCGAGATTCACTAGCTTGTGCTTGATGAGCCTGGTCTGTGTTAAACTGTGTCGCTGTATATTTCTAGCCCGATTTAATAGATGACAATACGCCCATATTATTGAGTAGCATTTTTGGTGCAAGCGCAATTTTAGCGAACAACTTTTAAAGCGTTTTTTAGACTATTCATTTTAAATGCTTTTAGATTTTAAACCGCCATTTTAAGCAAGTTTAAGTAACGGTATTTTTTAGGTAAGCGTGTTTTGACGTATTTATGCAGGAACAGTTTTTAGCGGTTTTTTAGTATTGTAATTGTAGTATTTTGAGCCTTTATTCATATCCACTCATTTTTGTTATTATTGACAACCTTTACGCCATATTTTGATGAATCGATTGATTATATCAACGCACCCCGTAAGCGTTAGCGAGTCACAATATAAAAATGTCCGATACAAGCAAGCGAGTATTTATGAACGATAAGTCAGTTTCTAAGTCCACATCTCAACTGGCCACCTTAATCCAAATGGGTAAAGAGCAAGGGTATTTGACCTATGCCGAGGTGAATGACCAACTGCCCGACTCTATTACTGAAAGTGATCAGATTGAAGATATCGTGCAAATGCTAACGGACGTTGGCATTAAAATTTTTGAATCTGCGCCCGACGCCGATGACATCTTGATGAACGATGATTCAAGCGATGATGACATGGCAGCCGATGAGGCCGCAGCAGTATTGGCTTCGGTTGAGACCGAACCGGGACGCACCACTGACCCTGTACGTATGTATATGCGCGAGATGGGTACGGTTGACCTTTTGACCCGCGAAGGCGAGATTGCCATTGCTAAGCGTATCGAAGAAGGTATTCGTGATGTGCAACATGCCATGGCCTACTGGCCGGGTACGGTACAGTTTGTCCTTGATGAGTACGAAAAAGTACAAGATGGCGAGAAAAAACTGTCCGACGTTATCACAGGCTTTTTAGACCCTGAAACCGAAGAAGATAAAATCGCCGCACAAGAAGCCAAAGACGCTGCTAAAGAAGAGCGCGAGCGTATCAAAGAAGAAAAAGAAAATCCGCCTGTTATCAAAGCAAAAGCCAATGCCAAATTGGCGCTTGACGATGATGATGAAGACGAAGAAGAGGTTGAAGAAGAAGCCGAAGAAGAAACCGGCGGTATCGACCCAGAAGAAGTTCGTCTGCGTTTAGAAGAAATTGAGAACCTGTTTATCAAAGCTAAGCAAGCCTTGCTTGATTATGGCCGTGGTAGCGTAGAAGCGGAAGCAGCTTATGCCCTGCTTGCTGAGCGCTTTATGATGCTTAAGCTCAATAATCGCTTGTCAGACCAAGTCATGGCAATCATGCATGATGTCTATGACGATGTGCGTAAGCATGAGCGTCAAATCATGCGTTTGGTGATTCGCCGTGGCCGTATGCCGCGTGACGAGTTCCGTAAGACTTTCCCAAGCAATGAAACCAACGTCGATTGGCTGATTGAACGTATTAAAGGTAAGCCTGCGTTTGCTGGCACGCTAGAAAAAGTCGCCGACGATGTGATTTTATTGCAGCGCCGCATTCGTGACTACGAGCAGCAGCTCGATATGAAAATCCACGATATGAAAGACGTCGCACGCCGTATGGCTGTCGGTGAAGCTAAAGCACGCCGCGCCAAAAAAGAAATGGTCGAAGCTAACTTACGTCTTGTTATCTCTATCGCTAAAAAATATACCAACCGTGGTCTGCAATTCTTGGACTTAATCCAAGAAGGTAACATCGGTCTGATGAAAGCGGTCGATAAATTTGAATATCGTCGTGGTTATAAGTTCTCAACTTATGCGACATGGTGGATTCGTCAGGCAATCACCCGCTCTATCGCTGACCAAGCGCGCACCATTCGTATTCCTGTGCATATGATTGAGACTATTAATAAGATAAACCGTGTCTCTCGTCAGTTGCTACAAGAAATGGGACGTGAGCCTACACCTGAGGAATTGGGCGAACGCTTAGAGATGGACGAAGTCAAAGTCCGCAAAGTGCTCAAAATTGCCAAAGAGCCTATCTCAATGGAAACGCCAATCGGTGATGATGAAGATTCGCACCTAGGTGATTTCATCGAAGATGGTACAATTTCAAGCCCAGTTGACGATGCGACGGCGGCTGGTCTACAAGAAGCCACGCGTGATGTCTTGAGCAATCTGACTGAGCGTGAAGCACGCGTGCTTAAAATGCGCTTTGGTATCGATATGCCAACCGATCACACGTTAGAGGAAGTCGGTAAGCAGTTTGATGTCACGCGTGAACGTATCCGTCAGATCGAAGCAAAAGCTTTGCGTAAATTGCGTCATCCATCACGTTCTGAGCATCTGCGCTCGTTCTTAGAAAATGACTAATTTATTTAGACATGCTTCATTGTCTAAAAGTTTCTTAAAATTACATCAAAAAAGCTGAGCATGTCTCAGCTTTTTTGTGCCCGTTATTTGATGGCGGTTATTTAATAGCTATTAGCTTATGCTATTAACTTATCTAATCAAAATATCCTAAAAACGCTGCGTTATTGCTGATATCAATTTTTTATAGCCTCTGTCTGCGCAGGCACAGCAAGCAAGCAAGAAAAATTGCTATCAGCAGCAGTATACTTAGAATTACTACAAGATGCGCTTGAGTCAGAATGTGCATTTATTGAATCATGCTTTGCGACGACTGGTGAATTTCCTGCTCCCGGTGAAGCGTATTGCCGAGCGTTTGAAGCACGTTATGAAAGCGCGATTACCCTACGGTTTTTAATTCGCATGGCCTATGCCGCACCTGTGCATTTGACCGATACCAGCGCGGCGACTTTTAATGTCTATATAAAGGTGTTGACTGAGCAAATACAGCTGGCTCTATAGCCTTATGTGCTCGACTCTGCGCAACTGGCGCTTTATACCGATGCTTATCTAGGCATTATCGATAGCTTAAGTGTGGAGCTACTATATGCAGAAGGGTTATATGAGCGCCGTTTTAAAGCCATGCTGATGCTCTACCACACTGCCATTGCACAGCTTAATAAAAAATAACTTTCTAAATGTACGTTACTTTTATTGATGGTTGTTTGAGCATCACTTGCTAATGATAGCTGAGTTCGCCTATCATAGGGACGCTCGGTTGTCTTATAACCATAAAGACCAACATTTGAATCATAAGAACCTTGTCGGGGTGCTTTGATTTTTGATGATTTAATTACCATCAAAATCATGGCTGAGAGAGTCCCGCGAACCTGATGCAGTTAGCACTGACGTAGGAAACAAGCGTGTCGATATACAAGTCACAATTACTTTATGTTTTGCCAATCTATTTAACCTAGACTGGCAAATTTATTGTGCCTTATTATCTCTTTTTTTCTGCCATTTGCTTACTGCACTTTATAACAGTAAGTAAAAACTATGGATTACCAAACACTACGCAATAACTGTCCGACTTGGGATGCTTATATTGGACATGATTTTGTCAATCAACTGGCAGCAGGAACGCTCGCCCCTGACAGCTTTCGCCATTACCTTGTGCAAGACTATTTATACTTAATTCACTATACCCGCGTGATGGCGCTGAGCGTATATAAGAGCGACACGCTGGCACAAATGCGCGTCGGTCAAGCCGGTATCAACGCCATGCTTGATTTAGAAATTGGCATGTATTTAGACTTTTGTCAGCAGTGGGGAATCGCGCTTGAGGAAGTTGAAAACGCTCCTGAATCGCCAGCCACCATTGCCTACAGCCGTTATATCTTAGATGCGGCAATGTCAGGCTCGCTAGCTGAACTGTATGCTGCAATTGCACCTTGCTTGATAGGTTATGGGGAAATTGGTAAGTCTATAAAAGAACAAGGATCTATCGCTGATAATCCGTATCAGCCATGGATTGACGTGTTTTCCAGTCAGGAGTTTCAAGTAATTACCGCACAAAACGAAGCACAAATTAATACGCTATTAGCCGATGCCAGCCCTGCTCAAGCAGCCAAGTTCCAATACTTATTTAATGCCGCAGCGCGTATGGAAGTCAATTTTTGGCAGCAGGCGTTAGATTTGTCTTAATTTATAAACAATCTGACTCGGTTCTAAAAAAGCCCTCTAGAATCAAAAACAATGATCAATAATAACGATCCACAAGGAGAATCATCATGGCAGCATTCGATGAACACGCAAGCGCGTATGACAGCTGGTTTTTTGACAATTAAAATCTACTGACCAGCGAACTAAAACTGGTTGCTCATTTCTTGGATAAAGACAGCGAGATATTGTCTGTCGGCTGTGGTAGCGGACTGTTTGAGTCTCTACTGGCAAAAGACTGTGACATTCATATCAAATACGGTATTGAGCCGTCAAAAGACATGGCAGCAGTTGCAGAAAAGCGCGGTATGCAAGTCGATATCAGCCCTGCCGAAACCTGCGAGATTGAGCCCAATAAGTTTGACATCATCATGTTTAACGGCAGCGTCAGCTATATCAGCGATTTAGATGCCTGTATCAAAAAAGCCTTTGACGCTCTAAAAACGGGCGGCAAACTTATTCTGATTGATGTACCAAAAGAAAGTGGCTTTGCCAGCTTATATAACCTTGCCAGCGCGGTAGATACGTGGGAGCATCCACTACTTGCGCACATCTCGCCTGCTGATCCTTATCCTATCGAGCTGGTGAAGTCAGCTAACTGGCGTACCTCTGATGAAAAAATCGCCTTAATGCAAGCCAATGGTTTCGTTGATTTTGAATATGCGCAGACTTTATTGACCCATCCTATGTATGCCAACGACAAAGTCCAAGAGGTCATCGAAGGCTATGATCGCGGCGACTACGTGGCAATTTGTGGTTATAAAAAATAACGGTTTTAATGTGCGTTATCGCTGGCTGACACTTGAATAATACGCCGAACGCCCTTATAAATGGTGCATAAAGCGCTTATCATATTTCAATAAAAAATAAGGACCACATCATGACTGATGATCCAAAAGACACCACTACTCCAAACACTGACAACTCGAGCACCGAAAGTCAAGGCAGCAATGCTAGTCCAACGTCGAAAAGAGAAGTTAAAGTGACAGAATTGGTCGCTAATGACGGTATCTTAAAAGGCAAAAAAACCGATGTGCAAAACCCTGAGCTGTGGGAGTTCCCAATGAACTACCCAATGAGCATCATCGGTCATGAAGGTGAGCACGAAAGTTTACTCAATGAAGTGAAGCTTATCTTGGGTAGTCAGTTCCCTGAGTTTGATTTGGCCTCTATGGAAGTCAAACCCTCAAAAACAGGACGCTTCCATTCGGTACGTGCCAATTTATACTTAACCACCGTTGAGCAAGTGAACACGCTTTATGCGGCGCTTGATAATGCAAAAACCGTACGTATGGTGGTTTAACGGTAGTTTTGCTAATTTTATAAAATCTAGCCCGTTTTTCATCCGAATCGTCACTCATATGGGTGGCGATTTTTTATTGTCTGCGGTACAATCTCCACCCGAAATATAACTGCTATTTAGACAATTGGCCTTTATAAATTTAGCCAACAATAAAAAGTAAATCCGCGCCATTTTTTACAAAACTTTTATTATTTTTCTTATCGGCGTCTAACCCTTATCCCATCGTCCTTTGCCAAAATTTGGACACGCTTTACCCTCGCATCAACATAGTTTGCCCTTAAAATCAATATAGCATTTTCAAAATTTTCCCGCTATATTGTGTCCACCTACTAACAAATACGCTATATGTAGTGCTCAGTGATTTGAACCGTCACTATGAGCCGCGGCATCGTTTTGCCTAAAAAAACATCTGCCATGACAGGATATCTTGTCTTAAAACAGATAGCGTCTGAAAGATAGCGTGACAAAGCATGTCTGCCAGATTTAACCGCGCAGCAGCCTATAAAGCAACATTATAAATAACTACCTAGCAATCAACTTACGAGGTCAGCATGACACATATCGATAATATCAAAGTAACCAAACGTGATGGACGTTTAGAGCCCATTGATTTAGACAAGATTCATAAGGTTATCGAGTGGGCAGCTCATGATTTAGATAATGTGTCGGTATCGCAAGTTGAGCTAAAGTCGCATATTCAGTTTTATGATGGCATCAGAACGCGTGATATTCACGAAACCATCATCAAGTCAGCCGCCGACCTTATCTCTGAAACCACGCCTGACTATCAGTATTTAGCCGCGCGCTTGGCCATCTTCCATTTACGTAAAATTGCTTATAACAAATTTACCCCGCCGCATCTGTATGACCATGTCAAAACGTTGACCGATGCTGGTAAATATGACGAACATATCCTAGCCGACTATAGCCGCGCAGAATTTGATGAATTAGAAGCATACCTCGACCACTGGCGCGATATGAATTTGGCTTATGCTGCCGTTGAGCAAATGGCGGGCAAATACCTTGTCCAAGACCGCGTGACCAAAACCGTTTACGAGAGCCCGCAGTTCTTATATATGCTCGTTGGCATGTGTTTGTTTGCCAATTATGACAAGGGCGAGCGCTTAAGCTATGTCAAACGCTTTTATGATGCGACCTCACAATTTAAAATCTCGCTACCAACGCCTATCATGTCAGGTGTACGCACGCCGTCGCGCCAGTTTAGCTCGTGCGTCCTAATCGAATGCGGTGATAGCCTAGACTCTATCAACGCCACCACCAGTGCCATCGTCCGTTATGTCTCGCAGCGCGCTGGAATCGGCATCAACGCTGGTCGTATCCGCGCCCTTGGTAGCCCTATCCGTGGCGGCGAAGCACAGCATACTGGCTGTATTCCATTTTACAAACTGTTTCAGACAGCGGTGAAATGCTGCTCACAAGGCGGCGTGCGTGGCGGTGCGGCGACGTTATTTTATCCTTTATGGCATTTAGAAGTTGAGTCATTATTGGTGCTAAAAAACAACCGCGGCGTTGAAGACAACCGTGTCCGTCATATGGACTACGGCGTCCAGTTAAACAAAACCATGTATACCCGTTTGATTAAAGGTCAAGATATCTCGCTGTTTTCACCGTCTGATGTTCCAGGTTTGTATGATGCGTTCTTTGAAGACCAAAACACCTTTGAAGAACTATATACCAAGTATGAAAACGACCCTAATATCCGTAGCCGTCAAATTCCAGCAACAGAATTGTTTAGTCTGATGATGCAAGAGCGCGCCAGCACTGGTCGTATCTATATCCAAAACGTAGACCATTGCAACACTCATAGCCCATTTGATGCCACAGTTGCACCGATTCGCCAGTCAAATCTATGTATGGAAATCGCCCTACCGACCAAGCCACTTGATAACATCAACGATGAAACTGGTGAAATCGCCCTTTGTACGCTATCAGCGGTCAACTTAGGTAAAGTTGAAAACGTCAGCGACATCGAAGAGCCAGCAGAACTTATCGTCCGTGCGCTTGATGCCCTGCTCGACTATCAAGACTATCCAGTCAAAGCGGCTGAAAATGGTAGTATGCGTCGCCGTACCTTGGGCGTTGGCGTGATTAACTACGCTTATTATTTAGCGAAAAATGGCGTGCGCTATTCAGACGGCAGCGCGCTTGGTCTAACCCATCAAACCTTTGAAGCGCTACAGTACTATCTCTTAAAAGCGTCGAACAAATTGGCAAAAGAGCAAGGCGCGTGTCCTGCCTTTAACGAGACCACCTACTCGCAAGGTATCTTGCCGATTGATACTTATAAGAAAGACTTAGATCAAATCTGCCAAGAGCCGCTACATCTCGATTGGGAAACGCTACGTAGCGAGATTACCACTCACGGTCTGCGCAACTCTACCCTAACCGCCTTGATGCCGTCTGAAACTTCTAGCCAGATTGCCAACGCCACCAATGGTATCGAACCACCGCGCGGTCTGGTGTCTATCAAGGCGTCAAAAGATGGCATCTTAAAACAAGTCGTGCCTGAGATTGCTACCCTAAAAGATCAGTACGAGCTACTATGGCAAATGCCGAATAATGACGGTTACCTAAAGCTGGTCGCTATCATGCAAAAGTTCGTCGATCAAAGTATCTCTGCCAATACCAACTACGATCCTGTTCGTTATGAAGGTGGCCGTGTACCAATGAAGATATTGCTAAAAGATCTGCTAAACGCGTATAAGCTTGGCGTGAAGACGTTGTACTACCATAACACTCGTGATGGTGCGAACGATGCGCAAGCGGATATGGAAGATGATTGTGCTGGCGGCGCTTGTAAGATTTAAGTTTGCCAAAGAAGCTCTTTAAATAGAATTTCTGATGGATGGCGGATTTGGCTTTTGAGTTAGATTCGCTATTCGTTTAAAACTATAAAAGCAAACTAGGGCTCGTTATGAAGATTTTATTTATTTTAGGTAATGGTTTTGATATCAATCTTGGGTTAAAAACTAGGTATCAGGACTTTTACGATGTTTATAGCAAAAATCATAGTAATCATGATTTAGTTATGAAACTTAAAAATCATATTAGTAAAAACACAAATGGGTACTGGTCAGACTTAGAACTGGCATTAGGCGAATATACTAAAGAATTTAAAAATATTGAAGATTTTGATACAGTAATGGAAGATATTATTTTGTCCTTATCTAAGTATCTGAAAAATATACAATCTAACTTTAACAAATCCAACATCAAATGTGAGAATTTTTTTCACGATTTGGACTCTCCTGAAAACTATTTAACCCTTGAAGACCAAAAAAAAATACTCGAATTTAAAGATAAATTTCAAAATAGCTCTTGGACTACAAGTATTGTTTCATTTAACTATACAAATATTGTTGAGCAGATTCTAGAAGATACTAAAGACTCCGATATAGGAAGTCATCAACTTTCAAACCAAAAAATAAGACATATTTTAAATAAACGTATACAACATATTCACGGGTACGTAGATAATAAAATGATTTTAGGAGTAAATGACCTAACTCAAGTCGCTAATAATGAACTGCATGAAAATTTAGATATTCAAGAATCAATTGTGAAATCAAAATGTAATGAAGCAAATGGTGATGACTCTATTCTCAATTTTGAAAATAAAATTGAGAATGCAGACTTAATCTGCGCTTTTGGATTATCTTATGGAGATTCTGATAAAGTTTGGTGGGAAAAAATTGGTGAAAGGTTAAGAAACAGTAATAGTCATATGATTATTTTTGATAGAAGTAAGCATATAGACAATACACTATCTTATAAGAATAACCGACTTAGAAGAAATATTAAAAATCATTTTCTAAATCAAACAAAATTACCTGAAAGTGCAAAGGGTACTATAAGTAATAGAATTTATGTTGGTGTAAATACAGATATGTTCCAAAAAATTGTACCTAAGCCTGCTGATATTGAAGTGGCTGACAAATTTGGTGATGCAAAAATTGACTTAGTTGTGTAGCCAGCGCACCGATGATATGAAAATTGTATTTAAAAATGCGCAAGGCGCACCCTACAAAATATATAGATTAACAAATAAGACCTAATTTTCGTGCTAAAATTAGCCCTATATTTAGAGCCTAATATTAGCGGAGAATAAATCATGCAACCGATATTTGCGACACAGACAGCCAGTATATCAGAGCTGAAAAACAACCCTTCGGCACTGATTAAACAGTCGGACGGTGAGTCTATTGCTATTTTAAATCACAATAAACCGGTGGCTTACTTGGTTTCCACAGATATGTATGAGCGCATGATGGAAGCGATGGACGATATGGCATTAAGCCAAACTGTCAGCGCAAGGATGAATGACGGCCAAACACCTATAAAGGTAAGTTTGGATGACTTATAATCTTGAATTTCATCCTTTGGCGTTAAAAGAATGGAAAAAGTTAGCGCCCAGTATTCAGCAGCAGTTTAAGAAAAAATTACAGCAGCGCTTAGCAAGTCCGCGTGTGCCTGCGTCAAAACTCTCAGGACATACAGACGCCTATAAAAACAAACTACGCACCATCGGCTATCGTTTGGTATATATCGTCAAAGATGATGTCGTCGTGGTTTATGTATTAGCCGTAGGCAAAAGAGAAAATAACAAAGTATATGAGGCGCTTGCGACTCGCCAGCCATAATTAAAACACAGAAAGAATAAAAATGACGGAGGTCATAGACGTGCAATATACCGCAATCATCAAAGACGGTGGTTTATTTATCCCTAATGTATTTTCCGACCTAAATGATGGTAACTCGCATATCGTGCAAGTAGCAGTCGATATCGATGACGTTCGTCAGCAATTAGATAGTAGCGCAGTAGAAAAGATGGACGCGCCAAGACCAGCAAAAAAACCCGTTAAAAAGCAGACAAAAAAAGAAGTTCAGAAAGCCGCAGAGGTAGAATTAAGTACGCTACGTAAAAGCGCTATCGATGAGCTAGAAAGCTTAGATGATAGTGAGCTTAGCGAGATTTTTAAAGCGTATATGAATGATGGACAAGAACCAACGCAAATATCTTTAGAGAACCTATAACACCGTTTTGCCCGTATTCTTTAGACGGTATTTTAAAACTTTTGATTCACAACTGTAGCACTTATAAAGGTGGAACTATGACTTACTCGATTTTTTCCCAAACGCCAAACAATGCGCTAACAGAGCCGATGTTTTTTGGTCAGCCGGTCAACGTGGCGCGTTATGACCAACAAAAACACCCTATCTTTGAGCAGTTGATTGAAAAGCAGCTGTCATTCTTTTGGCGTCCAGAAGAAGTCGACGTTTCAAAAGACCGTATCGATTATGGCAACCTGTCGTCGCATGAGCAGCACATCTTTATCAGTAATCTAAAATATCAGACCCTACTCGACTCTATCCAAGGTCGTAGTCCAAACGTGGTGCTATTGCCGCTGGTGTCAATTCCTGAGCTTGAGACGTGGATTGAGACTTGGACGTTTTCTGAGACCATTCACTCGCGCAGCTACACCCATATCATTCGTAATATCGTCAATGATCCCGGCGTGGTCTTCGATGACATTATGCAAAATGAGCACATTTTAGAACGCGCCTCTGATATCGCCAAGTACTACGATGATTTGTACTACGACTCACAGCTTTACAATATGTATGGCGCAGGCACGCATACCGTCAATGGCAAAGAAGTGACCGTTAGCTTAAAATCGCTGAAAAAGCAGCTGTATTTATGCTTGATGGCGGTTAACGTCCTAGAAGCCATTCGTTTTTATGTGTCATTTGCCTGCTCGTTTGCCTTTGCTGAGCGTAAGCTGATGGAAGGTAACGCTAAGATTATTAAATTAATCGCCCGTGATGAGGCGCTGCATTTAACCGGTACGCAGCATATCCTAAACTTGATGCGTAATGGTCGTGACGATCCAGAGATGGTTGAGATTGCTAATGAATGTTTCGATGAAAGCATCGAAATCTTTACCAAAGCGGCGCAGCAAGAAAAAGAATGGGCCGGTTATCTGTTTAAAGATGGCTCAATGATCGGCTTAAATAAAGATATCCTTTGCCAATATATTGAATATATCACCAATTTACGTATGGAAGCGGTTGGCTTGCCAGTAGCGTTCCCGAACTCAAAATCAAACCCTATTCCATGGATTAATACTTGGTTGTCGTCTGATAACGTGCAAGTTGCGCCGCAAGAAACGGAAATCAGCTCGTACCTGGTCGGTCAAATTGATTCAGATTTATCCAATAGCGACTTTGACGACTTTGAACTTTAAGAGCTTTGAACTTTAAGAGCTTTGAACTTTAAGAGCTTTGAACTTTAAACGTTTAACTTTAAACACATTATTGTCATGGCTTAATCTTACTATTTTAAGGTTAGGCCGCTATCGTTTTAGTAAGATTTTATGATTAAAAAGTACCATTAAAGGCACTTTATATGCGATGGGAAAATTAAGATAAGGTTGAATTATGACTTGGGTAATGACGAGTAAGAAGCAATTCTACTTGCATGATGACGAAAGTCTGCTCGATGGATTGCTACGCACCGGACACGATATCAATTATCAGTGTAAGGAAGGCTATTGTGGCAGTTGCCGCATCAAGCGCATCGCCAGCTCACACGTTATTGATTATCCGTTTGAGCCGCTTGCTATGATTGAAGAGGACGAAATCTTGCCCTGCTGCTGCCGCGTGCAGGGCGTCATTTATATCAATCATGAGCTGATAGAAAAATAGCAGCGACATTCATAAAGTTATTTTTAAAAGTAAAAACGCTAATAAAAAAGCGCGCTATTTTGAAGATAGCGCGCTTTTTTGTTATCTCTTAAACTGTAAAGCACTATATGTAAATCATGGCGTTATAAAGGTGCGCCATCTCTTTCAAATAGCTGCAATAGCTCTTCGCGCATACGGTCACGCTCCGCTTCTGACATCATAGGCACTTCTTCTCCATCATTTTGTAGACTAGGATCGCCCATATCGCCAAGCGTTTCATCGTGAATGATAACAGGGCGCGCCATTGGTTCTTGCGCTGGACGCTCTTCTAGCAGGATTTTTACTTGCTTGTTTTTGCCTTGGCGCAGGACTTGAGCGTTAAGCGTGGTATTTGGCGCTTTACGAGCGACATACTGGATTAAGGTATTGGCATCGGTCATCTCAATACCGTCAATTGACAAAATAATATCGCCAATGCGTAAGCCACTCTTAGCCGCTGGACTTTTAGGCACGACATTAAATACTTCGACACCTGTTGAAGTTTCAAGCTGGGTTGGGTCGCGCAGCTGCGATTGGATTTCGATACCGAGCCAACCACGGCTAACCTTTCCATCTTTAATAATCGCATTCATCACTTGCTCAACGATGGCAGTAGGAATGGCAAAGCCAATACCCATCGAACCGCCAGAGCGCGAGTAAATAGCGGTATTAATACCAATGAGCTCGCCGTAAGCATCAACCAGCGCGCCACCTGAGTTACCCGGATTGATCGCCGCATCGGTTTGGATAAAGTCTTCAAACTTATTAACGCCAAGTCCTGTTCGCCCTGTCGCCGAGATAATACCTTGCGTCACCGTCTGACCAACCCCGAATGGATTACCAATCGCCAATGCCACATCGCCAACACGAATAGGGTCTTTACGGAAACCAAGGGGCGTCAAATCAGTCATATCAACTTTAATCACTGCCAAATCACTGTCTGGATCGGTACCAATCAATTTCGCACGACTCTTGCGCCCATCATTAAAGGCAACCGTAATTTCATCAGCTTTTTCAAGGACATGAGCGTTGGTCACGATATAACCATCTTCTGAAACAATGACCCCAGAACCCAAGTTGGTATTGCCCTGCTCTTGGGACGGCCCACCATGAAACTCAAAAAATCGGCGCAATACCGGATCGTTCATATAAGGATGCTCGGCCATCGTCTGCGTGGTATAGATATTGACGACAGATTGTGACGCGCGAGCAACGCCATTATGATAAGAAGCAATCGGCGCAGGTGTATCGGACGCTGGCGCTGATGCTTGCTGCTCGGCAGGCATGGTTCTAGGCGGCTCCCACGCTTGCTCTGATGCCGTCTTCATACTCGTAAACAACCAAATAAACGCTGCAACCACTATCAGCAACAAAACCCAAGGCAACCACGTTAACGCGACGGCCTTGTTATTGTTATTGGTATTCCGAGATGACGACATATAAAAACCTCTCTATTTTAAAAATAGTTTTGTGAAAACAGTTTGGTAAAAACAGTGAATGAATGATAACTATACGCAAACGCTTCTCGTTGGGCAATGATGCTAATAATATCTAAGACAAGATTGAATAATATAAGCGCTACGGATTCTATAGATTCAGGTATGCAAATTATAACTGGCAACATCGATAAATAGTAACGTATCGTGTACCGTTTCAGTTATCCGCGTTATCTACTCTTTTACAGCACCATGCTAAAATGGCGCTATTAAACACCCTAACGACTTAGAGCAAAGTTAATTATAAACAGATATTTTGCTTATTTAGCGGCAATACTTACTGCATTGAACGCTTGAAATTTGTAAATAACAAACAATCAAGAACCGTCCGTAACGGCAACAATTATAAGGAAAGACCATGACCGAACACAATAGCTCGACCGAAACCTTAAACCAGCTTTCAAATCAGTTCTCAAGTCAGTTCTCAAGTCAGTTTTCAAGCCAAACGCCAAATAAGACGATTAGCGCACAAGCTTTGACGGATTTTTGTGACGACTACTTATCAGCAGCAGCCTTTAAAGACTATGCACCAAATGGCTTGCAAGTAGATGGCGGGCGACCTATCGGTCGTATTGTCACCGGTGTCACCGCCTGTGAGGCGTTGATTGACGCCGCGATTGCTGATAACGCCGATGCTATCGTGGTGCATCATGGCTATTTTTGGAAAGGCGAGCCTGAGACCATCACAGGCATGAAAGGTCAACGTATTCGCAAACTGATGCAGCATGGCATTTCTTTGATTGGCTACCACCTGCCACTCGATGCCCATCCTATTATTGGCAATAATGCCAAACTTGCTGAGTTACTCTATATGAATATCATCGGTGCGCTTTATCCGCATGAGTCGCATCCGGTTGGCAATATTGCCAGCTGCCAGCCGCAAAGCGCTCAAAACCTTATTACCCAGATTACCGCTGCTTTAGGTCGGGTGCCATTACACATTCCCGCCACCTATAACGCCGCAACCAACGCTGAGCCTACGCAAGCGGACAGCAGATTGATTGAACGCGTGGGTATCTGCACGGGCGGCGCGCAAGATATGATTGAGCAAGCAGCATTGATGGGCTGTGATGCTTATATTTCTGGTGAAATATCAGAGCGTACCACTCATAGCGCCCGTGAGCTTGGCATTGATTACTTTGCCTGCGGTCACCATGCGACCGAGCGCGGCGGTATTCAGGCGTTGGGCGAACTACTGGCTGAGCAATTTGGCTTGCCCGTGACTTTTATTGACATTGATAACCCAGCCTAACCATTAAGCTCCGCTTGATAATCAAACAGTTTTATCTACCTACAATTGTTTTTTCTCAGTTGAAGCACTAAGTTTATTAAGCGTTAATATTAATATTTTGCGTCAAATACAGAAAATGCTGCTTAGGCGCAATCTTTTCTTATAGCACTTTTTGTCACTGGGTCAGCCAAAACAAAGGCGTTTTTTACCGTTTATAGTGCTATTGTTAAGTTTTATCGCTAATTTATTAACTCCACTTGAATAATATAATGAATATCCGCATATTAGTTCCTGAAGAAAGAATGTCTTGTCATGAGACTTCCCATTTTTATAGCTTCCGGTTATGGCGCTAAAATTTTTTTCATCGATTAAAGCTCTATTTTTTAATAAATTAATAAGGTTTTTAACGGTGATCATTTAAATACTCTCTTTGCCTTATTTAGCTGATGAGACAGTGGTTTTTAAACAGTATTTTTATTTTAGCGTCGCGATAAGATTAGAGCAAAATTTCTCTGATGGTGTTTTTTTTACTCGCTAGCAGACAGAATTATTACTCATCTTTATCGCTGAGCAAACCATATTATTAGCCAGCTCCTCTACTACAATCGATTTAAAGAGTAGCTCGTGATTAATATAAACGCAGCAACGATTAAGTGCAGTTGTACGGCGCTTATGCTGTATATTTGTCTCAATAATTTATTCATGACCTTACCTATGTTTCATATGGTTTTATAGCCAGTCTTTTAATCACTAACTCATTTTATAGCGATGAAGGAATCATCCGATTTATACCCTTCGCGCTGTGGTGCGTCTTTTTTTAGAATGATGTTTGAAGTGCGTGTTTTATCTTCTAAAAAGTAGCTACCTATGCGTTAAATGATAAAAAGACGGTTGTGCTAATGGTTATATATTTGATATTAGCAGCGCCATATGTAAACAAGATGACAGCGACCTTATGCTATTTATCAGGCTGATGTGATCTAAAATGTAACGCCAGTTTATGCCACTTATATAGCCATACGCTTTTTATAACTATATAAGCCGCATAAATTGATTAAGCATTTTTATGGTATGCAGGATGGCTAAAATCAGGAGACATCCATGCAGCGTATTACTTACCGTGTGAAAGTATCTGCGCAAGGGGCCAAACGCCGTATTTCTTATTTACTGCGTCCATCTAAGCGCTTACTGCACACCAAAAGTAACTTCGTTCCAGCAGTTGCACCTATCAAAGTGACTGGTTGCGCCAAAACCAAATTTTCCAAAACCAAGAAATTGGCACAAGTATCAAGCATCGCTTTGCTCTCTTTACCGGCTGAGAGCTTGACCACGATGAACGCGCCCGTGCCCGCCTATGCGCACGTTATGTTAGAAAATACTCTAACGGTTGCTGCTGTACCAGGCGATAGTACTTACTTTGCAACCGACGGTTTTCAGCACGGTTTTGGCTATGATTTAGTGCGTAGCTATGCAGATGGGCTTGGCGTCAACATCAATCTCAAAGCCTATGCTAGCGAAGAGGCGGCGCTCATAGCCTTAAAATCAGGCGATGCCGATATGGCTTTGACCACCGCCAGCACCCAGCTAAAAAGCCAGCTAGACTTAGCCTCTGTCAATGTCAGCTGCGGCTATGATGCCAGTTTAACTAAGAACGGCTTACACCCTAAAGTTAGTTGGACATTTAATTCCGCTAATGACCCGTTATCACAAAAAGCCAGTTATTTTTTATGTGATAGCATCAAGCTTGATCATACACAAAAACTGGCGGCGTTTTATAATCAGAACTTATTAAAAGATGCTTATAGCCAAGACCATTTTAAAAAGACCTTGACAGAAAAGTTGCCTGATTATCAATCATCGTTTCAAGAGCAAGCGCGCAATTATAATCACGACTGGGAGCTACTGGTCGCCATGGGCTATCAAGAGTCGCATTTAAATGCCAATGCCGTCTCTCCGACTGGCGTGCGCGGTATCATGATGCTGACCAATAATACCGCTAAGGCCATGGGCGTCTCTGATCGCGTTGACCCGTATCAAAGTATTGGCGGTGGTGCGCGTTATCTGGAGCAAATGAAAGCCGATTTCGCTGATGTACCAAAGACTGATCGCATCTGGTTTGCCCTCGCCGCTTATAATATGGGTCCAAATGCTGTAAAAGGTATCCAGCGTAAATTGAGCGCCAATGGCATCGATGATAAAAGCTGGGCAAACATATATGCTTATTTGTCGGAAAATAGAGCGTCGAACAGCCGTTATGGTCAGGCCATGCATTATGTGAGTAATATTAGAAGTTATCTTGAAACCATTAAAACCCAAACGGTTTAATATGGTTTTGCTAAAGGCTCTAAACCTTGAATAAAGTCTTAAATCTTGAACAAAGTAATGCCAACAAAAAAGCTGCTCTTATAGAAGAGCAGCTTTTTTTAATGCTTAAAATTTATTAAATACTGCTACATTCTATATCAGCGATTCGGTACGGTTAAACGTTGACCGCGTTGTAGCATGGTATCGACAGCGATATTGTTCATATCGGCAAGCTCTTTGGTAGATACGCCATACTTACGTGCTAGGCCAATCAAACTGTCACCCGAGCCTACGGTATAGCTGACGGTTGCTTTTGGTACTTTGATGGTCTGCCCACGTTGTAACTGGGCGTTGGTCGCCAAATTATTGGTCGCCGCCAAATCCTCTACCGATATCCCAAACTGACGCGCTAAGGCAATAAGACCATCGCCCGCTTTTACTTTATAGCTCTCAGTATTACCAAGTTTTTTGCCGCTACTGCTTGCGGTTTCTGCACTGGCGCTGCTGGTGCTCTTGTTACTGGTGCTACTAGTATTACTGTTAGACGTACTAGTAACACTGACCGTACCATTTGCAGGAATGGTAATCGTACGACCCAATATCAGATTAGAATTGGTTTTCAAATTATTGGCGGCGGCCAAATCACTTAAACCGATATTATAGCGCTGCGCCACGCCCGTTAACGTATCGCCTGATTTCACTTTATAGCTGACCGCTTTGTCATTAAGTTGACGATCGACCAAATCTTTTGAAACCGGCACTTTGATTGTCTGACCACGTTGTAAGCGTGCCCTAGCATCAAAGTTAGGGTTAACGGCTGCTAGCTCTTCAGGACTGATACCAACACTATTTGCAATACCGATTAAAGTATCGCCCGATTTGACCTTATAGTTGGTCGTTGCCACTATACTTGTAGGAGCACTGGTTTTCACAGGATTGCTAGCGCTACTTGAGCTAGTATTTGCGGCAGTAAAGTCTACATTGGCAGGCACTTTTAAGATTTGACCGACGTATAGTGAGTCCGTCGTACCCATATTATTTAAGTTTGCCAAGGTGGTGGTCGGTACATTAAATTGACGAGATAGCGCAATCAAGCCATCGCCCGACTTGACTTTGTAGTTTTTGGTAGCCGTACTAGATTTACTAGGTTTGGTTGATGGCGCAGCAGGCGTGGCAGCAGGTGCAGTGACTTTACCAGGTACCAACCACAGTTTTTGTCCACGTAGCAAGTCTGCTCTACTGCTCAGATTATTGTATGTGGCGAGCTGAGTCACCGATAAGCCAAAACGATTGGCAGTACCGATTAGCGTGTCGCCACCTTGAACGATATAGCTTTCAGGCTGGCTAGTGGTATTGCTCGCACTACTCAATGGCTCGATAGATTTAGCGTTGTATAGGTATAAAGTACTGCCAGCCAACAGATTGGCACTCGCATCTATCTGATTCCATTCAGCGATATCACGCCAGCTAACACCAGCACGGCTGGCGATATTCGCCAAGGTATCACCACGCTTAACCGTATAGGTAGTACGCGTGCCTTGTGGTTTTGGTTTGCTAGCCGATTTTTTCGGGAAGCTCAGTTTCTTCTCTTGCCCAGTTGCCTCTAAAATAGATTGCTGCGTCTGAACGGCTGATAGGTTGATATTACCATCGGCGTTAACGACATTGGTTTCAGGCGTACTGATACGAATCTGATTGGCAATGTAATCACGCTCCGCTTTACTTAATGGCGGCTCTTGAATGATAGTATTGTTTTGCGTTATTTGCGCCGATGTGGTCGGTAAGCTGTTGCTGCTCTTTAACTCAGCGTTAATCTTTTTGGTTTCAGCAGACGTCAGCGGTGGCTCAGTACGGACGGTATTGTTGTTACTGTAAACGGAGCTGCTGGTCGGTGAAGCCGTCGGCGGAATATAACTGGTGGTCTGCTGTGGTACGCTTGCGCTCGCGGCATACTCTGCAAGGGCGCTGCCGGTAGTCGGTAACGAGCCACTACTGGTGTATGGTTTATTATTGTAGCTTGGTGTGGTTGAGCCTGAATAACTAGGCGTTGTACTCGTGCTCGTATTACTAGAAGCTATCACGTTACTGCTACCATTACCTCTTAACGAGCTCAGCTTAGCATCTGTCGTCAAGCTGACATCGTTCGGAATGATAATACGCTGCGGCCCTGATGCGTCGACGCGCGCTGATGTCAGTGCCGTATTTAGCCTTTCTAACTCATCGTAACTGACCCCAGTCACTTGCGATACTTCCGCTAGGCTCACACCATAATTGACCGGTACACTACGAAAATGCTGACGGTTAGCAATAGCAGGCAGATAGACGCCATATTGCTCAGGCTTGGCAACGATTTCAGCAACTGCTAAAAAGCGCGGTACATAGTTCATGGTTTCAGTCGGTAGTCTGAGCGACCAATAATCGGTCGGCAAACCGCGCGCCGCATTGGCATCAATGGCTTTTTGTACGCGACCAGGACCGGCGTTATAAGCAGCTAGTGCCAGCTCCCAACTGCCAAATTGATTATGCAGCGCAGTCAAAAAGTCGTAAGCGGCACGCGTTGATTCAATCACGTCACGGCGACCATCATAGGTACTACTTTGATTTAGACCATAAATGCGTCCGGTACTTGGAATAAACTGCCATAAACCTGCGGCGGCGGCACTACTGGTACCACTTGGATCGTAGGAGCTCTCAATCACTGGCAATAACGCAAGTTCGGTTGGAATATTACGGCGCTCAGCTTCACGAACGGTATGGTAAAGGTAACGACTGGCACGGGCGGTCAAACGGTTTAGATAGTCTTGGCGACTGGTAAACCAACCTTTTTGCGCTTCAATACGCTGATTATAAACAGGGCGTCCACCATTCATACGGTAGCCTGCGCGCAAGCGATTCCACAAATCACCATATTGTTGAATAGCAAGTTTATTACCTTCAACCATCGTCATATCAGTCGCTTCTAATAAATCTGCCAGCTCATCTAAGCTCTCAGCATCCAAAAAAGCCGTTGAATAATCAGCGCCCGTGCTTGGTTTAGTCACTTGGGTAGCGGGACGTTTGTTAACCACAGCTGAGCTGCCGGTCGCACCCGTCTTTTTTACCGCTGAGGTATTACTACAAGCACTGATAAGTAAAGTCGACACCGCCAGCGTCAATGGTAAAGCGATAAAGGAGCGAGATTTTGATGACACAGTAGACATGATAGTGGAAGTTTCCTAACAACAATAAGTGATAAAATAAAGTTAATCGACAGTATAGTACGCAATATCAAACAAAAACCAGCCTAATCGTAAAGATAATGCGCAAAAAGTCATTTGCCTTATCTTTTGATGGCTTACTTCATAATACAGAACTTGATATATGACTAATTTTTAGTTGATGGTCACTTGTGAGACCGCGCGTAAAAGCACTGCGTTACCCGTAGATAAAGTCAGTGTGACCCGCGATGAGGTGACAAATGAAACTTTTTGACCGTCTTTTACCCAGCTTTCATTGGTGGTGACATTCGCTTTGGCTTGGTCGCCCGTAATCACAATGTTATCCACCGTAATATCGTAGCGATAATTTGACGTATCACGCCAGCTTCTTTGCAGCAGTTGCAGATAAGCGTCTTTATCAAGGCTGGTGGTTTTGCCTTTTCTGGACATCGAAATCAGTGCATCATCAGACACCAAGCGCGCAACTTGATTGGTGTTTTGGCTATTGGCAGCTGATTTCATGGCAGCGGCGTAGTTTTGTACCAGCGCATTGCTCATGGTCGCCGCTTGCGCGTTGATACTAATAGCACCAGCAGCGGCCACTACCGCTGTCACGCCAGCACTTTTTATCAATAGAGCAATTAGCCCTTTTCCCCATAGTCGTTTCATGATATTCCTTAGTAATACTATTATCATTATCGTCGTGTGTCGTTAAAGCCAAATAATGTTATGGCTATAGATTATGGTCATACATTGACTTAAGACCTAAATTTATCAGGCGCTTATAATTCTTTTGTTTTAAGGCTATTTGTGTGTAAAACTTAGGTTAATTAACGACACATTGTTATGTTAGTTTTAGCCTATCACCCAATTCTCACAGCTATGTGACACCCTGTGTGATTATTGCGAATCTCACGCAAAACAGTGCTGTGCATTTATCTGCTCAGTCCAATTTTTAATGACCATTTTTCTCATGCTTGTGTTCATTATGGCCGTCTTCATAACTTTCATCATCGCTGAGCTTCATGCCTAAACGCTCAACGCGTCTGTCCATCATCTGCCGAGCTAAGGCTTGCATGTCTTCGACGCGATCTATCTCATCGACAATTTCAAGCCCTAATAAAGTTTCAAACACATCTTCTAAAGTTACCAAGCCTTTAACTTCGCCGTACTCACCAACGGTGATAGCAATATGAATACGGTTTTTTAGCATCAGCTCTAATAAATCAAACAGTTTCATCTTTGAAAATACAAAGGTAATGTCGCGTTTAAACTGGGTCAGCGGTTTATGAGCGGCATGGTTAAATTTTGCCAAAAGCATGTCAGTTTTTAAGACAAAACCGGTAATGTTGTCTAAATCGCCATCATAAATTGGCAAACGCGAAAAGGTCAGTTTTGGCCGATCAACCAATAAATCAGCGACGGTTTTATGCTCTTCAAATGCCAGCATCACCGAACGCGGGGTCATAATGTCTTCAACTTTAATCGCCCCAAATGCCAATAGATTACGAATAATACGTGACTCTAATGGATCAATCTGTCCTGATTCTTCGCCGATGCTGGCGAGTGCCGCAAATTCACGGCGGCTAAACGCTTGCGGCTCTTTACCGCGTACCAGCAGTTTGGTTAATTTTTCTGAGAACCAAATCAAAGGATAGAGCAGCAAAATAATACCGCGAACAAAATAAGCAACCATGCCGCCCAATTGACGCCAATAGATAGTGCCTAGGGTTTTTGGCATGATTTCGGATAAAAACAAAATAGCCAAGGTCATGAACGCCGAAAACAGACCAAACCAAGCGCTACCAAAGACAATCGTCGCCTGCGCACCCGCCCCAATCGAGCCTAAAGTATGCGCCACGGTATTTAACGTTAAGATAGCTGCCAACGACTGATCGATATTATCGACCTTTAGGCGTTTTAGCATGTTGGATTTTTTTGGGTTCGTTTCCTGCAAGTCAGCAATATACGACGGCGTCATGCTGAGGAGTGCCGCCTCGGCGAGCGAACAAATGAACGAGATACCAATGGCGATAAGGACAAATAAAATAAGCAGTAGCACGCTACTAGCAGTAGGATTTGCTACCTCACCTGCTGCCCAAACCGCTTGTGGTAGCAAAGAGGTTAGCAATAGAATAAACGCCGAAAACGATTTGCTATTAAAGCGTGTCATATAAGAGCGATCGCTGTCACCCATCGTCGGGGGAGGTTTAGCAGAGGCGTCTTTACGACAAGCGCGAGGACGGTATAAGCGAGGTACAGACATAAAAAAGGTAAACAAGTTAGGTAACCTAAACAAAGAAGAAAAAGGAAATCACAATATATCATGAGCAAGCGCTAGCAGATAGAAAATAATAGCCGATAAATACGAATGCTTTTCTACCCAATCATTAAAAACGTGCTCAAACCATTCTATTATACAGCCATTCTGTTTATGATACTGGCAATTTGCGATAAATAGCTATTATTATCAATTGCTTAGAAATATAGCTACCCATATTTTTGAAAATTATAAAATAATAACAACTTTATATTAACTTAACATTTGGCTTGTTATGTCTACTGCATAATTGCCCTTGCTTTGCTTATAATAACAAATCCTCTATCACTATAACTATCATAGCCACCCCATGAATTGCAACAAAAACGCCCTCAGCCTATGATTAACAGTTACCAAGCCTGAGATTTTTTGTTACTATGCGTGTAAATTTATTCTTATCTATGACTTACTGAGAGAAATTATGAGCTTATTCATTCAAGCGGCCCATGCGGCACCAGAAACTGCCGGCGCTGCGTCAATGTTTGGACAAATCTTGTTGCCGGTTGCCTTTTTTGCCATTTTTTACTTTTTGGTGATTCGCCCACAGTCTAAACGTACCAAAGAACACCGTGCGATGGTCAACGCGTTGACCGTTGGCAGCGAAATCATTTTTGCTGGTGGTCTTATGGGCCGTATTAAAGCATTGGAAGGTGATTATGCGGTAGTGAGCTTAAACAATCATACCGATGTTAAAGTGCAACGTGCGTCCGTGATTTCAGTATTGCCGGCTGGCACCATTGAAAGCGTTTAATTGTCATTTAGAAATTCAATAATTGACAAACTTTTATTGAGCTTAATTGCTGCTAGATATCAATTATTGGTTGTAATGACTGTAAAATGACCGTACATTATTTACGGTCATTTTTCGCTTTACTGTTTACGCTTAACCGTTTTTTGCTTTACTATCATCGCGGATGATCGCAGTGGTGCAGAATTTAGTACGACTACTAACACACAATAGTAGCTCTCCATTTAATCACCTGCCATTGTTATCGCTAACTTCCCATCTGCTAACTTGTGGCCTGCGTCGCCAGTAGTTTATCAACTTAAAGAAGTGATTATGCAATATCCCGCTTGGAAATACTTACTCATCGCCGTCGTGCTTATCATTGCCGGTCTATATGCGGCCCCTAACCTCTATCCTGATGAACCTGCCGTACAGATTACCAGTGCCGCAGCAGGTACACAGCTATCTGAAGGTATTTTGACCCAGTCTAAAAGCTTACTTGAAGAGGCTGGCATCAATAATCATGATGGTACCTTTGAGGGCAACAGCGCGCTGGTGCGTCTCGATAATCCAGTCGATCAGCTAAAAGCTCAGGAAGTGCTGCGTCAGAATTTGGGCGAGGACTATGTGGTCGCACTAAACTTGGCACAAACGACCCCAGAGTGGTTGCGTGATATCGGTGCAAAACCGATGAAACTCGGGCTTGATTTGCGCGGCGGTGTACGTTTTGTACTAGAAGTGGATATGGATAAAGCGCTCGAGCAGCGTTTGACCAGTGCCAGTCGTGATATGCGCCGTGACTTACGTGCTGAGCGTATTGCGGTAAAAGGTATCAAAACCGAAAAACGTGGCGTGGTGCTGCATTTCGCTGATACCGATACCCGTAACCGTGCGCAAAACATCTTACAAGGCTCGATGGGTAATACTTTCACGCTACAGTCTTCGATTGATGAGCAGGGCCCTGCGCTGATTTTAGCGTATAACGATGCCACCTTAGATGAAATCAATAGCTACGCGGTCAACCAAAACTTGACCACCCTACGCAATCGTATTGCTGAGCTTGGCGTGACTGAAGCTTTGGTACAATCGCAAGGTGCTAGCCGTATCGTCGTTGAACTTCCAGGCGTACAAGATACCGCTGAGGCAAAACGTGTCCTTGGTCGTACGGCTAACCTTGAGTTCCGTATGGTTGCTGAAGGTGCTGAAAACTATATGGGCGGTATTCCGCCTGCTGGCACTGAAGCGTTCCCCTTTGAAACACTCGATGGTCCGCCAGTATTGCTTGAGCGTCAAGCGATTGTCACCGGTGATAAAGTCACCAATGCTCAGACAGGCATCGATGAAAATGGCTCGCCTGAAGTCAGCATTACCCTAGATAGTGCTGGTGGCAAGCTCATGCAAAACGCTACCCGTACTGCTGTCGGTAAACAAATGGCGGTGCTGTTTATTGAGAATAAACAACGTATCGCTTATAAAGAAGACCCAGCGACTGGTGAGACGGTTGAAGTACGTACACCGTATGCAGAAACCAAAGTCATTAACCGTGCCAATATCCAAGCGGTACTGGGCTCGTCATTCCGTATTACTGGACTTGACAGTAGCGCTGAAGCGGCTGAGCTTGCCCTTTTACTACGTTCAGGGGCGCTAGCAGCACCGATGTATTTCGTGGAAGAGCGTACGATTGGTCCATCACTCGGTCAAGAAAATATCGAAAAAGGCTTATTCTCTACCCAAGTGGGTTATCTATTAGTTTTCGCCTTTATGATTGTTTTCTATCGCTTATTTGGCGTCATTGCCAACGTGGCCCTAGCAATTAACGTCATTATTATCATTGCTATCATGTCAATCTTAGGCTCATCACTCACCCTACCGGGTATTGCTGGTATTGTCTTGACCATTGGTATGGCGGTCGATGCCAACGTGCTGATCTTTGAGCGGATACGTGAGGAGCTGGCAAATGGTGTCCGGCCAAAATCCGCCATCGTCGCAGGTTTTGACCGTGCTTTTAGTAGTATTTTCGATGCCAATATCACAACCTTACTGGTCGCCTTTATTTTATTTGCGATAGGTACGGGTCCGATTAAAGGCTTTGCGATTACCCTCGCGATTGGTATTGTCAGCTCGCTATTTACCGCCATTTTGGTGACGCGTGCGCTGATACAAATTGCTTACGGCAAGCGCAAATCTATCAAACGTCTGAGCATCGGTTAGGAGAAAACTATGGCTATCGATAATAACAATCCGCTAGAACAAGAAAATAACCCAGATCGAAATGGCTCAAACGGTGAAGCAAATACTACTGGTACGCGCCGCCGTAAAAAACCGCGCCGTGATGGCAAAGGCAGTAATACGCAAGCTAATAATCCTAGAACCTCTAAATTGACCGGTTCAAAAACCCGCCGCGGTGGGAAAGAAAATCAAGCCTTGGCGACCCAAGCATCTGGTAACACAGCAGCGGTTGATCCTAATTTGATGTTAGGTGGTTCTGCCGAAGATGCCGCTGCTTACGCAGAAGGTGGTATCAAAGCCATTGGCGATCAACGTATCATCCCATTTATGAAGTTAGAAAAGCCGATGGCACTTCTATCGCTTCTGATGGTGATTGGCAGTATTATCGCCATCGCCGTTAATGGTCTAAATCTAGGTCTTGATTTTACCGGCGGGGTTTCAGCAGATGTGCGTTATGAGCAGCCTGCTGAGCAAGCCGATGTGGTAAATGCCCTAGCCGATAATGGCTTTGACGATGCGGTCGTACAGTATCTAGGTACGCGCCAAGAGCTTTTAGTACGCTTGCCACCACAGTCAGATAACGTCGATGGACTGAACGCCAGCCTGAGTAAAGCATTAGCATTGCCTAATAATAACGTTGAAATCAGTAACGTTAATATAATCGGTAGCCAAGTCGGTAACGAAATCTACTTAAACTCGGTTATGGCATTGGCATTGGCATTGGCTTGTATGCTTGGCTATGTTGCCCTACGCTTCCAGTTTAAGCTAGCGCTTGGCGCAGTACTGTCGCTATTCCATGATGCGGTGGTAACCATCGGGGTCTTTGCCTTATTTGGTTTTCCGTTTGATTTAACTGTCCTAGCTGCTGTACTGGCGTTGATTGGTTACTCGCTGAACGATACGATCGTCGTTTATGACCGTATTCGTGAAAACTTCCGCCGCGTGCGTGGTATCACGCCGCGTCAAACGGTTGATTTGTCATTGACAGAGACGCTGCGCCGTACGATTATGACCATCTCAACGGTACTATTGGTAGTACTAGCGATGTTATTCTTAGGCGGTGATGGCTTATTCTGGTTCTCGGCTGCCCTGTTTATTGGTCTACTTGCTGGTACTTACTCATCTACTTATATCGCAAGCTCGATTCCTCTAGCGATGGGTTTGTCACGTGATGACTTTATCGTTAAAGTAAAGCCTGAGTTTGAAGAAGAAATCGTTACTTTTAATGATCCAAAAATGTATGAGCAAGACTAATGCTTGTATAAAAGCCAATCACTAGACTTTTAGTTGTTTAGCAAACGTTATCACGATAAAAGCACCTAAACTCTAGGTGCTTTTGTCTTTATACTATTTTTATCCATCTTTTAATACTATTCGATAAGTCATCACTAAACTTTTCTGTCTTATTATATGGTTATATAAGCGACTAAGCTATGTCATCTACCCTGCCGCCAAGTGCTATGCCGCCTATTGATACTCGCTATGCGCGTATCATCGCGATTGCCTTACCTGTATTATTGGCTAACCTTGCGATGCCACTACAAAGCGTCATTGATACAGCTATTGTCGGTAATATGAATGACACTGCCAAGCTTGCTGGCATGGGTTTGGCTATTCAGCTGCTGTCTTTGATATTAGTCAGCTTTAACTTTTTGCAATACGCGTCATCTGGACTGTCCGCACAAGCCCTCGGTCAGCTGGCTCATAATGATGCGCATAAACAAACGCAATCGCCGCTGCTATCAATTTTGCAGCGGGCTTTGTTACTTGCGTTTATGATTGGCGCAGTGCTACTTATTGCAAAACCTTGGCTCATTGATTTTGGCTTGCAAGCGCTTTCTGCCAATCCTGATAGCGGTCGTGCAGCCAAAACTTATTTGGACGTCCGTTTTTGGGGCGTTATCGCAGAGCTGATGAATTTTGCCTTTATCGGCTGGTTTGCCGGTCAAGGCAAAACCCGCTATATGCTTTATCAGCAAGGCTTTATCGCCCTGCTTAATATTATTCTGACCTTGTTTTTTGTTTATGTGCTGCAGATGGGCTTGGTTGGGGTAGCATTAGGCACGACCATTGCCTTTTGGCTTGGGGTGGTCTTAGCATTGTGGCTCAGCCGTCGACATCTACAAATCTCTTGGCGCGCGTTATTTAATGCTAATAAAGACCACTTTACCAAACATAAAATGCTTAGGCTATTTTCATTAAATAAAGACATTTTTATCCGTACGCTTATTTTAACCCTAAGCTTTGCTTGGATTACCCGACTGTCGGCCCAAAGCGGCGATGTCATTTTGGCCGCCAATGCTATTTTATTGCAGGTATTAAGCATCTCAGCCTTTGCCCTTGACGGCGTGGCGGTATCGGCAGAAACCTTAAGCGGACAAGCAGCAGGACGACGCGATTGGCCACGTTTTCGCATTATCGTCAAACGCACAGGCGTGGTCAGTTACGGCCTTGCCATGATGCTAAGCGCGATTTGGTGGCTTGCAATGCCAACTTATTTGGATTTTATGACCAATATTGAACCCGTCTTTGCGCTGGCTTATGACTATCATCTTTATGCGGTACTACTGCCACTTGTTGGCGTTGGCGCTTATTGGCTCGATGGAATATTTTTTGGTTTAACGGCTGGTAGCGTCATTCGTAATGCCGCGCTGATATTGGCGCTTATCTTTTTCCCTTTAAGCTGGCTACTCTACCAGCAATGGGATATGACCGGTATTTGGCTTAGCGTTTGGTGCTTATTATTATTAAGATTGATGATTCTTGGTGGGTTTTTATACCGTGCCCATCAAACAGGCAGCTATGAAAAATTGCAGCCTGAAGCTTGACCATTAAAGTAATTAGCTAACATGAGGCGTTTTAAAAAGAAGAAAAGAGATAATCAACGACACATCAAAGTAAGAAAAATTAGAGATTAAGAAAAATTAGGATATCACGTGACTACTCAATCAAATGAGATAAACCAAAATCAAGCCTATTATTACCATTGGGCAGAAGGCTTTAAAAAAAGCTTGCCAGTCGCCATGGGTTATCTGCCAGCAGGCATCGCCTTTGGCGTGCTCGCACAAGTAGCCGGTGTACCAGTGTGGGCGACTATTATGCTAAGTGTAGTCTTATATGCAGGCGCGGCGCAATATGCGTGTTTACCGATGCTAAGTGCTGGGCTACCGATTGGTAATATTGCTACCAACATTGCCGCCATTAACTTGCGTCACGTCTTTTATGGTATGCCGTTATTGCAGTATTTGCCAAAAAATAAAATAGCGAAAACCTACTGTTTATTTGCCCTCACCGATGAAACGTTTTCGGTAATGACCAGTTTGCCAAACGAGTCGCGCCAATCACTCATACTGCCGATTAGTTTGTTTAACCAAAGTTGGTGGGTATTAGCTGGTGCGATTGGTGTAATGATTGGCAGTGCACTCAGTGACTTGGTACCGCATTTGGATTTTGCCTTGGTCTGTTTATTTGCCATTTTAGCTTATGAGCAATTCCAAAGTATCAAACGCTATTTCCCGATTGGCATTGCGGTGATTGCTTTGATGATTGCCTCATTATTTACCAGTAATTGGTTGTTATTAGTAGCGATTACGATTTGTATGCTGCTGATTTTAGCGCGTGGTTTTTGGTTACAGCGCAGTGTGCAAGGAGGCAGCAATGAGCAGTAGTTATTTGATTCTTGCCACACTGGCGATGGCAGCCGTGACCTTTATTACCCGTGCCCTGCCCGCTTTAATACCTAAAAAGCTGCTAGATACACCGTGGCTACATCGCTTAAATGAAAGCTTGCCGCTATCTGTGATGGTATTACTGATTTTAACCAGCCTTTCTTATCAAGGTTTGTCAGGCGATGCTGGCTTCCAAGCTGGCTTAAATAGTGCCGAAGTACATTTATTTATGGCACAAATTGGCGCGTTATTATTGGTGCTACTTATCTATCATCTTAGTCGTCAATTGCTGGTCAGCATGATCGTCGGTATCGCGGCGATTAATGGCTTTTTGTGGTTATTTACGCGTTTTTTAGGCTGATTAAAAATTTAGTGTATAGCGTATATTGACCCTAAAAAAGATACAGCGCGGCTGGGATGAATTTTTCGTAACCTCTGTGATAACAGCAAGCAAGGAAAATTTATACCAGCCGCCTATGGCTGTTTATTCATCATTTTATTTCATACTGACTACGTTTATTTGTGCTAATAAAAAAGGCTGGAATCTTTACGAATCCAGCCTTTTTACTTACTACCATTTTTGAGTTACTTATTCTATTATAACTCTTCTACGCCCATCATATCGACTGGCGTATCAGCAACGATTTGCACGCCTTTTTTGCCTGTTTTGGCGGTGTCGTTACGTTGCTCTTGTAGATGATCGAGATACGCTTCGTTGATTTGCCCAGTAATATAGCAGCCATTAAATACTGCGCAATCAAAGCCTTCAACCTTGCTATGCTTGGTATCTTTTACCGCTTCAATCAAATCGTCCAAATCTTGGAAAATCAAGCGGTCGGCACCGATAATCTCACGTACCTCTTCAACGCTATGACCTGAAGCAATCAGCTCGCTACGCACTGGCATATCGATACCGTAAACGTTTGGATATTTAACCGGCGGTGCAGCACTGGCAAAAAATACCTTACGGGCACCAGCATCACGTGCCATTTGGATAATTTCATGACACGTCGTACCGCGAACGATTGAGTCATCAACCAAGAGGACGTTTTTGCCCTTAAATTCAAGCGGTACGGCGCTTAACTTTTGACGCACGGATTTTTTACGTTGCTGCTGACCTGGCATGATAAAGGTACGACCGATATAGCGGTTTTTCATAAACCCTTCACGGTATTTGACGTTCATCTTTAGCGCCAGCTCCATCGCTGAGGTACGCGAAGTATCAGGAATAGGAATAACCACATCGATATCGTGGTCTTCACCCCATTCAGCAAGGATTTTATCGGCCAGTTTTTCACCCATACGTAGGCGTGATTTATAAACCGAGATATTATCCATAATGGAATCTGGACGGGCAAAATACACATATTCAAAGATACAAGGCGTGTACTCTTTTTGCTCAACGCACTGATGCGTATGCAGTTTATGGTCCAAATCAATAAAGATCGCTTCGCCTGGTTTAACATCACGGACAATGCTAAAGCCTGAACCTGTCAATGCGACTGACTCTGACGCAACCATATATTCTGTGCCGCCGTTAGCAGCCATACGCTTACCAAAAATCAGCGGGCGGATACCGTTTGGATCACGGAAGGCCAGCAAACCATGCCCCGTAATCATAGCAACCACGCCATAAGCGCCTTCAATACGGCTATAAACTGCTGTTACTGCTGCAAAGATATCCGTAGGCGTCGGGTGGGTTTTATTGATATTCTGCATTTCATGCGCAAGCACGTTTAGCAACACCTCAGAATCTGAATCGGTGTTTAAATGACGGCGATCTTCTTGATATAAAGACTTAGCCAAACCTTCAGCATTGGTTAGGTTACCATTGTGCGCAAGGGTAATACCATAAGGCGAGTTGACGTAAAAAGGCTGTGCTTCGGCGCTACTTGAGGTGCCAGCGGTCGGGTAACGGACGTGACCGATACCAAACTTACCCACCAGTTTTAGCATATGACGGTTCATAAACACGTCACGTACCATGCCATTTTCTTTACGTAAATAAAGACGCCCATCCTGTAAAGTCACAATACCTGCCGCATCTTGCCCGCGATGCTGCAACATGGTTAAGGCATCATAAAGAATTTGGTTGACCGGCTCATGAGCTGCGACCCCAACGACTCCACACATAGTTGTATCCTATTTTGTACCACACATTGATAACACAATAACGGCTGATAAGCGTGTCTTAAATGTTTGCCTATCTTTTGCCGCAAAGCTGATGATCTTGCTGAGAATAACGTCTTACGGACAATAGATAAGGCTAATTATCCATAAGACAAGTTAATGATGATAAATAGAGGTGTATTTTACGAACATTAAAGGCGCTTGAATAGCTTTTTTTAAGCGCCTAGCATGCCTTTGAATCTATAAAACTTAAGACTGATTGACCTGATCCCATGCCATCCCAAACATATCTGAGACCAGCTCTTTACCCATGGGCGCATAAGGCAGCAATTCAGGCGCGAGCACCGAGGTTTCCCATTGCGGCATTTGCACCAATAATGGCGCGCTGACGCTAAGCACCACTAAGACCATAAGCACGTTTTTTGCCGCGCCAAGTACACCGCCCGCCATCTTATCAAGGATGCCAAGACGTAAGGTTTTAAGCACCCCAGAAAACACAAACGCGACCAGATGCATAATGGCTAAAATAGCAATCACAATCACTAAAAACGCCAGCGCCATTTGCAACACAGGATTCTCTACCATACCTGATAATTGCGGCGCAACCGAACCTGCCAAACGTGTGGCAGCAATAAGTGCGATAAACCAGCCAACCAAACCGACCGCTGTCTTAATCAGACCTACCTGAAAACCACGCCATAAGCCAATCAGGACAACCACAGCAATCACAATGTCTAAACCACTCATGTTTATCGCCTCATTTGCATCTTATATCGCGTACTTCAGTGAAATTAAAAAGCTTACCATTATGAAAGTCGTTAAAAGTCTTAACCTTCCATCGCATCGTAATAGCCACCGATAGATTGAATGCAAGACTGTACCAGTCCCGGCCCTTTATAGATAAGCCCTGAATATAGCTGCACCAAATCTGCACCTGCTTCGATTTTTTTGACGGCTTTGTCACCGCTATCGATACCACCAACGCCAATCAACGTGACCTTACCACCCAGCTGATCGGAGAATTGTTGTAGAATTTGCGTACTAATGTGGCTGACTGGACGACCGGATAAACCGCCTGCTTGCTCACCATCGGGCAAATCTTCGACGCCTACGCGGCTCAACGTGGTATTGGTGGCAATCAAACCATCAATCTCAAAATCCAGCAACTGCTGAGAGATATAATCCACTTGTGATGGCTCTAAATCAGGGGCGACTTTTAGGACCAAAGGCACATAAAAACCATACTCGGTTGCCAGCTGATTGTGGCGATTTTTAATGGTATCTAATAATTGGGTTAACGCTTCACCGCTTTGTAGGTCGCGTAAATTTTTGGTATTCGGCGAGGAGATATTAACCGTAATATAAGACGCATGCGGATAGACGCGCTCTAAGCAATAGACATAATCATCAGCCGCATTTTCAACCGGAGTCGCCGCATTTTTACCGATATTGATACCGATATTGCCTTGGTATTTACTGCGCTTGACGTTTTCAATCAGGTAGTCAACGCCTTCATTATTAAAACCCATACGATTAATAATGGCATCGGCTTGCTTGATTCTAAACAGTCTCGGTCTGTCATTGCCGACTTGCGGCTTTGGCGTGACCGTACCCACTTCGATAAAACCAAAACCCAACTCTGCTAGCGCATCGATATAGTCGCCGTTTTTATCCAATCCGGCGGCAAGCCCAACAGGATTGGCAAACTGCAAGCCCATACAATCGGTTGGCTGCATTGACTGACCATATACTAAGCCCAACACGCGCGCTTTATGAGCTTTATCCAGTAAAGATAAAGTCATCTCATGCGCGTGCTCGGGGTCCATATTAAACAAAAAAGGGCGAAGTAAGGCGTAAGACATAGTAATGACAGACCCTGCTTGAAAAGAAATAATGAATGAGAAAAACGAATGCGGTCAAGCGCTGCGATTATATCAGCTTAACTGAAATAAGACCAAAGTTTCATCAGGAAAATTGCACTATACCCTGCCAATAAGTAAGCGTTAATACTGCCAATTGACTGACTTAACCTAGTAAAAAAGCCGATAATAGACAGCGTTTTTATCGGCATTTACTACTTATTCATACTCATATTTGCAGATTAAGGCACTGGGCGGCCATCGGCGAGCGCAATCCAACCACGTACAATACGGTACAGATGCCAAATAAAAGTAAAGCCCATCACCATAAAACCTAAAATGGCCATTAATACTGAGCCGATGGCAATGTTGTTGGTTTCAGCGAACATACTGACGCCAAAACCGCCTAAAGCAAAAGTGACGATAAGCACCCCAATGGCAAACAGGACAATACTGTACCAAAATGTCTTGATTTGCCAATCAAAATGGGTAGCGAGCCAAGTACCGTCAGCATCCCGGCGTTTGGCATAGTTCATAAAGATAGGCACAATCCACAATAGCCCAGCGGTAAAATAGCTGAGCACATAGAGCAAATAGGTGATGTGGTTATACGTCGTCAAAGAGCGGCGTTTATCATCACTCATCGTATTATTAGAATTATTTATCATGCTGTCACTCGTTATGTTCTGTGGTCTGTAGTTATTTTTATTGTGGCAAATTGTCAGGTTTTCAATGTGGTAATTTTTAAAGCGTTAACGTGGTTAAATATTTTTCTTACATAATTGACTAAAAATATTAAGAAGTCACGGTCGCCTGTACTTGAATGGCCTTGGTAACCAAATCTTGTTGCATCGACAGTTGGGTAAATTGCCAACCTTGCTGTTCAAGCTTACCGAGTGCGCCACTCACCACCGCTTGGCTTGGATGGGTAAAGCTCAGCTGCACCGCATCGCCTGCTGCAATGACCTGCGCATCAGCAATCCCTGAGTTATTTAACAGCGCACTGATACGGCTAGCCGGCGGCATCGCTTCAGCGCCATCTGCTGAATTGGTAGCATTTAACGCATTGCTATCAATATTACCAGCTTGGGCACGCAACCAAAAATAGTCAGCAACCTGCTTTTGATACTCATTTTTTCTCGCTTTTGCTGATTGATGGACGCTATAGCCGCCATAACCACCGACAAATAACAGCAAAAATGCCGACAATAGCAGTAAGGCTAATTGGTCACGCGCAGACAATGCTTGCCAACGTGTCAGTAAGACATTTTGAAAGCTACTCATCCGCGTTGATAATGCACTGCTTTTAGGGTCAGCCACCATAGTACTGCGTTTGGCGAGGCGTTGTAATCTTTTCATGGTTACCCTTTATTGCTAACGCTACTATTGTTTTCTACCACATCAACGGTCACTTGACCACTAAACTGCCCTTGCTCATTGCCATTGACTTGTTCCAGCTTAGCATTTAAGCCTTGGGCGACAAGCGTATTGGTAAATTGATCAAGACTGCCGCGGTCTGGTGCAATCAGCGTAAAGCTGAGCGCAGTTGGCTGCATGATTAACGCCTGCGCTTGTAATGACGACTGTTTAATCAGCGGTGATATACGTGATAATACGGCTATGTGAGCGTTAGGCGCTTGGCTGTCACTACGCAGTTTTGGTTGCAATTGCACTTGCAATTTGGTGCGCGTACTAAGCGGCTCACTAGGAAACCAAGACTTATACTGGCTCGCAATCTCGGTTTTGGTCGCCGCGGTCGCCGCCTGATACTGATACCATTGCACTCCATCGGTCGCCATCTGTAATACCAATGCTGACAGCGCCACCATCATCGCCACCCGCAGATACGGTGATAATTGTGAATTAGTTGATTTAATAAAAAAGTTCAGCGCATGACGCTCAGGAATTTCAAGCGGTTTAGGAGCAACTGGTAGCGTGGTTAATAGTAATTGATGCTCGGCAATCATTGCCGCCGTTTGAGTAGTTACTTTGACGGTAGTTTCATGCTTGGTGAAATCAATATCATCGAACGCAGGCTCATTAACCATATCAGTAGCGTGGCTCGAATCTACAAAAGCATCATCAATAGCTGGCAATAGCAACACTTCGCTTAAATGCGGAAAACGCTCAAAGATTAAAGGCAAGTAACTGACTGCCATACCTTGGTGTAAGGATCGGCGTAGCAGCATGGTTTGCTGATCTTGGTACAATACAATCTGCTGACCTGCACCCTCTTCTGGCGTTGGCAGTAATAAAAAATCAGGCAATAATGCTACGATGTTCATGCCAGCAAGCTTGGCGCTTTGCTGCCATGCTTCGATATCGCTTTGAGCCAAAGCATAGAGATGATGACTGGTATTTTCAGTCACTTGGCGAATGGCTAATTGTTCAACCGGCGTCAGAGAAGTTTCTTCAAATAAATACTGTTTACCGCTCATACCTAATTGTTTAAGCTGAGCCGTATTTAGCTCAGACTCTACTTGTAAGACATGGCTTGATGGGAAATACAGACAAACCGATTTTTGACTATTGGTTTTATAGCTACCATAGATATCATGTAGCTGTTGCCAGCCGTCGACCAATTGCCATTGTTTTATGTCTTCGTGCCAGACCGCTAGAGGACTGTGCTGCGCTCTTAACCAAACATGTAACACCAAATGTGTCCTTAATTATCAAAGCTGTTGTTTAGAGTCATTGCTGATTAAAGCTGTCATTTATTAAAGCTATGGTCTAGCAAGCATTTAAATGTCTTATGAGCGTGTGTATGATTGATACTAATAAGGTTGTTCTGGAACAAAGCGGTCTATCTCGGTTGCCATACCCGCCAGCACAAAATCTATCTCAAACACGCGCGCTTCTGCTAAAGCAAACGATTCAGGGTAATCACCCGTCAGCAGGCCAGCGATATGAGCAACAATAGACATATGACAGACAACCACCAGACACTCCGTTTCAACATTACCAATGTCGATGAGCGCCTGATGGGCATCGTCGGACGGCGTGATATTCTCTTGTATTTGTGAGGGCACGTTAGGAGCGCGCAACTGTAATTCTGCCAGCGTCTGCTGCGCCCGCTTATAAGGGCTCACAACAAAACAGTCAGGTTGATAATGAGTGGTAATATACTCTGCCGTTTGCGCCGCTTGCTGCTGGCCAAAATCTGTCAACTGCCGTGCACTGTCTGGGCGCGTCCCATCTTCTGCTTGACCATGACGTACTAAGATAATTTTCATAATCTTAACCACCTTGTGTGTTACGTTTACCTGACTATTTTGATGATAAAGTAATGTTAACAATGAAATAGCTACATTCTGCTAAACGCTTTACTTATTTTCGTCTTTTTTATGCTTAGTCTTGCTTGCTGTTTGCATTTGCGCGGTTAGGGCAGCATTGCTATGGTCATGCTCCATGACAAACTCAACATCACTACGGAATCCTGCTTCCATGAGATGTAAAGCAACGCCAAGTGCCGCTTTGTCTTCATAAATGACTGCATGAAGCGCATGGGTAATCGGCATATAGATGCCTTCTTTGGTGGCTTTTTCATGTACCTGCTGAATGGTGTTGACGCCTTCAGCGGTTTGACCCAATTTTTTGACCGCCGCATCAATGGTCATACCGCGACCAAGCATATTACCAATACGGTAATTGCGGCTCAGCTCTGAGCTACAAGTCGCATATAAATCACCGACGCCCGACAGACCTAAAAAGGTCAGCGGATTGGCACCGGCATGGACACCGAAACGGCTCATTTCCGCTAAACCACGGGTCAATATCATGGCTTTAGTATTTTCGCCCACTTCATAAGCCGCCGCCATACCCATGGCAATGGCATAAATATTTTTTAGCGCGCCACCAAGCTCGACACCGCGAACATCATCACTGGCAAACACTCTAAAGAAAGCACTATGCAGCGCTGCTTGTACCGCATGGCGTAATGGCTCAGAGTCACTAGCAATGACCGTAGCAGACGGCATATTTTTCATGATTTCTATAGCAAGGTTTGGGCCTGACATTACGCCAAAGTTTACTTCCGGTAGCTCATCTTTAATAATATCACTCATCAAAGCAAAGGTATCTTTTTCCATACCTTTGGTTAAAGAGACAATAGATTGTCCGCTAATAAAGGGCGCGATACTTTTTAGGGTTTCGCGAAACGCGAGACCTGGGACAGCAATGAACACAATATCGGTATCTTTGACCGCCGCCTGTAAATCATGACTGTATTTGAGGCGATCATCAAGCTTATAACCGGGCAGATATTTTTTATTGGTCTGCGTCTTTGCCATAGCCTTAACAGTACGCTTGTTGCGTACCCACAGCGTGGTATCACAGCCATTACGAGCAGCCAAGTTTGCCATTGCCGTACCAAAGCTACCGCCACCTAAAAATGCCAAACGCAATTTGGTTGGATTGTTATGGATTTCTGCCATATTTTTTGCCACCGCAGACTCAACCGCGCTAGGATTTAACTTCTTACGCCCTAGCCCAGATTTGGTGGCACGCTCAATGATACCGGATAGCAAACTATTTTGTTTTTCAGCACCTTGATTGTCTGTTTGACTGTCCTCTATATTTGCATCTGTCTTTTTATCATTAGCGCTGGTCATATTATTTTATCCGTATTGACTGACTGAATTATGATGAGAATTTGTGCTGAGTATACAGTGAGATTGAGGGTATGTTTCAACAATTATTGATATAGAACCGTTATTTTATTGAAATAACGTGACCAGTTTGGTCATTGTTTTGCTTTGCTGTATCACGTTATAGCAACGCTTACTTTTTTGAAACATCGCTGTAATCATAGACCTGTCTAGACGCTATGACTCAAAACGCAGTAATGGCTCAATATCAATCGGCTTACGAGTGGGCATATCACACGGACTGCTTCCAGTATAAACAAAAGCCGTGACATAATCATCTGCGCCAACGCCAAAATAGGCTTTAACGGCAGGCTCATTAGCCAATAAGCCCGTACGCCAAACTGTACTAAAACCTTGAGCTTGTAACGCCAAAATTAAGTTTTGCACTGCTGCGCCAGCACTGAGCATTTGCTCAAAAGGTGGCACTTTTTTATGCACTTGCATGTGGGTGACGACCGTAATAATAACCGGCGCACGCAGCGGCATATTATAAGTTTTTTTGCGTGATTTCTCAGACAACTCTTCGCCTCCTTGCGCCGCCTGTGCTTCAGCAGCCGCTAAAAAGGCACGTCCCAAGTCGTGACGCGCATTACCTTGGGTAACGATAAAGCGCCACGGCCGCAGTTTTTTATGATCAGGCGCGGTAACCGCACAGTCAATAGCTGCTCTAATCTGGCTTTCTGTCGGTGCCGGAATGCTTAAATTGCCGATACTGCGTCTTGATTTAATCCAATTAATCAGCTGCTCATCGGTTACTTGCGCATTTGCCCCTCTCGGGCTTTCGGCTTGATTTTCTTCCCTATTACTGTTCAGTTCGTTACTATTCAGTTCGTTACCGTTATCCATATTATTTTCAGAACCATTCATGTTTTATCCTTATTTATTATTATGCAAATACCTTAGCGATATGCCTTACGCCGCTTCTGAGCCTTCGATACGATGATCCATGCGCAAATAATCTTCTGACTGCATCTCAAGCAGGCGTGAACGTGTACGCTCAATCTCAAAGGCCAATTTTTGTCCTTGATAGAGCTCGAGAATTGGCTGCTCTGCTCTTACCAACAGTTTGACGCGGCGATCATAAAACTCATCAACCAAATAAATAAAACGGCGGGTCGGATCACGCAAATCATCATCTAAAGCGGGCACAGAATTGATTAACACCGTGCTAAACTCTTTGGCAATCTCGATAAAATCAGACGCTGAGCGCGGCTCCATACATAAATGACGGAAATCACAAAATAAAATATCTTCGGTACGGGCATTGATTTTGATTTCGCGACCATTGATGGTAATAGGCGCGTTGCTGATTTTTTGATTGTTAGACAAGCTAGCGAAACGGTTGGCAAGCCAGTGGTGATTGGCCTTAGTCAACGGCGACTCATATAACTCCGCTTGCTGTAAGACACGCAGGCGATAATCAATACCAGAGTCAATATTCATCACTGTGGTGTGACGCTCAACTTCGGCAATGGCTGGCATAAAGCGATCACGGTGTAGACCATCTTTATAAAGCCCTGCTGGCTCAATGTTTGATGTAGCGACCAAGGTCACGCCGCGATTAAATAGCATGGTAAACAAATCACCTAAAATCATCGCATCTGAGACGTTGGAGACAAAAAACTCATCAAAACAAATAATCAGTGCTTCTGCATAAATGATATCCGCGACTTTTTCTAGCGGATCGCTTTGACCTTGTAGATTATTTAGCTCTTGATGGACGCGCTGCATAAAGTGGTGAAAATGCTGGCGCATCTTACGCTCAATGGTCAAAGAGTCGTAAAACATATCCATCATCCACGTTTTGCCGCGCCCCACCCCGCCCCACATATACAAACCTTTGGGAGCCGCAGGTTTTGACTTTAAAAAGCTAAAAAAGCCTTTTTTTTGCGCCACGCTATCATTGAGCTGATGATACAACCCATCTAAATAGCTCATTGCCTGATATTGCTGCTCATCTCGAGTAAACTCATCAGTGCTGATGGCTTGCTCATAACGTTGCAAGGGAGATAAACTCATAATACGACTCATTATTAGACAAAATAAATATAAAAAACTAAAAGTATGCTTAGGTAAATTGGTTAAGACACCAGCTGGTTTTACTGCGACTCTTTAGAGCCAAAACTATGCTCTTCCAACAAACCTTTTAGCTCAGATAAACGTCCATGGAAAAAATGTCCAGCACCATCAACGATACTAACGTCCAGCCCTAAACGCTCAGCAAATGCTTGCATATTGTTTGGGTCAATCACTTCATCAGCATTACCATATATCTCAAAGGTTTTATCAATGGGTAAAGTGATATCACTGCTGTCATTTTTTTCGACTGAGGGCGCGATAAGAGCAACGTTTGCTATTTCAAAATCACCCAGTCCCCAAATATGCGGCGCTACCATGACTTGCTCAGCGACACGTGCTATCACATAACCACCAAAGGAGAAGCCACCTAGCCATAGCTTACGAGCGTTGGTCTGCTCTGCAATCCATTGTAGCACGGTCATCGCATCGACTACCTCACCATCTGCGTAGTCGTGCTCGCCGGTTGACTGGCCAACGCCGCGAAAGTTAAAACGTACCACATGCATGCCGCTATCACGCGCAAAACGATACATGGTCGTGACCACTTTATTGTTCATTGTGCCTTCAAATAACGGATTGGGATGACAAAGCAGCGCCACTATATCGGTATTCGCATCTTTAGGATTGTCTTGTTGCCATAGCGCGTCGACTTCGAGCACGCCAGCAGGAGCAGGAATCAGTTGCATAAATTTACTTATTGGTTAAAAGTGAATACCTCAATTATCCTAGATATGGTTTATATTTCAAGTAATTTGCTGTGTACCTGCAACGTTGCACACAATAACCGCCTAGACACTCCTTGTCGCAATACGTTAGATTCATACAAGTTGTCGAGTAATATATTGAACTTATAGGAAAAAGGAAACTATTATGAATATTTTTAATAAAACCGCTACTTTAACAGCAACACTGGCTTCGGCTCTGGCTTTGAGTGCCTGTCAAAGCACGCCTTCTTCACCGGTGATTCAGCGCGCTAACTCGATTTATGAAACCACGGGCATCGCTGAGAGCAAAGTCAAAGCTCAGCAAAATGCAATAGACAGTGCGCAAAAAACTTGTGGAAGAAAACAAGTGATTATCGTTGATGACAAAGTAAAGTATAACGGTATTTTAAATGAGCAAACGGGTCGTATGGTCGGACAAGCAGGCGCGGTCATCGGTTCAATCTTTGGGACGGGCACGCCAGATTTATCACGTAAAGATGATTATGAGTATATGATTAATTTTCGTTGCCAATAAAAAATGATAATTTAACAAAGCTCTTAGCCAATAATTTTGCGAGATAGCTATTATATTCATCGCAGCTTATTGGCTTTACTTTTTGTCGCGGCACTTTTGGGGTAAACTATCCTGTCTGGTCTTTTATACCTGCAACCTTTACTTTGATGAGTTAATCTAACGCCACCAGCCTTTCAGCCTCGATTACCTTTGGTCTCCTCTTATGCGCAAACCCAATCTAGCAAATATGAAACAAGTCAGCTCCAAAAAAGACAAAGTATTGGTGCCTGCCAAAGATTTAGCGACCTTGGAGGCGGAACTGGCTGAGCAAGAAAACAGTCTGGAAGTCAGTTTAGAAGATACGGTTTTGCGCCTAAGTGATTACTTATCGGCGGTCGATATGGTCATCAAACAGACCTTTAATCACCGCGTATGGGTAAAAGCTGAGATTCGCAACCTATCAAGTAAAAGTGGGCATTATTACTTTGAGCTAGCAGAAAAAGATGACGACGGCAAAGTTATTGCCAGCTGCCGTGGTAATCTTTGGCGCTTTAAAGCGGCGCGCGTCTTAGCAAAGTTTGAGCGCGCAACCGGCATGCCGCTTGACCGTGATTTGACCGTCTTACTCAAAGTATCGGCAGGCTTTCATGCACAATACGGTTTCTCACTGACGATTGAAGATATTGACCCAAGCTACACTTTAGGCGACTTGGCGCGGCAATATGCGGAGATGGTCGACCGCTTGACGGGCGAAGGCTTATTAAACCTAAATCAGCAGCTACCCACCCCATTTGATATCGAGCATGTCTTAGTCATTGCCCCTGAAAAAGCGGCGGGATTGGGCGACTTTCAAGCCGATGCGGACCGCTTAGCTCGTACAGATGCCTGTCATTTCCATTATCACCATGCTACTTTTCAAGGCAATCACGCACCAGGAGAAATCCGTCAAGCTATCGTTAGCGCCCAGCAGCAGTTTTACGACACCTATCAGCGCCTGCCAGATTTGTTAGTCATTATCCGTGGCGGTGGCGCCGTTGGTGATTTAGCATATCTCAATGATTACGAGCTTGCCGCTCTTGTTGCCGAGCAACCTATCCCTGTCTGGGTTGGTATCGGTCATGAGCGTGATAAAGTGATTTTAGATGAAGTGGCGCATAGCAGCTTTGATACACCATCAAAAGTGATTGCTGCTATCATGACGCATTTGGCCCAGCTCGTCACGCAAACCCTGCAATACCAAGCGCAAATCAAACAAGCAGCGCAGCGTCAACTGAATATCGCTGAGCAACAAACGTCACGCCAGTTGAGTCACATTCAGTCGCAAACGATTGGTCAACTGACCGCCCTGCAAAAAGACAGTGATTATGCTTGGCAGAGTATTCAGCAAAGTGCCCAGCGCCAAGTCAAACAAGCAGCCAGACGAACCAGTGAGCTGCGAGTCCAAACTCAAAATTCTGCTTATCAGCAATTAACCATTGCATCAAGTTATAGCCAAAACCAAAAAAAGACGATCATACATAATGCCCAGCAGCAGTTGCTACAAGCACAACGTGATAGCGAATATCTGCGCGATATTGTGCTCTTGCATCGTCCTTCTCGTGTGCTTAAGCAAGGCTATACCATGCTGACTGATGCAAAAGATAAAAAAATACTAACCAGCAGTACGCAACTTTATGCTGAGCAAACGCTACATATCGTCTTAAAAGATGGTAAAGCAAAAGCACAGATTATTGATGTGAAGACCAATTAGTTATAGTCTATTTGCCATAAAAATACAGAGCTGTTGGGATAAATTTTGCGTAGCCTCGAACAGTGACGAAGTCACACAGCAAGCAAGGAAAATTTATAACAGCAGCAGACTCCTGAAATTAAAATATTTAACAACTTTTTATCTACTTTTCTTTCTATATTTTTTTCTTAAACTAATGTGAATATTAGGAAACCTTATGACAACCCCTACTCGCAAACGTAAAAAAGCCGCCCCAAAGACCTTTAAGGCAGCTTATGATATTCTAAAAACCAATGCCGCTGAACTACAGCAACAAGATGAGCCCGATATCGACAATTTGATGACAACGGTTGAAGAGTCGATTGCCGCTTATCGTGTTTGCGAAACTCGTATTAATGCCGTGCAGCAAGCATTAGATGCCGCTTTCGCCGAAGAAGATAGCATCGAGAAAAGCGACATTTAAGTTAAACCAATTTTACTCTGGCTCATCGACTTCAAAGACTTGGCGCAAATAGGCAAGATAGGTATCATTATTGATCATGGTCTTGCCTGGGCTGTCTGACAATTTAGCAACCGGCTGCCCATTGCACTCAACCAATTTTAGGACGATATTAATCGGGGTGATACCCATATCGTTGGTCAAATTGGTGCCAATGCCAAAGCTGGTTCTTATTTGACCTTTAAAATATTGATGTAAATTCCACGCCTTATTTAAATCCAATCCATCACTAAAGGTCAAAATCTTGGTTCTTGGGTCTATTTTTAATTTCTTATAATGCGCAATGGCCTTATCACCCCAAACATACGGGTCGCCGCTGTCATGACGCAGACCATCGAACAGCTTGGCAAAATACAAATCAAAGTCGCGTAAAAATGCATCCATCCCAACGACATCGGTCAGCGCAATACCCAAATCACCACGATATTCATGTACCCACGCTTCAAGTGCCGCTTTTTGTGAATCACGCAAACGCACATCCAATGCCTGAAATGCCTGCATAAACTCATGTGCCATCGTTCCTATCGGCGTCATTCCAAGTTTTTTTGCTAAATAAACGTTTGACGTACCGCTGACGATTTTCGGTTCAGCATTATGCAAAGTCTCAACCACATGCGCTTGCCAAACCTTACTAAAGCGTCTACGAGTACCAAAATCAGCGACGATAAATGGCGGTGTATTATTATCATATTTTTCCTGCTTTACCGCATACTGATGCAATAACTCAACTTTCTCATCTAGCCTACGCTGCCCTTCTTCAATAACGCTGGCATTTGATAAAGCACTAAAATATAGCTCATTCACAATGGCTAGGACAAATACTTCAAAAAACATTGCCTGAATCATCGGCCCTTCGATGTCAATAAACAAGCGGCCTTTTTCGTCGGTGCTAACGGTGATAAAACGGCGCTTTAACTTAAACAATTCTAGATAATCAACGAAGTCTGAACGCATAAAGCGCAATCCGCGTAAATACTCCAGCTCATCTTCTAAAAATCGCAATTCACACAAGCTGTCCAGCTGTTGCTCTAAATCGTCTTTGATATCCGCCAATGGATACAGCGTATCTTCGTTATTGCGGCAGCGAAAACGGTACACGCCATGTGTCTGCGGAAACTGATGCAGCATGGCTTGTAGCATGGTAAATTTATATAAGTCGTTATCCAATAACGAGGTAATAATAGGTTCAAAAGGTTTAGAAGTTTGAGTAACGGTCATGTTACAGCCTTAAATGCAAAAATGAAAAGCCGCTAAAAAATATAGCGACGAAATAGGTATCAATAACTATCAAGGTGCTAATAATAGAAAACGTTGAGATTTTGAGTATAACGAAGTTTGTCTCATTTTTCATAATTCAACGGTTATAACAGCAAAAATACAACGATAATAAACGTATTCATCATGTGACTATAGCCTATAAATTTGAAACATCAGCCATAAAAAAGACGTTAAGCCTATACTTAACGTCTCTTCATGAGTTTAATTATCAAGGTTAATCATTAAGGTTTTGCGGGCTTAACCAATTTAACCAAGGGCGCATAGCCTGACTGCGGCATCACATCGACTGGAATAAACTGTAACGCCCCGCCATTGATACAATAACGCAGGCCGCCACGGTCTTTTGGTCCATCAGGGAATACATGACCCAAATGCGAGTCTGCTACCCGTGAACGAATCTCAGTACGCACCATGTTAAAGGCGGTATCGTCGTGTTGGGTAATGACTTGCTTATCAATTGGTTTGGTGAAGCTTGGCCAACCGCAGCCAGATTGGTATTTATCAGTTGATAAAAATAAAGGCTCACCGCTTACAACATCGACATAAATACCCGGCGCAAATAAATTGTCGTATTCATGACTAAAGGCGCGCTCAGTACCGGCATCTTGCGTGATATTGTATTGGGCTTTGGTCAAAGTATTCTTCAGCGCGCCTTTATCAAAGCCCGCATAGCGTTTAGGGTCTAAGGTTTCAGCGACCGTGCTTACAGGCGCAAGCTTGGTACGCACAGTGCCTTCCGGTTTATCATCGGCGAGGCTTAAATCAACATGACAGTAGCCATTTGGATTTTTTGCCAAATAATCTTGATGATACATCTCAGCCAGATAAAAGTTATCTAAAGGCTTATTTTCTACCACGACTTTTTGTTTATACTGGCTTTGGATACGTTTGAGCGCCGCATCAATCACCGCTTTGTCTGCTTTATCAGTGTAATAAACGCCCGAACGATACTGGACGCCGCGATCATTGCCTTGCTTATTGAGGCTGGTTGGATCTATCACGCGCAAGTAGTATTTTAGAATCGTATCAAGATCGGTTTTATCGGCATCGTAAGTAACCTTAACCGTCTCGGCATGACCTGAGCCGCGAATCACTTGCTCATAGCTTGGATTGGCCGTGTCGCCATTGGCATAGCCTGAGACTGCATCGACCACACCTTCGACACGCTCCATATAAGCCTCAACGCCCCAGAAGCAGCCGCCTGCCAAATAGATTGAGCGCGTATTAATCGCCTTACCTTTATCGTTATAATAAACGCCATCTTTTTGCTTGATGGTTTCTATCTTGCTGTTACTGTCTGAAATTTGGGCATTTGCCGGTTTGGCATTACCCGCTTTTAGCTCGGCAAAGTCATTATCAGCATTTTCAGCAAGGGCATAGGCTTGCTCTGCTGATATATTACCTTTGACCAAATGCACCAAATTGCCTTTTTTATCGAGTATCGCCCAGCTTGGATACACTTGCACGCCGAGCTTATTAATCATCTCGCCTGAAGCGTCCGATAATACGGGTAGTTTAGGATAATCAGCTCGCACACCTGCATACCAAGTCCTGAAATCGCTCTCTGCTTTTTCATTGAGATGACCGGGACTGGCAACGGTGACAAGGTTTAAACCGGCAAACTTAGGATCGGTACGCCACTCTTCGGTTTCTGCAAGCGTGCCTAGACATAACGGGCACCAGCTTGCCCAAAACTTAATCAAAGTAGGTTTATTCGGGTCAATGACGGCCGCGCCTGTATCGCCTAAACCCTTGGTCAATTGCGGCAACGCTTGCATTTGCCCGAGCATGTCAGATGGCAGCATATCCCGTGAGCTTTTCACGCCACTGTTTTGGCTACTGGCATTAGTATTGCTCTTAGCATTGTTCTTAGCATTGTTTTCTGCGCTACTCATTTGTCCGCAAGCAACCAAAATCCCTGCACTTAACACCGTCGTTACCCCAAAAGCACTGACGTTTTTTAACCAACGTGCAGCTGTTAGCGGTGATTGTGTCGCTAAATCATGAGTGTTGCTGCCCTTATCAGAGCGCTTGATATTATGAGACTTATTATCTTGTTTATCAGGTAGCATGAAGAATCCTTTTCACAAAATCTTGCGAGCACCCGCTTAATGATTAATCATTATTAAGCGTATTCAACAGCAATAAAGCAGAATGAATGTTAGTGAAAGCAAATAGATTGCGAGATATATGAAAATGAAAAGAATGATAACGACATTAGACTATCTTAATAGTATACATCGCTAGTGGAGTTTACTTTAATAGTAAATAAGTGGTTGCTACACTTTTTTAACAACGCCGTAAGAGTAGTGATATACACAAGTGGCTACAAAGAAATGATGTGGGCAATTATTAATGGGCGATTATATTTATATGAGGATAAAATAATAAAAAATCAATATTACTAGGCCAATCAATTACTTAATAAGAAATTTAATAGTTAATATCAGTTAGATTAAGAATATAAGGTAGTTAACTTTTAGCACCCATAAATTGCGCCACATAATCATCAGCGGGATTGTTGCGTAACTCAGTTGCGCTACCAGTTTGTACCAGTCGCCCACCATTTAAAATACTGATACGCTGACCAACTTTGACCGCCTCATCGATATCATGGGTAATAAAGACGATGGTTTTATTAAGCCGTTCTTGTAAATCAAGCAACTGGTCTTGTAGCTGCGCGCGAATAAGGGGATCAAGTGCGGAGAATGCCTCATCCATCAGTAAGATTGGATTGTCGGTCGCCAATGCCCGTGCCAGTCCCACCCGCTGCTGCATACCGCCAGACAACTCATCAGGATAGCTGCGTTCTAGATTGGGTAGCCCGACCTCATTGAGCCAATAACTTGCCACTTCATGGCGCTCCTTGGTACTCATTTTACGCACACGCAAACCGTAAGCGACGTTTTGTAGCACTGTCATATGAGGCACCAAACCAAAATGCTGAAACACCATGCTGACCGTTTGCTGGCGATAATACTGTAACTCTTTATCATTGAGCGCTAGGATATTAATAGCAGAAGACTTTTCGTTTCTATCCGTTAATTGCTCTTCGCTTACCACCACCGAATTAAAAAAGGTGTCAGCTCTAGATTCTTTCGCGTTAATAGCGGTATCCACCCAAATTTTTCCACTAGTCGGGTCAATTAAACGATTGATATGACGTATTAGTGTCGATTTACCAGAGCCTGATAAGCCCATTATACAATGCAGCTCGCCCGCTTTAACGCTCAAATTGATATCATAAAGACCGACCGAATAGCCAGTCTGCTTTTTGACGGCAATGCTGTCCATACCTTCTGCCAATAATGCCAAGGCCGACTGCGCTTGCGAGCTATTGGCATTATAAACCTTGCTGATATTTTCTAATTGAATATGGTTCATTGTGGCTCTCATTTTTTATTTTTATGATTCATCATTAACCAATCGGGCGTCTGCCCGCATCAATGGTTTTTTGCCGCGCGCGTTTTCCTTGCCCAAAGGCCTGCGTGATACGGTCAATAATGATGGCGACGATGACAATAGCTGTGCCTGCTTGTAAGCCTTGACCGATATTGAGCGTTTGAATCGATTGCAGCACATCTTCACCAAGACCCGGTGCGCCAATCATAGAAGCCAGCACCACCATGGAGAGCGACATCATTACCGCTTGGTTGATACCTGCCATGATGCTCGGCAGCGCTTGCGGCAATTTAATCCAAATCAGCAGTTGCAAATGCGTGCTACCAAATGAGCGCCCTGCTTCGACCATTTCGTGATTGACTTGGGTAATTCCAAGTGTGGTCAGACGAATCAGCGGCGGCAAAGCATAAATAATGGTGGCAAATAGCGCAGGTACTTTACCAATGCCGAATAACATAAGCACGGGTATCAAATAGACAAAGCTTGGCATGGTCTGCATCACATCGAGTATCGGTGTGATAATTTTACGCAAGATTTTACTACCAGACATTGCGATACCGATTGGAATACCAACCACCACCGTGACCAGGACTGATACAATAAGCAGCGCAAAGGTATCAATCAACGCACTCCATAGTCCAAACGCACCAATTAGAAATAATCCGACGCCACATGCTAGCGCGAACCATATTTTACGAACGCCAAACCATGCCAATACGGTCACCAGCGCAATGATTAGCCACGGCGGCATAAAGGTTAAAAAGCGTTCAATGGGCAACAATAGATAGGTTAAAGCGGCGCTACTAACACTGCGAAAAACGTCACCATAGTTTCTAACCAAAGTCGCTAAGACGTTATTGAGCGAGCTTTCAAGCGACCATGCAGGAAAGCTTGAGGACACGCTGAATAAGTTAGCGGTATTATTGTTTGTTGATCTATTTGAGGCAGCGTTATTTGACAAAGCGCCACCATTCAAGCTGACACCAAGCGTCGCCGCCATCTTCTGCGCCGCTTCTGGCGTTATCCACGTCTGCCAAATATCAGGATTTTGACGTAAAAATACCAGCGCTTGCTCATCACCGCTGCGCTTGTTTTCATTCATCTCTAAAATAGCGCCGTTGAGCTGATCCGGGGTAAATTTAACTTGTTTAAAAAAATCGGTCAGCTCAGGATTAGATTGTATAAAAGGCGTCGATACCGCGATACTCAAAGGAGAAACAGGAAAACCTGAGATGCAATCAGAAGTACCATCAGCTATTAATAAATCTTGCCAACAGGCATCATCGTGCGCAGGGAACTCTAATGGCGCAAAGTCGTATTTTGCCATGAGCCCAGTTGGTTGCCAGTAATAAAACAATAAGGGTTTATGCTGTTCAAAAGCAGAGGATATTTCGGCATCGAGCGCGGCGCCCGTACCAGGATGAACACTATTAAAAGTCTTATCTAAACCGGTATTTTTTAATAAACGGGTATTAAAAATCTCACATGCCCATCCTGACGGGCAGTTCATAAAGCGCGACTTACTCGGGTCTTCAGGATCTTTAAATAGCTCAGCGTATTTGGGCAAATCTTGATAACGACGCAGACCCGGATTTTCCTCTAGGACATATTTGGGCACATACCATCCTTGGGTCGCACCGCCCTCAAGCGTGTCGCCAATGATTGCCACCTTTTTGTCCTCAATAGCTTGCTCTAAAATCGGCGAGCGCCCTATCCACTGCTCACCGATGACTTGGATATCATTTTGCAGCAAGGCATTTTCAAGCGCTGGACCGGCGCCCGGTACCTCCGTCACTTGACAGCCATAGCCATTTTCAGTGATATATTTCAACACCCCAGTGGTAAACTGCCCACTCTCCCACGTGAGCGCGCCAAATTTAATCGGCGCATCACAACTTGATACAGCAGCGGATACGGGTAAAGATAAGATGAGCGAGCTTATTAATAATAAGCTTGAGGCAATCCATTGGCGCACGGCAGATCCTATTTATCGTTATTATTCTTGAAATTATCTCTAAGTTTAGTAAAGCTTATTTTTACACCTAAAGTCTGTTGTTTATTATTAATTTATTTACTTAGAGTGCGTCTAAAAAATAGCACCGTTTTGTTTAGGTGGTCTACAAAATGTAGCGATTTATAGATAAGATGACAAATGCTCATTCATTCTAAAAAGCGGTTTTTAACTACTTATTTTGAATGTTCTGAAGGTAATGGATTAACTTTTAGATAAAAAATAGCACCTACCTGAGTAGATGCTATTTTTTATAACGCTACTTATTTAGAGCGTATTGTTATTTTAAAAACAGTGCCATGGCTTTTTTAAATACACCACCATACGGCGGCAATAAAATATTAAGACCATTGAGCTTCGATTGTATGAATACCGGCTTCATATGACTAAGACGCTCAAAACCCGCTTTGCCGTGATAAGCGCCCGTACCTGAGTGCCCAACCCCGCCGAACGGCAAGTCATGCTGCGCCACATGCATAATGACTTCATTGATACACAGACCGCCTGACACCGTATTGTTACGCACCTGATCTATCTCGCTGCTGTTGTCACCAAAGACATAAAGTGCCAACGGGCGTGGACGCTCATTGATAAAATCAATAGCATCATCGAGAGTGTCATAGTGCATCAAGGGCAAAATCGGCGCAAAAATCTCGTTTTGCATCAGCTCACTATCAGGCGCAGGCTCTTTGACAATCACTGGCGGCATCAGGCGGCTGTCGTGATCAGCATCTGCATCCGTCAACTGATGGATATGGTCATCTTCTAGATCATCGAGATAGCCTTTGACGCGTTTAAACTGCTCGCCGTTGATGATGTGCGAGTAATCAGGATTGTCTGCAATATTGGGATAATGCTTTTCCATCCACTCTTTTGCCAGACGGGTAAACTCCTCATGATATTGACGTTGAACCAATACATAATCAGGCGCAATACAGGTTTGACCCGCATTAAGCGTTTTACCCATCATCACGCGATTAACAGCGTTTTCTAAATTAGCACCTTCTAAAACGACAACCGGCGACTTACCACCCAGCTCAAGGGTGACTGGCGTTAAGTTCGGTGCCGCCGCCGCCATGACTTTTTTGCCGACTGCGGTCGAGCCGGTATACAATAAATGGTCAAAAGGCAGTTTACTAAAGGCTTCGGCAATCTCAACTTCGCCAATCACCACAGAAACCATATCCGGTGAAAAATAACGCGAAATAGTCTCAGCAAAGGTTTGAGCAAATTGCGGTGCCGCCTCGCTCATCTTAATCATAATGCGATTGCCCGCTACCAGCGCATCAATCATCGGTCCGACTGCTAAAAATAGCGGGTAATTCCAAGGCACCATAATACCGACCACGCCAAGCGGCTGCGGCTGAATCTCATTATGAGCTGGCATATAAAGCGCTGAAATCGATACCCGCTGCGGCTTCATCCATTTTTTACCATTCTTTTTTGCATGGCTAATACCGGTAAAGCTTGGAAATAGCTCAGCAAACTGTGTTTCGGACTCACTGCGATAGCCAAAATCGGCACTAATCGCTTTGGCAAGTAGCGCTTGGTTGTCGCTTAGCATCACCTCTAAATTATCGAGTTGATTTTCACGCGTGGTCCAATCATTGATAGGCTGCGTGCGGCTCAGCTTTTGTAAGCGCGCAAATTGCGCTTGCATATCAGCGACCGTTTTAATGATACTAAGAGACTCATCTGCATTATGAGCATGATTTGGTTTTTGAGTTTGATTGGTTGGCGTAGGCTCATTTTGAGAGGGTGTATTTTGATTACTATCAGTCATTTGTCTTCCTTGTTATGAGCGTTAGAGTCAGTACGCTATTATCGATTTAGGACTCTGAATCTATGGTCGTTAAAATAAGCAGTCTCTAAAGTACGAAAAGCGCCTGAGATTCCATTCAATGCTGCTAAACAGTATTTATTTTATTCAATGCCGTTTAATGTAACGCATTGTCCAATCAATGAACAGCACCTTTGATTGACTACTGGGTTTGTATGAAATACGTGTCAGGCAAGGGTTATATTGCCGCAATTTAACAGTAGTTTTAACGCAGCTCGGACAATTAATTCATAGATTAAATAGCGAAATTTAGATTTGGGCACAAAAGCTAAAACTGCTACACTAAATATCAATAACAAGCCCCTTTTTTAATAACAAAACCATAAGACAATCACTCTCATGCAAAATACCGCGCAACCACTCAATGATATGCTGGTCAGCAAATCACTCTCAGCTGCTGATTACGTCCCTACCCTTGATGCTATGCTATCGCGTACGTTAGCACGTATCGCGCTCAAAAAAGAGCAAGGTCTACGTACGCCTGACGAGCTTTGGATTGTCGATCACAATGATGTCTATACGCTTGGACAAGCCGGTAAAGAAGAGCATATCCTACAACGTACCAATACCCCGATTATCAAGACCGACCGCGGCGGTCAGGTGACATGGCACGGGCATGGACAGTTGGTTATCTATTGGTTGTTTGATTTGGAAAGTTTGGGCTGGAGTGTGCGCAACATGGTATCGCACGCCGAGCAAGCGATTGAAGATGTGGTCAATGACTGCCTAAAAAGCCACGCGCCTAATAGCAGTCTTATCAGCGCCCATGCCCGCCGCGATGCGCCCGGGGTTTATTTATATAGCCATCTGAATACTGCCAGCAATGACAAGGCTCAACCACTCACTGAGCTTCCGGCCGATGACGCCATTATGCTCGGTAAAATCGCCTCACTTGGCTTTAAAATCAAGCATGGTTTTAGTTATCATGGCGTCGCGATTAATTTAGATTGTGATTTATCGGCCTTTAATGCGATTAATCCTTGTGGTTATGCGGGCATGCAAATGTTACGACTGGCTGACTTCGTTGCGATGGTTGAGCAAACGCAGGATGAGCAAACGGTGGATGAACAACTGGCAGCGCAGGTAGCGGAAAAATCTATGCCAGCAATGACCAACTGTTTAAGCTATGAGCAAGTGACCCAAAAACTTATCGATAATATTGCCAAACGTCATGCTGGACATATCCAATTACGTGCCCTCGCCCCAAAGTAATTTTCCAAGTTTTTTTATACAGTCTTGCTTACACAGTTTTTCAAATTAAATACTGTTCTTTGCATAATCCTTTTTTGCATAATATCGTGCACGCTTAGACTTAAGCATTGTGAGAAAATTTTAGTCAAACTTGTTATAATCGCAGGCGCACAAATTGGGCGCAGCAATAACCTTAGCGCGCCAACATTTAACCCTTTATCATTGAAGTATTCATAACAAAAGCACCTTGGAGCAATTTATGGCAGATTTTAATAAAATTTTAGACGCAGGCGACGTCGATGGCGGCATCATTAATGTGGTCGTAGAAATCCCAACTGGTAGCAGCCATAAAATTGAGTGGAATCGCGAATTGGCAGTTTTTGAGCTTGACCGTGTTGATCCACAGATTTTTGCTAAACCTTGTAACTATGGTTTTATTCCGCAAACCCTTGATGAAGATGGCGATGAGTTAGATGCGCTTATCATCACAGAACAGCCTTTGCCTACTGGTATTTTCTTAAAAGCGAAAGTAATCGGCGTGATGAAATTCGTTGATGATGGCGAAGTTGATGACAAAATCGTCGTCGTACCGGCTGACGACCGTGATACAGGCAATGCTTATAACAGCCTAGAAGACTTACCAAAGCAGCTTATCAACCAATTACAATTCCATTTTAGCCACTATAAAGACCTTAAAAAAGCCGGTACAACGGTGGTCGAATCTTGGGGTGACGTCGCAGAAGCTAAAGAAGTCATCAAAGAGTCTATCCAACGCTGGAAAGACCTATAAATTATCCTAGATAATTTATAAGAAGCGTTTATTGCCATTTTTTTATTAAAATAGGATAAGCGCCATGAAAATACCGCAGACATGATAATGGTTGCGGTATTTTTTTGCTTGAATTTTGCGCCGATAAAATGGTTATAATACCCTCACCTACCTAGTATCACACCCAAATAAGGACTGTCATGTTTGACTCTGATTCAGGCTCAACGCCCGCCAATAAAAAACTGCCAAAAGCCGTTATGATGATGGTCGAAAAAGGCAATTTGGTGCAGGCAATTAAAACCTTGGCCGCTGATGAAAATATCAGTATGGATGCCGCCAAATCTCGCATAGATGCTTATGAGCTTGCGCTAAAGAACCAGCAGCAGCAAACCCTCACGACTATCGCCAACAAACAAGGTATCCCAAGCCAAGCTTTTAGCTTTGATAGAGAACAAGTGCAAGAAGAACCTGAGCAATTGATTAGAAGTAAAGTCAAAAGCACGCCCTCTGAGCAAGGCTTCCAAAGTCTACAAGACGGCGTTGACAGCCAGCTTAATGATTTGGGCTATAAAAAACCGCTTATTCCTTATTGGGCAAAGCGGCTATTGGTCATTGCTGCGGTGATGGCAGGGTTATTTTGGATAATGTGGCGTGTGTTTGGCTAGCCTGTTTTAAATAGTTCCATTATATCAGTCTGTTTTAAGTGGTCTGTTAATAGGTTTTAAGGGTGAAATAGCTGGTTCCGTTGGGGTATACTCTCTATTGAAAAGCCTTGAATCAAAAGCTATCACTGGCTATTTAGAAAGCTCGAATTGTACTTTTCCTCATCCACTTACAAAATCGCATACAAGCCATAAATATTATGAATAAAAGACCAGCTCTGCTTGTATCAGACCAAAACCTAAAGTTAGTAACTCAATTTTTGATGATAACTTATGTTCTTTGTTTATTATTACCTGCTTATAAGCTAAGTATAATGGTAGGAGATGGTCAAGATGGCGGAGGTATTGGTACTTTAATATTGGGCACGTTGTATTTATCTATAGGATTGACGTTAGGAGACTACGGAATATTAGCTGTTTGTGGAAACTATATATTCTTCTACCTTGTTATTCGATTACTTACCATACCAAACTACTCGACCAAATTTTCAGTCGTTTTAGCTATCTTGTTGTTATGTTCGATAGCTTTAAGTTTTTATGATGTTTTTCCTGTCAACTACACTTCAAACGGACATATAGTGGCATGGGGATATGGTGCTTTTGCTTGGTATTTTAGTTTGTGTGCCATGTCTTTTTTAATAATTTATCGTTTTTTTGTTAAAAAAACACCGCATATTTCATGGTTTATATTGGTATTGGTAGTAAGCTTCTTGTGTTCTCTAGGTTTGCGATATTATCAATATCACTATTGGGCCGATGAATACCACAAAAAATATTTCTTTGACGGTGTATGGTTGATGCGTATGCTGAGCCACATTAGGATTGTTTAAGACTCAACAATCTGAGAGAGTATGGAAATTCCGAGGTGTTTCATACATCTGCCAGATCGATTCCTGTATAGCGCATCGATCACGAATAGAATGTGTATGGCAGATACACCACGAAGTACACTATGACTATTTCCGTAAGTTGAAACCTTGATACCATTGGCCTACAGCCTATTGTTCAAATCCTCACTAGGGAACTACTCTTCTTCCCCTGAGAAACGTTATGGCAAACCAAAAATCCACTACCTACCCATTTATATAATTAAAAATAATTTTAAGACATTAAAAAAGAGATACCGTAGCATCTCTTTTTTTAAATACATCAGACATATTATCTTAGTGATGCTCACCCGGTAGAATTCTGGCAAAGGCACGCTGAGCAAGGTTTGGTTTTTTATTGCTAGTCAATCCAGCACGAGTACTTGGGAAAATACGGTAACCCATCGATTGAATACCAACGTTAATGGCTGGTGCTAGTGAATAAGTCGCCGACGCAAATTTGCCCATGTTACTGGCAATACTGTTTGGTTTATGGACAATCGCTTTGGCGACCATCATCGCCGCTTCATCAGGCATCAGCGCAGGCATGTAGCGGTATAACTTAGTTGGCTCAATCATCGGCGTACGCACCAACGGCATAAAGATATTGGTAATGGTGACATTATCGCCTTTTACTTCAGCGGCCAAGCAGCGGCTAAAGGCATCCAATGCTGATTTCGAGGCGACATAAGCGGCAAAGCGCGGACTGTTTGCGAGCACACCAATCGACGAGATATTTACAATTTGACCGGTCTGGCGCTCGATCATGGTCGGCAAAAATCCAAGCACTATTTTAACCGCACCAAAGTAATTGATATCCATGGTACGCTCAAAATCATGGAACCGATCTATAGACTCGTGCACCGAGCGACGAATTGAGCGACCCGCATTATTGACCAGGACATCTACATGACCGAAATCTGCCAAAATTTGCGTGCTAATTTTTTCGATATCATCCATATTGGTCAGATCACAAGGGTAATAAGTAGCTTTACCACCAAGCTCCTCGATACTGTCTTTCACAGCTTTTAATTTGTCTTCAGTACGTGCCAGCAAGATCACATGAGCACCGCATTCACTGAGCAAATAGGCCGTACGCTCACCAATACCACTTGATGCCCCTGTGATAATAATATGCTTATCTTTGACTGCTTTGCTGATTGCTTTTTTTGAGGGGTTGGCCATAAAAGATCCTTTTCGTAAATGATACTTCCGTTAATGTTCGCCTAAAGCATAACAAATATAATTGGATTGAAGTTAATAAATAAGCCGTAAAATGCATTTAATATCATGAATATTAGCAGTTAGGTATTTATTATCAAGTGGATTGCTTAAACTGACCGTTTTTTCTTGCTATTCGTGCGCGTGTAAAAAGTCTTCGACCACGCGAAACTGCCCAGCGGTACTCTCTTCACCATACATGGCTTGGCGAAAAGCGTTGGAATTAGGGATGCCGGTGGTATACCACGCAATGTGCTTGCGAGCAATTCGGCAGCCTGAATATTCGCCGTAAAACTCATATAGCTCTTGCAAATGCGCTAGGACAATCTCTTTTATCTCGCTCACACTAGGTGCAGCAAGCACTTCTCCTGAGCGCAAAAAATGCTCGATATCGCGAAATATCCAAGGCTGCCCTTGCGCAGCACGCCCTATCATCACCGCATCACAACCGGTCAGCTCATAGACACGCTGCGCTTTTTGCGCGCTATCGATATCGCCATTGGCAATCACAGGAATATTAATGCTTTCTTTGACTTCGCGAATCAGCTCATAACGCGCTTCCCCAGTATACATATCCTCACGCGTTCGACCATGAATGGCAATCGCAGCAATACCCGCCTGCTCTGCTCGCTTGGCCACGCGCAAAATATTTTCGCGGCCATTTTCAAACCCCAAACGCGTTTTTAAGGTCACAGGAGCATCAACGGCTCCTACCGCCGCATCCAGTAAGCGCGCGACCAAATCTTCGTCTTGCAAGAGCGCAGATCCTGCCAATTTACGGCACACTTTTTTGGCCGGGCAGCCCATATTGATATCAATAATCTGCGCGCCATTATCAATCTGATAACGTGCCGCTTCTGCCAATTTATCCGGTTCTGCGCCCGCTATCTGCGCAGAAATAGGCGCTATTTCGTTATCAAAATTGGCGCGGTAGAGCGATTTTTTGCGCGCATAAAGTGCAGTATCAGCGATGATCATCTCACTAACGGCATGCCCTGCGCCAAAGGATTTACAAAGTCTACGAAACGGATTATCCGTCACGCCAGCCATCGGTGCGACCATCAGACGATTTTCAATCGTCAAGCCGCCAATAACCAAGGGCTGCAATAAAGGATGGTCATTATTAGCTTCTGCTGACGCTTGATTAGACACGGGATTATTTATAAGCATAAAAAACGGCTTGATTCGTAGTGAAAACAAGCCGTTATTCTAAGGGTTCTTAACTTTATTGCAAGTGATAGAGGCAATCATTTGCTTAGCGCACGTCAAGGAAAAAATGCCTATTTATCAAAAACACTGCCCTGCTCTAAGGTAATATCATTATCATGTACTTGCATACGCCACGGCAAAATGTCAGGAGATATATTAATAAAGTGCAAATATTTTTCAAACTGATCAATAATATCGTTAATCACTGAATCTGATTGATAGCGATATAAGTCATAGGTTTGCCCGCCGCGGCGTAGATAAACTTCCGCCCGATAATGATGCTCTTGCGGCAGTTTACTCGCCATCTCTTCCGTATAATAATCTGGCACTTCATGCTCTGATAAACGCACTTCGTACCAAAACTCGACGTTATCGCCGCCCCTGAGCTCAAATACCACGCGGTCATTGACTTCATCAAAATTCACCTCAGGCAACCAACCCGTTTCGGCAAACTTTTCGGCAACCTCATGCATCGACGATAAAACCGTTCCTTTAATATAACCCAAAACTTTATCGCGCGTTGGCTGCTGGGTCATATAGTCAATGCGGTCACGCCATGCATCTAGTTTCAACAGATGCGGCGGCAGATGATTGTCACTGGCCAGGCTTTGATTGCGATGACCTTCGATACGCAGCGCTCGCCACATGCCAAACATCGCAATCAAAATAATAATCGTAAAGGGCAAGGCGCTAACAATTGCCGCTGTTTGCAGCGCTTGCAGGCCACCTGCTAAGAGCAACGCCGAGGCAACAACGCCAAGTATCAATACCCAAAACGTACGCTGCCATGCCGGCGTATCACTGCGCCCGCCCGCTGCGAGCGAGTCAATCACCAATGAACCTGAATCGGATGAGGTGATAAAAAAGGTAATGATAAGTACCACAGCCAGTACAGATACCACTTGGGTAAACGGTAGGTTCTCAAGCAGTTTAAATAAAGCAATCGCTTGGTTATTTTGCACTTCAGTAATCAGCGATTCATAGCCTTGAATCATAATCATATTTAGTGCTGTATCACCAAACACCGCAAACCAAAAGAAAGTAAAGATGGTAGGTACTAGCATCACGCCAACGATAAACTCGCGAATGGTACGACCACGACTAATCTTGGCAATAAAAATACCGACGAAAGGCGACCAAGAAATCGTCCACGCAAAAATAAATAGCGTCCAACTGGTAATCCAATCGCCTTGCTGATACGCCTGCAGACTAAAGGTACGCTCGACAATATTACCTAGATAACTACCCGTGTTTTCCATAAAGGCGTTGAGAATAAATATCGTCGGCCCTACCGCAAATACAAACAGCATCAGCGCCGTTGCCAGTATCATATTTAAGATAGATAAACGTTTGACTCCTTTGTCCATACCTGCAAGCACTGATATCAAGGCCAGTCCCGTAATCAAAACAATGGCGATTACTTGCACGGTTGTATTGACTGGAATACTTGGTAATAGGTAATGGAGTCCCGTATTTATCTGCGACACTGAAATGCCAAGACTGGTGGCCAAACCAAATAAAGTACCTAAAATGGCGAACACATCAACCGCATGACCAATAGGTCCATGTATTTTTTCACCGATGATGGGATACAGCGTCGAGCGCATGGATAGTGGCAAACCGTGACGAAAAGAAAAATACGCTAGCGTCAAGGCCACGACGCCATTAATTGCCCAAATATGGAAACCCCAATGGAAGTAAGCAATCTGCATGGCTTCTTTTGCCGCAGCTATAGTTTGTGGCTCTGATAGCGGCGGCGAGGCAAAATGCGTCACTGGCTCCGCTACCCCATAAAATAGCAAAGCAATCCCGTACCCTGCCGAAAACAACATCGCAAACCATTCAATAAAATTGTACTGTGCCTCACCATGGTCAGGCCCTAGTTTGATACTGCCATAAGGCGAAAATGCGAGCACCACCACAAACATCAAAAACAGCGCGGTTGCTAGCATATAAAACCAGCCGAATGTCTCGGTGGTAAACTCTAGTACTTGGACAAACAAACCACTCGCCAGCTGTGGGTTGACCGATGTCCCCACTACCAGCAATAACATGACAATGGCCGTCGGTATAAATACTGGCATCAAAATAGTAGAGCGAGGTTTACTCATAAAAAATTCTCAAAAAATCTTAAATTTGGGTATGCGTCTAATATTGTTATATAACGCCCAGTTATTCAAATAAATTTTAAATCACCGAGCCAATAGTTACATTACCTAATAATGATAAAAAATATTGCTTTATTCATTAACATTGCTTTTTTATTAATATTGAAAAACATCGCTATTTAACGAAAAAAGACAGCTGCTTAGCTGCCTTTTTTATCACACGAATACACATTTATTTATCGAACACACTGCCTTGCTCCAGCGTGATGTCATCATCATGTTGCTGCATACGCCACGGCAAGATATTTGGCGAAACATTGACAAAGTGTAGATACTTTTCAAATTGATCGATAATGTCATTAATCACCGATTCAGACTGATAGCCATATAAATCATAGGTCTGACCACCGCGGCGCAGATAAACTTCGGCACGGTGATGATGCTCTTGTGGTAATTCATTGGCCATGTCTTCGGTATAATAATCAGGCACCTCGTGCTCTGACAAGCGCACTTCGTACCAGAATTCCACATTATCCCCGCGTCTTAGTTCTAGTACGGCGCGATTATTAATCTCATCATAGTTAACCTCAGGTAACCAGCCGGTTTCGGCAAATTTCTCTGCCACCTCTTGCATCGACGATAGCACTGTACCTTTAATATAACCCAGCACTTTATCGCGCGTTGGCTGATTGGTCATATAATCAATACGGTCACGCCAAGCGTCTAGTTTTAACAGATGCGGCGGTAAATGATTGTCGTTGGCCAAACTCTCGTTACGATGGCCTTCGATACGCAGCGCTCGCCACATACCAAAGGTCGAGATCAAAATAATCACTGCAAACGGTAAAGCACTGACGATAGCGGCAGTTTGTAATGCACTCAAACCACCGGCGATAAGTAGCACCGCCGCGACTGCACCCTCAGTGACAACCCAAAACGTACGCTGCCACCAAGGCGTATCGCTACGACCACCTGCGGCGAGCGAGTCAATCACCAATGAGCCTGAATCTGACGAAGTCACAAAAAAGGTAATAATCAATAGCACGGTCAATGACGAGACAATCTGAGTAAATGGTAATTGCTCTAAAAGCTTAAATAACGCAATGGCTTGGTTGTTTTGTACCTCGCTAATCAGTGCCTCATAACCATCGACCATAATCATGTGTAGCGCAGTATCACCGAATACCGAGAACCAGAAAAAGGTAAACAACGTTGGCACCAGCATTACACCAAGAACAAACTCACGAATGGTACGTCCACGACTAATCTTGGCGATAAATAGCCCAACAAAAGGCGCCCACGCAATGGTCCATGCAAAAATAAATAGCGTCCAGCTACCAATCCAATCGCTCGATTGATAGGCTTGTAAACTAAAGGTACGCTCGACAATATTGCCTAGATAGCTGCCCGTGTTTTCCATAAAGGCATTTAGAATAAATACTGAAGGTCCGACAACAAATACAAATAGCATCAAGGCAGTGGCGAGCACCATGTTTAAGATAGATAAGCGCTTTACCCCTTTGTCCATACCTGCTAGTACAGAAACGAGTGCCGCCGCCGTCACCAAGGCAATAATAATCACTTGTACCGTGGTACTGACTGGCACCGTATTTGGCAACAGATAATTTAAACCTGCATTAATTTGCGCGACTGACAATCCCAAACTGGTGGCGATACCAAACATAGTACCGACAATCGCAAACACATCGACGGTATGCCCAATGGGGCCATGGATTTTGTCACCGATTAGTGGATAGAGCGTTGAGCGCACGGACAATGGCAGACCATGCCGAAACGAGAAGTACGCCAGTGACAAGCCAACCACACCATAAATCGCCCAAATATGAAAACCCCAGTGGAAATAAGCAATTTGCATCGCCTCTTTTGCCGCCGCAATAGTCTGCGGCGTAGAGAGTGGTGGACTGGCAAAATGTAATACTGGCTCGGCGACACCATAAAATAACAAAGCAATGCCATACCCAGCTGAAAATAGCATGGCAAACCATTCAAGGAACTTATACTCAGCCTCGGCATGGTCAGGGCCCAACTTAATACTGCCATATGGTGAAAATGCTAAGGCGATAATAAACATCAAAAATATGGCAACTGCCAACATATAAAACCAGCCGAACGTATCGGTGGTAAATGCCAATACCTTACTAAACAACTCACCAGCTGCCTCAGGATTAATGGCTGTACCAATCACCAATAACAACATAATGGTTGCAGCGGGCACAAAGACGGGTAACAAAATAGTGGAGCGAGGTAATTTACTCATAAAAAGTGATGTCCTCAAAAAATAACAATCAATAAAAAAGCTAAATACAACAAGAAAAGGTAGCACTGCCCACTTTATGAATTTGTACGAATAAAGGCAGTAGTTGGTTCGGCTCTTATCAAACCGCTTATTAAGCAAATATAATTTTTATCACACTATCTGCAAAAACCCTAGGCAAGTGCCGAACTCGTAACACTATTTTAACGTTTGTTACATGACTATTACTCAGCAATAAAAAAGGCAACTTGTTAGCTGCCTTTTTTTTAATGGTTGTATTATTAATAGTTAATTTAAGATATTAAGCATCAATAGCCTCGGCTAACTGCTTGGCCATTTCCGCAAGCTCACCTTGATCTGCTTGCGTGACCGCATGACGACCTAGCTCATGAATGCTCGATGGAATTAGATGCACATGGTAATGAAAAACAGTTTGTCCGGCTTGTGCGCCATTTAACTGCATTTGAATAATACCCTCACGCTCGAATACTTGACGCTGCGCTTGCATGACTTTTTTGGACGTCATCAGTACTGCTGCGGCATATTCTGGTTCAAGATCGACTAAATCAACGGCTTTTTGCTTAGGAATGACCAGTACATGACCTTTTGCTTGCGGCATGATATCCATAAAGGCGAGGGTTTTGTCATTCTCATAAACTTTATGATAAGGGATATCACCGTTAAGCATTTTGGCAAAGATATTATTATCATCGTATTTGGTTTGGGTATCTTGACTCATTTTTATTCCTTAACCTTTTATTAGTAATTAGTTGTCATCAATTGGTTGTCAGTACTAAAGAGTAAATAGCTCAGCAAATATAGTGGACGAAATTTGGATTGAGTACAAGTGGCTGATACATTCACTAGCCACTTTCAATTTTACTGGGTTTTGCTATCAACAATTCTATAAGTGATACGATTAATTTATTGGCGAGCCGTGCGCTTTAAATGTTATATTAATCCTCTATTTTAATCACCTCAGGTTTATGGATTTGACTGCCTTGCCAACCCAATTATCCCAATCATCAAACACTACTGACGCTCATAGCGACCACGCTCATGACACTATGAGAAATCATACTGCGGTTAATGAAACGCTTGAAGATAGCGCACCGTCAACCATGTCAAGCATTGAGCCAAACGCCATTATCTTAGCTGAGGCATTAACTGATAAGGCAATCAGTTGGCGTATCCATAATTGTAAAATCAGCAAAAAAATCATGACGCAGGATATGCCACTGCCCTTTTTGTATCATTACGACAGTTTAGATGACAGCATTAAACAGACTTATCCATTAACACCTGCCCTACTTGCCCAGTTTAATACCCCCATGACAGCTGACGAGGCGGCGAAACTTATCGGTATTGATAAGGCGCTAATCACCAGCCCTTGGCATGTCAAAGTGATTGGCTCATTGGTGGTGTTTAGCGAAGCGCTGCAATTGGCCGTACGCCTGCATTGGACCAATACTGGTAAAGACACCCAGCAAATTTATACCAAAGATGAAGCCGATGCGCTTACTGCTGCTTTTAAAGAGTGGCAGTTTTTTGGTCGTATCGATGTGCTTTATAAGAATACTAAGCAAACACTTATCAGTATTGATGAGCACGCCGAAAACGATAAACAGCTACTGACTATTGCTGCCAGTCCTGACTATCAATTCTTGCCAGCGCCTCACGCCTTAGTCGTCATCGCCAAACTTGAAACCGATAAAGCCGATTTGCCTTGGTTTGAGACCGCTATTTTAGAGCGCCTCGTTTAAATATTGACCCTCAAGTCTTTATGATTATTGGTTAATGATTTTCAGTTATCCATATCTAATGGTATGGTAACGCCTTAGTATTATTCACTAGTACTCACATGGCATAAAAAGCACACTATCCGTATGACAGCGGATGCTGCAGACGTTTATAAATCTCGCTTATTTGTAAGGAATATCACATGGATTATCGCTCAAAAACTTCTACTGGCGGTCGTAATATGGCCGGTGCGCGTGCCCTATGGCGTGCAACGGGTATGACGGATGGCGACTTTGGCAAACCGATTATCGCCATTGCCAACTCCTTTACCCAGTTTGTCCCCGGTCACGTGCATCTAAAAGACTTGGGGCAACTGGTGGCGCGTGAGATTGAAAAAGCGGGCGGCGTGGCAAAAGAGTTTAATACCATTGCGGTCGATGACGGTATTGCCATGGGCCATAGTGGCATGTTGTATTCATTACCAAGCCGTGATTTGATTGCAGACTCGGTTGAGTATATGGTCAACGCCCACTGCGCCGACGCCCTAGTCTGTATTTCTAACTGCGATAAAATCACCCCTGGTATGCTGATGGCAGCCATGCGCCTCAATATCCCTGTTGTTTTCGTCTCTGGCGGCCCGATGGAAGCGGGCAAGGTCATCGCTAGCACTGTCGCTCATAGCCATAATAATGATGGTGGCAGCGATGTGCACACGACCGATAGTAAAGGCAATGCGATTCGTAAGCTTGATTTGGTCGATGCCATGATGGATGCCGCTGACGATAATATCAGCGATGAAGATGTTTTGGCCATTGAAAGCTCGGCTTGCCCAACTTGTGGCTCATGCTCTGGGATGTTTACCGCCAACTCAATGAACTGCTTGACCGAAGCATTAGGCTTATCATTGCCGGGTAATGGCTCTCTATTAGCCACGCATTCGTTACGCCGCGAGTTGTTTTTAGAAGCGGGTCGCACGATTGTATCATTGGCCAAGCGCCGTTATGAGCAAGACGATGATTCGGTATTACCGCGCTCTATCGCTACCAAAGCCGCTTTTGAAAATGCGATGAGCTTAGATATTGCGATGGGTGGCTCGACCAATACTATCTTGCATCTACTTGCCGCCGCCAATGAAGCGGAAGTTGATTTTAAAATGCATGATATTGACCGCCTAAGCCGTAGTGTCCCTTGCCTGTCGAAAGTCGCTCCTGCTTCACAAAAATATCATATGGAAGATGTCCACCGTGCTGGTGGTGTGATGGCGTTACTTGCCGAGCTTGACCGTGCCAGTTTACTAACCACCGATATCCCAACCATTCATAGCGCAAGCATGAGAGATGCTATCGATAAATGGGATATCATGAATCCTGATAATACTGAGGCACGTGCGCGCTATATTGCCGCTCCTGGTGGCGTCCGTACCACGCAGGCCTTCTCGCAATCAAAAGAGTGGCCAAACCTTGACGTCAATCGTGAGTCGGGCTGTATTCGTAGTGCTCAGCATGCCTATTCAACCGATGGCGGCTTAGCAGTACTATACGGCAATATTGCTGAGCGCGGCTGCGTGGTTAAAACCGCAGGCGTCGATGAAAGCATCTTAGTCTTTACCGGACGCGCACGTATCTTTGAATCACAAGACGCTGCCGTAGCCGCCGTGCTTGATGACCAAATTGTCGCCGGCGATGTGGTCATCATTCGCTATGAAGGCCCAAAAGGTGGGCCTGGTATGCAAGAAATGCTTTATCCAACCACTTATCTTAAGTCTAAAGGTTTGGGCAAAGAGTGTGCGCTGCTCACAGATGGTCGTTTCTCTGGCGGCACCTCAGGCTTATCCATTGGTCACGCCAGCCCAGAAGCAGCTGAAGGTGGCGCGATTGGTTTAGTACAAGAAGGCGATACCATTCATATTGATATCCCGAACCGTACCATCAATATGCAAGTCAGCGATGCCGAGCTTGCTGCGCGCCGTGAAGAGATGGAAGCGCGTGGACGTAACGCATGGAAGCCTGTGAGCCGTGAGCGTCACGTCTCGCCTGCGCTGCGTGCTTATGCAGCTATGACTACCAGTGCCGATACGGGTGCCGTCCGTGATGTGAGCCAAGTTGAGCGTTAAATAAATCTGTAAACGCAATGATTTATCACTAACCTTATAGAATTACCCAAAGCCTGCGCCATGCAGGCTTTTTTTCACCAAAAAACAACGCTACCGCCGTTCTGTTAACGTTTTTTTGCGGTAATAAAAAGCATTTGCGCTCATTATTAATAGCGATTAAACCTCTTGTAACTTTATCTTTTTAAAACCAAAAAATAGCGTGCACCAAACTTATGATTGAAAACTATAATTTATTCTTATTGGTCTGCGGTATTGCCTTTTTATTCGGGGCACTGTTTCCTATTCTTTTTAAACGTACGCCCATCTCGCTGCCCATGCTGCAAGTAAGCTTTGGTCTATTCATGGGCTATTGGTGGACCAGTTTATCTTTTTTAAATCCGATGGATAACGGTTTAATTATCGAAAAACTGACCGAAATCGTGGTATTGGTTTCGCTGGTTGGTGCAGGTATCAAGATAGATACTGAGCTGTCGTGGCACTTATGGCGCCCGACTGTGCGCTTACTACTTATCACCATGCCGATTGGTATTTTTGCCATGGCGCTCTTAGGCTATTATGCTTTTGGTTTGACATTAGGCGCGGCCATCTTGCTCGGTGCGGTACTGGCTCCGACCGATCCTGTGCTCGCCTCTAGTATCCAAGTCGGACCGCCCAATACTGGCGGCGAGGATACACCGCGCTTTACCTTGACCTCAGAAGCAGGGTTAAATGACGGCTTGGCGTTCCCATTTGTCTATTTAGCGATTAAGGTCGCAGAAGCTTATAGCGGCGGGCAGCAGTTCACAGGTGAGATGCTGTGGCAATGGTTTACGACTGATGTGCTGTGGAAAATTGGCGCAGGTTTGGTGGTCGGGATTGTGGTTGGTAAATTACTAGCAAAATTGGTCTTTTCAAAATACAGCCACAATACCTCCATCTCTCAAGGTTATGTGGTGATAGCTCTCACCTTGCTGGCCTATGGTTTGGCAGAATATGTACACAGCTATGGCTTCATTGCAGTATTTGTCGCCGCCTTTGCCTTTCGACGCTCGGAGCGTGAACACAGTTATCACCAAAAGCTGCACGATTTTGCTGAGCAGTCAGAAGGCTTACTGATGTCCTTAGTTCTTGTGGTTTTTGGCATGTTTTTAGGTCAAGGACTGCAAGCGGGCGTTGAGCTGACATGGCGCGTCTATATCGTCAGCTTTACCTTTTTATTATTGATTCGACCGATTGGCGGATTGATTGCTCTATCAGGATTAAAGCTGCCCTATACTGAAAAGTATGCCATTTCTGCGCTCGGTATACGCGGTATTGGCACCTTATATTATCTGTCTTACGCCCTCAATCAAGGCTTCTTTGATGAAGTAGACGCTGTTAAACTTTGGATAGTCTGCTCAATTGTCATTTTGGCGTCTATCTTTATCCATGGTTTGATTTCCCCAAGGTTGCTTAAGCTCACGCCTAATAAGCCGCGCCATGGATAATTTCGGACGACTACCTCAATACTTTTGTTAGTTATAGTGTTGCTACTTATCCTTTAAGCACCTGTATTTCTGTTTTTCATACTGGCAACAAGAATATTGAGTTAAGTTCAAGAGTCACGTCTACTAGATTCCAGCGTCAATCAAATCTAATACCGCTTCCGTCAGCGCAAACTGGCGGACATCATTGAGCATTGTTACATCAAAATTATGGATAAAGGTAAACGACAATTGCCGCGCAGGATCACACCACGCAACCGAACCGTTATAACCCATGTGCCCAAAACCTTGCGCGCTCATATTAGAAGCTTCACTTTGACAAATGCTAAACCTGCGATGATAGCCCAAGCGCCAGTTCATTTTCGCCGGCATTACCGCGTCCATGCCAGTGGTTTGCGGGGTTGAAAGCTGCTTAAATGTTGCGTCGTCAATTAATGTCTGCCCCTGCCATGTACCGCCATTGGCTAGCATGGCATAAATAGTTGCTAATGCTTGCGCTGATGCCACGCCGTTGGCAGCGGGAATGATGGCTTGTAGCGTCCGTTTATCGTAATAATCGATAGGTTGTTTATTAGCCAACACAAGAGCCGATTTATAGTTTTTTAGATTAAGCTGGCTGTTATTAAAGTATAAACGGTTAATTTTTGCTGTATCCAAATTAGGCAGCCCATCTGCCATTGCGCTTTCATTTGCGCCTGCTTGATTGGTTAGCGCTCTTTTTTGCCAACAAGTATAGCTTGGTAGGCTTGAATAAATACGCAAAGTATTTTCAGAATCCGCTCTTAACACGGGTTTGCTGCGGCGAGGTCGCGCTTGCGACAGCTCCTGATTGCTTATTTGCTGGGCTGCGTATTCGTCTGTTTGGAAATATTTAACCAAATGAGCCACTTCATCTACTTTATCGTCTGGCACCCCAAAATAACAGCTGTCTGCAATTCCTAGCGGCTCAGTCAAATAGTGACGCAGCGCTGTGGCTAATGACATATGGGTAACGGCTTCTATCACGCCGCCCAGTACCCAGCCGTAAACCAAGGCGCTATAAGCGCTCTCATATAAGGCGCTGTCTTCAGGCGCCGTTACGGGCATAGCAGCAACCTTTTCTAGCATGAGCTGCCAATCGAGCACTGTGTCGTTATCGACATCGATACTTTGAATCGAAAACAAGTTGCCTTGATGCGACATGACGCTACGTAAAGTAATCTGTTCTTTTCCTTGCGCGGCAAAAGCAGGCCAATAATCCGCAATCGCTCGGTCATAATCAAGCATATGCTCGGAGACCAACACATGCACCAATGTCGCCAACACCCCTTTCCCTGTTGAAAAATTCAGCGATAGTGTATCGGGACTCCATGACAAATCCGCGCGCGCCATTCCCACACTAGCCTGAGCAATACATTGCCCTGCTTGATAAACAACTAAAGCCCCACCCGCTGGAGCGTCATCAAGCTGTAAATCTGTTAACAATTGTTGTAATTTTTGTTGAATAATAGGATTAGTAGACGTATTGACGTTTTGATTATTAGCTTTCTCATTATTATTTTTCATTCTTCACTCGCTCTATTTATAAAAATGTTTCTTATATCCAAAAAACTACTTAACTATTTAGCTAATTAATGACGAAATTCGCTCATAAAAAAGGCAACCTATTGGTCGCCTTTTTTGTTGCATGTCGCTCATATGTAGCGTGTACAGTTTGCCATACATGGTTAGTATGCCATGAGTCTAGCGTGGCACCAATAAACGATTATGAACCTCTTCTTCCAGCTTCGTCAAACCATGACTGCGCCCGCGCTCCAAAGCCGTATCCATTTTGCGTCCGCGTAACCAGCCTGCACGCAATGCTACCGCTGCACCAGCGCGATTACCAGAACCACAGTGCAAGACGGTTTTTTTGCCATGATACTGACGCAAGATGTTATCAAACGCCAATATATTTAACTGTTTTAAATCCTTAGCCCCGCTGATAGGCAGCTGCTCATAATGCATACCAGCGCGCTCTACCGCCGCGCGCTCATCAAAATTTAGCTCGTCATCTGGCTGCAAGTTAAGCACCAACTCAACGCCAGCCGCCGCTAAAATAGCGACCTTTTCGTCGTCGAGGGCGCCGCACACGATGGTGTTGTCATCAGGGCGAAAATACGGCTCAAACGTATTTTCCAAATCGATACCGTTATCTTTAGCAGTAGCTTCATCTATGGTAGCTGAGTTATCGGGCGCAGCTACGCTTGTTGCATTGTCATGTAAAGTCATAATGAATAATTGGTTAATAAAATATAAAGGTTAAGAATATGGCGCAATCTACTTGTTTTCGCTTTGCAGTTTAATCACACCAGCAAGATGCGGCTTGTCGTTTTTAGCACTAAATAAGCCAAACTCGCAAGTATCGGTTGGGCTCTTTAACTGCGCTATCGGCTCAGCGATCAGCTCTACTTCTGCTGGCAAAAAGATAGGCAGCTTAAATGATACATTGATCGTGCAAGCATCTGGTAGCTCATCCATCAGCGCTAGACATTTAGCTTTTGACCACATGCCGTGGGCGATGGCTTTTGGAAAACCAAATGCGCGTGCCGATAATGGATGGAGATGGATGAGGTTAAAATCCCCTGAAACAAACGCATAACGACGGCCGATATCTTCTGGTACTTCAAAGATACTGTGCACGCCTTCTTCATTCACCAAAGGCTTAACGGTCACTGGACGCGGCGTGCTTTTTTTATCTTTGCTACCTGTTTTTTTGCCACGTGACAAATAAGTAGAAGTGCCTTCCCAAATTACCTCGTCGTCTGACTTAACGGTGGTGACAAAATCAAACTGCTGGCCTTGCGCATGGTCACGCAGATTATCAAACTTCACCGCCATCGCTACCGTTTCACGCTCACCGATAGGACGATACTGCGTCACGCTATTATCCACATGCACCAAACCTAGCATAGCAAAGGGAAACGGCTCTTTGACCATCATATTCATTTGTAACGTCTGTGATAAAACAGAAAAATAGGTAATCGGTATTTTGCCATTGTCGGCGAAACCACAAATCTTACGATAATCGTCAAGATTATTTTGGTCGATGTGCAAATTATCTACATAATACGTCGCTTGTGGCAACTGATCGCGGCTGACCTTTTCGTTATTACCAATAGGCAATAGACTCTTGACGATATTGGCGTAGGTGGTATGCGCTTTTGGCAACGCATCATAATGTTTGTCTGACATAATAAATCCTAAATGGGGTTGAGCTAACTGAGGCTGGAGCAAATTATCTGGCTACTTGTAAACAGTGAAGCATTCGTTTGTCGGCTTATTTGTTTACTGGTTGGTTTACTGGTTCATTTACTGGCACATGCTTTTATTCATACCTGTTTTTATCATAAAAAAGCCACCCTCGGGCAGCTTTATTACAATTTATCAGCAATTTTTCGTAAGCATATGTGAGGTCAATTTAACAATCTTGTCCATTTTACCTACTTAATACAGGCTTGCTCGATATCTTTTAGTCATTTATCGAGCAGTATTCTGCCTCTATTTTACTGGCTATGCATCCAACAAGCTATGCACCCAACAAGCTTTGACCACAAACACGTACGATATTGCCATTTAGACCACCAGAAGCTGGCGACGCAAGCCATGCAATAGTTTCAGCAACGTCGATTGGTAAACCGCCTTGGCTCATTGAGTTCATACGGCGACCGGCTTCACGAATGGCGAACGGAATCGCTTCTGTCATTTGCGTTTCGATAAATCCTGGCGCTACAGCGTTGATAGTCATGCCTTTAGAACCGTCTTCTAATTGCTTAGCAGTCGCGTTTACCAAACCGATAACGCCCGCTTTAGAAGTAGCATAGTTACTTTGACCTAGATTACCAGCGATACCTGAGATAGATGAAACGCAGACGATACGTGCATGGTCTTTTAGTACATCATTATCTAGCAAGTAGCGATTCAGCTTGGCAATACTGCCCAAGTTGATATTGATGACCATATCCCACTTTTTCTCGTCCATTTTTGCCAGTGTCTTATCACGGGTCACGCCAGCATTATGAATAACGGCATCTAAACCGCCACGCTTTTGCGCCGCTTCTGCGATTTCTTTGCCCGCATCTTCACTAGTGATATCGACTGTCAAAACTGAGCCACTAATTTCGCTGGCGACTTTTTGTAAGTCCGCTTGCTGCTGCGGTACATCAAGACAGATAACATGGGCGCCTTCGCGTGCCAACACCCGAGCGATGGCTTCACCGATACCGCGACTTGCGCCAGTGACCAGCATAGTTTTACCGCCTAAAGGCTGCGTCCAATCGACATCAACGTTGTCGCCATTGGTCACACGTACCACTTGTCCTGACACATAAGCTGAGCGCGCTGAGGCAAAGAAGCGTAACGTTGAGTCTAGGTTCTTTTCAGCGCCTTCTGCCACGTAGATAAGCTGGGCGGTGATACCACGCTTAAACTCTTTACCAACAGATTTCACAAAACCTTCAAGCGAGCGCTGTGCCAATGCTGCCTCAATATCGCTCAAATCTTCTGGTGGACGACCGATAACGATAACGCGACCTGATTTTTCGACGCGGCGCGCCACGGCATGAAAGAACTCATACACTTGTTTTAGATCATCAGCATTGCTGATATTGCTGGCATCAAACAATAAAACTTTAAACTTGTCATCGCCGCCGGTATTGGCTTTGGCTTTCACGCCTGCATCAGCCAGTGCGTCTTTTACCGCATCACGGCTATTGACAAATACATCAGCGTGCAGGTCTGACAAAATACGAGCAACTGATTCACTGATGGCAGTATTGTCGCCATCAGCACGACCAACCAATACACTACCGCGTACTGACGGCTGTCCACTATCAAAACGGTCTAGCTCTACTGGCATCGGCAAGCCTAGATTTTTTGCCACTTTTCGGCCAATAGAAGACTGCACAAAATCACCATAACGGTCTGACATAATATAATCCTATAATTGATGAGAAGAAAAAAATTATTAATATAAATAAACAGGTTAAAAACTGCTGTAACTATACACTTCCATGCAAAACAAGTCCAAAAGCTGCGCCTGTCTATCATAATCTGTAGACAAGCCAGTATACAAGATAGCAACTTTTTCTCGCCTTAAAAACACCCCACTTATGTTAAAATCGAACGTATAAGTTATGGCAAATGCATTTATAGATAACAATATATTATCAAAAGCTTCGTTATGCAATGTTATTAATCAATACTAACCAGTATAATCAGTAGCGTTTGATAGTTAGCATTGAAGGCATGAGCTTAAAATTAGCGTCACATCGTTTGCTAAAGAGATACAGTAAGCGCGTAAAAAGCGCCTTATGCTAACCTTCTCTGCCGTGTACTATGTTTTTCTCTTTTATTTTTATTTTGTTTTTCCCTTTTATCTTCTACCCATATTTTTTAAGGATAATATTATGAGTACTAAAAACAATCACCCTGATAGCCCTGTTGTTGAAACGACCGTCGTAAAAGCCGGTGATAGCCAAAATACCGAAACAGCGACTGACGCAGCAGCTGAAGACGCCAAGCAGCCAAATGTATTCGACACAATGGCAAATTCAAAAGCGGCTGAGCCAAAAAAAGCGGATGATAAAAAGTCGGACGCCAAAACAGCGGATACGAAAACAAACAGCTCTAATAAAGATAATTCTAAGAAAGACGAGTCTAAAAAGGAGAGCACCGCTGAAAAAAGCTCAAAAGACAGCAAAACTACTAACGCTACTAAAGATGATAGTGCGGCTAAAGATGCCAATAAAAAGACTGACACAGCTAGTAAAAAAACAACCGCTACAACCGCTAAAGAATCGAGCAAAACTGGCCTGAGCTCGGGTCAACATCGCGTCGCTATCCTAGGCGGCAACCGTATTCCGTTTGCGCGCTCAAACGGTGCTTACTCTGATGACAGCAATACTGACATGCTAACCGCCGCGTTAGATGGCTTGGTCGAGCGTTTTAACTTACAAGATGAAAAAGTCGGTGAAGTCGTTGCTGGTGCGGTGATGAAATTGAGCCGTGATATCAACTTGACGCGTGAAGCGACACTAAGCACCGCCTTAAACCCACATACGCCAACGTATGATATCTCACAAGCTTGCGGTACTGGCTTACAAGCAACCTTTGCTTCTGCCAATAAAATCGCCCTTGGTATTATTGATTCGGCGATTACTGGCGGTGTGGATACCACCTCTGACGCCCCTATCGCTGTTGGTGATGGCTTACGTAAAGTGCTAATCAAATTGGGCGCGGCTAAAGACAACAAACAACGTCTAAAAGCGCTAATGGGTTTAAATCCTAAAGATTTGATCGACTCACCACAAAATGGCGAGCCGCGTACGGGTTTATCCATGGGTGACCATCAAGCGATTACCACCCTTGAGTGGAACATCAGCCGTGAAGATCAGGATGAGCTTGCCTTTAACAGCCATAAAAATCTAGCACGCGCGTATGACGAAGGTTTTTTTGACGACCTAATCACGCCATACAAAGGTTTGACGCGCGATAACAACTTGCGCCCAGATACGACGTTAGACAAGCTTGCTAAACTCAAACCCGTGTTTGGTAAAAAGAACGCCAACCCAACCATGACAGCCGCTAACTCGACGCCGCTAACCGATGGCGCCTCTTGTGTGCTATTGGCCAATGACGAATGGGCAAAAGAGCGTGGTCTTAAACCACTAGCATACATCGTTCATCAAGAAACGGCTGCCGTTGACTTTATCGGTAAATCTGGCGATAAAGAAGGTTTACTCATGGCGCCAGCTTATGCGGTACCGCGTATGCTTGAGCGCGCTGGTTTAACGCTGCAAGATTTTGACTTCTATGAAATTCATGAAGCGTTTGCCTCACAAGTGTTATCAACGCTAGCAGCTTGGGAAGATGAGAAGTTCTGTCAAGAGCGCCTAGGTCTTGATGCGCCACTAGGCTCTATCGATCGTAGCAAGCTAAACGTCAATGGCTCATCACTTGCCGCAGGTCATCCATTTGCCGCAACCGGTGGTCGTATCCTAGCCACTGCTGCCAAATTGTTAGACCAAAAAGGTTCAGGTCGCGCGCTTATCTCAATCTGCGCCGCTGGCGGTCAAGGCGTTACTTGCATCTTAGAGAAATAAAATTCTCACTGATGTAATTAGCAATAAGCCATTAGTTAAATAAATAGCGTTAAGCTTTTAATACGCCCTTTAATCCAACGATTAAAGGGTGTTTTTTTTGGGGCTGAAAAAAGTATGAAAAAGACTGCAACAAGTAAACACGGCATACTCATAGTGTTATTGTAAATGTGCTAGAGTAATAAACCACATATAGAACTATCATAATGAATAATAACCATAAAAATATTGCTTAGGAGCTTATTATGAGCAAAGGTCCCTCATCGATCGATCGACAAACCTTAAATACCTCAAAGCGGCAAGCGCGGTCAGCACTCGAACAAGACAGCTTTATTACCCGTATGGATAAAGAAGTGTTTGGCGATGAGCTGCGACGCAAAATGCATCAAGATTTGATCGACAGCTATGACGAAGAGCTGGAAAATGAGATAGACGATTACGTGCGCGACTTTCGTTTTGATGGCCGCGCGATGAGTGAGCAAGAAAAGCTCGATCGGCGTACTTATTTTGAAGAATTACTGCGACTACAACGAGAGCTTATCAAACTGCAAGATTGGGTGGTCGAATACGGCGAGCGCATTGTGGTGATATTTGAAGGGCGCGATTCTGCGGGTAAAGGTGGCGCTATCAAGCGTATTACCCAGCGCTTAAACCCGCGTGTTTGCCGCGTGGCTGCGCTACCCGCACCAACCGAACGCGAACAGTCGCAGTGGTATTTCCAGCGTTATGTAGCGCACTTGCCCGCCGCTGGCGAGATTGTCTTGTTTGATCGCAGCTGGTACAACCGGGTGGGCGTTGAACGCGTCATGGGGTTTTGTACCGATGCCCAGTACGAAGAGTTTTTCCAATCAGTACCTGAATTTGAGCGTATGCTGGTACGCTCAGGTATTCGCTTGGTCAAATACTGGTTTTCGATTACCGATGACGAGCAGCATTCACGCTTTATGAGCCGGATTCATGACCCACTTAAGCAGTGGAAGCTGTCAGCGATGGACTTACAATCACGTCGGCGCTGGGAGGATTATACCAAAGCCAAAGAGACCATGTTTGAGCGCACCCATATCCCTGAAGCGCCGTGGTGGGTGGTCGAAGGCAATAATAAAAAACGCGCACGGCTAAACTGTATCGCTCATTTACTTGAGCAAATCCCCTATAAAGAAGTACCGCGCGATGAGATTGAATTGCCCGAACGCAAGCGCGATGATGAATATTACCGCGAGCCAATTCCCGATGATATGTACGTGCCACCGCGCTATTAGCCAAATGTATGCCTGTATAATCAAAATATTCTAAAAACGCGACGGTATTGCTGGTATTAATTTTTTGTAGCCTCTGTCTGCGCAGGCACAGCAAGCAAGAAAAATTGATATCAGCAGTGCGTGATGTATCGATATTACTTTTCACTCACTATAGCATTCAATAAAATACGGCGCATAAAAAAGCAGCCTCATCAATATAGAAGGCTGCTTTTTTCATTTTTTCGCTAAATGTATTATGCTAATAGCAAATACATTTCAAGCTCTGCAAAATACTACATCGTATAAGTCGACTGCAAGCTATCAAGCTTACCGGCCAATAAGCGCTCGACCTCGTTTTTAATTCTTAGCCCAGCGACATCAGTGCCTATTTGTACCGCAAAGCCTGCTGGACGGCCGCTTTGGCTTTTTGAATTGATCCAAACCACTTTACCATTCATCGGTAAGCGTTCGCTAGAATTGGGCAGAGTGACGGCAATAAACACTTCATCGCCCAGTTTTTGTATTCTATCAGACGGCACAAATAACGCGCCATTGGTCACAAAGGATAAATAGCTTGCGTATAACGTTTCCATATCTTCAATATGGCAGGTTAAAATCCCGCCACGTCCTGGCATTGCCATAGTCCGCTTCCTTTATAAGTGAGGTTTATTTTTTAATCTGATTTATAAATAAGCCAATTCTTGCATCAGCTTATCATAAGCGAATTTTTCTTGCACATTTTGTTGTAGGGCGATTTTTGTCTGTTGTAGACTGTTTATAAAGACCTCTAACGCGCGCTCAGTAGGTTGATGACTGTGTAAGGACACTGGTAAATTAATGTCCTTTTGCAGCGCATCAAGACCCAAGCATACGCGGCGTATATCAACGAGCATTAGCTCCGACAATTGAATAAACTCGCTTATACTAAGCTGGGTCTGCCAATAGTCGCTTGCTGCTATGCTACTACGCTTACCGCTACGCAGCGCTTGCCACGTTGTCAGCCATAGCGCGCGCTTGCTATACCATGGTGCTTGCGCAAGGGCGACCGCGGCTAAAGGTGCGCCATTTGCCAACTGTATCAGCTGCTCAATGGCCGCTGTGCCGACCGCCTTACGATTGACCGTACTACCTAAAGCATGAGTCACATAGTCAACTGCAACAGCAGGTTCAATGGTCTGTAGTGCCAACTGCTGAACACGGCTTTTTATGGTTGGCAGTAACTGCGCTGGAGTATCACTGATGAGGAATAAATGTACTTGGGCTTGCGGCTCTTCCAAGGTTTTGAGCAGTGCATTAGCAGCCGCAACCGTCATTTGCTCTGCGTAATCTAGCACACAAATCCGCATGCCCTGCCCGCCTTGATAAATAAATGGCTGCAAAGCACGGATATCATCAACTTTTATTTTTAACGCAGCGTTACTGGCAGCTTTGGCAGATTTTTTGTCTTTTGCGCTGTTAGTTGCCGCTTGTTTAGCATCAGCATGGTCGACACTGACTGGTATACCAATCATTGGCAGGACTTGTAAGCTTGGATGCGTTCCTGATCTGAGCCATTGACAACTCTCACAAATACTGCAAGCGCCAAGCGGATGGTTATTGCGCTCTCGGCATAATAACCATGCGACCAAACGCCAGACAAAGGCGCGCTTGCCCATACCTTGCATGCCTGCCGCTAAGAGCGCGTGCGGCAAAGATTGCTGCGGCATTAATACCCGCTTAGTCAGCTGTGACCACAACTCATTTTGCCACGGTAATAGCGGTGCAAAATATATATTATCCGTCAAAGGCAATGCGCTGGTCATTTCAGTTACCTCATTCACGATCATCGCTCAATACCTTAAATACACTTACAACCTTTGAGTAACAAACAATCCTACTCTATTTAATAAAATACTTTATAAACATTTACTTAGGCTATTATTAATTTGTGTAAATTAGCAGTTTTGAAAATCAACTAAGCTCATGGCATTGAGCCGGTCTAAGTCTTCTTGGGTATCGACGCCGGCTGGTAGATGACAGCTTGCAGTGGCAATAGCAATATGACCACCATTTTCTAAAACTCGTAATTGCTCTAGGCTTTCTAATATCTCGAGCGGCGTTTGCGGCCAATGCACAAACTGCTGTAACAAGCTAACGCGGTAGGCGTATAGCCCCAAATGACGATAAGCGTTTTTTGGTGGTTGCTGCTGTATATTTTTATCTTTTGCCAAAACCACATCACGGTCGCACGGAATCGGTGCACGGCTAAAATATAATGCACGCTGTAAATTGCTGGACGTCTGACTGACAACTTTTACGACCGATGGGCGCATAAAAGTTTCGTAGTCTTCGATAGGCTCGCATAAAGTCGCCATCACGCTGTCGCTATCTTGCACTAGCAGGGCTTTGACTTGCTGTAACAATAACGGCGGTACCAAAGGCTCGTCACCCTGCATATTGACCACGATATCATGCTCAGCCCAGCCTTTGATAGCGGCAACTTCCGCCAAACGGTCGGTCCCTGACGCATGCTCATTACTGGTCATCACCACATCAAAACCTGCCTCTGTGCAAACTTTAGCAATCGTCTCATCATCAGTCGCAATACACATATCATCAGCGAAATCAGCCAACTGTGCTTTTTCAGCCACCCACAGTATCATCGGCTTGCCATGAATCTTTAATAATGGCTTACCGGGTAAGCGCGTACTTTTAAAGCGCGCAGGGATAACAATATGAGTTTTGACTGGCGCGGCTTCAATTGGCATTGTTTCAGCTGATATTAAGTCTGACGACATGGTTTATTCCTATAAAATCATTTACGCTTTTGTGCTTTTAGATAAATTAATATTTAAAGCTTTTAATTGCTGCTGTAAGCTGACATAACAGCTAGCCGATAACACCGCAGTCACTGGCAAGACCCATAAACGATTAATAAGCTCTTGATACTCTTCGTTAAGTGGTTGGCGGCTAGACATATTTATTAGTAACGCTCTGATTTTGACCGCGTCTTTACTGGTGACAATGATCGGCAGCTCGCTATATTGTAAAAGCTCATCTAAGCTAAAATCATAATGATCGGGATAAGCGTGCCCAATGACATCAAAACCGAGCGCCATTAAGGTATCAAAAAAACGCTGCGGATAACCGATACCGCTTACCGCATGTACCCGACCATTTGGTATAGGCGGCATAAGTGTTTTTGCTGCGACACTTAAACCATCTATCTCAACAGCAGAAGGCCATAAAGGCTGCAACTTATCCGCTTGTAGATACATCGTTAAACGCTTAGCTTTAGCTTGCTTATTATCTTTGGTCGTCCTATCCGCTTTTTCATGATAAACCACATTTGCGCCTGTTAAGCGCGACATAGGCTCACGTAAAAAACCGGTTGGTAGCAATTGCTGATTACCAAAACCACGCGACGCATCGACCACAATCCATTCGATATCACGTTGCAGCGCATAATGCTGCAAGCCATCATCAGCAATAATCAGTTGTAAATCAGGATGTGCGTTTAACAAAGTGGTAATAGCCTGCTTACGATTGGGGCAAACGGCCATCGCCGCGCCTGTCATATTGACAATTAAACACGGCTCATCCCCTACGATGCTTGGCAAGCTATCGGCATGTACCAAAGCTGGCATCTGGTTACTATCACCGCCATAGCCGCGGCTGATAACGCCTACCTTTATGCCTTGCTTTTGTAGATAGTTGACCAAGGCAATAATCAACGGTGTCTTACCGCTGCCGCCTACCGTGATATTACCAATTACCATCAGCGGAATAGGCGCACGATAACTGGAAAATAGGCCTACCTGATAAGCCTGACGGCGCACCATCGTAATGAATCCATACAACCAGCTGACAGGCAGTAGCAGCCAGAGCCAAGCAGCCTGACGTTGCCATGCACGCGTCATTGTGGTTTCAATACTCATGATGATGTGTTATTTATCCTAGTTATGCAGCCATCTTTATTCAAAGTCACGCGCGTACATTTGCGCATAATGGCCATGTAGTTGCATCAGCTCTTCATGGGTGCCTAATTCGACAATTTGACCACTATCTAACACCGCAATACGGTCAGCCGATTCAATGGTGGTTAAACGGTGGGCAATCACCAGTGTCGTCCTATCTTTCATGACGTTATCGAGTGCTTTTTGAATATAGTACTCTGACTCGTTATCTAACGCACTAGTGGCTTCATCTAAAATCAAAATTGGTGCATCTTTCAATAACGCACGCGCAATCGAGATACGCTGACGTTGACCGCCTGACAGCTGCAAGCCTTCAGCGCCAATCTCACTTTGATAGCCATTTGGCATTTTCATAATAAAATCATGGGCAAAAGCGTCTTTTGCAGCGCGCTCGACCTCAGCTTGGCTCTTATCCGCTAGGCTGCCATAGGCAATATTATTAAACACCGTGGTATTAAACAGTACCACTTGTTGATTAACCATCGCAATCTGCGCACGCAAGCTTTCAAGCTTGATGTCGTCAATCAGCATACCGTCAAGGGTGATTTGCCCCGAGGACGTATTTAAAGTACGCGTGAGTAAGTTAACGAGTGAAGACTTACCAGCGCCGCTACGCCCGACCAGTGCTATCGTCTCGCCTGCACGCACATCCAAAGTAAAATCACGCAGCGCCACCGTTGAATCAGGATAAACCAAACTGACATTATCGAACTGAATGTCACCTGCTAGAGTCGGGCTAAGTATGCCTGTGTCTTGTTCTTCTGGCTCATCCAATAAAGTAAAGATTGACTCACCGGCGGCAAGCCCTTTTTGCAATTTTTGGTTGATATCAGTGAGCGAGCGCACCGGCTTACTTAATAATCCTGCGGCAGCAATATAGGAAATAAACTCACCCGCCGAGATATTATCTATCACCGCAGGGCGCAGCGCGAGCCATACAACGACCGCCATCGCCATCGCCATCAATAACTGCACCGCTGGGGTATTAATGCTATTGGTCACAACGACCTTCATGCCTTGGCGCAGATTTTTCTTCGAGGTTATATCAAAACGCTTGGCTTCATACGCTTGTCCGCCATAGTTTTTCACTACCTGATAGCCGCCGATGACCTCATTGGTGATATGGCTGACACTACCCATGGTTTCTTGAATACCTTTAGACAGCTTTAGATAACGCTTTGAAGCCACCCGTATCAGCCATAAAATCGGTGGTAGCACCACAAATAAAATCAAAGTTAAACGCCAGTTGCTATAAAGCAAAAATCCTATCAAAGCCACAACGGTCAGACCATCGCGCAACAAGGTTTTCATTGAATCAGTACTGGCGGCAGTCACCTGTTCAACATCAAAAATAAGCTTGGATGAAATCGTCCCCGCTGGATTTTCCAGATAGAACGAGCTTGGCAAACGCAAAAGCTTATTGAACACTTGAACGCGTAACTCATAAACAAGATTGCGCGATACCAAAGCCGTATAGTAATTACCCAAAAAACTGCCCACGCCGCGGACAAAAAACAGCGCCACGATAATAAATGGAAATAAATCCTGTTTGCTTTGATCGTTTTGATTGATGGCATCAGTGATATATTGCAATAACTTGGCAATCCAAATCTCTGTCGCCGCATTAATCGCAAAGCCTATTATGACCAAGATTAGCGCCCACCAATAAGGTTTAAGGTAGCTTAATAGCCGCAATAAAGTCCTATGCCTAGGCGTATTTGATGGCGCTGCTGACAACTTTTTAGCAGAATTTTTTTTAGAGTCAGGTTGATAAGCTTGGCTCATAAAAGCCTCAATTTAGGTATAAAAAGAAATGACACAAATGCAGCAGTGGCAAGTGAACATAAAATACAGCAGTAAAAACACCAAGGGTCATGATAGTGGCGTTTGATGTTTTTACTGTAGCAATATATCAAACGCCCTAAAATTTACTGCGGCGCAGATTCTGGTAAAGACTGCCCAAGTGGCACAACCGTACTGATATTGAGATTTAAAAAACCCAGTTTACCAGCGATATCCATGACCCGTACCACCGATTGATGGGTAGCATTTGCATCAGCAGCAATGACAAATAGCATATCACGATTGCTTCCCGCCTCTTGCTGAAGCATGCTGGTCAGCTCCGCCTCATCGCTACTTGCAAGGGTGATGCCATTAACCAAATAACTGCCATCTTCTTGCACAGCGACTTCAATACTGTTTTTCTCTTCTGTTAATGCTACCCCTTCCGCTTCAGGAAGAATAATATTTAAGCGGCTAAAGTGATTGAACGAGGTAGCAAGCAGTAAAAATACGATTAAAAATAATAAACAATCAATCATCGGCGTCAGATTGATTTCAAGTGGCTCAACGGTCGGTTTTCTAAAACGCATATCGCTCTCTTTAATGGGCTGCAATGTACAGATTCAACAAATAAGTGACATCACACAATTAAGTTGCTGTAGCGGCTGTCTCTAAATCCGAGGTGTCAAGTGAAAGCTCATAACCCTTAGTTTTAGTTGTTTCCGACCCATTAGCAGGTAGAGAGATGGTAGAGGCATGCGTATTGTCCAGCAATTGATAATCATACAATTCTTGAATCATCAGTCCCGCTTGCGTCTCAAACTGTGCATTGATATCGATAATACGGCGCTGAAAATAACGATAAGCAACCAGAGCTGGGATAGCTACAATCATACCAGCCGCCGTGGTAATCAATGCTTGTGACACGCCAGCAGCTAGCATCGTTGGGTCTTGCATCGCGCCATCAGTAATCGCCAAAAACGACGAGATAATACCCAACACCGTACCTAGCAAACCAAGCAATGGCGCAATCGCCCCAATAGTACCGAGCATATTGATATTTTTCTCTAACTGATGCACTTGCACACTGGCGCGGTTTTGCATGTGCATTGTCATCGAGTCTAGGCCGTATTGGCGGTAAAGCAGGCCAGTCGCCAGAATATCACCTAAAGGGGTTTTTTCTTTGACATTCATCAGCTGCGTACGGCCAATATCACCGTTCTCACGTAGGCGGGTTATCAGCTGTTCGCGCAATCTATTAGGTACAATTTTATTAAACTGCAACGTATGGCTACGCTCGATAATAATCACCAATGCCAATATTGAGCACACCACAATCGGTGTCATCAGCCAACCACCTGCTTTTACCAGCTCCCACATACGCACTCTCTTCTATGTTTTTGTTAATTATTAAAAGACGGTTTTACATTTGAATAACCAGTTCAGGGGTATAAAAAGCTCTAAGCCTGCGCTTCTATATGCTTGATCAAAGCCGCTAGTTGATCATGATTGTGGAAGAATATCTCAACACTACCCTGCCCATCTTTTTTATGTTTAAGCTTTACTTCTGCGCCTAACATATCAGTTAAACGCTGGGTTAAGCGCTCAACATCGCGAGACTGTACTTGCTCGGTGCGATTAGCTTTTGGTGCTGGCTGCAAGATTGACTTAACCAATTTCTCAGCCTCGCGCACTGTCATGCCTGCATCGATGATTTTTTGCGCAATAATAGGCTGCTGTTCTGATGATAGCGCCAACAGGGTACGCGCATGTCCCATATCTAACGCACTGGTTGCCAAATGATCTTTAACTGTATCGTGCAGCTGATTCAAGCGCAAAAGGTTTGATACTGTGGTACGCGCTTTACCAACAACTTCGGCAATCATCGCATGGCTCATACCAAACTCGGTATGAAAACGCTGCAGGGCAGCTGCCTGCTCAATCACCGATAAATCTTCGCGCTGAATATTTTCAATCAAGGCTAATGCTATGGCCAATTCATCGGATAATGCACGTTCAATCGCTGGTATAACCGATTTACCCGCCATTTTTGCCGCACGCCAGCGGCGCTCACCAGCGATAATCTCATGCGTCACCAAGGCTTCGCTTTTATCTTCATTCGCCAGTAATGGACGAATAACAATCGGCTGCATGACGCCATGCTGCTCAATAGAAGAAGCCAATTCTGCCAGCGCCGTTTCGCTCATATCACGGCGCGGCTGATACTTACCTGCTTGCAGACGTGTTACATCGATTTGCACCAAGCTGATTTGGTCTTCAGAGGTACTATTTTCTGTGACGTTTGTGCGAGCCTTATTAACAGGGGCTTTTTTTATCGTCCGCGCTTTACGATTATTATTGTCATTGGTTTGTTCAGACACTGGCAAGGCAGAAGGCTTGTTAACAGCCGCAGCTGCGCTATCTTCTTGCTCAATAGGTTGTGGTATTTTGGTTGACTCAGTATGCTCACGCACTACCGTGTCATCTTGTAAGGCAGAGGCGGCAATTTGCTTTTCTTTTTTGATTGACCCTAATAAGGCATCTAAGCCTCGATTGGCAGCCAACCCTCTTTTCTTTGCCATGATTACCTATCCTCTAACGCTAAAATAAAAAGCCAAATATTGCTAAATACCGGCTTACTGATACATATAATTTGCTGTTCTTTTATTAACTTGCAACATGAACTTATAATGATGCGCTCTGCTTTATCACCTCAGCCGCCAGTTTTTGATAGGCGCGCGCACCTTTTGACCATCTTTCGTAAGCAATAACTGGCAAGCCATGTGCAGGCGCTTCAGCCAAACGAATATTTCTTGGAATATGAGTCTTATACATAATATCACCAAAGTGCGCCTCTAACTCAGCAGAGACATCACGCGCCAAGGTATTGCGCGCATCAAATAAGGTTCTGACCACACCACGAATATAGAGTTTAGAGTTGAGCTCAGTAAGACGCTCAATCGTCTGCGACAAATCCGCCAAACCTTCTAGGGCATAATATTCACACTGCATGGGAATAATAACGCTATCGGTGGCAACCAATGCATTAATCGTCAGCAAGTTTAAGCTTGGTGCACAGTCGATAATCACATAATCGTAAGCAGATTTATTGGTCGCGATTTGATCCTTGGCCAACTGCGCCATTGCCGTTTTAAAGAGCTCATGACTATTGGTTTTGCTCATTAAAGTAATATCCATCCCCGCCAAATCACGATTGGCGCCGATGACATCAAACCCAGCTGGACTACTCACAATTGCCTCAGATAGCGCAACGCCATCGAGCAGTACATCAGCGATGGTCAAGTCCAAGGCGTTCTTATCGACACCCGTGCCACTGGTTGCATTGCCCTGTGGGTCTAAGTCAATCAGTAGTACATGCTTGCGCTTGGCCGCTAAGCTGGCGGTCAAATTGACTGCCGTCGTGGTTTTACCCACGCCGCCTTTTTGATTCGCAATCGCTATGATTTCCATACACTCACTCAATTTAATTAGAATCTGTTACTGATTTTTACTACAGTATTTTTGCCGCTCATGCTTATTATATTACTTAAATACCTGACGCTTACCTATAAGTCTATTTAGACACCAGCGTACACGCCATTTATGATCATAGAACAATTGTTGTCTTGCATAGCGTAACGTGCTCATAGCTTAGACATTTTTATAAGATAATTCAATTAAATGACGACTATCTTGTAAATGCGGTACTTTTAATGCAATCGTCTTTATCTGCCAAGCGTCACTTAGCGCTTGCAACTCTTCATCGCTCGGGGCTTTACCCTTCATCGCGCATAAATAACCTTTATCTGCCAAGCGCGGCTGCGCCACTTCGACAAAATCAATCAAACTGGCAAAGGCTCTTGAGGTTACCACCTCATAGCTGGCTTCATGCGCCTCAATACGCGAAGCGATTGGCTGCATGTTAGTCAAACCAAGCTCGCTACTGATTTGCTTAATAAAACGAATCTTTTTCTGGTTGCTATCGAGGGCAGTACATTGGCGCTCAGGCTGACAGATAGCAATAATCACCGCTGGCAAGCCCGCTCCTGTGCCAATATCAAGCAGCGACCCTGGCGGTAAATGCGTTATAATAGCCAAGCAATCGATGATATGTTTGATAAGTGCTTCGACTGGATCGGTAATCGCGGTCAGATTATACGCGTTATTCCATAATAAAAGCTGGTCTAAATACAATAATAGCGTGCGCTGTTGCTGCGCGCTTAACGTAAGACCCAACTCGTCTATTGCTTGCGCCAGCATAGTTGCCAGCTTAGGTAATTGCGCACCGAGCTTGACAAAACCTGTCGGGTCAATACGACTGTTACCCGTGCTAGCAGACGATGAAGAGGTTTTAGTAGAATCTGACATACGGGTTATCCAGTTTTAACATGTGAACCGTCTATTTTATCATGCGCTCTGCCCATTGAATAGTTGCAGATTACGCCAATGTACGCCATCTTATACTATCTACGCCTATGTTGATGGCTTATCTTCTTCAATAACCAGCAAGTTATGGTAGCAAAACCTCCATTGTTGCAGCCTAATAAGCCAAACCTTTCACTTTACTATGATACAAAACTGCGCTGAATGTCTTGTCTAAAACGCGCCGATATCTTGTAAGATGTTCTTATTTACTATTATAAATGTAAGCATGATTAAAAATACATTCCTAAACTTAAAGCGCAAACAGTAAAAAATCAATAACCATTCCACCTTTTTAAAACGACTTACTATATAACTATGACCGAACCGCAAAACACCCCTATAAATCAAGATTCAAAAGACAGCAAATCTATGGCAACACCTGTTAATAGTTCAGCAGTAACAAAAGCATCTAAGCCAGCCAATACAAAGCCGACAGCAATAAAGGCGAATGAGACTGATGAGCAAGAGCGCACTTTAGATACGCCTAGTACGCCTCATCCAGTATTTATCGAGGTGAATGAGCGCTGCCTTATTAGTGCCGAGCAGCTTAAGCGTTATACCAATCCTGATGAGCTACCGACCGATACCCGTACTGCCCCTGATCTAGATGTCGGCTTTGGGCAACAGCGCGCCCTGAAAGCCTTGCAGACGGCGCTAGACATTCATGCCAGCGGCTATCATGTGTTTGCCGCGGGCGAAAATGGTTTAGGTAAACGCACGGTTATAAATCGTTTATTACAACGAATTGCCGCTGACGCACCGACGCCAGATGATTGGGTTTATGTGCACAATTTTACCGACCCGCGTACACCGCAAGCGCTACGTCTACCTGCCGGACAAGGGCAGATATTGCAGCAACAGGTTAATCAATTATGGCAGCAAGCCAAAAAACGACTTAGCCAACGTTTTCGTAGCGACCAGTATCAAAGCAAAATCGAAGCGATTAAAAATGACACCCATCAAAAAGAAAGTCAGGCTTACGATGACCTTAATACCGAAGGTAAACAGTACGATTTGGCACTGACGTTTCGCGCATTTGATAATAAAGCGGTATTTGTCCATCCTAGCAAGTTATCTACCGAAGAAAACCATCAGAGCACTGACCATTCAAAAATTTCTAGTAGCCAAAAAAATCAAACAACAGTAGAAAAGACTGCGCCCCCTACTAAAAATAATATTGATGATGATAATGCTAACAGCGAGTATGGCAACGCATACGGCAAAAGCGAATATGAAGCTGAGCTGAATAACTTTGCCCAAAAAAACCATATGCAAAAGCGCTTAAGTCAGCTAACCATCGCCTTAGAGCAATTAGAAGACGAAGCCAATGATGCCATTGAAGCATTGCATCGCAATATTGCACGCCGTGCGCTACAACCTTTATTTGCGCCTATTTATGAGCAATTTGCTGCTCATCCCTTGGTTGTCGAGTATCTAAAAACCGTATTTGCCGATATGGTTACGCATGTCGAGCGTATCGTCAATGGTGATGACGAGGAATTTGTGACGGCGGTTCTTGCCACAACGCCGAGCCGCTATGCGGTCAACGTTATTGTTAGCCACACGTCAGATAGCGGCGCCCCCGTCATCTTTGAAGATTTGCCGACGCATTTAAACCTATTGGGTCATGTCGAGCAAATCACCCAATTGGGCACAGTAACCACCGATGTCAGTATGATTCGAGCCGGCGCCCTGCACCGTGCCAATGGCGGCTATTTGTTATTAGAAGCCAGTCATCTGCTTGAGCACCCTTACGCCTGGCAAGGCCTTAAGCGCGCCCTGCAATCACGTAAAATCAGACTATCTAGCCTTGAGCAGATGCTAACCTTGACAGGCAGTTTGTCGCTTGCACCCGCACCGATTGACCTTGATATTAAGGTGATTTTGCTTGGCGAAGCAGATTTATATTACGAATTACTCGAGCTTGAGCCGGAATTTGATGCGGTATTTAAAGTTCGTGCCGACTTTCACGACGATGTGACGCGCAGCCCTGAGCATGAATTGGCATTGGTAGCAAAAATGGCAGACATCATTGATTATGCCAGCCTTTATCCGTTTGATAGTAGCGCCCAAGCTGCCTTACTTGAGCATTTAAGCTTACAAGCCGAAGACCAAGACCGCTTGAGTTTGCATAGTGATTTATTGATTAAGCTGTTGCATGAATCCAACCGCCATGCACGTTTGAGCGGTAAAAATATCGTTAGCGCCATACACGTGACCCACGCTATTGACGATATGGACGAGCGCTCAGGATACTTGCGCGACCTATATTGGGATGAACTAAAAAATGGCCAACAGCTGATTCAGACCAAAGGTGATGCGGTTGGGCAAGTCAATGCACTCACCGTCGTCAGCTATGCCGATAGCGAGTTTGGTATGCCTGCGCGTCTGACTGCCGTCATTCAGCCAAATATTGGCGCGGGTGAAATCCTCGATATCGAGCGCGATGTGGACTTGGGCGGCAGCTTACACGCCAAAGGTATGCTGATTATGACCAGCTATTTGCGCGCCTTATTTAGTCAGCATCATGCGCTCAACTTTAGCGCCTCACTCGCTTTTGAGCAAAGTTACGCTCATATCGATGGTGATAGTGCCACGGTCAGCGAAGGCTGCGCGCTGCTGTCCGCTTTAGCAAACGTCCCGATCAATCAATCTTTTGCGATTACCGGCTCAATGAATCAGTTAGGCGAAGTCCAAGCAGTCGGCGGCATCAATTCTAAAATCGCGGGTTTCTTTGACGCTTGCCGTGAGCAAGAGCTGACGGGACAACAAGGCGTGGTCATTCCGATGGCCAACGTCAAACAATTAATGCTGCGTGACGACATCATTGCCGCCGTCAAAGCCGGCCAGTTTCATATTTATGGCGTACAGACGCTTAGTGAAGCCTTGACCTTAATGACGGGTCTGTCTGTCGACACCATGAATAAAAAAGGTCGCTACCGTAAAGACACTCTATTTGGTAAAGTATTAAGTCGGTTGATGCTTTGGGATGAAAATCAAAACGCTGATGACGAAGTCGATGATAAAAAATCGAAGAAAAAGGACAAAAAAAAGCGTAAGGCCAAACGTCAAAAAAAAACAAGATAAGCAAAAAAAGGCCAAGAAAGAACCAGATGACTGCTGCGCAAATACAGCAGAGCAACTCTAGACGCTGATATGCTTTTCTGCGATGATGAGTTTTTTGCGCTTTGCTGTTTTAATAAGCTGTATTCATAAATAATACCCTTATAAAAATTAAACTCGTGACTGAATAAAGGTTATCTTTAATGACTGTACATTCTACTGACGCCGATGGTCTTCAATCGCAAGCAGCTAATACTAAGCAAGCAACTGCGCTAGTGACTAAGGAAGTAACGAAAGAATTAGCTGCGCAAAATGAAGAAGTTGTGACAGATAATAAAGCGTCTGAGGAAGCAGCAGATAATCGCCATGGTGCCGCAACAACGGCGCGGCAATGGCAAGTATTGTCGCAGTTGCAGCGCAATCGCTGGGTAGGCACCACCCATGTCTACGAGCAGCTTAAATTGGCAGGTTTTGATATCAGTTTACGCACCGTGCAACGCGATTTAAATGCCCTTGCCAAACGCTTTCCTATCGAAAAAAACAATGCCAATCCACAAGGCTGGCGTTGGAAAGATGATGCGCCGCTACAAAGTCTGCCGCATATGAATTTATCGCAAGCGGTTGCCTTTAATATGGTCGAAGCCAATCTAAGCCAGCTGCTGCCGCCGGTTATTTTAGATGAGCTTTTTCCTTGGTTTGATTTGGCACGCCGGCAACTTAGAAACAGCAAAGTCACCCATTCATGGATTGATAGGGTACGTATCGAGCCTGCCTCGCAGCCTTTGATTGCGCCGCATATTGACTTGGAAAGTAAAGACAACATTTATCATGCGTTGTTTTATCAACTACAAATAAAAGCCAGTTATACCCGTAGCGATAAATCACAAGCCAGCGAATACATTCTAAATCCCATTGCTATCATTCAGCGTGGGGTGATTATTTACTTATTGGCGACGCGTACCGATGACCCAGACGTGATTATTCGTACCTTTGCCCTCCACCGCTTTGCAAGCGTTGAGATACTAGAAAGCGCGGCTCAAACCCCTGATAATTTCCACCTCGATAACTATTTAGATGCAGGTGGCATGGGCTTTAGCCATCCTCTATTTAGCCAGCTACCCGATCGTGGCAAACATACCGCAGTTGAGCTACAATTTACCAAACAAGCGGGCAAAAGCTTAACGGAAAGCAAGCTGAGTGACGACCAAACTGTAATCATCAATAGTGATGGAACCCTAACCATACGCGCAACCGTCAACTTAACCTCACAGCTGGTTTGGTGGCTACGTGGCTTTGGCAGTGGTCTATTAGACGCCAAACCTGCGCTCCTATATCAAGCGGTTTTAGACAAACCCATCAATGATGCACAGCGGCAATAAAAAGGTGGCTAATGATTATAATTATTAACGATGATAAAAATTTGGTGGTGTTCTAAAAAGTATGCCGGCATCAGACATAGCCATAATTGACATAGAAGAATACCAAATCAAACACCTTAAAGTGGTTATCAAACTTCTTTGAGAAGCAACAGGTCTTTCGAACGGCTCGTCGCAATCGGTGTCTAAGGCGACAGTTATTACCTTCTATACCTATGGTGTGCTGTTTGCCAGTTCGTTTGTTATCACTTTTAAAGGCGGTTTTAAAGCTATCCCAGTTATCCATACTGATAGAGCCATAGCTGACTTTAAGCTGCTTGAAACGAGCTCTTAACTTCTTAGCCGTTTTTAAGTCGCGTCTGCCCCAAACATAAGCAACAATCTCATTGGTAACGCGATCATAAGCATAAATAAGCCAAACTTTACGCTTTTTGCGATACACGTAAGTCCAGAATCCATCAACCTCTAAGCGTTCATAGTAGCGCTTCTTAGGCGTAATCTTATAAACAGATGAGCCTATGGTGCTCAATACTTTACCGATACTGACTGAGGCTATAACAGCTATGTCTCTAACGCCGCAGCCTCTAACTGTCATGAGCCGTATAAGCTCTTCTACTTTAGAGTGACAGCCATGATAAGTTAAGGCATGGTCGCCAATAAACTGACGTTTGCAGTCCTTACATTGATAATTCTGCTTACCATAGCTTTTTTTGCCATTTTTCTTTAGACTATTACTGTGACAGTCGGGGCAACTGATATCTATTTGTGTCTTCATAACCTCAAATATATCATCTTGCTTCGGCTGTCACCCTCCTTTCATCTCCTCAGCATACTTTCTGACACACCACCAAAAATTTAACCGCTGTAGCCAATACGCCAACGTTTATCTTAATTAAAAACCTAATACAAAATTAAAAACCCAAAAGGAATATTATGTCAGCCACTACCCCATCACCGTTACTTTCAGACAGTTTAAGAGCGCTGGGTTTAGACACGGGGACATTATTTTTTGCGCTCAATTATGAATTTACTAAGATTGAGCAAAAAGGCTTATTTAAAAACCTAAAAAAACGCTTTAAGAAAAATGAAGGCGCGATTGATATTGATTTGGCCTGCGTACTATATAACGACAACTGCACCATCAGCGATATCGTTTGGTTTAAACAGTTACGGGATAAGGCAGAATCCGTCAAACATCAAGGCGATAGTCTCAACGGTAAGGACCGCGGTGAACAAGCGATGTATCTTGCACCCCTTGACCAAGAGCAAATCAGAATTTATTTGGATAAAGTACCTGCGCACATTACCCACATTGCCTTAATCGCTAACTCTTACCACAACCTACCGTTTAGCAGAGTCAAAAAAGGCGAGATTCATTTAAGCGATGATGAAGGCAATCGCGTTTTTGAGGTTAATTTAAAGCAGCTACCACGTGACTGTGTAACGCTTTGGGCGGCACACTTGCAGCGAGAAGTGGATGATTGGCATTTGACCCTGCAAAATCTACCGCTACCTGCAAAAGATTTAGCAACCGCCGCGCAAGAAGTGGCGCATGAATTGGCACGCGCTCTACCGATTACGCCAGCTATGTATAACTGATACATGACCAATATTAGATTGATTATACATCAGTTAAAAAACCTATCGATTAAAAAGGGCAAAACACTGTTGGGATATCGCGTTTTGCCCTTTTTATCTTTGCCCAAAATTTTTAACTATTCGCTTTATTCTAACGGCTCACCGCAATGCGGACAAAAATTCTTTTGCCGCACTTCCTTTTCTCGGCGCTCAAGCTCTTTTTCGCGCAGTACTTGCAGTACGATTTCTTGTGCTTGCTCCTTATCCAATCCAAGCTCGCGGCGAATCTTTTCAATCATCATCTGATTTTGCACCAAATCAAAATTACTATCGACCAGTTGCTCACGAAAATCTTGCTCGAGCTCTTCTCGGCGCTGACTCAGCTCATTTGCCAAACCCGTCGCCAAAATACCCGCTGGCAAAGCCGCAAGACCAACGCCTAGTATGGTGATAAGTGCACCTAGTATCTTACCAGCATTGGTGATAGGTGTGACATCGCCGTAGCCTACCGTCGTCAGGGTGACCACCGACCACCACATAGCTTTGGGTATCGACTCAAACTCCTCGGGCTGGACGTGGTTTTCGACCAAATAAATGCCGCTCGACGCTGTCACAATCATAATAATTAAGATAAAAATGACCGCTTGAAACGAGCCTTTTTCCTTACTGATAACCACCAATAAAATACGCAATGAGACAAAATAGCGGGTAAGTTTCAAAATTCGAAACAGGCGCAAAATACGTAAGAAGCGCAAATCGATACTGACAAAGAAATTCAAAAATGCGGGGGCAATGGCAACGATATCAATCAACGCCGACGGACTTTTTAGCCAATCCCAGCGCTGACGCCACGTGGTATTGTCGGGTTTGGCTTCAGCGACACTCCATAACCTCAGTAAATACTCGATAGAAAAGATCACGATAGAGAAGTTTTCAAACCACGTAAAATACGCTTGATACGGGTAATACCAGTTGTCAACCGACTCAGCGATAACCGCCGTGACGTTCGCCATAATCAAAAAAATGAGAAAGTAATCGACATAACGACTAAAGAGCGTGTCATGCTCATCGTTTTGCAAAATGTTATAGACGAAAAGACGCAAGCGCCGAATAGATTGGAATAGCATGCCGTCCCTATGTGGTGTAATACCGGTTTTATATTATTAAAAATCAGGTGGGAGATATCAAAAAAAAGGCAGTTGCGCTTGCAGAATCAATGAGGGTTTTTTAAACAATTTATCGCAATTTTTGCTTCAGACGTTATGATTATACAAAATTTATGTAATAAATGTAGGTCGTGATTACCAATAGCAGCGCCGTGACAAAAAAGACCAAACGTAAAAAACGCTCATCCGCTCGTAATTGATTGCTTAAGTTTTGGGCTGGTAATAAAAACAAGCCGCATTTAGGACAACAGGCATCTATTTGGTTTAAAAGCTTAATTGAGCGGGCATTTTCGCAGCGCAGCGGAGAGTTACTACAATAACCGAGCATAATATCCAATCTATCCATGTCATTGTTTAATATTAATGTTTAAAAACGCAGATGTAGCATAAGACAAGCATTTAAAAATGAAAAGAGTAATTTAACCCATAAAATCCGTCACGACTGTAACATAAAATACCATTAAGCTAACTTCCTGTTTAAAACCTTACTAATCGTAAGGCTTTTGTACTATAATAGAGAAATAATGTTACGAGTTATATCCTGACTCTGACGTTATCTAATGGTCACTGATGCTATCCCTCATTAGAAACTGACCAATAACATCTATTATGTTGAGGAACTTAACGATGAAACTACAATCCCTAGTTTTAGCTGCTGCAACTGCCCTTACTATGACCACTGCTTTTGCGGTACCTGCTGGTACTTGGTCTATCGCTGCTGGCGCACATTATGTTGACCCTAAAAGCGATAATGGTAACGTCACTATAGGTAGTACAAATTATTCTGTAGATGTTGACGGCGATGTACGTCCAACCATCAGTGGCGAATACTTTATCGCTAATAACGTTGGTGTTGAACTACTAGCAGCTATTCCATTTCATCATGATTTCACTTTGACTGATGCAAATGGTGGTGAAATCACAGGTAGAACTCAACATTTACCACCTACTCTTTCACTACAGTACCACTTCGACGGCTATAACATGCCTATGAACGTGAAGCCTTTTGTTGGTGTTGGTGTGAACTATACAACTTTCTTTAAAGAGAAAGCCAATGTTGCAGGTACTGAACTAAAACTTGATGATAGCGTTGGTGTTGCTGGTCATATCGGTCTAGATATCCCATTTGCGCCGACTGAGTCTTTCCGTATTGATGCGCGTTATATGGACATCAAAACTGATGCTACGTTGAACGGTACAGATATTGGTGAAATCGATATCAGCCCTTGGGTATATGGTGTTGCTTTTGTAAAACAGTTCTAATATAGTCCATTGCTATAACATAAGTAAAAGAAGCCAGCTTAATAGCTGGCTTCTTTGTGTCTGCATATACCTTTTATTCATTTATAAATGAGATATAAAAAAGACCGTCCGCAGACAGTCCTTTTAACAATATATCTAATTGTAATGAATAAGCAAGCCTAGAGCAAAATGCGGCGTGGATCTGCCAATAAGCTTGCGATATAACGGGTAAATACCGCAGCATCGGCGCCATTAATCACCCGATGATCGTAAGATAAAGATAACGGCAACATCAGACGCGGCTCGAAAGATTGCTTATTAGCATTCCAACGCGGCTGCATACTGGCTTCTGATACGCCTAATATTCCCACTTGTGGCCAATTTACCAGTGGCGTAAATGCGGTACCGCCTAGATTACCTTGACTAGAAATCGTAAAGCTCGCGCCTTGTAATTCTTTAGCCGTAAGTTTCTTATCACGCGCTTTGACCGCAAGCTCGCCTATCTCAATGGCGATTTGCTTTAAGCCTTTATCTTGCACATTTTTGATAACAGGTACAATCAGGCCATCATCCGTCGCGACCGCAATGCCCATATTGACGCTTTTACGTAAGATAATTTGGGTATTATCGTCACTCAAATGACTATTAAAGCGTGGATGCTGGGTTAACGCATAAGCAGTTGCTTTAACGACAAAAGCTAAAATCGTGAAGCCGATACCTTCCGCCTTCATAGCGCCTTTAAGCTCACCACGTAACTTTTCAGTGTCCGTGATGTCTGACAAGTCAAATTGCGTTACTTGCGGCAGCAAAGTATTGTAATTGAGCTGCGGTATCGAGACTTTTTGTAGGCGGCTTAAATCTTGTACTTCGCTCTCGCCCCATATCTCAGTACTGCTCATATCAGGTAAGCTTGGCAGGCTTGAGCTTGTCATATTACCACTCGCAGGCGCAGTTTTTTGCTTGCTCAAGCTGTCTTTTACATGGGCAAACAAATCTTCTTTTAAGATACGATCGTTAAGCGCCGAACCCGTCACTTGGGTGATATCAACCCCTAGCTGACGCGCAAGCTTACGCACGGCAGGACCAGCATAGATATCGACCATTTTTTCATTGACTTGTGCTTCGGTCAGCTTAGCATTTGCAGCACTAGTATTAGTCGTAGACTTAGCGACTTGTTTAGGCTCACCAGTCGTTTGCTTATTAGATTCTTGGTCTAAATCTGTTTTCTTATCTGACTCAGCTGGCTTGGACGCTTGCGACTCAGAAGTATCAGCCTTAGATTCACTAGCATGATTATTGGCGCTCTCTGAACCTTCACCAATAATCACGATAAAGTCTTGACCATTGGCGACCATATCGCCCGCTTGCACCAATATTTTTTCAACCTTGCCTGCTTCTGGTGCTGGCACTTCGACCGACGCTTTATCAGACTCAATGAGCAAAATGGATTGATCCGCCGTGACCGTATCACCGACATTGACCATAATCTCAGATACTTGCGCTTCATCAACACCTAGATCAGGCAAGGCATGAGTAGTTGCTTTTCCTACTTGTTCGCCTGCTTGCTCGCTTGCTTGTTTTGCTGGTTGAGAAGTATTTTCCTCAGCTGTTTTAGTATCTACTTGCTGATTATCCTGCGCTGCATCTTTTTTGTCGGCAGCAGCGTCTGTTTTGTTTTGTGTATCAGCGTTAGTGCTTTGGCTGTCACTGTCGCTTTCACTGTCAGCATCAGTATCGCTTTCAAGCTCAATGAGTACCATGCCTTCGCTGACTTGATCGCCGACTGCTACGCTAATTTTAGTGACTTTACCGGCAGCTGAGCTTGGTACTTCTACTGAGGCTTTATCGGATTCTAATAAGATAATATTGTCATCTTTTGCAATAACGTCGCCAACTTCGACCATAATCTCACTGACTTCGGCGCTATCAACACCCAAATCGGGGGCTTTAATGTCCATCCGTAATTCTCCTTATATTATAGTTGCCTTGTCTTTGGGCTATTCTTTGACGTCGTCATCATTGAGTAAGGCGGCATCGGCTGGATCTTCTGCGCGGCCTTCGCTGCTTATTTCGTCATCATCTTCACTGACAAACTCTGGCACAGGGTTCGGATGTACATTGTCAGGGCCTGGGGCATCTGGGAAATGATCATAATGAGGCTGTTGTTGCCATGCAGGCGGTTGATCCGCTTCGATACCAAAGCTTGAAATCGCATCTTTTACCAGACGCATCTCAACCTCACCTTCATCAGCTAAGCGCTTAAGTGTCGCAACCACAATGTGCGCGGCATCGACATGGAAGAAGCTACGTAATTGCTCACGAGTGTCTGAGCGACCATAGCCATCAGTACCTAAAGTCGTATAAGGGCGATTGTCAGGCAACCACGCGCGGATTTGTTCTGGATAATTGCGCATATAATCGGTCGCTGCGACGACGATACCTTCGTGCGGAGCAAGCTGTTCGGTCACCCATGGCACCACTTCTTCATCCATTGGATGCAGGCGATTATAATCATCACAAGCCATACCATCGCGGGTTAGCTCATTAAAGCTGGTCACACTCCAGACGTTAGATGAGATATTAAACTCATCTTGTAGTATTTTCGCCGCTTTTTGCACTTCACGTAAAATAACGCCTGAACCTAATAGCTGAACTTGGCTTGAGCCATTGTCTTCTAGCAAATACATACCACGCTTGATGCCTTCTTCCACGCCTTCTGGCATGGCAGGTTGTTCGTAGTTTTCATTCATCAAGGTTAAGTAATAATAAACGCGCTCGCCCTCACCATACATGCGGCGTAGACCATCATGCATAATCACTGCCAGCTCATAACCGAAACAAGGGTCATAAGTCACGCAGTTCGGTACGACGTTAAATAAAATTTGTGAATGACCGTCTTGATGCTGCAAGCCTTCGCCATTTAGCGTGGTACGACCAGCCGTTGCGCCAAGTAAGAAGCCTTGCGCCTGACAGTCACCTGCTGCCCATGCCAAGTCACCAACGCGCTGGAAGCCAAACATAGAGTAATAAATATACAGTGGAATCATCGGCAAGGCGTTGACAGAATAACTGGTTGCCAGAGCAATCCATGTACTCATTGCGCCCGCTTCGTTAATGCCTTCTTCTAACATGTGACCATCGATGGCTTCTTTATAGCCCATCAAAGCTTCACTATCCTCTGGCGTATATTTCTGTCCAGAAGCTGAATAAATACCCAATTGGCGGAACATACCTTCTAGACCAAAGGTGCGCGCTTCATCAGGAACGATTGGTACGACGCGATCTTGGATATCTTTATTTTTTAGCATGGCTGCTAGCAAGCGCACAAACACCATGGTAGTCGATTGCTCTTTACCATTACTGCCTTTTAGCACGCGATCAAAAATAGACAACTCTGGAATATTTAATGGGATATGACCACTACGGCGATTGGGCAGATGACCACCTAAGGCTTCACGGCGACCTTTTAGATATTTCATCTCCAGCGAGTCTTCTTTTGGACGATAAAACGGCAGCGTCTCTAACTCTTCATCGGTAAATGGCAAGTCAAAGCGGTCACGGAAATACATCAAAGCTTCATGATCGAGTTTTTTGATTTGATGCGTCTTATTGACCGCTTGTGCTTGATTAGACAAGCCATAGCCTTTTACCGTTTTTACTAAGACCACGGTCGGTTGGCCTTTGGTTTTCATGGCTTCACTAAAGGCCGCATAGACCTTCATCGGATCATGACCGCCACGGTTTAAGCGTGAAATATCATGGTCAGACAGCTCGTTCGCCATCTCCTCTAACTCAGGATATTTACCAAAAAACTCTTTACGGGTAAATTCAGGCGTACGCGCTTCATATAACTGATATTCACCGTCGACCGCTTCTTCCATGCGATATTTAAGCACGCCTGTCACATCTTTATCTAACAAGGTATCCCACTGACCGCCCCAAATCACCTTAATCACGCGCCAGCCTGCACCGCGGAATACCGACTCAAGCTCTTGAATAATCTTGCCGTTACCGCGTACAGGACCATCGAGACGCTGTAAGTTACAGTTGACGACCCAAATTAAATTGTCCAACTTCTCACGACCAGCAAGCGAAATGGCACCCAAGCTTTCTGGCTCGTCGGTTTCACCATCACCTAAGAAGGTCCAAATCTTGCGATCTTCTTTTTCTAGCAAGCCGCGGTTTTCCATATAGCGATGCACGTGCGCATGATAAATGGACATAATTGGGCCCAAACCCATCGACACGGTTGGGAACTGCCAATAATCTGGCATCAAATATGGATGCGGATAGCTTGACAGACCCTTGCCGCCCACTTCACGGCGAAAATTATCTAATTGCTCTTCATCTAAACGACCTTCTAAATAAGAGCGCGCATAAATACCGGGCGCTGAGTGACCTTGATAATAAATCATATCACCGCCGAAATGATCGCTTGCCGCACGAAAGAAATGGTTAAATCCTGTCTCATAAAGGGTCGCACTTGAAGCAAAAGTTGCTAAGTGACCGCCTAAATCATCATCATTTTTGTTGGCACGCATAACCATTGCCAATGCGTTGTAGCGAATCAAAGCTCGAATTTTACGTTCAATCGTCAAGTCGCCTGGATACATTGGCTCATCTTCAACCGCGATGGTATTGATATAAGCGGTATCGAGACGGTTAAATGGCAGTCCTTCTTGTACCGCCATGTTATATAACGCTTTTAATAGAAACTGCGCCCGATCCTTATCGGCATGTTTGATAACCGACTCAAAGGCTTCCAGCCATTCTTGGGTTTCGGTGCTATCAGCATCCTTATAATAGTTCATCTTTATTAATCCTTTTTATCAGTCAGTCCTGCATGATGGCAGGGTGTTATTAAATCAGAGTGTGTACGTATCTTAATTTTAATCTTAATGAGCAATCGATTGAATTGGTGCCTTACCTATAACGTCCTTGCTGCATTTAAGCATGGCATTATTATTCAGGGTTATAACAGAAAATTCTAAATAAATCGTATCACTGTAGAGTAGCATTAGGCGCAAATTAACTCCGTTGTAAAATTAAACGGTAGCCACTATGCGATTCTCACTATCAAATGATAATGACACTCTATTATAGGTACTTATTGTGGATTTGTTTATAGCTATGAAGAAATGCCGATATCACAAGTATTTTTGAAATAAATAGTGATTATTCTTTTTGTGATATTTTAGAATATTGTTTAGGCGTTTTATTTTACGGAACTATTACTTAAATTTAGCATTTTGATGTGTTTGGTCATACTAAAACTGCCATTCGTCTGTTTTTTAGGATTTTTGTAAGATTCTTGCTTAATATATTAAGTTACGTAATACAAACAACTTTTCGATTATGTTTATCTTGCTTGCTTACATCAGTGATTGTTAGTAAATATCAGTATATAGGGATAGCAATATGTATCAGATTCAGCGCTTCTCAAATTCAATAGCTTCACAATTATTTAGTGGATATGTATATCGAATTTTAATGTTTGCGTCTACGATTATATTGCTTGCTATTAGCAATTCATCCCTTGCCGCCCAAATTTGCCCAAGCGGGCATAAGATGTATTATCTAGGTGATAAAACCCCTACCCATACCCCAAACGAGAAACTACCACTAAGCTGGTCGGGTGGAACAGGAAACGCTAGTACTACTTATACTTTCAGCGATGGCACTATATTTACGCTGTCTTTTTCTGACACCTCAAATTTGCAAACGGGCTATCCAAGCTATAGTAGCTACCCTAGTGTGACAAACAGCGCTATTAATATGTTTCACAATAGTCAAAAAGCAGCTATTAACCATAGGCTGTTAGGGAGTATCAATAAGTCGGTATCTAAGTATGGCTTCATTGTTCAAGACTTAGACACTAATGAAGCTAGTAAGTATATCGAATCACTATCGCTGGTCACCGCCAATGGAGTATTTTCCAACTTACGCAGTGGCTATTTAACACAGTCTGGTAGTACTGTATCGGGAACTAAATGGAACAACTGTAGCACCACTAATTCATGTGATTTCAATGTGGATTGGAGTAATAGTCAAACTGCGAACACCCCTTTTGTAGTCACTCATGGCAATTCTTATGATTTGGCCACAACAACATCATTAGGTGGTCATCTCATGGGCTATTCAGACTTTTATTTCTGTATCGCGCCAACTACTTATACCTTCACAGGTTTTGTATTCAACGACAATGGTGGAGTTCTTAAAAGTAATATCGAGCCTAAAACTAAATTCGATGTCTCAAGTAAATTTACAAGTAATTCAAGCTACTTTAACGGTATTTTTGATCGTTCAAACGAAGTTGGTATTGGAACTACTTCTGGTTTAAGCGTAAGCTTGACTGACTGCAAAGGTAATAATATATCTACTATTACTTCTAATACAAACCCGCAAACGAATTTAAATAGTCCTCTAGGCCAGTTCAAATTCACTGTTCCATCAAACGCTATAGCTAATTTACCAGTTAAAGAAGTTTGTTTAGTGCAAACAGAGCCCGATCCATGGACGTTTAGTGTCGATACTACGCCAAATATTCGTAAGATAGATCTAACAAAAAATCCTAATAGATTTGACTATAAAACTGACGATTTACTTAACCTAGACTTTGGTGAGGTTGAAACGGATTATGCCTCTCTCGTACTGGTGAAGTCGCAGTACGTCAATAACTGTGATATCAACGCAAACTATGACGGTACTAATGGTACTTCTTCTCAAACCCCTATCTTTAGTTCCGATTCAATCACAAATATAGAGCCTGGTAAATGTATCGCTTATAGAATTGAAGCCTATAACCGAGGTCATGTTGATTTAGAAGACATTAGAATTAGTGATGAATTGCAGACTAAAGCACAGGGTGGCTTAGTGAATTCTGTTTTCGCTTTTCCAGCTCCTAAGGGAGATCCTACCTCTCTCTATACTCGTACAACTCTACCAACAGGTACAATTACCTCTGAGCTGTTTAAATTAGATAAGCCTACTGGAGCAGCTCCTACTAAAGCCACGCTATATTTCAACACTAAGTACGGAACAACCGTAGATCCCTAATATTTATTACCTCTTGCATTTTCTCTAATATTCAAAACTTAATTATTTCCAACAAAAGCCCTATCTTTACAGATAGGGCTTTTACCGTTCAGCTATCTCAAACGACCTTTTGTCGCTTTTATAGTGACAGTATGTAAGTAATTTGTAAAAATCCATTCTAAGAGCACAGTCGATATTTTTCAACTTATCGACAGCCTAACAACTATCCAGTTTGCTGGCGGCACAAGCCAAATCATCTCCGATAGTGACGATTTAATAAAGGATTTTATATGAAAGGTTCTAATTTTTTACGCCATACCTTATTCGCTATCTCAGCATCAGTACTTTTATTAGGTACAGCCAATGCCGATGACGCCTTAAAGATGGATTTAACTGCTAACAAGGTCATCAAGAACGCTGAGGGTAAAACCACTTATTTACCAGTTCGTAATGCGCCAGCTGGTACGGTCATTCAGTATAAAGCCACCTATAGCAACACAATCAATAAAGACATTCAAGACTTGGCAGTTGTGCTGCCTATTCCTGCGAACATGACCTTCACTGGTGAAGCTATCCCTTCAACCGCGCAAGCCAGTATCGATGGCAAAAACTACGCCGATATGCCACTCATGCGTAAAGTCGACGGCAAAATGGTCAAGATCCCTTTTTCTGAATATCGTACCCTGCGCTGGAATATCAAGTTATTGCCCGCACAGAAATCAGCAGCGGTTGCTCTAAATACCACTGTTAATTAAGCCTCCTGAACCCTTCATTCTTTTCAACCTTACACATGGTTTTTATCATCACTTTTGGAGCAATACATGAAATCAAACACTTTTAACTATAGCTTGCTTGCCGTCGGTGTCGCGACATTGATGGGTTTATGTACTGGCGCTAATGCTGCCGTTAGTGGCGAATCAAAGAAATCTCCTACTATTGTTAACGTAGCTGAAGCTACCTATTCTGTTAACAACGTTGAACAGCCTAAAGTCAAATCTAATGCTGTTACTGTTAATATCTCAGAGCAGATTTCATTCTCACTTTTGGCGCAAAATGCTGGTAATGCTGATGATGTAAATCCTGGTGACAACGTAACTCCTGAAGGGGTGGTAGCGTTTGTACATAGATTAGAAAATACTGGTAACCGTACTGATCAATACACGGTTAATCTAAGCAATATAACTAACGGATCTGGTGATCAGGCTGATTATAACCTTGGTGCGTCTACAGTTTCATACCAGCTATATAATAGTGATGGTACCAAAGCTACTGGGCAATATACATCTGGCGATAACATGCTTGTAGCAACTTTAAATGACTTTAAATTTCCATTAGAAGCAGGCCAGTATGTTAACTTTACTATTAATGCTAAGACTGAAGGTAACAAAGGGGGTGACACTCAAAACCTAATCTTAACTGCTACCAGTACAGCACTATCAACGAATACACCAGCAGGCATTAGTAAGACATTAACCAATACAGATACCTCAAGTACAGTTTTGCCTGTTTTTAGTATCGTAAAGTCGATAACTGATACGCTTAACCTTAATGACTTAAATGATACAGCTACCTATAGTATTAAAGTCACTAACGATGGGCGTGCAAATTATGCCGCTGCTGCAACTGGCATCATCGTGCGTGACACCTTACCTGCTGGTCTAGTGTTAGTAGCAGGTTCTGTAAAATCAACGGATGCCACTAGTGGTGCTTCTGTTGTAGAAACCACGACAGGTAACAGTCAAGGCTTTGTATACTCAGGTATTAATCTAGCTGTTGGGGCTAGTGTAACTATCACCTTTAATGTCAAACAAGACCCTAATAAAGCGCCTGTTAATGGTGTGATCAATCACGCGCGCGTTGAAAATACTTTAGATAGTGGTGTCACTATTATTGATAGTACTAATAATGCTGACCCTCAAGAAAACACTGGTACTTATTACCCTGCTGATGCTGATACAGAGTACACCAATACTGCTGAGCCCGGCACTAAAGGTGGTGACTCAGCTACAGCACTGGAAGTCAATCAGCGTGGCTTAACGATATCTAATGGCGTCAACGATAATGGCACTTCTAAAGAGATTGCTGTAGACGGCACGGTTACATTTACTAACACCATCACAAATACAGGTGATGCAGCTGAGGGCGGCGACAAACGTCCTATTACCATTAAAATTACTGATCCTAATGGTAGCACACCACTTGGCATCGTAACTGGCACAGCTGATACTAATCGTCCAAGCTATAAGCTAGCTGACGGCACAACAGGATATTTAGAACCTACTGGCACTGCTGGCGAATATCGTCTTCCAAATTCAGTGACTATTGCATCAAAGGGCACTGTTGATATTATTTATACAGTCAAGTCTGATGGCTCAGGTACGCTAGATAATACTGAAAATAATACCGTCACTATCACACCTGCTGGCAATGATCCTTCCGCTCCAGTTAACGCTACTAATACCACAACCATCAAAGGCTTAGCGCTAGTTAAGATGCAAGCACTTGATGCTAAATGTGATGGTACTGCTGACGGTACATTTGTGAAGACCAGTATCGATGCTGAGCCAAACCAATGCGTTATCTATAAGATTGATGCTACCAACACATCTACTACCGCATTAGGCTTTGATATCACAGGTTTGACTATTTCTGATGCTAAGTCTCAGTTTAATGCTGCAGCAGACTATGCACCAGGATCTGCTACTACATCTGGAGTTGCAGTAACCAACATCACTACAAAAGCAAACGATGATGGTACTAATATCAATACAACAATCACTACTTTATCACCTCAAAGTACTGCAATCCTTCAATTTAGAGTCAAGATCAAAAACGATCCTAAACAGCCAGCACAATCTCAGCCTTAATATAAAACATTGAACTATTTATTATTTTAATATCTATAAGCAGCAAAAGCTGCTTATAGATAACCCATCTAGCTTGAACTAACCCATTTTAATTAGCCAAGCTAGAGCATTATTACCCCACCTCTTGATGTTTTATTGGATAAGCGACACATGACTCTATCTGTAATGACACCGTCTAATCGTACCGCATTGTGCACAGCAAAGATCTCTGCGCTGTCATTGGCGATGTTGCTTATGCAATCGAATCTGGCATTTGCAGCGACTGATTCACATTCAGCAGCAAACCCGAATCTACAAATTATCAATAACATTGCAAACGCCACCTATAACGTCAATAGCCAGTCTGACGTGACGATATCTAGTACTTCAAACCAAGTTCAAGTCAAAGCCTCTGCTCTACCTGAATACGGCATCAGCTTAAGCCAGCAGCCGTTACTTACTGTCATGCCGAAAGCATTGGTAAACTGGGTTAACGTCCTAAATAATACCAGCTATAGTAATCAAACGGTTGAGTTGACACTTAATATCGCGCCAACCCTCTCTAACATTAAAGTTTATCAAGATCTAAATAAGAACGGCATTATTGATGCCGCTGACAGCGAGATTATCTTTGATCATTTACGTGCCCAAATTAAACTTGGACACAGCGAAAGCATTCAGCTTATCGTTCAAGCATTGTCCGACCCTAATGGTAAGAGTGGCGATACTGCTGATATCAAAATCGGTGCCGTGGTATTAGAAGATCCGTCAGTAGCGATTGTTAATGCCACTGATAAACTGATTATCGTTGAGCCTGAGATTAACTTTACCACTGCTAAGTTTGATGACAATAAAACCACTTCGCAATTGGACGATAATGTCTATATCGAAGCCAGCTACGCGCAATGTAATGTTCAGTTAGATAAACCTGATCAAGTATGGGTAACCATCACTTCTTTATTGACTGGTGATAAGTACTCATTAAAAGGAATTGAAACCGGTAATAGTACTGGCAAATATCAGCTTTCAGCACCGACGCAAAATAATGCCAATGCTATCAATGATAAAATCATTCAGACTTTAAAAAATGATACTTTGACCGCCAGCCTCGATGCTTGTATCGCGCCTTCTGTCGACACTGGTACTGAGCAGCTGCCAAGCGACGCTGATTTGACCGTTCGTATCGATAATTTGGCCACCCAAATTACTATCATTGATGATAGTGCTAGTTTAGTAGTGACCAAAGAAAGTGACGTGAAAAATGCTGAATTTGGCGACTATGTCAATTACAGCATCAATGTTACCAATAATGGTGAGTCGACCGCCTACGACGTGCAATTAAAAGACGCCCTCCCACGTGGTTTTGCCTACGTAGATAGCAGCGTACGTATTGATAAAGCCCAAACGACTGAGTTTAAAAGCGACGGCAAATACCAAGTTTTAAGTTTAGGTAATATGAATGCTGGCGAAACGAAAGATATTACTTATCGCGTCCTTATTGGCTCATCGGCCTTAGGCGGTGACGGTATCAACCGTGCGACCGCCGTTGCTACTACCGAGCAAGGTCAGAACCTCATATCACGAGAAGCGCAGTGGAAGATTGAGGTTGAGCGCGGTGTCATGAATACCGACGGCATCATCATTGGGAAGGTTTACCACGATATCAACCGCGACGGTATCCAACAAAAAGAAGATGGCGAGCTTGGCGTTGCAGGCGTACGCATCTATATGGAAAATGGCAATTTTGTCGTCACCGATCCTGAAGGTAAATATAATTTTTACGGTGTTAGCGCAAAAACTCACGTCCTAAAAGTCGATCGCACCACCATCCCTAACGCCGCCGAAATGGTGACTCAAAGTAATCGCAATGCTGGCGATGCAAGCAGCCGTTTCGTCGATTTGAAATATGGCGAGCTGCATCGTGCTGACTTTGCTATCGTTGGTGGTATGGGCGATAGCACTGAGCGCCTAAATGCAGAGCTGATTGCGCGCAGCAAATCTGTCAGCGCTAAAAACGATAGCCTAGAACAAGCAGTAAAAGCCGAGTTGGTGTTAGAGCCTGACTATAACCGCGACAATAAAGACAATGTCGATGCCAGCGGCTGTAAATCTAACGACGTCTTAGATGCCGGTATTCAGTGCGACTCAGCCATCGTCAATAAGATGGTTAAGCCAACTGCCAATCGTGTCGATATGGCAGTGACGACTATTGCGCCGCCGGTAGAAAAAGAGCTTGAAGAATACTTAAAAGACGTCGCTACCAATGATGTTGCGTTTATCAATCTAAGCGAAGGTCAGCAGCTAACTACTTATAAACAAATGGTGCAAGTACAAGCACCGCTAGGTTCTAACTTTACCCTATATGCCAATGGCAAAGCGGTATCAGCCGAGCAAATCGGTAAAACCGCTGAGCAAGAAAAGCAAAAGGTAACGGCATTTGATTACTATGCCGTCGATTTACAACGCGGCAATAATACCTTACACGGTGTCGCGACTGACATTAATGACAAAGTCATCTCTGAGCAGACCATTAAAGTATTGACGCCCGATAGCCTGCAAGCCATTGATTATCGCACGCAAAAACAACTGGTCGCTGCAGACGGTGTTAGCGAATATCAAGTCGTCATTAGCCTAAAAGACCGTGACGGTCGCCCTTATATCGCCTCAACGCCGATTACAATTGACACCAATATCGGTCGCATCAATCTTAGCGATAGCAGTAAAGATCAAGCTGGTACGCAAGTCACCGTCTCTGGTGGCGAGCTACTAATACCCATCACCGCCCCAATCGTACCGGGTAAAGGTGAGCTAGTCATTAACACCGGCAGCAGCAAGCAAGTAATTCCGCTACAGTTTACCGCTCAACTGCGCCCTCTTATCGCTGTCGGTATCGTCGAAGGTACTATTTCTCTTAAAAACTTCGATGGCAGCAATATTACCGATGCCCAAGGTGCCTTTGAGCAAGAACTGCGTGAAATTTCTGGCAATGACGACTATTCAGCAACGGGTCGTGCGGCGATGTTCCTAAAAGGTAAGGTACGCGGCGATTATCTACTGACACTAGCTTATGACAGCGATAAAAAAGGCGAACGCCTGTTCCGTGATATCGAGCCAGGTGAATACTATCCTGTCTATGGCGATTCTTCTGCTAAAGGTTTCGATGCGCAATCGACCAGCAAACTTTATGTGCGCGTCGATAAAGGTCGCTCATTTGCCATGTATGGCGACTTAAAAACCCAAATCGATAATGATGAAGGTATCAAACTTGGTCAATACAACCGTACCTTAACGGGTTTAAAAGCGCAGTTTGAAGATAGTAACACTCGCATCGCCGCGTTTGCCGCTGAGACCAGTACTTCACAGCGCGTCAACGAAACTCGTGGTCTTGGAATTTCAGGTCCCTACCCACTTGCCAATGATTTCGACGCGGTATTAGAAAATTCAGAAACCATTGAAGTCATCACCCGTGACGCCAATAACCCGGGGCGTATCGTGCGCCGTGAGACCTTGACGCGTTTTGCTGATTATGAAATCGACCCTATTAGCCGCAGCTTATATCTAAAGTCACCGATTGCCAGCCAAGATATCGATGGCAACCCTATCTATTTGCGCGTGACGGTCGAAGTCGACGAAGGCGGCGAGAAATATTGGGTTGGCGGTATCGCCGCCAAGCAGCAAGTGACGGATAAAATCGCCATCGGTGGCAGCTATATCAATAGTGACGACCCGCTGAATAAAGAAGAACTTGCCAGCGTCAATACGGTCGTCAAATTTAACGATAAGCTAAAGCTGGTCGCAGAATATGCCAAAAATAAAGCAGAAAATCCAAACTCGCAGCCAAGCGATCAGATTAATGCCAAAGAGTTAGAAAACAAAAATGTCGAAGGCGATGCTTTACGCATCGAGCTTGACTATGATAATAAGAAAAACACCCGTGCAAAAGCCTATCATAACGACACCGATATCGGCTTTGTTACTGGTGCTTCGCCGCAAACCGCTGGTCGCACTGAATCTGGTATCGAAGTCACCCATACGTTAAACGACAAAAAAACCGCCCTTAAATTGGAAGGTGTGCGTACAGAAGACCATACCACCGAAGCCAGTCGCCAAGGTGTCCAAGCCAGTATTGAGCAGCGTTTGAGTCAAAACATCGTTGGCGAGATTGGCGTACGTTACTATAAGCAAGAGGCCACTGCCGCCTCACGCAATACCCAAGCGGCAACCGATGTCTTAGATACTACTAACGATACCATCTTTAATGACGACATTATTAATCAATCAGCGCTTAATGGTGTAAGTAGTGCTGAAAAAGACATCGAGGGCACCACTGCCCGCGCCCGTCTTACCGCGCGTTTGCCAAAGCTCAATAACTCATTGGTCTTTGCTGAGTATGAGCAAGATATCGAGCATAGCTCGCGCAATGCCACTTCTATCGGCGGCGAAACGGCGCTTAGCAACCTAGGTCGTTTATACGCCCGTCATGATTTAATCAATAGCTTGTCAGGCAGCTACGGTCTAGACGATTCTGAAGAGCGCCAACGTACCGTTATCGGCTTTGATGCCACTTATATGAAAGATGGCAAAGTCTATAGCGAATACCGTATGCGTGATGCCATCAGCGCCCGCGAAGCTGAAGCCGCTATTGGCCTAAAGAATAAATGGTATGTTCAAAAAGGTTTAACGCTTAACACTTTGTTCGAGCGTGTCGAATCGTTAGAAGGTGAAAAAGACAGTACCGCGACTGCAGCCGGTGTTGGCGTTGAATACCTTGCTAATGAAAACTATAAAGCCTCAGGGCGCTTAGAAAAACGTTGGGGCGACACTAGTGATACGCTACTCGCTAGCGCAGGCGCCGCTTATCGCTATAGCGATGAAGTTACTTTACTCGCCAAGGATATCTATTCACAAGTGGATTATGATGATGGTCATCGTACCATCAATCGTTTTCAGCTAGGCGCCGCTTACCGTGATTACGATAGCAATAAGCTCGATATGCTTGCTAAGCTTGAATACCGCTTAGATGATAACGCAACAGGCAACGATCCATATCAAAAAGATACTGTTGTCTGGTCATGGAGTGGTAACTATCATCCAACGCGCCCATTAACGCTATCAGGGCATTATGCCGGTAAATATACGGAATATGACGCTCAAGGAATTGCTAGCGATAATACTGCACACGCTGTGTATGCACGCGGATTGTATGATATCAGCGAGCGCTGGGATATCGGTTTGCAAGCAGGTACGTATTGGAATAAGCAAGCGGACGATTTATCTTACTTGGTTGGCGCCGAAGTTGGCTATAGCCCGATGACCAACCTTTGGTTGTCGCTTGGCTACAACTTTATGGGCTTTGAAGATGAAGATATTGCCTATGACGATACGACGATAGAAGGTGCTTACTTTAGATTACGCTTCAAGTTTGACGAAGACTTATTCAAACGCGAAGATTCACGTAAAAATAAGCCGCTCAGCGCCCGTTCTACGTTATAATTCCTCCTAGTTGTCATTTATTTTCATTGTCGTAAGCCATGCTTACGGCAATTTTGTATTAACGGGTCGATACTTTTTATCCTATGATAACCAACCCATTTAAATACAAACCTCTAATACTTATTACCTTACTATAAGGTTGTTCTTATGCCTCGCACTAGCATTCAAGCCACTGGCTATAAAAAACCTTTATATACTGTCTTATCAGCTGCGTTACTATTGTCAGCGGTTTCTTGTGTATCAACTACAAGTCTTACGCCAAAAGAGAATACATTAAAGACAGCAGATTACTGTCGCAGCAGCAACGATACTAAAACTCTAGCACCTTCTAAATCACAAAGCGTACAGCAGCGTGCTATGGATTGCATGCTGAACGAATTACAAACTTATCAGCAAAAAAACATGAGTGCGCAGCAACAATACTTTGCTTACAAAGCCCAAGCTTGGCTAAACTATGCCACTCATAAAAACAGTATGAATAGTCGCTCAGACGTTGGTGTGGAAGCTGCCCAAACGGCAGAAAATATCTTGCAAGCATTAAAAAATGATAAAGTTGAAGAGCTTGCACTTATTGAAGACATTCCGTCTACTTCTGCGCTCATGCGACCTGATTTATGGGCAACTTTAAGCGCTCTTAAAGATAGCGGTGGTATCAATAGTGCGCCACGCGAAATCGCCTTTAGCGAAGTGTCATTAATATGGGCAGCTACCGACCAGTGTGAGCGTGGCGCGAAATCATCAAACAGTCACTTTCGGATGGCAGACCGCTGGCTTGAGCAAGCGCGCGAGGCATTTGTAAATACTCATGATTCAAAAGCGAATGTCGCTTTAGAAGCGCTTATCGTGCGCTATTATGAAGAATACGCTCCTTTAGATTCAAGCGATGACGGTTGTAACGGTCAAGCGCTACCGATAATGAATAAAAATTAAATGTCCTCTTAAAACACTAAACGATTAATAAAATCTCATAAAATTGCACAAAAAAAAGCCGACATCATGTCGGCTTTTTTATATTCGTCATTTGGCTCAAAACTCTTGTCTAACTCAATAAAAATTAACGGTTTTTACGCGGTAATTTTTCTGGCAGATAGCAACGCAGATAAGCGATAGACGCCGTATTAGCTTCTTGCAAATACTTCTCAGTAATGCTTTGATGACGGCGATAAGAAACCGTAAAGATGGCATTGATGATGCTGAAGGTAATCAATAATACATCTTGAATATCTTCGAATTTTGGCATCTCATAACGCTCTGATAAGCGCTTATAGACCAATTGCACCACTTGATTGTCCATATGCTCACCATAGCTGTCCCCTTCAAAATCAGGCGTATTGGTGTCATAAATCAATTTGGCTTTGGTTTGATCTTCATCAAATATTTGTACACAGCGCTCAATCAACGCGGTCAAGTACGCTTGCCATCTGTCATAATCAACCGTTTCAACCGTTGTCAGCACTTCTAAAATATCGATGGCATTTAAAAAACGCAGTGCTAAAAATATCGCTTCGATATTAGGGAAGAAATGATAAGCAGAAGCTCTTGGAATACCCGCTTCTTCGCAGACAGCTGCCAAAGTGATGTCGTTAATTGCTTGAGTTTCACTCAATTTTTTCGCGCCCATCAATAGTTTTTGACGGCGTGCGCGGCCTTGTTGACTGGTAAATTTGAATTTATTTGGCACCAGCTTCTTTGCCAGCTCAGAATCTACCAGTACATCTTCAATCTTATCTTCTTTATTTTCAATCATCATAAATCTCTTAAGGTTACGCCCTAACTTTATATAGTCTTCATCAGATAGTACTTGTCCTAAATCGAAGGACTATTTTCTATCAACCGGTAATTTGGGCCAATAGCACCGCTACTATACTAAAATGAATCAGCATGATAAACGCTTGTAAACTATCAAGCAAGGGACATGAATAGGTTAAAAAATAACTCACTAATTACTAAGTAAACAGGGTTAATTGTGAAGTTTAATTTTCGCTCTTATAATACCATGATCGATGACTCTATCGGCATAATCCCACTTTAAATGGTCATTAAAATAGTCAACTCGTTCAACCTGACCAAGCGAAAACTTACTATCAGGTAAAAACTCTTCTGAAACAAACAGCTGATCAATCACTTCAGGCATACCTTGATAAATATGGGTATAAGCAACATCTTTCATCCAGCCATAGCGTGCTTGAATACGAGCGGCGTCAAATAACGCGACATCGCGCATACTTTTATCATAATTGACTTCGCCTGTCTCGCTCATCAGTTGGGTGGTCACGCTACCGGTGACATCGTTCATATCGCCTAATAAAATCAGTGGCTCACGCGTATGATGCAGGCGCTCAATAATCGACATACGGATAGAGGCAGCTTCTGCGGCGCGCATACACAAACTACGCAGCTTGGCACGAACGCGAATATTTGGATCGTCCATATCCTCTAGTAACTGACCATTTTCATCGCGTAGGAAAAAAGCACGTTTGCTTTTTAAATGCGCGGTGACAATCGTAATCGGTTGTCCAAAGGCATTGACTCGTAATACAAGCGGCGGACGATTAAAGCGCTGATAAAGACCGATATCAGGAATATCAATGACCGCTTTTGGTTCTACCTGTTCTAACAAAGTGCTTTCTAACTGCTCAAAACGCGTAATAATTCCGACAGCTGGCGTATGTTGCGCGCCTTTGCCTTGGGTATAAGGACTGGCCTTATCATTACTTGCCAGCGGAATAACCACATGCTCAGGTTTGAATCCTAACCCTACTGCAAGTGCTTCAAGCGCCTGACTGTCCCATACTTCTTGTATGGCTATAATATCAGCATGCGCCTTTGCCAGTAAGTCGGTAATGCCGTGCAGCTTATGCTGGTATTCGTTATCGCTATAAGCCGGCGCGTTTTCATAATAGATTCGATTAGGGTTAGCAAAATTAAGTAAATTGGCCGTTGCTATATAAAATTGCTTAGGGCTATTGTCTTCAGCGTTATTAACCATGAATTACCTATTATTATTATTTTTAATAATTGTCTTTTTTTACGAGTAACTGTTTTTGGTGATTGTCTTTGTTTAATAATGACTATTTTCTAGAATCACCTTTTACTACCCTATATTCATATATAACAATATACATTAAAAAAGCCTCCAAAGACATCTTTGGAAGCTTTAAAATAACATAAAACTGACTATATTTATGAGTTAGCAGAGCCAGTTCTACAATCAAACTAACTCTAGTAATGAAGGAGTAAGTTTTCTTATCCTTTGCTTACTTATATTAAATACCTCATTAGTTAAACTTAACTTATATGTTTAGCAAAAAGCAGTTCAACAAAACGTAACTTATCCTTCATTTTTTAAGGCTAACCTGACTTATAGCCAGTATCTATGAACTCATCGCTTTATTACGATACACGGTTCCATGCGTCACGTGAGGCACGGCGTGCTTCATTCCACTCTAGGCGCGACTCACCTTTCACTTCATGCCATGAGCGCTCTAAGTCTGATTCATGGTCTTCAAAACGAGCATCAGCTGGATAACGGGCACGGTTTGCATAACCTACCGCATACGCTGGGTGTAAATCGCGGTCAAAGTCATGACCTTCACGGTAATAATCAGCATTAGCATGTTCTGCGCGCCAGTAAGCTTCTTCACGAGTAGGATCAATCGCTTCTGCTGCTGCATGACCTGCGCCGCCACCAACGATAGCACCAATAGCACCACCGATTAAGGTTCCTAATGGGCCTGCCATTGTACCAATTGCCGCGCCTGCTGCTGCACCGCCAACACCACCAATACCAGTACCGATTGGATGTGAACCTGGCTCACCTGTAATTGGATCAGCGTTTAAATCTTCTTTGCTCTCTTTTGACATGTGCTTAACGGCAGTACGGTCGATGGCATCGTGGTCGTTGATGATATTGTCATTTTCATGAGCAACGACTCTATTGCCATTAATATCACGGTCAGTGCCTGCTAAGCGGCGATCGTTATCATCGATAATACGCTCTCTGTCGCCTACTTCAACATAATCATCATTCACTACGCGGTTATTAGGGTCGGTAATACGTCCATCGTTATTCATAATATTATCCTTAAATTATTTGTTATATATTAGATTTATTGTTCACTCATTTATAAAGCGTTAAATTTAACAAACTAAGCAATATTAGAATTAACCAATAAAAATAATTGTTAAGAATTAACTTTTATAAATCAGCAGTGTTGCTTGATTCATTTAAAGTATAGGAACTTATGGATAACGACCGATACACAGATTATGTAAACTATGTCCAAATTACGATTGCCTTGCGTTACAGCCTGTATCTTTATCACTATTTTGTAGGGCAGCAGAGTATTTTGAGTAATTTATAAGCGTCTATTCACGAAAACTTTAATTTTCATTTAAATATTTATAAGACTTTTAGCGCTCTATCAATCGCTTGTTGCCACTTATCAAGATGCTGTTCGCGCCTATCCGCAGACATCTCAGGCTCAAAGATGCGGTCAATCTGCCACGAGGCTTGTATCGTAGTCTCATCGTATAGTCCGGTTTTTAATCCCGCTAATAAAGCTGCACCTTTAGCGGTAATTTCTGTGTCTTTAGGGCGTAGCACCGGTACGCCTAATAAGTCGGCTTGAAACTGCATGAGCAAGTCGTTATTCGCCGCACCACCATCTACTCTTAATTCAGTCAAAGGGTGCGGGCTGTCTTTTTGCATCGCAATCAGCACATCGTAAGTTTGATAGGCAATGGCTTCTAGCGCGGCGCGCGCAATATGGGCTTTGGTCGTACCGCGGCTCATACCGGTAATACTGGCATTGATATCTGAGCGCCAATAAGGCGCCGCAAGCCCTGTAAATGCTGGCAGTAATACCACCTCCTCACTACTATCTACCTGCCGCGCTAAATGCTCAACCTCACTGCTTTGTTGAATCATGCCAAGATTGTCACGCAACCACTGCACGATAGCGCCTGCCATAAACACACTACCCTCTAAGGCATAAGTGACTTCTCTTTTGGGCGGCTGTAGCAAGCGTCTGCCAGACTGCACGATTTGATCAAAGGATAGATTGTCTGGGCGGGTTGGCGTTGATTTGCGTTGCCAAGCAATGGTCGTCAGTAACTTATGCTCGCTCAGTTTTGGCTCTTTACCAATATTCATCAGCATAAAACAGCCGGTGCCATAAGTATTTTTTGCCATCCCTGCATTGAGGCAACCTTGCCCAAACAGCGCCGCTTGCTGGTCACCTAATACCGCCTGAATGGGAATTTGTTTAGCAAATAATCCCTTTTTTGTTTTACCAAAATCGCCATCAGACGGTAGTACCTTGGGCAATATGTTCATTGGTATCCCAAAGCAGGTACATAGCTCCTCCGACCATACCAGTTTATGGACATCATATAATAAGGTACGACAAGCATTGGTGACGTCAATGACATGCTCGCCACCGGTCAATTTATAAATAAGCCAGCTGTCTATAGTACCGACCGCGATTTCGCCTTTATTAGCGCGCACCCTTAATTTGGGATCGTTTTCTAACAACCATGCAATTTTACTGGCGCTAAAATATGGATCCAAACGCAAGCCTGTAAGACGTTGAATCTCACTGGCCATATCATCATGGCTGTTATCCGTCTTAGCGCTTGGGCTTTTCGCAGCAAGCGTTTTACAATAGCTGGCAGTACGGCGGTCTTGCCAAATAATGGCCGGCGCTAAAGGTTTGCCCGTTTGCTTATCCCACATCACGATAGACTCACGCTGATTGGTAATTGCAATACTGGTGACATCGGTGGCTAGCAGCCCTGCTTGATTAATCACATCATGAGCACAGCTAATCTGCGTTTGCCAGATCTGCTGCGCGTCTTGCTCAACAAAACTTGCCTGCGGAGTTTTTAAAGTCGTCGGCTGCTGGGCCATTTTAATCGGGCGGGCATGGTCGTCATACAATATTGCGCGGCTCGACGTCGTACCTTGATCTAGCGCTAAAATATATCCTGCCATTACTCGCATCCTATTTTATATAATGTTATTTTTTATCGGCTAATTTTTATCTGGTTTCATCACTGATTTATAAACCAATTCATAAATAATGCTATTATCTGTCTTGAAGCTAGACACTTAACATAAAACTGGTGTCCATTCAACGCAAAATAAGCGAATAGTGAGCATTGACCCGTCACCATTGTGCCACTACAGTGTACGCTTTGTTATGAATAACCAATTTTTGCTTTCTATTAATGGTCTATAATATTGCCCTGTTTGACTACCTGCTAGAAATTTTGCGCTTTAAACACTTTGCATTCTAATTAATGGCTTATGTGACTTATGAAATTTGCTTTATCGACTCTGTCTACTGCGGTGATGACGGTTACGCTCATGGGCTTAGCCGCGTCTCACTCCGCAAACGCCAATGATGATATTAACACGCCCCAAAATGAAGTAGCGCCCGTTGTCGTGACGCAAATTGTTGACGCGGATACGCCAAGCAGCCTGCAAGACAGTAGTGGTATTAAAAACAGTGTTCAAGAAAACGGCACTCAAATAACTCACACTCAAACTGATAAAAACCTTGCGCAAAAAAGCATCATAAAAAATAAAGCCGCGCCGATAGAAACACAGCCAGTTAAAGCTGAGTCAAATGGTCATTTAACCACCCTTATCGATCCTATTACCCATAAAAGCATTGAAAATAGCTATCCTTTAGAAGTATCGAGTCTGCTTAGTCTTGAGCAAGCGCAAAATATTTTATTGCAAGTTTCACCAAAAATCGCCGCCAATCAAGCCGCGATTGCTGCCAGTGAATATGAAACCGATGCCTTAAAAACCATCGACCACCCGTTAGTATTTGCGCGCGCCTCCGCCACTGCTTATAACTTGGACGCCGATGTTGATTTATCGTCAATTAAAAACGGTATTATCAACGATGTGAATAGTAGTATTGATGGTATCGACCCGCCGATAGACATAGAAAATTTGCCAGACTTTGGTGAATTGGTCGGTGACCGTATCCCAGATACTTACGATTTGAAACGTTCGGGTTCAACGACGGGCGCAGGCCTTGGCGTGGTATGGCCTATTTATACCGCTGGACGCACAGCGGCATTGACAGGCGCTTCCACTGCTCGCACCCAAGAAGCCGTTGCTGATAGCATACTAGATACCAACGAGCTGTATAACACCTTAGTTGAGCGTTATTTTAAGGCACAGTTGGCGATTATTGCCGCTTATTTACGTGACGATGCTTATGATACGGTGCAGCAAGTTGACCATATGGCGCAGCGTCTGCTTGAAGAAGGCTTTATCTCCCGTGTCGATCGCTTAGAAGCCCAGTCGGCGCTTGCGGATGCAAAAAGCGAATCGGTCAATGCTAATAATGATGCGCGTCTGGCAATGATGGCGCTGCAGCGTCTATTGCGTACCGATTATCGTATTAAACCCAGCACGCCTTTATTTGTCTCAAGCCGTCCTCTGCCTGATGTGAATTACTTTCAAGACTTAGCACTGAATAATCATCCAGGTTTGCAAAAAGTTGCCGCCAAACGAGCGCAAGCGCAGCAGCTGCATGCGCTATCTGATACGGGTTACAAACCTACGGTCATGCTTTATGGCTATAGCCAAGTTGAAAAAGACCCCAGTTGGGTCGCTGGTATTTCAGCCAGCTGGAAGCTTTGGGGCGGGCTAGATAAAAAGGCGTCTTTAGCTTCCAGTAACGCTAAAATACGCCAAGCAGATTTGTCAGAGATAGAAGTCAGTGACAACCTGTTATTATTGGTCGAAAAAAACTGGCACGATGTCAATAACGCTCAGTCGCGCTATCAAGCCTTACAAAGTAATGTGGATTTGGCAGCAGAGGTATTGCGCTTACGTCAACTTGGGCTACAAGAAGGCCTGAATACGCCCATCGATGTGGTACAAGCTCAGACACAATACCTCAAAGCGCGCACCGAGCAAGCGCAGGCAGCAAATACTTATGTCCAGTCGCTTGCCGCCTTGATGCAAAGCTGCGGTACGCCGCTTGCTTTTAATGCTTACTTGAACGCCGCTGATATTCGTCTACCAACCCTATATGACAAGTAGCTTATTTAGTACACCGTATTCAACAATCATATGAATTGCCAAGATTAAATAACGCCAATACTATTCTGCTTATTATCGACTTTATCGCTTTAGGAATCTCACTGTCATGACTGAATCTAATAACGAATCAGGCGACTCACGCAAACTACCTGCTACAGACCAAGCTACTGAAACAAACCGCAGTCATCATGAGCGAACGCCCGTTGATACTGATGCGATTAATGGTACTAAACCGACTGAATCCGGCTTTGATAATACTGATAGCGTCGATAGCACTAATAGAATCGACAGCACTGATAGTGACCAAGAACAAGCGGTGCCGCCTTATAAACGCGAGCCAGTAAAATCAGATAAATCGGCTGGGATTAAAAAGGCGATTTTGGTACTTCTTGTGCTGCTTATATTAGGGGCAATTGCTTATGGTTTGTATAAAAGCAATCAACACAATGCGCCTGAAGTCATCACCTTACAAGGTCAAATGCAAATGCAGCAAACGTCTATTGCGGCAAAAGTGCCGGGGCGTATTGCACAAATCATGGTCACAGAAGGCGATGCGGTGACAGTCGGTCAGCAGCTTATTGAAATGGACTCACCTGAAATTAACGCTAAAATCAATCAGGCGCGCGCTGGCAAGCAAATGGCGCAAAGCCAGCTTGATAAAGCAGAAAACGGCGCCCGCCCACAAGAAATTGCCCAAGCAAAAGCGGCTTGGCAAGCCAATAAAGCGGCGTCTGATTTGGCAGAAAATACTTATCAGCGCGTCAATCGTCTTTATGAAGAAGGTCTGATGGCACGGCAAAAGCGCGATGAAGCTTATGCGCAATATCTAGCGACTCAAGATAAGACAGAAGCGGCGCGCTTGCAGTATGATTTGGCAAAAGAAGGCGCTCGCAGTGAGGATAAATCTGCCGCAACCGCCCAAGTTGCCCAAGTCGATGCGCAACTAGAAGAAGCATTGGTCGCTAAAGAAGAAGCCAATCTAAAAAGTCCGATTGCCGGTATCGTGGATAATGTCATCGTCAACGCGGGCGAAGTCATTGGGCAAGGTGTGCCTATCCTAACTTTGGTTAATACCGACGATCAATGGGTAGTACTGAACGTCACTGAAACCTACCTAAACCAGTTTGCCATTGGGCAGCGTTTTATGGGTACGATTCCTGCTTTATCCTCGCCTGAAAAGCCTTATACCAAGCAGTTTACCGTTTATGCAACCTCAACCTTATCTGACTTTGCTACTTGGCGTCCGACCAACAACAACGATGGCTTTGATGTGCGCACCTTTGAAGTTAAAGCGCGACCATCTGCTCCTGATAGACGTATCCGCTCGGGGATGAGCGTGGTTGTCAATATCAATCCAGCCCTTGCCAATCAGACCAAAGAGTAAACCATGCGCCTGACTGAGCAAAACGGGCAACGCGGCGGATTAATCGGCGCCTTTATACGTAGTGCTGGATACGAGCGCCGGTTTTTAGCCAAAAATCCGTGGGATTTAAGCATGGTGGTCTGGATACCGCTTGCGACCGTGCTCTTGATTTGGTGGATTTTTTCACAAATACAAATCACCGACTTGCCCATCGGCGTCGTGGATAACGATCGTGGTCCTGTTGCCAATACTGCGGTGCGTTATTTGGAAGCCAACCCAAACCTGACGGTCAGACAGCTTTATCACTCGCCAGCAGCAGTAGAAGCAGCGCTCCTGCAACGTGATATCTATGCGGTGGTTATTATTCCAGAGGATTTCTCGCGCAATATCTCATCGAGTAAACCGGCGCCGATTGTATTGCAAGTAAATGCCCAATACGGTACTCATTCCGGCATCATCCAAACCAGTGTCCAATCGGTGACTGGTACACTATCGGCAGGCGTTGAAATACAGCGTTTAGTCAAAAAAGGCGTGGCCCCATCACAAGCGGCGATTGCTTACTCTCCCATTGGTATTCAACGCATCAGTTTGTTTAACGCAGCAACCGACTATCAACAGTTTTTAGCATCAACCGTTATCCCAGCACTGCTACATATTTTAACCATGGTCATTGGCGCGACGACCATTGGGCGTGAATTGCGCGATAAGAAAATCGGTATTTGGTATGACTTTGTTAATGGTGGTCAGCCTGATTTAACCACTATTAAAGACAATGAGATTCAAGGTAGCCAAAATAAAGACCGTCAGACCACGGCCGTTTCAGTCTTAACTGAAGATAATCAAACACTCATTGAAGATACTACGCCAAGAAAAGCTAGTGTATCAGTTTTGCTTTTTGGTTTATTGGGTAAGTACTTTTGGCCCATGCTGGCTTATAGCTTATGGTCAGTTTTAGCGTTATGGCTCGCCACGCCGCAGCAAGCGGTTGCTATCAGCTCAATCATTGCGACTTATATCGGCCTTGTATTGCTAATGATGTTGTCATTTTGGCTGGGTGCGATATTTACCTTAACCTCATTTTCGTTACGCATGGGTTTATCGTCAACCGGATTTATCTCAGCGCCTTCTTATGCCTTTGCTGGGGTAACATTTCCCTATATCGCCATCAGTAAAAACGCTCAGCATTGGTCGGATGCCCTACCACTGACCCATTACCTTAAGCTGCATATAGCGCAATTACAAATGCAAGCGCCGGTTGCCATCTCATTACCCATCGTCTATGGACTGACGCTTGCAACGATTGTCACTATGCTTTTAGCCGCCTTATTGAGCAAGCGCGCGCTCGCACATCCTGAACGCTGGGGAGCCCGCTAATGGTTATGACACCAAAAGAACCTTTATCTCAAGAAAACCTCATAGCAACAAAAAATCAGCCTTCTAGTGCTATGTTAGAGGCAAAAAGTCATTCGCCAGCGCAAAGCTTTTTCGGCAGTTTTTTGCAAACTATCAAAGACGTCTTTTCTGATAAAGGCGTGCTACTACTGCTCATGATTGCGCCAATTATTTATGGCTTCTTTTATCCTTGGCCCTATTCAACCGAAGTGGTCAACCATGTGCCCGTTGGTATTGTCGATCAAGACAATACTAATCTGTCTCAAACCATCGTTCGTTATGCCAGTGCCAGCCCGCAGCTCGATACCAAGCGTTTTTTAAATGAGCAAGACGCTCAAGAAGCGATATGGTCCGATGACATCGCTGGATATATGATTATTCCAAGCGGACTTGAGCAGCAAGTCCTATCTGGCAAAGCAGCGAGCGTCAGCGTATTAGGCAATGGGGGTTATTTTCTGTTAAATAAAAACGTTCAAATGGGTTTTTTGCAGGCGGTCAGTACGGTTTCAGCGGGCGTTGAGATTAAAAAAAGCGTGGCGCAAGGGGCGTATTCTGCAACCGCAGCGGCAAATACCCAAGCGGTACCGTTAAGAATCATCCCTTTGTACAATCAAACCGAAGGCTATGGCGCTTATGTGGTGCCAGCAGTCGCTATTCTTATCTTGCAGCAAACCCTGTTGATGTCTACAGCGATGTTAATCGGTACTTGGTATGAACAACGTCGTCATGCCACCAGTATTCGCGGCTGGCTTGGCCGTATTGCAGCGCTCAGTATGTTCAGCTTTATCATCGGCTGCTTCTATTATGGCTGGACCTTTGAGCTGCACCATTATCCACGTGGTCAAAACATGCTTGGCAGCTTGTTATTTTTACTGCTGTTTTGCCCAACTGTCGCCATCCTTGGTTGTGTGTTTGGGCTCTGGTTCCGTCAGCGTGAGCGCAGTATGCAAATCTTGATTTTTAGCTCGCTACCGATGTTTTTTGTCAGCGGTTATCCATGGCCTGCCAATCAATTACCAGAATTTTTACAAATCATTCGCTGGGTCATACCGACGACGCCTGGTATCAATACCTCTGTTCAGCTCAATCAAATGGGCGCGAGTGTGGCGCAAGTCGCAACTGGCTTTTATGCATTAGCAGGATTGTGGGCGTTTTACTTTTTATTACTGCTACTTTTCCGCTGGCGTACCAGCCAAAGCAAAACTGCTGTTTAGCATAAAAATATATGGATAGTATTGGTATTTATGCTATAAAAAATACCTCAAAAAAAGCGCCTACTCAATAAGCAGGCGCTTTTTTATCTATCTGACTTTATGATGTTTGGTTTAAAAAACGCGATTTAAACCATTGAGAGCGGCGACGCGATAGGCTTCTGCCATCGTTGGATAGTTAAAAGTTGTGTTCACAAAATACTCAAGGGTATTGTTGCACTTCATGACCGCCTGACCAATGTGAATAATCTCTGAGGCATGATTGCCATAGCAATGAATACCTAAAATCTCAAGCGTCTCACGATGGAACAAAATCTTTAATACGCCCGAACGCTCACCAATGATTTGCGCTCGTGCCAGATGTTTAAAGAACGCCTGCCCTACTTCATAAGGGACTTTTTCATCGGTCAGCTCTTGCTCAGTTTTACCGATACAAGAAATCTCAGGGATGGTATAGATACCTGTTGGCACGCTTGATACTGGCTCGGCATCGCTATCGCCAACCATAAACGCTGCGGCACAGCGTCCTTGATCGTAGGCCGCTGATGCCAATGAGGGCCAGCCAATGACGTCACCAGCAGCATAGATATTTTCGACGCCAGTACAATAGGTATCATCTACTTTTAGCTGACCCCGACTATTGGCTTCCAGCCCAATGGCCTCTAAGTTTAAGCCTTCGGTGTTACCCGAACGCCCATTTGACCAAAGAATGGCATCTGATTTGATGCGCTTACCGCTTTTTAGATGCAAGACCACGTAATCATCATGCGTCTCTAGGCGGTCAATCTCTTCATTGCTACGAATCAAGACGCCAAACTGTCTAAAGTCATGAGCGATGGCATCACTAATTTCGCTGTCTAGATAATTGAGCAATTGATTTTGGTTATTAATTAAGTCAACTTTATAGCCAAGACCAGTAAAGATAGAGGCATACTCACAACCGATAACGCCTGCACCATAAATGATGATTTTTTTGACCACATAATCCATTTGCAAGATTTTATCAGAGTCAAACACACGCGGATGGTCAAAGTCTAAAATCTCAGGACGATAAGGACGGCTTCCAACGGTAATAATGGCTTTATTAAAGGTCACGGTTTCAAAGACGCCGTCGTCCTTTTCGACACTCAAGGTATGCGCATCAACAAAGCTTGCCCAACCATGAATCACATCAATACGGTTGCGCTCATAAAAACGGGTGTGGGTGCTTACTTGATTGCGGATTACGCGGCGCGCATTGGCCAGTACGCGGTTTAGGGGCACTTGCTGATACTCCATCGCCTTGGTAAACATAGGATCACGGCGAAAGTTAATCAAGTTAAAGACCGATTGACGCAAGGCTTTACTTGGAATCGTGCCTACATGGGTCGAGTTACCACCAACTTGTTCACGCGGATCAATCACCGCAACTTTTTTGCCAGCCTTCGTCAGCTTCATCGCCGCCGCTTCACCAGCCGGCCCTGCGCCTAGGACAACGGCGTCATATTCATACTTATGCTTATCGCCTTTGATGCGCTGCGAGTCTTTGGTAAAAGGGGTTTTAATATCGATGCGGATATCATTAAGCGGATTGACCAAGTCAGGGTGATGCATGATATCTTCAGTGACTTGCTCATGGGTTTGCTCAATTTTTGCTTTTTTAGTTTTGCCTTCAGTATGCTCAGGGTTCGGCGCGCGGCCGCTTTCTTTATTAGACACCTCGGTATGAATGTCTTTACCCGTGTCATTGGTCGCGTCGCTTATCGGTTTGCTTCCCATCGTATCCTCTTTTATTAATTTATAAATCTGTGTATTTTTTAGGCTATGAATGTCTACAAGTAACGATCAAGTTAGACCCATAGCGCTAAAGCGTGCCTACCATACGTGCTGATAGGATATTTTGCAATATTGGCGACAGTTACGTTATCGCCATAGCCGTTATTCGTTATTCGTTATACGCTGTTGCTTAATCCCTTTAGCCGATACGGCGTTTAAGTCCCGTCATCTGCAAGATACGTGTGGCAATCTCTTCAACAGACATCTCAGAGACATCAAGACTCGGAATCCCTTGCGAGATATAAATGCCCTGTATGGCGCGCTGTTCTTGCTGACATTGCTGATAGCTAGAATAACGGCTGCCCGCGCGGCGTTCTTGGCGGATTTTTACTAAGCGATCGGTATCGATTAACAAGCCAAATAACTTGTGCTTATGCTCACGTAAGGCTTTTGGCAATTGATTGTCGTTTAAATCTTCTTCGGTTAGCGGATAGTTTGCCGCTCGAATACCAAATTGTAGCGCTAAATACAGTGAGGTTGGGGTTTTGCCAGAGCGCGAAACACCGATAAGAATGATATCTGCGGCGTGATAATGACGAGTACGTGCACCATCATCATTATCTAGCGCAAAATGCACGGCATCGATACGTTCTTTATAAGTTTCAGAATCGACGTTATCATGGGCATGACCCGAATGCGCGTCCGGCTCGACGCCCGTCTCTTCTGCGACTCGGCCGATTAACCCTTCATACATATCCAAATTACAGCTGTGGGCCGAATTAATTTTTTCACGAATTTCAGGGCTAACAATCGTATCGAACACCAAGGGCAGCAAACCGTCGCGCTGATAGGCCATATTGATTTGTTCGACCGCTTCTTCGGCGCGCTCTAAGCTATCAACATAAGGCAACACTCGAGTTTCAAAAGGCACAGAGGCAAATTGACTTAAAATGGCGCGTCCAAGGGTTTCTGCGGTAATCGCCGTCCCATCAGAGATAAAAAACGCCGTTCTGATATTTTGGTCGTTATCTACTTGCAACGCTTGTTTGTTTTGAATGGTCGGCTTGGCGGCTTCGGGCGGATTATTTACAAACATAACGTGAACACCTTGGTTAAGACCTCAATAGGCGCTTTTATTTAGCGCAGAAAATCTGTAGCGGTTAGTTTCTTGTGCCCTATATTATACGCACAATAGCTGTCTAATAGAAATCAATGTTACAGGCGTACACTTAGTAAGCACGATGTAATAAAGATATCTATTAAGAGTATTTATGCATCTATAGTATTGCTATAAAGGAAGGTTTCTTATCAGCAAATTTTTTCTCTAAAAACCAGTTATATTTTACTCTTTGTTATATTCTAACAGCCAAATATTGAGTTTTGGCTGCGCAAATATGTAGCAAACGCCACAATTTGTATATTTTTGACGATTTATTTGGTTCTAGGTATCGAAATTATCCAAATATAGGGGTATAATCGACCGTTATAATCTTTACTAAATAACCTTATTTTCTGGAGTTATCATGGCAGCGCAATCTACAGCACTTGTAATCAATCTTGATCAGCTAGGAAAAGATGACATTGAGATGGTTGGCGGCAAGAATGCCTCGCTTGGCGAGATGATCAGCCATTTATCTGATTTGGGTGTCAGCGTTCCAGGTGGCTTTGCGACCACTTCAAATGCGTTCAATCGCTTTTTGACAGAAACAGGCTTACTCGACAAAATCAACAACGAGCTTAAAACCCTTGATGTGAATGATGTTAATAAGCTTGCTGAGACTGGTAAAAAAATCCGTACTTGGATTATTGAGCAAGAGCTGCCAAGCGACCTTGAGCAAGAAGTGCGCCAGTCGTTTGAAACCATGAGTGGCGGCGAAGACATCGCGGTTGCGGTACGTTCTTCTGCCACGGCTGAAGATTTGCCAGATGCGTCATTTGCCGGTCAGCAAGAAACTTTCTTGAACATTCGCGGCATTGATAACGTCCTGATTGCTATTAAAGAAGTATTCGCCTCTTTATATAATGACCGCGCGATTTCTTATCGTGTGCATAAAGGTTTTGAGCACGAAGGCGTTGCCCTATCTGCTGCTGTACAGCGCATGGTACGTTCAGAAACTGGCGCTGCTGGCGTGATGTTCACCCTAGATACCGAAAGTGGCTTTGATCAAGTGGTCTTTATCACCTCAAGCTACGGACTAGGTGAAATGGTTGTGCAAGGTGCAGTCAACCCTGACGAATTCTACATCTCCAAAAAATTGCTTGAAAATGGCAAGCCTGCGGTCATTCGCCGTAATCTAGGCAGCAAACATAAGAAAATGATTTATGGTGATGAAGGTAGCACCACTAAGTCTGTCAAAACCGTCGATGTCGAAAAACAAGACCGCATGCAGTTCTCTTTAACCACTGAAGAGCTAAACTCACTTGCCAAACAAGCCATGACTATTGAAAAGCATTATGGTCAAGCGATGGATATCGAGTGGGCAAAAGACGGCGACAGCGGTGAAATCTTTATCGTCCAAGCACGTCCAGAAACCGTTAAGAGCCGCCAAGACAGCAATGTCATGGAGCGTTATATCATCAATACTGGCGATGCTAAAATCCTATGTGAAGGTCGTTCAATCGGTCAACGCATCGGCGCTGGTAAAGTACGTATCGTTAGCAATTTAAACGAGATGGACAAAGTTCAAGACGGCGACGTCTTAGTATCAGACATGACCGATCCGGATTGGGAGCCCGTCATGAAGCGTGCTTCTGCGATTATCACCAACCGTGGTGGTCGTACTTGTCACGCGGCTATTATTGCTCGTGAGCTTGGCGTTCCAGCTATCGTTGGCTGTGGTAATGCCACTGAATTATTGGTTGATGGTCAAGACGTCACTGTTTCTTGTGCTGAAGGTGATACTGGCTTTATCTATGAAGGTCAGATTGATTTTGAAGTACAGACCAACTCTGTTGAATCTATGCCAGAGCTTGCATTCAAAGTCATGATGAACGTGGGTAACCCAGATCGTGCCTTCTCATTTACCCAAATGCCAAACGAAGGTATCGGTCTTGCGCGTTTAGAGTTCATCATCAACCGTATGATTGGTGTGCATCCAAAAGCGCTACTGAACATGAACAGCTTGCCACGTGAAATCGCCCAAGCGATCAATGAGCGTATCGCCGGTTATGCCTCACCAGTCGATTTCTATGTCGATAAATTGGTCGAAGGTATCTCAACCCTAGCCGTTGCCTTTATGGATCAGCCAGTTATCGTGCGTATGTCTGATTTTAAATCAAACGAATATGCCAACTTGCTCGGCGGTAAATTATACGAGCCATCAGAAGAAAACCCAATGCTAGGTTTCCGCGGTGCCAGTCGCTATGTGTCTGACAACTTCCGTGACTGCTTCGAGCTTGAGTGTAAAGCACTAAAACGCGTCCGTGATGAGATGGGCTTGACCAACGTTGAGATTATGATTCCATTCGTTCGTACCGTTGGCGAAGCAAAAGAGGTCATCGAGCTACTCGCGAAAAACGGTCTAAAACGTGGCGAAAATGGTCTGCGCGTCATCATGATGTGTGAGCTACCAACCAACGCGCTATTAGCAGAAGATTTCCTAGAGCACTTCGATGGTTTCTCAATCGGTTCAAACGACTTGACTCAGTTAACGCTAGGTCTTGACCGTGACTCAGGTATCGTCTCACATCTATTTGATGAGCGTGATCCCGCGGTTAAGAAGCTATTATCTATGGCGATTGAAGCTTGTAACAAAGCAGGCAAATACATTGGTATTTGCGGTCAAGGTCCATCAGATCATCCAGATCTTGCGTTTTGGCTCATGGAACAAGGCATCAACTCAGTGTCACTAAACCCTGACTCAGTGCTAGATACTTGGTTCTTCTTAGCTGGTGAAGAAACGAAATAAGACGTAACGATACGTCACAGCGTTAATTGACAGAGTCATTTAATATACTGCCATTAGGGTCTATTTGATTTTTTCAAATAGACCCTAATATAATGTATTAGCGAAAGTGGCTTGAAAAAGTGACTTAAGATATGACTAACTATGTAGGCAATTATGCAGATTTTCCTTGCTCGAAATAACGTACAAGCGGGTCCATACACGTTGGATCAGCTCAATATTATGCTCGCCTCAGGTGAAGTAGTATTAGATGATTTGATGTGGCATGAAGGCCTAGATCAGTGGCAGCGTGTTGGTAATTTAACCAATAATCAGACTTATTATCGTCCTGCCCCTATAGTGTCGGCAGATCATAATGACTCTATTATCAATAACGTCACTATCTTCCCAGAAGATTCTGCTAGTAGCACCTCTAAAGATGACAAAGCGGTATCGCTAGACAGATTGTATGGTAAGCCTGAACGCCCAGCAGAGAACGCTAAAAATACCAAGCTGGACATGACCACCAATCGTCAATATACACCCAATAAAAACGTGTCATTGAATAAGTCTGGTACAGTCAAAGCCGCCTCGCCTAAAGATAAAGTCGTCGGTAATGTCGTCCTTGCGCCGATTATGTCGCGGGTGTTAGCGACCGCAATCAATGGTTTGCTCTATGTATTAGCAATTTTACCGCTGGTCATGGCATTAACCAAAATGGATGTGGACTATACCAAATTTCAAAACATCCAAGATATGGATGCCGCGTATCAGTATTCCATGACCTTGATGGAAAGTATTCCTAGCAGCACTTTGATGATGTCACAAGTGATGGTGTTTGGTTTGTTTGCGCTGCAGCTGGTATTTATTACCTTGCGGGGACAATCACTTGGTAAGCTGATTACCGGTATTCGCGTCGTTGACCAAACCACCCACCGCTTGCCTTCTTTTAGCAAGCTTATTGGCATGCGTACGCTACTACTGTTTATTATTTATAACTTATTATTCTCATTTACTAGCTTTTTAGGTTTTGTGGTTATTATTGTTCATTATTATATGGCCTCAAAAAGTCCTGAAAACATCGGTTGGCATGATAAACTGGCTAAAACCTTAGTAGTGAAAGCCGATAATAGCCAATTGGTCAAACAACCAAAAGTAAAATAATGGGTTTATAAGTTTATGATAAAAACGATTGTTATAAATATCATAAGGTTATATGAAAAAGTGGCGTTTATACGCTGCTTTTTTATTGAAGGATTTATATTTACGTCTTTTATTATTTATTGACAGACGCTCAGTCATTAACCTTTGTGTTAAAGGCTGAGTACTGTTATAATACGGCGCTTTATAAACTAAGCTTATCCCCTATTGTTTTTGCAAAATTCGATAAGATTTGGGCTTACCTTATAAATCTCCTTGCTATTAACATAGGGTTAATAGCTACTAATCCGTAAGGAGTCATAATGCGACATTACGAACTGGTGTTACTTGTACACCCAGACCAAAGCGACCAAGTGGTCGGCATGGTTGAACGCTATATCAAGTTGGTTCAAGACAACGGCGGTACGATCCATCGTCTAGAAGATTGGGGTCGTCGTCAATTGGCTTACCCAATTAACAAAATTCACAAAGCTCACTACGTTCTTTTCAACGTTGAAACTGACGGTGAGACTTTGGCTGAACTTGAAGAATTATTCCGTTATAACGACGCGATCATTCGTAGTCTAGTTATGCGCCGTGACGAAGCTGTCACTGAAGAGTCGCAGTTAGCCAAGAATGCCGATGAAAAACGCGCACGCAAAGCAACGACTCGTCGTCCAGACAATCGTGAAAACGACGACAACGACAACAGTGAAGACTAATTAAAGGAGAATACTCATGGCACGTTTCTATCGCCGTCGCAAATTCTGCCGTTTCACTGCTGAAGGCATCACTCACATCGATTATAAAGATGTTGAATTGCTAAAACAGTACATCAGTGACAATGGTAAAATCGTACCAAGCCGCATCACCGGTACATCTACTAAATATCAGCGTCAGCTAGCCACTGCTATCAAGCAAGCTCGCTATCTTGCGCTACTTCCGTATACTGACAACCATCAGTAATTTAACCGTTAACTAGGAATGACTCATGCAAATTATTTTGTTACAGCGTATCGTCAACCTTGGTAAACTCGGTGAAACTGTCGATGTGAAACCAGGTTACGGACGTAACTTTCTTATCCCTCAGGGCAAAGCACTACCTGCAACTAAAGCAAACATTGAAAAGTTCGAAGCACGCCGTGCTGAACTTGAAGCTGAAGAAGCAAAAGAAGTAGCGGTTGCTCAAGAACGTGCTGACGCATTAACGGACGTTAATGTTATCATGCGCGCTAAATCAGGTGACGAAGGCAAGCTATTTGGCTCTATCGGTACTCGCGATATCGCTGAAGCATTGACTAACTCAGGTCTAGAAGTTGACCGTGCTGAAATCAAGCTACCTGAAGGCACACTACGTCAAGTGGGCGAATACAATGTTGATATTCAACTACACCATGACGTAACTGCTAGCATCTTAGTAACCATTCTTTCTGAAGATGGCGACAACGAAGATGCCGCTGAAGAAGTTGAAGACGACAACGAAGATTACTCAGAAGAGTAATATTTGATAGTAGTGTAAACTTACTACCCGTCTAAGAAAGCCAGCAACGTCATGTTGCTGGCTTTTTTTATTTCTAAAATTTGCTAAATGCTATCTCATTAATACTTACAATAGTATTGTGTAGCAATAACTGGTAATAAAACACCTGTATAACCTATACCTAATAATAAAATACTGCTTATAAAGTCGTCTTCAATAATATCGGACCTATTGCTATCCTAGCTGTATTTAGTCATAGATAAAATGGGACGATATGATAAACACTGATGACAAATTAATATGCATCCAAGGTAACGAGTTTTATAAAGAAGGTGAAACCTACAGGGTCGGTAGAATTGTGAATGATAAGTATTTTCAGATATTGACTGGCGACAACTCTGACCATTGGTATGCAACATTAGACGACGAAGGTATTTATGTTAGCTTTGATTCTATGAGCCCTAAAGACAATAAAGCATGGTTTGATAAGATAGATTAGAGGTTTTTATTGCTATATTGATGAAAGATAAACGATTATAAAAATTAGATAGAAAAATTATTACTCAAAAAGCTGGCTGTTATAAACAGTCAGCTTTTTTGGTTGAAAAACTAGTTTACGGCATTGTAAATAATTTACTGCTTGTGGCCAATCAGCCGCTATTTTTGGCGCCTCTTGCCAAGCGGCAATCATACTGGCAGCATTTATCCAGCCCGCATGACCGACTGCTAATACTGGTTTTTGACCCCTATTTTGCGCAGCCATCTCATTTAACCAGTTTTCCACACGATTAAACAACTGCTGTAAACTCTCGCCGCCCTTAGGGGCAAAATCTGCAAAATGATCACACCAATCATCAATCTGTTGTTTAGGAATTTGCGCCCAAGGCCTGCCATCCCAGCCGCCAAAATCAATCTCTGCCAGCTCAGGGGCGACATGATATTGAAAGCCATGCGGCGCCAATATTTCTCCGACTTTTAGCGAGCGCTGTAGTGGGCTGACCCAAATCACTTTTGGCAATTGATGAAAACGCACGAAGCGCTGTATTTTATTAGCAAGGCGTTTAATTTTGCGTTTATCGACACTGATATCAGTCTGTCCGATACAAAAGCCATTAGCCGCAATGGGCTTTGGATGGCGCCAAATATACAAAACCATTCGCTATCATTATCCTTTCTAAATAGTACGCTTAACATTAAATAAAAGGGTTCGAGGCAGCAAGTCCGATATAAATAGCGATTTCACTTAACTGCTGCGTGGCGCCTAACCCATCACCGGTATAACCATCTAAACGTCTGCGCAACAAGCGCCGCATATAATCCGTCGCTACGATGCCTAGTAATAAAGCCAATGACCATTGCCAAATACCAATTTGTTGCACGGCATTTGGCAATAGGAGCACGACCAGCACGCCCGCTAGTATGAGCCAACCACTGCTCCATAGTCCTTGTAATGGCGTCAGCTGCTGCGCCATCGGTTTGGCTTTAGCATGCTCAATCTCACCGCCGTAAGGCAATAGCGCCAGTAAACTAATACATAATAAGCGTGAGAGCGTATGTCCAATAATCAGCGCCACGATAGCCACTGATAAAGACATAGACGCCAATAAGCTGATTTTGATAAGTAACGCCAAGACCAATCCTAGTACACCATAAGTCCCTAAGCGCGAATCCTTCATAATGGTTAAAGTACGCGCGCGAGTCAGACCACCACCTAGACCATCACAGCTATCCGCAAGTCCATCTTCATGAAAAGCGCCAGTGAGCCTAATTCCAAAGGCCGTACTTATCACTGCCGCCACCAAAGGCGTAAATAAAAGGCTGCCTAGCCAAAATACGCTCGCGCAAAGTAGCCCAACCAGCAAACCTACCCCAGGAAAATGACGGCTGCTCTGGTGCAACCACTGCGGATTGTAATTGGCAAATTGCGGTACGGGCAGACGCGTTAAAAACTGTACTGCTACTAACAATAAACGCCATTCATGTTTTATAAATTGGCCAACGCTGGGTTTAGACGGAGAGTGGGATAATGAATCTGGTTGATGCGATGGCTTTTTTGATAATTGTGACATTAGCTGTTCTGTCCACTGATACCAGCATCATTAAAACTTGCCATCTCATTGATAACCGCACAAGCCGACTGTAATAATGGATACGCCAGCGCCGCGCCACTACCCTCACCTAAGCGCATACCCATATTGAGTAATGGCTCAGCATTGAGCAGTTTTAATAAATGCGTATGTCCCGGCTCGACCGAATGATGAGCAAAGACAGCATATTGAGCAACACCCGGCGCTAAGCGCTCAGCCGCCAACAACGCGCTACTGGCAATAAAACCGTCGATAAGAAGAATACGGCGCTCACTGGCGGCTTGCATCAGCGCCCCTGCCATCATCGCAATCTCAAGCCCGCCTAATGCCGCAAGTATGTCGAATGGCGTTTGCGCTTCACTGTGCCGCACTAATACTTGGGTTAAAATACTTGCCTTGTGCTTTAATCCTGCATCGTCGAGACCAGTGCCGCGACCGATACACTCGTCAAGCGGTATATCGCCCAGTCTTGCCAGTAATAAACTGGCGGCGGATGTGTTACCAATTCCCATTTCACCGACAATCAATAGATTGCCCGCCATATTCTTGACTACGTCTATACCATTTTCTAATGCGGCTAAGCACTCTTCTGCTGTCATGGCAGGTTCTGTTAACGCGTCGCGGCTTCCATGACGCACTTTATAATCGAGCAGTTGCGTGTGATCTTTAAAAGGAGAATGGGCAAAGTCAGTATCGACACCAGCATCGACCACTTTTAGCTCAATATCATGCTGACGCGCTAAAACATTGATAGCTGCACCGCCTTGCAAAAAGTTATATACCATCTGCGCCGTCACCGCGCTAGGATATGCTGAGGTACCATGCTTGGTTAGGCCATGGTCGGCAGCAAATACCCGAATTTGCGGTTGCTCAATATGCGGCGTGGTCGTACCTTGAATCAATCCCAACTGTACCGCGAGCGTCTCCAAGCGTCCAAGGGCGCCAAGCGGCTTAGTCTTTTGATCCATGATTTGCTGCAATTGCTGACGCAGCTCGTGATTTTCTATATTTGCAATCGTTGGTGCTATAAATGTGTTCAAGCAAACCACCCTCGTATTTATACAATTAAAACAAAACCCACATACTAGCAGAGTATCTCAGCTTTACCACGAATAAAATCAAATGAGAGCCGAATAGACTCCCTAGTAGGATAGATTTACGATAGAATATGCACCTTTAAAAATTCATATCACTATTGATGTTAAGCTAGACGCCAAACTCACTAAATGCTGTGTGAGTTGCATTAATAGCGATAAGAGATTAACAACTATATAGAGACAGTAATGATCGTATTTTGGCTGCTGCTGACCATTCTTTTTATCATTTTCGCCACTGCGAAGTTAAAATGGCATCCTTTTTTAGTATTAATACTATCTGCCTTTCTGGTCGCACTTTTCTACCAAGTACCGCTTAATACGGTCGCAAAAACTATCTCTGATGGCTTTGGCGGTATCTTAGGATATATCGGGTTGGTGATTGTGTTTGGAACCATTATTGGCCTAATCCTTGAGAAAACGGGTGCCGCCATCGTGATGGCAGAAACCGTCATTAAAGTTTTGGGACCGCGTTTCCCTACTTTGACCATGTCTATCGTTGGTGCTGTCGTATCTGTACCCGTGTTCTGCGACTCAGGCTATATTATTTTAAACTCGTTAAAAGAGTCTTTGGCTGAGCGTTTAAAAGTTTCGAGCGTGGCAATGAGTGTCGCATTAGCGACTGGCTTATATGCCACTCATACCTTTGTGCCGCCAACACCCGGTCCAATTGCAGCAGCGGGCAACTTGGGTCTTGAGTCAAACTTGGGCTTGGTCATCATGGTCGGTGTTGTCGTCACCACCGTTGCGGTACTTGCTGGTTGGCTGTGGTCAAATCGCTTCCTTGACGCCACGCCTGACAATATTGATGCCCTTGACGCAGTCGCCGTACCAGATAATATGAAGACTCGTGACGACTACAGCAAACTGCCATCAGCGACTATGGCATTTTTACCTATTATCGTGCCCATTGTATTGATTTGCTTATCGTCTATTGCCAATTTACCCAGCACACCATTTGGTAGCGGCATACTAACCGATATTCTCATATTTATTGGCAACCCATTAACCGCCCTATTAATTGGTTTGTTTTTATCATTCTTACTGATTAATACTGACCAAAAAACACAGCAGATTAGTGACAGCATCTCACAAGGCTTGGTAGTCGCAGCGCCTATTCTTTTAATTACTGGTGCTGGTGGCGCGTTTGGCGCTATGCTAAAAGTTACGCCAATCGGTGATTATTTGGGTACTACGTTATCTGCCCTAGGGCTTGGTATTTTTATGCCATTTATCGTTTCTGCGGCGCTCAAAACAGCACAAGGTTCAACCACTGTTGCTTTGGTCACTACTTCGGCGATGGTCGCTCCATTATTAGGTCAAATAGGTCTTGATAGTGAGCTTGGTCGCGTATTTTGTGTGATGGCGATTGGTGCAGGCGCGATGACTGTCTCGCATGCTAATGACAGCTTCTTTTGGATTGTTAGCCAGTTTAGTCGTATGAGTGTGGCGCAGGCTTACAAAGCCCATTCTATGGCGACAGGTATTCAAGGCGTGACCAGCATCATCTTTATTTGGCTATTGACCTTGGTATTTATCTAGCGCCTTAAGTAAATTATTGAAAGTCAATTTTTAAAATTTAAGTAATTAAAAAAGACTCAAAGAAACATTTAAAGAGAAAGTCATGAAAATTTTAATCGCCCCTGACTCGTTTAAAGAAAGTGTAGAAGCACTGGATGTCTGCCACGCTATTCAATCTGGCTTCAGCCAAGTGTTTCCTGACGCTGACTATAAACTGCTACCGATGGCAGATGGCGGCGAAGGGACTTCTGCAGTGTTGTCTTATGTGTTAGGTGGACGCTGGAAAGAAGTGCGTGTCCATGACCCTTTAATGCGACCAATTAACGCAAAATATTTATTACTCCCTGATGCAACTGCGGTCATTGAAGTCGCTCAAGCTTGTGGCTTACATCTATTGACGGTAGCAGAGCGTAATCCTGTCATTGCTAGCAGCTATGGCGTCGGCGAATTGATTGAGGATGCTCTAAATGAAGGCGTCAAGCGGATTATCATTGGTCTTGGTGGCAGTGCTACCAATGATGCAGGACTTGGTATGTTAACGGCGCTTGGTATGACGTTTCATGATAGTAATGACAACATCTTAGCCCAAGGCGGCGGCGCACTTGCTAACTTGCAACGATTGGATGCGACCAGCTTTCATGCAAGCGTCTTAAACACGGTGTTTGAAGTGGCTTGTGATGTCACCAATCCGTTATGTGGTGAATTGGGTGCCAGTGCCATATTTGGTCCTCAAAAAGGCGCTAGCCCGCAGCAAGTCCATGAGCTAGATAAATCGTTAACGCATTTTGTAAATGTGTGCGGGCAGCATGGCTATCAAGGCCATCAAGAGGTAGCAGGTGCCGGTGCAGCAGGTGGACTGGGCTATGCGTTAATGAGCTTTTGCCAAGCGGAGTTAAAGTCAGGTTTTGATACAGTGGCAAAAGTGGCCAATTTATCACAGCATATCGCCGAGGCAGACTTGGTCATCACTGGTGAAGGCAAGCTTGATGCTCAGTCTGCTATGGGCAAAGTGGCAGGTGGTATTAGCCAAATTGCTAAATTGAGTCATACCCCCGTGATTGCTATTTGCGGCAGTGTTGATGGGCTAAAATCCGCTCAGACTAGCCAGTTTGACGTCATTGTGCCCAGTATCCAAAAGCTAGATTCCCTCGATAATGTCTTTAAAAACGCTTATAACAATATTGAAATTACCGCTACTAATATTGCCGCAGCGATAAAATTGGGTCAACGCCTAAAACAGTATTTATAGAACTATATTATAGATGCTTAATTGGTAAGCTCGCTTTTTGTATCATAAAAAATGCTTTTCTCAATAACCAATAGCTTTAACAAAGCTACTCTGCCAACAACTTCGCCAACAATTCATTTATTTCGACTTTAAACTCTTTATCTTCGATTTTATTGGCGCTGATTTTAGCGTTTTGTAGACTTTTGATCGCAGCATCGGTTTGGCCCAATTCGATTTGCAGCTCAGCCATCGAAAAAGCAATCGATGCTAAATGGTCTTTTGAATTAATCGCTGCGGCTTTATCTAATGCTTTTTGATATATAACCAGCGCTTCATCCAAATCCTCGGTAAAGTCAGCCAAGGTTTCCCACTGTTCAGGATGGTCTTTATCGCTTTTTTCATTTTCATTACACAAATCTTTTAGCTGCGCATATAGCGCATCAAAGGTTTTTTGATCGTTCTTACTGTCCGCTTCTAGCAGCTTTTCTGCTAACACATAGATGGATTTATATATTTTGGTATTAATCATGATGGGTTACCCTGTTGGTTGCGCGTTATAGGCGTTGAATGATGTTGATTATAGACTAATTTATAACAATAGCTCATAGAAAAGGGCGTGATAGCAATCACACCCTTTTATTTTATCTGGCTTTCAACCTAAACAAGTAAAATAAGCAATTATTCAGCAGCGATAACGGTAATCTCGACCAATAACTCAGGACGAGCCAATGCTGATTCACCGCATGCACGCGCTGGTGGCTGGACGCCTTCAAACCATTTATCCCACACCTCATTCATTGCGGCAAAGTCTGACATACTTTTTAGCCAGACGGTTGCGGATAGCAGCTTTGATTTGTCACTACCAACTTCTTGCAGCAGTTTTTCGACTTTCTCTAAGCATGTCAAGGTTTGGGCTTTGATATCCTCTTCGCTATTACCCACTTGACCGGACAGATAAATGGTTTGGTTATGAATCACAATCTGACTCATACGTTGGTTACTATGCAGCTTTTGCATGAATTATTATCCTTAATTTTTAATGTTTCAGTTCTTTCAAATACCTGAACTGTCAAATATATAAACAGTTCAGATTTTTTTAAACAGTGCTTAGCTAGGAGTTAGCGAGAAAAACGCTCAGCGCTAAAGGGTTTAATATCAACCAATAATGGCTTGTCATGAATCATCTCCTCTACCAGACGACCAGTCATGGGTCCTAAGGTAAAACCCTGATGGCTATGACCAAAGGCAAACCATAATTTGTCGTGCTGCGGCGCAGGACCGATGACTGGCTTCATATCTGGCATGCAAGGACGTGAGCCCGCCCACGCTTCACTCTCGACGGCATCTTCTAGCGGCAGAATTTTGCGCGCAAGTTTTAATACGGTATTTAATTGACCAAAATTCTTTGGCGCATTCATGGTGGTCATCTCAGCACCGGTAGTGATACGGATACCTTGCTGCATCGGACCCATCACAAAACCCTTATCCATATCAAACATACTATGGTTGATGGTGTTTTTTTCCGTGACTTTAAAATGCTGATGATAGCCACGCATTGGGAACAGCGGCAAATCATAACCAAGCGGTTTGATTAAATCGTTAGACCAAGGCCCAGCAGCAATGACCAATTTTTCACTATAAAAAGTGTCGTTGTCGGTAATAATTTTCCAGCCATCTGCTTCTTGGACGATTTCATTGACACCGCTTTCTTTGATGGTACCACCCATTTCTTGAAAGTTTTTTGCGTATGATTTCACCAATAAGCTCGGGTTTGACACTTGCCAAGAGTTTAGCCAATGAATCGCGCCAACGAACTCATCAAAATTGGCGCTTGGTTCCATCGCTTTTAATTCGTCAAGCGTCAAGACATTGTGCTCAACGCCCTGATCACGGTCTTTGATTGCAGCATCAATAGCTGCTTTAAACGTCTCTTCAGAGCGATGCAACTGTAACCAGCCTTTGCGGCTAATCAAATATTCAGCGCCAGACGCTTCAATCATGGTTTGGTGTTCACTGGTGCAATGTTCAATCAGTGTCTGCCACTCCGCTTCGATTTTTTTAATTGAAGCTGGCGTCGAGTATTTCCAATACTGCAATAACGCTTGATGATAGCGCAAAATCGCTGGGATTCGATAGCGAATATCAGTGCCTTGGTTTGGCAATACGCGTATCATTTCAGTCAGCTGGCGTGGAAACGGATGAGTATGAATCGCCTCGCGCTGAATCAAACCAGCATTGCCATATGAAGTCTCAGAGCCCGGTAGTTTTTTGTCCAATAGTAAAACTTTGGCGTTATTTTTTTGTAAATGCCAAGCCGCTGAGGTGCCGACCATACCTGCACCGATAACGATCACTTCGTAGCGCATAACACGTCCTTTTTTAAGATTTTAATACAGAATATCAAGGTTGAGAAATAACAAATAAGGGAGTAATAGTAACGCATTGCGCATCAGATTAAACCCTTATCATAGAAATATTTTTGCTATTTAATACTTTTGGTTATGCGTTTAATTGAAAGCTATTTCTGATAGGAATAATGTAGAAATTATTAAGAAATTAGACCTATTTTGGCTAATCAAAATGCAAGGAATAAACCAATCACCACCAAATTGGATCCTCACTTGCTAGTGTTTCTAAAAGCTTCTTGCCAGTCTCGACCGTCAACTTATCGGCAGGTAGCTCAGCGATGAACCGTGACGGCTTATCAAAGTAACCCGAATAGCTTGAGAAATACTCGGGCGCAGTTAAAAATAATCTGCTCTTAGCACGGCTACAAGCAACATAAAACAGCTTACGCTCCTCCTCTAACTCTTCAAAATCACTGAGCGAGCGATAGTGCGGCGTCATACCATCGACGAGAGAGTTGACAAATACCACTGGCCATTCAAGCCCTTTGGCACTATGAATGGTAGAAACGGTAACTTTATCATTACTATTTTCGTCTTTTTCAGGCTCGCCTGCGGTAGCAACTGAATCATTGGGCGGATCGAGGGCAAGATTTTCTAAGAATTTATCGAGGCTGTCGTACTCTGTTGCTAGGTTTTTAAGCACACGAAAATCTTCACTACGCTCGCGCCAATTCTCTTCAATCGTTTTTAATACAGGAATATAAAACGCTAAAATTCGCTCAATTACTATTTCCACTGACTCTGCCTGACTGGCTTTGGTTAAAGTCGTATGCAATGATTTAAGCTGTGGGCTTTTCTTTGCAAATGATGGTGCTAATAGCGGCTCGAAAGTGTTGTTGTTAGCGTTACTATTAACATCGCTATTCACATTGTTATTTACATTATTATTCACATTGTTATCGGCATTAATCGCTTGGGTTAAGCGCGTCGCCGTCACTGCTCCTACTCCTTTAAACAAGGTTAAAATACGGTGCCATGCAATGGTGTCATTTGGGTTATAAAGTATTTTGACAAAGGCTAAAACGTCCTTGATATGACGCCGCTCAATAAAGCGAATGCCGCCCACGACGATAAAGGGAATATTGCGTTCCATAAATTCAAGCTGAACGTAGTTGGATTGAAAAGATGTGCGGCACAAGACAGCAAAATCCTGATAATCATAATCTGGTTTTAATTCGATGATTTTATCTGCAATATATTTAGCCTCTTTTGTTTCATCACTTAAACGGCGAAATATTGGCTTGATGCCTTCTATAGATGCGCTCGAGTACAATTGCTTTTGATAGCCCAAGGTAATTTGCGCCGATAAAGCATTGATATAATCAAGCACCGCTGGCGTACTGCGATAATTTTGCTCTAGCTTAATCAGTTTTGCTTCGGGGTAGCTTTCGCCAAATAGTAAGATATTTTCATAATTGGCACCGCGAAAAGCATAGATGCTTTGGTTGTCATCACCAACGACCATCAGCGATACCGACGCCGGCGCACAAATGAGGTCAATCAGCTCTTTTTGCGGAATATTGGTGTCTTGGTATTCATCGACCATGACATAACGATAGTGCTGTTGCAGTAGCTTTCGAAAGGTGTCATTGTGCTTTAGATGGCGCACCACTTGGCTGATGATGTCATCAAAATCATATAAATGATTGGCACGCTTATATTCATGAAAGTCGACCGCCAATTGCTCAATAACTGGAATATGCACGGCGATATCAGGATAACTGCTTTCGATTAAGTCGCGAATATGAATGCGCCGATTTCTAGAAGTTGAAAATATATTTTGCAAGGTTTTTTTGCGCGGAAACGCCTGATTGGTTATTTTGGTCGGATACTTTTTTTCTTTATTAATCAAATCAATCGCATCTTCACTATCGCCGGTATCTAAAATCGTAAAGCGCGGATTGATACCAAGTAGCCCAGAATATTGGCGCAATAACATATTGCAAAATGAGTGAAAAGTGCCGCTAGTGATATCATTTAGCGCCTTACCATTTATGTGACTATCATCTAGACGGCTTGCCAGCAAAGTTCTAGCGCGACTTTTAATTTCATTGGCCGCCTTGCGGGTAAAGGTTAATAGCAAAATCTCTTTTGGCGCGACGCCATTTTCTATCAAATAGCTGGTTCTATAAGTCAAGGTTTTGGTTTTACCAGAGCCTGCACCGGCGATGACCAATACTTTGCCCTCAATAGTCGTGGCAGCCAACAACTGGTTAGGGTTCAGCTCACGAGCGTAATCCACTTGTAACCCTAAATGACTGGCAAGCCGTCGCTCTAATATTTCAGCATCCGCATTTATCAAGTTGGCCTCGAGCTTTTTAATCGCCTGCTCAAGCCGCGTCAGCTTGGGTTTCATGTCAACGAAATTTTGCGGATAATTATAATGGTGGGTAGCAAAAATGGTGGTCATTATTAAAATTGCCTTTGGTATGGTTTATCGTGCTGGCTATTGATGACAGCGCAGCAGCATGCATCATCATTTATAGGTAGTAGCTTATCATAATAGACAGGGCGCTGAGGGTCGTTGATAACGAACACTCATATGAAACGATGGTATTAAAGGATGGTATTAAACCGCGGTATTAAACAGGTTACTAAGTATTGTGATTGAGCGTAAAAATTAAAATAGCAAGCACAACAACCTCACCCATTTTGGCTGAAATTTGCTACAATATGCCCAATTTTGAGTTCCTATTTTACCAAGCTTTATACTGACTAAATACCAAGTCTGTTATTGCCTGATTTTATTAATATATTGAGAGCATGTTATGGGTTTTAATTGCGGCATCGTCGGTCTACCAAACGTGGGTAAATCCACCCTGTTTAACGCCTTGACCAAAGCGGGTATCGCCGCTGAAAACTTCCCTTTTTGTACCAAAGATCCCAATACCGGTATTGTTCCTGTGCCAGATCCACGCCTAAAAAAATTGGCTGATATCGTCAAGCCCGAGCGCGTATTGCCGACAACGATGGAATTTGTCGACATCGCAGGTTTGGTCGCTGGCGCCTCAAAAGGTGAAGGTATGGGCAATCAGTTCTTGGCTAATATTCGCGAGACCGATGCGATTGCCCACGTGGTACGCTGCTTTGATGATGACAACGTCGTCCACGTTGATGGCCGCGTCAGCCCTATCGATGATATCGAAACCATCAATACCGAATTGGCATTGGCCGATTTAGAGGCCGTTGAGCGCGCTATTACCAACTTAAGCAAAAAAGCCAAAGGTGGCGACAAAGATGCGACGGCTATGCTCGATATTTTCAAAAAAATCGAGCCTTTATTAGCAGAAGGTAAAGCGGCTCGCGGTGCTAACCTAGACAAAGACGAGCAAAAACTGATCAGAAGTTATGGTCTGATTACCTTAAAGCCAACGATGTATATCGCTAACGTGAGCGAAGATGGCTTTGAAAATAACCCATATCTAGATGCAGTGCGTAACTATGCCACTGGCGAAGATTCTATTGTCATTGCCCTATGCAATCAAATCGAATCTGAAATTGCTCAGCTTGATGAAGATGACAAAAAAGACTTCCTAGCTGAAATGGATATGGAAGAAGCTGGTCTTGATCAAGTGATTCGCGGCGGTTATGATTTGCTTGATATGCAAACGTATTTTACGGCAGGCGTCAAAGAAGTCCGCGCTTGGACAGTCGCTGTTGGTGCCACCGCTCCTGAAGCCGCTGGGGTGATTCATACTGATTTTGAACGGGGTTTTATCCGCGCTGAAGTCATTGCATATGATGACTTTATCGAGTATGGCGGCGAAAAAGGCGCAGCAGCAGCCGGCAAATCACGCTTAGAAGGCAAAACCTACATCGTGCAAGATGGCGATGTGATGCATTTCCGCTTTAACGTTTAATATTTACAAGTACAAGCGGATTGAATGTTTACATAGTCTTAGTAGAGAACAACCAAAAGCCAGCTTCAACGCTGGCTTTTTTTATTATAATAAAGGGAATAACATTAAAATAATTAAATTCTCGAACAACAACGATAAAATAAAATGATAAAAATAACGGGCGATAAATGATGACTGCTTCTGTTAATCAAACCACGAATTCCAGCGATCATTGGGCAAAACTATTTAGTGCTCAGCGTTTAGGCAGTCATAAAAAAGCCCCTGCCGAGGACAGCGCACGCTCATCCTTTCATAAAGACTATGACAGACTGGTATTTTCACACTCCTTTCGCCAGCTCAATCAAAAAACTCAAGTCCATCCCTTAACTAATCAACTAGGTATTCATACGCGGTTGACACATTCGCTAGAAGTTTCTTGTATTGGTCGCTCTTTAGGTATCATGGCGGCAGAGAAGCTGCATGATAAGTTGGGCGGCGGTTTACCGAATGGCGTCACGCCCGCTGATGTCGGTGTCATTGTCCAAGCAGCTTGCCTTGCCCATGATATTGGCAACCCACCGTTTGGTCATGCCGGAGAGTACGCCATTCGTGACTGGTTTATGCATCCTGACCGTAAGCAAATCTTGCAAAATCTGAATAATAACGAGCAATTAGATTTACTGGCTTATGAAGGCAATGCACAAGGATTTCGTATATTAACCCGAAATGAGCACCACCCTGATTTAGGTGGTATGCGCTTAACCTGTGCTACTTTGGGCGCGTTTATGAAGTACCCTTGGCTTGCGACCCATAGCAATCCCGTTTATCAAGACAGCTCTATTGATCAAAACAACTGCATTTACCAAGGCAATCACACCACTAACATGCAAAAATTTGGCTGCTTTTATAGTGAGGCAGCGCAGTTAGAGCAGTTGGCAGAAACGTTAGGCTTGCCATATTCAAAGCAGCACGATGGCTTTGCTCGTCATCCGCTAGCCTATTTATTAGAAGCGGCAGACGATATTTGCTATGCGCTGATAGATTTGGAGGATGGCATCAATTTGAATATGCTAAGCTATGCAGAGGTTGCGGCGATTTTTTATGAGCTGATTGGCGAGCGCCCTGATACGCTTATTCTACCCACTCAAGTATCAGTCAGACAGCATTTGGCATCGCTGCGGGCACGTGCAATGATGCGTTTGGTCAATGCCGTCACCGATGCCTTTGTAGCCAATAGTGATACTATGTTGGCGGGGATGCTACCAGGCAGCTTGTTTGCGCACTGTGAGCCGAGCGTACAAAGTGGCATTAACCAAGCTAAGCAATTGGCACGCGAAAAGATATTTAATCACCCAAGTAAGGTACGCATGGAGCTGATGGCCAATCAATGCTTGCAGCGCCTGCTCGATGCTTTTATGCCACTCGCCTGGATAAAACAGACAAATGAGGCAAATGAAACCGATGCGCCGATAAGCCAAATATCCTTTGAGCAGCAGCGTTTGCTAAAATTACTCCAGCCGCATCTCGATGAACACCGCCGGACTCTAGCAGATAATACCTATGATAATATGCTTAATGTTTTAGACTTTATAACCGGTATGAATGACCATGAAGCCTATCGACTGGCACAAGAGCTACAAGGACATTGGGGCACCATTGTTTAAACAACATGTTTAAGCAGCTCGTTTAAAAAGAAGTTTAGAGACAATTTAAAACCGAGCCAAACCAAAATTTAAGCAAACCATTAACGATAATCCTCTATTTTATTCGTATTTTCGCAATGAAATGAGTATGATAGACATCTATCAGGTAATTTTGAAATATTATGAGTAGTCGCGAACAAAAGAAACTTCAAACACGGCACGCTTTTTTTAATGCGGTGCTCGATTTGTGTATGACAGGACAGTCTTTTAGCTCAATCAGTCTCAGGCAAGTCACGCGTGAGGTTGGCGTGGTGCCGACCGCCTTTTATCGCCATTTTGATGACATGGAATCGCTTGGTCGCGCCTTAGTCATCGAAGAGTTGGGCGGTACGATGGCAACGTTAAGTGAAAACTTGCAAATTGGGCGCAAACGCAGTTTTGAGCGTCAAATCGCAAAAAGCATCCAAATGTTTTTATATATGGTCAGCGAGCAGCCTTGCTACTGGCAGTTCTTAGTCAGTGAACGCTATGGCGGCTCAGAGGCGGTACGCAAAGCCATCAATGAGCTGATTAAAAAACACGGCCAAAACCTAGCAGAAGACTTAGCGCTACAGCCGGCATTTACCCACATCAATACTTATGATCGTAGACTGTTGGCGGAAGCTGGGGTCAATATGTTTTTTTCTTGGATTATTGACTGGCTCGAGCTAACCTATACCGAAGATCATGATGATGAGGTCGACTTGGCTGAGATTGAAAAGAAAAAACAGCTGATGCTGCATAATTGCACGCGCCAAGCACAAATGCTGTTTTATGGTGCCTATAACTGGAAATCTACCGAAGAAACCCGTTTAAATGATTAATTAGACTTAATTTTTGCATGCTATTTATTACTAATTATCTATAACCATTAGAAAATTGGCCTAAACGCCCAAAGTCGCTGCGTTAGCACACGCACCTCTTTGGGCTTTTTATTATCAGCGTTATTAGCATTGCCATTAGCGTTGTTAGCATCACTGCTGTTTTCATTACCATTATTATCGCTGCTATTTGCTGCGTCGCCATCAGCGGCCGTTTTGCTAATAATAATAGTCGCAAAGCGTTGTCTTGCTTGACCAACCGTCGCATTATCAGAGGCGGTAATAAGTGCCATAAAGGCTTGGCTATCAACCGCTAGTAATGGCGTCAAGGCTTTGCGCTCCTCTTCTTTTACACTACTTAATACGGGCAGTTGCCAAACATCTTCGACAGAGCTAAAGGCTTGTTTTGCTCGCAACTCAATGATACTCTGCATTTGCTGGCTGCTCGCACCTTCTACCAAGGCAGCAAACAAAACGGGACTGGCGGTATTAATATTAATGGGTAAATAATATGGCACCGCCGTGATATAGGGACGCAGTGTCGCCAATACTTGCGCATCAACGCCCTTTACCTCTGCTAATTGATCGATACTAAGCAATGCTTGGTTGGGTAAAGCTGTATCCGCGCCGCGATTAGACTGCTGAGCATAAACCACACTTTCATCACCGCCATCTTGGTAGACCTCGCTGTCGGCATCTTGATAATCAAGTATCGCAACGGCGGTATCAGGCTCTAAATTTAGCTGTGTAAGCAGTCTTTGAAAGACGGCCAAGGCAGCAGTATCGACAGCGCCATTATGATATAAATTATTAATATTAAAACGACTGCCCTCATCGCGTAATTCGATGTCGATACTATGTCCGCCTAGGGTGTAAGGCGGTATTGGCTGCGCCCAAATATCCTGCTCGCTATCAGTATCATTTAATTTGGCATCAGCACGAATCAAGGTAACCGCCAATTGCTGACCTGCATTAATATCTTGTAAGAGTTGGTTTTGGTCAAACAATAAGCCGCTACGCCGAATGGCAATCTTTTGGCTAGCAAGCATTGCCCCTGCAACCACAGTAATACTAACCACCAATAATAAAATAGTTAGCAGTGCGACGCCACATTGAGAATTGGCTTTTATAGAGGTTATAGGCATCGTTGGCCCTATTTGTGGCTTGTTTGACATAAATAGCCTCTATCATTGACCAAAAGGGGTATTTTCAGTAGCGTTCCCTGAGCTATTATTGGCTGCATTGCCATTGGCTTCGCTATCGTTATTGGTGCCACCATTACTGTTGCCGTTATTGTTGTTATTACTATTGCTATCGCCATTAGAATTGTTAGGCGTATTTTTATGACTGGTATTTGTACTGACATTTGGTATTGGCTGCGGCGTCAGTGCCCATTGCCAAGTGATCGGCATATCTTGATACGTAAAGTTGAGCACAACCCCTTTTGGTAACAGTATAATCTCAGACGTGTTATTGGGTGAATTCGTCAACTGCGCTGATATGGTATTGTTATTAATGCTGCTGCTGTCTTTATTGGGAAATTTGGCACTTAATTCAGGTAAATAAGCTTGCCAACGTCCAGCCGTAACGCCTTCAAGCAACACACTATCTAGGCTAATGCTGTCACTGCCACCGGCAAGACTGGTATATTGACGACGAATTAAGCGTTCATCAGCAAAAATGTATTCGATATGCTGCAAACTCGCGCTGCTTTGATAACGTGGGTCAGGGTCGGCAAAACGAACAAAGCTGATACGTGCGCCTTCTAGACTCATGAAAGGTTCGGGCGCTGGTGCATTTTCTTGATTGCTATTGTTGGCGTTGTTATTACTACCATTGTTATTTGCGGTATTGTTGGTTGTAGCGTTATTGGTTGAGGCGTTATTGGTTGAGGCGTTATTAGTTAAAGAATTAGCACCCTGCGTATCCACTGCCTGATAGGGAATCATTTGGTTCATATCTTGCTGTAATTGCAAATAGGCATATTGCAGAACTGCTAAATGATCCGCATGAAACTGCGCCCGTTCGCGCGCACGGTTAACGCCATCAAACACTTGCCAGCCAGCCACCGCTAACATGGCAAATATCGCCATCGCCACCATCAGCTCAAGCAGAGTAAACCCATGATTTGATTTCATGGATTGCCTCCATTAGGGTCTAGTTGGCTCAAATCCAAACTACCAACCTCTTGCTCAGCATTACTTAACATCACGTTGATATCCGTCACTGCGCTGCGTGTTTGTCCGTCTATAATGGGCGCAACAGCGATATTTACTTGCTTTAATGCAGGTGTGATGGCATCGGTGGCAGTCATTGTCACTTGCCAATCACGACCTTGAGCATTGATGGTTTGTGTTTTGTTGGCCGTCAGCCACGTATCTTGAATATGCAAGTCCGCTGCCGCGTTTTGTGCGACAAACTGCGCTAGCGTGCGAGTACGTAAAACATCAACTGAGCTTAAATACGCACTACTCGCACGGCTCGCGGCAACGGCAACGACGGCCAAAATTGCTAAAGCAACCATGACTTCAATCAGGGTAAATCCTTGCTCATGCCTTGATATAACAGGCTTTGGATTTGTGTAGGTCGATTTGGCTTTATCTTTGTTAATCATCAGCTACAGCCCTTGTCCTATCGAGATACTACCATCGGGCATAATTGTAATGACTTCACCCACCAAACGCGAATTATGACGCACCTCAATCGTCACCGGCGTGGCCTGACCTGTGCCAAACCATAGTACTTGCGGTACGTTTTGGTCGGTAAACCATGGCTGCAGTGCTTGTGTTTGGCCTGCGGTTGTTTGCCTCCCTGCATCTAGGCTTTGCACGCTTAAACTCATGCCAGCAGGCAATTCAGGCAGACTAACTTCTGGCTCAATCTCCCAGCTTGGTGTGGGCACTTTATCTGAAGCAGCACCTGACATACTCGTCAAATCTGCTGACAGCTCCATGGCGTTCTTAGGCGTACTATCGCCTCTAGAAGACGTAGAATCTTGAGTTTGATAGGCAATATACGGGTTTGATAGCGTGACAATGACAGGCGCAATTTGACCTTGTTTATCGGCTTGTAAGCTTAGACCCATGGGCTGCATACGCTCAGCCGATAAAAGCCGTACATAGCTCAATGAATCCGTTAAATGCTCATAAAAAGCACGGTTTTTGCGTGACTCACTACTACCGACCGATAAGCTCATCATCCCAGCAAATATGGATAGAATAACGACCACCACTACTATTTCAACAAGGGTAAAGCCCGCTTGCCCGATATGGCTGCGTGCGTGAAAGGCTGTTATTGAAGATATCGAGGAAGTCGGTTTTGACATACAGAAGTCATCTAGAATGGCGTCACCTTATTAAAAATAACGCTATATTGAATGGTATACAAACGACGAAAGACATGACGAGTTACAAAAACTATGACTTCGTACACGTGTTAAAAGATAATTTAACGTGTTGCCATACAGAAGATAGCAACACGGACCGTTATAAAATAATAGCTGACTGTGTTTAAAATAGAATAAAAAGCTAGTAATTGGTATTACGGTGCTCTTCTGATTCAGTATCGATTTGCTCTACCAATTCTTGCATATCTTCATCCATGACTTCATCATCGGCAGCTGGATAATGGCTTGGCAACTCAAGCATTTGCTGCACAAAAGCATAACGCAAGGTATCACGGCGACCTAAGTAGCGCTGATAAAAACTTGAGTTTAATAATCCTGCGCCGCCCTGACCCATCGCCCAAATCGAGGACAAATAATCACGCGTACTTAGACTACTATGCTGCTCTTGAAGATACGCACTGATAATATCAATCAAACGCTTCATGCGCTGACGACGAATATCGTAAAGCTCACCGAACAGGCGGTTCAGACCCGTCACTGATGCTGCCAAACGCTCTTCGATTTGGTTAAGGAGCATGGCTTTTTGCGGATTAAATAGTTGCTGGAAAATCATCCGCGCAACACCAGCCGATGGACAGTCATCAATACGATTGATCTCAAACAATTGCTCTTCATAACGGATAATAATACGCAGGTAGAGCTCATCTTTACTGGAGAAATGCTTATATAAGGTGCCTTTAGCCAAATCAAGCTGGTCTGCCAAACTGTCCAAAGTGATATCACCATCGCCTGACTCAAGTAGCAATTGCTCCGCCATCGCTAAGATATTTTCTTCTCGGGCCTTGAACTGGTGCTGACGACTCATAATTTCTCCTAAAAACTGACAATATCATGCATACCGCCGTCCCTTTTGTCAGTGTACTGGCAGCACGCTTATAAATTTTATAACGGCTACGCCAATACCATCAAAGGCAATATGCTTATGTTTGCTAAATAGTCATTGATAATCATAGGGTTAAGTTCAGCATCAAAAACACATTCAACACAGAACTACAAGACAAGCCTATAAATGACTGATTGGTCATAGCATAACCATTTTAGTGATACTGTGCCAGTAAATTTTCAAAGTTTTTTGCAGTCAGCGCGCCGACTTCCTCGCCACTACAGCCATATATCTCGGCAAGATAGCTTGCCACGTATGGCACGTATGCCGGCTCATTAGGCCTGCCACGTTTAGGCACGGGTGCTAAATATGGGCTATCGGTTTCGATAAGTATTCTGTCTTTGGGCATGTTTTTTGCGGCATCTTGAATCATTTGCGCACTTTTAAAACTGACGATGCCTGAGAAGGAGATATAAAACCCTAAATCTAGCGCTCGTTTTGCCGTCTCCCAGTCTTCAGTAAAGCAATGGATAATACCGTGTTCAGCGCCTTCTGCTTTTAGGATATCAAGCGTATCTTCTTTGGCGTCACGCATATGCACGACAAGCGGTTTCTTTAGCTGTTGGCTGGCATAGATATGACGCGCAAGGCTAGCTTGTTGCTCTTTTTTATTTTCCGTCGACCAGTAATAGTCCAGCCCCGTCTCCCCTATCGCCCACACGTTCTCAGCATCAGCCATTTCTATCAAGCGCTCAACTGTCGCTGACTGCAATACGCCGATATCTTCACAAGGATGAATACCGACGCTCATACCAAGATTTAGCGTCTCGTCATTATAAGTGCTGACGATATTGGCAATCTCATCGTATTCAGCAAAATCACACATAATCGCCATCGCACGATTAACATTCGCCTCTTTCATCGCCGCAATCGCGCCGGACAATTGACCATCATACTTGGTTAAATCCAAACGGTTTAGATGGCAATGCGTATCTGTAAACATAAACAATCTCGTTAATAAGAATCAATAAATAAAATTATCTTAAAATATGGATTTGGTAATAGTAATAGTATTAATTGCTCTGATAAGCTGGCTTTTCAAGTCGTGTTTAACAAACGTCTATACAAAGGCTTTTTATCAGAGCATTTTTTTAAAGAATGGTTTTTTTGAATGAGGTGTATTTTAGAGACATCCTTTAATGCAGCGGCACCACACGCATCACCTCTTCTATGGTTGTTAACCCTTCGCTAATACGCTTTGCTCCCGATAAACGTAGCGGCTGCACACCTTCGCGGTACGCTTGCTGCTTCAACGTATCCAAATTAGCATCGGCGGCGACCAGTTTTTTTAGCTCATTGGATAACGGCATAATCTCGTACAGACCAACGCGGCCTTGATAACCCGTATGGCGACAGTGCTCACAGCCCTGCGCCTTATAAACTTGTGTTGGTACAGGCGCGCGCCAAGGCTGCACCAGCTCTTGCCATTGAATGGCTATCTCACTATCTGGCGTCACATCAAGCGCTTGCTTACAATGCGGGCATAACGTCCGTAATAATCGCTGTGCCATGACGCCCAATATCGTTGCTGAGGTTAAGAACGGCTGAATACCCAAATCATGCAGACGAGTAATAGAGCTTGGTGCGTCATTGGTATGCAACGTTGATAGCACCAAATGCCCCGTCAAAGACGCTTGCACGGCCATATTGGCGGTTTCGGCATCGCGAATCTCACCGACCATAATAATGTCTGGGTCTTGACGCATCAAAGAACGAATACCGTCGGCAAAATGCAAATCAACCCCTGGATTGACCTGCATTTGATTAAAGGCCGGCTCAATCATTTCAATCGGATCTTCAATGGTACAGACATTGACCTGCTCGGTGGCGAGCTGCTTGAGCGTACTATATAAGGTGGTGGTTTTACCAGAACCCGTCGGACCCGTCACCAAGATAATCCCATTTGGATGCGCGGTCAGCTCGTGCCACGTTTCAAGCTGCTTACCCGACAGGCCAAGTTGGGCAAACGAGCGCACCAGTACTTCTGGGTCAAATACCCGCATGACGAGCTTTTCACCAAAGGCAGTCGGCATAGTAGAGAGACGCAGCTCAGTCTCTAAGCCTTTGGGCGTACGGGTTTTTAGGCGTCCATCTTGCGGCTTGCGCTTTTCTGCGACATTGAGCCGCCCCAAGATTTTAATGCGTGCAGTCACAGCGACGATGATCGCCAGCGGCATCTCATAAACGCTATGCAGCACCCCATCGATACGAAAGCGCACTTTTCCAGTCTCACGGCGCGGCTCTAGATGAATGTCGCTTGCGCGCTGCTCAAAGGCATATTGCAATAGCCAATCGACCACTTTGACGATATGTTGGTCATTGGCATCGGGATTGGCATTATCTCCGAGCTGCAACAACGCTTCGACATTAGTGACGTCAGACGCCGCGCGCTTATGTAGGGAGTTCGCGCCAGCAATCGCTTGCGTGACTTGATAAAACTCTTGCCGATAGCGATTGATTTGTTCAGGATTGATAAAGACCGTACGATAGCTTTTTGATTTAATGAGCTTTTCGATATTGCCATGCCAATCGGTATAAAATGGCTGGTCAGTACCAATAACCACTTCATCAAGCGTCACTTCAATCGGTAAAATATGCTGCGAACGCGCATACTCAAACGACATCAGCTGCGTCACTGCTGGTACATCGACCTTTAACGGATCAATACGCACCAGCGGCATATCTGCTTTGGCAGCCAACCATTGATTAAGCCATGCTAGCGTCAATTTATTCTCAGAATTATTATTAAGCGCGTGACCATTTGGCAGCCCAAACTCGCTAATCGTAATCAGCGGATGCTGCGCCTTGTTACGGCGACTGGTAATGACAAGGTTATAGCCGCGTTGATCAATCACCCTATCTGCCAATAATTCATCTAGGCACCAACGCAAATCAATCACTATCGAATATTTTTGAACAGGCATGGTTGTCTTCTTTTAAAGGTTTATTCTTATGAGGTTTAAGGCATTTGGCAGCGGCGATTTTTACTTTCATTATACTGTGACAATATTCATTATCTGCAATTCACCTGATTCTAGCAATTTAAAACTGACATCAACCGATTTATAGCGCATAACAAATGACGACTCTGTCTCTGTACGTCGATAAGCAGGGCGCGGGTCTTGCGCTATCAAAGCTTTGATAGTATCAAAATCAGATATTACTAACTGCTTTTGAGTTTTATCAATGACTGCTTTAACGGATGAGTGCTTATTTTGCGCATTTTCTTCCGCTGCATTATCTGCACTTTGAATGGCGATAATTTGCCCAAATTGCTCATAAGCCGATTCGGTAATCGTCACGTCCAACAAATGCGGCGCCGAAGGCGCAAAACCGCTTTTTGCTTCAGGCAAGGCATCACTATAAGCCACATAAGGCTTGATATCGATGATGGGCGTCCCATCTATCATATCAGCACCGCTGATAATAAGTAACACTCGACCTTCTACCATCTCAATGCGCTCAAGCTTTACCACAGACAGTCCAAGCGCGGATGGTCGATACATACTGCGACTGGCAAATACGCCTATTTTTTGATTGCCACCCAAACGCGGCGGACGCACTTGCGGGCGAAAATTACTATCATTTTTGTCTTGCTGCTTATTATTGAGTGAATGCTTGTCTTTATCTAACTTGTCTTTATATAAATAGTTATGATGAAACTGCCAACTGATCCAAATATGACTAAAATCCTCCAGTCCGACAAATGCCGCTGGCGTGTCATACGGCGCGAGCATTTCAATCACACTAGTCATAGCAACCAAATTTGGCTGCCTCGGTGCGCCAAACTTTTGTGACAGCGGCGCACGGTGGTAACCGATAATGGGCGATATATGATAGTTAATAGCGGCGGAAGTCTGACAAGTCATAAATCAAGTTCCAAAAGTAAATAGCTGATAATACATGGCATGCGGCAATGATAGAAAATTACTCGCTAACGATATTCCATTTTATCATGGTACAGACAGGCAGCTAGGCGGATTTTTATTTTAAAGTTTGTTATGATGAGCGAGAAATTTATTGAGAATGGCTTGCATTCATAACGCACACGTCTAAAAGTACAAGCAGCAAAGTTTACTTTTACCGGCAGCGCCGTTGTTTGCTATAATCTGACGCCTTATAAAACCTGATAATAATGTTAAAATAACGGTTTTTTATCCGTGTCATTTGCTTAGCATGTCATTTGCTTAATTAGCCTGAACTGATAATTGATAAGCGCTTAATCTTATTCACACTTTTTATTACCTTAAAAATTTTTGCTTACCACCATTTTTAATGGGCGAATACACATTACCACTTACTAACGAGGGCTTTATGTCAAAACTCCGCACCGAAACGGTCACTGAGGTTCATCACTGGAATGACTCTCTATTTAGCATCAAAACCACGCGCGACGATGGCTTACGCTTCCGTAATGGCGAGTTTGCGATGATTGGTATCGTTGTCGATGGTAGACCGCTATTGCGCGCTTACTCGATTGCCAGCCCCAACTACGAAGAGCATTTGGAATTTTTCTCTATTAAAGTTCAAGACGGTCCGCTAACCTCGCGCTTGCAGCATATCAAAGTGGGCGATGAGTTACTGGTCAGTAAAAAACCGACTGGCACGTTGGTCTTAGATGATTTGTTGCCGGGTAAGCACTTATATATGCTCTCAACCGGTACAGGACTTGCGCCATTTTTAGCGTTATCACGCGACCCTGAAGTCTATGAGCGTTTTGACAAAATCATTTTGGTACACGGCGTACGTCAGGTCAAGGATTTGGCTTATCGCGAAATGTTCGAAGAAGAGCTGCCAAACGATGAAATCTTTGGTGAAGAGTTCCGTGAGAAGTTTATCTACTACCCGACCGTCACGCGCGAAGAGTTTAGAAATACCGGCCGTATCACTGATCTGATGAAATCAGGTAAATTCTTTGAAGATATCGGTCTACCGCCAATGAATAAAGACGATGACCGAGTACTTATCTGCGGTAGTATGCCATTTAATGCGGATATCTCTACAATTTTAGACGACTTCGGTCTCACCGTCTCTCCACGTATGGGCGTACAAGCGGATTATGCCGTTGAACGTGCCTTCGTTGGTTAAAAATGAATTTTTATCTTAAATATAATAAATAATTCTTGACGGCTAAAAATAGCCTGCTATAATACGCAGCCTATACAGAGTTAACCTTGTAGCCCAATTCGATATAGTCTAGCAGTAAAGACTTTATCTCCTAACATGCCAGTGTGATGGAATTGGTAGACATGACGGATTCAAAATCCGTTGCCTTTAAAAGCGTGTCGGTTCGAGTCCGACCACTGGTACCATATACGAAACCCTCGCAATCTATCGATTACGAGGGTTTTTTATTGCTTACTGTTTAAAATTGGTTGTCCTATCAAAAAAAGACCACGCTAAATTGGCTTAGCGTGGTCTTTTTTAACAGTGAATAACAGTGAATAGTGTATTCAATGCTACTCGGCTTCATCTAGCAGCTTATTGACCGCATCTGCCATGTCATCATCTATGATGTTACCTTCTAAATAATCGACTAGCTGATGAATAGTAGTCAGATCCATTTCTCGAATACCCAAACTTGCCAGTTGCTTATTAATAGACGCCAAGCTCTCAGTATCTTCAGAATTATCCAATAACTGCTCATCAAAGCTATCACTGACAAACCAATACATTTTTTCTAACACGCTCTCTCTTCTCGTCAAGGTAGAATAATTATCGCCATGGATAAACAAATTAAAATGATAAGGTATTTCCACCTCATTGATAAAAAAAGTACGCTTACACTCTAGGGTATAGGCTTGTACTTGTTTCTCTTCAGCGCCTTCTGCATCACTTATATCTTCTGCAATCTCTTCTTTTACCAAGCCTTCTAATATTTCGTAACGCCCAACTTTGACTTTGTGATTATAAATAATACAAGCGTCCGCAATCGCATCAAAAATCACCGCACTGACATCTAAGGTATGGTCGTCGATATCATAAAACGCTTTTAAAAAAGGTAAGAACTCTGTGAGCTTGTCTTCTGGCACTTCGGTCAGAAACTGCTGCTCGTAAATGGCAATCATATCTTCAGGTGAATAGGTATTGGCGGTATTGGTCTCATTTCTGCCCGTAGGTTGCAAGGGTATCAGGTTATATGGATTATTATGGGTCATGCAGGACTGCCTTTTTATTGAGGTAAGCGAAAATCTATGTCCTCTATTATCTCTTATTCAGCCACTTTTAGATATATGGTTTAGGCGTTCAAATTAACCAAAAAAAACCACTCTAAGTTGCTTAGAGTGGTTTTTATGCAACCAATACTATCTCAGTTTATTTTAAAAATGAATGTTCGCTAATTGGCCATTTGTACTTTTGGTTGCTTACGAATGCTAGAGCCATCTTTACAACTGATGGTGATACCTGTGAATCCAAACAGTATCGTAAGCAGCAGCGATAAATAACAGAAAAAGGCATAAGGCAAATATTCAAGTACTGGAACACCTAACGCTTGGCTGATAAATACCCCGCACACGCTCCACGGTACTAATGGATTGATAACCGTGCCCGCATCTTCGATAGTACGCGATAGGTTTTTGGGGTGTAAATTCAAACGCTCAAAGGTCGGACGAAACGCAGTTCCTGATAATAAGATACTCAAATACTGCTCACCGATCAGCACGTTGATACTTAAAGCTGCCATTGCCGCGGCAAAAATAGCACGTCCTGAGCTTGTCAGCATATTTCGAATACCTAACAATAACGCTGGCAAGATACCCAAAGCACGTAATAAACCGCCCAAACTTAACGCCAATATCACGATAGTCTGAGTAAAGAACATACTTTGCATACCGCCACGTGAGATCATACCCGCCACTTCACCCAGCTCTAAATTTTCGGCGGGCGTATAACCAGCAAATAGATAACCGCCGAGCTGCCCAATACTTGGCGTGCTGTGCAGATAAGTAAGCACTAAAGCGGTCGCGATTGTACAAATGATGGTATAAATGGCATTGACTCGGCATAGTGCTAATACCACTAGCACGACAAATGGTAATACGGCATAACCATGGACTAAGCCGCTATCGACCAATTGTGATTGCAGTAAGGTCACTTGACCTAAATCACCCGTACCCGTCTGGCCAGAGAAATACCAAAATAGCCCAGCTGTAATGAGCCACGCCGGTACCGTGGTATACATCATATTGCGAATATGCTCGAACAAATCAATGCCGACGACAGAAGAGGCAAGCGTACAAGTATCTGACAACGGCGACATTTTATCGGCAAAAAAAGCACCTGAAACCACAGCACCAGCAGCAATAGCAACGTTGGCATCAAAGGCATTACTCATACCAATAAAGGCCACACCAAGTGTCGCGGCTGTGGTCAAACTACTGCCTAGAGCGACACCAATAATTGAGGTCAAAACAAAAGCCGAAATATAATAATACTGCGGTGAGATGAGATCAAAACCATAATACATAATGGTAGGAATAGCACCTGACATCATCAGCGCGGCGACCAGCAAACCAATAAAAAATAGTAAATAAATAGCACCAATACCACTGACAACACCCGATGACATCTGCCCCTGCATCTTCTCAAAGCTTAGACCTTTATACATACCAAGGCCTAATAAAACAACGATTGCAAGCATCAATGACAGATGCGGTACCCAGCCAAAGCCGATCATGGTCACACCCATAATCGCGATGACAACGCTGGCAATAATAAAAGCTACCTTGGGAGATAGCTCGGTAAGTACTTGTGGAGGCATAACACATCCTTATGGGGCCATCATATATACTCTGGCGTTAGGGTTGGTTTTGGGTGGGACAAGTTTAATTAGTTGCAAAGATTATTGCCAGTCTCATGACTTACCCAGTAGGCTATCGGTCTTGGCTGCCATGATAAAATCATTGTGATGCAGACCTTTAATGCTATGTGACCACCAAGTGACGGTGACCTTGCCCCACTCTACCAAAATACCTGGATGATGCCCTTCTGCTTCCGCAATGTCGGCAAGCTCATTGGCAAATGCCATCGCTGTGACAAAATTTTTGAATTTATACTGACGCTGTAATTGCTTAATGCCGTCGACATCGATGAGCGACCAGTCAGGAATTTGTTGTAATAGCTCGCGTGCTTCTGTGTCGTCGACGGTTGGAGCACCGATACGGCAGGCTTCACAGCTGGCTTGTGATAATGTCGTCATGATAATATCCTTTTAAGTTAACTATTATTTTTTTAATACCGTTAGGTTTAATACAGTTACGTCCGTGTTAATACTGTTTTTACAGCAGCACTTTTACCCATCGTTATTTTAACGATGCTAAATTTTTTAATGTATTAAGAGTTTTTTGGTGCATAAGTTGGTTCAAACAAGCCAAGTGCCATTGCTTGTTTGACCTTGCCCATGATGTCGCTATCGACGATATCGAACAGCGCATCTAAATCATCAATGACATAATAAATCGGCTGAATATGGTCAATGCGATAAGGTGTACGCAGAACATCAAGCAAATCAAATGCGCGGTGTTCTGGCTGATTTTGAGGTTGCTGCTGATGGTGATGGTTGGATTGTTGCAATGTATCGCTACCATTAAGCGCATAAATCGTTTCAGAAGGGGAGCTTAAGATACCGCCGCCATAGATACGGCGATTGTCAGGGTGACTACCTACCAAGCCAAACTCGATGGTAAACCAATAAAGCCGTGCCAAAAACCACCTTTCTTCTTTACTGGCATCAAGACCCAGTTTGCCATAGGTCTCATTAAAAGCGGCAAACGCAGGATGGGTCAGCAGCGGACAATGGCCAACGATTTCATGAAAGATATCTGGCTCTTCGATATAGTCCATGTCTTCAAAGCGGCGGATAAAGGTCGCTACCGGAAAGCGTTTATTTGCTAAAAGTTTAAAAAACTTACCAAAGCTGATAAGCGCAGGAACGGCAGCAGTTTGCCAGCCGGTGGTGGCTTGCAATATTTCGTCGATATCGTGGAGTTGCGGGATATGCATCGATGGCAGATTTAGCTTTTCTAAGCCTTCTATATAGGCCGAGCAAGCTCGATTGGGTATTTGCTTGGCTTGACGTGTAAGCAGCGCCTGCCACATGGCATTTTCATCGTCACTATAGTGAATATGACCCTGACTGTCTGGCTGATGCGAGAGGTAAGGTTGCTTCTCAGCGGTTGAATCGCTATGGCTAGCATCATCAGCGCCGAGAGCATTTGAAGACACACTCTTGGCACTGTGGGATTTTTGAATAGTATTGTTAGCTTGTAGGCGTTCCATGCCTGTGTTCCTTTTATTAGCGTTAGTACAGTCGCTTGTCGTCAGTAATTCTCAGGTATTTTTGATTTACCATCGCAAGCAGTACTTTGCTGATTAAGGACAAGACAAATTCCTTTTGCCCTGCCCATTTATTATACTTATAAACGATTAAGCTAAAACTATGGCGTTTCAGTTTCTGGCTGACCAATCGCGCCGCGTCGGACTTGGTCACGCTCGATGGATTCAAACAAGGCTTTAAAGTTACCTTCACCAAAGCCTTCTTCATAATCGCCTTTACGCTGGATAAATTCGAAGAATACGGGGCTACCAAGGATGGTTTCAGAGAAAATCTGTAGCAATAAGCGTGGCGTACCGCCTTCTGTGGTACCGTCTAACAAGATGCCGCGCATTTGTAGTTCAGCGACATTCTCGCCGTGGTTTGGTAAGCGCTCATCCAGCATTTGGTAATAGGTATCATTTGGCGCTGTCATCAGCGGGATACCCATGTCTCTTAATTTGTCGATGCTAGACAACAAATCATCACTCAATAGCGCGATATGCTGAATACCTTCGCCATTAAATTGCATCAAGTACTCTTCAATTTGCCCACCGCCCTGCTTTGATTCTTCGTTTAATGGAATACGAATTTTGCCGTCAGGCGCGGTCATCGCTTTACTGGTCAGACCCGTATACTCACCGGTGATATCAAAATAACGGATTTCGCGGAAGTTAAAGATACGCTCGTAGAAGTCGGCCCAATATGCCATGCGACCACGGTAGACATTGTGCGTCAGATGATCGATAACCTTGAAGCCAAAGCCTTTTGGATGCTTGTCAACGCCCGGTAGGTATTCAAAATCGATATCATAAATAGAGTTGCCATCGCCAAAGCGGTCAATGAGATAAATAAGCGAGCCGCCGATACCTTTAATCGCTGGCAAGCGCAGCTCCATCACCCCTGTTGGCACCTCTACTGGCTCAGCGCCATTCTCGATAGCTAGCTCATACGCTTGCTGCGCATTTTTTACCCGAAAGCCCATGCTACAAGCGCCGGCGCCATGCTCACCTAAGAAATAGCTGCCATGGCTTTTTGGCTCACGGTTTAAAATAAGGTTGATATCTCCTTGGCGAAACAAGGCGACATCTTTTGAGCGGTGATTGGCAATATGAGTAAAGCCAAGGTTGCGAAATAGCGTTTCGACAAGCTCAGGCTCGGGTGAGACAAACTCAACGAAATCAAATCCTTGCAAGCCCATTGGGTTATCAAATAAATCTGCCTTTAACTCTGACATTGTCATCATCCTTAATTTCAATTGGTGGTATACATCACTAAAAATTAGCAAAAAATAAGTTTCATCAAACATTCCTATTGACGAGTGATTTATATTAGATTAGCTTGATTTATAAGACTAATCGTTTTTTTTGATTTATTTATCAGGTTTGCTTATGAATATCAGTATTCGCCAATTGAGCGCTTTTATCAGTGTGGCTGACAATGGCAGTTTTACCCGTGCCAGCGAGCAGATGCATTTGACCCAATCTGCCGTCAGTGGTTTGATTAAAGAATTGGAGTCCAGCCTCGGTATCGTGCTATTTGACCGCACCACGCGCCAGCTGTCGTTATCCGTCGTCGGGCATCATTTATTGCCGCAAGCGCGGCGTATTTTAAATGAGATGCAGCTATTTGAAAATGAAGCCAGTAGCTTGACAAGTTTGGCGCAAGGTCAAGTCAGACTTGCGGTGTCGCAATTCGCTGCCTCCTCCATGCCAGCCGTTATTGCTCAATTTGCTAAAGCATATCCAGATATCAGCGTGTCTTTACTTGATTGCTCAGCAGAAAATGTCTTAGAACATATTCAAAACATCGAGGTAGATTTGGGCGTCGGTACTGAGCGTGGCTTTACGGAGCCTGACGATGACATCAGCGCCGATTTGTTATATCAGCTGCCGTTTTGTGTGGTGATGCCAGATAACCATGCGCTGGCGCAAAAATCAGAAGTCATTTGGCAGGATTTAGTAGACACGCCGCTTATTACCTTGCAAGGGCCATTTATCGAGCAAGTCACCGCTGAGCTTAATGAGGAAATCGCCAGCCATATTCAGCAGGCGCGCTATAAAGTCAACTTTATGTCGACCGCCCTTGAGATGACCCGCCAAGGTTTTGGCATTACCTTGTGCTTGCCTTATATGCCAGAGGTGATAGATTGGGTAAGCGCCAATGGTTTGCAAATGCGTCCGTTGGCACAGCCGGTTAAAATGCGCCGATTCTTTATTTATCAACGCTCGTCACGCGCTTTATCACCCGCCAGTATTGCTTTTAAGCAATTTTTGCAAACTTACTTTGCCAGCCACTTTGACGATTTGCAGCGTGTTTAAGGGCAATCAAAGAACTTATTACTTCAATTTAGCAAAGGCTAAAATCTGTCCAAAAACTTGCTAATAAACAAAAAAATGCGTTAATTAATCAGTATCGCTGAATCTAACGTTGAGTTAATCGCCAAACTGGTTTATGCTTTTTAACGCCTTAACTCATCTCCCTTGTAAGGAAATAAAATGTTTGAACGTATCGATTATTATGCCGGTGACCCGATTTTAGGATTGATGGACAAATTTGCCGCTGACACCAATCCAGATAAAGTCAATTTGGGCGTTGGGGTTTATTATGATGAGGATGGCAAATTGCCTGTCCTTGAATGTGTCAAAACAGCGGAGCAGCGCATTGCTGACCCTATCTCTCCTCGTCCGTACTTGCCAATGGCAGGCTTACCCGGCCACCGTAAAGGTTGTCAGGAATTGCTATTTGGTAAAGACGCGCAAATCTTACAAGACGGTTTGGTAGCAACCATCGCCACTATCGGTGGTTCTGGCGCATTAAAAGTCGGCGCAGAGTTTATCCATGAATGGTTCCCACAATCCAAATGCTACGTCAGCGACCCAACGTGGGGCAATCACATTGCTATCTTTGAAGGCTCTGACGTCGAGGTCGGTAAATATCCGTACTACGACAAAGCAACCAGCAGTGTTAAGTTTGATGAAATGATTGCATTTTTTGAGACTTTGAATAAAAACGATGTTGTCTTGCTGCACCCTTGCTGCCATAACCCAACCGGTATGGATTTGACTCGTGAACAGTGGGATACCGCGCTAACTGTTATTAAAGAGCGTGAATTGATTCCATTTATGGACATCGCCTACCAAGGCTTTGGTAAAGACATGGACAGCGACGCTTACGCGATTCGTAAAGCAGTCGAGATGGGTCTACCCGTATTTGTCAGTAACTCATTCTCTAAAAACTTATCGCTATACGGTGAGCGTGTCGGCGGTCTATCGGTCGTATGCCCAAGCACTGACGAAGCGGAGCGCGTCTTTGGTCAGCTAAATGCAACCGTGCGTCGCATCTACTCAAGCCCGCCATCACATGGCGGCCGCGTGGTCGATATCGTCATGAACGACGAAGCCCTACATGAGCAATGGGTTGGCGAAGTTTATGCCATGCGTGACCGTATCAAAGCCATGCGCTTAAAACTCAAATCAGTATTGGAAGAAAAAGTTCCTGGCCGTGACTTCGATTACTTAACTGAGCAAAACGGTATGTTTAGCTTTACCGGTCTGACGCCTGAACAAGTTGAAAAACTCCAAAGCAAATATGGTATCTACATGGTTTCAAACTCACGTATGTGTGTGGCGGGCTTAAACAGCAGCAATATCGATTATGTTGCCAATGCCATGGTTGATGTTTTAAAAGACTAACTCTCTAGCGTAATTTTAAAAAAACTATGTGATTAAAAAGGTTGAGTCATGACTCAGCCTTTTTTTATGTCTGCCACTTTCTAAAAAAATGTATAAAAAACACTGCACAAAAAACCTTGCAATCTATTTGGCTATAAATTACATTATACGTAAGTAGTTAATTATAACGTAATTCAATACACGCTTTAGCAAGGAGCACCTCATGTCAACGATTGACAAAAACCTCACCTCATTTATCGATATTGCCGCCGATTCTGACTTCTCTATTCATAACCTGCCTTATGGTATTTTTAGTGATGCTAAAGACGTTACTGGTAATAACAATCGTCGCGCAGGTGTTGCTATTGGCGAGCACGTTTTAGACTTGTCGGTACTCGAAGCAGAAGGATTATTAAGTTTGACTGGCGGCCCCTATTTTGATCAGCCAACCCTAAACGCCTTTATTGATTCTGGTCGCGATAATTGGACCAAGGCGCGCAGCACCATTCAAACCTTATTGTCTGCTGATATTGACACACTGCGCGACAACAAAGACTTGCAGGCAAAAGCGCTGTTTAAGCAAGCAGACGTCACCATGCATCTGCCTGTTCACGTACCAGGTTTTACCGATTTTTACTCATCTAAAGAGCACGCCACCAATGTCGGTACCATGTTCCGTGACCCAAAAAACGCTCTACTAGCTAACTGGACTGAAATGCCAGTCGGTTACAACGGCCGCGCCAGTACCGTCATCGTTAGTGGCACCGATGTGATACGCCCATCAGGTCAGCTAAAGCCCAATGCTGATGAACGTCCTATTTTCTCGCCTTGTAAGCGTCTAGATTTTGAGCTTGAAACCGCCTTTGTCGTTGGTAAAGGTAATAACATCGGCCAACCGATTGCGGTAGATGAGGCTAATGATCACATTTTTGGCATGGTGCTACTCAACGATTGGTCAGCTCGCGACATTCAAAAATGGGAATACGTACCTTTAGGCCCCTTTAATGCCAAGACCTTTGCCTCTGAGGTATCTCCTTGGATTGTGACCATGGATGCGTTAGCACCTTTTAAGACTGCATGCCCAACGCAAGAACCAAAACCACTGGCTTATCTCAATGAAAAAGACAGTAACAATAGCTTTGATATCAATTTATCAGTCGAGCTGTTGCCTGAGAATAGCGATGAAGCAACCGTTGTTTGTGAAACCAACTTTAAATATATGTATTGGTCAATGGCGCAGCAGCTCACCCACCACACCATCACTGGTTGTAAAGTAGAAATCGGCGACATGATGGGCTCAGGGACGATTTCGGGACCGACGCCAGACTCTTATGGTTCAATGCTAGAGATTGCTTGGAATGCCACCAAACCGGTCACTTTAAAAGGCGGCGAGACGCGCAGCTTTATTGAAGATGGCGATACTGTGATTATGAAAGGTTATAGCGAAAAAGACGGCATTCGTGTTGGCTTTGGTGAAGTACGCGGTAAAGTACTGCCTGCGCTTAGCTTTGATTTTGACAAATAATTTTATTTCATAAAGTAATTACAAATCAGACAAGCGTAAAAAAATTACTTAGGCTGTTAGACAATTATCACCACTTAGTTTAGCGAAGTGCTGGCAGCCAATTAAGTTGGACGCTTTATCAAAAGGAGTTTGATATGAGTTTTAAAATTGAAAAAATCCATCACGTGGCCTATCGCTGCAAGGATGCTAAAGAAACCGTTGAATGGTATAAAAAATATCTCAATATGGATTTTATCTTAGCATTCGCTGAGGACCATGTCCCCTCGACCAAAGCCTTTGACCCTTATATGCATGTATTTTTAGATGCCGGTAATGGCAATGTCTTGGCGTTTTTTGAAGTACCCAATCAGCCTGAAATGGGCTTTGACCCCAATACACCAAACTGGGTGCAACACTTAGCCATGAAGGTAAAAGACCGGGATGCCTTAATGGCGGCAAAAAAGCATTTAGAAGAAAATGGCATCGACGTGGTTGGCGTGACCAATCACGGTATTTTTCATTCTATCTATTTCTTTGATCCTAATGGCCATCGTATGGAACTTACCTACGATGATAGTACCTCAGAAGAAAAAGTCTCGATGATTACAGAAGAGATGAAACACGAGATGCTAGATGAATGGTCGCGCACCAAACGTGCGCCCGTTCATACGCAGTTTTTACATGCAGAAGAACTCGCTGAAGCAAGAGAAGTGGCGCCCGTTGGTGAGTAACAGCGTCAATTTATGCAATAGTTAAAACTTATTTTATTCAGTAGTTAAGTTAAATAGCAAGTTTTGACTAGGCTATTTGATAGCGTCTTGCAATGGCTAGTATCTGCTCAACCACGTTATGTTGCTCACTCATTGGTAACTGCTCGGTGGTACCAATGATAGTAATAGCATATTCTAATGGCAAGCTTTCAGCAGATGGTTTGTCATTAGCCGTTAGCTGATTATTGCTAAGCGGCTGATTAGTGGTCGAGGTATTGCTTTCTAGTTGCGGCACAAGCACTGGAATGGTAATGGCATTAATCCCCATTAACATATCGCCAGTGACCGTAGCATAGCCTTGGGTACGAATGTTGGCGCGCAACTGGTTAAAATTCTGCCATCGCTCTGCGATAATGTCTTTATCATTTGTCTGCCATTCAGTGATAACCAATGGCTTAATAATCGTTTCTGGCTGATAACTGGCAAACAGCTGCCCTGTCGCTGATGTCGTCAATGGCATACGCGAGCCAATACGAGTGATGATACTAATCGGGCTGTCTGGCTCAACCGATTGAATGATAATCGGACCTTCGCTAAACCATTTGGCAATTTGAACCGCACAGTTTATCGTGTCTTTAATCTCTGTTGCCACATGCGTCAGGCGCTCTAATAGGTTGTGTTGATTGAATTCCGCATGCCCAAGCAAATTTCCTCGAGCGCCAAGCCCATAACGCCCATCACTGAGCTTACGTGCATAATTTTTACGAATAAGACTGACCAAGTAGCGATGACACTTTGCTGGATGCATCTGTACAGCTTGAGCGATATCTTTTAACATCATAGGCTTATTTTGATCGATAAGAACATCTAACACCGACAATCCAACCTCAAGTGACTGTACGCCACCTTGGTTTTTATTGGTAGTAGGATTGTCTGGCAGGTTTTCAGATACGGGCATGTTTTGCTCAATTAATTATTTACTTTATCAATAATTATACCCATTTATATACCCAACAAGACAACATAATAAAAGGAATAAATAATGATGACACTTTATGGCTATTTTCGCAGTAGCACGTCTTACCGTACGCGTATCGCGATGAACTTAAAAGGCTTAGATTATGATTATATTGCGATTAATTTGGCGCAAGATGAACAATTAAAAAACGAATTTTTAGCACTTAATCCTCAAGGGTTGGTGCCTGTTTTACAAGCCGATGATTTGCTGTTATTTCAAAGTCCGGCTATTTTAGAGTGGTTAGAAGAGGTTTATCCTGAAAATCCATTATTGCCTAAAGACGCTGCGGGGCGTATGCAAGTACGGGCGTTAAGCGCAATGATTGGCTGTGATATCCATCCGCTTAATAACCGCCGTGTTTTACAATATCTACGCAATGAGCTGTCGGTAGATGAGGCTGAGGTCATAAAATGGTGTAATCGCTGGATAAGTGAGGGTTTTGCTGCGTTAGAAAAACGCTTGGTCGCTGACAAAACTCGCGGGAAATTTTGCTACGGTGACAGCCCGACCTTTGCAGATTGCTATTTGATCCCGCAAGTTTCTTCGGCGCGGCGTTTTGAAGTGGACTTAAATCCTTACCCAAATATTGTCCAAATTGACGCCCATTGTCGCACGCTAAAAGCCTTTGCTGACGCCGACCCTATGCAGCAACCTGATGCACCAAACGTTTAACCTTAAAGAAATAACCTCTAAAAAAGAACTGCCCTTAATTTAGAGGTTATTAAACAGGGATAACTCTCTATTTATTTCGCTGCTCAAATATTCATCTCCTTTTGCGTGACCGCCACTATCTTAATAGGTACCGCACATAGCCATGACATGCCGCCACTACAATAAAAGCAGCCATTTTTAAATGACACGATATAAGCGGTAAAATCATTACCACATTGATCCTTTATCGCCTGCTCATCACTTTCATCATCGACCGCACACCATACGCGCTTATAACCTCGTTTAAGTAGCGCGCGGGTTAAATCGCTCCCTTTTAGCTCATTATTCATACCAAGCTCCTTAGCTATCCTGCTTTAGCATTACTCAATCCATAAGAATGACGCGAGCTCTAACAACTTCCTATTTTATTAAAAATAATACTCCATAGGTCGTTAAATTGATTAACAACTCATTATTCTACTAGTAACTCTAGTGTAAAACGTTAGCAGCAAAACTGTAACATAAGAAAGCAATATTCCCGACAGGCGGTAGGTATTTAAGGACAGGCGGTGTAAATTTATACTTTTTTACAAGATGCCCCTTATTCAAGGATAGATAAAATAATGAGCCCAAAATTAAGCTCAGTCTTTTATAATTTCTATTAGCAATAGAGGCTAAAACTCATAATAAAATCAGGTAAAATAGTGGTTATGACCGCTCTTATTCAACCTACCCCTCGTAAAATTATTCATATCGATATGGATGCTTTTTATGCCAGTGTGGAACAACGCGACTTTCCTGAACTACGCGGCAAGCCCTTAGTCGTTGGTGGGGATCCAAATGGTCGCGGCGTGGTTGCGGCGGCAAGCTATGAGGTGCGTCAGTTTGGTGTACGCTCCGCCATGTCGTGTTATGAGGCGCGTAAACGTTGCCCAGATGTCATATTTGTACAGCCGCGTTTTGATGTCTACCGCGCGGTCAGTCAAGATATTCGCCGTATTATGCATAGTTTAACCCCGCAAGTTGAGCCATTATCGTTAGATGAAGCCTATCTTGATGTGACAGGATTAAGCGTACATCAAGGTTCAGCCACGCTAATGGCAAATTGGCTGCGGGCACAGATTTTAGTGCAGACGGGGCTTAATGCCTCTGCAGGCGTGTCGTTTAATAAAATGCTCGCCAAGATTGCCTCTGATATTAACAAACCTAATGGTACGGCAGTTATCACGCCAGCGGAGGCCGACGCCTTTATTAGCGCGTTGCCCATTGAGCGTTTTCACGGTATTGGTAAAGCGACTGCTCGGCGCTTGCATGCGATGGGTATCAGTAATGGCGCTGATCTACGACGCACGCCCGCGGCACTATTGGTCAATGAATTTGGCAAGCGCGGTCAGTTTTATCACGACATCGCTCATGGCCGTGACGAACGCCCCGTTAAATCGCAGCGTACGCATAAGTCGGTTGGCTCTGAGACGACTTTTAGGGATAATTTGAATCACGATGACGAGCTACGCAGACAAATCTATGAGCAAAATACCGACGCCTTTAATCAGTTACGCAAAAAACAGCTCATCGCCTATACCATTACCCTTAAAATAAAATACGCTGACTTTACTCAGGTTACGCGCTCACATACCTTATCTACCGCTTTTGATAGCGCCGAATCTGCCCATTACTGGCTTGATAAGTTGTTTTCAGATATTCCGCGCTTACTGCCTATCAGGCTTGTCGGGGTGACGTTTTCTTCATTGATGCCTGCTACCCAAATTTTGCCACAGTTAGATTTGTTTGAATAATGGCACTTTACTTGCAAAGATAAATTTTAAGTATTTAATAATTACTGCTTAGGCTATTTAATTTATTTTCAGCTTTAATATGAACGGTAGCAGCTGAGGAAAACGTTCTTTCATATCTGCATTTCTGCTACAATTACCGCAAAATCTCCATCTACTGTAAGACTAACTATGACTGATTCTCAACCTGTAAACTTAGATACGACTTGCACCGATACTGCTGACAAAAATCTTGACAAGAGCAGCGTTAAAAACACTAATAAGATGCTAGATAAAAATGCTGAAACTTTAGAATATCTAAGTGTTGATGATTATGATTATGAACTGCCGGACAGCTTAATTGCCCGTTATCCTTTAGCGCAGCGTTCGGCATCAAAATTACTATATTTAGCCACTAATCAGCAGAAAGATAGCGACAGCCAGATTATAGACAAACAATTCTCTGAGCTGCCCGATCTGCTAAATGCGGGCGATTTAATTGTCTTTAACGACACCAAAGTCATGAAAGCGCGCTTGTTCGGGCAAAAAGACACGGGCGGTAAGATCGAAGTGCTGATTGAGCGTTTGGTTAACATTTCAGATTTAGATAGCACAGTCTTACAGCTAGAAACGACAGATGGCAAGAGCATTGACCAAGAGCATATCGCCCTTTGTCATGTTAAAGCCAGTAAAGCACCTAAGCTTGGGCAACGGCTAGAGATTGCTGATGGTCATATGCAGGCTGTGGTCATAGGTCGTCAAGAAAACTTATTTATCTTAGCTTTTGAAGCGCTGATTTTGCCAGATTTAGAGCGTTATGGTGAGCTGCCTATTCCGCCCTACTTTGAGCGCCACGCCGATGCGACTGACAATACCCGTTATCAGACCGTTTTTCATGATCCAGCCAAACTTGCCAGCGTTGCTGCACCGACGGCCAGCTTGCATTTTGATAAATTCGTCCTAGATAAGCTGGCTGCTAAAGGCATTCATACTGCTTTTGTTACCTTGCATGTAGGGGCTGGTACGTTTGCGCCAGTCAAAACCGACAACTTACTCAATCACACCATGCATAGCGAATACGCTCATCTGCCTCAAGTTACTGCCGACCTCATCAACCAAACCCATGCTAATGGCAAACAGGTGATTGCAATAGGCACGACAGTGACGCGCGTCCTTGAGACCGCTTATCAAAAAACAGCGGTTAATGGACAAGCGCTTTCTAGCTGGGCGGGCGATACTGATATCTTTATTTATCCTGGGTTCAGATTTGGTGTGATAGATAAACTGCTTACGAATTTTCATTTGCCAAAGTCTACGTTACTCATGTTAGTGTCTGCATTTGCAGGTAAAGCCCCGATTGAACAAGCTTACCAACATGCCATTAATAACTACTATCGATTTTTTAGCTACGGCGACGCCATGTTACTTGATAAAAAAATAAAAGCGTAAGCGCAAACACTAAACAAACAATAAATATATTGTTTATAACGGCGGCGAAATAAACTGGTAAACTAAACGCTATTTTGTTATAACAACATAGTTAATACTTATTTTTGAAGGGCTGCATATGTCTTGTCATTTACCTCATCGCCTGACTACGATACATCGCTCAGTATCAATGGCGCTGCTTTATTCAATCAGTTATGCCGCCCTTATATCTAACGCCCAAGCGGCTACCATGGGTAAGACTGTCATTACCTCAGCTCAGCATGAACCTTTATCAGCCAGTATTGTTGTTAATGACATTCAAACCCCTGATTTCTCCGCGAGTTTAGCTGACCCTACCCTTTATCAGCAAATGGGTTTGACTCCAACAGATTCAATGACGGTTCGTTTTCAGCCTACTTCAGCTACCAGTGGGCAGGTCTTTATTACGACCACAAAACCTGTCTCTAAACCTTTTGCCGATATAGTGCTAACCATTAATGATGGTGCGCAGCGTAGCGTTATCCCTAAAACATTGCTTATGCCGCTCGATGGCAGCTTGTCCATCAATCCTTCAAAAAATAGTGTGACAGCAGCAAGCAAACTTAATCTACCGACTGTTTCTCCTACTAACGCGCAACCATTAACAGTGAGAAAAGGCAATCCGCCTCCATTATTACCCGTCTCTAAGACTCCACCCACTCAATTGCTGGCTTCAAAGCCAAGAGCTATAGAAACCTCTGTCCCTAGCATTCAACTACCGAGCAGCCAAGCCTCGGCATCTCAAGTTAGTAATAGTCAGGCGCTTACAGCAACCAGTTTATCGCCAGTCAGAACGATGACGCAAAATAACGCAACGACTTCTCCTGTCAATCGTTTGAATAATCATGCCGATATAAATAAAGCGCTTACAAACAAAAATATAGCTATGCAGACAAACACCACGCCAAACCCAACTGGTGCTTTAGACAACCATAAAACTGCGCCAATGAATGAGCAAATATTTGATATTCTAAATGTAAAAATTACTCGTCAAATACAGCTTAAGAATAATAAAAACAACGATATTAGTAATAATGCCGTCATGGTCACTGCACCTACTACAGCCACGCCTTATAGCAATGTAGCAACCGATAAAAACAATACTGATAATATAATGACTACGACTGCTCTTTTAAATAAAGCACCGTCTAGGGACGTTTCTTACAGTAATGCTTCCACAAACCAAATCGCATCAAAACCTAATATCCTGACAACTGAGCCTTCTATAAAAACGGTCTCTTTAGGCTTAGTAAATACCGCAGCGAATAATGATAATAACTCCAAGATTACCTATACGGTACAACGCAACGATAACTTATGGGTTATTGCCCAGCAAATCGCAGAAAAAAACAATCTTGACGTTCAAACCGTGATGAGTGAGATTCAAGCGCAAAACCCCAACGCCTTTATTAATAAAAATGCCAATCAGCTCAAGGCCGATGCGCAGTTAAGCCTACCTAAATACGATGTCGTGCCGTCGCAAAAAAAGATACAGACAGCCATCAGCGAACAAAGAAAGCATAGTAGAAAAGCAAATACGCCTGTCATCAAAAAGGATACTATTTCGAAAGCTGCATCCAAAGCACAAACTGAGAAAGCTCAAGCAGCAAAACGCAATGAGACGCCCGCTATAAAGAAAACGCAGAAGCTACCAACCGCCCAGTTTTCTGTGCTCGCTCCTGGTCACGACGGTAGCGCCGATGGCACTAAGGCTAAGGCAGGTATGGCAACGGGCAATGGCCTTAGTACAGACGTATTAGATATTCTTAAGTCATCAAGACACAGTACCGCAGACCAAGCACAACGTTTATCAAAGACCAACGCTACACTTGGCAGTTATACTAAAAAACTGCAATTACAAAACCAAAAACTGGCGGAGCTACAAGCTCGTCTCGAAAAATTACGCAATCAATAGTCGCCTAACTGATTAACATACTATACTGAAATAGTGATCATGAGCGCAGGAGTAACTATGGACTACATGCTATATATTATCGCCGGATTGGTATTTATTGTACTAATAGCGGTATTAGTTATGCGCAAAAACAAAGCGCAAAAACCACCAGCACAGCAAAGTATCAAAGCAGATAAAGCAGATAAAGCAGATAAAGCTGCAACTTTACCGAAACATACTGCCGTTAAAGGTACTAATACTCAAGCTAATGTCAATAGTGATAAGCGATTTGATCATATTGAGATAGCACAGCGTTTTATGGAGCAACAGCGCTATGATAAAGCCATTGAAACTCTCAATCGTGGTCTCGCTGAAAAACCAAATGATAGCCAGCTAACTCTAAAGCTTCTAGCAGTATACGCAACAATAGACGAGTCTGATAACTTTAATAAAGTCTATGATTCCATTAAAACGCATGGTGATGCCAAAAGCATCGCTCAGGCTGATGACTTAAAAGCATTGCTGACGGAAGAACAAAACCAAGCGGCTGAACGTGCCTTGCCTGCTGATAACAATCTAGATACTGGCTTTGAAAGTATCGATTTTGATTTGCCAGCGAACAAAATTGAGAATAACGAGCCAACTATTGATCCTAGTCTTAATGAACAAGCGGTCACTCATAACGAATATAAAAATGATTTAGCCGCTAGCTCAGATAGCACGTTAGAAACTTCTAATGATTTCAATGATAGCCAGCAAGATTTCGTCCTCAGTTTAGACGACTTAGAACAAGATATTGATGAGCCAGCTGCTACTAGTGCCGCACCTGTCATTGATCTAGATATTGCCGATGAGCAAAGCTTATCAATGTCGACGGTCAGCGGCACAAATGAAAACAAGAGCAATAGTGAGCTGGATTTTGACTTCGACTTAGCAGAACAGGATAATACTGCGTCAGAAACCAATGCGTCTTTGTCTAAAGATGATTTAAACAACGCTGATGATGAAATAACATTAGATGATGAAGATTTTGTCTTAGATTTAGCAGACTTAGAGCTAGATACGAGCGAAACTAATATGAGTCTTAATGATGAGTCTATGACAGACGTCAGCTCATTAGAAGACGATCTTGCTTTATCTCTCGATAGTATAGATGATAATAACGACACACCAGTTGAAGTACAATCATTATCAGATGAAACTTCTGCTGTTATTGATGATAGCTTAAATGATTTTGAATTCGACAACTTTGTTCTTGAAGACCACCCATCAGAGAATAACAGTGCTTTGGAAAGCAATAGCATCGATGAGCTTAGTTTCGAAGATGTGGATGCAGCAGATGATCAAACCAACGAAACAGTAGCGTCTAGTGCCGCGCCAACTACTGGCAAATTCGATGACAATACTTTGATCGATGATAGTTTTGACTTCGACTCTTTAGCAAGCGCTCCAACAACGACGACGCCAGTCGAGGTTAAAAACGATTATGATGTCAGTAGTGATGTCAATAGCACTGATATGCTAGATAACGCTACTATTGAGACTGAAGTTGAAGCCACAGAGGACTTTTCATCACGTTTTGCGGCGGACTTTGATTTTGTTAAAACCTTAGATAGCAATCAAGTCACCTTAGACTTAGCCAGTCAATACGTACAATTGGGTGAATATGATAGCGCCAAACGTTTACTGACTGAGGTCATTAACCAAGGTAATAGCGAGCAGCAGAGCCAAGCGCAAGCACTACTAGATCGCACTGCATAAAAAGTAGCGTTTTCTTCTATCAGCAAGTATTCTATTAATGTAAGAGTACTTGCTGATTTTTTTTGCAGTTAGCTTTTCTACTATTTAACGTGCTAAATTACTCGTATCATCACCTTTTCCACCACTCCTTGATTGTAACCATACTATGCCCTCTTCCGCTATGAAAAGAACACTCTCCACACCTACTCAACTCATTTACGCTGGCGGCACTTTTGGCAGTTATGGACGTCCATTAACGCCATTATCAGCAGACGTTTTTTTGCCGACGTTGCAACAACTATTGGCTGAACACAGTGCAGCTACGCACCTAGCGCCCGTATCTTGGCTAGAAAACGGTCTAATTAAAGACAGTAGCCAACTTACTCCTAACGATTTTATTCATTTTTATCGGCTGCTACTATCGGCTTATGCACAAGGCCATAAACGCTTTGTCTTAATTACTGGTACAGATACCTTGAGTTATTTAGGGGCTTTTTTGGCTGAAGCTTTTGCGGGCAGCGATGTTTGCGTTGTCGTTACGGGTAGCATGCGCCCCTTACTCGATAGTGAGGTACTAGATGCTTATACTATTGACGCCCATAGCGACGCTTGGGACAACCTCACTGACGCATTAAAACTGGCGGCAGCTGGTGAGTCAGGCGTGAGAATTAGCTTTGGTGGCGAATCATGGCCTGCGCAAACCGTGCAAAAAATTCATAGTCATGATTTTATGGCGTTTACCGGTCACTCACGAGCGGCATATCCGGCCAATAGTTATATCAAAAACTTACCAGATACCCGCCGCCAGCATTGGCTAGATGATCAGCAAGCTCTGGTCAGCACTATCGAAGCTCGGGCGGAGCAAGCACACGTTCACGCTTTATATTGTTTGCCAAATGATATGGACGTTTTAAACAATCAGCTACGCGCCTTATTATCACAGCCGCCTTGTGGCATTATTTTATTAGGTTTTGGCTCTGGTAATGTACCTTACTCGCCAGCTTTAGCAGAAATATTGCAACTGGCTTATGAAAAAGGTCACATGGTGATATGTGCCAGTCAATGCCCGTTTGGCGGCGTTAGTGACACTTATGCGGCGGGCAGTTGGCAATACGATTATCATGTCATTGCCGGCGGACGCTTAACCATTCCCGCAATTTATGCGCGCTTGCTATGGCTATTGCTGCGTTATGATACTCCGGCCAGACGGCGTCAACGTTGGTTAAATAATGTCAATCAGGCCAGTACTACTATCAAGAAGCGCTAAATAACTATTCACTGTTTATCACTCTATAAGCTTTAACATGACAATACCTGAGATCGAAAACATCAAAAATGACAACATTAAAACTCAAACCGCAACTGAAAACCAAGCAACTTATACCTTAGCCATTGCCATCGAGTTTTTAGGTACAAATTATCATGGTTGGCAACGACAACGAGAAGTACTTGGCGTCCAAGAAGCGTTAGAAACCGCTATCAGTAAGGTCGCCAATGAGCCAGTAGAAGTAGTGGCAGCGGGGCGTACGGATTCAAGCGTCCATGCCAGCAACATGATTGCGCATTTTGTCACTCATGCTTATCGCCCTACCCATAACTGGCTACGCGGCATCAATAGCTTATTACCCGATGATATTGCTCTGCGCTGGATACAACCGATGCCCGGTGACTTTCATGCGCGCTTTGGTGCTATTGCCCGCCGTTATCGCTATATCACCCTCAATCAAGCCCAGCGCCCTGCTATCTTAAATCATCAAGTGACCCACATTTATGAGCCGCTAGATTTGGCCGCCATGCAATTAGCAGCGGCTGATATCGCAGGTACTCATGATTTTAGTAGCTATCGTGCGGCCGCTTGTCAGTCTAATCAGCCTATTCGCCATGTCAGTCACGCAAGACTATTTATACATGGGCAGTTTATCGTTTTTGATATTCAAGCGGATGGGTTTTTACATCATATGGTGCGCAATCTGATGGGCACCCTCTACGCTATCGGCCGACATGAGTTGCCGCCAGCCGCCTTTTTAGATATTTTAGCCAAAAAAGACCGTAGCATTGCTCCGCCGACCGCTTCTGGTGACGGCCTGTATTTTATCAATGCCTACTATCCTGAACGCTTTCAACAGTTATTGCCACACGCGCCTTTGACGCCTGTTTGGCTTAACCTGCCTGATTAAATATTAAGCGGGCATCGTTAATACAAACAGACATACATATCACTTACAAGCTGTCAAGTAAAAATCAGGTTCTGTATTGCTTTAATCCGCTAACTTGCGTATAATATGGTCTTATTTTTAATTGATTGATAGATAAAAAATTATGGCAAAAGACGATATTATTGAATTTGAAGGCGAAGTCATCGACACCCTTCCAAATACGTTATTTAAAGTTCGCCTAGAAAACGGACACGAAATCATTGCGCACATTTCAGGTAAGATGCGTAAACACTATATTCGCATTTTAACTGGCGATAAAGTTAAGGTTGAGATGACGCCTTACGACCTATCAAAAGGTCGCATTACTTACCGTGGTAAAAACTAAATTTTTATTACCTAAAGTGGTTATAACTGCATTGATGTAAATGCTTGAGTGGTTTAACTGATAATAATAATGATATTGCTAACCTACTCATTATTACCTAGCGAATTTTAGTGTTCTAATATCAGTTTTTTGCTTTTACCATAAAAAATACCGCTATTGTAGCGGTATTTTTTTGTCTTCATTTCAAGCTTTGAGATTTAAAGCCCTATTACTCTATACATAACAACTTCTTATTTAAACTCGACCGTAGCACCATCTTGAATCACACTTAACAGCGCTAAAGCATCCCAGTTGGTCAGGCGGATACAGCCAGCTGATGCTTGACGGCTAATACGCGCAGGATCTGGCGAGCCATGAATACCGTAAGAAGGCTTACTCAGCCCTATCCATACCAAACCGACCGGATTGTTCGGGCCTGGCGGAATGATAGACTTACTACCATCGTCACCCGTATAGGTATAGTTAGGCTCATGCACTTTTACTTCTACCGTATGCGTACCTGTTGGTGAGGGCGTTGCAGTACTGCCTACCGTGGTCGGATAACTGGCAATTAAATTATTTTTATCGTCATAAGCATACAACGTTTCGGTTGCTTTATCAGCAACGACACGGCTCACAGGCTTGGTATTAGGATTGCCCGGGTTATAAACAGTAATGGTTTCGCCGGCGCTGAATTTAGCATTAGGATTGAGCGCTTTAAGATATTTTTCGCTCATATGGAACTTTTCTGCTAAGCCTTCCGTCACGCTTTCATAATACATGCCATCGAGCTTGGCTTTGGCTTCTGCGCCAGCGGGAATGGTGGTGGTTTTGATATTAACGTCATCTTCGCTCAGCTGATAACGAACCAATACTGGCTGTGTCGTTAGTTTTTCATTTTTAGTCAATGCTTGCCAAGTCTCGTTATTTAAATTATCAGTTACCGTCAAGCCATTGGCTTTTTGAAACGCTTGCATGGCTTTGATGGTGTTCTTACCCCAATAGCCATCGACAGAGCCTACGCCATTTTGGTTCCAGTTTAATAGAGCTTGCAGCTTGGTAGTAGTATCACGATCTCTCTTCATTCCTTGTTTCCAAGTAGCACTATTTACCTTTTGCGCCTGCACTGGCAGATTTTCAGTTGTATATTTAATCGTTGGTAAGTACTTATTTAATGACGTCGCTGCTTTACTATTACTGGCAACTTTTTGACTGACGCCGTTGGTTACTGGGCTAATATCTTTAATATTGTCAGCTTTAGTATGGTCAGTGGCAGCAAAGCTTGGACTCATCACTAAAGCTGCTGATAAACCCAGTGCTGCTAATGCGCTAGTAATTTTCGTTACTTGATACATGTAAAACTCCTAGAATTTTTATTGGTATTGTTCTTATTAGAATTTAATGAAAAATTGCCTATCAAGACCCTTTGTTTATAAATATTTTATTTAGGGCTTAATGGTTTTTAAATTATTACGATGTCAGACAAAAATAATGCAGATAAACAATCTCTACTTTAATGGGCTAATGAGCTATTTATAGTGACAGATCGGCGTGTGAGGATATAACAGCTTTGTGTTAATTAAACCTATATCCTGCGGTAGCTGTGTTAAAAAAAGGCTTTTTTTGCGACTATCTGGGTAAGTCTGTTACGGTGCATAAATGAGCCATATGGACATAAAAAAACCCATAACTTGCTTGGCAAATTATGGGTATATCATTCTTAAGCTTTAAAACGAGTAGGATGTAGAAATATCAGCTTCTATTAAAGCGGTATTCATTAAACCAATTTTGCCAGAACCGCCTGCCCCATCTCTTGACACCCTACTTGTTTAAGCCCCGTCTCACTACGATCGAGAATATCAATGGTACGTAAGCCATCGTCAAGCACTTCACTGACCGCTTGCTCGATCGCCTGCGCCGCGGTTTCTTGTTTAAAGGTATAACGCAGCATCATCGCCACCGATAAAATGGTCGCCAATGGATTGGCTTTATCTTGACCGGCGATATCAGGCGCTGAACCGTGGCAAGGCTCATACATCCCTTTGCCCGCCTCATCTAGACTCGCCGATGGTAGCATGCCGATAGAGCCGGTCAGCATCGCCGCTTCATCAGATAAAATATCACCAAACATGTTGCCCGTGACCATGACATCAAACTGTTTAGGGTCTTTGATCAGCTGCATACAAGCATTGTCCGCATACATATGCGATAACGCTACGTCATCATAATCCGCTTGCTGCATCTCAATCATCGTCTGCTTCCACAGCTCGGTGACTTCTAAGACATTGGCTTTATCGATTGAGCAAACCTTGGCGGGCGTACCGGCTGCTTGTGCGCGGGTTTTTGCCAACTCAAAAGCAACTTTACCGATACGCTGAATTTCACTGGTGCTATAAACCATGGTGTTATAGCCTTGCTGCTCGCCATTTTCTAGGGTACGAATACCGCGCGGCTCGCCAAAATAAATACCGCCAGTCAATTCACGAACGATTAACAAGTCCAAACCTGAGATAATTTCAGGCTTGATGCTTGAAGCATTAGCAAGCTGCGGATAGAGTTTAGCCACACGCAGATTGGCAAACAAACCAAGCTCGCTACGAATTTTCAGCAGACCACGTTCAGGACGTTTTCTACGTTCGATACCATCCCACTTAGGACCACCCACAGCACCTAGTAACACAGCATCTGCTGCGCGCGCACGTTGGAGCGTTTCTTCTGGTAACGGTTCACCCGTTGCATCAACCGCCACACCGCCAATTAATCCAGATTCTAGGGTCAAACCTAAAGCGAACTTATCATTGACAGCATTTAGCACATCAATGGCTTGAGTCATGATTTCAGGGCCGATGCCATCGCCTGCTAATGTTAAAATCGTTGCCATACTAATCCTTGTGGGTAAATGGGGAAATAAGTTGTTGTTTATGGTATTGCTAGCTTATGGTATTGCTAGCAGGCTTACATAGCCTGTTAAAAAACGACTTCTTGGGCAATGAGCTGCGCAAGAAGTCAGAGTCTATCGTCGATAGTTAGTACCGTTTTCTATTCAATTTTATCTAGCCTGCTTTGGTTTTCACTTTATTTTTCGCTGCTGATGGCGTTTGAGCAGGCGCAGCTTTAACCACACGCGTTTCCACAAACTCTCCTTGGTGCTCAGCCCCCATCTCTTTACAAAAACGGCGCTTTACGCTGTTGCCTTGATAAAGATCGACACATAATGGCTCTGGAGAAGCCGTTTCTAACAAGCTACCTGAATTTGCGCCAGATTTTTTTTGGTAAGCACGCAGCTGATACGTACCTTCTTCCATAAAGTCGTGAATCATCGCAAAACGCTCAACGTAGCCCAAATTATTTTCTGGATAAAAATTAATCTGTACTTCGCGCTTCGCAGGTGTGACTCGCGCATAATAATTGGTAAGCCCAGGCATAGCAGACGCGGATAAGGGGACAATTTTAATGGCGTTTTTATGGCTCAGCGGCGTCATATCCATCGCAATGGGCGCGGAGACCTGCTTACTGCCGGCACGACTTTTGCCATTTGCCTCTTGTGTCTTGACTAGCATAGTGGGATTGATCGGGTCATGAGTCTCACTGCTTATAATGCGTGTCTGATCAATGCGCGCTATTTCACAATGATACGTTCCCACGCAAGCGATATTTACTTCACCAGCGACGGGTTTTATTTTGCCTGTCCACGCTTTAGCATTCTCTGCCGAGTCTATCTGCTGATAGCCCGTCAACAATTGACAGCCAGATAATAATAAGCTTGCGGCAAGAGCCGTGCCTGTCCATACAGCAAAACGTGTTTTATTCATAATGGCGTCTACTATTTATAAGGAAGAAAATACAGTAAGGTAAAAAATAGATTGCCATTCATTTTAGCTACTTAATGCCCATAACTCAACGCTGTATTAGCGCCGAGCACTTTTTTATGTTGATTAAAATGTTTGAATGAAGCGTTTTTATCAAAGACTAAGCTCTAACCTCATTGAATATCCAAGGTGTTTTTTGCATCATCTTATGCTCATATTCTTTGATGGCATCGCTTTGCTGCAAAGTCAGTCCGATATCATCAAGACCATTGAGCAAACAATGCTTACGAAACTCATCGACCTCAAAAGCGTACTCTTCTCCGGTTGGGGTGATGACCACTTGGCGCTCAAGATCGGCAGTTAATTCATAGCCTTCATTGGCAAGCGTCGCTTTCATCAAAGTATCAACGATGACTTCATCTAGCACGATGGGCAACATCCCGTTTTTAAAGCAGTTGTTATAAAAAATATCGGCAAAACTTGGCGCAATAATCGTACGAAAGCCATATTCTGAAAGTGCCCAAGGCGCATGCTCACGGCTTGAGCCACAGCCAAAGTTTCTGCGTGCCAGCAATATGGTAGCGCCCTGATAGCGCGGCTTGTTCAGGACAAAATCTGGATTAATTACACGAGTGCTACTGTCTTGACCCGGATAACCTTCGTCAAGATAACGCCAGTCGTCAAATAAATTGACGCCAAAACCGGTACGCTTAATGGATTTTAAAAACTGCTTGGCAATAATTTGATCGGTATCGACGTTTGCGCGATCTAATGGACAAACGATACCCGTTTGAGTGTTATAAGCTTGCATAAGTTTTCCTATCAAATATATTTATTATTGATAAATAAAGCACAAAATCAAAAGTTAAAACGTACGCACATCGACAAAGTGACCCGCTAATGCTGCTGCTGCTGCCATCGCTGGGCTGACCAAATGCGTACGACCGCCATTGCCCTGACGACCCTCAAAGTTACGGTTAGAGGTTGAGGCACAATGCTCCCCTGGCTCTAGCTTATCAGCATTCATGGCAAGGCACATAGAACAGCCCGGCTCACGCCATTCAAAACCTGCATCCGTGAACAAAGTATCCAAGCCTTCTGCTTCTGCCTGCAATTTCACTTGCCCAGAACCTGCTACCACGATCGCTTCTTTAATATTATCGGCAACTTTCCGGCCTTTAATCACCGCTGCGGCATCACGTAAATCCTCGATACGTGAGTTAGTACATGAACCAATAAAAATACGATCAAGCTGGATATCAGTAATTTTTTGCCCAGCGTCTAAACCCATATAAGTATAAGCGCGTAACCAGCCTTCTTCTTGTGCTTCATCAACTGCTTGGTCAGGCGTTGGCACCGACTGGGTAATATCTACGACCATCTCAGGTGAGGTACCCCAAGATACTTGCGGCGCTATCTCGCTACCATCAATCTCAATCACGCTATCAAATACCGCATCATCATCTGAATACAGAGTGCGCCAATAAGCTTCGGCTTGCTCCCACTGCTCCTCGGTTGGCGCATAAGGACGACCTTTGACATACTCAATCGTCGTATCATCGACAGCAACCATGCCGACGCGTGCACCCGCTTCAATCGCCATATTACAGACGGTCATACGACCTTCCATGCTCATGTCTTCAAATACTTGCCCTGCAAACTCAATGGCGTACCCTGTCCCGCCTGCGGTGCCAATTTTGGCAATGATAGCAAGTACCACATCTTTTGAGGTCACGCCAGCGCCAAGCTTACCGGTGACACGAATTTGCATATTTTTTGATTTCTTTTGAATCAAACACTGAGTGGCTAGTACATGCTCAACTTCTGAGGTTCCGATACCATGCGCTAAACAGCCAAGGGCGCCATGGGTAGCGGTATGCGAATCGCCGCACACAACAGTCATACCAGGCAAGACCAAACCTTGCTCAGGACCGACCACGTGCAAGATACCTTGACGCGCATCATTAATGGTAAATTCAGCAATATCAAACTTGCTACAGTTTTCATCCAAGGTCAGTACTTGTAAGCGCGATACTTTATCTTTAATACCAGACACACCCTCTAAGCGCTCTTTGGTCACTGTTGGCACGTTGTGGTCCGGGCTTGCGATATTAGCCGACAGACGCCACGGCTCCCGATTGGCAAGCTCTAAACCTTCAAAGGCTTGCGGACTTGTCACTTCGTGCAGCAAATGGCGGTCGATATAAATTAGGCTCGAACCATCGTCACGCTTGGTGACTTCGTGAGCATTCCAAAGTTTGTCATATAACGTTTGACCGGCCATGTTGCTATCCTTTTATTTACTAATGACTAAATGGCTTATTACTTTACTAATGAAAGTATGACTTAATCTATTTGCTGGCGCACTTTAAGTTGCTGTTTACATCTAATATTTAATTAACCAGAGATTTTATAAAAGCAAATATTTTATAATAATGACTATTTATGATGCTAAACGCCTGGTAAAACAAGTAATACGCCGTCAAAAATGCGCTTAACAGAATAAATATGTCACAATACGTCTTGATGTCTTGTGATTATAGCAGGCTAATCCTATAATAATAATTGATGATTTTTACATAGTCACAAACTTTTATTTCTAATTCATTTTGATTAGGTCAGCCAACTTTTAATTATAGCTCGCTACTAGCTAAGGACATCGGTGTGAATACCACAAATTTGACGACATTCGTCACGGTTATGCAAACAGGCAGCATTTCAGGTGCCGCAGAAAAGCTGTTTATCACTCAGCCTGCGGTCAGTAAACGTATTAAGAACTTAGAAGACGAATTTAACATCACCCTATTTGATACAGTTGGACGCGGTATTGTACCGACGCAAGCGGCCAGTGAGATGTTGCCTCATGCCAAACGCTGGCTTGAAGATTATGAAAACTTTAAAATCAATCTCCAGCATTCGCAGCATATTGTCTCGGGCAAACTCGTTATCGGCACCAGCCACCATATTGGCTTGCACCATCTAGCCCCTGTGCTCAAGCATTTTATCCAAGCCTATCCTGCCGTGCAGTTAGAAGTGCATTTTGTCGATTCAGAAACGGCTCATAAAGCCGTGCTCGATGGCGATTTGTCACTCGCATTTTTAACCTTGCCGCCCGTCTATGATAAACGCTTAACCTATCATACCTTGTGGTCAGATCCTCTTTACTTTATGACCGGCACGTTATCACCTTTGGCGACCAAGTCCAATGTGACGCTCGAGCAATTGGCGCGCTACCCTGCTATCTTACCGTCTGCCAATACCTTTACTAGCCAAATCACCTTAGCGGAATTTGCCAAGCATAATTTAAAACCTTATGCCACTATGAGCACTAATCCTTTAGAATCAATCCGCATGCTGGTTTCTGTCGGACTTGGTTGGTCAGTATTGCCGCAAACTATGGTCAGTCAGGATTTGGAACGTATCGATATGGCCGATAATATCGAATTACAGCGTTATTTGGGCGTGGTCATTAATCCAAAACTCACCCAATCTAGTAGCGTAACGGCTTTACTAGATTTGCTTGCGCCAATTGACTAAAGCTTTGGCAAGCGATTATATATTATTCGCTAATCAAGATATTTATTTGATAAATAGGCGCGTTCGCATTTGTGTGACTCATACGTTATAATACGTCTGACGTTGTTTAAATAACATAATTTTACCTGAAACTCACTGATAATCATATATTGAAGACTTCTAGTAATATATGATAGTAAGCAGTAGGTTTGATGGTTTTAAATGATTGGTTATATAAGCGGCTGATGTTTATAAACGATGATTTGATGCGAGCAAGTGAGAAAATAAAATTGCGATACAAGTTTGCCGTTTGCATTTCATCACAACTTTGTAGGTGTCAACCCATAACCACACCAATCATATAAAACTAACAGCAGATTTTGAATAAAAGCCATTATGTCCTACTTAATGGCTTTTTTCGTCTTTAGATTTTTTATCTTGAAATACGTTGAGATAGAGTTTTTAAGCAGCGTCTTGTAAGACTCAATTTTTCTCGTTAAAAATAATGACAGCCAACTATGTTGGTTAAGGATAGTTTATATGAACGGAGTTTCTAGTGGCGTGCTGATATCACTTGGCGCCTATTTCTTAGTCATGATTGGGATTGGCGTGTATGCTTATTTTAAGCAAGCCAATGATACTGAAGGCTATATGCTCGGTGGTCGTAGTCTAGGCCCTGCCGTAACGGCTTTATCAGCGGGCGCATCGGACATGTCAGGTTGGTTGCTCCTTGGCCTGCCAGGCGCCATGTATGCTGACGGTGTGGTCAGCGCTTGGATTGCCATCGGTTTGACCTTGGGTGCTTTTTTAAACTACATTATCGTGGCACCGCGTCTTCGCGTTTATACCGAAGTCGCTGACAACGCCATCACTCTACCCGATTATTTTGCCAACCGCTTTGAAGACAAATCGCATTTACTGCGGGTTATCTCAGCCGTGGTAATTATCTTATTCTTTACCGTCTATACCGCCGCAAGCTTGGTCGGTGGCGGTAAGCTCTTTGAAAGCTCGCTCAACCTTTCTTACAGTACAGGTCTGTGGGTGACCGCTGGCGTCGTCGTCGCTTACACGCTATTTGGTGGTTTCCTAGCCGTATCAATGACCGACTTTGTGCAAGGTATTATCATGCTCTTTGCCATGGTAATTGTCCCTATCGTTGCTTTGACTGATCTTGGCGGCGTAAGCGCAACGACCAATGCTATCAGAGCCATCGATCCAAGCATGCTCGATATCACGAGTGGCATGACAGCTTTAGGTATTATCTCCTTACTCGCTTGGGGCCTTGGTTATTTTGGTCAGCCGCATATTATCGTACGTTTTATGGCGATTCGTTCAGTGAAAGATGTGCCAACAGCACGTAATATCGGTATGAGCTGGATGATTATCAGCCTGATCGGTGCTTGTGTTACGGGTATCGCGGGCCGCGCCTACGTACAAAAAACGGCAATGACGCTAGATGACCCTGAAACCATCTTTTTGGTATTCACGCAATTTTTGTTCCACCCACTTGTTTCAGGTTTCTTATTAGCGGCCATTTTAGCCGCAATTATGAGTACCATATCATCACAACTACTCGTGGTATCAAGCTCACTGACCAAAGACGTATATAAGCTTTTCTTTGATAGAGACGCTCCAGAAGCGCGTCAAGTATTGGTCGGACGTATCTCAGTTATTGTGGTGGCCGTTGTCGCTATTTTGCTGGCGTCTAATCCAGAAAGCTCGGTATTGAACTTAGTTTCTAATGCTTGGGCAGGGTTTGGTGCGGCATTTGGACCTTTGGTTATTTTCAGTCTGACATGGCGCGGCATGAACCGCAATGGCGCGGTCGCCGGTATGGTGGTTGGTGCATTGACCGTTATCCTGTGGGTCTATGGTCCTTTTGAGATGAATGGAGTGGCACTAAACAGTTGGTTATACGCTATCGTTCCAGGCTTTATCTTGAGTACCATCGCTATCTTTGCTGTCAGTATCATGACTGGTGGTCCAAGACCGTCAGTATCTGCGAAGTATAAAGAGATGGAAATGAACCTTAATAAATAAGTATTTTTTATCCATTATTGTATGATGGAAAAACCTCGCTATAATTAGCGAGGTTTTTTATTTCCTAATCAAATACTATAATATTCTTTCAATACTAATCAACAATATACCCTCAATTAGCGTAGTAAAAAAAGCGGGAGTAAGCGCTCCTCTACACCTCACAATCTGGTAGTTGTTCACCTTTAATTTAAAGTAGACACAACTTCATTGGAGAAGCTTTTATAGATTTTGTTTAACTTATACAGTAAGTAACCCCCAGTTCGGGATAAGCGCTCAAAAAAAAGATAAAAAAAGAAGTCCGAAGTTGCTAAAGTGAGTTTACCAAGACAAACTTCACAACAAGGACTTCTTACATGGACAACCTAACCGAACTATACTGCCATATTGACGACTTTTATCAGCAATTCAAACCTGAGTTTGACGCTCATTTAATCGCAACGGGACACCAAAGGTTAAGAGCATGCCAGATAAGTGTAGCAGAGATGATGACCATCTTGGTACTGTTTCATCAACTGCGGTATCGACAGTTTAAGGCGTTTTACTACCATCACATGCTTGGCATGATGAAACGGGAGTTTCCAAATCTGCCGAGCTACTCGCGATTTATAGAGCTTGTGCCGCGCAGTATCATGCCACTGTGCAGCTACTTGCAAAGCATGATGGGCGACTGTACGGGTATCAGCTATATTGATTCAACCAAGATAGCAGTTTGTCATAACAAACGTATCTACCGTCATAAAGTCTTTAAGGGACTTGCAACCCGAGGCAAAAGCAGCATGGGCTGGTTCTATGGCTTTAAGCTGCACGCCATTATCAATCATAAGGGCGAGCTTGTATCTGTTAAAGTCACTGCGGGTAATACGGATGACAGAGTGCCTGTTAAGGATATGGCAACGCCTGTGTTTGGCAAGGTGTTTGGGGATAGAGGCTATATCAGTAAAGCCCTAAACGAGTGGCTCACAAAACACAGTGATACCACGTTGATAACCAAACTTCGGCGTAATATGAAACCCCAATTACTTGAGCCGATGGATGAGGCACTACTCAATCATCGCTCTTTGATTGAAACGGTGTTTGGAGAGCTTAAAAACTTGTGCCAAATCGAACACTCACGCCATCGTAGTGTCACGGGGTTTATCACAAACTTGCTGTCGGGTTTGATTGCTTATTGCTGGTTTCCCTATAAGCCCACCATCAAAAACATGCCTCAGCAGGGACAGGTAGCCACATTGTAAATAGTATCAATGAGTTACAATGTGGCTTATCCCGAACTAGGATTAAGTAACAAGGCTTCATACAAATATCATTCGAAAATCAACGTAATAGCTTTTATTTATAACTTTTAGGTATATCTAAATTTAATCAATAAAAAGAGCGGCCCATCATGGGTCGCTCTTTTATTAATGAATTAACGGGTTAAATTAAATCTCTATTTGGCTTGATAAGATAACTTAGCGCCTAAGATAAAGCCGTCATTGTCTTCGAAATTAGAGACAATACTGCGATCTGGCAGCGCCCCTTCAGCATCACCGAACCATAGGTATTTACCACCTGCTGATACTGCCCAATTCTCAGTCACATCATATTTAGCACCTAGACCGACACTATAATACCCTTCAATAGGACCCAGTGATGTTGTTGGATCACCAGCACCACTATCCCAACCTATGGAACCTGAAACCGCAAACTTTGGAGCTATACGTTTACCTAACCCAAGCTCTACTTGCCACTGATCATCACTATAGTCAACTAACGGTAGTTTTGAAGCTTGAGTATACTTAGTTGGGCTAATTGAGAAATCACTCCATGGTACCCAGCGTATTTTCGCCGTAGCTAATGTTGTCGGGTTTACACCAGTTTGGAAATCGAAGTTAACTGACTTGGGTGTAGTTACCTCGAAGTTACTTACACCGGTACGACTCTGCCCTTGAATAGCAAGAGCTGGAAAATCTTCATACATATCTATAGAGTGATCAATTTCTGAACGATATGTCAAGGCTGCTTTTAAAGCAATTTCTGGCTTACTGTAAGATACACCTGCTAGCCAACCATAATCCTGATTAGGCGCACTATGTGCAGTATAGCCAGCTGCACCTTTATAAGCGTTGCCTCTTAGTTTAACGTCTGCTTGTAAGCGTTGAGCTACGGGTCCACCATAAACCTGAAACTGATTTTCAGCACCAAACTTCATGCCACCAATCAGTGTAAGAGTATTAGAGCGCACTTCTACATTAGTTGCTTCATCAATACTCAATAAATTCTGCACTGCATCACGGGCTGCTTCAGCAGCCTGAGCATCTCCTTGATTAGCAGCTAAAAGGTCTCGTGCATTTTGAAGAGCTTCCTCACTCAAAAACGAACCTATCGCATCAAGAGTCGCTTCCGTGCTAGCCAGAGTCTCGTTAGTACTATTTATAATATTATTGTACTCATCCAAAGATGGTTGTTGAGCTAAATTTTGATATCTTTCTAAAGTACTATTTAAGCCTTGTAACGCTGTCTGATAAACAAGACTATCGATAGCGCCTGCATTCGGATTATCTGCAGCTTGTAGTGCTTCAACTTGAGCAATTTTTTCCTGTGTATTCTCAATGGCTCGGTTAGCCACTTGTTGAATAGCTCCAGCGCCTGTAACATTCGCTACACCAGTAAAGTTATTATCACCTGTGTAGCTTGCCGCTGCTCCAAAAGGCTCATCGTATAAAACACCAACACTGAATCTATCATTTACATCTGTTTTTACCCCGTAACGGAAAAAGTCATAAGATTCAGCGATATCACCAGTTTTATTACCGTTATTATCAACACCACTAACATCGGCATCGATATAGGTATAGACCGCTTCAGCGTATGTACCATCTTGTAAGAATGCAGTTATATCTTGACCTGATCGATCAAGACCTGCAGCATTGGTCATGCTAGCTACAGAAAAGGTAGCGATTGCTACAGCTAGAGTTTTTAAATGAAAAGTAGCGCGCATTGGGTATCTCCAAACATCCTCGTTGTTAAATCATCTTCATAACTAATATTCAGCATTGTTGCTTGAAATATAAGTTTATGTAAATGACGTCCTAAATGAATAGTAATGATTTTTTAACACTAAAACAATACTTAAAACACTTTATTTTCAGATAGTGACTCTTTAGTTCAGTCATTATTGCTCAAAATCAGCAAATAAAAGTTCATTATCTCTAGCGAAATTAAGGATAATTGTTTACTCCCTAATCAATATAGATCTAACATCAAACAATATATTTCTAATCTTTTAAACATAAAAAAACGACCTATTACAGATCGTTTTTAATATGATTCAAATAATTTTATTTAGAATAAAGACATAAATTCTTAGTTAAAGTTCTGTTTAGCTTGGTAAGATAGTTTTACGCCAAGAGCAAAACCGTCGTTGTCTTCAAAGTTACTAACGACATTCTTGGTTGGGATTTGACCTTTTGCATCACCAAACCATAGGTATTTACCACCAGCAGAGATGGCCCAGTTATCAGTTAGGTTATATTTTGCGCCAAGACCTGCACTATAATAGCCTTCAATAGGACCTAAAGAAGTGACTGGATTGCCAGCACCACTATCCCAACCGATATTACCAGTCACTGCTAATGCTGGGGTTAAACGTTTAGCTAAGCCTAATTCTACTAACCATTGATCTTTGTCATAGCTAACTAAAGATAAACCTTCAGGATACTGTGCTTTACTTACATCTGTATAAACAGGAGGTACGATTGCAAAATCACTCCAAGGTACCCAGCGCACTTTTGCTGTTGCTAAAGTTGTTGGATTGATTCCGGTTTGGAAATCAAAGTTTACAGATTTTGGTGTAGTAATATCTATTTCACCAGCTTTCTCAATACTGGCGGCAGGATAGCTTTCAAATATTGGAAGGGTATGATCAATTTCTGAGCGATACGTTAATGCAGCTTGTAAAGCAATTTCAGGCTTACTGTAAGATACGCCCGCTAGCCAACCATAATCCTGATCTGAGCTAATATGAGCGGTATAACCAGTTGCAGCGCTGTAGGCTAGTCCGCGTAGTTTTACGTCTGCTTGTACTTGTTGAGCAACTGGACCGCCATAAACTTGGAAATTTTTATTTTCGCCAAACTTCATACCAAGAATCGCGGTAATATTTTCAGTACGAACTTCGACGTTGGTTCCTTCGCCTTTAGTAAGCTCTTCTGCATCCGCTGCTTTTTTCGCAGTAAGAACGCCTATATAATTTGCTTGAGCTTCCTTAAGCTGACCATCTGTCAAGTTCTGAGGATTGCCTGGCGCAAGTTGCGCTTGTAGGGTAGGTATTACAACAGTATCAATTACTGCTTCGCTATATGCTGGATTTCCAGTTACGTTTTTGATAACGGCATCACGATCACCTTGAGCTACAAAATTATTGTTGCCGCTATAGTCGGCAGCTGCACCGAAAGGCTCATCATATAAAACACCAACGCTAAAAGTATCATTGATGTCGGCTTTTACGCCATAACGGAAGAAGTCATATGACTCTGCGATATCACCAATTTTATTGCCTTGTTTATAAGCGTTTTTGTCTTTACCAACATAATCATTATCATAACCACTAACATCAGCATCTAGATAAGTGTAAACCGTTTCAGCATAGGTACCATCTTGCAAAAACGCGGTGATATCTTGACCTGAACGATCAAGACCTGCCGCACTAGCGATACTAGCTGCAGAAAGAGCAGCCAAAGCTACCGTTAGAGTCTTTAGATTGAAATTTGCGCCCATTGTGTATCTCCAAACATCCACATTGTTTTACCGCTACACCGAACTTTGTTAGGTAGACAGTATCTAAGGTGAAGGATACTAATGTGTTTTTTACATGAAAACAACCGAAAAATACATTATTTCTGCAATATGACTGAATAGTCAGTAAACCGTATATTTATGCCAAAATTCGCATATAACTTATAATAAATGCTGTGCAATTATTTGTTATCTATAATTAAAAAAACTTATTCCTAATAATGCGGTGGTCTATCTGCCATGACATCAAAAGGCGCTACACCGCCCTCCCCATCTTGGCTTTGCACTTGCTTATAGATAAACTGTAGTTGACGTTGCAAGGTTTGGATATCTCTATCTTGGCGCGTAATAACCTCATCAAGCCTCTCGACGGTAACTTCAAGGTGAGAGAGGTTCATTTGCAATTCAATAACCTGTGCTTGTAAGTCTGCTTGGCTATCTGCCAGCTGAGCTTGTTGATTAGAAGCGTTTTTTTCTATCGAATTTGGTTGGTTCATATTTTTCTCAATAGTAGTTCTCAATAATAGATAGTATGGTTATTCTCTTTATGAAATCTCAGACCTAACCATTTAAAACAGACTTTATAAAATAGTGTTTATCAAAAAGCCCCGTAAAACCACGTCACTTCTAGGGCGTGGATATCAGGCGTCAACCGTTGTCACCTAAGATTGAACCCACCTTGTTAACCAAACCCATTGAGAACATAATCACTCTATGAAAACGCTCAAACTACGCATCAAAGACAAACACACCAATCAGCTAAACATCTTAGCAGGGTCGGTTAATTTTGTCTGGAATTACGTCAATGAGCTTAGTTTCAAACATCTCAAACGCACGGGTAAATTCTTTACAGCTTACGATTTAGCAGCCTACACCAAAGGGGCTGGTGAATACCTAAATCTACACAGCCAGACCTTACAAGCTATTAGTGAGGTTCACGCTAAATCTCGCAAACAATTTAAAAAAGCCAAACTCAACTGGCGTACCAACAATCCTAAAGCCAAACGTAGAAACTTAGGTTGGATACCGTTTAAAAAGACCGCGATAAAATATCTAGCAACCCGTCAATCAGGCAAGAAAAGCCTTAAATCCATCATTCAGCTAAGCCTCGCTAAGGGTAAAAAGCTAATCATTGATATGTGGGATAGCTATAACCTAGCCCTATACAACATCAACACCTGTGAGCTGGTGCAAGATGCTCGCGGGCATTGGTATGCCTGTATCACCGTTAAAGAATTTCCAAAGATTAAGTGCGGTGACGGTCAAGTCGGTATTGACTTGGGCTGCAAAGATGCCGCAGTCAGTAGTGATGGCGATCAACTACAAACCAAACTCACCCATCAATACGCTGAAAAACTGGCGATTGCTCAAAGAGCCAAGAATAAGAAGCGGGTCAAGGCGATTCATGCCAAGATTAAAAATACCCGAAAAGATTTAACCCATAAATTTACTAATAAACTGGTTAAAGCCAATAGCTTAATTGTCGTTGGTAAAATAAAATCAACATCATTCACTAAGGGCAAACTGGCTAAATCCGTCTATGACGCTGGTTGGTTTGAGATTAAGCGGCAACTGGATTACAAATGCAAGCATGCAGGTTGCCACTATATCGAAGTGAATGAAGCGTACAGCACCCAAACCTGCTCGTGTTGCGGCTCACGCCAAGACAGTCCGAAAGGTAGAGCGGGTCTTGGTATAAGAGTGTGGTTCTGTCGTTCTTGTAAAACGACCCATCAACGAGACGTTAATGGAGCAAAAAACATACTCGCGGTCGGGCTTGGCCGTCTTGAGTAGGAATCCCCTTCGCTTTTAAGAAGGGGAGGAAGTCAAAAAGGCATTTACGCATACTACAGTTAGGTGGCAGCATGTTATACTGCTAGGAATTTTGCAACAACCCTTACCTCACTATTATATAAGCTTAAGATATTCTATGGCATTGATACATTTAAAAGATATTCACTTGGCATTTGGCGTGGCTCCTATTCTCGATGGCATCGATTTTTCAATCAATGCAGGCGAGCGCGTTTGTTTGATTGGCCGTAATGGCGAAGGCAAATCTACTTTATTTAAACTGATAAATGGGTCATTGCAGCCTGACAGCGGCGAGATTATCAAAAATAGCAGCATGCGTGTTGCGATGTTAGAGCAAGACGTTCCTGAAACCAGCGGACGTATCTTAGACATCGTGATGGGCGGTAGCCGCCACACCGCCAATTTGCTGATTAACTATAATAAGCAAGTCGATATGTGTGCCAATGGCGATATGGACGCTTGCGAGCATATGGCAACCTTGCAACACGATATCGATGCAGTACATGGCTGGGATTTAGAGCGTGATGCAACCCGTCTAATTACGACTATGGGACTTGATCCTGAAGCTGACCTGTCTTCATTGTCTGGCGGTCGTAAACGCCGTGTGCTACTTGCTCGTGCACTAGTCACTAAGCCTGATGTGCTATTACTCGATGAGCCAACCAACCATTTAGACGTTGAAAGCATCGAATGGTTGGAGCGCTTTTTACTCGACTGGCAAGGTCTGACGTTATTGTTCGTGACGCACGATAGAGCATTTGTCAATAAGCTCGCCACCCGTATCGTTGAGCTTGATCGTGGACAATTGACCAGCTATGACGTGACCCAAGGCGCTAAAGGTTATGCGCGTTATCAAGAATTAAAAGAGCAGCAGCTACTCGCTGAAGAAAAGAACAACGCTAATTTTGATAAAAAATTGGCACAAGAAGAAGTTTGGATTCGCCAAGGTATCAAGGCTCGCCGTACCCGTAATGAAGGCCGTGTCCGTGAGCTAAAAGCTCTGCGCGAAGAGCGTAAAGGCCGCCGCGAGCAAGTCGGTAACGTCAATATCACCATGGGTGAAGGCGAGAAAAGCGGCAAGCTGGTTTGTAAAGTTAAGAACCTGCATCTGGAATATGATGGCAACGTCTTAGTCGACAACTTTAGCACCATGATTATGCGCGGTGACAAAATCGGTATCGTCGGTCCCAACGGCGCCGGTAAAACCACGCTAATTAAAGCCCTACTAGATATGTCCGACGATGAAGTTACTAAAACAGGCACGGTCGAGCTTGGCACCAATTTACAAATTGCCTTTTTCGATCAGCTGCGCGACCAGTTGGATTTAGAAGCCAGCGTGGCGCAAAACGTCTCAGAAGGTTCTGACTTCGTCGAAGTTGGCGGGCGCAAAACGCATATCATGAGCTATTTGCAAGACTTCTTATTTGCTCCAGAGCGCGCGCGTACGCCTGTTAAAGCCTTATCAGGTGGTGAGCGTAATCGCGTACTACTTGCCAAGCAATTATTAAAGCCTGCCAATATTTTGGTACTCGATGAGCCAACCAACGACTTAGATATGGCCACCCTTGAGCTATTAGAAGAGTCGGTCGCCAGCTTCAACGGTACTATCTTGCTGATTAGCCATGACCGCTCATTTATGGACAACGTCGTTACCTCTACTTGGGTATTTGACACGGATGAAGATGGTAATGGCATTGTCAAAGAATATGTCGGCGGCTATCAAGAATACTTGGTACAAAAAAACCGTGAAGAAGAAGCGAAAGCTAAGAATGCTAAATCGTCTAACGATAATGCTGCTAGTAGCAAAGCTAACAATAAAACTACGGTCGCAGCAAAGTCTAATACCGCTGCCAAAAAGCTTAACTATAATGAACAGCGTGAACTCGATAATTTGCCAAAAGAAATCGCTGCGTTAGAAGCTGAGCAAACGGAGCTGGAAGAAAAGCTGGCTGACGGTTCTTGGTTTACGAAAGATATGGACGCCGCTACGGCTGCCAGTGAGCGTTTATTGGCTATTGAAGATGAGATGATGACTAAGCTTGAGCGCTGGCACACGCTTGAGAGTTGATATTGTCTAGCGCTATTTATCACCGCATAACCTTATATCGAAAGTGGTTAAGGGTTATAAATAGCTTACGACCACTTACAACCGCGTAATGTGCGGAAAGTTAGTGAACATTGTCTTGATTTCAAGTATCATTCCCTATTGCTGAATACCCTTATTAATTATAAGGTCATTATTCATAATAGTCTTGTTGATAAAAAAGCGTACTTTAAGGTAGGTTAAATATTGATAATTAAGCAGTTTTAGACTAATTATCTTGTTTAACACTGGAGTACGCTTTCTCAAGGCTGCTTTATTTTTAACACAATAATTTATTTTATGACCGAAATAGCTTAGAATAGCAACAATTAGCAAAATTAGGCACAGCTAACGTGGCTTGATAATTGTCATTTTCTAAGCCACAAACCCAGTGTGGGATAATCCCATTTCATTCACCTGGAGGAAGTATTAATGAGCCATGCCGAAGGCGTTAACATACAACGTCGTAGAGTTCTTATTGCCTCGACTGCCGTCATTGGTGCAGCTGGGGTAGCTGCTGTGGCGACACCTTTTGTCCGTTCTTGGACACCGAGCGCAAAAGCCGAGGCTGCAGGCGCTGCAGTGACCCAAGATATTGGTTCTATCGAAGCAGGACAGATGATTGTCGTCAAATATCGGGGCAAACCTATCTTTGTAGTCAAGCGCACTGAAGAGATGCTGACTACGTTAGAATCAGTGAAGCCATTACTGTCAGACCCTGATTCAGATGAGTCGCTACAACCAGAATATTGTAAAAACCCTGAGCGCTCTTTATCACCAGAAGTCTTGGTGGTAGAAGGCGTCTGTACACATTTAGGCTGTGCACCAAACTACCGTCCTGATGTGGGCGCAGCTGATTTAGGCGGTAATGACTGGTACGGTGGATTTTTCTGCCCATGTCATGGCTCTAAATACGATTTATCGGGTCGTGTTTATAGTGGTGTCCCTGCACCGCTTAACTTACCAATCCCAGAGTACAGCATGGATGGTACTATCTTGACGATTGGGGAGGCTTAATATGAGCATGGGTAAAAAGTTAATGCATTGGGTGGACGCGCGCTTTCCTGCGACTGAAACCTATGAATATCATATGTCAAAGTACTATGCACCAAAGAACTTTAACTTTTGGTACTTCTTTGGTGTGTTATCAATGGTGGTATTGGTCAACCAATTGGTGACTGGTATTTGGCTAACGATGATGTACAACCCAAGTGCCGAAGGGGCATTTGCGTCTGTTGAATATATCATGCGTGATGTCAAAGGTGGTTGGCTCATCCGTTATATGCACTCGACGGGCGCTTCTGCGTTTTTCGTGGTGGTATACCTGCATATGTTCCGTGCTTTGCTATACGGTTCATACCAAAAACCGCGTGAGCTTATTTGGCTCATCGGTATGGGTATTTACCTAGCATTGATGGCAGAAGGTTTCTTCGGTTACCTACTCCCTTGGGGCAACATGTCATTCTGGGGCGCTCAGGTTATTCTAAACTTACCTGCGGCTCTACCTGTCATTGGTGACGGTCTTGCTGAATGGGTACGTGGTGACTATATCATCTCAGGTATTACCTTAAACCGCTTCTTTGCTTTGCATGTGGTTGCTATTCCACTTGTCCTTGTCGGCTTAGTGTTTATGCATTTAGTAGCGCTGCATCACGTTGGTTCGAACAACCCTGATGGCATTGATATTAAAAAGCTAAAAGATAAGAATGGCGTACCATTAGACGGTATCGAATTCCATCCGTACTATACTGTGCACGATATGGTTGGTATTGTTGTCTTCTTTATCTGTTTCTTTGCAGTCGTATTCTTCTTCCCAGAAGGCGGTGGTTTCTTCCTTGAGCCACCAAACTTTGAAGCAGCGAATTCGCTAAAAACACCAGAGCATATTGCACCAGTTTGGTATTACACACCTTTTTATGCCATTTTACGTGCAGTTCCTAATAAGCTTGGTGGTGTTATTGCAATGGGCGGTGCGATTGCCTTCCTATTCTTGATCCCATGGCTAGATAGATCTCCTGTACGCTCTATACGCTATAAAGGTATTCTGTCAAAGATTGCGCTTACTGTCTTTGCTATCAGCTTTATCGTATTAGGCTACTTAGGTGCGACACCTGCAACGCCAACGGCGACTATCATGTCACGTATATTCACAGTTCTATATTTCTTGTTCTTCTTATTGATGCCGTTTTACACTGCCATTGAGAAGTGTAAACAGCCACCAGAACGCGTTACCGGAGGTCACTAATGAGCACGCTAATTAAATCCCTAGCTGGTCTAGGCTTAGGCGCGGCATTAACCTTGACTGCTGGTAGCGCACTGGCAGCAGGCGGCGGTGGCTGCGGTACTTTTACCAATGCTGATGGCGTGGTTGAACACTTAGCTTGTAGCTCCGCCCCTATTGATTTTACCAATAAGGGTTCGCTACAAAACGGTGCGAAAATATTTATGAACTACTGCGCTGGGTGTCACTCAGCAAAGTATGTTCGTCATTCGCGCATTGCTAAAGACTTAGAGATACCGCCTGAGCTGGTTGAAAAGTATTTGATGGTCACCACCGATCAAATCGGTGATCATATCAATGCTGAAATCGATCCTGAAGTACAAGCATCATGGTTTGGTGCGGCACCTCCGGACTTGTCACTTGAAACAAGACTACGCGGTGATGACTGGGTTTATACGTATTTGCTATCGTTCTATGAAGATCCAAGCCGTCCTTGGGGCGCTAACAACTTAGTTCTAGCAAACGCTGCTATGCCGCACGTGTTGCATAATATGCAAGAAACCTTGAGTGAAGAAGAGTTTGAATCTGAAGTTGGTGACTTGGTTAACTTTATGGCGTGGATGGCAGAGCCGGTACGTCATGACCGCCAAGTAATCGGTTTCTTTGTGATTTTATTCTTATTAGTACTGCTCATTCCAGTTTACTTATTGAACAAAGAGTTTTGGAAAGACGTAAAATAATAAAGCAATAAAGATCCAAAGTTAATCTAAAAAATAAGCACTACTTCGGTAGTGCTTTTTTATAGCTGCATAAATGGTTAACTATAAAACCTTCTGTTAACGATCGCCTCATGGGCAATGTTTACGTACACTACCTTGATAAACGCGGCGACATTGTTTACGATAATAGGCTTTATTAATACATTAGGCTTCCATGATTGATGCGAATGACATTCCAAGTAGTCAGCTGATTTTATACGCTGACGATGGCTACAATAGCCATGTGGTCCGCCTATTGCTTGAAGAAAAAAAGCTTGCCTATTATTTATCGCGGCTACATTCTGAGCGTCCGGAAGACTTGACCGAGCTCAATCCTTATCACACTTTGCCTGTTTTGCAACAGCGTGAGATTGCGCTATATGAGATTAACGTTATCTTCGAATACCTTGAGGAGCGTTATCATGCTAATAAACTACTGCCAGATACGCCACAAGAGCGCGCCCAGTTTCGCCAATTGGCTTGGCGTATACAAAATGATTGGTTGGTGCTCGGCAAACGATTGCTGATGCATCCGGATAGTTTTAATAAAGCGCAAGCAGCCTTGGCAAAAAAGCAGCTAAGCGACTCCTTGATTACTTTGTCACCCTTGTTTGCTCATAAACCTTATTTTATGGCAGATGAATTTGGTTGGTGCGACGTGCTATTAGCGCCGTTATTATGGCGATTGGAAGAGATGGATATTGAGTTACCGCGCGCTATCAGCCGCCCCCTATTTGACTATCAAAAACGGGTCTTTGAACGTGACAGCTTTCAAAAAAGCGTGCGTTAATTAGACAACCGCTGATGACTCCCCTAAAATAGACTTTGATATAGAGTAACGATACAGTGAATAATTTTTTAATAGATACTACTCTGTTAGGAATTACTCATTAAGCAGTATTTAATAACCATACCTAAGGAAACCAAAAAATGAGCGAAGAAACCACCTCTATTACCCCAACACGTCCCTATATGGTGCGCGCGCTATATCAATGGATAGAGGACAATGCGCTCACCCCATACCTGATGGTAGATGCTACTGCTGACAATGTACAAGTCCCTAAAGAGCATGTCCAAGACGGACGTATCGTGCTCAACATTGCTAGCCGCGCAACCGGTAATATGAGCATGGAAAATGATTATATTCATTTTAGTGCGCGCTTCGGCGGTGTCTCGCAAGAGATTTGGGTACCATTGACGGCGGTAATGGGGATTTATGCCAAAGAAAATTCGCAAGGGATGTTTTTTGACCCTAATGAATACGATGATTATGTCCCTGAAGAAGACGCAGCGACTACCTCCAAGAAAAGTACCGCTGCCCCGAAACCTAAGCGCGATAATAAAGCCGGGTTAAAAGTTTTAAAATAATTGCGTTAAAAAATCGACTTTGAAACAGCCAAAAGAGTTAGCCATAAAAAAGCCAGTCATATTCAATATACTGGCTTTTTTTATGGTCAGTCCAAAATACTAACAGACTAAAAAACACTTAATCTCTTGGCGTTTAAGTGCTTGATGATTAGGTTCTTGGCAGCGTCACACCGCGCTGACCTTGGTATTTACCGCCACGGTCTTTATAACTGGTCTCACAAACGTCATCGGCATCACTTTGAAAAAATAGCATTTGTGCCACGCCCTCGCCCGCATAAATACGCGCAGGCAAGTTGGTGGTATTACTAAACTCTAACGTCACATGCCCTTCCCACTCAGGCTCAAGTGGTGTGACGTTGACGATAATACCGCAGCGTGCATAGGTCGATTTACCAAGACAAATTGTCAGCACATCACGCGGAATACGAAAATACTCCATTGTGCGCGCCAAAGCAAACGAATTTGGCGGAATGATGCATTCGTCACCGATGACGTCAATGAAGCTTTTTTCATCAAAGTTTTTTGGGTCTACAATCACTGAATGCACGTTGGTAAAGACTTTGAACTCAGGCGCACAGCGTACGTCATAGCCGTAACTTGAGGTACCATAACTGACCAAACGCTCGCCGGCATCATTAAAACGTACTTGACCTGGCTCGTATGGTTCAATCATGCCATGTTCTTCGGCCATTTTACGAATCCAGCGGTCAGACTTGATAGACATTGTTGTTCCTTAAAAAATTTTCAATAGCCAATTTTTAATAGCCATTGCGATAATAGATTTTTGGTAGCGACGATTATACGGAATTGACGGCGCAATTTATAGAGCGGCAACGACTTTAAAATTAAACCTGCTATTTATAAATGCATAATAGGCGCTCATCAGTTACCATTTAGCAAAATGATCTTCCGCTAAGCCCATTACCTTATCAAGCTCAATCACCTCATCTGCTAGCCGTATCTCACCACTATAAAAACCCAGCCATTGCTCAAAAATACTAGCGAGCACACCGAAGTTATCGGTCTTTTTATAAACAGTAATCGGCGTAAAGGTTAAATCAATATCAACCTTACTCCAGTCGAGGTTCTGATGATAAATACGCCAAGTATGCTGCGCAGCTGCATCCAAATCTTGACGTATAAACATCACAGGCGGCAAATACACTATCTGCCCATCAAGCCAGCAGGCATTTTCACTAGCGCCAGTTTCGTTGACGCCCATCGATAAGTTAAGAGTAAAATGACGACCGTCTGGCAAGTAGCTATTAATACAAGTCCAAAACCAATTGGTCTTGTGACGCATATAGCCAAGCGTCCAATCTAGATTGGCAATAGTGGTGTCAGTAAAGTCGATTTCTTTGAGCTGAGTATCCAGAGCTTTAGTATTAAATTTTGAATTATCTTTAATAAGTAGATGTCCAGATATTGCTGTCAGCGGCTCTTTTTGGGTAAAGGTCCAACCGCGTCTGCCCGTTGGTGTACAGATAGCTAGTGGCTGTGATTGTCTTGCTAAGGTTGCATTGAGTGCAAGGTTTTGACTATCTAGCACAACGTTAATCTGGGAAGGCGTAAAATCCAATGTTACGGTCAGCTTGTCATGAGTAAATGCCATTTGACCCTGATAACAATCGCCTTCTAATAAGGTCTGCCGCGTCAAAGGTTGCAAGGCTTCGCAAACTTCTAGCTCACTAGTTTCATCATTATAGAGATACACGAAGGCGCTGGTCGCAAGCTTAATCGTCGCCATTGCTAGGCAAACTCGATAAGGCGGCTCAATAATTTGGATAAAGCAAAATTGGTTGGCTTTAAGCGCTTTGCGCCAGTTTGGCAGCGCTTTTTGCGAGATAAGATGGCTATGATAGTCAAGATAGTTGATGCGCTTAACGTTAGCAAAAACGCCAAAGTTAGGTTGACCGTTTTGAATAAGCTGGTCAATCTCAACTACTCTCAAGTGATTAGCGATAGGTTGGTGATTATCGTTTTGCTTCATGGTTAAGGCATCCTAGCCAAAATTCATTACGAGACTACCTGTCCTTGGTAGTTGACTGTACTGCTAACTATTCTTCTTTTTGCTTGTCCTGAGGCAGCCCAAACGGCTTCCCTAATAGCTTTAATCTCTATCATCGTCAAACCATCTATAAGCTCTTCTGTCACATTGACTACTGCAAAAGAACTTATTCCAAACGGATGCTTAGGAAATTTAAGCAATAAATCAGTAATTGCTTGTACTGCGGATAAAAAATCAGCAATCACCATTCGGCGATTGCTAAAATCCGCATTAATTTGATGGCGTTTGCTACTGCCATCTTTATAGTAGCAAACAGAGCTTACTTGATTATTCGACAGCTCAATCACGTATATCGGCGGACGAAATAGCTTTAGGAGCCGATATTGCTTGGGGATATTGTCTAAATGACGTTGATAAGTCGATAAGCTCACGATACTTCCCTTTTGAAATTCAAAGTCACTTAGATTTTAATGTTTTATATGCTTAGGCTATTTTACTAACTTTAGAAGCCATTAAAAACTATTAGAAAATCCGCTTATCATCGACAGGTTTGGCAAATTTATTGATATTGGCTTCGATATTTTTCGCAATGCTTAGATAATACGGCGCAAATTCATCATCGGCCAACACGCTCGGCTCACCTTTATCCACTTGGGCGCGAATACCACTAGCAAGTGGCAACTGACCCAGGAGTGGCACATGGTATTGCTCAGCGATTTTTTCGCCGCCACCCGTACCAAAAATCGCTTCGGTATGGTTACAGTTGCTACAGGTATGCAGCGCCATATTTTCAACCACGCCAAGTACTGGAATATTGGTTTTATTAAACATCTCGATGCCTTTTTGCGCATCAAGTAAGGCGATATGCTGCGGCGTCGTCACAATCACCGCGCCCGTTACCGGAATGCGCTGCGCCAATGTCAGCTGAATATCGCCAGTACCAGGCGGCATATCGATGACTAAGTAATCGAGCTGCGGCCAATTGGTTTGGTTATATAGCTGCATTAAGGCGCCAGTGGCTTTTGGTCCGCGCCACGCCACAGGTGTATTGTCGCTATCGAGCAAACTACCAATCGATAGCATTGCCAAACCATGCGCTTCAATAGGTACAAACTGCTCGTTTTCCAGCTCAGGTTTGACTTTGTCCACGCCCAGCATCGTCGGCATACTTGGTCCGTAAATATCAGCGTCTAGCACGCCAACCCGATTGCCTGACTTCTGTAATGCTAAGGCGATATTAACGGTAGTGGTTGATTTACCAACGCCGCCTTTACCCGAAGCGACGACGATAATATGGCGGATACGTGGATGCGCCGTTAAGGATGCTTGTGTCGGCGCTGCTTTCGTAATCGGCGGTTCGGACTGATTGCTACTATTTGTATTTGCAGAAGGTTTAGCCTGCTTTTCCATCGCGTTAGTGGTTTTTGGCATGGCTTTTGGTAGGCTTGACCCCGCGCCTTTTGCAGGTGCTGGCAGGCGCACATTCATATGAATCACTCTGATGCCATGCGGATGCAGTAGGTTGCCAAGCTCTTGCTGAATGGTCTCAGGATCGCTATCTTGCGGCAGACGCAAATCCAAAGTCAGCTCATCGCCATCGCGCTCTAGACCTGTGACCATAGTCGCAAGACTGCTATTACCTAAATGGTAATTGAGTAAAACCTGATCAACGGCGCTATCACGAGCCGCTTGTTGCTGCGGAGATTCGGATTTCGAAGATGCTCTTTTTTTTATAAAATTAAACATAGCTACCTCTACTACCTATATCGATGGTTAAATTTGGCAAAAACGATGAATCTTTTTAAACAATAGCTGTTTGAAATTGTTTAAAAGAACTCTTAGCTAAAACTTTAGCCCATAAAACTTTTGCCAAATGCTTTTATATAGATACAGTGTAGCTTAATGGGCGCTATAAAAAAACCACACTGTCAGTAGGTATGAGGGTCAAAATTGGTGTTATTTTTTTATTTAAGCGGTCTTATGTACATGACCGTTTATTAAACAAACTAACCAATCGGTAAAAATTTAGAAGCGATGAATAAATAAATCAGCACGCCCGACGCATCACTGATTGAAGTAATCAAAGGCGCACTGGCGGTTGCAGGGTCAAAACCGAGTTTATTGAGTATAAAAGGCAGACTCATGCCAATGACACTACCAATCATAACGACACACAGCATACTTAGTGCCAGAACCAAAGAGACGGTCGCGTCACCACGCACATAGCCAATAAGGGCAATGGCAACGGCCATCGTCGCCCCGAGCAGCAGGGCAACTAAGGCTTCGCGGCCAAGTAGCGAAAACCAATCACGCATCACCACATCACCCGTTGCTAAAGCACGTACCATTAAAGTCGCTGATTGCGAGCCGGCATTACCGCCACTATCAACCAGTAAAGGCAAGAAAAATACCAATACTAAGTTTGCCGCAATGACGTCTTCGAAGTTAGCGATACTTAGCCCCGACAGCAAGTTGCCAAATACTAAAAACACCAGCCAAAAAACCCGCTTACGATAGAGAACGGTAATACTGACGTCTTTTAAGCGCCCGACCATGGTTGAGACACCGCCTGACTTATGAAAGTCATCGGTGGCTTCATCGCTTGCCACGTCCATCGCATCATCATGGGTGACGATACCAACCAACGCCCCACTGGCATCGGTAATGGGTAGGGAAATTAAGTCATAACGGGCAACAGTTTTCGCAACGTCTTCTTGGTCATCGTTGACATCAGAAGAGATGACCGAGCTGACCATGATGTCTTTAATCAGCTGCTCAGGCGATGATAAAATAAGCACCCTTAATGACACCACGCCCAAGAGCTTACGCGCGTCATCAATCACATAAGCATGATAAATAGTTTCGGCATCAGGCGCTTCTAAACGTAGCGCGTCCAAGGCCTCAGTGACAGTCATCTCAGCCTCTAACGTCGCATAATCAGAGCTCATCAAGGCACCAGCTGTGCCTTCTTCATAGGCCGATAGACGGCGAATATCCTCACGCTTCGCCTGCGCTAAGGCAGGTAATAGCACGTCGCGTTGGTCTTGACTCAGGCGTTTATACAAATCAGTCCGTTCATCAGATGGCATCTCGCCGACTATCTTGGCTAAAATAGCGCGCGGAAAGACATAAGCGAGCGCTACTTGACTATCTGGGTCTAAATAAGCAAAGATCGTCGAACGATTGGGCAAATGCGCAAGGAGTTGCCAAGCGAGTTTGGGTTCAATTAACGCCAATAAATCGGCTATATCGATAGGACGCAGATCTTGAATCTCTTCAATCGCTTGCTCATACTGCTGCTGCTCGATAGCACGGCTTATTTTTTCGGCATAGGTCAACGCCAAGTCTTTATTATTCATTGCTTTTACTCCGTGCAGCGCAAAATGAGGAAACAGGCGCTCATAAAAAAGAGCCAATATTATTGGCTCAAATTAACATAAAATCAAATGCTAAAGGATTGGGGTTTTATTAGCAAGCGAATGATGCTTAGACCAAGCAAACAGCCCGTAAAACTATCCATTGACCACAGCGTTAATTCATAAACCAACCATGACTGGCAACGATAGACTGCCCAGTAAATACATTACTTGGAAAAGCCGCTAAGAATAATGCCAATTGAGCGATATCATCAACCGTGGTAAATTCTTTATCAACGGTATTGACCAACATAATGTCATTTACCACAGATTCTTCACTGATGCCTTTTTCAACCGCTTGTTGCGGGATTTGTTTCTCGACTAATGGTGTTTTGACAAAACCGGGACAAATGACATGTGCGCGTACATTATGTTCAGCGCCTTCTTTTGCCAACACCCGGCACAGTCCAAGCAGTCCATGCTTGGCAGTTACATACGGTGCTTTAAATAATGACGCTTCATGCGAGTGCACCGAGCCCATATAAATGACCGTACCGCCTTTGTCAGCCTTATACATATGCTGCACAGCCGCTTTAGTCGTTAAAAATGCCCCATCTAAATGAATAGCGAGCATTTTCTTCCAATCAGCAAACGCCATTTTATGAATCGGGTCAATGATTTGAATACCCGCATTTGATACAAGAATATCAATACCACCAAAGGTATCCACTAATTGCTGTACGCCAGAATTTACGGCACCCTCTGAGGTCACATCCATGGCGATCGCTAACGCACGTCCGCCAGCGGCTTCGATAGCATCGACCGTTTGCTGTGCGGCTGCCAGATTAATATCAGCAATACCAACGGCAGCGCCTGCTTTAGCATAGGTTTCAGCGATATCACGGCCAATGCCGCTTGCAGCGCCAGTGACTAATGCCACTTTGCCGATCAAATCTTGTTGTAATGTGGTCGCCATATTTTATAGTCCATTATTAAATAGGTTGTTTGGATGCCTGTATTACCCGCTTATTTATTAAACTGGCTTATTGGGTAATGCTCACTGGCGTTTTTTCTTGTAACTCCTCCAAACTTACGCCTTCTGCCAGCTCAACCAGTTTTAGCCCATGATCAGTGACGTCTAATACGGCAAGCTCGGTAATGATACGGTCGACCACGCCTTTACCTGTCAAAGGCAATTCACACTCGGCAAGAATTTTTGGCTCGCCATGCTTATTGACTTGCTCCATCAGTACAATCACGCGCTGCACGCCAGCAACTAAGTCCATCGCGCCGCCCATGCCTTTGACCATTTTTTTCGGAATCATCCAATTAGCCAAATCGCCTTTTTCGGATACTTCCATCGCGCCCAAGATGGCAAGATTGACATGACCACCGCGAATCATCGCAAACGATTCTGAACTACTAAAATAGCTGGCACCCGGTTCGGTGGTGACGGTTTGCTTACCTGCATTAATCAAATCCGCATCGACATTTTCTGCCGTTGGAAACTCACCGATACCGAGTAAACCGTTTTCAGACTGAAGCCAAACATCGACGCCCTCAGGGATATAGTTGGCGACTAGGGTCGGTAAACCAATACCTAAATTAACATAATAGCCGTCTTTTAATTCTTGAGCGGCACGCTGTGCCATCTGCTCTCTTGTCCATGCCATGATAATTTCCTTATTTTTTACAAAGCCTATTGTTATTTTTTCATTAAAACTATTAAATAATCTTTCATTTAAGCGCTTGTAGTGGCTGCTTTGGTAGTAGTTTTTTCAATACGTTTTTCGGGATTATCATTTAAGACAATACGTTGGACAAAAATACCCGGCAGATGAATCTCATCGGGGTTTAGCTGCCCAATCTCTACGATTTCCTCGACTTCCACAACTGTAACTTTACCCGCCATCGCACAATCTGGATTAAAGTTACGCGCCGTTTTATTAAAAATTAAGTTGCCGGCTTTGTCAGCCTTTTGTGCTTTAATTAGTGCCACATCTGCCCGCAAAGTATGCTCAAGCACATAGGTACGACCATCAAACTCGCGCGTCTCCTTGCCTTCAGCCACTTGTGTGCCAACGCCAGTTGCGGTATAAAACGCTGGAATACCAGCACCGCCTGATCGCAGTTTTTCTGCTAACGTCCCTTGCGGCGTTAGCTCAACCTCTAGCTCGCCTGACAGATATTGACGCTCAAACTCTTTATTTTCACCGACATACGATGAAATCATTTTTTTGATTTGGCGCGTTTGTAATAGTAAGCCCAAACCAAAATCATCGACACCGGCGTTATTACTGATACAGGTTAAATCCTTGACCCCGCTATCACGCAGCGCCTTAATGAGCGCTTCAGGAATACCGCACAAACCGAACCCTCCAATAGCGAGAGTTTGACCGTCACTGACGATACCTTTTAACGCCTCTGCTGCGCTGCTGTATACTTTTGATTGACTCATGCTCATCTCCTTGCAAGTCACTTTTTATATTTTAGTTAATGATTTTTCCTGCATGATGCAACTCACATCATGGCAACTCTCGTCTTACCAACCAATAGACACAGTTATTTTAAAAGCAATACACTGCGTATCGATATATCTTATTTAAAATTCTTATGCTAACTTAACATATTATTCTCACAGCGACTAGAGAATAACCATAAGGAAATGGGAGCGGTATTTCACGTTTGCGCTACTTGATAATAGTGATATTACTATTGCCTATACATGACGTAGTAGCAAACGTTATTTATTCGCTATTTAACACCGGCCAAGGAGAGGCTTTCATGTTTAGCACATTTGCTATTATTATTACTTTATTATTATTGATGTTCTTTGCTTATCGCGGCTATTCCGTGCTGATTTTGGCACCGATTATGGCGATGTTGGCGGTATTACTTTCAGGTGATTTCTTAAGCAGCATTCCTGCCTATACTGATGTATTTATGGGTGCATTAAGTGGATTTTTGCTGAAATTTTTCCCTATATTCTTACTAGGCGCGCTATTTGGACGTTTGATGGCAGACTCTGGCGCAGCGACAGCCATTGCCAATACCGTGGTCGAAAAGCTCGGTGCCAGCAAAGCTATTTTGGCAGTTATATTAGTTTGTGCCATTTTAACCTATGGCGGCGTGTCTTTATTTGTGGTGGCATTTGCTATCTACCCAATTGCCAAAGATTTGTTTAAAGCCGCTGATATTCCTAAACGCTTGATTCCAGCTGCTATTGCGTTAGGTTCATTTACCTTTACTATGACAGCGTTGCCGGGCACACCAGCCATTCAAAATGCGATTCCTATTCCTTACTACAATACCAACGTTTTTGCCGCCCCTATTTTAGGTATTATCGGCGGTCTTATCATGTTCTTCTGTGGCTGGTTGTGGTTACAATCACGAGCCAGAAAAGCCGTTGCAGCAGGTGAAGGCTATGGCCAGCATGATGAAAGTGATGTAGGCGGTGTTGGTAGCGCACCAGCAGAAACCAACTTGGTAAGCACACATCACACTTCGTTTACCGTGGCTATGATTCCGCTGGTGCTGGTCATCGGCTTAAACGCCCTACTAACTTATTTTATTTTTCCATCGATGGATTTTAGCGGTTTACAAACTCAGTTTCCGGATTTAAATATCGCAGGTTCACTTGGTCTATGGTCAATTATTATCTCATTGGTCGTGGCTTGTACTGTGCTCATTGTGCTGCGTATTGGTCATTGGAACAATCTACAAAAAACCATTAACCGCGGTACTTATGATTCGATGTTGCCAATTTTTAACACGGCATCAGAAGTTGGTTATGGCGCGGTTATTGCCTCATTAGCAGGTTTTCTTCTTATTCGTGACAGTATCTTAAATCTAACCCCTGGCAACCCACTTATCTCAGAAGCGGTCGCGATGACCACACTCGCTGGTATTACAGGTTCATCTTCTGGAGGTTTGAGTATTGCACTATCGACGCTGGGTGAAGACTATTTAAGAATGGCTGTCGCCGCTGGTATCGACCCAGAACTTATGCACCGAGTCGCTGTAATGGCTGCAGGCGGTTTGGACACGTTGCCACATAGTGGTGCGGTCATTACCTTACTGGCGATTTGTGGTTTGACGCATAAGCAATCCTATCTAAACGTTGCTATGGTCACCATAGTGATCCCACTGATTGCGGTGGTTGCTATTATCATTTTAGGAACGATGTTTGGCTCATTTTAAGAGAATATTTAGCTCGTTCTAAAAAGTAGCTAAAATGTAAAAACGGACTTTAAATACCACAGAAATCTACCTTTTTAACAAATTTACTTATTCATTAAACCCACTTAGCAAATTGCTTGGTGGGTTTTTTATGTCAGCTTTAGCATAGCTCACTTTAAATAAAGCTAATTTCCTCTAGCAAACAATTAACAATATAAATGCTAAATATAGTTAATCACCGTCTTAGTATCGATTTAATTACCAAGGTAATATCACAAAATCGGCCGAATTACGGTATCATAGGCGCACTTTTTTAATTCTTCTCTTTTTTAGAGTTATTGGACGTTTTAAGTGTTAATAATTTAGCATTGATAATACGGTGCTGACTCCTCATAAAGTGCTCGAGACGTTTGAAAATCAACCCGTTTATATAAAAATATAGGTGACAAAAGTGCGTGAGATTCTAGTAACCAGTGCTCTTCCTTATGCCAATGGCTATATCCATTTGGGGCATCTTGTAGAATATATTCAGACCGACATTTGGGTACGTGCGATGAAAGCACAAGGCCATCAGGTCACCTATGTCTGCGCTGATGATGCACACGGTACGGCGATTATGCTCAAAGCAGAAGCCAATGGCGTCACCCCAGAAGAGCAAATCGCCTCGGTAAAAGCCTCACATGAAGCCGATTTTGCCAAATTTTTGATTGACTTTGATAATTATCACAGCACCCATTCAGAAGAAAACAAGCATTTCTCTGAGCTGATTTATCGTCGCCTTAATAGCGCCGGACATATCAGTACAAAGGACGTCAAACAGCTTTTTGACCCTGAAAAGCAGCTGTTTTTAGCCGATCGTTTTGTCAAAGGAGAGTGTCCTGAATGCGGCGCGCTTGACCAATATGGCGATAACTGTGAAGCGTGCGGTACCACTTATGATGCGACCGACCTTATCAATCCGCATTCAACGCTATCTAATGCGACGCCCGTGCTTAAAACTTCTAAGCATTATTTCTTTGATTTGCCTGAGTTTGAGCAATTCTTAAAAGATTGGACGCGCAGCGAAAATCGCTTGCAAGTCTCCGTCGCCAATAAACTGCAAGAATGGTTTGACGCGGGTCTGACCAGCTGGGATATCTCGCGTGATGCGCCGTATTTTGGTTTTCAAATTCCAGATACCCCAAGCGATGAGCCAGAAAAATACTTTTATGTCTGGCTCGATGCGCCAGTCGGATATATGGCAAGCTTTAAAAACCTATGTGATAAGCGCGAAGGAAGCGATCAAGCGCTTGATTTTGACCGTTATTGGATGCAAGAAAACGAGCATAAAACCGAGGTTTATCATTTTATCGGTAAAGACATCGTTTATTTCCATGCGCTATTTTGGCCTGCCATGCTAGCCGGCAGTGAATTCCGTACGCCAACGGGTGTCTTTGCCCACGGTTTCTTGATGGTCAATGGCGAAAAAATGAGTAAGTCACGCGGCACCTTTATTAAGGCCGAAACTTACGCGGAACACTTACACCCTGAATACTTGCGTTATTATTTCGCCAGCAAACTGTCTGACAAAGTTGAGGATATCAACCTTGATTTAGAAGACTTTATGCAAAAGGTCAACTCTGACTTGGTGGGTAAAGTGGTCAATATCGCTAGTCGCAGTGCCGGTTTTATCGTGAAGAAATACGACGGTATGCTATCGGAGGTTTGCGTAGAATCAGAATTACTAGAAAATATCACCAAAACTGGTGATGAAATTGCCGCCGCTTACGAAAACCGCGAATTCTCGCGTGCGATGCGCTTAATCATGCAATGTGCTGATAAAGCCAATGAATATATCGATGAGAAAAAACCTTGGTCACTTGCCAAGATCGAGGGCACTGAGCAAGAAGTGCAAGACGTCTGCTCGGTGGCGATTAATATCTTCCGTCAACTCATGGTTTATCTGGCGCCAGTATTGCCTGAGCTGACGGCCAATGCTAAAGCGTTCTTAAACATTGATGACTTAAGCTTTGCTAGCCGAAATCAATGGCTTCTTGGTCATAAAATCAATAAATTTAAACCTTTGATGCAGCGTATCGAAGAAAAAGACGTTGTGGCAATGGTTGAAGATTCAAAGGCCTCGTTAGCGCAAGCAGACGCCCCTACTGCTAACAGCGATAATAATTCAGATAATAAAAAAACAGTAGTAAACACCCAGCCAGTACCAGCGGCTAATACTGACAGTGAAGCTGGGCAAGCGAACTATATTGGTATTGAAGACTTTGCCAAAATTGAGATGAAAGTGGCGCACGTTTTAGCCTGTAATTATGTCGAAGGTGCGGATAAGCTTTTACAATTTACCTTGGACGTTGGCGAAGACAAACCGCGTAATGTCTTTAGCGGTATCCGTAAGTTTTATGAGCCTGAGCAATTGCTGGATAAAAAAGTGATTTGCGTCACCAATCTTGCGCCGCGTAAGATGAAATTTGGCATCTCAGAAGGTATGGTATTATCGACTGGCAACCCGAAAACACAGCTAACGGTGGTTACTTTACCGGACAACTGCGTGATTGGTGATGTGTTGGCTTAACTGCGGTTGTACTTATATAATAAAAAAGATGCTTTCGTGGCATCTTTTTTTGCCCAAAATTCATTGGTGACAAAATAAAAAGAGCATGGGCAAAAAAATAAAAATATAGACAAAAATCCATCTTTACTAACCTTTATAAAATGAATGACAAATGCGTTTTATTTTCTTATTGCCATAAGTTACATTACTGTCATAATATGGACGTAATCATCAAGGGATTGATTACCTTTATGTTCGCCCGTTATCTCATCATGCACATAATATTGACTCGGGTAACCTGCACTCTTTAACCTATGAGCCAAAATAAAATGACCTTTGCCACTACTTTACGCCTTAGCCTGTGCGGCGCTGCTATTAGCGCGGCGCTTGGTTTAACCGCTTGCTCTAATAATGCGACCGACCCTGCCGTCAACGCTGATGATAGCGCGAATAACGACAAGCCTGCCAAAACCTTGGCCATCACGCAAATTGTCGAGCATCCTTCTTTAGATGAGATGCGCCGCGGTATTATTGATGAGCTGGCGGACAACGGCTACGCAGAAGGGCAAAACCTAACCGTTAATTTTCAAAGTGCGCAAGGGAATACCGCAACGGCTGGGCAAATTGCCAAACAGTTCGCCGGTGACAATCCAGATGCTATCGTTGCCATCTCAACACCTTCTGCGCAATCTGTAGTTGCTTCGACAAAAACTGTTCCCGTTATTTATACCGCCATTTCAGACCCTGTGGCAGCCAAGCTAATTGACGAAAATGACGTGCCTATCCAAACCAATGTGACTGGTTTGTCGAGCGAATTACCTATTGAACCGCAGTTAGACAATATTCAAAAAATTGTCCCTAATGTGAAAACCATTGGTTATGTTTATAGCCCAGGCGAAGCCAATTCAGTAGTGGTTCTTAAACAACTGGAAAAAGCAGCACCAGCACGCGGGCTTAAGATATTGGGCGTTACTGCCAATCGCCCTACCGACGTTGCAATGGCGACTCGTAGTCTGGCAGGCAAGGTAGAGGTTATTTATACCTCATTGGATAACAACGTGGTTTCGGCCTTTGAAGCAATGGCAAATGCGGCTAATGAACTTGATATCCCAGTTATTGCCTCAGATGAATTTAGCGTCAGACGCGGTGCGACGGCGGCACTTGGTGTCAATGATTATGACTTTGGCCGTACTACAGGCAAAATGGTGTATCGGGTATTAAACGGTGAAGCGACCAAAGATATCGCACCGCAAGTTATGAATACCTTAACGCTATACGTCAGCCCAAAACACGCCGCGGAACAAGGTACTAGCCTATCGGCAGACTTACTTAAAAACGCCATCAATGTCGACAAAGAAGCACAAAAGGCCAGTAAATAGTCACTAATAAATAGTTGCGTCTCAATAGTAAAGAATAAATGAATGGTAATTAATAATCAGCTATACAACGGATTACACAATCAGCTAGGATAATGGCTGGCAGCGCTACCCTTTTTTATCTTTTATATAATGTACGGACACATTATTATTTTCAGGAGTCAGACCCATGTTGTATCAAAATCGTTTTGCCAAAGCTTTATTATGGGGCGGTGTTTGCACCGCTATCTTGACCGGCTGTAACCAGCCAGCACAAGATGCCAACACCACTGACGGCGCTACAACGGGCGGCGATAGCAAAGCTGCCATGAAAACGGTCGCTATTACCGCCATCGTTGAACATCCAGCACTCGATGATGTGCGTAAAGGCGTTATCGACGAGTTAAGTGACGCCGGCTTTAAAGAAGGCGAAAATTTAACCATCAACTTCCAAAGTGCCCAAGGTAATACCGCCACTGCCGGTCAGATTGCCAAGCAATTCGTCGCTGATGCACCAGATGTCATCGTAGCGATTGCCACGCCATCGGCTCAGTCTGTAGCCGCTTCTACCAGCAGCATTCCTATGGTGTTCTCAGCGGTCACCGACCCTGTTGCAGCAAAACTGGTACCGAAACTTGATGGCTCTGGCACCAACGTTACTGGCGCCTCTGATGCCCTTCCTTATGCCCCGCAAATCGATTTGATGCGTCAAATTATTCCAAGTCTAAAAAACGTCGGTTATGTCTATAGCCCAGGTGAGGTGAACTCAACCATCGTTTTAAAAGCGCTAAAAGAGAATTTGACCCCACTTGGTATTAACGTTCACGAAGCGCCTGCGCAGCGTAGTAACGATATTGCGATGGCCGCTCGTAGTCTTGAAGGTAAAGTCGATATGATTTATACCTCAACGGATAATAACGTGGTTTCAGCATACGAATCACTGTACCAAATCGCTAAAGAAAGTAAGATTCCACTAATTGCCTCTGACACCAGTTCGGTTGAGCGCGGTGCCGTTGCAGCCTTAGGGGTAAACTATTACGATTTGGGCCGCGAGACTGGTAAAATCGTTACGCGTATCTTAAACGGTGAAAAAGCAGGCGAAATCCCTGTTTATACGCCGCAATCGCTTGATTTACATGTCAGTCCAAAGAATGCGCAAGCCGAAGGCATCACGCTACCACAAGCCGTTATCGATAAAGCAAAAGTAGTGTTAGAATAACTGCCGCTTTTAACTCTAATTTAAACGGTAGTTTTTATCAATTATCGTCTAGGTTAATTGGATATGGCTATTTTGATATGGCTATATAGGTAGCGCAGACAAACCCAGCTCTCAGTCAGTAGGCTGGGCTTGTTTTTTCAAGGCTTTAAATAAGCAAGACTTAGGGTTATTAATAGTAATTATAAGTTTTGCTTGACCCTAACTGCAGATACCCCTATCTGTTAAATTCACCGCTTAGTCGTTTAAGCAAAGTTGGCTGATTGATAGCGCGATATGTCGCCTATCTCAATTATCTCGCCATCATTTATTAAACGCTGGGTTATGACTTACTGATCTCTTATGTCTTTAATTGCTTTTTTTGGTGCGCTTGAAAGTGGTCTGATTTATGGCCTAGTGGCGCTCGGCGTCCTTATCTCATTTCGTACCCTCGACTTTCCGGATTTGACCGCTGACGGTAGTTTTCCGTTGGGCGGCGCTGTCGCGGGTATTTCTATCATCGCTGGTGTGAATCCTTGGCTGGCTTGTGCCTTTGGTATGCTAGCGGGGTCAGTTGCGGGTATCGTCACCGCATGGCTACACGTTAAACTGGGCATTTTACAGCTGCTTGCCAGTATCCTTGTGATGGTTGCTTTATACTCTGTCAACCTACGGATTATGGGTGCGCCAAACTTACCATTATTAGGTGAAACGACAGTATTTAGCACCTTGGTCAGTGATGGCAATGGTTACTGGATGCGCTGCCTTATTATTGGTGTCGTTGTGCTACTGGCCATGTTGTTTTTAAACTGGTTTTATAGTACCGAAACGGGCTTATCGATGCGGGCGACTGGCTCAAACCTACGTATGGCACAAGCGCAAGGTATCAACACCTCATGGATGACCATCATTGGTATGGCAATCTCCAACGGTTTAATTGCGTTAGCGGGCGCATTATTTGTGCAGACGCAAGGTGGCGCTGATATCTCGATCGGTATCGGGACGATTGTTATTGGTTTGGCAGCGGTTATCATCGGCGAGACCATTATTCCAGCTAAGCGTATTTGGCTGATTACCTTTGCGGTGGTCGTTGGTGCGGTGCTTTATAAGCTCTTTATTCAGGTGGCTCTATCAAGCAGCACGCTACGTAGTATCGGATTTGGTCCACAAGATTTAAACTTGATTACCGCGCTACTCGTGGTCTTGGCCTTAGTATTGCCAAAAGCTAAAAATAAATTTTTAAGTCGTAAAGTTCGGGCTTAATGTCAATGTGCAACCATAAGGAATTATAATTATGATGCAAGCTACAGATTTGCGGTTGACCTTTAATCCTGGAACGCCCATTGAAAACCCTGCCCTACGCGGTATCAATCTGAATATCGCCGATGGTGAATTTGTCACCGTCATCGGTACCAATGGCGCAGGCAAATCGACCTTTTTAAATGCGGTCAGTGGCACCACGCGCGTCGATAGCGGTTCAATCTTGTTAAATGGTATCGATGTCACCAAAAAAACCGCGCACCAACGCGCTCATTGGGTCGCTCGCGTATTCCAAGACCCGATGGCGGGAACTTGTGAGGCGCTAACCATCGAAGAAAACATGGCGCTTGCCTATAAGCGCGGCGGCAAACGTGGTTTGAACTTTGCGCTTAATCAAAATAACCGTGACTTATTTCGTGAGAAATTATCAGTATTAAAGTTGGGTCTAGAAAATCGTCTGACCGACCGTATGGGACTGTTATCCGGTGGTCAACGTCAAGCCGTTAGTCTGCTGATGGCATCATTGCAGCCGTCTAAGATTCTACTACTTGATGAGCACACGGCGGCCCTTGACCCTAAAACGGCGGCGTTTGTTTTAGAATTGACTGATAAAATCGTTACCGACAATCAGCTGACAACGATGATGGTCACGCACTCAATGCAGCAGGCTCTAGCTCATGGTACGCGTACTGTGATGCTTCATCAAGGGCAAGTAGTATTAGATGTATCTGGTGATATCCGTAAAGGCATGAATGTGCATGATTTACTGGATATGTTTGAGCAGACGCGCGGTGAAAAGGTCGAAGATGACAGTTTGATATTAAGCTAAATCATTTCGCAAAATATTTTGAATTTAAAAATAAAACGCCTTCTCATTAGGCGTTTTTTATGGCTGTTTTAGTTATTGAGAATCAAGCATGACCAACTTTTGAATCAATTCACTGACATGCTGTGCTTGCATTTTCTTCATCACCTGTGAGCGATGTACCTCTACCGTTCGTACCGATATGTCTAGATGGTCGGCGATATTTTTATTCAGATTACCTTGCATCAGCTCATGAGCGACCTGCTTTTCTTTCTCGGTCAGCTGTGCATAGAGCTTTTTTATACTATAAAGCTGAGCACGCTTGAGTGTTAATACTTGCGCACGCTCAAGCGCTTCTTGGAGACGGTGACTATTAATCGGTTTCTCTAAATAATCAGCGGCGCCTTGTTTGAGCATATTAACAGCATCAGCAATCTCACCTTGACCAGTTAATGCAATAAGCGCTATCGGGCTTTCATGTTGATTAAGGTGCGCTTGTAGTGCTTGACCGCTCATGGCTGGCATCATTAAATCACTGACGATCACCGCGGGATAATAGATATCAACTTGCTGCAAAAAAGTCAGGGCACTTGACCACATTTGGGTCGGCAATCCTAAGCTGCTAATTAAAAAATTACAGGAATTACGCACGCTTTCTTCATCGTCGATGATATGAACCAGTAGAAGTTCATTATTGCTATTAATTGGCGTTTGCCATTCTGAGCGCTTAACTGAATTATGCTGAGCATTCATACGCAACCTTATGATTAAGTTTATTTGCAGATTTTATAAATACTTGGATTTACATAGCTCTGTTTTTATTATCTTATCTCTTAACATCATCTGCCAAATGCAGCGGCAGATAAAAAGACACTTGCGCACCTACCCTGTTTGTTAATGGATGAGTGTTTTCCGTTTTTATCAAGCGCACTTTACCATTTAATGACCGCTTTAAGCGCTGCTGATAACCGTCTAACGCTTGTATAGTATTAAGCTCCTGCTGCACTTCGATATTGCTAAGCTGCATCATACCGCCAAGCGACTTGCATAGACGCTGACATATCATTAGCCCCAGGCCTAAACCATTTTCTTTGGTCGATTTGGTGGCGTATTTATTAGTCAGACGCTGTTGTGATTGACCCTCAACTAACTGCTGATTACCTTCTAACGGTTTATGGTTAAGCAACTGCGCCTCATCAAAACCGCCTGCATCATCGGTTACATGCAATACGATATAAGATTTGCCATTATAATCTTTTGCCTGACAATGTAACATTATCTGTGTCGCCCCTTGCTGCTCGGCATTGAGCATACTATTCATCAATAACTGGTCTAAAACCAAGCTTGGCAATTGCAAAGACCGGTAGTCACTCGCCAACCAAAAGCCAATACTTGAGGCTTTTTCACCAAGTAGCAATACACACTGCTCATAGGTGGTGGCGATGTCCACTTGAACGTTGTTCGGCTGCGAGCGCCCTGCCCAGCGCCGGATATTACTAATAACAGCCGCGACCCGTTCGGTTTCATTAACAATTTGCTGTAACGCACTTTCTGTCGCTTGTTTGTCTATTGCTTGCTTTTCTAGCACATGCAAACGATTTACCGAGTTTTTATCCACATCTGTACTTTCTTGAACGCGCCGACTCATTTGATTGCTTTGGCTGCGAATCAATAAGCCTTGCGCATAATTTTGAATGGTCGCCAGCGGCTGATTGATTTCATGGGCGATTGACCCACTCATCTCACCGATAACAGCGAAACGCTCGGATTGACGTAGCTGCTGGTCATAATCACGAATCAGTTGATTTTGCAGAATGATTTTTTGCCGTCGTCGCCATGCCAGCCAGCTCATCCACGCATAATTTACCGTCGATATCAGTATGATTGAGACAATAACGGCCATCCACAATCGATGCGCCTTTACCCAATCGACCATATGCGCGCCCAGCTGCTTTTGTGCCGGATGACGATTCATATCATAAAGGATACGTTCCGCATCGCTACTCGATTCGGCTGGTAGCCAGCGCTGTACTATCCCTAACGACTCTTGCTCTGGTTGACTCTTTCCAAATTCACTCAAACCAAATAAATTTTGATTGATTTGCCGAATCAAGGCAGCAGGTGCTTGCTCGGTCGCCGCCAATGTCCAATTGGGATATATCTTTGTTGAAGACTGACAGCTAGAAGCGGTCGCCACAGGGTAAATAAGTCGGTATTGTTTTTTATTAATCTTTCCTTGCTGCGCCATCTCTTCCATGAGGCAAAGCGGCGCTATTGCTGCATCTACACTGCCACTCGCTAATGCATGTAAGGTACGCTCAATAGGATAGCTGACAAACTGGGTCTGATAACGGTTGGACGGTACGCCGTTTTGTTGTAATAAATGCGCGACGAGCAGATAACCGCCGAAAGCCTCGCTATCGACGGCAGCGATTTCGCGCTGCTGCAAATCTTGCAACTGATAAATACCGCTGTCTGCCTTTACCCAAAGTGCACTGGCGACGGCTTCCATGGCGCTAGGTTCTTTTAACTGCCTATCTTGAGACAGTTTATTAAATTCATTGGCCAGATTGACCGTTGTAGAAAGCTGCTTATCAGCGCTTTTATTAAAACTTTTTTCATGAAAGTTTTTACCACGGTTATTGTCAGGTATATCCAATTGAGCGGGCTCTGTATCGGCTTGTAAGGTCGCAAGCCAGCGCCAATGCGTGGTATTCATTTTAATCAGCTGTACTTGCGGGCCAAGCACTAGGGCAAACTGCTGCGCTTCGATTTCCTGCTGCCAATTCTCTAACGCTAGCGGCACCAAAACCACAGTGTCCTCTTGCAACTGCTCATTAAGTTGATTGAGCCACGGTTGCCAACGCTCTTGCGCTACCGTTTCACCTTGCGGCGCGAGCACGCCTAAATAGTAGGTTTGTGCATTGGCGCTACCCAGCATCAACCAAACAAAGAACGCTACAACGATAATAAAATAAGCCTTCAAGCTAGCCCAGACTTTAGACTTTTTAACCATAAACCTAGCCTTACAGTTGAGCTATCAAACAGCCATTATAAATGAAAACCATAATTATAATGTGGTTTTCCACAATACCGCAATGTTACACGCTCCTCTATACTAAATGACAATCGTGTAACTTTTCATTCACTAAGCTTAAATCCTAAATGTTTCATAGGGGTATCTAATAGTCCTCATAGAATGTATATGACGAATGAGAAGCTTAGTAAAAATATCTTATGGAGGGCGGGCTTATGAAGAAGTGGCCATTAATCATTATTATGGCAGCCATTGTCGGGCTGATTTTAGCGTTTATCATTGGGCAAATACTACCTAAGATGCGCACAACCAGTAATGACATCGAGGTCAATATCACTGACCCTGCGCTTATTAAACAAGGGCAATACGTCGCGCGTACTGCTGACTGTGTCGCCTGCCATACGACGCTTGAAGGTGAAATTTATGCTGGCGGCCTGCCTATGCTGACGCCGCTAGGTGCCATTTATTCAACCAATATTACCCCTGATAAAGAAACCGGTATTGGTCAATATACCTTTAGCGACTTTAAAAATGCCGTCAAGCATGGCGTGCGCCGTGATAATAAAGCGCTATATCCTGCGATGCCCTATCCGTCTTATCAGCTCATGCCAGAGGAAGATTTGGCCGCGATGTACGCCTATTTTATGTCTGACGTCAAACCCGTTAAGCAAGCCAACTTAAAAAGTGAGTTGCCGCCAATAGCCAATTGGCGCTGGCCGCTGGCTTATTGGCAAGCACTGTTTGACCCAAAACGTGACTTTGTGCCAGAAACTGATGATGCGCTATTGACCCGTGGACAGTATTTAATTGAAGGTCCTGGACACTGCGGCTCTTGTCATACTGGACGCGGTATCGGTTTCCAAGAAATCGCCTTAAATAATGCCGACTCAGAAGAATATTTGAGCGGTGCGGTCATCGATGGTTGGCGCGCCAAAAGTATTCGCGGTGAGCATCGCGGTTTGGCTACGTGGACCGTCGCAGAATTAAATGATTTCTTTAAAACCGGTCGCACGGACAGCACAGCGGCCTTTGGTGCTATGGCTGAAGTGGTCGAGCACAGCACGCAATATATGACAGACTATGATATCAACGCCATGTCATCTTATTTAAAAACCTTAACGCCAGCGCCCAATAAAGAAAAAACCTTGCCGGCGAAAAAAGACATGACCACGCAAAAACTGCTTGATGGCAATTATGATTCGCGCGGCTCGATTCTATACGCCGAGTATTGCCAAGTTTGTCACCGTGCCGATGGTAAAGGGGTGGCGCGTATTTTCCCAGCTCTTGATGGCAATAGTGCGGTATATGCGAAAAATGCTGACTCGGTACTCCAAATCACCTTGAGCGGTGGCCGCATGCCCGAAACCCCGCACGACCGCATGGCCTTTACCATGCCTGAATTTATTAACCTGAGTGATGCCGATGTGGCGGAAGTGGTCAACTATGTCCGTAATAGCTGGACCAACCAAGCACCTGAAGTCGATGTCGATGATGTGGTAAAAATGCGCGCTTTTCTTGCTAAAAAACCAAAAACCAGTACCGATATCGCCCCAGACTTAAGTATTGATGCGCAAACAAAAGGAGCAAAATAATGAAAAACTCTCCACTCAACTTGCCTGCTATTGTTAGCGTTATCTCTCAGAAAATAAAAATGAGCAAACTAACCACCGCTGCCCTGACTGCCTCAGTGGTTAGTATCACCGCTATTAGTAGTGGCTGCTCACAGCCCGAGCCTACTGAGCAAAACGCCCCTAAATATGGCTTAGTTACTGCTGATGATGCCAACGAAGATGTTGGTACTTATGTGCTGCCGCAAGATACTTCTATCTTGGATGAGCCGAACGCTGATGAAATCTTTTATGGTAAGCGCTTATTAAACGAAACCAAGCGCTTATTGCCCGAGCACGTTGGCGCGCAAATGAACTGTAATAGCTGTCATATTTCGCAAGGTAAAATCCCGCTTGGCGACCCCTATATCAACAGTTACAACTTCTACCCGCGTGTGATGCCACGTGCTGGTAAAGAAATCGATTTAACCAAACGCATCAATGGCTGCTTCCAGCGTTCGATGAATGGCAAACCATTAAAACCTGAATCCCCTGAAATGCTAGCAATGTTGGCCTATATGAAATGGCTGTCCCAAAATACGCCAAAAGAGCAAAAGGTCGATATCCAAAACGCGGGTAAGGTTGATGAATCCTTGGTCGGTAACTCTGTACGCGGTGAAAAAATATACCAAGTACAATGCGCCACCTGTCATGGTGATAACGGCGAAGGCATGAAAGACAGTCGCGGTGATATTGTCTTCCCACCATTATGGGGCGATGAATCCTTTAATATCGGTGCGGGCATGGCGCGTACTTATAAAGCGGCGGCTTTTGTGAAATACAATATGCCGATGGGCATTCAAACCAAAGGTCTATGGGGTCATGGCAATGTGCTCAGTGATCAAGACGCCATCGATGTCGCTGAATTTTTTACCCATCAACCGCGTCCTGACTTTGCTGGTAAAGTAAACGACTGGCCTAATGGCAAAAAACCTAAAGATGCGCGTTATTAAATGCGCTAACCTGACAACATATCAGTCATGCTAATTTATAAAATAAAAAAACCTCAAACGCATGAATGGCTTTGAGGTTTTTTGTTATCTATGGTTAATGCGACTAAAAAATTTTGGTCAGCCATTATATAGTAGTGCTTAAGGCAATGACCTTTATTATAGCCATACTTACTTATCGCCATTCGCTTATGAGGTCTATCATGCGTAAAATTCCTATTTACTCTCACCCTGCAGCTGGTTGGCCAGCTTTGGTTGCCTCTACTCGTAAGCTAATGGATTACAAGGCTTTTTTGCGTGGCAGCATAAGTATCTTGCATAGCAACCAGCCCAACGGCGGCTTTGACTGTCCGGGCTGTGCATGGCCGGATCATAAGACCCATAAAAGCCTTGATGTCTGTGAAACGGGTATTAAAGTCATTGCTAGTGAAACGATGAGTAGGCGCGCCGATGCCGCCTTTTTTGCCAAACATAGCGTCAAAGAATTACAAGGCTGGTCAGGCTACGAGCTTGAGCACAGCGGCCGCTTATCAGAGCCGTTGTCTTATGATGCAGGGCAAGACCGCTATGTGGCAATTTCTTGGCAGGCAGCATATGAGCGTATTGCTGATACGTTGAAAAATCTCGATTCGCCAGATGAAGCGTTATTTTACACCTCAGGACGCGTCACTAACGAGCCTGCTTTTATGTATCAATTGTTCGTACGCTGTTTTGGCACCAATAATTTGCCAGATTGCTCAAATATGTGTCACGAGCCAACCTCAGTGATGCTCGGTAAACAGTTAGGCGTCGGTAAAGCCACGGTGGTTTTGGAAGATTTTGAGCAAGCAAAGCTGATTATGCTGTTTGGGCAAAATCCTGCTACCAACCACCCGCGTATGCTTGAGATGCTGGCACACGCTCATAAGCAAGGCTGCAAAATTATCTCTATCAATCCGATGCGTGAGCAAGGTTTAAGCAAGTTTAGAAATCCGCAAAAACCAACCCATATGGCCGCAGGGCAAAGCGATGAAATGGTTGATGAAGTCATTCAAATTCAAATCGGTGGTGATACCGCTTTATTGACGGGCTTGGCCAAATGGCTGACCAAAAACGGCAAAATTGATAATGATTTTATTGAGCAGCACACATCAGGCTATGAAGCACTCGATACTTGGTTACGCCAGCAGTCTTGGGCAGACGTAGAGCTTGGCTGCGGTATTAGTAAAGCAGACATTATCAAACTTGCCAAACTTGTTGCTGATAGCCCAGCAACCATTTGCACCTGGGGCATGGGTATTACCCAACATGTCCAAGGCGAAGATAACGTCGCCATGATTACCAATTTGCTGCTACTCATGGGTATGATTGGGGTCGATGGCGCAGGCGCTTCACCGGTGCGCGGTCACTCCAATGTACAGGGCGATCGCACCATGGGTATCCATGAGCGCCCTAAACAGAGCTTACTTGATAGCCTTGAGCGCGTTTTTAAGCGCCCTATGCCGCAAGAAGATGGGCTTGATGTCATCGCTGGGGCAAAAGCATTGATGCAAGGTAAGCTCAAAGCCTTTATCAGTATGGGCGGTAATTATGCCGTTGCCGCACCCGATAAAAGTGCGATTCAAACGGCCTTAACCACTACCGAGCTTAATGTTTTTATTGGCACCAAACTTAATGAAACCATGCTCTATCCAGGTAAAAACAACCTTATCTTACCTTGTATCAGTCGTACCGAACGCTTAGTAACGGCGAAAGGCGAGCAGTTCGCGACGATTGAAGACTCTATGTGCCAAATTGTTCCTACGCGCGGTCGCATTGAGCCGATTAGTGATAATTTAAAATCTGAAGCGCAAATTGTGGCCGATATGGCAACCCACGTGCTTGACGCTGATTCGTCTATTCCATGGCAAACAATGAGCAGCGACTTTGATATCATCCGTAATTATATCGCTCAAGCTATTGAAGGCTTTGAGAATTTTAACGATCGTATTCGTGAAAACGAGCGCGGTTTTCATTTATACCACCCTGCCCGTCATCGCGTTTGGAATACCGATAGCGGCAAAGCGCAGTTTGAAGTGCCACAATATCCGATTACTTATGTCGCAGCACAGATGGCAGAAACCACATCGAGCTATCATAGCCATGCTAAAAATAACAATGCTAAAAGTGACCATAGCAAAAATAATGAACCCGCGATTCATCCAAGCAATAGCGATCACAATCCAACCCAAAGCGCTGAGCAAAAAGTATGGCAGCTAACCAGTGTCCGCAGTCATGATCAATTTAACACCATGATTTTTGGTCATCAAGACCGCTATCGCCAGACCAACCGCCGCGACGTGTTATTTATGCATCCCGATGAAATCAAGCGTTTAGGTTGGCAAAAAGGCGATAGTGTTATGGTATCGCGTCAAGACAGTCAAGATGAACAGCGCACCTTAGGTCCATTAATACTGACTGAGATGGATATCGCTGCCAATGCGGTGGCGACTTATTATCCTGAATGTAACGACCTTATCGACTTAGACACTCACGCGCCAGACTCAAGGACGCCTTCTTATAAATCCGTTACCGTTGTTTTGCAGCGCGTTACTGAAAACACACTAGCTGCCAGCGCTTAACAAAGATAGTTTGATAAAGGAAATGGTTAAAATATGATGGTCAGTAAACATAACGTAGTTGCAGTAGAACCTTGGTTAAATGGCTCAGCGGCCGATTTAGAAACCAATGCTGTTCATGCTGCTGCGCCAATAATGGATATGCAGACCGTGCCTTTATCGCGCCTACATTTAACACAAAAACATGCTTATTTATCTACAGCAAATGTCTCTTCTAAAAATGCAGAAATAGAGGTTGATAACAAATCAGCGCTGCTGGCAGTAGAGGCAGCGGTTGCGATTGTCATTAATGGTATCCACTATGCGATATTAATGGCAAGCCCCTATCAGCTTGAGTACCTTGCCATTGGCTTTTTATATAGCGAAGGATTGATTCATCATAGTCATGAATTATTAGATTGGGAGGTAACGCAACTGACCGATATTGCCAGTTATAGAAGGTTCACCAGTGATTTAACGGATGACTTGCTTGACGAAAAGACGGCATTTGAGCAATTTTCAGCGCAGTTGCAAGACTATGATGTATATGTAGTAGAGCTGGTACTAAATCAGCGCTGTCATCAGCGTATTCAAGCGCAGAGGCGACAGCTAGCAGGACGTACAGGCTGCGGTATGTGCGGTATCACCGGGCTTTCGCAAGCGCTTCCTGATTTAAGTCATTATTTATCATCTGGCTTGCAACAAAAACCGTCAGAATCCTCCGTGCCCAGCCTTAATTATTTACTACACATGCATCAGCAAATTGACGCTGCGCAGCATACCCATCAACTCACTGGTGCGGTACATGCCGCAGCCACCATGCAAGGCAATGATTTATATTTATTTGAAGACGTCGGACGTCATAATGCGCTTGATAAACTCATCGGTTGGCAATTGCGCAATAAGACCGAGCTGACCTGCGTGGTGATGACCTCGCGGTTGTCTATTGAGCTGGTACAAAAATCCATTCGTAGCCGCATTCCTTGGCTCGTTGGTATGTCGGCACCAACCAGTACTGCGGTACGCGTCGCTGAACGCTATGGTCTGGGACTGGCGGGGTTTTTACGCAATGACCGCGTTACTTATTATACTAATTATGAGGACGCTTAAACCGACAAACTAGCGGCGACTCTTTTTTTATAACCATTTAACTCTATCACTAAACCGCTAAGCAATAACTATTTTCTACTTATTTTTACTTCAACTTAACTCTCCCTGTAAGTTCCTAAAAGAGCCCTAGCCTTTATCGTTATCCTTTCCTTGATACAAGAAAATTTGTTTAAAATTCATAGTTTCTCCTAACCTCTTCTGCTTATTATAACCATTTTAATGACGATCTATTAGATTATCTTAATGCTGGCTGACTAAAAAGTCTGCGGTAAAATTTGAGATAGCAGACAGAATAGGTTACTCTTACCGCACAAACATGTTACGAGAATTTAACATCGCTGTAGTTTTATTTATCAATGACGAGTAAATACTGGCAATAACTGCCGTAAAAATTTACTTATTATCACGACAGCGGATGTTCGCTCACAAGCAATAAAGGGATGAAAATCTATCCTAACTATTGCTTAACGCAGCTACTATAAACAGCTCCATCTAGCACCGCCCAAGCAGTTTAGGCTCAGTGCTTATCCGTATTTTTGCTAGAGATACTTAGTCAATAAGCGTCTTTTAGCGTCTCGTTACTATCGAGTAAGCCTCACTTGACAGCGTAATGGTCAATCCGTTAACAGACGCCTATTGAGAGTTGCCGCCGTTATTTCTAAGACAAAGTTTTAGTCTATTTTTTTTGCAAATATTTGTCTAACGGACTGTGCTAAATAAAAAAGCGGCATCACATTTAACGTGAGCGTTTGGCTTGCCTCATTGAGTGCTTGTGCGCTGTATACAAGCAGCGAATAGAACCAATGCGTCCTATTACATTCCTAACAGTTTGTGGCATGACTTTTATTGCAAACCTTTATTCTTCAAACAATTGCGAGGTATGAATTTGAAAACTGAGTCATTGTTCCAATTTTCATCAATCACCATTCTTTTACTTTTATTAGGATTTTATGGCGGTACTTACCTGCTGTCTTTATTGATTAAAAAAGATAAGGAAACCACTTCTGGATTTATGGTCGCCGGTCATGGTGTCGGTTTCGGCATGGGCGCGGCGAGTATGACTGCAACTTGGATTTGGGCAGCCTCGTTTTATGCGGCTGCAACCTCCGGTTATAAATACGGCGTTTCAGGACCGCTACATTATGGTTTTTGGGGCGCTTTGATGATTTTATTCATCTACCCTTTTGGCATGCGCTTTCGCGAACTTGCTCCTAATGGACACACCTTAGGTGAACTTATCCACGCGCGCCACGGATCATCAAGCCAATTAATTTTAGCCATATCTAACCTTATGGGCAGCTTAATTAGCTTGATGGTCAACTTTACCGCTGCTGGTGCTTTGGTATCAGTATTATCGCCGTTATCGTTTCAGACCGGCGTCATTATCGCAGGTGTCGGAGTGCTCAGCTATACGTTGACCTCTGGATTTCGAGCGTCCGTATTTACCGATTTTGCTCAATTGGTGGCTCTGATGGCGATTGGAGTCATCATCATCCCTGCAGTGCTATTTGCCATGGGCGGGCCTGCGGTCATGGTCAGCGGCTTATCAAACTTAACCTTAGAGCAGCAAAACCTGTTTTCTTCTGAAGCCTTTTTTCAGCAAGGGGCGCCTTATTTTGTCGCGGTATTGGCTTATGCTATCGGCAACCAAACCATTACCCAGCGATTATTTGCCATTGATAAAACCAAAATCAAAGCAACTTTTGTCACTGCAACGGTCGGCTACGCGGGCATCGTCATTGGACTTGGTATGATTGGCTTGATGGCTTTGACCATTGGTATTGAACCGCTCGATGGCAATATGAATAACTTAATCCCGCAAATGGTTAGTACTTATTTGCATCCGGTATTTATTGCCTTGTTCTTTATTTTGGTCATTGGCTCATTATCCTCAACCGCTGACTCAGATTTATCGGCGCTATCAACGATTATGATGGCGGACGTTTATGGCAAAAATATCGCTAAAGGGCGTGTAAAACCAAAAACCATGATGCTGGTTGGACGCTCAACCATGATTATTGCCACCGCTGCTGGATTGATTTTCGCTAGCTTTAAGCTTGATATATTGGTCATGCTGGTCTTCGTTGGTGCATTATGGGGCACCATTGTATTCCCTGTGATTGCCAGTGTGTTCTGGAATCGCGTGACCAATGTGGCCTTTACCTCAGCCGTCATCGTCGGGTTGTTATTATTTTGCGTCGCACGCTTTGAGCTGATTCCCATTGAAGGCTTCACCGCACTATTCTTTGAGATTTTGGCCAGTGTTGGCGCTGCTGTCGTGATTGGACTCATGGTCTTTGGCTTTTTAGGACGCAAAATCGGTATGGTCGCCGCCGCTATTACGCTAGTACTGATGCTCATTTTTGCCACCGGCTTTTTACGCCAATATATGGTCTTGTTGGCCTCCTTGACCGCTTACGGTGCCAGTACCATCGTCTGCGTGATTGTCAGCCTTATGGGTGACGAGCATTTTGATTTTGACCTCATTAAACAGCGGGTGGGCAACTACGATAAACAGCCGCAAGCAAAAACGTTACCAAAAACTTAAGCAAAATCTTATTAGGCATTGATGGTTAACCAATGCTTGGTTAGCCATTCTTACTGAAGTCTAGTAAGCAAAAAATTTGTATAAACACTATAAGGAGACATCATGGACAACGTCTTTATCTATGGATTTTATATCCTCGTCTGGCCGGCGATTACCCTTGGGGTGCTGACATTAATCTGTACCGCAACTTATCGCGATTTCAAAAAAGCAAAACGTAATAATCAAGATATTGTCTAGCAAGCGTTAAACTAAAATAGTTATATTTAACAAGTCATCACTGAATTTAGGTTTGGCGATGACTTCATTTGCACCAATTTTGCTATCCTTTTACCTTATTAAGGCTCAAATAATGCCTCATTTATGTTTAAATAGCGGCAACTTAGCAAATAAGCGCTGTTTCGTTAAAAAATGACTTGTAATTTAAATTATTTTTGCTAATATAGGCATCCTTGATTGGCTGGGTGGCAGAGTGGTCATGCAGCGGACTGCAACTCCGTTAACGCCGGTTCGATTCCGACCTCAGCCTCCAATTATTTAGCTATAAATATATAAGTATGACGTTAATTTTAGCTTGCTTTATTAATGGAAATGCTTATAATAGCGACCACTATCTAATAAGTAGAAAGCTTACTTTTAGATAAGACAATTTTTGCCCGGGTGGTGAAATTGGTAGACACAAGGGATTTAAAATCCCTCGCTAGTAATAGCGTGCCGGTTCAAGTCCGGCTCCGGGTACCATTATATTAAAAGGCCTCCAAGCAATTGGAGGCCTTTTTCTTATTTCAGATTTTCCTAGGTAAATTTCTTGCGATCGTATGATGTAGTTGTTTCTTTTTAGTAGTTTCCATACTGCTTAATTTTATTATATTTCAGTTTTTACCTAAGCAATCGACAGCATCACATACAATATTGAACCAATAAATTACGTCGCATTGACTGCAATGCCTGAATACCATTTAAGCTTTACTGCTTGGTTTTGATTATTAAAAGCGGCTTGGCGCTCTGCAGTGACAGGCAAGATATTATAAGGGTTATTATGACCATCCTATATGAGCCGTCGCTGCACTTCAGGATGCAGGGTGGGATTGGCACTTGATTGATAGATGTTGCCCTCAGCTAAATCTAAGTAGCTAATATAGTGCAGCACCTAATAATCCAATCAGCGAGACGAAACTCATGAGTAGGATTCTTATCATAAAACTCTTTAGAAGTTTGAGCGATATCAGCACAAGCAACTAATGACTGACTCATGTCGGTTGGGCACGCTTGAGCATATTGTGTGTTTAAAGGCAGATCTTCTGCGGGACGTTCCATATAGGTGCGAATGAATGCCCATTGATCGTAAGGATTAAGTCGCATTTCTTCAAAGCTAATAGAGTGTATAAAACCCCCTGTTGACTCATCGAAAACGTGTAAATTCTAGCAATTTCACCTTGATAAGGATGTCCAATAATCTTACCGATAGGGAGTTTTTGTGGCACTGGTAGTATCATAATAGAACTCAACTTAGCTATATGCTAATTTTTGCTAGCTATTATAAGCCACCACCGCCCATACAAACAAACTTATGTTAATTAATATAACCACTACCCATCTAGTATTCACTTGCCAATTCTTACCTTGAAATGCTTTTCCGGCCTCAGCAGTGATAGGTTGTATGGGGTAAGGATTGTCTTTACCATCCCATGTCAGTAATTTCTTAACATCAGGATGTAATATGGCTTGTTTAGTACATTGATAGTTGTTGCCTTGTAGTAAGTAACCAAGCGCATATATTGAGCTAATTATAAGCATAACGATGCCGCCAGCGCCTGAATGGTGCGTATTGAGAATACCGTATTTGCGAAAGACAATATCGCTACAAGCAAACAGTGACTTACTGGTGTCTGCTGGATAAGCCTCACAGAACTCAGGATTTATCGGTAAGTCGGCGGCATCACCTTCCATATAGGTGCGGATAAACGCCCAATGTACACGAGGGTCAACACTGACATCATGCGGTTTAATATGATGAGTAATCTCTCCTGTATTAGGATCTGCGATATATAGATTTAGCGGCGTATAAGCAGTATTTTGTTTAATGGTATGTATTTCGGGAATGATGTCTTTGTAGTCTACTATCTTTAATTCAAAGGGTTTAAAAAACTGTAATGAGGGACGATAGTAATACACTAACTTCTGCTCTTTTTTTAGAAAGTAGTATTGAATGCGGTACGGATGCTTTCTGATAAATTGATAGAAGAGTAAGAAAAGAGGAGTACCAAACACAAGTAGCCAGAAAAAAGTAAGTATTATATCAAATAAGTCAAAATTACCATTTATAAATACAACTTCTCCAATATCTTGCAAAAAATAGTTACCTAGCCAAAATGTAGAAAAATAAACCCAGCCTATGCAGAAATACCAATACCAAAAGTAGCTAGGTAAGAAAGTCATATAATCAGGATTAATGTTGGCAATCTCTTTGTTAAGATGCTCGATGTCTTCTCCTTCTTCTAATAAACCTTTATTTATCTCGCTACTATACGGACTTTCAAGAACTTCTTGTAGCTCATTAATATGTTTAGCAAATTCACTATGTTTGTCTTCAATCATTGGCTTGTCTCTATTAACTCGTTACGGTAGTACGAAGTTGATAATATGGGTTGACACTTGGGCTCAAAGAGTACAGTAGGACGACTCTTAAATGTTCAATTTGACTAGCAGGATTGTTCCGTGCCCTTTCACTTGCTTGTTCCATTATCTTTTGCTTGTTAGGATCGAATATTCCTTCTTTTCTCGAACCCAAATATTGGGCTTTATAGTGACTGGTTTTTGGAATATCTAGAATGACCTTGAGTCCTTCTGAGGCCGTAATTGCTTTGCTTTGTCGTTTTAATGCTTGTATGTTAAAAACCTTTTTATCAAGACTTTGTTCTGTATCACCAATGCCTACATACTCTATTACCAGCTCACTGTTATCTTGCCATTGGCTAATGGTGACGACGACTTGCCCAGACAGTACCTCATTAAAGTCTTGTACAGTCTTATTAAACCTTGGTTCAGTCTGTATCTCTACTAAGGCCAATGTATAAGCATGTAGGTCTTGCTCAAGACTGCTCATCGCTTGTATTTTAAAAGGATTATTCGGATACTCGTTATTTAGCATCTCTTTTTTACCAAACACTCCTGCATCTAACCAATAATGAATGGGTAGTATGTGGCTTTTATCATAGGTATAAGCCACCCATTGAGCGACTAAACTAATACCCCATGCGACTGCCATAATCGCGCTAAGCCAAGGTAATGCAAAAGCGCCTATACCCACAAATGCCAATGTACCATAGCCAAGACCCGCTACTCCAGCTACTCCTGCTGCTACTTGTGCGACACCAGTAACTTTAGCTGAAGTAGTACTACCACTCTCTATCATTTTTTGCTGTGTCAGCTCTAAACTATACACCTCAAACCCTGCACCCACAGCACCAAGTACACCAACACTCAGACTCAGCCTTGCGACCCATGCACTGCGTGCCGCTTTCATCTGTAGTCCCGCATTAGCGACATCAAGGCTGGCACTCGTTAAAGCAAGAGAGGTACTGGCATAACCTGTCATAAATTCAAGACCCGCGCGGTCGCCTCGGCGTGCCATACTGCTAAACGTACTTTTACCCATCCAAACACTACGTAGTTGAAACAAAGCTATACCCGCTGATATCAATGCTGCTTTACCCGCTGAGCTGCGCTCAAGCTTTTGATACTCGCCATTGATGGGATCTAACGCTCTGTCTAGATTGGCAGCTTGTTTATTCATATCCTGATTGATTGTTTGAGTTGTCCGCGCTGACGCTTCGTTGGTATACATGGTCACCACAGTGCGGGCATGCTCATCACCAGCAGCTGCCTGATCAAAGATATTTAATGCTGTTTGGTCTACGCCATGTGATTTTACTAGATCGAAAGCAATCGGAGCTTGGACTGAGGAGGCATTACTAACGACTCTATTATCAATACTAGCTGGCAATAGCGTTTGATGCGGTTTGGCATTATTAACAGAACGGCTGAGACGCTGCTCACTCCATTTAAGTATGGCCTCTGGGCTATGTTTCAAAATTTTTTGCGCCAGTTTAAAACCTGTAGATTGATTGACCCCTGCCGTCAAATCCGTACAGTTAAACTTGGGAGATTTTAATTACGCAGCCTGACGATAGTAATCAAACCACACCTGTCTTGGCGATTTATAGCTCAAGCCCTTTTGAACCCTAGTCTGGTTGTAATATAGCTCGATGTATCTAATGATATCGGTAATGGCGGCAAATCTAGTTTTATAATCGAGCCTTTCCCAAACTTTGTGTAACTGCTTATAATCCACTAACCGGAGAATAAGCAATGACTAACCAATCTGACATCAAGAAATTGGCCGAGCAAATGGCTGGTAGCATGAAAAGCTTCGATGACATCAAAGACTTCCAGAAGCAGCTCATGCAATCTTTTATTGATACTGTCCTTGAAGCTGAGATGGAAGACCATCTTGGCTACCCCAAGCATGAGAAAGCAGACAAGCCAAACAAGCGCAATGGGCACACTAAAAAGACAGTCCACAGTGACACGGGCGATCTTGAAATCTCCACCCCAAGAGACCGTCATGGTGACTTTGAACCTGCGTTAGTGCGTAAGCATCAAAGTCGTATTAGTGGCCTTGATGACAAGATCATATTTCACTACAGGCATAGCCTTACGTCTTGCGCTTCGGGCAAGTGTCTCCCAGACACTTGCTGATCCTCGCTCATACGCCAAAGGTCAAACCACCACCGAGATTGTAGTGAGCATTAAAGAGCTCTACGATGTCGACATCTCAAGCTCTCTTGTCTCAAGAGTCACCGATAACATATTAGAGGACATCACAGCTTGGCAGAACCGGCCGCTGAGCAGTGTTTATCCTATTGTCTATCTAGACTGCATTGTCGTTAAGGTACGTCAACACAAGCAAATCATCAACAAGGCTATATATCTGGCGCTAGGCGTGGGACTTGATGGTAAAAAAGAGCTGCTTGGTATGTGGTTATCAGAGAATGAAGGCGCTAAGTTCTGGCTAGGCGTTCTCACTGAATTACAAAACCGCGGGGTACAAGATATCCTCATTGCTTGTGTTGACGGTCTAAAGGGCTTCCCTGATGCCATTAACACCGTCTATCCAAAGGCACAGATTCAGCTGTGTATCGTACACATGGTGCGCTATTCAATGAAGTTTGTGCCGTGGACGGATAAAAAGGCCGTAGCGGCTGATTTAAAGGCCATCTACGGCGCTGATACCCTTGAGATAGCAGAGGCCAAGCTTGAGCACTTTGATGAGACTTGGGGTAAAGAGTACCCGCACGTGGTTAAGTCTTGGCGTAATAACTGGGAGAGCTTAACGGTGTTCTTTGAGTATCCGAAAGACATCAGAAGAGTGATCTATACCACCAATGCGATAGAGTCGCTAAACAGCGTGATTCGGACAGCGGTGAATAAACGTAAGGTGTTCCCGTCTGATCAGGCAGCATTCAAGGTAGTCTACCTAGCAACTCAGCAGGCGTCGTCAAGGTGGTCGATGCCGATTCGTAACTGGACGTCTGCTCTTAATCGCTTTATGATTATGTTTGATGATCGTATCAGTAAGCATTTAATCTAAATGGCAGTTACACAGAATCTGGGATGGTCTCTTTTAGACAATGCGGATAAATAATCATGAAAAACTTTCCTTTTTTCCTTTTTTCTATGTTAATACTGTCTTCTTGTTATAACAGTACAACTACAGAATCAACTAATCTAAGCACAGAAGTAAATGAAACCGAAATAACATCAAAACTATCAGTTCCTAATTTTACATCAGTATGCTCACATGACGATGTAAAGCCTATGAGTACTAATAATAGCTTAACCGTTTGGGGTTTTGATCCATTATTATCTGATAAAGAGCGAAAGTGCGAAAAGCTCGATCTTAATAACTTCTCAACAATGAGCTGTAAATATGATGAAGATTTAATACAAAATCCAGGCATTCATCTGTATAAGGATTCTGAAGGTTGGTACAAATTTATATATGAGACCAATGATATTTGTACTAATGCCTTAAACACTTATGCAGCACAAAGTGAAGAGCTTTAAACAGATCCCATAATAAATCAATACTATCTTCTACTCTAACACCTCATCTTTTGTCAGCAGTACTTACTCAGGTCTGACCTAAGCGCGAACCGGAGACCAAACCACCTAAGCGATGCCAAACTATGTCTCTCAGGTGATTAATGGCGGCTTATAGAATACCCTCACCACTCAAGTGTCGACAGTATCAGTTCCATAATAGAGAACCCGCTGCTTAGATCCCTACTACTTTTCATAAATCCTATTCATGACTAATAGTTTGTTCCGATTAGCCAAAACTCTTTTTTAGACCTCATAAACACTTAATATAAAATACATTTAAAACCAAAAAAAATCCGACCACGTTAAGTGATCGGATTTTTAATATTTGGTGGAGATGGCGGAAACTAAACTATATATTTAAACATTTGATTTTATTAACTATATTTAATTTAAAATAAGACGATACCAACCATAATACCAACAATCGATTTTTATTTCTCTCTTACTGATTGCCTACCCTCTTAGTTAAATATTATCTTGTAATTGATTGTATTATCTACCATTCCAAGACTTTTCAGCATAGCTATTAATCTATTTATAAGTATATTAACTAAATAATACTCTTATCAGATTGCATAATCCTTGCGTAAGATTAAATTCTAGCGTAGTTCATATTTGTGTATTACTTAATAATTGATATTAAGCTTACTGGAAAACCTCATCATAAATAGGTGAGATAAGATCCGAACCATAACTGCTTAGATGATCGTCATCAAAGTAAAGTGGCGCTCCATCCATACTACCGTAACAATATTCGTTATCGCACATATAAGGAGTAGGATCTAATACCTTGGCTCCACATTGACTTATTGCCTTATCTTGCATTTTAAATGCAACACTATGACGCTCGTTGTATTCTTCAAGGGTTATCTTAATAGAGTCTCTCTTACCACCAAAGGTTAAGTCTCTAAACATGGTATTTGGAACGTGCTTCTTCATTTCAGGAGTTGGTCTTACCAAGTAAACAGGATGGTTTTGAGTAATTTCGCAAATAGTATCAAGCATATGACCTGTCATATTGTCTATATATTCGCTACTCCTTTCAGTAAAAACTTTATCGATAAATCGTCTTGGTGGTGATGTTTCGTAGTCTGCATCTTCATTATTTCCAAACAAAGTTGAGCTTGTTCTGTTTATAATAATTACAGGAACATCAGGGTACTGTTCTGCTGATAAATCAATGGCATTCGATACGAATTTTCCGCAGTCATATTCTGGGTTTTTACCATTTTTATCCAACACATATAAATCTTTTATTGTAGAGCAGCCATCCATACTTAAGCTTAGAATGCTCCCTCCATTTATTGAGGCTCTATTACCAATAGAAACCATTTGAGCTAACGAGTGACTATCACCAATAACAATTGCTTTGACAGGACCATCACCATATGTACAACCAGGAGCGAAACCATTTTCTATTTTTCCGCAAACCGCTTCTCTAGGATTTCTTTTTTGCTGCTCTAATATAGTTATTTGTTCCGCTGAAAAACGATATGGTGAAAGAGCTTCGGTCTTTAGAAACAGTACACTGCCTAAAACTCCCACAACACCAGCAATATATATAGGCTTACATTTTAAATAACCTAAAAGAGTAGGAAAGCTTCTTGGGAAATTAATTTTTTCAATATATTTATAGCTTAGGAAGCCAAGAAGTATAGATAGCGCCATGCCTAAATAAATATAGTATTCAGGCAATGCAAAGGTGTAAATAACGACTACTAAAGGCCAATGCCACAAATAAATAGAATAAGACCAAGTGCCTATTTTTTGGAATACGATATTGTTTGTGATGATACTGTCATTGCGTTGTGCCTGAATAATAAGGAATGAACCCACAACAGGAAATAGTGCTAAGTAACCTGGCCAAGCATTTTCTGCTGATATAAGGAAATAAGATCCTATTACTAAAACTAATCCTATTACCTCTACAAACTTCTTTTTCTTTTCTTGTAATGTAAAAGGGTAAAGATAAGCAACACCACCGATCAACATCTCCCACGCTCTTGCGGATAATAAGAAATATGATGCATTAGGCCATTTATAAGTAGAATAAACGCAAAAGATAAACGCTAGAACCGTTGCTATTAGTATCGTAAGCTTCATCGTCTTAATAGACAAAAACTTGCGCATAGCGACCAGTATTAGCGGATAGATGATATAAAACTGCCACTCAACCGATAGTGTCCAAGTGTGTAACAGCCATTTCTCATGAGAAGCGGCGTCAAAATAACCTGCTTCTGACCAATAAACAAAGTTAGATAAGAAACCTACACTACTGGCAGCATGCTTCCCTAATGCTCTGTACTCTAAAGGTGTTAGATAGAACCAACCAAAGACTAACAATACCAAGCAAAGCAACGCCAAGGCAGGGATAATCCTATTAGCACGAGCGACATAGAAATTTAGAATAGAAAATTTTTCTTGCTCGATACCTCTAAATATAATTCCAGTCATTAAAAACCCTGAGATTACAAAGAAGACATCAACCCCAGCAAAACCACCGGGCATCCAAGAGGCGTTAAAGTGAAACAGTAAAACACCTATAACCGCAAATGCCCTAAGGCCATTAATATCTTTTCTAAATTTCATAGCGTCACTTACCGAGAGTCATTGTAAAAAAATGTTGGTAGTATAAATCTTCTGTAATAATATGTATATCTTGTTGTTGTTTTAGCAGATAGTAGTTCAGCGTAACGTGGCGGTGTAATTACTCAATATGTTTTAATAAAATTATCAATAGCACTGACACCACTTAAGCAATTGTCTCCGTAAATACTTACGAAAGGATATAATGCTTAAGAATACTTTTTTATACTTGCACTTTGTTTGCATGGGGTTATTTTGCTAATGACTGCACGCGCTTAGATAATGCTGTTTAAAGTTAGGCGTTTTTCGTGCGTTTCTGTGCGTTTAGCTCGCATCAATTCGCATAGCCTCACGATACCTGTGCATAAAGTCCCTTATGCTGCCTTACGATACTTGTCCCGAAACTATCCAGTATCGGCAAAACCTACCCCGCGCGCGTACTGTTCCATTAACTCATTTTTAACCCTGCTTACGATGTCCGAAAACTACCCCTTTTTATGGACTCGCAAAACTACCTTTCACGATGTCCAAAAACCCGCCCAAGTCCTTTTTAAAACAGTCTGAAAAACTACCCCTTTATGGACTCTAAAAACTCCTTTTTTATATTGCTCAAAAACCCCTTTAATTGGCGTTTGCCTCGCGTGCGCGCGCGATACTTGTCTTTTAACTACCTTAGCCCCTATTCTATAAGGCTTTGAAATAATGGTAGTCATGAGCTGTTGAGCGTCCATAACGTTAGCATTATCGGTGATTCAAAAGTAAGGTTTTTACATATTGGTTGGCGTGCTCAATGTACGGTTTTGGACTTGCCAGCGGTGGGCTAAAATCTCATGTTTTATCAGGTTGGTATCGTCTGCTAATGTAGTCTTTTATCAACATTCGGCGCGTTATCGCTGATCATAAAACCTAGGGGTTTCCTCAGGTTTTGAGTGCTGCCAATGTCAACATAAGACAACATGCGCGGCGGTGCTGGACTGCTTGAATGCGATACAACCAAAATAGGATTTATCTAAAACCTTAGGGAAACCTTAGTTTCTTTACACTATAAAAAGGGCTTGGTCTGTCCATTGAGTACCACTTATTTAGTTTTAAACCTTAACATTTCTTAACATGCTAGCAGTCGGCAAACTGGTTTTGAATGTAAACAAATGACAACATGCAGCCCGTGAATATTGAGCGCCTAACCTTAGGTTTCCCTTAGGTTTTTGCAGTCCATAAAAAAAGGCAGACGCGAACGCCTGCCAATATATTTTTATATCTACAAAAAGTCGCTATAGTTGCTAAAGTTCCCGTAAGCCTTATCAATTATAGCCTGTAGCTTAGTTAGCAGCTGCTAAGGTGCTGCTAAAGTTGCTATAGTTCCGCTAAAGTTAGTCATATTTAGCTAAAGATTAGCAAGTTTAGCAATGCTTAGCAGCGCCCTACCTAAAGTTAAGCCCTTGACTGGCAAGGGCTAGGTGAAGTTTAGCAAGTTTAGCAGCTTTTTAAGGGTAGCTAAGTTATAGCTAATGTTAGCTACTCATTAGTAATTAGCTTTGGATTAATTAAAACTAAACGCCTGCGCCCCTCACTTTCTAACCGAACATGCCCCATGCTTTCTAAGTCATCAAGTAAGCTATTAAGTTTCTTACCTCTTAGGGTATTGGGTGCGTTCTGTGACACAAACGACTTATTCAAGATAGGCGGTTTTTTGCCCCTCGCTTTATCCACTAGCCAGCCGCTTAGTTTCTCACTGTCGTTCTGCTCGTCTGTTGGCGTTGCATCAAGGTAGCGTAGGCGCTCGCTGGTTGAGTATTCCACAAGCATAAAAGCGCGGGCAATATCATCAGTAGTGATCGCCTTACGCCCCTCAAAGAATGCCATTAATGACGCTATACGGCTCGCATTCTCTGCCATACGTGAGGCATACGCTTTTAGATACTCTAATGCCTGTCCTTGTGCTTGGCGGTTCTCTATCGCCTGCATGTGCTTATAAAAGGTCTGCTCTGCACCCTCTGCCCATTGCATTTTGATGCGCTGTGGTGTGCCTGTGCTGTCGTTTGGTAGATGGGCTGGCAGTGGGTCGAGTAAGCTCTGACAGCGTGACCAGTAGGCGATTAAATCAGGATTATCATAAGGGCTGTCATTCCTGCGCTTTTCATCGTCCCATATTCGATGACCGCGCAAGTCCTCAGGGCAAGCAATCAAGGCACGGGCTAAAAAGCCTTGCCCATTCATCAAAGGATCAGTTAATGCTTGCTCTAATACCACCCTTTGACCTTGTAGCAGTAGCGTCATGCGTACGTTGTGGGCATCGGTTTGCGGTGTGGCATAGGCAGACTTTTGCGAGCGTAAACGGGACACCTCGCCATCGCTATATAGCTTGGTAATAGCAGATAAGGCACTGCCTGCGGTATCACCTGTCATGGTGTGGCCATTAAAGAATTGGCCTGCCTCGTCTGTTGTCCATGATGCGTTATTCATCTCACCACTGATAAACCTATCTAGTATCGGCTCTATGGTTGCATCATCAAACAAGTTTTTAGGGTTTTGCGGTCTTGGGTTATCCTCTAAGAATTGGGCTAACTCTTTACCTTTTAACCCTGCCTTTTCACTGTCCCATGCTGCTAGATCGTCTAGGTAGTTGCCGTATTGCTGGCGCTCATACTCTTTGATCTTAAAGTGAGTTAAGCCCATCGCCTGCGTTTTGCCGCTACCGCTTTCGCCCTCTGTGATAAGAATAAGGCTGGCGGGCATGTGACCGTGCCCCATCGGTGCATCAATGAAGCGTTGCCCCATGTGTGCCAGTGCGCCTAAAACGCATTGCCCTGCCATGGCAAGTGGTACTTGTGCATAATATGCCACGGCTTCGATAACTTGCCTTAATAGCCCTGTGAATGCGTTAATGGGGTATGGTGTCGGCTTGCTTGGATCATTGGCTAAGGGTTCAGGCTCGCCCCATATCTCAGCTTGTAGATCGAGTATGGTTGTATCATCAAGGGTTAATATCTCTCTATAGCTAAGCTCGCCATATTCTAAATGCTCTAAGAGAGTTCTAGCGCCAGTAATAACCCCTTTGACGTTTGCACCTTTGAACGGCTGACACGCTTTGTCTTTCTCGTCTAAGGTGGTAAAGATAGTCACGGGATAGGATTCGGCAAAATGGCTGACCATGCCATTAAATAGCAGCTTATCAAGGCTTACCAGTAGCGTGACGTTATCCGCCATAAGATAATAAGCAAGCGTGACAGCATCATCTAAGTTATCAATGGCTATCAGCTCACGGTCATTGCTTAACGTGCCAATAATCAAGGCAGACGGCTGCATACGGTCAATGATAATCGGCTTTTGGTTGCTGTTAGGTGTGACACTGGCAAGGGTGACGGGCTGGTCTTGATTGTTGTTTAATACTAGCCCTATCGTGTTCTCTGTCAGCTCTCTCTTACCTGTATCAAGGCCCGTGGTTATGGTAATATCACTATCAAGGTGCAATAGCCTGTCTTGTATGCCTAACTGCTCACATAGGTTATAAAGATTAAGCAATATATTGTCATCTGCCAGCCCTTGCCGTGTGGCTGCATTAAAACGACCTATCATGTCTAAGCCTGCGCTAAATGCGCGGGCTTTTTCATGGGTGTTTGTTTGTAGTGTGGTGGTCATCTGTTCCCCCTTGCGTGTGACTGTTTAGGCTGGCGCGTGGCTTTGTACTTCTTGTAGTAGCTTTTGCGCTTGGCATACTTACGGCTTTGTTTTGGTGGGTAGCGTTTCATTTGCTGCCCTCCTTACCGTAACCTGTCAGTGCTAGGGTGTCGTTGATACGCTCTAATTTTTCATATAGTAGGCTTGCCCATGTGTCGGTGGCATCATGTGCAAGGCGTGCCATTGCTGGGACTGTGTGCGTTTCTATCTTGCCATAGTGAATGAGTGCCAGTAATTGGCCAACATCATACAAGGCAGTAGCAGCCCCGTTAATGTCACAAGCAATATCTCTTAGATCAAAAGCTGATATTAAAACCGCCTCTTTATCATCTGCTTCGGTTATGTCTATTACTGTGCGTTGGCTGGTGTGGCTGCCATTGTATAGCGTGGCTATCGCTTGGCGGTTGGCTTTGGTGTCGTGGAATAATGACGGGGCGGCATCATCGCGGCTTACCTTGCCGTCATTGCGGTAATGGTATGTTTTGCCGTTGGTGGTAAAGCCTAAACAGCCGTATTCTTTATCATTGAATAGCTGATAAGTGCCATTGCCTACAGATGGGCATAGCACGCTATCACCTGCCTTGAATGGGGCTGGTGTGTGGTTGGTAGTGGTTTGAGTGTTTGAGGTCGTACGGATTGAATTAGGCATGATTATGCCCTCCTAATAAGTTTTGAGTGAATGCCACGCTATACGGTAAAAGTATAGGGTGACGGGTCTTACTCTCGGTCTTATTAGAAACCGCCCCGCATATTCGCCTTTCGGCTGTTTTATTTTGCAGCGTCAACCCGTCATAGTCGGTCGGTGAGGTGTTCACCTTAGATATGATGGTTTGCCCCCTTGTGGCGCATCTGTGCGCTTGTGGGGCGGTGCTTGGTGGCATAGTGGTAGCTTGAGAGGCTGCACTATTATCAGGCACAAAAAAAGCCAAAAGTTTACGACTTGGCAAGTCGCTAATAAGATTTGAGAGGTCTATATAGTAACCGCTGCTATCATCACTTGCAATCGGTTTTGCATTGACGGGCTGGCACGCGATTAATGACAGTAGCAAGCCAATACCTGCCACCCATGCCATAAAGATGATAAATCTCAGTAGTAAGCCTCGTTTATGTGGCTCATTGCGATTGTGTGCCCCGTGGTTGGCTTTTAGACTGGTTCTGTTATCGTTGCTCATTTCTTACGTCCTCCACGTTAAAGGCGATTTCTGCAATGCGTGTCGATAGCTCTTTTAATGACTCCACTTGTCGGCTGCCTGTCGGTAACAAGCTGCCTAGCATCTGCGTTTCTATTTCTGCTATTTGGGTCATGGTGTTAATGGTCGTCACATTGGCGTGCAAGGTGATAATCAGCTGATCTATAAAGTCATCAGTTATCATCAAAAAACCTTCATCTTTTAACCTGTTTATGACTTCGTTTACTAGGTCATCATTACTCATAGCGCGTTACCTCCATTTCAGGCATTGATAGAACGCTGTCCATCTGTTCGCTGGCATCAGTGGCAAACAATGAGTCCCTAAACAATGCAGCAATGACGGCTTGAATAACGCCTTTAGATATTGGGTCGTCTGTCTGCACGGCTTGCAATGCCATTGCATAGTGTTCTGTGTCAACTGCCAATAAGACTAGCTGCTCGTTGATATGTTCGAGCATGTCCGCTATCTGTAATAGTCTGTCGTTTGATTGGCTCATGATTGCACCCCTGTAGCGTTGTTATCGGTATCGGCTGGCGTGTCTATCCAGTAAATTTTGAACGTCTTACCATTGCGTTTGACTGTCTTATCTTGAATAACTACGCCTTGCGCTCTTAGCTCACTGATCCGCTGTAAAAAGCATGTGATTTGCCATAGATCAAAAGCCTCATAAGTAGATAGGCTGTGACCTGCCAGCATGTGATTATGGATAATCTGCTTATAGCTTTGTTTGGGTTGCCGTGTCTGCATGATTTACACCTCGCTAGTGGTTGAGGTGTGGCTGTTAAGCCATTCGTGAACGTCTGCATAGCTCCATGCTGTCATGGTGGGGCTTAGCTTCTTGCCAGCTGGGAAACGCCCATCTTTTGACCATTCAAACAAGGTGGTTTTGCTAAAGGGTAGGAACGGCAAAATGTCCTTTGCTCTGCCCATGCCTGTAGTAGGCAGTTGCATAGCTGGACTGTTTGCAGTGGTTGGTTCGGTGTCGTCCGAGGTGTTATCAGTAAAAGGAATTACTGGGGTGTTTTGGTTTGGGTGTGTCATGTTCATAGCTCCATGTAGTTTGTTGAGCCGTAAAGGTGTTCTACGGCTTACATGGGCTATGTTAGTGGGTGGGGTTGTTCGATAGTTCTATATAGAAAATACCAAAGTTCTATAGAACGTCATCAGCTTTCTTTAACCATTTTGCAATAAAGTCTTTTTTAACTGATAGTCCTAATATTTCGGCTTTTGCTTGAATAAGTTTATTAAGTTCTCCGTAAGGGTCGGCTAGGTCTGCTTTATCATATTCTGCCATTTTAATAAGTGTAGTCACTAAGGCTTGCATAGAACCTACGCTTTTATGATGTGTTGGTTCGTCATCAGTCGGTTTATTTATTTGAGTTACTTTGCTAGCTACGTTTAGTCCTTTAATAGCTTTTGGGTTATCAAGTGTTAAATCATAGGCAGAAGGTTCTAGGTTTAGGGCTTCGCTTAACTCATTGATACTAATGTAAATATCTTCTCTATCAATTATTATAGTATCTTTTATATCTTCGTGACCGAAAGTCCCTTTGTAAACTGGTTTTTTATTAAATAAACTCGCCCCCTTACCTAATATAGTTGCTTCACCTTCATCATCAATATCATTGAGCGCCTCCTTTGTATGACTGCCTATATATTCGCAATAATTTAAGTCGATAATATCCGCATGATTAAAACTCAAAATAAACCTATCGTTCCCTAAGTTTCTAAAAGGTGATTTCAATTTCTCTTTAGGTAATCCAAAACAGAAAAACTTCATAGAATGATTATCACGAAAGTAACCACCAAAACGCCACATATTTTGAATATTTTCATTTTCGCTATAAAACTTATTCTCAACGAATGCCTGTAACACGCCATAACCTGAAAAATAAAAAACTGGCTCAATTTCTGCGTTATCTAGAACTCTTTGCAAAAACTTTTCAGTTCCTAAAACCTCGAATATAGAACCTTTAATTTTTGACTCAGCTATTTTGATCATTTCATCTATTGATACATAACCTTTCACAATACACACCTTTACACACCCTTAAATCAAAGAAAGTAGGTGCAAGGCAGTGCCAGCCTAAAGGTGTGTGAACGGCTGGCTTTCGGGTAATTAGTCCTAGCCTTGCATAGTTGGTGCTAAGCCTTAGCCTAGCTTTTGTGATTGTTGTTTGAAGTCTGCACGGATCACGTTGTCCAGCTTGCCAGCGTAAGCATCGTCAATGAAGTTTGCCCACTCATTCATCATCTTGGTTCTATATGGTAAATGCTGCGCCCCGTTATAGGCTGCACTTATCTTGTTCTCTCTATCGTGTGCCAATTGCAGCTCTATAGCTTCGTGCATGTATTCCTGTTCATGTAACGTGGTACTGGCTAAACCTCTAAAGCCGTGCCCCGTCATCTCACCTTTATAGCCCATATTCCATAAGGCATTAATAAATGCGTTTTGACTGTATGGCTTGCGGGTTGAGGTATTAAAGAAAACGTACTGATCCGAAAAACCTAGCTCTTTGATCTGCTCTAATATCGCTATGGCTTGCGGTGCTAATGGCACAATATGCAAGCGCCCTGCTTTCATCTTGTCAGCTGGTATCGTCCATAAGCCGCGCTTAAAATCTATATCTTGCCACTCCATAAAGCGGATCTCATTGGTACGTACAAACGTATAGCATAAAAACCATAAACCCAGCTTCACCAATACATCACCACCATAAGCATCAATGTCTTTTAGTAGCTTAGGTAGTTGCTGGCTAGTGATACGGTGGTGATTGGTCGTTTTGTGTGGTTTGATGGCTTCGGCTAGGTCGGTGGCTGGGTTGTGTGTGGCTAGTCCATTGCGGATAGCGTGCTTAAATATCTGCCCTACTTCTCTAATGGTACGCCTTGCCATTTCATTAGCGCCGCGACTCTCTACTGCTTTGCCAATAGCCAGTATGTCAGGCGCGGTTATGTCGTTGATGCTCTTATGACCAATAGAGGGCTTTACATCGCGCATATAGGCGGAATAGTTACGGGAAAAGGTGCTTTCTGCTAGGTAGGTCTTGCGCTCGCTATACCATGACTGGGCTATGTTATCGAAAACATTTAAACCATTTTGACTGGCTTGCTGCTCTTTTTTATGGTCTTTAGGGTTCACACCATCAGCTATTAAGCGTTTAATCTCAATATTGCGCTGGCGTGCATTTTGTAGGCTCATTACTGGATAAGTGCCAATCGTGAGGGTTTGCTGCTTGCCTTGCCATCTGTAGGCGCTGATCCATGACTTAACGCCCGTATAACGCACCCATAATTGCAGCCCGTTACCATCACTGTGTTTGTCAGGTCGTTTGCTCTCGATAGCCTTATCGCTTGGCTGTAGCTTATTGATAACGGTATGAGTTAAGGGCATTGGACTATCCTTTGTTGGTATTGAGAGCATGTATAAACTCTAATACCAACAATAATACCAACAATAATACCAACATTCTATATAGGACGCTATACCCCTATATGATACTCAAAACCCAAAAAACGCCCAAAATAAAGGGCTGACGGTCTATGACGGTCAGCCCTTTATCAATATTTGGTGGAGATGGCGGGAGTTGAACCCGCGTCCGCCAGCATTACGCTCATGAATCTACATGTTTAGTTTCTGTCTTTAGTTTTAATCCGCACCGATCCGACAGTCAGGATGGATTGGACGATTCTCTACTTTTGAACCCAAGCAATTGAGACAATCACTTGTGGCGAGCCTACATGCGGACGCTTCAACTTAGTTGACCAACTGTAGGTGATCAGCAACCAAGTAAGCAGAGTTTAAGCTGCTAGAGCGTAAGTTTCGTCGTTTGCGACTATAACAATATATGTTTGATTAACGAGAGGACATACACTCTCGACATGCATCATTGAGTTTCATCACCAGCGTCGAAGCCAGAACATCCCCAATAAGACTGACTATTATATAGTACCTGCCTATCGGTTTTCAACCTAAACGCCTTCTGTATTACATTAAGTTACAGCTCAATTGTCTAAGCCAAAACTTTATTCATCCATTGGCCAATATTTTGAATCTGCGGCATACAAACTTGATGCGCCATCGGGTAGGTATGGTAAACGACACTATAGCCTTTCTCCGATAACAAATTCTGGGCTTGCTCGCCTAGAACCACAGGCACTACAGGGTCATGCGTACCGTGTTCAATCAATATCGGCATGTCTTTGTTGGCGGCGTTATAGTTGATATGGTCATTGGTCGCCAGATAGGTAGACAGCGCCATCAGCCCTGCTAAGCGCTGTGGATAGCCAAGTGCCACATGATACGCCACTGCCCCGCCCTGCGAAAATCCCGCAATGACAATATGCTCAGGCTTAACACCGCGCTCGATTTCACGAGCAATCAAATCATGGATTTGCTGAGAAGATTCTTCGATTTGAGCGATATCGACTTTACGTTCAAGGCTCATCTCTAAGATGTCATACCATGCGGGCATGACCATACCACCATTAACCGTCACTGGACGATTAGGCGCATGCGGAAAGATAAAACGTACCGCCATATCATCCGCTAAGCCGAGCTGCGGCACTACTGGCTCAAAGTCATGACCGCTAGCACCCAAACCATGCAGCCAAATGACGGCTCGGTCAATCACTTTGTTTGTAGGATTATGTTCAACAATCACAGCATCTAAATAGTTACTCATGTTTTTAAGTTCCTTTAACTGATAAATAAAACCAGATTTGTTTGTTTGATTAATCAAGATATATCGTATTCAATGAGAGTTTATAACTTACCTACTTAACTTTTTAGGCATGCATAAAAAAAACCCTCTAACGTATCTAATAGAACAGCAGTAGATGCGACAAAGGGCAAATAAACGGATGGTAGAAAATTTAAGTAATCGACTGCACTGGCAGCTTAACATCGGCATTTTGACCGCGATGGCGCAGATAGTGATCGAGTAATACAATCGCTAGCATCGCTTCAGCGATGGGGGTCGCGCGCACACCCACGCAAGGGTCATGGCGCCCTTTAGTTAGCATCTCAATCGCCTCCCCATCTGTATTGATACTCTTGCCAGCCGTGGTGATACTAGAAGTTGGTTTCAAAGCAATACTAACGCGGATATCTTGGCCTGATGAGATACCACCCAAGATGCCACCTGCATGATTGGCCGTAAAACCATCAGGGGTCATCTCATCACGTGAGCGATGCCCAAACTGCCCTGCCACTGCCATACCATCACCAACTTCAACGCCTTTAACGGCATTGATACTCATCATTGCATGGGCAATATCCGCATCTAAACGGTCAAAGACAGGCTCGCCCAATCCGACGGGCACGCCGCTTGCGATAATCTCCAAACGCGCACCACAACTCGTACCTTCTCGGCGCAAGCTATCTATCAAGACTTCAAAGCGGCTGACTGCATCGGCGTCTGCACAAAAAAACGGATTGCTATTGACAAAATCCCAGTCGATTTGACTTGGGTCTAGCACTTGACTGTATTCCGAGCCAATTTGGGTAACATGACCCCGTACTTGCACGCCTAAGCGCTCATGCAAATATTTTTTAGCGATAGCACCTGCCGCCACACGCATAGCCGTTTCACGCGCAGATGAACGACCGCCGCCGCGATAATCGCGAAAGCCGTATTTCATACTATAGGTATAGTCGGCATGACCGGGGCGAAAAGTGTCTTTTATTTCACTATAATCTTTTGATTTTTGATTGGTGTTACGAATCAAAAGCCCAATCGATGTGCCCGTGGTCTTACCTTCAAATACCCCAGAGATAATCTCGACTTCATCAGACTCACGGCGCTGGGTCGAGTATTTAGACGTCCCAGGTTTACGGCGATCCAAATCTATCTGCAAATCTGCTTCGCACAATTCCAAACCTGGCGGCACACCATCGACGATGGCCATCAGGCCTGCACCATGCGACTCACCGCACGTCGTTACGGTGAAAATCTGTCCAATACTATTGCCAGCCATATTTATCCTTAAACAAATGAAGTCGATTTTTTAATTGCTGTTTTTTAATTTAGCGTCAGTGTCAATTTTACTTTATTGATTACCATCCAATAATTGCACATAAGCGGCGAATAATTGACGATGAGTCATAAGCTCGTCATAGGTAATAGCAAAAATACCATGACCACCGTGAGCGAATTTCAACCAATCAAATTGGATTTCAGGATATGCTTGCTTTAACGCCCATTCACTATCGCCGACTTCACAGACCAGCAAGCCCTCAGGACTCAGATAATCTGGCGCTTCAAACAAGATACGATGTACCAAATCCAGTCCGTCCTGACCGGCAGCGAGCGCATGTTCTGGCTCATATAAAAACTCTGGTGGCAAATCGGCCATAATCGCGGCATCGACATACGGAGGATTGGTAACGATTAGCTCATATTGATGCTCAGCAGGAATCTTGGCAAATAAGTCAGACTCAATCACATTAACTTGATGACCTAAGTCATGATGATCGACATTGACCATCGCAACTTCTAGCGCTCCTTTATCAATATCAACCGCATCGACTAAGGCATCAACAAAGCGGGTGGCAAGCGCAATAGCGATACAACCAGAACCGGTACATAAATCCAAAATACGCTCAGGCTGCGCCAACTGCTTAATCTCTAAACCATGGTCAAAGAAGGCGGCAGCTTGATTGTTCATACTCATACCGAGCGGCTTTGCCAACTCATTAACATCAAAGTACGGATGGAACTGCTGACGAATCAGCTCGGCGATTGGTGAGCGTGGAATTAGGACGCGCTCATCGACATAAAAAGGCAGGTCGCAGAAATACGATAAATTAATGAGATAACTTAGCGGCTTACGCTCAGCGATACGCTCTTCTAATAAGCCCAGTACCTGCTGCTTCTCTGAAGTGGTTAAACGGCAATCGAGAATCTGATCATTGGCTGCCCAATCTAAAGACAGCGTGTGCAACACAATCGCCGACGCTTCGGCAAATTCATCCGTCGTTCCTTGAGCGACGACCACGTCATAGTTGCGCAGCTGCGTGACCGCAAAACGAATAAAATCACGGATACTGACCAGTTGCTCACGCGCCTCTGCAAGCTCGGCACGCAGATTGGCAAACTCATCATCTTCACCAAGCAGACCTGACTCCAAATCGTAGGTCATCTCATCCTCTAAGCCTTGCGACTCATCAGCAAAGTACTGATTTTGAAACTCTTCTGCGCTCATGGTTTGGTCTTCTGACATATCACACCTTACTGATTGCACGCGTATCGACGACATGCGGATGGGTTAAATCGCTGACTTTTAACAGCCGATTTATTAAATAAAAACTTGTCATACATTATAGACGTAAACCTTGCGCTGCGCCAATAACTGTGTTTTTTAGCGCAAAAAGCTACCGCAAATAAATAAGGCAACTTTTATGATAGGTAAATGTATCATTAACCTCTTATCACTCTAGCATTTAACGATAAAGCAAATAAACAAGACCCTAACCAAATGTGAATGCTGTTTGATAACTAGCATGACTAAATTATTTCCCAACTGTAGTGAATACGTCAACTGTTGACGTTTAGCAAGCCCTAAACGAAAAAAGATGTGTCAAAAGTTTGCGAAGCGTCCAAATTATGCGCATAATAGCCGCATTAGTTATAACCATAAGTAAGCCAATATGATGAAAATAAAGCCCCTTATCACCGCTATATCTATTGCGATTGTTAGTGCCAGTGTCAGCGCTGTTGCTGTACCTGCCGACAATACGCGCACTCTACCAGTACGTAAAGCTGACTCAATGCCTACTATTGCTCAGCCTAGTATGGCGAAAAAAGTCAGTCTTAACGTGCAAGAAAACCGCAGCAGTTCACTCGATAGTCGTGCGCCCGCCGTAGCCACGCCTGCTTTAAAGCCTAAATCGCCTGATCGTATGACGCAGCTGATTGATGAAAAACAGGAAGCTAACGAAGACGACAATGACGCGCAACAAGCAGATGAGCAACAAAGCGTCAGCGCCGACAATATGAGCGTCGAAGAGCTAGCGCGTAAAGATGTACAGTCTGATAGCACCGATGACATCAGTGATGGCCAAGCTGTTGCCGCTCCTAGTGCAGCAGTAGCAAATAACCGCCCAGCCGATACTTCTATCAAAAGTATCGAAGATGTCGATGGTAAAAAATATACCACGCTAAACCTGTCTAATTACGCCAAACAAGTCAACGGTGCCACTTGGACACCGAACATGAAGGTCAACTCCGCAATGACCATCAAAATGCAAGCGTTATTGGATTGGAATCACGCTTCACCGGGCGCTATCGATGGCGGCTGGGGTATGAACAGTAAAAAAGCACTGATTAACTTCCAAACCATGAAAGGCTTGCCTGCGACTGGTAAAATGGATCAAAAAACGTGGGACGCTTTGAATAAAAACATCCCAGCCAATAAGCCAGTGCTAGTGACTTATACCATCACCGAAGATGATGTGAAAACCAACTTTGCTACTACGCCTGCTGGTGCAGAAGCCAAATCGAAAATGAAAGGCTTGTATTATCAGGACATCAAAGAGATGTTAGGTGAGCGCTTCCATATGGATGTGCGCTATTTAGACAAGTTAAATAAAAACAAACAGTATAAAGCTGGCGAAACCATCACCGTTTTAAATACGCGCGATCCACTCAAACAGCGGATTAATCGCGTCGTTGCCAATAAAGCCGACAAAACCCTTTATGCTTATAACGGTGATAAACTGGTCGCCACTTATCCAACAACAGTCGGAAGTGATGCGACACCTTCACCGCAAGGCACGTTTAAAATCATTAATAAAGTAAAAATGCCGTGGTATAAAGCGACCGTTGGTAAAGGGTCAGACAAACAAGTACATATGCTACCACCAGGTCCAAACAGCCCTGTCGGTGTGGTATGGATGGGCTTGTCTAAGCCATCTTATGGTCTACATGGCTCACCGAAACCTGAAGGTATCAGCCGCCAAGCATCCGCTGGTTGCGTCCGTTTGACAAACTGGGATGTGTTAGAGGTATATGCCAATATCGAAAATGGCGCCACCGTTGAGTTAAAATAGTTGTTATTAATGAAAACGCATAACAACGAATCATAAGCAATAAAAAAACAGCTCCTTTTTAGGGGCTGTTTTTTATTTTATATAAAGTCTAAAGCTAAGCCGCCTTTCTTTATTTTTAATTTTTATGGTGGCGGGCTTTTGAAACTGCTAGCTTTTGAAACTGCTAGCTTTTGAAATAACTCAGCTTTAAAGTCGTAGCTTTGTAGCCCTAGGCTTTATGACTTTCCTTACCCGTGATACTTCCCACTTTTTTGGTAAAAAATAAGGCAGCAGGAATGGATACAATGATCCCTGCGGCAACCGCCATTTGGATGTGCGGGATTTGGTTAAATCCTGTGACCAAAGCGGCAATCATTAATACACCGACGGTCACGGTTGCGGCTATTGAATAGATGACAGAAAATAGTGGCCAGTTCATGATGTATTCCTCATTTATTGTGTGGGTATAACACCTTTATACACCAAATCCACACAAATAGTAAGCCTTTTCTTATAGACCCACAGCCCATTTATAGCAAGTGATTCATATTAAAAGCCATATTATAATTATTGATTTGTACTTGGCATTTTTCTCTTGAAAATATAGCTAAACTATCCGCTTATCTGTCTTTTATCTCCCTCTATTTAGGCACAAGAAATTTACACGCTATTGGACATTTATCATTACAATAGTAGACCTTCTGCTTTCTTTAGTTTTAGAGTTCTTGTCGTTCTCTATACTCTGAACTGCCACTTTTATCTTCTAACCTCATTTTTTAATAAAGTTTTCTTCTATGACCTCCTCTCACGCTGACACTTCTAAAGACTCATTACCTATGAATCACCCTAAAAACGATGCTGAGTTTGCAGATAAACGTAATGTTGGCAATATCGACAACGAGGCTGTTATCGAAGAACAGACGCATAGCGAAAATAACAATGAGGAAGAACGAGCAACAGCGTCAAAAGATGCGCAAGTGCCTGAGGCAACCATCAAAATGGAAACGGTGGCACCCGATGTGGTGGTTGCTTCCTTAGAAACGCCGGAAGACGTTGACGACTCTCAACCTGTTGATGAATTTACAAATAATAATTCAGACATTGAATTTACCGATACAGCGGAAGCGTTTTTTCAGGAGAAGGATAAGGATAAAACTGAGGTCAACGCCGCCGCAAATAAAACTATCTCTAATCAAAACCATGCAAAAGACACAGAAACTCAAAAATTAGTAGTTGAAGAAAAACGGCAAGAGAATGTAAAACAAAACCTAAATAGCTTAGATATAGATAACATCAACGATAAAAAAGATAACAAACAAAATAAGCAGGAAGTTAATAAGGCTGAAAACACACGCCAAACCGCTAATAAGGCTTTGGAAGGCGACAACCACGTAAATATAGATAATCTAGAAGATGGCGAAGAAAACGAAGAGATCAAAGAGAAAAAAGAAGCCAAACTTGAGTCTTATAAGCAGTTTGTCGCCGAGCAATTCAGTAATAAAAAAGTAGACTATCCAGAAGTACGGGTCCGGATTGAGGCCAACGCCTTGCCGAGTAAAATGTATTTTGTGATGAATATCCTCTCGGCTATCATCGCAAGCTATGGTTTGGTGACCAATTCGGCGGCGGTGGTTATCGGCGCGATGCTGGTAGCAATGATGCTCGGTCCTATCACTGGCGTGGCGTTGGCGATTATTGACCACCGTATGCCGCTATTACGAAAATCACTTATTACAGTATTTCTTGGCATTTCTTTGGTTGTATTGGTCGGTTTCATCGTCGGCTGGCTACATAAAGATCAACCACTTACTGTCGAGATATTATCGCGCACCCAGCCAACTTCGATGGATTTGATGATTGCCTTAGCTGGTGGTACGGCAGGTGCTTATGCCATGGTTTCGCCGCACTTGTCGGTCGCTGTGGTTGGGGTCGCCGTGGCTACGGCATTGGTGCCACCGCTTGCCGCCAGTGGGATATTATTTGCCAATGGTGAGATGCAAATGGGACTTGGCGCGCTGCTATTGGCCTTGACCAATATTATCGCCATTCAATTTACCAACGCTTTGGTATTATGGCTACTAGGTTTTCGCCGCTTGGTCGATGATGATTATAAATCAAGTACTTATTGGACCTTTTTACGGCGTAATGCGGTGACGTTATTGTTGTTAGGCGTTTTAGGGACCTATTTAACCATCAACCTACAAACCAACGCCAAGCAGCAAGGGTTTGAAAGTAGCGTCAAAGAGACGATTAATAGCTACTTTAGCGACAAGGGTAACGTGCTGACCAATACCCAATTCGATAAAGACACTTCCCATCAAGTCGTGCGCGCGGTGATTCGCGGCGAGACTACCCCTACCTTTTATGACGTCCGCCAAATTGAGGCGATTATTAGCAAAGATATGGCGGAACACTTTCCCGACTATTTACCCATTAAGCTACAGCTACGCTATATGCCCGTGCAGGTGATTGAATCACACCCACTTATTCAAGATAAACTCGATAAAACCGATGTGACCGTTTTAACCAACTGATGTGTTTGACGGTTTAATTTATCCTAGTCACTTAATACAAGCGCTTGCTTAATAAAGAAAATTAAGCCTTATTTCCACTGCGTTTGCTGATGAATCTTCAACACGCTTGGTACGTTTGTGCTAAAATCGCTTGCAAAATTATTTTACTTATTCTATTTAATAAAACCATTCGTCAGTAAGGAGCCGCTGTGAGCCAGCCACATCAAACAGCCGATATTCGTCAAGCTTTTATCGATTTTTTTATAAGCAAGCAGCACACCCCCGTCGCCTCATCGAGCTTGATTCCCTACAATGACCCGACATTGCTATTTACCAATGCCGGTATGAATCAGTTTAAAGAGACCTTTTTGGGTATGGAGCCGCGCGACTATACGCGTGCGGTGAGCTCACAAAAATGCGTCCGTGCCGGCGGTAAGCACAACGATTTGGATAATGTCGGTTATACGGCGCGCCATCATACGTTTTTTGAGATGCTCGGCAACTTCTCGTTTGGCGATTATTTTAAGCAAGCAGGTATTGCTTATATTTGGGAATTTTTAACTTCCGATGAATGGTTGGCAATTGATAAAGATCGCTTGTATGTGACCATTTATGAAACTGATGATGAAGCCTTTGATATTTGGCATAAAGACATTGGCCTACCTAGTGAGCGCATCATCCGTATTGGTGATAATAAAGGCGCACCGTACGCCTCTGATAACTTTTGGACCATGGGTGATACCGGTCCTTGCGGTCCTTGTACCGAAGTTTTTTATGACCATGGCCCTGATATCGAAGGCGGATTGCCGGGTACGCCAGAAGAAGATGGTGACCGCTATATCGAGATTTGGAACTGCGTCTTTATGCAGTTTAACCGTCAAAAAGACGGTACCATGCTGCCGCTACCTGCGCCGAGCGTCGATACTGGCATGGGGCTTGAGCGTATTAGCGCAATCATGCAGGGCGTCCATGGCAACTATGAAATAGATTTATTTATCCATCTAATGGATGCGGCGGCTAAGATTTTAGGTATTGAAAACGAGCAACAATCCTCATTAAAAGTCATCGCCGACCATATTCGTGCCGTGGCCTTTTTGATTGCTGATGGCGTAACCCCAAGTAACGAAGGGCGTGGTTATGTACTGCGCCGTATCATTCGCCGTGCCGTACGTCATGGCAATAAACTTGGCGCGGACAGTGAATTCTTTTATAAAATGGTCGCGCCTTTGGTTACTGAGATGGGCGACGCCTATCCCGAGCTAAAAGACAAACAAAGCGCGATTGAAAACGCCATTCAAAAAGAAGAAGCCCAATTTGCCAAAACCTTAGCACAAGGGTTACGCTTGCTTGCCAGCGAGCTTGAAGGCTTACAAGACGGTGATACGCTCTCTGGCGAAGCAGTATTTAAACTTTATGATACTTATGGTTTTCCCGTTGATTTGACCGCTGATATCACCCGTGAGCGCGGTATTGTGATTGATGAAGCAGAATTCGATGAGCACATGCAAGCACAGCGTGAACGTGCGCGTGATGCCGGCAAATTCGACGTTGATTATAGTAGTGTCATTCAAGTAGACAACCCAACCACCTTTGTCGGCTACGAACAGCTTGAAGAAGACGGCGTCACTATTCATGCGCTTTATCAAGACGGCAATCTAGCCGAGAGCTTGGCTGAAGGCATGGAAGGCGTTATTGTCCTTGACCGTACCCCATTTTATGCTGAAGGCGGTGGTCAGGTTGGCGAGCTGGGTGAGATTCGCACAGCGACAGGTGTTTTTGAAGTGCAAGACACCAAAAAATCTGGCCAAGCCATTATCCATTATGGTGTGGTCACTATGGGCGAAATTAACGCTCAGCAAACGGCTGATGCACAAGTATTATCAAGCATTCGTGCGGCGAGTGCCAAAAACCACTCAGCGACGCATTTATTGCATGCGGCATTAAGAGAAGTACTGGGCGATGCAGTCACACAAAAAGGCTCATTAGTCTCAAGCGAAGTATTACGTTTTGACTTTTCTTATGACAAACCGGTTAGCGCTGCTGAAATCAGCCGTATCGAACGTCTTGTCAATGAGCAAATTCAAGCCAACACCCCTGCCCGTATCGAGCATATGTCTATCGATGAAGCGATGAAACAAGGTGCGATGGCGTTATTCGGCGAAAAATATGGTAATGACGTCCGTGTCTTGACCATGGGTACCGACAGTATCGTTGATGGTCAGCGTAAGCCGTTTTCTATTGAGCTGTGTGGCGGTCTTCACGTACAGCGTACTGGCGATATTGGGGTATTAAAAATCACCAGTGAATCAGGTATTGCTGCGGGTATTCGCCGTATTGAAGCGGTCACTGGGATGAATGCCATTAAAAACATGCAGCAAAGCGAGCAGCAACTGAGCGAGCTTGCAGCTCAGCTAAAAGTCAAACGTCCAGAAGTTGCACAGCGTGTGCGCACCATGGCAGATAAGCAGCGTGATTTGGAAAAACAACTAGAACGCTTAGAGCAAAAAATTGCTAGCGCCCAAGCGGCAAACTTGCTTGATGACGTGCAGACCATCGCTGGTACATCGGTACTTATTAGCACCTTAAGCGGTGTTGATGGCAAATCGATCCGTACCCTAATAGACGATGTAAAATCAAAACTGCCGTACAGCGTGATTGTTTTAATTAGTGATAAAGACGAGCAACTGGCACTGGCGGCAAGCGTTGATAAATCGCTAACCGATCGCGTCAAAGCGGGCGACATTATTCGTCATTTGGCAAGCGAGCTTGGTGGTAAAGGCGGCGGTAAGCCTGATTATGCCCAAGGTGGTGCGCCAAAATCTGCCAATACCAATGCCGTTATCAGTGCACTAAGCGCTTGGGTTGCAGAAAAGCTTGCGTAAATAGTAGGAATATAGGGGATTGGTTATAACGGTTATAACCAATCGCCATATATCTAATGCTTGCTAGCACTTAAAGTTATACGGCTAATATGGTATAAAGTAGCACGCTTAACGACTGTCAGCATATCAAGTGTATGAGTATAAACAGTAAAATAGCAGAGCAAATAAAGGGCGCAATTTTTATAATTCGGCTTTATCGTTATTAAAATGAATCTTGCACTGTCATGGCAGACCGCGCCATGATGGATTGATGTCGACAAGTAACAGATGGCCATTGGTGAATAATAGGTAGATTTTTATGGCGTTAATAGTACAAAAATACGGCGGCACCTCGATGGGCAGTATCGACCGCATCAAAAATGTCGCCAAACGAGTCAAACGTTGGCATGACAACGGTCATCAAGTGATCGTAGTTGTGTCTGCCATGAGCGGTGAAACCAACCGTTTGATTGATTTAGCACGCCAAATCAGCAGCCAACCTGATCCGCGCGAGTACGACCAGATGGTGTCAACGGGCGAGCAGGTTTCTATCTCTTTGCTTGCGATGGCGATTAAAGAGCTTGGTATTGGGGCCCGTTCATTCACCGGTCGTCAAGTTGCTATTAAAACCGATAGTGCCCACACCAAAGCGCGTATCGAAAGCATCGATGATAAAAACATCCGTGAGCAACTAGATGCGGGCAACATTGTCATCGTGGCAGGTTTCCAAGGTATCGATGAAGAAGGTAACGCCACAACCTTAGGTCGCGGCGGCTCGGATACCACAGGTGTGGCCATTGCCGCAGCCTTGGGCGCTGATGAATGCCAAATCTATACCGATGTCGATGGCGTTTATACCACTGACCCACGCGTGACCTCAAAAGCCAAAAAACTTGAAAAGATTACCTTTGAAGAAATGCTTGAAATGGCAAGCCTTGGCTCTAAGATTTTACAGATTCGCTCAGTAGAGTTTGCTGGCAAATACGGCGTACCTCTGCGCGTATTATCTAGCTTTGATGAAAACAACGATGGTAGCTTCGACCAAGATTTTCAAGACAATGTCGGCACCCTAATTACGATAGACGAAGGAGACAACATGGAACAAGCAATCATCTCAGGTATCGCTTTTAATCGCGACGAAGCAAAAATAGTCGTGCGCGGTGTGCCCGATCATCCTGGTATCGCCTCTGCCATCCTAAGCCCTATCGGTCGCGCCAATATCGAAATCGATATGATCGTGCAAAACCTATCGACCAATGGCACCACTGATTTTACCTTTACCGTCAACCGTACGGACATGGATAAAACCATGAAAGTGCTAGAAAACGAAGTCAAAGATGAGATTGGTGCCAAAGAAATATTGGCCAACAACGAAGTAGTAAAAGTGTCATTGGTTGGTGTTGGTATGCGCTCGCATGCAGGTGTTGCCAGCCTTATGTTCCAGACTTTGGCTGAAAACAACATCAATATCCAAATGATATCGACCAGTGAAATCAAAGTCTCTGTGCTTATTCAAGAGCAGCATTTAGAAAAAGCCGTGAAATCATTGCATACCGCCTTTGGTCTTGACCGCGAAGACGGCGACAGCACAATCGCTGGGTTATAATATTTAAAAGCTATATATTAAATCACTGTAAGATACTTCTGGTTTAATAATGATGGGTTAAGTAGCGATTATTTTTTAGTAAAATTTCGATTAAATAGAGTCTTTTTAGGCTCTATTTTCTTTTATTACTATTGCTCAGGTAAGTATATACCTAATAGTTTTGTGAAAATCCGTGACAGTATCTGTTATGCCCCCTATAATGGGGCTTTCATTTGGGCTAAATGAATTTATCTATCATTACCGCTATGAGTACTAGGTGACGCAGAGTTTTTATAATGACTGCTCTGCCTATTTAGTACTAGAGTAATGTCCTGTAATTGAGACGCAATCTGATGAGTAATAATCTGTTGATGCGACATAAGGAGTGTGACGCATGTTAATTTTGACACGCCGCGTGGGCGAAACGCTAATGATTGGCGATGAAGTCAGTGTGACTGTCCTAGGCGTTAAAGGCAATCAAGTACGAATCGGCGTCAATGCGCCAAAAGATATAGCGGTACACCGTGAAGAGATTTATCAGCGTATTCAGCATGAACGCACGGTACAATCGCAAATGCAACATCTTGAGCAAGGCAGCTTTGCACCTTCATTCGATGATGAAGACTATTTTAACCGCTAAGTTGATCGCTTGTTCGTTAACTAACTATCAATAATTATTGGGCATAAATTAAGCACCCTATTTTTGCTTTCTAATCTGCTCTGAGGTCATGTATTTATGAGTATCCGTCAATCAGATGTATCGGCTCTACTTAATGGTTTGAATAAAAAAGCCATTGGATTCAATGATGTCATCAGCTTTATTGATGATTTTTATCGTTATGCGCCAGCGCCTTTTGTCAATGGTATGTTGCATAATGCAGCGGGCGAAAACGAAGGCAGCGCCAAGATTTTTGGTTTTGCTAAGCACCATGGTCTAAATCAATTGGACACGCTAAAGTTGTTCGGTGAGCATTACGCCAAGGTACAAGCAACGCCAAAGGGTACCGACCATGCCAATATCCGCAATTTTTTACATTGGGGCTGGCAAGGATTTTTGATGGAAAAAAATCCATTAACGCCGCGTCCAAGTGTTGATACTAGCGCGCTGTAGTTTTCTATTTTTGCTAACTATCTATTTTAAAAGTATTAAAAAAGCCACGCTATACAATTAGCGTGGCTTTTTTCTGTTTACTGCTTTCAATTTAGTGCTTTTGACTTAATGCTGCTTAGCCGCTTACTTGTCTCAATTAACTGCGATAAAGCTGCTGCTTATTTATTATGAAATTTAACAGGTTGTACTGCCCCTTTAGGATTGGGCATGTTGGGATAATGATGCTCGTGCTCGACATCACATTCCGCGCCCACGACAGAGCCATCGTCTCGCACAGGTTTATGAATATAACCGGTACGCTCGGCTGGCGGCAGATGCTCATGCTCCCATACCATCACCGCTTGCATACAAGTTTCGCGCTGCTCAGGCGTGAGCTTACGACCATCCGGCCATTTACCCAGCTCAATGGCTTGGCGAAACTTCTCTACCACTTCTGGTGTGACACTTGCTAATATCGTTTGTTTGTCCATCGTACCTACTCTCCGCGACTATTTTATAATCCAGTACTGTTTTGAGAAATCTAGCACTGCATTCATTCTTCTATAATATCATCATCGATGTCCATACTGAATTCTTCGGCATGGACGTTCCAGTGTAATTTGGTGCGGCAGGCTTCATAAAAATCAAACCCTGGCGGATGGAGCAAGGTCAGCTTATCAGGATGCTTACGAATATAAAGGCGCTGCTCTTGGTCGAGCGCGATACTCGGCTTACCATCGGCACTGACTTGTGGCTGGGTGCGGTTGTCCTCATGAATACGAATACAAATCTCGCTGGTGCCGCTAACCACAATCGGACGACTGGATAAGGTATGTGGATGCATCGGCACCAAACAAATGGCATCCATACTCGGATGAATAATCGGACCACCACCTGAAAGTGCATAAGCAGTGGAACCTGTCGGCGTCGCCACAATGAGACCATCGCTATGCTGACGATAGACATCGTGCCCGTCAATTTTCATCTGAAAATCAATCATGTGCACCGATTTACCCGCATGTAGCACCACATCGTTGAGCGCCATATCTTCGTGAATGATTTTTCGCCCTTCGCGAATCTCCATGGTCAGCAAAAACCTGTGGTCTAACTGATAATCGCCCATCAATACTTGGCGTAGTTTAAAGGCCGCTTCATTGGGCTTAACATCGGCCAAAAACCCCAAACGACCACGGTTGACCCCTAGAACTGGCACCCGATAACGCGCCAATGCTTCGGCGGCATGCAATATCGAACCATCGCCGCCTACTACGATAACTAAATCGCAAATCTCACCAATCAAGCTACGTTTGACGATTTTAACTTTTTCAATTTCGGTGAGGTTCAAAGTAGGCAAATTGGCCGTCTGCACATCCATAATCAATGTCAGATTCATCTCATTGATGGTATTGGCAATCTGTACCAGACTTTGGGTCACGCTGCGTTTTCCGGCGCGGCCCATCAAACCAATGCGCCTAAACGCTGGGTTTTTGATGGCATGAAACAGCTCTGATTCATGTAAGTGCGGCAATCGGGCGGACTGCGCTGAGTTTTCCATAAAACGACTCGGCATAACGATAAAATACAGTGCAATGATAACGAGAAATCAGCGCTTAGACTAGCATGTTTATGAAGTTTCGTTGTTAACTGTCGTAATTGGCCCCATATATCCTCTATCATACGCCACTTTTAAGCGTATTTGTTTTGCTACTCATTACCGCTTTATATGTCGATATTCCCTAGTTAATTAAGGCTCGATAGCCATGTGATGCCTTGCATGCGCTCACGTAAACACAGTTGACAATAATGGCGGTTTTGCTAAAGTAGCTGGCATCTTAGTTATTTATATTTTAAAAAGGACAACTTTATGGCAAATCCTATTGTCAGTCGCGCAGAGCTTGCCGTTGGCGGCGCGCCGATGACGGTAAAGGGTGTGATTCAAAAGACCAGTTTATTGCTTGGACTATCGGCGATTACGGGTATTGGATTTTTCTTTTATGCATTGATGGCAGGCCTATCACAAGGCTTTATCACCATGGCCGCTTTTGGTAGTATGTTTGCCGCCTTTGGTCTGGCGATTTTTATCACCTTTAAACCGCAAAAAGCCAAAACCTTTGCCGTACCTTATGCGTTATTGGAAGGTATCTTTTTAGGTGGTATCTCGCTATTCTTTATGCGCATGTACCCAAGCGTGCCAGTCACCGCTATGTGTGCGACCTTTGTCACCGCTGCGGTCATGCTAGGGCTGTATCGCTCAGGTTTGGTTAAAGTCACTGAGAAATTCCGCTCAATCGTCACCTCAGCATTGATTGCTATCATGTTGGTTTATGTGGCGCAGTGGGTATTATCTTTAGCGTTCGGTTCGAGCTTACCTTTCTTATTTGAAGGTGGCGCTATCGCTATCGGCTTTAGCTTATTTGTGATTGTTATCGCTTCTTTTACGCTGCTATTGGACTTTGATAATATCGATCGCGGTGTGGCGATGGGCGTCTCAGAAGACTACGAATGGTTATTTAGTATCGGTATTCTTGCGACGCTAGTATGGATGTATATCGAATTTATGCGTTTACTAAGCTACCTACAAGACTAAACTAAACCCTGTTTAGCCGTTATTTAAAATAATTACCCACAAAAAACCGTCTTTATAAAGACGGTTTTTTGTGGGTAATTATTAAGGTTTATATAAATAAGTTTAAGCTGCTTTACATTAGACACGCTTTAGACGCAGTGCGTTTAATACCACAAATAATGAGCTTAAGGACATACCAATCGCTGCAAGCCAAGGCGGCACATAGCCTAGAGCTGCTGGTATCAAAACGCTACTATTATAAATCAGCGCCCAACGTAAGTTTTGCTTAATAATACGTTTGGTCTTATCAACAATACGTTTCGCCGCCGTGATAGCTTCGATTTGACCATTTAGAATAATACTGTCACTCGATACTTGCGCCAAATCTGCTGCGCCCGCAATCGAGGTTGAGACATCTGCCGCTGCTAAAACAGGCGCATCATTAATACCGTCACCAACCATAAGGACGACGGCGCCTTTTGCTTGTAGCGCTTGAATATGATTGACTTTATCGGTTGGCGACAGGCCGTTATAAGCGGCTTTCATGCCTAACTCTTCCGCCATTACCAGTGCTTGCGGACTTGGGTCACCGGTTAGCATGACAGGTTCAATACCTGATTTTTTGAGTGCGGCGAGCATAGACGGCGCACTGTCACGTACCTTATCATTAAAGTAAAAACCTGCTAGCGCTTGCCATGCACTTGACTGACTATCCTGACAAGACAATACCACTGCGGAGCTGGCACGATGAGTGGCTAAATCAATGATTAAATCGTTATCCGCATTAGCAGCATAGCCCGTTCTATCTAAGGCAAAATCGACATGACCGATGCGATATAGGACACCATCAATCATCGCTTCTACCCCGCCTGCAGGATAATACTGCAACGACTGCGTGGCTGGCAGATGTAATTGATAAGCGGCGGTGAGCAAAGCGTGGGCAATCGGATGGCGGCTGCCCACTTCTAGCGCGGCGGCAATCGCTAATAACTTGTCTTTTTCTTCATTGCTAGCAGCTGTCGTATCATTAGTTGTCAATCGCTCGATATTTAATAAATTGGGCTTACCATAAGTGAGCGTGCCTGTTTTATCAAACGCCACATGGGTAATCTCAGCAAGGGTTTGCAGCGTATGGCCTCGTGTGGTTAAAAAACCATAACTTGCCAGTCGATTGGTTGCTACGGTCAGCGCAATCGGTGTCGCTAAAGACAGCGCACACGGACAGGTCGCCACCAATACCGCAACCGTTGCCCAAATCGCTTGGCTTGGGTCGACGATATACCAGCCAATGAACACCAAAGCTGACAATACTAAAATCCGTGCTACAAACCAACGCGCCAGCTTATCCGCTTGCTGAGCGAGTTTTGGTTTCTCACTCATCGCCCGATTCATTAGCCTATCAATCAATCCTATCTGGCTGTCTTCTGGCAATGCCGTCACTAGCATCTCAAACGGCTGACTGTCGTTTTGGGCGCCGCCAACGATATAATCGCCTTGGGTTTTGATGATTAAATCGCCCTCACCGGTTAGCAGGCTTTGCGAGACGGTCGCGGTAGAGCTAAGCAAGATACCATCGCTGATAATCTCAGAGCCTGCTTCCACCATAATAATATCGCCCACTTGCAAACTGTGAGCGGTCACCATCTGCCTTTTTTCTGGCACGGCTTCTGTCTGCGCTATATTTGATGGTTTATGATTTGCCTGCTGCCAGTCTTGAGCGATACGTGACGTCAATTGCTGAATATTGGCATCCATACTTTGCATAAAGTTGAGCATCGTTTTTGCAGTAGTGGTTGTGCCATTTGTCGTTAGATTATTATTTGGATTAAGCACCTGTTCAGTATTATTATCAGAAAGAACGTCACTATCAAGGGCAGTATTATTAAGCGTATTTTGCTCTATAAGCTGCAAGATACGCGCCGCGGCGTCTTTATCTTCAGCAATTTTTTGTACCAAGACGGGCTCGACCACCACCAAGTCATTGGCCATGGTGGCGGCTTTTAAGCGTGCATTATGCTCAATATAACGCCCAGCCAATAAGAAGAAAATAAACATACTGACCGAATCAAAGTAGGTTTCCCCTTGTCCCGTGATAGTGGCATAAAGACTGGCAAAGAACGTCACCACTAAGGCGATACTAACCGGTACATCCATATTGACTTGGCGGGCACGAATCGCTGACCATGCTGAGGTAAAAAACGGCACGCCGGCATAAAAGAACACCGGCGTACTCACAAATAAAGAAACCCAACGTAGAAAATCACGCTGAAAAATAAGCATGTCGCTATATTCGCCAAAATAAATCGCCACCGCATACATCATTGCCTGCATCGAGCCGAGCGCCGCGATACCAAGCCGCAATAGCATCTGACTGTTATGACGTGCCAGCATGGCTTCATGGGTATCTTGACGATAAGGCTTGGCTTCGTAGCCAATCTCATTGATAACGCCCAAAATACGACTAATCGGCAGCTTATCTTCGTCCCAAATCACCCGCATACGTTGATTGGTTAAATTCACCTGACATTGGCTGATGCCATCTAACTCATCTAAACGTGACTCAATCAGCCACGTACAGGCCGCACAGCGCAGATTATTGACCGACAGCTCGGCTACCGACATGCCGTCTTGGGCGTAGACAAATTGAGATTTTATCTCGTCGTGATCATAAGCTTCGAGGCGCGTCAGCTGCGTGGGCAAGCTTGCCGTACGGTTAATCTCCGAGCGGTCAAGGTAATATTGCTCAAGCCCTGCCTCGACAATACTTTGCGACGCTAACTGACAGCCCATACAGCACATCTCGCGCGACTGACCTAAAATATCGGTATGAAACGGCGGCTCTGGCACCGGATCACCGCAATGAAAACAATGACCGGCAAGCGGCAACACCAGACCCTCAGTAATCGAGTGGTCTTGATAGTGACGGTTGTTATTTGCTGGCATGGATGAGGGAATACTAGACATAATCGCGCTATTTCCTTTCGACAAGTTTACTTGCAGCCGACCGGCTTTTAATAAACTTGCTCTGATTAACGAGAGTCAACCCCTATGTAAAAAAGCGATTGAATTATCTGCCTTTAACACAGCTACTTTACATAGATATTGGCACAACGTTATTGGCACAATGATATTGGCATAAATGAGACCAAAAAAATCGGTGAAATCGATTAATAAAAGGGGTCGATAAAACTGTTGGTATCAACCTAATTATTAATATAAACATTATACTACAAGCGCGCGGCGTAAGCAGCCTAGCCCTTTATCCCAAAACATTAATACCTCTAAAACACCTACTACGAAAGTCTAACGCCTGCTTAATGAATGCGGGCGTTGATGATGATAGATTGAAAAATTTGTCAATTTGCGTCATTATGAGGCAGTTTTTTATCCCAAAATGGTGTGTCATCAGTGCAAAAGTCTAATTCTAATCGACCACAGTCGTCTAAGCCTGCTATCAATACGCTACCCTCACAGCAGCGCGGCGTGGTGTTTAGTGGTATTTTATTAATCGTCATTATCGCGGCTATGGTGCTATTGGCGCTATATTTGGTCAAACTTGATCGCACTATTACCACCAAATTTGAGGGTAAACGCTGGGATATTCCTGCTAAGGTCTACTCACAGCCTTTAGAGCTATATCAAGGTGCCAATGTCAATACAGACACCATGAAAAAGTGGCTTGAACTGCTCAATTATCAAAGCAACAAGGCTTATGATCGCACCGGTACCTACCATAAATCTGGCAATACCTACTTTATCCATACGCGCGGCTTTACGTATAGCGCCAACGACGTCGATAAAGAGCAAGTCATCAAAATGACCATTGCTGGCAATAAGATTGAGTCGGTACAAAGTACCCAGCCTGCCAAAACTGGCATTATTCGTCTGGAGCCAGTAAACATCGGCGGTATTTATCCAGACAGTAACGAAGATCGCATGGTGGTGACGCTCGATCAAGTACCGCAGCCGCTGATTGACGCGCTTATCGCCACCGAGGACCGCGGGTTTTATGAGCACAAAGGCGTCTCGATACGCGGTATCGCGCGGGCGGTAATAAACAACTTTACCGGTGGCCCTAGACAGGGCGGCTCGACCATCACTCAGCAGCTGATTAAAAACTTTTATCTCAATTCTGATCGGACGATGAAACGTAAAGCCAATGAGGCATTGATGGCGGTGTTACTTGAGCTGCATTATAGTAAAGATGAGATTCTGCAAACCTATCTAAACGAGATTTACTTGGGTCAAAACGGCAATCGCTCTATCAATGGCTTTGGTCTTGCCTCACAATTTTATTTTGACAAACCGCTCAAAGAGCTGCGTTTAGACCAACAGGCACTGCTCGTTGGTATGGCAAAAGGCCCGAGCGTTTATAATCCGCGCCGTCATCCAAACGATTCGACAGCGCGCCGTAATACCGTACTGAATAATATGCTGGCGGTCGGTAAAATTAGCCAAGAAGAGTACGAAAAAGCGATAGAAAAACCACTCGATGTGGCGGACAAACCCGTCGAAGGCAAAAGCCAGTTCCCTGATTTTTTAGATATCGTCAAGCGTGAATTGAACAAAGTCTATTATTCTGATGATCTAAAAAACGAAGGTCTGATTATCATCAGTACCTTAGATCCTATTGCCCAATTGGCAGCGGACAAAGCGGTTGAAAGAAAACTTGGTGAGCTACGTCGTCGCGGTAGCAAGACCAAAGACTTACAAGGCGCATTGGTCAGTGCCAATCCTGAAACCGGCGAGCTGGTGGCAGTGGTCGGTAGTGGCAGTGAATTTACCGGTTTTAACCGTGCTGTCGATGCCAAGCGTCAAGTTGGCTCGTTATTAAAGCCGATTATCTATATGACGGCGCTTGAAAGCGGGCGCTATAATTTGGCAAGCTCGGTCGATGATTCACCGATTACGGTCAATTTGAGTGACGGTACTGAGTGGAATCCAAAGAACTATGACAATCGTGACCATGGTTACGTGCCATTTACCACCGCTTTGTCGCAATCGTATAATCACAGCGCGGTACGTTTGGGTATGGAGTTTGGCGTTAACACCTTTGCCAAACAGCTACAGCGCATGGGCGTAAAAGAGAAAATACCGCCTTATCCTTCGGCTTTATTAGGCTCGGTCAATCTTAGCCCAATGGATATGCTGGGCGTTTACCAAGTATTTGCTACCGGTGGTTTCCGCACGCCTATTCATAGTATTCGTAGTGTTATTGATGATCGCGGACATATTTTGCAGCGTACCGGTTTAAATACCCAGCGTAGTATTCCGCCTGAGACCAACTTTTTGATTAACTATGCCTTGCAAGACGTGGTTAAAAATGGCACGGCCAAACGCATACAATCGCTTGGCAGCAACTTAAACCTTGCGGGTAAAACGGGTACGACCAACGACTACCGTGATGCTTGGTTTGCGGGCTACAGTGGCAATTATGTCAGCGTGGTTTGGGTCGGCCGTGATGACAATAAACCCATCGGTCTAAGCGGTGGTAGTGGCGCTTTGCCAGTTTGGGTCGATTATATGAATCGTCTCAAACTGACCCCTGTTGCGCTGCCAGAGCCCGAAGGAATTGAGTGGTTATGGCTTGAGAACAACTCTGGCAAGTTGTCTAATGAACGCTGTGCTGATGCGCGCTATCTGCCCGTGATGTCAGCGTATCTACCCGAAGAAGCCAGCAGTTGTGCTATTAGCTTATATCAGCAAGAGCGTGCCCGCGAGCAGATACAATGGCAAAATGAGCAAGGCTCTATCAATCAGCAGCGCCGCCGTGAAGGCTTAGATATTCCTAATGGCGAAGCCGTTGATACGGATAACAACGATGGCGATGCTGATAATGCTGAGCAAGAGGGCGGGTCGAGCAATCGTGCGGACACTTGGTATGACCGCGCCGTTGAGTGGTTCTAGGGTTTTTAAGACTTAAAAAAGGGTTTTAACATGGCTTTATTGATACAGCAAACCATCACCGCTAAGCAGGCTAGTACTGCTCCTTCTAAAGGGCAAACTAAGCTGATTAATACGATTCTTGCTACTAGCGCCCTTATTAGCGCATTAAGTTTAAGTGCTTGCCAAACGGCACCGACAGCAATAAAAACGTTTCCTGCGCAAACGTCTGCGCCTCAAAAACAGCAGCCTACAGCAAAACAGCCAGTAACGGTAAACCAAGTACCCATTGTTAGAGGCGATGATAATAAGTACTCTACCGTGCCTAATACAGTGCCTACACAACCGGCTTCGACAATACAGTCATCCGAAGCAGAACAGGTCTATACGCCAGCAACACAAATTCCAATCATCACACAGCCCGATAGCCAAGATACCATCATCCTTACGCCTTCTCGTGAAGATTACATCCTATCCGAACCATCGATCCCTTCGCATAATGAGCTATTGGAGCGGGCGCGGCAAAACTCACAGCAGCGCAGTCAGCAAAGCACCGCCAATAACAGCAACTTGCCAGCCTTTAGGAACCTCATGCAAACAGGTACAGAGCAATTAAAATCAGGCAATATAAATGCCGCTGAGAGCAGCTTTACGCGTGCGCAGCGCCTCGCGCCCAAATCATCAGCCGTCTATTTTTATTTGGCGCAAGTCGCTCTTAAAAAGAACCAACCGCGTAAGGCTGAAGCGATGGCACGCCGAGGATTGACCGTCGCTCAAGACAGCACTCGCCGCCGCAACCTTTGGCAAATCATCTTGCAATCAGGACAAGCACAGGGTAACGCTCGCGTGATAAATGAGGCCAGACAGGCGCTGCGCTAATAGCACACACTCTCGTATTTACCATGACGACTGAATCTATAAGCGCTAAAATAGGCTTATAGATTTAGTCGTTAATTTTTTTATCCAGTTTTTTATTGGGTTTAATGACTGTTTTCTTTTACTCCTTTAATTCTTCACTTTTATTTTAAACTAAGGTTACCTTTATGGCATGGCAACAACTGCATTTACAATGTGAAAAAGACAATGTCGATCTCGCTGAGGCGCTGTTATTAGAAGCTGGTGCGTTATCAATCGCTTTAGATGACGCAGGCGATCAGCCTTTATTTGAACCCCTCCCTGGCGAGTCGCCTTTATGGGATGAAGTCATACTCACAGGATTGTTTGACGCCAATACAGATGCTGGCAATCGTCAATTACTTGAGAAATTAAGCCATGAAATCGGCGCACAAGTACAAGCCAGCCGAACGTGGGTCAGCGCTGTCGATGACAAAGATTGGGAGCGCGAATGGATGTCCAATTATAAGCCAATCGAGTGCGCCAATAACTTATGGATTGTGCCTAATTGGCTAACACCGCCGAACCCTGACGCTACCAATATTATTATGGATCCCGGTTTGGCTTTTGGTACTGGCTACCATGCCACTACTCGCCTCTGTCTTGATTGGCTGACCGAGCAAGACCTGACCGATAAAGTTGTGATCGATTACGGCTGCGGCTCTGGTATTTTAGGGATTGCGGCGCTGTTATTGGGCGCGCGTCAAGTTTATGCGGTGGACATTGACCCGCAAGCCGTACTTGCGACCAATCAAAATGCGGCACGCAATCACGTTGATGACCGCCTACAAGCATTTTTGCCAGAGGACTTTAATAATTACTGGCAACAAAACGATATGAAACCTGTAGAAATCATGGTTGCCAATATTTTAGCCAAGCCACTTATTGGTTTAGCGCCTTATTTTGCGACCTTGATGGCACCCAAAAGCCGTATCGTGTTAACAGGTTTGATTGAATCGCAAACTGAGCAAGTCAGCGAAGCATATCAGCCTTACTTTGCGCTCGATCCTAAGCATGCTTTTACCGCGCAAGAAGATCAACATTGGCAGCGTTTATCTGGTACATTTACAGGGTAGCAACATTTAATTACATCTGTTACGATAGAGGAGCAGTTAAATAATGTTGTGTATTTAACGCTGCTCTATCGTTGCCTGCAGATTATGATGATTACTATATAAAAAACGACATAAAAAACTGGTAGCGATTGGTAAGTGATTATGCGGTATTAATACTGATACCTTTTTGGATTCGACCTTATGACTACGCCAATCAAAACCCAGTGCCCTCATTGTCATGCTATTTTTAATATTAAAAAAACACAGTTAAACCAAAAAACAGCCAATGTTTGCTGTGAACATTGTCAACACAGTTTTTTGGTCAATAACAACCTTATTGTCACGAATGATACAGAGCCGACTGCTGACGCTATAGGGCATAAGCCTCAATCTGATGCATCCACTACCGCCAATACTTCTATTGAGCAAACGTCTACCGTTACGCCAGAAGCAAAAGCCACAACCAAGCCAAACGTCACCTCTGAACCAGAAGATGCAGATATTCTTATCCATGATGATATGGCTGAAGAAGATTTGATAGATGATCAGTTGATTCACGATGATATGGATATTGCAGATTTTGAAGAGGAAGATTTAGAATACGGTTCGCTCGACAGTATGGACGCTTGGCTAACGCAAGCAGCAGATAGCACCCCTACCTCAACTACAAACAATAGTGACAAGCCGCCGAAAAGTCCAGCGACAAAGCTAGATAAAAACGCTCACGCCTCTGTTAGTTCCATAGAAAAACCCTCTTTAGCAAACGCTCTTATAAAAGAGCCAGCATCAGCTGCCCAAGTAGCCCTTAGCTCAGCGGCAGCTAATGACATCCATGCCAGTATCGATGATAATAGCGATGAGTCTTGGCTTGAAAAATTGCTCAAAGAACAAAATGAAAACGAAGACGGCCATAGTCCAAGAAAAGACACAGATTTATCAGCGCTGCTCGCAAGCATGGGCGTTTCTATCAAAGACGAAGACAACACGCAGGCCGCACGCCTTAAAAGGCAGCAAGCACAAGCCAAGTTTTCACCAACACCTGCTAAGCGCTCGCTTGCTTCATTACTCTGGACACTTGGATGTTTGGTATTAGCGCTGCTACTTTTTGCGCAGTATGTCATTTTTAATTTAGATAACTTGGTTAAAAATCCTACCCATGCTGAGCGTTTACAAAAAGTATGTGCTATCGCCGTTTGTAGCTTACCTAGCGCCAATCTAGCGGCTTTGAGTACAAGCGATATCACTCATCAACCTAGCCGCATCAAGACTGCCAACACCTTTAGTGATATCAGCATCACTTTAAACAACCAAAGCACCCAAGCCCAACTCCTGCCGCATGTGAAAGTCAGTGTTTATAGTACTGATGCACTTATCGGCGAATTTATTGCAGCACCGCAAGATTATCTACTCAGTACACAGAGCCAATTAGGCGCAACAAGTCGCAAACAGCTGTTATTTACCATCCCAGTTGCCAATGCTCAAATCGACAAAGTAAACGCTGAGCCTATTTATTAACATCAGGCTTGGTAGAAATGCCATTTATAAGCAATAAAATTTATTCAAAAGTTTTGCTCTTTTATCAAACTTGTCCTAAATGTTTTAAATCTGTCATCATAAATGACAATAAATAGCGTCAAGCTTAGAGTAATAATAGGGTAATACCCAATCTATTGTTCTGATAGGCGTTGACTTTGTTATAATAGCGCTTAAACGCCTTATGGTTTACGCTTACGCTTAAGGACATTATCTTATGCCACCACATGCACCGTATAATGCCACTCATTTTGACCAGGATATTGAGAGCTCTGCTGATTATAAAGACGGCTATCATCGCTCTATCCATAAGGTAGAAGCTTCCTTAGACAATAGCCTTCATGCGCACCAACCGTTACGTGTGCATGTAGAGCGCGTGGTGCGGCAGTATTTTGCGATGCTCGATGATGAGATGCCAACCGACTTATATGAGCTTATTTTAAAAGAGATAGAGCAGCCACTATTGTCAGTCGTGCTCGAAAAGTGCCGCGGCAATCAGACCAAGTGTGCGCAAATCTTAGGTCTCAATCGCGGTACGCTACGTAAAAAGCTCAAAACTTATGGCTTAATGTAATCTATGGCTTTATGCCAGTCGCTGTTATTTACGACGACCAAACATCGCAATCACCACGCTCCTTAGCACCGCTAACCGACATTCAATTGTATGGCACGTTTATAGTTTATGATCTTATCAAACCCGATATGCTCTGCACTGCTTGCCATTATTACCTTGCCAGACGTTTACGTCAGGCTTTTTTTATGGAAATTTTCTTATGAGTACAACTCCCCTTGCCCTACTATCGGTTTCCGATAAGTCAAATATCGTAGAATTCGCCCAAGGCTTGCTTAAAGCTGGCTTTGGTTTATTATCGACTGGCGGTACTTACCGCTTGCTGACAGAAAATAACGTCGCTGTGACCGAAGTTTCAGACTATACCGGTTTTCCTGAAATGATGGACGGCCGCGTTAAAACGCTACATCCAAAGATTCATGGCGGTATTTTAGGACGCCGCGGTACTGATGACAGCGTCATGAATGAGCACGCTATTGAGCGCATTGATTTGGTCGTCGTCAATCTTTATCCGTTTGCAGAGACGATTGCACGTAGCGACGTCACCATGAACGATGCGATCGAAAACATCGATATTGGCGGCCCTACTATGGTTCGTTCAGCAGCAAAAAACCACGCTCACGTCGGTATTGTGACTGACCCTGCTGATTATACGCGCGTACTCGACGCCTTAGGCGATGGAACGACTCTAACCGCTGCCCTACGTTACGATTTAGCGGTTAAAGCCTTTGAGCATACCGCACAATACGACGGAATGATTGCCAATTTCTTGGGCAGCCGCGTGAATGAAAACCAAGAGGCAGAGAATTTCTCTCGTACCTTTAACGTCCAATTAGAAAAAGTGCAAGACCTACGCTACGGCGAAAACCCGCATCAAAAAGCGGCTTTTTATGTCGAAAACCATGCGCTAAAAAGCCAGCAAGCCTCTATTGCAACCGCGCAGCAATTGCAAGGTAAAGAGCTCTCTTATAACAATATCGCCGATACCGATGCTGCTCTTGAATGTGTTAAAGCCTTTAGTGCGCCCGCTTGCGTGATTGTAAAACACGCCAATCCTTGCGGTGTGGCCGTAGATAGCGATCAAGTCGCCGCTTACCGCACCGCTTTTAGTACCGACCCTGAGTCATCTTTTGGTGGTATTATTGCCTTTAACCGCGAACTTACGCTTGCTGCAGCCAAAGCGATTATTGACAATCAATTTGTCGAAGTCATCATTGCGCCAAGTATCGAAGATGGCGTTTTGGAGGCGACCGCTGCTAAGAAAAACGTCCGTGTCTTAGTTTGTGGCGAGTTGCCAACGCCTGAGCAGCGCGACAGCCAGCTTGATTATAAACGTGTCAATGGTGGTTTATTGGTGCAAGAGCAAGATTTGGGCCTTATTACCGCCAACGATTTAAAAATCGTTACCGACGTCCAGCCAACCGAAGCACAGATTGCTGATTTATTATTTAGCTGGAATGTCGCTAAATACGTCAAATCTAACGCCATCGTTTACGCTAAAGGTCAGCGTACTATCGGTGTCGGCGCGGGTCAAATGAGCCGCGTCAATTCAGCGCGTATCGCCGCTATCAAAGCCGAGCACGCTGGACTTGCTACCGAAGGCGCGGTAATGGCATCAGATGCCTTCTTCCCGTTCCGTGATGGTATCGATAACGCTGCTGAAGTCGGTATTGCTGCTATCATCCAACCAGGCGGCTCTATGCGTGATGACGAAACGATTGCTGCCGCCAATGAGCATGGTATCGCCATGGTCTTCACTGGTATGCGCCACTTCCGCCATTAAGCAGCGGTTAAGATAATGCTGTTAAAACAACAGCGTTAAGAGTAAATAAAAATTGTAACGCATAAAAAAAGCCACTATTGATAGTGGCTTTTTCGTATTTAGGGCTTATTAAAAAAAGGGTTTAACAAATGCCTTATAGGTCGCTTAACGTCCTTGCGCATTGGCCATATTGGCTTCGTTAATCTCAACTTTATAGACCATGCGTAGATAATCTAGGTAATCTTGCAGCTGATCTTGACCCAAATTATCACGAATAATGGCGGCAGTTTGTGCCCTTTGGGCATCAGATAGCGGCGATTGCTGCTCTGTTTTGATGCGATCACCGACCAATAACGTCGCGCCCGTCTCAGTCTCACTCGCTACCGCCACGACGCCATTGGCTGCCGCTTGCTGACTAAAGGCTAAGCCGCGCTCTTTTTCGCTCAATTGCGTGGTTTGACGGTTTATTTCGCCCAACGCTTGCAACTTCACAGGCTGCTTCGCAATATCAGCAGGCGTTTTAATAGTGGCCGCTAGTTTCTTCGCTTCTTTTAATGCCAGTGCCGTTGCTTTTTGTTGACGCAATATCTGTGTGATTCTTGGCGTCGCCGCTGTTAAAGACAACGTCTTGGTTGGACGATAATTACTTGGCTGTACCCATACCGTACCATTACCAACCTCAATACCCGCAGTCACCGCTTGGTCTTGAATGGTAAATTCATCAAACGCTTGCTTAATCACCGCCGGCTGCGCCAAAGCAGATTGGTTGTTTTCTTTACGATAATCTTTAATTCGTTTTAATGGCACATTTTCTTGCTGAGCGATATCTTCAATACTAAAGCCATCTGCTGCCAAGTCATTAATCGCTGTGACTTTATCGGCATACATTTCCTGGCGTTTATATTCTTTCGCTTTAGCGGTTAGCTCTGCACGCATACTCTCTAGACTTGGTATCTTGCTACCATTGTCCTCAGTCACGGTAAATATCTGATAGCCAAAGCTGGTCTTTACAGGAGCACTGACATCACCAACGCTCAAGCCTGCAAGCGCTTCTTCCACGGCTGGTGCATCATTACCAAATACCGCTGGGTTAAAACGTCCGATATCGCCACCTGTTTCGCCTGACGGATCATCAGACTCGGCTTTGGCAACCTTGGCAAATGATTCACCTTTCGCAAGGCGGGCTTTAATTTTATCTGCTCGCGCCTTAGCATCTTTACCCGTTAGCAGGATTTGACTGATTTTGCGCTCATCTACGATAGCAAGACTTTGCTTATAGGCTTCATATTGCTGCTGCAAATCTTCTTGGGCAACCTCATTAACTTCAATCGCTTGCGGATTTAGCTGCAAGTAAGCCAAGTCGACCATGGCCGCGCTTTTGAGTTTGTCTTTATTGACATCATAGTAAGCTTGTATATCACCCTTGCTCAACTTTACTTGCTCAGCATAATCTTGCCATTTGAAACGATGCAGCCAGATATTGCGCGACTCTAGCTGCAAGTCAATCAACTGACTGACCGCTTGCATCGGATAAACTGCGGTACCTACGATGCTGGCATTGAGCTGATCTAGGCTTAACTGGTTGCGAAACTCAGCAAACAGCTGATTTTTTGTCATATTACGCTGACGTAAAAAGTTTGCAAACTGCTCGTTAGAAAAATTGCCCTCTGCATCTTTAAAGATTTCTTCTTGGCGCAGTAAACGATTGATGGTGTCATCAGAAACCGTCATGCCAAGCTTGCCGGCCTGCTGCTCTAGCAACGTGCGATCAATCAGTCCTTTTAGGACTTGCTCGTGCAGCACATCTTCATTTAACAAACTGGCATCATCAACTTGATCTAAAAGCTCAGTACGGCGGTTATTGACAGCAGTTTGATACTCGGACAGTCCCACGCTTTTGTCACCTACTTGAGCGATTTGGTTGGAATCGACACCGCCGCCAAAGTAGCTTTCGACACCCAATAGAGCGAGCGGCGATAGGCACAAAATCAATAAAATGCGACCCGGCCAGCTTTTTAAAAAATCGCGCAATTTATCCATAGTTATCTCTGCTTTATTAACCTATATTGATGAAAGACCATTGTAATACTATTAATAATATCAACGCTGTATAAGCAGGCAATGGTAAGAAGAAGAACGTGTGCATTTTATCGCTATAAAATAAGACGGACTGACGAAGTTTATAACAAGATTTAATAAAAACTCTTGTTTATACAACACCGCTATCGCGCGCCCTATGATACGTGATTTTTGATATATACTCAAAATATTCAGGCGACTATTGCCACTTAAAGCTACAAATTCCAGCATTAAAAAAAGCACCTAATCTCTAGGTGCTTTTTTGGTTATTCGCTCATGACTTAATGAATCGTTAAGTCATGAGTTGCTATCTATTATTTTACTGCCAACCAACGCTGTTTTTATTCGTGTATCACGTCGTCAACGAGCATTTGATTATTTTATTATAGAATAGCTAAAAAGAGTACAGCTTAAACAAAGCGGCTTAGTTTAAACGCTCTTTTAGGTTTTTACCGGCTTTAAAGCTTGGTACTTTGCTTGCTGGAATGCTAAGTTCTTCACCAGTCTTAGGGTTACGGCCAGTACGCGCTTTACGGTCTTTTACGCTAAAAGTACCAAAACCAACCAATGAGATGCTGTCGCCAGCTTCTAGCGCTTCACCAACACTTTCCATTACTGCATTCAAAGCTTCGCCAGCTTGAGTTTTATTTAGACCACTTTTTTCGGCGATGCTATCAATTAATTCTGACTTATTCATAAAATTTCCTTCAAGTTTTAGGGGGTAAAAAACGCTCACGCCAAGTATTGTATCGCTCTCAGAGTACTTAAGCAATAAAAACCACTGGCCTCACGCATAAACAGGTTTCGCTTTGTTAACGCCTTTATATCAAGGCAGCATAAGGAGCGCAAGCGATTTTACATATTTTTGTGCACTCTACTACGTATTTGACACTCAATGTTACTTAAAACTGCTGCAAATTTTCTATTAAATCGCTACTTTAGCTTATAGGATTTAACGAAATAAAGCACCTATCAAATAAAGCACCTATCTTTGTATTGGCTCTTTTATGCATTTTGCCTTTATAACCTAAATACTCAAATATGATGCAGGTGCCAAAACTCAGTTTTTATACTAACAAGCAAAATTAAAAACTAAAGCATAAACTTGGATCGAAAAACGGCTGCCAAGCCCAACTAATGCATTACCAGTCATAAATTTTGGTGTCTTTATAGATGAGCAAATTATAAGGTAGTGACTGACCAACTGACAGAAACGTGCGTTACTTTTTATACTAAAGGCGTTACTATAAGCGCGATTGCATTGTACATTTTGGGTTGATTTTGATATTTGTTTGTCCTTTTATCTTTAACTTAAACAATAAAAACGGATTATTTACATGAAGCGTTCTACGTTGTCTCACTCTTTTCTTAATATCATATTGGTGTTTATCGAGTCGGCGCTGACCCTGCTGTTACGTTTAGACCCAGAACTCCGTAAAGCCGCTTATCCACTCGCCAAGCAAGAGACGGTCGTCGCGCTTAGGTTATACTTGCCTCATGTAGAGGTTTTCGCCACATTTACTACTAAAGGGGTGTTATTAGACGATAGATTGCCTATCGGCCGTAGTGAGCCTGACGTTATTATCAACGCTTATAGCATTCAAGTGCTTAATGCCATCATTACCCACGATACTGAGTCGACTGAAAAGCTGCAAATGCGCGGCGAGGCGGTGCAAGTACAGCTGGTGAAGCAGTTTATTATGCAGCTTGGTTTTGGTAGTCTGATTCAAGGGCTGATTAAAAAGATTAAGGGCGGCAAAGGTAAGACCAAACCTACCGAAGCCGAAATGGCAGAAAAAAAGGAGAGTTATAAGCTGCGTATTAAGGAGCAGCAAACTCAAATCAACACCTTGACCATTAAAAACCGTGAACTTGAAACCACGGTTAAAGAACTGCAAAGTAAGCAGAAGACCTTTATCATTACCGCAATTATTTTTGCGGTTATCGCTATCGCTGCCATTATTGCTTTATTTATCATGACCTAATGCCTTACTAACTGCAGTGATAACGTGTTTTTAAAGTTATTTTTCTAACCTTGTATCGCGTTTAATAGGATGTAGACTTATTAAGCGCTCTTGCTTCCTTTCTGCAGTTCACATCCTGCGCGTTCGCGTATTCATTCTCTTTTAAGCCTTAATATTTCCTATCATTGTTTTTATCAATGATAGGAATAAGTCGCACTCACCATTCAACCACACTTTAATCTTGACTAAATTACTCAGGATTGAGTATAATTACCCTATCGTTGCACACATCGGGTAAACCATCTGCTGTTTAATAGCGACAAGACACCACTTAGTCGATAGATGATTTTCCTAAATAGAAGCGCAAGTACGGCGAGTTACTAACCGTCAGCGGCCAATAAGTCGATTATAAATCTATTAAATCTATAAAGAACCTATTGATAACCATGCACTTTTGGAATACGACAAGACTAAGTTCGTTGTTAAATAAACTTTTTATGAAAAGGATTGGAGATAACACATGCGTTTGACTACTCGAGGCAGATACGCCGTGACCGCTTTACTTGATTTGGCTTTGCAAACCAGCCAACAAGACAGCGCCGTCTCTTTATCTGACATTGCTAAGCGGCAATCGATATCTATCTCTTATCTTGAACAGTTATTTTCCAAGCTTCGTAAGCGCGGTTTGGTCACCAGTATCCGCGGCGCGGCTGGCGGCTATCACTTAGCCAAGCCCCTTGATCAGATTGATGTGATGAGCATCATTTCTGCCGTCGATGAATCTGTCGATGCGATGCAGTGCGGCGGACGCGGCGATTGTCAAAGTGGTACAATGTGCCTAACGCATGATTTATGGTGCGCTTTATCAAATCATGTCGAACAATACTTGAAAAATATAACATTAGCGCAATTATTAGACATGGAACATGTGCAGTCAGTCTCAGACCGTCAGCACCTCACGTTTCCAAACGACATTGCTACAAAAGATATGTCCACAAAAGACATCAACACTATTACTCTATCGACCAGCGAGGCAAACCCAGCATGAGCCAACATAACAACCTTATATACTTAGATTATGCCGCCACGACGCCAGTTGCTAAGTCAGTCGCTACTAAAATGAGCGAATATCTGACGGTAGACGGCATCTTTGGTAACCCAGCATCACGCTCACATGGTTATGGCTGGCAAGCAGAAGAAGCGGTAGAAACGGCTCGTCAGCAAGTGGCTGAAGTGATTCATGCGGATCCACGCGAAATCGTCTTTACCTCGGGCGCGACAGAATCAGATAACTTAGCTATTAAAGGCGCGGCACATTTTTATCAGTCGCGCGGCAAGCACATCATTACCAGTAAAATTGAGCACAAAGCAGTTTTAGATACTTGCCGTGAGCTTGAACAAGAAGGTTTTGAGATTACTTACCTTGAGCCACAAGCTGGTACGGGTTTGATTTTGCCAGAGCAAGTACAAGAAGCCCTACGTGACGATACGATTTTAGTATCACTAATGATGGTCAATAATGAGCTTGGTACCATTACCGATGTTGCCGCGATTGGTGAGATCACTCGCAAAGCAGGCGTTGTATTCCATGTCGATGGTGCGCAGTCTGTTGGTAAAATACCTGTTAATCTTGAAGAGATGAAAATTGACTTGATGAGTTTCTCAGGTCATAAAGCCTATGGCCCTAAAGGTATCGGTGCGCTATTTGTTCGCCGTAAACCTCGTATTCGCCTAAAAGCTGAGCAGCATGGCGGTGGTCATGAGCGCGGTATGCGTTCAGGTACCCTGCCGACGCACCAAATTGTTGGGCTAGGTGCGGCATTTGCATTGGCCAATGAGCGTTATGAAGAAGACCATGCTCACGTGGCAAAGCTGCGCCAAAAACTGTGGGACGGTCTACAAGATATCGAAGAGATTTACCTAAACGGCGATTTAGAAAACAGCGTGCCTAACATCATTAATATCAGCTTTAATTTTGTTGAAGGCGAGTCACTGATGATGTCGCTAAAAGACTTGGCGGTTTCATCAGGTTCAGCCTGTACTTCAGCGACGCTTGAGCCATCGTATGTATTGCGCGCCATCGGTCGCCCAGATGAGTTGGCACATAGTTCAATCCGCTTTAGCTTTGGTCGTTATACCACCGAAGAAGATATCGATACCGTGGTAAAACAGATGCATGAAGCGGTAGACAAATTACGCGCGCTATCGCCACTTTGGGATATGTACCAAGAAGGCGTTGATTTAGACTCGGTAGAATGGTCTGAGCATTAATATTTATCCATAAATTTTAATAGTAAAAAGGTTTAATGGTTATCAGGTATAAGCATTAAACCAAATAATTCATCAGACAATTATAAATACCATTTTTATAATATGTGTTTGACCCCAATTATCGATGAGTAGACAGACATTTAAACTTAATAAGTGAGTTATTTGGAAAGTTACTTATATAACTTAACATTTAAGTGGCTACTCATCATCTAACTAGGAGAAAACCCCATGGCCTATAGTGACCAAGTTATTGATCATTACGAAAATCCACGCAACGTCGGCAATCTTGACAAAAATGCCAAAAACGTTGGTACGGGTATGGTTGGCGCCCCAGCCTGTGGCGATGTAATGCGCCTACAAATCCAAGTCGATGACAACGGTATCATCGAAGATGCACGCTTTAAAACCTATGGCTGCGGTTCGGCGATTGCTTCAAGCTCGCTTGTCACCGAGTGGCTAAAAGGCAAAAGCTTGGACCAAGCTGGCGAGATCAAAAATATGGATATCGCTGAAGAATTGGCATTACCACCGGTAAAAGTGCATTGCTCAGTCCTTGCAGAAGACGCCATTAAAGCCGCCATTAGCGACTATAAAGGTAAGCATGGTACAGCTGAGGCAGTAACAGAAGAAGCAACCAGCTAAATTTATATAAAGCCTTGCGCTTATTTATATAATAGGCGAAAGTAGCGAATTTGAAAACAAACATGAGTAATACGACGTTAGAAGCTACTAACGCCCCTAAGGTGACAATAACGCTCATGTAATTGTCACCTTTTATTTATTTTTAACGCTTTATTGGCAGTGGTGTTGATAAAAACGCTTTTGCCGCAATTATTATCTCAATTATTGATAGTCAATGGGAGTTGGCATGATTGAAATGACAGAACGCGCCGCTCAGCATGTTCAAGACTTTTTGGACAATCGCGGTAAAGGTGAAGGCATCCGAGTAGGTATCCGTACAGCAGGCTGCTCAGGCTTGGCTTACGTGCTAGAGTTTGTTGACACGCCTGATGAAAACGACACCCGTTATGAAAGCCGTGGCGTCAATATTTTTATTGATCCTAAAAGCTTGGTTTATTTAGATGGCTTAGTGATGGATTATGAAAAAGAAGGTCTCAATGAAGGCTTTAAATTCACCAATCCCAATCAAAAAGGTGAATGTGGCTGCGGTGAATCGTTTACCGTCTAGAGCTCTAAACCAGAGCGCACTAAACGATTGATATACGAGCGCTTAGCACCTAAAACCTGAGTTAGCGCTTAGATACTGAGTAAGTACTGAACTTTAAAAGACCAGTATTTAAAACAGACAGTAAACAAAACAGTGCATAAGTAAAAGTAAGTCTTCACAAGAATAAATAAAAACAAAGGTAGACGCTATGACAGACATCACGCCAGACGCACAGTTTGATAACTTCTTTGCTCTTTTTGAGCAACCTGTACAGTTTGCGGTCAACCAAGAGCGCCTTGATCAACAGCTGCGTCTGCTACAAAAACGTTATCATCCGGACAATCTTGTCGCTGATAGCAAAAATGTAGCGGATAGCGCACAAGCTAAGCAGCAATCAGAGCAAGCTTCTGCGCTGATTAACCAAGCTTATCAAACGTTAAGTGCCCCTGACAGTCGTGCCAGCTACTTGTTGGATATCGCTGGGCAGGCGCAGAACTTAGAGCATTCGATTGCCGATCTGGACTTCTTAGAAGATGCGATGCAAATGCGTATGGATTTGGATGATGCGATTGAAGGCAAAGAGCTTGCCGCGCTGAAGCAACTACATCCGCAGATTACCGAGCGTCTAAATAAGCAATCTGAGCGTTTTGATAGTGCTTATCAGAGCCAAGATTGGCAAACGGCGATTGATGCCACACAAAAATTAAAATTCTTGGTGAAATTAGATGCCGATGTTACTACGGGGCTTGATGAAGTCGCGTCTGCTGAGCATTTAGATGACGATGATTTATACGTTTAACGTCATGCTAAGGACGACTGTTTATATTTACGAGCAACGAGCTTATATGTGGATATGGTTAAAATAACCACTACTATCCCGTATAATTGTAAACATTAAAAGCGCTTTATCATTTTTACTATGATTTGTTAAATCTAAACGCTTCCTTAAATTTTAAATACTAGTCGCCCATATATTGTATTTGTACCATTTCACTTAATTCATTTTATCTTTGAGTTTTCTTATGTCTTTATTGCAAATTGCCGAACCCAATCAAAGTGTCCAACCTCACCAGCATCGTTTTGGCCTAGGAATTGACCTTGGTACGACGCGCTCATTGGTCGCTGTGGTACGCTCAGGCAAGGCGCAAGTTTTGCAAGCCGATACAACGACCGATACTTTGTTGCCGTCGGTGGTCTACTATCCAAGTGCTGGTAAGCCTTTAGTTGGCTATGATGCCCTTACCCATTTAGCAGATGATCCAAAAAATACCATCGTCTCGGCTAAGCGCTTTATGGGCCGTAGTCAAGCCGATATTAAATTCTCCCATCCCTATGAGTTAAGTGGCAGCGAAGATGCCATGCCAGCTTTTGTGACGGCGCAAGGTGAAGTCTCTCCTGTTGAAGTGTCAGCGCGTATTTTAGCCGCGCTAGAGCAACGTGCCGCAAGCGCTTTGCCAGATGACAGCATACAAGGTGCGGTGATTACTGTGCCCGCCTATTTTGATGAAGCGCAGCGTCAAGCCACCAAAGATGCCGCACAAGCTGCTGGTATTAACGTTTTGCGTTTATTAAATGAGCCAACCGCGGCCGCCGTTGCCTACGGTCTTGATCAGCCTAACACTGACAAGAGTGAAAACTACTACCTCATCTATGATTTAGGCGGTGGCACCTTTGATGTGTCTATATTAAAGCTTAGCGATGGCGTATTCGAAGTATTAGCGACGGGCGGCAATAGTGCGCTTGGCGGTGATGATATCGATCGCTTATTGACCAATTGGCTGATTAAGCAGTTAAATATTGACCCTAAAGACGTGAGCCTGCACGACAAATCCATACTTGCTCAGCAAGCAAAAAGCTATAAACAAGCATTGACCGATGCTGAGCAAGTCGATATCGACATTGTTGTCAATGAGCGCTCTTTTCGAGGTGTGTTACGCCGCGACGATTTGATAACAATTGCAGAGCCTGTCAGTCGCCGCACGTTAAGTGTCTGCGAGCAAGTACTGCGCGATGCCAAATTATCTGCCGCTGACTTAGATGAAGTCATTTTGGTTGGTGGCTCGACGCGTATGCCTGCTATCCAGCAGGTGGTGGCAGATTTCTTTGCGAAAGAACCGCTTTGCCGCTTAAATCCCGATGAAGTCGTGGCTTTAGGTGCTGCCCAAACTGCGCATCAATTGGTCAATGGTGACAGCGATAATAGCTTGTTATTGCTCGATGTGACGCCTTTATCACTCGGTCTTGAGACTATGGGTGGCTTGGTTGAAGTGCTGATTCCGCGCAACACCCCTATTCCCGTTAAAAAACGCCAAGTCTTTACCACTTACCAAGATGGTCAAACCGGCATGGTGATTCATGTAGTGCAAGGCGAGCGTGAAACAGTGGATAATTGCCGCTCACTTGGACGCTTTGAGCTATATGGTATTCCGCCGATGAAAGCGGGCTTTGCGCGTATTGAAGTGACCTTTAGTATTGATGCCAATGGTCAGCTGACCGTCAGTGCGCAAGAAACAACGACCAAGACTGAAAGTAAAATTGAGATTGTGCCATCTTATGGTCTGTCTGATGAGCAAAAAGAGCAATTATTAATCGCAGGCTTTAAGTATGCGGAAGAAGACAAGAATGCGCGCTCGCTAATTGAGACCAAAGTAGAAGCGGAACGTGAATTATTGGCGCTACAGTCGGCGCTTAACGAGTTTGCGGCGTTAATCACACCTGAAGAGCAGCAGTCGTTGACCGTGAGCATGCAAGCCTTGCAAACCGCGCTTAGCACCGACGACTTAACCGTTATTGAAAGCGCGCAAGGCAAATTAAAGCCACACAGTGATGCTTTTGCCGCGCGTATTATGAATCAAAGCGTCAAAGCAAGTATGTCGGGTACCAGTGCGCAAGATTGGTAGTAGATAGCATTTATACCAATTATATGATAGGCGCTTAAGAAGCTAAACTAACAACTATACTAGATTGACCCTTTTTTTATTTTTAATTGATTAGCAGCGGACGAATAACTTATGCCAAAAATTACAATATTACCTCACCATGAAATCTGCCCAGAAGGCACCGAAGTCGAGCTAGAATCGGGCACAAACTTATGTAAAGCGCTACTTGAAAAGGGCATCAAGATTGAACATGCTTGCGAGATGTCGAAAGCCTGTACCACTTGTCATGTCGTGGTGCGTAAAGGCTTTAACACCTTAGATGAGATGGACGATATCGAAGCGGATTTATTGGACCGCGCGTGGGGTCTAGAGCCTGACTCACGCCTATCATGCCAAGTGATGCTTGAAGATGATGATCTAACGATTGAGATTCCTAAATATACGTTGAACCATGCGAAAGAAAATCATTAAATAATAAAGCTGAAGCATGAAATGAAACTAAAAAATCCAGTTATTTATCATAACTGGATTTTTCTTTTTATAAATACTTTCAAGTCGCAATCAATCTGTACCTAATTATGACTGATATTTTCCTGCTTACTTGCTGTGACTATCTCAAGCAGCGCTGCTTGCTCTTCTTGTTCGATACGGGCAAGCGCTAGATTCAAGCGATTTCTGATATCTTGATAGTCATTATTTTGCATGTCTTTAAAGTTCAAATGCAAATTAAAACCAGGTAGCGTATGATCCACCCATTTTGACAACTGACCTTTATTTTCATCGGGGTCGCGTACTTGCCACGCGCTTACCTTATCATCAAAACCTTTGAGCTGAAAAGCACCGACATATTCACAGTCATAATCATGCGAAATATAATCATGGGTACTTTCGCTAATAAATATCTGGCCTTTACCCGCGACTGCCTCAAGCCTTGACGCAAGGTTGGCCTCTTTACCAATCAGCGTATAGCTCAAACGGTTGTTACTGCCAAAATTGCCGACGTGACAGTAGCCGGTGGTAATGCCGATACGGATATACAAACCCTCGAAACCGAGCAGCCGCCATTTTTGCCGCAAGGTGCGCATTTCACGGCGCATATCTATCGCCATTGCCACACAATCGAGCGCATCTTGGCGCGGCCCTCGACTGTTCGGCTCGCCAAAAAAGCACACCATCCCATCGCCGATAAACTTATCCAGCACCGCACCGTGCTTATTGGCGATTAACGTCATACAATGCATATAGGTATTTAGAATGTCTGCCAAATTGTCAGCGCTCAAACTATCGGACAGCTCTGTAAAGCCGACAATATCTGAAAACATCATCGTCAGTTTGGCACGTTTATTTTCGACGCTAACGGGACTGTCAGATTTAACGATTGGCTCCCAAACTTGCGGCGGTACAAAGCGCGTCAGTTTATTAATGACAGAAACCATGGTATTTAGACGTCCAGCCGCTTGCCGCGCTCGCGCTTCATAATCTACATAATCACGATAAACATGGCGAAAATGGCACAGTATCACAATCATACTGGCCAATAACACTGCAGGGGTAACAAAGCTGTCGTGACAGTCCATCTCAGTACTATTTAAAGTCACACTGACGTAATAAAAGACAATGACCGTCACTACTGATGCAGCGAGAAGTTTAAGATGGTTTTCAGGGCTACTAAGAATAATTCGCATACCGATGAGCGCTGCTAGACTGAGCGAAATCACTGCACAAAACTGTATCGAACCTATGACCGCTGAAGATAAAATAATAACAATGTTAGACGTCCAAAAACTGGCTGGACGGCGATAGTTATAAATTAAAATCAGCAAACTCGGCAGACAAACCACGACAGCGAGCGCCATCGACGTCGGACTAAAGTTATAATGTATCGCGAGCAATATAACCGTTAGTATTAAAACAAAAATTTCTGGATAATCAAATCGATAGGCATTGCTACTACTACCACCCTGTACAGGAATCTTTGGGCTTGTGGTTTCAAAAAATACCATAGTCAAGGTTCGCTTAAAGGAAAACTGTCGAAGGTTTGAATAAAAATTAAAGCGGATTTTCTATCAACATATGTTTTTGCGCAGTCTTTAGATTAATAAGTACTTAGGTTAATAAGCTTTCAGGTTGCTATGCCCTTAAGTTAACAAGTAAATGCGTTAATAAGTAAATCGCTTTATCAACATTTGATAATATAAGTAGATAGGAAATCTATCTATTATACGGCTTTAATGCCTTCTTACCTAGGACACTGGTAAGTAAAAGCATACCACTTGTCGCTTATTAGCCATAAAAAGCAGTGTAAAGCTCATGATTAATAAAAACTATTTGCATTAAAAACGACTTGAGTTAATAACCATAACAAAGACAAAAAAGCCAGATAATATCTATCTGACTTTTTTGAAGTGAAAAATAAATATAAGCCCATACTCAACAACTATCTGAATAAAAACAGTTATTGCGCACTAAAACTATTAGAAACGCCTGAATAAGGCTTAATTTTATGCGTCCAACCGCTCTTCCAGTCGCCTTGATGGGTCAATCGATAAGTACCTGCTAGGGTGTCCTTAGCTATTCGCCAATCAATGATGGCTTTACTATACGCCGCTCCTCCACGCTGCCACGTATAAGTGGTATCAAAATCACTATAACTCAGATAATCGACCCATTTACCATTGTCAAGACGCTGTACTTTTAAGAAACTGTCTTCGGTACGTAGATTATTTTTGGGATGAGCACCGCGGAATACTGCCGTAGCAATGTCACCCTTTTGATAACTGGTTTTAGGCTGAGTGAGGGTTTGTCCCCAAGCTTGTTTTAAAGGCTTATCGTCGAAGACCACCCTTGGACGCTCGTTAAAGGATTTGCCTGAGCGATCAGGCGGTGTGGCGCTGTCATAGACTTCTATACCATCACACAGCGCTTCAGCCAGCCGCGTGTATTCTTGGATATAAGCAGCGGTTTGATATGGACCATACTCAGTAGACGCCCCCTCGTAATACTGAGTAGCAAATTCTTCGCGCGTGCTCAAATAGCCGCTATAGTTATTCGCCAAACCATTAATAATAACGGTATCAACCCCCGAGTCTTGTAGTTGAGCAAGCACGGCAGCGCGCATCCGGCGTCCAACCATGGTCGTCGGCTCGGCAGGGATGGCAACGAGAGCGATATTACCGATACGCATCAGTTGCACCGGCTGTTGAGTATTAATCCAGCCCCAGCTTCCCGTTGGCAATAAGACTTGTTTTTCCGCCTGACAATCATCTTGGCTGACGGTTGATACTATACCAAACGCGCCGCGCGTTAAACTGCCCAAAAATGATTGATCGACTTTATTGATATCGTCATTGATACGGAAATTTTCTCGGGTCATGCCCTCATACATACCAGGTATATTCGAGGGGCCATTCTCCCCGCCAGCGGCAAACGAGTAACCACGAGCTGGCATACATAAGACTTTATTACCCGCGCCATTGGTGAATTTACCTTCGACCTGATAGCCCTTTAAGTCAATCCAGCGCGCGCGTACGTCTACTGGTCCAGCAACCGGCACGCCTTGATGCCAAAGCTCAACCGCTTTATCCAGCTGCATCTGCCCATCCCGTCTAACGTTTTCCCACTCGTTATCGCTACCTTGAAAGCCCGGTTTAGAATTGGCATTACCACCTGCCGCCAGCATATCGCCTTCATCAGCATTGGCAAAAGCTGCGACAAACGGCTTGTCTGATGCTCCGCCAAAAATCTTTTCCGCGCCGCGCTGAGCAAAGCCTTTGTTATCAGCACTCAGGTGCATAAATTTATTACTAAAACTCGTTGGATGCAGCGCAAACCAATTGATCAGACCCACTGGGGTGCCATCGGCGTCATTAAGACGCAGCTGGGTCATGGTTTTATTGACATTACTATCAAAATCTTTGACGTCGTTATTATTGTTATAGGCAAAATCCGAGCGATTGACTGTCGCACCCTTTAGCTCGCCTTGCGCCAAAGATAACGTCCCTGGCGTCAAGGTAGCGTGAGCGCGTTTAATTGAGGTGACAATACCATTGACGATAGCATTGAAGTTTTGGCTGCTATAGCCTGCTAGCGTGTCATCGGTACTGGCAATTTGATACAGCTGCTGATGTGAGTAGCCGGCGTTACTCACATAGGTATGCGTGGCTGCGAGCATGACATTGTCATCGTTATATAAGTCACCATAATCCGCTTTTAGACGTTTAATGACCTCAAGTTTTACCGCGGTAAACATAGCGCCCATATCTGCTGATACATAGACGACGCGTTTGCCCGTATTTTTGTCCGCTTCGCCGATAATAAAAGCATAAGAGTACAAACGGTCGTTGATACCTTGTACCACCTACCCCGCCGCATAACCAAACATGCCAGTTTCGGCAGCAGCTCCGGTGATATCTGCCTTACCACTACCAACGAGATACTGACTTGTCGGCATTGTTCTCATAGACATAGCAGAAGCGCTACGATTTAACGTGACAGAGCTGTCCGCTGCGGCAGTAGCATTTTCACTAATCGTTGGCCCCAAATCGGACAAGGCTGCCACAGATTGTACGGATGCCGACTGTGTTGAAGCAGACTCCGTTGAATCCGTCTCACATGCCGTTAGGTTCAATACAGTGGTACAAATAGAGATGAGTAACATAAAAGGTCGTAATAGTGGAGGTGCGATAGAGGAAGTAGCCATTTGTTATCCTTAACATAGAGTAAAATCTTCAACTGAAAAATCTCAGTCTAAGATTAAATATCCCGCAACCTGTGATGCGCGCTTAATCAATGATAACTATTGATAACTACCAATACACATCAATCCACGAAAACGACTGCGAGTACATAAGTTGGCTATGTCCATTTAACCAACCCACTATCTGATATAACGATTAACAAATAAATGTAGAATATTTTATAGCAACCAAACCTTCAATTGCCCTTAAAAACCACTTTACTATGATTTTACTTTGAGCATACTTACTTAAATAAGATGGCTTAGATAAAACGACTTAAATAAAAAGTACTAAAGTCACATTTATCAACCATTATCTAAAGCTTAACTACATTTGCCAATCGAACGGCATTTGATGATGACCACGCAGCGCCATCATCAGCGTTTGCTGCATTTGCGCCAACACTTCTTTGGTATAAGGAACGGCAGGAATGCCCCATACTGGATTTGGCCATTGCATGTCGTTTTGATAGCGGACGATATGATGAAAATGTAGCTGCGGTACTTGATTACCGAGGGCAGCGACATTCATTTTATCTGCTTGGAAAGTCTTAGCAAGTTGGCTTGATAACCAGCTCGACTCACGCAAAAACTGCGCCTGGTCTGCCTCAGATAGCTCGTATAATTCTTTGATACCTGATACCCGCGGTACCAATATTAACCATGGAAACTGACAATCATTGATTAAACGACAGGTTGATAATGGGAAATCACCCACTAAAAAACTGTCGGCTGCAAGTTTATGATGAAGTTGGAACATAATGACGGTTCTCTTGTTATGACGCTCAAATAAATGGAATTAAAATACCGAAAAGCAGAACTGAATTTACTAAACTATAATACGCTTAAAACATTATGCTTAAAGAAACAGCAGGCTAAATATAAGATGCCGCTATTTTATCAGTTATCCAAGCGATAAAATAGCGCCGTGACCGATTGTCTTAGCGTATGGTATTTGCTGTACTTAAACGATTTCGTAAACGTGCTTGGTTTAGCGATATAAACAAATAAAGCTAGGCAGACTCTGTCACTGTATGCTCGCTAAAATAGCGCAATAGGTCTTGAATGACGCTGACACGCTGCTGCGGTGTTGCCAGCTTATTGCTATCTTGATAGCGTATACCAGATGCACCGTTCATACGATAGCGCTGACCGTCTTTTTGAATCAGCTGAATAATCGCTAAGGCGTCGACCGGCGTATCAGGCGCAAATTCTAGTGTTAGGCTGCTGCTATTGGCATCAATCTTATTAATCTTGAGCGGTTCAGCTTGTATACGCAGTCCATGAACGGCAAATAATTGCTTAGTCTGGTCGGGTAATGTCCCAAAACGGTCAATCATTTCGGTACGAATATCGGTCAAGGCTTCTTTATCATCAGCATTACTAATACGTTTGTAAAACAATAAGCGCTGATGCACATCGTGCAAATATTCTTCTGGTATTAGCGCCGAGCTGTGCAAATTGATTTCACTGGTCAATGACAGCGGCGTACTTAAATCCGGCTCTTTACCGGCTTTAATCGCCTTGGTTGCGCGCTCAAGCATATCCATATATAAGCTAAAGCCAATCGCTTGCATGTTACCGCTTTGCTGCTTACCAAGGATTTCACCGGCGCCGCGAATCTCTAAATCTTCGCTTGCCAGCATAAAACCTGCGCCCAAGGTATTGGCGCGCTCAATCGCGTGCAGACGGCGCTTAGCATCGCCTTTAAGCCCTTTGATAGAAGGCACTAGCAAGTAGCAATAGGCTTGATGATGACTACGACCAACGCGACCACGCAGCTGATGCAATTGCGCCAAACCAAATTTATCGGCGCGCTCAATGATAATGGTATTGGCATTGGGCACATCAATACCGGTTTCGATAATGGTCGAGCATATCAGCACGTTGAACTTTTTATGATAAAACTGCTGCATCACTTGCTCAAGTTGGCGCTCTTGCATTTGCCCATGCGCAACCCCTACTCGTGCTTCAGGCACCAGTTCACGGACGGTCTCTGCCATACGCTCAATACTGGCGACATCATTATGCAATAGATAAACCTGTCCGCCACGTAGTAGCTCACGCAAGATGGCTTCTTTTAATAAGGCATCGGTCTTTTGCATAACAAAGGTTTTAATCGCCAGACGACGTGCAGGCGGGGTAGCAATAATCGACATATCACGCATCCCTGAGAGCGCCATATTAAGCGTTCTAGGGATTGGCGTCGCGGTCATCGACATACTATCGACGTCGGTCTGAATCGCCTTGATACGTTCTTTATGGCGTACACCAAAACGATGTTCTTCATCGACAATCATCAAACCCAGATTAGAGAACTTTACATCAGGTTGCAGAAGTTTATGCGTACCGATAACAATATCGACCTTGCCCGCTGCGAGGTCTGTTAACACGGTATCTTGATGCTTTTTACCACCAAAGCGTGACAAGGTTTCGATACGTACCGGCCAATCAGCGAAACGGTCACGGAAATTGTCTTCATGCTGACCGGCGAGCAAGGTTGTCGGCACCAACACCGCCACTTGATAGCCTGCGCTGACCGCAATGAATGCCGCACGCATAGCGACTTCTGTTTTACCAAAACCGACATCACCGCAAATAAGTCGATCCATCGGCTGGTTCTGCCGCATGTCTTCCATAACTGCATGGATGGCATTGGCTTGATCAGGCGTTTCTTCAAAGGCAAATTGACTGGCAAATAGCTCATATTGCGATGGGTCGATTTTAAAATGAATACCGACTTTCGCTTCGCGCCGTGCTTGCATATTAAGCAGCTCGGCCGCCACGTCATGGATTTGCTCAAGCGCCTTTTGCTTGGCTTTATCCCATTTACCGCTACCAATTTTATGTAATGGCGCAAGTGCAGGGTCTCCGCCACTATAACGGTTAATCATTTGTAAATTGGCAACCGGTACATAGATACTGGCGTCATCAGCGTACTTTAAGTGAATAAACTCTTGCTCGCCGTCACCAACATCGAGCGTAATCAGGCCATTGTAACGCCCAATACCATGCTCGATATGCACCACTGGACTGCCTTCGGTGATTTCGGTGACGCTTTTAACCAAGAACTCTTCTGATACCCCACTTTGCCGGCGACGACGCGTTTGCAGCACTTGCCGGCCAAATAATTGCGTCTCACTAATCACCACCAAGCGCTCAGGGACGTAAACGCCGCGTTCAATAGGCGCAATGGTCAATCCGACTTGCGGTAACTTATTACTATTATTCTTCGATTTGTCCGCTGCTAAAAATGCCTCAAAGCTATCGTAAGCTTTGACATCTATTTTGCCTTTAAACAGTTCAATCAGAATTTCACGCCGACCCGCCGTTTCTGCCACAATTAATACAGGTGTTGCTGTTTGCGCTTGCAACTCTAAAAACGCTAACAGTTCGCTAAGGGGTTCGGCTTTTTGATGATTGACTGGTAGTTGTGGCGGTTCTTGCGCGCTTAACGTCACTAGCCCCTGTTTTTTTGGCGTCAGCGATAGTTGCTCAGATGCTAAGGTTGCGTCATCGTTATCAATGCTATCAATCGCAGCAACATCAGTCATGGTCGCAAGCTCATTGCGCGCACTCAGTATCACCCGCGGATAATGATTAAGGTGCTCGTTTAGACTATTTGATAGTAGATACAACAATTCAGGCGCAACGATGGGCTTGTCAATATCGTGACGGCGCTCTTCATAACGACGCTGAATTTGTGACCAATAATCTGCCTGTTTTTCGTTAATCAGCTCATCCGTGATAAACAGTGAATCGCTTGGCAAGTAGGAAAACAAACTACTTTCTGCCTGCCAATCCTTTAAATCAAAAAACAGTGGTTGATAATACTCAAGTCCGCTACTGGCAATACCTGCCATGACATCTTTATGCAGCTCAGATTTGCGGCTACTAGCATTGGGGAACATAGCAGCAAAGTTGGTGCGGAACGTCTCCCGCCCTTCATCGAGCGGAAACTCTTTAGCGGGTAATATTTGAAATTGCTTAATGGGCTTTGAGATATCTGGCAGTTTATGCAGCAGCGATAGCGATTCTTTGCCCATGCTGCTATCGTTGCCGCTTATCATGGTTTTGAGGTCATCAACGGTCAATGTGCGCTGGGTCTGCGGATTAAAAAAGCGAATGGTCTCAATTTCATCGTCGAATAAATCTAGGCGTAGCGGAAATGGCTGACCCATGGCAAAGATATCAATGATACTACCACGTACGGCAAATTCGCCCGGCTCAAAGACGTTCTCAACCGCGCGGTAACCCGCCTTTGCCAATAGTTCACGCTGAGTATTGATATCGAATCGATCACCGACACTCAAATCAAAATGCTGCCCTATCAGCCAGCTTGGCGGTGCAACACGGTGCATCAATGCCTGTACCGAAATTAACAGTACGCCTGACGTTGGCATATCCGTTAACAGATTAATACGTTCGCTGACGATATCTTGATGCGGAGACAGCTCATCATAGGTCAGCGTTTCCCAATCAGGGAACACATAAGCATCGACGCCGCAAAATGCCAACTCCGTCTCTATCTGGTTAAGCTGATTTTGGTCACGCGTCACCACAACCTTTAGACGGTCAGCCACATCCCATAGCGGCGTTTGTACCAGACTTGCGAGCCACAAGCTACTGACTGCTCCATGCACAGGCGCCAGCCAACGCCGCTCGGCATTCTGGATAGGAAATAACTGCTGGTTAATAGGGTCAAAGGCGTCGGTCAAAGCAGTGATAGACATAAAGGATAGGGTCAACGTTAAGAGTCAGAAAGCTATTATACGAATATTTGCGCAATTACCAAAATTTATGCCGTAACGGTTTGTCACTTAGCCTTGTTATGAAAAAACCAAAAACTAAACAATTGAAAAAACGCATATTCATCTATAACGACAAGCTACTTAAATAAAAAAACCTCAACGATTAAGCTGAGGTTTTAGAGTTATAACCATAAAGCTACTGTTAAAGTATAAGCTGTTTTTAAATTAATGGTTTTTCGCTCGCGATAATGCCGTTATTATCGGCGTAAACAAACATACCTGAGTTTAACGTTAAATCACCAAAGCGGATTTCAATATCGGTTTGACCTTCATCGCGGCGATTTGATTTGCGCGGGATGCAGCCAAGCGCCATGACGCCGATATCCATTTGCGCCATATCATCTACATCACGCACGCAGCCATATACCACCACCCCTGCCCAGCCATTATCAATCGCTGATTGCGCAATCATATCGCCGAGCAACGCGCAGCGCATTGAACCGCCACCGTCAACGACCAAGACTTTGCCATTGCCGTCTTTATCTTTGCCATCGCTGTTCAATAAAGATTTTACGCGGCTATTATCTTCAAAGCATTTTACTGTCACGATTTCACCGCAAAATCTGTCTTTACCGCCAAAGCTATAAAATGATTTGCCTTCGATATTGGGCAGGCATACTTGCGACTCAGGATTGGCATCTAATAAATCACAAGTGACAAAGTTGTCTTTATTCATCGTGGTTGTTTCTGCTGTATCTGACATCGTGACGCTCCTTGTTAAGTTAAATAGTTGAATTATCTATCATGAAATCTGAGTTTTTATCAATTTATGCTTAGGCTATTTTTTGACTTTGGTCATTGCTAGTAGCTGTTTATTTTCGATAATTTCCGTGTCTGTAATGGTAGGCTCACTACGATATTTATTACGCTGATATACCTCATGCGCACTCATCGCCATCGCACTGGCAACGCGCTTGGCAGAAATAGGATGCAAGGATAATGACTCGGGGACGATTGGCGAGATCAGTTTAAATGCTTTTTGACCAAAGCTTTCAAGCGGACGGCCTTTATGCTTGCCAAGTAATAACGATGGCCGAAAAATCACCAACTGGGTAAAACCTAGCGCCATAATAGACTGCTCTGTTTCCGCTTTGACCCGATTGTATAAAAAACGGCTGTCGATATCGGCATTCATTGAGGACAATAAAAAGAAGTTTTCCACGCCTTTCACACGGCACAATGTGGCAAAATTGACATTATAGTCGTGGTCAACTTTTCGAAACGCTTCGTCACTACCTGCTTGTTTTTTGGTGGTACCAAGGCAGCTAAAGGCATCGGTCTTACTATCTACGCCGACACTGGCAAATATTTCAGCCAAGTTATCAAAATCACTAACCTGAAAAAAGCGCATGCTGGCATTGATGTAGCGAGGCGGCCGCCGTGCAATTACAATCAACGTGTCATAAAGCTCACTAAGCTGCTTAACAAGATGCTGTCCGACCAGTCCTGTTGCGCCAATTACAATTGCTTTTCGCTGCATAGCCTATCCATTTATATCATGTTGGGGTGATTATAATGCTAAAAATGATGTCTTGTAGAAATTATTTGCTTTGGTATCATACCTAAATTAACAACTCGCTAGCGCTATTCTACACAATTTATTGTAAGAGATTTTATCAACGTCTAGGTTTATGGGAATAATTCAGACTTTTAAGTCGAACTTTTGTTAGATAATTCATTTGTTAGCGCGATAAACCCTTTAATTAAACCTTTAAGATCGGCTAGCATAACTTCTTTTAGCATTAATCATCAAATATATTGTTCTAAGCGCAATAATTTGCTAAGATAACCGGCTTTACACGTCAACGCTGTTTAATTATTCCAAACAGTTCTGGCGCGAGCGATGCTCTATTACTATTAGGTACTTTAATAACAGATAAGTGCCCTCATAATAGACATCGACATCATGTTTGGCGAGAGGCTGCTCGTCACCGATGATTGTTAAACCCATTATTATTGCAATCAACATTCATATTTTTATCTGTCTTTATCAAGGAGATACGCGTGGCTAATACTGCACAAGCTCGTAAACGCGCCCGTCAAAACACCAAACGTCGTCAGAACTCTGCGTCACAACGCTCTATGGTTCGTACTTATCTAAAACGTGTTGATGCGGCTATCGCTGCTAAAGATTATGACGCGGCTACCGAAGCTTACAAAAAAGCGGTACCGGTTCTTGATCGTATGGCTGACAAAGGTATTATTCATAAGAATAAAGCTGCTCGTCGTAAGAGCCGCCTAAACAAAACCATCAAAGGCTTACAAGCTTAAGTTTGGTTGCGTTTAGACCGCATCGCACTTGAGGGTGTGATGACCAAAACCTTGCTACTGGTTTTCATACTGGGGCAGGGTTTTTTTATGCCTATTTAATAGTTAAAAGCTGGCATTTGAAAACATTAGCGGCTTAATTAAATGCTTAAAGAATAAGATCTATGTCCATTTTACTTCTGGTGGCAATAGCAATTTGCTTGGATGAAAACCAGCGGCACGGTAGCCCTGTAATAAATCGCTGATTGGACGAATATATACTTGCCCGCGCCAAACGAAATAGGCATTGGCCTGTTCAAAAGGCTTATCATCAAACCACAAAAACACCCCTTCCATCATCTTTGGCCAATCATTCCAATCAATCTCAACCATATCAAGCATCACTGCCAAAAACGCTGATAGCAGAGTATCATGACTGACGGCGAGCATTAAATGCCCATGTTGCGGCTGGTTTTGATAAAAAAGTGATAAAAGATCAAGTCCGCCTTGATAAGCGTTTTTCGTGCCTTCAAGATTGCCTTGCAAGAAGCGATTGATAAAGTTTAGCACGCCAATTTCCTTAAAAATCGGGTTGGCAATCTCAGGTTCAGTTACCAGACTGCCCGGTTCAACCAGTAGCGATTGATGGGCAATATCACGTCGTAGTCCCGCCCCCTCTTGCATCAGCTGCGCGGTATCAATACAGCGACCAATTGGGCTTGAGATACTATCAACATCGAGCGAATACGGCAGATGTTCTGCTAGCCAGCGCCCCCAAGACTTTGCCAACACGCGACCTTTTGGCGTTAATGGTAGTTGGTAACTGGCAAACCCATTACCATCAGAGCGCTCACGTAAAGAATGTCTGGTAAATAAAATCAGTCTTTTATCTACCGGCAACAAACCTACCGAAGACATCATACTGTCAGGTAAGTGAGAAGGTGCAGGTACGCTTGGCCTGAGGTTCGTAGGCTTTTCAGGCGGTGTCGATCGTTCCGATGGGATATTATTAGGCAATTTACTCATGGTAGTAAGCGTAGCAGATTTATTGATGAGAATGAACAAAATATAAGCTCAGTTGCACTATAGTTTATTCAGCTATATATCGATATAAGCGCTTGGTTAACAGGATTTAGCCAATATCCACCACTTTGTTCCAAACAAACGCCAATTCGGTACTGCTTACCTCATTAGGATAAGCACGCGGATTGACTATCACCCGCGTTTTATTAATTTGATAATCAAAGGCTTCATGAGTATGGCCATGTACCCATAGCACAGGTGCCCAGTCCTCATGCATCCAGCTCGATAAATCACTGACAAAGGCGGCATTACTCGGTAGGTTGGCAAATTTTTCAGACACCGATAATGGGCTAATACTATGATGACTCATGACCACCGTTTTTTTGCCCAATGCTTGCGCCGTTATCAGCGCTTGTTGTAGCCACTGACGATGCGCAGTATGGATTTGTACCGATACTTCAGGAGAGAACAGCTCGCCACCCGCATAAATTTGCTTATAATCGCGCATAAAACGCCTAGCTGCTGCCATCGTATCGGCATCGGCTTGATATTGATAGTCCGTCCATAACGTACAGCCTAGAATCCTTACCTCACCAATATCCATATACTGGCACTGTAAAAAGCGTACGCCCTGCTCTAATTCACTATCATAATTATCCCAAGTGGCTAGCTTTTTATCAAAATGCAGTACATCTTCGCCGAAGTATTCATGATTGCCCGCGATGGTAATCAAAGGTACTTGCAAATGCGCTGCCTGCTCTTGTAGCCATGGCATACCATCATCGCTATTGGCAGTATCTCCCGCTACCAATACCACGTCTGCGTCCGTTTTAGGGATGCGCCCTAGTGGATATGACTGCCGCGCATAACTATCAATATGTAAGTCACTTAAAATCTGTAATTTCATAGGTTTTACTATTATCCAATCAGACTATTTGTAAAAGTCAGCTTTTTCCTCAGCTTACGATTAGCGTGAATTTAACCAGTGTAGCAGCTTTTCGTTAACGAGCAAAAAGTAAAAAAGACAGCGGATTAGGCTGTCTTTTTTTATTATACGGTCGATCTATAGCGCTAGATACTATTCAATATCAATTGTAATTTGGCCAAAGGATCTACTGCTTGGGTGATTGAGCGACCAATCACCAAATAATCAGAACCATCTGCTAATGCTTGCTTCGGTGTACAGATACGTTTTTGATCATCAGCATTGTCGTCTGGCAAGCGAATGCCCGGAGTGACAAGCTTAAAATCTTGCCCACATAACGCTTTAAGCGTTTTGGCCTCTTGTGCTGAGCATACTACCCCATCAAGACCCGCTTGCTTAGTCAGTTGTGCCAAACGGCTCACTTGGGCATCTAGACCATCAGTGATACCGGTTTGCGTCAGTGCCTGATTATCCATAGAAGTCAGCACAGTAACAGCTATTAGCAGGGTTTCAAAATTACCGTCTGACAAGCGCTGCTTGGCTAACGACATGGCCTCAAGGCCCGCGCTTGCATGCACATTGACCATCCATACACCAAGCTCGGCTGCTGCGAGTACCGCTTGGGCGGTGGTATTAGGAATGTCGTGAAATTTTAAGTCCAAAAACACGTCAAAATCACGCTGATGTAGCGCTTTAACAATGTCAGGACCACAGCGGGTAAACAGCTCTTTGCCTACTTTTAAGCGACATAACGCTGGGTCTAATTGGTCAGCTAGCGCTAAAGAGGCATTTTTAGTCATATTATCCAGTGCAACGACGACTGGAGAATCGATGATGTTATTCATAGTTGTGCCACGTTATATCAGTTTATTAAATGATTATTATTAAATGATTATATAAACGTCTCAATATAAGAATGCTGGCCTAGCACTCAATGCTCACGCTTTTGCTTGGTTAAAGTAGCACCATCGTCTACATCGCTAATGCTGCCGTCTTGTACATTGGTCGCTGTCGCACCATAAACCGCTTCTTGTACCGATGGTGCGTTTGCCTGACGGTCAATGACGATATTGGCCTGCGTCACCTGCTCTTGCAAATTGGTATTTAGCTTTTGTAGCCGTGAGATTTCCCACTTATTTTGTAGCACACGGAAGATAAGCAGCGCGAGTAACATGCCAATCACAATGCCGAGTATTAAGCACAGAATCAGTAATAAGCCCAAATTCATCGTTGGTGCTTGGGAAAAAAGTAGGTTCACCCCAACTTCGGTATTATTGGCCAATACCAAACCGAGCGAATAAGCGAAGCTTAGAAACAGTAATACCAGCAGTAAAATACGCATCAGAGATATCCTTTTATGTTGAATCGTATGAACCGTTTAACAAAGAACGCGACATTCTGACGGCTCTGCTTACCTAACCGTTTGCTACCTTGGCATTGACAGCTTCACGTAGCGCTTTGCCCGGCTTAAAGTGTGGAATGGCTTTTGCAGGTACGGGTACGCTTTCGCCTGTTTTAGGATTGCGTCCCATACGGGCACGGCGATGATGAAGACAAAAACTACCAAAGCCCCGCACCTCTACTCGACCATCATTGGCTAAGGTATCGGTCATCAAATTTAATATTTCGCGTACTGCATCATCGACGACAGTATCTGTCATGTTGTCACAATTCGCACTCAGATTACTAATAAATTCGGACTTGTTAATTGCTTGCTGCATTATCACATGGACCTTATTGATTAATGGATAAGATGATATGAAGTAAATGACCCGTTTAAGTCTGTTTAATTTAACATTCACATCTCGTTACTCAATGTTGCAAATGATAGCGGATATTGGCATAAATAGGAATAAGAGTTTCCTTTTTTACCATAAAACCTTACTAACTTGCCCCATACTCAAATTTAATCACAAAAAAAAGCGACCGGAGTCGCTTTCTTTTTATAGTATAACTATATCAACAAACTACCGCTTACTGCATTTGTTCTTTGATTAAGTCACCAATGGTTTTTGGCTGTGCATCAGAACCGGCAGCAGCAGTCGTACCAGTGCTTCCCAATTCTTTAATCGCTTGACGCTCTTCAGCTTCGTCTTTGGCTTTGATTGACAAGTTGATGTTACGAGTTTTGCGATCAACACTGATGATTTTCGCTTCAACATCATCACCAACAGATAGATGCTTGGTTGCATCTTCAACGCGATCACGTTGAATCTCAGAAGCACGTAAGTAAGCTTCTACTTCGTCAGCAAGTTCGATAGTCGCACCTTTCGCGTCTACTTCTTTTACTTTACCATTAACGATAGCACCGCGGTCATTGTTGACCAGGTATTCGTTAAATGGATCAGAGCTTAATTGTTTGATGCCTAAGCTGATACGGTTGGCTTCTGAATCTACAGACAATACCATTGCTTCAACGGTGTCGCCTTTGTTGTAGTTACGGATAGCTTCTTCGCCAGTTTCGTTCCAAGAGATATCAGACAGATGAACAAGACCATCGATACCACCGTCTAGACCGATAAAGATACCGAAATCAGTGATAGATTTGATCGTACCAGTGATTTTATCACCGCGCTCGTGTTTCTTATCAAACTCATCCCATGGGTTAGCAAGAGTTTGTTTAATACCTAAGCTGATACGGCGACGCTCTTCGTCGATATCAAGGATCATTACTTCAACTTCATCGCCCACTTGAACAACTTTTGATGGGTGGATGTTTTTGTTGGTATGATCCATCTCTGATACGTGTACTAGACCTTCGATACCTTCTGAGATTTCAGCGAAACAACCATAATCAGTTAGGTTAGTGACGCGTGCTTTAACCACACTACCTACTGGGTAAGTGCCGCCAACGTTATCCCAAGGATCCGTACCAAGTTGTTTTAGACCCAAGCTTACGCGATTGCGCTCACGGTCAAACTTCAATACTTTAACTTTTAGATCTTGACCAACTTCAACCACCTCAGATGGGTGCTTGATACGGCGCCACGCCATGTCAGTGATGTGTAGTAGACCATCAATACCACCAAGATCAACGAATGCACCGTAATCAGTTAGGTTTTTAACGATACCTTCGATCTCGATACCTTCTTCAAGCTTGTTCAATAGCTCTTCACGCTCAGCTGAGTTTTCAGCTTCCATAACAGCGCGGCGACTTACCACGACGTTGTTACGTTTTTGATCAAGTTTGATAACTTTAAATTCTAGCTCTTTGCCTTCTAGATGCGTGGTATCACGAATCGGACGGACGTCTACCAATGAACCTGGTAGGAACGCGCGAACTGAACCGATATCAACGGTAAAGCCGCCTTTTACTTTGCTAGAAATAATACCTTTAACGATCTCATCGTTATCAGAGATTTTCTCAAGGAAATTCCAAGTCTCAACGCGTTTGGCTTTTTCGCGTGACAGTAAGGTTTGACCCATACCGTTATCAACCGCTTCAACCACGACGTCAACTGTGTCGCCAACTTCAACTTCAAGTTCGCCTTCTTCGCTTAAAAACTCTTCACGAGCGACGATACCTTCAGATTTAAGACCAGTATCTACTGTGATCCAATCGCTATCGATGGCTACAACAGTACCGGTGATAACCGAGCCACGCTCGATATCAAGACCTGTTTCTTCGATGCTCGCTTCAAATAGTTCAGCAAATGATTCCATTATGTCTACCTTTGTATAGCCGTATCCTGTCCAGCACAGTACGGATCAAATGTATGACTGTATAAAACGAGAATACTGGTTTTATATCTTATGCAGTCATATAAAAAAACAGTTGTTGCTAATAAGCGATTTTGCGGCGAACTCACTAGCAACGACTGTCTTACTTATATTTATACAATTTTATACTAAAACGGAAGCCATAGGAAACCATTTAGTACTTAAAATGTTGTTTTTATTAACGATTAAAACAAACACCCTTATCTTGACAATGTTTTTTTACCAACTCATAAACCGCGTCAGCGTCTAGGTTTGAGCTATCTAAAACCAGTGCATCTTCAGCCGGTTTTGACGGTGCCGTTGCTCGGTTTTCATCACGCTCATCTCGCGCTTTAATCGTTGCCAGAATCGCATCGAAATCAGCCGCCTGCCCAGCTTTTAATAGCTGTGCCACGCGGCGCTCTGCGCGAGCGGTAGCGCTTGCGGTCAGATAGACCTTTACATCGGCATCGGGGAAAACTACCGTACCCATGTCGCGACCATCAGCGACCAATCCTGATTGGGTTGCCATGTCTTGCTGCAATTTAAGCAATGCTTGACGCACCTTTGGATAAACTGCAACTTGTGAAGCATAACCGCCAACGGTTTCATTGCGTACTTGCTCACCAATCTTAGCGCCATTGACAATGATATCCACGCGCCCTGAATCGCTATTAGGCTCAAAAACGATCTGTAAGCTTTGGGTCAACTCTAATAACGCAGTCTCATCAATCGCTTGGCTGGCATCTGCTGTAATCAGACCTGCTTCAAACGCTTTTAGACCAACAATGCGATATAACGCCCCTGAATCAAGCAGCTGATAGCCCAAGGTTTGCGCTAAACGCCACGTAATCGTGCCTTTACCTGCCCCACTTGGACCATCAATACAGATAACCGGATAGCGCAATGACGGCGTCTCACTATTGTCATTAGTATCAGGTATAAAAGCGGACATAACACTCACTTAATCGTCGGCAAAGCTGACATCGTGGTAAACAAAGAATTTCCCTGCGCTATCAAACGCTTGCACGGTAATAGACAGATTCGTAAGCAAATAGGGCGATAGTATAGCAAACATAACTCCCTATCACTAGCAGTGAGAACAATATCTTGTTAATCATTTGAAAGGTTTTTTTATCTTTTTTTTCGTTTGGACGCTTGCCGACGTTCACGAAAAAAAGCCTTTAGCATTTGACTGCTATGCTCACGGCACAAGCCTTTATGCACTTGAATACGATGATTATAAAAAGACTCGGCAGCCAAGTTCATTTGACTACCAACCATACCAGCCCTCGGCTCGCTTGCTGCATAGATAAGTCTATCGACGCGAGCATGAATCAGCGCGCCAATACACATAGTGCACGGCTCTAAAGTCACATATAACGTTGTCTGAAGCGGCAAGCGATAATTGTTTAAACGCCTGCAGGCATCCCTTAACGCGATAATCTCTGCATGCGCGGTTGCGTCATGGCGTCTAATAGGCTCATTAAAACCTTGACCTATAATCTGCTGATTGTGTACCAGTATTGCTCCTACGGGCACTTCTTCACGTGCAGCGCCTTGCTTAGCAAGATTAAGCGCTTGTTGCATCCAGTTGATATCTTCGACTGCCCAAAGTTCATCTGTAGCAAGTTGGTAGTTCATTGCCTGAAATGGCTGCAAGCTTATATTTTGTATATTTTTCATTTACTGTGGCAATTGCCAGTCAATCGGTTTTTGGCCATGTTGTATTAGATAATCATTGGTCTTAGAAAACGGCTTAGAACCAAAAAACCCGCCGCGGTTGGCAGCCAACGGCGATGGATGTACAGCGGTCAGAATCAGATGTTTATCGGTATTGATATATTTGCCCTTTTTCTGCGCTTTACTACCCCACAATATAAATACCGTATGCTCTGTTTGTTCATTGACCACGTCAATCACGGCGTCGGTAAACTGCTCCCAACCTTTATTTTGATGGCTGTTTGGCGTGCCTTCTTGTACCGTAAGCGAGCTGTTTAACAATAAAACGCCTTGCTGCGCCCAATAAGTCAGATCGCCATGTTTTGAAGGAGCGATTCCGATGTCACTCGCCATCTCTTTTAGCACATTATTTAAAGACGGCGGTTTCGGCATCGCTTTTGGTACTGAAAATGACAAACCCATCGCTTGCCCCGGTCCATGATAAGGGTCTTGACCCAGTATCACCACCTTCACCTGTGATAACGGCGTTAGATTTAACGCATTAAACATCAACGGCGCTGGCGGATAAATACTATCATCTGATTGATAGGCTTCTTTTAAAAAAGCGCGCAAATTATCCATATTATCAGAGATCAATTCTTCTGCTAAGGCTTGTTTCCAGTCGTCCGGTAAGCGCACATTGTCCAAAATGGCTTGCTTTTGGGCATCGCTCTTCGTAGATTTTTCATCGAACAATTCCATGATAGGTCCTTTTTTATTTTTTATAGGAGTATAAGAAATACGGTCATTCAATAAATTATAGCAATAAAAAAACGGCTACCATTGTAACCGTTTTTATAACACCGTAACCGTTGTTATTATATCAATAGTAAAAACTTAGCTAGCTAGTGACTCAGAATCTGGATGGGGCTCATGGGTTTCAACGACCGTTAAGATAATACGACTGTCGGCTGACCCTTTATCCGAAGATTTACCGCCATTTTTATCAAGCTTAACAGTATCACCGTCTTGCTCATTGGCTTCTTTGGGCTCTAAGCTTAAATGTACAATCCCGCCGTTTACCAAGTCGCCAAACAAAATCATACTTGCGAGTGGTTTTTTAATCTCGTCTTGAATAAGGCGCTGCATAGGACGCGCACCCATGAGGCGATCATAGCCTTTTTCCGCCAAGTAATCACGGACTTCATCGTCAATCTCGAGCGTGACTTGCTTGTCATCGAGCTGTACTTGTAGCTCAACCAAGAACTTATCGACCACAGAAACCACAACCGACGTATCTAACGCGTTGAACTGAATAATCGCATCCAAACGGTTACGGAACTCAGGCGTAAAGACACGTTTGAGCGCTTCGGTATTGTCACGGCTGTGGTCTTGTTGGGTAAAGCCCATCGAAGAGCGGCTGATACTTTCAGCGCCGACGTTGGTCGTCATAATGACGATCACTTGCTTAAAGATAGCCACGCGGCCGTTGTTGTCAGTCAACGTACCATGATCCATCACTTGTAATAACAAGTTAAAGACATCAGGGTGTGCTTTTTCGATTTCATCAAGTAATAACACGCAATGCGGATGCTGATTGATTTTTTCAGTCAGCAAACCGCCTTGGTCATAACCAACATAACCAGGAGGCGCACCAATCAGACGTGAAGCCGTATGCGCTTCCATGTACTCTGACATATCAAAGCGAACCAACTCAACACCCAATAAGTTTGCTAATTGACGTGATACTTCTGTTTTACCAACCCCGGTTGGACCAGCAAACATAAACGAGCCAATTGGTTTATCCGGCGCTTTTAGACCGGCACGCGACAGTTTAATGGCATCAGCCAAGGTTTCAATCGCTTCATCTTGACCAAATACTAAGTGTTTAAGATCACGATCTAAATGCTCAAGAATGCTCTTATCATCACTGGACACGGATTTGGGCGGAATACGCGCAAGCTTAGCAATGATGGCTTCGATATCAGCAACATCGATTTTTATCGGTGCGCGTTTGCCTTTAGATTTCTTAGACCCATTGGCTTTATCATTGGCTTTTGCCATATTTGCTTCTTCTTGCATTTCGTTAGCAGTGCTTGTTTCATCAAGGCTGTCATCGTCAGCATCACCCCCAAGACCTTCTTCATCGGCATCGATTTGTGCATCAAAGTCTTGTTCTAAATTGGCAATAAAGCTTTCTTCAGCGTCAATATCGTCCAAATCCGCGACGATGCCCAAACGCTTATAAGCACCCGCTTCATCGATAACATCGATGGCTTTATCGGGTAAAAAGCGCTCATGAATGTGTTTCGCCGATAATTGCACAGCAGTGACCAAGGCTTCGTCGGTATATTCGACGTTATGGAACTCTTCATAACGCGGTTTCAACCCACGTAAAATATCGATACTGTCATCGACACTTGGCTCTTTCACATCAATCTTTTGGAAACGGCGTGACAATGCATGATCTTTTTCAAACACCTGACGATACTCAGTAAAGGTTGTCGAACCAATACAGCGCAGCTCACCATTGGCAAGCGCTGGTTTGATTAAGTTTGAGACGTCCATATTGCTACTCATTGACGAGCCTGCGCCAATAATCATATGAATCTCATCGATAAACAAAATCGCATTGGGCTTTTTCTTTAACGCATCAAGTAGTGATTTCATCCGTTTTTCAAAATCACCGCGGTACTTAGTGCCAGCGATTAATGAGCCGATATCTAGGCCATAAATTACGCAGCCATTAAGCGGTTTTGGCGCTTTATCATTGATAATCAACCACGCCAAACCTTCAGCAATTGAAGTCTTACCCACGCCCGGCTCACCGACCAGTAGCGGGTTATTTTTACGACGGCGACATAGCACTTGTGCAGCACGCTCAATCTCAGGGCCACGACCAATGAGTGGGTCGGTTTTGCCTTCAGCGGCGCGTTGGTTTAAGTTGGTTGCAAATTCAACCAAAGGATCTTTACTGGTTTTTTCTGACGCACTACGGCGCTCACCTGTCATCGACGCACGTGGCTCAGATGGCTCGTCTTTGTCTTGACCATGTGATAAATACTGGGTCAGCTCAAGGCGGCTGATGCCTTGTTTTTTAAGCAAATAAACGGCATAGGTGTCATGCTCTGAAAACATCGATACCAAAATATCAGAACCTTCCACTAAACGCCCGCCACCAATAGACTGCACGTGGAAAATAGCACGCTGTAAAATGCGGTCAAAGCTTTGGGTTGGCTGTGGTGATTGTTCAGAATCTGCGTCCACGGTTGGCGTATGCTTATTAACATAAGCTTCTAGCTCACTACGCAACGTTGAGACATTGGCATTGCAAGCAGTCAACGTATTGGCAGCATTGGTATTTTCCAATAACGCCAATAGCAGATGTTCAACAGTGAGATACTCATGCGATTTTTGGCGCGCAAGTGTCATTGCTAAACGCAAAGAAACTTCAAGATGACGACTTAACATAAGGACTTCCTACGGTTGTACCTATCTTATTATTGATAGCTTTATGAATGAGTTAGTAACTAAATCAGGGCGATAGATGGATTGTTCAAGGGCAATGTTGGGATTATTAACAGACATTACTGCATATTATTGAATGATGTCTTCCATGGCTTGAGTACTATTTGCGTCTTACCTTTATCTCAACATGATACTTAACCATAGTCAATCTTTTAACGCTGACTAAAATGTATCGAAGTGTCCACTAGACCTTAATTGCGCAGTATTTATTGTGCAGTATTAAAGCGAAAAATAGGCGATAAAGTACTTCGAGCGGCTATTTTTAAAATTCACGGTTGAATATAACAGAGATAAAAGGTGCTAAAACGACATGGAAAAATGTGGGGTTTAATCCTATTAAGTGTACAAGGGTATACTTTAATATATGGGTGATATGAAAGAAAAATCAAGCAGGAAATACAAAGCTAGGAAGATTAATAAAAGAGAATTAAAGGAATGACAATAAATTTAAAAAGGCAGGAATCAAGTAGACAAATAGATTAGAGCAAACCATTGGCGAATACAGCAGGTTTGCTCTAGCCTGTTCTTGTAATAAATAAAAAGGTAAGAAATAGAGAAGTGATTAGAATCAACAGCACCTAGAGAAAACTTAAGACACAATAGGCTAAAAAATTATTCGCCCTGATGGGGCTCGATTTGAGTCAATAAAGGATAACCTTCGCGGTGCGCCAAGCTGTTGACTTTTTTGGCTTTGGTTTCAGCAATGTCTTTTGGATAAATACCGGCAATACCCTTGCTACTATTATGAATGGTCAGCATAATTTCAACCGCTGTATCCATACTATGACGAAACTCTGATTGCAGCACATAGACAACAAACTCCATCGGCGTGTAGTTATCGTTATACATGACCACTGCATACATCGGCGGTTTTGCCACTTCTGGCTCAGCGACCAATACATCGGCTTGCGGTGAAGTTTCGCCCTCGGTATCACTATCTTGCGCCAGACGCAGCGGCGTATTTGGGAAATGCCAATCAGCAACGGTTGGCGTTGAATGTAATATCGGTTGTTTTATCATAATTAGCGTACAAATTAATAGCGATGCTGTATCAGCATAAAGAGGATTAAAAAAGAGTAGCAGACCTGTCTAGCTATCACTTAGCATAAGACACGAAAGTATTAATACATTAAAAATCTAAAATTTAATAAAATAAAGTTCAATAAAATATCAAAAACTTAAGGCTCGATAGGGCTTTCATCAACTTCTGGCAAATCTAAAAGTGACAACGGCATGCTATCAACCTTATCACCAAGCTTCCAGTCGTATAATTGCTCCAATTCTTGTCCGCCAGCATTTAAGCTTAGTTTAACCTGCAAAGGTTTAAAGCCTGTTGGCATCATAAAGCGGCCACGAATACGCGTTATCCCATCGATGGTATAACTTGCCGGCTCAAGCGGCACTTCTACAAAGTCATTATCATTCAGTAAGGTTAAAGTAGGTTTTAAGCGCTTAGCTTTGCCGTCGCTGGCCAGCATAGCCACATCAAAGCCGTACTCAAAAGCGTTTTCAGGCAAAGGTTTGATTTTCGCCCCAAATATTTGTAAAGGCATACCGCCATTTTCGCTAACAAGCTCGGCATATACCTCATTAAGCTGGGCTAGTTGTTTATTTTCAACCGTCAATTCCTGTTGGTTTTCACGTAGCTCTTTTAAATTTGCCAAACTTATTTCTAACTCTTGCTTAGCAGTAGCTGCTTCATTGGTCGCAATTTTGCTACTAAGGCGTAAATCTTTTAGTTCTTGCGTGGCTTCTTTACTGGTAATTACCGCTTGCTGAGTTTCTGCCTGCATAGAATAATAGCCGCGCTGATAGCCAAGTTTATGGCCAAATGCGAGTCCAACTCCAGCGGTCACCAATACCGTCACCACGAATAATGCCAATACTAAGGTAGAAGCGCCTCGTTGCTTATTACTAATAAGCGGGCTATTTATCAGCGCATGACTCTGTTGATAATGAGAATAAGAGAGATGCGCATCGTGCCCCACATCATAGGAAACAGAGTCTTGGCACAATACTCGTGCAGGCTGTTGGCAAAGGCGTGGTGCACTCTTCAAACGCATTTAGACGATATCTCTTAACAATAAAGGCAGGTTATTATAGCGGAATTTATAATCAATACCTAGCACCATAAATATGTGGGATTTGTTAATGGCTAGACATCTGTTAAGGAACGATAGGGGCAAAGTCTAAGCCCATCGATTCATCGAAACCAAACATCACATTCATATTTTGCACGGCCTGCCCAGCAGCACCTTTCACCAAATTGTCTTGCACAACAATCACCGTCAGCTCAGCACGCGCATTGTCTTGGTGAATACCAATACGCAAACGATTACTGGCTCGCACGCTGCGCGTATCAGGATAAAGCCCCTTTGGCATCACATCGACAAACGGCTCTGCCGCATAGCTTGTCTCAAATACTTGCTGCCAATCGATAGCAGTGCCTGCTTCGGTAAGCTCTAAATGAATAGAACTCAGCATGCCGCGTATCATTGGCACCAGATGCGGTAAAAAACGGATACGATGGTCAAACTGGCTCTCTAACAATTGAGCAACGCCCTGCTCAATCTCTGGTAAATGCCGATGACCCTCGACGCTATACGCTTTAAAATTATCGGTGGTTTCCGCATAGTTAAGCGCAAGCTTCGCTTGCCGACCAGCACCGGAAACGCCAGATTTTGCATCGATAACGATACGCGACTCAACCAGCCTTTCGGCTTGCTGATTTTGCACATCGATAATAGGTTTTAAGCCCAAAATAGCGGTAGTTGGATAGCAGCCAGGGTTACCGACAACTAACGCATTGGCCAATTTTTCTCGATTGATTTCAGGTAAGCCATAAACGGCTGTCTTTAACAATTCAGGACAGGCATGCGCTTGCTGATACCAATGCTCAAAATCTGTTAATGACTGCAAGCGAAAATCCGCCGCCAAATCAATGACCTTGACGCCCGCTGCCGTTAACGCCTCAGCTTGCTTCATTGCCACGCCATGCGGGGTGGCAAAAAACACCACGTCGCATTTTTGTAAGGTAGCAAGTGTTTCATCGCCCAAGTCACTAAAGACGATATCTGAGATACCGCGTAAACTTGGAAATATCTCATCAGCGCGGGTGCCAGCTTCGCTACGCGAGGTTAGCAAATCAATAGACACTTCAGAATGGGCAGACAATAAGCGAATCAGCTCAATACCTGTATAGCCTGTGCCGCCGACAATCGCTGCTGAAATCATAAGATATTCCTTTTTCTTTTAATGCGTAAATATAAGCGCTATTACTAGCGCTTTTAAACGTTCATTTTTTAATAATTAACGATATTAAATTTTATAACTTAAATTTTATAATCATGTACCGCATCGATAAAGACTTTGGCATTATCAGGATTGACCCACTGGGTAATACCGTGACCTAAGTTTGCCACATAGCCGGTTTTTTCGCCACTGGCGTAAGCGCTATCGAGCATGGCCTTGACTTCAGCACGGATGGTTGCAGGCGAGCCGTACAAGGTTGCGGGGTCTAAATTACCCTGAATGGCTTTGCTGCTTTGTAGTTTTTTATGTTGTTTGGTCAATTGGCGCTGACTTTCTGTCAATACTTGACGGGCGCGATCAATAGGCATCGTCCAGTCTAAACCTAGCGCATCTGCCTCACTATCCGCTTGCACATCAAGCCACAATCCACCGCCTTTAGTAAATAGTACGACTGGGATTTCTGGATGACGTACCTTTAGCTCAGCGACAATACGCTTATTATAGGCATGCGAGAAATTCACAAACTGACGATGACCAAGCGCCCCGCCCCAGCTGTCAAATATCTGCAAAATTTGTGCGCCAGCAACCACTTGCGCATCCAAATAATCAATCACTGACGTTGCCAATTTATCTAATAATTGATGTAAAAACTCCGGATTGCTATATAAGAAACCTTTGGTATAGCGGTAATCTTTTGAGCTGCCGCCTTCAATCATGTAAGTCGCTAGCGTCCAAGGACTACCAGAAAAGCCGAATAACGGCACTTGTCCGTTTAGTGCTTTACGAATGCTCGTCACCGCGCGCATGACATAATCAAGCGAGTCATTCATATCGAGCACAGGTAATCTGTCTAAATCCGCTTGCGTACGAATCGGATGCTTAAACTTCGGACCCTCGCCTGTTTCAAAATATAGTCCTAGCCCCATGGCATCAGGAATGGTCAAAATATCACTGAATAAAATCGCGGCGTCCAACTCATAACGGCGCAGCGGCTGCAAAGTGACTTCGGTCGCACGCGCCGTATCTTTACATAGACTCATAAAATCACCGGCTTCAGCGCGGGTGGCTTTATATTCTGGTAAATAACGACCAGCTTGACGCATCATCCATACGGGCGTGGTATCTATGGGCTCAAAGCGGAGTGCTCGTAGCAATCTATCGTTTTTTAAAGGCGCAAAGTTCTGCTCAAGCGCATGGTTACTGTCTGAAGCACTCATGTACAACTCTCCAAAACAGCCCTATATTCAATAAAATAAATAACAGGGCAAGATAAAATAAGTGAAAGAAAAGATTAATAAACGCTTATAACGCATAGATAGCGGCATTTAATTCTAAAAAGCTTCATAATCATTTGATATCAGCTTCTTTATATTAAATGCCATTTACTATTAAGCTTTGACAACACCTACCGATTAAAGGGGTATAACTACACGGTTAACGCTAAATTGTCGCGATGTACCATGACCACGCGCTCTTCTTTGTTACCAAGAATTCTATCGAACTGCTCTGTACGCTCACGAGCCACACGGCAGGCGTCACGCGATGAGAAGTTTACTTGACCAACAGCGATACGCTCGCCCGTGTCTTGATTGACAATCTCAACCACATCACCTTCATCAAAATCACCGCGGACTTCGACGACGCCAACTGGCAATAAGCTCTTGTGATGTTCGACAACCGCTTTTGCAGCCCCAGCGTCTACAATGAGCGTGCCTGACATGCGCAAATGCGCCGCTAACCACTGTTTACGAGCAATGATTTTATCTTCGTCATTAGTGGTCAATAACGTACCAACGGCTTCGCCAGAAACCACGCGCGTGATGACATCGTCGATAGCGCCGCTCACGATAACCGTTGGACAACCACCCATGGCAGCCAAGCGTCCAGCACGAATTTTAGTCAGCATACCGCCACGACCAAGTTTGCCGCCGTCACCGGCGATATCAAATAAGTAATCGGCCATCGCCCGCTCTTGGCGAATCATTTTGGCATTCGGATTATTACGCGGATTATCAGTAAAGACGCCATCTTGATCGGTTAAGATAATGTATAAATCGGCATTGACCATTGCCGCTGCCATCGCGCCTAAGGTGTCATTATCACCGAATTTAATCTCATCAATGGTAATGGTATCGTTTTCATTAATCACGGGCAGCACACGCCATTCTAATAACTGCGTCAATGCTCCCGTGGTATTTAAATAGCGGCTACGGTTGGACAAATCATCGTGGGTCAATAACAACTGCGAGCTTTGAATACCATGCTGAATTAGTGCTGACCACCAAGTTTCAATCAAGCCCATCTGACCGATGGACGCACACGCTTGTAGCGCCGCCAGTTTTCTTGGGCGCTCGTCCAGATTCATCCGTACCACGCCTTCAGCAACAGCACCTGATGACACAAGTAATACTTCCACGCCTTGCTTATGCAGTTTGGCAATCTGCTTTGCCCATTCGTAAATGGCAGTTCGATCAAGCCCTCGTCCATTATTGGTTAATAGCGATGAGCCAATCTTGACAATAACGCGCCGAATATCAAAGTTGCGAGCTTGCTTAACAAACCTTGCTTCTTCTGTCGTGTTCTCTATGTCAACTACCATATAAACTCCTGTTGCTAGGGTAAATGAATTACGTGGATTATATTAAAACTGTACACACACCTATTTAAAAAACGAAACATTAACTTTTGCCAATTTAACCCTAAATATATTTAAAGTCAGATACATTTAAGCGCAGATATATTAGGGAACGTATACCACTTCGACGCCATCATCAAAATCGTCATCGTCGTCTAAAGTGGTACCTTCACGCGCTGCTTTACGAGCCGCACGATAGGCTTCACGCTGCGCTTCGGTATTCAAACGAACTTCTGCTTCTAAGCGCTCAAAACGCTCTTTTTGGGCTTCAGCAAAAATCGGATCTTCGAGTTCACGCTCGCGCTCGCGCTCGATCTCATTCATCAAATGGTACTTAATCGCATCAACGCCTTCGCCGGTCAAGGTTGCGGTACGAAATACCATACCTGTCCAGCCAAGCTCAGCCACGATATGAGTGCAAAGCTCATTTAAGTCTTCTTCGGCAACCTGGTCGATTTTATTTAGCACCAAAATCTGTGGCAAATTGGCCAATTCAGGTGAAAAACGCTCAAGCTCATTTAAAATCACGCGCGCGTTTTCTACTGGATCACTGCCATCGATCGGTTTTACATCAACCAAGTGTAACAGACGGCGTGTACGAGCGACATGCTTTAAAAAACGAATGCCAAGTCCTGCGCCTTCTGACGCGCCTTCGATTAAACCCGGAATATCTGCCATCACAAATGAGCGGTGACGACCGATATCAACCACGCCTAAGTTTGGCACTAATGTGGTAAAGGGATAATCGGCAACCTTAGGTTTGGCGGCAGATACCTGACGGATAAAGGTTGATTTACCCGCGTTAGGTAAACCAATCAGACCAACGTCAGCGACTACTTTTAGCTCAAACTTCAGCACCTTTAACTCGCCTTCAAAACCTGAAGTGGCTTTGCGCGGTGCTTGATTGGTTGAGCTTTTAAAATGGGTATTACCCAGACCGCCGTCGCCGCCTTTGGCAATCAGTAGCGTTTGACCAATTTCAATCAAATCGCCTAATACTTCGTCGGTTTCGGTATCAACCACGGTCGTACCAATAGGAACCGGCAAATAAATATCGTCAGAGCCTTTACCCGAACAGTTCTTACTATGACCGTTTTCACCGCGCATGGCGTCATAACGACGGGTATAACGGTAGTCAACTAAGGTGTTGGTATTGTCATCGGCAATGACATAGACATCGCCGCCCTTACCGCCATCGCCACCGTCAGGGCCACCGCGTGGGACATACTTTTCTCGGCGAAAACTGGCGATTCCGTTACCACCGTCACCTGCTTTTACCGTTACGACGGCTTCATCAATAAATCGCATCTTACGTTCCTTTATTTACCATCCAGCTTATCAACTGGCTACAGTCCACGACTGTATTTTAGGTGGTAGCTATATGTTTGGTAGTTATGAATAACTTAAAAAATATAAAATCTTCTTTAAAACGGTATTCGCTAAAATGTCATACCACGCTTAGCATCTATCATGACAACAACACCCGATAACCATTCGGACTATCGGGTGTTTGAGTACTGCCGTTAATAATCTACACCGATTTATCTAGGATAAAACTTACTTTCGTCGCGCTATTTTGCCTTAGCATTTTATCTAAATACAAACGGCTAAGATAGCATCTGTGCAAATTTTTACGCTGGAATTTGCGCATAGCTGATGCCAGCCATTTGCGTAGCCAAACGTAATACCTGCGTGCTATAGCCAACTTCGTTATCGTACCAAATATAAACGATAGCATGATTGTCTGTCAAAATAGTCGCTTGCGCATCAACGATACCGACATGCGTATCACCGACAAAATCAGTCGATACTGCTTCGGTAGAATCTGTATAAGCAATCTGAGTTTGCCACTGACTGCTATTAGACACTTTACGCATGAACTCATTCAACGCATCGGCACTGGCTGGCGCCGTTTTAAGGTTTAAGTTCAAAATTGCTAAGCTGACGTTTGGCGTTGGCACACGAATTGCATTACCCGTTAGTTTGCCGCTAAGCTCTGGTAGGGCTTTACCAACTGCTTTTGCCGCGCCAGTACTGGTGATAACCATATTCAATACCGCGCTGCGGCCACGGCGATCAGCTTTATGATAGTTATCAATTAAGTTTTGATCGTTGGTGAACGAGTGAATAGTTTCTACGTGACCATTCTCAATACCGTACTCATCATTTAAAACTTTGAGCGTTGGGGTAATCGCGTTGGTCGTACAGCTCGCTGCACTGACGATAGTGTCATCGCCGACCGTATCGTTATTGACGCCATAAACGACGTTTTTAATCTCACCGCCAGCAGGAGCCGTTAGCAATACTTTTTTCACGCCAGTCGATTGCAAATGCTTGCCAAGACCGTCTTCATCTTTCCAGATGCCAGTATTATCGATGACCAATGCATCGTTGATACCATAAGCCGTATAGTCAATCTCGCTTGGGTCTTTGGCATAAATGACTTGTACAAAGCGGCCATTGATAATCAAACCATTGTTTTCATCATCGACAACGACGCCACCAGCGAAGCTACCATGGATTGAATCACGCTCAAGCAATGAAGCACGCTTAGCCAGATCGCCCGCTGCTGCTGGACGCACCACAATGGCTTTTAGCTGTAAGCCTTTAGCGCTTGACGCTTGTGACAATAAAAGACGCGTTAAGATACGACCAATACGGCCAAAACCGTATAGCACCACATCCGTTGCGCCATTGCTTGCAGCGTTATTGTTGTTAACAGACTCTAATGCCGCTTGTAAATCACTGTCATTAGCAATTAATTGACCAACATCGATACGCGCCGCTTGGATGTCTTTATTCTCTGCAAGCGTTTTAACCATCGCTAAAGTATCCGCGACAGCGATAGGTTTAGCACCTTTATCACGCAGCGCGACTTTTTGATGCAATGCCAGTATTTGACCCACAGAGGTTGTATCTAGCGTATCACCAAACAATGTCACTTGCACATCTTGCTCATTATAAAGCTTATTTAATAAGCCCATAAGCTCAATGGCTTGTTGCTCTTGTTGGTTATAATTGCTCAAATGGTCTTGATGTAATTGGCGTAAGGTATCAGCGTTGCTCACGAGAAACATCCTTTTGGTCAGTAATTAAATAGCTGTAAAGTAGAAAGAAATATAAATAGATAGGTCATCATTACTTAAATAATGATATTAAAACGGTCATGCTCGACTTTGGCAGTAGTAATTAGCAATAGTAACTATTAGCAACTAGCGTCACAGTCTTTATCGTCACCGTCTTTAGATAAGGTGGATTTTAGCCTAAAACGCCCTATTTTGCTAGTGATAACCGAATTTGACGTACTTATCGCGTTTTTCATAGCTTTATAAGTTGCTTGTTAAAAATAAAGGCAGCTTGCACTGCTGCTCTATTGTCAATTAATAACAACCTATGCAAAAATAGGACAATTATAAAATACTTATATGGTTGTGCCATGTATGGTGATAAAAAGCTTAAGGAACCAACTTTACTGTCTGATTGGTCTGCGTGGTAAGTTTAAACTCTTTTAAATCATAGCCCTGTTGCTGAGCAATCTGGCGGTATTTTGCATAAGTTTCTTGGCTCACATTTGGTGAACGCGCTAGCAACCATAGATAGTCTTTATCCGGCGTGCCAACCAATGCTGTTTTGTAGTCTGCATCATGTGCGAGTATCCAATAATCGGCACGACCGACGGGCAACCAGCGAATCCAAGAAGGTAAGAAAGTTACCTTTAATTTGCTGCCCGTACTATCTGCTGGTTTGGCTAAGCCTTCAGCGGTAATTCCTGAACCGTCTTGCGCTTTGCATTGGTTAATCACCTTGATGCCTGAACTGTCGGTCTTTTCAACATAAGTCGCGGTCACGTCACTGGCACAATTGCGCTGAAAATACATCGGTAAACGACCTATCTCATACCAAGTGCCGGCGTATTTTTTCAGATCAACGCTATCAACTGTGGTTGGTACACTTGCAGACTTATGAATGATGGCACTCGGCTTGATGGCTAATGTCTCGGTGCTGGTTTTATCCGTCGTTGCATTAGCCGTCACATTAGCTTTAGCCGCGCTATTGACGGGTGGCGTCGCCGCATACGCTGAAAACGCCGCCAGCGGTATGATAATTGCTAAAGCAATACCTGTGTGTTTAATAAGTCCATTCATAAATATACGCTCCGGTATTGTTGGTAAACCCATATCTTCATTGACGTCGTCTATATCAACAGTTTCAGCAGTAATTGACTTATTGAAGTTATTACTTTCAATTAAGCTTTTCGCTGAGCTGTTAATTTCACTGTCAATATTGATATCGGAAGTATTGAGGTCAGTAGTTTTTTGTACTTTTTTATAAGCAAGCGCTTTTTTGTATCCGCCGCCATCTTGAAAACTGCGGCTTTGCAAATCTTGAGTGCTTTTAAAACTTGTATTATCTTCATCTTGGCGGTGATTGCTTTTCTGAATCAATGCAGGCGTGGCGGCTATAGGCGCGTTTTGTCCACTCTTTTTATAGCCAAATTCATTATCTGTTGCCAAGGTATTTAGAGCGACATCGTCTACTGACATGTCGTTGGCGCTATCGTTGTGATAGCTGGCGTCGTTGCTGGCATTACTCGATTGTGACGTATTATCTGTCTTGCGATAACCTTTTTTTAAATAGTTTTTATCAAGGTAATGCTGACTTGATTTAGTCTTCTGTGATTGAGAACCAGCTGCCTGCGAATCAGGCCATGCTGACTTAGGTAACTTATTGGTTTTCATAGGAGTACCATTTATTAATAGTGTTAGTTAAAATTTTTCATTTATCAAATTTTATAGCGATTAACTCAGTATAAATAATGCTCAACAATCACTTTAAATACAAAAGACAGATGAGTGAAAATTAAATACTGGATTACTTATATTTACTATACCTTTCAGTGGCGCTGTGATGAATAAAATCACGATAGATAAGAGGTGGTTGGATAGCAATTGGTTAAATAGCAAATGATTGGATAAAAAGTTGCTAGATGAATCGCCCTTAACAAACTGATTTTGCGCCCTTTGGTAATTTTCAGGTTTATAATAATGGCAAAGGGCTAAGCAAAACAGTGTAGCAATGTAGGAAAACGCAACGGTTTGTAAGTAATTCTGTATTTACGCCATACAAGCAATACATAGTTACCTTGTGTAAAAATAGATTTAAAATCAGTGGTTTGTCCCCATTAAATCCTACTCTTGTATGGCCTTACATTTGCTTTCAGTTTTTGATTTACCTTTCATATTTTGGTTAATTATTGGCCTAAAATATACTCTCAAATACTATAAATACCATCTTAAAAATTACCGCAAAAACTGACGAATGCCAGCAATAGCAATACCACCATACTGCTCTGCTTGTGTGCTCATTTTCGGCGATAAACCACCGAGTCCAATCACTGGCATATCGGCTAATTCTGCTAATATTGACCACGCTTGCCAGCCAAGTGGCTCTGTATCAGGATGAGTTTGGGTTGCTAAAACTGGCGATAGAAAAATACCGATAACGGGTGGTAATTGTTGCTCTAAACGTCTATGAGCCAACTTATTAGCGGCAGCGATACTTTGGGCGTCGTGGCAGCTAATGATTAATGGATAGTTTAATAAATGGTTTGTAGACAAATCGTCGTGAATTACATTTTGGCTTTGGTGAATATCGTTATTAATATCGCTTAAGCCGCGTATAAGCTGTGTCTGGGTTAACTGCTTTGCGACGATTTGATGGTTTATAGCTTGCTTATGTGCTTGGTCGCTTTCAAATTCAGCTGGTACAATCGCCTGTATATCTGCACGCAAGCGTAATAACTGCGCTATATTATTATCTGCATCCATGGCTTTTGGACGGACATAAACCCAAGCATCATGCGCCAAATGCGCTGCATGAAATTGTAGCCAAGCTGCTGCTGGATCAGCCGCGTCGTTGAAGTGTGCCAATGGATAAGTAATTGCTATCTGTTGTGGTAAGCGCAACCAGGCAAGAATGGTCTTATTAGCGGCTGGCAGATGGTAATCTTCTGCCAATAACTTCGATTTATCTACCCAAGTTAATGCTTGTCCCTCCAATCCCTGCTGGCAATGTCTATGCTGTTCATACTGCTGCGCACTTAGTGCTACCTTGTAAACCTGTAAGCAAACCTGCTTATCGCCATAGTCATGATGCAGCCGACCGAGTTTTACCGAAGTATTATTCGCGATATCAATGCCCGTCTCTTCAGCGACTTCGCGTATCAGCGCTTGCTGAGCGGTTTCATTAGGATCTATCTTGCCGCCTACAAACTCATAACGATTACCTTGATGCTGCGATGCATTTCTAAAACCGAGCAAATAACGATGCTGATAATAAATGACCGCCACCGCAACATTGACGATTTTTAGCGGTTTAGGAGCACTTGCCTCATTTTTAGCGAACGAATTTTTGCTTGAAGCCTCTACATGACTGCTCATTCTATTGCCCTTTATAATGGTACGACTGTTTTGATTTATAGCGTTTGTAAATGCTGCTTTATATAAGTTTACATAATAACTGTGATTTATTTTATCAAATAGCTTGCAAAAGCTTTCAATGTAAATGATAATTATTATCGTTAATAACTTACTTTACCCACTGTCTTATCTTTAATTATTTTATCAAAAGGAATTTACTATGAGCATGGTCATCTCTCGTTATTTAAACTGCCGCGAAAACCGTTTGCCTACGCTACAGTCGCAGCACCTATTTGCGCTAACCAAAGAAGTGCGTATCGAGCACGAAGGCGAAGAATATCGCTTACGCTTAACGCGCAATAACCGCTTAATTTTGACCAAATAAATCAACTGCTCACCGCATAAAAAAACGCCTTTTGATAAAGGCGTTTTTTTATTGCATTAAATGAACCACTAACAAGCGACTTAAAAATCGACAGTATAGTAAGGTTATTAAAAGCTTAAGTGCTTAGAACTGCCAACTATAAACCACATCGACCGCGTTTTCCGCCGCTGAAGTTGCTTCGACATAAATGCGGCGCGTTAGCTGATAACGGATAGATAGGCTATTTTGTGCATTAAACACCCCGACTCCGTAGCGAATATACAAATCAGGGGTTACATAACCAGTAACGTTGACGTTGGTGTCATCACTGCTGCCTGACGCATCAACGGTTAGGCTTTGGAAGCCAAACGCTTGACCTATCTGGTTGGTCAGATTGCGCGTGCCACTCAGCCCAAAGCTTAGTCCCGCCGCTGCAAGGTTATTGGTCACCTGCGATTTAAAGCCTTGCTCACTGATTTGCGTCGCGCTCTTATTATTAATACGGCCCGTTATCAAGGCATTCATCGCTTGCTGCTGGGTTAAGCCAGCATTGTTAAAGACGATAATATTTGGATTTTCTGTATTGCCTTTAACGCGTACGCCGACGGTCTTACCGCTGATGGTTTTCACCGCCTCAATGCTCAGATTTGGTTTCATCACATCGCCATTAAAACGCACCTGACCGTAATTCAGCTCTAAGCTCTGACCAAAAATATTGACATTGGTACGGCGAGAAACCTGCACGACGCCTTTGGCGCGCATAACGCCTGTGCCATTTTGGGTCACATTAATCGCCCCTGCTAACGGAATCACTGCACCAAAACCGCGGAAATTGATGTCATCGCCCAAGTCAATACCGATGTCGGCATTGATTGACCAAGGTTTTGAAATCGCTAAAACCTCATCAATATTACCAATCAAACGGCGATCAAGAACCACCGCATCTTCGGTTTGAGTAATGATATCTTCACTGGCTTCTGGTGGACGAATGGTCGCTGACGGCACACTGACCGCGCCAGTAATATTGACATAACGGTCACCCGGACGCACGATAATGTCGATATCAGGGTTAATCTCAGCCAACAATAATGGCGGCTGGGTCAATACCAAACGCTCGCCAATGATGCTGAGCTTAGCTTGCAGTTTTTGTTGCCAATTTACCGTACCAGTCAGCTTGCCCGTACCGGTACCACTATTAAAAGTGCCGTCGATATTCGCCTGCGTACCACGAATTTTGGCATCGACATTGACCTTTCTTAAATTGATTGGTAAATCTAGCATCGCAATACGGCCATCAGCCAATTTCACATCGCCATAAAACTGCGGTTTATCGAGCGTCCCACCCAAACCACCTGCCATAGTGATATTGCCTTCGAGCACGCGCATACCGGGGAAGAAAGGCTTAAACACTGCCAAATTCAGCTCATTGAGCACCAGCGCACCCGAGATAGGTTTCGGTGTTTTATAAGGGTCAACGATAACCTCAGCATAGCCACGCGCTCCGCGACCAGTATTGATATCCGTGCGCAGTTTGATGCCTTCAGGGACCGACAAAGCAATGACTGACACGCGCTTATAAGGTAAGGTAACCGGCTGACTATCGCCATCTTGCATCAAGCCGATTTTGCCGTTGTCAGAATACAGCGTGGTATTGATCGTCGGCGGACGACCACGTTGCCAACCGACAATGGCTTTACCATTAATTTTCGCTTGCCAATCAATATCCTTGGGTAAGAATACGGAAAACAGCGAAGTATCCAAGTTTTGTACCGCTAAATTGACTTGACCTGCCGCTGGTGAAGCAATGAGATTCTCGCGTAAACACAGCTTGCCCGTTTGGTCGGTCGCCTGCCAACAGTGGGCGGCAAGCTGCACTTTTAAGTCAGTAGAATTATTACCTTGCTTTTTGGGTAAATTGACAATTAATTGTGCAGGTTGTAGTTGGTTTAACGTCGCATATTTTGATTTGATACGCCCTTTACCAATCACCCCTGACCAACTGAGCTTATCGCGATTAAAACCACCCTTGAGCCGAGCGGCGATAGCAAGTTCATCATTTGCCACTTCAAGATTGACCACATGGGCCTGCTCAGTGCCATTAAAAGTCGCATTGACCTTTTTAAAGCTCTGACCTGCCGCATCCAAACCTTCGGCGCTAATAATAAGCTGGCTTGGGCTATTGGCCAAATTGACCAGCTTACCGCGAATACGACCTTGACGCAAAATAAAGCCCGGTAGCGCTAGTCGCTCACCAACCAAGTCGATATAAATCGTGGGCAGCGCTTGGCCTGCGGGCTGCGACAAGGTTGCGCCGCCCGTCACTTTACCAGCAAGCTTATCTGAGAGCTGGTCAAGACTGGTGATATTAATCTTAGCTTGTAGCTGTTTAGCATTGCCATTGGCAGTAAGATAATTGTCGCCCCAACGCAGCACCAAATTATTGGCATTTAAGCTATCGATTAGCGCATTGACTTGCTGATACTGTGCCTGTGCATCCTGTGCTTGTAAGCGTTTAAAGTAACTGCCCAAGTCTTTTGGTAGGCGCAGCTTCGCCGCCAGACTACCTTTGGCACTGAGCGGCTGGCCTTTTAGCACGCCACTTAGGTTAACTTGTTTGATATTAACGATTTGCTGATTGTCACCCCAGCGCCCATCGGTATCAATAGTGCCAGTAATGGTACTTGGGATATCTTTAAAGAAATAACCCAAGTTAAAGCGATTCATCACCGCCTTGACATCCCAAGCGATACCTTTACGCACATCGACCGTACCATTGGCATCGATACTACCTGCGGCGCCGACATGGCGGAAACGCTTGATACGAATCAGCTGCGCGTCACCACTGGCGTCAATGCTAAGTTTACCGGCTGGCAGTTGCTCAGCGTCCAATACACCATCGAATTTCACCACAAAGTTTTTCAGCTTACCCTTTGCGTTAGTATTAGCATTAGTATTGGCTTGGTTCTTTGGCGGCGTTTGCCACACGCCGCTGGTTTTTAAATCACCGGTGATAATGGCGGCATTATTGGGTAAAAAATAGCCGAGGTTAAATTTATCAAAGCGGCCATCGACCGTCCAGCCAATGTTTTGACGTAAGTCAATAACACCGTTCGCTTTTACTGCGCCGGCTTCACCGTTATAGTTGAGTTTACGAATACGAATCAGCTTTGGCGTACCAGCAGCATCAATCGATAAACTGCCCTTTGGTACGTCAGCGGTATCAATATGACCATCAAAACGAGCATCAAAAACAGACAGCTCGCCGCCGATAATATCAACGCTGGCATCACCGCTGCCCGTGATACCAATAGCGCGGCTATCTTGGCTGGCATCAAGATTTGCTTTTAAATCGGTATTAGTAAAGCTAATAATATGGCGCTGACCTTTGACACGGTTTTTACTGATATTGAGCATGCGCCCGCGCGCATTGATATGCCCTGTTAAGCGCTCAAGCGGTATGTCACTACGATATTTTTTGGGTAACAAACCCGTGGTACGCGCATCAATTTGCCACGTTAGCGGGCGTTTTTTACTGGCCAGTTGAATCTGCCCTGTACCAGATAGGTCGCCTACTATACCTTTGTAATTAAGACGGTTGATATTAATCACGTCACCGGCTTTACGCACGCGCACATCGTAGTTGCCTTTAGGGGCGGCATTTAACTCATTAATCACCGCTTTGCTATCGACCGATAAATTCGAGCCGCGGATAATAACATTGGCTTGTCCGCTTGGACTGTCGACATTACCAATATTAGGCAAATTGCGGCGTACCAAATTTTGCCACTTGGCGTCGATATACCAAGGTGTGACTTGCTTAGAATTGGCGCTGCGACCACGAGCAGGCGTTTTGCCGCGCACGATATTGGCATTGAGATGCTCACCATCGCGCTGACGCAAATCTGCATCCATCTCTAGATTGCCATTTTTATTTTTATGCTGATAATGTACCGATAAGCGACCATTGAGCTTTTGCGGCGCATAGGGTTTAAAGTCGGCATATTCAGCTGGAATCGCCTGTCGAATATCAAAATTACTGCCTGTGGCGCGGACTACCGCATCAAAACTCTCTTTCCAGTCCAAAATACCTTGCAATGTCAAATTGCCTGCTGGTACTTGCGCATCCAAACGATCAACGCGCAGCTGACTGTTGGCGATAATACCGCGACCTTGATAGTGACCCGATGGGATATCTTTAGCGGTCAGCTCGGTATTGATACGCAGACGTATCTCCGAGATGACGCCCGACGCGGTCGCCATGCCGCTTTTTAGGTGGATATTTTGGCTATCGGCATAAGGAATTAAAATATCGTCCCATTTAAGTTTCGCTTGAAACGGCGAACCTTCATCTAAGCCTTGCACCACAAAATCACCGCTGACATCGCTGTCGTTATAACGGCTACGGACTTTACCAACGGTACGTTTTAGCGTACCGGTTGCGGTGATATTTAACGGGTCGATGTAGGCTTTTTCTAACGCACTTACCTCGACAATTCCGCTCAAATCTAAAGGATAGTCGCCTTGTAAATCTGCCTGACCTTTTAAAGCGCTGACTTTTACAATATCTGCATACTGCAATTTGCCGCGCCCAACGTTCACCACGCTACCAACCCAAGTCAAATCTCGCGCTTCGATATCATGCACGACGATAGGGTCTTTGGTGACTTGTTTATAAATAATGGTTTTTATTTTTGCTTGATCAAAGCGCAAATTGACTGGCAAGCTAAGCGTTCGATAATCAAACGGCTCGCCCGTTGGTGGCTTATTATTGATAATCTCAATGGTTTGAATGTCGGCATCACGCAGATGCACTTCTTTGGCAAATACCGCGCGCCAGCCTATTTTGACATAAGCTTTATCGACCAATATCTCAAGGTCTTCGGTGGCGTTGATATCGATATCGCTGACCCAAATACCATCGCGCAGATTACCCCGACCGTATTTAAACTTAACCCCCGTCTCGGCACTGATTTTTTCTAAAATGAATTTTGTGCCTGACTCAGTACCGACCGCATATAAAAATATGGCGAACATAATCGCCAGTACAATCAAAATAAGGACCGTTAATTTGAGCAAAAAAGACAGGGGAAACCAACGTCTAACAGCGCGGGCATCGCGCTGTGCTGGATCTTCATCCGAGGGCTTATTTGGCGGGGTATTTTTGGTCAACATGACACTCAGCTATGTTAAAGAAGGATTACCAGCAAGCGCTAGAATGAAAAATAAGTCTGTTTTTAGTTTCTATTAGGGCTGGTTATAAGCACTGGTGTTAGGCGTACTTATAGCAGCCATTTATAAAGGTGACCCGATAAACAGATGCAGTCTAACAGGGATGCTATCTTCCGTCACGCCAGCAGCAACATCGACACGTACCACACCAACCGGCGACGCCCAGCGGATACCGACGCCGACGCCAACTTTGGTGTCGGTTTCAAAATCTTTGTCATAGGCATTACCGACATCGGTAAAGACTGCGCCGCGGAAACCTGGTCTAAACTCATAGTTATATTCCGCGCTGCCGACTGCCAGGATTTGTCCTCCGGTGAGATAGCCCTTCTCAATCGGTGATAGGCTTTCGTAATCATAACCTCGAATACTTTGATCGCCGCCAGCAAAGAAGCGCAGTTTATAAGGCACTTCATAAAAATCATCCGCCCAGATATAACCGGTATTTAAACTGCCCAGCACTTGGTGTTTATCGTCAGCCCCGAAGCTATAAAGACCGCTCACACCCGCGCGTAAAATTGCCATATCGGTATCGCTTAGCAGACTTTCTGAACCTGCTTCAAGCGCATAATACTGACGGAACCCGCGGGTAGGATTGGCAGCATTATCGACGTCTGTTTTGCTCATGCCATAACCAAATAACAAAGCGTGCTGCGTCGGTTTCGAGGAAGTAAAGCGCACTGGCAGATTGTCTAATTCTTCCTCATCGACACCAGTTTCTAACTCATCTAAACGGTAGCGTACAGAATAGCTACGATCCCAACCGTTTTCACGGCGGATATTACGCGCCAATGCTGCTTTTAAGGTTTTGGTAGATAAGTCAAAATTACCTTCACCTTGGTCGATGACCTCTTCTTCATAGGTCAAACGGGCATCCAACTTATCGTTTAGCGGATGCTTCCATGGTCGACTGCCATACACGGCAACATTTTTGGTAATACGCGATACTTCGGTTTCTGCCCCTGCTTGATAGCCTTTACGATTGATCAGATTATAATCTATCTTAGCAGTGGCGCGCACCCCAGTATCGGTACCATAACCGAGACCAACTTGGGCATCACGTGGTTTGTTTGCCGAAACAAAGACGTACAGTGGCACTTTTTTGTTTTCTAACACGTCCTGCGGGGTTTTGCGTCCAGCAAGCGTTGGCGGCACGAAGTTTTCATCGGCAAGGATATTTTCTTCATCAGGGAAGATTTTTTGTGCGACATTACTGATAGAGTCGCTGATTTTACCCAAAATACTAGTGGCTTTTTGGTCTTTTTCATCCAAGACGCGATCATCCGGCAGACGGCTTAAACGTTCAGCTTTTTGTCTAATGGCTTGCAGCTTACCCAAGGTTTCTTCATCGGCTTCAAACTCGATGGCAGCGATATCGGCTGGATTGACTGTCTCACTGCTGGTAGCGTAACGCTCAGCGTCACTTTCGGCTTTGACTGCCTCATCTTGCTCGATATTATTGCTATCGAAGTCATCATCGGTAGTCTCAGCACTACTGCTATTAGGCGTATTATCAAAGGCTAAAGTACTGCTTTCTGTACGCTCGTCTGGCGGCAAAATCGTCTCGACGTTGACAGTATTAAAATAACGGGTCGCCGATAAATCGTTACTAAACTTGGTCACGGCCGGACGATAAAATGGCTCGCCTTCTTCAAAGTCGACCAGCTGCTTTAATAACGACAGTTCAACCGGTAGCTTTTCAGGATCGCGGGTCAGCGTACCCGACTCTTGATCATAAGTAAAAAACACCACTTCATCAAACTTGTAACGATCGCCCGTATTGTAAACCAGCGACACATCGGCGGTATTGTCGGGCAAGATAATATCGACCGATTTATTGAGCCAATATTGATCAAAGTAACCATAGGTATCACTGAGCGATTCAAGCGCCGCCTTACTGTCTTTATAAACGCGGTGATTAAAAATATCGCCCTCTTGTGGCGGTAGGTCTTTTTCCAGCTTGGCAAACTCTTCTCGCTCGCTGCCCTCGCCGCGAATGTCAACAATGCGGCTATCCACGCGTACCGGCTCACCTAACTTTTCAATAATGACATCAATGGTATCGGTAGTTGGTTGGCGCAAACGTAGGGTCACATCATAGTAGCCGACGGCTTTGGCGGCATCTAAGGCGCTTTGTCGTAGACGTGGCAGCGCAGCAGTGAAATCAACCACAGATTGCAAGGTAGTGTCATCAATAGCGGCTTTGATATTCTTAAAGGGCTGAATATCATCATCGGCTTTGGTTAATTTTGGTTTAGCATTCCTTGTACTGTTTTGAGCGTTGTTTTTGCTATTATCGTTTAAATTATCTGCGGCAGCTTGTTGCAAATAAATGGTCGTCTCAACATGCGGTAGGGTGACAACGCCACCATTAAAAAAGCGATTATAAAGGCGCTTAACAATATTGCCTTTTTTGTTACGTGCTATCGGTTTGGGTTTCGCCGCTTGTTCGATACTTTCTTTTACCGCATTGACATCGTTTTCATAGTTAGGCAAATAATCATCAGGATTGATGCTGTCCGACTGGGCATTTTCTATACCACTATCCATGTCCACACTAGTCGCGCTATCGCCAGTGCCACTACCAACCGAGTCGCTGACGTCAATAGGACGCGACATCACATCATCTGTCTCCGCCTGCTTAGCAGCGGCCTCATTTCTACCCAAGGTTTCAAGATTGCTTGGTGCTGGTAAATTGGTAGCATCTAAACTCACATCGAGCCCAATTGGCGGCGTGCTATCGTCTAACCTTGCAACAGGCGCATCAAATGCGCCATCTAAAGCTTGAAAGTCATTGTCGTCATAACGCATGCCATCGATATTATTAACGGCATTACTTTGAGTGATATTGCCGATATCTTGAGCGTTTTGCTTATCCATCGCCGCCAGCTCGCGATCAATCTCGTCAGGCGTCATCATCTGATAGCCTTGTTGCTGCACGCTATTAACTTGCTGCTCTAAGTTTTCATTGCTGTCAAATGCTTGGTTGTTGCCTAGACTATCTATGCCATTACCGATAGCACTAGCAAAGTCATTAATACTATCGATATCATTATTTGATAACTGGGACTTATCCGTGTTATTTGCTTGCGCGGTGGCGTTTTTGTTAGGATTTTTAATACCTAAGTTCTGCTCGCTATAATCATCCAATACCGATTGATCGATAATACCTTCTTCAACGGCTTTTTTTAGACGCAAGGCGTCCAAAGCAATATCAAGCTGGCTGTCTTCATAGGCATCTTTAGAAAGTGCTCGTTTAGACGAGGACTGAGCCGAAGAATTGGAAGGCGGTTTTGGCGTTGGTGGCTGCGATTGTCGTTGCGGCTGTGCAGTGGTCGCATCATTGCCACTATTTTTGATAAGTTGGCTGCTGCTTGCATTATTGGCCGTATTATTATTTAAATCAGTGGCGGCAAGAGCACTAGGCGCGATAGCAACACTGACCCCAAAACCAACCAAACTGGTGGTCAATGCCCGAAATAGCGCCGTACGCGTAAAACAAACACGAGGGTTATCCATAGGATTTATATGAGTAGGATGAGCAAATTTAGCCGAACACAGCGGCGCATTTGACGCAGCAGCAGGCGGTATCCCCGATGAGTGGCGCGCTAGAGTTGAAGGCTGGTGTTTCATATTTATTTCCTATCACCTCACGCGGCACAAGTGACGGTCGATGGCAATCGCCTCGTCTTACCGGTGAATAAACGTAGAACAGTTCGCTGACATTAAAGGTTTGGACGGCTAAAATTTACAAATCATAACTTAGTTAATTCTCAAATCATAGCACTGTGCGCATGTATTTTTACCAAAGCCTTGCTATTATACGGCGTAACATCGATAAAACCTACGCTATATTTCGATAAGTTTTTGATAGTATTGATAATTGTTTATCTGCCAATCACTGCGTAAAAGTTTGTTTTCTCCTTTATTAGCCGCGACCCATCTGTAGGAATCTTCATGGCCAATCAGTTTCAACTCTTTAAACATCGCCGGTTTAATGCCATGTTTTTTACCCAATTTTTGGGTGCTTTTAATGACAATATCTTTAAGCAAGCACTGATACTGGTGCTGACCTATACTGCTGCCAGCCAATTGGGCATGGAAGTCAGTATTTTAAATAACTTGGCGGCGATGTTGTTTATTTTGCCGTACTTTTTATTTTCGGCATTGGCAGGGCAAATTGCCGATAAGTTTGAAAAATCGAAACTGACGCGCTTAATTAAATTGCTTGAGATAGGCATTATGATTATCGCTGCTGTCGGCTTTGTCTTTGAATGGTACGCGCTGTTATTTGTGGCACTGTTTTTGATGGGGACGCAATCGACGTTTTTTGGGCCGATTAAGTATGCGTACTTGCCGCAAGCGATGAGGGAAAATGAGCTGGTCGGTGCCAATGGTCTGTTTCAAATGGGCACCTCGCTTGCCATTTTGCTTGGTATGATTATCGCTGGGGTATTGACCCAAATTACCCAGCCGCTATTTTGGATAAGTGTGACGGTGCTTTTTGTTGCGGCGATAGGCTATTTTGCCGCCCGTTTTATTCCTACCATGTCAGCGATGCAGCCTGATTTGAAGATTAATTGGAATATCTTTACCACCAGTATGGCGACGGTGCGTTATTTATACTCGTTGCCTTTTTTATTCTTTGTCATTCTTGGTAATAGCTGGTTTTGGTTTTATGGCGCGACGTTTTTGACCCAAACGCCAGAATTTAGCAAAGTCATTTTGCATGGCGATGAATCCGTGGTGATTTTCTTATTAACGCTATTTTCAGTTGGGGTGTCGATTGGCTCGCTACTGTGCAAATCCCTGACCAAAAATCAAGTCAGTCTGCGCCTACTGCCCTTTGGCATTACAGGTTTGAGCATTTTTGCCATTGATTTATATTTTTCTTTGTCAGGGCTCAAACTCAATGTCAGCTCGGCTGCACTATTTGGTATCAGTGATTTATGGGGTCTGAGCGGTAGCTGGCGCGTGTTTGCCGACTTGTTCTTTTTGGGCTTTAGCGGCGGTTTATACATCGTGCCTTTATACGCCTCTATGCAGGCTTATGCACCAAAAAGCCATCGCGCGCGTATCGTCGGTGCCAATAATATCTTTAACGCCATTTTTATGGTGTGTTCGGCGATTTTCTCGATTGTGGTATTAAATGCGCTGGGTCTAAATTTGCCGCAACTGTTTTTAGTTACCGGCTTATTAAATATTATCTTTGGTATATTTTTATATCTTAAGCTTAATAAACACATCAAACACGCCGTTATCCAAACTCATGATGACGAGAAAAATCGATACGACTAGCGTCAAACGCAATATGAATCGGCAAGCCAATAATTTCGCTGCCGAGATTGTCTATTGTTTGTTATAGTGGTTTGATAAGTGTTGTCTGATAGGCTTAGTGGCCTATTAAATAGCTTAAACCTATTCATCATAAGTTCTATTTATAATTCATACAGCCATCAGGAGTGAATCATGGCGCAGCGTCCCTTATCAAAAATTGACCAGCTATTACTTGGCGTAGATAAAGCATTGCGAGCGGTTGTACCGCATTCAAATCCTAGCACTCGCCCGCTGCCTGTTAGCAGTGATGAGATTCCTGAGCTGAGTATCAACGAAGCCCGTCATGTCGCAGGCTTGATGCGTATCAATCATACGGGCGAAGTCTGCGCCCAAGGGCTGTATCACGGGCAAGCGTTTGCCGCAAAAAACGATGACGTCAAGCAAGCCATGCAGCAATCTGCTGAAGAAGAAGTCGATCATCTAGTTTGGTGCGAGGTTCGCTTAGATGAGCTTGGCAGCCATCCTAGTATTTTTACGCCTTTATGGTACGGCATGTCATTTGGGCTTGGCGCGGTAGCAGGGGCGATTTCTAACGAGTTTAGCTTGGGCTTTGTCGCCGAAACCGAAGCGCAAGTTAGTGAGCATTTGCAAGACCATATCGGTCAATTGCCACCGCAAGATCAACGCTCAAGAGAAATACTGGCGCAAATGGATATTGAAGAATTACATCACCGCGAGTTGGCGCTGGCAAATGGCGGCGCGGCATTGTCGCCACTAGTACGCCACACGATGCGCTGGATGGCCAATCGCATGAAAGCCACGGCTTATCATTTATAAGCGTTTATCATCTATAATACGCAGACGCTACTAATCTGCATCTTTTTTTAGTGGCTACAGACGGCATTATTCTGTGCTTTTAACAATCCTACTACTGTTAGCAGTCAGATTAATTTGCTAGGGTATGAAAAATTTGTACGATTTTACGGAATGCCAAAACCTAACGATCAATCAATGGATGAATAGATAACAAGTCAGTAACTACAATAACTGATAAACGACAACGATTAAAAGGTAATTATTTTTATGAAAGCCATCAGCCAAACCCCTATTTCTAATAAAGCATCGCACTCTAGTAAAGCGCCCCACTCTAGTAAAGCGCCTAGGCTTGCGACTCTAACGGCACTCGCTGCCGCTTGTGCCATGCTGCTATCAGCGCCGGCAAATGCAGCTGAAGAAGCGAATACCGCCGCAGCGCCCGCTACGAGCAGCACAGCAGTACCTAGCGCTATCGATTCTAGTAAACGTATCATTCGCCTAGCCAAGCCAAATGCAACGATTAGCACGGCGCCAACTGATGCTCAAGCCAATGTTGGAGTTGAGACTGGCGCTCAAAACAATGTTGAGCAGAATACCGTCCAACCAACTAACATAGCGCAATCAGCTAATAATCAAGCCCTTAATACGCAGCAAGGCAATACGCAGCAAAGCAATGTCCAGCAGGCTATTGTCCAACCAAACCGTGCGCCTTTAAATACTGCGCAAAATGCTGCCCAACCACCAGCCGTACCAACACCAGACACGTCCGAGTTGACCGGTACGACGCGCGTTTATGAGCGTGGTCCTATCACTGCGACGGGGATTGATTTACGCAGTGGTCAGCTGCCAAATATCCCAACCCCGCAAGTGAATATTTCAGATATCAGCTTTGTCCCTACCGTGCTCATACCGCAGCAGCAAGGACTTGGCACTGATAAACTGGACGTCAGCTTACTCGATGACTTTATCAAAGAAGTCTCACCAAATGCGCGCCATTATCCACCAAACTTCCCGAACCGCACCCAGCGCCACAACGCCCGTGAAAAAATCAAAGTCTTGACTGAATGGATTGAGCCGTATGCCAAAGCGCCAAATGCCTCGTACGATGTCTTAGTTCGCGCCGCCAAACTCAATGGCATGGGACGCAACTTAGATTTAGGCTCAGAATACACGGTACGTGGCGGACAATATATCGATCGCGCCATTAAACTTAAACCAAATAGCGGCGAGGCCAACTTTATCTATGGCATGATGCTCTCAGAAGGTGGCGGTTTTAAAGAAGGTCAAAAATATCTTGATAAAGCCGTTACTCTTGGTTACACCGAAGCTGAGCAGAGTCTTGCGCAATCTGACTTGTTAAGTGATCGCCGTGATAAGGCGTTAGAGCGTTTACGCCGCTTGGCACAACAAAACCCTGACAACGCTATTATTCGTCAACAAATTAAGCTGATCGAGGACGGTAAATTCTATATTTGGGATATCCCTGCCCCAGATATTAATATCAAACCAAGCACTTAATTCTTTGTGATAGAAACGTAAAGTGTTAGCTATTTGGTAAAATGATAGCTCACACCGATTTCTAAAGAGCTGTAAAAAGCGCGCTGCAATTATGATTAATAATGTGAGCGCGCTTTTTTGTGCTTAATTTAGAAATATCTAAGTGGGTTTTGTTAAGCATTGCCTATCCATCTTTTCGATAGTATTTCGTGCTATATGAATATAAGATAGATGACTATAAGATAACAACTACAATAGTTGAATAGCTCGACTTACGTTACACTCATGCTGCTATATAAAGGTGGTATTTATCACTTATTTATGATGCGTTGCTGATACTTATTACTGGAATGACCTATGATATTTGCTGACCTTGCCAACGATATGCCGTCGCTAGAACATAAGTATAAGTATAAGTATAAGTACAAGTACAAGCGTAAAAACAAGACGCCTTTTGCTCTACTCGCAGTGGTCGCCGCCATGGCAATATTACCTGCCTGTAGCACCGTCTCCGTCAATAAACAGCCCTCAGAAAAGACTATCGCCGCCCAGCGCGGCAATATTGTCACCGATAACAAATTGAGTAGCGATACTGCCTCAGTCCTATTGTCAACCGGGCTTAATGAGCAAGCGTGTATGCAGCAGTTTAACCTCTGCCTAACGCAGCTTACCGACAGCATGCTAAATGAACATTATCGCCCAGCTTTGGCAGTATTTGCTGAATTACACTACGCCAAAGCGCGCCAGCTTGGCGAATCTAAAGACTGCCGCAATGCCCTCGCCCGCCCGCCACTTGACCCTTATTATGCCAACGCGCCTTTAAGCGACACTGATGCCAAGGCACAGCAAAAAAGAACCGATAGCTGCTTGATTGGCTATCAAGAACGTTTATTTGATGCCATTAAAACCAGTTATACCTATTTATTTTATGACAGCTTAGAGCATGATTTTGAAGGTGCGGATAAAGAAACCAGACGCTCACACGCGCAAAGTCGTATTCCAAGTGAGATGGATATCCAAACCCAAGACATCTATAACGCCGCCAGTAACGATGTGATTACCCAGCTCTATCAAACGGCTGATGGTGGCGGTAAAATGATGGGTAATACCAAGGTAGAATACTTACCGACGTCCGCAAGTACTGCCACTAGCAGCGAGCGAGCAGTAATTGCCAATCGCACGGCCGTCAAGGGGCGACCAACTGACCAAATCAAAGTCATGAAAATGCACATAGACGATTACAATCTCAATGTCTATTTGCCCAACGAAAATAACTACCTCAAAAATGCCAACCAACAAACCGCTGCCCTAACCGATTTGGTCTCGACCTATGAGCTACGCCTCTCTGGACTAAACTCTATTAGTAAGCGCCCAGGTCTGGGTATCAGCTTGGTAGCTTCATTGGACGACCGCTATACCACTACCATTCGTCAATTATTAATCTCGTCGTTAGCAGATAGGACGGGCAGACTGCATCAAGAAAGCCCTCGTCGAACAGCCAGCGATATAAACGAAAGCTCGAAAGACCCCTCAAAGAATAGCTTGGACAGTGATGATGCCATTACGCGGATTTATCCGACCGGACATTTACTGATGACCGGGCTGATTAAGCCGACGGGCAATAGCGTGCTTGATACCCTGAGCAGCAAACAGCTTGATATTCATTTATACAACCCTTACCGCAGCGAGAGCGCCAATATCTTAGGTGACGATTATCCACTGGCGGCAAACTTTTCAGCAGGTTACGGCTTATGGTTGGCAGAAAACCAGCTCGATGGCGTCGGTTATCTAAACCTGATTACCCGTAAAAAAGAAACCAGTTTACCCAAGCTCTTTATGCTCGAACCTTATGATGCTGATAAGCGCGTCATCATCATGCTGCACGGTTTGGCCTCAAGCCCAGCGACATGGGTCAACTTAACCAACGATATTTTTAATGACGACAAACTGCGCAATAACTATCAAGTTTGGCAGATTTTTTATCCAACCAACTTGCCTATTTTGGAAAATCGTTATCAAATCCAAAAGCTCATCAATACCGCTTATGAAAAAACCGACCCGACAGGGCAAAATATTGCCAGCAAAAACAGCGTCATTATCAGTCATAGTATGGGCGGTATCATTGCGCGTATGATGCTGTCTGACGAAAACTTGCTCGATGATTTGGACCGACTTGACGACCACAATGCGCTGTCCATGAATGAGAAACGTCAAATACGTGAGGCGATCAAGCAGTCTGCGGGCAAAGAGCAGCTAAAAGAGCGTTTTGAGCTTAAAACTTTGCCACAAGTAGATACGGCAGTATTTTTATCGTCGCCGTTTCGCGGTACCGATTATGCCGACCGCTGGTTCACGCGCGCGCTACGCCGCATCGTGTATCTGCCCGTTGGTTTGGTAAAAACGGTGACCGATAACTTAGCAGCCTTGGCCATCCAAGGCGATTTGGCCCAGAACCCGCTCGGCGCGCTATATTTACAAAATGGCGCCAGTCAATTAAGTGACAAATCGTCTTTTATTCAATTAACCAAAGATATCCGTATCAACGACCGTATCACCTATCATTCAATCATCGCCAATAACGATGCTGATATTACCCGAGGTTTGGCAGAAATGCAGCCTGCTGGAGCAAAGCTCGACTTGTCCGAAGAGATAACAGAAAATGACCATGCAGAGGACGTTATCGACGTTGATGACAGCAATGCGCTGTTAACGGATAGTGATGAGTTGCCAGGTCAACCGCTGGTCGCCGCCGTGACAGTCGATGGCGAGATTGGGCAAGCACTCACCGAGCAGCTGTCAGATGGTATCGTGCCCTACACCAGCGCTCACCTCGATGGTGCAGCGTCAGAGACGGTTATTAACGGCGGTCATAGCATCCAAGAAAACCCGCAAACCATTTTGACCTTACGCCGTATTTTGCATCAACAATTACAGCAGCAAGATACAAACTAAATTTCACCTATATAAAAAGCTTTGAATTCTTATTATTAAAATTTGTTTTTTTATATTACTGTTTGGTATCTATTGATAACAATAGTTAAACAATGACTATTATTTCAAAGATTATTGGCTAATATTGTAATTGGTTTATGAACGCATAGGTGTGTGATAGCACACTTGTGCAACTTGCGTGTGCGTAAGGTGAAGCGCATAATACTAAAACGTTTAATATGAATAAAACGATCATTTGATGAATATTTAATAGTTTATAAGGATATGAATTATTTACTTTGGCTAAATAGTCGGCCCTAAAGTTTTTGAGTCTTACCCTACGGTAATGAATAAAACATAAGGGTAATGAACGCTATTTTAGTTAAATTTTTATCTTAATTACATTTGCCGCTAACTAATATTTAGCGATTGCCCGTAATAATAAGCGCCCTGATTGATGGACGGTTACGGACAGTTACTTGCGCGTATCATGGAAGCCAACGCTATTCAGCTAACAGATAAGGGTAACCGTTTATGTTCGCTACATTTATGATTGATCAAATGGATGCGTTGATGCTCGCGCGCATTCAGTTTGCCTTCGTTATTTCCTGGCATATTATCTTCCCCGCTTTTTCTATCGGTCTTGCCAGCTGGTTGACCGTGCTTGAATTTCGCTGGCTGAGAACTGGCGAGCCCATTTATGTTGAAGTATACAAACATTGGGTCAAGATTTTCGCCGTCGTCTTCGGACTGGGCGTGGTATCGGGTGTGGTCATGTCCTATCAGTTCGGAACTAACTGGGCCGTGTTCTCCGACAGAGCTGGTAATATCTTAGGCCCATTATTGGCGTTTGAAGTCTTAACGGCGTTTTTCTTAGAAGCGTCCTTCTTAGGGATTATGCTCTTTGGTTGGGGACGGGTGAGCAAACGCATGCATTTTGCCTCCACCGCTATCGTTGCCATTGGTACGATGATTTCAGGATTTTGGATTTTGGCCGCCAACAGCTTTATGCAAACGCCGCAAGGTTTTATGCTGGGCGCTGATGGTCTGTTATACCCCACCAACTGGATTGAGATTATCTTTAATCCTTCGTTCCCTTATCGCTATGCCCATATGATGACAGCAGCCTTTTTAACCACCGCCTTTGTGGTTGGCGGTATTGGCGCTTATTATTTACAGTCCAAAAAGCACGTTGAGCATCGGCAGCATGGTCGAGTCATGCTCGGCATGGCGATGATTATGGCGATATTTGTGGCGCCAGCGCAGGTCCTCATCGGTGATGAGCATGGCTTAAACACTCTTGAGCATCAGCCAGCTAAAGTCGCAGCGATGGAAGGGATTTGGGAAGATGAGCGCGGTGCGGCATTGCGGCTATTTGCCATACCGGACCAAAAGAACCAAACCAATAACTATGAGCTTAGCATTCCTTATGTCTCCGGTTTGATTCTCACCCATTCACTAGATGGCGAAGTCAAAGGTCTTAAAAATTGGGTACCAGAAGATCAGCCGCCCGTTATGATTGTATTTTGGGCATTTCGTATCATGGTTGGTATTGGTATGTTAATGGTGCTCATCGGTTTATTTAGTCTTTATAAGTACTTTAAAAAGCAGCAGTTCGATCCTGAGAGTAAGCTCTTCCACCGTGCGTGGATGATGATGACGCCGCTTGGCTTTATAGCGTTACTTGCCGGCTGGTTTGTGACCGAAACAGGTCGTCAACCTTATACAATATATGGGGTTATTCGTACTGCTGAGAGTATGTCACCTATCGCAGCGCAGCAAGTGGCGACAACCTTGATTGGCTTTATCGTGCTATATGCCTTTGTATTTGGCGCGGGCAGCTTTTATATTTTGCGCCTCATTGCACAAGGACCCAAACCGTACGAGGATCCGTCGGATGATCATTTCTATGATCACTCTGTCACCGAAGCCCAAGGTCGCACGCTAAGCGGTGATAAGCGCGCTGCTGATAAAACCAAAGGGCCTGAAGAAGGTTCGGACGAACCTGCTGACGACGTCGATGATGGAGGGTTACGCTAATGTTTAACTATGGTGATGTATTAGATTTACCCTTAATCTGGGGTGGCTTGATTGCGCTATCAGTCTTTATCTACGTCTTACTAGATGGTTTTGATTTGGGCTGCGGCATCTTATTTCCGTTTGCAGGCTCTGATAAAAACCGTAGCCGCATGATGAACTCTATCGCGCCTTTTTGGGATGGTAACGAGACTTGGCTGGTACTGGGCGGCGGTGGTTTATTCGCCGCCTTCCCTGTCGCTTACGGCATCATTATGAGCGGTCTTTATCTGCCAGTTATCTTTATGCTGTTTGGCTTAATTATGCGTGGCGTGGCATTTGAATTCCGTTTTAAAGCCACCGCCCATCGCTACGTTTGGGATGGTTTCTTTTTTATCGGCTCTGTCGTTGCGACGTTTGCCCAAGGTATTATGCTTGGGGCGCTGGTTCAAGGCTTAGAGGCCAGCAATCGTCTGTATACAGGCGGCCCTTTTGATTGGTTCTCGCCTTTTTCTATCATGTGCGGTTTTGCGCTATTGATTGGTTATGCGCTACTGGGCTCTACTTGGCTGATTATCAAAACCGAACATACGCTGCAAGTCTGGGCACGCAAAGTATCAGGTTGGCTGCTCACCGCCTTAATCGTCGCGATGATTGCGGTGACGATATTCATGTATTTTTCAGATATCGAAGCGCTGGAAGGCTGGTTTAGTTTACCAGGGCTGTTATATCTAGCGCCGATGCCAATTATCGTCTTGCTCTTATTCTTCTTTATGCGTAAAGATTTAACCACTGAGCGCGAGTATCGTCCATTTTTATTGACCGTTGCGTTATTTTTGATGGGTTATATCGGCGTTTGTATAGCGATATTCCCATATATCGTACCGTATCAAATGACAATTTATGAAGCAGCAGCGGCTGATACTTCGCTCTCCTTTATGCTCATCGGCGCCGGTATTATGTTACCTATTATCTTAAGCTACACGGCTTTCGCGTATTATACTTTTAAAGGTAAAACCGACCACGAGCACATGTATTAAATAAGCTGCGGCTATTATCTATCTAGTAAGGATAGTAGCCGCGCTTAGCTTAATCCGCTCATGAATATGTGATGACTGATTATTAAAAAATGGCTTAGATTAGAAAGGTAGTTTGAAGTTAGAAAATAGCTTGGAGTTAAAAGGCAGTTTGGAGATAGTGATGAAAAAACTCAGTAAAAAACAGTCGCAATGGGCTTGGTTTATAGGCTTATATTTGGCGGGTTTTTTGGTTGTTTTTACCATTGCCCGATTAATAAAATTGGCAATGGGTGTATAAAATCTCTTTTATCAAAACCTAGCGCCATAAAAAAGCAGCGCTGAATAGTAAATATTCAGCGCTGCTTTTTTGCTTTAACTTTGACTGTCGTAAAACCGTTTATGCGCCGCGATGATTATCGACACTGTGATTTTCTATACTGCGATTTTCTATATAGTCATTGATTTGCGTTAGGCGCTCGGGCGTACCGACGTCTATCCAATTGTCTTTAATCACCTCAGCGGTAATTTGGAACTTTAGCATTGCTTGTTTTAACAAGGGCGCAAGGGCTGCCGGTTGTCCTGTTACCAGCCCATCAACCAGTCTTGGTGAGATGACACTGATGCCAGCAAAGGTATATTTGTCCGCATCGGCAATCGGCTGCTCGCTTGCCAGTCCATTATTGATAGCAAAGTCGCCGCCATTATTATGCTCAGGATTATCAATCAATAATAAGTGCGCTCGTTGGTCAGCGCCTAACGGGTAATCTCGCAACTGCGCAAAATCATAGGTCGTCCAAATATCAGAGTTGACTAAGATAAAAGGCTCATCGCGCAGCTTACGGTTTTGCAGCGCGTTAAAAATCCCACCAGCAGTTTCAAGCGGTTCATCACCTTCATCTGACCAATGCAGCGTTACGCCATACTCTGCACCATCACCCAATGTCTGCATCAGCTTGTCTGCAAGCCATGAGGCATTGATAGTGATATCAGTAATGCCAGCAGCTTGTAGCGCCTTGATATGCCAGACAATAAGCGGCTGCCCGCCTACTTCCACCAAAGGCTTTGGCGTCTCGAGTGTGAGCGGACGCAGGCGCGTACCTTTGCCAGCCGCCAAAATCATCGCTTGCGTTATTACCGACATACACGCTCCTTGTTGTTGGCTGTATGATTGCCTATTATTCATTATCGACTGTTTTAAACAAAGTAAAAGCGTTGAATACTGTCATCGCTTTTATTTTGCTCATGCTGTTTAAATATACTGTTGTACAAATTTATGTTGATAAGCAGGCAAGATAGACTCTCGCAGCCATTCATTAAAAGGGGTAACCGCTTGCTGCATATTGGAATTACCATGTTCTGCCAGCCATTCTAGCTCAAAAATCAGGTCACGCATGACTTTTGGAATATCGGCCAAATAGCGGCTTTTACCATCACGCTCAAACAGGCGGATAAAAATACCCAGCACTTTTAAATGCCGTTGTACGCCCATGACATTGACATCATTTTCAAACTGCGCTGCATTATCAGCTGTCGCAAGCTCTGCCTGTTTTTGCAATTGCCAGCAGTCCTGTATCCAGCTTGATACCTGATCCTCTGGCCATTCTACATAAGCATCGCGTACTAAAGACACCAAATCATAGCTATACGCGCCTATCACCGCATCTTGAAAATCAATCACGCCCAAGCGCGTATGATCTGCTTGGTCTTGCATAAGGTTGCGACTGTGATAATCACGATGGACGATGACCTGCGGCTGCGCCAAAATCTCAGCGATTAAAGCCGTTTTAAGATTTTCCCAAAGCGTTTGCGCAAGCTCTATACCAATATAAGGAATAAACCACTCGCTAAACAAATCCATCTCACGGTTTAGTAGGGCAGCATCATAATCTGGTAATTGATGATCCGTCTTTGCGGTCGCCACTGACACCGCTTGTAAGGCAACCAAAGTGCGCAGCGCTAATTGATAGTAATCATTCACCTGAGCGGCTGGCGCATCGACCAGCAGATGAGCAAATTCTACCGTACCAAAATCTTGCAATACCAAAAAGCCTTTTGCCATGTCTTGAGCGACGAGTGTCGGGACATTGATTGCTGGCGCCATCAGTTTTGCGACATTGATAAACTGCTGCAACGCGTCTTGTTCATCGGCTGAATCCATGACAATATAGCGCCCTGTTTCGACAGCATCATTATCAAGTAATTGAATACGGTGATATTGGCGCGCGCTGGCATCGCCCGGCAGACTATCAAGAATAAATTTTTGGTTGGCAAACACGTCTTGCAGCCATTGCTCTAACTGCTGCTGGCGCGTACCAGTCACGCTAGGTACTGTCATGGTTTTATCCGTCATAAAAAGCATCGCAAATTAAATATCAGTCATAAATAAGTGATATGTGGGGCAAATAGTTGTTAAAATAATGAGCGTGCAACTGAGCAATGCAGCCGCTTTAAGCAGACAAACTCTACTGGCTATGCCGCCGTAAAAAGGTCTGTATCATCCGCTATATTATAAATTTTGGTAAATAGTGTAGCTGATTTGGTTTTTTTTGACTATGATTAGTCGTCATTATATGTAAAACGTTCCGATTTTCGAGATTATCGTCTTAATGACAGGTTTATTCGTCGTTAAATACCGTTAAAATACAGCCTGTCATTTAACGATCGCAATCCAATAGGCTCTACAATCATAGGTGTGCCCTTGTTATATTCTCCGCTTTACCAAAGCATCCGTTTGATTTTATTTGGCGCCTTGGGCTTAACCAGCTTGACGGTCAGTGCGGCTCTTAATCCTGTCGATAACAATGTTGATGCACAGACGACTGAGCCACTAATCACTGAAAATAGTAGTGACGCCGCCATGTCTACCCTCTCTACTGAAAAGGGCAATCAAACCCAAAATGGCGCTGCTGATGCTAATAATAAAGCGTTAAACAGTCAATTAGCAACTGCGCCTGTTTTCAACACTGATGACGTATTTACCAGTGACAACGTAAATATAACGGCAATTAATGACAGCAGTGACAGTATTGATATTAATAATAATGCCGTCAACAACGCTACTAAAACAAACAATACCACTGCGCCCGTCAATAATAATAACAGCAACACAGCCAAATCCAATAAGCGCAGCATTGATGTCAATGACGAAAGTATTCAAGACAGCCTGATACGTTTAGCAGAATTTTATGAATTAACGCCTGATACAGATCCCGCTACGTTACACAATAATAGCAATGATGACGTAGCAGATAGCAATGACAGCGATACTCAAAACTCTTTTGCCGCGCAAACCATTGAACCTGTAGGCAACGACTTAAAACTGCTACCAAATAGCGTCGATAGCGCCCAGCGCTGTGAAGGTCAATGGGTTTATCCTAAGAAAAATCCTAATTACCAACGTGCGATCAATGAAACGGGCGCACCTAACGGCCAGCCAGCGCCCAACTTAAACGGCATTCCTAATAATCAAGCGCCACTGTTTGCAGAGTCGGATTATGGCTATTACGACAATGTCGACTACGCCGAGCTTTCTGGTAATGTCATCGTTGACCAAGGTACGCAGCATATCGAAGCGGAAAAAATCGTACTCGATTTGAACAACAATGTGGCGGCCGCACAGGGTAAAGTGATGTTTACCGACCAAGCGACTGGACAAAACAAAGACGCTACTGGCACGACCCCAGCTAGTCGTGTGCGAAATAGCGCATTTCAAAATGGCAACGGACAAAATATTAATGTCCAAAACGGTAAACCTAGCCTCAGTGATAAAGCCTCAACTGGCGGTCTTATCGGCGTCGCGGACAGCTTAAACTACAATACCGAAACCGGACAATCAACAGCTAAGGACGTGGCTTTTGCTAGCGTAGAGCTGCAAGCGCACGGCTATGCCAAGCGCTTAAACCGCCCTAACGAGACGCAGTATGAGCTTGATGAAGTGATGTTTAGTACTTGCCCGCCGACCAACCGCAAATGGCAGTTTGATGCCAAAAGCATCGATTTAGATACCGAAACAGGCCGCGGCGAAGCTTACAACACAACGTTTAAAATTGCTGATGTACCGGTATTTTATTTACCCTATTTTAATTTCCCTATAGACAATAGACGCAGCAGCGGCTTTTTATTACCGAGCGCGAGTGTCGGTAGTGAAAGCGGCCTTGAAGTTGACGTACCTTATTATTTTAATTTAGCGCCGAACTACGATGCCACCCTTAATACTCGCGTTTATACCAACCGTAATCCCATGCTCTCCGGTGAGTTTCGTTATCTAACTGAGGAGTACGGCGAAGGAATTTTTAACGGCTCTTATTTGCCCAATGATAAAAAATATGATGGCGAAGATCGTAGCAGCTTTTTTTACGATCATTATTGGTCATCTACCAGTATTCCGCGCTTAAGTGGCGACGCAAAATATAGCTATGTGTCAGATGCCGATTATCTCAACGACTTCGATACCTTGGGTTTGTCAGACAATACGTTAAACCTACCACGCCGTGCGCGGGTGAATTATTATAACGATTATGTCAATGGTGAATTAAAAGTCGAGACTTTCCAAACGCTCGATGCATTTAACAATAATGGACAGCCTTTACAAGATAAAGACAAGCCGTACTCGCGCTTGCCACAGCTTAAACTTGACTATCGTCTACCATGGGCAAAAAGCTTTGATATCACAGGCGTAAGTGACTCGGCTTATTTTAAAAAATCCATCGATGATGGCTCTGAAAATGAAAAAAGTGGCACGCGTTTTTATAATAAATTAAGCGCCGTTTATCCGATGGAAAAATCTTGGGGCTATATCAAACCTAAGCTCAGCTTACAGCATCTGTATACGTCTTATGATGAAGACAGTTTGGCGGACAATGATTTGAGCAAAGATGACGGCAACCAATCGGTATTTGTGCCTCAAGTCAGTGTCGATGCTGGCTTGCACTTTTCTCAAGCGGGCTCACCCTTTGGCGCCTTTGACGATACTTTAGGCGGTTATCGCTTGCTCAGTCCGCGCTTAAAATATACCTACTCGCCCTATAAAGACCAAAACGATATTCCTAACTTTAATACCCGTATTGCCTCTATCAACTACGAGCAACTGTTTTCGGACAGCTGGTTTTTAGGTCATGACCGCTTGCAAGATTTGCATGCCTTTACACCCGGTATTAATTATCGTTACATCGATGCAACGGGTGTGACACGTTTTGATGGTAGTATCGCAGAGCAGTTTTATATCGATGATGGGCGCGTGACCCTTGAAGGCCAAAAACCTGTGCTGACGAATTCTTCCTCAGGATTGGTGTGGGATACCAGTACCCAGCCTTATAATAACGTCTGGGTCGATGTAAGCGGCGCGCTTACTCATAGCTATGATTTAAACTATATCACCACTGAGCTGCGTTATCAGCCATCTGACAACAGTTTATTTAACGTCGGCTTTGTGAAGCGTATGCGCGATGAAAACACCAACCAGTTACCTTTATCGGCGTTTACCGCATCAGCGGTTTTCCCAATTAATAATAACTGGCGCGTATTGGCGCAAGGTCAATACGATTATAATCGTGATAAAATGCTCGACTCGTTAGTCGGTGTTGATTATGAGGATTGCTGTTTTGGTTTTGCAGTTTATGGTCGTCGTTACTATAATGATTTGAATATCAAAGACAAACCAACACAAGCGATTATGGCAGAAATCAGACTCAACGGTCTTGGTAGCGGTAGCAGCCGCTTAACACGCTTACTTTCTGATAAAGTGTTGGGCTTTGAGCCGGTTCAAAGCGCATGGAAAGATGAATAAAACGTCGTCTATATCCTTAGACTCACGTATGATTGATGGTTTATGTATCAAGTAACATTTGTGCTATAACAGCATATAGCAGTGTTTACACCCTATTATAAACAGCCTTAGCCGCTACTTAAATAGAAAGCAACGGCTAAGGTTTAACCGATTACCATCCGATGCAATGACATTGATGAGGAGCATCATGAGATTTTTTTCTTTACGTCAGACAAGCCGAGTTGTATTGCTTTCTATGGGTATGACGGGCGCTATTGCTCTGAGCCTAAGTGCGCAAGCAGCCACCGTTAAGCCTGCAAAAGCTTCAGCTGCAAACGTTGATGCTGGCACTCAGAAAAATAGCGCCGCACGTTTGACGCCTGCCAATAGTACGGACGGTATCATTGCCTTAGTCAATGAAAACGCTATCTTAAAAAGCGATCTGATCGCTGCTATGGCGCAAACCCAAGCACGAGCGCAGGCGGCTGGTGAACCCATTACCAATTCAGCCCAGCTGCAGTCTGAAGTACTAAACGCCCTCATTATGCGTGAATTACAACTCTCAATGGTCAAACGGGTGGGTCTCAATCCTGATGAAGCTGCCATCAATCAGCGGCTGGCTCAAATCGCCCAAGCAGAAGGACTCAGCAGCCTTGGCGACTTGCAACAACGTTTGGACGCCGCAAAACCAGGCAGTTATGCTACCCTACGCGCGCAATTGATTGAAGATGCCGCGATTCAAGCCTTGCAGCAGCGCCAAATCGCAAGCCGCGTGCGCATCAGCGAACAAGATATCGATGCCTTTTTGGCCTCTCCTGAAGCCAAGCGTTTGAGTCAAAGCGAATATCAAACTATTCACGTACGTATCCCCTATATGGACGATTACAGCCGTCTGTCGGACGCCCAGCGTGAAGAAGCATTAAAAGTCGCGCAGCGTCTACGCACACGACTGCAGGCGCCAAATGTCGATGTCACAGAAGCCATTGCCGCAAGTCAAGGCAGCTACCCTATTCAGCTGCAAGGGGGCGATATGGGCTTTCATAAAGCGGCTGCACTACCAACCGAGCTTGCTAGCGAAATCACCAAACTTGAAGTTGGCGCCGTCAGTGCGCCGTTAGTGACCCCAGAAGGTATTGATATCATCAAACTGGCTGATAAAAAATCCAGTGATACCATGCTAGTGCCGCAGTGGCATACGCGTCACATTTTAGTCAAAGTCGATGAGCTACAAACCGATGCTTTGGCTGAGCAAAAAATCAATGACCTCTACGAGCAATTACGTAAAGGAGCCGACTTTGCGAGCCTAGCCTCAACTTATTCAGATGATCCCGGTTCAGCAGGACGCGGTGGCGATTTGGATTGGGTTGGTGAAGAGCAAATGATTGGTCCGTTTGAAACAACGATGAAGAATACCGCCGTCGGTGATTACTCTGCACCATTCAAAACGCAATTTGGCTGGCACATTCTAAAAGTTGAAGGCAAACGCGAGCAAGATGTCAGCGATGAATACCGTCGCAATATGGCACGTCAAGCGCTATATCAGCGCCTTGCTCCGCAAGCCAAAGAAGACTGGCTACAAGAACTACAAGCCGGCGCTTATATTCAGATACTCGGCTAATTAGTATTTAATAATATCGAAAAAATTTTATAAAAGAAGGGTAGTAAATGCTAATGCATGTACCCTTTTTTAATTTAGGTCATTTATTAAAAACTCCATAAATGATGGGATAAGCTTTAGCTTAGAGCTCTATAGTGAGTGAAAAGTAATATTGTTACATCACGCACTGCTGATATCAATTTTTCTTGCTAGCTGTGCCTGCGCAGACAGAGGCTACAAAAAATTGATATCAGCAATACCGTCGCGTTTTTAGGATATTTTAACTATACATTCATTAACGCTTTTATTAACGGTCGAAAATATTTTTCAAATAAAAATAATGCACAAAGAAAAGCCCCGAACCTAGGGCGTTGGGTTCAGGGCTATGGCGTTTCATATTGTTGTTATTATCTCTTCCGTGTTGACTCGTCCTAAGTCATAAACAGTAACCTATAAGACAGCGGGCTGACCTGTGCTTTTATTGTTACTGCCTCAACACTGCATCCTTACGTATCCTTGTGTTGATGGTTGTATTCTAGGTGAATTGACGCGGAACGACTAGAGGCTAAAGACCTTATTTAGCGTAAGCATTTGCTTACGTCGCCATTGTTTGTGGCGAGGGTTTTATACAGATGATAAAACCTTTTTAGCAATCACTTTCCTTTTCAGCCTCTGCATGTTCTTTTGATACTTTACAGCCCTCTTCCTTACCCGCTTCAATGGTATTTTTTGCCTCTTTGACATCTTCTGCCTTCTCAATTGGCGCATTAGTTTCTTGGGTGCTGACTTTTTCGGGCTCGTATTGTAGCGTTGTCAGCACCGGAAAATGGTCGGAGCCGATAGACGGCATGCGCTGAATATCGACTAAGGTGAAGCAGGCACTATGGAAAATATGATCTAACGCCCAACGTAAAAACGGATATTTAACATGAAAGGTATTGATAAAATGGCGCCCGATACGAGGATCTAGCAAGCCTGAGATACGTTGAAAGCGGCGGGTAGTCTTTGACCAAGCGACATCGTTTAAATCTCCTGCCAATATCGCCGTTTGCTTATTTTCTTTGATATGTTTTCCAACCATCAGCAGCTCAGCATCGCGGGTCGTAGACTTATCTGCCTCTGTCGGACTGGGCGGCATCGGGTGCAAACAATAGAGCCAAATCACTTGTCCACCCTGCAAACGTAGCTGCGTATGGATAGATGGAATATCATCAATCATCAAATACTTAACTTCAGGGTCTATGAGCTCAAGCTTAGAATACAGATGCATACCGTATAGATTATCCAAAGGCACTTTGACAGTATAAGGATAATTTGCTTCTATTTGATTAAGGGCTTTCTCCCATTTTTTATCAGTCTCTAAAGTAATTAAAATATCGGGGCGCTTATCTTTTACCAGTTCAACCAGTTTTTGGGTCTCATCATTGGGCGTCAATACGTTTGAAACCATGATTTTAAGCTGGTGCGCATGTCCATTTGGCATATCCTTGGCAGTGAGCACTTCTTTTTTCCAAAGTATGGTATAGGGCAACACCATACGCAATTGAAAGGCGAGCGCGCTACTTAAAACGATAAATAACAGCCACTGACCAAACTGCCAGTCCGACCAAAATATAACCATGCCAAGCCAAGCGGCGAGCCCGAGGAACATAATTTGAATACGAGGAAACTCAACACCTCGCACCCACCAATTATCAAGAGGCAACAAGCCCCAAATAGTGACAAAGGCGATGAATCCTGCCAACCACTGAGCGCCATAATATAAGAGGGAGAGATCCATAATGTGTGTCGACCGTTTATTAAATGAATGGCAAAGCCAATAATAGTGAATATTCTTTATATAATAATTGTTTGGGCTAAATTTATTTAAGCTAAAAATGATTGAGCGGCTAAACTCTAAACCTTTGTCACAAGATAAATAGCCTGCATACTTTAGCACCTCATCACGCCTGCGCCTACTATTGAACATTCATTAGGCGTTAGCGGCTATAAAAAATTACAATCTAGACCTTATGCAGATGGACTTGCATTTAAGCTAAGTTGACATCATGAATAAGTCATACGCTTTATAAATAACAGGCTTTATGGGTAGTAGCATTGACAAGTAGAAAAGTGAATAAGTCATATCTAAAAAATGCGGTATATTCTCTAAAAAACCTTGCTTTTTGCTGCTATTCACGGCATTGTTATCGGTTGGCAGTGCAACAATTTATGGTGAAAAGGATTGAGTTTTATGAGTAATTTAACAGTAGGCTTGGTAGGCTGGCGCGGTATGGTCGGGTCAGTATTGATAGAGCGTATGCGTCAAGAAAAAGACTTCGATGGTATCACACCAGTGTTTTTTTCGACCAGTAACGCTGGCGGCGACGCCCCAAGCTTTGACGGTATCAAGACCAGCAAACTAAAAGATGCTCATGATATTGAAGCACTTGCTGCCTGTGACGTAATTATCACCTGCCAAGGCGGCGATTACACCTCAAAGGTACATCAGCCCCTACGTGATAGCGGTTGGAACGGCTACTGGATTGATGCAGCAAGCACCTTACGCATGGAAGACGACAGTATCATCATTCTTGATCCTGTTAACCGCAGTGTGATTGATAAAGCACTGGCAAATGGCAAAAAAGACTTCATCGGTGGTAACTGTACCGTGTCACTGATGCTGATGGCAATCGGGGAGCTGTTTAATAAAGGCTGGGTTGAATGGGTCAGCGCCATGACTTATCAAGCAGCGAGTGGCTCTGGCGCCAACAACATGCGCGAGCTAATCGAAGGTATGGGCGTACTCCATGAAGCAGTCAAAGACGAGCTTGCCGACCCTGCCAGCGCCATCCTTGAGATTGATAAAAAAATCGCTCAGACACAGCGCTCAGACGACTTTCCAAAGCAATACTTTGGCGTACCACTAGCAGGCAGTTTGATTCCTTATATCGATTCGCAGTTAGAAAACAAACAATCGCGCGAAGAATGGAAAGGTGGCGTTGAAACCAATAAAATCCTTGGCAATTCTGAAGCCGATAAAATTGCCATTGACGGTATGTGTGTCCGCGTTGGCGCCATGCGTTGTCACGCTCAAGGCTTAACGATTAAACTTAAAAAAGACATCCCGCTAGAAGAAATCGAAGCGGCATTGAAAAATAGCGATAATCAGTGGTTAGATGTGGTTGAAGATACCAAAGAAGCTGCTATAAATCGCTTAACACCGGTAGCAGTGACTGGCACTTTAACAGTGGCGCTAGGACGCCTACGCAAGCTCAATATGGGCCCTGAATATTTGGGTGCGTTCACTGTCGGCGACCAGCTATTATGGGGCGCAGCAGAGCCATTACGCCGTATGCTGAATATTATCCGTGAGCAAAACAGCTAATCTTATTTAATCGCCAATAAAAAAGACAGCGCTTGCTGTCTTTTTTTAGCATCATTTTTGGCGTTATTTTTTTAATAATGAATCATTTAGGCTGATAAGCAATCATTATTTCATTGCGGCGCATAAATGGCAGCGTCCAAGGTGGATTATAACGCGCCAGCTCAGGCTTACCTGTGATGGTTAAATTTTGCCCTTGCATCCAAGATTGTAGCTCTTTAGTTTTTGCCGCGACCTTTTCAGTACCCGCCAATCCTGAAAATTTAATAACGCCATAAGTTTGCGCTGGAACTTCTACAATTTCGATATTCGGATTATTGGGTTTTGGCAGCGTTTGCAGCGTATATTGGCTTGGCATGGTAAATTGCACGCGCCATTTATCTTTAGTTTGTTGAATGCTGACTGGCGCAGTCATGGCAATTTTCTGTGACTCACCGCTCCCTTTCTTAGTTTCAGGTTGCATCGTGACGGGAGCCGTCATGCTAATTTTACGACTCTCGCCATTTGCGGCGCTATTATTGCCAAAGATATAATCTGCTAGAATCTTGAATCCTGCACGGCTAGCGGTATCTTGGTCGCCCGTTACCCAAGTCTGTGCTACTAATTGCTCATCGTAACGACGCAGCTCAAAGTCTTCAGTCTGTTTTAGTACAGTATATTTTGGCTCTTCGGTTGCCATAGCTGCTCCTGATAGTAATAATGCGCTCGTTAAAAACAGTCCATCTAATAGGGCTTTATTTGATAAGTCATTATTCAATAGCAAGCGAATCGATGACAAATAGCGTGTTTTAGCCATATTATCTCTCCGCTATATACATTTAGACCTTAACATTTATTTGATTTATAGTAGCCACTCTTCTACTTTAGCAATGACTTGGCAAGAATGTCTGTATTTTTCGGTTATAGCATGCCAATTAATAAGCGATTAATGTCCCGTTTAATTGTTAGCATGCTTAGGCTATTTTATAAACGCTCTCCTTCTCTAAACCAATTGTCAGCCGCTTAAATATCCATGTCCAAAAAAATGCTTAACAATGTTATAATTAGCGCCATTTTCATAGCTTAAATAGCGGTTATCTTATGCAATTTGTTTTACACAAAACGGCCAGCGGTATCACGCGCGCACGCCGTGGTACGGTTCATCTCAATCATGGCGATGTGCAAACGCCTGCTTTTATGCCAGTGGGTACTTATGGTACCGTAAAAGGCATGCTGCCACGTGATATCGAAGCGATTGGCGCCGATATTATCTTGGGCAATACTTTCCATTTATGGCTGCGTCCGGGCACTGATATCATTGATAAATTTGGTGGTCTGCATAAATTCATGCATTGGGATAAGCCAATCCTTACCGATTCGGGTGGTTTCCAAGTATTCAGTCTTGGGGCCATGCGTAAAATCACCGAAGAAGGCGTGACTTTTAAATCGCCTATCGATGGCGCAAAAGTATTTTTATCGCCAGAAAAATCGATGCAAATTCAATATAGCTTAAACTCAGACATCGTCATGCAGTTCGATGAGTGCACGCCCTATCCTGCCACTCATGAAGAAGCCAAAAAATCTTTAGAGTTGTCACTACGCTGGGGCCAGCGCTGTGTCGATGAGCATAAGAAGCTTGGCAGCACCAATGCCTTATTTGGCATTATCCAAGGCAGTATGTATGCCGATTTGCGTCAGCAATCACTCGAAGGTCTGCTTGAGATTGGCTTTGATGGTTATGCCATCGGCGGTTTATCGGTTGGCGAACCAAAAGAAGAGATGATAGACGTCCTAGATTATATCGCCGACGATATGCCCGCTGACAAGCCGCGCTATTTGATGGGCGTTGGTAAGCCTGAAGACCTCGTTGAAGGGGTACGCCGCGGCGTCGATATGTTTGACTGCGTGATGCCGACTCGCAACGCCCGTAATGGTCATTACTTTGTCACCGGTGACGCTGAGAATGCCGGCATTATACGCATACGTAATAGCCAGTATCGCACTGATGAAGGGCCATTAGACCCTGAATGTGACTGCTATACCTGCCAAAACTTTAGCCGTGCTTACTTATCACATCTAAATAAATGTAAAGAGATGCTAGGGGCGCAGCTAGCGACTATTCATAACCTGCGTTACTATCAGCGTTTGATGCAAGGTATCAGAGACGCGATTGAACAAGATAAGTTTGATGAGTTTGTAAATGAGTTTTATAGCAAACGCGGTCAAAGCGTTCCTGAACTCAATTTACGTTAACCATTTTTAGAGTTATTTTATCTGCGTAAGCTGCTTGAAGCTGCTTTAAGCGAGAGACATTAAAATGGAAAAGGGCTTAAGATTAATCTTAAGCCCTTTTTATTAGCTAATAATCAATACCGCCTAGAATACAAGCTCGTATTAATCATAGTTAATCTATTAGCTCATCAAAGTGGTCACAAAAACAATCAGTACAGCAATCGGCGCGACAAATTTAGCAATGATTTGCCATAATTGCCAGGTACCATTAGACAATCCAAGCTCTTGCTGAATGCTACGTTGATCCATTTTCCAACCGACAAAGATAATCGCGGCAAGACCGGTTAAAGGTAACATGAATTTACTGGTTAATTTGTCCAGAGCATCAAAAATACCATTACCCATGATGGTAAAGTCGCTCCATAGATTGAATGACAACAAAGCTGCGATACCTAATAACCAAACCGCGATACTAGCGACGATGGTCGATACGGTACGGCTCATTGGCGTACGCTCTTCTAACAGCTCAACCGTTGGCTCAAGTAATGAGATTGAAGAAGTCACAGCGGCAAAGGTAATCAATAAGAAGAACAACGTACCAATGATGGCACCGGCGCCCATGCTACCAAAAGCAATTGGCAAACTGACAAAGATAAGACCAGGACCTGAAGCAGGATCAAGACCGTTGTTAAAGATAATTGGGAAAATAGCCAAACCAGCCGCTAAAGCAATGACAGTGTCTAGAATAACAACGGTACGCGCCGTGCTTAATAGATTGACATCACGACCCAAATAAGAGCCATAAGCCACCATGATGCCCATACCGATAGATAAGGTAAAGAAAGCATGACCAAGCGCCGCTAGCATCACATCGCCATTTAACTTACTAAGGTCTGGCGCAAACAGGTAGTTCACCGCTTGGCCAAAACCGCCATTCATGACGTTGTAACCAACAATCACGAATAAAATCAAACCCAGTAAAGGCATAAGCACTTTGGCAGTGTTTTCAATACCTTTCGTGACACCAACACCGACGATTAAAGCGGTGATTGCCATGAAAACCGTATGCCAAATTGTCAAGGTGCCAGCTGACGCCAACATCGCATCAAAGGTTGCCGCTACAGAGTCACTGTCTTGTCCGGCAAAGCTGCCTGAGCCAACTTTGGTGATGTAATTAAGCGCCCAACCACCGATGACACTATAAAACGATAAGATTAAAAAGCCACCTAAAATACCAGTCGCACCGACAATACCCCAACTGCGTGATTTACCTTCGCTTGCGGCGACATCAGAAAACGTATTGATAGGGTTTTTTTGCCCACGGCGACCAATCAGCCATTCTGCAACCAAAATTGGAAAACCAATCAGAGCAAGACAAAATAAATAGGCGATAACAAAAGCGGAACCACCACTTTCCCCAACCATATAAGGGAACTTCCAAATATTCCCTAAACCAACTGCCGATCCTACTGCTGCTAGTACGAAGCCAAAACTTGAGCTCCACTGAGCATGTTCTTGTTTATTAATAGCCATTTTGCCTTCCTCGTGCTTCAATTACTGTTGCTTATAATCTTCCTTGATTATCATAAATCGCTCTTAATGACTGAGACTCATTTAACCAGCATGTCAATGTGACGCGCTTAGCAACATTATGAAAGAATTGTTTACAATATCGTAAACGCCCAGTTTCTGCTAAGCGACCAAAAAAGTCAAGTAGCGATAAATATAAAAAGCCATAACTATTAGTTATGGCTTCTTATATTTATCGAGATAATTTGTCAAACTATGCTAGATGCAAAATCTTGCTATTATGCTACTTTTATAATTACTAAAACTATGTTTACCGTACCACGCCTCGGCGGCTTTTTTGTAGCGAATCTATTAGCAGGGCGATTTTTGGCTCTGTTGGTAATAGCTCTGTTTTTAAAATCTCAAGCGCTTGAGCCGTTGTTAGACCTGATCGGTAGATAACACGATACGCTTGGCGCAATACATCAATCGTCTCTTTAGACCAGTCTTTACGGCGCATACCTTCGACATTTAGCCCGTGGGCTTTAGCAGGATTACCTGAAACCATGGTAAAAGCAGCGACGTCTTTTAAAATTAGGCTGGCGCCGCCAACCAAACTGTAATCATCAATGGTACAAAACTGATGAATACCTGAGTTGCCGCCAATAATCGTATGATTACCGATAGTCACATGCCCTGCCACCCCGACATTATTAGCCAGTACATTATGGTCGCCGATTAAACAATCATGGGCCACATGGGTATTGACCATCAAAAGATTGTGACTGCCAATCTTCGTCAAGCCTCCGTCTTGCTCAGTGCCACGGTGCAAGCTACACGCCTCGCGAATGGTATTATGATCGCCAATTTCAAGCCACGTACGTTCACCAGCGTATTTCAAATCCTGCGGGTCTTCGCCGATACTGGCGAACTGATAAAACTGGTTGTATTGCCCGATACGCGTCAGTCTTGCTACGACCACGTGCCGATGCAATACCGTATGGGCGCCAATAGAAACTTCATCACCGACAATACAATAAGGACCAATGATGGCAGTCTCATCAATGTTAGCGGACGGTGAGATGAGTGCTGTTGGATGAATCTGACTCATAATATGGACCTTTGTATCATCTGATGCGAATAAATGGTAAAACAAGTAAAGCAAGCTTAGCGTAAATAATCAACCTGATACTGGTTTTGGTTAAAACTGGTTAAAAAGACAACGACGCCCAAAAGCACAGTGGTGTTTAAAAATGGCAATCTAGGTAAAATACCGAGATAAATTTCTAGATTTCTACTAACAATTATCTAAAGGCGAAAGATTTAGCCAATCTTATAAACTTGTCATACGTTAGCGTTCATCGTATTTTATTGTCCCTGACGGGCAATCATAATTTGGGCACTAGCAGCAAGCTCATCTTCGACATGGACGGTACAATCAAACTTATAGATACCCTGCTTTTGCATCACGGTTTTTGCACGGATAATCAGCTGGTCACCAGGGATAACACGGCGTTTAAAGCGCACTTTATCCACCCCTGCAAACAAATACAAATAACCATCTTCTGCCGTCAATCCGGCACTGATAAACCCAAGGACGCCCGATACTTGCGCCATCGACTCCACCATCAATACACCCGGCATGATGGGCTGATCGGGAAAGTGTCCATTGAAAAACTCTTCATTAATGGTCACGTTTTTGATCGCTGTAATGCATTCGCCAGGGCTGCACGATATGACTTTATCTACCAGCAAAAACGGATAACGATGCGGCAGATAATGCTTCAATGTATGATAGGTTAATGGCAGTGTTAAGCCTTGTTCTGCTAAGCTTTTGATGTCTTCATCACTTGGTCTATCAATATCAATTGTGCTCATAATCGCGCTTCCTTGCTATATACTAAGCAGTGCTTTGTGTTTAAGCATTGCTGTGTTTTTAAATTTTATAAATAATTGAAGGTCTTATTCATTAAGCATTCATTGTCATGCATTAATCGCGCTAGGCTAATCGCGACCAAGCTGGCGAAAGCGTACCGCCGCACGGCGCCAATTGGCGGTTGGCATGGCCGCTGTACCAGAGGAGTATGAACCAGCCTTGGTAATAGATTTGGTTACCATAGTCATGCCAGATAAGGTAACATCATCCGCAATCTCAATATGACCAGTAATGCCAACAGCACCGCCGATAATACAGCGCTTGCCAATAGTGGTACTACCGGCAATGCCAGTTTGCGCTGCGATGGCAGTACCATCACCGATACGGACGTTATGGGCAACTTGTACAAGATTGTCAATAATAACATGATTGCCAATCACCGTATCGTCAATTGCACCACGATCGATACAGGTTTGGCTACCTATACGTACATCATCGCCAATTACCACGCGTCCTAATTGAGCAATACGCTCCCAGCCGGTAACACTAGGATTACTCGTAGGCGCAAAGCCAAAGCCTTCTGACCCTATGCTAACGCCAGCATGCAATCTTACACGATTACCAAGCACACAATCATGCCCGATGACCACTTGTGACTTGAGCACACAATCGGTACCAATACTGCTGTTCGCCTCAATGACCACGTGCGCATCGAGCACACTGCGATCACCAATTTGTACCCCTTCGCCAATCATACAAAAAGGCCCAACAGTCACTTGGTTGCCAATAACTGCATTTTCCGCTATCACAGCACTCGGATGAATACCTTTAAACAAGGACGTACAGGCAAATAGTTGACTGGCACTGGCATAAGCCAAATAAGGCGCCGCAACGATTAAGGCAACCGTATTCTGTGCAACTTTGCTTTGATGGTCTGAGGTGGTCAGCACAGCTCCAGCCTGACTGTTTGCCAGACTAGGCAGATAATGCGGATTGGCTAAAAAGCTTAATTGCTGCGAATTGGCGGTGGTTAAATTACCGATACCCTCTAATTTTAGGCACAACTGCTCAGCGCTAAGGTCATCCTTGTTAAGAACCGGCTGACGCTGCTCAATCCGCGTGATAAGTTGCTCAATCGTTATCATAGTTGCTATTGGTATAATTAAAATTAGTATTGGTATGAATAAGTGAATCGCCAAGTTGAGATAACAGCTTGGCGACCTATTAAATTCTAACTGCGGACTAGTTTACTTAGCTGCATAAACGAACAAAAGCAATTAAACCGCTGCATTTAACTTTATCGGACTAAAAAGTATTACCGATTTGGAACTGAACTTTTTCAGTCTCATCGCCTTCTTTGTCACCGATAGGCACAGCATAACTGAGCGAAATCGGACCAATTGGTGTATACCAGGTTACCCCTAAACCCGCACTAAAGCGGAAATTATTATCTTGGGTTAATAATGGAACACCCGTATCGTCACCACTAACAGGATCAATAAAAGTGCGGTCCTCTTTATCTGTGGTATCAAATACTTGACCACCTTCGGCAAATAGTACTGGACGTACTTGATCCGCCCAATCGCCTTTAAACGGCATTGGTAGAATTAGCTCGGTACCAAAGCTAACCAACGCATTACCGCCGATCTCTTCTGGTTTCAACGAGCCCGGTTTATCACTGACCGCATCATAGTAGCTTTGCGATTTAGGTCCTAGCGTTGAAGCTTCGTAACCACGTACTGACCCATAACCACCAGCGTAGAAGTTTTCATAAAATGGCAAGTCATTACCGTAGCCAAGTTTGGTATAACCACGCGCCACCCAATCTTTATAAATCGGATAGTAGATATTGCCACGATAAACAAGTTTTTGATAACTTTCATCGCCAAAGCCAATGGTTGCATCGACAGTATGGCTCATGCCTTTATTTGGGAATACGGGGCGATCTAGCGTACTGTAATCCCAACCTAGTAATAAGTTGTAGGTCTGATAGTCGTTTTTAAAACCGGTGCGACCCGAGAACTCATTATCATCATTGATAAATTTTTCGAATGAACCACCACCATCAATAATCTGCTGCACGTTGGACACACCAAGACGGCTACCACCGCGTACAGTTGTCTTATCAACGTTTAAACCTGCGCTCACACGCTTGGTTTCATCAACAGGATAGCTGTAGTTTAGCGTGGCACCGTAAGCATCAGTGACATAGTTACTAACGTTTCTGTCGTCGTATTTGGTTTCGCGATAATATGCGCTGACACCTTGCGACACACCGTTTTCAGTAAAGTACGGATCGGTATAACCTAAGCTGTAAGAATCGCGCGTTTCTGAACGTGATAGCGCTGCTTTCACGCGGTTACCCGTACCCATAAAGTTATTTTGGGTTAAATCCAACTGGAAAGTCACACCGCCACTTTGCGAGTAACCAGCAGCAATCGTTGAGCTGCCAGAAGGCTGCTCTTCGACCGTATAGTTGACATCAACTTGGTCTGGCTGGTTTGGCACAGGCTTCACATCAACATTGACCGCTTTAAAGAAACCGGTACGCATCAAGCGTGTACGCGACAGCTGAATTTTATCATTAGAGGCTAGTGTACCTTCTAACTGACGCATTTCACGGCGCAATACTTCATCTTGAGTTTTTAAGTTACCCGTAAAGTTGATACGGCGCACATAAATAGGACGCGCAGGATCAATATAATAGTCGATATCGACCACTTTGGTCTCATCATTGATACGCGGTACCGGTCTGATTTGTGCGAGATAATATCCTTCATTACCATAACGGCTCTTCAGTGCAGCAGTGGTCGCATCCAGTTTGGCTTGTGAATATTTTTCATCGGGCGCAAACGTGACCAGCTCTTTTAGCTCAGCGTTATCAAAGGTTGGTTTACCTAAGAAGTTCACCTCGCCAAATTGATACTGCTCGCCTTCGCTAAGACTGACTTCGATAAACACATTGCTTTTATCTTCGCTAATATTAAGAACCGCATTATCGACAGAAAAACGTACATAACCATCGTTTTGATAAAGTGCTTTTAAATTTTCTAAACTGGCCGCCAGCTTTTCTTTAGCATAGCGATCAGACTTAGATAATAGTCGCGTCCACGACGACTCTTTTACCGCAAAAACGTCTTTAATCTGCTCATCACTAAAGTGCTTATTACCAATGATATTGATATCGACGACTTTGGCGGGTTTACCTTCGATAAAGCGCACATCAAGCTTGACGCGATTACCATCTAATAATGTCTGATCGACTTCGATATTGCTATTGTAATAACCTTGACTAATATATTGCTGTTGTAGCTCGTTGGCAACACCTTGCAAGGTCGCTTGCTTTAGCACATCACCCACAGACAAACCAGCGTTACCAAGCCCTTGCTCAAGCCCTTCTTTTGGGATAAGTTTATTGCCTTCAAAGTTGACTTCAGCGATGATAGGACGCTCGACGACATCAAAGCGCAACTTGCCGCCTTCGACACGACTTTGAATATCAGCGAAGTTTTCAGTCGCATATAGTGCCTTAATACTGGCGGCCAAACGACTATCATTAACCGTATCACCCACCGAAATCGGCAAAACTGGATAGAGACTATCAGGAGTTAGGCGTTGTAGACCATTAAAGCCGATATCAGTGACCACAAATTCTGCAGCCTGCACCGGCATACTCATCATTGCTACAACTAACGGCAACCCAGCCGCGCTCATAAATAAAGGCGTACGCATAAACACTATCCGTCAATAAAAAACTTGCTTAAGTTAAGGTAAAAAGCACGTGTTGTCTAGCCCATTTCGCATAAAGTCGAAAAACTTCAGCACGGCAGACTCAGGACACTTTATATAAAACGCATCATAAAATAAACTAAAAAATAAAATTAGTACAGTAGCGGTAATAGAAAATAAACGCCGTATTACATGAACTGCCTGCGCTGTAGCAGCATACAAGCATTAAACCATCATGCTTTAGTTAATAAACCGCCGCATTATTTATCAAAATAGCCGACTGATATCATTACCAATTGCTAACACCATGAAACCTGCCAGCAAGAGTAAACCGATATTTAGACCAACCATTTGCACGCCTTCAGACAGAGGTTTACCGCGTATCAGCTCAATAAGATAGTAGACAATATGTCCACCATCTAATACTGGAATGGGCAAAAGATTCAAAACCGCAAGGCTCAAACTGATCAACGCTGCTGTCGATAATACCATTTGCCAGCTAATATCAAAGCTTTGTTTGGCGACTTTCGCAATGGTAATCGGACCTGATAAATTCTCCAAACCTATCATACCAGACAGCATCTTTCCCATTGAGCTGACCGTCATGACGGCTAACTGCTCCGTCTTCTCAAACGACTTAATCAATGACTCACCAGGGCCGTAGACAACCGTGGTTTTGTAAGCGTCAGGAATGACAATTTCAGACTCTGCCACCATAGCACCAATTTGCCCGTAATCGTTACCTAAATTGTCTTTTTTACCTTGCGGCATGATGGATAACTGAACTTGTTTGCTATCACGCAATACAGTGAAATTAAGCAAAGTTTCAGGATTGTCGCGAATGATACGCGTGGCGCTAATCCAGTCGGTAATCTCTTTACCATTAATAGCCGTAATGCGGTCACCAACCTGTAGGCCTTGACGGCTGGCAGCGCCATCGGGCGTTAAATTGCCAACGATTGGTGTGATGTTTGGTTGCCACGGTATCATGCCGAAGCTTGATAACGCATCTTTGCCTTGGGCATCGCCTTGCATAAACTCTTTAATCGGTGCTTGATAGGTTTTGGTGGCGTTACTACCTTTTGCATCAGATTGTAAGGTGACACTGACATTGTCCGTCTCACCCATACGCCCAGCAAGGCGATAGTTAATACCTTCCCACGTCTGCACCTCATGACCATCAATAGCGACAATTTTATCGCCCACAGGTAACTGTGCCATCGCTGCTGGGGTATCGGGCAGCACTTGCCCTATCTTTGTTGCCAATTGCTCTGATGGGGTCATAAATAACACCCAAAATAATGCAATAGCGATGACAAAATTCATAATAGGACCTGCGGCAACCACCGCAATCTTTTTGAGCGGATGCTGACGATTAAACGCTAGATGTAGCTCGTCTGCTGCTACCTCACCTTCACGCTCATCAAGCATTTTGACGTAGCCACCAAGCGGCAGTGCCGAGATACGATAATCGATGCCACTTTTTTTACTGGTCCAACCAAAGAGTTTCGGACCAAAGCCAATAGAGTACGTCAGTACTTTAACGCCGCACAGACGCGCCACGATGTAATGGCCCCACTCATGTAAGGCGATGAGTGGACCTAAGACAAATATTGCCGCAAGTAGCGTTAATAAAAACGTCATGATCTTTTCTCAATATGCTCTTTTAACATCGTTTATCAAATGACTGAATTTTTATAGATTCATGCCAACTTTGCCACTAACGTATCAGTATGCTGACGCGCTATGTTATCAATCGCTAAAATATCTTCAATATCGGCAGTCTCATTTAATACCGCTACTTGTATCTCATCTAGTGCTTGCGCATTAATATCGGCAATATCAGTCAGACGAATCTGCCCATTTAAAAATGCGGCAACTGCAATCTCATTGGCCGCATTTAGTACAATCGTGGCCTGCGTACCCGCTTGCATCGCTTGCCTTGCCAAACGCAAACAGGCAAATTTTTGCAAATCAGGCTCAATAAACTCTAAACCACTTAATGCAAATAAATCTAATGGCTGCGAGCCACTATCGATACGGGCAGGGTAACTGAGGGCATGGGCAATAGGCGTCTTCATATCAGGGCTGCCAAGCTGCGCCAAAAAGCTACCATCACTATATTCTACCATTGAGTGGATGATACTTTGTGGATGAATCACCACATTTATCTTATCCTCACTCAAATCAAATAAATGACAAGCTTCGATGAGCTCAAGCCCTTTATTCATCATCGTTGCTGAGTCAACCGATATCTTTTGCCCCATTGACCAATTGGGATGTTTAACTGCTTCAGCGACGCTAGCTTGCTGCATTTGCGCAAATGACTGCTGCAAAAAAGGCCCGCCAGACGCGGTCAACCAAAGCTTACGAACGCCATGGTTTGGCTGATGAATTTGGCTACTGTCTTGTTGAATCGCAAAGGGTAAACACTGGAAGATCGCATTGTGTTCTGAATCTAAAGGCAGCAAAGTCGCGTGATGCGTTTTAACCGCATTAATCATCACCTTTCCTGCCATGACCAATGCTTCTTTATTCGCCAATAAAATACGCTTGCCTGCACGCGCGGCTGCCAAAGTAGAAGGCAGACCGGCTGCGCCTACGATAGCAGCGACGACGGTATCGGTTTGCGGATCAGTCGCAATATCGACCAGCCCTGTAGCGCCGCCGATTACGTCGATATTAAGACCAGCTGTACTAAGACGCTGAGCGAAATCATCGACCGCTGCTGTCGGTACACTGACGCGTTTTGGCAAAAACTGTTGACAAAGCGCGAATAATTTATCTAAACGATGGTAGCCTGATAAGGCATAAACGTCGTAGTTCTGTGGTTGTGCCGCCAAAATTGCTAACGTGCTATCGCCTATCGAGCCTGTCGCGCCTAGTACGGCGATGCGTTGGGTCATAACCATCGGTGCCTATAATATGGTGAAATTAAATGAGAAATAAAGACAATAATATAAGGTATAGAATCTAATACGAGGCAGCCTAGTCGCTACCAAATATGTAAGCCCTACCTATTTTATATTTTTAGCCTGATAGTTTTTTATTTTTAGACTTTTTATTCTTAAACTAGTTATTGCTATACGACCATTAAACCGAGCTGCTGTAGCGACCAAAAACCAAGGGCAAATATCGGCGTGGCAGACAGTAGCGAGTCAATACGGTCAAGTACCCCGCCATGCCCTGGCAAAATCGTTCCAGAATCTTTAACGTCAGCGCGGCGCTTGAGCATCGACTCAAATAAATCGCCGAGTACAGAAGCCAAAATCGTCAGTGCTGACAGTGCTACAAAAGCGACTAACGGTAGGCCAGTCAATTGTAGTTTAAAAACACTAATGACGATGACCACAAGCAAACCTGTTACCAAGCCGCCTGCCAGCCCTTCCATGCTTTTATTAGGTGAGACGTTTGGCGCCATCTTACGGCGACCGAGCTTACGCCCAACAAAGTAAGCGCCACTATCGGCACACCAGACCAATAAGAATACATACAGCAGCCACCATGCGGACAGTTGCCATAAGTAAAACATAGCGGTAATGGCAGCGGTTAATATAATAGCGCCCATCAATGCTAATTTCTTACCGTACCAGCTAGTATGAGTAGGAAAGACTCGCACCCAAGACAGTGCCATCAGCCAGATAATTAGTGACGCTACCCACCAAAACAGCCACGTGACTTTAAACATCAGCGAGACGATGGTCAGCGCCAAAACCAACAGCACAAACAACGCAGGCTGCTGCCACTTTGGCATCAGTTTGGTCCACTCGTGGGCAGCGATAATGACACCAATCGCTAGCAGCGGTGCAAATAAAATAGGCGTTTGGCTCGCAAACATTGCAATACCAACGATAATAACGAGAACAATTGCCGTCTTAATTCGTTGCCACATACTTATCGAGCCTTATATAACGAAAAATGTTTGGTCAAAATCTAGCATAACAGCACTCTATAATAGCCCATTAAACAGGATTAACGCCAATTAAAGCAGCTTATTATAGACCAAACAAGTGTAATTCAAACCTCGCGGACGATTTAAGCAATTATTTCTACAGCGCTTATTTGCTAAAATTATTTTAAGAACTCTGCTGCTCTATTACTACTTGTTCGCTGGTTTTGCCAAAGCGGCGTTGGCGCTGAGCAAACTCTGTTATCATCGTCGCAAGCTCGACTACTTTAAAATCAGGCCATAGGGTTTGGGTAAAAAACAGCTCCGCATAAGCAGATTGCCATAATAGGAAGTTTGACAAACGGTATTCGCCGCCCGTGCGTATCAACATATCAACCGCAGGCGCATCTGCTAATTGCACATATCCGCCAAGCATCTCTTTATTAATGTCTTCTGCGCGCAACTTGCCCGCTTCGACTTGCTGCGCCAACTGCTTAGCAGCATGGGCAATATCCCACTGACCACCGTAGCTAATAGCGATTACCAAGGTCATCGCTTCAAAGTCAGCGGTTTTTGCCTCCGCATCTAACATCAAGGCTTGCAACTCTTCACTAAGCTGACTGCGATCACCAATAAAACGCAAGCGAATGCGATATTTTTGCATGCGCGGTAATTGCTCATTGATGGTTAAACTCAACAAATGCATCAGCAAAGCCACCTCGCTCGGTGGACGTTGCCAATTTTCACTAGAGAAGGCAAAGACGGTTAAGACTTCAATGCCCGTACTAACGCAGTATTCGACAATGGGATCTAGCGCATCTTTGCCAGCGATATGCCCCTGACCTTTGCCTAACTGATTGATTTTACCGTAACGGTTATTGCCATCCATGATGACGGCGATATGCCGCGGGAGAAGCGCGGGAGATGAAGTATCTGAAATAGACATAGGCTGACTTGCTTGTGGTTTGGGTAAAGTAAGGTGACGCGAATTATCGCCTGTTAAGAAAAATATTGCATATTTAGTAAATGACTTATTAAAAAACCTAAACTCAGCAGAAAATACTTTGATAAAGGGTTTATGACAGAACAATTACTTAACAATGGCTTAATTTCTTATACAGCAATAAACAGCCAATATTTATTTAACACTGACTGTTTGTAGAGAAAAAATAATGCTAAAACGTCGTCTTTAATCAAAGAGAAAAGACTGTCGCCTATACTTCCATCAAATCGCTTTCTTTTTTGCTCAAGCGGCTATCAATGGTTTCAATATATTTGTCAGTGATTTTTTGGATATCATCACTGGCGCGGCGCTCATCATCTTCTGAGATTTCTTTTTCTTTTGCCAACTCTTTAATATCATTCATCATATCGCGGCGGATATTACGGATAGAAACGCGGCTGTTTTCCGCTTCACTACGCGCAAGCTTTTGCATATCGCGGCGTGTGTCTTCGGTCAACGCTGGCATCGGTACACGAATAACGTCAGCAGTCATCGGGTTTAAGCCCAAATCTGCTTCGCGAATGGCTTTATCAATCGCTTGCACCATGCTACGCTCAAATGGCTGTACCAGTAAAGTACGTGAATCTTCGACGTTGACGCTGGCAACTTGGTTCAATGGCGTATCGGCACCATAGTAGCTAACCATCACGCCAGATAACATACCTGGGTGCGCGCGGCCCGTACGTACTTTGCTAAAAGTCGTCTCAAGCGCTTCCAAGGTTTTTTGCATGCGTGCTTCGCCGTCTTGCTTAATCTCTTTAATCATCATGTATCCTTATTTATCGCTGTCGATAAATCACTCATTATTGTTAGGTATAAAGCTGTTAGGTATAAATCCTATGCAACGATTGATGCTTACAACATCAATGATTTTTATTCATATAATCATTTAGTCATCTATAAATAAAGTGAGCGTTTAATGATAAACGCGCGTGCCTTCATTTTCGCCCATAATGACGTTTAATAAGGCATTAGGCTTGGTCATATCAAATACTTGCAATGGGACGTTGTGTTCACGGCATAAAGCAATCGCTGTTAAATCCATGACGCCAAGTTTTTGCTCGAGCACTTCATCAAAGGTTAATCCGTCATATTTTTTGGCATCATCATGGAGGCTTGGGTCTTTATCGTAAACGCCATCAACCTTGGTCGCTTTTAGAATTAAGCCCGCCTCGATTTCGATACCACGTAAGCAAGCGGCGGTATCAGTGGTAAAGAACGGATTGCCCGTGCCCGCGACAAAAATACACACTTCGCCATTTTTAAGATAACGAATGGCATTACGGCTACTATAGCTTTCAGTGACTTCGCCAATTGGCAATGCTGACATCAAACGCGTTTTAATATTACGGCGCTCGAGGGCATCACGCATGGCCAGACCATTCATCACAGTGGCTAGCATACCCATTTGGTCACCAGTGACACGGCCGACCAAACCTTCTTGTTGCAACTGGGCACCGCGATACAAGTTACCACCGCCGACGACGATACCGACTTGTACCCCAAGTCCGCGTAAGTGGGCGATAGACAAGCTCATCTTATCGAGCACTTCGGTATCAATCCCCATCTCTTTGCCACCAGCTAAGGCTTCGCCAGAAAGTTTTAGCAAGATACGAGAGTAACGCGGGTTTTTGTCAGACATGAGGTCACCTTGTTAGCATGAAATTATAATGAAAATAAGCGGTAAAACACAAATTGCATTGGACTTTAGCTTACCCTTTCAAATTATCCTAAATGGCATAATAAGCGCCAAAAACGATGTCAAATAGGTAAAAAGCCAAATTGCGCTAATTGTAGCAAAAACTGCCCACGATTGGGCAACTTTCACTCGGTTATCGTTGTGGCTCTCTAACCTTTATAACTGGCAAACAAATCATATTCGCTGGCATCATCGATCGTGACGGTTAGGAATTGTCCAACTTTGACTTGCGCAGTGATATCATCGACATAGACGTGACCGTCAATCTCAGGCGCATCGGCATAACTACGACAAATCGCGATGCCTTCTTCTTCATCAATCTCATCGACCAATACCATCAAGGTTTTACCGACTTTTTCTTGCAGTTTTTGAGCTGAAATCTCTTGCTGTAGTGTCATCAAACGCTCATAGCGTTCTTGCTTAATGTCTTCAGGTACATGGTTTGGCAAATCATTGGCAACCGCACCTTCGACTTCTGAATACGTAAAAGCACCGACGCGATCAAGGCGCGCCTCGACTAGCCAATCAAGCAAGCACTGAAAATCTTCTTCGGTTTCACCCGGGAAGCCGACGACGAAGGTTGAACGAATGACAATATCAGGGCAAATCTCACGCCACGCTTCGATACGCGCCAAAGTATTTTCGCTATGCGCCGGACGTTTCATGGCTTTTAAAACACTGTGGCTAGCATGTTGGAATGGAATATCAAGATAAGGCAGTAGTTTTTTCTCACCCATCAGTTCAACCACTTTATCGACATGCGGATAGGGATAAACATAGTGCAGGCGTACCCAAATACCCAAATCATTTAACGCTTGGCACAAGTCATAAAATTTCGACTTCAGCGGCATGCCATTCCAAAAGCTGGTTTTATATTTTAAGTCCAGCCCATAAGCCGAGGTATCTTGCGAGATAATCAGCAGCTCTTTCACGCCAGCATTTTTCAGCGCCATTGCTTCATTCATCACGCTATCAATCGGCCGCGAAACCAAATCGCCACGTAAGCTTGGAATGATGCAAAAAGTACAACGATGGTTACAGCCTTCCGATATTTTAAGGTACGCATAATGACTGGGGGTTAATTTAATCCCCGCCTCATTAATCAAATCTATTTTTGGATCATAGTTGCTATCTATATCGCGCTTGGGTTTGGGCACATGTTGCGAGACGGCAGTAATTACCTCATCATAAGCATGCGCACCGGTAACCGATAGCACAGCTGGGTGCATGGCACGGATTTTATCGGCCTCTTTACCCAAGCAGCCGGTGACAATCACTTTACCGTTTTTACTAATCGCTTCACCGATGGCGTCCAAGGATTCTTGCACGGCTGACTCAATAAAACCGCAAGTATTAACCACAACCAAGTCTGCGCCTTCATAATCGCTGGCAACTTGATAGCCGTCACGACTAAGCTCGGTGATAATGCGCTCACTATCGACCAGTGCCTTTGGACAACCAAGCGATACAAAGCCAATCTTTGGCGCAGCGTTCACGGGCGCGTCAATCGTCGCTGAATTGGCTAGCGTCGCATCGCTACTTTGCTCAATACTACGGTTTTGATTGTGGTTGGCTTTATGGTGGTAAGGCTGGTTAGTGTTTGCTTGACTGACATCTGCCTGACTGCTTTCTCGCGCTATATTTGGCTTTGCAGGATTAAAAATAGTGGCAGTGTCTTTTGGCATAGAAGCTAATGAGGCAGAAGCTGGCGATGTAGGAACTGATGAGGTGGTAACAGTCGTATTAAGCGACTCGGTAGAAGTGTTGGGCATGGCTGACCTTGCTAGAGATAAATTGGCTGTGCGCATTGTACGTTTTTTTTGTGATAATCGCCAGTTTTGCCGCGCTAGTGTGTTGATTTATGGTTAAATATTATCCCCAGTCTCACTTAATTTTAGGCATTATCCATGACGGCTGATTTGACCACTGCCAAACCTAATCCAGATTCGACGTTTATATTACAGCATTTATTTACCGCTATTTTATACGTTGATGAAGCGCTGACCATTACCTGGCTAAATGCGCAAGCGGAGCAGCTGCTTGCCATTAGCAGCGGACGTTTGCGAGGTCAATCAATCTTGAGCCTACTTGCGCCCGATGAGTTAATGTTAAAAGACAGACTTATTAATAGTAATCGAGAAGATAAGACCTGTGCGTTGACGGAGCGTTTTAGTCAAGCAAAATACTATCAGCAGCCGTTTATTGACCATGACCACCTTATACACACCCAGCTTAACGGCGGACTGACACTATCCGTGGATTATAGCGTGACCCCTGTTAGTTATGCGCAGCAGTCTTATTTTATTATAGAGATGTGGGGCAAAGATCGGCAAAGTCGCATTTCAGAAGAACAGCGCCAGCAGCAGCAATATAGCGTTGCACGTCATATGCTGCGCTCGGTCGCCCATGAAATTAAAAATCCATTGGCAGGTATTCGCGGGGCGGCACAATTATTACAGCGGCAATTTATTAAGTTTAATGAATTTTCTGCTATTGTGAATGAAAATTTGAATGTAGCGGATGAAAATAACCTGAGAAATAATGCGGCAAAGCTGCGGAGTTATACTGATATTATCATTTCAGAAACCGATCGTTTGACCCAGTTGATTGGGCAGCTTCTTGGCTCTCATCAATTGCCAAACTGGCAAATGCTCAATATCCATGAACCGCTAGAGCACGTTTTGGCTTTAATCATTCATCAATATCCGGACGTGGTGCTACAACGTGATTATGATTTGTCGTTACCTGAGTTATGCGCGGATAAAGCTCAATTAATTCAAGTGTTTTTAAACCTGATGAATAATGCTTGCGAATCGATGACTGATTTTGAGCAAACGCTGCAACAAAATACGCCAGCCACGTTTGGCAACTTTTCATCAGCTAATACCCAAAGTCATCTTGACATTGATAGTAGCTATGAACCAAAGCTGCATATCCAAACGCGAGTTGTTTTTCAGCATACCATCGGTAGCCTGCAGCACAAACAAGTCTTGCAAATCACCATTACCGACAACGGCTCAGGGATAGACGACGCATTAATCGGTCAGATATTTTTCCCGATGGTGACCAACCGCGCAGCTGGTACAGGTCTAGGTTTATCCATCGTCCAAGATATCATCAGCCGCCATCATGGTATGATTGACGTCAGCTCAAAGCAAGCCCAAGGTTTTAGCGGCAGTTTTAAAAGTCATTATCAGCACAATCAAACCCGCTTTACCCTCTACCTGCCTTTTTCTCAGCCAAGCGCTGACCGTTAAGGCTAGAATTTTATATTCATTTTCCATTTCTCACTGCTTATTAGGCCAAACCCATGACTCAGCATAATGACACAAAATACCTTACGAGCAATGAGCAAATTCCTATGGTCACTGTGGGTAATAATCCTGCTGCTACTCCTGCAACGTTATGGCTTATCGATGATGATGCGGCGCTGCGCTTGATCTTGGCAGATACCTTTGAAGAGGCAGGCTTAACGGTTATTAGCTTTACCCAAGCGCAAGCAGCGTGGACGCGCCTGAACGATATCTTGCAACAGCATGAAGCAGCCGACCAGCTACCAGATGTGATATTGACCGATATTCGTATGCCAATGATGGACGGTCTGTCATTTAGTGATTGGGTACATCAGCACTTCCCTACGCTACCGATTGTGATTATGACCGCGCATTCCGACCTGAGCTCTGCTATCAATAGCTATCAGACTGGTGCATTTGAATATCTGCCCAAACCCTTTGATTTAGATGAGGCGGTCGCCACAATTTATAAGGCCATTAATTATCAGCCGAATTTAGTAATAACAAATGATGCAACTAAGCCTGCTCAAAAGACTGTCAAAAAAGCTAAAAATGAAACCAAAACGACCATCGAACTTAAATCTAAACCTAAATCTAAAAACCAAACGGATAGCGATATTAATAACAATCCGAGCGGTATCATCGGTCAATCACAAGCGATGCAAACGGTATTTCGCGCGATTGGACGCTTGGCACACTCTCCTATTACCGTTTTGATTACTGGTGAATCAGGCACAGGTAAAGAGCTGGTGGCAGGTGCGCTTCATGCCCATTCTCCAAGGGCGCAGCAACCTTTTATCGCGCTTAATATGGCAGCGATACCGCATGACTTGATTGAGTCAGAATTGTTTGGTCACGAAAAAGGCGCGTTTACTGGCGCAACGACGACGCGGCAAGGTCGTTTTGAACAAGCGGACGGCGGCACGCTATTTTTAGACGAAATCGGTGACATGCCGTATAGTACCCAAACGCGACTGCTGCGCGTATTGGCCAACGGTGAGTTTTTTCGTGTGGGCGGACAGCAGCCGGTCAAAGTCAATGTACGCATCATTGCCGCTACCCATCAAAACTTAGAAGAATTGGTCAAACAAGGCAAATTTCGTGAAGATTTATTTTATCGCCTTAATGTGATTCGTATGCCATTGCCGCCCTTACGGACGCGCCCTGAAGATATTCCTGCATTAGCAAACTACTTTATGCAGCGCGCCGCCAAACAATTAAATAGCGCCGAAAAGCAGCTGCATCCCACTACGCTTCAGATGATGCAATCTTTTGCGTGGCGAGGTAATGTCCGTCAACTTGAAAACGTTTGCCTTTGGCTGACGGTAATGACCACGGGCGACACCGTTATGATTGAGGATTTGCCGCCAGAGCTGCTAGACAATATTGCCCCTAATGTAGAGCAACAAAGCAATGCGGCATATCACGTGCATCAAAACATGCAAAACAGCCAGAACAGTCAATTGACCCAAACGCATGACAAGCAAAGCTGGCAGCAAGCGTTGGCTATATGGGCGAAGCAGTCGCTGCAAACGGGTGAAACCGATATTTTACAAACGGCAACGCCCGAGTTTGAGCGTGTGTTACTGCAAGCTGCTCTCAATCATAGCGGCGGTAAAAAAATAGCTGCCGCCAACTTACTGGGTTGGGGACGCAATACTTTGACCCGCAAATTACAGCAATTAGAGATGACAGCAGCAGAGAAAAATAATAATAATTAAAGCCATCAGTCTCTGAAATAAAACCAGCAATATCAAATATTTATGATATTTAGCAAAAATAATTTTCAAATAATTAAAAAAAATCGTAAATAGGGGTTGCCAAACCTTTGAAACTCTATATAATAGCCAACCACTGAGACGCACTACCGAATCAGTTAACTATCTCGATGGTATTTGAATTTAACTGCCTTTGATGATAGAGTAACGAAAATGGGGCTGTGGCGGAATTGGTAGACGCACCAGATTTAGGTTCTGGCGCCGCAAGGTGTGAGAGTTCGAGTCTCTCCAGCCCCACCATTTTCGGATAGTACATCTTAGACCAAATATTAAAGCCTGCTTTTTAGCAGGTTTTTTTGTGTCTAGCATTTAGCATTCATGATTATAATCTTTTCAAATCCATCACGATTTCTTCCATACTTGGATAACGTTTTTCAATTCTCTTCGCCAATGCTTTATTGATGATACGTTGATAGCGACTATACTCTAACGGCAATGTTGCAATTGGCTGTTGGCAATGCTGAGTCGCCCATTCTCTTAACGGCGCACCACTCGGATTATCAATCTTAAAAGGTCGCTCGCCTGCCAATATTTCATATAGCATTATCCCAAACGCATAAATATCGCTTTGCAGCGTTGCGCCTTGTCCTTGCCAGCGTTCAGGGGCAAGGTAAGCGGGCGTGCCAGCATTATTTTCCGTACTATTTTTCTTATTTATTTGAGTAATACCATTATTAATGGGTTCTGCCAAAGCAAAATCAGTTAATAATAAATTAGGTACGATACCGCCAATAGCCGTATGATTTGGCATAAAACCCTCTAGTAAAAAGTTACTCGGCTTAATATCATTATGCAGCCAACCTATGTGATGTAAATTGGCAATAAGCTTTGCGGCTTGAACGATTAATTGCTGCTTTTGCTCGGCAGTCAGGCTTTGTTTTAAATAGCGCGCGACACTACCGTTGGCATAATTTGGCATAACAACAATGGTGAGTGTTTGACTGTTATTTAATACTTGTAGCTGTAAATGATGAGTGGCTAATAACGGCGGCCCGATAGAAGAAAACCTACCCTGATGGTTCGAAAACTGATTGATAGTTTTTAGAACTTCGGCCTCATAAGATAAATCAGTTCCGTGTCGATGAGCATCTGTACTTAATTGCCATTTCATCATGACCTCACCAAACTGGGGATGCTTGGCGCGTGTTAAACCTTGATATTCAAGCGTATTAGTGACACCCTGCTGACTGATACGCTGATGTGCTATCTTACTATACTGCAAGTCCAAGAATGCTATGGTCAATATAGGCAGAATTTGCTGCGCATCCGTTTGCAACGTCTGTTTTGCCAAGTCTTGCTTTGGCTTTGCTTGAAATACAGCCTGATAACTGGCACTATTTTTCATGATAAGTGCTGCCTTGATGTATGTACTTGATATATGTAATAGGCAATCTGCCATTTTTATGATTATAAGTAACTAAATTATAAGCGACTATGTATTATGCCCCAATCTACTATGCCTGTTATGAATTACGCCCTACCCGACCATGTATTAAATTTACTTGAGCAGTATTTGCAAGAGCAGGTCACGCCAACTATCGAGATTGATCCTGCCCAGCTGGCTTATCGTTGGGTTGGCGGTAAGCAAGGGCACCTGGAGCCTTTGGCAGTGAATTTATTTTTAAGTTTAGATGACTTGCATGGTATCGATACCCAAAAGGCAAAACTGGTACAAAATACGCGCCAGTTTTTAAAGGGCTATCCTGCCAATCACGTCCTGATGACAGGCACACGCGGCGCTGGCAAGTCATCGCTGATTCGGGCACTGCTACAAGCCTATCATAGCGAAGGGCTACGTATTATCGAAATCGCTCGTGATGACCTACGGATGCTTGATAAGATACGCGTTGCGATTAATGCGCTGCCCGCGGACTGTGGTTGCCGTTATGTGGTGTACTGTGATGACTTGGCGTTTAACGGTCAAGATGAAAGTTATCGGACGCTAAAAAGTGTGTTAGACGGCGCACTGGATTCCGAGCAAGACAAGCTACTCGTCTATGCCACCAGTAATCGTCGCCATCTTTTGCCGCAGTTGATGAAAGACAATGTCAATATTTATAACGGTCAGACTGACGAGGTCAACCCTTATGAAACCATTGACGAAACGGTCTCCTTGTCTGATCGCTTTGGACTTTGGTTATCCTTTCATCCGATGGATCAAAACACGTATTTACACATCGTGCGCCATTATTTATCACTTTCGCCAAACCGCAAGCTAGATAATGCGAATGACGTTAAAGAAAGTAATCATCATGCAGAGGAAAATAATACGCTGCCTGACGACATTAGAGCAGCGGCGTTACGCTGGGCATCAGAGCGCGGTGGCCGCTCGGGGCGCGTGGCCTATCAATTTAGCCGCTACTGGATAGGGCAAATGCAATTAGCAGCTGAAGATAATAACGCTTAAAAGTTATTGAAATTTGTTGTTATGTTATTCTTTATGGTCGCGTGCAGAGCCTAGATACTGTACGCGGCTCCCTTCTTCTGCGCTTACTAAGTCCGCTGTGCCATTCACCATATACTGATCAAAGTCAGCGGCTAACCATAGATTGCCTTGATAAGCACTTTGGGCATCCAAGCGGATATGCGCCATATTGGGCGTATCACTGTGAGGATTATCAAAGCTTTGATAACGGGCGCTAAAATGGGTCAAAATTAAATTTTTAACGCTGTTTTCTTGGGCAAATTGACCGACCAATTGCGCGCTACTGTGCATCGGATCAAAGTCTGGGTTTTTTGCCTGAATCTTATGTAACACCTCATGAGTATACGTGGCTTCGTGTACCACTAAATCGGCATCGACTACCGCAGCACTTAGGCACTCTGGCGTATCGTTATCGCCCGCCACCACAACCTTTATGCGCTGACTGTTATTATCGACATAATTGGCTGAATAAAGCGTGCGTCCGTCTTCGGCTGCGACATCTTTGCCTTGCTGCAACTTGCCCCACAGCACGCTTGCTGGAATACCATCGGCTATCAATTTATCGGTATTCAGCGTACGGCGGCTGATGGTTTGATTGATAGCAAAGCCATAAGAGGCCACGCGATGCGATAAAGGATAAATACCTATCGTCAGCTGATGCTGATTGTCTAGTGTAATCGTTACTTGAATTTTGTTTTTATCGTCTGATTCAGAAAGCAAATCTTCTATCGCCATAAAGTTGATAACAAATGGAAAATATAGCTCTGTCGTCAAAGTTACCGCTTCAAGCAACGTGGCGATTGCTTTTGGCGCAACGATGATTAACGGCTCACGGCGCCCTGACATTGCCGCACTCGCAAGCAACCCCGGCAGACCATAACAATGATCGCCATGCACATGAGTGATGCAAATGGCTTGGAGCTGATGTAGAGATAACTTAGTATGTAAGAGCTGCTGCTGTGTGCCTTCGCCGCAGTCAACCAACACCCAAGGCCGTGATTTTTTAGATTGAGTCGTGTTTTGGATGTTTGAGGCATAGGGATTAAGAGACTCAAGAGCTAATGCGGTGACATTACGCTGCCTGGTTGGCACGCCCGCTGAGGTGCCCAAAAAGGTAAGCTTTAACATAGGCAAACTCTTTATCTAAATACTTTTTATAGCGACGTTTTTATAGTGATGTTTTTATAAAGACGACTTTATAAAGACTGGCATAGCATGGTTCTTTGACCCTCAATCATTTTACCGCCATTAGCCGTACATTCATTTACCATATTGGATTCATAGGATTTCCAACCACCATAAAAGCTTGCAAGACATAGGAGTACTACCAGCAGCTTTTGTGACCACGCTTTGATAGAGACTTGCTGGCTATTTTTATTTTCTTCAGCAGCATTTATAGTTGGTTCCGTAGTTAAGCTTGTATCAGCATTGCTATGCCGGTTGTTTGTTTTATTTAAGTCTGTCATTTTTTATCCTAAAAAAGGTTTTGTCTATAAATAAACAAAACCTTTATTTTAATATAAATTCAGTCATTTATTAATGATGAAATGTGCTGCATCTAAAATTTTAAACGCCCGCCCTTTTCTTCTGCGCGCTTAAAGGCATCGCGCTCTTCACAGCGTTTTAGCCAGTTTAAGATATTGGCATATTTACTGCTATCTAAACCTGCTCCCGCATTGGCACCGACGACCGCAAGATGCATCTGAATATCAGCGGCACTAAATTCGCTACCGGCAAACCAATGATTATCTTGCAGATGTTGCTCCATCATGGCGAGCATTGTATCCAAACTTTTGCTAATCACGCTTTTCTCGACCTGATTGCGAATGCTTTTGCTCACAGGTTTGATCAGCATCGGCGATTGCTCAACCACTTTGGTAAAGACCAGACGCATGACCAATGGCGGCATGAGTGACGCTTCTGCAAAATGTAGCCAAAACGTATAAGCATCCCATGCAGCTTCATTGTCATCAGCAGGCTTAAATTGATGTTCTTTATCATAATGCTTAATCAAGTACTCAATGATAAATCCCGACTCGACGAGCGCACGGTCGTTTACCTCTAATATGGGCGCATGACCGAGCGGATGTACTTGTTTTAAACTGTCTGGGGCGCGGTAAGCCTTGTTGCGCTCATAACAGGTTAATTTATAATCGAGTCCAAGCTCTTCTAATAGCCATAAAATACGAAACGAGCGTGAATTTGCTAAATGATGAAGATGTAACATAAACCATCCTAGTTATAATTTGAATAAGCGATAATTTTAAATAAGACCTATATTAATAGGCTACGCCTGCCTTCAGACTTCATTTTTGTAACTCGTCAAGCATCATTGAGCAAGGCCGCCTTGTTGACGATAATAGCGCAATTAATCGCCCTTTAATACAAAAACTATGTAGAGTAATAAGGAAAAACAATGCTTGCTGAGTCTAATTGAGAGCCTTTATAGCAAAGCTTACTTAGCATGTAGTTCTTCGATTTTGCGCGTCATCTTGTCTATTTTTTGCTGATACTTCCTAATTTTACGAAACCGATGGGCAATCAAAACCCCTTTGATGCGGCGATTTTTTAGGCGACGGCGCGGCGGGAAACTGCCGACTTGTGGCTCATTGTACGCTTGTAGGCGGTCGTGGCGCTTACGTGTCAAATAACCAAGCGCACTATCAGCAATAATAATCAGCAGCGCGATGACAATCATGCCATACATAAACAGCGAGCCGCCGTCATTGATACTTTGGTGCAAAATGGTAATGGAAAAAATAAATAAAAATATCGGCTCAAGGTAGCATAAAGTGCCAAATAGTGACACGGGTAGCTTTTGGCTGGCAACCATGGTCAGCGCCATCGCCGCTGTACTAATAATACCGAGTAGCGGCAATAGATACCAAAACTTATCGGTCGCGAACGCCAGCTCAAAACCACCGCTTAAGTATAATACCACCATCACCACCGGCGTTAATAACACCAAATCCGAGATAAGGCCGGTGATGGGCGGTACGGCAAGCTTACGCCGCAGCAGATAATAAGGCGGATAACCCAAACAGACAAATAAAGTCGCCCAAGAAATGCTGCCATATTGCCACACATCGTAGCCAATACCGAGCGCCGCACAAATAGTCGCAAGCCATTGCAGCAAGCTCATGTCTTCATTATAAAAAAAGCGCCCCACGACAATCATAATCATCGGGTATAAAAAGTAACCTAATGTCACCTCCAATCCCAAATCATTGACCGGCGCCCACATAAATATCCAGATTTGCGCACCCAAAATCGGTGTGGGAATGATAAATAAAAACCACTCTTTGGCCGTCTTTAAGGTTTTTAGATAATCAAAAATATGCTGCCATTGTTTCAGCGCACTGACCAGTAGCACCAAACTGAGTAGCATCATCAGTACCCGCCAAGAAGCGACTTGCGTCCCTGATAACGGCTGCATCAACAGACCAAATAAAAACAAACCTGCATATAAAAAATTTGCGGCGACTGCAACGATGGTGCCTTGCGACGTTTGATTGGTGAGGAGCATAACAACTGCCTTTAAAAATAAGCGCACGTCCTTGGCAATTTTGAAAAAAACAAAAGCCTCAGACGCGAACGTCGGAGGCCTTTTGTCTATCAGCTCTATTGTTGATAGAAATTTTTATCTATCCTGTCACTAAATAAAATTAAGATAAACGCTTGTGTATCTCATGCTCAGCATTATGTCAAAGTCGGCACAGATACGCAATACAATGGCTTAACCCGTCTGTTCATTTTAAAATCCAGTTTATTCATTTGACATACATGTGAGGATTTATTTGCTATCAAGCTGCTCGATTTTACGCTGTATGCTATCGAGCTTCCTTTGATAACGACGCATCTTACGAAAACGATGTGCGGCTAACACCCCGTCGATACGGTAGTTTATCAAGCGGCGACGCGGCGGAAAACCGCCCACTTGTGGCTCGCGGTAGCCGTGCAAATGGTTGTCGCGGCGGCGGCGAAGATAACCCATGACACTATCAGTAATCATAATAAATAACGCCAGCGTAATCATACCGTACATAAATAACGAGCCGCCTTCCTCAATGCTTTGGCTTAACACGGTAATAGATAGCACAAACAATAGCATTGGCTCTATATAGCTTAGCGCACCAAATAATGAGACGGGTAATTTACTACTCGCAATCATGGTCAGGGACATCGCAAGCGCACTAAACGCGCCAAGCAGCGGTAATAAATACCAAAACTTCATATTTTGTGCCGCCACGCTAAAGCCGCCACTGCTATACAGCATAATAAGTACCACTGGCGTCAGCAAAGTTAAATCTGACAACAAACCAGTAATCGGCGGTACGGCAAGCTTACGCCGCAGCAGATAATAAGGGGGATAACCTAAACAGACAAACAAGGTAACCCAAGAGATGGTGCCATATTGCCAAATATCATGACCGATACCTAAAGCAGCCAACAGGGCCGCTAGCCACTGTAGCGCGCTCATATGCTCATGGTAAAAAAAGCGCCCCAATATGATCATCACCAGCGGCAATAAAAAATAGCCCAAAGTGACGTCAAGACCAAAGCCATTGACCGGCGCCCACATAAATAGCCAAATTTGCCCACCCAAAATCGGCGTCGGCAAGATAAATATCAGCCATTCTTTTGGTGTTTTTAAGGTTTTTAGATAATCAAAGACATGTTGCCATTGCTTAGTAAAACTGACCAATATAAGCAAACTCAACAGCATCATCAATATGCGCCATGATGCTACCTGTGTTCCTGTCAAGGGCAGCATAAATAACCCAAACAAAAACATCATCGAGAATAAAAAACTCGATGATATTGCGGCTAACGTTCCTTGAAAAGTTTGATTGGTCGTAAACATAACAACGGCCTTAAAAAATAGCGCTTAATAGATATTATTTATCATAAGTGTATAGAAGCTAAGCATGCAAAGTTAAAGGTTAAAAAACACGCTATAAGGATAAACAGCGCTCAGAAAAAAGCCTCCAACGATGACGTCAGAGGCTTATTCTAGAGCAGTATGACTAACTAAACTAAAAAGCTAACAACTGATATAATTACTCGTCATCGTCGGTGTTTTCATCTGCGGTATCATTCGATGTTTCGTCATCTAACGTATAGTCATTGGCAATATCGATAACATCATTGATATCGGTCGTCGCATGACCTGTTTCGGCATCAATATCGATTTGTTCTTGACCCTCTACGCCAAAAGTACCATCTTCTTTCATCGCCTCGACCAACTCGTCGTCGCCCTCTTCGTTCTCAACGCACGCCATGGCCACCAGTTTTTCATCTTTTGACAGACGAATCAAGGTAACGCCTTGGGTATTACGACCCGAGCTTGCAACTTGTTCTACCGGCGTACGAACCAGCGTGCCTTTATCAGAGATTAAGATAATATCGTCTTCAGGCTCAACCTTGGTCGCCCGAACCAAGGCGCCATTACGGGCGCTGGTTTTGATAGCAATGACACCGCCACCGCCGCGATTTTGCGTATTAAACTCTTCGACAAAGGTACGTTTACCAAAGCCGTTTTCACAAGCGATAAGGATTTCGCGCACATCATCTTCGATAACCACCAGCGATTTGATAAATTCATCGGCGGCCAGACGCATACCGCGCACACCTTTAGCAGTACGACCCATCACACGCGCATCGTTTTCATCAAAACGAATGGCTTTACCGCTCGAAGCAAATAGCATCACTTCTTGACTGCCATTGGTAATACGGGCGCTAACCAATTTATCATCATCTTCTAGGCCAACAGCAATCAAACCGTTCGAGCGAATATTGGCAAACTGCTCAAGCTCAACACGCTTAACCGTACCATTTGCCGTGGCAAAGAAGACAAAATGCCCGCTCACATCCGCGGTATTTTGCGGTATTGGCAATATCGTGGTGACCGTTTCATCAGCATTTAAACCAATCAAATTCACTAACGGACGACCACGCGAACCGCGGCTGGCAATCGGCACTTCAAAACCACGTAAGCTGAACACTCGGCCTGTGTCGGTGAAACACAATACCGTTGCGTGCGTTGAGGTCACGACCAAATGATCAATCACATCGTCTTCTTTCATCGCGGTTGCAGATTTGCCTTTGCCGCCACGTTTTTGCGCCACATAATCGTCAATTGGCTGCGTTTTTGCATAGCCCGTACGCGACACTGTCATCACAACGGTTTGCTCTGGGATCAGATCTTCACGGTTAAAGTCCATACGGGAATCAATGATATCGGTACGACGCTCATCACCGAAGTTTTCACGAATCTCAATCATCTCATCAGAGATAATGGTCATTAATTTATCAAAATCACCAAGAATTGACTCTAAATGAGCAATTTCACGTAATAAATCTTGGTATTCTTCGGTCAATTTGTCTTGTTCAAGACCCGTCAGGCGATGCAGCTGCATGTCTAAAATGGCATTGACCTGCTCAAGTGATAAGCGATAGCTTTCTTGATTGTCAATCAAACCAAACGGCGCTTTTGGGTCTTCGCCTTCGATGAAGTCTGGACGTACCGACTGACTACCTGCCGCGGTTAGCATCGCAACGACGCTGCCTGAACCCCACGTATTATTGAGTAAATTTTCACGAGCAAGGCCGCGGTTTGCAGAGGCTTTAATCGTCGCAATAATCTCGTCAATATTGGCTAGGGCAACGGTTAAGCCTTCAAGCAGATGACCACGAACGCGGGCTTTATTAAGCTCAAAAATAGTACGACGCGTCACCACTTCTTGACGATGACGGACAAAGGCGGCGATTAACTGACGCAAAGTCAATAGTTTTGGCTGACCGTTATCGAGCGCCACCATATTGATACTAAAGCTAGATTCGAGCGGCGTTTGCAAGAACAAGTTATTAACGATCACTTCTGCCGTTTCACCGCGTCGCAAATCGATAGCGATACGCATACCGTCTTTATCAGACTCGTCACGAATTTCAGTAATACCTTCGATTTTTTTGTCGCGTACCAGCTCAGCAATACGCTCAATCAATTTGGCTTTATTGGTTTGATAAGGCACTTCAGTAAAGACAATGCGCTCACGGTCACGGTTGACGCCCGTATCGCTCATTGGCTCAATGATATAGCGACCGCGTACATGCAAGCGGCCTTTACCCGTGCGATAAGCGTCTAAAATACCCGCTCGACCATAAATAACACCGCCAGTAGGAAAGTCAGGACCTGATATATGCGACATCAACTCTTCGGCAGATATTTGCGGGTTTTCGGCATACGCTAAACAGGCATTAATCACCTCTGTCAGGTTGTGCGGTGCCATATTGGTCGCCATACCAACCGCAATACCGGTTGCGCCATTGACCAATAAGTTTGGAATACGCGCTGGCAAGACGCTTGGCATACGCTCAGAGCCATCGTAGTTGTCTTCCCAGTCGACCGTATCTTTATCCAAATCCGCTAGCATTTGATGGGTCAGCTTGGTCATACGCACTTCGGTATAACGCATTGCCGCCGGTGGATCATCATCAATCGAGCCAAAGTTTCCTTGACCATCAACCATCGGATAACGCAAGCTAAAGTCCTGCGCCATACGTACAATTGCATCATAGACAGCACTATCACCATGCGGGTGATATTTACCGATGACATCACCGACCACACGTGCTGATTTCTTATAAGGTTTGTTATAATCATTGGACAACACATGCATCGCATACATCACACGGCGATGCACTGGCTTAAACCCATCACGCACATCAGGCAGCGCGCGCGAGACGATCACGCTCATCGCATAATCCAGATAGGACTGCTTTAATTCATCCACGATGGCAATAGGACTGATCGAGTCGCTCATATACACTCCTTTATTCACATTCTTTTTCTAGTATTTGGCTCGGTTAAAAACGCTGATAGTTGTACAAAAATAAAGGCGCTAAAAAGCGTCAATATCCATGATATACAGACTATAAAAAGCGTTATCAAACAGGCTAAATAATAGGAAAATGGCGATACGGTTTTTGTTAAAAATAACGTTTAATTAAAGAAGCTATTTTAACACATTTTTGTCTATTTAGGGGATTGTAGATGCTATTAAAATCAAGCAAAACAGCTGATTAGCGCTCGTTTTTATCTTTAGTGATAAGGATAAAAATGACTTTAATAATTGGGCATTGTCTTTGCTGTTTTTAAAGGCTATTTCATAAAAAAACTGCACCCAAAGGATACAGTTTTTCGTGAGTAAGGCTACAGCTATTAGGACATTTAATTATAAAGCAGTTTAAACAGGTTTGAACTCTTGATTAAAGAACTCACGCGTAGCCTCAGTACAGGCTGGACTGACCAAATCACCGTGATAGTTGGTATAGAATGCCAATAGCGCCGCGACGCCTCCGTTGGGGTCTGCATTGTCTTTGACTTTTTTCACACTATTACTAAAGTTGGTTTGTACTTTTTTGACTACATCGTTGACTTTCCAAGGGTTCATTGATGCTTGTCCAATGATAGTCAACGTTTGATAATCTGGGCGTTCCGCTTCGTTGTCTTTATCCACATCCAAAACCGTAATATTAACTTTCTTAGCAGGATTTTTAGCCACTTCGGTCTGTATGAGTTTTACCATCGAGCCGGTATTGGTATCGAAATAAACCGTTGGGTCTTGGTTGCCGCCGCAAATGAACGTTGGCATTGTAGGCACGTAACCACGTAAGTCATTATCCTTAAGCGCCTTACGCAGATTGTTCTCAGGGTTTGCCGCTGTCCGTCCGTCACCATTATCAGCCCATAGACCATCAGGATTTTTTTGCGTATCCGCCACATAAGCCGCTCGGAAATCCGTTTTAATCAAATAATCGGTATCATCGTAGCCACCCAAGATAGAAAACAGCTTACCTGGTGATAGACCTGCCAGCCTTGGATCGCTAGGATCTTTTTGAAATAAAGCATTATTGGGCAGTTTACCTGCTTTGACCAACTCATCAAATGGCGTATTACTAGGCAACTGCGCGTCAGCATATTTATCCAAAAAAATATCTGATTTTTTATTGTAAATATTGCCGTATTTTGCCTGCAAACCAATACCGAGCAGCGGGGCAAAGCGCGATGCACCAATATTGACATTACCTCTAAAGATTTCATCACCAAAAGCTGCCAACGCATAAGGGCCCGATGATGGTGCAATCGCCGTCACTGGTTTCTTTTGCGCTTCTAATAATCTTGCGGTCGCCATAGTGACATAGCCACCTTGCGAGTAACCGGCGATAAACAGCTTACCTGAGTCATCAATTTTGCTGTAATTGACATCATTGGCGCGTTTTTTGCGTTCGATAATGCTACGCGCGCTATCTAACGCATCAACCATGTCGGTTGACTGCTGCTGGGCGACCAAATAAGGATGATAGTCAAGCTTCGACTCATCGTAACCGGCATAGTTGGGAGCGACGACGATATAACCTTGGGCGGCAAAGTTCGCGGCAATTAAGTTTGCCTCTCCTACCGCAGGGTTTTTGACATTGCCTACTTGCGCAAAATCATAGCCTTTATCCGTTGTCGTACCATGGGCGTACAACAATACTGGACGATCGCCTTGACAGTCAGCGCTGTCTCCACTTGGCAGCATCAGCGCAGCGGTCGCATTCGTACGCTCGCCTGCTGCGCCCACTGTCCGATAGCTTACTTTCTCAATTTTAATATCACATTTGGCGGCTGGGGTGGCAGTATTATTGAGGCCAAACTGAGTATTTATTTGAGTGGCAGTGAATGAGCCGATAGTTTTGACAGTTGTAGTATCAGAAACAATTCTTTCATTATCATCATCGCCACAACCAACAAGTAATAAGCTACTGGCAATCGCTAGCGATAATATACCGCGCGTCATGATGGGTTTGTTTATAATAGAGGTATTGGGTAAGACCATGATTGCTATCCTTAGCAGTAATAATGCAAAAAATTGCCTAAATTCCTTGGCAATGGATAAATGCAGTTTAATTAAAATAATTTAATAAAAATTATGGCTGCAACCCTACTATTTATACGCTAAAACCCTATTAAAATCCAATAAAAAAGTTATAAAAACCATTTCAAATACCTTAGATAAGATAGAGTCCGTAATGAAACAAAAAGAGAGCCAAGCAAGCAGTCCATCCATTAAGCAAGCAACTAACGAGGCAAGCAAACAAGCCACTACAGCACCCATTGACCAGCCCGACACGCGTACAGACCGCAGCTTTGATGCCATTGCCGACCACTTTGAAAAAAAGGTTTACGGCGGCTTAAAGGGTGATATTCGTCTGGCCGTATTGCGCCGTGATATTTTTATCTATTGCACGCAGATGAGCCAAATGCTTGGGCGACCGTTACGTATTCTAGATGTGGGCGCAGGACTGGCGCAAATCGCGATTGAGCTTGCTATCCAAGGTCATACGTTGGTTATCAATGATATTTCAGCCAATATGCTGGAGAAAGCGCAAACAAATGCTGAATGCGTCGAAAAGGATTTGGATATTAGGTGGTACGTTTGTCCGTATCAAGAATTAGAAGAAAAGTTAGCAGGTAACACAGAGAAATTTGATTTGATTATGTGTCATGCGCTGCTTGAATGGCTCGCAGAACCGGCCGCGGTGATGGATTTTTTTGATAAGCACTTAACTGAACATGGCTCGCTATCGCTGTGCTTTTATAATCCGGCGAGTTTTGATTATCGCAATCTTATTATGGGTAATTTCAACTTATTGGATAATACAGAGTATAAAGCGGACAATAAAAAAAGCCTCACACCCAATCATCCGGTTGCTAAAGAAGAAGTCGAATCATGGCTAAGGTCGCATGAGTATCAAACCATACTTGCCAGTGGCTTGCGGGTATTTCATGATTATGCGCCGCTCAAACGTGGCGGTCATAATGACCCTGAAGGAGTCATACGCATGGAGCTGCGCTACTCACAACTCGAGCCGTATAAATGGCTAGGACGTTATCTCCATATATTAGCAACGCGCCAAGCTTAACGTCTTCGTTAAACTTAAAAAGTATTGCCAAGCTTAAAACTGCTAACTATCTGATTTCTTCCACGCGCTCAGATCTATCGTACTCTGACCAAGTGGTGGCATTGATGTCTTTTTCATCAAACACCACCACATGCTCTAAGATAGGCAAGATACCAATTTGCGAGCCAATCTCATGGTTATGATGACTGGCAACTAACGACAACACGGTTTGACCGTCAGACAGTTGCAAGCGATAGAGATAGTTTGCCCCGCGGAATACACGTCCAACGACCAAGGCCGTTTGCGTACTTTCATCGTCATGAACGATATCATCAGGCCGTACCAAGACCTTAATCGGTGTGCCGTTTGGATAATCGTACTCGCAATATAGTGGCTGCCCTAACTCATCATAGACTTCCATACGCCGATAAATATCACCAAGTGCGGTTTCGACATGACCTTCTTTGATGATGCCATCTATCATTGCCCCCTCGCCGACAAACTCAGCGACAAACGGGCTGATTGGCTCATGATATAGCTCACTTGGCGTCGCCCATTGGACCAATTTACCTTTATCCATGACCCCGACTTTATCGGCCAAAGCAAAGGCTTCGTTTTGATCATGGGTGACCAAAATAGCGGTGGTATTGGTACGTTTAAGGATATCACGCACGCTCATCGCCAGTGATTCACGTAGTACCACATCTAAATTAGAAAACGGTTCATCAAGTAGCAAGAGTTTAGGCTTTGGTGCCAACGCACGTGCTAATGCCACCCGCTGCTGCTGGCCGCCCGATAGCTCACTAGGACGTTTATCGGCATGTTCCGTCAATTCGACAAGTTCTAGCATTTCTTTAATACGCGCTTTTTTATCGGCCGCCGTCCACTTATTAAGACCAAAAGCGATATTTTTTGCCACGCTTAAGTGTCCAAATAACGCATAATCTTGAAAGACCATGCCCATACCGCGCTTGGCTGGCGCGACCGCAAATTTGGTGCGCGTTGTCTGCTCAGTGAGACGCTGATTGCTTAAGCGAATTTTACCGCCACGACTCTGCTCCAACCCAGCAATCGCCCTTAACGCCGTGGTTTTACCGCAGCCGCTATAACCTAAAAAACAGCCTATTTCACCTTGCTTTAAATCTAACGATAAGCCATTAACGATAATCGTATCGTCATAGCCAACGATTAAGTCCTGCACGCTAAAGTAAGCGTCATCAGCACCGGTGTTGTTAGTCGATGCTTTAATAGCTTGGTTATCTTGCGATTGGCTCTGTTCTGCCGTTTCTTGATTTGAGACAGACTGATTTATAACGCTTTGATTTAAAGTGCTTTGATTTAAAGTGCTTTGGTTTAAAGTGCTTTGGTTTAAAGTACCTTGTTTTGATATGCCTTGTTTTAATATATTTTGTTTTGCTGTATTTTTAGGCAAGCTTCTATCTGCTTGCAACTTTGCTACTTGAGCTTTGGTTAATAACGTTGTCGGTGGTTTTTTCACATGCTCCGGTCTTGGCTTGCCGCCCACCTTGACGGATTTAGACGCTGCTGGATTGGTTGAATCGTTCATCAAGTCAGTATACATAGACGGTACCAGTGAGCTATTAGTGAATAAAACCTTTTATTGACACGGTTTTTAATATGGCTTTTTTAATATGATTCTTTTTCAAAGAGACTGTTTAACTACTATTTAACTAGGGCTAGTTGATTAAGGCTCTTTGATTATAGCGCTTGGATTATGGTTATTTAACGATAAATGCGCTTAACTCTGTTTATCACTTTGACGCAGCAATATCCAAACAGGAATAAGACCAACCAGTACAATCAACAAACTTGGCAAGGCGGCGCGCCCCCACATGCCTTCACTGGTCATCTCAAATACCCTTACTGCCAGCGTATCCCAGCCTTGTCGCCGCGTCATCAAGGTAATCGGCATCTCTTTCATCACTTCGACAAAACCCATTAATAATCCAGTTAATACCCCAGGGCTAAGTACGGGTAGCATCACTTGCCGCCAACGCTGATACGGGCTATCACTGAGTAATTTAGCTGCCGCTTCTTGATTGACAGTCAAGCGCTGTAACTGACGGTCGACCGGCTGAAAGCTCACCGTCATAAAACGCGTCGATAAGGCCAGCAGCATCACAATCACACTACCGGATAAAAACTGTGCTGAAGTAATACCAAAAGCAATGAGCTGATTATCAAGCCACGCTATCGGAATAAATATCCCAACCGCCAATACCGTACCCGGCACCACATAGCCCAAATTGGCTAAGGTAGTCATGAGTTTGGTCGATTTATCCGGATATTGACGCTTGACCCACGCAATAATAATCGCCAAAAATGCGATAAATATGGTGGTCATACTGGCAATCATAAGGCTATTGGTGACAAAATCAATATAACGCGCATCGAAGTCTTGCTGGAAATTTAAAGTGGTCCAATAAAGCAGCTGCAAAAACGGAATCAAAAACGCTATCGAAAACACCAGTATACAAAGTAGCGCCATGCCCCACTGCGCAGGTTTACTGGCTTCAAAGCGCTGACTACTACCCTGCGTCACCGTATTACCGCGCTTGGCTTGCCAATATTGCTCAAACAAGACGACGATAAAAACCACGCCGATTAATAACGCGGCCAACTGCGCGGCAGTGGTTAGACTAAAAAATCCAAACCATGCTTTATAAATCGCCGTGGTAAAAGTATCGACATTAAAGACCGATACTGCGCCAAAATCTGCAAGCGTCTCCATGCTAGCAAGCAGCAAACCACCAATAACCCAAGGCAGCGCCTGTGGTAATGCCAGCCGAAAAAATACCTTACTGCGACTTAAGCCAAGCATCTGCCCCGCTTCAATCGCTCGCCTACCTTGCGATAAAAACGCTTGGCGCGCCAACAAATAAACATAAGGATAAAATGCCAATGACAATACTAAACCTGCACCCCACACATTACGCACCGATGGGATAGCGGTGGTAAAGCCTGACTCTCTTAAAGCCGTTTGCAGCGGTCCGCTAAAATCAACGATACCGACGGTAACAAATGCTAAAACATAAGCGGGCATCGCTAATGGTAGCATCAGCGCCCAGGCAAAAAACCGCTGTCCCGGGAAGCGGTACATACTGGTCACCCACGCAAGTGCCGTTCCGATCACGCCAGAAATCAGTGTCACCATCAGCAATAAAATGACGGTGTTTTTTAGCACTTGCGGCAACACATATTGACGCATGTGCGTCCAAATATCAGCGACCGGCTGCGTCCATGATAATAGTACGATTAAAATCGGTACGAGCATAAACAACGAAATCAGTCCTAAGACTGATTTCGAGATAATACGTTTGCGGACGACATGGTCTTGACTGATAGACGGGCTATTATTGTCGTTATTAGCTTCATTGACAGTATTGTCTTGTTTAGCAGACGCTTCTGGCATTGTTATCATAAGTTGTTACCGTGTCATACGCGTAATAACGCAATTAGATGCTAGATGACTAAACATCTAATCGCTAAAAACCAACCGCTTAGCGACTGACAGTCTGTTATTTATAACCCGCTTTATCCATCATTTGAATGGCTTGGGTTTGTAGCTCACCAAACTTCTGCACGCTGATACTGTCTTGTTTAAACGGACCCCAAGATCTGAGTAGCTCTGACTCATCGATACCTACTTTTACAGGATACTCTTTATCAGAACTGGCATAAAGACCTTGCGCCTCATCAGAAGATAACCACTCCATCAATTTAAGCGCACCATCTGGATTGTCTGAGTTGGCGATAACCCCAGCGCCAGAGATGTTGACATGAGTACCAGTCGTACCTTGGTTCGCCCAAAATATTTTTACAGGGAAATTTGGTTTTTCATCAAGCAGGCGACCATAATAATAGCTGTTAGCAATACCCACTTCACACTGACCAGCGGCAATTGCCTCTAACATACTGGTATCATCACTAAAGACGTCTGTTGCTAAGTTAGCTACCCAACCACGAATAATTTCTTCTGTTTTTTCTTCGCCCAGATTTTCCATCATGCTTGCAACCAATGATTGGTTATAAACAGCTTTTGATGAACGCAGACAAAGTTTGCCTTTCCATTTTGGATCGGCCAAATCTGCATAAGTAGATAGCTGGTCGGCGCTAACTTTGCTTGGATCATAAAAAATTGTACGGGCGCGCAAAGACAGACCTGTCCACTGACCTTTTGGATCACGGTATTTAGCAGGAACATTGGTTTCTAAGATAGTAGAAGACACAGGTTGCAATAAGCCCTGCTCCGCTGCTTGCCATAAGTTACCCGCATCAACGGTTAATAACATATCCGCAGGCGTGTTTTTACCTTCCGCTTGCAGACGCGCCATCAATGGGCCAGTTTTATCAGTGACCAGCTCAATTTTAACACCTGTTTTTTCGGTATATTTATCCAATAACGGTTTAATCAACTGCTCATTACGTGATGAGTAAATAGTAACGGTTTGCCCACCAGCGGCCGTTGCGTCATCATTTTTCGCCACTTCTTGCTCAGTGCCAGATTGTTCAGCAGTGGTTGTAGTGTCAGCATCTACGTTTTCTTCTGGCGTCGATGAGTTACTACAGCCCGCAAGACCCAACATCATGCTAAATACAGCAATAGGTAAAGTAAGCTTACTAGAAGATAGATTTGCACTGATAGCAGTTAATGACATGGCATTCCCCATAATGGTGCTACGGATAAGTGAGATAAGACGACATTAAAATCATTAGAAAATGATTAAACAGCGGGATTAATAAGACCTTAATATCTAAGACACATTATACTAATAGAAATGAGATTAATTATCAATACATTTATCTGGCCCTGCTGTGCCGATAAACTGGTCTAATTTTTAACAAGATATCAATGATTTATGTATCTGCCTGCGCTTAATCTCGACCTTGTAGCAACCATTGTCCCAAAATAACATTGACCGCCGCTTCGGTACGTAAGATGCGTGGCCCGATATTAACTAGCGTACATCCTTGCTCAGCAAGCAACTCAATCTCATAATCAATCCAGCCGCCTTCTGCACCGATAAATACCATACTTGGTAAAACCGATTCATGAGCTGACTTTGGTTTTGCCAGTGGTTGCTGGACATATTGCGCAAATGACAGCGCGCTATAAGGATGAGCAACGATAGCACGATTGGTCATTAAACTTGCAAGCTTATCTTCAACAAAGGGTTTAAAGCGTTTTTGCAGGCTAATACGCGGCGCAATTGTGTCCACGCCTTGTTGCAGACCTTCTAACACAAACTCGTCAAGGCGAGCTAGCATTGGACTTTGCCAATAGCTTTTTTGCGTACGGTAGCTGTTGATAAGAATGATATCGTTAACGCCAAGCGCTGTCATATCCATGATTAAACGCCGCAATACCTTTGGCCTTGGCAATGCCAACACCACTATAAGATTAAGCTTTGCTGGCGGATTGTTATTCAGCTGTATATCGCTTAGTTGAATACTATCGGAGGTAATGGTTTTAATGATAGCGCTACCGAGCTTACCGCCAAGCTGACCAATTTTTAACCTATCGCCTACTTGGGCATTTAGCACTTTATTCACATGAGCAATTTGCGCTAAATCATTGATATACGCAGACGCGTTATCATGTTGAAAGTTGGTCGCTGGCAATAATATACAGTTCATAGCGTCACTTATATCCGCTCTTGATTCACGTCTTGGCTCAGGTCTTGCTCAAAAGATGGTTTAGCGTATTGTTCAATAACACCTTCAATCATCGATAGCTGACGATGCAAGACTGCTTGCTGTTGCTCAGTCATTGCTGCACCTGCTTGCCCTGCCTGTTTTGCTAAGGTTAAATGGCTCAGCCAATACTTTAGCTGCTGATAAAGAAGATTGTCACCATCATCTGAAGAAGATTGTTTACCATCAGAGTGATGCGGCTGAGAGACTTGGCCATTCGCATTAATCGCGCTATAAAACGCATTGTTTGGCTGATATAACGCCCCGACGCTAGCAAGCTTATCAACCACGCTTTGGCAAGACTGGGTATAAGCACCCATCAATACTGGCGTTGCTACGCTTGCCGGCTCAACGGGGTTGTGCCCGCCAATATCGACCAATGAGCCGCCTACCAATGCCACATCGGCAAGCGCATACCAGCGCATCAACTCACCCATACTATCAGCGAGATAGACTTGAGTATTTGCGCTAATGGCATCTTCAGCACTACGCCGCGCCATGCCCAAGCCAGATTTTTCAATCAGCTCTGCCACGTCACCAAAACGCTCTGGATGTCTTGGCACTATAATCAGTAAGGTATTGGCTAACAAAGGGTTAGATAGGATTTGCTGCTGCCATGATAATACGATCTCTTCCTCACCGCTATGCGTGCTTGCTGCCACCCAAATCGGACGATCTGCTACGTCTAAATCTAAGTCCAAGTCTGCGCCATCGTTTACTATTTCAGCTTTTTTGGCACCATTATCATCATTCAGCTTCGGGGTATTAATGACCCATTTTAGCGAGCCTGCCACGCGGATTTGCGCGCTATGAGCGCCCAATTGCCGAAAGCGTTTTGCCGATTCATTATCTTGCGCAATAATCAAACTCAAATTCTTCATCATACTGGCACTGACGGCGCCAATTTTTTGATAGCTTTTAAAAGAAGACGCCGACAGCCGTCCATTGACCAAAACACTTGGGATATGATGCTCGGACAGTTTGGTTAAGATATTGGCCCAAAGCTCGGTTTCTACAAACAGGGCAGCGACGGGTTGTACATGTGCCAAAAATGTCTCAATCACCGCAGGACTGTCGACAGGAACGTAACTATGACTTAAGCGACCTCGAGAAATATCATCGGCAAAGCGGCTGGCACCGCGCGCATATCCAGTCTGCGTGGTATTGGTCAACCATATCTGATAGCCTTTTGCCAATAGCGCATCCAGCAAAGGCGCGACAGTATTGGTCTCGCCTAAAGACACCGCATGGCACCAGATGACCCTTTTGCCATCGCTCTCTTTAAGATTGCCATTTTCGTTGGCAGTCGCATTAGGTTTAACTTTGGCATTAGATACAGGCGGCGCAGGATAGCGCTTACCAAAACGCTGCTCGACTTCTTGCTGATAATTATCACGCTTATGCGAGCGGCGCCATACTTGCAGACGATAGAGCGGTTTTAGCAACCCAATCGTCACCTGATAATAAACAGGTGGCTTATAAACGGCTCGGCTTGGCTGAGTCGACTTATCAAAAGAAGGTAAGGAATTATCAGAAGATGGCATGAAGAAGCCCAGATTAGTAATGGATCGGACGATAAGAAGTGACGTTATAAAATGACAATAAGAGATGCCAATAAAAAACGCGCCAATTCTACCTGAATTTAACGCTAAACAATAGTTTTAAAGCACTCGCTATCAGAAACAAAGATTTAAAAACGAGGATTTAAGAGCTAGAATTTAAAATAAGCATTTAGACAATAATGAAGATTAATATAGCGACGACAATAATTACCGCAAACAATAACTGATAACGTTTGAGACTATGCTGCTCTTGCTTTTGTGTGCTAATCAACGCCTGCGCTTGCTGCCATTGACTGACCAAACTGGCCGCTTCTACATGACCGTTTTCGGCCGCTTGCTCAAGCCAATATTTGCCATTGGTCATATCTTGCGGTACGCCAAAGCCTTGATAGTAGAGCTTACTTAATAAACGCTGGGCACGGCTGTCGTTTTTGCTCGCTGCTTGCTTCACCCATTCAACGCCTGCTTCCATGCCAGCTACTTTATCCGTATTTATTCCTTCACCAAGCAGCTCATACATTGCCAAACGTAGCATCGCCGCGCTATTACCTGCATGGGCAGCGTCTTGCAATCTTGCTAGAGCTTGCTGCTTTGCTGCCAAATGCTGCTGTGAAAAGGCAACTTGCGCGCGCGGTTTCTCTTGCTTAGCAATATACTGCTCAAATTGATCCAAGACTTTACGGGCTTGCTCGTATTCTGTCTTGCCAGCGCTTTGGGCGACGTCTATTTCATCAAGCTCTATCAGCAATTGAGTAAAAAGCTCTGGAGTTGGCGCGAATTTTGTTATTGGTTTTACTGCAACTTCTTTTAACGCTGCTTGTGAAGATACTACTGACGTAGTTTCTGCCGTTATAGTTTGTACAGGGGGGCTTTCTAATGAAGCCGTCGATAAAATAGGCTTTGCTGGTAGCGCCTCTGTTTGAGTGATTTCAGGTATTGATTGCAGCTCATGATGAGTATGACTATTATCCATAGTATCTGTCTGAATATCTTGTCTGCTATGCTGCTTCACACCTACTTCAGTCAATTTTTTATCGAAAGATTGCGCGTCATCTAAGGGTAATGTATAACTATTATTAATGACGTTTGGCACTCTTGCAGTTACTGCTTGGTATAGTCCACTTGTCACCTGACCGCCTTGCACTGCTTGAAACGGTCTATCAATATGACCAAACAGCCGCATTCCTATCGGCTCTAAAGCAAAAAATAGCGACTCAGTCGTATTAAACTGATTATTAACCTCACTATCATCGCGATAAACCACGGCCATATGCTGATAAAAGTCATCGGTCAGTAGCGGCAAGGTAGGATAGCGCTTACGTAGCTCAAACTCACCGAACCAATGCGGCGTATTTTGCCATTGCTGTGCCAATACGCGCCCGGCATAAAACGCCAAAAATACCATAAAATTACGATAGCGCTCATCTGCTAACAGCGCCGCTTCATCCCAGCTGCCCGACTTAACCATGTCGCGGCGTATCTGCGACAGCAAAGTATCTACGCGCTGTAAACTTGCCAGCGATTCATCGAGTGTGCATCGATGCAATTCCGCTTCATAAGCCATGCCGCCAGCGACAAAACGGCCAGCTAAGAAATCTTGCCAATAGCCTGCTGCGATATAATCAAGGGGCGTCAAGGGCGATGCAGACATAAGGCGAGCCTATCCTTTAAAAATTGAGCGTTTTGAAAACCAACATTTCAAATAATAATAAAAATGAGCTGGTAATAAAAATAAGTAGTTTACCTTAACCTAAAATCAAAAGCGCTACAATAAAGGACTAAATAAGCGCACCACATTATCGAATAAGCGCTCTGCCCCGTGGCGCTCTTGCCATTCTTCTAAGCTTAAAAACCGGCAGCTTTGCAAGTAAACTTCTTGACAATCAGCAACCTGCGCGACCATTTCTGGCGTATAAATCGCTAAGCTGACCTCCATATTTAAATAAAAACTGCGCATATCAATATTCACTGTACCAAACAGGCAGTAATCATCGTCAATAACCACGGTTTTAGCATGCAGCAGTCCACCTTTAAATAAAGCAATGGTTACCCCGGCTTCGAGTAGCTCTTGATAGTACGCTTGCGAGGCATGCTGCACCAAAAATGAATCTACCTTTTCGGGCACAATAATCGTCACCTCGACCCCGCGTTTGGCCGCGGTAGTCAGCGCGCCCGATAACGCTTCATCGGGGACAAAATACGGCGTAGTAATGCGAATACGTTTATTGGCGCGATGTATCACCGTTACCAAGGTATTATAAATCACGTGCGCCGTCACTTGCGGCGCCGAAGGTATCAGCTGCGCCAGCACATTCTCAACGATTGGCATACGCGGTATCACAATCGATGTCGACCCAATCTCGGGTAGCTCATCTGTATCGCTAATCTCGTCTATCACTTTAACGCGGCTATTGATATCATTAATAGTCGGACTCATGACATAAAGTTTACGCGTATAATTATTCACGCGGTGATTGAGCGCATCGAGATTGTCTTTATTTTCCGCGCCAATATCGGTGACCACTACTTTTGCCATTGCTGTAGCAATATTTATCGGCTCTTGACTGACGCTGCGTATCGCCACATCAATCCATTGACCGACATTTTTATTTTGTTTAAAAAACTTTGGATCTACCAAGTTAAAGCTACCGATATAACCGACATGTTCGTCAATGACGATCATTTTGCGATGATTACGCAAATCTGAGCGTTTAAATAGGGTTTTAAACAAACCAACTGGTAGCGACTGGTGTACAAAAACCCCGGCTTCTTCTAGCATGCGATGCTGTTTACTATTAAAAAAGCTAAAACTGCCCACACTATCCGCCAAAATATGGCACTCGACGCCGCGCTGTACCGCTGCCATCAACGCGTCCATGACGTCGAGTATCTGACCTTTTGGATAAATAATATAGAACTCCATCAGGATAATGCGCTGAGCGGCATTAATATCTTCAATCAAGCGCCCAAAGATAGCATTCGGCGTGGTCAATAATTGCATTTGATGATCAGGAAACACTCCAAACCCTGTCCAGCGTGTACCGATTTTACTGACACCGCGATAATTATCGGGTAGCAGCTCTTGTCCTTCATCAAACACCATTTGCTCACGCTTGGCCATATCATTCATCAGTAGCCGCGCCTGATTCATACGCGCACGATAACGCCGCCCAATCATTGGCTCACCCAATAAGATATAAGCGATAAAACCAACCACGGGTAACGTATAAAGCACAGCCACCCAAGCAATCGATACCCCAATATTGCGCTGCACCGAGACAATACGTAGGGTCATGACTATCATAAGAATCACGTGCAATATCAGACCCAATCCAGCAAAGTCTCCCACCGACCAGGTAGTAAAGTATTCTTCAATAGACAGAGCTTTTATATTAAAATTATCTATGCTCACCTCGATGACCCTATATTACTCAAATCATTCATCTATTTATTAGTTATTGGTTATTAGTTATTAGCCCGCTGTTTTATTAAGTAGACGCCCTATAAGTCGACGTCTTGTTCGTTAGATGCAAAAAGCTTTATCAGTATAGTGACTTTTAGCAAGCACGCAATAGCCAGCAATACAGCGGCTATATAGTCTATCATCACCCTACTTACGGCTTAGTTTGAGCGGTAAGTAAGTTTATTAGCCATAATTTTAAAAATACTTAAAATAATATTTGACAGCCATGTGTAAATGTATATAATACACACCCACAGAGCGAGGCTTTAGTTAGTTCTCTTCTGTTGAAAGTTATTTAAAGGGTGACAGCTTTGAATGTTAAAGCTTTCAGGAAATCCTATTTAAAGGATTTCCCTTGCGAAGCTAAAATTGCAGTGCAATTTTTTAACGCTTCTCAGGGTGATTAGCTCAGTTGGTAGAGCGTCTGCCTTACACGCAGAATGTCGGCGGTTCGAATCCGTCATCACCCACCACTCATTTAGCGAGTGGGTCTTTTAGAAGACGACATGCTAAAGACGACCTAAGCAGCGGTAGTTCAGTTGGTTAGAATACCGGCCTGTCACGCCGGGGGTCGCGGGTTCGAGTCCCGTCCGCTGCGCCATATTTAAAACTTGGTTTTTAATTACATTATTAAGTACAAAGTTTCAACCTCAAGTATTCATTTACTTGAGGTTTTTTTGTGTTTGTTGATTTGTATTAGCTATTAATTGCTACTTAGTCTATATCATTTTATCTAAAAACTTTCTCATTAAAACCCCGTACGGAACAGCGTACCAACCACGACGAACGCCACTGAAAATAACGTCACCAAAATAATATTGATGGCAAACCCATTCAAATTATTAGCGGATAAGCGTGGTATAACCCAAAAGCGCGCATGCATCGCGACTAGTGCCGTCAGTAATAATAAGCTCAGCTTCATACCAATCAAGACACTGATGTCATTATCAAAGGCAAACCACATCTCTATGTTAGGTAATATTTTATACGCCATCCATAATCCAGTAATGATTTGAATGGCTAATGCCGGCATACCAATTTTTTCAAACTGACCTTCAAATTGTAACAATGCGTCTAAATTACGTGAAGATAGCACTTTTGGCAGCACCACTAATGCTAGTATTAAATGACCACCTGTCCAAATTGCTGCTCCCAGTAAATGTAAAATTAAAAGATAATTGAACATAAAATATAACTCCAAATAATTAATCAATCATGATTTCTCGAAGCATTAAGGTATTTAATTATGAAACGCGCCAATCAATTGCAGCCATTGTCACGCCAACACCATCTTGGGCTTAATCTGTCACGCCATGCCAAAGAAAGCTTGGATGAACCCGAAGAGATTGCCAAACATTGGGACAATCTCACTTCTTATATTAATGATATGGCTTACCACTTCCAAATTGAAGACAATTTAATCGCTAATGCCTTAGAGCCGTACCGCGTGACTGAATCCGATGTGGCCTTAGTACTCGATACCCTTGATGGACAGCATAAGCAATTACATCAACTGATAAATACGGTCGAACAATCACAAAAATCTGGCAATAAAGGGGTCAGCGTGGCACAAGTTCATGAGCTTGGCACCCTATTATACGACCATATTCGCTTTGAAGAGCGCGAGTTATACCCGACGGTAGAAAAATATTTAACGGAAGCAGAATTAGATGCGGTTTATGAAGCCAGCTCTGATAGCATCAAGCGGCCTGATGAGGGTCGCTAATATACTATTAAAGGATTACCCCAATAAGAGTTAATTAAAAATATCACTGAAACAAAAAGTCCGCCAAGAAACGAGCCATATCTTGGCATTCGCTTCTTTGACGGACTTTTTATTTGTTCTTAAATGGTTATTTCTAAAGATTGATTTCTAAGACATCAATCTTTGAACATGACGTTAAGGCATCAACTTAAAGAAATGCTGACGATAATGTTTTAGTTCACGAATAGAATCGCGAATATCATCTAAGGCTAAATGGCTGCCGCCTTTTTCAAAGTTCCTTAAAATATCTGGACGCCAGCGGAAACACAGCTCTTTAATCGACGACACATCAAGGTTGCGATAATGGAAGAAGCGCTCAAGCTCGGGCATTTGCCGTGCTAAAAAGCGGCGATCTTGGCAGATTGAGTTACCACACATCGGCGACTTGCCACTATCGACCCATTTATTCAAAAACTTAATGGTTTCCGCTTCTGCTTCCGCCAAGGTCACCGTACTACGGCGCACACGGTCCACCAAGCCTGACTGCCCATGCTGCTTGGTATTCCAGTCATCCATTTTATTTAATATTTGATCGGATACTTTAATGGCAAACACTGGCCCTTCGGCAAGGACGTTTAAATCCTCATCGGTCACCACGGTCGCAATCTCGATAATCTCATCATTTAAGGTATCAAGTCCGGTCATTTCTAGGTCAATCCACACCAACCCTTTTTTACCTTGGTTTTTGATTTTAATTTTATTGGGATGGTCGTCGGTACTCATAAAATATCCTATGGTCAATAAACTTTGGCACAGCTTGTGAGCCTTGTTAATCAATTAAACTGACTCTAAATAGTCAGGCTAAAATCATATGCTTTGCACTTGGTTGGCTATAATGCCTAATAAAACGAAAACATTACAAAACCACTATCTGCTAGCGGCGCTTTAGGCTGTATGTTAGCAAATTTTCACGCTACACTTAGCAATATTTTTCTAATAGGTCACAACCCATGGCATTAATCCGGCAACGCAAACTGACTAAACAACAGATTCGTCGCATCGACAAACAACAGCTCGATAGCCAAGACAGCATCGATGACAGTTTGATGGATGGCGTGGTCATGGCGCATTATGGTAAGCAGCTAGAAGTACAAGTGACCAGCTTGCCGGCAGTAATTCCTGTGCAGCCGGAGATTGCGCCCGATGACCCTGAGCCATTTTGGCAGGAATTAACGTTAGGCGATATTTGGCGCTGTCATGTGCGTACCAATCTACCTATGCTAGCAGCGGGCGACCAAGTACGCTGGAGCGCCGATCCTAATACCGGCTTTGGACGTATCGAATCAGTCAAGCCTCGCACCTCGCTCGTTTCGCGTCCTGACCGTTATCATAAGCTCAAACCCGTCGCTGCTAATGTTGATATTTTGGCCATTGTATTTGCGCCCTTGCCTGCCGCTGCGCCGACATTGATTGATCGCTATTTGGTCGTTTGTCATCATGCGGGCGTAAAGCCATTATTGGTACTTAATAAAGCTGATCTACTGGCCCAAGAAAACGGCGTCGATACCAGTGAATTATTGGCACAATACGCGGCGCTTGGTTACGAAAGCGTGCTGACCTCGGTTGCGTGCCCTGAAAACATCGCTAATAGCGATGAGCAAATAGGGCTTGATGAGCTAAAGCGCTACATCGATAAGAAACTGGTCATTTTTGCTGGTCAATCAGGCGTCGGTAAAAGCAGCTTAATCAATGCCTTGCTGCCAGAGTCAGGACAAGTGGTAAATGTCATCTCCGAAAACTCAAAGCTCGGTCAACATACCACCACCACCAGTCGCTTATTGCCATTTAACCCAAGTGACTTAGACCAAGGCGGTATTGTCGACACCCCTGGTATTCGTGAGTACGGTATTTGGCATCTGACTCCTGATGATGTTATCTCAGGCTTTATCGAGCTTGCGCCACTGGCAGGTGATTGCCAGTTCCGCGATTGTCGCCATACCCATAACAGTAAAGGCTGCGCCTTATGGCAAGCGGTTGCGGACGGCGAAGTATTGCAGCGCCGGGTTGAAAACCTTGTGACGTTAACAGAAGAGGCGGATACTAAGCCTTATTAGCAAATATGTCTAAAGGTTACTGATAAAGGAACGACGAGATAAAGTAACGACGAAGCCATCGCCCGTTTACTATAGATGACCTTATCGGTATAATAGCGCCTTGTTCACCATCGTTGGGCTGTTATCTCAGTTTGACCGAACACTTATATTTTTGGAGGTATGGTTTGGATCGTGCGCTGGAATTTGTGGGCAACCACCCGTTTTTATTTGGTATATTAGCCGTGCTTGCCGTGCTGTTTTTTGCTATTGAAAACAAACGTAGTGGCAGAAAAATATCGCCCAACACCTTGGGTATGATGGTCAACTCGCAAAATGCGCAGCTGATCGATATTCGCGCCAAAAAGAAATTTGAAACTGGTTATATCCAAGGCAGCCGCAACATACCTTTTACTGAACTCAAAGACCGCATTGAGGAAATTCGTGCGATTGAGCAGCCAGTCATCATCGTCTGTGATATGGGTATCCAAGCAGGTGCTGCGGTACAAATGATTGGCAAAGACAATGTCTATCGCCTAGAGGGCGGAATCGGCGGCTGGCAAGGCGCTGGTATGCCATTGGTTGGGTTAAAAGATACTAAGTCTAAAAACAAAGGTAAAGCCAAGCCAAGTTTGCATAAGTAAGACAACCGATAAAGCTGCAAATTTCATAAGATTAATAGCTATATCGCTTCAGAGGCTTGCAGCGCTAATCAAAAAGACACTTTATCAAGAGGTGTCTTTTTTTATGCGCTAATGATGCTACCGTCAGCGCTTTTTAACCAACACTGCTTGAATTTGCCATAGCCATCCCCACTTTATACGGAGCAGCAGCAAATATAGGGGTTATTTACGTATTGATAACGGATTATATTAATGACTACCCTATAATTTTTTTATCTTACTATTTATCCTATTACTTATAACAAAATTGCTCCCCCATAAATTTATAAATAAGGAATGACCATGACTGTTTCTGTACAAATTTATACCACTCCAATGTGCCCATACTGCTCAAACGCTAAGCAATTATTGCAATCTAAAGGCGTTGATTACGAAGAAATCGGCATGCATGACATCAGCCGCGAAGAGCGCCAAGCTTTGATGCAAAAGACCAACAACTATCGCACTGTGCCGCAAATTTTTATTGGTGACACCTTTGTCGGTGGTTTTGACGAGCTCAACCAAATGAACCAACAAGGCAAACTTGACGAGCTATTAGCCGGTTAATTTGCTATTGTCTTTTTCTGTCTATTTTTATTGTGTAAAAATAGACAGCGATAAGAATAAAGCGTTGTGATAAAAAACATTTAAAAAAACTGCGTAAAAGACTTTGAGATAAATCTCAAACCTTAGTCTGCATTTATATTACAATGATATGTTGTTACAATGACATCTGCCCCATTATTTGATTAACTTTTAGAGGAATGACCATGGCTGAAGAACAAGCACAACCACAATTGGCACTAGAACGCATTTATGTAAAAGACATGTCACTTGAAGTCCCAGGCGCCGCTGTATTTACTAAAGAGTGGAACCCTGAGCTTGATATCAATCTATCAAGCAACGCTGAAAAGCTTGATGACGATCATTATCAAGTGGTATTGACGGTCAGCGTCAACGCCAAAAACGCTGAAGAAGCGGCATTTATCGCCGAAGTGCATCAAGCGGGCATTTTCTTATTAAAAGACATTCCAGAAGACCAAATCGGTCAAATTTTGGGTGCTTATTGCCCGAACGTATTGTTCCCGTATGCGCGCGAAGTGATTAGCGACATCGTAACGCGTGGTAGCTTCCCGCAGCTATTGCTTGCACCAGTCAACTTTGACCAAGCATACGCGCAAAGCCAGCAGCAAGCGCAAGTTGATGCCCAAGGTAACGCGTAAGTTTTAATCTGCTAATGCATTAGCTAAGCTGCATTTAACCAATAGTAGCTAAAAGCCGTTTACTGAATTTAAGTAAGCGGCTTTTTTATGGACGTTTTTTGGTATTTGCTTTTACGCACTAAAAAACCCTGCTGCTCATGATTACAAGCGGCAGGGTTTTGAATATAACGGTTAATCAACACGTCTATCGGCGACGTTTAAAAAGCTTTAGCCTTTTAGTGCCGATAATATTTGCTGCTTAACGTCATCAATGCCTTGGGTGCCATCAAATTTGTCATATTTAGGAGCATCGCCGCCCTCAGCTGCTTTTTCTTGATAGTAACCAACCAAGGCAGAGGTCTGCTGTTGATAGGTCGCTAAACGATCGCGAATGGTCGCTTCTTTATCGTCCTCGCGCTGAATCAACGGCTCACCCGTCACATCATCGATACCTTCGACCTTAGGTGGATTGTGGTCGATATGATAAACACGACCAGAACCAGCATGCTGACGACGGCCTGATAGGCGCTTAACGATTTCATCATCAGGCACGCTGATTTCAATCACATGGTCAATCGCTACGTTGGCATCAGCAAGCGCTTGGGCTTGTGGAATGGTACGCGGAAAACCATCTAAAATACAGCCGTTGACACAATCAGGCTTGGCGATGCGTTCTTGCACGAGGTTAATGATAAGATCATCAGAAACCAAACCACCAGCGTTCATCACATCTTTTGCTTGTTTGCCAAGTTCCGTACCTTCTTTGATGGCGGCACGTAGCATATCACCTGTTGAGATTTGCGGGATATCATACTCTTTAGAGATGAACTGGGCTTGGGTACCTTTACCGGCGCCTGGTGGACCTAGCAAAATAATACGCATCATTATACGACTCTCCTTAATAGATAGGATTTTGGGACTAATAAAACTTAGGGATTGGTGGGTTGCAGAGCTTACCTTACCTTGTGGCTTTCAAAAGCTCAAGTATTTTTAGTCTTGATGCGGCAAGTTACGATGACTTATCTGTTCATGAGATAAGATTGTGCGGGTTATGCGCCGCCAAAAGTATGACGGCGCACATTTACTAAGTATTCAATTTTTACAATATATCTATCAAGGAACTTGTTGATTAATCGCCACATTGACCTGATTTTGGTCGGCGCTAATGACAACAGGATTACCGGTTAAATCACCGGATTCAGCATCGGCGGTGCCGCTATGGCTAATACGCGCAATGACAGCAAGCTGGACTTTATCGCCTCGAGCAGACGCAAGCGTACGTTCAGGCATCATGGCGTCTAAATCACTTAGGCTAATAGTCGCCTCACCCTGCTTAATGACGCTAATCGGTAAACGTTTGGCAGCGAACGGTGGCCCACCTTTGACATCACGAATAGCGACAAACAACACATCGTCTGCTTTTACTAACGGTAGCAAACTTGCATTAATAGAGACCGTAACCTCAACGCCCTCAGATGCCTGCTGCTGCTGCGCGCTGACGTTGGCGCTCAATTCATCAAGGCTTGCCAGCGCCTGGCTATGGTCGCCCGGTTTGGCGGCAATACTGGCGCGCAAACGCTTAATCCAGCCTTGTGCCTGCTCAAAGTTATTGCCACGCGCCTCGCCCATTGCCATCAGCATTTGAGCGCCTTCGTGCTTTGGATTTTTTGCTAGTACGTCTTGTAAGACGCGGCGGCTATTGGCATCGAGCTGGCCTTTATTGGCAAAAAAGCTGATTTGCGCATAAGTGGTGGCAATCTCTTCATTGCCTGGCGACAAACGATAAGCACGCGATAAAGCTTCAAGCGCTGAGTCGGTTGCTTCTAATGATAAAAACAGCTCAGACAGACGCATCCAGCGATCAGGATCATCAGCATGACGATAGACGTTGGTCTGCATAGCACTAATTAGCTGCGTACCATCTTCAATCGCCCAAGCAGGCGGCTGATCGATTTTACCAGTCAATAAGTCATCTGCCACTTGTCCGACTTTATCTTCAGCTGCCCATAAGTCAAATACTGACGTACGGTCACTGATTAAGAAATAGGCCAATCCTGCCAATACCGGCACCCATATCATGATAATCAAACGACTTTTGAAACTTGGCGCTACCATGGGTGTGACTGTGCGCTGCGCGTCCAGTAATTGGCGCTCAAGCTCGAGCTTTTGATTGCGGTAATGGACGTCATCAATGGTGCCGCTGTCTTTATCGGTTTGCAGCTCTGTTAGACGCTCACGGAATACGGCAACGTTGATGTCTAGCAGTTGGTTGTCAACAGGCTTGTCGCGCAAGCGTGAGGCGCGTAGCCATGGCATGATAGCGATAACAGCCAGTAGCAGCGCAATAAACAAGCTTAGGGCAATAAATAAGCCAAAAGTAGAAAATAGGGTCATTTTTTGTCCTCTGTACTGGTGATAACAGCTTCGCTTTTAGCATTGCTATTGCTATTGCTATTGCTATTGCTACGAGACAATAAACGATCAAGCTCCGCTTTTTCTGCCGCCGATAACGCTGCGGCGCTGTCTACATTAACCGCACTTTCACCGCGCGCCACGCGCTGACTACGTTTACTTTGCCAAAACCAGCCAATGATTAGCACAATCAATAATAATGGCGGAAAAAACCACAGTATCCAGGTCGATGGGCGCACAGGCGGCTTGTAAGTAATAAAGTCGCCATAACGCTCTTGCATATATGCGCGTATTTCCGCATCACTACGACCCTCTTTAATCATGTCGTACGTTTTTTGCTTTAAATCTTGCGCAATGGGCGCATCAGAACCTGCTAAATTTTGGTTCTGGCATTTTGGGCAACGCAGCTCCTCGATAAGTCCGCGATACTGTGCTTCTTGTTGCGGCGAATCAAAGTCATAAACATCGATTGCGGCATGCGCACTAAAACTGAGGATAAAACTCAGCAAGCACGCAAGCATTAAGCTGGCTAACTTTATTATAAAATTTGCTGGTTTTATGCTTTGTGCTGACAGGCTTTTTGATGACATGTTTTTTGATGAATGTGCCTTTAAAGATATGGCGTTCATTTACACACCTCCTGAACCTGACTAGGATCGGGACTGACATTTTTCTTATCCGCTTCATTGAGCACCATCAGACAGGGCATGATGCGGCTTTGCCAGTTGCTTTCATTAATCTCACCAACAATATGCTGACGAATAATACCTTGCCCATCAACCACAAAGGTTTCAGGCGCGCCAGTTAAGCCTAAATCTAAAGCAAACTGCCCAGATAAATCCTGAATAGACATGGAGAATGGGTCGCCGCCACGATTTAAATATCCTAGCGCATCACCGATGTCATCTTTGTAATTAACACCAACCAAATTGACCCCGCGCTCCTCTAATTGCATTAAAAAAGGATGCTCAATGATACAAGTTGGACACCATGAGCCCCAAATATTCATCAAAAATGGTTGTTCGGGCAAATTGTCATTGGTCATCATACGGCTAGTATCGGACAATAATGGCAACTCAAATGACGGTACCGGCCGCTCAAGCGCAGTATTGGTGACGATATCCGTCGGCTGACCCAAACGCAGGTACAGCATAATAATAAAACCAACAAACACAATCAGCGGAATCAAAAACCATATCTTTATTTGGCTTTTTTTCATAGTTTTAGTCTTTTTATCTGCAGGCGCTTTTTGGGAAGAATTATTTGACTGACTCATGTTACTTCTCCCCTACGTGAGCTTCGGTAATAAATCCTGCTTTGTTGGCTGCCGTTTGCGTTGATGCCTTAGCCTTTTTAAAACGATAACGGCTATCGAGCATACTTAGCAGACCGCCTAAGGCCATGATAATCGCTCCAAGCCATATCCAGCGCACCAGCGGCTTGACATAAATACGTACCGCCCACTTATTACTGTCTTCTGCGATAGGCTCGCCCAGCGCTACATAGACATCACGCATGAGACTGGCATCAATTGCCGCCTCGGTCATTGGCATACCACTGATAATATAAGTACGTTTCTCCGGATACAAAGTTGTCACCGCGCGGCCCTCTTTGGTCACCTCAACCTGTGCTTGCATACCATCAAAGTTACTGCCCCTGACTTCATGGAAATCTTTGACCTCAAAGTCGTAGCCTTGTACGTGCACAGTTTCATTTTCGCCCAATGCCACATCGCGCTCGACACTCAAGGTGCTGGTAAACGCCACCCCGATGACGGCGACGATTACGCCAATATGAGCAGTTTGCTGCCCCCAGTAGCTCAAACGTAGATGACGTAGTCCTTTAAAGAAACTTGGGGCGTTTTTGGTTTTGTCTTTAAAATCGACTGCCATCCAAAGTAAGACCCAAAAGCTAACCGCCAGCGTCACGCCAATATTTAACATATCAGACGGGCTAACAAAGTAGGCAATAATCGCTGCTAATAATAAACTGCTGAACGCAATGACCATACCGGCGCCTAAGAGCGGACGGCTGTCTTTTTTCCAGCGAATGTTAGAACCCATGCCCATTGCTACTAACAGTAGCCATGCTAAAGGTACAAAGAGCGCATTAAAGTACGGAGGACCAACAGAGACCTGACCCAAATTAAAGGAGTCAGCGATAATAGGATATAGCGTACCAAGCAGAACGACTAAGGTTGAGATTAAAATAATCACGTTATTAATAACTAAAAATGATTCACGCGATATCAGCTGATACTGACTTTCAACCGTCAGACGCCAACCGCGCACAGCAAACATCAACAGTCCGCCACCGACGATAATACCCAGAATGACCAAAATAACCAGACCACGCGTTGGGTCGGCTGCAAATGAATGCACCGAGGTAATAACGCCTGAGCGCACAAGGAAGGTGCCCAAAAGACTCAAGGCAAAAGCAAAAATGGCCAGCATAATGGTCCACGCTTTAAAGACTCCGCGCTTTTCGGTTACGGCCAAGGAATGCAGCAAAGCTAAACCAGCAAGCCAAGGCATCAGTGAGGCGTTCTCTACTGGATCCCAAAACCACCAACCGCCCCAGCCAAGCTCATAATAAGCCCACCAAGAACCAAGGGCGATACCAACAGTCAAAAAGCCCCACGCCGCCAGTGCCCATGGACGCGACCAGCGGGTCCAGACAGCGTCCAAACGTCCTTCCCATAATGCCGCCATACAAAACGCAAATGGCACGGCCATACCCACATAGCCCATATACAGCATTGGTGGGTGGACAACCAAACCAAAATCCTGTAGCAGAGGGTTTAAATCGGCGCCATCGACGGGTAAATTTGGTAAAGTGCGATCAAACGGTGATGAGGTAAAGATTAACATCGCCAGCATCATCACCTGCACGCCAGCCAATATCACCAGTACGCGGGCGCGCATGGTCAATGGCAAGCCACGGCTAAAGTAAGAGACCAAGGCACACCAAGTGGCCATAATGGTCATCCATAGTAGCAGCGAACCTTCATGCCCGCCCCACGTCGCCGACAATTTATAATACCAAGGCAACAAGGTATTAGAGTGCTGGGTGACATAAACCAAGCTAAAATCATTAAAATAAAAGCCTGCCATCAATGACCCAAACGAGATAATCATGGCCGCAAACTGCGCCCACGCTAAACTCGGTGCAAGGCGCTGCCAGGCAACGTGGTCGTTCATGACACCAATGGTTGGTAATACTACCTGCAAAATCGCCAACACAAAGGCGGCCAGCAAGGCAAAATAACCCAATTCTGTGATTAACATACGGTCTAACCTTGTTTACCTTAATACGGTCATTGTTTATTTTAGAAAGCAGTATTTTTAATGCGTCTGAGAATAGTCAATAGTCGTTACTTTTAGACATTACGCCGCCATTGTCATGCTTTTTTCTGCATCTGTATCTATCAGCTATTGCAGCTTAGAAGACTTACAGCATGGTACATTAGCGTCAACTTGTCACGTTTCTGTATCCACTCTGTAGGTAATGTGTGTAAAGAACATAAAAACCCTTTCTCACTGCATGGCAGGGAAAAACACCAAGACCAAATGCAACCAACCTGCCAAGAAACCTGTCAAACCACCAAGGATAATTAGCGTCATCTCATCTTCGCGAAAAGCGGGACGCAATAGGTTTTGAAACTCATCAGGGGATAGCGCGCGAATACGATCGCGAAACAGCCCAAATATTTTACTGGCACGGCTTTCATTAAGTTCAGGGTCTCGCAGTGGCACCATAGTCGCGACGATGGATTTGTCGATAATGGTATTTTTCAATTGCCCAAACTCGCGGCGACCCAGCCCAACCCGCAATGTGGTACTAATGACCGGCGATTCTAACACTTTATACAAATGCGATTTCATCAACTCACGCGTTTCGGCGGCGCGGTCACCATACATCATCTCATTCATGATGTTTTCTAAAGTGACCAAATCTTTGACCACAATCTCAGCAAAAACTTCAGAAACTTCTTCTTGGCGCTTCATAAAGCCGCCTTGAAAGCGGTACTGAGCAATGTGCGGCAGTTGCGGCTTAATAAATGGGAAACGGCTTTGTAGCGCAAAAAACTTCACATACGGAATAAAACGTGGCTCAACTGGGTTAAACACCATCCAAATCGCAATCCAGTTGGTCAAAAATCCCCAAATAGCGGCAAAAAACGGTACCGTCCAATGCTGCGGTACCACCAAAAATATAAACATTTGGATAATACCGAATACAAGGCCAATCAAAGCACTGATATGCCAGATAAAATCAATCTCTTTTTGCCCAACTTTTAAAAACATATTGACCATCAAACGCCGGTCGCTTTCCATTTTATTGACAATCATTTTGCGCATATCGACCAAATCTTCGACGTGATAGGTCAAATCGGTCACCAAGGATTGCATGATATTTGGCAACTCTTGATGCGCTTGGGCATAGACGCGGCGCTTTAACGCATAAGGCAGATTGCCCCACAGCGCTGGCGAATGGTCAAGCATAATCTCATCAATCAAACTCTCAAGGTTTTCATCGACCGTATCGGTGATAAATACCGCCATCTGTTCTGGCTCCATCGCCTGAAAGAACTCATCGAGCGAACCCAGCTTTGAGAGCGTCTGATCAACAATCACGCCCGATATCTTGCCTGCCTTACGTGGCACAATTCCTTGCCAACCCAATCCCGGCAAACCAAAGAATGGAAAGTTTGGAATCCGAATACCCCAAAATTTAATCGGATAAAATAGCATCTTGAGTGCCATCCACACGTGTATCCAAGTGACAAATGCAGTCACTGGTGGAATGGTCAACATAGCAAAAAACTCGGGGTGTTCCGCTATCGTCTGCCACAATGAATTTGCATCCATGACTCTAATTATCCTTGAGGTGATGATGGTCGTTGTTAAGCAAATATCCTTAATCGATTAAGAACGCTCAATAAAAACGCTCTATCCTCAATAACCACTAAATTAAATAACGCTATAAATGCGATAAGTGGCTAAAAATAAATCGCCTGATTTTAGCATACTTGCTATTTATTAGCACATATCAAGCCTTGGTAAGTTGTGACTAGCGATGACACGTTTTGCGCCCTACTCACCAGCCTAAACCTTTACTATCATTTAATGATGTTAAAAATAGCTAAAGAACACTGTCGATCATGGCAATGACAATCCTCACAAAACAGACGCTGCCTACTGCGCGCAAGTGTTTGTTCTGTTATAATTTGCGATTGCTTAATGCTACTGGCTAGCTGAAGACGGCAAGTAAATTATTTGACCTTTTATTGATAAATCATCGCGCTATGTTATTGAAATACTTTGTCTTATCCTTTATGCTCACCCCGCTTTAAATAAACAAAAAAAATGACTGTATCTTTCTTGGCTTTATTTATCTGTGCTTAATCAACCATCACTTTATCAACGACCGTTTTACTGATCGTCTGGGTACTGACTTTATATGAACAAACCGCTCGCGTCCGATACCGAACAGGTCAATCGTATTTTTACCAGCCGTATTATTATCCTCGGGCTATTCATGTTTGTGGGCTTGTTGGGTTTGATCGCGCGGTACGGTTATCTGCAAGTGTATGCCCATGATAAGTACACCACCCAAGCCGATAACAATCGCATCAAGCTCATCTCTGCGCCGCCCAGTCGCGGTTATATTTACGACCGTAACGGCATTATTCTCGCTGATAATCAGCCAGTATTTACCGCTATGCTCAGCCCTGACGAAGTCGAAGACCCAGAGCGCACGCTAAATCTGCTCGCGCCCATTTTTGATCTTACCGAAAAAGACATTACCGATATTTTGGCCCGCGTTAGCAAAACCAAAAATGACCCGGTGACCATCAAAATTGATTTGACCGAAGCGCAATTGGCGCAGTTTAGTGAACGTCAGCCTTTTTTTCGTGGCATCAGTATTCAAAGCAAACTCACGCGTTCGTACCCTTACGATGAGCTATTTGCCCATGTGATTGGCTATGTCGGACGTATTAACGATAAAGAATCCAAGCAAATTAATAAGGATCGCTACGCAGGTACTGATCTTATTGGTAAAATTGGTATTGAAGATTTTTATGAAGATATCTTGCTCGGACAGCCCGGTTATCAGTCAGTAGAGACCGATGCTCATGGCAATATTCTACGTCAACTTGATACCAAAGCGCCCATTGCGGGCAATGACATCACGCTTAGTCTAGATTATGGCTTGCAAACCATTGCGCAGCAGCAGCTTGATGGTCGCCGCGGCGCGATCGTCGCTATCGACCCAAAAAACGGCGATGTTTTGGCTTTTGTTAGTAACCCAAGCTACGATCCCAATCCTTTTATTTCGGGTATCTCTTTTAAGGACTACGGCGCTCTGCGTGATGATGTCGATCAACCCCTTTATAACCGCGCGCTACAAGGGACGTATCCGCCCGGCTCAACCATTAAACCTTTTGAGGGTTTGGGCGGTATTCATTACGGCCTACGAGATTGGGAAACGACCATTTATGACCCGGGTTATTTCAGTCTACCCGGCGATTCGCATCGTTTTCGCGACTGGAAACGCGGTGGTCACGGCACGGTAGATTTAAAGAAATCCATCATGATGTCGGTAGATACCTATTATTATAAGTTGGCGTATGAGATGGGGATTCAGCGCCTTCATGACTGGATGGTGCGCTTTGGTTTTGGTGAGCAGACCGGTATTGACTTACCCAATGAAAAATCAGGCGTTATGCCGTCACCAAAATGGAAAAAAGACACCTATGATAAAGGTTGGTTACCAGGTGAAACCATCTCTGTCAGTATCGGCCAAGGGTATTTTTTAGCCACGCCATTACAGATTGCCAATGCCACCGCCATGACCGCCAACAAGGGTTATCACATCACCCCGCATTTATTAAAAAGCAGCGATGGCGCGGCGGCCGTTAACGTGATTAGCAAGCCTGATGGCAAAATTGACTACAATGGTAAACCGTCAGATTGGACGCGTATGCACGATGCGATGGAACAAACGGTTAAGGCAGGTACAGCGCGTGGCATTTATACACCGCGCTATCGCATCGCTGGTAAAACCGGAACGGCGCAGGTCAAATCTATCGCTCAAGGTAAAAGCTATAATAAAGCGGCACTCGATAAACGTCACTGGGATCATGCTTGGTTTAATGGTTTCGCGCCTGTAGAAGAGCCAGAAATCGCCCTTTCAGTACTGGTCGAAAATGGCGGCGGCGGTAGTGCCGTTGCAGCGCCTATTGGTCGCGCCTTATTTGATTATTGGATGCTGCAGCGTAAAACCGACCCTATTTTGCCGCCAACCGCCGATGAACTAAGGGCCATCAAACGCCAAAAGGCTTTTGAAAAGGCCATGCGCGACGCCTTACGTGATAAAGAGCAAGCGCTAGCGGAAAAAGCCGAGGCGCAAGGTGCCGAGAACGCAGCCACATCTGAATAAAATATATAAAACGAAATGCACCGAATAAAAAGCTGTAGATAAGAGACACTATGAAGAAACTCTCAAATGGTCGCGAACAAAAGAAAAATCATAAAGCAAAAAACGCAGTAGCGGGCGACGTACGTATCATCGGCGGGCAGTATAAACGCCGTATCGTCAGCTTTATCGATGCCGAAGGTTTGCGCCCGACTCCTGACCGCCTGCGCGAGACCTTGTTTAATTGGTTGATTGCCGATATTCATGACGCCAAAGTACTTGATAGCTGCGCTGGTAGCGGCGTTTTAGGCTTTGAAGCCTTATCACGTGGCGCGGCTCATACAACCTTTATTGAAGTAAGTTCAGCGCAAGTCATTATGCTGCGCCAAAGCGCCGAGCAATTACGCTTAGATGCCAGTAACTATCAGATTATTCAAGGCACCGCCGAGCAGGTACTGACGCAGAACCAAACGATACAGCGGCATTTTGATATCGTCTTTATCGACCCGCCGTATGCGCAAGATTTATGGCAGCCGATTTTGACAGCACTTATTAAACAGTCTTTAATCAATACAGAAACGCTGATTTATTTAGAGGCGGATAAAGATTTAACCCTGCAACTGGACCAATTGGTAGCAAGTATCAACGAAAGCGCTGAGCCGCTAGCAGATATAGCGCAAAGCCTAATACGTTTTGAATGCCTAAAACAGACCAAAGTTGGGCAAGTTGTCGCTGGACTTTATCAGCTTTCAGCGTCATAATTGTCAGGTTAATAAAAGCCATTAACAAATTTTGAAAATGTTTAAAACCGCTAAAAAACTGGCCAACGCTGCAGTTTAATGTATATAAGGCGAAAATAAACCCCAATGCAGCTTGCAAGCGTAGGCGCTACTGCTTATAATGTGCAGTCTGTTTTTTGAGAGCCCCGTTCCCAGCTAAACTCTCAACGAATTCTAATTTTAAGGTTTTATCATGAAAACACTTAGTGCAAAACCAGCTGAAGTGACCCATGACTGGTATGTCGTAGATGCTGACGGCAAAACCCTTGGTCGCTTAGCTACTGAAATCGCTAGTCGCTTACGTGGCAAGCACAAGACTTGTTACACGCCGCACGTAGATACTGGTGATTTTATCGTTGTTATCAACGCAGAAAAAATCGCGGTAACGGGCAAAAAAGCGCAAGACAAAAAGTACTATCGTCACAGTGGTTACCCAGGTGGTATTAAAGAAACCAACTTCACCAAGCTGATTGCACATAAGCCTGAAGATGTTCTACATAAAGCGGTTAAGGGTATGCTTCCAAAAGGTCCTCTTGGCTACGCGATGATCAAAAAGCTGAAACTATATGCGGGTACAGAACATCCACATGAAGCTCAGCAACCTAAAGAACTAGACATCTAAGGATATACTTATGGAACGCAATTACGGAACTGGTCGTCGCAAAACTTCTACCGCTCGTGTCTTTTTAGCGAAAGGTACTGGTAGCATCGTTGTTAACGGCAAACCACTTGATGAGTACTTCAGCCGCGAAACATCGCGCATGGTTGTTCGTCAGCCTTTAGAACTACTTGAATCACCTACTGCTTATGACCTATACATCACTGTAAAAGGTGGCGGTATCAGTGGTCAAGCGGGCGCAATCCGTCACGGCATCACGCGTGCATTGATTGAGCTTGACGAAGCCAATAAACCTGCTCTAAAAGCAGCTGGCTTTGTTACTCGTGACTCACGTCAAGTTGAACGTAAGAAATTGGGTCTACGTAAAGCACGTAAACGTCCACAATTCTCAAAACGTTAATCAAAGCTATCTCTTCTCTTTTTACGACTGCCTTCTTTTTCTCAGAGTCGCTGCAGCAGTATTAAGCAAAAGAGTAGATTTGCAAAACCTTATAAGCTGGTCTCAGTTTATAAGGTTTTTTTATGGCTATTTTTTAGCGCTGCTGTTTTAACTCTATAGTGAGTGAAAAGTAATATCGATACATCACGCACTGCTGATATCCATTTTTCTTGCTTGCTGTGCCTGCGCAGACAGAGGCTACAAAAAATTGATATCAGCAGTACCGTAGTGTTTTTAGGATATTTTGACTATATTGTTTAAATGCCTAATAGTTTAAAGTCCTTAGCTCTCGTTGTCGTTAGTTTATTAAAACCTGCTTGCAAACTTAACCGTGCTCCCCCATCATAATAATAACTTTTATTACACTGTGCTCATTATGAAAGCCCCCGAACAATACGATCCTAGTAACCCATCAAAAACGGATATGCCGCCGCCTACAGGTAAGCATAATAAACAGAGTGAAATGGTTAAGTCGCCCGCCATTCCTGCTGGCATGCCTACAATTACGCAAACGCATAAGCAAACGGCGCAAGCAGAAAAGAAACCCTTTCAGTGGCAGTTTTTATTACCAAAGTATTGGGGTATCTGGCTGTTATTAGCGATTTTCTTGCCGATGATATATTTACCGCTGCGTTGGCAGTTTTGGTTGGGTCGTAAACTGGGTATTTCAATCTATAAACTAGCCGGCTCGCGCAGACGTGATACCTTAATTAATTTAAGATTGGCTTTTCCAGAAAAGCCCGAAGCTGAGCGCGAGTTGATGGCAAAGCAAGTTTTCGTCAATCAAGGTATCGGCGTGTTTGAAACCTTATGCGCTTGGTATCGTCCTAATATTTTTACCCGTACGGTGTCTATCTCGGGCTTACAGCACCTAGTGAATGCCCAAAACCAAGGTCGACCTGTGATTTTACTTGGGGCCCATTATACGATGCTCGATCTTGGCGGCATGCTCTGCACGCAGTTTTTTGCCACCGATTGTATGTACCGCCCGCAAAACAATCCGCTTCTTGATTGGTTCATTTATAACGGACGTACTAAGATTTTTGGCAAGCAGATTGCCAGCCGTGACATGCGTAGTCTTGTTAATTCTATTAAAGCTAAACATGTGATTTGGTACTCACCTGACCAAGATTATGGTCTTAAGCAAGGTGTCATGGCGCCGTTCTTTGGTGTGCCCGCTGCTACTATTACTGCTTCTCGGCGGATGGCAAAATTGGGTGACAAGCAAAACCCACCGGCAATCATGGCCCTGCATACTTATCGGCAAACGCCTGATAACCTACCAAAGGGCAAACGTCCGCATTATCATCTGACCATTACGCCAGAGCTAGAGAACTATCCGAGCGATGACGAGGTTGCCGACGCGACCCGCGTTAACGAGGTGCTAGAAGGGTTGATTCGTATCGATCCCACCCAGTGGATGTGGTTTCATCGTCGCTTTAAAAACGGCCCTAACGGACGTACCGATATTTATAAGTAGGTTTTGATTCCCCAAAAAACAGCTGCGAAATTTGCTATACTTTGCAGCTGAGATTTTATCCTTCCTATTATTTACATCGATAACTTATCTCTATTAATAACTCACTCATATCAATAACTCACCTGCATAAATAACGATGTGAGAAATAAAATAACGGATTTTTCATGAGCACTCAAACTGACGCAGCTGTAGACAGTTCTAAACAAGAAAGTAAACGTATCCTAACCGGTATCAAACCGACGGGCATTCCGCATTTGGGTAACTACGTTGGCGCCATTCGCCCAGCCATTCAATCGATTCAAGACAGTGATGATGAGGCTTTTTTCTTTTTGGCCGATTATCATGGCATTATCGGCTGTTATGACCCTGCTGTCATTCATGAATCGACCAAAATCATTGCCGCGACATGGATTGCCTGTGGTCTTGACCCTGAACGTGTGACCTTTTATCGTCAATCTGATGTGCCAGAGATTCCAGAGCTTGCATGGATTTTAAATTGCTCATGCGCCAAAGGGCTGATGAACCGCGCGCACGCTTATAAAGCGGCTGTCGATATCAATACCGAAAAAGCCGACGTTGATCCAGATCAAGGTATTAATATGGGTCTATTTGGCTATCCAGTGCTGATGGCGGCCGATATCTTGATGTTCAATGCGACTCATGTACCCGTCGGTCGTGACCAAGTACAACATATCGAGATGGCACGTGATATCGCTGGTACATTTAACCATCGTTATAAACCTCTCTTTACGCTACCATCAGCGGTTGTTGATGAAGATATCCCGCTATTGACAGGACTTGATGGTCGCAAAATGAGTAAGAGCTATGGCAACACCATTCCTCTATTCGGTGACCCTAATCCACAAGTCAGTCCTGAAAAGCAAATGCATAAAGCCATCATGAAGATTGTCACCAACTCACAACTGCCTGCTGAACCGAAAGACCCTGATGATTCTGCACTCTTTGAGATTTATAAAGCCTTTGCAACGCCTGCGGAGATTGCTGATATGCGTGATCAATATGCAGCTGGTATTGGCTGGGGCGATGCCAAGCAAGCATTGTTTGATAAAATCAATAGCGAGATTGCCCCATTCCGTGCTCGTTATGAGGAACTGATGGCCAACCCAAAAGAGCTAGAAGAAATTTTACAAATGGGCGCAGAAAAGGCCCGTCGCCATAGCCGTAAACAGCTCGATAAGACGCGCCGCGCTATTGGTATTCGTCCCCTTGCTAAGCTTAAGTAATTCTTTAATTGCTTTTACTCACAGTAATCAGGGCGGATGCTAAAGGTGCAGACAGTATTGAAAAATGTAACAGCGACTTTACCAAAAGCCGCGTTTTCCGTAAGCCTGCATAAAAACGCTAAGTTTATGGATAACAATGGCAAACATCGTATTTCAATCAATAATGATATGGCGCTGCGTATTTATCAGACGCCAGTGCAGCGTCTACCAGAAGATCTCTATGTACCACCGCAAGCCTTTGCCATTTGGCTTGAGCAATTTGCTGGACCCTTAGATTTTTTATTATATCTGGTCAAAAAGAACAATGTCGATCTCACCCAAATGCCGATATTGCCGATTACTGAGCAGTATTTGGCTTATATCGGTGAGCTGGATACCGAACATTTTGAATTGGCCGGTGACTATCTGCTGATGGCGTCGACCTTGATTGCCATTAAGACCGAGCTGCTACTACCAAGGCCTGAAACGCCAAGCGATGAGCGCGACCCAAAAGCTGAGCTGATTGAACGCCTTGAAGAATATGCGCAAATCAAAGTAGCCAGTCAGCGTTTGGACAATCTCGTGCGTCTTGAGCGCGATGTATTTTTGGCGATGGTTAGTATGCCCAGCCAAGAGATTATGAGTGCCGAACTGCCCAATTATTCGCCAAACCTTTTGATTGATAGCTTATTTAAAATGCAGCTACAGCCCGACTATCAAATGCATAATATCAAAGTTGATGCCGTGCCTCTTTCTGATCGCATCGCTAGTATTAGCAGACAACTAAGCACGGATGGTGCACGCTCGTTTTATGAACTACTGGATAAATCCCAAGGTAAGATAGGCGTCGTAGTCAGTTTTGTCGCGGTACTTGAGCTAATGAAACGGCAGTTGGTTGGTGTCGTGAATAATAACCCAGAACGCCAATCAGCTGCCCATAATGAAACCGCAGCAGACCGCCATATAGGACAATTAACGTTACAGTGGCTAGCTTAATGGTTTTAACAGAGAATACGTGCAATGACAGATAAGCAAAATCAAGATTTAGAAGAAATCAGCAAGCATATCGAAGTACTCCTGCACGCTTCAGAAGCGCCCCTGACTGCTAGTATTTTAAAAAAATATCTGTCATTAAACACTAAAGATCTTACGCAAGCGTTAGCGCTATTACAACAACGTTTGGATACTGGTGTGCTGACCTTACATGAAACGGCTAGCGGCTATCGACTGCAAGTTGCCGACGACTATAGTGCATTAATCCAGCGTGTCTTTCCTCAGCGTCAAGAGCGCCTGAGCCAAGCCCTGCTTGAAACCTTAAGTGTCATCGCCTATAAGCAGCCTGTGACCCGTAGTGATATCGAGCACGTGCGCGGTGTGACGCTATCAAGTAATATCTTGCGTCAACTGTTTGATAAAGGCTGGATTGAAGAGAAAGGTTATAAAGAAACTTTGGGGCGCCCTGCACTGCTACATACCACAGCGCAATTTTTAGATGCATTTGGATTAACCAGTTTAGATGAGCTACCGCCACTGCCCGATATGGAAGCCATCAAAGCTTTGTCTTAGTAGCAAGTCGTTATTTCTTATCGATTAAAGTAAAATCTGTATATCTTGGACTTATAGCAATAAAAAAGGACAGGCTTTATAAGCGTGTCCTTTTTTTATAGGCTCAATCAGTAAAAGAATTATTGATTAATAATATCAACGCCCTTTGGCGGCGTGAATTTAAACTGACTGCTATTGATACTTGGGTTCATTTTAATACCGCTAAACTTAATCGTCGTGGTTTGTCCTAGCGTATCATTCAGCACCATCATCACAGGTTTGCCGCCGCTAAAACTCATCGATAAGCTCTTAAAGCTGGCGCTATCTGATTTTGGATAGAGCACATAGTAGTTTTTATTGGCATAAGGCTGGGTGATTTTAAAGTTTTTATCAATCTTACTTGGATCACCCGATAACAATAACGCTGGCGTGTTACCTACTTGGCTATCGACATTTTGCTTTGTCGCTTGTTCCAAATCTTTGTCATAAATCCACATTGAGCTACCATTCGCCACAATGAGCTGCTCTGACGGTGATTTGGTTTCCCAGCGGAAGTTATTTGGACGCTGGACGCTCATGGTACCGCTAAAAGTGCCACTATTTGCGCCTTTGGTGGTTTGGCTAAAATTAGCAGTCATGCTTTTGGTGTTGCTTAGTAGCTTATTTAAGCGTTTAGCCGCGGTTAAATTATCTGCAGGAGCTGCAGTTGCTGTTTGGGTCAATGCTACCATCGGCGCTGCCACTCCAAGCGATGTCATCAATACGCCCGTTAAAGCGCCGCCCATCAATTTCTGTTTTAAAGTGGTCTTTTTAGTAAGTGTCTTTTTCGTTAATTTTTTCGTTAATACAGTCATTATAAATCCTCTCTCAAATGCAAAGTTGCATAAAAATAATACGTGTTAATTAAAATTTTTGTTTTCAATAAGTGCTTATCTCGCGCCAAAAAAACGACGTCAGTAAACAATGCAGACAGTGTGCCAGTTTTTTTATTACGCGCCTAGTCATGATTTGCAATCATTACTACCGTTGCCATACACGCTTGTAACCGATAGCGTTACACGGCATATGGTGCTGTTTATTCTTTACTTTAGCTGTTTTTCATGTAAATGAGCGCCATAAAAAAGCCCTTACTACCAAAGGGTAACAAGGGCTTTTTAGTCATCGGATTATGTTAGTTAATAACTAAATAATCTAGATGGGCAATTATGCGCTTTCAACCATAACATAACGACGGTTGAATTTACCTTTGGTCGCAAACTTTACCACACCGTCATTTAGTGCAAATAAAGTATGGTCACGACCCATGCCAACGCCTTCGCCTGCGTGGAATTCTGTACCACGTTGACGAACGATGATGTTACCAGCTGTGATAGCTTGGCCACCAAAGATTTTAACGCCTAGCATTTTTGGGTTTGAATCACGACCGTTACGGCTCGAACCGGCAGCTTTTTTATGTGCCATGAGAAAATCTCCTTGTTAATGTGACTTATCGCTAATGCGACAACTCTTAAGCATTTAGTGCGCTATTTAGCAGTCATTGCTAAGTGAATAATTAGGCATTAATCGCTTTGATTTTTAACAAGGTATACCATTGGCGGTGACCTTGCTCTTTGTGATAATGCTTACGACGGTTGTGTTTGATGATACGGATTTTTTCGCCGCGACCATGCTCAACTACTTCAACTTCTACGCTAGCGCCTTCAACGATAGGTTGACCGATTTTGACAGTTTCACCGTCAACAACCATCAATACGTCTTCAAATTTGATTGTTTCGCCTTTTTCTGCTTTTAGTAATTCAACTTTTAAAAGCTCATCGACCACAACACGGTGCTGTTTACCACCAGTTTTGATTACTGCGTACATTGTCTGACTCCGTTTAACCCGTGTGCCGTGGCTGATGTTATATCAACGCTTCAATAACGAACACGACAGGGAAAAATTAAAGGCAAGATTTTACGGCTTTTTGCTCATAAAAGCAAGCCGCGCCTCTTGTTTTTGCAAGGTAGTAATAACAATCATAGCGATTGATATAATTCTCAAAAAAAGCGATAGATTTCACTGACAAAGGTAGTGACTACCGATGTTAAGATAAACCGCTCTATGTAGATATACTATAACGAACGCGAATGGGTTAAAATCCAACAGCCGCTATTATAGCTTATATTATCAGTGACTTACAGTTTTTTGTAAATATAAACCTTATTAACGACTATTATTAATAAAATGTTGCTAACATAAGTGACTAATTAAAAAAATCTAACCAGTTAACTTTTAAAAATGATAGAAATCAAAAGGACAACACGTCGCTATATTAAAAGTCCTCACTTACTTTCTGCTATACTTAAATCAACCATTGACCTAAACAGCTATGCTATTATGCGTCAAACGCTAGCCTAACTATCAATACTTGCAATAAGCACTTACTATAAATAGATAGACCGCTATCCAAACCCTCTTTTATTTTCATTGGTATGACGACTCATTATGACCAGTAATTCTTTATCGAACGCCGCCGCACCCTCGACCACGCCATTAAACGTTCTAACCAGTACGCCAAGCTCTGCCAATACGCTAAGCTATGCTGATATCCAAAGTATCGTTGCTAACGATTTTGAGATTATGGATAAGCAAGTCTTTGGCAGCTTGAATTCTAAAGTCCAATTGGTGATGAGCGTTTCGCAGCATGTGATTAATGCTGGCGGCAAACGTATGCGCCCGCTGATTACCTTATTGTGCGCGCGTATGTTTAACGACGAGCCATCGCAGCAAGCGATGCATCTTGCGGCGATTACTGAGATGCTGCATACGGCAACCTTGGTACATGATGATGTGATTGACGAGTCAGGACAGCGCCGTGGCAAACCAACGGCTAATGCCACTTGGGACAACGCCACTGCTGTGCTGGTCGGCGACTATTTGATTGCTCGCGCTTTTAATCTGTTGGTTGGTTTTCAAAGCTTGCCGTTATTGCAGGTCTTCTCCGATGGCACCTGTGATATTGCTGAGGGCGAAGTCTTACAGCTACAGCATCAGCATAACCCTGCAGCCACTGAACAAGACTACCTCAATATTATCGATGGCAAAACCTCGCGCTTATTTATGATGGCGACCCAAGGCGCGGCTATTTTGCAAAATAAAACCGAGCACTTACAAGCATTGGCTGATTTTGGTCAACACTTCGGTAACGCTTTTCAAATCGTCGATGATGTACTCGACTACAGTGGCGATAGTGAAGTGATGGGCAAGAATTTGGGCGATGATTTGGCAGAAGGCAAACCTACATTGCCAACCATCAAGGCGCTTGAATTATTAAAAGACAGCGATAAAGCAGGCTATGAGCAATTACGACTTGCAGTGCAAACGGGTAAAACGCCAAACGCTGAGCAGCTTATCGAGCTCGTCCGTCAGTCAGGTTCGCTTGAATACTGTAAAAAGCGTGCTTTGGAAGAAACCAAACTGGCTCAGCAAGCGCTAAGCAGCTTACCTGACAACCGCTACCGTCAAGGGCTATATCAGCTGACTGAACTTGCCAGCGCGCGGTTAGTGTAAATATTGCTAGCCTATATATTATAGATGCTTAAAAATATTATTGATGCTTAAAATGTTTAGGCATCAATAGAAAAGTATGTGACCATTTAATTTTTAGTTAAGTTGTACTTTATAATAATGAAATAAATAAAATGAGAAAATAAGGTTGGTATACACGCAGCTTTTTCATTACCCATCGCTTTCTTCGTTCTATTGTTCTTACTCTTCCCTAAAATTTTAGCGTTCACACTTAAGTATTGCTAAAACACCGTTTTTCTGTACATGCCATTTTCTACTATATTTTTATATGGTTTTCTTGCTACTATCCTTAAATCGTATTTAAAAAAACAAAATTTAACAATATTTTGGCACGGTATTCATTACCAATCTTACGAAGTATTTAGAACGTTACGCTTGTATTATCAATGTTTGTTAGAATTTTATCGAGATATAAAGCATTTACAAGGTGAATAAGCACCTTTTTGTGTCTTGACTGTGGGGTATACCCTATAGTTTATAATCATGCATTACTTTAAATCTGCTTAGCCGATTGTTGTGTGTTTAGTTATCATATTATCTATTTAGTAATGAACTCTAACAGCGGTAAAGACATATTACGTTTCATATTTACTTCGTTAAGATTTATCCATAAACTTTTTAAACTGTAATTATTATATGATATTTATATTGCCGAGGACATTGATGAAGCACTCTACTCTTGCGCTTGTAATAGCATCTGTACTATCTGGCGCTGTATTGGTCGGCTGTGATAAAAATGAGGACGCAGCTGGGGCAGCGGCGCAGCAGCAGATGCCACCTGCCGTCGTCAACGTTCAGACTGTCACTCTAGATACCGTACCGCAAGTACAAACCTTTGCTGGACGTACCGCCGCTTACCAAACCGCCGACGTTCGCCCACAAGTAAACGGAATTATTGACGAGGTGTTGTTCCGCGAAGGCAGCAACGTTAAAAAAGACCAACCTTTATACCGTATCAATACCGATAACTACGCGACGTCTATCACCAGTGGGCAGGCGGCCATTCAACAAGCTGAAGCCAATTATCAGACGGCGTTGGCAAACAATGCCAATGCCAAAGCTGAGCTGGTCAGTCGCCAAGCGTCATTATCACAAGCGCAAAATGACTTAAATCGCTTGCAAGGTTTGATCGAAATTGATGCCATCTCAAAGCAGCAATACGACCAAGCAGTTACCCAAGTTCGCACCGCACAAGCAGCAGTCGAAAGCGCGCGTGCGGCGATTGGGCAAACAGAAGCAGGTATTGAAAGTGCTAAAGCTGGTATCCAAACAGCAAAAGCAAACTTACAAGCCAGTACACTAGACCTTAATCGTACTATCGTACGGGCACCGCTCGCAGGTCGTACTGACCGCTCTAGCGTTACTGCTGGTACCTTGGTTAGCGCCGGACAACCAGATCCTTTAGTGACTATCTCGCGCTTAGATCCTATCTATGTCGATATCAGCCAGTCATCCTCTGAGCTGCTTAAACTACGCCAGCAAATTTCTGCTGGTAAAGCACAGGCGGGTATGAATTCGGTTGAGTTGGTATTAGAGGACGGCTCAACGTATCCGGTACGTGGCGAGCTGGCATTATCAGAAGCAAAAGTTGATGAATCAACAGGTGCTGTGACCTTACGTGCAGTCTTCCCTAATAAGAATAATATCTTGTTGCCGGGTATGTATGTCAGTGCGCGCTTGACTCAAAGCGTCATCACTAACGCTGCTTTAGTGCCACAAAGTGCGGTAATGCGGACACCGAAAAGCGAAACGCAAGTTTATATCGTTGATGAAAATAACAAAATCCAAGTACGTCCTGTCACTATTAATGGTACCTACAAAGATCAGTGGGTCGTCACTGATGGCTTAAAAGCAGGGGATAAAGTGGTGGTGATTGGTGGCTCAAAAGTCAAACCTGAGCAAGAAGTCGTCGCCAAACCTTTAGAAAATCCAAATGCTGCCCCTGCTAAGCCGGGCACGCCAACTGCTCAAACGCCGCAGCAAGCTGCAAAAGCGATGGATAAGCCAGCTAGTAAAGATACCTCTGCTAAAAAACCAGCAGAATCTACCGCTAACTAATTCCATTCAAAGATAGGAAGACTAGGAATATACTATGTCACGTTTTTTTATTGATCGCCCTATTTTTGCTTGGGTGATGGCTATTTTGGTCATGCTCATCGGGGTAATATCGGTTATTAACCTACCGATTGAGCAGTATCCACGCATTGCACCGCCAACCATTTCGGTGAGCGCAAGCTATCCTGGTGCGAACGCGCAGACCGTTGAAGATTCAGTGGTTCAGATTATCGAACAACGTATGAAAGGGCTTGATGGCTTGATGTATATGTCATCATCGAGCTCGTCAAATGGTGGCGCATCTGTAACGCTTACCTTTGAAAACGGTACCGATCCTGATACCGCACAGGTACAGGTACAGAACAAACTGCAAGCCGCGATGAGCTCACTCCCTGAGTCCGTACAGCGTCAAGGCGTCAACGTCAATAAATCCTCTAGTAGCTTTTTAATGGTACAAGGGTTTATCTCTGAAGACGGCAGTATGGATAACAGCGATATTGCTGACTATATCAACTCAAACGTCGTTGACCAGCTCAGCCGTGTCGAAGGTGTTGGTGAAGTGCAGGTGTTTGGTTCAGCCTATGCCATGCGTATCTGGCTTGATCCTTCGCTGCTACGTAGTTATAACTTGGTGCCAGCTGATGTGGTCAATGCCGTACGTGCGCAAAACGCGCAGGTGTCTGCTGGCCAATTAGGACAAGCGCCTGCAGATACGGATCGACAGGTTATTAACGCCACGGTTACCGTGCAAAGCTATTTACAAACCCCTGAAGAATTTAAAAATATCTTATTAAAAACCGATACCTCTGGGGCGAAGGTTCGCCTAGGTGATGTTGCAAAAGTTGAAATCGGTAGTGAAAACTATAGTGTGACTGCGCTTTATAATGGGCAGAGTTCCGCTGGTCTCGGTATTTCTTTGGCGGGTGGTGCAAACGCGCTTGAAACTCGTGAAGCCGTTGGCGCTCGTATGGCGGAGCTTGAACAGAATTTCCCAAAAAATCTGACGACCGTTGTTCCTTATGACACCACGCCATTTGTACGTTTGTCTATTGAGCAAGTAGTCAAAACACTAATCGAAGCGATTGTTTTAGTCTTTATCGTCATGTTCATTTTCTTACAGAACTGGCGCGCGACCATTATTCCAACGCTTGCTGTACCCGTGGTATTACTAGGTACTTTTGCCGTCTTATATATTGCTGGCTTTAGTATCAACGTATTAACCATGTTTGCCTTGGTATTGTCCATCGGTCTACTGGTCGATGACGCCATCGTTGTCGTCGAAAACGTTGAGCGTATCTTGGAAGAAGACCCTCATATTTCCATTAAAGACGCGACCATACAATCGATGGGCGAGATTAGTAAAATCGTTGTCGGTATCGCCTTGATTCTATCGGCCGTTTTCGTACCGATGGCCTTCTTTGGTGGCTCAACCGGTGTCATTTATCGTCAGTTCTCCATTACCTTGATTACCGCCATGGTACTGTCAGCATTAGTGGCGCTTATCTTTACCCCTGCCCTATGTGTGACCTTGCTAAAACGTAGTAAGAGCCACGAGAAAGGATCTACTGAAGAGCAAAAAGGTTTCTTCGGTTGGTTTAACCGCTCTTTTTATAAAGTCAGCCGTAAGTATGAAAATTCTGTCGGTAAAAGCTTTAAATTTAAGTGGTTATACTTAATCGGTTATGCCGCCATTATCGGCGTCATGGCCGTGGTATTCTTACGTATTCCGGGCTCGTTTTTACCCGAGGAAGACCAAGGTATTATGTTTACCTTAGTACAGCTTCCTGCTGGGGCGACGCTTGATGAAACGGAAGCGGTACTAGAAAAAGTCACCAACTATTATGAAACCCAAGAAAAAGACAACGTGGCGTCTGTGTTCTCTGTGGCAGGCTTCAGTTTCGCCGGTCAAGGTCAAAACATGGGTCTGGCTTTCGTACGTTTGACAGACTGGGCGGAGCGAAGCGGCGATGAAAATACTGCTCAAGCGGTCGCTGGTCGAGCGATGGGCTATTTCTTTACCCAATTAAATGAAGCGCAAGTCTTTGCGATTGTACCGCCAGCTATTACCGCACTAGGTAACGCCAGTGGTTTTGATTTGATGATTCAAGATACGGGTAACGTCGGCCATGAAGGCTTACTTGAAGCACGTAATATGCTGCTCGGTATGGCTGCGCAAAACGATCAAGTAACAGGCGTGCGTCCAAACGGACAAGAAGATGCGCCGCAGTTAAAAATTAATATCAATCAAGAGCAAGCCGCTGCTTATGGGCTGTCATTGGCTAATATTAATAGCGTGATTTCTACTGCTTGGGGTTCAAGCTATATCAATGACTTCGTTGACCGTGGTCGTATTAAGCGCGTGTTTGTCCAAGGCGAGCCAAGCAGTCGTACCAATCCTGATGATATCGGCAAATGGTATGTTCGTAATGATGCCGGTGAAATGATTCCATTTGATGCGTTCTCAAGCAGTGAATGGCAATCAGGCTCACCGCGTCTGACCCGTTATAACAGCTTACCGTCAATGAATATCCAAGGTAGCGCCGCCCCTGGTCTTAGTACGGGTGAAGCGATGAGCTCAATGGAAGCGATGATGCAAAAGCTACCTGAAGGTATTGGCTACGAGTGGACAGGTATGTCACTTGAAGAGCAAAAGTCAGGTGCCCAAGCGCCGATGCTTTATGCCCTGTCGATCTTGGTGGTATTCTTATGTCTCGCCGCTCTATATGAAAGCTGGTCCATCCCCTTCTCTGTACTATTGGTCATCCCGCTTGGGGTGCTAGGTGCGGTGATATTTACCTGGCTACGCGGCTTTAATAACGATATCTACTTGCAAGTTGGTCTACTAACGGTGGTTGGTCTATCAGCCAAAAACGCTATCTTGATTATTGAGTTTGCAAAAGAACATCAAGAAGAAGGTAATACGCTAAAAGAAGCGGTTATGATAGCGGCGCGTCAACGTCTGCGCCCAATTATCATGACCTCACTTGCGTTTGGACTTGGTGTTGTGCCATTATTCATCGCCACAGGTCCGGGCTCAGGCAGTCAAAACGCCATTGGTACCAGCGTGGTAGGTGGTGTTGTCACCGCAACTATCTTAGGTATCTTCTTTATTCCAATGTTCTTTATTTGGGTACGTAGTTTATTCCCTTACAAGTATGAGAATAATAAACCGAAAGATAGAGATGATGGTAACGACGGCACACCTGGCCCGCAAAATCCAACGCCTTCTGACCCAATGCCTTCTGATAGTTATCAGCCTGCAAGCTTTGGAGATAATATACAATGAGTGCTCAAAAAAACTTTACTTTAAACTCAGCAGCGGTAGTCTCTATAGCTACCACTGCCCAACCAGCGCTAGCAGTACTGCGTAAAAATGGCGGTCGCCTCATTGGCCTCACTGCCTTAGCACTGAGCATGGCTGCTTGTAACACCATTCCAAAAGCAGATATGCGTCCTGTGCTTGCTGAACCAAACGTGCCTATCGAGCAAACCTATGGCGCGTTCGACAAAGAAACCGTCAGCAGCGCCAATCAAGCCAGTATTGCCGCGCAGCGCTGGCAGGAGTTTTACAGCGACGAGCGCTTAAAAGGTCTGATTGCGTTAGGTTTAGAGAACAACAAAGACTTTGAAAGTGCGCGTTTGGCCATTGAGAAAGCACGCGCGCAGTATCAAATTACTGATCTCAATGACCTGCCTAGAATTGATGGTAGCGGTGGTTATACGCGCCAAGCCCAAAACAGAACGGATAAAAACCCTAACAGCTCATATAACGTCAATCTTGGCCTTGCCAACTATGAGTTAGACTTTTGGGGTAAAATCGCCAGCTTAAAAGAGCAGGCGTTACAGAACTTTTTAGCGACTACCGCAGCGAAAGACACCACCCAAATCAGCTTGATTAGTAATATCGCTCAAAGCTATGCCAATTTGAGCTATAGCCTTGCGCAGTTAAAACTGGCTGAAGCGACGGTCGAAAGCCGTGAGAAGTCTCTATTTATCGCTGATAAACGCTTTGAAGCTGGTATTGACCCTAAACTGCCGTCTTTGCAAGCCAGTGCGTCACTAGAGAATGCCAGACTTGCCGTTTTACAGGCGCAAAGCAGTATTTTAAGATCGCGTAATGCGCTGCAGTTTTTGGTCGGTGGACCCATTCCAACCAATCTTATTCCAGCACCTGCGGTCAGCAATATCACAAGCCAGCAGATATTTAGCGCCGGCTTACCAAGTGAATTGCTGCGCTATCGCCCTGATGTATTGGAAGCAGAGTACAGTCTAAAAGCCGCTGGTGCCAATATTGAAGTGGCGCGCGCCTCTTACTTCCCATCTATTAGCTTAGCTAGTAGCGTGGGTGTGAGTAGTGGCAGTTTAGATGATTTATTTAAGAGTGGTTCGGTTGGCTGGTCATTTGGTCCAAGTATTAGCGTGCCTATTTTTGATGCGGGCCGTTTAGATGCCAATTATGATGTGGCGAAAATTGAGCGCGAACAGACGCTGGCAAACTACGAGCGCTCTATTCAAACCGCTTTCCGTGAAGTATCGGACGTCCTAGCGACACGCGCGACATTAGGCGAACAGTTGGCCGCGCAGTACCGTCTGCAAGACAACTTTGAACAAACGTATCAGATTGCCGATGCGCGCTTTAAAGCGGGTATTGCCAACTACCTAGATGTACTCGATGCGCAGCGTTCGCTATTCTCAACGCAGCAAGGTATCTTGGACTTAGAGCTACAAAAAATTATCAGCCAAGTTGAGCTCTACCAAGTGCTAGGTGGCGGTGCCAACCTTGATGTACCAACGGTCATTCCTGTACCGCATAAAAACTTGGTACAATTGGTCAATCTACCGGCCAATAGCAATAAAGCCAAAGCGGTCGATGCTATCGAAGCTGCCAGCTCTGCTCGCGTGGCTTCTGCACAAGAAGCGCAAGCAATTAAGCAGGCACAGCCAATAGAGAAAGCAACTTTTAACCCAACAGCTGTTGTCGATGTCAATAATGATGGCAAAACAGACGCTGCCGTCGGCGTGGTCACTGAACAGACTATTACGAAAGAGGCCAAGGTTGAACCAGTACCGGTCACACAGATTAATGAGCGTTAAGTAGCTCTAAAGGTTGCGGGAAAATTTTCCTCACCTTGATAGTCGATATCTACAATCAGCCCTACCGACTTGGTAGGGCTTTTTGCTTTCGATAGTCACTATTGGTTATAGTAGTGCCAGTTATCGTACAACATTATACCAACGACCTTTTTATTCTCTTAATGATACCAATCTTATAAAAACCAGTCTTAATGAAGCTTATAAATAACCATGCTTAAAATCAAATAAGGAAACCTCATGACTTATACTTTTAACCGTCAATTCCCTGAAACCCGCTTGCGTCGCTTGCGTTATAACGATAACGTCCGCGCGATGATTCGTGAAGTTGAGCTGCATCCCAAGCACTTTATCGCACCCGTATTTGTTTTAGAAGGCGAAAACAAGCGCGAAGCCATAGCTAGTATGCCAGGCGTTGAGCGCCTATCGATTGATCTGTTGATTAATTATGCCAAAGAATTATTAGCAGAGGGTGTTACCACTATCGATATCTTTCCTGTCATTGATAATTCATTAAAAACGCCTGATGGCAAATCGGCTTATGATGAAAATGGCTTAAGCGCGCGCGCCGTCAAAGCAGTCAAAGATGCCGTACCAGAAATGGTGGTAATGACTGATGTGGCGCTAGACCCTTATACCTCTCACGGTCAAGACGGTTTGCTCGATGACTCAGGCTATGTGGTCAATGATGAAACGGTCGAAGTCTTGGTCAAGCAAGCGCTTGTACATGCCCGTGCAGGCGCTGATATTATCTCGCCAAGTGATATGATGGATGGGCGTATCAAAGCTATGCGTGATGCCTTTGAAGCTGAAGGCTTTGTCAACACCGCTATCATGGCCTACTCTGCCAAATATGCTTCTGCTTACTACGGTCCGTTCCGTGATGCCGTTGGGAGTGCCGGCAACTTAAAAGGTGGGCATAAAAAGCAATATCAGATGGACTTTGGCAACCGCGCCGAAGCGCTGCACGAAGTTGCCATGGATATCAATGAGGGGGCTGATATGGTGATGATTAAACCGGGTCAGCCGTACTTAGACCTAATTCGTGAAGTTAAAAACGCCTTTGGCGTACCAACCTTTGCGTATCAAGTGTCTGGTGAATACGCCATGCATATGGCTGCTATTCAAAACGGCTGGCTAACCGATGCGGTGATTTTGGAATCCTTGATTGGTTTCCGCCGTGCAGGCGCTGATGGGATTTTGACTTATTTTGCCCTAGAAGCGGCTCGTCAGTTGAATAACGCTTAATATAAATTAAATCGTTTTATACAAAGAACCGCGCCAGCTTATATACAAGCTAGCGCGGTTTTTTTTAGCTTAATTTAAAAAGCTCAATAAAAGCTAGAAACGTGCACGGTCATGAGGTTCGTTAAAATCAAGCACGGGACCGACAGGGATAATACGCGTGGGATTAATGTTGGCGTGACTGGTATAATAATGCGCCTTGATATGCTCGATACTGACCGTCTCGGCGATACCGGGCACCTGATATAAATCACGCAGATAACCCCAAAGATTGGGATAATCAACAATACGGCGGATATTACATTTAAAATGCCCAACATATACCGCATCGAACCGTACTAGCGTGGTAAATAAGCGCCAATCGGCCTCAGTAATCGTATCACCGAGCAAGTAACGTTGGTCAGCCAAACGTGCCTCTAACGTATCAAGCGCGTCAAATAGCGTCACTACCGCTTCTTTGTACGCAGCTTCGGTTGTGGCAAACCCTGCTTTATACACGCCGTTATTCACCGCTGAATACACGAATTCATTAATCGTATCGATTTCTGCGAGCAACGCTTTTGGTAAAAAATTAACGTCCGTCGCCCCTGCTTCATCAAAAGCAGAATTTAACATCCGAATGATTTCAGAGGATTCATTACTGACGATGGTATTGGTTTTTTTGTCCCATAATATTGGCACTGTGACGCGTCCGGTATAATCAGGCTTGGCAGCGACATATACTTCATATAAATAGCTGGCATTGACAATCGGATCAGCAATCACGCCAGCACCTTCTGCAAACGTCCAACCTTTATCGCCCATAAAGGGATGCACGACAGACAGTGAGATCATGTCTTCCAAGCCTTTGAGCTTGCGATAAATCGTGGTGCGGTGTGCCCAAGGACAGGCAAGCGACACATATAAATGATAGCGATTGGCTTCGGCCTTAAAGCCACCCACGCCAGTTGGGCCTGCGCTACCGTCCGCTGTTACCCAGTTTCTAAAACCAGCATCTTCGCGTACAAAGCGTCCACCGCTTGCCTCGGTGTCATACCACTTATCTTGCCATTGACCATCGACCAATAAGCCCATGTTTTGCTCCTGTTTATTTTAGTTTTAAATAAATGGATACTAAAAACGACTGCTAGCAAACAATCAGCATTAAATAACTGCCATCGTTATTAGTTTTAAGAGTTATAGTAACATTTCTATGTTGCCTAGCCATTAAGCTTTGTTTGTCTTTCAAACAAAGCTTAATGACTAGCAGGTCTGGCGGAACAACAATGAGCAAGCGTTGGTGCCACCATACTTTATCAAAGATTAAGATAATGTAAGTCTCTTTCAAACAGCATTAAATACCAGTTATTTTGAACTGAGCTATTATTAGTTTTACGGGGTATTGCCGCGATTTGAGTTTTAGAAACCTTAATAAAGTAGATTACTAGTTTAAACATCTCGACTACTCATACTATCAGTCATTTAAGATACTTTAGAATTTGATGGAATAGGATTTTATAGTGACCAGTGTTTTAGAGCTATTGCACACCATCCCGAATTGGCACTTGGCAGGCTTGTTTGTCGCTGGCATGGTCGCTTTTATCATCTCTACGGTCTCTGGCGGCGGCGGGGCCATGCTATTGATACCTGTCACCTCTTCAATGATAGGAACAGCCGTTACGCCTCCCGTGATCAATTTGGCCACGCTTATTAGCAATGCCTCACGGCTCTATCTATTTTGGCATGACATTGATTGGTCCTTGACCAGATACTATGTTCCTAGTGCCATCGTAGGGGCATGGATTGCCGCCTTGGTTTTTAGCCGCTTGGATGCAGGGTGGATTCAGTTATTGGTTGGCGTATTTTTGGTATCGACCATCTTCCAATATAGGTTCGGTAAAGTCGATAAAACCTTTGATATGCCAAAACTCGGCTTTATACCTTTGGGTTTTGTCATTGCTTTTATGAGTACTTTGGTCGGTGGTCTCGGCCCTATACTCAACCCTTTTTATATGAATGCTGGGCTAGAAAAAGAAAACCTGATTGCTACTAAAACTGCCAACTCCTTTTTTGTGGGTATCATGCAAATCGGCGGCTACGCTTTCTTTGGCGTATTCCCTGCCAGACTTTGGCTATATGGACTGGTACTAGGGTTAGGTGCGGTCGTCGGCAATATCATTGGTAAGCATTTTTTAGCGGGAATGACGATTAGTCAGTTTAGAATAATGCTACTCATACTCATGGTTATTAGTGGGCTAATAATGATAATAAGAAACGTCAATGTGCTGTTTTAATAAGTCATTTGGTTTTATTGACGGTCTATCATAATGATTAAATGATATTGATTTCATAACTAAACTTCCCTGCCAGTCCATATGACTCTCTATACTCGATAGGGTCACCCTCTAAATTTTTGGCAATACGGCATACTTTAACCAAACTTTCTTGTTTATTATTGCCTAAATAAGGGTCTATATGATTGGTTATAAAAAATAGAGTCTCGACGGCAGACGACACAAACTGTCCACACTTTGTATAATAAAAAGGATAAAGAAGATTCTCAAAATCTTCAGGCGCCAAGTTGGCAAAGGCTTCGTAACAGCTTTTAGGAAGCCATATCTTTTCACTCAGTAAGACTTTGTCTTCGACGATACGAACCCGCTCTATATAAATGAGCGCTTCATGTTCATCTATATCTAATTTTTGGTTAATATCATCAATCGCGTCTATCACTGAGATTTTTTTAATTATTCCCGTTGGCGTGACATAACCAGACTCTTTATCACGAAATTTAAAAAACCTTAATAATGAGCTATTAAAATCTGGACGCTTTAAAAACGTCCCTCTGCCCTGCTGTTTTATTAAAACCCCTTCCTCCACCAGCTTTTCAACCGCTTTACGCACGGTGCCTACCGATACCTGATATTTATCAGCAAACTCTTGCTCGCTAGGTAAAGGTGTGTTTTCATCCCACTTGCTCTCTGTCAGTAAGGTTTGTATGTGCCATCTTACCTGCTCATATCGTGGCATTTTAAAGTTTTTGAAATTGTCTATCATTGTTTCACCGTCATGGAAAATTTTTAATAACTCGATTCTTTTTAAGCGACATTATTGCCGTAAAAGTAAGACCATTCTAATCGTTTTAACAGGTATTTTTGATCCTTTTGTTATTATCAACCTTATCTAATTCATATGATTTTTTTTGCTATCATTCTACTTAACTAGAGGCGCTGCTAAGGCTTATATGACTTATCGTTTATGAAGCTATTTTTCTATATTAGCGTACTGCTTTTTACTCTATAAAAGCTGCTATGGCTTTTTATAGAATTCATACCGTTAAAATCAAGGGGCAGTTGTGACACTTTATATTCTCGCAGCCATCGTAATATGCATCATTTTAGGCTATACCACCAAAATCAATATCGGCTTGTTTGCTATTGCGTTTTCGTATCTGATTGGTTGTTTCGGTATGGGGCTAAAGGCTTATGAGATTATCGAGCTATGGCCGCTAAAAATCTTCTTTGTCATTTTTGCGGTGACGCTTTTTTATAACTTCCCTCTCGCAAACGGTGCGTTAGAAAAACTATCGAATCATTTAATCTATAGGTGTCGTCATTTTCCAGCATTTTTGCCATTAATTATCTTTTTTGTTGCTACAGTTGTTGCAGGCTTAGGCGCAGGCTATTACACCGTTTTGGCGACAATGGCACCGATGATTCTGCTCTTGTCTAAACATACCAATTTAAATATCGTTATTGCCACCTTATCTGTCAATTATGGCGCGCTCGCTGGCGCTAACTTTATTACCTCACAAAGCGGCGTTATCTTTAGAGAGCTGATGCGCAGCGCAGGCGTTGCCAATGATAATAGCTTTACGTATGTTTTAGGGGTTTTCGCTGCTACTTTTGTCATACCTGTAATTCTGTTAGGTGGCTATAGCGTGTTCAATGCCAAAAATAGCAAAATCTCGATTCAAGCGATAGTACCAGAGCCTTTTGATAGTAAGCAAAAACAATCTATTATGCTGATTTTTATCATGATGGCGACTGTACTGATTATCCCTGTTTTAAATCTGCTCATGCCGCAAATATCAGCGATTGAGTTTTTGAACGCTCGGGTTGATATTGGTTTTATCGCGGTTATTTTTGCTTTAATTAGCCTATTTTTAAAGTTAGGCGACGAAAGAGCGGTGATAGCACTCATACCTTGGAATACGCTTATTATGATTTGCGGTGTCGGTATGTTAATTCGCCTCGGCGTAGAGGTAGGGGTTATTTACGAGCTCACCGAATGGCTCAGTACCAACGTCCCTATCTGGTTGATACCGACGCTAGTCTTCGTTATCAGCGCAATCATGTCCGTATTTGCCAGTACACTTGGCGTCGTCGCCCCTACTTTGTTTCCTATAGTGTTACCCCTAGCCGTTGCTTCTGGCATAAGTCCTTTATTACTCTTTACCTGTATTGTTTTGGGCGCGCAAAGCTCATCACTGTCACCTTTTTCATCAGGTGGTAGTCTCATGTTAGGCGCCTCTCAAGTCGTTATAGAAAAAAATAAGCTCTTTACTGCTCTGTTATTCAAAGCTGTGCCCTTAGACATTTGTGTTGGAATAATAGCAATCTTAGTGATCCAACTTATCTTTTAATGTCTTATAAATAAGAGAAAACTATAAAAGTGTTTGTTATTTATAAGCAAAAGCTAATCATAAAAATAATAGTCAATACCCTTACATGGCTCTATAGTACAATAAAATTCATACAAACATACATATGTTTCTTGTCATTTACAAAATATTCTGTTACTTTTACACAGTGACAAAAAAACATATTTTGATGAAGTACAGTAACTTTGTTAATCTGATCATAGCTTCAAATCTTAATAACAGGTTGCACAGATCAGAATTCTATTGAAACTTTAGTATAAATATACACACAAGGAGTGTCGTGTGAAAAAACTTTCCTATCTGGCTCTTGGCCTATCTATTCTATCTTTGACTGCCTGTAACAACGCTAATGAAACGGCCAGTACAGATGCAGCCGCGACAGATGGCTCAAGTGAGCTGACTGCTCCTTCACGTCCTGAATGTATCGCACCTGCCAAGCCAGGCGGCGGCTTTGACTTGACTTGTAAACTTGCTCAAGCGGGCTTAAAAGAGACCGGCATCTTAAAAGACCCTATGCGCGTGACTTATATGCCAGGCGGAGTTGGTGCGGTTGCTTATAACAAAATTGTTGCCAATGATCGTGATAACGGTGATGCCATTATTGCCTTCTCAACCGGTTCTATTCTTAATTTATCACAAGGTAAATTTGGTAAATTCACTGAAAAAGATGTGAAGTGGCTAGCCGGTGTTGGCACAGATTATGGCGCTGTCGCCGTCAATGCGGATTCAGACATCAAGACTTTAGATGATTTGGTTAAAGTGTTAAAAACCAATCCAAAATCAGTCAGCTTTGGCGCAGGTGGCAGTGTCGGCGGTCAAGATTGGATGCAAACTGCCATATTGGCCAAAGCCGTTGGCGTCAATCCTAACGATATGACCTATGTTGCGATGGAAGGCGGCGGTGAGGCTATTACAGCAGTCATGGGTAATCACATCACCGCCGTTAGTGCCGGCATTGCCGAGCTTATGCCGCAAACCACTGCTGGCAAATTGCGCGTCCTAGCCGTGTTTGCCGATGAAAGGTTGGGTGGCACTATGAGCGATATTCCTACTGCTAAAGAGCAAGGCTATGATATCACGTGGCCGGTCGTACGTGGATATTACATGGGTCCAGATGTAAGTCCTAGCGCTTATAACTGGTGGAAAGATGCCTTTGATAAGATGCTTGCCGATCCAAAATTTGCTGAGCTACGTGAACAGCAAGAATTATTGCCATTCTCTATGACCGGTGAAGAGCTACAAGAGTATGTTTATAAGCGTACGGGTGAGCTTCGTGAGTTGTCTGCTGAATACGGTCTTGTTGAGGCTGAAGCCAAATAGTGAGCTTGGTGTTCAATCACGTTATTGATTGAATACTAAAGTTTGATCGTATTCTCAAAAGGCTGGCAAAAAATAGAGATGCTAGCCTTTTTGCCCTAATATTCTAGGAGTCCTATTATGACTATGGAACGTCTTTTTTCTGGGCTAATGGCACTGGTGAGCTTATTTTTGATATACCTAGCCATTGGCTATGTCGCTCCTATTGCCTATGATCCCATCGGCCCTCGCCCTTACCCGATTTTAATTTTTTCATTGCTGGCATTTGGTGCGCTAGTTGTTGCTTTTCGTCCAGCAAGCTTTACCAAGCCGATAGAATTAGGGCTTACCAAACCAATCATTAGAAACTTAGTACTTTGTGCGCTTGCGTTACTTGTCTATGGTTTGATTTTTGAGGTACTGGGCTTTATTGTTGCCACCATTCTGATGTCCTTTGCCGTAGGTTTACTATTTGCTGGCAACCCGCTTAAAAGCTTTATCTTTTCAGTGTTAATCAGTATTGGCTTATACGTCTTATTTGACATACTTTTGGATGTCAAATTACCACTTGGATTGTTATCAGGGATAATAGGATAGCCAGTATGGATACTTTTGATTTTTTGATGCATGGTTTCGCTATTGCATCTACCCCAGAGAACTTACTGATTGCACTTATCGGTGCTTTTTTGGGTACCATTGTCGGTATGTTGCCTGGACTTGGTCCTATTAACGGTGTGGCGATATTACTGCCTTTCGCCTTTGCTTTAGGATTACCACCAGAAAGTGCGCTCATCTTACTTGCCGCCGTCTATCTTGGTTGTGAATATGGTGGTCGTATCTCCGCCATTCTTATCAACGTACCAGGTGATGCTGGCGCTATTATGACGACGTTAGATGGTTATCCATTAGCCAAACAAGGCAAAGCTGGTATTGCACTGTCTTTATCCGCCGTTAGTTCCTTCATTGGTGCAACGATTGCCACGATCGGTGTGGTTTTATTTGCCCCGTTATTAGCCAAGTGGGCCATCTCATTTGGGCCCGCCGAATATTTTGTATTGATGGTATTTGCTATTACGTGTCTAAGCGGTTTGGTCGGTGATCAACCGGTTAAAACTGGTATTGCCGCTCTAATCGGTCTTGGTTTAGCGACGGTTGGTGTCGATGCGGTTACAGGGATTTACCGCTTTACTTTTGATTCGGTCAATCTATCTGATGGCATCCAATTTACCACCATTGTAATTGGTTTTTTCAGTGTCAGTGAAATCTTAATCTTACTCGAAAAAACTACTACTGGACACAAGGTAATTGAGCAAGGTAAGCGTAGTTTATTAAACCTTAAAGAGTTTATGTTTACCTTAGGCGCGATGTTACGTAGTGGTTTAATGGGCTTTGTCGTTGGTATTTTACCGGGTGCAGGGGCTACTATTGCGAGCGCCATGACTTATGCCAGTGAACGCAAAATCGCTGGTGATAAAGGTACGTTTGGCGACGGTGATCTGCGCGGTGTTGCATCGCCAGAGGCAGCGAATAATGCCTCAGCTTGTGGCTCGTTTGTGCCTATGCTGACTTTAGGTGTGCCAGGTTCAGGTACCACAGCGGTCATGATGGGCGCATTGACTCTATATAACATCACACCAGGTCCGCAGTTATTTACCGAGCAGCCTGATATCGTTTGGGGTCTGATTGCCTCTTTATTTATCTGTAACGTTATTTTGCTGGTAATGAATATTCCATTGGTTGGCTTATTTGCAAAATTGCTAAACGTGCCAAATTATATCTTAGTACCAGCAATTGCTGCGGTCAGCTTTGTTGGCGTATACTCGATTCATAGTACGACTTTTGATCTGGTCTTTATGGTCGCACTCGGGGTGTTCGGTTATTTCTTACGTAAGTTAAACTTCCCATTATCAGCGCTTATTTTAGGTTATGTTTTGGGCGAGCTGATGGAATCTAACTTAAGACGCGCGCTATCTATTTCTCAAGGTGAGCTAAGTATTCTGTGGGGCAGCCCTATCACTATGGTGTTATGGTTATTGGCTATTTTAATGGTTTTTATGCCAGTGTTGCGAAGTATCTATCGTAGAAAATTTAAGCCTGCTGTTTAGTTTTTAGCGATTCTGTTTTTGAAACACTCTGCTGTGGTGGTTGTACTTTAAGTATGATCACCATTTTTTTATGAAAATTAGCGTCTATCGTCTAATTTTCCTACAAAAAACATAACCATTGCATTAGCTAATGTCGTCTTTTTGAATCGTGCGGAGCTGATTATCTAACTGTGTTTATAAAATGTTGGGTGCAGATATTTCCTGCTACAACGCTTGTAAAACGGGCATAAAAAAAGCCCCAATCATAAAGATTGGGGCTTTCGAATCTGGTAGGCGTAACTAGATTCGAACTAGCGACCTCTACCATGTCAAGGTAGCGCTCTAACCAACTGAGCTATACGCCTATTTAGGACATGCATTTTAGCAAGTTTTTAAAACTTTGCAAGCCTTTTCTATCACAATATTAGGTTATTATAAGAATAGCTAATTTTACGCTTTATAATGAAACACTTAAGAGAATTATAGTACTCTAAATAGTTTCCACTATCTAAGACAGCTCATAGCTTCTAGACTGTCAATATTATAAAAATATAACTTCTTAATCGAGATCATCAGATGACCTTACGCATTCATGCTTTATTTCACACAGATTACGAAGACCTCAACTTTATTAAGCATTGGGCAATTAATCATCAACACACTATTACCTACACGCGTTCTTATAATAAAGACACCTTGCCAGCGCTTGGCAGTTTTGACTGGTTAATTGTGATGGGCGGGCCGATGAGTGTCCACGATGAGGACAACCATCCTTGGTTAATTGAAGAAAAACGTCTGATTAAACAAAGTATGGATAGCGGAAAGACAGTGATAGGTGTATGTTTAGGGGCGCAGCTTATTGCGCACTGCTTGGGGACGAGCGTAAAGCCGGCAGGCGTAAAAGAAATCGGCTGGTTACCCATTCAGTTGACTAAAGACGCTCAGGCGCATCCTTTACTACAGGACTTACCAAATCAGGCGTTTACGGTCTTTCATTGGCATGGCGATGGATTTGAATATCCACAAGGAGCGATTCCGTTAGCGACATCAGCAGCGTGGCCCAATCAAGGCTTTCTTTATCAAACGCCGCAGCAAAAAGCGCTTGGCACTTGGGTCATGGCTTGGCAGTGTCATTTTGAAGTCACCAAAGAAAGCATCGTTAAGATGGTAGCAAATGGCGACAATGCCATTCAAAAAGGACTAATTAACTATCCTAAAACCGTACAATCACCTACTGAGATAATAACGCTTGGCGATAAATATATTGCCGATAACAATGCGCGCTTAGCAGCCATGCTCAATCGTATGACAAAGACGGCGGACATTTAAACCTAATCTTTCAATCCTAAAAAAACTTAACGGTTTATCTACTTTTTACCCCTTTTAGCCGCAAGCCCACCCTTTATCGGGTCTGCTGGTTTGATGCCGCCATTTTTACCCCGCCATAGGTAACCAACACGACACCAAGCGCTATCAAGGATGCACCCAAAAACAACCCTTCTGGCGGACTTTCTCCCTGCAAAAAGATAGCGACAGGCACACCGACGACCGCCCCAACCGAACCTAATAAGCTTAGTAATACTGGGCCGCCCGTTTTTTGCAGTAAAAATAACAGTAAAAACTGACCAGCGAAAACGAACGCCTGCACTGCAATCAACCCTAACGGCAACATCTCAGCTAGCGGAACGGCAAGAGAATAATTAGGTAAAATGCTAAACAAACCAAGTAGCACGGATGCGGCTATCAGCATACCCGGTGCCAGCGCGCTCGGAGAGAGATTATCAGGCCAATATAAGGTGCGATAAATATTACCAATTGCCAATAAGACCGGACCACAAAGCGCTAGCCCAATCCAAAACACACTGGCATCGGGCGCAGCGAATTTACGGGCGGCGAGCACCCCGGCGCCGACAAGTGCCGCGACCACGCCAAGCGCGCGCAGCTTGTTAAAGCGCTCTATTCTTAGAATGATAGCGGCGAGATACGTCAATAGCGGCGGCAGAGAAATAATCAAGGCGACAAAACTGGCGCCGACATGCGGAATAGCGGAGAAGAAAATGAGATTGGAGCCTGCCACACTCACCAACGCCGCAACCAAATAATAGCTCAGGGTTGATTTACTTAACGGCGGCAGCTCGCGGCGTAACAACGCATAACTAAATAAAATAAACGCCGCACCCGTAATAGACCAAAACAGAAATGCTAGCGGCGTCAGACCGACCTCGCCGGCAAATTTGGCTAGATTGGTAGAAATACCGATCAATCCACCACCCGCGATGAGACACAGCACAGGAATGAGCCACGCTTTTTTACCTTTAGCCATGGACTGCGGCGCTGACTGACTCATAGACTACCTTACTCTTAAAACAGCGGCTTTATTCATCGTCCTTAGCCCTGTTACTATTTTATTGATTAGCATTATTGTTAGCTTTTATTTCATCACGATAGATTAGCACTCGCGCCAATGCAACCATAAACGAGTATCAAGCTCATATTGATGATAGTTTGGCTCCATATGACAGCAAAGTTGATAAAAGGCCTTGTTATGCTCTTGCTCCTTAAAATGCGCCAACTCATGCACCACTATCATACGCAAAAACTCAGGCGGCGCTTCTTTAAATAGGCTGGCTACCGTGATGCTATTATGTGATTTCAGCTTGCTGCCTTGCACGCGCGATTGGTAGGTATGAATACCAAGCGCCTGATTGAGCACCGCAAGTTTACTATTATAAGACACCTGCGACAGCGGACTGCTTTTGCGCATATACTGATTTTTGATCTCATTAATATATTGATATAGCGCTTTATCGCTTTGTACTTGGTGAGTATTTGGATAGTTTTTATCCAAATACTCACCAAGTCTGCCCGTGCTAATCAGCGTCGCCGCTTGGCTTTGAATTTGCTCAGAGTAATGCGCGATATATTTTAATGTGGTCAATGTGTTTATCCTTGACGTTTCAATGTTTAACGACTACTAATGCCTGTTTACTTAATGTGCCACAGAATTAGATAATAAATTCATCACCACTACCCCACCAACAATCATCGCAATGCCGATGATCGCTGCGGTATCAAGCGTTTGCTTAAAAAAGAACAGTCCTACCAGTGAAGTCAATACGATACCAAGCCCGCCCCATAAGGCATAAGCAATACCAATCGGTATGGTTTTTATGGTTTGGGTCAATAAATAGAATGAAATCGCATAAAGCACCGCCATAATCAGCGTGGGCACAAAGCGCGTAAACTGCTCTGACTTGACCAAAAAGGTAGTGCCAATGACTTCGCAGACAATAGCGATGGCAAGGTAACCGTAAGCAATCATGGTTGGACTCATATGTAGGGCACCTATATTGGTAGAAAGTATTGAATTAGAAACAGTCAGTTAAACAAAACGATAAAAAATCTGGGCTAACTATTTTATAGGTTTATATGGGTGCATGAAATAAAGATTTTAAGGGTTAAAGTGATATAAGGTTTTTCTTTAGTTTCAAATAGATAGTCTTATCAAACTAAGGAATAAAGTAAGTTATTATAATATTAAGAAAAATTAATTTTTATACACATTTTAGCAGCAGTAATCATCGTCACCGTCAATAAAGGCGCCGCTTTAACAAGAAACACCCACAATTTTATCCTATTTATAATTATATTTATTATTTATCGCCTAATAAGGTTGACAGCCCAGAACTACTTGGCTAAAATGTGCCCCACATAACGCAAACAAGATAAGCAATCGCACCTACCAAAGGCTTTGTAAAACTTGTTTAATCAACCGTTATCACAACTTATTCTCCAATAGCTCAGTTGGTAGAGCAACGGACTGTTAATCCGTGTGTCCCTGGTTCGAGCCCAGGTTGGAGAGCCATATTCTAAAAGACCTTCATCAAATATTTGATGGAGGTTTTTTTATGGTCGCTATTTAATCCTTAATAGCTTACCTTATTCACCAACACAATATTCATACGGCGACGGTGTTCTTTTGGCGATTTTTATTGTATGGTAAGAAGAGCTGTGACCAAGTTCGTTTTTGTCTGAGTGTTTTATTCCTACTCACTAAAAGTAATGGTTTATTATGATACCTGTTCGTATAAAAAATAAATTCTCTGATCATCCGCAAAAAATCACGCGTCCGATCAGTATTCGCCTGTCTGAAGAAATGATTAGATTGTTAGAGTCTACCTCAGCAGAGCTGGGCTTTAAACGTATCCAAGGTCTGATTCGTCTTTATATCCGTCAAGGATTGGATCGCGATCATCAAGATTATACCTTGGCGCATGATGAAGTGTTTATTGAAAGCTTACGTAAGCGCGGGGTCAGCCAACGTATCATTGATGAGGCGATTGTGGTCACGCATAATAATACCACCACCCACCCGCTGTCTGAGCTGCAGGATAAAGAGTAGCATTTGGCTTATCATACATACAAAAAAAGACTAAGTTTGCTTAACGGCGCTTGGTCTTTTTTTTGCTATTTAATTTGAACTTGCTACGTAAAATATGCCCTTCTCAATGCGCTTAATAACATCGAATACCCATTAGCGATAAACATACATACAAAATTATCATAAGCGCTATATTGATAAGCGCTATATTGGTATAAAAGTTATTCGCATTGATATGGGTTGAGAAGGAGGCATATGATGATTGGTTTATATAAACACGCAGGCCGTGCACGCTATATAAAAAAGGCCATGTTATTGGCATTCACTGTAGCGATGTTGCCAGTTATCAATGGTTGCATGCAGCCGCCAGCAGATCCAAGCAGGCAGACCATACCAACCAACTCTGACCAATGGCAAAAAAAGCTTGGCGATACGTTTGAGCGGTTGCCTGAGGCTGACAGACAGCTCTTGAGCCGCTATATGCTACGTATGAAGCTCAGCGGCGCGTATGAGTCCGGAGCGATGCCACGTATCACCATCAAGCAAGCCCTTATCCAGCAGCGTGAATATGAGCGCTTGCATCCAAATAATCCTACTGGCAAAAAAAGCCCGATTGTCACCAGTCCGCAAGTGCATACTGCCAAAGCACAAAATTACCCTGTCGCTTTACTCCCCGTAAAAACCAGCGATAGCGATAGTCTAAACCAAGTAAAACTACAGTTTATGCTGTCAAACCACGGTAAGGTAGCGATTAAAAGCTTTAAGGGTAAGCTCACCATGCAAGAGGCCAATTTGACCAAAAGTAAAAGCTTTAATGTACCGTTGACCCAGTTCCAGCCACCAATCGAACCTGAACAGTCTGGCAAAATCATCATCGAAAGCAGTATTGAAGATATCAATGTCATGCGCGCGATTAAAAATCATACGGACATACACATTGAGATTAGCGAAGGCACACTGGTATTAATGGATGGGCAAGAAGTAGAGTTTGAGCAAACGCTGGCGAAATAATAGAGAGTTCATATAGTCCATTCAAAACAAAATCGATAGGGGCATAACTATGTGCGACTGGTATAAATTTTCCTTGCTTGCGCTAGTGCAGAGGCTGCGGAAAATTCATCCCAGTCGCTCGGCACGGTATCGGATTTAAAATAAACCAACTATAGAGTGCCCGCTAAGTTAAAACCGCATTTATGCAAACATAAAAAAGCCCCAATCAATAACTGATTGGGGCTTTTTCGAATTTGGCGGAGACGGAGAGATTCGAACTCTCGAAGGGCTATGAACCCTTGCCGGTTTTCAAGACCGGTGCATTCAACCGCTCTGCCACGTCTCCATTGGTGCATCATTATATAGATATCATCGTATAATGCAAGCGCTTCATATTAAAAAAATGAAATTAATTTACAGCCAGTTTTAAATCAATGACTTAGCGTGCGCCAAAATTTTTTACCCCGTGCTTTTTTTAAAACATTTACTGCAAACCAGGTTATTTACTTAAAGCGAGGTGCAAGCACATATCAAGCAGCCTGTTGGCATAGCCCCATTCATTGTCGTACCAGGCAAACACTTTATATTGCTCGCCCACTTGCATCAATTGCTGCCCATCGATAATCAGCGATTCTGGCTGATGGATAAAGTCACTGGAAACGAGCGGCTCCTCAGTATACGCCATGATATTTATCAAATCACCAAGGCTAGCAGCTCTTAACTTTTCTCGTATCGCATCGACACTGACATCTGGCGCGTTGAATACAAAGGTCACATCAATAGCGGCGACGTTGATGGTTGGCACACGAATAGAATGACCGTTAATCTTACCTACCATGCTTGGCAATACACGCTCTGTCGCTGCAATACTGCTAGAAGTAGTAGGAATGATATTATAACCAGAGGCGCGTGCGCGTCTTGGGTCTCGGTGCGCTTGATCGAGCACTGTCTGGTCAGCAGTCACAGCATGAATCTCGGTCATCATAGCCGACCTAACGCCAAATGCCTTATCAAGCGTATCAATCAGCGGTACTAAGGCCTGCGTGGTACAAGAAACGCTCGAGATAATCGGCAGCTTGCGTGTGAGCTCAGCGGTATTGACGCCCATGACAATACAAGCATCGACATTATCAAAGGGCGCAGCACCAATAATGACTTGCTGTGCACCCGCTGCTATATGTAGCTGCGCCTGCTCATAAGAGCGAAAATGCCCCGTACACTCTAGCACTACATCGATACCAAGCGTGCGCCATGGTAGGTTTTTTGGGTCAGCTTCTGAGAGCATTTTGATGCAGTAGGTCAGATTATTCTTAGTCAAACACAGCTGAGTATTGTTTTTATCGTCTAAAACCTCTGCACTGACGCCAAGTCGGCTTAAGCGACCATGAGTACTATCGAATTTTAACAAATGCAATAAGATATCAGCCGATGCCAAATCATTAATCGCCACTACATGGATAGCGCGCCCCAACACCTCAAAGCGCTCTAACAAGGCACGCAGTACATTACGTCCAATACGGCCAAAGCCATTGATAGCAATCCTCAAGGGCTGCGTATGCTCGCCTGTCGCATGCGTAAGCGCCACTCTAGGTTCGGCGTTCAATTGGTAAGTTGCGCTAGAAAAATCAGGTATAACGTCAGACATAAAAGGGTATCGCTATAAAGAGATATAAAAAGAGTGGCGCGCTACAGTGAATATTATCAGCATAATGACGGTCTATCTTTAGAGATTTTTTCTCACCGATTGGATGCTACGGCGTAATAAAAATTAATGCCAAACGAATGGTATTGTAATCAACCGCTTGTTTTAGATGCTCAAAAATTGGACGCAGCTTAACACTGCCATCATCGTTAAAGTCATTAGGGTTATTGGCGACCTTAATGGCCACATAAGCGTTGCCAACCGCCGTCATCACTTCATCGTCTGGGCGCAGATGATCACACGCCAAACTTGGATCTTGCGATTTTAATTCTGCAATATGGCGCATAATGGTCGATTGCGACAGCTGCCGCGCCTGCGAAATCTCGGCAATCGATAAGCTCTCTTCTAATAAAATTCGCGTCGCCAGCAAGGTGCTGTCCGATTTATCAGAAACTTGATTACCAAGTTTCTGTTTTTTATCTATCTGCGCTTGCTGTTGCTCGCGGCGTTTTTTCTGCAAATTGGCATACGCTTCAATCACCGACTTGCTAAGCGTGCCGCCTGATTTTAGAATAAATTTCTCATGCGCCTGCCTCATACTTTCTTCATCAAGCATGGCATAATTGGCATCCGCTTCCTCTGACAGTGCCAAAAAGCGTTTATCGGCGCCGCGTGCCAGCGGGTCAAGCTGCAAGCTCATGTCATTCATACCGAGCAATTGCAAACCTGCCAGCGACTTTAAGCGTGACAATGCCACATAACCTTGCCCAAGCTCAAAAGTGCGCGATAAATCAATCTCAGCCGCATCAAGCGTCATGCCTTGCGATTTATGAATGGTAATCGCCCATGCCAGACAGAGCGGCACTTGCAGGTAACTTGCTAGCACATCTCCCGTCTCATCTTCGATGATCCACTCTTCAGGCTCAGCGATGACCTCGCGGCCTGAATTGAGTCTAACCACTGGCATTTTTTGTGTGACGGCTTTCTTACTCTTTGGGTTTTTTTGATCTTTTTTAGCGTTGTCTTTGTCACTCTTAGCAGTATCTGTCTCACTGTCGGTAGTATTGTTTGTATCAACACCATCCTCATTGTCGATTAAGGCATTACTATCATTCTGACTGTCATCAACTTTGACAGCAGCAAAGCCTATCAATTCACCCATGGTACCGTTGGACACACCAAGCTCAGTGTTGTTTTTGATAAACATTACCTTAGCACCAACTTTTAGAATCAGCTCATCTTGGGTGCGCACAGTCTTTTTGAGCGTCTCAACCAGTTTGCTATCACCTGTCGCGGTGGCCTCAAACCGCATGGTTTCGCCTTCAAGCGCTGCCAGTTCTTTATCATTGATTTTATTGACGTTGAGGTTGTGGGTATAGAGACGGGTGCGATTGATATCGACGTTTTGATCAAAGGTAGCTTCCAATGCCGCAATCGCCTCAAAAGTGACTTCTTGTCTGCGAATCTGATTGAGAATATCATCCAAATCGAGACCACCATTAGCGGCCTCACTGACTTGCCGATGCTGCTCGGATAAATAACAAATATGGAACTTAGCATCGAGCCAGGCCTCAGACATAAAAGCAAACTTTTCTCGGTTACTCTCACCCTTACTTCCAATCGGTGGTAACTGAAAAAAGTCCCCTGCAACCACCACTTGTATACCACCAAATGCAGCATCGTTTTTTCGCACATGCTTGAGCACTTGGTTGACTAGGTTAAGCTGCTTGGCATGCAGCATGGAAATCTCATCGATGATCAATACCGCCGTATCTTTTAATCTGTCTGCTAAAAACTGCTTACGCGATAAATTGGTCAAATCACGATCAGACAACTCGTCTTTGATGCCTATACCTGACCAACTATGGATAGTCGTGCCGTTCATGTGTGTCGCCGCGATACCCGTACTAGCAGTCACAGCAACTGGCACACGGCGCGCGCGTAAGTAATTGATGTACTGGTTGAGAGTATAAGTTTTACCTGAACCTGCTGAGCCAGTCAAAAACACATTTTGACCTGTTTTTAAGATATCAAGAGCAGAAGATTGACGCATATATCCAAACCAACCAATAACATAAGAAAAAGGAAACTACCGTCGTAGCATCATAATGGTAGCAATTATAACAGCTGTACCAAGTTTTCGAACCAATTTAAGCAGATACTTATGCATAACCTAAATTTATGAAACAACCTGATTTGCTCTAGTAAAAGTAACTATCCTTATGTATAAAAGTTCAGTAGGATAGACTGACAACCTGATCAGGAAGATCCAGCAAAACCGTGCAAGTGACTTTATAGATATGACCTCAAAAGATCATATATCAAAGGCTTGAACGTTTATTTGCTTTATAAATTAATACAACAAGGAGTCGTTAATGCTACACGCCTATCCCAATACAGAAAACAGCCCCGTCCAATTCCGCGAAAAATATGACAACTTTATCAATGGTGAGTGGGTCGCACCAGCCGATGGAGAATACTTTGACAACACCAGCCCCATTGACGGTAAAGTCATCTGCCAAGTCGCCCGTTCAAAAGAAGCGGATATTGAAAAAGCCTTAGACGCTGCTCATGCTGCCAAAGACGCTTGGGGCAAAACCAGTGTCGCTGAACGTGCCAATCTACTGCTCAAAATTGCAGATAAGATGGAAGCCAATTTAGAAGCCATCGCCATTGCCGAAACGTATGAAAACGGCAAGCCTGTACGTGAAACCCTAGCAGCAGACATTCCATTAGCTGTCGATCACTTTCGCTATTTTGCCAGTGCCATTCGTGCACAAGAAGGCGGCATCAGTCAAATTGATGATGACACGGTTGCTTATCACTTCCATGAGCCACTTGGTGTCGTCGGCCAAATTATCCCATGGAACTTTCCGATCCTCATGGCAGTATGGAAGCTAGCCCCTGCGCTTGCTGCTGGTAACTGTATAGTACTCAAGCCTGCAGAGCAAACGCCTGCCTCTATCCTATTTATGCTAGAGACGATCGGGATTGCTGATATCTTACCAAAAGGTGTCCTCAACGTGGTCAACGGTTTCGGAGTTGAAGCTGGTAAGCCGCTTGCCTCCAATCCACGTATCAATAAAGTTGCCTTTACTGGTGAGACGACTACTGGTCGCCTAATCATGCAGTACGCCAGTGAAAACATCATTCCAGTTACCCTAGAGCTGGGTGGTAAGAGTCCAAATATCTTCTTTGCTGATGTCATGGACGAAGACGATGATTTCTTGGACAAAGCGGTCGAAGGTCTAGTGATGTTTGCGCTTAACCAAGGTGAAGTCTGTACTTGTCCGTCGCGCGCATTAGTACACGAGAGCATTTATGATGAGTTTATGAAGCGCTGTATCGAGCGCGTCAAAGCCATCAAAATGGGTAACCCATTAGATACTGATACCATGATTGGCGCCCAAGCCAGCACAGACCAGTTAGAAAAAATCCTATCTTATCTGGATATTGGTAAAAAAGAAGGGGCCAAAGTATTGGTCGGTGGCGAACAAGCCAAGCATGACGGCGACCTTGCAGATGGCTACTATGTGCAGCCCACTATCTTTGAAGGCACTAACGACATGCGCGTGTTCCAAGAGGAAATCTTTGGACCAGTACTTGCCGTCACGAAATTTAAAGACGACGAAGAGGCCATGAGCATTGCCAATGATACCTTATATGGTCTTGGTGCTGGAGTCTGGACACGCAGTGTACACAAAGCCTATCGCTTCGGACGTGGCATCCAAGCAGGTCGCGTGTGGACCAACTGCTACCACATCTATCCTTCGCATTCTGCATTTGGTGGCTACAAGCAATCGGGTATCGGCCGCGAAAACCATCTGATGATGCTCGATCACTATCAGCAAACCAAAAACATGCTGGTATCCTATAGTCCTAAAGCGATGGGCTTCTTTTAAATCAGTCTTTCAATTCAGTTTTTTAAAGGCACTTTATAAATAATTATAAAGTGCCTAGTTGGTGCTCTCTGAGCATATCGACTTAAAAGGCAGTAATAAGGAGAAAGTAACATGGCTAATAAAATGAAAGCTGCGGTTCTGCATGAGTTCAACCAACCTCTGCAGATTGAAGAAGTTGATATCCCTACCCCAGGTCCTGGTCAAATTGTAGTAAAAATGCAGGCATCAGGTGTCTGTCATACCGACCTGCACGCTGTCGAAGGCGATTGGCCAGTCAAACCAAGCCCCCCGTTTATCCCTGGTCATGAAGGTGTCGGCCTGATCACTGCTGTGGGTGAAGGTGTTAAGCATGTTAAAGAAGGCGACCGTGTCGGTGTGCCTTGGCTCTACTCTGCCTGTGGTCACTGTACGCACTGTCTAGGTGGCTGGGAAACCTTGTGCCTAAGTCAAAAGAACTCTGGTTATTCAGTGAATGGTAGCTTTGCAGAATACGTATTGGCAGATGCTGACTATGTTGGCATTATTCCTGAGAGCGTTGACTCTGTTGAGATTGCACCAGTTCTATGTGCGGGTGTGACGGTATATAAAGGTCTGAAAATGACAGACACCAAACCAGGTGATTGGGTCGTCATTTCAGGTATCGGTGGACTTGGTCACATGGCGGTACAGTACGCCATTGCCATGGGACTGAACGTTGCTGCCGTCGATATTGACGATGAAAAGCTCGATTTTGCCAAAAAACTGGGGGCAAAAGTCACCGTCAATGCCAAAAACACCGATCCTGGTGAGTATCTGCAAGAAGAGATCGGCGGTGCTCATGGTGTGCTAGTGACAGCCGTCTCCTCTAAGGCCTTTGATCAAGCGCTGACCATGCTGCGCCGCGGTGGTACTTTGGTCTGTAATGGTCTACCAACAGGCGACTTCCCTGTTTCTATCTTTGATACGGTACTAAATGGTATTACCATTCGTGGCTCAATCGTTGGTACACGTCTAGACCTACAAGAGTCGCTAGATATGGCAGCGGAAGGTAAAGTAAAAGCGACCGTTGCCGCTGAGCCGCTTGAGAATATCAATGATATTCTTGATCGTATGCGTGATGGCAAGATTGAGGGACGTATCGTGATTGACTACGCTATGTAGACATTGCAACTGTCTCAGTGATTGGTACGTTTAGTCACAAAACATCACTTAATCACTAACGCTAGGTCGTATCGTTTTCAGCCACATGCTATGAATGATGTGAGTGAAGATGATACGACCTTTTATATTTTACCGATTAGTTTGGGTAAAAGTTTAAAAATAAGGAGCACGTTATGAAACTTGAAGCGACAGAAGCCTGCGTTGCGTTAATTGAGCTATTAAAGTCCAAACACGGTGACCTGATGTTCCATCAATCTGGCGGCTGCTGCGATGGCAGCTCACCGATGTGTTATCCGCTGGGTGAGTTCAAAGTTGGTGGTCAAGACGTACTCGTCGGTGAGCTTGCTGGTTGTCCATTTTATATGGGTAAAGCCCAGTATAAACTCTGGCAACATACTGATTTAACTATCGATGTAGTCGATGGTCGTGGTGCGAGTTTTTCACTGGAAATACCTGAAGGCAAACGCTTTATTGTGCGCTCTGAAATATGCGCCATTGAAGATTGAATGAATGCCTAGCGTCAGTATTCTGTTAGGTCTATACTAATCAATGACCTATATACTGGAAAGCTAGCTCTCCAGTTTGATTGGCATGGAAGCTATAAGGAATATAAAAATGGAATTTGACGCAAAATTTGACTACGTCATCGTGGGCGGCGGTTCTGCAGGCTGCGTCCTTGCCAGCCGTCTGACAGAAAATCCCGATATCAGTGTGTGTTTATTAGAGTACGGCGGTGAAGGCAAAGACCTTGCGATTCGCGTACCGGCAGGTTTAATCCTTTTAGTACCAGGCAAACCGCTAAAATCAAACAATTGGTGCTTTCATACTACTCCGCAAACCCATCTTAATAATCGACGCGGCTTTCAACCGCGCGGTCAATGCTTGGGCGGCTCATCCGCCATTAATGCAATGATCTATACTCGCGGCAGCGCGCTTGATTATGAGCGCTGGGTTGAGCAAGGCTGTGAGGGTTGGGGCTTTGACGATGTGCTACCTTACTTTATTAAAGCTGAAAACAATGTCCACGGCGCGGATGAACTGCATGGCGATAGCGGCCCTTTGCACGTCAGTAATTTATTAAGCCCGCGTGAAATCTCAAAAGCATTTGTAGAAGCGGCTGTCGCTAATGGCTTGGAGCACAATCAAGACTTTAATGGTAAAAAACAAGACGGCGCAGGACTATATCAAGTCACCCATTTTCATGGTGAAAAACAAGGTCAACGCTGCTCTGCGGCCGCCGCCTATTTACACCCCGTACAAAAAAGTCGGCCAAATTTAACCGTTATCACCCACGCCCAAGCCAACCGTGTCATCTTTGAAGACAAACAAGCCGTTGGCGTCGCTTATGAAAAAGACGGCGTCGAGCATATGGTGATGGCACGTCAGGAAATTATTTTGTCAGGTGGCGCTTTTGGTTCGCCGAAAGTTTTGATGCTATCTGGTATTGGTCCTGCCGAGCACTTGCAGGCGCACGGTATCGATGTATTGGTCGATGCGCCCGAGGTTGGCGGTAATCTACAAGACCATTTAGACGTGGTATTTGATTACGAGGTCAATACTACCGATGTGATCGGTATTGGTATGGCAACGCTCTCAACCTTGTCTAAAAGCATTCGCCAATGGAGAAAAGATGGCACAGGGCTACTATCTACCAACTACGCCGAAGCTGGTGCGTTCTTTAGCGTTGGTGACGCCCCAAAAGAGTGGCCAAATACCCAGCTGCATTTTGTCATATCTCGCGTGATTGAACACGGTCGTGACCTTAGACGCGGTTTTGCTGTTTCTTGTCACGCCTGCTACTTGCGCCCTGAAAGCCGCGGTACGGTTAGGCTTGCGTCAGCTGACCCCTCAGAGTGCGTATTGATTGATCCCAACTTCCTCTCCCATCCTAAAGACGTAGAGTATATGGTCGCAGGCGCTGAGCGTACGCGCGCCATCATGCAAGAAGCACCCATCGCCAAATATATCACCGAAGACTACCCTGCCCCTTATATCGAAAAAGACGGCATGCTTGGCTATATTCGTAATAAATCAGATACCATCTATCATCCAGTCGGCACATGCCGTATGGGTTCAGATGATAAGTCTGTGGTCGACTTAGAACTAAAAGTGCGCGGCGTCAATGGATTACGGGTTATTGATGCGTCTGTGATGCCGACCTTGATAAGCGCTAATACCAATGCGCCAACCATTATGATTGCCGAAAAAATGGCTGACTTCATTAAAGCAAAACATCATCACGCTGAGCAAATCGCATCATAGAAAAAATAAGTAAAATATTTTACGGCAAGCGCTTTTATCTCATAACTTTTCTATTGAAAATAGCACTTACACTCAAAAATACAGATATTAAAACGGGACATTTTCTATCAAATTAAATATATTGATACCTTGCGTTACAACTGCGTAAGGTAGTATATTTAAACCGCTTATTTATATCGATATTTATCGCAGCCCACAATTTGAGTTAAAAACACCTGACTTATTTTCGTTTTGCATAGGTGCTGTATAGAATTGAGAAACCATTGAAAAAAATAAGCAACGCCTTACACTACTGTTTACCACAACAAAGAGATAAGGCATCACTTATGACTCGCACCAAGCTCAACGATGAACTTTGGCACAAGCTATTTATTATATTGCGACAAATTAACGTATATAACAAGCCCAATCTAAGACGTACCGTTGAAGGCATGCTGTACCGCATAAGAGTAGGCTGTCCATGGCGAGACTTACCTTCTTATTTCGGTCATTGGTCTCGCATATATCATCAATACCGTTATTGGCGTAAAACCGGTAAATGGCAAAAGCTCATGAAAATAATCACAGCAAACTATGATAGTGAATGGTTATTCATAGACGGTAGCGTGGTCAAAGCTCATCAGCATAGTTCAGGTGCAGCCAGTCATCTTGATGAGGCCATTGGTAAAAGTGTTGCAGGTAATAGCAGCAATCTGCACTTAGTGGTCGATGCTTGTGGTAACCCTATACATGTTGAGCTGACAGGTGGGCAAGTACATGACGCTAAGATGGCAAAGACGTTGATAGATAGCACGATTAATAACCAGACTAAAGCGGTGATTGCAGACAGGGGCTACGATAGTAGTGATATTAGAGAGTGTATCTTCAAGCACTGTGCTGAGTCAGTCATACCCGTTAAGTCGATCTCTAAAAATAGCAACAATGACACACTAGACTGGTATTTGTATCGTTGCCGTCACTTGGTAGAAAACGCTTTTGCTAGGTTGAAACATTTTAGGGGCATTGCCACGCGATATGATAAGCTCAAAGATAGCTATGCAGCAGCGATAATGCTTGCTTGTGTCTTTATCTGGTTGCCACTCATTTGAATTCTATACACGCCCTAATATCACCTAATTAATATTCACCACACCGCGACACTTAGGAAATTGACTGCAACCAAAAAAGGGCTGACCTTGCTGCTGACCTTTTTTAGCAACGCGCTTGACCATCTCACTATTAGACTTCGGGCAAGCGGGAGTATTATCAGAAATGATTGACGCTTCAACTTGCTCGATAATAGAAGGCTCCTTAGTAGCAGCTTTCTCTATCTTCGGCTCTGATTCCAAAACCTCAAATGGGGTAATAAAGACAGAATCATCATTAATCAGTTGAGAGATAGGCAGAACATTGCTAGAAGGGACAAACGGAGCGTCGCTCGCTTCAACTTCCGTTTGCCCAGACCATCGCAGTACTTCTCTGCTTTGAAGAATGGTCTTTTTAGGAGGTTGTTTTACTATTAATTCAGGCGCAGGCTGATTCGCTGATATAGTAACTGACTTAGCATTTGGTTTATCACTAGCTTGCTTGTTTGACGGATTATGCTTCTCTTTTAAATAGGCTTTATGCGCTCTGTTAGTACGCCAAGACTTGCTAAATCGATTGTTTTCAATTTGCTCAACAATGGCTTTGACTTCTTCATCGGTAAGCATTTTATCTTGTTTTTTCTTAATATAAGATGCCATGCCGCTCGTCAATACATGCTCAGGTAGTTCATCGCGAGTTTTAAGCTCACACTCGCCGATAAAGGCAATCATCGAATGGAAATAACTCATCTCCAGTTCTAATAAATCAGACAGCGTTTTTATATGCAAATAATTTTGCCGCAATGGATTTTGAAATTTATACTTGCGACCCATAATGACTTGCGTCCACTGTCTTTGCTTCTCATTACCAAAAATCCAGCCTTTATAGTTTTTGGTTTCGATGACAAAGATGCCATACCTAGAGACGATAACATGGTCAATTTGGGTACTACCACCATCTGCTAATGGCAGAGTGATATTGTTTAGGCGATGATAAATATCTTTATCAAGTTTTAGCCACATAGCTACATTGATGACGATCTCGCCGACGATACCTTTAAAGCTGGACATCAAAGACATGGTTTTCTACTATTTGACTTCCTCCCCTCTCTAAAGTGAGGGGATTCCTACTACTAGACGCTCAAGCCCGAGCGCGAGAATGTTTTTTGCCGCATTAATATCACGGTCATGAGTGACACCGCACTCGCAAAGCCATTCTCTTATTCCTAAGTTTGCTCTACCTTTCGGACTGTTTTGGCGTGAGCCACAACACGAACAAGTTTGGGTGGTGTAACTTTCATTTACCTCATCATAGTAGCAACCTGCGTTCTCGCACTTATAGGTCAGTTGCCGCTTAATCTCAAACCAACGTGCGTCATAGACAGATTTGGCTAGCTTGGTTGAGGTAAATGATTTTGATTGAAGTTTGCCAATGATGATTATTTTATTAGTCTTGGTAAGGTTGGTGGTAAATTTATGAATCAAGTCTTGGCGTGTATGTTTAATCTTGGCGTGAATCGCCTTAACTCTTTGTTTGTTTTTAGCCCGCTGAGCAGTACCTAGTTTTTTAGCGTATTGCTGGGTGACTTTGGTTTTTAGTACCTCACCATTACTTGTCGTTGCTGAGTCCCTGCAACCTAAATCAATACCAGTTTCGCCTGTACCGCACTCAATTTTTGGGTACTCTTTAATGGTGATACAGGCATACCAGTGGCCGCGACTGTCTTGCACAAGCTCACAGGTGTTGATGGTGTAGAGTGCTAGATTATAGCTATCCCACACGTCGATGGTCAGCTTCTTGCCTTTAGCCAGGCTAAATTGAATGGTGGATTTAAGACTTTTCTTTCCTGATTTTTTGATACCTACGTATTTGATTGCTGCTTTTTTAAAGGGAATCCAACCAAGTGATTTACGCTTAGATTTTGGGTTATTGGTTCGCCAGTTTAATTTGGCTTTTTTAAATTGTTTGCGAGATTTAGCGTGAACCTCACTAATAGCTTGTAAGGTTTGGCTATGTAGATTTAACAGCTCACCACTACCTTTTACATAAGCCGCAATATCGTAAGCTGAAAAGAAATGATTGGTGCGTTGAAGATGCTTAAAACTCAAGTCATTCACATAGTTCCACACAAAATTAACTGCGCTCGCTAAGGTATTTAGCTGATTGGCGTGTTTGTCTTTGATGCGACACTTGAGCGTTTTCATAGAGTGATTATGGTCTTAATGAGTTTGGTTGACAAGTCTATTTTAAGGCTGAGCGACAATAGCTGACGCCTGATATCCATGCCCTAGAAGGGACATGGTTTTACGGCGCTTTTTGATAAAAAGTCAAATTGGTTATTTTAAGCGCTAAGCCAGTGTAAAGTGTAAGTCTTACTTCTAAATCGCTCATAACTTTAATAATACATTGAAACAGCACAATTGTAGTAGGCTATCGTATTATTATTTCAGCTATAACGCTCAGTTGTGCCCTAAAAGCATGTTCAATACTGACGACTTTAATACCACCCTTTGGATAATACGTATGAATACTCGCGCCGCCTCTTTGTTAAAGATTACGCTTGGTACCTCTTTATTATTATCTTTGCCTATAATGGGAGTCGCCGCCAACACGATGCCACAAAAGTGGAAACTGGACGTGCCTAAGACCAGCGCTGATTTTGAGGTCAAGTATTTAGGCAAGGCGACCACTGACGGTAAGTTTCGTAAAGTAAATGGATCGATCAATTATGACGTCAAAAAGCCTGAGAGTACGACCATTAATTTTACCGTGCATACCGATAGCATCGATACCGAGCGCAAGCTACGTGACTCTTTTTTGCGCCGTAAAGAGCTGCTCAATACGCAGCAATATCCGACGATGACGTTTGTCTCAAAAAAGATCAAGATGATTACGCCGAAAGAAGCCAATGTCACGGGCGACTTTACCGCTTTAGGTCAAACCAAACCGTTAACGGTAAGAGTGACTTTATCTGATGTAGAGATTGACCCCGCCACCTCTCAACCGACGTTAAAGTTTCGCGCGACAGGTATGGTCGATCGCTATAGCTATGGAGTGACAGCTTTCCCGAAACTGATTAGCAATATCATCCCCCTTGAGATATCAGGGAAGCTGATTGCAGCCAATTGATTAAGTGACAAAAAACCCAACTTAGAATTTCTAAGTTGGGTAGATAACACCATAGATTTTTAAGACGATACTTACAGAAACGCTTAATTATTTAAAAATATTATGACCTAAAAATGACTCAAAAATCGATTAAATATTAAAAATATATTTTCTAACGTTTTTAGTACTGCCATATTTGCTCTTCTGCTATACCAGTCTTATCTATTTTATTTCTTCTTTTCTGAATTTTAGTATCTATTTTTTCTTGCTTTTTCATCGCCTTTTGGTTGATATCGTCTATCATTGCCTGAATCTTTTTATCAATTTTATCCTGTTCTTTTTGACGCAGCTTGTCTACTTTATCCAGCTCTTTTTGACGCACCTTGTCTATTAATCAACGTGCCAGTACAAAACAGGTACACGTCCTTAAGCTCGCTTTAAATTAGCGAACTAGATATAACACTAACAACGGTCAACTATAAAACAACACATCAAGCTTGGTTATAGAGCGGCTGGTCGAACTTTGCGTTACCATTTAACGACTCATGGTGCATTATGTTTCGACACTAACCTACCCAGCAATCTATTTACAGGGCTTTTATAATATTTCAAAACCAAAAGTTAATCACAAAAAAAAGAGCCACCAGATTTCTCTAGTAGCTCTTTCTTGTTTAAACGCTAACTAAGTTAGGTTTATTACACCAAACTATTTACTGCATCAACCACAGCGTTAGTGGTAATACCGAACTCTTTATACAGCTCATCAGCAGGCGCTGATTCACCATAAGTCGTCATTCCGATAACTTTGCCATCTAGACCGACAAACTTATACCAGTAATCGACATGTGCTGCTTCTACCGCTACGCGGGCGCGGATATTAGCTGGCAATACCGCTTCACGGTAGCTCGTCTCTTGCTCTACGAAAATCTCGGCACATGGCATAGAGACCACACGCACGCCAACGCCATTTGCACTTAACGTCTCGTGCGCTTGCATAGCTAAGCCAACTTCTGAACCTGTCGCGATGATAATTGCTTGTAACTCGCCTTGCTCTTTCGCTAACACATAGCCACCTTTAGCGATGTTAGCGACTTGCTCAGCATCACGTGCTTGATGTGGCAAGCTTTGACGGCTAAAGATCAATGCTGATGGATTGTTTTCGGACTTAATTGCTTCAACCCAAGCGCTGGCCGATTCGGTCGCATCACACGGACGCCATGTGCGTAGATTTGGCGTGGTACGTAAGCTAGTCAATTGCTCAACTGGCTGATGCGTCGGGCCATCTTCACCCAGGCCGATAGAGTCATGAGTGTAAACATGAATCACACGCTGCTTCATGAGTGCGCCCATACGTACCGCATTACGCGCGTATTCCATAAACATCAGGAAGGTCGCCACATAAGGGATAAAGCCGCCATGCAACGCGATACCATTGGCAATCGCGGTCATACCAAACTCGCGCACGCCATAATAGATATAGTTGCCGTCAGCGTCTTTTTCGATGCCTTTCGCACCTTTAAATAGCGTAAGGTTTGAACCTGCCAGATCCGCTGAACCGCCCAACAATTCTGGTAGTAACGGCTGTAAGGTATTGATCGCATTTTGACTGGCTTTACGACTGGCAACATCACTGCCCTGCTCTTGCGTTTGCTGAATATAGGCTTGTGCTTGGCTTTCAAAATCCGCTGGCAATTCACCGTTTAAGCGGCGTAGTAGCTCGCTTGCCAATCCTGGATAGGCTTTTTTATAGGCTTCAAAGTCCGCATCCCAGTTCTTTTGCTGTACGTCGCCTTTAGCTTTAGCATCCCATGCTTCATAGATTTCGTCATCTAATTCAAACGGCGCATGAGTCCATGCTAAAGCGTCACGGGTCAAGACGATTTCATCATCACCAAGCGGCGCACCATGACTAGCTGCTAAGCCTTGCTTGTTCGGGCTACCCGCACCAATCGTCGTTTTACAAATAATTAAGCTTGGCTTAGCGGTCTCAGCAATGGCTTGCTCAGTGGCTTTGGTAATCTCATCGGTATCGTGACCATCGACTTTGATGACCTGCCAGCCATAGGCCTCAAAGCGCGCTTGCGTATCATCAGTGAACCAGCCTTCGACATCGCCATCGATTGAGATGCCATTATCATCATAGAAAAAGACCAATTTGCCCAAACCTAACGTGCCAGCCAATGAGCAAACTTCATGGCTGATACCTTCCATCAAGCAGCCATCGCCTAAGAACGCATAAGTATGATGGTCAACGATGTTATGGCCGTCACGGTTGAACTGCGCCGCTAGTGTCTTCTCTGCAATCGCAAAACCAACGGCATTGGCAATACCCTGACCTAGTGGACCCGTTGTGGTTTCAATCCCTGGCGTATAGCCAAGTTCAGGATGGCCTGGAGTTTTTGAATGCAGCTGACGAAAGCCTTTTAAATCATCAACGCTGACATCATAGCCTGATAAATGCAGCAAGGAATAAATGAGCATCGAGCCATGACCGTTTGATAGTACAAAGCGATCGCGGTTGTGCCATTGCGGGTCAGCAGGATTGTGCTTTAAAAATTTGCGCCACAATACTTCGGCAATATCAGCCATGCCCATCGGCGCGCCTGGGTGTCCAGAATTGGCTTTTTGAACCGCGTCGAACGACAGTACACGGATGGCATTGGCAAGTTTGCGTTCATTAATTGGGGTCGGCATAGAGTGTCCTAATATTCGAATGAAAAGTATGGAGCATAAGAGAAAGGGTTACTCAGAGGGCAATCCATCAGAAATACGACAAAAATACAATGGATGTCATCAAAAGATAGACTATAAAATCACATGCAATATTAACATATTTGCCATCTGGCAATCTAAAAATGCGCTGACAGAAGCGTTTGTATTTAACAATCATTCGTATCAGTTTTATTAAACCAATACGTATGAAAAAACCGCGAGTCAGCAACCAACCCGCAGTTTAGATAAAAAACTAAATCATTAAGCTAAAATGGTTTCAACTCCGCCCATGAACGGACGCAATACTTCAGGAATGGTGATACTACCATCAGCATTTTGATGATTTTCCATCACTGCCAATAACGTACGTCCGACTGCCAAACCCGAACCATTTAGCGTATGCGCTAGGCTGGTTTGCTTGCCATCTTTAACGCGCGTGCCCATACGGCGAGCTTGGAAGTCGCCACAGTTTGAGCAGCTTGAGATTTCACGATAAGTATCTTGGCTTGGCAACCACACTTCGATGTCATAAGTTTTTTGAGCGGCAAAGCCCATATCGCCAGTACATAGTTTGACCACACGGTACGGCAGATTCAACTGCTGCAAAATGTACTCAGCTTGTGCCGTCATCGCCTCAAGTAAGTCATCTGATTGCTCAGCGGTAGCGATATTGACCATCTCAACTTTTTCAAACTGATGCTGACGGATTAGACCACGGGTATCGCGACCATGCGAGCCCGCTTCACTACGGAAACATGGCGTATGGGCGGTAAATTTTAACGGCAGCTCTTTGATATCCAAACGCTCACCGCGTACCAAGTTGGTCATGGGCACTTCGGCCGTTGGAATCAGATAAAAATCTGTACCTTCGTTATTGGTATGATTGGTCAATTTAAACAAATCATCTTCAAACTTCGGCAATTGACCCGTACCTTTTAAACTCTCAGAATTGACGATATAAGGCACATAGGTTTCAGTGTAGCCGTACTTGATGGTATGGGTATTGAGCATAAACTGAATCAAAGCGCGATGCATTTGCGCAAGCTGACCTTTTAAGACGTTAAAACGGCTACCTGTTAATTTTGCAGCGGCTTCGAAATCAAGCATACCTAGCGTCTCACCGATATGAGTATGGTCTTGAATCTCAAAATCAAACGCGCGCGGCGTTCCCCATTTGCGCACTTCGACGTTATCATCTTCTGATGTCCCGACTGGCACATCGGCGGCTGGGATATTTGGGATTTGCATGGCCGCTTGGCTAATACGCTCTTGCAAGGTACGCAGCTCATCTTCAGCTGTCTTAATCTCACCGCTGACACTTTGCATCTCAGCCAACAGTTCGCTGGCATCTGCGCCCGATTTTTTTAGCGCACCCACTTGCTTAGCACCGGCATTACGACGCGATTGCAGCTCTTCGGTTTTGACTTGCAAAGACTTACGTTCGTTCTCGATACTTTGCCAAAACGCCATATCAAGCGCATAACCACGCGTGGCCAGCTGCTGTTGTAAATCCGTTAAATCACCGCGTAAGAGTTTTGGGTCAATCATAATAGTTGCCTGTAGCGCCAAAAGTGAGTAAGAAATAAAAAGGGAAAATAGTAGCCAAGTATAGTGCTTAGATATCACTAGCCATAAATGAGATAAAACAAAAAATAGCGCGCAAAGCCTTATAAAACCACTATAAAGCTTTGCCATAAGGCCACGTCAATCTGAATAATAAATAATAGTCACTATCATACCAATACCGAGCAGATTTGACCATGTTTTGGCTATATTTTGCCACAATCTAGCACTTTCTTTGCACAAGCTTTATGGGTTAAATAACAAATAATAAAAGTCACATCATGCTCTTATACATCAAGTTCTCTCATTGACCTTAGTATAAATAAGGATGCTATCTGAAAAATAACCGAGCTATTGGTCGACAGACCCGCTTATATGTTTCATTTAAGAGCAGTTTTCGGTAAGATAAGCGCATATCTTTATTCTACTTTCCGCCAAGCATCGCTAAGTATGGCATCGCAGCCTCGCTTTGGCGCTTTTCATCCCACGCTTTTAAAATACGTATCTGAGAAACCTTTATGGCCCTGTACCCCTACACGCTTCAACCTGTCGCCTTAAACCTAACCGAGGCCGAATTTCATCAAGCCCAATATGAGCTATTTGCCAGTGCCAGCCCGTCGTTTGGTCTGTCGAGTATTAAGATGAAAGAGTGGATTATTATGGCAGTCGTCGTCATATTAGCCATCGCGGGCTTGGTTTTTTTAACTGGTTATTCGACCATTATCTTTTGGCTTATGCTAGCGGCGGTGGTCATTTATCTATTGGTACGTACCCTTGGCTTTAAATGGTATGTCAAAAAAGAGTTTGAAAAACAAGTTGCTGACCAAGAAATGCCTGATGAGATGCGTCAGATGAAATTGGGCGTGCAAAAGCATGGTTTAGTCATGGCAATGCCAGTCAATCAGCCTGATATGTTTAATAGCAATCAGATGCGCGGTATGCAGATGCGTGCTGGTAGCACTCAGCAAGCGGTTATTCCTTGGAGCGCCGTCAAAAGCTGGGATGAAACCGATGACTACATCTTCATGATGTTTGAGCTAAAAGGTCAACAGGGCAGCCAAATCATTCCTAAGCGTTTACAAGCGCAAAAATTCCCAATCGATACCGTACGTCAGCACCTACAAGAAGTCATTGCCGTTAAAGGCTTAAACCCTGAAAACTTACAGCCACCTGCAAAACTATAAAAGTGACTTTTAAATTAAGAAGTGGCTTTTAGAGTGCTGTGGTTAGTCGTTTTTTATAATTCAGCATTAAACTTGTATAGGTGTTGGCTTTATAAAATAGTATGAATAGCGTGGATATTGTGACTTTATAATTCTATCAAATCAATCACAGACTTAGATTAATTGAATTTAACTTATCATAGTATCTTTGCTATTATAATAAGCATAAACAGACAAGGTATAGATACCTAAAAACCTGTAGAAGATATATAACGAGCATAGCAATGCAGGATATGACTTGCTACACTCTTAGACTTCTACATTTGCCTTAGATGATTAAGTCTAAGTTTATAAAAATAACCAGTCTCTTAAATCAACACTCAAACTATAAGGATAATATTATGAGTAATACTAATAATGCAACCAATCAAATCGGTCTAGAAAAAGCAGATATGAGCGAAGTGATTGATAAGTTAAACGACTTATTATCAAGCTATCATATGTTTTATATCAACGTACGTGGTTATCACTGGAACGTAAAAGGTGAGCATTTCTTCACCTTGCACCCACAGTTCGAAGAGCTATATACCAATTTGCAAGTAGAAATTGATGAAATCGCTGAGCGTATCTTAACCTTGGGTGGCACGCCACTGCATGCTTATAGCGACTTTAGTCAACATACCAACATTCAAGAAGATAAAAACGTTAAAGACGGTAATGCTTGTGTGCAAGGTGTGGTGACTGGCCTACAAGCGCTGATTGAAGAGCAACGCGAAGTGTCAGCATTGGCAGAACGAGCTGAAGACCAAGGTACAGCCGATTTAGTTGATGAGTATGTACAACAACAAGAAAAGCTGGTTTGGATGTATAACGCTTTTTTGGCTAAATAACGGCTAAACAGATAAATACATAAAACCATTTATCACTCAATTCGTTTATTAACTGAATAGATAGTAAGTAAGGAAAAAGCACCTAATTTAGGTGCTTTTTTTGTGTTCGCTTTGCTAAAAATCGATAAACGTTAAGCTCTTTCAATAGCTGAACCTATTCTACTTCTCAATCCACTGGCGTATTTTTTCACGCTCTGCTGGCGTTGCTTGTAACCAAAGTTGCATAAACTGATCTAAAGTACTGGTAGAGGCAGCAGCGCTTGTCGTTTGCTGAACTGTGGTCACAGCACCTGTATTGACAGTGCTGGCAGTAGGTTGACCTAACGCAGCAATGGCACGTTGGTTTTGTAGCTCAGCATCATTTGCGCCGCCAAATACACCACCCAATGTTTTACCCAAACCTGATAGCAAACCACCTTGGCTGCCTTCCAAAGCTTGCTGACTGGCAACTACTGTATTATTCTGTTGCACCGCTAGGGTTGGACGCTTGGCATACTCTCTTGCTGCTTCATATTTTTCTGGCTGATTTGGCATAACCAGACGATAGGTCTGATTATCTTTTAATTCAGCCGTCACACTCACATTACCCGAGCGCAAATAATCGTGCTCATCACGGCGCAAGTTATATAAGCGATCATATTTAGCGGTAATCGCATGCTGACCAGGCTCTAAGGTAAACGACTTCGTCAGCGGCTGAAACGGGCTTTGCTGGATTTCTTGCCCATTGATAGCGGTCACTTTGATATGGTCATCAACAAGCAGAGTCACTGCCGCGTGCGATAACATAGATACTGAACCAGCAGCAATCAATAAGGAGCCAACAGTCAGTTTTTTTAGCAAAGAAGCGTTTGGTTTCATAAGTTATTCCAAGGATAGTAAAGTAGCGGTATAAAGGGCGTGTCTATGAACATTAAAAACTAATTATTAAAAGCTAAAGGTCAAAAAACGAAAGGTTAAAAGTCGAGCGGCATGGTATGTTGATCTTGATTAGCGACCTCATTGTCACCTTGCGTTTCTTGGGCGATATCAGCAAGCTCGGCGGCGAGCGTCTGCTCATCAATCGTGCGCAGCGCATCGCTAATGACCGCTTTGGATATATTACTACGACCAAGGTTAGAAAACATCGGCTGAATGTAATTTAGGACGTCCATCATAGCGCCGATACGATGCGGCCCTTCGGTGAGTAAATGATTGATAATACGCTCATCAAACTGCCAACCGCGGCGGCGTAAGATAGATTGTAGCAAAGCTTGACGGTCTGCCAAATCATGACCAGTTGGCACTTTAAAGCTTGGTGACTGCGCCAAACGGGTGAGGAGATCTGTTAACTGAAACGGTAATTCGGTCGCAGGTTTGTTGGAGGCAAAAATCAGCTGCCGTTGTCCTTCTCGGCTACGATTAATTAGGTGAAATAAGGCTTCTTGCCATTGGCTGCTTTGCTCAAGCACTTCTAAATCATCAATCGCAATCAAGGAAAAATTTTCTAAAGAAGATAGAACATTGACATCGGTATGAATCAGCTCATTTAATGACAGACAAATCGCGGATTTGTCCATCTCGATAAACGACTCACAGATGGCGGATAATAAGTGCGACTTGCCCGTCTCTGGGCTGCCAAATAGGTACAGCTGACCTATCAGGCCGACATGTAGCTGCCGCACTGCATCGATAATAGACATCCAACCTGGACCGGCAAAGTCGCTGAGACTCGCATCATGCTTAATGTCCAGATTGAGACTTAGCTGTGCTTCTGCCATGAATCATCAACTCGGTTTGCGTAGCGCAATCACTAAAAAGGCTAAACGACTAATATTCTGTAAACTGGCTTTGCTAACTTTCACATTTAGCAAAGCCAACCTAATAACGGTAAATACCGTTAATACTGCGCCTATATATAACATATTTGCAAAATGACTGACAAGTCTTTTACCCATTAAGCCCAATCTATCATTATTCATAGAATGTCTGGGCGATTTATTTTTCTTCAAATAACGCCAATTGTTTACGGCCTTTATAAAAGTCAGTCGATTGATAATAGGCGTATAAATGACGGAATAAGACATTAAGCACAGCGGACACCGGTAGCGCAATCAGCATACCGACGAAACCTAATAAGCTTGCCCCTGCCAATACGGCAAAAATAACCCATAACGGCGATAAACCGATTTTGTCGCCCAACAATAACGGTTGTAAAATATAACCCTCTGCCGCTTGTCCGACCAAAAACGCGCCAACCACTAAGGCTAGATAAGTCCAGTCTAAACCAAATTGGAATAAAGAGGCGATAATCGCGGCGATAAAGCCGATACCAAAGCCTAAATACGGTACGAAGCTTGCGATACCAGCCACCATACCAATAATCAAACCAAGCTCAAGCCCAATAAGCTGGAGCTGTACAGCATAAATGACGCCTAATAATACCATGACCAATAATTGACCTTTAATAAATGCCATTAAGGCTTGATCGCATTCTTTAGCAATGGCAACCACCTTTTTGCAATAAGGCGCCGGAATTGCCATTTTCCAAGTATGCAGACGCTGATCCCAATTAAATAGGAAATAAAAGGTTAAAATCGGCACCAGTACAATCAAGCCAGCATTATTAATAAAATTCATACTAGAGACCAAAATTTGGCTCATCATGCTGCTGGCATCAGCGAATTTATAATTGGTCTGCATATAATCAACCAAAGTATCAGAAAAGCCTTTGGCTTCGAGTTCTGGCAGACGAATACGGCTGTTATTGATAAACCACTCACGTACAACTTGGTTATACCAATTTAATACTTTGGGTAGATATTCCCACGCCGCTTGCAGTTGATGCCATAAAGTCGGTATTAACCACCAAAGCAGCAGCACCATACCAAGCGTAATCGTCGAATAAACGATGATAATGGCTATCCAACGCTTGATATATTTTGATAAACGCTTAACCAGCGGATTAAACAAATACGCCAACACAAAAGCCACGACAAACGGCACGATGACCGGCATCATCAAATACAATAAAAATACCGCTATAACAATCGCAACGACGATAAATAAGCGCCGAAAAAAGGGATCTATTGGTTGGTTTATCATTAAGGGTAACCCTACGATTAAGTCAATGTAAAATACTGGCATCTGATGATTTGTTCACTGAAATATGTCTTCAGCGGCTTTATATTTGTCATGGTCATTAGCAGCGTCATTGTCGTAGGTTTTGCCAACGACTTTGGCGTTCTATTATCGCAGAGTCGAACAAAAAATCAGTCATTTTTTGTTTCTTAATTTTTTATTGCACCTAAGACAGCTTTATTAGCTCTCTTCTGCAAATATCCGCCAAATATTGGCAAGTTGCTTTGCGGCTAAGGGTCATTTTTGGGTATAATGCGCGCACTATCTGCAAAATTAACACGACCGATCCGCTTTTCTACTGACAGACCTTCATTCCTTATAAATTTGTGAGATGACCATGAGTAACAAGCCTTCTTTAAGCTACAAAGATGCTGGCGTTGATATTGATGCCGGCGATGCGTTGGTGCAACGTATTAAATCAGTGGCAAAAGCCACCTCTCGTCCTGAGGTTGTGGGCGGACTTGGCGGTTTTGGGGCGCTTTGTCGTATTCCGACTGGTTATACCTCACCGTTGTTGGTTTCGGGTACGGACGGTGTCGGTACCAAGCTCAAATTGGCCTTGCAATTAAACCGTCATGACACCATCGGTATCGACTTGGTGGCTATGTGCGTCAATGATTTATTGGTTTGCGGTGCTGAGCCATTGTTTTTCTTAGACTATTATGCAACTGGCAAGCTTGATGTCGATGTCGCGGCAACTGTTGTCACGGGCATTGGCGAAGGCTGTAAATTATCAAATTGTGCGCTTATCGGCGGCGAAACCGCTGAGATGCCGGGCATGTATCAAGATGATGATTATGACCTAGCCGGTTTCTGTGTGGGCGTAGTCGAAGAAGCGGAAGTTATCACCGGTGAAAACGTCAGCGAAGGCGATGTATTAATCGCCCTTGCTTCAAGCGGCGCGCATTCTAATGGCTACTCATTGGTACGTAAAGTCATCGAAGTCAGCGGCGTCGATGTCACGACAAGCGATGAGCAATTAGATGGCCAGCCTATTCAAGATGCGCTGATGGCACCTACCCGCATTTATGTTAAAGCCATTAAAGCGTTACAAGATACCCTTGGTAGCTCAGCCTTACATGCGATGTCACATATCACCGGCGGCGGCTTAACCGATAACCTGCCGCGTGTACTACCAGATAATTTAGCTGCTAGTATTGATACGAGCAGCTGGCAGTTCTCAGAGCTATTTACGTGGCTACAAACCCAAGGCAATATCGAGCAAAGTGAGATGTACCGCACCTTTAACTGCGGCGTCGGTTTTGTCATCGTTGTACCTAAAGACAAAGCAGAAGCTGCTATCAAAACCTTAAATGATGCAGGCGAAAACGCTTGGAAATTGGGTGAAATGGTGAGCCGTGAAGCGGACGCCGTGGTGTACCGTTAATGCCAGACGACAATTTAAAAAGCATGGCAAAGCAACCAGCTAAGCCGTTACGCGTCGCTGTTTTGGTATCGGGTAGCGGTAGCAACCTACAAGTATTAATCAATGCCATGCAAGCTGGCGCGCTACCGATTGAAATTGTTGGCGTTATCAGTAATCGCGAAGATGCTTATGCCATTACACGCGCCAATGACGCTGCTATTCCAGTCGCCGTCTTATCTCACGTTACTAGCGGCAAACGCATGGGGATCAAAACCTTTGAAACCCATGCTAATGCTCAATTAACCACTTGGCAGCCTGATGTGACTGTGCTTGCAGGATTTATGCGCGTGTTAAGCGCCTCATTTATCGATAATGCGCCTGCGCCCATGATTAACCTGCACCCTGCTCTATTGCCTGCTTATAAGGGCTTAGATACCCATCAGCGTGCGATACAAGCGGGCGAACGCCATCATGGCTGTAGTATTCATGTGGTCACCGCCGAGCTTGATGCCGGTGCTGTGTTGACCCAAGCGCTGCTTGAAGTCAATTACAAAGACACTGCGGATAGCCTGCAAGCACGCGTACAAAAAGCGGAGCATCAACTCTTACCGTGGACCCTATTGCTGATTGCTAAGGGTATTATTGACTTAGGTAATCCGCATGAGGATACTAATTCATCTTATCTACCGGCTTTACCGCTAAAGCTATGGTTAGATGTTTAAGCTTTTCTAATAAACTAAAAAGCAGAATCCATAACGGGTTCTGCTTTTTTATGCTTAAGTCAAAGATAATATATAGTGAGTGAAAAGTAATATCGATACATCACGCACTGCTGATATCAATTTTTCTTGCTTGCTGTGCGTGCGTAGACAAAGGCTACAAAAAATTGATATCAGCCATACCGTCGCGTTTTTAAGATATTTTGACTGTATAGCAAAAAAATACCTCGTTACTGAATAACGAGGCATTTCAAATGATAAATCTAAAGCAGTTCAATCATTAAGCAGGCTTTTTATCAACCACATGTACTGCTTTAATATTGACAAACTCTTTAATACCAAAGCCACCATGTTCACGGCCATAGCCTGAATCCTTCACGCCGCCGAATGGTAAACCAGGATTGACCAAGTTATAGCCATTGATATAAACCATCCCCGTATCGAAATGCTGCTGCGCTAAATTAATTGCTTTTTCTTCATCTTTTGAGAATATAGCACCGCCGAGTCCATAGCGACTATCATTGGCAATACGGAAGGCATCGTTTTGGTCTTTCGCACGGATAAGTGCGGCAACGGGACCAAATAACTCATCTTTATAAGCTGGTTGATCAGGTTTGATGTTTTCCAAAATCGTTGGTGGGTAAAATGCGCCTGGCTTATCAGGTACTTCACCGCCGATCGTAATGGTCGCACCTTTATCTACGCTTTCTTGTACTTGCTTGTGCAAGGTATCGCGCTGTTTGCTACTCGACATCGGACCTACGTCCGTCGACTTTTCCATTGGATCGCCAACTTTATAGCTGTTGAATTTTTCGATCACTAAATCTCGGAATTTATCATACACGCTATCGACGACGACAAAACGTTTGGCGGCAATACAGGTTTCGCCATTATTGTATAAACGTGCATGGGCACAGGTCGCTGCTGCTAGATCTAAGTCGGCATCCTCTAGCACAATAAAGGCATCATTCGAGCCAAGTTCCATAACCGTCTTTTTCAGTACTTTGGCGGCTTGCTGCGCCACTACTCGGCCAGCGACATCACTACCCGTTAAGGTAACACCGCGTACTTTTTCGTGCTCGATCACTTTTTCAGATTGATCATGATTGATAATCAAGGCACGGAATAAGCCTTCTGGTAAGTCAGATTCTTGCATGATTTTTTCAATCAATTGACCTGAGCCAGTCACATTGGAGGCATGCTTAAGCAGGATACTGTTACCAGCCATTAAATTAGCAATAGTATAGCGAAATACTTGGTAAGCCGGGAAGTTCCATGGCTGGATACCATAAATAATACCAATAGGGTCATAGCTAATTAAGCCTTTTTTAATCCCTTCAATATCGCGTTCATCGTCAGCTAGAGCAGCAACGCCTTCACCTGCAGTAAAATCACAAATCGCTTTACATAAATCTACTTCAGCTAAGCTTGCCTCTAAGGTCTTACCACGCTCTTCAGTCATTAGCTTCGCAAGCTCGTCCTTATACTTCATTAGCGTCTCGCCAATCGAGTTAATGACTTTGGCGCGCTCATCGGCACCAACCAAACGCCATTTTGAAAACGCTTCGTGCGAGGCATCGATGATTTTTTTCACTTCATCATCGCTCATATAAGTGTAATTTTTAATGTCTTTACCTGTTGCTGGATTCACAGTGGTAATATCTGCCATGATAATTGTCCTTATTTATTTGCTTATTATGTAATGGATACTTGATAAACGAGCCATGATGACTAAGAAATACTCTATCGTTAAGTGTGTCAATATTATCGAATTACTTAACAATGCTCGCTTTAGTTGTCTTTTTTCTTAATGTCTTTCTAGCATAGCAAAATGCATTGGTTATAGTTTTACAAGTTATGAAGAAGTGTGCTTAAGATGTTAATAATGTGACACCCTTATAAAGACTGGCTTTATTTAAAAAAACTAAATTTAGAGAATCTTTTGAGTTAAGGAGCTTTTAAATTAAAAAAGGTTGATCTAAAAAATAGAGGCAATAAAAAAACCAGCCCATGATACATGCGCTGGTTCTTTAAAAGTTGTGCTAAAACAAATGGTTAATGACTGGAATTTCTGGTGGCGGATTCTCTTCTTCGGCGACTACTTGCCGTGCTACATGCATAATCAGCTGACGTAACCATCGATGCGCTGGGTGATGCTGTAACAATGGTGACCACGCCATCGTCAGCTCAAACTCAGGGATAAAGAATGGTGGCTCTTCCATAATGATACTGTCATTATTGGCCTGCATTCTCGCCACCCGCGTCGGCAAGGTCGCAATCAAGTCTTTATTGGCGGTAAGCATCGCTGGCATTTGATAGTGACGGGTAAAGACGCTGATTTGGCGTTTTTGACCTAGGCGTTGCAATGCCTGATCGATAGAACCGAGCCCACCTGATTTTTCTGGATTGACCCCAAAGCCAACGCCCATACCTGTTTTGGACACCCAAACATGCTGCGCTTTGAGATAATTTTTTAAATTAAAACGATTGGCATATGGCCCTTCAGCGGATAACAAACAGCTAAATGTATCGCGCCAAACCAATACTTGGTGGAAACTTTGCGGAATCTCATTAAAACGGTTAATCGCTAAATCTACGCGACCTTGCTCCATATCACGGTAGGAAACATCAGAGGGCGTCAAGAAGTCCAAAATCACATTGGGCGCTTCAGAGCGTAGTGCTTTGACCAGTTTTGGCACCAAAGTCGCCTCAGCATAATCTGAGGTCATGATACGAAAAACGCGCGAGGTACTATAAGGGCGAAACTCGGTACGCGGCTCAAGCACTTGCGTCAAATCTGCTAATATCTCACGAATACGTGGCTGCAGCTCAAGCGCGCGCTCGGTCGGCGTCATACCTTCCGATGAGCGCACCAATAACGGGTCATTAAACAACTTACGTAGGCGCCGCAAAATATTACTCATCGCCGGCTGGGTAATGCCGAGCTGCTCAGCTGCACGTGTGACGTTTTTTTCACGTAGTAGTACATCTAAATGTACCAACAAATTCAAATCAACCCGCTGCAAATTCATATCTATTTCTCTTTACCGTAGAATAAATGCCACCATAAGCTTAAAAAAGCGCGGCATCTTCCGTTCTATTATTTTGCAAAATTGTTTTTCGACTGCTTAAATCAAGCGTTTTTCTATCTAAATAATTTTAATATACGCTTATTATACCCCAGTTTACCCTGCTCAAGCCATTGTTATATCTATACTATAACCAAATGAAATACCCAAGATAATAATCATAAACTAGATAAATCAGGGTAACCTAGCTATAGTGCTTAGCAAGCGCTGATAAGTCATTTTCAAATCTTATGCCATCAGCACGGCTTTTAACGAATCAATGATGCCTGCTATTTTATCGCATTTTTATACTAAAAGATGGTCAGAAAGCTTATTGCGTAAGCTTTATTATGCAAGCCGTTTTTTATAAATTTGGCGTTTTGCTCGCGGCAGTTTTTAGGCTTGAATTGATGCTATATACGCTTTAGGCTAATAAGTGGTTTAACTGGCAAGCACATCTTAACTAAAACAGCGTCAATTAAATCTAAAAAATAAAAGCTGACCAATAAGACAGGTTTTATTTGCTTTTATAATCATTTTCTTATAGTTTAGTAAAGATTGCTCAGGTAAAAGGTTTATATCCCGAACTTTACTTTTGCCAATGTATTTCTTTTCAAGAAACATTATTTTACCAGCAACACTTATCTGCATATTTTACTTAAGTAATTTACATCCCCTTTAATCCCCACCCCACCAAGGAGACTATAGATGTCAACTGCATATAAATCAGCGATTGATCTAGTACGTGAACTAAAGCAAAAGCACGGTAACTGGCAGAATATCAGCGAGACTGATGCCGCACGTATGATGATGCAAAACCGTTTCAAAACTGGTTTAGATATCGCCAAGTATACTGCAAAAATCATGCGTCAAGACATGGAAGATTATGACAATGATACGTCTCAGTACACGCAATCTCTAGGTGCATGGCACGGTTTTGTTGCTCAGCAAACTATGTACGCTAAGAAAAAATACTTTGGCACTACCGCTAAAACGTACATCTACCTATCAGGTTGGATGGTTGCTGCTCTGCGTTCTGAGTTTGGTCCTCTACCTGACCAATCTATGCACGAAAAAACGTCTGTGCCTAAACTAATCGAAGAAATCTACACCTTCTTACGTCAAGCTGATGCTAAAGTGTTAAACGACTACTTCCGTGAGCTAAACGCTGCAGAAGAAGCGGGTCAAGATACTTCAGCTATCCTAGAAAAAATCGAAAACTTCGATTCACACGTTGTGCCAATCATTGCTGATATCGATGCCGGTTTCGGTAACGAAGAAGCGACTTACTTGCTAACTAAGCAAATGATTGAAGCCGGTGCTTGTGCTATCCAAGTTGAAAACCAAGTGTCTGACGCAAAACAGTGTGGTCACCAAGCGGGTAAAGTAACCGTACCGCATGAAGACTACATCGCAAAAATCAATGCGATTCGTTATGCATTCCTAGAATTGGGCGTTGAAGACGGTATTATCGTTGCTCGTACTGATAGTGAGGGCGCATCACTCACGCAAAAAATCCCAGTATCAAATGAACCAGGCGACCTTGCTTCTCAATATATCGACTTCCTAGAAATGGAAGAAGTGACCATCGAAGAAGCTAATGAAAATGACAGCCTTCTTAAGCACAACGGCAAATTGGTTCGTCCTAAGCGTCTAGCTAACGGTCTATATCAGTTCCGCGAAGAAACCAACATCGACCGCGTCGTACTTGACTGTGTCACTGCTCTAGAAAACGGTGCTGATCTACTATGGATCGAAACACCTACTCCAGACGTAGAACACATCAAAATGATGGTTGACCGTATTAAAGAAGAGCAGCCAAAAGCGAAGCTTGTATACAACAACAGCCCATCGTTCAACTGGACGCTAAACTTCCGTAAGCAAGTTATCGCTCAGTGGGAAGAAGAAGGCAAAGACGTATCAAGCTACAACAAAGACAACTTGATGAGTGCTGATTACGACGGTACTGAGCTTGATGAAGCTGCTGACATCGCTGCGAAGAACTTCCAACGTGACGCATCACGCGAAGCGGGTGTCTTCCATCACCTAATCACGCTACCGACTTACCACACCACTGCACTTAGCGTTCATGAACTTGCTAAAGGCTACTTCGGTGAAGAAGGTATGCTTGCTTATGCAGCTGGCGTCCAACGTAAAGAAATCCGTGAAGGCATCGCTTGTGTTAAACACCAAGCAATGGCGGGTTCTGACCTTGGCGATGATCACAAAGAAATCTTCTCTGGTGAAAACGCCCTTAAAGCTGGTGGTGGCAAAAACACCATGAACCAGTTCTAATAATCGCTCACTTATAGTTATATTTTATAAGTAGCCGTTATAAAAAGCCGTCCTACCTAGTAGGGCGGTTTTTTTTGGCTTTAAATAACTTCCCTGTCTTAAAAGGACAGCGTTATTAAATAGCCATTTTTAGCACATTTAGATGTCTATCGATTGAACTGGGTACACGCCCTAGTATCCGCTAATTACCCAAAGTAAAACTTTTACTTGTCATTGTTCGATAGCTTTCATACGATGGTAATTATTTAACAGGTATTACTAACCATTCATAACTATAATCGGGAGCCATCATGCAAGAGATAGAGCTGAAGTTTCTAGTACCAGAATCACGCTTAAAAGGTTTGATGCGCCAAGCGAATATTAAATCCTCACAGCTCACGCAGCTGGCCGCGCATTATTATGACACTCCCGATCAGCAGCTCGCTAAGGCGGGTATTGGCTTACGTATTCGTCAGGAAGGCGATGCGTGGGTGCAGACCATCAAAGCGGGTGGCGACGGTATTGCAGCGCGTTTAGAGCACAATGCGGTACTAGATACCCAACAAGTCCAAGCCATGTTGGACACCAATACGCTCATGCCTGATTTGAGCATTTATCAAGACACTTCCATCGCCCCTGCTCTAGAACCATTTAAATTAACGAAACTGGCTAAAACGCTCACCCGCTTATATGTCACCGATGTCGAGCGTATAACGCGATTGCTCACAGATAATAGCGACAAGGACAGCAGCAATCAGATTGAAATGGCATACGACTGCGGAGCGATTATCCACGGTAGAGATGATACTCAGCGCGATAGTATTCAAGAAATCGAGTTTGAGCTGATATCAGGCGATGTAGATTTTTTATTTACGACTGCCAAAACCTGGTGTCAGCGCCATAAACTCTGCTTGTCTACAGTGACCAAAGCCGAGCGCGGAGGCTTATTAATTACGGGGCAACAACATAGCCGAGCGGTTAGCGCCAATCTTAGCGATCTAACTGTTGATAAAGACAGCAGCAGGCCGGCATTTATACGGGCAGTCGTACATAATTGCCTATTGCAAATACTACCCAATAGTAGCGCCATCGTCGCAGGCAGTACGGACAATGAGCATATTTTACAATTGTATAACGGCATTCAGCGCTTACGTACCGCGCTTAAGCTATTTAAAGGCTTCTCCGATGAGCTCAATCCTGACTGGGTGATTATTCTTAAACAAACAGCGACTTTACTGGCTGATTATCGCAAGCTTGCTTATCTTGCCAGTCATATCGAGCCCTACTTACAAGCGCATGAGGCACCAAGCGTTGATTGGTCGGCAGAAATTGAAGCGGCGAAAATCACTCCTATCGATGCGGTACGTGCCAATAATTTACAACTGACGTTGCTTGAGCTAATAGCCTTTACCATGAGTGACCCCAACCTTGAACCACAGGCGAATAAACGCGCCGCTCATAAGCTTAGAAAAACATTGGACAAACGTTATAAAAAATTGTTGAAAGCTGAGAGTAAGCTCCATGAAGCTAGGAATGCTAACGCGGATAGCAAAGATTTAACTGGTGTCAATTTGGAGAGCGTGAGTTCAGAAAGTATTAACTTAGAAGGCGTTAAATCAAAAGGCGTTAATTTAGAAAGTAGAGAGCCGCAAAGTCTGCAGACGAAGGATATAGATTTGCCAGCCAAGGACGAAAAACAAGCCCAGTATAAACTGTACCGACAGCTTGAAAAATTGCGCTACGTTAGTGAATTTGCAGCGCCCTTAATCAACAATGAAAATCTCAAAAATAAAAAGCTCAACAGTAAAAAGTCTAAGAAGAAAAGCAAGCGCTTCCTAAAACATCTCGTAAAAGTACAGCAAGCGCTTAGGCAACAACTTGATACCACTTATTATCAGCAGTGCTATCAACATAAAGCGAGCACAGACTCGAATGCCTTGTACGGCGCAGGCTGGTTGAATGCTTCTTTAATAGATACACAGAAAAAGTCTAAAAAACGTTTAGCTAAGCTTAAATCTGCGGATAAGTTTTGGTAATAATACTGAGACTAGTTTTTTAACATCATATGTTATTTATATTTGACTTTTACATAATTCAAAAAAAAGACAGCTACTATCAAGTACGCTGTTTTTTTTAAACGCGATATTTTGAAGTAAATATCAATGAGCAACAATGGTCACGGCTACACCCTCGATAACTTGCTCATATAACTCCAAAATATCTTCATTGCGCATCCGTATACAGCCGTGCGAGAGCGGTACGCCCATTGGTTCGCTGTCTGGTGTGCCGTGAATATAAATATAACGCTGATAGGTATCGCAGCCGCCGTGAGCATTGCTGCCTTTATTCAGTCCCTCTTCAAGACCGCTCAGCCATAAAATACGGCTTAATATCCAATCGCGTTCAGGATGCAGTTTACCAAGCTCTGCACTATAGACCTCGCCTGTCGGTTTGCGTCCCACAAACACCGCGTTCATGGGTTCACTGCCGCCGATTTTTGCCGCGATAACGTGCTTACCAAGGGGTGTGCAGCCACTATCTTGCTGGCTGCCAATGCCGTTTTTAGCGGTCGATACCGTATATTGAGTCATTTGTTTATTGTGCTTATATAGCGTTAACGTTTGCTGAGCAATGTTAATAACCAGTCGCACATCAGATTTTTCGTTAAAATTTTCTTTAAATTCTTCATTATTTGTCATAAGGTTTTCCAGCGCTCATAAATCTACAGTAGTTATTATCGACTGCGTTGAGAATAAATGGCGAGCAAAATGTTTGCGTTTTTCTATTATTAAGGGATTGTATCAAGGCTTTTGGCACCGTAATATAGGGGCACACTTTTTGATGCTAGCAGATTATGACGACTATTTCACCGACACGTGTGTCGATGTATGATTTTCTCTATCAAGATACCAAGCCGATGGTGTCATTATTGGCAGACGCCGCTAAGCTGTCATTACCGCAAGCGCGTTTGGCGATGGATGCGAGTTTGCAAGCGATTATCAGCGCCTTACTTGCTTATCAGCAGCATAACGATGGCCAAGCAGTGAGTAAAAAACTGTTTACTCGTACCGCCGTCAAAGAACTACGCCGATATAATTCAATGAATTTTTCGACCATCAATGCGACTTTATATTATCGCCAAGAGGTGGCCGATGCGATTTTTCATGAGAATGCGCGCGTGATTAAAGCCAGCGATTACATTGCTGAGCAGATTGACGCAACGTCACCGCAAGTGCAAATACTACTCACCTCTTTATGCGTGATTGTCTTACGTGAACTGGCGATTTTAGCAGAATATAGCCAGCTTGATAATGAGGAGCTGGACAAATGGTTCGCCTTGCAGCCGCAGTTTTTATCCGTCGAGCGTTTTGTGGCCAATAAGCCAACGTCTGCCAAACTGGCTGAATCTAATGAAAATGAAGCAACAACCACTTCTACAGAAGCTGCTTTACAACCTGACTTAAAGACAGAAGTAAAAAATGCCACAGAACGCACTTTGTTAAGCACAGCGCAGCTCGCTGATACCCCGCCCGCTTTTGATCCTTATTGGCACGAGTTGACGACGTTTAAACCTGAAAACCATGAGCCTGTCCAAGACATGCAGCTAGCGACGGGCAATTATTTAAAGGTCATTGGGCGCTCACCTGCGAATGCCCAACAAGGTAAACACAATGACTTATTGGTGTTTGCCGAAATGTCAGCCATAAGCTTGCCACATCAACGTTGGCTGCTGCAATTGGCGAAAATCTCAGAAATATATTTGCAGCGCAACCGCCTAAGAATTACCTCCGAGCCTGCCAGCGCACCAAAACCACCTTTGGTAAGCTTAGGTCTAATTGGCGGCAATAACGACAATACGCCGACCACCACCAGTGAAAAGCCGATTGAATACGACGCGCCTATACCGCTCTGGAAAAATCCCGTTATCCTAATCATTATTGCGGTTATTGGCGTACTTGGCGGGCTAGCAGCGCTCAAATATCAAAGCCAAAAATCTGACGGTATCAAATTGGCCACAGAAGAAGTCATCGAGCAAGATCTTATCAAGGAGCGCCAACAGCAAGATGTGGCGATTGTTATGGTAGACGATGATGAAGATGGCGCTGAAGAACCAAAAGCGTCTCAATAAGAATAATTCATAGATAAATTTTGAAGTAGACGAAAATAGTTGAACAACCCTTAAAAAACCAAAAAAAAGGCGCTAACTTATTAGCGCCTTTTTTTATTCATACTTTATTTAGAACAATCTAAAAAAATATGCTTACTTCGATAAATCACGACCACGGCTGGCTTCAATCGCCAAACGTAGACCATTTAAACGGATGAAACCTTCGGCATCTTTTTGATCATAAGCACCGGCATCATCTTCGAAAGTGGCGATTTTTTCATCAAATAATGAATCGTCTGACTTACGGCCGACAACGCTTACCGCACCTTTGTATAATTTGACGCGTACGGTACCGTTGACATATTCTTGTGATTTGTCAATCAAGGCTTGTAGCATCATGCGCTCAGGGCTAAACCAATAGCCGTTATAGATAATTTTAGCGTAACGCGGCATCAGCTCATCTTTTAAATGCGCCGCTTCACGGTCAAGGGTTAATGATTCGATACCGCGGTGGGCTTTTAACATAATGGTACCGGCTGGGGTTTCATAGCAGCCGCGTGATTTCATACCGACATAACGGTTTTCGACGATATCCAAACGGCCAATACCGTGCTTACCGCCAATCTCATTCAGCTTAATCATTACCTCATAAGGCTTAAGCGCTTCGCCATCAATCGCAACGATATCACCTTGTTTGTATTCTAATTCTAAATATTGCGCTTCGTCAGGCGCTTCTTCTGGGCTAACTGACCAGCGCCACATATCCTCTTCAGCTTCGGCGTATGGGTCTTCTAAGATGCCGCCTTCATAAGAGATATGCAGTAAGTTGGCATCCATTGAGTACGGAGATTTCTTCTTATTGCCGGCATAATCGATGGCGATGTTGTGTTCTTCGGCATATTTCATCAAGCTTTCACGGCTTGATAAATCCCACTCACGCCACGGCGCAATGGTGACCACGTCAGGCGATAAAGCAACGGCGCCAAGCTCAAAACGTACTTGGTCATTACCTTTACCAGTCGCACCATGACTGATAGCATCAGCGTTATGCTCTTTAGCAATTTCAACCAAACGCTTGGCAATCAAAGGACGCGCGATAGAAGTCCCGAGCAGATACTCGCCTTCGTAAATGGCATTGGCGCGGAACATCGGGAACACATAATCGCGGGCAAACTCTTCACGTAAGTCTTCGATATGGATATGCTTGATACCCATCGCTTCAGCTTTGGCACGCGCCGGCTCAACTTCTTCACCTTGACCGATGTCAGCGGTGAACGTAATCACTTCTGCATCATAGGTTTCTTGTAGCCATCTGGCGATGATTGAGGTGTCAAGACCGCCGGAATAGGCCAAGACGATTTTATTAATATTTTTTGGATCAAGCTGAGCCATGAATAACTCCTAATATAAGAATTTATTATCGAATACATTTAATGAGAAATAAAAATGCGCAGGATAGGATGAAATAAATAAAAAATAGATTGCCTGCTCAGTGTACATCATATTTACGAGCGGCAAAAGTATCAGCGCCATTCGGTGCTAGGTTTTCACCGAAAATTAGCATGAATGCATACATAGGCGCTGGTTACTTATCAACGAAATCATAACGCTTTTATGTACAGATATTTCGCCGCATATTTAGTCAAGTAGGCAAATCTGTTATGATAGCAGCTCAGCTAGACTCCCTTTTACTGCCGTATAAAGATATAGAGCGCGAAGATACTATGACCGATTCGATTAGAGAATTAACCCTGCTGCAGCCAGATGATTGGCATATTCATTTGCGCGATGATAAAGCGTTGGCGACTACCGTTCCGCACGCCGCCCAGAGTTTTAACCGCGTCATCTGTATGCCAAACTTGGTACCGCCTGTTAAAAATATCGATGCGGCGCAAGCCTACCGTGAGCGCATCCTGCAGCATTTAGCAGCAAGCGATTTGAGTGCGGAGCGTAAAGCAGCTTTTGACCCACGCATGACCTTGTATCTCACCGATCAAACCACTGCTCAGGATATCGAAATGGCGGCAAAATCTGGTATCGTGCAAGCGGTCAAACTCTACCCTGCTGGCGCAACGACCAACTCTGCCGACGGTGTCACCGATATTAATGCCTGCGTCGATGTCTTTGAAGCGCTGGAAAAATACAATCTACCACTACTGCTCCATGGCGAAGTCACGCATGACCATGTCGATATTTTTGACCGTGAAAAGCGCTTTTTAGACGAAGTGTTGGCACAAATCATCGTCAAATTTCCGACGATGAAAATTGTGCTAGAGCATATAACCACCAGTGATGCCGCCGACTTTGTCTTAGAACAAGGCAATCAAATTGCTGCGACCATTACGCCGCAGCACTTAATGTTTAATCGCAATCATTTATTGGTTGGCGGTATCAAGCCGCACTTTTACTGCCTGCCTATTTTAAAACGTGAAAGCCATCAAAAAGTATTGTTGGATGTCGCTACCAGTGGCAATCCAAAATTCTTTTTAGGCACAGATTCGGCGCCGCATGCAACAAACGCAAAAGAATCGGCTTGCGGCTGTGCTGGCTGCTATAGTGCTGCTAATGCCTTACCGCTATACGCCACTGCTTTTGATAGTGTGGGTAAAATAGATAAGCTTGAAGGATTTGCCAGCCGCTTTGGCGCCCAGTTCTATGGTTTGCCAGTAAATGAGAGTACCATCACGTTGATAAACACGCCGATGCAAGTACCGACCAATTACCCTTATTTTGATGGCGCGTCGTTAACGCCCCTGTTAGCGGGCGAAACGTTACCTTGGTCTATTAAAGCTTAACAGCGACGATGTAAAATTGTCTGCCTGCCTTTATGCCATATCCTATGATAGGTATTTTTTATTTCATTCAATACCACAGCACGACTGATAAAAGCGATTTAACCTGATATGACCACTCAAAATGATGCCGACTTACCTAGAAACAATTTGGCTAATACGGAAAATGCCTGTCTTACTACTACCTCAAGCGCTACTGCCGATAGTAACGGCGCAACAGATGAACAAGCACCCATGCGCTTAAAAGAGCGTTTTCGTAAGTTTCTACCTGTTGTCGTCGATGTCGAAACCGCAGGTTTTAATGCGCAAACCGACGCCTTATTAGAGATTGCTTGTATTCCTGTGCTACTTGATGAGCAGGGTGTGTTTTATCCAGGTGAGGCATTTAACGCCCATATCGAGCCGTTTGAAGGCGCAAATCTTGAGCCAAGCGCCCTTGCCTTTACCGGTATTGATCCTAATAATCCACTGCGTAAAGCCATTGCTGAAGATGAAAAAACGGCGCTGCGCCGTATTTTTAAAGGCTTAAAAGAAGTACGCCGCGCTGAAGACTGCCGTCAATGCGTTTTGATTGGCCATAATGCCCATTTTGACTTAGCGTTTTTAAATGCGGCAGTGTTGCGTACCAACAGCAAAAACCATAATCCGTTTCACAACTTCTCAGTTTTCGATACCGTGACGCTGTCTGCGCTTGCATTCGGACAAACTGTACTCGCGCGTGCTTGTAAGGCTGCTGGGCTTGATTTTGATGGTAATGACGCGCATTCAGCGCTCTATGATACCCAAAAGACGGCTGAACTGTTTTGTCATATTTTAAATAGCTACCCGATGCTCGCGAACGCTATCCATAACGAGCAGAACAATACCGAGACAGCCGCTAACAGCACTGTCGATAGCAACGCTGACGACGCCAAGTAAAATAAAGCATACGCCCTTTGCATTGTTAAACTCAATGAATAGTGTTATCTATAGCTAATCACCTATTATGGATTAGGTGAGCTTAACAAAAAGGGACTTTGCTATGGAACCACAGGTTAAATTATGGGCAACCATTATCGGTTACATGCTACTGGCGTTAACCATTAGCGCTTGTACGTCGTTGTGGATTCGGCATCATTTAAAGCGAAAAGACCTACATCCACGGCGCGCGCTTAAAAAAAGATACTTAATTTCAAAAAGACGTCGAAAAAGGCTTGACAGCAAGCGCGGTCGCCATTAAAATACGCACCACTTCGGCATAAATGGTGAAAGCAGCTGAAGTGTTGTTACTAGTCCCCATCGTCTAGAGGCCTAGGACACCGCCCTTTCACGGCGGTAACGGGGGTTCGAATCCCCCTGGGGACGCCACTATTTGGCGTCACTTATTAGCAAGTTTGCTGTACGGCATCAATAAGACTGATAAGCGCACCAGCAAAACCCTGCTCATAGAAATTTGAGTGGGGTTTTTTTATGCCTATTTTTTTTCACGAATATCTATAGTGAGTGAAAATTAATATCGATACATCACGTACTGCTAATATCAATTTTTCTTGCTTGCTGTGCTTGCGCAGACAGAGGCTACAAAAAATTGATATCAGCAATACCGTAGCGTTTTTAGAATATTTTGACTATATCTGTCTTTCATCAATATTTATAAATACTCATAAATAAATCGAGCGTGATTTATATTATTTTCTCGCAGCAAAAAGCCAGCACTGAATGCTGGCTTTTTAAATATCTACGCGTTCATTATTTAGAACAATTTACCAAATCTTATCAGCTAACATCAACCAAAGCAGCGCCAATACGATTAAGCCCGCTAAGACGCTTTGAATTAAGAAAAACGCTTGATGCTGACCGACGACTTTACCTAAGGTCACCCCTAGCGTACTGTATTTTATCGGCTGGGTATCAAGCTCACCAGTCTTTTCTTGGTCTTCATAATAGCCTTGCAGAATATCTAAAAATTGCTGCCAGCCATTCACTTCCCAAGTATGGGGCTTAAATGGCATAAAAGATTTTAGCTTTGGCTCATTCATCATCCAACGCTCAAGGGTGATCGAGCGTAGCGACCATCCCGCAAAACGGCGCTCAGCAATTGCCGAAAAATCCAATATTTTTAAATCTTTATGTCGATCATCGACCAACAAGCGGTTTTTCAAATTGGTCAATGCTTGTTCTGACCCTTCTACACATTGAAAAAAGTAGCCATTGCCGTAGCAAAGGATACCGGTAATGTTATCGGCTTGATTACGCTCAATCGCGACCTCTGCGATGTCATTAAGCGTACTCGCACTTGCAAGACCAGTCGACGTAATGTGGCTCAGATATACAAGCTGGCAGAGATCTGGCGTTACTGGATTTGTCGAATCATTCACTGTTGACAATCAGCTTCTCCCTATTATCAGGTAAATGTAGCTAAGACAACCATACTCATTTTAGAAAAAATAGAGCAACAAGGCATTTAGAAGTAACAAATTGGCTTGTTATATTATTGATTTATAAATGTTTATATTAATTGTATTAAGTTGGTTACATCATAGGCTAATTTCGTCATCAAAGCAATATATGTTTATTTTAAATGACTACTTATTAATACTAAACGTTGCTTTAATAAGATTTATATTCAACATATAGCATAAATAAATGCTTTTTTATTCAACAGTCGGTCTAAAATCTTAGAAAAATAAAGATGAAAAATGGATGCTATGAGAAGAGTCATCTCAATTTAGAACTTGAGAATAGAAAATTTATAGTAAAATACTTAGCAGGGGAAAGAATGAGAAATGCAAATAGTGACGGTGGTGAAAATCTTTTAAGACAATTGGGACTGGGCGTTAAGAATCGCGGTAAGCAGGATGGCGTCGTCAGGATAGGTAAGTTTAATGTTCTGCCGATTGCCAACGACCAAACGAATTGGCAGCGCTAAGTACTCGAACGCGCTTGCTTCATCGGTGATAGCAAGGTCATGCTCTTCAACATACGCCAACACTTCCCGCAGCTTAGCTAAGCGAAAGACTTGCGGCGTTTGCGCTTGCCACATATTACTACGCTCAAGCGTACGTTCAACATAAGAATGCTGTTCACCTTTAGCGCTATTAATAGCTTCGGAGACAGCGCTAGCGTGCTTATAGGACGCTGTATAGGATTGTTTTAGGGTATCGGCAACTGGGGTCGCTAAGATAGCGCCATACGGCTCTTGCAGCGCGGCTTTAATCACTTTATCAATATCTTGTTGAGGCACCGCTGGACGCGCAGCATCATGGATAAGCAGCAAGTCTGAGTCATGCGCACCTGCCCTAATAAGCGCCTCTACCCCTGCTTGTACCGATTGCCAACGCTCTGCTCCACCGCTCGTATATTGAATAGGCAATGCAAAATCAAGCGTCTGCGCTGTATGATCATCTTTTGCAATCACCAATAAACACTGATCAATATAACGACTGCTCGCAAGCCGTGCCACGCTATGTTGTAACAAGGTCTGCCCTTGTAGCTTGGTATATTGTTTGGCGATTGATGCACCAAAACGACTACCGCGACCCGCAGCGACAATCATGGCATGTATATGTGGTGTGGTATTCATAAGGTGGTTTTGATTGATACTCATGGTCAGATTCCATGATGATATGACTGGATTGGATAAAAAGGAAGTTAAAAAAAATCGTACTTTAAATATAAGCAGAAAAAATTATAGGTAATCGTTTATTTTGGAGTAGATAGAATCAATAACGGCTATGGGTTGTCGGCGCTGTTGATACTTGTACAAAGGTTTCATTTGGCTTAATCAAGCCTAAATCTAAACGCGCGTGTTCCTCTACCGCTTCAAGGCCGGTTTTTAGATCATGAACGTCCGTACGCAGCAAGTTATTTGCCGCTACTTGATTGTCATTTAAACGCTGTTGTTCTTCAATCTGGGTCAATAATTTATGATGCTCAAATTGACCGTTTTCACCCAGCCAATACTGGTATTGCAGCCCTAACAGTACAGCGACCGCTAAAGCAAGTAAGATAAATTGGCTAAAGTATTTCATAAAGTATTAACGCCAAGTGATAAAGGGATAATAATTAAAATCGAAAATTAGATTAACTTATTAGGCGCTATATCATCTTGCGAATGACAATATAGCGCTTAGCTTTAAGCCTAACTTTTCAACTACTTAGCTGATTAGCCACGTAAACCGATAAACTCTTCACGGCCACGGTAGCTTGCACGTACTTGTTGCTCGATACGTAGTAGCTGATTGTATTTTGCAACACGGTCTGAGCGGCATAGTGAGCCGGTTTTAATTTGTCCCGCTGCTGTGCCAACTGCTAAGTCAGCAATGGTGCTGTCTTCCGTTTCACCTGAACGATGCGAGATAATCGTTGCATAGCCATTTTTCTTCGCCAGATAGATCGCATCCAGGGTTTCTGATAAGGTGCCGATTTGGTTAAACTTAATCAAAATCGCATTGGCAATGTGTTTATCAATGCCTTCTTGCAAAATAGCAGGGTTGGTCACGAACAAATCATCACCAACCAACTGAACTTTATCACCAATCTGTTCAGTTAAGTATTTCCAGCCATCCCAATCCGACTCATCAAGACCGTCTTCGATAGAGATGATAGGATATTGACGCGTCAAGCCTACGAGGTAATCTGAAAAACCTTGGCTATCAAAGGATTTATTACCCTCGCCTGCCAAGATATATTGACCATCTTTATAAAACTCACTGGCAGCACAGTCTAGAGCCAAATGGATATCATCGCCAGCTTTATAACCGACTTGCTCAATCGCTTGCATGATAACGGTGATGGCTTCTTCATTGCTACGCAAGTTTGGTGCAAAGCCGCCTTCATCGCCGACGGCAGTATTTAAACCCTGTGCTTTTAGGACAGATTTTAAGCTATGAAAAATCTCTGTACCCGCACGCAGCGCTTCTGAGAAGCTGGTGAAACCAACCGGCTCAATCATAAACTCTTGGATATCAACGGTATTGTCTGCGTGCTCGCCACCGTTCAAGATGTTCATCATCGGTACCGGCATGGTCAATGATGTCTGATTGCGCAAGTTTGCGATATATTGATGCAACGGTAGGCTTTGTGACTTAGCAGCTGCTTTTGCCGTTGCCAAAGACACCGCCAACATGGCATTAGCGCCAAGGTTGTCTTTATTTTCTGTACCATCGAGCGCAATCATAGCGTCATCAATCGCTTGCTGTTCAGTGACGTCTTTGTCCATAAGCGCGCTACGAATCTGGCTATTGACATTGGCAACGGCTTTTTTGACGCCTTTACCCATGTAGCGATCTTGATCGCCATCACGCAGCTCAAGCGCTTCACGTGAGCCAGTTGAGGCGCCACTTGGGGCAGCAGCACGGCCAATTGTGCCGTCAGCTAAGATGACATCAGCTTCAATCGTTGGGTTACCGCGCGAGTCTAAAATCTCACGAGCGCGAATGTCTATAATTGCGGCGAAGTTGGTGGTTTCTTCAGCGTACATAATGTCTGTTAATTCCTATGGTCATGCCAAGTTTGAGGGATAAATAACGGCAACTACAATACAAAAAAGGTAAAGCAAAATATCGTATAGCACTTATAGCAAAACCAACAATATCTATTCATATAATTGACTGGTTTCATGCCTTATTAAAGCTTCATCTAATACTTTAACTGTCAGCTATCGTGCTTGGCATCATAGCATAAATTTTGCCAAACTTCCCTTATCTTACCCCAACTTGCGCCCATAAAATGAAATATAGCCTGTAATATCAGCCATTAAAGAGGGGGTGCAATCCCTCTTAACAGCGACGATATGACAGGCGGTTTGGTATTTATGTTTTTGTTAAACGCTTACTGTCAGTCTGAGTATTAGAGACGGTGTTATTTAGCTCAACCTCGGTTTTGAAACGCGTCAGACGTAGCGCATTCATCAATACCGAAATAGAGCTCAGCGCCATTGCTGCAGCGGCAATCATAGGATTTAAAAAACCAAAAGCGGCAAGCGGAATACCTAGGCAATTATAGATAAAAGCAAAGAATAAATTTTGCTTGATATTGCGCACCGTTGCATTGGCAATTTTTTGCGCCGCATCAATATGCATGAGCGACTCACCCATCAAGCGTGCAGAGGCACTATGCTGGGCGACATCCGTACCCTCAAACATCGCAAAGCTGGCATCGGCGGTTGCCATTGCTGGCGCATCATTGACGCCGTCGCCCGCCATCGCCACTTTGTGACCAGCCGTCTGCAACAGGGCAATTTGGCTCGCCTTATCACGTGGGCTCATTTTACCGTACGCTTGCTCAATACCTAACTGCCCTGCCACATGGTCAACGACCGATTGCTTATCGCCACTCATCAAAATGACATTGATACCCGCATCTTGTAGCGCAGTAATTGCCTGCGGCGTGTCGTCTTTTAAATCGTCAGCTAACGCAAACGCGCCTAGCGGCTCATCGTTGATACTAATGGCGACAGTACTGGCAATTTGCCATACTTTTGGCATCAGTTTTGGCAGGGTTAGATTAGCAAACTCTGCCGTACCAACTTTTACCACACCTAAGCCTTCGATATTGGCCTGTATGCCCGCACCTTTGATGACACTGATATCAGTGACAGTCATCAATGGCAAGTTGCGCTCTTGAGCCGCGTTAATCAACGCCGTCGCTAAAGGATGGCTGGCGTGCGCCTCAACACTTGCAGCAATTTGCAGCACATCATCGACGGCAAGCGATTTATCCACCATGACCTGATCGACGATGGTTGGCTTACCGATAGTTAATGTGCCCGTTTTATCGAGTACCACGGTATCAATATTACCTGCCGCCTCTAAGCTTTGCGCGTCTTTGAACCAAACGCCATGACGGGCGGCGACACCCATACCGGCCATAATAGCCGCTGGCGTTGCCAACCCAAGCGCACATGGGCAAGCAATGACCAACACCGACACCGCATGCATTAAGGCAGTATCAACCATACCCGTTAGCCACCACGTCAGCCCAAAAGTAACCAAGGCAATCGTTACTACCACAGGGACAAAAATAGCCGTTACTCTATCAGCAAGGCGCGCTAAATTGGCCTTTGAGCCTTGTGCATCGCTGAGCGCTTGTACCATATCACCGAGCTTGGTATCGCTGCCTTTCGCACTGACGCGATAGAGTAAGCTGCCATTTTCGACCAACGCCCCTGCTAGCAGTACATCACCTGCTTCTTTTTTAAGCGGTACGGACTCGCCGGTTAAATGACTCTCAACGCACCAGCCAGCACCGCTGATAACGACACCATCGGTTGCCACACGGCTGCCTTGTTTGGCACGCAGGATATCGCCTACTTGCACCGCTTGTAGCGCGACATTATGAAAATCACCATTTGGCTGTTGCTGCTCAACCTCATCAGGTGTTAGGGATAATAATAAATCAATACTGTTTAAGCTGTGCTTTTTGGTGCGCTCCTCTAAATACTTACCCGTACGCACAAAGGCAATAACCATTACCCCTGCTTCAAAATAAACAGCTGGTCCGTGTCCGCCTGCATGCCCGCTTTGTAATAAGCTGCTTAACGTGCCATCGCCATGGGTCAGCCATAAATAAGTAGAATACGCCCAAATGGTTACCGTACCAATGACCACCAATACGTCCATATTGGCAAGACCACCTTTGATAGACGCCCACGCACTTTTGTAAAAGGGCAATGCCAGCCCAAATTGGACAATAGTCGCTAAGATAAACTGAATCCAAACCGGTGGCATCCACGCCATACCCTGTCCAACCAGCATGCCTGCCATACCCACTAAAAACGGTAGCAAACAAACCCATAGGGCAATCAAGCGCCACGGATACTCAGTTGCGGTATCCTCATCTGTTTGTGCAAACAAACTATCGGCCGCCTGCAAATTGGCCACAAAACCAGTTTTATTCACCCACTCTGTTACCTGCTCAGGTGTGGTTTGCGTTGGATCATAATCGACGTTGGCCGTCTCGCCAGCGAAGTTGACATTGACCTCATAAACCGCTGGCTTCTTATTAAGAACCTTCTCGATGCGAGACGCACAAGCCTGACATGTCATCCCCTCAATCGCCAGTTGCAGGTGCGCACGCTTGGGCGCAAGCGGCGTATTTGACTGGATATCAGTCTCAACTTCATAGGGGTCATTGTTAGCGGTACGGGTAGCGTCATTCATAGAGAGAACTCGTTATTGCGTTAAAGCGCGTGATAGCGTTTAGATATTTAGTCATTTGTTTGCGCGAAAAAAAAACTCAATAGCTTGATAAAGGTGTTAGACGAAAGCGTATTTGAAGCGCCCTTTTCTAAACCTACTGATGATAAATATTAAATGGTTATGATTGGCGGTAATTCAACTTTTTCTATGGTTGCAACTCATCAAGAGCTATTGGCGTATAAATAAAAAGACGTTAGTTATTGCTGCCTCATTATTTTTTAGCCATTAAAAAAACCAGCCATCAGAGCCGGTTCTTTTACAAATACAAATAATCTTAAGAGTTTGCAACGGTAGCATCGAAACCTGCATCGTCGATAGCAGTAGCTATCTCCTCGATAGTGGTCTTAGTGTCATCAAAGGTCACGGTCGCTAAATTATCAGCCAAATCAACAGAGATTGTCTCTACGCCGTCTATGCCGTCAGTTGCTTTATGTACGCTTGCCACACAACCACCACAAGTCATGCCATCGATATTAATAATTCTAGTTTGGTTTGCCATGAGAGGCTCCTTATTCTTATAACGGATTTTTTATTAGTGAATTTTTTATAATGTGCAAAAACTGTTTTGATAATGCTCTTTATGCGCTTAATTACCAATACAGCATGCAACTAGCATAAGCCGTATTACTGTTAACAACAAGTCCGTTTGGTTGTAAGTTTATTAAAGCGTTGTTGCTTCAAATATTTTTATAAAAACGAAATTTGTATAAACATGGCTTATGAAACTATCAAGCGTTAAAAATACCGCAGTAAATAGTCACTCACTAAACGTTAATCATGATAACGCGGGTTTTGCGGGGCATCGATAGGAAACGGTTGAGTCACGTAATCGACCATGCTAATTGCTGCAACAAACGCATGCACCGTCGTTTTGGTATCATCATAATGGATAAATGCCATTCTGTTTTCAGGCTGTAGCTCAATCTCTGTGACACCGGTAATGTTTTTTAGCGCCGTCATTACGCTCTCAAACCCTTCGGTATCATCGATATTCTCGATACTGACTTGTGCAACTTTAATCGCCATGATCTTATCCCCTCGTCGTTTATAGCATTAATGCGTATCCAATACCTCAAAGCCTTTGACCAACTCATCAATCTGCTTAAGCTGACGCAAAAACGGCTCTAATTGACTGGTTCGCAACGCACACGGGCCATCGCATTTCGCCACTTCTGGGTTTGGATGCGCCTCTAAAAACAAACCTGCCAAACCTGTCGCCATACCTGCACGAGCAAGGGTGGTGATTTGCTCACGGCGACCACCAGCACTGTCACTACGCGCGCCCGGCTGCTGCAAACTGTGCGTCACATCAAAAAACACGGGGATATTCATCTGCTTCATGGTATCAAAACCCAGCATATCGACGACCAAATTGTTATAGCCAAAGGCACTGCCGCGCTCACACAAAATCAGCTTATCGTTACCGCCCTCAAGGCATTTATTGACAATATGGCGCATCTCGTGCGGTGCTAAGAACTGCGCCTTTTTGATATTAATAATCGCATCGGTTTTTGCCATCGCGTGCACCAAGTCAGTCTGACGCGATAAAAACGCTGGTAGCTGGATAATGTCGGCAACTTCAGCGACCGGCGCTGCTTGATAAGGTTCATGGACGTCAGTGATAATCGGTACTTGGAATTTTTCTTTAATTTGCCCTAGCCAATCGATACCCTGCTCTAGACCCGGCCCGCGATATGAATGTAAGCTTGAACGGTTGGCTTTATCAAAGCTGGCTTTAAAGACATAGCCAATGCCCAAACGCTGACAGATATCCACATACTGCTCGGCAATCTCAAACGCCAATTCTTTGGACTCTAAAACATTCATACCACCGAATAAGACAAACGGCTGGCCGTTACCGATATTAATCGTCTTGCCACTTGGCGTATCGAGCTTGATATGTGATTGTGCGGTTAATAAATGTTCCATGAAGTGCTGACCCTCATTATTGTTATTTACTGTCGTTATCAACAGCGTTTATTCATCTGACTTTTCCTATTGTAACCGATAGCTCAATGAAAAAAAGTATCCAAGCGTAATTGATAATTTTAACTGCCTGATATAAAAGCTGTACCTATAAAAAATGTCATTAGAAAAGTCTGAATTAAAGCCAAAAAAAAGACCCATCCGAAGATCAGTCTTTTTTATAGTTATTAAGCTGCTGTGCGATAACGACTATTTATTATCACTATAGTTTCTTGCTGCTTTAACAAAGCTGTTAAACAGTGGATGACCACCGCGTGGCGAGCTAGTAAATTCAGGATGAAACTGTACGGCGACAAACCAAGGATGGTTAGGAATCTCAACCGATTCAACCAAATGCTGCTTAGCAGAATAACCCGATATCGTCATACCTGCTTGCTCTAATGGCTCGATATAGCGATTATTCATCTCATAACGATGGCGATGACGCTCAGTGATATTGGTTGAACCGTAAATTTGCGCAAGCTTACTACCAGCAACCAGTTCCGCTTGCTGCGCACCTAAACGCATGGTGCCACCAAGGTCTGAATCATCGCTACGAATCTGCAATTCGCCGCGCTCATCCAACCACTCAGTAATCAAACCAATAATAGGCTCGGCCGCGGTACGATGGAACTCAGAGGAATTGGCATCGATATGTAGCACATTACGAGCATATTCAATCACTGCCAGCTGCATACCAAGGCAGATACCAAGATACGGTACGTTGTTTTCGCGTGCATAGGTAATGGCTTTCATTTTGCCATTGGTACCGCGCTCACCAAAACCGCCTGGTACTAAAATAGCATCGGCATCGTTTAGACGAGCAAATAAAGCATCATCGGTTTCTAACAGCTCAGCGTCAATATAGTCGATTTTGACGTCGGCTTTATGAGTGATACCAGCGTGTAGCAAAGCTTCGTTAATAGACTTATAAGCATCTGGCAATTCAACATACTTACCTACCATCGCAACCGTCACTGCCGCTTCAGGGTTGAGCTGAGCTTCGACGACTTTATCCCAATCGCTTAAATCCGCTTCTGGTACATCAAGACCAAAGCGCTCACAGATTAAATCATCAAGATCTTGCTCATGCAGGGTGCGCGGTATTTGATAAATACTTTGCGCATCTTCACACATGATAACCGCACGCTCTTCGACGTTGGTAAATAGTGCAATCTTGCGGCGATTGTCTGGTGAAATATGGTGGTCAGAGCGACAGATTAAGATATCTGGCTGCAGACCGATAGAACGTAGCTCTTTTACTGAATGCTGAGTAGGCTTGGTTTTGGTTTCGCCCGCGCTGGCAATATAAGGCACCAGCGTTAAATGCATCAGCATGGCACGATTGCGTCCAAGCTCTACTTGCATTTGGCGTACCGCTTCCATAAAAGGAAGTGACTCGATATCACCAACTGTACCGCCAATTTCGATAATGGCGATGTCGTAGCCTTGGCCACTGGCAAGGATTTTACTTTTGATTTCATCAGTGATATGCGGAATCACCTGTACCGTACCGCCCAAATATTCACCGCGGCGCTCTTTATTCAAAACGTTCTGATAGATACGGCCACTGGTAAAGTTATTGCTCTTACTCATCTTTGAATGGCGTAAAAAGCGCTCATAGTAGCCTAAATCCAAATCGGTCTCAGCGCCGTCTTCGGTGACGAACACTTCGCCATGTTGAAATGGGCTCATCGTACCTGGATCGACGTTGATATACGGATCCATTTTAGTCATCGTCACGCTCACGCCACGTGCTTCAAGCACTGCGGCAAGAGAGGCTGCGGTAATACCTTTTCCTAGTGAGGACACTACCCCACCGGTCACAAATATAAACTTGGTCATAGTACTCTGTCGGTAATTGGTAAAGAAGGATTTTACTAAAAATACGCCACAAAATATAGGGCAAAAGCACAAACTCTTTAAAACACTCCGTTTTAGCGCTTCGCCCGCATCCGTGCATATTTATCATAAGCATGACTATTATACGCCACTGCCGCTTTAAAAAGGGCATAACAAAAAAACTCACCCCGAAGGATGAGTTTTCTATAATCAGATTCTAATGTTTAGATTAGAATTTGTATTCTAGACCAGTACCTACTACGAATACTTCCGCATCGCCATAAGGGCCATAAGTTACGTTATCACCGTCGATATTCACAGATCTAACATTGTCAGCGTTGTTCACACCAGCGTAAGCATGCATGATCATGTTGTCTTTAAAGAAGTATTTACCACCAACTACGATCTGGTCTGAATCAGCATTATCCCAACCGTTTAAATTGTCAGTTTTGTTGTACTGTGCATAGATAGAAGCTGGACGAGCAAAGTTAGTTAAAGGCATTGCCGCACTAACGATTAGACCTTTTTCTTTCTTAGTATCACGATCGTAATCATAATCAGCTACTTGATATAGCGCACCTAAAGTAACAGGAGCTGCCATGAATTTACCTAGATCCACAGTTGCGGTACCACGAATGATATCACCAACGATGTTGGTATCTTTATCATAAGCAACACCAGCGGTGAAGCCTGTGCCTTGATCAAACATAGCTGCAACGCCAAAGCCAGAATTATCATTGTTATTCTGATCATCAGAGTTGTACATTGCAGAGATTTCTAATGGTAGACCATCGTATTTTGGTGCAGTCCAAATGATTGAACTATTAACACGTCTGCTATCAGCCATATTTAACGCTTCAACAACGTTATTTTCAAATTTATTATTACCTAAGTTATCCCAGTAGCCGCTGTCAGCAGTGATAACGTTGTTAATTCTGTCTAACGTAGATTGGTTTTTACCAACACGGAATTCACCAAACTGTTTGTTGACAACACCAAGATAGGTGTCACGGTTAGTGAAACCATCTTTATCACCATCAACGCTTGTGCCGTACTCTAACTGATAGATAACATCAGTATTAGCAGTCATGGCTTCAGAGCCTTTGATACCAATACGTGAAGCATGAGAGTTGATTTCTATGGTATCTTCATCATAGTTATTGGCGTCAAACTCAGCATTAACATAATCAGCAGCTAAAAAAGCTTTACCATATAGAGTTGGTGCGGCATTAGCTGCAGATACAGATAGGGCAGCGATTGCTGTAGCTAAAAGTAGTTTTTTCATGGGGTATCTCCACTTTACAATTTTAGTAATGAGCGAGCTATTATTAGCCGGTGCCCAATATGGTATCGTCACAAATCCTCAAAGATATAATGTGTAACTGGCTACCGAGATTAGTCAGAAACAAGTGTGGCGAAGTGCTATTACCGTAAGATGAAAAAAACCATGACTTACATAACTGGGATTAGAATCGTAACTGCCATGTAAATACTGGTCTTTATCGCTCTGTTGTGTAACATCCGTTACCAAACTCATACTTCGATTACAAGCATAACAACTTTGACATAATTTGCAACATATTTTTTGAGACTTTTATGACGAAAAATCCTTAAACCCATGCTTAACCTAAGGTTTAACGATTATTTAGATAAAAACAAAAAAAACACCCCTACTCGTCATTGGCAAATAGGGGTAACTTTTATAAATAAAGTAGAAATACATTGCTTTAAATATGCTTGAGTAATACTAAGTATTGAAGGACTACTTAACCATGGATAAGTAGCCCTTTAATGGCTTTTACAAATAAGGAATTAACAATGCGTATTGGCTTTTAAGTCTAAACGCGCTTGATGCAATAATGGCTCAGTGTAACCACTTGGCTGCTCACGACCTTTAAAGACCAAATCGCAGGCAGCTTTAAAGGCGTAAGAATTATCGAAGTTATTGGCCATTGGCTGATAGCCATTATCGCCCGCATTTTGCTCATCGACGACTTTTGCCATGCGCTTCATGGTATCCATGACTTGTTCTTCGCTTACCACGCCGTGATGTAACCAGTTGGCGATATGCTGACTTGAGATACGCAAGGTTGCACGGTCTTCCATTAGACCTACATCATTGATATCTGGCACTTTAGAGCAGCCAACACCTTGGTTTACCCAGCGTACAACATAACCTAGGATACCCTGAGCGTTATTATCAAGCTCTTGCTGCTTCTCTTCTTCTGTCCAGTTGCTATCTTTAGCCAATGGAATGGTCAAGATATCATCTAAGCTGGCACGCTCACGGGATTTTAAGCTGTCTTGCACGTCGGCAACATTGACCTCATGGTAATGCATGCTGTGCAAAGTAGCGCCCGTTGGTGATGGTACCCAAGCTGTGCTAGCGCCTGCTTGTGGATGGGTGATTTTGCTTTCCATCATCTCTTTCATCTCGTCAGGCTTCGCCCACATGCCTTTACCAATTTGAGCGTGGCCTTGCAGGCCAGTTTCTAAACCGATATCGACGTTCCACTGCTCATAAGCTGGCTGCCATGCTTGCGATTTCATATCGCCTTTACGGACAAAGGGTCCGGCGTTCATACTGGTGTGCATCTCATCACCCGTACGGTCTAAGAAGCCCGTATTGATAAAGATAACGCGCTCTTTTGCTTGGCGAATAGCTTCTTTGAGGTTAACCGTCATACGGCGCTCTTCATCCATCACACCAATTTTAATAGTATTACGCTCTAAGCCTAACAAATCTTCGGCGGCGTTAAACAAATCGTTCGCCATTTTGACTTCTTCAGGGCTGTGCATTTTTGGCTTAACGATATACATCGAGCCCTTGCGCGAGTTTGATAGCTCGTTTTTACCTTTTAAATCATTTAAAGACAATAGCGGAGTAATCAAACCATCCATTAAGCCTTCAAAAATCTCTTCTTGACCGTTACCCAAATCAACCAAGATAGCCGGGTTTTGCATTAAGTGACCAACGTTACGAATCAATAGTAGCGAGCGACCTGGTAAGATAAGTGCGCCGCCATCTGGCGTGGTGTATTCGCGGTCTGGGTTTTGTTTACGCGTACGAGTTTTGCCGCCTTTTTCAAAGGTTTCTTGCAAGTCGCCATTCATCAAACCAAACCAGTTACGATACACTTCTACTTTTTCTTCGGCATCAACGGCAGCGATTGAGTCTTCGCAATCTTGAATGGCCGTGATAGCAGATTCAAGTAATACGTCTTTAATGTTAGCTGGGTCGTCTTTACCCACTGGATGGCTGCCATCGATTTGGATTTCAGCATGTAGGTTGTTGTTTTTTAACAAAATACCAGTAGGCTGCTCTGCCTCACCGACAAATCCAACAAATTTCGCAGCGTCTTTTAGCTCAGTGCTGCTGTCACCTTGTACAACTTCAAGCTTACCATCGACAACTTTAAAGCCAGTAGCATCAGTGTATGAGCCTGATGCTAATGCAAAGTTCTCATCTAAGAATTTTTTGGCATAGGCGACGACAGCGGCGCCGCGCGTTGGGTTATAGCCACCTTTGGCTTCTTGTCCGTTTTCATCGCTGATGACATCTGTGCCGTACAAGGCGTCGTACAAGCTACCCCAACGCGCGTTGGTTGCGTTCAATGCATAGCGGGCGTTACGGACTGGTACCACCAACTGCGGGCCTGCGATATGGGCAATCTCGTCATCGACGTTTTGGGTGCTGACTTTGAAATCATCACCTTCTGGTAATAAGTAGCCGATTTCTTGCAAAAACGCTTTATAAGCTGGGTAATCAATATCGCCATTTTTGGCAGGATTGTCGAGATGCCACTGGTCAATTTGCTTCTGAATTTTGGCACGGGTCGCGAGTAGCGCTTTATTACGTGGCGTAAATTCTTTAATAACCTTTTCAAAACCTGACCAATAGCTGTCTGAATCAACACCGACTTTCGGCAGCACTTCGTTTTCAATAAAATCGAACATCTGCTTATCGATGGCAAGAATGCCCTTTTGAATACGATTGGCGTTAGAAGACTGGCTCATATTGTTATCCTTATCTGTTCGTGAAGTGTGTTAATCCCGGATTGCTATTATCTATATTGCTACTACTTAGTGCAGTGCAAAGCCAATGCTAGGGCGCTAAGCGTTACTTTTTGCGCTGGCATGGATAGTTGATATAATACCGATTGGCTAGCTATTAACTGATAATAATAGTAAGACAAGATATTCTAAAAGCAAAATCTCATCCTACTATCAAATAATGAAATAAACAAGGAAAGACCATTCACTAAGTAAATACTTAGGCTGTCTATAAATGATACCCTATAACCTATATGGCCTTAGGTGCGGTAAATAGTCTGCTTAAGCGCTAGAATTGAAATGATGTATAAACCGTAAGTAATCATTACTACATCAAATTATGCTTAATAGTTATCTGTTAAGCCAAAGCATTTGAAAGTATCAAGCTTGCCTGATTATCTATCATGCCAGAAATGCCAAACACCATTAAAAATATTTGTCGTTATAGTCGTTATAATAGCTCTCACTCTTAAGCCTTTTTATTATTGTTTAATAAATACTGCCTTACATCTACTCTTTAAAAAGTCCGAAAAACTATGACTATTACTACCCAAAATCTTGCAACGCTAACTCAAAATAATGACGCTGACGAAGACAGCTCTCAAGAAGACAGTGTCGATATCGCCCAATTAAGAACGCCACTAAAAGTAGACCTATCGCCTATTTATGAGTTTTTAGGCGCGCGTACCACGCAGGCTTGGGTCGATGCTGCCCTTGCGGATTTGCCGTTAATCATTCAAGACCATGCCAACTGCGAAAAAAAAGCGGCTGGTACGGCGATGAATTTAATCTTTCGTTATGAGTTTTCTTATGACTTACAGCGCAAATTGGCACAATTAATACGCGAGGAGATGCTGCATTATGAGCAAGTGCTCGGCATCATGAATGAGCGCGGGCAAGCATGGAAATATCTGAGCGCTGGACGTTATGCCAAAGGCATGCTCAAGCATAAACGCACTTACGAGCCAGCCGCGATGGTAGATGTCTTAATTATTGGGGCATTTATCGAGGCGCGCTCTTGTGAGCGTTTTGCGGCGCTGGCGGAAGTCATTAATGATAAACGATTGGCGAAGTACTATCGCTACTTACTTAAATCAGAAAGTCGCCATTTTGAAGATTATTTGGCATTAGCACAATCACTAGCTGAAGATAGTATTGACGAGCGTGTCGCCTTTTTTAAAGAAGTTGAAGCAGAGCTGATATCAAGTCCAGATAGCGAGCTACGCTTTCATAGTGGTAACCCTGCTTAATTAACTAAGCATCTTATTAATTTTCACTTGAAATAAAAAAGGTTTAACCGTTAGCGTATAAAACCTCACTAATGATTAAACCTTTTAAATACTGCAATCTAAAACAACATTACAAACTGTCAAGTTCTTATATTATTCAATCTTTTATTGTCCTGAAAGCCATTATTTATCGCTTTCGGTTATCGAAGTATCATATTGTTTGTGATTTTTTACCACATGATGCGGATCGTGGTCATCCGTCAACCGTTCTGCTTCTGCCGGATTGACCTTTTGCAGGGCATCGTCAGGTACAATACCATTATTGTCATCGGCATCTTTTAGATTGGGGTTATCTTTTGAATGATTTCGCTTTTGCTGAGGTATATCAACGCTCCTATCACTGACGTCCGTAGCATTAACGTTCTTGTCGTTTTGTATAGTCATAGGCCTTCTCTTTATAATTATTAGTATATAAAAAATAGCTATCTATATTTGCTAGCACTCTTAGCCACGCTAAGCACCTTTCATCTTAACTATTAGAAATCTTTTTCATCAGGATTTAGTACGCGTGTTTGCGCATTATCGACATTGGCATAGCGATTTAAATCGTTTATATCGGTACTTTTAGCCGCTTCAGGCATGATAGTATGCTCATTTACCCCTTCGTCGAAAGCATTACCTTCTTGATCGCGGCGATCTGGCTGACGCGCAGGATTGTCATTTTTGTTTACATGCTCTGTTTCTATCACACCTTCTTTAAAGGTATCGGTTCCTTTATTGACTCTAGTATTGTCTTCGATTTCATCATGAGCAACAGATGAATGAACCTCATTCTCTGTAATAGCGGTTTCTCGAATATCAGTCTCCTGAATACGAGTTTTGGTTAATTCAGGATCTTTGGTTGGCATATCTTTGGCTTGCATCATAATGTCCTTATTGTTTTTTAAATTATTATTTTTATCGTTATGGTAAATTCGCTTATCGTTCTCACGTTTACTCATTATTCTTTTGAGACAAGTCATAAGCGTTTAAATCAGCAACGTTTTTACCACCAGGTGGCAAATCCTCTTCTTTACGTGGGTCTACATATACTTCATCGGTTTCCTGTGATGCTTGCTCAGGTCCATCAATATCCGGCTCGTACTTTCGACCTTTGTAACTGTCTTTAGGATTTTTTGGCTTTAATGCCGCTGGATCATCAATTAGTACCGGTTCTTCATCATTAGGTTGGGTAAAGTCTTTCATGGCGTGTCCCTCGCGTTTGGTGTAGAGCAGCAGATTAGTTTTATTATTTATCAGTCCGCAAATCATCTTCGATAAAAGGCGTTTTTTGCTCTTCGCTTAGATTTTCAGGTTTATCGACTTGCTTGTTATCGGTTAGGTTTTTTTCGATTTGTTGGCTATCTGCTTGTTCTGCCGCTTTTTTTACATCAGATGTGTCATTATTGGTATTACTCATGGTGCAATTCCTCTTATTTATAATTTATTTATAATAAAATTGTGCTAGCTATAATTAGCTTATCCTTGCTCGCTCTTTATAAATTATTGATATATAGACTGCTGTCTATCAGCTATCAGAGACAAGGTATAACTTAATTATAAGAATAATTTTTGACTGCTCACCAGTGTACTGCCGTATCAATGTGTGAATAAATGTGAGGTTAGCCGACAGTTTGTAACTTGCTTTTCATTAGTGCGCTACTTTTTAGTAATTTATTCCGCAACTTTATAAGCGCTATTAAATAAAAAAACCAAGATCCGATAAATACAGATGCTTGGTTTTTATTTGGATTTTTCAATGCTTATTGAATCTAAAAAGGTTGTTGAGAACTAGTCTAAGTTGTCTCGCCAACGCCGTTGATGACCTTTAATAAATGCTCTTGTGCGATATGCGGTGTTTCATCTGCCGCTGGTTGTAATTGCTGCCAAACGCCATTACCATCAAGCGTCCAAGCCTGAGTATTGTCGTGTAGATAGTTGATTAAACCATCTTGATAAATTTGTTTGAATAGCTTTTTGTCTTCGATTGGGAACGCCACCTCAACGCGGTGGAATAAGTTGCGGTCCATCCAGTCGGCGCTGCCGCAATACAAGCGCTCATAGCCAGCATTATAAAAGTAATAAATGCGCGTATGCTCCAAAAAGCGCCCAATCACAGAACGGACGGTGATATTTTCGGACAAATCCTTTACTTGCGGGCGCAGGCAGCACATGGAGCGCAAAATCAGCTCAATCTTAACGCCTGCCTGCGACGCATCATACAATTTATCAATCAGTCGGCGCTCGGTCAGCGCATTGACCTTGATGATAATATGAGCGCGTTTGCCTGCTTTGGCTTGAGCAATTTCATCATCGATAAAGCTCATGAGCTTTTCATGCAAAGTAAACGGCGCATGTAGGAGTTTTTTTAGATTGGCCGGTTTACCCATGCCTGTTAGCTCTTGGAAGATTTTGTGCACGTCTTCTGAGATATCAGGATCGGCGCTAAATAAACCATAATCGGTATAGACTTTGGCATTGGCAGCATGATAGTTGCCCGTACCGAGATGCACATAACGACGAATTTTATCGTTTTCACGGCGAATGATAAGCATCAATTTGGCGTGGGTCTTGTAACCGACGATACCGTAAACCACCACCGCGCCTGCTTCTTGCAGATAATTAGCCACCGCGATATTTGAGGCTTCATCAAAACGGGCGCGTAACTCGATAACCGCCGTGACTTCTTTACCATTGCGTGCCGCCGCCGCTAGGGCTTTAACGATTTCTGAGTTGGTACCTGAACGATATAGCGTTTGCTTAATGGCGAGCACTTTTGGATCACTTGCTGCTTGCCACAATAGATTGATAATCGGTGAAAATGCATGAAACGGATGGTGCACCAAGACATCGCTCTTACGCATCGCGGCAAACATGCTGGTCGCTTTATCGAGCTTATCAACTTCACGGCGGAACGGTTTGGGGACGACATGGGTAAAAGGCTGATAACGTAGCGCGGGGATATTAAAGTCAAACAGCAAGCGTGTTAAGTTCACCGGCCCATTGACGCGGTAAAGTTGATTGTCATGCAGCTCAAACTCATTGAGCAAATAATCGCTAATCGGCGCTGGGCAATCGGTAGTGACCTCTAAACGCACCTTGTCGCCAAAGCGGCGGTTTTCAAGCTCGCCCTCTAGTGCCTTGGCAATATCATCGACATCCTCTGCCAAATCCAAATCGGCATTGCGCGTTAGTCTAAACTGATGACAACCAGTGACATTCATCCCTGGGAACAACTCACCGATATGCTCATGAATCACCGCCGATAGCATCACATGATGCTCTTTACCACCCGTCAGCTCATTCGGCAAGCGGATGACACGCGGCAAGCTGCGCGGCGCTGGTACAATGGCGAGATTGATATCACGACCAAAGGCATCTTTGCCCTCTAACGTGGCGATAAAGTTTAAGCTTTTATTCACTAAGCGTGGAAATGGATGCGCCGGATCAATACTAATCGGGGTCAAAACTGGTGAGACTTGCTCGGTAAAATACTGCTTCATCCACGCAGATTGCTCAGGAGTTAGCTCATCACGTTTTAAGTAGCGGATGTCTTCTTGGGCAAGGGCTGGCAGGATATCTTCATTTAAAATGCGGTATTGCTCGTTGATGGCTTTATGAGTGACAGCAGAGATTTCTCTGAGCACCTCACTTGGGCGCATACCATGAGCGCTGGTTGAGACATCACCCATATTGAGTTTTTGCATGATACCGGCGACACGAATCTCAAAAAACTCATCCATGTTGGAAGAAAAGATAATGAGGAAAAACAAGCGCTCTAACAAAGGATGGCGCGGACTGGCGGCCTGCGCCAGTACCCGCAGATGAAACTGCAACAATGACAAATCGCGATTGATATAGCTGCTCGGCGAATAGCTGCCATCGTCGAAACGCTGCCAATCTATTTCGCTCAAGCTCTTGGTCGAGCTTGCTGTTAGCTCTTCTTCTGTTTTGACCAGATTCGTGCTGAGTTCACTATCCGTTTTTGTACTAACATCAATACTATCGTTAATTTCATGACCATTATTTTGCTTATTAACCATCTCTGCCACCTTTTTAATCCTTTACGTGATCGATATGCCGTCATCTTTTATTTTTTATGAACGCTATTTAATGCCAACCGACAATTTAAGCTAATTACATGCTAAGCCAATCGTTTTCTAAGCGGATTGCGGTAAGACGGCATTTTTCATGCGTTTTTTAATGATACGTTGTTTGTTGCGCAAGCGTTTGTCACTTTGATGACCTTCGTAGTATTTTGGATTGGTCAACATGGCGATGAGCAAAGCCGATTCGTCACGGTTTAGATTGGCCGCTGATTTATCAAAATAATGCTGCGCGGCGGCTTCAACACCATAAATGCCGTTACCAAACTCAGCGATGTTGAGATAAGCGGTCAAAATGCGCTGCTTATCCCAAAAGGTTTCTATCATTACTGTGATAATCGCTTCTTCAGCTTTACGGGTATAAGAGCGATGCGAGGTAAGAAATAAATTTTTGGCCAATTGCTGGGTAATCGTTGAGCCGCCCGCTGACATTTTGCCCGTTTCTTCGTTCTTTTTCTGTGCCGCCTTAATGCCTTTCATATCAAAGCCATTATGCTGGCTAAAGGTCGAATCTTCACTGACAATCGCTGCTTGTTTGGCAGATTTGGCAATGGCGTCATACTCAGCCCACGTTTGCGTGACCGTGCCACCCGTTAAACGATGGGTCAGCATAAACATGCTATTATTAATCGGCTGGGTCTTCCAAATCAGTAGCAGACCTGCGACCAATATATGAAAAGCCACCACCAACAACATGAATGCCAGTAATAAGCGTTTGAGAAATGTGCCAAAACTTGCCATGCGAGCGATATCCAAGTAGTTAAAAAATAGTCAACATAATAAACTGTTAACCCTAACGCGTTAATCATAAATAGCAGGTCATCTTACCTAATCTCACAATCGCTGTCATTATTTACCCTATTTCTTTATTATGTAAATACTGCCAAGTGCTACGAATACTTTTCTTTAAAAATTTAAAACTAACGCTTGGCGATAAATAGATATAAGAATAAGAGTGTAAATATGGCTAATAATACAGTAGCAATGTTACGGGCACGCATGATTGCCGCCAATCCCAATCTTGGTACGGCTGAAAATCAGGATAAATGGTGGCTACTCGGAACGACTGGCTGTCATCTTTGTGACATCGCTGAGCAGCTGCTTAGCCAATTTCAAGCGGTGCAACCGATACGCTATCAGTATGTTGATATTGCTGATTTTGATGAGGTGCTGATGATGGAGTTTGCTACTACGATTCCTGTGATATTGACGCCATCAAAACGATTGAACTATCCTTTTTCAGTGTTGGATTTGCAGCAATTATTAGCAGCGTCATAAAACAGACAACGTAAAAAATGATAATAATGAGGAACTTATGAAAGATTTAAAGAAAATAACGGAAATTGAGGATTTGCGCCATGTTGCCGAGCGTAAAGTACCACGGATGTTTTATGATTATGTCGATTCAGGCTCATGGACTGAGACTACTTATCGCAACAATGAAACCGACTTTGACCGTATTAAATTGCGCCAACGGGTTCTGGTCAATATGGAAGGGCGCTCGCTTGCCACTGACATGCTAGGCTCAAAAGTCAAAATGCCCGTTGCTATCGCCCCAACTGGCTTTACTGGCATGATGTGGGCCGATGGTGAGATTCACGCCGCACGGGCAGCGGAGAAATTTGGCGTGCCCTTCTCGCTTTCAACCATGAGTATCTGCTCTATCGAAGATGTCGCAGAAAACACTAGTGCGCCGTTTTGGTTTCAGCTCTATGTGATGCGCGATCAAGAGTTTATGGCAAACCTAATTCGCCGCGCTAAGGCGGCCAATTGTTCCGCGCTTATCTTAACCGCGGATTTACAAGTCCTCGGACAGCGCCATAAAGATATCAAAAACGGTCTATCTGCGCCGCCAAAACCTACCCTTGGTAATATATTGAATCTCATGACCAAGCCGCAATGGTGCATGAATATGCTCGGCACCAAACGGCATAGCTTTGGTAATATCGTCGGCCATGCCAAAAACGTCGAGGATATATCATCGCTCTCGGCATGGACGGCTGAACAGTTTGACCCGGCGCTAAGCTGGGACGATGTCGCGCGCATTAAAGATATGTGGGGCGGCAAGCTCATTATTAAAGGTATTATGGAACCTGAAGACGCCATCATGGCTGCTCGTAGCGGTGCCGATGCATTGGTCGTCTCAAACCATGGTGGGCGTCAGCTCGATGGAGCGCTGTCTTCCATTGCCGCGCTTGCTGATATCGTGCAAGCGGTACGAGCGGAAAACAGCAATATTGAGATTTGGCTCGATAGTGGCATTCGCTCCGGCCAAGATGTGCTCAAAGCGTTGGCTGTAGGCGCTACTGGTACGATGATTGGTCGCGCGTTTTTATATGGGCTTGGCGCTTATGGCGAAGATGGCGTGCGCCGTGCGCTAGAGCTTATTTATAACGAGTGTGATATCAGTATGGCGTTTTGCGGTCATACCGATATCAATCAAGTGACGGATGACATTTTGGTCAAAGGTACTTATGAGAATCTTAAAACTCATGCTTATTAAAAAGCCAGTCCTTATTAAACAGCCCAGCTTTATTAAATATTGATATATTCAGTTCGGTGTGAAAAGGATATGTCCAAAATAGCTTGCTGCTTGAATAAATTTTTCTTGCTTGCTGTGTGCTTCGCACTCCAGAGGCTGCGAAAAATTTATTCTAGCAATCCTATATCGTTTTGAGGTTGAATCGACTCTAACCCAGTTATGGGTGACACGCCCTAACCCTAGCCTTTATACTCTACTCATCATTTACTATTGATAGTTTGCGTTTATGACCATTCAACAATTATTAAAAACCGCGCCCGTCACCACTTTGCTATTAATAAGCTTTATCGGCTTATTTTTCATGCAGGTGCTGAGCGGCGTCGATGCTAACAATCCATCGACCGAAGCATTGCTAAAATGGGGCGCCAATGCTTTGCCTTATACCATGGATAATGAACCATGGCGCTTGGCAAGTAGTGCCTTTTTGCATATCGGTCTGATGCATTTATTGTTTAATGGTTTTGCCATGTATTTCTTTGGGCAAATCGCCGAGCCGATGTTTGGCTCAGCGAAGTTTTTGGCGTTGTTTTTACTGGCGGCAATCGGTGGTAATTTACTGAACAATTATGTCACGTGGCAAGGTATTTTGGATGGTACGGGACAACCCGGACTATCAGCGGGCGCGTCTGGAGGTATCATGGGTATCGGTGCCGCGCTATTAATAGCCGCGCTATTTAAAATCTCAGTCAATGGCATGGTGCTCAATCTGAAAAGCCTGATCATTATTATGGGCATCAATTTGGTATATGGCTTTGCCGTACCGGGCATTGATAATGCTGGCCATATTGGTGGCGCGGTCACAGGATTGGTGATTGCATTGGCGTTTGCCATTGCCTACCGTCAGCGCTTGGCTGCGACGCTACAAAATATTCCTAGCCGAGCTCAAGACATTTATCACACCACATATATCAATTCTCCTCGCTTTGACAATGATGGCAATTTTGATAATAACAGCAGTTTTAATCACGACTCTGCTGTAAACTTACCCTTAGATAGCTATGCCAATCAACCACCCCTTAATCACGGCAAAATTAACGAACAACAAACAGCGACCAAATCGACGCTTATTTGGCAATTGCTACCGTGGCTGGTCATGCTGCTGATCAGTATTGGTTTTGTCTGGTGGTGGCAAGATATTCATCAGCAAATACTACAAGTGCTCGCCGCCATTGAGTAAAATGCCAGACTTATTTATTATTCTATTTATCAATGCTTTTTTTACCGTTTATCCTACCCACTTATGAGAGCAAATCATGTTTAAATCATCAGCGCTATCGAAACCGTTGACGCGCACTGTCCTCAGCGCATTGACCGCCACTGCCCTATTTAGTGTCGCCAGCATCTCTAATGCCGCACTGTTTAAAAACAACTTACCGACTGATAAAGATGCCATTTTAAGCGTTGGCGTCAACATCATGGCGGTCAAGTCGGCTTATGATTTGGAAGACAGCACCGACATAAAAGTATTGCCGGGTGTGTTTTATGATAACAACAGAATCTATGCACGCGGTGCGCAAGCGGGCGCTTATATCATCAATGATGGCACCAATCAGCTAGCTGCTTATGCGCAGCTCGATGGCAGTGAGTTCGACCCTGACGATGCAACTGGCGCGCTGCAAGGTCTAGATAAACGTAAGGCTTCAGCCGCTGCCGGTCTATCATATCTGCGTCGTACGCCTGTGGGTGGTTTTCGCCTGCAAGTCGCGACTGACGTTTTAGATAAAAGTGGTGGTAATACAGCGCGTTTGACCTATCTTGCTAAAATCACTAAAGATAAGCTGACCGTCTATCCAAGCATTGGCTTTGAGTACCATGATGCAGACTACAATAACTATTATTATGGCGTTAGTGCACAAGAGTCAGCGAAGACAGGCGTCGCTGCTTATGAGTCAAATAATAGCTTAAACCCTTATATTAATATCAGTGCTAATTATGATTTTAATGAGCGCTGGGCAGGATTTGCCAATCAAAGCTTAAGCTATCTGCCAAATGAGCAATACGACAGCCCAATGGTTGACTCGCGTACGGATGCAACAACGACGCTAGGATTACTTTATAAGTTTTAATTAAAAATAAATTTTAGGTAAAAAAACCTTGTTGCTTGATGTGGCAAGGTCTTTTTTTATCTCTACTTTAATTGTAGGGTGCGCCTAGCGCACCGATAGTATAGCTATTTCTTAAAAATGGTGCATGGGACGCACCCTATTAGTATTGTATTGTATTGTCATCTTATTAATTCTCAATCTTCTAAAATACCTGATCACAGCAGAATTAGGCTTGGATTTTGATATTGTAGAGAAATGCTTAAATACCTCAGTAACACCAGCCTCCTCAAGTATCATCTTCTTTGTTATTTTAGCTGATTCATAGACTTTTGATCTTACCGATATGGCACCTAGCTCATCCTCATAACTTAAAACGTCTTCAGCCCCCATATATGCGGTTACAACCTGAACTATAAGACAATCATTCAAATAGAATCCGTTTTTGTCCGTGAACGTACAAAGAGAATGTATTACAGAGCCAACTAAATTTTTTCTTTATACTTCGTTCAAAGTTGAGTTTGTCATTGCTTCTGATACCATCTCATTACTTTCAAGAAAAATTTTATATAGCTCTTCATGAACAGATAATCTTTTATCAAACACTTTTTGAGAGTAAATTTCAATCCGTTTATTTCTGTGAAAATACTCTCCAAGTAAAACGCCAATTAGTAGCCCTGCTAAACCAATCCATGCACTTTCCATTCTACTTTCCTCATAAAGCCTAACAGTAGACTATAGTATAAGAGTATTAAATCACTCAAAATTTAGTAACCTAAATATAAGTTTACAGCATAAAAAAGACCTTGCCACATTACATGACAAGATCTTTTATTTACCCAAAAAAATCTAAATTAAGAAGGATGCACCATATCCGCAGGGGTTACCCACTCATCAAACTGCGCTTCAGTTAACAGCTCCAATTCAACCGCCACTTGCTTCAAAGTTTTGTTTTCTTTATAAGCAGTCTTAGCAATTTTTGCTGCGTTTTCATAACCAACATGACGGTTCAAAGCAGTCACTAGCATTAATGAATTATGCAAGAAGTCATCGATTTTGTCTTTGACTGGCTCGATACCAACCGCACAATTTTCGTTAAAGCTGTTGCAAGCGTCACCCAATAGCTTGATAGATTGCAATAAGTTAAAGGCAATCACTGGCTTATAAACGTTAAGCTCAAAGTTACCTGACGCGCCAGCCATGCTGATAGTGACATCGTTACCCATGACTTGAGCGACGACCATGGTCATTGCTTCTGACTGAGTTGGGTTTACTTTACCCGGCATGATAGATGAGCCTGGCTCATTTTCTGGAATCGTCAATTCGCCCAAACCACAGCGAGGACCTGATGCCAACCAACGGACGTCATTAGCGATTTTATTTAGGCTGCCAGCTAGCGTTTTGAGTGCGCCTGAAGCAAACACTTCGGCATCACGAGCGGCTAGTGCTTCAAATTTATTTGGTGAGGTGACAAACGGTAAGCCTGTTAATTCAGCCAATTGCTCAGCAGCTTTTACCGCATAATCAGGGTGAGCGTTTAGACCTGTACCAACCGCTGTGCCGCCTAGTGGCAATTCATATAGACCTTGTAGCGCGTTATCGATACGAGTTAATGAATGGTCAAGTTGGCTGACATAACCGCTGAATTCTTGACCTAGAGTCAAAGGCGTCGCGTCTTGCAAATGCGTACGACCGATTTTAACGATACTATCGAATTCTTTGGCTTTGGCATCTAGCGTATCGCGTAGTGCTTTTACCGCTGGGATAAGCAGGCTGTTAATCTGACGGGCAGCCGCCACACGAATCGCGGTTGGGAAGCTGTCGTTGGTAGACTGTGCATGGTTAACATGGTCATTCGGGTGAATCGGCGTGTAGCTGCCGCGCGCGTTCCCTGCGATTTCGTTGGCACGATTTGCCAACACTTCGTTCATGTTCATGTTTGACTGGGTACCAGAACCTGTCTGCCATACTACGAGTGGGAACTGATCCGTTAAACCACCGTTGATAACTTCATCAGCAGCTTGCACGATTAAATCGCGCTTATCGCCTTCGATACGCTCAAGGCTAGCATTGGTAATGGCAGCGGCTTTTTTCACTAGCGCCATTGCTTCAATCATCGGACGTGGCAATGTCTCGCCACCAATTTTAAAGTTCTCGCGACTACGCTGAGTTTGCGCACCCCAATAAGCGTCAGCTGGGACTTCCACGTTGCCCATGGTATCTTTTTCGGTACGAGTTGCCTGATTCTGTGTCGACATAACTACCCTCTTTGATGGTTTGTTGTATAGCTGCTTTGAAAAAAGTGCAACACACGCTGCACATAAAGGAAAATACGATGTAAAGTGGCGTTATGATAGCATGACTTATCACAAATTTCTCCAAGTCCGTGAGGCTAACTGATGTCTAAAAACACCGGCCAACAACATTCTGCTACTGCATTATCTGATTCTTTATCTCAGTTATCGGCTGATGACGCTCGCTCTAAAAAGGAGGTTAAAGTCGCTGATAGCTTGGCTAATCCACCCAGACGACAATTTACCCGCCAGCGTCGGCAATTAACAGCTGGCGAGCGTAGACAATATGCGCGCATGGCAAGCTTACATTTAATTAAATTGCAACAACGCTTACCGCCGCATGCAAAGATTGGCTTATATTATGATGGCTTTGGCGAGCTACCCACTCAGCCACTGTTGGACTGGTGTCAACGCTTAGGCTATTTGCCTTATCTGCCTGTGGTTGGTTCGCTCGGTCGTACTAGAAATGGTAATGATGATAAACGTCTGCGCTTTGTGCCTATTTATCAGTCGAAACTATTAAATATACCGACACGCATTCATAGCTTAGGTATGAAGCAGAACCATCATCGCAGGTTACTTTGGGCACGAGAGTTAGACGTCATTATCTGTCCGCTCGTAGCGGTTGATAAAAATGGTAATCGTATGGGCATGGGTGGCGGTTTTTATGATACAACGCTTGGTAAAAGCCATCAGGCAGGGTTAAAAAAACCATTGAAAATTGGTTGGTGCTATGATTTTCAAGTGGTTGAGCAATTAGAACGTCAACCATGGGATGTACCATTAGATGGCATAATTACGCCAAGTGGCTTGAGGTGGTTTTGATGACTAATAATAAAACCCCTGATGAGAAGTCTAGTGCCGAGAATGTTAAGCAACATTTGGGACAATTAGAAAAAACAGAAGTCACTAGAGAGCAGTTATCTTACAGTCAAGAGCAGCCCTTTAGTTCTGATGAATTGGGAATGCTTATCAATGAAGAACGCTTAAATGAATTACTGGCTGACAGTGATGCTTTTTTGGCTAGTTTAACTGGTGAGATTGAGGATTTTGAAGATAAAAATAAAGACCCATAAAGGATTTATAAAGACAACAATGAGCTACTTTTGCTCAAAACCACTAAGGGTAGTTTTTACTATCTTGTGGATCATTTTCGTCGGTCTTATTATCACGTTAGGTTTTAGCACAAATCCCTATTTACTTCACGTTCAGAATATTCCTCCTCCGCATCCCTATCCTATAGAATTAGTCGTTATATTAATAATGGCGATGCTGTTTCACTTAAGCCTACTGGTAACTATGGATGTATATATGGATAGTCGCTGGAAGTTCTTCGCTATGCTGTTGACTAGCATTTTATTTTTATTTGGTTTCGGTATGATGGCGATGCATGCACCGCCGTCATTAGGTGGGATGATTTTTTGGACATTCCTGTCATCTTTACTATTTTTATTGCTTTGCTTTCGGCAGGTCTGTTTATTTTTTTTAAGACGATTTTTTTTGTAGAGAATCAGTTTAATAACAAGGTAATTGACATTTTAAAGCTGGGTTAAAAACCCAGCTTATACCAAACTCTACTTAACTTTGATAGCTTTACAACACCATCGCCGCAATCCAACCAAATACCAATAACGGAATATTGTAATGGATAAAGGTTGGTACCACACTGTCTTTGATATGGTCGTGCTGGCCATCAACGTTTAGGCCAGAGGTTGGTCCAAGCGTCGAGTCTGACGCAGGCGAACCGGCATCACCAAGCGCGCCAGCTGTACCAATAATCGCCACGGTTGCTAAAGGTGAGAACCCTAAAGAGATACATAGTGGTACATAAATCGCCGCCAAAATAGGAATAGTTGAAAAAGACGAACCAATACCCATGGTCACAATCAAGCCAATCAATAGCATAATAAATGCAGCCATCGCTTTATTACCCGCAAACAATGACGCCGCGCCATCAACCAATGGTTGAATTTGCTCGGTCGCTTTCATGACTTCGGCAAAGCCTTGGGCAGTAATCATAATAAAGCCAATCATCGCCATCAGCTTGATACCATCATTAAAGACCGTATCGGCGTCACGCCATTTGACCACACCCGTTGCCATAAACACGCCAAAACCAAACATCGAGCCAAGTAATAACGAGTCAGTATAAAGCTGTACGACAAAGGCGGTAACAATAGCAATCAGCGCGACGATGGTTTTCATCTTGCTTTGCGTTTGGGCATCGGCAGCTGTTTTGCTTAACGCGTCTTTTTCTACTACCGCATCGCGAGCCTCTTTATCAATGGCTAATTGAGCATACTGGCGCGGCTTACGATAGCTGATAAATACCGCCACTAGCAAACCAACAAGCATACCAAGTGCCGGAATCGCCATAGCTTTGGTGACCGAAATATTCGATACATCAATACCGGCTTCACCGACGTTTTTAAGCATGATTTGATTGAGATAAATATCGCCAAAGCCATAAGGGATAAACATATATGTGGTCACCAGACCAAAAGTAATCAGACAGGCAATCAGGCGTCTATCGATTTGCATACGGTTAAAGGCAAGCAATAAAGGCGGTACAAGCAATGGAATAAAGGCGATATGAATCGGGATTAAGTTTTGGCTAAAGCAGCTCATGGTGACGAGCCCTGCAAACAGCATGTATTTAATCATGCCACTGGTGCCACCGGCATCAATGCGTTTAATTACCGCCCCTGCCAAAGATTGCGGCAAGCCCGAATGCGCAATCGCTACCGCGAAAGCGCCCAATAAGGCATAAGACAACGCAATTTGCGCGCCATTACGGATACCTTCTTGAAAGGCATTTAAGGTATCGGTCATACCAAGACCCGCAATCAGCCCACCTGCCAGCGCGCCGATTAATAAACTGAGTACCACGTGTACCCGCGCCAAAGACAGGCCTAGCATGATGACTACCGCTAGTAGCACCGCATTGATGGTCATATTCTCGCCCCTTACCCTATGTTTTTTGGTCCGCTATTGACTATTGGCACGCTATTAGCACATTGCCGACCTATTTATTTCGCCCTAGCGTTTTAACTCACACGTTAACCCATATAGTTGCTATTTGAACGGAGCGGTTAAGACGCGCGTCATTTTACCTGATTTTAGCTATAAATCCCACGCGCAAAACTTAGCAGACAGGAGCGACCCTGCAAATAAAGACGCAATATTGTCATGACTGCTCGTCATATAGCCTTGCAATTTCATTTAGCAACACCATTTATCTAAACATGAACCACTAACTTGACTTTACAAGTCTGGTGAACGAGGAAGAATATATGAGTGAACATAAAATTGCCCAAGACAATATCGACATCGATGTCGACGTTTCATCTAACGTTGCTGATGATAAGGCGCTAAATACTTCATCTGACGATACCTTAGAAAACGTCTCGGCGTCTAAAACTATTCAGGACAGCGCTGAAGACATCGAAGCTGAAAGCGTTAAGGCAAAAGACGGTGAAGAGAGTTATCTGCCGCTACTAGCATTGCGTGATGTGGTTGTCTATCCGCATATGCAAATTGCCTTATTTGTCGGCCGTGCGCCGTCGGTAAAAGCCGTTGAATTGGCACAAGCTGAATACGGCAATAAAGTATTGGTCGTGGCGCAAAAAGACTCGCTAACCGAAGATATTGATCAAGATAACTTGTATCAGTACGGAACGGTGTGCCGCATCGTCAGCACTATGCCGCATGATAGCGATGAGAATTGCATCAAAGTATTGATTGAAGGTCAATACCGTGCGCGCGTTGATAATATTGAAAATCACGACGAGCTATTGATGGCAAGCTTTACGCGTGCTGATCTCGATATCAGCATGAGTGAGAGCCAACAAAAAAACACCATTCAGGCCTTAACGACGTTATTTGAAGGCTATGCCGATGCTCGTCTGCGTAATGCTCGTGAGCTAACTCGCGTGGCAAAACGCATCGATGATTTGCTTGAGCTGGTGTATTTTATCTCAACCCGTGTGTCGATGGATTTGGATATTAAGCAGTCGTTCTTAGAAGAAGACGATATCAAAACCCACATCAATACCTTGACCGAATATCTCATTAAACAAAGCGCTGAGCAAAATATCGAGCAAGATATCCAAGATGCCGTTCGTCAGCAAATGGAAGACAATCAGCGCGAATACTTCTTAAACGAGAAGATGAAAGCCATCAAAAACGAGCTGTCAGATATGAATGACGGCGCGTTCGATGAAGACGACGTGGCTGAGCTTGAGCAGCGTTTAGAAGATGCTGACTTGCCAGAAGATGTACGCAAAAAAGCCGAGCAAGAGCTGAAAAAACTTAAAATGATGCCGCCTGCATCGAGTGAATCATCAGTGGTGCGCAATTATATTGAATGGATTTTGGATACGCCGTGGAATGCGACGACCAAAGTGTCTATCAATTTAGATAAAGCGAAAACCGTCTTAGACGAAGACCATTATGGCTTGCAAGATGTGAAAGACCGCATCCTAGAATACCTCGCCGTACAATCGCGGGTGAAAAAACTGCGCGGTCCAATTCTTTGTTTAGTCGGTCCTCCGGGTGTCGGTAAGACCTCGTTGGGTGAGTCAATTGCGCGCGCAACGGGTCGTAAGTTTGTACGTATGGCACTTGGTGGCGTCCGCGATGAAGCGGAAATCCGTGGTCATCGCCGTACTTATATCGGCGCGATGCCGGGTAAAATCGTGCAGTCATTAGCGAAAGTCGAAGTTAAAAACCCGCTATTTTTATTGGATGAAATCGATAAGATGGCGCAAGACTTCCGCGGCGATCCAGCGTCAGCGTTGCTTGAAGTGCTAGATCCATCACAGAACGATACCTTTAACGACCATTATTTGGATATGGACTTAGACTTATCACAAGTGATGTTTATCTGTACTGCCAACAGCATGGATATTCCACCTGCCCTGCTTGACCGTATGGAAGTCATTCGTCTACCGGGTTATACCGAAGAAGAAAAGGTCAATATCGCGCAGAAATATCTCGTGCCGAAAGCGATTAAAAATAATGGCCTTAAAGAAGGCGAAATTGAAATCGTTGAAGCGGCATTACATAGCATCGTGCGTAGCTATACGCGTGAAGCTGGTGTGCGTAACCTTGAGCGTGAAGTCAATAAAATCTGCCGCAAAGTGGTTCGCGGTTCGGTTGAAACCCATGGTGCACGCGCTCCGAAAAAAGCAGAACGCGAGCTAGTGGTAGTCGATGACAAAAACATCGATGACTATTTAGGTGTGCATCAGTATGACTACGGTCTAGCAGAAGAAGAGCCTGAGATTGGTCGCGTGACTGGTCTTGCTTGGACACAAGTCGGTGGCGAGCTATTAACCATCGAAGCGGTAGCAATGAAAGGTAAAGGCGAGCTGAGCTTTACAGGGTCACTCGGCGATGTGATGAAAGAGTCGATTCGTGCTGCCATGAGCGTGGTCCGTGCTCGCGGTGATAGCTTAGGAATTGATTACGAGACCTTTAAAACCACTGACGTCCACGTACATATGCCAGAAGGTGCAACCCCGAAAGACGGTCCATCAGCTGGTGGTGCGCTAACCACAGCGCTGGTCTCTGCCTTAACTGGCATTGCCATTCGTCCAGATATTGCGATGACAGGCGAGATTACCTTACGCGGTAAAATCCTACGCATCGGTGGTCTCAAAGAGAAGCTACTTGCTGCGCATCGCGGTGGTATCAAGCATGTTTTGATTCCAGCAACCAACGAGCGCGACTTGGCCGATATCCCTGATAATGTCAAAGAAGGCTTGACCATCCAGCCAGTAGCGACGATTGATGAGATATTAAAAGTAGCATTGGTCAGTATGCCAGTGCCGCTGAAACCTGCCAAAGTGACAGTTGATAAAACCTCAGGCAAAGCGCTGCATAACTAATCTGATTAGTTACTAATCCAGCCTTACAAATTAAAGAGCCGCTCGTCGTCACGATGGGCGGCTTTTTTTAGCAATAATAAAAAACAATCTGGTTAAGACCCTGTGCTATATTTTAGACAAATGTTTATTTGGTAATAGCCATAATGTTAAACCACCTGATTTTAAAGCGCTTAACTCTATCCTTATTGCTCGCTGTTTCGCTTCCGGTAGCGCTAATAGGTTGTCAGTCTAATATTGCAAAAGATAATTCTACACCTGCTAACTCAATGGTGACTGGCTCTAGCACTTCTGCTCCAATACTATCTGAGCAAGTGATAAATGTTGAAAATGTCAATCGCTTTGATTGGAAGCTGGTGCGCTGGATAGACAATCAAGGTATTGTTACTAATGTCGATACTGTACCGCCGTTAATGCTTGATGTACGTCCGAGCAATTTAGTATTTAAATATGACTGCCAGCGCTACCGCTTAAACCATGATGGTTATCATGGTTATACTTACAGCTCATACGGTGTAACGGCCGTTACCCAACCTTCTTGCTTAATAACTGATAAACAAGCAGCCAGCAATATCTTTAAGTATTTAGACCAATTATTCCCTAAATATGGTAGAGGACATTTTAACCTTAGAATCATTTCGCCATCTCCACAAACACCATCAAAATCATTCTCCTTTTTGAATAAACTCATTTCAACAAAGCCTAAACCTTATAAATTAGCATTAAATGTTCAGGACAAGCAGCTTATATTCGAAGGTACACTTAAGAGCCTACAACCAGTAACAGGACCACCCATTACTTATGATTTTCTAAAAGAATATCAATGGCGACTAGTAAGCGCGGTCAATAGCAATAAAAACACCATCGTTGAGCTTAGTCGTCCAGATTTTCCAGTGACTGCCTACTTTGCTTACCCACTATATAACGATGAGCATCACGTTGGCTTTAACTCTGATTGTAATGGTGTTGGTGGTTCTTACATTTTAACGCCTGACAATAAATTGTTGATTGGTTCAAGCCCGCAAACTATGATGGGATGTAGTCCTAAACGTGAAGCTGCTGAAGATAAAATTCGTGAGCTTGAACAGTTAAGCAAAAGCCAATTAACCTTACAAAGATTAGCAAATGCCAATCCCGATTTCTCAAGCTTACCCTATTATCTACTGACGCAAAAACTCGAAACAGGCGAAACCCTCATTTGGCAAAACGAAGTAAAGAAAACGCTGTAAACCTTTTTCAAACACATACGTTATTTACATTTATTAACTGATTGTTGCGCATTTGATGAATAGTTATATTTAAACCTTGGCTATACTGATTGCGACATTAAGCAATGTTTGTGTATTTTAATAAAACAATAGACATTCATCACAACAAATAAATATAAATGGAGATAATAATGAATAAGACGATGCTTGCAAGTGCCCTGTTATGTGGTTCAGCTCTAGCAATGACAGGTTGCCAAACCGTCGAAAGTCAAATGCAAACTGGCAATCCTGTTAATCAACCAGCATTGAAATCGACTATCAATGCAGTCGCTGGTAATAAGAATGAAGTGGGTCAAGTATTCCTACGCCCAGTAGATGGCGGTGTCCAAGTTTATGGTAAGCTCATGAACCTGCAGCCTGGTAAAACTGTGGCATTGCACATTCATGAAACGGGTAGCTGCGGCGATATGGGTAAAGCGGCTGGTGGTCACTTTAATCCAGATAAAAAACCGCACTCTCATCCTGATGATATGAATGGTCATCCAGGAGATTTGCCGAACTTAACCGCCGATGCGAATGGCGTTGCTACTATCAACTATGTGAATAAGAAAATCTCTGCCGCTGATGCAGGTAAATACAGTGTTAACCGTCTAGCCTTTATCGTCCATAGCGGTGCTGATGATTATAAGAGCCAGCCTGCTGGTAACGCAGGCGATCGCGTTGCTTGCGGTATCATCGAAAAGAACTGATAGCCCAAAAGTTAATAGCAAAAAACCTCTTAGATTATCTAAGAGGTTTTTTATGGTTTAAAGATAAGGTGATTAAAGAGGTTTACTCTTCTACCCACTCGCCATTACGCCAGTACACGCCCCAACGGGTGGCTTTGCCGTTTTTCTCAGAGCCAATATACTGCTCTTTTTTCTTCCGTGACCAACGTAGAATGGTTGGATTGCCATCTGGGTCTTCGTCTGGACCTGCAAACAGATACTGGAATTTATCTTCCATTTTATCTTTGATTTCGCGTAACTCAGCCAGCTTTGGTGGACGGGTTTCGCGTACTTTTGGGAATTTAGACGCGGCTAAGAACATCCCAGCCGCCCCTTCACGCAAGATAAAGTAATCATCATGTTTGGTCGATTTTAGCTCCGGCAGATGGATAGGCTCCATACGCGGCGGTGCCGCTTCACCAGTTTTAAGCACTTTACGCGTGTTATCACATTTCTGACAAGCAAAGTATGGCCCAAAACGTCCGGTTTTTAGTTCCATCTGTCCATCGCATTTATCACAGTCGATGGTTGGCGCATCTGAACCCGGTACTTCAAACTTACCTTCTTCTAGGATATAGCCGTCGCAATCAGGATTATTACCACAGATGTGCAGCTTTAGACCACCATCGACGATATAGCCATTCATCGCCGTTCCGCATTTCGGACAGCGTTTTTTCTCCATCAAATCTTTAACTTCGGCTGCTTCATCATCGCTGTCGCCATCATCAAGATTGGCAAACGCTTCGACTGGCATCAAGTTCTTGGTACCTTTGCAGCGCTCTTTTGGCGGTAAATTATAGCCAGTACAGCCTAAGAATACACCCGTTGAGCCGGTACGTAGTTGCATCGGACGATCGCAAATATCGCAATGGACGTCTGGCACATCGGTTGGATCATTCGGACGCATACCATCTTTTTCTTTGGCACGATCTAGAGTCTTTTTAAAGTCGCCATAAAAGTTATCGAGGACATCTTTCCAGTCGGTATCGCCTTCAGCAACATGGTCAAGCTTGTCTTCTAGCGCAGCAGTAAAGGTATAATCCATCAAATCTGGAAAACTAGCCGTCAGTCTGTCAGTGACGATATCGCCCATTTTTTCGGCAAATAAACGTTTGTTTTCAAGCTTCACATAGCCACGGTCTTGAATGGTTGAGATGATAGACGCATAAGTCGAAGGTCGACCGATGCCTTTTTTCTCAAGCTCTTTGACGAGGCTTGCCTCTGTGTAACGCGGTGGCGGCTTGGTAAAGTGTTGACTCGGATCGAGCTTATCGAGCGTTAACTTATCACCTTGTTTGACATCAGGTAATAAAGTATCGTCAGTCTTCGCTGGTGGCATGACTTTAGTAAAGCCATCAAACACTAGGGTGCGACCGCGGGCTTTTAGCTCAACATCGCCGGCAGCGACAAATAGATTCACGGATAAGTATTTCGCAGGCGTCATCTGACAAGCGACAAACTGACGCCAAATCAGCTCATACAGACGGATAGCATCACGCTCAACACCTTTTAACTGGGTTGATTTCATATTGACGTTAGACGGACGAATGGCTTCATGCGCCTCTTGTGCGCCTTGCTTATTGCCATAGAAGTTTGGCTTTTCTGGCACATACTTTGCGCCATAACTGTCTTCGATATAGCCACGTACGGCGGCTAATGCATCACCAGACAAGAAAGTCGAATCGGTACGCATATAAGTAATATGACCAGCTTCGTATAAACGCTGCGCCAAAATCATGGTTTTCTTAACTGAAAAGCCCAAGCGCGTACTGGCAGCTTGCTGCAATGTCGAGGTGATAAACGGCGCACTCGGACGCGACTGCGTTGGCTTCTCTTCGCGCTCTTTCACGATAAAGTCGTTTGAATTAAGAACTTCTAGTACTTTATCGGTCTGCTCTTTATTAACAAGCTTTAGCGTTTTGCCGTCTTGCTTGGTTGCCTCTAGACGAATCGCAATGTGCTCAGCGTCTGCCGCTTTCTTGGCTTTACTATCAGCAACATGAGTATCGGCGTGAATCTGCCAGTATTCTTCTGGAATAAAGGCGCGAATCTCATGTTCACGCTCGACGACCAAACGCATGGCGACCGACTGCACGCGACCAGCTGACAGACCGCGAGCGACTTTTTGCCAAAGTAGCGGCGATACCATAAAACCAACGACGCGGTCTAAAAAGCGCCGCGCTTGCTGCGCATTAACGCGGTCGATATCGAGCTTTGAGGGCTGTTTAAAGGCATTTTGAATAGCGGATTTGGTAATCTCATTAAAGACCACGCGCTCATATTTACTGTCTGCGCCGCCGATGACTTCTTTGAGATGCCAAGCAATCGCTTCCCCTTCTCTATCCATATCCGTTGCTAGATAGATTTTGTCAGCGTCTTTGGCGAGGGCTTTTAGCTCTTTGATAACCTTAGTCTTATTAGGCAATACCTCATAGACAGCCGCCCAGTCATGTTCTGGGTCGACGCCCATGCGCCGTACTAATGCCTGCTGGGTTTTTTCTTCTTTGCTTAGGCTGTCATCTTTTTTACTCGCGGCTGGCTTCTTCGCGCTTTTGCTCGCGCCCACTGGCAAATCACGGACATGACCGATACTTGAGCGGACGATAAAGTCGTCGCCTAAGTATTTATTAATGGTTTTTGCCTTGGCGGGTGATTCTACAATCACCAAAGACTTGCCTTTGGGTTGGTCTTTTGCCGTGGCTGGGCTTTTTTTGGTTGCGGTTTTTGCCATAAGTGACGACACCATAATAAGTAAATTAAAATAAGGATAAACTCGGCAGCTGGCAATTTATAATAGTTAGTTATAATGGCTCAGCGAATTATTGTAGTAATGGCGGCCGATAAAAACGGTTATAAAACAAACAATAACCATAACGCATAGATACAGTTATAAAGACGTTACACTGCAAAGCGTTAAGCTGTCAACTTAAAATGACTGAGAGTTTGCCAAAAGGACTTGCATATTGCCTCTTTATGGAGACGAAAAAATTTTTTACTAGCACCGTGCGTTTTTTATGCCGACTTTTGCATCTGTAATGCCCATTTCTCAAGGTTCTCTTTCATGATTAATAAGTCGCTTTCAATCGTTTGCTGCTGATAAGCAGGATTGGTCGCCGGACGCACATAAGCAATATCTTCCCAATAAATAACAATGCTATTCGACTTCACCAATAATGCTTTTACAAATGGCTCGATGCTGGCTGGCAGCGCTAAAGGTTCTTTATCCAAGCTAAAATTGGCTTGTACGGGTAAGCTTTTATTGTCGCTGCTATTGTTATCACTACTGCTGGCGTTACTTGCCGGACGCCATTGTCCATCTAGCACCTGATAGCGAGTTAATGGCAGCTTGACATTATCGAGCACCAAACCATATTGCCCAATCATGCCGCGACCATACTCATTGTCACGGCCTTTTACCCAATCAGGGCAAGTAACTAACTTGGGATTGAGCTGCAAACGGCGCGCCGTCATACGCAGCTTATCCAAACGCTGGTCGATACCGCTAGGTTTGAGCGCCATCATACTCCCTAATACAAATAGTACAATGGCGATCGCAATCCACATTCCCATAACAGTCTGACCTTTTAACAAAATTAATGGTGTGCTAGTGATTAAAACGTGCTGAATAATCTATCAGCGTGGCTCTTTATATAACAGCTTAAATATAAACGGCGACTATCTAGTCGCTTATAATGAGCGTAAACCTTTAAAAAACAAACGCTCGTAAATACTATCTTCTATAAAGGGCTAGTTGCTAGGCACACCTGACATTTACCAACGCCTTGCTATTTATAGTGGCATATCAAATACTTAGTACATAAAACCACTGATTCGATAACAAGATGCAAAAAGTTGGTCGCCTAAAAAGGTGCTATGATAAACCATAATTTTAAACGCGCGCAGGTTTATTATGAATTATCTTATTAAACAAAACTCATCGACTGCTGCATCAGTAAATAAAAGTGTCGGCAAACTTATCGGTAAATCTGGGCTGACCATCTCGCTAGTAGGCGTAGCTTTACTGACTTTATCGGGCTGCGCGACCACCCAAAGTCTGACGCCCGAACAATGCCAAAATAGTAACTGGCAAGAAGTCGGCTATGTCGATGGACTTCATGGACGCTCAGGTGCTTACTTTGGCAATTATACCAATCAATGCTCAAGTGTCGTTGGCGCAACGCCAAACCGCGTATTGTGGGAGCAAGGTCGTCAGCAAGGACTAAAAAACTACTGCACTGAGCTCAATGCCTATAAACTTGGCCGCGAAGGTTATGATTGGCAGCCTGTCTGTCCGCTCGAAGGCATCGAAAAGCTTGAAGAAGCTTACGCACAAGGACGCTACTATTATATGCGTCAGCGCGACCTTGATTATCTGCGCTCGCCGTATCCATTCGGTTATGGACCTGGACGCTTTGGCTACGGTTATCGCCCGTTTGGTTATGCTTGGTAAGCGTTATAGTTGATGCTCGCTATATAGTCAAAATATCCTGAAAACGCGACGGTATTGCTGATATCAATTTTTTGTAGCCTCGGTCTGCGTAGGCACAGCAAGCAAGAAAAATTGATATCAGCAGTGCGTGATGTATCGATATTACTTTTCACTCGCTATATCACCCACCGAATGCCATACAATCTACTAAATTGGCTTAAGGGTTGCTAAAAAAAGATAACCTCGCAAGGTTGCCCAAGCGAGGCGGGAGAGAAAGTTTATTATTTTAATTATTCTTGTTATTGTCGTGGTTATTTTCTTATTACTAAGCTTACTTATTTATCTTGCTAGCTTATTGTTTTAAAAACTATATTTACTGCTCATCTACTTATTAATCAGTCGTTTAAACTTTATTCGTTAACAAAAGCCACCTTCGTTAATCCTGCTTGACTGGCTGCCGCCAACACTTGCGCTACGGTATCATACCTACTTTCTTTATCGGCACGCAGCTGGATAGAAGGATCCTTGCCATTCGCCGACTGTTCTTGCAGACGCACTTCTAATGCTTCTATACTGATAGGCTTGTCATCCCAAAACAAACCTGCATCTTTATCGATGCTAATTTGAATCGCCTCGGGCGGTGTTTCATTGACCTCGGCACTGGTTTTCGGTAAATCCAATGGCACCGTTGGATTCAGTACGGTCGCTGTCAATAAAAAGATAATCATCAATACCAGCATGATATCGATAAGCGGAATAAGATTCATCTCATTCATGCTTTGACTGTCATCGTCACCCAATTGAAATGCCATAATTGTTCTCAATACCGTTAATTGTCGTCTTTGCTGCTCGTGCTTTTTTGGCTTATTATCTCTACTGAACCATCACTACAACTGCGATGGTGCGGATTTATGATAATGCTCAGCTTGTTTATCTGCATTTGACTGCTTCGTTAACTGCGTTACTTGATTAGTAGTATCACGTTGGACTGCTGGCTTTTGAATTGGCGCTTGTTGCACTGCAGCAAGCTCGCTAGATTGTGCCAATAAATCATGCGCTCTATCATTGGCGTGATACATGACGCGGCGATTGATACGTATCGCAAGGTTATAAAACACCACCGCCGGAATCGCAACAGCAATCCCTAAACCGGTCATAATAAGGGCCTCACCGACAGGTCCTGCGACTTGTCCTAATCCTGCTTGACCACTGACACCGATATTATGCAGCGCATGGAAAATACCCCACACCGTGCCAAACAGACCGATAAACGGCGCGATTGCTGCTGTCGTACCAAGTATCGGCAAACCGCGCTCACTGGCAAAACGATAGCGACCGATGTGCTTGAGTAACGTCTGCTCAATCACCAAACGCCGAGACGCGGCATCGCTTTCAACCAAACTGACCTGCTTACTATGAATCTGCGCACTCAAATCATCGGCGACGCTAGCTGCCAGTTTGCGACTTTGCAATATGCGAATGATACCCGTCACCCAAGAGGCAATAGATAAAATAAGAAGCAAAAAGAATAAGGTTCTGGTCACCATATCGCTATATTGCCAGTAGGTTGTAAAGTCCATATCAGACTCCTTAATGTGGGATGTCGTTACTTGTCATTTTATGATTGTTAGCAGTACGAGTTTTGATAACTATTTTCGTACATCGTTGCTATATTTCGCTGTGTTTCACTATATTTTGTATGTGTCGGTTGTTTTATATCTGCTTGTATAAATGCGCTTTTCTACACCCAGTCTTTTATATTTAAGGAACCGCATAGGCAATTGGCAGGGTGACATTGCCGACCACTGGCGCGCCGTTTTTGGTAAAGGGTTTGAATTTACCTGAACGCACTTGGCGCTGTGCTTCTTTATCTAACAGCGGATTTCCTGACGATTGGGCCACACGTATGCTATCGATACCGCCTTGTTTATTGACTCTTAATACCAACACCACGTTGAGCGTATCTCCCGAACGGGCGCGGCGAGCGGCGCGGTCAGGAAAGCTAAAGTTTGGCGCCGATGCCCAGTTCGCAGCACTGGCGGTAAAGTTGACAGGCTCATTACTTGCCGCAGCCGCAGCTTTGGCTGCAGCCTCTGCTTTTGCTCGAGCAGCGGCTTCCGCTTCTCTTTCAGCCTTTGCCTGCGCTGCTTTTTGCGCCGCCTCTTTAGCGGCATTGGCGTCTGCCTGCGCAGCTATTATACGGCGCTGTTCGTCAGCGACTGACTTATCAATAACTGGTGGCTTGTCTTCTATTTTTTTCTTTACAGGTGGTTCTTTTATAGGCGGCGTCTGTACAGGTTTTTCTTTCTGAACGATTGGTTCTTCTTCTCTTACCACTGGATCTACTGGCGTAACCGCTTTCATTTTTTGTTGCGTTTTTGGTTCAGGCTTGGGTTCGGGTTTAGACGTTGGTATAGATTCAGCTTTACTTTGCGGCACTTCCTCTACCTCAGTAACCACGTTTTCGATGGGTTGAGTAGGTAATGTGACCATTTGGATTTCAAGCGGCGGCGTCTCTTTAATGGGCTCATCTTTAAGCGTAGGCGCTTTGATGATCACCAAAGCGATTGCGGTAAGCAGGTGTAGCCCGACCACTAAAATAATAGCGATAAGTATCAATCTAAGTGGTGGCGCCTCTAAATCCGTTGAACTCATAACACCCTAACATTTAACCGTTATAGAATAGCGTAGATAATAATGCAAACGATAACTATTATCAATAGTAAATTATTAATCTCTCCATTTTTTTACTGCCTATCTTAAGCAAAGTTCTTGAGCAAAGTTGTTTAAAACTAAAAATTTAATGAATGAAAAGTCAGTTAATAAAAACCATTATCGTTAATATTGATAATAAGTCTCAATTACTTTATTATGGCAATTGTTTTTATAGTGAAAATAGCAAATGATCGTAAAACTTTAATTATAAAGCCGCTATTTTTTATCATTATTCTGCTGTTTTTTTAGCATTCTTATAACAATACCAACCAAACCTTTGATATACCGAGTTATTTATGACTACTACTTTATGTTCTAATCGTACCGCAAGCCTCCTTGTTAAACGTCCATTATTGACCGCCATGATGACCGCGTTCATTGCTAGTGTTGGCTTAGCAGGTTGTAGTTCGCCTGATTCAAGTGATAATGAGATAACAGAAACCAAAGCTGAAAACCAAACGGCTGATGCGGCCTCGAATGTAGCTGAAAATGACAACGTTTCTGTTGCGACCATCGCAGTTGATACGGTAAAAGGTAAAGTCGATTTGGCCATGAATCCATCACCATTGGTCGTTTATGATATGACCTTGATGCAAGATTTGGCGGCGCTTGACGTAGCGGTTGACGGTATGCCAAGTGGGCTACTTTTAGATAACTTACAGTCAAAAGTACATCCGGATCCTAAAGAAGTCGGCACGGTATTTGAGCCTGATCTTGAAGCGTTGAACGCCATGCAGCCGCAAGCAATTTTGATCGGCTCGCGTATGGCAGAAAAATACAATGAGCTATCGAGTATAGCACCCACGCTGGATATGAGCATTGATACGGCAAATATTTATGAGTCAAGCAAGCAGCGCTTACACGATTTGGGTGCGTTATTTGGCAAAAGCGATCAAGCAGTAAAATTGCAAGGCAATATTGACACGCTGATTGACGAGACCAAAGCCTTAACCAAAGAAAATAAAGGCAAAGGCTTGGTGGTCATGGTCAATGGCAATAAGCTGTCAGCCTATGGTGATAAGTCGCGTTATGGTTTTATTCACAGCGTATTAGATATTCCAATGGCAGATGATAAAATCACTGATGCGCGTCACGGTCAGCCTATCTCATTTGAATACATACAAAAGACCAATCCAGATTGGTTGTTCGTCGTCGATCGTAGCGCTGCAATCGGTGAAGATGGTGCGGGTGCCAAAGCCGTATTGGACAACCCACTGGTGGCGCAAACCACTGCGTGGGATAAAGCCCAGGTAGTGTATCTAAGCCCAGACTCTTACTTAGCCTTTGGTGGTTATTATCAGTGGCTACAGGATTTAACGACGATTAAAAACGCCTTTACTAAGGCAAAATAAATTTTGACGCTATACAAGATACAAGTAGCAGCTGTTGCTTATGACAGTTGCTATCCATAAAAATTTTCACACCCTATTCGTAAGCCAGTAGCCGTTATGCCATTATTTTCACCTCGTGCTCAAGCCAGCGTTAAAACCAGCTCTACTCTGCCAGCTGCGCCATCAAGCTGGCAGCCGAGTGCAAGTAGTGGCAGCCGCTACGCCCGTGATAAAAAGCGCCGCACTGCGATACCGCCGTGGTTAATAAACACAGCCAGCCTCATTATTATGGGGCTTTTGGTGTTATTAAGCTTATCCATTGGGGTGGCAGATTTTTCGTGGTCAGGTATTTTGCAAAGCCTTATCAGTCAAAGCGCCAACTCTGATAGCTCATTAATGTTGGTGAGCCGTATTCCGCGCACCGTTGCCATTATTTTGACGGGTATCGCGATGGCGGTGGCTGGGATGATTATTCAAGTGGTGCTGAAAAACCGCTTTGTGGAACCCTCGATGGTTGGGGCAACCCAAAGCGCCGCATTGGGATTACTGGTAGTCAGTTTATTGTTCCCAGCCAGCGCGCTACTGGTCAAAATGGGTGTCGCAACCATTGCGGCAGTCGCTGGCATGATGCTCTTTATGCTGCTGATACATCGCGTTCCGCCGACGGATTTTTTGATGATTCCACTGATTGGTATTGTCTTTGGTGGCATTATCGAGGCGATAACCACTTTTATCGCCTACCAAACGGAATCGCTACAGATGCTTAGCGTTTGGCAATTTGGCGACTTCTCTTCGGTATTAGCTGGACGTTACGAGCTGCTTTGGTTGACGGGCGCACTGTGCGTGCTGGCTTATATTATCGCTGATAAACTGACCATCGTTGGTTTAGGCGACAATATCGCGCTAAACTTGGGGATTAGTAAACGGCAAGTGACGTGGCTTGGCGTTGGCATGGTGGCGATGATGAGCGCTGTCGTCGTCGTAACCGTTGGTATGATTCCCTTTATCGGTTTGGTCGTACCCAATATCGTTAGCCGCATCATGGGCGATAAATTACGTCGCAGCTTGCCTGCAGTCGCGCTCTTGGGCGCATCAGCCGTGCTACTTTGTGATATTATCGGGCGCTCCATTCGTTATCCTTTTGAAGTGCCTGTGGCGACAGTTTTTGGTGTGGTCGGCACGGTGATATTTTTATGGTTGTTATTACGTGCGCCTGCTGAGCAATAAGCCCTAGCGCAATCTTGTCGCTGCCTGATTATTAACAATTTTCTTAATTTATTCGTCCTGTTGTCTGATTAGATAAGCTTGGCGTTGTTACTATTGAAGGTAGCATAGTAGGATTTATTCATGTTCTCATCGTCTAAGCATAACTTTATAAATGACAATTCTACCAAGACTGGCTCGGCAAAAAAGAGCGCTCTAGCAAATGCTACTTTAGAAAATGACAGCCTTGAAGATACCTCTACTCAAAACCCTTTAGCAAAACTTTGGACCTTTATCGCCAGTCATCCAAAATCCATTGCCGCGATTATCTTACTTATCTCAATGACACTGTTTTTGACACTTAACGTCAACGGCTATTGGGACTTTGCCCTGCCATTACGCGGTAAAAAATTACTGGCGCTAATGGTCGTCGGTTATGCCATCGGCGTATCGACCCTGCTCTTTCAAACCTTAACCCACAATCCTATTTTGACACCCTCCTTATTGGGCTTTGACTCACTGTATGTGTTATTACAAAGCTTATTGGTGTTCTTTTTAGGCGCAATTAGTTTTACCAGCATCAACCCCATTACCAAATTTACCCTTGAAATCGTCCTCATGTTTGGCGCGTCGTTATTGTTGTTTCGACTGTTGTTTTCAAAAAGCAGTCAGGATTTAACGCGGCTGATACTGGTAGGCGTTATTTTTGGCGTGTTGTTTCGCAGCTTATCAGCGCTGGTTGCACGGCTCATTAACCCCGATGACTTCGTGGTAGTCCAATCGGCCAGTTACGCGCAGTTTAATACGGTTAATCCGCAGCTTTTGGGCATTAGCTTTGTTATTTGCGTCATCAGTGCGCTATTTATCTGGCGCTGGCGCTATCAATGCGATGTCTTGATGTTGGGCAAACCACAAGCAATTAACCTTGGTATCAACTATCAACGCCTCGCCTTTGGGCTATTAACGGTCATTGCGGTATTAGTCGCTACGGCAACCGCCTTGGTCGGTCCGGTAACTTTTTTTGGCTTACTGGTCTGCGCCTTGACCAATCGTATCGCGCGCCATATGTATCACAGTGAGCGTCTGATATTGGTCAGCTTGGTAGCGATGATTTGCTTGGTCCTCGGTCAAACTATATTTGAGCAAGTACTCGGCATGGCGGGTGTATTGTCAGTAGTAATTGAATTGGCAGGCGGCTTGGTATTTTTATTACTCATATTTATGACCTATCGCCGCTAATGATGACTTTTTAAAACGCAACGGTTAAATTTTTCTAAAAACAAGAGCTGCTATGATTAAAATAAATAATGTCTCCCACCATATTGGCAAACAGCAAATCCTGCATGACATCAGCCTGTCTTTACCGCCCTCGCAAGTGATTGCCTTAATAGGGCCAAATGGTGCGGGTAAATCGACGCTGTTTTCGGTGATGTCGCGCTTGCAACCGTTACAATCAGGGCAGGTCAGTTTCGTTATAGGGAATGAGGAGCATGACATTGTCAGCTGTCATGCACGAACGCTGTCTAAGACCGTAGCCATGCTTGGGCAAGACAACCAAGTACAAGGTCGGTTGCGTGTGCATGAGCTGCTGATGTTTGGGCGCTATCCTTATCATCAAGGACAACCAACGGCTGATGATCAGCAAAAAGTGCAGGAAATTATCGAACGCTTTGAGCTTGAGCCGTTAGCCGAGCGCTTTTTATCGACGCTCTCTGGGGGTCAACGTCAACGCGTGCTGATTGCGATGATTGTCTGCCAAGATACACCGTACCTACTCCTTGATGAACCGCTCAACAATCTAGATATGTACCATGCTGGCCGTCTGATGCGTGAGCTGCGCGAATTGAGTCATACTGAGCAAAAAACCGTGGTGATTGTCTTGCACGACATCAATCAAGCTGCGCAATTTGCCGATACGGTAGTGACGATGAAAGAGGGTCGCGTACTGGCAACCGGCGCGCCTGTTGATGTACTCACGCATGAAACCATGAAAGAGCTGTACAAAGTCGATGTGACTGTCCTTAACCATCAAGGGCGACCCGTGATTGTCGATACGGTTTAAGTACTGGGTGTTTTATAGCTGTTTTTTAATAGCCGGTTTTCCGTAATGGTTTGAAAATTTATTTTTAATGGTCAATTTTTGCTTTAATCGGCTTTGACGAGCTTTGACCCATAAATACACACCGGTAGCGGACAAAACTGCCACGGCCAACCCTATCATTGCTAAAAATATTTGATACAGTAAATGAGCGTTACCCTGTCCAATATGTCCCATATGTAAGGTTGAGCACCATTGGTCGATTTTATTACCAAATGCGCTTTGATATCCGAAAGTGACCTTTTCAACTTTGCCAGTCGCCGCAGACACTGTGATAGACGAGGCACCACCATGAGTGCCGACATCTTTGTCGGTTTTAAAACGCATTTGCCATTGCCCCTCCTCTGTAAGCCTGCGGATACCAAATGTCTGCTGTACGGTTACGCCATTTTTTTGCGCAGCAATATGCGCTTGCTCAGTTAAATACGCAATACTATTCGCTTTATAAACAAAGGTATTACTACCCGTTTCAGTGCTCATTGGTGCAACGGCTGACATAGCCTGCTCGCTCGATTTATCTGTTGTCTTTGACTTGCCTTTTTCTTCTCTTTTACCCTCTCTACCTTCAAACCCAACCACTGCTTGCATCACGGGTTGATACACCGATTTTAAATTAAAACCGACACTCGACCACGCAATGACAAATAGCATCAGCCACAACCATAAACCAAAAGCGTGATGCAAATCATAATTGAGCTTAAAGGTATTGGTTTTGCGGCGGATTTTCCACGCCGGTAGCCAGCGCTTAATAAAAGACGCACGTTTTTTAGGCGTAGTTTTAGGTACAGTTTTCTGCAATGCTTTTTTACCGTTAATAGCTCTAGGAAAGGTCAAGTAAAAGCCAATAAAGCAGTTAATCGTCCAAATAAGGGCAATCAAACCTAGCAGCAGCTTACCAATATCGCCGAGCAATAAATCACGGTGCAACCAAAACACCTTCCACATGGTATTACGCCATGCCCACGCGTCTTTATCACGCGTTCCTACGATATCGCCGTTATAAGGATTGACATAAACCTCTTGAAACGGGGCTTTAGGTTGATTTTTAGCGCTTTGACCTCTGGCTCTATCGACCGAGAATACCGCAGATTTATCCGCTTCTAATGATGTTGGCATACTAGAAAAATTGTACTCTGGATAGGCGGCGATCACCTTGTCGTGCAGGGTTGCAATAGGAAGCTGTGGCCCATCTTGCCGCTCAATTTGAGCCAATTTATAATTAAACATATCATCTAGCTCTTCATGGAAAGCCAATAACGAGCCAGTAATGCCAGCCATGATTAAAAAGCCTGCCATCACAAGTCCAGTATAACGGTGAATCCAAAGACAAATACGGCGCAGATTCGATGCAAAAGAAGAGAAGGAAAGTGAAGTCATGAGTGCTGATTCTTTATGAATATATAGGGTTAATGGTGCTATAGCCGAAGCGTAATGTTTAAAAAGAAAGCTTGGGTGCCAAAAAATGGCGATAAAAAAGCCAGCTCTTTTTTATAAAAAGCTGGCTCTTTTGCTACTAAGAAATAAATGCAGGCTTAAAACTGATAGGTTAAAGAAGCTTTGATATTACGACCTGGCTCGAAGTCAGTAGCAACATCATCAATCGGGTTTAGGCGAGATGAGTGGCTAGCATAAGCTTCATCGAAAAGATTGTAAACGCCAACCGTCGCTTTTAGTCCTTCAATTTGTTTTGGCGAATAGTTCATAAATATATCATGAACGTCATAGCTTGGTTTTTCAATATCATTCGCGCTAGTATTTGGCATTACTGAAGCGACATAGGTACTGCGCCAGCCAATATCTGTGGTCTCCGTTGGACTATAAGCCAAATTGACCATATATTTATCACCCGACTCTGAGCTGCTTCCGGTCACTGATGGAATACTATAGCCTGTTTTGTCGCCTTTACTGCGCGCTCGCGAATAGCTCAAACCCATACTAAAGTTATTCATTTTATAATCAGCGGCGAGCTCAACGCCTTTAATTTTAAAATCTTCATCTTTATTGATGACGCCTTGGCAGGCTTCAGGGGCAGCGCTGGTACCTAATTGCCCAGTTGTGCAATTCATGCCAACTCTGCTACCACCTGCGCGTACAAACTCAATATAGTTTTCGATATCGGTTTCAAAATATTTACCGCTTAGTTGCAGGGCATCACCGGCGACCGTTAGGTGACGTAAGGTTGTAACGATTCCCACTTCAGCGTTAGACCCTTCTTCTGCTTTTAAGTCATTATTAACATACGTTTTATCACCGTCCGAATTAAAGATGGTTTGGCTTAAATCAGGACCATTAAATAACTGTGTGTAGCTAGCGAATACTTGCGTTAGTGGTGCAATCTCATAGCTTGCAGCAAGTGCACCGACGACATTGTCATAGGTTTTGCCCCCAGCGATAAACTCAGGAGATTTATAACGGTCATAACGCACACCGGGTGTTAAAGTGAGCTTACCGTTTCTCCATTGGTCTTCTAGATAAACAGAGGTGTTTGTTGCCTCGTCTGACCCTGTTTTAACGAAGTCGCGCTCCATCTCCGATTCTTTTTTGTAGTGCTCAATCCCAGAGATGAGCTTGTGCGTGCCAACATTCGTAGCAATGTCACTGGTGTTTTGGATTTTTGCGCCTGTGGTTTGAACTTGCGCGTTAAAATCAAAACCTGGATCATTGATATAATCAGAATCGCGCAAAATACGGGTTTTAGTCTGATACACATTGGTATCTATATCAATCAGCGGATTGCTAGGATTAAACTTATAATCAATACCATAAGTATCGCGCTTCACCTGTTGCGGAATTGGTGGCTCAGAGCGACTCGGAAAATCTGGACGGAATGGGAAAATCCCTTCTTTCTCAGTACGGCTAAAGCTTGCACCTACATGATGGTCATTACCAACATAAGCACCGGCTTTTAATAAGAAGCTCTCGCTCTCACTGTCTTCAAACAACTCACGGCCTTCACCGTCTTCACCCGAGCTGGTATCACGCTTGCCATAATAAGCCAATAAATCGACATTATCAGATGGTGCGCCAAAAACTGTGGCTGACGTCAGTAGCTCATCATTATTACTGGCATAACCTGCTTTTAGCTTGGCACCAATCTTTTGACCAGGTTTAAGTAAGTCAGCGGCATCGACCGTTTTAAAAGCAACCGCGCCGCCAAGTGCATCATTACCGAGCGTGACAGAATTGTTACCCACTGCCACATCCGCTTGTTTGAGCAAATCAGGATCAATGGTGATATCGCCCATATGATAGAACAGCTTGCCTTCTTGGCGCGCGCCATCAATGGTGACTTTTAGGTTGCTATCTTCAAGACCGCGAATACGAATGCGCTGGTTGACCGCTGACGTACCACCTATGGTCACGCCTGGCACCACATTTAAAAAATCGCTTAAATGGCTTGCTTGCTGTGCAGGCGTATAGTCTTCGACATCGACGCCATCCTCTTGCACCTTTTCACGTACCGAGCTATTGGCAGTTACGGTGATGGTTTGTAAGGTCGTACTAGGCACATCCGTTGCCGCAACCGCCAGCTGTGAACACAGAATTGCTGAAACAGCGACCGATAACACCGTTAATTGATTAGAAAATGTTGCTGACTTAACTTCACGCATAACACACTCACTTTACTTACTATTAGGATTGAAGGATTTAAGTGCCACTTTAGAAAGACAGTTTGAAAAAGATGGTCCGAAAAAAACAATTTGGGATTTTGCTTTTTATTTTCTATTAAAATTTTTGTGTTTTATTGATTGACCACGCCTACTCAATCAACAAATACATATAGAAATAACATGATTAACACTAATGATAATTATTAGCATTTGAAATATGACAGGCATAATAACGAAGTATTAACAATTTGGCAATAAATAAAGTAAGGAATTTAATTCAATAAGATAGACGACATTGTGAAAGTTAAGCAGCACCTAACATCGACTGCTATTAAGTACTTAATAGCAGTCGTAATTTTATTTGTCATAAGCGCTTTAAGGTTTTGTTAAATCGCCGAGATGAAACAAATTAATATTTTAATCGCAAAAAAAACATTGCAATAAGCAAGGCTTTCGCTATACCCTTAGATAACTGACTAATTAGTCAGGTTTTAATCACCATATCTGGCAATATTGATAAATAATGGTGAGCTGCTTTTATTTATTAGCACACGGAAAAGTGCGACTCTCTGTTGGAAAATTAGTAAATGCTTAGATAGCTAGAGAAACAAGATGAAGATCTAGAGTTTACTGAAAGGCTTTTTTAAGTCACGGACTCAACTCTCAAATCATCAGTTTTCCTACGCTGTTTAGGTCTACCTTCAGAGATTGGACTAAAAGTCACTTTAGGAGAAAGCCAAAATGAGTGAAGTTACTCAAGGAAACCCTGATTTATTATATGGACTGCATGACCGCCCTGCTCCTGCAAAAGCTTTCTTAGGGGCGGTACAGCACGTACTTGCCGCTTTCGTTGGTATTATCACGCCCTCTTTAATCATTGGTGGCGCTTTGGGATTGGGAGAGCACATCCCCTATCTGATTAGCATGTCACTGATGGTATCAGGGGTCGCCACCTTTATTCAGACCCGTAAAGTCGGGCCCGTCGGCTCGGGGCTGATGGCATTACAGGGCACCAGTTTTGGCTTTTTGGCTGCCGTCCTTGCCGCAGGTTTTGTGGTAAAAAATAAAGGCGGTAGCCCAGAGGAGATTCTTTCTGTCATCTTTGGCGTGTCATTCTTCGGCGCATTTGTCGAAATATTTTTAAGCCAGTTCATCACCAAACTTAAATCTTTGATGAGCCCTATCGTTACTGGCTGCGTCATTGTCACCATTGGTTTGTCTTTAACCAAAACAGGTCTGACTGATTTGGCGGGCGGGGTTGGTGCCGAAAACTTTGGTAGTATGGAAAATTTACTACTGGGCGGCGGGGTGCTGGTCAGCGTGGTGCTGATTAGCATCGTCAATAATAAAGTGATTCGCTCAAGCGCTATTTTTATCGGTCTGATGTTGGGCTTATTTGCGGCGATGTTGATGGGGCGTATTGACTTCTCTTTAGTCTCTGAAGCGCCATTACTTACCGTCCCTATTCCTTTTAAATACGGTTTGAGCTTTGATTGGCAAGCGTTTATTCCGATTGCCTTTATGTATATCATTACCAGTATCGAAACCTCAGGCGATTTGACCGCAACTTCAATGATTTCAGGCGAACCTATTCAAGGTCCTGTCTACGAAAAGCGTATCAAAGGCGGCGTGCTAGGTGATGGGATCAATTCGTGGATTGCCGCGGTATTTAATACCTTTCCGGTCACTACCTTTAGCCAAAATAACGGCGTCATTCAAATGACTGGTATCGCCAGCCGCTATGTGGGTTTTTATGTGGCGGCGATTTTATTTACCATGGGGCTATTCCCTATCCTTGGCGCTATCTTTACGCAGCTGCCAAAGCCTGTGGTTGGCGGCGTGACGCTATTGATGTTCGCAACCGTTGCTACTGCGGGTATCCGCATCCTATCCACAGTGAATTTTACCCACCGTAATATCTTAATTATTGCGACTTCGCTTGGTTTATCGATGGGTATCGCGTTTGTTCCTGATGTCTTTGCGCAAACGCCGCAGCTGTTCCGCAATATCTTTGGCTCGGCAGTGACCATGTCAGGTATCGTCGCTATCACGTTGGATATGATTTTGCCAAAGAACTATGGCGTCGAGTTTGATACGTCTGATCAACATATAGAAGATGGTCTAAAACCTGTGCGCGTGTTGCCGAAAAGTGAGGTTGAAGGTCAGCCGTTATAACGGCAGCGGGCTTGGTTGAATAAATGGCGCGCTATGTAAAATCCGCTATTCAAGCCCGCAACCGCGCAGAATAAAGGGTATTAAGAAGTCAGCCGCGCGCGCTTCATCTTGCTTATCATAAGCGTCTTTTTGTAGCAGACCGACGATTTCTGTTTCAAATTCTGCATAACGCTGCGTCGTTGCCCAAATCAAAATCAACAGCTGCAATGGGTCAGCGATACCAATTCTGCCTTGCTCATGCCAAGTTTTCATCACTTGTGATTTATCAAGCGCCCACTCTTTCATGGTTGTCGACATAAAGTCATGTAAATATGGGGCGCCGCCGATGACCTCTAACGCAAACAATTTATGACGGTTTGGATGCACAAACGCTTGGTGTAATTTGGTGCGTACAAACTTCTCTATCACGGCTTTTGGGTCGCTATCGACGGTCATTGTCACCAAACCATCGTTCCATTCTTCAATAATAGAGCGCAAAACCATTTTGTAGAGGTTTTTTTTATTTTTAAAGTAGTAATGGACATTGGCTTTTGGTAGTCCTGCCCGATCAGCAATGCCCTGCATCGTAGCGCCGCGATAGCTTTGTAATACAAACTCTTCTTCTGCAGCTGCCAAAATTACTGCTTGATTTTGGGCGCGGATATCTTGCTGATTACGATGAATAGGCGCCTCAGAATCGGACGCTTGAGATGTTTGATTAGGTTGGGTCATAAGATAAACCATTGGATAGGAGGATAAATAAGTAGCCATATTGCAACATATAACAGCACTGATAAGCCAATTTTATTTTTTATTTAGCGAAAATATAGCAGGGTTTTCGCCAGCGTATAAAAATAATTTGCATAAAACAGTTGACCAAATGGTCAGGTTTAAGCAGAATGGATGTTATTAAACCACTTACAACTCAATTAAAACATAACAATAAAAAGCTTAAAATTTAAATGAAAAGGATGACACCGTGAGCTTAACACTAGCGCAATTTAATGCCCTCTCGCCAGACGAAGCACTCTCAAAACTATTGACCTGCTGCACTAGCAGCAAATGGGCGCATGACGTAGCAGGCGCTCGCCCTTTTGCAGATATAGACGACCTACTTGCCAGTAGCGACAAGGCTTGGCAGCAAGCGCAAACCCAAGAAGCCAATTTGCTTGAGGCCTTTGATGGTCATCCACAAATCGGCAACGTTGACTCATTAAAAGAAAAATACCGCAATACGCAAGACAGCGCGGCGCATGAGCAATCTGGTGCCAATAATGCTGACATGGATGTCATTGAAGCATTGGCAAAAGGCAATCAAGAGTATCTTGCTAAATTTGGCTTTATCTTTATCGTCTTTGCGACGGGCAAAAGCGCGCAAGAAATGCTGGATTTATTACTCACACGCCTGCCAAACGACCGCGCCACTGAGCTACTAAATGCGGCTACTGAGCAAAATAAAATTACCCGTTTGCGCTTACAAAAACTACTCGGCACTGCTTAAAGCAAATGTGCTTATTTTTACTATATAAAAGGAATGATCATGTCAGGCACTCTCTCTTCCCACATTTTAGATACCCATCTTGGCAAACCTGCCGCTGATATCGCAGTCACCCTCCACCGCGTGCCTGCAAACGGTGAGACCTATCTATTGGCAACAGGTGTCACCAACGCCGATGGTCGAGTTGCCGCTGACAGCTGGAAATTTGATACTAGTATCGATATCGCTAAATATCATTTAGATGTTGGCCGTTATACCTTGACGTTTGCGACCCAAGCCTATTTTGACGCGCAAAATCTCACGGCATTTTACCCGCAAGTAGTCATCGATTTTATGATCAGTGATGGCGGTCATTACCATGTACCGCTACTGCTCAGCGCACACGGCTATAGTACCTATCGCGGCTCATAAATGAATGGCTTAATGGATTTATAGCTGTCTGTTTTACCGTTTTCAATTAACGACAGAACGCTGAACCAAACATTGAATAAAAAAGTATTGCAAAGAAAAGGACAATTCGCGCATGGGTGCATATCTTCTCGACTGGGTCGCTTTATTTTTCCGCTGGTTTCACGTCATCGCTGGCGTGGCTTGGATTGGCGCCTCCTTTTACTTTGTTTGGCTAGACATGAGTTTGCGTAAGCCGCCACAGTGGAAGGCGGACAAGGGTATATCCGGCGACTTATGGGCGGTACACGGCGGCGGTTTTTATGAAATTGCCAAATATAAGCTTGAACCAGAAGAGATGCCAAAAACCCTGCATTGGTTTAAATGGGAAGCTTATACCACTTGGCTTACTGGCATGGCGATGCTGGCTATCGTTTATTATTTCAATGCGACTGCCTATCTGATTGATCCCAGTAAAGTCGCTTTTGGCAGCAGTATCGGCGCGATTTCGACCAGCTTATTGTTTTTATTTGGTAGCTACTTTCTGTATGAAGTGATTGTTCGTAGTCGTCTTGGTAAAAACTCGCTGATTTTTAGCAGTATTATCTTTATATTACTAGTGATCGCTTGCTGGGGCTCTTATCAGCTATTTAGTGATCGCGCTTCATTTATTCATATTGGTGCCATTTTAGGGACGGTAATGGCGGGGAACGTCTTCTTTGGTATTATGCCTGCTCAGCGCGCGTTGGTAGATTGTGTGCGCCGCGGTGTGAAGCCCGGCAAAGAAGTGGCGGATTTGGCGCTACAAGCAAAAAACCGCTCGCTGATGAATAACTACTTTACCCTGCCGCTTATCTTTACCATGATTAGCAACCACTATCCGATGATGTATTCACATGCGCACGGTTGGTTGGTGTTGGTATTTGTCGGTATCATCACAGCAACGGTACGTCATTATTTTAATCAAAAACACTTGGGGCATCACAAGCCAAAATTCCTCTGGATTCCGGCATTAGCAATAGTATTATTGATTATTTGGATGCGTCCTGCCCCTGTTGAGCCATTACCCGCTGCTAGTGCCTCTGTTTCTACAGCAAACGCTACACCAGACACTACATCAGACACTACGCCACCAGTTACTGCTGGTTCAGCCGATAACTCGGAAATGAGTGCTGCTACCGAAACTGGCGCTGCCAATGAAGCGGCTACCGAAGTCGTACCTGTGACTGCCTCAGCAGATGATGCCATTATGGATATCGTCCACACCCGTTGTACCACTTGCCACGCGGCGCAGCCAACCCAGCAAGGATTTGCCGCACCGCCATCGGGCATCATTTTGCAGACGCCAGCAGACATGAAAATCCATCAAGACAAAATTGTCACAGCGGTACAAACTGGCTATATGCCACTGGGCAATCTCACTCAATTGACCGATGCAGAACGCCAACAACTCGTCGCTTACGCTTCAGGGCTATAGTTATTTAATGAGACAGTTATTTAGTCAGATAATTAGTTAATGAGCCGACAGTAGAAATACTCACCTTTAATTTGCTTTATTGTATTTAGGATAGTTTAAAAATGAGTCAAAAAATAACCAGTGATTTTAATCACGGCACCTACCCGCGTGATTTAAAAGGCTATGCAGGCAATCCGCCAAAGGCCAACTGGCCGGGCGGCGCGAAAATTGCCGTGCAGTTTGTATTAAACATTGAAGAAGGCGCGGAAAATAGCGTCATTCATGGCGATGGCCAATCAGAGCGCTTTTTATCGGATGTACTAGGTACGCCAGAATTTAACAACCGCCACCAATCTATCGAATCCGCCTTTGAGTATGGTAGCCGCGTGGGCGTTTGGCGCGTGTTAGATACCTTTAAAGAGTATGGCCTGCCCATCACTACCTTTACCTGCGCCGCCGCTGCTGAAAAAACGCCGCATATTATCGAGCGCGTGCTAGAAGATGGTCACGAAATCGCCAGTCACGGGCTACGCTGGATTACTTATCAATACATGTACCGCGAAACGGAACGCGAACACGTGCGCCGCGCCACCGAAATCTTCGAGCGTATGCTTGGTCGTCAGCCGCTTGGTTGGTATACCGGCCGCGATAGTCCCAACACGCGTGAGCTGGTCGCTGAACAAGGCGGTTATATCTATGATTCAGACTCTTATGCTGACGAGCTGCCCTACTGGCTCAATGTCAAAGTAGAAGATGGGCAAACAATCGCCCGCAAGCCGCATTTGGTCATTCCTTATAGTTTAGAGACCAATGATATGCGCTTTGCTTCAAGCCCTGGTTTTACCAATGCTGAGCCTTTTTATCAATACTTAAAGGACAGCTTTGATACCTTGTATGAAGAAGGGGATAAAAATGGTAAAAACGAACCCAAAATGCTGACCATCGGTTTGCACTGCCGCATCATTGGCCGTGCGGGCCGTATCACTGCTCTCAAAAAATTCTTGCAATACATTACTAGCAAACCCGATGTCTGGATATGCCGCCGCGATGACATTGCCAAACACTGGTATGAAAACCATCCAGCTACTGCCGATAACATCGCCAACTGGATGTAATCATCTGGCGCTAGCTAAACTAAATACATAAAACTGCTCATTAAATAAAAGGTGACATCATGACTACCACAATTATCGCGAGGCCTTTAACCAAGGCCGAATTTGCACCTTATGGTACGGTGATTGAACCCTATGACAAAGAAGAGCAGACCTCTGAAAACTGCTTCTTTATTAATAAAGGCTATGCGTGTCGACATCATGCGATTACTCAGGCTACGCTTGATGGCGGCGATGTTGGCTTCAGTATCTTTCGTGCCAAAAAGCGCGAACTGCCTATCGCCTTATCGGTGATGGAGTATCATCCCTTTGGGTCGCAAGCGTTCTTTTCGATGAATGGTCAAGATTATATTGTCGTCGTCGCACCAGCTGGTGAACCACCACGTTCGGCCGCTGATTTATCAGTGTTTTATGCCAAATCGCATCAAGGCGTACAATACGATGCCAATGTCTGGCACCATCCACTGTTGGCACTTGGTCAAGATTCTGATTTTTTGGTCATTGACCGTATCAATGGTGAGGGTAATAACTGCTACGAACTGGCGATTGATGATTGGCAAGTGAATATTGAAGTAGAAAATGGGCAAGTCGATCCAAATACACAAATCGCAGACTAAGCTGAACTATTTAAGCTATTTTTAATGCCTTGCTTAAATGAAAATAAGACTTAAACAGCCGTACTCACCCTTTATCTCTTGAAGATAGACACTAATTTAACACAGCAAAACCCCCTAAGGATTATTAATAATGCCAATTAAAAGTACCTATTACGCCCCAACTGGCGGCTTACCGCCGCAAACGCAACTGTTATCTGACCGCGCTATTTTTACCGAAGCGTATGCGATTATCCCCAAACGGGTGCTCACCGATATTGTGATTAGCTACCTGCCGTTTTGGGAAGGTATGCGCATGTGGGTGATTGCGCGTCCTTTAAGCGGTTTTGCAGAAACTTTTTCACAGTACATCGTTGAAGTCGCCCCAAACGGCGGCTCCGACAAGCCTGAGCTCGACACTAATGCCGAAGCCGTGCTGTTTGTCGTTGAAGGTGAGATGGATATTACTATCGAAGGCGTAGCCCATCATCTTGAAGCCGGTGGTTATGCTTTCTTACCACCTGCCTGTCAATGGACGCTAAAAAATAATAGTAATGAGCCTGTTAAATTTCACTGGATTCGCAAAGCCTATCAGTTTGTAGAAGGACTTGATGCGCCAGAAGCCTTTGTCACCAGCGATCATGATGTTGAAGCAATTGAGATGCCAGAAACCAATGGTGTTTGGAAAACCACGAGATTTACCGAACAGTCTGATATGCGTCACGATATGCACGTCAATATCGTTACTTTTCAACCAGGCGGCGTGATTCCGTTTGATGAAACCCATGTCATGGAACATGGTTTATATGTGCTAGAAGGTAAAGCCGTCTATCACTTAAACGGTGAATGGGTCGAAGTTGAAGCAGGTGATTTTATGTGGCTACGCGCATTTTGCCCGCAATCTTGTTACGCCGGGGGCCCTGGTCCATTTAGGTATTTACTCTATAAAGACGTAAATAGACACATGCCGTTTATACGTCCACAGCGTTAATTTATCTAAAATTATAAATGACCTAAAAGCCAGCATATCACCATGCGCTGGCTTTTATTTTTATTTTCAATTTAACCTTCAACATCAAGCGTTAAACAAATAACGCTAAACGTCCAAACACGTTACTTGTTTTTCTTGTACTACTGTACTAGAATACTGAAACGAAACAATATTTTGCTTATTATCCTTTCTCTTACTAAGATTATATATTATGAGCGCCAATCCTTATCACAGTCTATTAACTCATTTAGCCAGCTGTCACGATAGTAGCGCTATCGACGAGCTATTTACTGCGCTATTGACCGATAAAGAACAACAAGAAATCGCCAATCGCATCCGTATTTTTGATTTGTTAGAGCGCGGTATCACCCAGCGTGAGATATCTGAGCAGCTCGGCGTCGGTATCGCCACTGTCTCGCGCGGTGCGAAAGCCATGCAAAGTCACGATGTGAGCGCCCTACTTAAAACTCATAGAGAAAATTCGCATAAAAAAGACGCTTAATTGGGCAAAAACATAATTTCATTCTGCCTTATTTTTTTGATAAATCATTGAACTATTTTGGACATCGTTATGACCGCTTCTACTTCCAAGCCTGACCAACCTGCTGCTATCGAAATTCCTAGCAAACCACAGCGTATCAAACTCACGCAGGATATAGATTTTTTTGCGTTATTTAAGCGTATTGAGCACGCTTTTGAAACTTGTTATTTGCTTGAATCATTGGGCGAGGATGGACATATGGCGCGCCACCATGCCATTGGTTTTGACCCAGTGATGACTATTGCCGCTATCGACCGTACCACCTTAGCAATTACTGATAATAAAACCGCCGAAACCACACATTATCAAACTGACAATCCTTATCAGCTATTACGCAGCATCACCCCGCAGCACGTTATTGCGCGCGACCAAAGCGGCGGACTGGTTGGCTACTTGGGTTATGACAGTGTTAATTTCTTTGAGCCAAGTCTCAACGCCAAAGCCAGTGATGATTTTGAACCCTTTAAATTTGGCGTGTATTTAGATGGCTTAACGCTTGATAAGATGACCGGCGAAATATTCTATTTTTACTATCCAACCGCGCAGCAAGAAAATCGCATCGAGCAAATCAAAGCCTTACTTGAAGCCCCCATCCCCAATTATGAACCACCCTCAGTAGAGTTTTTGGGGGATGGCATGAGTCAAGAGGAGCATGCCAAAGCGGTGCTGCAAGTCAAAGAAGACATCATCTCTGGGCGCATCTTTCAGTGCGAAGTTGGCTTTAAATCCAAATATCGCATTTTCGGCGACAAGATGCCAATTTACGAAAAGCTACGCGCGGTTAATCCGTCACCGCATATGTATTTTATGAAATTTTCTCAGCAATGCATCATTGGCGCCTCGCCTGAGTTGCTGTTTCGCCTGCGTCAAGGTGAGATGGAAACCTACCCATTAGCGGGCACTGCCAAGCGCGGCGTCGATATCGCAGAAGACCGTAAGCTTGCCCGCGCGCTACTGAATGATGCCAAAGAGATTGCCGAGCACAATATGCTCGTTGACTTGCATCGTAACGATATCGGCCGTGTGGCACAATTTGGTACGGTAAAGGTGCGTAGCCTCATGGATATCAAACGCTTCTCACACGTGCAGCACATTTCTTCTGAAATCGTCGGAATTTTGCACCCCGATGAAGATATGTTTAGCGCCCTTGCCAGCAACTTCCCCGCCGGTACTTTATCAGGGGCGCCAAAAGTGGAAGCCATTAAAGTGATTAATGAGCTTGAGCCTGATGGTCGCGGTGCTTATGGCGGCGCACTTGGCTCATTTAATTTTAATGGTGATTGTATTTTTGCCATTCCTATTCGCAGTCTATTTATCAATGGTGAGTCGGCTTATGCGCAAACTTGCGGCGGCAATGTTTACGACTCCAATCCTGCTGATGAATACTTAGAAATCCAGCGTAAGCTGTCAGCGATGAAAGTGGTGTTAGACAGCTTTATGACAGCGTGAATCCATTGTACTTTTGCTAAAGAGCTTATGCCTTATGAATGTTTTAATTATCGACAACTACGACTCTTTTACCTTTAACCTTTATCAATATATTGGCGAGATTTTACAGACCATGGATGGTGATAAAGACGGCGCTAAACAAGCGGCAAATGTCATCGTCAAACGTAATAACGAAATTACCTTGGCTGACGTACAGGCGATGAATCTTGACCGCATTATCATCTCACCCGGCCCTGGCGCGCCTGACGACTCGGCCTATTTTGGTATTTGCGCCGAAGTGATTGAGGTTATGGGCAAGACGACGCCGCTATTGGGCGTTTGCTTGGGCATGCAGGGCATTGCGCATGTCTTTGGCGGCGAAGTGGTACGAGCCAGCGTACCAATGCATGGCAAAGTCTCAGCCATTCGCCATGATAATGCAGGTGTCTATCAAGGCTTGCCACAAGAGATAGAAATCATGCGCTATCATTCCTTGATGGTAAAGGCAGATACGCTACCAGACTGCTTAACTGTTACCGCCGTCGTGAGTAATGACGCCCATCATGACTTAAGACTGACAGATGCAGCGGTCGCAGGTGATGAGATTATGGGACTTGCGCACACTGACTACCCGATACAAGGTGTGCAATTTCACCCAGAGTCGTTTGCGACTGAGGGGGCGAAGCGTTTATTAACGAATTTTTTATTGCAGGTGTAATGCAGGGTTTTAAAAGGCTAATGTTAAAAAGCATAAAGGTATAGTCAAAATGTCCTAAAAACGCTACGGTATTGCTTTTCACTTACTATACAATAAAAAAGACTGGCTATTTAGAAGCCAGTCTTTTTTTAAAATGAACTACTGCTCGATACGCTGTAAAAACGCTTGCGTGCGTGGATGCGTTGAATCCTCAAATAGCTGCTTGGCGCTGCCCTCTTCGACTATGTGACCGTCTTCAATCAAGACCACATGGTCAGCAACATCACGCGCAAAGTTAATCTCATGGGTCACCACCACCATCGTCCAGCCTTCAGAAGCCAACTGCTTCATCGTTCCAAGCACATCTTGTACCAACTCTGGGTCAAGCGCCGAAGTTGGCTCATCAAATAGCAACAATGACGGCTCAATCGCCAGCGCACGAGCAATACCAATACGCTGCTGCTGACCACCAGACAACTGAAACGGATACAAATCTGCTTTATCCGATAAGCCGACTTTATCAAGTAACGCCAACGCTTGCTCGCGCGCTTGCGCTTTACTTTGTCCTTGTACCACCGTCGGCCCAAGCATCAAATTCTCAATGGCTGACTTATGCGGAAATAAATTATAAGACTGAAATACCATGCCTGACTTGCGTTGCAAAGCGAGTAAGGTTTTCTTTTTTGGCTTGGTGGCAAAGTCAACGGTCAAGCTGCCATCATCAAATGCAATTACCCCTTGATCAGGAATCTCTAACGCATTCAGACAGCGCAAAAACGTGGTTTTGCCCGACCCTGATGGACCCAAGATGACCACTACCTTGCCTTTTTCAATGGACAAGTCGATGCCTTTGAGCACTTGATTGCTACCAAAGGCTTTGTGGATATTAGTGACTTGAATCATAGAGGTTTCCGCTTACAAATGAAAAAACGCTGATGGTAAAAAACGACAAGATGGCTATATTTTTTAGCAAAAATTATTTCGCCACATAACGATCAAGCCTGGTTTCAAGTTTGCCCTGAATAAAGGTTAAAAACAGACAAATTGCCCAATAAATAAACGCCGCTTCAGTATAAACCAGCATAAACTCATAATTACGGGCGGTAATGATTTGCGCCTGTTTAAACAGCTCCGTGACCAGCACCAATGACGCCAAAGACGTGTCTTTTACCAAACTGATAAAGGTATTGGACAATGGCGGTACCGACACCCGCAGCGCTTGCGGCAAAATCACATGGCGAAAGGTTTGTAGATAGGTTAAACCAACTGTGGAGCCCGCTTCCCATTGACCTTTTGGAATAGACAGAATCGACGCACGCACCGTTTCCGACGCATAAGCGCCAATGTTCAACGAAAAGGCGATAATCGCTGACGGAAACGGGTCGAGCTTCACGCCAACACTTGGCAAGCCATAAAAGATAATAAATAGCTGCACCAACATCGGCGTACCGCGAATGGCAGACACATAGATACGAGCAAGCCGATAAAGTATCTCATGGAACCATCCTGCACGCGGCACGATGCGAATTAAAGCTACCGTCAGCGCAATCACCATTCCAATCGCAAATGATATCAATGCCAGCGGTATCGAATAATAAATACCGCCTTTGAGCATTGGCCAAAATGAGTTGATAACGATTTGGGCGCGTGCAGCATCCATAAAGGGCAATAGTGCCAATAAATCGCTTAATACTGAGGTTATAGACGCTAGCATTATTTTTGTTGACTTATATCAGCACCGAAGAATTCTTCGCTAAGTTTGGTTAGCGTGCCGTCAGCTTTTAGCTCAGCCATGGCGCCATTGAGTTTTTCGACAACTGCGTCATCACCTTTCAGCAGCACCAAGCCCGAACCCGTCTGCTCACTGGCAGGTGCAACCAATTTAATCTCAAGATTGGCGTCTGGGAATTTTTTTAGATAGTCCAATACGGCAAGGTTGTCATTCATCGTAAAGTCAGCGCGGCCTTGTTTGACCAACTGAATCGCTTGCGCCATACCATCGACGGGAACGATTTCAGCTTCATAACGCTCTGCCAGCTCACCATAATTACTGCTAAGCGACTGTGCAGAACGCAGTCCTTTTAGCGCTTCCCACGAGCTATAACGATTGTCATCAGTCGGTGCCAATACCACAGCGCCTGACCAGCTATATTCAGTCGCTTTATCGTACTTTGCTAAGCGCTCAGGCGTGGTCAAACCTACCTGATTGGCAACCATGTCAAAACGTTTTGAATCCAAACCTGCTAGCATGGCATCCCACTGGGTTTCTTTAAATTCAACATCCACCCCTAGTTTATCAGCAACTGCCCGCGTTACTTCGACATCATAACCGGTCAGCTTACCGCTCTCATCATGATAGGTGAACGGCGGATACGTACCTTCAGTACCGACATTAATAGTGCCGCCATTATTGATACGTTGGAGCAAATCAGAACCACCAGTCGCCGCACTATCGGCTGCATTGGTATCAGCATCAGTAGTAGGTGACTGATTACAAGCGGCAAGTAATACCGTACTGGCGACAAAGGCTAAAAGCGTACGACGTTTCATAAGACGTCCTTATAAAGTAGGTGAATAAGGCAAAAAGTAGCAAACCAATAAATAGGGTGAAAGCATTACAAGCAGTCTTGACGAAAAATTGTGCCTATTAACTATCATGCTTGGCTTTGGCTTCCCGATTTGAGGATACTGTGGCTATTTTTCAATACTATTTTTCTATTATGTTGCATTAAATAGGCTAAGTGACGGTTAATATTCATAATATTTTTGACGGCAATCCTACTTATGCAACCATGACTTGCTCATATACTAGCGCAGTTGGGTAAGAATAAACGTACAAAAACAGTGAGTATGCGTAAGATTGTTAAGCTTTACTCATTTATAAGGCTTTATATAGCGGCTTTTTAGATGAAACTCCTTGATGAAGCTACTTATTCATAATAAGGGTAAGACGAGCTTACTTTACCCCACTCTCAACTTATTTTTCTAAGGTATTGGTTTACTTAGTTTTTAAAATTTCAGTTAAAACAATTAGAATTTTAAATTCTATAAAAATCAAAAGCCTACGATAAGTTGAGATTGGCGTTTACTTTGGTTATACTTATATTAAGCGTCTATTATATTGAGTGCTCGCATAGTAAATAAGCCGTTTTCAATAAAAAAGACATCAACCTTATGACTGATGTCTTTTATACTATTTTTATCAATATAACTGCTACTTTTTGAACTTATTGGCAAATGTTTTACCGCTGTTAGCGTCGACATTAATACTAACAATCTTGTTACCTTTTAATAGGTCAGCTTTATAATACGCCGTATGATTGGCATAATCACGATCATTCTCAAATTCAATCTCTAATATCTTACCACCCGTTTGTTTTTCAGCGATATTGATGGCCTTCATAATATCGGTTTTCGCTTTTTTCTGAACTTGGTAAGTGTTGATATCATCGCCATCAAGACGATCCGTTTCCTTTTTTACAATTTTACCTGTATTGGCATCTACTTTGATTTCATAATTGACGCTATCGGTACTGAATTCTAATTCATAGACGCCACCTTTGCCAATGGCATCGCTATCATCCTCATCAAAATCGGCACTGATTAAAATACCAGAAGCTGATTTACTGGCGATAGTAATGGCTTGCTTTAAGCTAATTTTCGCGGCTTGCGCGGCGCGTACTTCGTCTACATTAGTAGCGGCACTGGCGGCTGTAGTTATGACGCCCGTCGTCAAGGCTAATGTCAGACAAGCACCCAATGTTGTTAGCTTAAAACCTTTGAGAATTTTATTCATCATATCGTCTCCTGATTCATATTTTTATTTATTACTATCGATTTTGTTTACCGTATTTTTTATTCAACTCTACCGCTTTTCTTATCATAACGCTGATGAGATAGACCTGTGCAGCAAAAAAGTATCCTAATGTATCATCATTGTTTGCAGTCAAAAAAACCGCGCCTATCCTCTTAGATAAGCGCGGTTTATGAAAAACTGCTTTCGTATTAAGACAAGTTTAGTTCAAGATACCATAAGCACATAAGGCATCAGCAACGCGTTTAAAACCAACGATATTTGCCCCTGCCATATAGTCGATATAACCGTTATCGGTCTGGTTATATTTTTCTGAAGCGTCAGCGGCGCAGTCGTGGATATTTTTCATAATGCACTTTAAGCGCTCATCGACTTCTTCGAAGGTTTTATATTGACGTACAGAGTTTTGTGACATCTCAAGACCCGATACCGCGACCCCGCCTGCGTTGGCCGCTTTACCTGGTGCATAGTGGACGCGGTGCAAACGCACATAGTCAATCGCATCAGCGGTCAGTGGCATGTTAGCGCCTTCGGCAATATATTTAATGCCGTTTTCAACCATTAATTTGGCATCTTCTTCATCAACTTCGTTTTGGGTCGCTGATGGAATGGCAATATCACCTTTGATATGCCAAGGTTTTTGCTTAGCCAACCATTCACCGCCGAATACATCGACATAATCACACAACGGCTTACTTTGGGCTTTTTGCTCTTTTAGCCAGTTGATTTTTTCTTGGTCCATACCGTTTGCATCGTGCAGCGTACCTTGTGAATCAGATACCGTTAGTACTGTTGCACCCAGCATGTGGGCTTTTTCAGCGGCGTGGAGTGAGACGTTACCGGCACCTGATACCAACACTTTTTTGCCTTTGATGTTATCGTTTTGAGCGGCAAGCATGTTTTCTAAGAAGTAAACTGCGCCATAGCCCGTCGCTTCAGTACGCATCAAGCTACCACCAAAACCCACGCCCTTACCAGTCAAGACGCCGCCGTGCTCACGGGTTAGATTCTTATACATCGCAAACATATAGCTGACTTCACGTCCACCGACGCCGATATCGCCTGCCGGTACATCGATGTCTTTACTGACATATGGATGCAGCTCACGCATAAAGGCATAGCAAAAACGGCGGATTTCACTGTCAGACTTACCTTTAGGATCAAAATCAGCGCCACCTTTACCGCCGCCCATCGGCAAGCCAGTTAAGGCGTTTTTGAAAATTTGCTCAAAACCTAAGAACTTAAGGACCGATTGGTTGACGGTAGGATGAAAGCGGATACCGCCTTTATAAGGGCCTAAGGCATTGCTGAACTGTACACGCCAGCCGCGGTTGACCTGCACTTCACCCTTATCGTTTTCCCAGTTAATACGAAAAGCGATAACACGGTCAGGCTCGACAAGACGCTCAAATATTTTGAACGTATCATATTCCGGATGGGCGTCGTATAGCGGAGCAATGGTGATTGCAACTTCTTTTACCGCCTGAATAAATTCAGGTTGATGGGCGTAACGTGCTTCGACTTTTTCGATTGCCTGACTGATACTCATATAGGTTCCTTAGGGTAAAAATGGTCATCGTGCTGATTCACGCGGGTGCTTTATCGCTTAAATACAAACGATGGGATTTAAAACACCAATGTGAGATTGAAATCGTTTCTATACGCGAATAAATATAGAAACTGGGAGATTAGAAGCCAACTGAATGTGTCTCTAAATCGTAAACCCAGAAGCACAAACAATTTTTATCTCATAACTATATAGCATTTTTTTGCCGTATAAGTCTAGTAAATATCACCATCATCAAAATTTATAAAGGATATTTATTTCATTATAATCTATCAATAAACCTGCCGTGAAAACTCGTTAGTCAAAAAAACGACCACTGTTATTTGAGTGATTTACGGTGATTTTGTGCAACATTGTCGTCTTAAATAACCCTTTGATTGCTTTACTTGCTACTTAGACTATAGGAAAAAAACACATTAATGGAAAATAAAAATACTAAACAACTTAAAATATGCCAACTTTTATTTATTAATTACAATAAAATTGCGATAAACGGTGGTGAAATAAGATTAAGTAGTAAAAAATGCGCGATATTAAGGCGTTAAATAGCGCTCTGCCATATCAATAGTAACAGTAAGGGTTTATAATATTGTTCACTAGTCGAAGACTAAAATCAGAAAATCCTCAATCCCTATTATCCCCTTATTTATTCGTCACAGAGAAATCGTTATGCGTACAGACTCATTCCAGCAAATCTTGGAAGACCTAAACAGCTCATCTGCCGATGTTGAAGCATCTGCCCTTATCTCGAACGATGGTCTTATGATTGCATCGGCGCTGCCTACAGGCGTTGATGAAGACCGTGTTGGCGCGATGTCTGCTGCTTTATTATCACTAGGTGACCGCGCAGGTCGTGAATTGGCTCGTGGTAGCATCGACCGTATTATGATCCAAGGCGAAAAAGGCTATGTGATTATGACCTCATCAGGCGATGAAGCAGTGCTGACCATTATGGCAAAACCAAACGCCAAACTTGGCTTGATATTCTTAGACATTAAGCGCGCCTCAGAAGCTTTGGCAAAACTTATCTAATATTTATTTTTAAAGCTCTGTCATTAAGATTTTATGGGCTATCAGCGCTATAAACTACTTGATAAACAACACTTTAAATGAAAAATTATGTCTTGTCTTATAAAAATTATTTAAGGTATTGCATACCGTTTATATTGAATAAATCTAACAGTGCGGTTTAAAACTTAAGTTTAATTGTCAGTTTGCCATATAAATTTAAGTCATACGCTTAAACCAAACATTTTTTCAATAAGGTTTACGCTTTTTAATAATTATCACAACCATGATAAATGAAGGAGATTACAATGGGTTCTCCACTCCCCGACGCCATGAAGCCTGACATGCCAGCCGAAGAAGTCACCCTGACTTACCACGACGGCACTTCGCGCACTGTTTATGATACCGGTATCGAACGCCCTTATCCTGACGGTAAATTAATCGTCTCACGTACCGACTTAGACGGTGTGTTGACACACGTGAATGATGCTTTTGTCGAGATTAGCGGCTATGATGTCGATGAATTAATCGGTAAGCAGCATTATATTTTACGCCATCCTGATATGCCAAAAGCGGCTTATAAAGACCTATGGTCGACCGCCGACGCTGGGCAAAAATGGCATGGTTATGTGAAAAACTTATGCAAAGATGGCAGTCACTATTGGGTTTACGCGACTGTCGTACCAAACGTCCGTCGCGGCGAAACGGTTGGCTATACTTCGGTGCGCCGTAAACCATCGCGCAGCAAAATTGAGGCGGCAATCGCCCAATATGCCGAAATGAAACAAAATGAGGAAGGCTAAATCATGACGACACATAATATGTTAATCGCGCCTGATTTTTCGCCGGAGCGTTTTGCAGGCTGGCACATGTTTAATACTTTGATTCAAAAACGTGCCAATCTCAACATGCACCTAAATATCCCTACCTCGCATGCTGAGCAAGAAACCGTTATCAGTGAAGGCGATATTCAAGTCATTTATGCCAACCCTTTTGATGCGGCTACCCTTATTCGTGAGCACGGTTACCATGCGGTTGCGCGCCCTATCGGTAAATCTGATGAGATGGTCATCGCCGCGGCGGCAAATAGCGATATCAATAGCTTAGACGACATCAAAGCTGGCGCTACTATCGCCATGGCTGATAACCGCGATGTAAAATTGATTGGTTTACGCCTGCTTGAAGCGGTCGATATCGAAGAAGCCGACCTTAACTGGTCAGTGACTGAAACCTATCAGGCAGCGGCGCGCCAAGTGATTAAGGGTGAGGCGCAAGCGGCGTTCTTTTTGGCGGAGATTTTCCATAGCTTTTCACGCCTAACCAAAGCGCAGCTATCAGTATTAATCGAAAGCGATTTGGCCGATATCAGCCACGTCTTGCTGATTAAAGACGGCTTTCCGGATACTGACATTTTGATGGATGCCATTTTGAATCTGTATAACGATAACGATGGTAAAGAAGCGTTGACTGAACTTGGCATGCCGCAAGGTTTTGAAGCCATGAACGAAGAAGACGCAGAATTTATGATTGATTTGATGCAAACGTTACTTGACTAGCAGGTTCATTGGCATCTTACTGACGTCATAGCCTATTAGGCTACAATAATGCTAAGCAACAATCGCTATGGTCTATCACGTCATAGCGATTGAGCAAAGTGGTGCCCTAATAGCATTTTTATTAATACTTTTTGAATAACTTTTTAACCGCTTTTTGCATAGTGCTATGACTAACAGGACACGCTTATGTCTGATTTAGATCTCATCAAAGAAAGTGAAATGGCAGCACGGCGCGTCTATCGTCTTTACTCACGTAAGATATTTATCGCACCCAACAACCGCCATTTTCACGAACAACGTATCAATGCTGCCCTACTGTTAAACGAAAAAGAACCACTACAAGGTGCGGTAGCCGATTTTTTTTATGGCTGCTGGTATGACATTCCCTATGATGTCACCAATATGTTTACCCGCTTGCAAGGGCGCATGCTACCGCATATCGAGCAAGGCTTTCGAGATTGTATCGATAAAAAAAGCTATATCCAAAAAAACAGTATGCTGGCAACGCGCTGGAGCGTACTGGTCTCACCATCTTTAAATGAACAGACGCAGCGCCTGCGTATCAGTAGCGATGACGCCAAAGAAATCGCTAAAGACATCACCAACGATTTGATGCTCGCGCGTGACAATCAAGACTGGGATACCATAGAGCAAATCGAAAACGAGTTTTTTGCCCATTGTATCGCGCGTCACGACCGTCTGGCGTTTTCCTTGGTGTGGTTTCGCTTGGGTAAAAGCGATTGGCAATTCGATGCGCGCTGGAATGACTGTCAGCAAAAACTTGATCAAACCAAAGACACACAAGACGCTTAACGTGCTTATTTTTCATAGCATCATCAACATTCATCTAACGAGTAGCCGCTATGTCTTCTTATTTAAACGCTGATAAAACCTATCTGACCTTGACTCCAGCTGGCATTTTTGAGGCATTTTCGCAAAGTGAACCAACGCCTGAGCAGCTATCCTTACAGGATTTATTGTCGCATAACGAGACGCTGCTGGCCGCTGACTGGCTCGAGCGCTATTCTGATGAATGGTTAGACAGCTTTTTAGAACATGGCTGGATTGAGAAGCTGTCGTTATTTTTGCCCGCGCCAAATTTGCCGCTTGATCAATTTTTACCGTATGTCGTTTCAAGCTTATCGGGTAAACGCCGCGCGGCGATTGGTTCTGATGAAGGATTTTGTCTGGCACGGATTGGCTATAGCCAAGAAGAAGCGGACATGCTCAGTGTGGCGGCGGCAGACTTCTCAGGCTTTATGCTACGCCAAAAACAACGCGGCTGGGCAGTAGAGAGCCAAGCGATTTCTTTCTTTCAGCAAGTTGATTTGCTGATTCCTGAAACCAGTTTTGTATTTTTATGGATTGATGGCTCAGGCTACGTACTTATCATCGATGGCGAACCTTTAACCAACAACCGTGCCTTTGTTGAGTTGGTATGGGCGCTTAAAACGTCTGGGCTTAGATTTACTAATTAGACCGAATATTTAGCAAACTACCCTTAATCAAACTAACTGCTTAGTATAAATGCACCCTTTAACCATAAACGGTGCATTTTTTATGTCTATAACTTAAACTACTGAATATACTAATAAAAATTACCATTTATAATTTTATCGCGTAAGAACAATACCCTTAGAATTAACAATAAAGGTTTAAACGTTAGATTATACTTATTATAAGCAACTGTTTACTTCTCCGTTAAATTTATAGTTTTAATAAAAACCTCCATTGCTAGATTTTCCTCATCTTCACATTTCCAATGTTTTAAATCATCTTTATTAATAACTACATTCCCCGAACGTGGCAACTTTTGCCAAACCTTGCATTCTTGCTTATTTTTAGGACAGTTTATGGCTTCGCTAACCACTGTGCGCTTACGTTATCAAACGATTGAAATTGGCAATACTGACATTCATATCTGCACCCTACGCGATAATCAACAATTTAGTGACCCTGACAATGAGGCGCTGGACCTCGGTATTTGCTCGGCGTCGTGGCCGATGTTTGGCGTGATTTGGCCGTCAAGCTTGGTGCTCGCCAATCATATGCTTGATTATGATATTGCGGGCAAGCGTATCTTAGAAGTTGGCTGCGGTATGGCATTATCAAGCTTATTGCTTAACCATCGCCATGCCGATATTACAGCGACTGATTATCATCCGACGGTTGAGTACTTTTTGGATAGAAACACCACGCTAAATAATAATAAAGAAATTAACTTTGAGCGTTTAGACTGGGCCGAAGACAATAGCCATCTTGGCAAGTTCGATATCATTATCGGTAGCGATTTGCTGTATGAAGACCAGCATATTGATATCTTGGCGGAGTTTATTGAGCGCCATGCACTGCCAACTTGTGAAGTTATTGTCGTTGACCCTGGGCGCGGGCGCAAAAACAAGTTGACCAATAAGATGGTTGAATTTGGCTTTAGCAGTAAGCACGTTAAACCTGAGGACACCACTTATCTTGAACTACCATTCAAAGGGCATATTTTGACCTTTTCGCGTTAAAATCTGAAAAACCAATAACTTATATAATAAAAAAAGACGCCATTTCACGGCGTCTTTTTTATACATTTTATAGCGTGATTTATTGCTAGTGTCATTTATATGTTCACAAGTTTATAAGCGTCTAACCAAAGGCGGTTGCACACGTGAATACATAATTAATGAGATGCCATTAGATATCAGCTCAACGGCTAATAGGACGCCAAGAATATAGGTCGCTGACTGCGGATAGCTGGTAAATATCATGATAGCCAACGCAATCGAGATAAGCCCTGAGATTAATATCGGCACAAAAGCAACGGTTCTACGTAAACCAAAAGCCACTATCACTCTGACGATACCCGTTGCCATAAATAAAATAGCAATTACCATGGTCAAGGTTAAAATACCTTGTAGCGGGTTTTGTAGCAGCTCAATACCGATAAATATGCCAAGCACACCGCCAATGGCCGCTAGCACTTTACCCGTCGTGGTATAAGCACGGAACAGGGCAATAAACTGTAAGATACCGACAAGAAGAAATACAAACCCAGCCAGTTGTTCAGCAGCGAAACTGGCGCTAAGAGGATTGAAAAAAGCAAAGATACCGCCAAGAATACTGATGATACCAACGACTAGCCACAATATACGACTCATAAGATACCCTTACTTTATATTTATAATGCGCAAATGATATCGCAGATTATTGGCAGGCTTGTATGACGGTAGTAATGTATTCAGGTAATCCTGTTACCATCAGTGCCCAGGCGTTGTATCATGCTTATAACCCTACTAACGGTTTAGGCGTAATATGCCTATCATCCAAACGATTCTTGGCATCAAATTATTTATCAACCCAGCCCTGCTGTCGGGCATAGGCAAGTTGCTCGGGCGTATCGATATCATAGCTCAGCTGTTTATTGAAGACTGTCCTGATTTCACTGGGCGAGAGCGCTCTGATTAAATGACGTAGGCCTTTGTCTCCACTTATATGAAGCTGCCACTGTTTAAGTAGCTGATAATCGATAACTAACGGTAGACCAACGATGGGATTTTTCGTTTCATTCTTAGCATCTGCTCTACGCTCAATATGGTCATCTTTTGATAACATATCGAAAATCTGCCAATGCTCATAACCACTGGCAACCACTAAATGCTTACCGGCTAGCAATTCATTAACATGTTCAATGTCCAATAAAACTTGGTCAACCCCCATAATTAACACTCGCTCAACCACTTCATGATTAAAAGCTTTATCATTAACAAACTGAGTTAAGGCTTCAATAGCAGTATAAAGACTATGTCCCATACCAGTTTCGGGCGTTTGGTTAATGACAGTCTTGATATGTAAATGGGTGTCGCTTAGTTTTGCTACCTCACTAGCTATCGATGCCTCATTTTTAGGAATAACGACGATAATAACTTGCGGATTTGTGCTTGCTGCCAGTCTTATCATATGGCTAATTAACGGAACACCATTTTTATAAAGCAGCTGTTTAGCCTCTCCAAGACGACGACTGAGGCCGCTGGCTAGAAGAATAATGGTATGGCTTGATTGCTGGCTAGAATTTTGATTTGGTAATGCCGCGCTATTTGACGTTGAGTCACTTTTCTTCATACACCGCTCAATATTTCAGATATGGTTCTATTATTATCTAAAAAATCATTAGCAGGATTTTGCTCGTGCATGACAGCGCTTATTTGTGCCATGATGCCAAGTGCTAAAGCTTCAGGGCCATCACCGCCTAGTTTATAACCAATCGGATAATGGAGTTTTTTTACGCCCTCACTTAAACTTGCCGGATTGTCTTTGGCAGCACGAATCTCATTTACTAAGCGCTCGGTTCGATAACTTGGGCCTAATTGTCCAAGATACTTATAATGAGTCGAATGCGCAAGCAATAACGAAAGACGGGCACGGTCTTGGGTCAAACTGTGCGACATCAACGCGACCGCCGCATGACCACTGAGCTTCAGCAGTTTCTCATTATCGTCCAATGCGACTGGCATCACGATATCCGCTTCGGGAAAACGCAGCCGCGTGGCATAGTGAGCGCGGCTATCGATAACGCTGACATGCCAATCTTGTAATTTTGCCATGGTCACAAGCGGCATCACATCATTCCCTGCCCCGCAAACAAGCAAACGGTGTTGTGGTTGTAAACGCTGAATAAGCCATTCTGTGGTGATATCACCGTTTTTTAAGACAACGTATTCGGTACTTTTGTTAGAAACTTCATGCGTTGACAGTTTTTTAATGGTATCTCTAATCTCATGAGTAAAAATATTCGATTGTTCAATGAATGCTTGATTACCCATACGAGCGCCGCTGACAAAAGTTATTTTTTCGTTAGCAATATAGTCTTTCAAATCTAGCCGAAGCCCAATGGGTAAATGGTATTGGTCATTTGCGCGAATTAACGTCGCTATCGTTGTAGGATTTTGGCTACGGCGAACATGATTAATAACTTCTAAAAACGGCCTTGCGGCTGTCAAACGCTCAAACAGCACATGAACCTTGCCATTACAGCCCAAACCGAAATTTAGCTCATTTTCTAAATCGCCATTTCCATTGCCATTACTTTCACTATCATCATCTGCCTCGTCACCCTCATCACTACCCGTTTGATAAACCTGTACATTTGCGCCATGACGCGTCAACCAAAAGGCACGTTTGATGATATGTGGTTCTAGGCAACCACCGCTAATCATCCCAACCGAGCGTCCATCAGCGCAGATAAGCATCATCGCCCCAGCACGCCGATATGCCGAGCCTTCGGTATGTACTACCGTTGCTAACACTGCATCGATGTTTTGCTGCTGCGCCTCGCCTGCGAGCTTTAGAATATCAGCGACCTGATTCATAGTGCCTCTTATCTCTATTTATTTTTATTTTAGTTTCAGTTTTAATGCTTAAAATTGCATTTTGCCTTATAAAAACCCGCTAGTGATAGCCGCTAGCGGGTTTTTATATCAAGCATCAGTTAGCCATTCTTTAATATCGATTCTTAACAATAGCTATTCTGGCAACTCATAAAGCAGCTTATCAAGGGTGATTGGGAAATCATAAACGCGCACACCGACCGCATTATAAATAGCATTAGCAATAGCCGCTGCTGCGCCAGAAATCGCGGTTTCGCCAATCCCTTTGATATGCATGGGATTGGTATAAGGGTCATCTTCTTCGACCAATATTACCTCCAGTTGCGGCACATCGGCATTGACCGGCACATGGTATTCAGCAAGATCATGATTGCATAGGCGACCATCGCGCTTATCATGGATGATTTCCTCCATAAGCGCCGAACCAATACCGAAAACCATACCACCGTAGCATTGTGAAGTAGCAGTTTTATGGTTAAGAATACGTCCAGCGGCAAAGGCACCCGTCATGCGTTTAAGACGAATCTCGCCAGTCACTCTATGGACGGCGACTTCTGCGAAATTGACACCAAACGACGCTTGGCGATGGCTTTTGGCATTTTTTCCCGGTTTAATTTGGCCTTTAGCGCTCATTTTTTGCTCATCGCATGCAGCGATAATATCTGCCAGTGCATAAGACTGAAAATTGCTAAAATCGTACTTTTCTGTAGCCGACTCGGGTAATGCTAAACCCGTTTTTTCAGTGACTGTATCTTTTAAATCTAGCGCTTTGTCTTTAAGCGTTTCAACCGCTGCTTCTGTTACGCTAGGGTCATGTTCACCTGCTCGTTTAATCTGACCTTTATCAAGCTGAATGGTATCTGGATAAAGCCCTACTTTTTCTGCCAACATATCGCGCAGCTGCTCACAGGCAAGATAGATACCACTACCTGCACTTGCCGCACCCCAACTACCACCCGAGCCTGAGGCTGATGGCAGCTCACTATCACCGAGCTTCATCTCGATATGGTCTATCGGCAAGCCTAGTAAATCAGCGGCAACCTGGGAAAACACCGTATAAGAGCCTGTGCCGATATCGGTCATATCGGTTTCGATAATGGCTTTAACGCCAAGGGCTTTTGAATCGTCAACTTGCAGTGTCGCCCGCGCCTCTGACAGTTTTAACTGATTACCACGAGCGGAGGCCGCCATTCCCGTACCAATCCACCAATCACCCTCTAACTGACTGGCAGGCTTGGGATTGCGCTGCTCCCAACCGAACTGCGCCGCCCCTTGCTCCATACAAGCAAGTAGCTGCCGCGTCGAAAACGGAATGTCTTGGCTTGGGTCTTGCTCAGGCTCGTTACGGCGGCGCAGCTCAAGCGGATCAATATTTAACTGCGTGGCCAATTCATCCATCGCACATTCAACCGCAATCATACCGACCGCTTCACCGGGCGCGCGCATGGAGCCCGACAGCACGTAATTCATATCTACTTGCTTATAATTCACGCGGCGATTTTCACCGCGGTATAAATATTTGGTCGACAGCGCCGTCGGCTCAAAAAATGCCTCACCCGGTAAATTACTGCCAACGGTATCGTGAATAAAGGTGTTGATAATGCCGTCTTTATCGCAGCCAATGGCGATACGTTGGCGAGTGTTTGAGCGTCTAACGGTTGCTTCCATCACTTGCGGACGCGTCATACTGATCAGCACAGGACGACCAAGCTCTTTTGCCGCAATCGCTGCTGCAATCGACTCAGGCGCGATACCCAATTTACTACCGAAACCACCACCAACAAAATAAGAAATTAGTTGCACCTGATCCTTTTTTAGATCTAAAGCATCCATCACTTGCTGCTTGCAAGAGGCAATCATTTGGTTTGAGGTATACATGATGAGCTTATCGTCTTCCCAATAAGCCAGCGTCGCATGAGGCTCCATCGGCGAGTTGCTTTGACTTGGCGTATGGTAAAAGCGATCGAGAGTCACCTCTGCATCCGCTAAGCCTTTATCAGGGTCGCCTGTAACAGAATTTTTATCTGAGCCCTTTTGCTCATTGACGTCATGAGCACTTGGCAGCTCTTGGGTAAAGTTTAATGCCGCTTGTTCGGTCTCATCTTTATAAGTGACTTTAAGGGCATTAGCGCCTTCGGTCGCCGCTTCAAAAGTCTCAGCAACCACTACCGCTATCGGCTGCCCGTGATAATAAATCTCACTGGCACCTTGGGTTGGTGCTTCGGTCTCACCGCCCTGCTGTGAGTTTCGCAAAAAATGCTTAGGATCGGTTACGACTTTGATGATGCCAGGAATATCCTCTAAAGCACTGCTATCGATATTTTCCACTTGTCCTTTGGCTATTTTCGCGCCAACTAAAACGCCGTAAACTTGATTTTCTCGATAAAACTCTGCTGAATAAGGCGCTTTTCCGCTGACCTTTAACGAGCCATCAACACGGTTAATCGGTTTGCCGACCAACTTGCTTGCCGTTTTGTCAAAAAGCGAATCGACAGGCTCATTCATCATCATTTTTTTGGTAGGTTCTGATGGCAATACTGAGTCCAATAATGACATGATTATGCTCCCTCGCCCGCTAAGGCGCGCTGAATAACTTGTTTAAGTAGGCGACGCGTCAGTGGAATTTTAAAATCGTTTTGACCGTGACCTTTGGCCTCTTTTAATAATAAGTCGGCGGCTTGTGCGATCGTAGCGTCATCACCCGCCGTGCCCGTTAATAATGCTTCAACGTCTTCATTACGCCACGGCATCACCCCAATACCACCAAAAGCCAAACGTACGGTCGCCAAGTTACCGTCGTCATCAACCTCTATGACAGACGCACAAGACACTAAGGCAAAGGCGTAAGAAGCGCGGTCACGTACTTTGTCATAGGTATGCATACCTTTGATAGGCGGTGGTAAAACAACATGAGTGATAAGCTCGCCACTCTCCAAGACATTTTCGATATGCGGCGTGTCTTTTGGCAGACAATAAAAGTCTTTGACTGGAATAGAACGGGTCGAACCATCTGCTTTCACCGTTTCAATGACAGCGTCAAGCAACCGCATTGCCACCGCCATATCAGAGGGATGTTGAGCAATACAAGCGTCACTTGTGCCTAAGATAGCAAGGGTACGGTTCTCGCCATTAATCGCTGGACAGCCACTACCGGGCTCGCGTTTATTGCATGGGCTGTCGGTCTGATAAAAATAATAACAACGCGTACGCTGTAAAAAATTACCGCCAGTGGTGGCTTTATTACGCAGTTGAACCGTCGCGCCAGCTAAAATAGCGCGCGATAATACCGGATAATGAGCAATGACCTCCGGATGGGCCGCCAAATCACTGTTGGTGACCAGCGTACCGATACGTAATCCGCCATCAGCGGTCGTTTCGATTTGCTCAAGCTCAAGACGGGTGATATCGACCAATTTGGTTGGTGTTTCAATCTCAAACTTCATTAAATCTAAGAGATTGGTGCCACCGCCGATAAATGACGCATCTTTTGGGCTGGCAGCAGTCGCTGCTTGCTCAGGAGCTTCGGCACGGACATAGTCAAAGCGTTTCATGAGTGAGCTCCTGCTTGGGCGTTGTGGTTTTTATTTTGCGACGGCTTGTTTTTTGAAGGCTTACTAAGCTGCGTCTCACTAGGCGGCGGCGACCAAATACCGGTAACGCTTGCAGCATCTGAGCCTTTTTTAATATTATTTTGAGTAGCGGCTTTATTTTTTATCTCACTCTCCAAAACCTGCGAGATGGCGTTAATAATATTCGGATAAGCCGAACAGCGGCAAATATTACCACTCATGCGTTCGGCGATTTCTTGTACCAGCAAGCCATTAGGATTTTGTAAGTCTGTGGTGACGTAGCTTGGCCAGTTTTGCTTAATCTCCTCAATCAAAGCCGTGGCTGAACAAATCTGCCCCGGCGTACAGTAACCGCACTGAAACGCATCGTGGTCTTTAAACGCTTGCTGTAAGTCTGAGAGCGATTCAGGCATACCAATGCCTTCAATCGTCGTAATCTCATCACCGTCATGCATGACCGCAAGGGTCAGGCAAGAATTAACTCGTCGCCCATTAATGAGCATAGTACAAGCGCCGCATTGACCGTGGTCGCAGCCCTTTTTGGGTCCGGTAATTTGTAGATGCTGGCGACAGACATCAAGCAATGTCGTGCGCGGATCAAGATTATCGAGCTGATAATCCTGCTGATTAATCGTTAACGTCAAGGTAGACATGCTGGCTTCTCGCTGGCAGTTATTCATAAAGGGATAAGTGTGCACGCTCTTAAACAGCGTCAATCGTTTCATTATGGCGTATCAAAAACAGCGCTTTGTTTTTACTTTGTAGTCATTGCAGTGTAGTTTTTTTAAGCAAATAGTGAGGACAAAACTTTTTTGCCAACTTTTAAGTCTACGATAAATCTCTTTTATAACTGCGGTTGGCTGCTTAACCTCGTTAATAGAACCTGTAACTTAGCAACCATTGTAATCACGATTTCATTCTCTTAATATGGATTCAACCTTATAAAACCTTCTATAAATAAATCGAACATAATCAATAAAATAGGTATAAAAATATGGAAAACTCAAATCAACCGCTATCCAAAAAACCTCTGCGCATCGATATTGTCTCAGACGTGGTTTGCCCTTGGTGTATTATCGGTTATCGTCAATTGGCTGAGGCGCTCAAGCAAACCAATACCGAGCACGAAATACACTGGCATCCATTTGAGCTAAATAGCAATATGCCAAGCGCAGGACAAAATTTGCGCGAGCATATCATGGAAAAATACGGCTCGAGCAAGGAAGAATCAGACGCGAGCCGCCTTAGAATGACGCAAGCGGGCGATGAAGTTGGCTTTGAATTTAACTTCAACGATGACACGCGGATGCACAATACTTTTAATCTGCATCAGCTGTTGTATTGGGCAGGTCAACAAGGACAAAAGCCGATGCATGACTTAAAGCAGGCGTTATTTGGCGCGCACTTTACCGATGGTCGCAACATCTCTGATAATACGGTGCTGGCTGATATCGCAGCGGAAGTTGGACTTAATCGTGAAGAGGCGCTGGCTGTGCTGGAGGATCAGCGTTTTGCCAAAGAGGTACGCGCAGAAGAGCGCCACTGGCAGCAGCAAGGTATTCAAAGCGTGCCAGCAATGATTTTTAATGAGCGGCACTTGGTCAGCGGCGCGCAAGGCGTGGACAATTACGTCAATATTTTACAACAATTGGCTGCTATGCAAGAGTAAATAAAGCTTTGCTAATAGGACTATGATTAATGAGTAAAGAAAAATTACTGACGCTGTCAGACGAAGCAGAAGAAATTGTTTTGGATAAGCTTAGAGAGTATATGAGCGAGGAATTTGATGTTGATATTGGCAACCTGCCTGCTAAGTTTTTATTAGACTTTATCATCGAAACCTTGGGACCACCTCTCTACAATCAAGTGGTCGACGATATTGAACCTTGGTTATACGATAGATTTACAGGCGTTTTAGAAGACATGCACAGCTTTAAAAAAGATTAAAAGGCATACAAAAAAACCCCGCTCCATTATAGGAGCGGCATTTTTATTTAATAGCGTTAAAAAAGCTTAGCTATCTAAGCATAATTCTAGAAATGCACCACAGAGCGAATACTCTCACCTTTATGCATCAAGTCAAAAGCTTCGTTGATATCTTCTAACGGCATAGTATGAGTAATAAAGTCTTGTAACGGAATCTCTCCTGCTAGGTAGCGCTCGACGTAGCCTGGCAACTCTGAGCGACCTTTGACACCGCCAAATGCTGAACCGCGCCAGACGCGACCTGTAACTAACTGGAATGGACGGGTTGAGATTTCTTGCCCTGCGCCCGCGACACCGATGATGACTGACTCGCCCCAACCTTTATGGCAGCACTCTAACGCTGAGCGCATGACATCGACATTACCGATACATTCAAACGAATAATCAACGCCGCCATCGGTCAATTCAACGATGACATCTTGGATTGGCTTATCGTAGTCTTTTGGATTGATGCAATCAGTCGCGCCCAATTTTTTGGCCAATTCAAACTTGCTCTCATTAATATCAATGGCAATAATACGGCTGGCCTTGGCCATTTGTGCACCGATAACCGCCGATAGTCCAATACCGCCCAAACCAAAGATAGCAACCGTTGCACCTTCTTCGACTTTTGCGGTATTCATGACGGCGCCCATACCTGTGGTCACGCCGCAACCGAGCAAGCAGACTTCTTCTAACGGCGCTTCTTTATTAACCTTGGCTAATGAAATCTCTGGCAACACCGTATATTCAGAAAAGGTTGAGCAACCCATATAATGGTAAATTGGCTCGCCATCTTTGTAAAAACGCGTGGTACCGTCTGGCATCAAGCCTTTACCTTGGGTTTCACGTACTGCTGAGCACAGGTTGGTTTTACCTGAGCGGCACATTTTACAGACGCCGCACTCTGCGGTGTATAAAGGAATGACATGGTCGCCGACTTGTACGCTGGTGACACCTTCACCGATTTGCTCAACGATACCGCCGCCTTCGTGGCCTAAAATCGCAGGAAACACACCTTCTGGGTCTTCGCCAGATAAGGTGAACGCATCGGTGTGACAAACGCCACTGGCGACAATTTTTACCAGTACTTCGCCTTTTTTGGGCAGCATCACATCCACTTCTTCGATAGACAATGGCTCGTTTGGCCCCCACGCAATAGCGGCTTTGGATTTGATAAAGTTATCTGACATAGTATTCTCTCTTTTTAATTCATTTTATCGTTTATTATCCGCAGACCAATTTAGCTTATAGCGCTTACTTGATAGAGGCAAGCGCTAGTTATAGCAGTTTATATTTGAGCTGTTTGTAAAGGATTCATTTTATACTGTCCATTATAGTTGTTTCTGCCGTGATAACAATATGCTATATTTGCAATTATCTTTTACACAGTGGTAATAATCATGCGCTGGGATGGCATTAGCGAGTTCGTTTATGTGGCAGAATACGAAAGCTTTACGCGAGCAGCAAAAGAATTGGGTATTTCAACCGCGCAGGTCAGTCGGCAGATAAGCGCTTTAGAAAAACGCCTTAATATTAGATTGCTGTATCGTACGACGCGCAAGGTATCGCTGACTGAAGAAGGTCGGGTATTTTATCAGCATTGCCGCGGTGTACTTGACGGCTTAGATTTGGCCGAACAAGCCGTAAGCAACTTACAAACCAAACCGCAAGGCAGGATTAAATTGACCGCCCCTGTCACCTATGGCGAGCAGCAGTTATTGCCTCTTATCAATGATTTTATGGTGCAATACCGCGATATCGAAGTGACGGCTTTTTTGAGCAATCAAAAAATTGACTTGATCGAGGGTGGTTATGATTTGGCGATTCGTATTGGCAAATTAAGCGATTCAACGATGATGGCAAAAAAACTCAGTCATCGTACCAATTTTGTCTGTGCCGCGCCCGCTTATCTAGAAAAGTACGGCGTGCCATATTCTCTAGTCGACTTAAGACAACATAATTGCTTACTTGGTACGCGGGATTATTGGCACTTTATAGAAAATGATAAAAACGCTGATAAGGAAATAAACTTACGCGTCTCTGGCAGCGTACAATATAACAGCGGTCACGGCCTAGTCGATGCTGCGCTAAAAGGCTTGGGTATCGTACAGTTGCCTGATTATTATGTGCAAAAATATCTAGAATCCGGTGCGCTGGTCAGCGTATTAGATGACTATAGAGAGCCTGAGGAAGGGATTTGGGCGATTTATCCGCACAATCGTCATTTATCGCCAAAAATCAGATTGCTGGTGGACTATTTAGCAGAGCGCTTATCTTAATAAAGCTTGAAAGTGGCGATTTAGGATTAAGGCTACTTATTGTTGTAAGTTAAGTAAAAATCTTATTTTGACGACTTAGCACGAGCTATTTGAGCATTTAACTCTACTTTTAGCTTTTTTGCACATTCAATAATCTTTTTACGATCGGCGGCGATAGCGCCATATTCAAGCGCGGTTTTACGCATTTGCACGGTGACGTCATAGTGCGGATAACTGGCGTTCTGATGAAATAAGCGCTCATCTATTTCAATCAATGCGGCAAAATCGTGCAACTCTTGCAAAGTATCAGCGAGCATATGGCACCATTTATAGCCTTTAAATTCTATTTGCATAAAATCTACGTAAATTGCCATATGCCTGCACTCCTTTATTTTTGCTAAAAATTTACCATGTATTAAACAGCACTTTCACAAAACAGCCATTAAAATAATTCACTTGTCTCTTTCTTGAGCTGTTTAAGCACAGTTTGATATTCGCTATCGCTGGTTGCAAGGCTGCTTAAACGGCCATAGCGTAGCTTGCGATAAGCTTGTTGAATCTGCTCAATTTTTACTTGGACAGTTTTTGAGTCACCACTAGCAGTTAGCTTACTGGCATTATTATGCTTACTACTATTTTGACCACTGTCATCATCAATTACGCTTGCCAAACGCGCAAGCCAAGCCAATTGGCCTTCGCTATCATCACGAGCAAGCGACTTATCCGCTTTAGCGATGCGTTTTGAGAGTTGAGCAAGTGGCAGGTCTGCTGGGTGCCAACGTTTGCGGCGACGCTGCCAGATAACAAACACAAGAATCGCCATAACGCTAATGGCACTTACTGCCAACCAAGTGATTTGCTGCATGATTGAGCGAATATTAAACCATTTAAGCAATGAGTCAGCTTGCTTATCTTGATCGTAACCAACGACGTCCTTTTGCCAATAATAGCTCGCTTGGTCTGATAGACGGCGTAAGGTTTGCAGCATTTGATACTGCTGATAGCTGATTTGTGCCCCAGCACCATCGCCGAACATTGTCGCTCCTCGCGCCTGTGTCAGCGCATCCATGCCTTGCTCGACGCGCTCAGGGGCGACAAAAGCCGTGGGATCGACACGTACCCAGCCTTGACCCTCAAGCCAGACTTCCGTCCAAGCATGCGCATCCATTTGCCGCACTTCCCAAACGTTACCGTTACGACTAGGCTCTCCGCCTTGATAGCCTGCCACTACTCGCGCAGGAATACCAGCGGCGCGCAGCATAAAGGTAAAGCTAGAAGAATAATGCTCACAAAATCCCGCTTTGGTGTTAAATAAAAACTCGTCAATACGGTTGGTATTTAAACGTGGCGGTGATAGCGTATAGCGAAATTCGGTTTGGTTTATCCAGCGCTCGATTGCCTGGATATAGCGCACGGGATCCGAGCCAGACTGGGCAAATAACTGCTGCGCCAATAGGCGTGCTTGCGGATTACCGCTACTTGGTAGTGCAAGATTGAGACGGCGCGACGCCTCAGACAGCATAGGGTCGATACGCATCGGCGCAAACTGCAAGACATCGTAGCGCAGCTGCTGGGTAACCGGCTGATCTTTTTTTAAGGTAAAATTTGAGGTAATACTGATATCTTGCTGCTGAGCAAAAGGATAATCAAGTCCAAACAGCCAGTTTTGCTGCGTTGGCTCTAAGATAATTTGATAACGATTCGGGGCAATTTTTACCTCATCAGGAACAGTCGCTAAGGCATTCGCTATCCAATTTGGCATTTGCGGCGCGGGTTGCCATTCTCGTTGCTGCGGACTGGGACGCCATGTGACCCCATCAAACTCACTAAAAACCAAGCCGCGCCAATAGAGCTGCTGTTGTGGCGGGCGCTTATCTGCAAACTCTACCCGAAAAGCTAGCTCAGTTGACTGACCCAAATTGGCAAAGTCGCCGGGCGACATACTGTCAGAGACACCTGTAGTCGCTTGCTGACCTGAGAGCTGTACTGACCATAGTGGCGGCAAGCGTGGAAAGAATAAAAACAGCACGACCAACAGCGGCAATGCGCCAATACCCAGCACGCCCAAAGTACGCAGGCGACCATCACCGCGAGTATTGCCATCATCGTTAAGCGCAATAAATGCTAATAATACAATGACCGCGCCGATGGTTACCTCTACTGTCGTCACAATTCCTTGATCCATCAAAAACAGTGAAGCAAGGACAAACAAAGATAAATTGAGCACCACATAAGCATCACGGCGCTTGTACAATTCCCACAGCTTACTGATAAGGCACAGCACTAAAAACGCCACGCCCATATCCAGTCCAAATGCCGTGTTATAGGTCAGCCATAAACCTACTAGCCCAAGTAAAAAGCCAAGCATTTGCATACTTTGATAGACACGTTTTAAATGCGTCAGTTTTTTAAACTTAGCTTTAATACGCGGTAGTTGGGCAATGATACTGACCAGCGCAAAACCCATGAGCCATAACGGCAGGTGCGCTGCATGCGGTAAAATGACGATAACTTGCGCAATCAATACCCAATAATAGGCTGGCAAGGCAAGTAGCTTGCGAGTCCATTTATGATGGCTGCTCACGCCATTAGGGGCACTGATATTTTGCCCCAATGCCAATTGCGCAAAGTTTGCAGGATTTATCTGTGTCTCACTTGCAGCATGGTGTTTGAAGTTGTTCATGGTGATTTTGCCAATCTTAACAAACAGGCTTGTGCAAACGCCTCACCTTCGCCCATCGTTGCAGTAGCATGCTTATTAACCGTTATCTCATTGGGTAAGCGCATGTTAAATGGGACGCCAAGTTCACCCAATGTCAGCACCCCGTACGCCATTTGCGCCAGTTTTTGTTCATGCTGCGCCGCTGGCATATCAGTATAGTCTAAGGTTTGCTCATGGCCAACAGGATCAGCGAAATGCTTGGTAAACATCCCTTGGCCGCGCGCCACGTGACCCCAAGAAACGCGTGCTAACGACTCGCCTTCGATATAGTTATCAAGGCGCTCAAAGTCGTCTTGACCTTGCCGATATTGCCCGCCTATCGGCAAATCCTCCGGACTGGCAATGGCATATTGAGCTTGCCAATCAAAGGTTTCAGGTTTTGGATAAACCCACGCGCTACGGGCGAAATAGACATACGACCATGCGCGCATAATCCCTAACGGATAAACGGTTTTTATTTTTAATCTTGGTAGTTGCAACTGCCCACGACGATAAGTCTGCACCGGCAAACGAATGATTTGCTCGTCTTGTAGGCGCGTGACCAATACTGAGAGCTGACTATCAGCATTAATCTCATGTTGGTTATCGTTGTTTTTATCGGCTTTTTTATAAGGCTTTTGCTCAGTCTGCTCAGAGGCAACTTGCTCAAAGATAAATAATAACTGTCGTCTTGGTCGGCGGCTGTCATTACGCAGCTGCAACGTGACCCAAACAGGCGCGCCGGCTTCTGCCATGGTGACATCAAGCAGACGGACTTGCAGACCCGAGATATGGGCGAAGGTTACATGAAAGCTAATGAGCCAGACGCTAATGAGATAAAAGCACAGCCCCAATACCAAGTTATTACCATAGTTGATACCAGCGATAAAGGTGATGATTAATAAAACGGCAAACAGCAACCCTTCACGGCTAAAAAAGATATAGACGTTACGCAAATTCAGCGTCGCATTATCGCTTTTGGGCGCACGCGCGGCAAACCAACGGCTTAATAATGATCTAGCTGGTACGGTTAAGGCTTTTGGCAACACACTCATGACTACCCTATCCTTACCATAAAAGATGCAAACAATTAAATAACGACAGCCACGTCTGCCAATATACGTTGAGCGATAGTTTGTGTGACTTGTCCGCCAGTCACGTGTGCAGGCACGAAACGCTGACCAAGACGATGGTCAGTGACCGCCGCAAACACCGCTTGAATATCTTCGGGCGTCACTTCCATATGTCCCGATACATAAGCATATGCTTGCGCCGCACGCTGTAGTGATAGCACACCACGCGGTGATAAACCATGATAATCAAAGCTTGCACGCGTTTTTGCAACCAGTCTTTGCAGATAATCCAACACCACATCGGCGACATAAACCTGCTTGACGCCTTGCTGCGCTAATAGGACCGCCTCGGTATCTAGTACGGCGCCAAGCTGTTTTAATAGCTCACGGCGATTTTGTCCCTTTAACAGCTCGCGCTCAGCGGCAGGCGATGGATAACCAAGCGACAAACACAATAAAAAACGATCTAGCTGCGATTCAGGCAGCGGATAGACGCCCGCTTGCTGCAAAGGGTTTTGGGTGGCTATGACAAAAAATGGCTGCGGCAATGGATAGGTTTGACCATCTTGCGTCACTTGCCGCTCTTCCATGGCTTCTAATAACGCGCTTTGTGTCTTAGGGCTAGAGCGATTGATCTCATCGGCGAGTAACAGCTGCGTAAAGATAGGACCGGGACGAAACTCGAATTGCTGCTGACTTTGATCAAAAATACTCATACCCAAGATATCTGCTGGCAGCATATCATTGGTAAATTGCACACGGCTAAAACTCAACCCGAGCAATTGCGCCAAGCCTTGCGCCAACGTCGTTTTACCCATACCTGGCAGATCTTGCAACAATAAATGCCCGCCTGCCAAAATACCACTGAGCGCCAGTTTAACCACCTCGGGTTTATCTAGCACTATTTGATTTAATTGCGCCATTAACTGAGCAATTTTTTGCTGATTATGGCGATAGTCATTGGTGGCTTGGTTCATTATCGATTCTTGGCTCATTTTTTAATGAAATAGGTTTAAAAAAGAATACTTCTCTGTCAGGTATTTCTCAATCAGGCACTGCTGCTATTTTGTTTCATCAACTGTTGGTACCGGTGCCCGCAGCGTTGATAAATAAGCAATCACATCGGTACGCTCCTTACTATCGGGCATCGGATCTGACAGCATTTTTGAGTCGGGCATGGCTTTTTCAGCATCAGCGATATAAGTGTCTAATGTTTTGGCATCCCATACCCAACCTGAAGTTGCAAGCCCTTCGCTATAAGTATAATCCTCTAGCTCAGCAGCTTTTGCGCCATAAATATTCATCAGCTGCGGGCCTTTTTTATTGAGCCCAGGGTTAAGCTGATGACACTGACCGCATGCGTCTTGGTATATCAGCGCACCATTATCGGCATCGCCCTCAGTATAAAGCGGCAGCGTGACCGGATCTCGATAATCAGGGGGTGTTTTCTCACAAGCTGTGAGCGATAGAACAGTGGCCAATACAGCGCCTAATGGATATTTTTTGACAATAGACATGGTGGAATAATCTTAAATTGAGAAGCATGGGCTATGTATGCGTCTATCTCAACCACAATACAAGATAAAAAGGACAAACATACATAGCGCTGCGTAGAAGTATATATCGTTGCTAACCGTTAAATATGGGTTATGTGGTAAAAATAAAAATTAGTTACCTAGACTTAACTCTCGCTTGCCACTTTTATGGTATTACTAGGTGCTTCTAAATAATAACCCTGTAAGTAGCGTGCGCCCACGCTCCACGCGACTGACATGGTCGCCGCATCTTCAATATATGGCATCAAGACATCAACGCTAATTTCATTGGTACGCATGATGAGCGACTTAACCGTTTCTAAATTCTCAGGGTTATCAATCCCTTCGACATAATTGCGGGCTAAGCGCACCATATCAGGCTGCACAAAATTGGCCAGCTCAACCGACTTAGCTGATGAGCCAAAATTATTAATACCCAGCTGACAGTTTACTTGGTTAAGCGCTTTAAATTGCGATTTTGCGACAGTCAAATGATCGGCAATGTCTTTTTCATTAAACTGTAAGGTTAACGCGCCCGCTTTACCACCGACAGCATTGATGAGTTGACTAGCAACGCTCGGCAGTTTTTTATCTATCAACGACGCATTGGTCAGTTGTACCAATAACCTTGCATCTGGATGGGATTTACGCACGTCATTGATTTTTTTACAGGCATTGATCAATATCCAGCGGTCAATTTTTTCAAGGAGCTTGTGCGCTTTGGCCACCGCCATAAACTGGTCGGGGGTCAATACTGTATTATTTGCATCCGCTAGTGGCAAACGCAGATATACCTCAAAGAAATCACTACGATCATGATTGATGTCATATATGGGCTGGAAAGACAGCTCAAAGCGATTATTAGCAATGGCATCGACTAAAGACTCAGCAAGGGCATGATCATCACTATTGGCATGTTCGCTGGCGTCATATAGATGGTATTTATCACCGTGATTGGAGGTTTCAATCATAATTTGATTGATAGCATCTAGCGCCCGCTCAAGCAAAACTTTTGGCTCTGGCGTATTTTTTTCTATCTTCACGATCGCAATACTTGCTGTGGTACTTAACGTCCGTTTATCTACCTCAATAAACATCTGACTAATAGTCGAACCAATTTTCTCAGCCAATTTTTCAAGCACAGCGGTATTTTGATTTTCTACTAAGATGGTAAAAGCGGTATCGCTAAAGCGGCTCACATAGCTGTCTGCTGCTACCTCATTTGTCATTAGCTCATCTAAGGCATAGGCGACTTGCTGCACGGTGGTATCAACACCTTGTAAACCTAAGCTGCTTCTAATCTTACCCACATTATCGAGTTGAATATAAAATAATCCTGCCGTCAAAGCGCCTTGTTTTGCTTGTTCATACACTTTAGTCAGCTGCAATTCAAAACCGAGGCGATTATCAATACCCGTCAAGCTGTCTTTACGTTCGGCTGCTGCCAAACGCTTGGCAACGTCGGCGCTATTAGTGTTATTTTGCTGAATAATGATTTGGGTAACGGGCTCACCATCAAGCGTCGCGACTGCAAGCTGTAATTTTGCTTCAAAGGTACTGCCATCGGTACGTTTGCTTTCAAAATTAAACTCAACATCTTTGCGGTTGCCTTTATCAAATTGACGTAAAAACTGCTTAAAGGCTTTGACATTATCACCACCTGCTATTAAATCAATTACCGGTATACCAATAATGTCATTCATTGATTCAAAACCAAACAACTGTAAGTACGGGTCATTGGCAAAAATATGAATACCTTGATCGATATAAGCAACGGCACTTTTAGAGTTTTTAATCAGCACATTGGCGCGCTGCTCTGCTTCAGAGATGACATGCTGTAAAGTTTTAAGCTGTTGACGACTGCGTAGGTTGTCATGGAGCAAACAAATCGCCATGACTACTGCCATTTCTTGATCGGCGCTCAGCGCTTTGACCATTGTGCCATTTAAAATAGAAGGTAAGCCCGCTTCGTTATGAGCGTTGACTATCGTATCTTTATTTATCAAACAAACCGATGGCAAATCAATACCTTGCTCTTGAACAATACCGACCACCTCGGTAAAGTTCATATCATAAGCTTGCCCAAACACCAAGGTATCCCACGGCTGGCGTAACGCCTTTAGCAGCTCCTCTTTATCATCTAAAAACCCTAAGTTCACACTATCATAATATGAACCTAGCAAGTCGACGATACGCTCAGCATAAAGCTGGTCATCATCGATTACTAATAAGTTTAAGATGGACTGAGTACGCATAAGAAGCCTTTTAAATGGTAGTAGCGGTTTTGTCATTATAAACAATAATGTAATCGACTGCTGCTTAAGTTACAACCTCAAGGCGATGTTATAAACTCTTAAATAAACTTAAACCAAACTCACTTAGCCTATGATCAATTCTTAAGTATTGATCGTCCTACACTTATCTAAGCTATTAATAGATAACTATTTAAAGTTGTACCACTTCATATTGGCTAAACTCGTCGTTCATCATTAAACGCCGTACCAAGCGCAATGTTTTTTGTTTGCTATCAATACGCATCATGACTTTATCTCCTACTTGAAAATGGGAAGTCGGCACGATCAAACTACAAACAGTCTGTAATTGCTCATCGCCCCCAACGACAAGCGCTGGTACAAAATGCCGACTGCGATTGTCTCTATTGTGCAGACGAATACCACAGGCGATGAGCTGATGACCAAGTACTTGCCAATCAATTTCAGGCTTTTCGTTATCCATCTCGCGCCAGCGTACCACCCCTATTGACCAGTCAGGTGACGCTGATTGATGAGGACGACATAATAAGAACAGACTCATAATACGCAGTGATGGCGGTTTAATAGAATCTAGCACATCATTATTAGCAATCCTTGCTATATCTTTTATACCTTTAGGACTATAGTCTTTTTCGAGGGTATCATTTGTCTCTCCGCTTTTTATTGATGCCTCAGGGCCAAAAAATGAATGAACGTTTTTGCACGCCATATGCTCAGCCGTTGCCACTGGCTCTTTTGGTTTGGGCAATAATCGCAAGGTACGAAAAATAGAAAAATCGTCATTATTGACAGCGCCATCATTAAATCTACCGTCAAATGTCTCTACCGCTAACCCTTTATCGTTGGCATGTTTTTTTGGCAAGGTATCGTAGCGGGGTTGCTGATAATCTGGCAGCACTTTAGCGACAATCAAACTTGATAAGCTTTGCTCGTTACTGACGCGGTAATGAATGTCATTGAATCGCGTGATGACGTGAGCCTCTTGTTTGGCACTTTGCTTGATGGGTAGTGTCAAGCGAGGCTGGATATAGCGATAGCTTAATGTCATGGCAACCGTGTTAAGCAAGCAATATTCAGCGCCTTCTCGACCTTCCTCGATAAGTTTATCCCTACGCGATTTCAAATGAGCGACCAGCGGTGCTAACTCGATAAATACACAATCATGATGGGCATCATAAGGATTGATCGCACAATGGGCGGTCAAATACGTCGGTGCGCTGTCACTATTTAAATTGACGAACACCTTTGTCTCCGTCTGCGGCTCTACTGTTATAATAAGGTGTTCACTCCACTCTAATAGCAAACGCTGTACCATCAAGATATTGGCTCGGCGCATGGCACGCACGTTTAACAAGCTATGCAAACATAACTGAGCATATAACTGATGGATAGTATCCGCACAGTAGGTGGCGATATAAGTACTGACATCAATATCCACTGTCCGCTGTTGGCAAGCCATATAGTAGAGCTGATTAATATTAGACCATAAGGACGCTGTAGGCTTTTGATAGCAAAGCGCTTCTTCAAACAGTAACTTTTGATACATCAGCAGCGTCTGATAGGTTGCAATGGCCAAAGTAATCGGCGAGGATTTGTCATTGATAAAATAGCGCTGCCACAGATTGATGGCTGATTGCGACTCATTATCTGCTAAAAGAATAATCTCTCGTTTTATAACGCCGTCGTAACCCATAATCATTAAATAGTACAGCGACTTCACTTGTGCCACATAATCCAACTGATAAGCGTTGAAAGCCTGCGTCTCATAGATATAATGCTGGCGCAGCAGCGCAATCAGCTGATTGGCCGCATCCAGCACAATATTAAATAGCGTCAGACGTTGTCGATCATCTATATTTGCCGTGCGCAATTCTGTAAGCACTTGTTCTAATTGCTCTATTTGCTGCGTCTCTGTTTGCAGGGGCAACAGCGCAGCCCATTTGCGCAAATGCTGCTCATCGCTATTAAACGATCTAGGCAATGGTTGCGATAAGGGCGCATTCGTTGTTAAATACTGCTGAAATGTCGATAAATTTACCATTACTATCCTTAGTAATTGCGTAGGCTATCAATAGAAGTCTATCTCTAGAATTTACCTTTATAGACGACGACACTTAAGTACAAACCACTCGGGCACAAACTATTTAGGCATAGATCTCAAATTGACTGCTCACTGACCACTTTATGAGTTTGACTCAGAGTACTTTAACAGTGCCTATTTATGAGAATTTTTAAACTTATCACTAAAAATTACTATTAATAATAATTTAATCGTTATTTGTCTACTAAAATTCTGATGTACCATATTGCCTATTTTAAGTTTCATTGTAAATATCAATCGGTACTTTAAAGGGTTTATTCGGTAGTTCGCGCACCAATTTTGGCACTAAATAACCAGGTAATGCTGCCAGTAACGACCAATAAAGCGCAATAACAGCTTGCTCGTCACTATCAAAATGGGCAGCACCAGCTACCTTATCCAATACGTATAGATAATAAGGCAGGACGCCAGCAGCAAACAAGCGCTGACTCAATGCCGTTTGCACCGTCACGCTATCATTAATACCCTTTAACAGTACCGCTTGGTTTAATAAAGTGACGCCCGCTGCGCGCGCACGCTGCAAATACTCAGCGGTCAGCGCATCAATCTCATTGGCATGATTACAATGAATCACCATCACTATTTGGCAGCGACTTTGCGACAGTCTTTCTAATAGCGCCTCATCTAAACGCGCTGGAATGACCAATGGCAAACGGGTATGCAGCCTGATGGTGGTCAGTTGCGGAATCGCCTCTAAGGTATCGAGCCAAGCAAATAAGCGTCTGTTGGTAACATTTAACGGGTCACCGCCGCTTAAAATCACCTCGTTAATCTCAGAATGGGCGCTAATATAATTGATAATATGCTCTTTGGCATCGGCGGTTGGCATATTGGCGCTATAGTCAAAATGCTGACGAAAACAGTAACGACAATGGATGGCGCAAGCACCCGTAATGGTTAATAAGACTCTTGATTGGTATTTATGCAGTAAACCTTTCACCGGATTGTGCGTATTCTCGCTTAAAGGGTCTGCCACATAACCGGTCACAGCAATTTGTTCTTGTTTATTGGGCAATACTTGTTTAAGCAAAGGGTCATCAACGTCACCAACCGTCATTTTTGCCACAAAACCGCGCGGCACACGCAGCACAAAATGCTCAGGTATATAAACCTCTGAGCGCAATGATTCAAGCTTTAGTAGCTCAAGCAACTCATCAATAGAGGTTATCGCTTCGGATAATTGCGTTTGCCAGTTTTTTTGTGTGATTAAATGGTTTATCATGACAACCTTATACCTGTGCCCAAAAGCCGCTATTATACGCTCTTAGTACGTCTGCTATCAAAGCATACGAATTATTCATAAACCTCGAGCGTCATAGACAGCTTTAGCACAGCAAGGCGCAAACCCCACATCCAATTATTGATGACAATACTTACAACCCTTAGGAGTCTTCCGTGGCAAGTTTTTCTACTAACGAATTTAAAGCTGGTCTCAAAGTCATGCTCGATGGCAACCCGTATGCCATTCTTGAGAATGAGTTTGTCAAACCGGGTAAGGGGCAAGCCTTTAACCGTGTCAAAATGCGCAACTTACGCAGTGGTCGCGTGCTCGAGCAGACGTTTAAATCAGGCGATAGCTTGGAAGCGGCGGATGTGCTAGACACTGAAATGAACTATCTTTATAACGATGGTGAGTTTTGGCACTTTATGCACCCCGAAAGTTTTGAGCAATTACAAGCCGACAAAACCGCGGTTGGTGATGCGCTAAAATGGCTAAAAGAAAACAGTAACGCGCTTTGCACCATCACTCTATTCAATGGTGTGCCGTTATCGGTCACGCCGCCTAACTTTGTTGAACTGCAAATTACTGAAACCGATCCTGGTGTGCGCGGAGATACGTCAGGTGGTGGCGGCAAACCTGCAACTCTAGAGACAGGTGCTGTGGTACGTGTGCCGTTATTTGTCCAGCAAGGTGAAGTGGTTCGTGTTGACACCCGTACCGGCGATTACCAAACGCGCGTTAACTAAGCGTCTTTATCTCGTTTAAAAAAAGCTTAACCGCTATTAGGGGTTAAGCTTTTTTAATGTCAAATGCTTTTTAGATGAGGAAACTATTCTTCCATTATTCTTCCATCGATTGTTTATACATCAGCCAGTATTGCACCAAGGCATTAAGCTGCTCTTGTTTAAAGGGTTTGGTGCAATAATCCTGCATACCGACATCAAGATATTTTTTACGCTCACCATCCATCGCATTGGCGGTCAAGGCGATGATAGGCGGCAATGCTTGCGGGTCATAAAGCTCATGCAGCTTAATCGTCGCTTGTACACCATCCATAATCGGCATGTGATGATCCATCAAAATGACATCATACTGCTCAGGATTTAACGCAAAAACCTCTATGGCTTGTTGTCCATCCGTGACGTGAGTGACCGTATGACCGCTATTGTTCAGTGCTTTTTTAGCAATCATGGCATTGACGCTATCATCTTCAACCAGCAATATATGACCAATAAGCTCATGACTTGGTTCTGTCATACCAAAGTCGTTTGAGTCTTGCCAGTTCTCGTAATGTGCTTCATCGATAGGAGGTAGCGGCAATAATACGGTAAAGGTCGTACCAATACCAACGGCACTATCTACTTCGATATAGCCGCCCATCAGCTCTACCAAAGATTTACAAACTGACAGACCTAGACCTGTTCCACCATAAAGGCGATGAGTCGATTTATTGGCTTGATCATAAGCATCAAATATCGCCTCTAGCGATTCTGGCTTGATACCGACACCAGTATCTGTAACCTCAATACAGAGCGTCATGTCTTGATGTTTAACTGAACCTCTATCATCAGTATTATAATGAGAAGCTTGCTCTACTTGTAGCTCATGACTGCATATAGACTTATGATTACCGTATTTATCCTCACAAGGGTTGTTTTCCATGTGTTTAACGTCAATGGTCACCCGTCCGCCTTCACGAGTAAATTTAATGGCATTATTAACCAAATTTACCATAATTTGTTTGATGCGTACCGGATCACCCTTGATATAAGGCGATAATGCCTCGGTATAATGATAATCTAAAGTCAAACCGCGCTGACGAGCTTTGACCGCAAATAAACTCACCACTTCATTACAAAGGCTCGAGATGTTCATCGGTATTGAATCGATGGTCATTTTGCCCGACTCAACCTTTGACAAATCTAAAATACCGTTAATAATAGCTAATAAGTGCTCGTTTGAAACTTTAATATTATCGACGTACTCTTGTTGTTCAGCGCTGAGTTTGGTTTCAGCGAGCATCTCAACCATACCAATGATGCCATTCATCGGCGTACGTATTTCGTGGCTCATGTTAGCCAGAAACTCTGACTTCATCTCATTAGCATGCTTGGCATGGCGCTGCTGGTCTTGAAGTTTCAAAGCATCGGCAGCCATCGCAGCAAACTGCGCCAATATATCTGCGTCCTTATCGGTAAAATCGTGGTGCGCTTGCATATCCATCAAACATAAAGAACCCAAACGATAGGTCTTACCATCTTCGTGCATAATAATCGGCGCGCCAGCATAAAAACGCAAATATGGCGCTTCTGTCACCAACGGGTTTTGACTGAAGCGACTGTCTTCTGTCAAATCTGGCAGTACCAAAACCTCATCCGACAGGACAGTATAATTACAAATAGCGACTTTGCGTGACGTTGTACAAATACCATCGAGCCCAAGCAGCGATTTTAAATACTGGGTTTCCTCATCCATAAAGGTAATGGCTACGACTGGCATATTAAAAAACAATTTCGCAAGCTCGGTTAAACGCGCAAAAGCTGGTTCCTCATTATTGTTGAGTACCTGATATTTTCTGAGCTTACTAATACGCTCAGCGTCTTCCGCAGCGACAGGATAACGATAACCGATTTCTGACGAGTTAGATGTAGACAAAATGGACTCCGTTAATTCAGGTCAGACGCTTGACTTAACCGCCGCCTGTTTGAGCAGTAATTGTAATGCTTCGCTAACCATCAGCATCGCGACCACTGAGGTGACGACGACCGCCGAACCATAGCCACCGCAGTGTAAACCGCCTGTTTGACAGCTTTTATCAACACGTGGCGGCTCTGTCGAATAGACACATTTGATGCCAAATTTTTCTTTTAGCGCACTATTGATGCCTTTTTCGTGGCGCAGCTTATTGCGTAGCTTTGCCAACAGCGGATCTTGATAACTGTCCCGTAAGTCGCTTATACGAATCTGGCTTGGGTCTATCTTACCACCTGCTCCGCCTGCACACACCAATTTTAGTTTGTTAAAGCGGCAGTGCAGTACAATAGCAAGCTTAGCATTCATATCATCGATACAGTCTAAAATAACAATCGGATTTTTTTGCATAGCCATTTTTGCTTGCTCGCGCGTGGGCAATAATGCTGCGACATTTTCAGGTGTTAAAAAATCATCTATCAGATTTATTTTAACTTTCGGATTAATCTCACGGATACGTGTGGCCATTGCCGCGATTTTACTTTGCCCAAAAGTACTGTCTAACGCTGGCAGCTGACGATTGACATTTGACGCCACCAATATATCCAAGTCAATCAACGTAATCGTACCAACGGCGGTGCGCGCCAGCGCCTCTGCCGCCCAAGAACCCACTCCGCCAACGCCAATAACGTAAACATGCGCTGCGGCAAAAGTATCGACAGCAGAGGCACCGTAAAGGGTTTGCGTGCCTTTAAAACGGCGTTCATACTGCGCTGACGATTCATCAATCACATCGACGCTATTAGCAGCAAGTTGTTGCTCGCTGCGCGCAGTGACCTCTTTATTAACTAAAGTATCTGTTTGATTTATAGTTTGCTGCAATTGTGTCTCTTCGGTCATAACAAATTAAAGCTCGATTAAAAGGTTGTTTATTATTAATAAGTATTTTGGACTACTTTTAAGCTGGATAACGCCAATCGGTACGTAAAGCACTGCAACTGTTGTGCCACAATTGCTCAGCAAGCGTCTCAGTTGGCACCGCAAGTAATTCACTTAAACTGCCTAATACATAAGGTAAGTTGGCTGGGACATTTCTATTATGAGCGGGCGCATCGCCCCATTCATCATCTGGGCTTTGCCCAAGCGCTGACTGATTACCGATTGAGTCTTGGCACATTATCGGCGTCATATCTGGGCAATCCGTCTCGATGACCAAACACTCAATACCATAAGTATCGACCGCTGCTTGAATCGCACGGCGCAGCTTTTTGGCATTTGGATTGGTCACCTGACCGGTCACACCAAGTTTAAAGCCCAGTTTTACAAAGGCTTTTGCTTCTTGTTCACCGCCACTAAAACTATGGGCAATGCCGCCAAGCTCATGAGCATCATAGTCATGCGCCTTTAACAACGCCAATGCTTCAGCATGCGCTTTACGAATATGTAGCATCACAGGTAACTGGTGGCTCACCGCCATATCCAATTGCGCTTTAAAAAAACGCGCTTGCTTGGCGACCATATCAGGTTGTTTCATCTCATCCGTAAAGGTATCAAAGCCGATTTCACCAATGGCTAAAGGACGTTTGTCATTTAACATCTGCTCCATATTTTCTAAATGCTCATCGGTATGTTGGTCGATATAAAAAGGATGCAAACCTAGGGCAATATACGCATGCAGAGACATTTCTTTTTGCTTAAATGCCTGTTCTGAAACAGCATGTGCCTGTTTATTAATAAATTCTTTAGTTGCGTATAAACGGTCAAAGTGTCTGTGTAAATAACCGACCAATACCAAATGGCGCACGCCTCGCTGATACGCTTTTTGTATTTGCTCCTCTCTGTCGACATCAAACACAGGAGCGTCAAAATGGGTATGAGTATCAATGAGAGGAAAAATAGTAGGCAATTTCTCATTAGCGTTAAATGAGGCGTCAATCGCAGTCATCAATAGACTCCAAATTTAATAATTTTCATTATTTTTCTTAAATATAGACGTTTAATTCAAATTAGATAATTTATTAGCTGCTTTTTCGTCAGGCCCTTTATCATCGTTATTATTATTTGATAATTGGCTATCAGCCTTTTTACTACTACGCCGCGGAATCAGTAATAGAGCCATAGCGACCGCACTGAAGATTAACCATTTCTTTTTCTTTTGATGATCAAGATTGCTCATTAGTGCCGCCTATAGGTTCTAGCTACTTTTAAGATTCTAGCCATTTTTCACTTATTAGCTTAAAAATTACTAACTTAAACCAGTCTACTTAAATGACAGTTATCTAAAGAATTATCTTAAAAAATTGCTTATAAAAGCAATATGTTATTAGAGACACTATAATTATACGCCGCTTAAAGACGCCCTATGTTTATCTATGTTATGAATACGCAAGCTAATGTACGGCAGCGCTATCATGCCGTACATTTACTGATGAGATGGGCTTTACTTTAATCAAGAAGTTAGCGCCTACGTTATCCATTCGCAAGCGCTCTATATTAGAATTTAGCGTTTTAAAGGATAAGTCGTAATGCCACTACTACTAGGTGTATCTACTTTAGTAAACCCTTGCGAAGTTGGCTTTGGCGTTTGGTCACGCTTAGGTACCAGTGGGTTAAGCGGCATCAGCTCATAGTCAGCACTGACGTTGCCATTCCAACCTTCTGTACCACTAAGTGGCAGCTGTTTAATAGTGCCGTTTTTATCGATGACCAGCTGCAGGACGCGCATCTGATTGTATTTGCGCTCAGTCACACTAGCGACAGCCCCGCCGTCACGTAAGATGGTCGGCTGTAAAAAAATAATTAAGTTACTCTTTTGCGTGCTGTCATTATCAGAACGGAACAGCCGTCCGATAACAGGCATACTGCCTAAGCCGGGGACTTTTTGTTGGCGGGTGGTGGTGTTATCGCGCATCAAACCACCCAAAGCAATGGTCTGCTGATCGTCGGCGAGTATAGTGGTATTAATCAAGCTTTTATTGGTAATAAGACCGCTGGCATTGGCGGCGCTGCCAGGCACTACGGATGAGACCTCTTGCGAGACCTCTAGACGTACGGTGCCATTATCACCAATATGAGGAATGACATTTAGATTGATACCAATATCCTGGCGGTCAATGGTCTGAAAAGGATTGGTCGATGAGTCACTGCCTGTGGTATAAGAGCCGGTGACAAAAGGCACGTTTTGACCGACTAAAATACTGGCCTTTTCATTATCCAAGGTCAAGATTGATGGCATCGACAGCAGATTGGCGCTGGTCGAAGAATCAAGCGCTTGTAAGATTGCACCATAAAACTGAGTGTTACCTTGGCTGTCTTTTTTACTATCGCCGATACCAATTAACGCCCCAGCAATAGAGCCCGCTGCTGCACTAATATTTGCGCCACCTGATAACGCGGCGGCGGCAAGCGAGACGGCACTCGCGCCAACATTATTAAAGTTCACCACGCCATAGCCACTATTGGCATTACCCAGGGCCCACTGCACGCCAAGTTGGGTAGCGTCATCGCCTGAAACCTCAACAATCGCCGCTTGAATCAAAACCTGGGCACGGCGGCTATCGAGCTGAGCGACGGCATCTTCAATCTCAAACATCAGCTCGGGCGCGGCATTGACGATAACAGCATTTTGCGTTTCATCCGCGATAATGCTAAAAGGTCGCCCGCCAATACCATTACCTGTGCCACCTGAACTTGCCGTAGATAACGCTGCTCCCGTAGCGCCAGTATTGGTATTTGCAGCACTGTTGGTAAGCGCATTAGTATTATTGTTAAGGGCCGAGCCTGTACTACTGGCGCCGTTTAGCGAAGCTGACTCTAAGGTTGAAGCCGCACCAGCGCTATTAATAGACTGACTGGAAAGCAAGCCGCGCAGCATCTCTGCAATGTGACCGGCACTGGCATATTTTAAGCGAAAGACGCGCAGACCACTTAAACGTCTCGAAGGCGTGGTGTCTAATTGATTGACCATTTCTTGAACTTTGGCAATCATCTCCGGACTGCCTTTGACGAGCAGCCTATCGCTAGAGGTATCGGCAATGACTTTTAGCTGATTACTGCCACCTTGCGCTTGCCCGCTACCCGCGCTTGCCACCAAGGCGCTAATCAACTCCATCATACGCTCAGCGTCGACGTGACGCAGCGGTATGACTTGCAAACTGTCATTGACGTTGCTGTCTAAATCGCGGATAAGCGCCGTTAATTGGTTTAAGCTATCAGCGCGGTCTGACAATACTAGCGCATTAACGCCCGGTACCGCTGCTGCATGGGCGGACTGCGGCATCAAGGGACGAATGACGCCAAGCACTTCTGCTGCTTGGGTATTGGTCAAATAAATCACTCTTGTCGCTAAGGCTTCACCGACACTGTCCCCGCGTAAGTCCACCGCCACGCCAGATTGCTTGGCGACGTTATCTGGTACCAGCTTAATAGTTGTACCCGAATCGATAGCGGCAATACCATTGACCTGCATGACACTTAAAAACAGCTGAAAAATCTCGTCACGTGACAGCGCTTTATTGGAGATGACCGTGACGTTACCGTTGATACGCGGGTCGAGGACAAAGTTTTGATTGGTAATGGTCGCCACTTCATTAATAAATGCTTTAATATCGGCATCTTGCAGATTAACCTTCCAGCTTTCTGCATTGACCAGCCCTGTACTCGCTGCCCATAGCGGAACGGCTAAACATAGCGGCCGACACAAACGCATCAAACGCTGCAAGATATGGTACAAAGGCGTGACCGAAAAATTTTGAGAACTGACCATATTGATAATTACCTACAGTGATGACGCGGATATACTGATTTTCGTACTTACTGAACAAATCTTTTGCTGAATATAATATGAACCACATGTATTAACTGATGAAATTTTTTACTAAAACTGCTGGCGAATTGTAATAACTTGATCGCCGCGCTGTACTTCTATTTGCGCTTCGCCAGATTGTTTTACTTGCTGCAGTATACTGGCATCTTGGCCGGGATTACTGCCAACGCTTTGACCATTAACAGTCAGTACCTTATCACCCGGCTCTAGCCCTAAACGGTTACGCAGTTTGGCTGGCATGGCGGCGGTGACCTGATAACTTTCACCGGACGCCATTACTCCCATCCGACTTAAATAACTGGCTGGGTTTGATTGTAATTCGGTGACGGCTTCATCAATTGGCGACTGTGGCTCGCTATCATTACTTGCGTCACTATTTGGCTGCATCTCAGGATTGCCTTGCTCGGGCATCGGTGCATTAGACAGGTTTGGCAACATACTATTATCGGGCAAACGCTGATTGCCCACCGCACCCGCCAGCATGGCACTTTGATCAAGCGGCATGGCTTCTGGCATTCTGATGACGACTTCTTTATCGTAAGCATCGGCGATAATGACTTCATTCCAATCGACGGCGACCAGCGTATAGTCACTGTCTTTTAAAGTGTCACCGATACGGTAATTTTTCACTTCGCCATTGACGTCCAGCATCGCCGAAGACAGACTCTCTGGTATGGCGATAAGCACACCTTTTAACGAAACATTAGGCGGCGGCTGTACTGGCGCAGCGATAGGATCTGGGTCAGCAAAAATGGCAAATAAACCACTATGATCTGCACTACTGTTCGCCGTATTCTGTAAAGGAGCAAGCGGTAAGGCAGGTGCTAATGGCGCAGCCAGCAGCAACCAAAGCAAACGCGCCGCGCTCCAGCATAGCCAAACAATCGCTAATAGCAATAGTGCTGCTGAAAAGCGATTTAGGGTATTAATAATAGGTTTTAAACGGCTAGATACATCGGCAACATTCATCATCTAGCGCGCCTCTAAGCCGTTAAGCAGTGGCTGGCGCACACTGACCACAGGCGTATCTTGTGGGGCTTGACCTTTATATTCTGGCATATTTTCTAGTAGACGCTGGGTTAAGCTCACATCTAGCATATTATCGCCATCGATATACAAATCGCCCAGGCGCTTATCTTGATTGTTGATAAGATTAACATGCAGTAGATTTTTATTATTTTTTTGCTCGGCACTAAGCTCGGCTCGTAGCGCGGGCATGGTGATATAAAAGACCTTACCGCCACTAGGATAGCCAACTTCACCGCCAACCCATGTTAGCTGACCGCTTGCCTCCCTAAAACCAGCGGCGTTTTTACCTGAACTGCTTGACTCAGAATTTTTAGCAGATTGACGTTTTAATGAAACGTTATTGACCTGAATTGGGGTGTTAGGCAGCTGCCAATCGACCACATTTGATAAAGTTTCAGGGGCAATTTTACCGCTCATGTTTTGAATTTGCCATGAGCTGGTGCCTACTTTCACCTGACCATTTAAGCGGGTCTGCTCTGAGCTGATATCGACTTCTGCGCCTAATTTGCCTAATAGTAGATGCCACGGCTGCCACGACCACTCAGCAGCACCGGTAAGCGGTGTTGCTGACACGGGAAATTGCCAAATCACTGAGCCTTGCCATAAGTTGCCAGACACATGTTGTACATACGGCGTATCAGGGGCATATTTTTCAAGTAGCCAGGCTGCTGGCATTTGCAACACGGCAAATAGCGCGAAGAATATAAAGCCAAGTAGCCACCAGAGCTTGCGGGGACGCTTGTGAGACGACGTGGAAACGTGAGGCACGGTAAGCTAACTCTTATAGAAGACAAAAACGTCATTATCATAGCAAACAATGGCATACAGATGACAGAAAAAAAGCCAGTATCTTTGCACCAAAATAGTGGCGATAAAGAGACTGGCTTTTATCTAGCAACTTATTTTATGAAACCATCATAATTAATAATACATGAAAGCAGAATAGAATAAGCCTTTAACCAAGAGTTTTTAAATGGCTAGATGGCAAAATCTTCAAGCTTGCGACCTAACGCTAGTGCATCTACCAACCAAGTTGGTTTGCGTCCGCGCCCAGTCCAAGTTTCTTCATTATTATCGGTATTGCGATATTTAATGCTGCGTTTTTTCTCCAGCTTCTCGCCTGCTTGCAAAATCTCTTCGATGCTGGCATCGCTTTCTTCAGCGATTTTTTCAAACTGCATATAGGCGTCATATAAACGCTGATGCTGTTTTTCTTCAATCAATTGCTGCGCATTTTCAGTAATCGCGCGTAGCTCATCAACGTTTAAACTATTTAAATCTATGACGTTATTTTTGTTCATCGTAAACTCCACTTTTATATTAAGGCTATAACCGAGTTGGATTTTTACTAAAAACTTATGCGTAATAAAAATCGTAAGTAGCAGTAATATAAACAAAAATATAAACCGCCACAAGTATTGATTGATATTTAATAATAAATGCCAGTAAGCAAATAACTATTTCCAAAAAAATAAACTTTTATATTAAATAGAATTTATCATATAAAAAAAAGAGCCTCTAAATGTAGGCTCTTTTCTCTGATTTAATCAACACTATGGTCTAAGGTGCATCCTAGAACGGAATATCATCATCTACCGGACCGTCAGGCATTGCCGTCGGCTTTGTTTGGGCAGGTTTATTAAATTGGTTCTGCTGTGCAGGCGCATTTTGATTATTAAAGCTGTGTTGGTTGCTACCCTGAGCGCCGCCTTGGTTATAACCGCCTTGTTGGTTATTCCCCTGTTGGCCAAAGTTATTTTGGCCACCTTGGTTTTGGTTCTGACCAGCAAAACCGCCACCCTGATTGCCATAGCCGCCTTGGTTCTGATATTGGTTCGAGCCTTGAGCGCCACCAAAGCTGCCGCCATCATTACTACCGCCGCTCGCACCATCGAGCATTTGCATTTGCTCAGCACGAATCTCGGTAATATAACGGTCTTGGCCGTTAGGATCTTGGTATTTACGCGTACGCAAGCTACCTTCGATATAAACCTTACTGCCTTTACGCAAATATTGCGCTGCGATTTCGCCTAGACGGTTGAACAATGAAATGCGATGCCATTCTGTCGCTTCTCTTTTTTCACCGCTTTGCTTGTCAGTCCACTGCTCTGAGGTGGCAACCGAAATGTTGGTCACGCTACCGCCATTACTGAATTGGCGAGCCTCGGGGTCTGCTCCAAGGTTACCGATGATGATAACTTTATTAACTCCGCGCATAATATCGTCCTTTTACTTATAAATAATTTGTTTATCAGCTTTAATCGAGTATTTAATATAGAGTATGAATACTAGCAGTAATATGACTTCACTTTAACCATTTTTCTGTTAAATATCTAGGGGGCTTTGCGCTAAATGCGACAGCTCTTGTCGTGCAGAATCTGTCAATTGCGTTTTATCCAATTTTAAATAAGCGACCTGCTCTTTTGCCATCACGACCAACTCATCAACGCCATCTACCGCCAGCATTTGCCGTGACCAATCTTGGATATTGATATCTTTGGGAATGGTCACCGTGGTGCTTGATAAATACGGTGGATCAGCAATCGGAATAATCAGCAGCAATGCCGCGCCCATAATAACAGCCAATACGCCCCACGCCAGTAAATTCGGCTGGGTTAATAATAAACCGCCCATCGCCCCGCCAACAAAAGCACCAAAGAACTGACTTGATGAGTTTAGCCCCATCGCCGTTGCTTTATTGGCAACGGGCGCACGCTTCGATATCCATGAGGGAATGGTCGCTTCGAGTAAATTAAAGCCCATAAAGTACAGCAACAAGCCTAGAATAATACCAACCCCGACCTGACTACCAAGTGCTAATAATGCCAGAGCCGCGGTCATTAACGCAATCGCTGCCAAAAATACTTGGCGCATTTTGCGCTTCTTTTCAGCAATAATAATAAAAGGTATCGCTACGGCAAAACCAATAAATAATAACGGCAAATAAACCAAACCTTGCTGACGTACCGATAAACCAAGTACTTCACTAAGTTGATGCGGTAAGATAACGAAGATAGCCGTCATGGTTAAATGCAGGGCAAAAATACCGATATGCAAACGGTTTAAATCGCCAATTTTTAGCACATCTGCCAATTGCTGACCAATCGACTTGTTATCGAGGTTGTGCTTAAGCACCCGTAGCGGCGTCGGTACGAACAATAATAGCAACATCGCTAAAACAGCGAAACCAGCGGTGAGCCAGAACAGCCCTGAGATACCAAGCGAGCCGACCAATAAAGGCCCAAAGGCAAAGGCCAGCATAATAGAGGTAGCAATGGTCAAACCCATGGTCGCCATCGCTTTGGTGCGCATCTCTTCACGCGTCACATCAGCAAGTAGTGCCATCAATACCGCCGATACCGCGCCACTGCCTGCCAGCGCCCGCCCGATAATGACTTCGTAGATATCAGTGGCATTGGCAGCGATGATACCGCCAATAGCAAATAATATCAGACCCAAAAAGATAATCGGCTTACGCGGAAACTTATCCGCGGCAAGGCTCATCGGTATCTGAAAAATCGCTTGCCCGAGCCCATAAATACCGACCGCCAAACCAATCAGAAACGGCGTTGCGTGCGCATAATTATCACCATACACCGAAAACACGGGCACAATCATAAACAGGCCAATCATCCGTAAGGCGAAGATACCACCGACCCCGAGAATTGCCCGTTTTTCTACGCTATTCATACTTGCCTCACTGGTTCATCATTGCTGGTTTATCACTGCGGCTTGCTGGTATTATCACGCCTTTATCAAGGCGTTAGCCTACAAATCAAGCCCACTAGTATAAGTCATTCGCCGTTTGCTTGCCGAAACTTTTATCTTACTGCTGCAGCCGCACGGTTGGCTTCTACTTGCGCTTTTTATAGAGGCGATAATTTTGTTACCAAGTGCATTTAATGACTCATTACACCTTGAATAATGCCGCTGCCATGACAATAAAGTAAGACGTTGACAAGATACTTGCCTTGACTGTACGGCAGCTTTTAGACTGATTTTAATGATACAGATTTATAGTAAGTATAATGGCTTTTAAAGCAGCCAAGCTTTTAAGAAATACGATATTTAAAATAATAAAATCTAAAGTGGTATGACATAAACAAGTAATACTTAAAAAAGCCGTGCTTACAACTAACAATATTCAAAACCGACATTTTCTCGAAAACTATGCTGAAAAGACTGAAAAACAAAGCTTAATTCAATCTATAACAAAGCACTTATGTTAGTTAACAAACATTTCATTTAGATTGTTTTAATGATTTCAAGGTTAAGACTTAAGTTAGGTTTGAACGTTACGCTTATATAAACCTACATCACTGACGCTTTATGAAAAAATTAGCGTATGAAAATCTATTTTATAACTGTTGTTTTATTAAGGAAATTTCGTGATAACGGCAGATTTTTATAAAGCCATAGCAACTTAACAACCAAATATGCTTTTAACAGCCCATTCATTGACTATATTTGACGCTTAGATTTTATATACCATTAGCAAATAGGAAACCTATCAACGATGGCACATGACCATATTGCAATACGCGGCGCACGTACGCACAACCTAAAAAATATCGATTTAGACATTCCACGCGATAAATTCGTGGTAATCACTGGCTTATCAGGCTCTGGCAAATCGTCACTGGCGTTTGATACGCTTTATGCCGAAGGGCAACGTCGTTACGTTGAAAGCTTATCGGCTTATGCGCGTCAATTCCTCTCACAGATGGAAAAGCCTGAGGTCGATAGTATCGAGGGCTTGTCGCCAGCGATTGCTATTGAGCAGAAATCTACCAACCATAACCCTCGTTCAACCGTTGGGACGATTACCGAGATTTATGACTATTTGCGCCTGCTCTATGCGCGTATCGGTACGCCTTATTGTCCAGAGCATGGCGAGCCAATGGTGGCACAGTCGGTGACCGAGATGGTCGATCAAGTCATGGCGTTGCCTGTTGACACCAAGCTTATGATACTGGCACCGGTGATTCGAGAGCGTAAAGGCGAGCATACGGTATTGCTTGAGCAATTAATTGGGCAAGGCTTTGTGCGTGTGCGCGTCGACGGTGATGTTTATGATACCGATGAGCTGCCAACGCTCGATAAGAAGAAAAAGCATACGATTGAAGTCGTCGTTGACCGCTTTAAAGTCCGTGATGATTTGGGCAACCGCGTCGCTGAAAGCCTCGAGACGGCGCTACGCTTGGGTCAAGGTCTGGTAACCCTGCACTTTATGGATGGCAATCCAAAAGAAGGCGGTGACGAAAACCAAGTCATGTCAGCCAAGCATTCTTGCCCTGTTTGTGATCGCGCCGTCTCGGAGCTTGAGCCGCGGATGTTCAGTTTTAACAACCCTTATGGTGCTTGCCCAAGTTGCGATGGTCTCGGTAAACGTCAGTATTTCTCAAGCGATAAGCTGATTACTCATCATGAAAAATCGCTCAATCAAGGGGCGATTAATGGCTGGGATAAGCGGCACGCCTATTACTTTGGTTTGCTATCGACCGTTTGCCATCATTTCAAAATTGATATGGATACGCCATGGCAAGACTTACCAAAAGCGCAGCAAGATATCATCATGCAAGGTTCTGGCAAAGAAAAGCTGACCTTTAACTTTACCGATGAGCGTGGTCGTAAAACCAATAAAACTGTGCCGTTTGAAGGCGTACTACCGTATTTAGAGCGCCGTTATGCCAAAACCCAAAGCAACCTTGTGCGTGATGAATTGGCAAAATATCTCGCTGATACCACGTGTAACGTCTGTGATGGCGCGCGTCTGAATGAAATCTCACGCAATGTTCGCGTTGACGATCAAACCATAGCCCAAATTGTTAAGCTGTCTATCGGTGATGCTGCTGACTATTATAAAACGCTCAAGATTGGCGGTCATAAAGGTGAAGTCGCCGAAAAAATCTTTAAAGAGATTAATGAACGTCTTAACTTCCTTGTCAGTGTCGGGCTTGATTATCTTACCCTTGCCCGCTCTGCTGAAACGTTATCGGGCGGTGAAGCACAACGTATTCGTCTTGCTAGCCAGATTGGTGCTGGTCTGATGGGTGTCATGTATGTGCTCGATGAGCCATCGATCGGTTTGCATCAACGCGACAATGATCGTTTATTAAAAACCTTAACGCGCTTACGCGATTTGGGCAATACCGTGCTGGTCGTCGAGCACGATGAAGATGCCATTCGCCAAGCGGATCACGTGATTGATATCGGTGTCGGCGCGGGCGTTCACGGTGGTCATATCATCGCCCAAGGGTCGGTCGATGACATTATGGCAACCAAAGGCTCGCTCACAGGGCAGTATATGTCTGGTGAGAAACGAATTGAGATTCCAAGTATTCGTCATAAAGCCAAAACCATCGAAGTTGAAGCCAGAGGTAAAGCCAAACCAAAGCAAGTACCGATGTCGATTGAGCTTAAAGGCGCAATAGGCAACAACTTAAAAAATGTGGATTTGAGCTTGCCGATTGGCATTATGACTTGTATTACGGGGGTTTCTGGTTCTGGTAAATCGACCTTGATTAACCGCACCTTAATGCCTATCGCTGCCACTCAATTAAATAATGCTTCAACGCTTATCGCTGATAAGCATGACAGCATTAGCGGTCTTGAGCATTTGGATAAAATGGTCGATATCGACCAAAGCCCGATTGGCCGAACGCCGCGCTCAAACCCTGCGACTTATACCGGTGTCTTTACGCCAGTGCGTGAGATGTTTGCGCAAACGCAAGAAGCGCGCGCTCGTGGTTATAAAGCGGGTCGCTTTAGCTTTAACGTCAAAGGCGGACGCTGTGAGATGTGTCAAGGCGATGGCCTTATCAAAGTTGAGATGCATTTCTTACCTGATATGTATGTGCCCTGCGATACCTGTCATGGTAAACGCTATAACCGCGAGACGCTAGAGATTCACTATAAAGGTAAAAACATCGCCGATGTGCTCGATATGACAGTTGAAGATGCGACTGAATTCTTCTCAGCGATTCCAGCGATTCATCGTCGCCTGCAAGCGCTGATGGACGTTGGTCTTAGCTATATTCGTTTGGGTCAATCAGCGCCAACGCTATCAGGCGGTGAAGCGCAGCGCGTCAAACTGGCGCGTGAGCTTGCCAAACGTGATACCGGACAGACGCTGTATATCTTGGATGAGCCAACCACTGGTCTGCACTTCCATGATATCGATAAGCTGCTGCATATCCTCCACACCCTACGCGATAAAGGCAATACTATCGTGGTCATAGAGCACAATCTTGACGTCATCAAAACGGCCGATTGGGTGATTGACCTTGGTCCTGAAGGTGGTAAAGGTGGTGGCATGATTATCGCTGAAGGCACGCCTGAAGAAGTGGCAGAAGTGAAAGGCTCGTATACTGGCGAGTTCTTAAAGCCGATGCTTAAGCAGAAGATGAAAGAAGTAAGTTAATAGAACTTAGGTAATAATTGATGAAAAGGCTACTCTTTAGGGAGTGGCCTTTTTTCGTTTTCTAAAATCTGTTCACTGTAGTTAAAAGTGCTTTCCGCTACTTTTAATTTAAACCTATTTGTAAATTAAACTTTTTAAAGTAAACTAAAGTAAAAACCTCAAAAGAAAATTCATGGACTGGCTAACAGAAATAATAAAACAGCTACAGACTTCACGTGCGTTCGTTACAGCAGTGTTTGTAGTATGCTTATCCGTATTACTAGGACATACTTTTGCACCTTCCTTGATTCCAGAGGTTCCAGATGACTGGAAACTCCCATTGATTGGAGGGTCATTATTTTCTGGAACTTTGTTAGCATTTATAATAATTCCATTTTTTTGAAGCTATTCCTTTAAAGCTTTAAACAATAAAAGCCAAAAAATTAGATCTTTAAATTTGGGGCTGTAGTAGATAAGCACTATGCTAGACTACTTTTATGAAGATAACCCGTTGTAAGCTAAGTAAAAAAGTTCAGCGAAGGCTCTTAGAGTTTTACGCAGCTGAAGTAACTGCTAGAACAGCCGCAGATTTGCTCAATATTCAGCCTAACACTGCTGCACTTTTTTATCATAAAATAAGACTTGTGATAGATTACCACCTCTCATTAGAAGCTGATGAGCTCTTTGATGGTGAAGTTGAATTAGATGAAAGTTACTTTGGCGATGTGCGCAAAGGCAAAAGAGGTCGCGGAGCTGCTGGTAAAACAGCCGTATTTGGTATTCTAAAACGAAATGGCAAGGTTTATACCATTGTCGTAGCAGACACCAAACAGACTACTTTAATACCTGTTATTAAGCGTAAAATCAAGCCTGATAGCTTTGTTTATACGGATAGTTATCGAAGTTACAATGCATTGGATGTGAGCGAGTTTAAACATTTCAGAGTCAATCACTCTAAAGAGTTCACTTGCGGTAAAAATAATCATATCAATGGCATTGAGAGCTTTTGGAATCAGTCTAAACGAACTCTCAGAAAATATAATGGGATCGATAAAAAGAACTTCCATTTGTTTTTAAAAGAGTGTGAGTTTAGATTTAACTATGGCTCATCAGCTTAAAACGCTGAGAAAATGGTGTGATATTTAACCCTTATCTACTACAGCCCCTAAACTAATTGATACTACAAAGAAATACCAAAGACGCCTTCAATTAAACAAACTCCCTCTCAACATTCATCACCCGCGCATCTACCGTCCGTTCTATTTTTTCCTCGATTTGGCTGCATTGCGACTCAACCTCACGTTTAGACAGGCCAACGATTACAAACGTCCATTCGCTGGCATCATGCCGATCACGCTTGCCACTTTCACAAACCGCGACGCTTGGCGTATTGCCAAATGAGTACAGCTTGCCACACCTAGCCCTTAAGACATAAGATAACCATCAAATCAGCCACTTGTACATATCCTTTTGCAAAAAAAAGATAAGTCGTTTGACTTACCTTTTGTGGTAACATTTACTTTTTTGAATACTTACTGAGTTATTTACGTTTAATAGTTCTAGTAGTAGTGGCGTTAGTAGTTACTCCAGTAGTTGCCTTAGCAGGTGCTTTAGCCGCCGCTTGATAGACTGGCATAACTTCAGGTAACAGGGCCTGAATTTTAGCGATACGCTGCCCAGAGTTTGGATGCGTAGACATCAAAGTAACTATCGCATTGCTACGACCATTGGCTGCCTCCATTTTTTGCCATACTGCAATTGCAGCTTCTGGATTGTAGCCTGCCTGTGCCATCAAACGTAAACCACCAGCATCGGCTTGTGATTCTTGACTACGAGAAAACGGCTTATCAAGGCCGTAGTCACTAATTAAACTCATTGCCTCAGCATTTAGTCCTGTTTTTTCCTGTATCGCAGCACCGCCTAATTGAAGAGCTAAGCCGGTCAGAATTTTTTGCCCAGCATCTTTTTTACTGTGCTCAGATAATGCATGGGTCATTTCGTGTCCCATGATCGCAGCAATCTCTGCATCTGTTAACTTCAACTTTTCTACAATACCGGTGTAAAAAGCCATTTTACCGCCAGGCATTGCCCAAGCGTTTAATTCAGGTGAACGTATAACTGTAACTTGCCAGTCAAAAGGAACACCTGTTGTATTAGCACGAACGGCATAAGGCTTCATACGATTGAAGACATTTTTAACTCGAATAGCAGTGGCAGAAGTATTATCTACTGCGCCTTGACCATTGGCTTTAGAAACCACTTGAGAGTAACTTTTAGCCGCATTAGTATTTAACGTAGCAGTATCGTACCCTGCCATATCAGCTACAGTGGTACAACCTACTAAAGTTGTAATAGTAGTCAAAACTAAAGCACTTTTTATTTTATTAACAGTTTTCATTAAACGTCCTAGTTGAGAAATACAGTCAAATTAAATAGCTCAATTAAAATCATGAAGTTATAAATTTAGAGCTTTACTACCGTAAATTTATATCTTGCATGACCCCGATTGATAGCAATATATAATTGAATATGTAACTGAAATGTAAGTAATGTTTCTGAATTGCTGAAAGAGATTATCATAGCAAAAAACAAAAGTCTATCAACAAATAAACTATAGTTCGTTTTCTAGAGTCAAAATATTTACTTAACTCTCAATTGAAGCATCCAACTGTATTCTTTTAATCAGAGTCGCTGTTCAGAAAGCATCCTTTAATATATCCTCCTAAACAAACTCCCTCTCAACATCCATCACCCGCGCATCTATTGTCCGTTCTATTTTTTCCTCGATTTGGCTGCATTGCGACTCCACCTCACGTTTAGAAAGCCCAACGATCACAAACGTCCATTCGCTGGCGTCATGCCGATCACGCTCGCCGCTCTCACAGACCGCAACGCTTGGGGTATTGCCAAAGCGTGCATGCAAGCCGCCCATCCGTTGGCGTTTTTCTTTGAGTGAGCTACAACCCGGTAGCGCGAAAGTCAGGCTTAAGATAACGATATGCATGAGTTTTCCTTATTAAAACCAGTCACACTTCATGGTATCATCAAGCATACTTTTTGTAGGGTTAAAAAGGCTAATATTTACCCTATTCCCTATAAATACCAATTTCACAACCTTCCTAATAAAAACCAAATCAAGAGACATTACAATGACCAAACATTATGATTATATTTCCATTGGCGGCGGTAGCGGCGGTATAGCATCAATTAACCGCGCTGCAAGCTATGGCAAAAAATGCGCCATTATCGAAGCCAACCAATTGGGCGGCACCTGCGTCAACTTAGGCTGCGTACCCAAAAAGGTCATGTGGTACGGCGCGCAAGTGGCCGAAGCCATCGAAAAATATGCACCCGATTATGGCTTTGACGTCGAGGTCAAAGGTTTTGACTTCCAAAAACTGGTCCATAGCCGCCAACAATATATCGAAAACATTCATCGCTCTTATGATAATAATCTGGCGAAAAATGGCGTTGAAGTGATAAAAGGCTTTGCTACCTTTGTCGATACTAACACTGTCGAGGTCAATGGCGAGCTCATTACCGCCGATCATATTTTGATTGCAACAGGCGGACATCCGATTCTCCCCGACATCAAAGGCGCAGAATACGGCATCGATTCTGATGGCTTTTTTGCGTTAAATGAAATGCCAAAACGGGTTGCCATCGTTGGCGCTGGCTATATCGCTGTCGAAATCGCTGGCGTGCTCAATAGCCTTGGTGCTGAGGTGCATCAGTATGTGCGTCAACATTCGCCGCTGCGCTCATTTGACCATACTATCGTTGAAACCTTGCTGATAGAGATGGAGCAAGACGGTATCCAGTTGCATACCAATACCACACTCACTGAGATTCATAAAAATGAAGATGGTAGCCTGACGTTATGTACCGCAGATGGTAGCCTTGATACGGTAGATTGCTTGATTTGGGCGATTGGACGTGCGCCCTCAACCGACAATATCAACTTGCAAGTAACCGGCGTTGAGACCACTGAATTTGGCAAAATTAAAGTCGATAAATTTCAAAACACCAATGTCAAAGGCATTTACGCGGTCGGTGATATTATCGAAAACAGCATTGATTTGACGCCAGTGGCTATCGCTGCCGGTCGCAGGCTTTCAGAGCGCTTATTTAACAATAAAACCAATGAGCATCTCAGTTATGACTTGATACCGACGGTCATCTTTACCCACCCTGCTATCGGTACGATTGGCTTGTCTGAAATCGACGCCGTTGAGCAGCATGGCAAAGAAAATATCAAATGCTATAAATCAACATTTACCTCTATGTATAGCGCAGTCACCCAGCATCGTCAAAAGTGCGTGATGAAACTGGTGTGCTTGGGTGAAGAAGAAAAAGTCATTGGCTTACATGGTATTGGCTACGGTGTCGATGAGATGATTCAGGGCTTTGCGGTAGCGATAAAAATGGGCGCGACGAAAGCTGACTTTGATAACACGGTTGCTATTCATCCGACAGGCTCAGAAGAATTTGTCACCATGCGCTAGTTTTTATTGACTGGGCTAAATTCATAAAAGGCTACCTTTAACGAGGTAGCTTTTTTATTACTAGCCATTAAGGCATTTTGCGTTTTTCATATAAATCTTCATTTATCAAAGATTATTAAAGCAATTAATTATTCAGCGTCCATTCTCCCTTGGCATGATAAACGTTAAATATGGTTTTATTAGTTCGGCTATTTCCCGCAATCGTTTGGGTGATATCAGCGGTACAGCTAAAAGTACGGTTACCCTTGACGCGGTTACAGTCGATATTCTCGACGCGCTCAAGCGTTGGCATCATGCGCTCCATCAAACTGCTTATATCTTGCGCCATTTTGTCATTCTTATTATTGCTCGCATTCGTTTTAGCAGCCTGCATTATCTTGTTACCCTCTTTATATTGTGCTGCGATCAATTGCTCAATCACACTATCAGGAGGTGCTTTAGAATAGGTGACAAAAAATAGTATAAATAGGAGGAATAGCGTCAATTTTTTAAACTTTCCCACCTTCACCTCCTGTTATGCTGATAGCGTTTTTCAAACGTAAGAGGCAGATAATTCAGACAGCACAATCACGATACTGCTATGATGCGTTTAATAATCACCGTTGCGAGATGCTTGTGTGGCAGATGTATTTTTCTATCTTACCGATTGGTCTTGGTATCATGACCTTGGTCGCCAGCCTAATCGGCTTGTTTGCTTATTTGATGTCCAATGATAATGCCACTCGCTTGCTGGGTTTTAACTGGTTTAAGCGTTTAATTATCGTGGCATTTCTCCTATTGAGTGTCGGTTTATTTATGACCTTTGGCAGTTTTTGGGGTTAATGGCTTTTACGTTAATTGCTCTGAGGTGAATGGCTTCAGATTTAGTAAAACTGATTGACTTATCATTAGCTTACGAGTTTTTCTAATTCTAATAATTCTAAATCTTGGCGCTTAGGTTCGCCATTATTACCGTCGACGGGAAACGGCATGCTATTGCCATTTAAACGATAACCGCGGCGCTGATAATACGCCAAGAGCTCTGGTCGATGACTGAGAATAGACATCGTTAAACGCGCAGGGTTTTGTGCAGGCGTTTGGGTATTTGCTTGTAAATGCCGCTGCGCAAACGTCTCAGCCGCCTGCAGTATCTGATGACCGACGCCAAGCCCTTGCAGCTCAGGCAAGACGGCAAACATACCGATATAAGCTTTTTGATTACCCGCGCGCTGATTTGTAGCGACATCATCTTTTATGTCGACCGCGATACAGCCCAATAGCTCGCCCGTTTCTTTGCCATCACGCTCACTTTTTGTGGTTTTTGGATAAATAAAAACGTAATGCTTTGGGTCATTAATGACAGCCAATAGCTCATCTTTGGTAGTACGAATACCGCCCACCAAATCTGCCTCATTGGTCCAGCCTTCCGCTTGTCGATAACAGCGATTGAGCAATTGCTCGAGTGCGTCGACATCACTTGCTTCAGCTTGACGTAAAAATACGGTTGATTTATTTAATGGCTCTTTATTCATAGCATCGGCTTTCCTTTTCCATTCATGTCTTATAAAAATTTATTGTATAAAAGGCTGGCTCGGATAACCAAGCCAGCCTTTATAATAATACGTATCCGTTTTTACTACTAGCGCGATAACGCATGGGCTTGCGCGATAATATCAAACCCAGCATTGATTTGCGCGCGCGTTGGCGCATGATCACGGCGCAGTAGCTCAGAGAAGGCAATCAACTCTTTATCACGGCCAAGTGAGATAGCAGCACTTGCACGGGTGTTTTCTGCTTCGTCATCAAAATAGTACTCAATACAGTCGAACTTACTCGGCGTGCCGAATATAATGCCGTGGTCAGGCGTTGCGGCATGACCGCTATAGCGTAGGCTATTGCCATACTGTGCAGTCCAAAAAAATGGAATACGCTCGGCTGAAGAGTTGACATTGTCTTCATTTAAAATAGCGGCGGCCGCAACGATACCGTGTTGCAGGGCCACGCGCCAATGTTCGATACGCATACGCCCCATCTGATTGGTGGCTTTGGCAATATCACCCAGCGCATAAACGCCGTCGCGCAGCTCTAAATAGTCGTTAACTTGCACACCATCAGGATCGTTGACCTCGTCTATTATTTCGGTACGCGGTGCTACACCTGTACCCAATATGACCATGTCGGCGTCAATTTTGTTGCCGTCATCTAAGATAACCCCGCTCACTGTGCCATTATCTTGCGCTATCTCAGCAACGTTGGCACCAAAGGCGAAGTTCACGCCTTTTTCTTTATGCAAATCAATCAGAGCATCACTGATACTTTCGGAGACAATATTACTCATTACCCGAGGGCTACGACCAACGATGGTAATAGAAGCGACCTTCCCCGCCTCCATTAATGCTGACGCCACTTCCATACCGATAAAGCCGGTACCGACGATAACTACCTGCTTGTTTTCACTGGCCTCTTTAATGTCTTTGGCATCATCCATACTACGCAGTGTATAGACTCCCTTGGCATCTGCGCCTTTAAACGGTGGCACTTTTGGCTCAGCGCCTGTCGCCACCACTAAGAAGTCCGCCGTTTGCTCTTCACGTTTACCATCTTCGCCTTTTATGACGATGGTTCGCGCGTTTGGTAATACTTCGCTGACAGTTTGGTTTAAGCGCAAATCAATACTATTGTTACTCGCCCAATCCGCGCCGCCAAGCATCAAATATTTCTCATTCATTTTGCCAGCCAAAAACATCTTGGATAATAAAGGACGATTATAAGGCGCTTTATCATCTTTACTAATCATCGTAATCTTGCCGCCATAGCCACTATGACGCAGCTGATTGGCAGTCATAAATCCCGCGCCGCCGCCGCCAATGATAATGGTATGGGTGTCCGTCAGCTTGTCATTTTCCACGCGCTTATCTATCTTTGCGGCGGTATTGACGACGATGCTATCGCCCTCATCGCTTAACTCGTATTGGGTCAAGCCGCGCATCGCAACAGGCTCCAATAGCGTGCCGTCGCGACTGTCAAAAGTACCGTGATGCCACGGACACACGACGCGATTACCACAGCGCAGCCCCTCACCCAAATCTGCGCCAGCATGCGGACATTTACCATCGAAGGCACTAAATTCGTCCTCATCACGGGTGATTAAAATGATACTATCGTCATCCTGTTTATAGGATTTCATGCCACCATTTGGAATGTCGGCTTTGCTAATGGTGACGGTATGAATCGTTGCTTTACTCATGAGTTATCCTTAACGGTTATTATTAAAATTTATTATTTCCTGCTGCAAATGTACTTTTTATTGGCGTTTTAAATAAAATATTAATGCCAAAAATACGTGATTAAAAGACCAGATGTCTTGCCAGATATTTTGATACTAGCAAGACCCATTGCCAGACGCCATTTTTTTATATACTGACTGCGTTGCAAAACGTAAACTTACCTTTACTCCCTCTTTAACGTTTTGCTCTTACCACTTTTTATCAATACAAAAGATACCTTTTATGACTTCTCAAGACGATTTTGCTAACGACTCATTTAATAACGATTCTCCTAATAACAAACCTTTGACTGATAAAACCTTTGATATCTCAACTATCGATATTACCGCCGCCACTGATACGGCCAAATTGCCACAGCCGACGCAGCAGCCTTTAAGGCAAGCGACCTATAAAGCCTATGCCACAGATTTTGTGGTCAATGAGATATTGCCGCTCGACTTTACGGGCGAAGGTGAGCATTTATGGCTGCATATCGAAAAGCTCGGTATGAATACCGCCTATCTGGCTAAACTACTATCCGAATGGGCAGAGATTCCACTGCGTGATGTCGGTTACTCGGGGCTAAAAGACCGTCATGCGCTGACGACACAGTGGTTTAGCCTGCGCCTACCAAAAAAGCAATTACCAGAGTCTGAATTTGCGCCCGTCGATATCGGCGCCAATGAATCGCTTACTATCCTTGCACAGCAGTGGCACAATAAAAAACTCAATCGCGGTACGCATAGAGCCAATCAATTTATCATTACTTTACGAGATATCCAGTTTGCGGACTTAGAAGCTACAGCGTCCGAGCAGGATTTATCGGCTAAGAAAAGTGACAAAAGTGCTGTTGAGCAGCATTTAGCCAATATCAGCACAACGGGCGTGCCCAATTATTTTGGCCCGCAGCGCTTTGGTCGTAATGGCAATAATGTCAGAGAAGCATTGGCATTATTTGCCCGTCCAGCGCCAGAAAGTCGTCCGCAGCCCAAAAAGAGCAAACGTAAACAAGCGCCGCGCGAGCAAAACAGCATGGAGCTGTCTGCTGCGCGTAGCTTGATATTTAATGAAATATTGGCAGCGCGAGTACGCGATGGTAGTTGGAATACAGGGCTTGCAGGCGAAGTGTTTAATTTGGACGGGTCAGGCTCGATATTTGCCAGCGAAGCAATTGACGAGACTTTGCAAGCGCGGCTTGCCAGCGGCGATATTCATCCGACCGCCGTGTTATGGGGCGTGGGTAATGATAAAGTCAGTGGCGTAGCAGCCGCTATCGAAAATGAGATTGTGCAAAACGACCCATTATTACATCAGCTAGCTACAGGCCTAGAGAAGCGTGATATCAAAGCACAACGACGCGCGCTAAGATTACCGATTGAAGAATTAAGTTGGGAATGGCAGGACATAGATAATGAGCCTATATTGGTGCTGAGCTTTACCTTAACGACGGGTAGCTTTGCGACCAGTGTACTTTCAAGCTTAGTGCAAAATTTAAACACTTCATCTGGCGTTAGTTAACGATTAGCTAGTCGCATAAAGGACGGCAATCTTATCTTTTTCTGCCGCTAACACAGCATTGGCGCTGACCACTTGATTGCGACCACGATCTTTTGCCTCATATAAGGCTTTATCAGCAATGCAGATTAAGCGCTGACAAATATCGCTCGGCAGCTGCGCCTTTAATATTTCTGTGGCAGCGCGTTTTCTTCTATGAGAGATTCTTTTTTGGGCGCGGGTTTTTTGCGAGCTTTCTTTTTGCGAGCTTTCTTTTTGCGAGCTTTCTTTTTGCGTACTGGCTTTGTTGGTGCTAGCTTTGTCGGTACGGGCTTTATTAATATCGGCCTCTTGCCTACGAGATTTCTGCGTTTCCGCCAGCGGCTGCGTACTTTCTTCTAATGCCAAAGCCCTATATTCACTTTGAATACAGGCGCGCTCCTCATGGGTCAGGGTATAAACCCCTATACTGGCAGTGATATTAAAATCCGTTCCATCATCGCTCTTGATGACATGTTGCGCAATATCTTGGCGCAGCTGCTTCGCAATGGTCATGGCACTATCATGCTGGGTATCGGGTAGCACAATCAAAAACTCTTCGCCGCCATAGCGACTGACAATGCTCTCTTCTGATAAAGAGTTTAATAGGGTTTGAGCAACCTCAGACAGCACTTGGTCGCCAACGTCGTGACCATAATTGTCATTGATATTTTTAAACCAATCTAAATCCAATAAAATCACACTGAAATCTTGCTTATCTCCCATTGCGAGCAGCGCTTGCTGCATCTGCGTCAAACCATAACGGCGGCTTTTTAACTGGGTCAATTCATCTTGATTGGCATACTGCATAATCTCAGCTTTACTGTTATCCAATATCAATAGCAGCGTGCGAAACATATAAATGATAAAAATTGCCTTTGGCAGCGCCATATAAATATGGGTGGTGCGCCAAAAAAATGCTGAAGACAAACGCAGTTGATTAAAGGTCTCCCAACTCAGTATCCCATTTTTAAAAATCGACGCAGAAATGGCATTTTCAATTGATGTCATCTCGCTATAAGTAAGATAGCTATAGCCATCTAAAGGAAAAGAGCTCATCGTCATTTGACGTAGATTGGGTATCGTCAAGCCAAAATAGGGAACCAAAGTGACGAGAAAAATCAGGACAATATGACCCAAAAAGGCTTTCCAGACATAGCGGCGACGTATAAGCATCATACCTAACATCGCGCCGCCAACGAGTGATACTCCCGCGACCAAACTACTGTGACCCATGACTAAAATGACCACGGCAATATAAAGGCTATAAAGCGTGACGATTATCGCTTGCCACTTATATAACGAATCCGTGTCTTTTCTAATCGGCGATAAGCGGCTAACCATCCAAGAAAAAAACAGGACCATCAAGGTGAGCCCTATCCACAAGGGATACAGCACATCCATATTTACGTAGGAGCCATAGATATCTTGGCGCCACCAGACAAATAAACACCATAGCCAATGCGATGACACTTCCAGCAAAATAAACAATGCCAGCAGCGATGCCCTATCAGCAGCTTGCCACTCAAAAATCACTCGCGAGAGTTTTCTGTAGCCTAGATGAGATATCGATACAGCCATAATGGGCTACCGCAGATAATGAAAGTTATTGAGCTAAAACCAAATAAGAAAGTAAAAAGGATGATTTATGTTAGATCTAAACTGACGCATTTAGTGTGGCAATTTTTCTTTTAATTATCAATCTGTTTAAGTGATTTATGCGTCAATATCTGACACCTCATTTTGGCCTATGTTTTTTTAGTAATGATTTTTAATAATGATTTTCAATTATATGGTCAATTTACAATGCCGAGTCACAGGATCGACTTATCATTTTAAATAATAGTTTTGGTTTATACTTTTAACTAAGCCAATGCCGCAAATGACTGCCAAATACCTTGCTGTTCAGGATTAAGGTTTGGTACGTCGCCCAAACGTCGCCACGGCATATTACTACCATGAAAATCACTGCCGATAGAGGCAGCAAGCTGATGTTCAGCGATACTGCGATCGACCATTCGACGCGTACTAATCGGTTCGCTAGTTGAGGGTAACTCACAAGCATCACCGCCAAGCCCGGCAAATTCTTCGATCAGTTTACGTACGCGGGTGGCAGATAGCTGATAACGGGTTGGGTGCGCGAGTACCGCCTTGCCGCCGCAAGCGTGAATCAGCTCGATGCCGCGCTGCATGGTTAATGCTTCAATCGCCACGTAGGCGGGTTTATTATCCGCTAGATATTTATCAAAAGCTTTTTGCACGGTTTTTACCGCACCGCGCTCAAACAACACTTGACCAATATGCGCACGCCCTACCGCTTGTGGATTGCCGCCTGCTTTATCGAGCACCGCCTGCCATAGCTCATTATAATCAATATCTAATAGCTCGCTAAGCTTTGCAGTGATACGTTGACCGCGCGTGGCACGGCTATCTTGCAATTGCTGCAGCGTCGCGTGCATTTTATCAAAGTCGGTGAAGTCCAGTCCCAATACATGGATAATTTTATTGGTAGATTTATTTTTGCCATAACCGCCGCTAAGTGTATGCTCGCAGCTAATCTCAACCCCATTAATTAATTGTATATCGCAGGCCTCAGCCGCTGCGCGCGCCTCGTCGATACCCATCAAGGTATCATGATCGGTCAGCGCCAGTACATGAATGCCAGCATTGTGCGCGCGCTGTACTACCTCGGTCGGCGCATAGGTACCATCAGAGCAAGTACTGTGGCAATGTAAGTCGATTTTCATAAAGCTGGCCTTAAGGTGTTGAAAGTGTTGTGCATTCAAATACGCTGTCACTACTGACTATATTATCAGTAAAAAAGGGGAAATGCGGCGAAGATAACGCATGAAGGCAGATCATAACGGATGATTATCCTGTTACTTGCTTTTTTTTGCAGCAGTAGACGTGTAAACTACCCCATACGTTTTTTGTTGGACATCCTATTTGCTATGAAAGCCCTATTAGACTTCATTCCGTTGATCGCGTTTTTTATTGCCGCGCGTTACAGTGGCATTTTAGCGGCGGCAGGCGCCTTGCTCGTGGCCACTATTATTATTTATGCCATCCATTTTGTGCGTCAAAAAGGCAAATTTGATAAGCAGCAGTGGGTCGTTTTATTATTAACCATCGTCTTTTGCGGTGGCACGCTGCTATTGCGTGACGACATCTACTTACGCTGGAAGTCGCCTATCATCAACGGTATCTTCGCCGTTACGCTATTGGTCAGTGCCATCATCAATAAGCCACTGATGCAACTGGCGATGAAAGAAGTGTTTTCACTGACCTTAAGTGGCTGGAAAAAACTCACCGTCGCTTGGGCACTGTTTTTTGCCTTTATGGGTATTTTGCATTATATCACGGCATTTACGATGTCTGATGAGGCTTGGATTAACTTTAAAACTTATGGCTGGATTCCAATTATGTTGGTATTTGTGATTGCCCAATTTGCCGTATTAAAAAACCATCTCAATCCAGCATTAACCGATAAAACCACTAAATAGAAGCTATTTCAATCATAATAAAAGACTTAAAAGTATAATGAGACATATTATCATTATTTTTTATTCTGGTTATTAGCGCTTTATACATATTATTTACTTGAGGAAGTCCCATGTCCTTATTTGCTATTATCGGCCACGATGTTGCTGGCAGCAGCGCCCAACGTCAGGTAACACGCGCCGAACACGTTGCCCGCCTGAAAGTATTACAAAGCGAGCAGCGACTCATTATCGCAGGTCCAACGCCCATCGAACACGGTAAAAGCGAGATGTCAGGCAGCTTGATTATTGCTGACTTTGACTCCCTCGATGCTGCGCAAGCATGGGCGAGCGCTGAGCCTTATCTGCGTGATGGCGTCTATAGCCATGTAGATATCAAGCCGTTCCTTCAGACCTTACCTGAACCTACTGACAGCGCTGCAGATAAACCAGCAGACAAGCCAGCAAATAAGGTAACAGTATCGTGATTCAGCAGTTATTATTAAATGGTTCTGTTTCTAATCATACCAGTGAGCACGTTCTTGGCCGCGTCGCTAATCTTAGTGTTGCGAGCTTGTTATTACTTGCTAGCTTATCAGCACAAGCAGCACCAACTGTGACCAATGCTGATCCTGCGGCAAGAACGGCTCCGCTTGCGCCAAATGCTGTATTAGCGCCCAATAGTGTTAATCAACTAGCGTTACCAAATACTGCCTCAAATACGGTCTCTGCTACAGCAGCGAACCAAGCTACTAGTGCTCAGCCTGCGACCAATATTAGCGACACTTTAGCCGCGCAGCTACAACCATCAACTAAAGCGCTCTCTGAAGCCAATCAAGAATTGCTTAGCCGTAATGCCCAGCTTCAGCGTCAAGTCAATGACTTACAAACACAAGTAAACGTTTTGGTTTATGAAAGCAAAGGTCAATTGTTTTTATACGGCGCATTTACGGTGTTAGTGAGCTTATTGGTTGGGATATTTATTTCGTGGTTGGTGTTTGTCCGCCGTGACCGCTGGTAGTAAATCCTCTATAAATGTGATGCTTTATGTCCAAATTTGTGTCTAAACCTGAGTCTAAACCGGCTATATCCAAGCCTACCTCTACCTCTCTTGCCACTTATAAAAAAGCCACCAAGCCCCCTAAGAAACCCGCGCCGCCAGATGTGATTACCCCTGCTAAGATTGGATGGCAAACCGATGATGCTGGCAATCAAGTGCCAGTATCAGGGGAGTTTGGCGATGTGTATTTCTCGCACGCTGATGGCTTAGCAGAATCTCGCCATGTATTTTTAGCCCATAATCAATTACCCGAGCGCCTAGCAAACCTTGCTGATAAGCAATGCTTTACGATTGCTGAATTGGGCTTTGGAACGGGCTTGAATTTTTTAGCGACATGGCAGCTTTGGCGTGAGCTTCGTGCTCAGCAGCCGCAGTTAACAAGCGCGCGCTTACACTTTATCACCACTGAAAAATACCCCATTCCGCTTAACGACTTAACGCAGATACTCGCTTTATGGGCACAGCGCGCCCCTGAACTTGCCGAATTGATTAAAGAGCTTTTAGCCAACTACCCACCGCTGATTGCGGGCTGTCATCGACTAAACTTTATTGACGATAATATCACGCTTGATATTTGGTTAGGCGATGCGGGCGATAGTTTGGCAAGTCTGGCTAGTTTTGAGAGCTTAGCTACTTTAAATACTGAGACTGCTATCAATCGTCCTTACGTTGATGCTTGGTTTTTAGATGGTTTCGCGCCTTCTTGTAATGAGAGCTTGTGGGCGGAGTCGATATTTACCCAGATGCAGCGCTTATCTCGTACTGGTACCACTGCCGCTACTTATAGCTGTGCTGGTATTGTCAAACGTGGCTTGCAAGCGCATGGTTTTAGCATTAAAAAGGTAAAAGGTTTTGGGCGCAAGCGCGAGATGTTAACGGCAGCGATGGCGGACAATACTGAGTTCTTACCTGATTCTTTAGCACTAAATGACGATAACAATATTTGCGTTTTGCCACACCCTCATGACCATACTCCTAATCATACAGTGGTTATTGGTGCAGGCGTTGCGGGACTACTTACGGCTTGGACGCTGGCCAACCGCGGTGTGGCTGTGTCGATAGTAGATAAAGTCGCGCCGCTTGCTGGAGCCTCTGGCAATCCGCGCGCCCTCCTCGCACCAAATATGACACCCATTCATCATGTGTATGAGCACTTGCACTCTATCGGCTATCTCTATAGCGGCAGGTTGTACCGTTATTTCAATCGGCAAGCAGCGCTGCAGCAAACGCCGCTCATACTTGAGCAAACAGGCGCGTTAGACTTGCTAATCAAAACCAATATCGGAACTGTGCAAATTGCCGATTATCCCAATGAAATGGCAACCACGGTTACGATTGAAGAGGCGCAGCAATTAAGCGGCTTAAAAACTAAAGACTTAACGGACAATTTATATTTACCAAAATCTGGATTGGTCAATCCACAAGCGCTAAAAACGCTCATCCTTAAGCACTCAAATATCAATTATCAGCAGCTTAGCGTTACTGATATCAAAGAAGCTGCCAATAAAGTGACGGTGATTGGTGAGAAAGAAAGCGGTATTGATGGTCAAAGTTCTGTCACTATCTGCGCTGACAATATAGTGATTTGCGCCGCCTATGAAAGCCATCAATTAGACAAACGTATTGTTGAGTGCCGTACTATTCGCGGGCAATTATCTTGGTTTACACCTACTGCTGAGCAAGTTGCGGGTTTGCCTAAACTACCGCTCAAATATAGTGGTTATTGCGCGCCCTTTATCGGGCAAAGCGGCGATGCTGAGATAAATAACATTCGCGACAATGAGCCACAGTTTTTATTAGGTGCCAGCTTTGTAGATGCTGACGCCAGTATTGATATCCGCGAAGAAGAAAATCAGCAAAATTATGACAAATTGCTTGAGGATATTCCTGAATTAAGCAATGTCTTGCCAGACGATACCAGCGCATGGCAAGCGCGCGCCGGTGTGCGTACGCAAACGATTGATTATCATCCCTTGGTCGGACGACTTGCCCAAAGTCGCCGCATTTGGACGCTCTCTGCGATGGGTGCAAAAGGTTATGCGCTAGCCCCGATATGCGCTGAAGCATTAGCAGATATGATGCTCGGTTGCTTTCCCCCTTTATCGGTTGTTATGTTAGGGCGGCTGTCATCCAATCGGGCGCGATTGCATAAAGCGTAAAAAGTAACAATTTAACGTTACGCTAACTTTTATCAATATTTATGAAAACGCTCTTAAAGCCAAGGCATGTATTGATAACAGTATAGAAGCAGGCTTAAAGAATAATGCTAGACTAGCCTTAAAGTTTAAAACACTTAAATAACGATGATAAATGGATAGCTATCTATTATGAAAACCGATATTTTTACCTTAGTGAAATCAAAACCCTCCTTTAAAGCAATTTCTATTGCGTTCTTAAGCCTATCACTGCTAAATGCTTGCCAAAAGACGCCAGAACCTGAAACCGTTAATGAAACTGCTGAAGCAACCACCCAAACGACGCCAGTAAGCTCTAATATTAATGCGCCTAAAGTTGCAGAAACAAAGCCAAGCGCTACTGATTCGGCAGCCACTTTAGAGCAAGATACAAGCTTAAATGAAACAGAAAACGAGCTTAGCGCAGCGGATACCTCAACAAATAGTGCTGCGATAATGCCCAATCCAGAACAAGCCATCAAAGGCGCGCAAATCACTGATGTCAATTATCGCAGTGCCAGCGGTGAGACGTTATTTGTCATCTTTGAAACCTCAGAAAAAGGCGTACTTAACGCTATCGTCACCTTGCCAAATAAACCAAAAATGACCTTGAGTGCGCCAGAAGGCCAAGGCAATAACCCTACTTATCGCTCAAACGATGGCAGTATTCAGCTGGTCAGTCATGGCGGTGGTAGCAGCATTGATCTTATTCAAAACAATAAAATAACCAGCTTTGAGGCCATCAGTGTAGAAGCAGAAGTCATCACCGAATAGTTTTTCAAATAAAAATTTGGCTTAGAACCTGTCAAAAATAATAAATTCAGCCCTAAAAAAGGCGGCAAATACTTATCATATTTGCCGCCTTTTTTAATCTACTTTACCTTTAACCAAAACCAGTGGTCTTGCTAAACAGACTGACCAGCCAGCTTATCAGCGCCCATAAGCCCCAACCGATAACCACAATAACGATTAATCCTAATAGGTCAGGAATATGCAGATATAACCAAGCAACGATAGGATTACGCCAAAAGAACGCAAAGCGGCTTTTCTGCTGCCTATCTTCTAATGATTGATGCAAAAACGGCCGATCCATATGCATGGTTTCGGTAATGCCATATTCATCGTGTAGATGCTCGTGCACGATGCTCAATGTCTTACGACTGGGCCGAATAAAAATATCGAGCACCGTACCTATACCCGGTACAATACCAACCACCATATCAATCAGCGCCAATCTAACCGCTGGGGTCATTTTATGCGCAGGTACGCCCAACTGCCGACCTAATATAAAAGCATAGCTGGTCAACGCCAGTCCTGCCAAATCTCCCGCCAGCGGAATGGTCGACAGCGCCGCATCAGCCCCCATGCCTTGTTTGGTAAAGGGAATACGTACGAGCGAATCCATGGTATTGGCAAATTTCGCCAATTTACGCTCAGTTTCGATGACTTGTGCGCGTGTTAAGCCATGTTCAGCTAGCTTTGCCTGATAATCGATAACTGGCGCCTTAACATCAGATACCTTTCTAGCTTTTGACTTTGAGAGTTTCTTAAAGTTATCCATTAAAAGTTGTCCATAAACACGCGATTGCGATAAGAGCAAAGACGTAACGCCCTACCCATATATTGGCCAAAAACGCCTGAAAACAGGCCAGTGCTTGACGACTGGCACAAGCGCTGTTCTGCTTGGCAAACATCATCGCCACGAGCGCCAAGCCAAATACTGGTAACACGCCCACACTGGTTGGCGCAAAGTAATGCCACATGACCGCACCCATAATAACTAAAAAGACGGTTTGCAGCAGCGAGATAATAATCAAATCGTAGCGGCCAAATAATATCGCCGTTGATTTGACGCCAATTTTTAAATCATCCTCACGATCCGCCATCGCGTACTGGGTATCATACGCTACTGTCCAGCACATATAAGCGATAAATAATAACCAGCACCAGATATCAGGCGCGCCTTGTATAGCGACATAGGCCATCGGTATTGCCCAACCAAAAGCGGCGGCTAAAAACACTTGCGGCAAATGGGTAAAACGCTTCATGAATGGATAAATAAACGCCAATATAACGGCGCCAAGCGACCAGTAAAAAACGGCAATAGGCAAAAAGAATAGCAAACTGGCACTCAGCAATACCAATACTAAAAACGCGGCAATGGCTTCCTTACCAGACAAGCGTCCATCTGCTAATGGACGGCCTTTGGTGCGGCTGACATAACCGTCGACCTTGCGATCAGCAAAATCATTGATTGCACAGCCAGCCGCGCGCATAAAAATCGCACCGAGCGCAAAAATAACAAAGACTCTAAAATTTGGCATACCTGCTACCATGCCTTGCTGCTGCGCTTGACCCATCGCCGCCAGCATTACCCCCCAAAGCGTTGGCCAGAGTAACAGCTCGATACCTACAGGTTTATCAAAGCGTGTTAGTTGTAGGTAGGCTTGTAATTTGTCATTAAATGTCATGGCGTTTTATTATCATCTATATAAATTTTATATACTTTTTTGCAAGCTGCTAGGTCAAGCGAATAGAAGCGAAAGGGTTGGCGAGCTATTGGATTTGTTGCCACAAATTATTAGCTTCAATGAGCGACAACTCAGGATATTGCTTGCGTAAGGCTTTAATGGCAGGAACTTTTTCTTTTTGTACGGCTTGCTGTCGCAAGAATCTCAAGTAATCTTCAGGGCGACTCAATTCTTTTAAGCGCGCTTCCAATCTTAAAATTCTCGTACGCAGCATAATATTTATCAGTAATAGCGCCGCTCCCATTACCCAAATAATTAGTGTCGACATTCCTTGCTCCTAAATTCACTAACTCTAAAAGTTTAAACTGACTCCATGCATGGTAACGAAAGGTTTTTTAAACGAAATACCCATCAAAACGTATCGCTTCATTATGCCAGCTTTCGCTTGGTTGTTGATGCGCAAGTAATGGTGCGAGCTGCGGGCGTTTAACGACGACGCGGCCTTGGCTTGCATTTTGACTGACGATTGCTTGTGCACTTTGGAGCAATTGTGACTCTTCTTCTAGCGTTGGTGGACGTGCCAATTGGTGCAAGGCTTGCATATGCTTGCCCACTTTCGCGCCTTTACCCGTTTTGCTATCTTGATAGCTATCCTCTGGAAACATAGGATCAAGATATACCACATCAATAGTCTGATGGCTATTAGCGGTCAAACCATTACTAGAATCTGTAAAATCAATACTTTCAAAATAACTCAGCGCATCGGTATTGATAATCTGTAGTCGGCACATCAGCTTTTGCCAATTTGGTAGCGTACTCATCCGCTGCTGTTCAGCTAGCAAAAGCAGCGCTATCAAGGGCTGATGTTCAAGCATAATGACTTGAGCGCCAGTACTGGCTAATATCAGGCTGTCATGCCCAAAGCCTGCCGTCGCATCAATGACCGTGCTATCCGCGGTAATTTTAGCCGCTTGTAGCAGTAACTCAGACTTACGCCCAGCACTCACCACTCGGCGCTGTAGCTTATCCCATTCGGGCGCCACGCTCAGCCCATCGCTTAACCATGACAGTTTATTTTTTTCATCTAATACTAAGATAGGCTGGATAGAATACTGACTTAATTGCTGACGACGTTTTTGATTGAGTTTTTCGCTAAATAACTCAATGTTTAGAATAATAGGCAATTGATGTTTGACTACCAGCGCTTGCAGGCTGGCTATTTGCGCTTGTTGGGCTTCATTGACATAAAAAAGCTGGCAATGCATAAAGTCGCTTGATGTTTGTTGCAAACTGCTCATGATTGCCCTCCCTCTTAATGTTTTATGGTTTAAAACGTTACCGTTAACCCAGTTGAAAATGATAACGCCACATCTTTAAAAATTAGCCTGCCATCTGATAGCCAAAACCCCAAGCGGCAATCAGTACTAATACGCCCGTAACAATACGTAGCCAAGCAAAGATTTTAAAGTCACGACGGCTAACCCAAGCGACCAATAAGCGGATACAAAGTAAAGCGACGACAAATGACACCACGGTGCCGATACCCAATACCAGCCAGTCTTCGCTACTGGTCAACACGTCATGGTGCTTTAATAAATCCAACAATGCTGCGCCAACAATGACAGGTATGCCTAAAAAGAAAGAAAATTCCGCAGACGCCTTACGCGACACGCCAAGCCAGAGGGCGCCGATAATAGTGGCCCCTGAGCGTGAGGTTCCGGGTATCAAAGCCAAACACTGCATCAAACCAATCATTAACGCAGTTTTTAGACTGACGTCTTCTGCTTCTTGGGCAATAATCGTTTTAGGTCGATTTTCGACATAAAATATCAGCAAGCCACCGACAATCAGCATAATCGCTACCACGATGGGGTTAAACAAATATGCCTTAATCTCGTCTGCAAAGGTAAAACCTACAATCATTACCGGAATGGTCGCCACAATTAAGCTTAAACCAAGCTGCCTTGGATTACTCATACCTTCCGCTTTACCGGTCAGTAGCCCCATGAGCGCTTGCCAGAGCCTGCCCCAGTAATCATAAATGACCGCTAAGATAGCACCAAGCTGGACTACCACCACAAATAAATCAACTTTTTCCTTAGTCCAAAAGCTCATCAAATCGGCTGATAAAATCAAATACCCCGTACTAGAGATGGGTAAAAACTCCGTGATACCTTCAACGATACCCATAATGAGCGCTTGGATTAATAACAGTATATCCACAGTTGCTTCCCTAAAAAAACAGCGCTAGCCGCTGTTTTATATTGTTGTTGCTTTTATAATCGTTTATACGTAGAAGTACAAAGTACATTGCTTACGAATCATCAGGTAAGCCCTACGCCTTACCTTGCTCTTTTAGCGTTTTCCATGCTTGATTGCGCAAGTACTTTGGTAAGGCATTAGCGGCATCGCTACCGCCTGTCTGTATGAATTGAGCGATACCCAACTGTCCAATCACGACCGCATCTGGCCAAACCTCTTCGTGACAGATTTGTTCGTCATGCGCTTTTAATAGCGGCGCACCATTACCGACGACAGGCAGATTGGCAGCGGTTTGGCTGTCATAATCAAGTAAGCGCTCGGTATCTTCGCCACTTTCTTGCACGACGGGCTGCATAATATGGTCTATTAGTGCATATTGCCCAAAATATACTTGCTGCATACGCGCATCAAGCGCGCTATAAACTTGTGTCAAACCATACCTTTGATACGCACACTGGGCAATGGCTTGTAAGCTAGAAACACCGACACAAGGAATATCGTGGGCGACAGATAAGGCTTGCACCACCGCTGTATTGATTCTTATACCGCTAAAAGCACCGGGGCCACGGTTGAACATCAATGCTTTTATCTGCGCCAGATTAAGCTTAGCTTCAGATAGAGCCGCATCAATCATTGGCAAAATGTGCTGAGTTTGCTCACGTTTGCCTTGTTCGGTATGACTCGATAGCACCTGACCATTGGCATCTAAAATCGCGATCGAACACTGCTCAAATACGGTATCCATTGCTAAAAACATCATTACCTCGGCTTATTTTCTTAATACCACAAAACATGCGCTCATCAATCAGCGCCTATCATAGCATTTAGGATAAAAGAATTTTATTAATTTCTAAATTTTCCTATGTCATCCATCAATATTTATGCAAATACGCCAAACATAAAAAACCCCACAGCGATGTTAGCTTGGGGTTTTCATGAAAACGTAAAGATATTAAGACGTAACAACTGTGCTAATCCAAACGGTTATTGCTTAAAAGCGCGTTTTAAACTTCTTTGGCGCTTGGTTTTGTAGCTCTTGCATCTGTTTTTGCATCTCTTCGGTGCTCGGCATATTGTTTGGATCCAGTCCCATCTGCTTTGCCATCTGCGCGGGATTCACATCTTTGGCACCGCTTTGCTGACCGCCGCCAAATAACGGACCGCCGCCACCAGCACCGCCGCCCATCAAGCCTTGCATCGACTTCATCATTTTACTGATACCTTCAGGCTTAGAAATCATTTTCATCATTTTTGCCATTTGCTTGTGCTGCTTGAGCAAACGGTTGACGTCTTGAATCTCACGTCCTGAACCTGCGGCAATACGGCGCTTGCGGCTTGGGTTAATCTTATCGGGATTCTTACGCTCAAACGGCGTCATTGAATTAATCAAGGCTTCCATTTCACGTACTTTTTCTTCAGGCTTAGCGTCTTGCACGGCTTTTTGCATATCAGAGCCGCCCATACCCGGCATTTTATCTAAAAAACCTGCCATGCCGCCCATGCTTTTCATTTGCTGAAACTGGGTCAATAGATCCTCAAGGTCGAAGTCGCCGCCCTTTTGCATCTTTTTCGCCATTTTTTCCGCTTTATCACGGTCGATTTTTTGCTCGACTTCTTCGACCAAACTTAAGACGTCACCCATACCAAGGATACGCTGAGCGATACGCTCAGGGTGGAATAGCTCGAGGGCGTCGAGTTTTTCACCGCGACCTAAAAACTTAATCGGTTTACCAGTAATGGCGCGCACAGACAATGCTGCACCGCCGCGCGCATCACCGTCGGTCTTGGTTAAGATAACACCCGTCAATGGCAGCGCATCGTTAAAGGCTTTGGCGGTATTGGCGGCATCTTGCCCAGTCATCGCATCGACGACAAACAAGGTTTCAGATGGATTGACCGCCGCAGTCAACGCCTTGATTTCAGCCATCATGGTCTCATCGATAGCCAGACGACCAGCCGTATCAATAATCAAAATATCTTGATATTGGATTTTAGCTTCTTCGATAGCGCGACGGGCGATATCAATCGGATTTTCATCAACTGTTGAATTGACGAACTTGGCATTGACTTGTCCTGCTACTTGCTCAAGCTGTTTAATAGCTGCTGGGCGGTAGACGTCAGCAGAGACCAACATCACCTTTTTCTTATGTCGCTCTTGTAAAAACTTCGCCAATTTACCAGCGGTGGTGGTTTTACCCGCCCCCTGCAAACCAGCGAGCAGATAAACAACCGGCGGTTTACCCGTCATCTCAAGTTGCTGATTGGCACTGCCCATCATTTCGGTCAGCTCGTCATGGACAATTTTGACAAAGGCTTGTCCTGGCGCCAACTCTTTGAGCACTTCTGCGCCAAGCGCTTGCTCTTTGACACGTTTGACAAAATCACGCGTTACCGGTAGCGCAACGTCAGCTTCTAATAGCGCCATGCGCACTTCGCGCAGCGTGTCTTTGATATTATCTTCGGTCAACTGCCCAGTACCGGCGATATTACGCAGGCTCGATGATAAGCGTTCGGTTAAGGTATCAAACATAAATAACTCTCAATTAAAATAATTCTTAGTGAAAACAATCTTTGATAAAAGCAATTCTTAGTAAAAACACTATGACAACAATACGTCGTCAAATTTGGTTCAGCGTTGCTTGCTGATTTACATGATTTGGCTATGCTACAGACGATTAAAAAGTAGCATATTATCAATACTATAGCATTAAGAGGCCATAAAGCTTATAGTCGTTTTGCAAATGGCATTTTTCTAATAAGCGCTGCTGTGCTACAAGCGCTATAATCAATCCGTAAGATGGCGCTCAATTGCTTGCCATTTTATGATAAATTGGAGAATTATTCTAATCATTCTGATAATACCATTTTAGCATTCAATTGAGCGGCGTTTGTGCGCTCATCATGAGATGAGGTTCTTTATCTTGCAACTTGCATTTTTACTGGCTGGCATGGTTTATATTTTGGTCAGCATCTACATCGGCTGGGCGCTGATTCACGATAAACCTATCCACAAGGGCGTGAGCTTAGGTTTATTGGTTGTCGGCATGCTCGCACATGCCGCACTACTCTATCCACATGTGGTCACGCTTTATGGGCTAAATTTCAACTTATTTAATACCATTAGCCTGATCAGTTTATTTTTCTTATTTTTCTACGTTATTTTTAGCTTATACCGCCCTATTGTCAGTCTTGGTATTTTAGCAGCGCCGACCGCTTTAGCCGGGATGATAGTTGGTTATATCGGCCGCGCGCCTTATCGTCCGATTACGGACATCAGTGTCGGGTTAGAGACGCATATCCTACTATCACTTGCTGCTTATTGTGTGCTGCTGATGGCAGCGCTGCAAGCGCTATTTTTGCGCTTACAAATACGCGAGCTCAAACACCAGTCGATTCATCGCTTTTGGGTCAATAAACTGCCGTCCTTGCAGAGCATGGAAAGTTTATTGTTCGATATGCTATTGGTCGGCTTTGTGTTGCTCAGTATCGCGCTAGGCATTGGTTTTGTTTATGTAGAAGATTTATTGGCACAGCACCTTGCTCATAAAACGGTCTTTAGCGTGTTATCTTGGCTGTTATTTGGCGCATTATTATTGGGTAATTGGCGCGCAGGATGGCGTGGTAAACGCGCTGCCAATATGACCATTTATGCCTTTATCCTATTAGCAATTGGCTTTGTCGGTAGCAAGTTCGTATTAGAGATGCTGTTGTAAATCCAGTGCTGTAATAGTGGTAATGTGATTAAAAAAAGGCCGCCAGTATTAAATACCAATACTGGCGGCCTTTTTTTGCGCGCTTATTTTGGTTTAACACCGTCTTAAAAAAAGCTAATTAAAAACCACAGTTTTATTACCTGCCACAATCACGCGGTTTTGTACATGCCAATTCACTGCGCGCGCTAAGACATTACGCTCGATATCACGGCCAATAGCACGCAGTTCGGCCACTCCTTGACGGTGAGTGACACGATGGACGTCTTGCTCAATGATAGGCCCTTGATCTAGCTCGGCTGTCACATAATGCGCGGTCGCACCGATAAGCTTGACGCCTTTTTCATAAGCCTGACGATAAGGATCAGCACCGACAAACGCAGGTAAAAATGAATGGTGAATATTGATGACTTGCATTGGCCAACGCTTGACAAAATCAGACGATAATATCTGCATATAACGCGCCAATACCAGCAAGTCATTGCCTGCCATCAAGATATGAATCTGCTCTTCCGCTTCAGCCTTGTTATCCTTGGTGACTGGCACATAATGGAAAGTGATGCCAAAGTTTTCTACCGCTTGGCGCAAATCCTCATGATTACTAACGACACAGGTAATCTCGCAATCGAGCAAGCCGCGCTGATGCCGCCACAGTAAATCTAACAAGGCATGATCGAACTTTGATACTAAGATGCCAACCTTGGTTTTAATCGCATTATTATGTAAGCGCCACGCCATATTATGGCGCTTGGCCACCGTATGCCCAAAGCTGGCTTCAAAGTTATCCATAATCTCGCTCAAGCCTGCTAATGCAAACTCCAAACGCATAAAGTACTGCCCGCCTTCATACGCGGTTGAATACTGATCGAGGGTGATAATATTGCCGCCATAACGGTGTATAAACTCAGATACGGCCTGCACGATACCGGCTTGATCGCGGCATTTAATCAATAGCGTCGCGGTATCAATAGCAGCCGCAACTGGTGAGTTTTGAGAATTTTTGTTCGACTTTATGCTTGCTGTAGCAGTCGTGGTATTGTCTGACATAGTGCGCCCAATTAAAAATGAAACATGCTGCTTATTTTGAATATGCATAGCAGCATAGGAAACTGACTATTCTAATCGCTTTTGCAAAACTTTGCTGATTGAGTTGCTTGTATTTGGTTATTGAGATTATGAATACAAAAACCCCCAACGCGGGGTTGGGGGTTATAAAATGCTAATCTTCTGAATAAGGTTTATAAACCATTATTCAACTTTAATTACTTTATTAAATCCAATTCCATTGTTACGAACATTAATCACAGAACCTAAATCAAATGCTTGATTGAAGTCAACAATATAAATCGTATTGTTGCTACTTGAATTCGGTAATGAATTAACCCCATCGATTGAAACAGAATAGTTTGGCTGATAAGGCGATAGTCTAACTGTTGTATTACCACGTGGATAAGCATTAGTAGAGTTAGCATCAACACTAACACTCATATTATTTACACAAGTAGCTCCACCCGTACCGAATGGGCTTGCATTATCTATCCAAGGCGTGATTAAACTGGTTCCGCTTATTGACAAATCATTTACCTCACTAGGCAGTTGATAGTTAATACTCTGTGTATTTTCACTACCATTAACGAAGGTTGATGCATCAAAGCGCACCTTTACCCAATTTGAATAGCGTAATGGGTAACGAATCTCAAAATCAGCTCGCCCTTCGTCATCAGTAATAAACGTATAACCATCCTCTGAAACAGTACCACCAATAATTGCAACTGGATTAATTGGATCTAGCTGTTTATTACCAATAACAATATTACCATTAGCATCAACATTTTTGTCAATATCTTCGTCTTGATCTAACGTATAGTTATAGTTTAGATCTTCCGTGGTAATCCATCCAGACTGCAAGAAAATAGGCGATTTTTCAGAGAATACTTTAGGCTCAGGTGTCGTAGTAATATCCTGACCATTCTCATCCTTTTCTTTGATATCAGCCGCTTGATAGGTCACAGTGCTGTCTAACAAACAGACTCTACCTTGAGCATACTGTGTAGCATAAGACTTAATTGAAACTTCTTGATTCGGGACAGCACGACCTGAACCATCCATGACAGAAATTGAACCACGAACAGTATAGTAAATATCATCAGAAGATAACTTATTGGCAAATGCTAAAGTGGTATATACCGCATCCTCAGATACCGTAATATTAGTAGTTTTGGTGCCAATACTGGATGGATCATTGAGCAGGCGTGCATTGATAACCACACCACCGATAGGAGAGCTGGCATTGGCTTTATAGACCACACGCGCCTCACCTTTACTATCAGTGATAGCAGTTGCCGCAGACAAGCGCCCTGCTGACGAGTCTGATGCACGGCCAAAGACCACGGTTTGACCTTCGACTGGGACATCGTTTTTATCTTTTACCGTGGCCACAATTTCAGTACTACTGCCTGGAGTAATAACAGACTTCACCGCTTGGAATAGCATTTTAGCAGGTGTTGTAGCACGGAAACGTGTATCAACTGTCGTTTGGTAACGAGGCTGACCATTGACATTTTCACCGAGAACTGTTGCTTGCAATACAGCGGTACCAGCAAGATTAGATTTTAACCATACTTTCACGGTAATGATATTGCCCTGAATATCAGTTGCCTTAATAGGCTTAGTTACAATAACCTTATCAGTGAACTTATCTAAATAGTTAGGAATCAAGCTACCAATAGTCGTTTGCACTTCAACTTCTTTACCGACAAGAGTTGCTGCCTGTTCTGCACTATCAGCACGAATTTGAACGTTAATTAATTGTGGCTCATCGACATTATAAACGTTTTCAATATTAATAAAGCTGATGCCCGCTTGAGAAATCTTAACCAGCTCAACACTATTTAAACTACGTTGAGTATTGATGCTATTTTCACCCAAAGCGCGAGCAAATACACGTAAGTTACCATTATTATCGAAGAATAAATCACTTTCACGGACATTAAAACTGGCATTACCATCTGTATCGGTAGTCGCATTAGCGCTAGTAGCAATAACATCACCGTTCGCGTCGACCAACTCCATACTAGCATTGGCAATAGCACGCCCTGCACCATCCACCAAGGTGGTCGTAATAGTAGTAGAAGCGCCATCTTTTAGATTGGCTTCTGTAGCTGCAATAGTAATCTCTGTACCGATAGCTGATAAGCTTAATGACTTCTCTTCACGCACTTGCATGCTGACTTTGCCATCTGCATCGTATTGTGGTGTAACGATTTTAGCATTAATCACTACGCTATGATTTAGACGCGAATTGATAGAGTTGGCTGCTAAGATGACGCCGACATCGATCTGACCATTAGCATCAGTGGTTACCATACTTGGTGTGGTTAACGCCGCACCACTGGCCTCTAAGTTTTCAATACTTAGCTGTACAGGTACTCCTGCCAAGATACCGCCTTTGCTGTCGGTCACACGGAAGGTAGCATTGGTCTGATCACCACCAGTATTCAACGTAGACTTATCAGAGGAGGCTATGAGCTGATAGCTATCAATCGTAGCAGTATCTACTGCAACGATATAGGTCTGTGGTAGCTCGACACCCTCTGCAGTTGTCGTGGTAGCTGTCAGCTTGATACCTGCTTCTAAGATGGCTTGGTTGACGTTAGCACCGTCTGTAAGTGTTAGGTCAAAGGTTGCTAAACCATCACCATTGGTCATAGCGTTATTACTACTAACCGTCACGCCAGTTTTGATAGGGTTATCAACATTCAAACGCACTTCACGATTGGCAATACTTCCCTTTTTATTCTCTACACGCACAAATACTTTAAATGTATCGCCCTTCGTATTAACGACTTTATTAGCGCCAATCGTTATATTTTCTTGCGTACCACTTGCATCTGGGGCCATCGTCTCGACGATGCTGGTTTTCGTGGCAATATTATTATTCTCATCGGTTGCTGAAAATACAACTTTAAAGTTGCTGCCGATGAGTTTTTTCTGCTCATCAGTTAGACCAGATGGCACAGCAAGTGTAAAGCTAGCTCTCCCCGACTCATTGGTAGTTTGCGTGCCACTAGTGACTAAGCTAACCCCTTGAGCCGCAATGGCAGCGGGGAGTGCTAAGTAAACTGTCTTGCCTGCAATGACATTGTCTTTACTGTCTTTGGCTATCACCTCAACTTGAGTCTCACCACCGTTTAGATTCAGTTTTTTCGGTGTGATAGCTATCAAGTCAATCGCGGCTTTAGTCGACTGTATATTGAACTGGATTTCTTGTTTCTTACCTGTCAATGTCTCAGTCAAAGTAGCTGTTAGCTTTTGGTTTTTTAGAGCAGATTTTTGCTCTGGGGTTAAGTTACTCGGTACAGTAACGGTGAAACCTGCTGTGCCTGTAGCGTTGGTACTTACAATACTGCTAGCTGAGCCTAATTTACCGTTCACGTTCAATAATGCCGCCAGTTCTTTATTTGCAAATTCTAACTGGATAGGCTGCCCACCGATACTAATGTTGGTGTTTCGAGTACTCAGTGCTGCATTAACCACAACCGTATCGCCTTCGCCATTCAATGTATAGAAAGGACGATTATTGATAAGATTTGGTGGATTTAGTACTGTCAAATCAACCACTGGGGTTAAGATATCTACTTTGGTTATAGCAGAAGTATAAGTTTCGCCTTTTTCGACATACGACAGCTGGTAATTAATACCAGTAGATTTAAGCTCGGTACGCTCTTTTGCTGTCAGCCCTTCTGGGATAGTAACTATAAACGTCGTCTCACCACTAAAGTCAGTAGTTGCTGACTGTGCATTGACAGTAACACCGTAATCGAGTGCAGCTTTACCTAACTGGATAGCAACTGTCTGTCCTTTAACTGGCGTTTGCTTACCTTTATCCAATAGCTTGATACTTATAGTACCGCTACCGCCAAGCTCACTAATTGAAGGCGTAAGAATAGAAGCAAACTCTAAACTCGTTGCTGGCTGTACCACTTTGACAACTGCATCTGTAATTTTAGCGACTGTGCCATCATCATCCGTTAAAGTAACATTGTATTTAATACCTGATGTAATTAGTGCTGTACGTTGTACTGGTGTTAAATCTTGACTAAGGTTAACAGTAAATACTGCATTGCCAGCTTCATTGGTTGTTTGCTCATTTCCTTGGATACTGACGCCTGCGACATCACTGATCTCAAGCTTAACTTTTTGCCCTACTGCAACATTACCATTAGGACGTTTAGCAAATACTTGAATAGTAAACTGCTTGTCTGTGACAGTCACCACTTTAGGAGAGCTAATCGAAGTAAGTTTAATATCACTTTTGGCTAACTCTGAACTGATTTTTATAGCTGAACTACTGATACTACTACTTGCACCTGAGGCTTCAACAGCTTTGGCAGTTAACACAAAACCCTTTTGTGCCTCTAGCTTATCTTTCTGTGATTTAGCCAAACCTGCAGGAACACTAACTTTATAACTGACTACGCCTTGAGCATTGGTCGTTTGGGTCGCAGTACTATCTAGAGTCAGTAAGCCAGAATCAATTAGAGCTTTCGGTAGCATTGCTGTGACGCTTTGGTTAGCAATAACCCCGCCATTTTTATCATTCACACGGAAGCTAATGACTGCACTACCACCTGAACTTGATAATTGAACTTTATCACTGCTACCAAAATTAATTTGATACTGTGCAGCAGGGATAACCACAGAGGCATTATAATTACTGGCAGTGACACCATCATTGTCAGTTAAGGTTGCAGTATAAGTAACGCCTGACTTTACTAGTGCTTCACGTTGGGCTTGGGTTAAATCTGGGCTTATATCTACGATAAATGTCACATTACCTGATGAATCAGTCTTTTTCTCATCGTCTTTAACAGTAATACCCGTCATCTGAGTAAGCTTTAGCTTGACGACTTTATCAGCTGCTGCACTACCATCTTTGCGTTTACCTGATACTTGAATCGTGAACTGGTCTTTTAAAATATTAACGACTTTAGGATTGGTCTCTGATGTTAAGACCGTTAAGCTTTTCTGTATTTTATTACTGACGTTAATAGGCGTACTATTAGCACTAGTAGTAGCTCCTGATGCCTCAGTCAGCTTAGCACTCAAGATAAATCCACTGGCTTTTTCTAATGCTGATTTCTGTGTAGGTGATAGCCCAGTCGGAATACGAACGGTATAGTTCACGATACCTTTATCATTTGTTGTCTGATTAGCAGCAGTATCTAAGGTCAACAATCCTGCATCCACTAAAGCTTTTGGCAGGCTTACCGAGACTTTCTGATTGGCTATAACGCCACCGTCTTTATCATTAACTCGGAAACTAATGACAGTACTGCCACCTGAGCTTGAGAGCTCTGCATTGCTGCTGCTACCAAAATTGATTTTGTATGCAGCACTAGGCACAGATGCTTTAATACTATAATTTTCAGTGGCAACCCCATCTTCATCAGTCAATGCAACAGTATAGGCAATACCTGTTTTTTCAAATGCCTTACGTTGTTCTAGAGTCAATGCTTGGTCTATATTTACGGTGAACACAGCATTACCAGCACTGTTAGTGACTTGTTCACCACCTTCGATACTAATGCCTTTGACATTGTTAATTGCAAGCTTCACAGGCTTACCTGTAGCAGCACTACCATTCGGACGCTTAGCAGATACTTGAATCGTAAACTGGTCTTTTAAAACGTTTACGATGCTAGGAGTGGTTTTTGCAGTCAGGATGGTTTGACTTCTACTAGGGTCTGCAGTCACAGGAATACGATTACTGCTTGTATTGATACTTGCACCTGAGGCTTCTACCAAACGGGCATTTAGGACGAACCCACCTGCTTTTTCAAGTTCTGCTCTTTGTGTAGGAGATAGCCCTGCAGGAATACGAACCGTATAACTGACATTACCTTGAGCATCAGTTGCTTGGTTTGCTGCACTTTCAAGCGTTATCAGCCCTTTTTGAGTCAAACTACTTGGTAAGCTTGCTGTTACAGTTTGGTTGGCTATTACGCCGCCATTTTTATCATTAACGCGGAAACTTAAAGTGGTTACACCGCCTGTACTCAACAGCTTATCAGTACTACTGCTGCCAAAGTTTAGCTTATATTCAGCCACTGGAATGATAACTGGTGCCTTATACTTATTCGTAGCCACGCCATCTTCATCAGTCAAAGTCACGGTATAAGGAATACCAGACTTCACCAAATCTTGACGTTGCTTTTCTGTCAAATCTTGGCTTAAGTTGACGGTAAATACTGCGTTGCCTGATGCATCTGTCGTTTGCTGGCTGCCTTGAATACTCACGCCTGTGACATTACTAATAGCCAACTTAACTTCTTTGCCAGCTGCAGCACTACCATCCGGGCGCTTACCTGCAACTTGAATTTGGAATTGATTTTTTAGGATGTTTACAGCGCTAGGAATGTTTTTTACATTTAGAATCGTTTCACTTTCAGCAGTTACTTTGATACGTTCACTATTGATACTACTACTAGCTCCTGAAGCTTCAGTAACTTTAGCGGTTAAAACAAAGCCACCGATACTCTCTAACTTTGTTCTTTGAGCGGCTGTCAAACTTGCTGGCACACTCACACTGTAATTCACCATGCCTTTACCATCAGTTACTTGAGTAGCAGCACTATCTAAGTTTAAGAGTCCAGTTTTAATTAGATCCTGAGGCAAGCTGGCAGTGACTTTTTGATTGGCAATTGCTCCGCCATCTTTATCATTGACACGGAAACTGATAATAGCTTCACTACCGAAACTAGAGATTCTACTTTTATTTTTCGTCGCAAACTTTATTTGATACTGAGATTCAGGGATATACGCTTCGTTGCCATATGTATCCATCGTGACTGCACGGTTTGGCTCTGATAAAACCACCGTATAGCTGACGCCTTTTTCTACAATTTCTTTGCGCTGAGCTGCAGTAAGCGTAGGCGCTACAATTAAACTAACAACTGCACTTCCTGTTGCATCAAATGTAAAACTCTCTGTACTAAGCTTAACACCAGTAACTGCATTGTTAAGCTTGATTGTGCCTTTTGCCCCATTAATAACGGTTGGCACTTTAGAGTTTTTAGCCGTTGCTGTGATAGTTAGCGGCTTCTCATCTCCATAGGCATTAAGCACTACGTCCCTACCTTTCACATCTAAGACATAATCAGAGACAGGCAGGGCTACAGTTAAAGTATCTGTTTCTTGCTTGGTGGCGCCATTCTGCTCTTGGATACTGATTGCATATGCAACACCTTCACCTTTCAACAGTGCATCACGCTCAGCTTTCGAAAGATTTTCATCTATTTTAATGCTAAAAGTTGCAATACCATCCGCATTTGTGACTTTACTACTGCCACCTACGATAGAGATGCCTTTTATATTATCAATACCCAGCCCAACTTTAACATCCTGAACGCGGGCACCCTTGCTGTTCTTAGCAATGACGGTCAATTGAGCGCTGTCACCATAAGGGTTTAGAGCGTTATTAGAGACTGAGCTTGTTTTCAATGAAGAGGTAATATCAAGCTTGCTTTCCGTAACTTGTGTGCCATCACCACTGCCTTTTTTACTGACAGAAACCTTTAATTCCTGCGGTGCGACTGCAGTGCCATCTGCTTTGTTAGCAGTCGCCACTAGAGTAAAACCATTGGCTATCAGCTCATCTTTATCAGCAACTGCTTGCGGATTGAGCTTTAATGCATATACCGCATTCCCGTCATCGTCCGTAGTTTGGGTGCTCTGACCTTCAATAGTGATACCGTTATTTTCAGAGTCCACTACTTTTAGAGTCACGGCTTTACCAACCATCGCTCCACCAGATACTTTTTCAACAGCTTTAACTGTAACACTAAAAGCTGCTTGATCATCAGACAACTCAATAATAGTAGGCGCTGTGCTCAGTTTTTGGATAAAGAAGTCAGGCTCAATCTCTGGTGTTTGCTCGCCACCGCCATTATTGTTGCCACCACCGTTATTACCACCAGTACCGGGCTGCACTCCTAAATCAGGTGTAGGAGCAATGACATCTGTGCCATCCCCGCCACCACAACCTGCCAATGCTAATGCACAGGTTAAAGAAGTGAGCTGAAATAACTTGGAAGTCAGTGGTAATGAGCTATAGGACATTTTAAAACTCCGTGATGGCAATCATCTATTTAAGTAAAGATACACACACTTACAATAAGAGCAGTTGTATTAACAGATTGTATTAAATATATAACCGCAACTTTACTGACTTTTGTTATAACTTACAACTAAAAAATGCATCTTTACTATTAAATAATCAATCACATAGCGTGTGCAATTCAGGGTATAATAGCTATCGTTTAAAGCAGCTATTATTATAAAAATATTTGAGTATTCATTAGTTTTATGGTATAAATGTCGGCTTTAAAATTTTCTGAATTGGTTTGCCTGTTATTTGCCTTTAGATGACAGTAATATCAGCTCAACCTTCATAATAGTTTTGTTTGGTGCAAAGCTGCCGCTTGCTGTGTCCATGCCGCAAAAACGTGCAACTTGCCCAGACTGGTATGAGAATCCCTCATACCTCATAGATTAGGAGTTCGCCATGTCTAGAGTTTGCCAAGTGACTGGAAAGCGCCCTATGGTGGGTAATAATGTTTCGCACGCAAACAACAAAACCCGTCGTCGCTTTCTACCAAACCTTCATAACCATCGTTTTTGGGTAGAGTCTGAAAATCGTTTTGTACGTCTACGTGTGTCTACCAAAGGTATGCGCATCATTGACAAACTTGGTATCGACAAAGTGTTAGCGGATCTACGCGCACAAGGTCAAAAAGTATAAGTTAAGAGAAGCAGCTTGAGCGGTCGATAATTTTCACCTTCCAAGCTGCTTTTTAGCTACTTTCTTTGTAGCAACTGAACTTTTTGTATTCGTACCTATCGTTTGAAGACCCCTCATTTACAGGAAAGCTATCATGAGAGATAAAATTAAATTAGTATCAACTGCTGGTACTGGGTATTACTACACCACTACCAAAAACAAGCGCACTATGCCTGGCAAAATGGAAATCAAAAAGTTTGATCCAAAAGTACGCCAGCACGTAATCTTTAAAGAAGCAAAAATCAAATAGTTTATTATTAAATTATTTGAACAAAAAAAGGGTTTATCAAATGATAAACCCTTTTTTATTGCCAGTTTTTGACCCAACAACCATTTCAACCATACACTATTTTAACCAGCTATTATATTTCGTTCTTACAGATTTATAAGCTATAAATTTAGAGGCTATCAGCCTGATTAGCTTTAGCTATAGTGAGTGGGTTCTTTGTCATAGACATGGGCATGCCACTGGCTCATCTGTTTTTGCATAATGACCTGAATCGCAGCATGAATCATATGCTGACCAATCGCTTGGGTATCGCTGCCTAATATTTCTTTCAGCTTATCAGAAAAATCGATGGTCATCAGCGGCGCTTCTTCTTCCTCGGCATCACGTAGCAGCAATTTGCCATCCGCTGCTTCAACCAACTCAAGCGTGGTTTCTTTAGCAAATCCAGCGAATTGATCGCGACTATCGTTATCTACTTCTATTTCATTATCAATATCGTATGGCATCTATTTTTTCCTTATTATCCCGCTTTATGTCTGTAAAAAGGCGCTGACTTCGTTTATAAAATCTTAGTTTTACAGATATTCGGGCAAAACTATCTTACTTATACAATGGACGCTTTGCGCCGACAATTCAAGGCCTGACGCGTAAGTCTTTTGCATAAATGCTCTTTAATACTACTTATCAAGCTTATGAACGAGCTAAATCGCTATTAACGCCAATAGCGTAATTTCGCTAAGGTAAATAAGAAAGCGACAAACATCCCCAGATAATACATTTGCTTGAGCTCGAGCGACGGGTCGCGATATTTGAACGGTAAGGCTACGGTAGCGGTGGCGGTCGGGATAATGAGCAACATAAGCAGCCAATTTTCAAAGACATGTAGCCAGCCTTGCAGTCCGGTACCATGGCGCAGGTAGGATAAGCCTAAGAGCAAACAGGCGATAATCAGCAAAATAAACAAACTGTTTGGAAGGTCTTTTGGGAAAATGATATCGGTGATTTTCTTAGAGGAAGTAGCCATACTAGCAAGTGTCCAGTCGCATCATAAAGCGCGACTTATTAAAAAGTAGAAATCGATGAATGCCATAAAGACAAAGTTTTAAAAGATAACCATGTTAAAGCGCTAACATCAGCCAATTATTAGCTATAAGTGCCCATTAACCAAAGCATGGCTATACAAGAGGTTAAATAGCCCAAGCTAATGGCATTCCAGCTTGCGATATGTAAACCTTTGAGCTTATTTAAAACGCGCGAACCAAGCCAAAAAAATAGCGGAATACCAATCATAAAGGCTGGCACTATCACTGCTGCATGACGCAGCACTTCTCCGACATCATCGCCAATCAGCAGGCGAAAACCATAACCAGCGAGGCTAAGCACCAAGGCAAAAGCTGCCATGCCTATAGTGAGACCCTTAGGTACTAAGCTTGGGGCTTGTTTTTCTTTTATAGGCTCAGGCGATACTGACGAGTTAATGGGCTTTTGCGTGTTCATATTTCACCTTTATATGGCTTATCGAGTCCATTGTTATAACCTTAACACTCTTACCAATAGTTATAAATGGGGATTAATAACCATTTGCCAAGGCTAATTCGGCGCGCATAGCGTCGATGGCAGATTTATAATCTTCTTGATTAAAAATAGCGGAACCGGCGACGAACATATCAGCGCCTGCTTCGGCAATCGCGCGAATATTGCTGGCTTTGATGCCGCCATCTACTTCTAGTCTAATATCGCGACCACTGGTAATAATACGTTGACGAACTTGGCGAACTTTATCTAAGGTACCCTCAATAAACGATTGACCACCATATCCAGGGTTAACGCTCATCAGTAAGATTTGGTCAACCTTGTCCATCACATAATCTAAATAATGCAGCGGTGTTGCAGGATTTAACACCAAACCGCATTCAGCACCGCCATCTTTAATCAGCTGCAAAGAGCGGTCAATATGGGCGCTGGCTTCTGGGTGGAAGGTGATAATACTCGCACCCGCCTCTAGAAATTGCTCGATCATACTATCGACTGGCGATACCATAAGATGGACATCAATCGGCGCCTCGATACCATAGTCACGCAGCGCCTGACATATCATGCTACCAAAGGTTAGGTTAGGCACATAGTGATTGTCCATAACATCAAAATGGATGACATCAGCGCCCGCCTCCAATACCTTTTCGACCTCCTCACCAAGTCTGGCAAAGTCAGCTGATAAAATAGAAGGCGCGATAAGATAAGGTTTGGCTGGGCTAGTCATAGTTGAGCTACCTATTTGGGTTGGTATAAACGTTTAATAAAAAAGCTTTTAATCACTAGGATTGGTATTTAGATACTACATTTAGACGATTCTTTTAAATAAGGCGTTTTAAAAAAAGCGTTAGCGCGGTTTATATTGGGTTTTACAATACGCACGACCGACATCAAAAGGACGCTTTGCTTGGTGCTTGGTCGCACGGCTAGTAACGCGCTGACGCCATAAGCGGAAAGACGATGGCTTTAACTCTTGGCGCATCAGCTTAATGACTGCGGTCTCATTTAGAGCGTAGCTGTGCTCTATCGCTTCAAACGGCGTACGGTCTTCCCACGCCATCTCTATCACCCGCGATAATTGCACGGCATCAAGCGCATGAATAGCATCTGTATTAGCTGGCTTTGCTTTGCTAGTTTTTGATTTGATATTTTCTTTTTGAACAACACCAACTCGCTGCTTATTTTTTAAAGTTGCCATCATATTAGCCATATCTGCTTGCATGGCCGCCAACGATAATTGAGCCGTCTGCTGTCGGTTAGCCAGATTTGTCTTCGATGGCGCTGTTAGCTTATTCATCATAAAACTTACCTTTAAAAAAGTTTTGCCTATTGGCAAGCACGCTCAATTTTGCACCAATCTGTTTTGTACCAATCTATTTTATAATAATAAAGGCGCTTGGTTAAATAATCAGCGTAACCGTCTGTCAAGTTATATGACAGACGATACGCTCAGCTATTAGACGGCTATTACTTGTAGACAGATATTATTGGACAGGCTTAACCCATTTGCGCCATACGCCAGTGGTGTTCGATGTGGTCATTAATCACTGTTTGAATAAAATAATAGCTATGGTCATGACCGGCCTGATAGCGTAATGTTAATGGCTGCTTGGCCTTTTCACACGCTGCTTGCAGCTTAGGCGTTTGCAGCTGACCTTCTGCCAAAAAATTATCAGCCGCGCCTTGGTCGACCAAAATACTGGCGTACTGCTGGCCGACTTCTACAATCATCTGTGAGGCGTCAGCTTGCGCCCATAGCGACTTATCATCGCCGAAGTACTCTGTATAAGCGGCCTGCCCCCATGCCGACTCACTGGCGGCACAAACAGGCGATAAGGCGGAGACACTGACAAACTTACTTGGGAACTTAAAGCCCAATAGTAACGCTCCATGACCGCCCATCGAGTGGCCTGTGATGCCGATACTATCAATCGGAAACTCTGAGCGTAGTAAATCGTATAATTCATCAACGATATAGCTTTGCATATTAAAGTGTTCTACCCAGGGTGCTTGCGTGGCATCGACATAGTAGCTTGCGCCCTGCCCGACAAAATAACGCTCATCGTTTGCGACATCGTGCGCGTCATGACTTCTAGGAGAAGTATCAGGCGCAATAAATATCATGCCAAGCTCGCTACATTTTTGTTGAAAATGCGCTTTATGGGTGACGTTATCGGCATTACAGGTCAAACCCGAGAGATATAAAACAGCCGGACAACGGCGCCCAGCCAGCGCTTCATCTGGCAGATAAATACTAAAGGTCATCGGCGTTTTGGTCGCGGTGGACTCATGACAATAATAATGCTGCTCGCCATCGAAGCAGCGATTGACGCTGATTTGCTCAATCTTTGAGTTGGTAGACAAACTGTGTTTATAAGAATTATTCATAAGTGACATCCTTTTTATCCAAGATGAAATAAGCGCTAAGTGACAACTGCCCATCCTTACTATTAGCAAGCAAACTGTTAACGACAAGTAATTAAGTAAAGTCAGTTAAAGGCAGTCACTCACTCAAGTAGCATTTTAAAAATTCAAAAAGCGCGCCTTAGTAGCGACATAAATCTCATTTATCAGCAGGCCTTAGTCACTTTCAGGCAGATTAACGATTGCGTTTGCCGTATCAGGAGCTTGAGTAACCTTAACAGAATTCGGCTGATTAGTCATATTGGCGAGCGCTGGACGGGTTTTAGTAAACAACACTTGCTCAAATGCTGGCAGCGCGGTTTCCATTAAGCTACCAATGACCATCTGCGGCTCTGATGGCTCAAAACCCATATAAAGCTCACGTTCTTGCACGCGGTAAGCGGCATCTTTAAACGCATCAGAAAAACTGGTGTTTTCGCGCAAACTTTCGGCAAAGAAAGCCTGTCCAAAGTAAGTCATCTCAGCACTATTGGTGCAGCCAAATGACATTTTATCAGCGGCGGAGGCGGTAATAATTACCGTTGTTGGTGATGCCAATTCATCGATAAATGAGCCTGAATAGCACGCCGACACCACAATCACTCGCCAGCGGATACCGGACGCATCTAACACTTCACGCAGCCACGTGGCATCTAAATTATCCATCGCTAATGGTGGATTTGCCAGTTGAATAACATTCTCATCACCATGTGACGATAGGGTAAGAAATAATACATCTTCATCAGCATTCATTTGCTGACCGATGGTTTTTAACCCGCGCAAAATACTGGTTTTTGTCGCAATTGGCTCATCTAGCCACGTATAGTTATTATTAATCAATGCCAGCGAATGGCCACTGGTACCAAAGCGCACGTCAAACAATTCACGCACTTTATTAATCTCAGAACGAAAGACGTTTTGGTCTGAGAATCCTGCCACGCCCATAAAATACCAGTCACTTTTACCGGGTATACTCGGGTCGATACGGTCTAAAGCTTGCTGCAATAATCGCGGTTGCTCGTACAAAGCCGCTTCTTCTAGTACTGGCTCAACAGGAATCTGCTTAAATATCGGCTGGTCGGCGACGTTGCGCTGCCAAATGGTCAATAATGCCACTGCTCCTACTAAGACAATGATTCTCTCCCACCAAGAAATGCGCAGGCGGCGGAAAAATATCCATAATAAAGCGAGGGTTTGCCATAAAAACAGCACTAAAAATAAAATAGGTAAAAAAGAATAACTCCAACTTGGCAACCACCCATAGCTGCCAAAAAACTGGACGAGGCTTTGCAATAACGCTGATAGCGTATCGGCAACCAGCCATAGAATGACAGGGACAAAAACCAGCGCTTGGTTACCAGCGCGGCGGGCTAAAATAATGCCACTGAGCAAAATAATCATCGGCCAAATTAAATAGCTGACCAATCCTTGCTCATTAAAGACGCTACCATTTGCGGCGGCTAACCACGAGAATAGGACATTACTACCCAGTGCCAATATGGCGAATACCGCAAACTGGATAAAGGTGGGTTTTACCCAAGAGAACGCCCGCGTCGACCCGACCAGCATCCACAAGGTGGCAATAATATTGGCCGCGAAATTGAGCGAGAAGCGCTGAAGCGATACGGTTTTTAATGACGCAAGTGACAAAGACTTAGACCTCTAGCCAGTCGAGAGAAATAACGCCAATTTATTATTATTTGACGATAAAATAGGATTGAAAAGCGAGAAATCTAACTTAATATTTTAGCTCGCTAATCTATCGCGATTGTAACGGATTGTCGCTCAAGAGGATAAGGCTGATTTGTAAAAACTGCCGAAAAATTACTCTAAACGTTGATTGACAATCCATTAAAAAAGGAGGCCTTAAAATCAAGACCTCCTTTTATTAAGCAGCAATTATTATCGCATCAATAGCTCATTGACGCGTTTTAGATAAGCGGCTGGATCTTCTAGTTGACCGCCATCGGCAAGTAACGCTTGGTCAAAAATGACCTGCGCCAGCTTGTCAAAATTGTCGTCAGACTGCTCGCTACTCTCTAACTTTTTAATCAGTGGATGGTCAGGATTGACCTCAAGCGTTGGTTTGCTTTCTGGTACATCTTGACCCATTTGCTTCAGCATCTGAATCATTTGCGGTGACAGCTCACCTTCACCAATGACTAGACACGCTGGACTATCAACCAAACGCGTTGAGACTTTAACGTCTTTTGCGCGCGCGCCAAGTGCTGTTTTTAGCTTATCAACGACAGGCTTCATGGTCTCTTGCGCTTTTTCAGCTTCAGCTTTTTCGGCTTCGTCCTGCAAGTCGCCTAAATCAACCGCACCCTTAGCAATATTTTGTAGCGGCGTGCCATCAAATTGGGTCAAGAAGTTCATCGCCCATTCATCAACACGGCTGGTCATCAAGATAACTTCGATGCCTTTTTTCTTAAACAGCTCAAGCTGCGGACTGTTTTTAGCAGCTGCTAAATTATCTGCCGTCAGATAGTAGATGGCTTTTTGACCGTCAATCATACGACCTTTATAGTCTTCAAAGCTGGTCTCAACCTTGTCATTGGTGCTGGTGGCATAACGCAGCAATTTGGCGATGCGCTCTTGGTTGCCCATATCCTCGCCAAGGCCTTCTTTAATGACATCGCCAAATTCGCTATAGAATTGGGCAAATTTTTCTTGTTTATCGCTATCTTCGCTGTTAGCAAGGCTCGCTAGCAAGGTCAAAATACGGCGCGCGTTACCATCTCGGATAGATTTAACATCGCGCGATTCTTGCAAGATTTCGCGGCTGACGTTAAGCGGCAGATCCGCTGAATCAATGACCCCTTTCACAAAACGCAAATACATCGGCAGCAATTGCTCAGCATCGTCCATAATAAAGACGCGCTTCACATAAAGCTTTAAGCCGTGCTGCTGCTCACGCGTGTATAAATCCATCGGCGCTTTTTTCGGAATATATAAAAGCTGGGTATACTGAACGCGACCTTCAACGCGGTTGTGTGTCCATGTTAGCGGCGCATCCATGTCATAAGTGATGTTTTTATAAAAATCGACATACTCATCATCTTCAACCTCAGATGCTGAGCGGGTCCAAAGCGCACTGGCTTTGTTAATGGTTTCCCACTCGTCGGTCAAGACCATCTGACCGCCTGCTGGCGCGTCACTGTCGTCGCCCTCTTCTTTCACATCTTCTTGCCAGACTTCTTTACGCATCTGAATCGGCAAGCTAATATGGTCTGAGTACTTATTGACCAAACGCTTGATTTTGCCGCGGTCTAGATAATTATCTTCGCCTTCGCTGTACTCTTCTTTTAGATGCAAAGTAATGCTGGTACCGCGCGTCTCTTTGGTAATTGGCTCAACGGTAAAGCTACCGGTGCCGTCTGAAACCCAGCGTACACCTTTATCGGCAGGCTCGCCCGCTTTTCGTGACTCAACGCTAATGGTATCAGCCACGATAAATCCAGAGTAAAAACCAACCCCAAATTGACCAATTAATTGTCCATCTTGCTTTTGCGATTCAGACAATTTGTCGAGGAAAGCCTTAGTACCAGATTTGGCAATCGTTCCTAAGTTTTCGATGGCGTCGGCTTCATTCATACCGATGCCGTTATCGATAAAGGTAATGGTTTTGGCATCTTCATCGACAGCGATACGAATCTTTAACTCGCCGTCATCTTCATAAAGACTGTCGTCATTGGTCGCTTCAAAGCGCAATTTGTCGCAAGCGTCCGATGCGTTCGAAACCAATTCACGCACAAAAATATCGGCATTAGAATAAAGCGAATGCGTCACCAAATGCAGCAGCTGCGCCACTTCTGCTTCAAAACTGTGTTTTTTTAATTCTGGGCTGTCTTTATTAATATTGATGTCATTAGCGTTTTTATTATCCGCTTGGGTCTGCTCACTCATAAAAACTCCTATTATTGATACCAAAAATGCTGTTACCAGCACGCATAAATCACAAATTTTCAAATACTAGCAGTTTAGCCAATTTGATTACCCAATCTAATTACTAAATTTGATTAGCAAGAAGGCGCTGTAAATACTGCTAGGCTGCCTAATCAGATAGGGGCACGGGTAAAAATTTCAAGATCAAATAGGCTAAACTAAGCTAAAAAAATAATTAAGCATAAAAAAACCGCCCCAGTTTCCTAAGGCGGTGTTTTTATATAAATATAGAGCAGCTAAATTCTATCGTTTTTATTTTCTACAGAGATTATAAACAGCTAGGTAAATGACGAGCAGGATCATTCTCACGTGCTGCCATAGCGTCTTCAACGCTCATGCCAAGTGCTTTGGCAACGCCTGCGCCATAAGCTGGATCACACCAGTTACAGTTACGGATATGGCGATATTTAATAAAATCAAGCGCATCACCCATCGCGCGAGCGGTATTATCAAACAACACTTGCTTTTGCTCATCGTTCATTAGGTTAAACAGTGCGCGTGGCTGGCTAAAATAATCACTATCGTCTTCACGGAAATCGTAGTGCTCCGCGTAACCATCAATCTTTAAAGCTGGCTCAGCGTACTGCGGCTGGTCTTGCCATTGCTCAAAGCTGTTTGGCGTATAGTGTGGACGGCCACCGTAGTTATCATCGACACGCATTTGACCGTCGCGCTGGTTACTGGTCACCGGACAACGAGGTTTGTTGACTGGGATCTGCTTGTGATTGACACCAACGCGATAACGCTGAGCATCGGCGTAGCTAAAGAGACGCGCTTGTAGCATACGGTCTGGTGAGGCACTAATGCCAGTTACAAGATTGTTCGGCGCAAAAGCCGCCTGCTCGACGTCTAAGAAATAATTGTCTGAGTTTTTATTAAGCTCAATCTCGCCAACTTCAATCAGCGGATAATCCCCTTTTGGCCATACCTTGGTCAAATCAAACGGATGATAAGGCACTTTATCGGCATCGGTTTCTGGCATGATTTGCACGTACATTTTCCACTTTGGAAAATCGCCATTGTCGATGGCACGGAGCAAATCTTCTTGATGGCTTTCACGATTCGAGGCGATGATTTCAGCGGCTTCGGCATCGGTTAAGTTTTTGATACCTTGCTGAGTACGGAAATGAAACTTGACCCAAAAACGCTCATTGGCGCTATTGATAAAGCTATACGTATGCGAGCCAAAGCCGTGCATATGTCTATAAGACGCCGGAATACCGCGGTCGCTCATGGTAATAGTAACTTGGTGCAAAGACTCTGGCAATAACGTCCAAAAATCCCAGTTATTGGTCGCCGAACGCATATTGGTACGTGGGTCACGCTTGACCGCTTTGTTTAAATCTGGAAATTTACGCGGGTCACGGACGAAAAATACCGGCGTATTATTGCCGACCAAATCCCAAATGCCTTGCTCGGTATAGAATTTTAGGGCAAAACCGCGAATATCACGCTCAGCATCAGCAGCGCCGCGCTCACCTGCGACTGTACTAAAACGCGCAAACATCTCCGTTTGCTTACCCACTTCGCTAAAAATATCAGCACGCGTATATTGAGTAATGTCATTAGTGACGGTAAAAGTACCAAACGCGCCCGAACCTTTGGCGTGCATACGGCGCTCTGGAATAACCTCGCGGTTTAAATCAGCGAGCTTTTCGTTAAGCCATAAGTCCTCTGCAAGTAGAGGACCGCGTTTACCAGCGGTTTTGCTATTTTCATTATCAACCACTGGCGCGCCATTACTCATGGTCAACGGCGTCATATCGTAAGGGCATTTTTTATCGTTCATATCGTTCATGGCCATATTCCTTTAGTTATCGTTGTTGCAAGGATAAAGTGAAAGGTAACCTTCACTATCAAAACCCATCATAGCAGTTTTGAATCACCTTGCCTCGTTGTGGTATTCCATTACAACCGATTTTCAATTATTTGTATAATAAATTAATCACATACTTTTGATTTGTTTTATATAACTATTAACCATTTTCTTATCAACTAAATGCTAACTTAGGACGATAATTTGCTGAAGCAATCCTGTTCAGTTTACTTTTGTGACTATCCAACACATAAAGCTATCGCGCTTTAACGCGGCATCGGGCGGATAGTTAAGATTTGCTCACTGCGACCAAACGGCCCGTGCACATCATGCAGCACGGCACTGGTCAGCCCAATACCGTCATCGCCATATTGTTGCACCGCTTCGATGCCAAGCCAGCGCCCTTTTGGCGCGCGATGCATATGGATTTGTAAGTCGGTATTGGGGAACATCCATTGTAATTCTGATAAGCCGAGTCCCAAGCGTGGCACGACGCCATTGGCGGTATCGACCATCCCCATTAGATGTACCAAATCGTCAGTCGTTTCGCCTTCTACCATCTCGACATCATTGGTAATCCATACCATACCACGTCCAGCACGGCGGTCGGGCTCAGCAACCAAGCGAACGCTTTCGATAAAACCACCCGGCCAGCCTTTCATACCATCCCAAACAGGCAAATCCTCAGGCTGATGCAGCGCTTTTTGGTCTTCAAGTCCGGCAATCTCGCTGGTATCTTGGGTCAGCAGTCGCCAAGCGCGCGCGATAATGGCATCACGGCCACGACTGCTCATGACCGCCTCGATTAGCTCAATCGTTCTACCCGGACGGATACAACGCGTGGTAACGGTAAACTCATCAAGCGGTATCAAGCCTAAAATATCCAGGCTGATACGAGCAATACGCATATTTGCTTGCGGCGTATAGCCTTCAAGCTCGGCGGTCAGCAGTCCAGTCGCTGGTGCCATATGCTGCTCGTGTTCATTCCAAGCGCCTTGTGCATGTTTGGTTGGCTGATAATGGGCAACGCTAACCCCACCTTCTAGCTGTTCGCGTTTGATAAAATGATAATAAGCTGGCATGAACATCCTTAATCTAATCTTCTTTATTAATGCTGTATTCTCGACCACTTTAATAGGTTGGTCTTTCATAATAACGGTTATATTTAATTTACCTTTAGCATTTACTTGGTAAGCTGTTGTTTTCTCATCATGAGCATGGTGCGACTTTTGGCCATTATAAATAGAAAAAACGCCATGACAGCGATAAGCGCGCCATATAAGACACTATAATCTTTCATAAATTGCGCAGTGTTCAGCACTAGCATGACAATCAGCACAACGATGGTAAACAGATTAATTTTTAACTGCTTATTAATCTCAGCAAGCGTCGCTTCTGCTAACACAAAGCCTTTTTTCTGCTTATTCATGCTATTTACCTACTTGCGTAACCGGAATGCGCAGCGCTTTTGGCAAGCTAAAGGTCACGTTTTCTTCGATACCTGACAGCTCACTTGGTAAATCTCCGCCCCAATCTTGCAATTGTTGTAGCACTTCTTGGATTAATATCTCAGGTGCAGACGCGCCAGCAGTAACGCCAACACTTTGAATGCCAGCAAACCAGTTTCTATCCATCTCAGTAGCGTTATCAATCAGATAGGCACGGCAATCCATACGCTCAGCCAACTCACGCAAGCGATTAGAGTTTGACGAGTTTGGCGAACCAACCACCAACACCACTTCACAACGACCGGCTAAATCTTTGACCGCATCTTGGCGGTTTTGGGTGGCGTAGCAAATATCGTCTTTGCGCGGGCCTTGAATGCTGGGGAATTTTTCACGCAGCGCATCAATAACGCGCGCGGTATCATCCATCGAAAGAGTCGTTTGGGTTACAAAAGCCAAATGCTCAGCGTTTTGCACATTTAAAGCCTCAACATCGCTTTCATTTTCGACCAAATGAATTTGCCCGCCGTGGCGACGATTGAAACGCCCCATAGTGCCTTCAACTTCAGGATGACCTGCGTGACCAATTAATACTGCATCCATCCCGTCTTGGGCAAATCGAGCCACTTCGATATGCACCTTAGTGACCAGCGGACAAGTGGCGTCGAATACGGTCAAATCACGGCGCTCTGCTTCATCTTCGACCGCCTTTGAGACACCATGCGCCGAGAAAATCACGATTGAACCATCCGGCACTTCGTGCAGCTCTTCGACAAAAACCGCGCCGCGATTGGCCAAATCTGAGACCACAAATTTGTTATGCACGACTTCATGACGCACATATATGGGTGGCTCAAAACGTGTCAATGCTTCGTTCACTATCGCAATCGCGCGATCCACACCAGCACAAAATCCACGTGGATTGGCAAGATAAATTTGCATAAAAGGGCCTATCATTAGATAATTTATGGTTACAGCTTAACGTCAAACTGCTTAACCTCAAAACTTGGAATAACATCCATGCTCTACTTTAGCATAATTTGCTTTTATTGCCTTTGAAAATAGCCATGTTTCAAATCAACTGAGCATTAACGTTCATTGACACAGCGCCTTTTAGTGCAAAAACAGACAATAATTAAGATTAAGTGCTAAAAAGCTTGCGCGAATTAAATAAAAGCGCGCCAAGCAGTTTATAATGACGTATCACTGAGAAATCAATACAACTTTATAGCGCCATACTCGATGGCGTTTTTTGTTTTTACCAGTTTTTAACACTTTACTAAAACGATTTCTGCTTTTTTGCAGCACATATTTCTCTAGCTCATATTTTGTTAATACATCCTTCATTAGAATGCACTCCATTAGGAAAAACCGTATGACAGGTTCATTATTTATTATTACCGCCGCCTCAGGCACGGGCAAAACCTCACTGGTCAAACAGCTACTGGCCACCACCAACGACTTGACCGTTAGCGTATCGCACACCACGCGTGCGCCGCGTCCCGGTGAGATTGATGGTCAGCATTACCATTTTACCGACGTTGATAAATTTGTCACGGCTATCGGCGAAGGCAAGTTTTTAGAGCATGCCGAAGTGTTTGGCAATTATTATGGCACGTCAGAGCAAAGCGTACGCGCGCAGTTGGAGGCAGGCGTCGATGTTATCCTTGAGATTGATTGGCAAGGGGCGCTACAAGTCAAAAAGATATTTACCGATGCGACGATGATTTTTATTTTGCCGCCAAGTTTAGCGACCTTACGTCAGCGCTTATCGACGCGTGCGCAGGACAGCATGGAAGTCATCGAGCAGCGCTTGGCGGGCGCGGTCACGGAGATGGCGCAATATGTACATTTTGATTTTGTGGTGATTAATGACAATTTTGAAGTGGCGTTAACCGAGCTAAAAGCCATTATCGTCGCCGATAGACAAACCCTTAAACGCCAGCAGCAGCGCTATCATCGCACTATTGCCAATTTGCTAAATAGCCAAGTCGACGAATAAGCAAAGAAAACCTAGGGGAAAGAAGGTTTAAAAGTGAAAAATCTCGATTTTCGTATAACTAACAGTAGATATAAAAAGCAACTACGCGCCTAAGCAAAAAATGCTATAATGTCCAGCTATCCCCCTTTTATATTTTTGATATTATTTTTATTGAGTAACGGACAAGCGCCGTGACTGATAAAAACAACCGAGGTAGCTATTTATGGCACGAGTGACGATTGAAGATTGTTTGGATAATGTTGATAATCGCTTTGAGCTGATTTTGGTCGCTAGTAAGCGCGCCCGTCAATTGGCCAAGGGTATCGCTGAGCCGATGGTTGACGTCGATAATGACAAGCCTACGGTATTGGCATTACGTGAAATTGCTGCCGGCAAAATCACCCGTGATATTTTAAACCAGCCAGAGCATAACTTTGCGACAAGCTCATTAGATTTGGCTTTGTCGGGCGATCATAGCTTTTAATACAGAGCTGTTTTTAGTAAAGCCTAACTTTTAGCAATAAGCACGACCACTTTATTCCGTGCTGACATTACTAAAAGATAAGAACCACAGCATCGGCTGTGGTTTTTTGGTTATGAAACGACTGATAACACCAAACGCTTGCCAATTTTTGCGACCATTTATAGCGAAAATCATACCACTCAGGTAGAATTTTTTATTTTCTGCCTGACTTACGCGCATAAGAGTTGACATTGAGAACGATTTACGATTAATTAGAGGGTGGTCTGCCCTCTTTTCGCTTTGTGCGTTTTAAGTTAGTATGCTTTGACCTAATAGCTTACTCTTTTGCATAACCGCCGCTTATTCATCCAGCTATCATTTACCCAACAGTCCTGAACCCATTAAAAGTCCGTAGCCGACGAACCGTCCTGAACTGATAAATAGGTATTGGAAAATAGGATTACCACCTTATGACTCAAACCTTGCCCAAACTCAGTCATCCTTTAGTTGATGATGCTCAATACAACCTGCTGCGCTCAGTAGGTTATCTCACTGCGGCTGAACGTAGTGATATTATTGATGCCTGTGAGTTCGGTGATATAGCGCATATCAAAGATAAGCGTAAATCAGGGGAGCCTTATATCACGCATCCGATTGCCGTCGCCGAAATATTGGCAGGCTTTCGCTTGGATCGCGATACCATTATTGCAGCAATCCTACATGATACGGTCGAAGATACCGAGGTTAGCGCTGATGATATTGAGCAGCGTTACGGTAAAATAGTGGCAAGACTGGTCGATGGCGTGACCAAATTAAAATCTTCAACCCATAACAAGCAAGAAAACAAAGCCGCCACCTTTCATAAAATCTTGACCGCTACCCTTGCCGATCCGCGCGTCTTGATTATTAAACTAGCCGACCGCTTGCATAATATGTCGACGCTCGATGCGGTACGTCCCGAAAAACAGCGCACCACCGCGCAAGAAACCTTGGATTTTTATGTACCCTTTGCGCGCTTGATGGGGCTCAATGACATTGCCGATTATATCGAAGTGCTTTGTTATCGTAATCTTGATTCTGATATGTATAACAAGCTGTCTGATAAGCTGCTGCAACATGGACTTGGGCGTAATTTTCAAAGAGAAGCCATTCATCGCTACTTGAGCATTGTGCTAAATAACCTTAATCTTAATGGCATGGTCAAAGTTTTAGACAATCGCGTGGTTATCTTCCGCCAATTTTTCCGTAATCGCGGTGAAATTAATGCGCTATTACGCCATTATGCGTTTGAGATAGTGCTTGATAACATCGAAGCTTGTGACAAGCTTGCTTATTATCTGATTAAAAAATACCAGATTGATGACAGTCATATCGCTGATAATATTCGTCGTCCGCTGCCCGGTGGCAATCAGTCGCTCACCCTTATTTATGAGCGTGACAATGACTTTGTTAAAGTCACCATTTTAACCAAGCAAATGCAAAACGCGGCAAGGCTTGGCGTTATTGGTGCCGAACACGCCTCCGATGTTAGCCAGTCGGTTATTCAAGCATCACTGCGTAATATGAAAGATTTGGTCGACGAAGACACGTTAGATGCCGACAGTCCTGATTTTTCCGCAGCCGTTTCTACTATTAATGAGCTGATGGATTATCTACACTCGAGTAAAATCATCTGCTACAGTCCACAAGGCCGCGCTTATGAGCTGCCACAAGGTGCCACAGCGCTAGACTTTGCTTACGCCGTCGGCCCTATGGTTGGCAATGTTGCGGTCGGTGCCAATGTCGATAACAAGCATGCAAAGCTTGGTACGGTACTGAAAAACGGGCAGTTGGTCGAGATTGAAGTCAACAGTCATTCTGAGCCAAAAGCGGAATGGCTCGGCTTTGTGGTGACCAATAAAGCCCGCGTGGAAATTTTACGTTGGTTTAAAGACTTATCGCCCGCCGATAAACAGCATCATGGCAGACAAGCCCTAGACCGAGCCCTAAAAACGTATCAGAAAAGCCTCGACGATTTGACCGAAAGTGATTGGAAAAACTTAACTGAATGGCGCGGTCTGACAGAAAAAAAATGCCCTGTTTGAGCAAATTAGCTCAGGCACGTTGCTGCCGCAACTGGTGGTCACCCGTTTGTTTAGCGATGAAGTCAGTGATATGCAGTCGCAAGAAAGCGTTGATGATATGACCCAACCGCAACAATTGATTGTCAACGCTTCAGGTGTTGAGCTTGATTTTGCCAATTGTTGTCATCCGATTTATGGTGACCCTATCGTTGGCCATTTATCACGTCATGGTCTGGTTGTACATCGCCATAAGTGCTTTTCGTTAGACGATATACGTAAAGACAACCCTTATCAAGTTATCCAACTGCGCTGGCGTAATGATAAAGCCATTAAACAAGGCGACTCATCCGGGGAACATAACAGCAAAATTCGCTTCCCTGCTTATCTCAAACTCTCAATCGCCCTAAGCGACGAGCAAATCAGTGAAGTGATTTATCATCTGCGCCAGTTAAATATCGGGGTCGAAAAGGTCGACGTGCGTAGCAGCGACACTATTATTCATATCGTCGTGCGTAGCCGTAACCATTTGGCACAAGGCATTCGCGAGTTGCGGTCGCTACTTGGCTTCCCCAATATTATTAGGCTTTATCAATTATAAAAGCCGTTAAAATACATGTTAAAATCTATCCCTTTTAAAACCATTCAATGTTGAACATTTATTATCGCCTGAAATTTTTGGCCAACTTTTTAACCAAAAAAACATCATAAGGAAATCATATGACCCGTCAAACCATTCAAACCGATAAAGCCCCAGCCGCCGTTGGTACCTATTCACAAGCGGTAAAAGTAGGCAATACTGTTTATATCTCCGGTCAACTGGGCTTTGATCCTGATACCATGGAGCTAAAAGAAGGCTTTGAAGCACAAGCCAAGCAAGTATTTGCAAACATCAAAGCCATCTGTGAGGCGGCCGGTGGCAGCTTAAATGATGTGGTCAAATTCAATGTCTCTTTGACCGATTTAAATGACTTTGCGGCGCTAAACGACGTATTTGTCGCTAACTTAAGCGAGCCATATCCTGCCCGTGCAGCGGTGCAAGTCGCCGCGCTACCTAAAGGCGGCGTGGTTGAAATTGAATCTATCATGTATATTGAATAAGACGATTATTGAGCGTTACTGGTTTATAGTAAATAATAATAAGCTTAGCTTCATGCTAAGCTTATTTGTCTGTGCCTTTTTATATTGCTGTTGATGTTTTTACTCTCTATTCATTCGATAAAAGACTGCGAAGCCCAGCTATGTTGCTACAAGTTGCCCTACCCGTGCCCCTTTATCGGGTATTTGACTATCGCTTGCCAGCAGATACGCCGACGTTGCCAAACGGCGCTGCCATGGCTGCCATGCCGCTACCACCGATTGGTAGCCGTGTTGAGGTACCTTTTGGTCGTCAAACCTTAATCGGTATTGTCATTGCTCATATTGAGGAAGCGGCTAGCGACGTTCCCATCAACAAGCTCAAACCTATTAATAAATGCTTAGATGCTGAGCCCATTTTAGATGCTAGCATGCTAAAGCTCGCGCATTGGCTGGCGCGTTATTATCACTATCCACTCGGTGACGTGTTAGCGGTGATGTTGCCAACTCTCGTACGCCAAGGTAAGCCGTTAGATTTATTGACTACCCATTGGCGGATTTTACCGCACGTCACTGATACTGACTTTCATAGCAATGCCAAAAAGCAGAAACAACAGTTTGAGATGCTTAAGTTACACGGCGAGCACGGCGCTAGTGAAGACGTATTATTATTAGAAGGTATGCAGCGACCTTTCTTAAAAGCGCTAGAAGAAAAAGGGCTTATCGAGCGCTATATTGAAGCCAAATCTGCGCCCGCACCCGTTACTTTAGCAAAAATGCCGCTTGATCTAAATGAAGAGCAACAGCTTGCAGTCGATGGCATTATTGCTGCGCATGAAAATAAGCAATATACGGGGTTTTTATTAAATGGCATTACCGGTAGTGGTAAGACTGAAGTCTACTTGCAGGCGATGCAAGCGGTATTAGAAGCTGGCAAGCAAGTATTGATACTGGTACCAGAAATTGGACTGACGCCGCAAACACGCGCGCGCTTTGCCAGTCGCTTTGCCGCTCATATAGTCTTATTACATTCGGGTATGAACAATACCCACCGCCTGCAAGGTTGGCAAGACTGCCGCACTGGTCGCGCGCAAATCATTATTGGCACGCGCTCAGCGGTGCTGTATCCGTTTGCGAATTTGGGCTTAATTGTCGTCGATGAAGCGCATGATGGTTCTTATAAACAGCAAGATACGTTGCGCTATCATGCTGCTGACGTCGCGCTGTATCGCGGCCTGCAAGCCAATATTCCCGTCGTACTTGGTACTGCGACTCCTTCGCTTGAGCATCTAAAACTGGTCGATGATGGCAAGCTTATCGAATACCAACTGCAAACTCGCCCTGGTAACGCCAAACCTGCAACCATGCAGCTGATTGATGCACGCCAGCAAAGCACCCATCAACAGACGACAGACGAAGGCGCACGTTATGATACCGGACTAACCGATGCGCTGATTGGGGCGATACGGCAAACGCTAGAAGCGGGCGACCAAGTATTGATATTTTTAAATCGCCGCGGCTATGCGCCCGTTTTGCTATGCGAAGCGTGCGGTTGGCAAGCCGATTGCCCGCGCTGTGATGCGCATTTGACCGTGCATTATAATAGCCAATCGCAATCCAATTCCTATTCAAACAGCCCTTATTTAAAATGCCATCACTGTGATTGGCAAGCCTATATCCCAGCGGTTTGCCCTGATTGTGGTAGTCAAAATTTGGACGCCAAAGGTATCGGAACGACGAGGCTAAGCGAAAATTTGCATGCAATTTTTGCCAATCCGCAAACCAGCAAAGAGTTGTACCCTATTATCCAAATCGATCGCGATACTACTAGAGGTAAAGATAGCTGGGAGAATATTTATCAGCGTATCAATGAAGGCAAACCTGCCATCTTAGTCGGCACGCAAATGGTCGCCAAAGGTCATCATTTTCCCAACGTCACGCTTGTCTGCCTGCCTAATGCCGATCGCGGTTTTTTGTCCGCCGACTTTCGCTCGCCAGAGCATACCGCCCAGCTCATGATTCAAGTGGCAGGCCGTGCTGGTCGCGGGGACAAATCGGGGCGCGTGCTTATTCAAACGCTGCAACCCGATAATGCGCTGTTATTAAAATTGGTAAAAGACGGTTACTTATCATTCGCACGTGAGCTATTGCAAGAGCGTAAAATGATGGGCTTGCCGCCGCATAGTTATGCTGCCCTAATACGCTGCGAAGGTAAAACGTTAGCTGCCACCACGCAAGCGCTAAAAGATGCCGTTGGTATTCTTCCAAATGCTCATAATCTTGCTGTTCTCGGCCCTATCGATGCGCCGATGAGTAAAAAGAACAGTCGCTACCACGCGCAATTACTGCTATTAGGCAAAGACCGACAGCAATTACATAGGGTACTCAATCACTGGTGGCAACCTGTACTTGCTTTGCCAAGCGCCAAATATCTAAAACTGACCTTAGATATCGACCCTGTCGGCTGGTAAACGTTCAATCTTAAAACACACCTCGCCAGTTTTAATTATCTCTCTATATATTGCTGTCAATAAAGAACGCTAGCCAAAATTCGCCTTATATCGTTTACTGCCTAGATACAGCAAGCCTTTAGTAAATGTGCTAAATTCTCTATAACTGTCTGGTTATGAACAGCAAGTCCAACTTTATAAGCAATTAAAGCTTTATAAACCCTCTATTTCACCTTTTATTATCCCGAGTATTGTTATGAATCAAGAGCGCCCGAAATCTAAGCAACATGACCATTCTTATCAGAATGCGGCGATTGATACCCATAAACATGCTCAAAATCATGCAGATAATAGTAATATTCAAGACAGGTATACCAAGGATAATCAACACCATCATGACCACGATGAGCATCTAGAAGAGACGGTTGCACCGCGCGACACCAAGGGTTATCAGCGCACTTTGCTGTTTAGCTTTATCATCATTACAGGCTATATGTTTGTCGAAGCCATTGGCGGCTGGCTCACGGGTAGTTTGGCGCTGCTGTCTGATGCTGGTCATATGCTCAGTGACGCGGTAGCGCTTGGCGCGACGTTAATGGCCTTTAAAATTGGTGAAAAAGCCGCCACCCATCAAAAAACCTTTGGCTATAAACGCTTTGAGATTTTGGTGGCGACGGTCAATGGTGCAACGCTGGTTATTATTGCCATCATGATTTTTTATGAGGCGATTAAACGCTTTAACTCGCCGCCTGAGATTGCGACCCAAGGGATGCTTATTGTTGCGACCATTGGTATGCTGGTCAATATTGTGGTCGCTTGGCTGATGCATCGCGGCAGTCGCGGCACTGATACGCATGGGCATGCACATAGTCATAGCCATGGCGACAATCATGTACAGCAAGATGGACAAGCTGAAGCTAAAGCACCAGTTAATTTAAATATGCAAAGTGCTTATTTGCACGTATTAAGTGACTTAATGGGTTCGGTTGCCGCTATCGTTGCCGCGCTTTTGATGATGAGCTTTGGCTGGGTTTGGGCAGATGCTGCAGCGTCGGTCATTGTCGCCATATTGATTTTATTTAGTGGTTATCGCGTGGTACGTGATTCGGTACATATCTTGATGGAAGGCACACCAGAAGGCATATCGCTGGTAGAGGTCGAAGATAAACTACTTACCCATCCACAAGTTCAAAAAATCCATGACCTACATGTTTGGAGTATCACCAGCGGTCTCAACGCCCTATCGTGTCACGTGGTCGTCGATGGTGAAATGAGTATTTATGAATCGAGTATCTTGATTGCCAGTTTAGAGCAGAGCCTTCTTGAGCTTGATATTCATCACGCAACGATACAGGTTGAAAGCTTAGCGCATCCGCAAACCAAAACCCATAGCGACGCCTTAGTCTGCGATATCTCCCAGCAGGCGACTGATAGCAATAGTCATATTGGTCACAACCATTAGGCATAAGACATTAAATATTAAATCATATAATTATCAATTAAAACGTCGCCCATCTGGGTTCTAGCTATAAGCGACGTTTTGTCAAATAGTGCTTTATGAAGTAATGGCAATAACGCAGCACAAAACAAACGAACCAAACTGCTGTTATGAGCCAAATACTCAGCCCCAGTCCCAACAGCGTCATGCGAATCCAAAAATCTAGCGCGCCGTCCATAAACTGTGGCAGATAAACCGGTCCCATATTTGACGCCAGTAGCAACCAAAATCCAAATACTAGCGCCAATCCTGCACCGGTAATTTTTAAAACCACTCTACTAATATTTTTTAATAAGCTCCGCCGATTATGATGATTTAGGAAGTATTTAGAGCCATTATCCATAAAAACAGCGCCTAAGAAAGAGAGTTAATTTTAAATAAGCTTATATCAGGCGGCTTTTTTCATTGTAATAGGATGTTAAAAATCATGGGAAATTTAACCGCGTCGCCATATTTTTTATCTAAATTCTGTATACTTAAAGCTGAAACGCCTAATTTGCCACTACTGGATTATTTTCTGCCATGTCGAGACGCTCAGCTCCTTTCGTCGCTCCAAGCTACATTGATGACCCTATCTCAAGCGAGGGTAAAAAGCATGCCAAAGCATTGCTATCGACGCTGCAAGAAGATATTGCCAGCTTTCGAGATGAGCAGTTTCCGCCTGATATTTTGCGGCAAATTCGTGATATGCCGATTTATGAAGGCAATTTAGCCGAAGTCCAAGCTTATCAGCAGCGTTGGCACAATCTGCTTGAGCGTGCGATGGCTTTTTATCCGGCGGCCAATCTACCGCCCGATTACCTGCCGTTACCTGCCAGCCTTGAGATACCGCAATTTATCTACCATGTACAAAGGTTACATCTGACCAAGACCCGTGCCAAAGAATCCAAAAGCTTTGGCTCGGTCGGTGCGCTGACCGATAAATGTGGCGATTACAGCGCCGATGAAATCTCCCGTATGAGCGCCGTATTTGACAATGATGATGAGGCACGTTTGGTGGCGCATCGTGAATTTATTGATTTGCGCGCATATGTATTTTGCCGTGATGCCAAGGGCGAGATGCTAGAGCCTGAGCGCGTACGCTTTTATCGCACGGGGCTTATCGTTCATGCCCTGCCTGATTTTAAAATCGTCGATAGTCGCCAGACCCCACGTAAGCGCCGTAACGATGCTTATAGCAATCCGCTGGCAGACAATGGCGTATGGAAGATTTATCGTAAAAAATAAACGATGTTCAAAATTTTTGACTATTGATCTACACTGTTTTACTGCTTATTTTATCGTTACCGCTAAGGATTCCAGATGCTCGCTGCCGCCGCCGGCTCACCAAACTTGATGTTACAAGCTACAATTTTCTTGGGAGCAGCGCTGCTGTTTGTACCACTCGGCAAGCGTTTCGGTATTGCGACGGTGTTAGGGTATCTGATTACTGGCTTGATATTGGGTCCCAGTGGTTTAGACGTTGCAGGCGACGCCGAGAGCTTATTGCACTTTTCTGAGTTCGGCGTGGTCATGCTGTTGTTTATCATTGGTCTTGAGTTGCAGCCTTCACGATTATGGGCGCTACGGCGTTCGATATTTGTCCTCGGGGGCTTACAAGTCGGTCTGACAGGCACGCTATTGATGTGGCTGTTACACCAGTTTTTTACCTTGCCGCTTGATACCGCTTTTATCGTTGGCTTTGGTTTAGCCTTGTCGTCGACTGCCTTTGTGCTACAAATCTTGACGGAAAAACAGCAGCTTTCTAGTACCCATGGCCGTGAAGCCTTTACCATTTTATTATTCCAAGATATTGCCGTTATCCCTTTGTTAGCCGTCATTCCGTTTTTATCAGGGGTGCGCGAGCAAAGCTACGATTTGATTTATTTTGGCAAGGTCTTTGCCGTTTTTGCCGGACTTATCTTTGCTAGCCGTTATATCATCCGCCCTTTCTTTAAATTTGTGGCATCTAGCGGCGCCTCAGAACTTTTAACCGCCGTCGCTTTATTTATCGTCATGGGCGTGTCTATTTTAATGGGACAAATTGGCCTATCGATGGCATTGGGTGCGTTCTTGACTGGCGTATTGCTGGCGGATTCTGAATATCGTCATGAGCTAGAAGCCAGTATCGAGCCATTTAAAGGCTTGCTGTTAGGGCTGTTTTTTATGTCGGTCGGCATGCTCACCGATGTCAAACTCATCTTAGCAAAGCCTATCTTTATCATCGGCTGCGCTATGGCGTTGATGGTGATTAAATTTGCGGTGATTACCGCCATTGCAAAAGTATCGGGCAATCGCTGGCCGACCAGTATTCGTTTGGGAGTTACCCTCGCTCAAGGTGGTGAATTTGCCTTTGTTTTATTCAGTGTGGCAAGCGCGCAAAATGTATTGCGTCCTGAGCTTGGCAACACCCTAAACCTTATAGTCACCATCTCTATGGCGCTCACGCCACTGGCATTTTTACTCTTAGAAAAAATCGGTGAACCGCTCTTTGCCAAAAGAAAACCCAGCCGCGAGTACGATACTATTCCTGATGACGGGCATCAGGTAATTATTGCTGGTTTTGGGCGTGTGGGTCAGATTATCGGTCGGGTGCTGCGTATGCACAATATCGAATTTACAGCGATTGAGCGCTCGGCAAATCGCGTCGATTTCGTGCGTAAATTTGGTAACCAGGTCTATTATGGCGATCCAAAAAATCCCGAGATACTTCGCGCCGCCGGTATCAAAAAAGCACGCGTCTTTATTCTCGCTATCGACGATGTTGAGCGCTCTATCACCACCGCTCAATATTTGCGTAAAAACTATCCTGATATGATCGTCTTAGCACGCGCCCGTGACCGCCAGCATTATTACCGTTTGCGTGAAGTCGGCGTCCGACATATTTGGCGTGAGACCTATTTATCGTCTTTAGATATGTCGCGTGAATCATTACAACTACTAGGTATTTCAGCAGAAAAAGCGCGCGAGACCGTCCAAACTTTCCGTGATTATGATGATGATTTGATCGAGCGCCAGCAAGCGATCTATGACGACGAAGCCAGTATGATTGAATCGGCACAATCAGCCATAGCGGAGCTTGAGAGCTTATTTGATGAAGATATCGATAAAGCCCGTAAAATGGATTTAACGGACTTTTATGACGCGCTAAAAAGCCAATCCATACCCGCTGATGAAAAAGACAATCTGACCGCCGATTCTAAAAACTAACGGCTATTATTCTTTTATTGTTGGTTAATCTTCGCTACAACCTTTAGGTGCTTGCCTTTTATTTAGCGAGGTCGTACAGCGCCAATTATCGCTATCGGGCAGATGATAAAAAACCAGCGTCTGCTCATTTAAATAACGTAATGGAAATTTGACGTTTTGAATGGTAGCGATAACTGCGCAATCGGTGTTTGTCACGCCAGCAGCTTTAGTATCAACTGCGATATTGACTTGCTGTGTACCCATATCTAAAGGCAGATTAAGCGGACACTGTCCTGTTTGCCGATAGCTAAGCGCCACACGATTTTGTGCCGTTTTAGCAGTATCGTAGGTATCAAATAACACTTCATTTTCTTTAGGCTTAGCGACAATGGGTAAAAACTGTACCTTTATTACCATTAACGCAAAAGCAAAAAATCCAAAGCCTAAGCCCAAGCCAAATAGACTGACCCCGCCTTCCTTTTTTAAATGCGCTTTTTGCGCCGCTTCATCGCGTGGATAATCATTGATAGCATCCGCAATCTCGCGCCGTGCCATGCGGTAATAATAAGCATCCGTCCAACGTGCCACCATAAACGACCAAAACAGCCAAATCAGCGCCGCAATAGCGACCCGTATGCTCATCTGATACGCATCGGCAATAAAAGGCATCGCCACAAACTCAAACGCTACCAGTATCAGCGCCACATTCAGTTGAATAAATGACCAACCTGCGACACTATATACAATCGCATCCATATAGCGCTTGCGATACAGCAGCCAAGGAAAGGTGACAAAGAACGCCGCCCAGTGCCATTTAGGCGACAGGTAGCCTTGTTCATCAAACTCCTTAAAGCGTTTAAGATAATACGACTGGCTACGCTGACTGATAAACCATTTATCCAGTTGTTCGCGTTTAGCAGCGCTCAGCTGTTCTTGATAAAACGGTGGCGGCGAATCCGTCTCGATAAATAACATGGTGATAGGCCTTACTGATTATTAAGCATAAATATTAACGCGCGGATTTGTATATCGTTTTTTTATCCAACGATTCTGATTAAGTGGTTATTTTTAAACCCTTATTTTTAAAACATGCTGGCTATATGATAACGCCAAAAGCCCTGCGTAGAAAACCCATATATATGAAACCTATATATACAAACAGCCTATAAAGTTATAAGCGTTATGGCGGGTGCGCTAAAACTGTATTGTGCGTTCACAGTGGTGACGATTTCACTTATAATGAGGCAACTTTATCTACTTAATTAAGCTTTGTTAATCCTATGAGTCAACATCCTAAGCACAATGACATCAATAGTAGTGGTAACGATACGACTGATGCGCAAAACCCTAATCCCGCTGATACCATGAACACCGAAATGCAAACCGCTTCTAACATCAATACTGATAGCGTTAATACTGATAACGTGGATGTGGATACTGATGCCAGCAGTCAGACTGAAGAGTCAACTGACAAGCACATTCGTATCGTTAATACCTTTATGAAGCGCCGTACGCACATGAATAAGAATGCCGAGCTAGCACTGACTGCGCCAGAGTTTGCGCATTACTTGGTCAATAACAGTTTCGGAGATGGCAATCTTGAGGGCATTAACGATTTACGCGCGTTATTTGCAGATAGCCCGAATGGCAGTGATGCGCCGCTGACTTTAGAGATTGGTTTTGGCCTAGGCGATTCGTTTATCGAGATGGCCGCCGCAGAGCCGACGCGCAATTTTGTTGGTGTTGAAGTCCATGAGCCAGGTATCGGTAAATGCGCCTATATGGCAGGGACGCAAGGGTTAACCAACGTTAAAATCATCAACGGTGATGCCATCCAATTGCTCAAGCAGCTACCAGAAAACCATATCGACCGCATTCAGCTTTACTTCCCTGATCCGTGGCAAAAAAAGCGCCACTACAAACGCCGCTTTGTCAGCCCTGAGCGTATGGCGATTGTTACGCGCAGCTTAAAGCAAGGCGGCTGGTTCCATACGGCGACCGATTGGGAACATTACGCCTTTTGGATGCTCGAAGTCTTAGATGCTTTTGCTGGACTGACCAATCAAGCAGGCGCTGGTAATTTCACCGACCGTCCTGACTTTCGTCCAATGACTAAGTTTGAGCGCCGCGGTTTAGAGCGCGGACACGGCGTTTGGGATTTGATCTATATCAAGGATTAGGCCTGGTAGCGTAACCCTAGCATTCCTGCACGATAGCGGCTAAGATACTAATAACGTACTTAGCCGCTTTTTATGCCAATTCATTTTTCCGCTTTTAGCTGAATTTTGCTACTTTTAGCATAGCCCTTGACATATAAGGCTTTGCATGTCGTTTTCAAGATGTTTAGCCATTCAAGGCTGTTATTGAATTCCCTGTAGGCGCAGGCATTATGTGAAACATAGGCGTAACAGAACAATTTTTTTATTAGATTTAAAGTTGCAAAAATAGAAATCATCAATATTTCGCCTCTCCCTCGGATTTCATGTCTGCGCAAACATCGGTAACATAAGGGTTTGCGGAGTTCTCCCCATAAGCTGTGGATAACCCTGTGTATAAGTCGCTACTTGACAAGCATTTCCTTAGATAGCTTAAAGGGTTAGGTAAAATCGTTCATTTTTTGTACAATTTTAAAAACCTTATAAATCAGTAGCTTACGACGTATTTGAAAGATAAATAATATATTTTTAATTTTTTTCAAATTAATTTAAAGCCTATCAATGTTTCACAACCTACAAATAAAAATACTTTTTTTATTGTGGACAACTCATAAAACTATTGACAAATCATCCGTTTATCACGTCCAAAACTATATGCAAAGCATGACTATTTCATAATAAAAGCAGGACAATAATAGGCGACATTAACTGTCGTTTAGCCGCTTACTACGCTAAATATTGGGCTTGGTATTTGTTATAATAGTCTTATCTAAACAATAGCGATATAACACAGGATAGCGCGACCAGTATCGCAAAGATAAACCTACAGCCATCGTTATAGCAAATGAGCATTAGCGTCTATGAACTTTTTTTTGCTTTTATCATGATTCGTTTTTACTGTATAGTAAGGTGATATAGCCGATATCACTGTCTTAAACCCACTATAACCCTCTACCTCAAACTTGCCAAATGTGTCGTTTACTGATGATGAAAGTCGTGAGTGATTTCACTAAGCAAGTCGTTATTTAACAAACGCTTTAAACCTATCGTTTTAAAAGCCACGTTTTACATAACTAAACCATCTTATATTTATTATTTTTCACAAGGAGTCCTACATGGACGAAAATAAAGCCAAAGCCCTCAAAGCGGCATTAGGTCAAATTGAAAAGCAATTTGGTAAAAACACTATTATGCATCTTGGTGACGAGTCAGCCACGCTTGACGCCGATGTGGTTTCTACCGGCTCATTGGGTTTAGATATCGCGCTTGGTATCGGTGGTTTGCCAAAAGGTCGTATCATTGAGATTTACGGTCCTGAAAGCTCTGGTAAAACTACTATGACCTTGCAAGCGATTGCCGAATGTCAAAAGCAAGGCGGCGTTTGTGCCTTTATCGATGCTGAGCATGCCCTTGACCCAGTTTACGCCCGTAAACTTGGGGTAAATACGGACGATTTACTCGTGTCACAGCCAGACAATGGTGAGCAAGCACTTGAGATTACCGATATGTTGGTGCGCTCAGGGGCAGTTGATATGATTGTCATCGACTCAGTCGCAGCGCTGACCCCGCGAGCAGAAATCGAAGGAGAAATGGGCGACTCGCACATGGGCTTGCAGGCACGTTTGATGAGCCAAGCACTGCGTAAAATTACTGGTAATGCCAAACGCTCGAACTGTATGGTGGTCTTTATTAACCAAATCCGTATGAAAATCGGCGTTATGTTTGGTAGTCCTGAAACCACAACCGGTGGTAATGCACTAAAATTCTATGCGTCCGTACGTATGGATATCCGCCGTATCGGGGCGGTGAAAAATGGCGATGATATTATCGGTAACCAAACCCGTGTCAAAGTCATCAAAAACAAAATGGCGCCGCCATTCCGCCAAGCTGAATTTGAAATCACTTATGGTGAAGGTACCAACCATCTAGCAGAAGTGATTGATTTGGGCGTTGAGATTGGCGCAGTTGGCAAAGCAGGCTCTTGGTACAGCTATGGCGATGAAAAAATTGGCCAAGGTAAAGCCAATTCGGTACTGTTTTTAAAAGAAAACCCTGCAATTGCTGAAGAGATCGAAGCTAAAATTCGGGCTGAAAAACTCGGAGTAGTCGACCCTAATAAAGCTCCAGACGAGGAAGATCCTGAACAAGACTTTGCTCCTGAGCCTGTGCAATAATAGATTTTTTGTAGAATATGATTGTCTATCATGATTGATTATGAAAATTAAAACCTTAGCTGAAATACTCGCTGAGTCGGAAGCCGATTCAGCGAGTGCTACTCCTGCCAAATCCAAAAAGTCTACCAAATCCTCTGAGTCTTTCAAACACACTCAGAGCTCCTATCCAGACAAGCCTAGAAAAACGGCTAAACGTACGACTTATATAAAAAAGGAAGCAACGCCTTTACAGGACGATGCTATAACGGATATAGACTCGCTTGTCTCTTCTTCCTCTTATAATAAAAAGCCTTCTAAAAACAAAAAGCGCAAAAAAAGCTTTCATCCAGCGGCAAATTTCATTCCTGAGCCTAATGACATACCTGCTTATCAGCCACCAGAAGCGCAAAGCATTAAACAGCTACTTGCCGAGGTTAAGCATGATGTTCATGATAGCGAAGATAATGAGCATACAGATAGCAATATTGCTAACGGTCATAGTGAATTAAACCATCAAGCTAATAATCAAACAGACAACCTACCTGCAGCGCTTAAAGCCTATTTGCGTACGCCTGAGCAACGGCAAGCGGATATCGACGCCATTAAAGCCGAAAGCCGTTTGCGCTGGTTGGCATTCTATTATTTGTCACGCCGTGAATACGGCAAAGCCGAGCTGAAACAAAAGCTGCTAGACAAAGAGCAAGACCCCGATAAAATCGATGCTCTACTTGATGAGTTTGCAGAAAAAGGCTATCAAAGCGATTATCGTACCACGCTGATGCTGATACGAGAAAATATCCGTAAAGGACGCGGACGCGCTCGTATTAAGCAAGAGTTCTATCATAAAAAGATAGCCATGCCTGGCAATATTGATGAGCTGATCGACATGGCCAATGCCGAATCGGAAGAATTTAGTGAATTTATCGATGAGGATACCGATAACTTAGTCGAAGGCGTCGATTGGCTAAAACTTGCGGTCACCGCCCGTACCAAAAAATATGGCGATGACATCCCCACTGAGCAAAAAGACAAGGCTCGCCAGCTACGATTTTTGCAATATCGTGGCTTCAATACCGATATCTGCTTTGAGGCGTTAAATTATACGTTAGATACCTTAGATGAGCGCTTTTAACCAATTTGAGCAAACTCATCGATGACTCATAATATTGTCAGTCTATTTATCAATAATAACCAAGCAGTTTCCACCAAATCAAACCAGCGCCTATCCATACCACAAGATTGACCACACTCATGATGGCGCCGATAATCCACCACTCTCCTAGGGTCACATAGCCCGAGTTAAAAATAACCGGCGCCGTACCTGTTGCATAATGGGTCAACGTCATCATGATATTGCCTGCTGCTGCTAAAATAAGCGCATATAACATTGGCGGCGCGCCTAGGCTTAACCCTACGGCATAAAAAGCAGCAAACAAGGCGGTAATATGGGCGGTGGTACTGGCAAAAAAGTAATGAATATACAAATAAACCAATGTTAAAATCACCACAGCGCCGATCCAGCCGACGCCTATTACGCCAATCATCGTTTCGATATTGCTTGAGAACCAGCTAACCAGACCCAGTTTATTGAGGTAAGACGCCATCATAATCAGGGCTCCAAACCATACGATGGTATCCCATGCTGATTTTTCTTTAAGCACGTCATCCCAAGTTAATACGCCTGTCAGTATAAGCGCCGTCAAACCGATAAAAGCAGTGGTTGTCGCATCGACACTTAATTGTTCACCAAAGATTAGTGCTGGAATATTGGCCCACAATATCAGCATCAAGGCAAAGACACCCAACATGATTTTTTCCTGCGTGCTCACCTGCCCCATCTCGCTTAGATTGTCTTTAGCAAACTGTTTGGCATCTGGGGTGACTTTGACATCGGGCGGATAAATCAGATAAATAACCAATGGCATCAATAGTAAACAGAGCATTCCTGGTATAAACATGGCCACTGCCCACGTCGTCCATGACAGCTGAATCTCACTCCCTGTGGCTTTATTGACCAAATCTACCACCAGTGGGTTTGGCGCGGTGGCGGTAATAAACATACCGGATGTAATCGGGTTGGCGTGATAATTCACCATCGCTAAATAACGGCCAATTTTATTTTGCGTGCCCTCTTCTGGCGTTGAATGAAAGCTTTGCGCAATTGACCGCATAATGGGGTGAATAATCCCGCCACCACGAGCGGTATTAGAAGGGGTAATCGGCGCTATCATCAGCTCCGCTGCGCTCAACGAGTAAGCAACGCCAATGGTCTTTTTTCCAAATATCGAGATGAAGTAATAAGCAATACGCCGACCCAAACCCGTTTTTATAAGTCCTCGCGATATCATCACCGCAATACCGATGAGCCAAATCAGTGGACTTGAATAGCTCGATAAGGCATCAGCGATGGCGTCTTTTGGACTGTCATTAGTCACCCCAGTCAGCGCCACCAACATAACGGCGATAATGGCAATTGCCCCGATGGGCAAGACTTTACCGATGATGGCCACAATAGTGGCGATGAATAAAGCCAGCATATGCCACGCTTCTGGTGTTACTCCATTTGGTACAGGAATCACAAACCAGATAATCAAACCAACTAAGATGGCAATTGCTGCTTGGATAGGCTTAAATGGCATGAGTAATATCCTTGTAAAATACTTATACCTTTATATCGCATGACTTTATATAAAGCTTTTTAAAGAAACTGGGTAATAACATGCAAAGCTATGAAGTAGCCTTAAATAAATTATACCGTTATCATAAATTTTTTGAATCTTCTTAGCGACTTTAGTCACGGTTCTTAACATATCTATTTTTTTAGCACTCAACTCACATAGAAAACTCTGCGCCCTTATCGCGTTAGAATGTAAGTATTTTTGCTAAGCTAAAACAAAAAAAAGAGCGCATGTATATGCACTCTTTTCTTAATGACGGAAAGGAAGATTTATAAAGGACAATTATTTTACTTTAATGTGCCTAAACGATTTGATAACTGAGTGATAATTTGGTCAATCTCTTCATTGGCTTCTGGCTCATTTTCCAAATTGCCATTTGGCGTTAATTGGTTCATAACCTCAGGCAGTAGCTCAGCCAGACTTTGGCGGACTTCCATCTCATTTGCGCCGGTATGCGCCGCTACCTGCTGAATCTCACTTTCATCAAATAAACGCGTGATCTCATTAGGATCAAGGTTATCATTGACTTCTTGGTTACTCATCCAAGAACGCGCTTGATTCTCATAGCCCATGCCAGTGATTTTTGATAAAGCGCCACTCAAACCACCATTGCGCTTAATCCAGCTGAGTACCATCGGCATCAATGCGGCGATCAGCATACCTTTACCACCAAAGCCCGCGCGCGAGGTTCGACCGCTACCCATTTGACCACTTAAGACGCTACCTAAAACATCGCCAAGTCCACCTGTGCCTGCGCTCATACCGCCGCGCTGGTTTGCGCCCGTAAGCCCGCCGATGATGTCATCTAAACCAAAACCATTATCTGCTGAGCGGCGCTCATACTGCTGCGGATTGTAAGGTGCGGGTTGATGACCGCCACCAAGTACGCTACCCAATATGTCACCAAGTCCGCCAGTGCGGCGCGGATTAATACGTTGGTTGACCGGATTGCGTTGTCTGTCCTCTGGATCCATGGCACTGCGCGCCACTTGACTGACTAAATTTCCTAATAAGCTCATGATATCGTCCTTTTATTATAAAAATGTATCGTCAAATATTTGATCTTCTTTACTCATCTAAAAATCTATTCGCCACGGATATGGCAAATCCTTAAATAATAAGATAGATAAGAGTTTGACGTTTATCTCCACTATAGCAAAACTTTTACTTAGCCTAGATAGACGTTTTGTTATGGCATGTAGCGGCATGTTAGTGATTGAAAGGATGAAATGAGAGGTAGGAAAAGATATATAAAGAATTGCACCATATAGATGACGCTACTTGTATTATTTTCTTAACGCATAGTCTTTATTTACGCAGTTTTGGCAGAAACGCTATTGGCTAAAATAGACAATTTGCGCCATTGCTCGGCGCTGACTTGATCCCGAAATATCGCGACTGCTAAAGGGCGCTGATAAGGTTCTTTGACAATAAATTTAAAACATATCACCCAAGAATAGCTGCTGACTGCGACCAGCTCAGCTTGCCACAAGTTATCGCCGCGACTGCTCCGCATCAGAAGTTGCCAATGTTGATAGATGCTCTTATTTAAGGGCGGCTGGCTTAGATGCAGTAAAATCGGTCGCGATAGCGCTAAATAGCTTAGGGCAGCGGCACTTACAATCAATATGAGTACATACTGCCACAACGCCAATGACGCAAGCGCTGCCAATATCAGCAGCGCACTGGCCAAAAGCAGATAAAACATCAAACGTATACGGCTCGCAGGCTGGATTGGCGCGTCGATACGTAAGGAGCTTAGCAATGTCATCGTTAGCATCCAAGCAGGATTTTATGTATTCAAACTTCTATCTCAAAGGTTGGTACTTTGAAAAAACCTCAATGGTTACGTTTAACTTTTACTATGACGCCATGTTTTAATTTTATTAACCAAATCCCATATCGCTGCATTTTCTGGACGGCTTTGGTTGGTAAAATAATCCAATAAATCTGGATCTTCATGGGTCAGCATTTCTGCGAAAGTCGCCTGTTCACTTGGGTCAGCGGTTAAATATAACTCTTTAATATAAGGGTCAATATAAAAGTCTAATTCTTTTAATCCACGGCGTGCTTGATAAATAATGCGGCGTTGCTCGAGGGTGGGTTCTGGTTGCTTGTTTGGCTCTGGTTGATTGCTAATCGTCATAAAAATATTCCCATAGGTTTAAATGGCATTTAACTAAATATACGTTAAATAAATAGTAAGGTTAATAAATAGTAAGGTTAATAAATAATAAGAGTCAGCCGTACTTATAAAGGCATCATTTATAAAGATAACGTCTATAAAAGGCAATCTAGCAACAGCCAGCTTATAAAAAGCTATTAGCCTATCAGCTTTGATTATACGCCGATAATTGCTGCCATAGCATCACCGCTTGCTGCATCATAGCGACATTATGGGTGCGGATAATACTGGCGCCTTGCTGTAGTGCAAAAATTCCCGCCGCCGTTCCTACCGCGTCACGCTCTAGCGCTTGAGTATTGGCAAACGCTTCGACTCCGCTTTTGCTTAATACTTCAGCTAAAAAACGCTTACGTGAAATACCAAACATCATTGGCAATCCGAGCGTTTGCAGACGTTCGAGCTGACTTAATAACGCACAGTGATGCTCATAGTTTTTTGCAAAGCCAAAACCTGGATCGATAATGATTTTTTCGCGCTTGATGCCCGCGTTTGTCACTTCAGCGATACGCGCTGTTAGCTCGGTACTGACTTCTTTAATCACATCATCATACTGAGCAAGATTATTCATCGTCGTAGGCTCACCGCGCATGTGCATCAGCATGACAGGAATATCAAGCTTAGCTGCCATCTCTGCTGCGCCTTCACGCTTCAGCGCGCGAACATCATTCCAAATATCAGCGCCTGCTTCAAACGCTGCCTGCATAACGATAGGATTACTGGTGTCTATAGACAACCAAACTCCATCACCAAGTTGCTGCCGGATTGCTTTGACGACCGGTATAACTCGCTGCAATTCTTCATTAGTTGCGACAATAGCAGCATTGGGCCGCGTAGACTCACCGCCGATATCGATAATGGTTGCACCCGCGCCTATCATGTCTTTAGCGTGAGTGATGGCGCTATCAATCGCAGTAAACTGCCCGCCATCAGAAAAAGAATCAGGTGTGACGTTTAAGATCCCCATAACATGCGGCTGTGATAAATCTAAAGTTTTATCGCGGCTCGTTACTTTATAGCTAGGTAAAGGCTGGAATAATGACATAACTTATCCATGATAAATTGTATTTTACAGAATTGTTTTAGCGGTATTTATACTGTTTAAGATTATAAACGTCCATGATAGCAGCAAATCTTATTCCGTCCTAAAGCCTTCGTCAAATGACGCCCACAAAAAAGCCCTTTATCAAAAAGGGCTTTTTATCGACTATCTATGAGATTGTAATAAACGAGAAACTACATCGCTGGTAATGGCGGCGGTGTAGAGTTCGTCGGTTTAATATCAGTTTTCGATAAATCTACTTCATTAGGCTGATAAACTCTTGGCGGACGAGGCTCTTCACCTGCCAAAATATCCTGCAACTGATCGCGGTCAATGGTTTCCCATTTCATCAGCGCATCTACCATCGCATGCATTTTGTCTTGATTGCCTTCAATCAATTCGCGGGCGATATCGTATTGCTCTTCCAGCATACGGCGTACTTCTTCATCAACTTTTTGCTGTGTGGCTTCCGAAATCGTCCGACCACCGCCACCAAAGTAACCCTGTGAGCTATCATCGTCTTCGTAAACCATGATGCCTAGCGCATCTGACATACCATATTTGGTTACCATCGCGCGTGCCATTTTGGTCGCACGTTCAAAGTCGTTTGAAGCGCCCGTTGACATTTGATTGATAAAGACTTCTTCAGCAATACGTCCACCAAACAATATCGCAATATCGTTAAGCATTTTCGATTTATACATGCTGGTCTGATCATGCTCAGGTAGCTGCCAAGTCACACCAAGGGCAAAGCCACGCGGCATAATCGTCACTTTATGAACAGGATCAGTACCGGGTAATAGTTCAGCAACTAGCGCATGACCCGCTTCATGATAGGCTGTCGCGCGGCGCTCTTCTTCACGGATAACCATAGATTTGCGCTCAGGACCCATATATAGCTTGTCTTTTGCGTCTTCAAAGTCATTCATATCAACGCTACGTTTGTTACGACGGGCAGCAAATAGCGCTGCTTCGTTAACAAGGTTGGCGAGCTGCGCACCACTAAATCCTGGCGTACCACGAGCCAATGCATGCGCATCAACACCAATCGTATTCGGTAATTTGCGTAGATGCACTTTAAGGATTTGCTCGCGACCTTTGATATCGGGCAGACCTACTTGCACCTGACGGTCAAAACGACCTGGGCGCAATAGTGCTTTATCAAGAACGTCTGCACGGTTAGTTGCCGCAATGACGATAACGCCTTCGTTCCCTTCAAAACCATCCATTTCAACCAATAATTGGTTCAATGTCTGCTCACGCTCATCATTACCGCCGCCCATACCAGAGCCACGATGACGACCGACTGCATCAATCTCATCAATAAAGATAATACAAGGCGCACTCTTCTTCGCTTGTTCAAACATATCACGTACACGTGAGGCACCAACACCGACGAACATTTCAACGAAGTCAGAACCTGAAATCGAGAAGAAAGGTACTTTGGCTTCACCAGCAATGGCTCTTGCCAATAGTGTTTTACCCGTACCTGGAGGACCAACCATCAAGATACCACGTGGAATCGTCGCGCCAAGCTTAGTAAATTTGTCAGGGTCGCGTAAAAACTCAACAACCTCGACGACTTCTTCTTTGGCTTCTTCACAGCCAGCAACGTCATCAAAGTTGACCTTGATTTGGTCTTCAGTCAGCATTTTAGCTTTTGATTTACCAAAGCTCATTGGACCGCCGCCTTTGCCACCAGCGCCGCCCTGCATATTACGCATAAAGAATAAAAACAGACCAATAATCAATAAAATTGGGAAACTGGCTATTAGCAGTTGCATCAAAACACTTTGACGCTTAGGCGCGGTGCCTTGCACTTCAACTTGGTTTTCGCGCAATAGTGGCATTAGCTGATCATCAGTCACAGCTGGACGAATGGTCTCAAATGATGAACCATTTTTCTTCTCGCCGGTGATTTGCTCGCCATCGATTTCAACACTGGCTACTTGGTTTTCTGACACGGCGGTCACGAACTCCGAGTAGTTAAGATTATCCGGCTCAGATGATTTGTCAAAGCCGCTAAACACCAGCACTAAAACACCGATCACCACCAGCCACAATAAGGTATTTTTTACCATGTCGCTCACTAGTTATTCCCATCCCTTACTTATTGGTGTGTTTACTAAACACGTGACGTCTATATATAAACGTATGGCTCACTATTCAATGCCTAGCTGCAAATTATTATTTTTACTTAGGTTTAATGACTCTAAAAACCCGAGCAAAATAATAAATAAGCGAACTAAAATGAATGACTGAGCGGTTAAAGCGTTTACTCTCAGACGACTTTGCTTAAAACATAGGCTTGATACGTAGATGTAAAAATATAGATTTAAAACAAAGTTAATATATCATGATATGTGGTGCTAACCTGTATAATTCAAGCAGCAATCACATTTATTCAGTTAACGGATTGTAGCGTTTTTACGCTTATTAATCATAGCCTTTATGGTGACCTTTTATCACACTTTATAGGATGGATGATTCGCGCAACTGCTTGACGTTAAAACCTTTTTATTAAATAGTTAAACGACCTACTACTTAATGGCAATCCAAAACATCTCTTTTGAGCGTGGTCGTGAAGCACCCGGTTTGATACTACGAATTTTACTAAAATCTGCCTGCATCTGCTTGCGTAATTCTTGTGTACCCTCGCCTTGAAACACTTTCATAATAAGCGCGCCACCTTGGGGTAAGGTTGCCAGCGCGAAATCGACCGCCAGCTCGCATAAATACATCATGCGCGGCTGATCAATGGCGCTGTTACCAGCGGTATTGGGTGCCATATCTGATAGCACCACATCGACCTGCCGGTTGCCGACTTCTGCCATGATACGCTCGAACACATCTGCCTCACGAAAATCACCCTGAATAAAGGTCACGTCGGGCAAGGTATCCATCGGCAGTATATCCGAGGCAATCAGGACGCCTTTTTCACCGACCAATTTGCCAGCGACTTGCGACCAACTGCCGGGCGCACTGCCCAAGTCAACGACGGTCATGCCTTTTTTAATCAGGTTGGTTTTCTCATTTATCTCCAGCAATTTATAAGCAGCGCGGGCACGGTAGCCATCTTTTTGGGCTTTTTTCACATAAGGATCGTCAATATGCTCTTGCATCCAAGCACTGCTGCTTTTTGACAATTTTTTATTTTCAATACGCGTGACCAAAATGACTGCTCCTATTGTCTGGTAATATACCTGCTTACTAGTACATCGTTTGTAAAACACGACTGGCGGTTTATAAAGGGGTTATTTATGAGCGTTTAATAACGGCCTACTTTTAAAATAGTCGCTTCTCAATTGAGCGTCTATAAAAACGTTCTTACCAGCATATGATTACGCTAGTGCTGAACAACGAAATCTTGTATCTGTTTCATTACCCTTTAACCGCTAAATTCTCTTGGCAAAAACACTGCTTTATAAACCTGTAGCGTTTATAATGTACTTATACTTTCAGTTTAACATTTTCATCACATAAAATCGTGCAAAATCCTGCTGATCTCATACAAGGTGACCATAGATTGTCTATAATGGTCATTATCTGCTCGCAATAGCACCTGCTTTTATTTTTACCAACATCTAGGAATAGTATGCAACTCGATAACGCTACCGTTAAACGCCTAAAAGGCATTGGTCATGACCTAAAACCGATTGTTATGATTGGCAATAAAGGCATTACCCCAAGTATCGCTGAAGAGATTGATCGCGCTTTGACCGATCATGAACTTATCAAAGTAAAATTGCCAGCTGGCAGCAAAGAAGAGCGCGATGTCATTGGCGCTGAGCTTGCCGCAGCGGCTAATGCGACTTTGATACACTCAATTGGCCGTATGGCGCTGTTACTGCGTCAAAACCCAAACGCCAATCCAAAGCTGTCAAACCTTGCGCGTCACGCCCAATAAATAAGCTACCTATTTAATTTTAGCTTATGTTCTATCTTATTGAATAAAAGCCGCGCTGCATTTGCTCGCGGCTTTTCTGCTATTCATAGTCAGTTCTAAATAAAATAGGTGTAATGGGCAAAATTCATGCTAAAAAGTAGAAGGTAGTCGCTAATGGACATAATTCATGCTATTTGAGTGACTTTGACCCTAAAAAGTCTTTAATAAACCGCAACTTACGCTGCTCACTTAGACCGTGATGACTGTGTAATTGTCGCTTTAACTCACTGAATAACCCTTCAAGAGAATTGGTGGTATTTGGTATATCTAAATGCCCATATTCTTGATAAGTGAATAGCCAATCGCTATTGGTTCTGAGACTACGATAAGCACTTCTAAGACGCTTATGCGTGTACCACGTTCTACTGTTATCGTCATTGGTACTACGCTCATTAAGATAGTCTTCATGAGTTAACAACCAATAATCTAAGTGCTCTATGACGTCAGCTTTATTAAGCTGTGTTAAGTCTAAAGTGAGCCGTCTAAGCTCAATACTTGCGATATTCTTAGGTCGACGAGTGAGATAGCGAGTTACTATTTGTACCTGATGGAACTGGCACATCTGGCAAGGGGTGTAGGTAAATAACGTACGCAGTCCTCGTCTACCATCACAGGTAATGCTTTGTACATCAACGCCTAACGATGCTAGATGATCAATTCCTTGCTTGTAGGCACTGTTGGTTTCATGACTGACTATCGCGTAGTAAAGAACGGCTTTAGTGGTATTGTCCATAAAAACCATTAAACCGAACTTACGACCGAAGTAAGTGGTATCCATGATGATGTTAGCAGTATTCGGTCGTTTAACTTGATACTGGGTACTGACTTTGTCTAAGCGTCTTTGAATGGTTTTAAGACTACAGCTATACTTGTCAGCCAGTTGTTTGTAGGTCTGTTTCCCTTGGGTGTATTCAGTCCAAAGGGTCTGGTTATTGAGTCTTTTGCCACCTAAAAACTGCCGTCTGCAAGCTAGACATTGATACTGTTGTTTGCCTAGCTTGCGTCCATTCTTCTTGGTGTGTTTATCATGACAAAAAGGGCAGTTTTTTGATTCATGGCTTTGATTCCTTGCAAATATAGACAGTATATAGCGTTAGACACTACGCCAGCATGAATAATGTCCATTACACCATAAAATACTACAAATATTATAATGCGCTACTGATATTAAACTCTGGACATTATCGACCTATGAGCCAAATTTTTAATTTATGCTTAGCAACTGATACGCTAGCCGCTGATGCCGAGCAGCTAGGTGTCACCATAGCAGACTTACAAGGCATCGAAGTAGAAGTGGTCGCAACTTTGGTCAATAGAGCTGTAATTGCCCAGCCTACAGAATGGCAATTACAGCTTGATTACTGCATAACGCTACCGCTTAAATCGTTATCAGCGCAATTGTACTGGCCAAACTGGCAAGCTGAACAAGTAGGTTTTGCAGATTATTTATGGGAACAGACTTGTCTTGAGTGCTTTTTAGCAGGCGGGTTGATAAACAGCGCCGTTTCGATAAATGAACATAATATTCAAACAAACCCTTATATGGAAATAAACGCTAGTCCTGACGGCCGTTATGCGCTTTATCAATTTGCCGACTATCGTAAGCCTGCGACATTACCGCCGACGCCGCTTTTACAAGGAAATGGGCAAACACGGGCTTCTATTGATTGGACAGCTACTCCCTTCTCAGTGAGTAACGCCGCTGACAACGCAGCGCTGCAAGCGGGTTCAATCCCAACCCCCTCTTTTAATGATCCATTAGCAGCTGGCGCTAAAACTTATCGTTTCGAGCGTAGCTTTTATTTATCATTAAACCAATTATCCCAAGTACAGACTACCAACGATGAGATTGGCATTGAATACATCCATCCTTGTGTGATTTTGAGCTTTGATACTAAACTTGGTAAGACGGCATTATATTTCGCGCCCAATCACGCCGCCCCGCCAGATTTTCACGACATGCAATATTGGCCAGTATTTGATAAACAGGCCGCAATGGTGCAATCCTCTTAAAACGTTAATGCACTCTACATTTTCCTCTCACGCTTTCTAATTTTATGTTTCTGAATTTAATACATAAAAAAACCAGTAATGCCATCAAGAGCATTACTGGGTTCGGAGAAAACACTGAATTCTAAAATCTATAATCGTTAATTCACACTTGCTGATTAGTCAACCATAGCAAGATAGATACCGCGGTTCGATGCATCGTCAACGTATTTAGAATCGCGCCAAGTGGTATAACTGTATACACCGCTATATGGGCTGATGCTACTCTGGCGGAAGTCAGATATCCAATCATTGCCATCAAAGATTTGAATATGACCATGCGGATGCTTTGAGCTGCGATCATAAACCACAACATCGCCTACTTGTGGCTGAGTATTATTACTAATCTTAGCAAAGCCAGCTTGGGCTAGCGTACCACGAGAGGCATACTGATAGGCTGACGGATTTGGCGTAAACTCGTAACCTGCTGATTGTAATGCTTTACGGACGTAACGGGCACAGTAACCTGTGCTGCTTGAGCGCGCAACGCGTGACGCATTGGCGGCGGCGATAGCAGGAGCAGAATAACGATCAGGTACTGATTTTGCTTGCTGCTGACGCTGCTCATAAGATAAGCGGCTGGTTAGCGAAGCAAGCTGGTATTCTTTCTGTTTTGCATGCGCACTAAGATTGTCAATCGCTTGACTGATTTCGTCATTGCTAGAAACATAAGCACCGCTATTGGTGCTATAGATATTGCGACTTGAACCGTAGTTCGCAGAAGTAGAGATATTTGTAATGGTATGACTCAAGGTATTATTTGGTTGAAAGGTTGTTTCGACAGCACCACTCGTCTGTGCTATACCCATTCCCAATACTGACAAAATTAATAAAGCTTGTTTCATAAATTTACTACCTATTGTAAATACAGGATTGCTCGCCGTCCGTGACAAAGCATGAATTAATTTAGGGAAGATGACCATGAAATAAACATGATAAAATCCGTAGTACAAAAGCTCGCTGTTTATGATGAATATCGCTGCTGTCACCTAGAAGATGAGTGTTTACGATGTCAAAGAAACAACCTAACCGACTTGCTAAACTGATTGATCATCAAGCTTTTGCCGGTAGCGCGCTACCTCAAACTCTTGCTGACAATATGCGTTTCTATCTACAAGCAACGACCGAGGTAAAAGAGCTTTTGGTAGATTGTCTACCTGAGGAAATCCTCAATAACTGCTGGGTCGTGGGCTTAACCGCTGAGCAACTTATACTCAGTGTGGGCTCGATAACCGCTGCCAATCATATTCGCTATTTACAGAACGCCTATTTGCAGGTATTAACAGAGCAGTCGATTACATTTAAACAACTCAAGCAAATTCGCGTCGTCGTAGCCAATATTCCCGCTCATAATAATTATTCTAAATCATCAAAAGCGTTATCAGCGACCTCATCAAAGCCTCGTAAAGCCCATGAAAATCAGGCCCTTAGCCAAAACACAAAGCGGACTATATCACAGGCTGCAGAGCATGTCACCACCGATAAAAATCTTAAAAATGCACTTTTGCGCTTAATTAATTCCTGAAAAAGTACGGTTTACTATGTAAAGTTATGTAAACTAGACCCATATTCGACCCAGATAAAGCTGCGTTTTTGTAATCTTACAAACAAAAAAAATCATCTGTCAGTGTGATTCATAATGTGAACCGTACTGACAGATGATTTTTTTATCTCCTACAGCTTTTATTCTATCGAAGTTGTAGCTCATTTTTTCAAAAATAGATGAGAAAATATCTATTTAAATGAATATTATTTAGTACTGCTTATAACCAAGTTATGTAATATTGCGTAAATGTTTCGATACTTCGTGTATATTCCTGTATTTATCCTTCGACTGTTATACGATTCAAAGGTAAATATTCGATAGGACAACTTACATTGTCATCAAAAGTTACAATTTCAAAGTTACTAGGATCTGATAATATCTCGCGTACCAGCATATTGTTTAATGCATGACCAGACTTATAGGCATTAAAACGGCCTAAAATAGGATAGCCAATGAGGTATAAGTCGCCTAAAGCATCAAGAATTTTATGACGCACGAATTCATCATTAAAACGCAGCCCTTCTTCATTAAGAATATTGGCATCATCAATAACAATCGCATTGTCCATACTGCCACCTAGCGCCAGGTTATTTTGGCGTAGAGCTTCGATATCTCGTAAAAAACCAAAAGTACGCGCTGAGCTTAATTGTTCAATAAAATTTTGCGTCGAGAACTGCAATTGTGCATGCTGAAAATCTTTATTAATAGCAGGATGGTCAAAATCAATCTCGAAATTTAACTCAAAACCATCATAAGGACGCAGCTCTGCCCATTTATCATCAACTTTGACGCGGACAGGACGCACAATTTTAATAAAACGCTTTGCTGCTTCTTGTTCACAGAAACCTGCTTGCAGTAGCAAACCTACAAATGGCGCGGCGCTACCATCCATAATTGGTATCTCCGACGCTGATACGCGGATTAATAGGTTATCAACCCCTAGCCCTGCTATCGCACTGAGCAAATGCTCAACGGTACCCACACGCGTGCCACCAAATACTAGATTCGATGACATCATGGTATCTTGTACCAAAAAGGCACTGGCAGGAATCGGTTCGCTACCTGCTATATCAGAACGCTCAAAAATAATGCCAGTATTAATAGGCTGCGGATGAAACTCTAAGTCAACAGGTTGACCACTATGAAGACCAGTACCTGTAACGGCTATTGCTGTTTTTATGGTTCGTTGGTTCATGGCTGTCTTCTCACATATTTTGTTACAATTGCCATAGTGTAGCATTACCCGACCCTATTTCGCTAGCGCTAAAAAGCGTTAATTTGCTTATCTCTTTGATTGATAACACTTATCGTCATTATTTTAACGTTTATTTTTATAACGTAACAAATGCTCAATCTTAGCTAAATTATGACTAAAGCCTATTTATTAACCATCAACCTTATATTTTTTTATTTTTTTAAAAAACAAAAAAGCCAGTATCGAAATACTGGCTTTTTTATCCAAACTATCTAACGATTGCTTTGTTAAAGACTATTTATTCTGTTGACGCTTAAGGTAGTCTTGAATGCTGTTGGTTTTAGTTTTAGGCTGTTCTTGCGTCACATTTGCGCGTACGGGGCTTTCTTGATACTGCGCTTGCGCTTGTTTTTGGCTGTTTAGCGCACTGGTGTGCAAGTTCGGATCCACAGGCTGGGTACTATTAACAGAAGGTACTGGCTGCTCCACGACTTCAGGCTCTTGACCCGCATTTTCATCTAAGGTCAGACCTGTTGCGATAACCGTCACATGCAAATCATCACCCATTTTTTCATCAATAACAGAGCCGTAGAAAATATGGGCGTCGTCGATATCGGTGATTTCTTCAACGATGACACTGATTTTGCTCATCTCATCGAGTGATAAAGACTCAGATGAAATAACGTTAACGAGTAAGCCTTTGGCATTCTCTAAACGTAAATCATCAAGTAACGGCGATCTGATGGCTTTTTCGGTTGCTTGACGCGCACGATCATCGCCGCTAGCACGTCCAATACCCATCATAGCATGACCTTTAGCCGTCATCGCGGTGCGAATGTCGTTAAAGTCAATGTTAATCATACCTTCGCTAGCGATGGTTTCTGCAATACCTTGTACCGCATGCAATAAAACGTCATCGGCCTTTTTGAAAGCATCCTGCATAGAGATGTTGCCGTAGACGCTCATAAGCTTATCATTGGGAATCGTAATGATTGAGTCAACGAAATTGGTCAACTGCTCAATACCTGCTTTGGCAGCCTTAATACGCTTACCACCTTCAAACTTAAACGGCGTCGTCACAACCGCTACAGTCAAGACTTCCATTTCTTTGGCAATACGCGCAACCACTGGCGCTGCACCCGTACCTGTACCACCGCCCATACCTGCGGTAATGAACACCATATCTGAGTGCTCGAGTAACGCGCGGATGGCTTCTTCATCTGCTTCTGCTGCTTCACGACCGACTTCTGGGTTTGCCCCTGCGCCAAGACCGCGGTTGGTTTTGGCACCAAGCTGCAATTTATGCGGCGCTGTTAGACGATCGAGCGCTTGTTTATCGGTATTGGCACAGACAAATGTTACACCTCTAATCCCTTGTTGTACCATATGCTCAACCGCATTACCGCCGCCGCCGCCCACACCGAATACAGTGAAGCTTGCCTGGCCGTTACTTTGAAGCTGATTATCATCTGGCATGGTGTATTTTGACATAAAAAGATTTCTCCAGTTGCAGATAGCGTGATGGTCGATACGTAGTAACACACTCATAGGGCGCGCTATCGACTTACTATATATAAACGTATTTAATTAAAACAGGGCAATGGCTTAAATAGTCATGCGTTGCCAATGTATGCCGTTATGGTACAGGGTGCTGCTATTAATCTGTTTGCTTATTATGCTGTGACTTACTCTTCTCTGCTTAACGCTTAACAGAAGCAAATTTGCCAGCAGAATTATAATATCTTTTTGAGTACACTGGCAAAACGTTGTCCGGCACTTTGAAAAACACCCTTCACGCGACTTTTTTGAATCGCTTCTGGCTCACTTTTTTCACTACGACGAAATTGCTCGCTCTGACTATATAGTAAGGTACCAAATGCGGTTTGATAAGCGCGATCATTGACCTGCATATTCAGCTGTTTAAACGATTCATCATTGTCAAAGTGATTATAAGCGCTAATCGCAGGATGGGTATTGGTCAATACTACTGGCATTTTTAGCAATTTTTTGGCAAAAGGTATCATGCCTTTAATAGAGCTGCCGCCGCCTGAAAGTACCAGTCCTTTATCAATATAGCCTAACAAGTCAGCATCATGTAATTGGCGTACCACTTCGGTAAATATTTGCTCATAGCGCGCTTCGATAATGCGCGCTAGATTATAAGTACCAATATTAATCTCGTCACCTGAGCCTTGCGGCTTAAATAGAAAGAACGAGCTGGGATCGACGCTATTGACATCAACCGTACCGTGCGTTTTTTTAAGGCGCTCAGCTTCTATCATTGAGATACCAACATCGGCTGAAATGTCCATCGTCACTTCATGGCTACCCGTGGCAATACAATGGGTAAAAATCAGCTTATTTTCTTTATAGACGCAAATACTGGTGGTACTGGCACCAATATCGACCAAACAAACGCCTTGCTGGCGCTCATCGGGCATCAAGCTATATTCTGCGCTGGTCACCGCATCAAAAACGATGTGGTCGATACCGACGTCACAGCTTTGCAAAAGTTTTTGAATGTTCTGGCGGCTAGAGACAGGCATCATCATCATATGATACATGACGGTAATATTATGCGCGACCATGTCAATGGCATCGTCAACCATAAACTCTTGATTGTCGATATAAATACCTTGTTGGCAACAATGCATCAAATAGTAATCAGGCGACAAATCTTGTGACTTAGCATTGGATAACGCTTGTACCATATCTTGAGCGCGGACAACTTCGTCTTCTACCCTAACATCTCCGGCACTGTTTTTACTTAACAGCTCAGGAGTCGCTAAGGTCAGCCAAACGCTATGCACGCGGCAATTGGCAGTGTCTTCAGCTTCTTGAATCGCTTGTCTGATAGCGCCTTGTAAGCGTTCGCGATGCTTTATCTGACCTTGATAGAAGTCGTTATTTTTAACTTGCCCCACACCCATAATACGTATGTCTTTTGCAGACACAACATTACCAATAACGACATAGACTGCCGTGGCACTTAAATGGACAACAACCAGATTTTCAGTATTTTTCATGGTACCAGACAAATTATCGCTAAACAGGAGAGCAAATGATGTCTCCATTAAATCATTGAAAAATGCGTTATGATCACGCGGTCATATTATCAGTAAACTCTCTTTATCAAGAAGCAAACGGGTATTGGAAATCGACTGCTTTCTTAATTTATGGTGCTTTATTCTTATTGCTTAGTATGATTTTACGATGCTATTTTATGGCGGTGTTTCACCATCTTTTGGGGGCGCCAAATTCCATGCGATAGTAAATCCATTTTTATAACGAAGATCGACAGACTGCATTTCATCGCGGCGATTACTTAATTGATTACCAAGCAGTTGACTTAAATTCAACAGTTTTTGCGCGGTGTTTTCATTGTCAACGATAACACGTAAGCCATTATCAAAGCGAATCAGCCACGTCATTCTTGGCGATAAAATGATATCCTCAACTTGCATATCGAGCGGTGCATACCAGTCGTTAACTTGTTGCATCTGTTGCATAATAACTGGCGCTTGCGCTATATCGCCTTGCAGCGTCGCAAATTGCTCTTGCGTCAGCTCTCTACTATCAGCCGGCACAAAAACCGCCCCTTTGGCATCGACTAAACGCTCGGTACCAAAATTTGCCACGGCCTGTTTTGGTAGCGCTTTCACGACAATACCTTGTTGCCAGTCACGGCTGATACTGACTTGGTCCACCCAAGCAAGACCGGTAGAGATATCTCTGAGCGCCTGCAAATCAGAGGTAAAAAAACTGCTTACGCTCTGTTGGTTCATTACTTGTTGTAACGCACGATATTGCGCTACGGTCAGCCCTCTATCGTCGACATGAATAGCGGCAGGCGGTGCATCACGCAATGCTTTACCGCCCATGACCAATATCAGCACCAGCAAACCTAACACCAACACTGTGAAAAAATATCTGAGCATGGAGGGTATTTGCAAATTAGATTTAGGGTGCGAGGTTTTATCACTCATCAAGTCAGCGATGTCATTGACAGTTTGAGTCATAATACACGTCGTCCCTATTTTTGCTTAAACTATTTGCATAATGCCAATAGTGCTTATTATTAATGGTAAATCCGCTAATCGGTACAGCAATCGATGAAACTGCCATATTATCAATTTATTTGTCTAAAACGAGCGATAAAGCTCAGTTAGGCGCATTAAAACGTAACATTTTTCTTATTTAATGAATAACTTAAAGAAATTGCGTAAATAACTATAAATATCACTAATATAGACCAATAATTACAATATTAACGTATTTTACGTTTAAACAATAGCTCAACCCTTACTACTAACAACGAATTTACACAAGTTTACATGAAGCTGTGTTATAGCAGGGCTAGCGATACATTTGTCTGTATTAAGTAGTGCTCTTCATGGTTAAATGTATGGTTAATTAAAGAACGTTAAACAGCCCATTTAAAGGATATTTAAGCAAATGTATATTTGGCCAAATCTATACTTCTAAAGTTTGCGCTAGAATATGCCAGCATAAAGCCTCAAAATCCATACCGCGAGCTTTGGCAGCCATTGGCACTAAACTATGACTGGTCATACCCGGTACGGTATTAATTTCGAGTAGCCAAAAGTTGCCTGCTTCGTCTTGCATCGCATCAATACGTCCCCAGCCTTTAGCATCGACAGCACGGAATGCCGCCAAGCTCAAATCTTGTAGGTGCTTTTCATCCGCAGTGCTTAGCCCACAAGGTATGTAGTAGCTGGTATCGTTACGGTTGTATTTGGCTTCAAAATCATAGAAGTTGGTGATATCAGCAGGCTCAAGGCGAATAACCGGATAAGCTTCGTCATCGATAATAACAATGGTAAATTCGCGCCCAGTAATCCAGCGCTCAGCCATCACCGCGTCACCGCACTGCACCGCCGTTGCATAAGCGGCAGGCAATTCATCAAGGTTATTGACCTTGGTCATACCAATGCTTGAGCCTTCATGGACTGGTTTGATAATCAGCGGTAGTCCAAGCATATTTACTACTTGCTGCCAGTCGGTATCCGCGGTTAACAATGAAAATGGCGCGGTTGATAAGCCGCAGCCTTGCCAAAGCTGCTTGGTGCGGACTTTATCCATTCCAAGCGCTGATGCCAAAATACCAGAACCGGTTTGCGGAATATTAAACCATTGCAGCACGCCTTGTAGCAGACCGTCTTCGCCGCCGCGACCATGCAAGACGTTAAACACGCGATCAAACTTACGCAGCTCGGTAATATCTTGATCTTTTGGGTCAAAATGCGTGGCATTTACACCTTGATTTTGTAGCGCTTTTAATACGGCAGCCCCACTGTCTAATGAGACGCTGCGCTCGTTGCTACTGCCGCCACAAATGACGGCAACTTTACCAAACTGACTGGCGTCTTTGACTTTGCTGTTTGCGATGCTAGGAACGGCGTTATCGTTTTGCTCATGACTTGCAGCATCATCTTGCTGTGCTTGTGCCGCCGCTACCAATGCCAGCTCTGGATTGACAATCGTCGTTTTAGCGTCTGCATTGATACTTTTATCAATGTTGCTTTCATTTTTTTGCTGATTGTTTTCTTGTTTCATGTTTTCTTGGTTATTGATAGTCATGAGTCTTATTCCTAAAATTCTTTTGCGGCTTGTTTGATATATAGATTATTAGCGGCCAATTCGACTGCTATTTGTCCGACATTTCCTGCGCCTTGAGTAATTAGCATGTCATTGGCTTTGAGCAAACGCTGCATGACCGGGGCGATATTAGCTTTATCAATAATCGTTGGCTCAACGGCGCCGCGCAAACGGATACTACGTGCCAAGGCTTTGGTATCAGCACCAGCAATCGGAGTTTCACCAGCAGGATAAACGTCCAATAACAACAACTCATCGACGCTTGAAAGCACTTCGACAAAATCATCAAAGCAATCACGCGTACGGCTATAGCGGTGCGGCTGAAACATCATGACTAAACGGCGCTCAGGGAAGCTTTGACGCGCCGCTTTAATGGTTGCATCGACTTCTCTTGGATGATGACCGTAATCATCAATCAGCAAGACGTTACCATCGTCTATCTCTACAGACGCTTGCTGCTCAAAGCGGCGACCGACACCGGCAAATTTTTGTAGGGCGCGCGTAATCGCTTCATCGTCGACGCCTTCATCGGTTGCCATGGTAATAGCAGCCAGTGCATTATAAACGTTATGTACACCGGGAATATTTAAAGTCAGACGTAATGGCGCGCGGTCACGGCGTAGCACGGTAAAGTGAGTTTTTGTACCTTCGCTGACCAAATCAACCGCCTGTACATCGTTAAACGGCTCAAGCCCAAAGGTTAATACCGGACGCCCGATGTCATCAATCATAGCGTACAACTCAGGGTCGTCACCGCAGACCACCGCCAACCCATAAAACGGCATATTTTGTAAAAACTGGATATAAGCGGCTTTTAATTTATCAAAACTGTTGCCATAGGTTTCCATATGGTCTTGATCAATATTGGTGACAATCGCCGCCATCGGATGCAAAGTTAAAAACGACGCATCAGATTCATCGGCTTCGGCAATTAAATAACGGCTGCTACCAAGCGCGGCATTTTTACCAGAAGCATTTAATTTACCGCCAATGACATAAGTCGGATCGAGCTTACCTTCCGCCATCATGGTGGTCAGCAGACTGGTAGTGGTAGTTTTACCGTGCGCGCCCGCTACAGCGATACCATGACGATAGCGCATCAACTCGCCGAGCATATCTGCACGGCGTACCACAGGCAGACGCGCTTCAAGCGCTGCCTTTACTTCAGGGTTGCTACGGTCGATGGCAGACGAGACGACGATGACATCGGCATTGGCGATATTTTTGGAATCATGCCCAATCGCAATATCAATACCAATTTCTGCTAAGCGCTTCGTCACTAAGCTTTCAGCAATATCCGAACCACTGACTGTATAACCTTGATTGTTCATCACTTCAGCGATACCACACATCCCCGAGCCACCAATACCAACAAAATGCAAATGCTGGATACGGCGCATTTCTGGTATTTCAATCAAACGTTTGGTTAAAGATTTAGCAGAGGTCGGCATAGGGTTTTCTCTTTATTGAAGGCGAACAAATTTGGTTAATAATAAGTAATAAAAATAATAAACAAAACAATCAGCTCTTATAACGCCTGCCAGATGATATCGGCAACTCGCTGACAAGCTTGACGATTGGCAAGCGCATGGCCTTTTTCTGCCATCTCTAAACAAGCGCGTCTATCTAGCATATTGAGCTCATTACTCAGCTTGTTAGGAGTTAGCTCATTTTGTGGCAGCAAAATCCCTGCTTGGTGCTCGGTCAAGGTGCGCGCATTGGCGGTCTGATGGTCATCAACGGCGCTTGGTAGCGGGACAAATATTGCCGCTATCCCAACATTTTGAATTTCCGTCACTGTCAAAGCCCCAGCTCGACAAACCACGATATCAGCCCAATTATACGCCGCTGCCATATCATCAATAAATGGCTGCACGGTAAATTGATGGGCGCTTAATGCTTCACTATCATACGCCGCTTGCGTGGTAGCCTCATTATCGCGTCCACATTGATGACGTACCTCAAACAGGCGGTCAAGCAAAGCCAATGCTTTTGGCAGCGTCTCATTTAACACTTGCGCGCCAAGCGAGCCACCAACCACCAATAATTTAAGCGGCGAGCTATCATTGACATCGTAACGCACACTAGGCTCGGCAACCCCGCTAATAGCATTGCGCACAGGATTCCCCACCGTTTCTATCTTGCTATCACTTTCGCTACTAGCAAAGGTATTCTCAAACGCTTGCATGACCTTGGTCGCCATCTTGGCCAAATAACGATTGCTCATGCCAGCAATGGCATTTTGTTCATGGATAATCAGCGGCGTTTTGGTCAAACGCGCCGCAATACCGCCGGGCGCGGTGACATAACCCCCAAAGCCAACAACCACATCAATCTGATTGCCACGGATGACTTTGATCGCCGCCATCGTCGCTGACAACAAATTAACCGGTAGCTTAAGCAAACGCCCTACGCCTTTACCGCGCAGCCCTTGCATATCAATCGCATGAAAAGGATAGCCAGTCGGTGCAACCAAGCGATTTTCCATGCCATTTGGCGTACCCAGCCAGTGAATAACCGCGCCGCGCTTGGTCAATTCTTCGCTAACTGCTAGCGCTGGAAATACATGCCCGCCTGTCCCCGCAGCCATCATTAATATATGCGGTGTTTTCATGAACGTCTGCCTATCTTTTCTTTATGTATATGAAAGACTTATTATCTTTTGATTGCGCTATCTATCGAACCAAAACAGCCTTATAAAAGCCCGCATAGTATAGTGTAAATCGCTGCCGGATAGACAGCATTTTGTGCCGTATGAATAATAAAAATCCAAGCCGTGATTCATCGCGGCTTGGCTTTTATAAATTCACTTAACAGGTCAAAAAATCATTTTTCATGATTTTTTATCACTTTTTAAAAGTGCTATTAAGAGATACGGTCTATCGTTATAGCTTAGCACACTGTTTTTCAAGTATTGTGCACATAGCTTAGTGATAAATTACTCTATCCTTACGGCGTTGCCTAAACTTATCGTTTAAAGGCTTTATTTAGACCAATACTTTAGAATAAATAGCTTAAACAGCCAGTTTTTTCTCGATAGCGATTATAAAGTCAGTTGCAATGTCAGTACCGCATTGGTCATCAATCTCACGCACACAGGTTGGACTGGTAACGTTAATTTCAGTGATACGGCCACCGATTAAGTCTAAACCAACGAACATTAGCCCTTTTTCTTTGACAATCGGCGCCACTACCTCTGCCACTTGGCGCTCGATATCGGTGAGCGGCATCGCAACCCCACTACCACCGGCGGCAAGATTTCCGCGCGTCTCACCTTTTACCGGAATACGCGCCAAGCTATAATCGACCACTTCCCCATCGACGATCAGCACGCGCTTATCGCCTTGCTTAATCTCTGGCAAATAACGCTGCGCCATAATTGGCAGGGTCTCGAGCTCGGTTAAAATCTCCAGCGTCACGCCGATATTTGGACTATCAGAGGTTAAACGGAAAATACCCGTGCCGCCCATACCATCTAAAGGCTTAACGATAACGTCTTGCTGCTCAGTAATAAATTTGCGAATATGCGCCTGTTTACTGGTAACAATCGTTGGACTCATATAATCGCTAAACCACGTCGCAAAGAGCTTTTCATTACAATCGCGAATCGCTTGTGGGTCATTAACTACTAGCACGCCTGCGGCTTTAGCATGGTCAAGCATATAGGTCGCATAAATAAAACGCATATCAAACGGCGGATCTTTACGCATCAAAATCACATCATAGTCGCTGACGGGCGCTATCGCTTTCTCACCCAACGCATAAAAGTCATTGGGATCGCGTTTGACTGTCACCGGCTGGCTATCGACCATCAATTGCCCACGGTCTAGCCATAAATCATGAATCTGACAGTAGCCAAGGCTGTGCCCACGGTCTTGCGCCGACCACATCATCGCCAGCGTGGTATCTTTTTTATAATTGACCAGCTCAATTGGATCCATAATGACCAGTATTTTTAACGATTTTTTTTGTTGTTCTTGGCTCATGATAAGGCTCACTTTCGTTATAGTATTAATTATTTAAGCAAACATCTCAAAGACATTGAGGACATAGCGTATGGCTCAAATGTCACTTAAACTTTATTTAAACATGACCTGAGTGCAGCCACATTTGCGATAAATTATACGCCGTACTGGGCGCGGTAATGCTGCATTCTTGCAAGCTGGGCGGCATCTTTATCGGTGCTACTTCCTGCTAAGTAGCTGATTAAATCATCGATATCTACCAAGGCACGTACTGGTACATCTAGGGTTTCAGCCAACTCTTGAATAGCAGAGCGCTCCGCCAAACCTTTTTCTTTACGATCAAGCGCAACGATAATACCAGCCACACTGGCACCCGCTTGCTCTAAAATCTCTACCACTTCGCGCATTGCTGTACCAGCGGTAATCACATCATCAAGCACCCAAACCGCCTTGCCGCTGACATCAGCGCCGACTAAATTACCACCTTCGCCATGGGTTTTGGCTTCTTTACGGTTATAGCCCCATTTGGCATTGATGCCATGGTGTAGCCATAACGCTTGTGCGGTTGCGGCGACAAAGGGAATGCCTTTATAAGCAGCACCAAAAATGACCAGCTCTTGCTCATTTGTACCATTATCACTAGCTGCCATTTGTTCAGCCATCTTTTCCGCTAAGGCATCGGCATAACCACGCGCTAATAACGATAACATCTCACCTGACGCCAGCAAACCTGCATTAAAAAAGTATGGACTAATACGTCCAGACTTAAGCACAAACTCGCCAAATTTCAATACCTGATTGTCTAAAGCCAATTGGATAAATTGATGCGATGAAAATGAGGCGTTTTGTGCATGTTGAGCGTTATTAAGCGTGGCGGCATTCAGCATAGGGTCTTCCTATCAGCAAAGAAAAATGAAAATTGAACAATCAAAAAGTTGTGCAAGGCATTATAGTCGCGTCGGCTTAACTTGACCAACCGTTGATATCATAATCTTGCATATTCGCATAACGCGTCAATAATCCGCAGCGCGATGAGATAGTAAAGTAGCATTGCCCATCGTGACTGACTTGTATGTCCCAGCCTAAATGATAGGCAGCAACGATAATATGCCCCGTAAATAAGCGCACTTGACGATAAGCATGGCGCTGTGCGGGCTCAAACACTATTTGACTGAGCAAATAACTACGCAGATGCTGACAAATCTGCGCCGCGCTGTAGCTGTGATTGATGGTTTTGCGCGTACTACATTGCTTTAAAGCATGGACGGCGACACTACAAGCCATAATATCGGTCGCCAAACTGCCCGCGCCGCTGTCAAATTGCTGCGGCTGCAATACCACTTGCCAATCGTCAGCATAGACGCTATTAAGCAGCTCATCAGGATTATAACGTCTGGTCAATGCTCGTAGGGATTCTGTCTTTAAAGGCTTATTAATATTATTATCAATATTTATGCTATCGACTCTTGCAAACCCATAACGTGTCAGCTTTGGGTATGCCTGTAGCGCGCGCTGAATATCTGCCATATCAAGCAACGTCATATCAGTCAATGGCGATAATAACGGCTGATCGCTGTGATTGTGATAAAAACTCTCGGGCAGCTCAATCAGCTTTGCCGCACTGAGCAGTGATAAATGCTCGGCCAATGCTTCTGAAGCCACTAGCGCCCATTTCGATAAGCTGTCGATCTTAGGCTGATAAAAACGAGTCGAACGGCCATATAAGCGGCGCAGCTGACCATTTAAGCGCCGCGCAGGCTCTGGAATATCAGTCAATGGCCGAGCAGGATCAATTGGCAAACGCTTAGGATCAAAATTAGGATGGACAATCGCCGGCTGCTGACTATTTGCTAAATGAGCGGACTGTTCAGTATGACCTTCTGCAAACTGCTCCTCTGTTGCCATAAAATCAGCACTGGATAAACCATCGTCAGAAGTAGAATGCTGAGTCATAGATGTTCCCTAGGCTTACCAATTTAAAAGATGTAAAAATAAAAGCAATCGAACAGTCATTTTACTTTTGATGTTGTTTTTGCTCTTGATGCTGCAAAATATCTCGATAACCTGCTTGCCAATCAGGATAGTCCAGCCAAGCTAAGGGAATGTTGCTATGCAAGCGTTTCCCCGTAACCGCTGTTTTATTGTCGTCAATAGCAGGCGGCTCTGTATCTATTTGCTCACTTAACCAAGTGCTCAGCTCAAAAGTGGTGACTGGTGCATAATCAGTAGCGATATAAAGTGGTTTTGGCGTGCCTATGGTCATGACATTGGCAATAATAGTAACCAAATCACGATCCATAATGCGATTGCTCCAGTGCTCGGCGGCGACTGGCTCTTTTTGTTTTTCCTGGGCTTTACGCAGCCGCATCAGGCGCTCGCGTCCATAAATACCACTCGGGCGAATGATAATCGCCTTAGCAGCAAAACTTTGTTGTAAAACTTGTTCTGCTTGTAATATCACTTGCGAAGCTTCACGCTCTGGCGTTACAGGGACGGTATTTTCATCAATCCATGCGCCATTATCCTGCCCATAGACACCCGTTGATGAGATAAAAACAACGCGCGTAAGATTGGTTAGTTTATCCGCCAATGTTGCTAAATGTTGGCTGATGGCCAAATAACTATCATGGTAGCCGCTGGACGAATACTCATCGGGGGTGACGATAATTGCTATCGCAGTAAAGTCTTGCAGCTGCTCAGCGCTGAGCGTTAACGCATCGGCTTGCAAAAACTTAGCGTTAGCATCTAAAGCATAATGGTGACGCTCACGACGTGCCAGCCCCGTGACGTTAAAACCGTCTTGAGCGAGCTTATTGGTGACTGGTAAGCCGATATCACCTTGACCAATAATCAGTAAATTTTGCGTACTCATCATTTATCCTTTGTTCGATAACTACTTGTGAGGACTGTCTATTAAAACCTTTATTAATAAAAGGGCTTTTCATAAAAGATACTAAAAATAGCGTCTATACGACAGCTGTATGTCTTCTTTGGCATCGATACGATCTTGCCATTCGTAGTTGGCATTGATACGTAACGCTTGTTTTTTATCAATATCGTACTGTAGCCCTAATGTCGATATCGGCTGCCAATAATGACCAAGGGCATTAGACTCATCGCTGCTGCCATGATACCAATATGGCAGTTGCAATTCAGCCTGCGCACGTAACTGATTGTTAATCTGATAACGGCAACCAACATTGACGCCTGCGCCGACACGATAGCCTTTATTAATACCGCGGCCTGCTTGCGCCGTACCTGCTAAGAACGTATAGCATAGCTGCGGCGGCATCTCGCCTGTGCCCGCGCTAGGGGTGCCAAAGGCCCACGACCAACCCATTTCATAGCCTAAACTGCCGACTAAATGATCATTACCATCCTGCTGTGAGCCGTCATTTACGCGTGTCGCTTCGATACTTGCGCCCCAGGTTTTACCTTTTTTGGCAGAATTTACCGGATTAAATGAGCGCCCGCGCACCAAAGTCACATTTTGCAAGACCACACTACTTGGCTGATGGGCCTTATCATTATCGGTGTCATACAGACGCAAGGTTGCAGCCGCGCCTTCTAAATCAAAGAACTGCGGGAAACCTGACGGACGGTCAAGGGTATCGTGATAACCTGCGCGCACACCTAAATCCATATAATTATTATCACCACGCTGCCCTAGCCCAATAAAACCTAGCTGCAGCGGATGTCTGTCTATCGGATTGTTATCCGCTACTGCAATACGGCGTGGTAATAACGTTTGTCCGTCGTCTGAAATGCTAGAAATCGGATTTAACTGAGCAGACTTAATCTCATTGAGCGTCTGCTTAGCACTATTATGATAGCCCAATTGCGCACGCTGCTCTTTAACCTTGTTTAACTGCGCTTGACGTAAGGTGCTATCGGCAGGCGTATAATTGGTGCTGGCAAGTAGATTTTCGCTATCGAGCAATTGCACCACATCTGACGGAATCACGGCATAAGGCAGGCGGCTTAATAAATGCTGCTGCGGGCGTACCACGTCAATCAAGCGTAAAATCTCAGAGGCGCAGTTATCAGTGGTGAAGTAATAAGGCAACTTCAAATCCTTGGTCTCCCAGACATGCAGCATAATCTGCTGCACTTCCGCTGGGGTCAAAGCCAATTGATACGTCCACGCATCGCGCTCATCTTCTTGCAGGTATTTCGCCAGCTTCTCCGGATATGGGTCAATTTCAATCAAATTGTCATAACCACCGCTCATCGATTTGATGGCATAGACCAAAAAGTTATCGCTTGAGTCACCGCCTACCGTATAATTTAACGCCACTGCATGATGAATTTGGCTTGGATCGGCAACGCTGGCTTTAGAATCAATACGCAATAATGTATGAGCAAAAGCTGAAATAGGATTGTCTAAATATTCTTGTGCAAACATAATAGACAGCTGCTCAGGTGCCAGCTTTTGCATCCAGTCATTCAGCTCTGGACAGTCGGTTTGCAAGCCGCTTTTGTCGATATTGAGTGTATCAGTCAGCCACTGGACACGCGCTGGGAAACGGCACATTACTGAATTTTGTACTAAATTTTCAGTCGCACGATTGGATGTATTATTATTAGCAGTGCCGTTATCCGAAGTCGTAGCCATTTCGTCAGCAAGGGCAACCAGCAAGGCATCAAGCTCGGCCGCTGAATCATGCTGTCCATTTTTGCTTAAGTAAAATGCAGCACCATCAACGATACTGCTGTCTTTTTTCTTGCCGATTAAATTCTTTTGATCATCAAAGAAATATAACAATCGTCGCCATGTCGTATGCTGAGCGAGATTTTTTGTTTTTGCTTGCGCACGCCATGAGGCTAGTAGCTGCTCTGTATCGGCGTCATTAATATTTTTAGTATTAGATGCAGAAGAAGCTACCTCTACCTTTGGGCTGTGACTTTCTTTGATGGTATTATTTGATTCGGCATTTGCTTTGGCAACAATGGGCTTCGTATAAGCCGTTAATATTGGCTCAGCATTTTGTGATTTGGTGACCAAACTGCTATCCATAGTTTCATTGGCATCCAGTGCCAACTCCCCTGTCATCACAAGTGCTGCAGGCGTTGGCAAAAAAGCCTGTGCTTGCGCGGTCAGTAGCAGTCCAGCTATGGTAAGCGGCAAACGTGCTCGCCTGCCAATGTTTGTTAGCGTGTTCGTTGGCGTACAATCTAGCGCCAAAAGGTTTGAATATTTTGAATATAAGGACATGAGTAACATCTCGCACTGTGGGGGTCAGACGCGTAACGCGTTAGAATTCTATCGAATTATTAGAGTGATATGATGTATCACTGTCTTAAAACATTTTAAACAACTTTTTTTAAAGGTTATTTTTAGTTAAATGCGCCATTTATTGATAATAAAATATAACTAATAGTATTTACTGCGCCCTTATTATCACATTATAAAAGAGAGTATTATGTCCACAGCATCGCCAATGACTATCCATGCCGGTCGGTTATCCGCTGCGACTTGGCTTGCCTCGCCCAACTTTAATAAACGTCCTGAAAATACCGCGATTGATGCTATCGTTATTCACAATATTAGCTTGCCGCCCAATGAGTTTGGCGCTTGTGATGCTGACGGTCTACATTACGTCAAAGCCTTGTTTACCAATCAATTAGACTGGGAGGCGCATCCATACTTTCAGACTATTAAAGGTGCAGAAGTCTCAGCACATTTATTTATAGAGCGTGATGGCGCGATTACCCAGTTTGTCGATTTTAACGAACGCGCGTGGCATGCTGGGCGCTCCAGCTACTTGGGTCGCCCTGAATGTAATGATTATAGCATTGGCATTGAGCTTGAAGGTTCAGATTTTGTGTCCTTTAGCGCGGCTCAATACGAAACGCTTGCCCAAGTTATCGTCGCTATCTATGACGCTTATCCAAAAACTCGTAGGCATCTTACTGGTCATAGTGATATCGCGCCCGGTCGCAAAACTGACCCCGGTGATTATTTTGAATGGACAAAGTTGCGAGAGATGGTTGCCCGCCATTTTGCAAGTCAGTCATCACTTTACAACTAAGATTGAGTAAACACTCTTATTAAAATCTCTGTAATCGACAGATGTTATTCCACATTCAATGCGTTTATCAGTGTAATGAAAGTGCTATAATCCGTCAGTTTTTTAACAATTCTGCATCAGCAAACAAATTAGCAAAATAGGTTCTCATGGCAAAAAGTCGGTTATTTCGTTCAACCATGGTGGTCAGCAGTATGACCATGCTGTCGCGTATCTTAGGTTTGGTGCGTGATGTCGTTTTGTTAGGCGTCTTTGGCGCCGGTGGTCTAATGGACGCCTTTTTGGTCGCCTTTAAGATACCCAACTTTTTACGCCGCCTATTTGCCGAAGGCGCCTTTAGCCAAGCGTTTGTTCCTGTGCTGTCTGAATATAAAGAAAAATACAGCCTAGAGCAGGTTCAGATTTTAGTCAGTCGCACGTCAGGCGCACTGCTGCTGGTTTTATCCATGCTAACGGTCGTGGTGATTTTAATCGCCCCTTGGGTGGTGACCTTATTTGCCCCAGGCTTTGCTGATCAACCCGATAAATTTGCTATCACTGCTGAACTGCTACGCTTAACTTTCCCTTATTTATTGTTTATTTCTATGACCGCTTTTGCCAGCGGTATTTTACAAAGTTACGGACGTTTTGCCGCGCCCGCCTTTGCGCCTGTTTTGCTAAATCTATGTATGATTGGTGGCGCCCTAGTGTTTGCGCCGATGTTTGATGTGCCTATCATGGCGCTGGGTTATTCTGTCGCTATTGCAGGTTTACTGCAGTTATTGATACAACTACCACAGCTCTCGCAACAAAAACTACTGGTCGCCCCAAAAATAGACTTTCAACACGAAGGCGTGCGCCGTATTTTAAAGCTGATGCTGCCGGCTATTTTTGGCGTTTCTGTCACCCAGATTAATTTGCTGCTCAACACCGTATTTGCCTCGTTAATGATTGGCGGTTCGGTTTCTTGGCTTTATGCTGCTGAGCGTATGAGCGAGTTGCCACTTGGCTTAATTGGGGTGGCTATCGGTACAGTTATTTTACCAAGTCTATCGAAAAGTGAAGCGCAAAAAGACGACGTCAGCTTTAAAAAGACCATCGACTGGGCAGCGCGCTTAATTATTTTGGTCGGCGTTCCGGCATCGGCAGCATTATTTATACTCTCCGACGTACTCATGCAAGCGCTGTTTTTACGTGGCGAATTTACCCTACGCGATGCGCAAATGAGCTCTCTTGCGCTAAAAAGCATGGCAGGCGGCATCTTAGGTTTTATGTTAATTAAAATCTTCGCGCCCGCCTTTTTTGCCCGTCAAGACACCAGAACGCCAGTCAGAATCGGTATTATCTCCGTCTTTGCCAATATGATTTTTAGTGTGATTTTTATCGGTATCTTTTATTTCTTAGATATGCCGCTACATGGTGGTTTGGCATTGGCAACGACGGGTGCGGCATTTGTGAACGCAGGCTTGTTATATTACTTCTTGCATAAGCGCGAGATTTTCCGCTTTGGCAGTCATTGGAAAAAGCTGTTTGGCCAGTTTGGGCTTTCTACCGCCTCTATGGTTGCGGTGCTTTATGTCATGCTGCCCTATTTCCCAACCAATGATGCGCAGTGGAAACGTATCGTTGCGCTGCTGATTATGTGCGTCGTTGGTGCGGTGGTTTATGGCGTCGTGCTACTAGCAACAGGTTTCCGGCCGCGCCAGCTAAAGCATGGTTAAGCACTTATTATTAAGCATTTATTGTTAAGCCCTGAGTAGGGCTGTAACTTACCAAACCAAAACAAGCTAGGTATGAGAATTGACAGTGAATGCGGCTGATAGTTGCCATAATTACTACTAAATACATAATTTCGGGGACTAACATGACGAACAAATCATCAGCTTCACAGACAGCTTTATCAACAACCTTGTCACGTTTACCAAGCATATTGACTGTTGGCATCCTGTCTACTGGACTACTTTTAAGTGGTTGTAGCAATAATGATAAGGGTGACACTGAGACTGCTGTCAATAATAATGAAGACACTACAGCAATCGCTGAAACATCTGATGACACTGTGACTGATGAAGCAAAATCAGTGGGTACAGATAATATGAGTGAAGATGCGCAAGTAACAGATAGCACTCAAGATAAAACCATCATCACGAGTGATAATATCAATCCAGTGACTGCTGATAGTAAGCAAAAAAGCTTGGTGACCAATCCAACTCAAAATGGCACGCCAGAAGATACGGTTAAAAAAGCATTAGACAGTTTGTATTATGGCGACGCCAAACAAGCTGCAACGTATTATAAAGTCGACATGGCAAACTTTGAGGAAGAGCTTGCCAAAACGCAATCCGCGTTTCAGCAAACGGTTGATGGGGTGACTTTTACTGATACTAAATACAACGATGATAAAACCCGTGCCACCATCATAGGTGAGATTATGTTAAGAGGTCAAAGCGAGCCTGCGCCATTGACTTATGAGCTACAAAAAATCGACGGCAAATGGAAGATTTTAGGATAAGGTATCTGACTGCTATTCTCTAAATTTTCTTCATTTGGCGTTATTACTGGTCATTACTATTTTTATTAATCATCGCTATCTTCATTGATCATTACTATCGGCAATGACCGCTTTACCAAGCATCACGACATCGGCAATAAAACCCTCCATATCACAAACCTTTGGCATATAGCCCCATTGCTCAAAGCCAAGTTTACGGAACAATCCTAAGCTTGGCTGATTATGGGCAAAGATAAGCGCAACCACGTTATGGATACCTAAGCTCGGCGCTTGCATCAGCATCCAGCGTGTCAACAAGCTGCCCAATTTTTGACCATGATACTCTTGATGTAAGTAGATACTAATCTCCGTACTGATATGATAAGCGGGCCGTGTATACAAATCGCTAAAGCTACCCCAAGCGACGATTGGCAAAACCATTTTTTCGACACTCATATCTGCATCTTCAAGCACAGCTCTAACAATATAAATCGGCCGCGTGGCACTATTTAGATGTTCATCAAACCAATCTTGACGCTCTGCGCAAGTCACGGGTGTGAGATTTGCGGTTGCTTGCTTGCCGGCGATACTTTGGTTATAAATGGCTAAAATTGCGGGTAAATCTTCTTTTTTGGCACGCTGTACCGTAAAGCCCTCATTGAGCTTATTAATTGCCAAGACAGGTGCCATCGAATGAGAGGCTTTATGACAAGTAGCGACAGAGATAGCAGCAGACATAGCGTTTCCATGGTTATTAATAGTAAAAATGAATGATAAATAACGGCTAATTAGTCATTAATGTCTAATACTTAAGGCTTAACACTTAATCGTTGCATCTCTCATCTAATCTAGCTGTACGTAGCGGAAGCCAGATAAAAACCATACCTTTTGGGCTGTTAGCATGGTTGTTTGATTAACAACAGACTATAGGATGTTAGTATGGCTATTTTACTTTATAATGACTGATTTTAGACACATCAATCTTTGGTAGAGGTGTGTTTTTTCTTTTTTATCCGGTCTTATCTATCATAGCTGAAAATTTATGAACACCTATTTTCTTGAGCAACTGATGGCATCGCCAAGCGCTTTGTCTGCCAATACTAGCCCAGTAGATTTAGCGCCCTGCGTGCTGACTATCGGTAATTTTGATGGCGTACATTTGGGTCATCAAGCGATGCTTGCGCACGTGCGTGATATTGCCAAGGCGCAAAATATTGGCTCGGCAGTCATGATATTTGAACCGCAGCCGCGTGAGTTTTTTGCGCCAGCTACCGCGCCTGCCCGCCTCACCAATCTTACCGAAAAGCAGGCTTTGCTGGCAGAGTATGGCATTGAGACTTTGATTGTCGCAAGCTTTGATGCGGAGTTTCGCTCGCTATCAGCAAATGCATTTGCCGATATCTTAGCGCAGCGTTTGAATGTACAAGCATTGGTATTGGGTGATGATTTTAAATTTGGTCATGATCGTACCGGTGACAGTCAGTTTTTGCGTGATTACGGCTTAGATGTGACCAATCTGCATACCGTGGTCGATGATAAAGGCAAAGGCGCGCGCATTAGCTCTACGCGTATACGTAACCTATTGTTGGCCGGTGACATCGATGCGGCTAATGCCTTATTGGGTCGCGATTATGCGATGACAGGCGTCGTCGTTGGTGGTGATAAAATCGGTCGTACCATGGACTTCCCTACTGCAAACGTTGATTTAAAACGCATAAAACCTGCTCTACATGGCATCTTTGCTGTCGATGTCGTCAGCCTTGATGATAATGGTAATGTCATACCGAACGGCTTGACCGCACTGACAGATAGCGAAAACCCAGGGGTTGCAGGTTTACGCCCGCATAGTTTATTTGGTACTGCCAATATTGGTATTAGGCCGTCAGTAGATAAAGAGCATGATTGGCGCTTAGAGGTACATTTCCCTAAGCTACAAGCAGATTTATACGGTTTAACCTTACAAGTACGCTTCTTGCATTATTTACATGGCGAGCGCCATTACGAGAGTTTAGAAGCCTTAAAAGCAGGTATTCATAATGATGTTATAGATTTACTCGAATGGCGTGCTAAGCAGTCGAATTAAAATAGTAGTTATGAGCCTATAAAAGCGTAATGTATAAAAAAACCCACAGCGTGAATAACGTTTGTGGGTTTTTATTTAGTCTAATATTTTATTATCTTTTAAGCATCAGGATGCATACGCACGTTTAAGTCATCGATAACTTCTACCCATGCGGCATCTTTATTCCACTCTTCTTGCAAAAAGGCACGCTGGTTGTCATTCCATACCGCCGCTTCGATTAACTTCTCTTCTTTTGCCAGTTTATTATTTTCGACAAAACTGTCAATCGCTTCATCCGAGCTATCAAGCCCTAACTGCGCAAATAACTCATTCATATTGTATTCTGGTTCACCCAACATACCTTTTCTCCTTAAATGATACAGATTTAATTGTGTTTATTGTTTGGATTTACCACTCTATTGTAGCAAGCTTTATTTGAATAGCTGTAAATCAACGTTTAGCTAACGTTATCAATTGTATTGTCTATTATTTAAGCCACAAAAAAGCCCTCTCATAAGAGGGCTTTTTAGCTTAACAATGATTTAGCTTCATGCTTATATATTAGCTTTAGCCAATTGATTGCTTAAGGAAGCAGGTGTGCTACGGCATCACGCTCTTCGCTAAGCTCTTGCTCAGTTGCGGCCATTTTCTCTTTTGAGAAACCTGATGACACGTCAACGCCTTCTACGATAGACCAGTCGCCGTTAGCGCAGGTTACTGGGAATGAGTAGATTAAGCCTTCAGCAATACCGTATTCGCCGTTTGAGTAAACGCCCATAGATACCCAATCATTCTCATCAGTACCTAGTGCCCATGTACGTACGTGCGCAATGGCAGCGTTGGCAGCAGAAGCGGCAGATGATGCACCGCGAGCTTTGATGATAGCAGCGCCGCGTTGTTGTACTTCTGGGATATAAGTGGCTTCGTACCATTCGCGATCGACTAAATCTAGTGCTGGCTTACCGTTTACAGTTGCAGACGTTAGATCTGGATACTGAGTAGATGAGTGGTTGCCCCAGATAGTCATGTTTTTGATGTCGTTAACAGTGCTGTCTGTTTTCTCAGCCAACTGTGCCATGGCACGGTTATGATCTAGGCGAGTCATAGCAGTAAAGTTACGTGGATCTAAATCTGGTGCATTACGCTGAGCGATAAGCGCGTTGGTGTTGGCAGGGTTACCGACGACCAATACTTTTACATCACGGCTTGCAACGTCGTTCAATGCTTTACCTTGGGCTGAGAAAATCGCAGCGTTGGCTTCTAGCAAATCTTTACGTTCCATACCTGGGCCACGAGGACGTGAACCGACTAGCAAAGCATAGTCTACATCTTTGAATGCAACGGTCGCATCATCAGTTTGAACGATACCGGCCAATAATGGGAATGCACAGTCTTCTAACTCCATGACCACACCCTTTAGGGCGTCAAGTGCTGGGGCGATTTCAAGTAATTGCAAAATAACTGGCTGATCTTTACCTAGCATTTCACCAGATGCAATACGAAATAACATAGCATAGCTGATATTACCAGCGGCACCAGTGACGGCAACACGTAAAGGCTGTTTCATTGACATTGAATACTCCCTAATTATAGATTAGATAATTTACGATTCTAATGGATGGTTGTAATAGATGGTTTTGATTGATGAATATCGTTTGAGATAGCGACCTGCTCGCTGAATATAGCAGTCATAAACCGTTCACTAGTGTAGCACCTCAGCCTATTAACCGTCTAGAGAAAGCGCGAACGCGTTTGCGGACAATACAAATTATATTGTTACATTTTATACAGATAGATAATGAAATTTTTGGCACAACATTAGAGGAGCAAGGCGTTAGAGGAACTTCAAGAAAGGTGCAAAAGAAGTATTAAAAGACGGCGAAAAGGCGTTTTAGATAGAATAATGGCTAATATTTTAGGAGAGTTATAAGAAAAATTGCCTATATTTTTGCCATTTGTACTTCACTGTTTTATTCATTAAAGGCAGAAAGAAGGTGATTAATGCACAATAACTCAATGTCAAAATAGAATTATTTGCCGCCTGAAATAATAAACTTACTACCGCAGTTGTCGACGATATTGCTACAAGTGCCGAATGAGCTGCCCTCATAACACACATGCACATCAGTCAATACCATTTGCCGCCGCGTGCCTACCTGACAAATCAAATCAACGCTATTCGCTGACATACCATTATTCAAGCGGGTCATCTGACCGACAAAACGCGATTTTAACACCGTATAGCTGTTGCCTGTATTTAACTCATTCGGTAGCTTTAAGTCGCCGGCATAATTGGTAATTTGGCGAAAATAACTACTGGCGCTGAGAGGGCTACAAGCGCCATAGCGTTGCCATGCTTGGGTGCGCACCGTGGTATCAGGCATGATACGGTTGACAACTTTTAACTGTAAGGGCGTCAAGCGTGGCTCACTGCCGCGGCCGCAGCGCTCGCCATAGCCCATATCGAGACCTGAAACGGTAAGCGAATAGCCTTCTAAGCACTGACGCATACGCGCGCGCGTTGGCTGTAAGCTACATAACGCTGGCGTCATCTCAATCATCAACACCCGCTGACCCGGTTTACTGGCATTCGCCGCTTGGGCTGGCAGCGTTATTGCACCCTGCAACAATAGCAAAGCGCTTATACCAAGTGCAGCATTACCTTTATTGTCATACTTTGTACGTAACCAATATTTATGAAAATGCTCTGATAGCGCTGTCTTTGACATCGAGCCCACCTTTGTCTGAAGAGTTAATTGACGCTTAGCTTGCGACGATATGGGCAACTTGAAATATTTTTTAATCATAAGAAGTTAGAGCATCTAGCAATGACGAATAGGAGCTTTTAGGATTCATTAATTTCCACAATCCAAACTAAGACACTGATCACATTAGGTCGCTTGAAAGTATTTAGCCTTCTGGGAGTAAGTCCGCAGGCTGGGAGTGAGCCAACAGGAAATTCAGACGGAAACTCAAACAATGGTAGCAAATTGCTTTTTTTAATCTATAGCAGAAACGTAAACATGGCTGATGCATCGTGTAATGTAGTGAGTGAAAAGTCATATCAATACATCACGCACTGCTGATATCAATTTTTCTTGCTTGCTGTGTCTACGCAGACAGAGGCTACAAAAAATTGATATCAGCAATACCGTCGCGTTTTTAGGATATTTTGACTATAGATTGTATACTGCTTTTAAATGAACGATATAAAAAAAAGCCATTAACAGCGAGCGATTAATGGCTTTTTTAGAAAACAAAGAGAATTAGAAGGCGGCGGGAATGGTTCCCATGCGCTGACTAATAGGCTGACCGCGACCCAGCAAACTGCTATAGATGGTGGCGTTTTCCATTACATGCTTGACGTAATTGCGCGTTTCAGGAAAGGCAATCGACTCGACATATTGGTCGGCCGCAAGTGAGCCATAAACTGGCTGCCAACGTTTGGCATTGTTGGGTCCAGCATTGTAACCCGCTGTGGCCAAAACTGGCTGGCTATTCAATTTACCAAAGATATCGCCCATATACCAGGTGCCATAACGGATATTGGTATCACCACTATTGGCACGGCTGGCGCTATAAGTTTCGCCCAAATTACGTGCGATATATTTAGCGGTATCAGGCATGACTTGCATTAGCCCGCTCGCGCCAACGTTTGAGCGTGCTGACGAGACAAAACGACTCTCTTGACGCATGATGCCATACGCCCATGCCGGATCGATACCAGCCGATTGACTATGGCGCACGACCGCCGATTGGTGCGGCATCGGATGTGATAGAGCCAAGTTATTTACCGTATCAGTGTTATCAATGGCATAAATTGCTCGATCGAGCCAACCGATATCATAGGCTTGACGCGCCGCCGCAATAATCAAATTATTATCGCGATTGTCACGCGCTTTTTTCACTGCCCAGTTCCACTCGCGATTGGCATAAGCGCGGCTAGCATCGGCATTATATAGAGCAAATGCGCGCGCAAAGTGCGGGTTTTGCATGACGCGGGCACGGTCGGCGCTACTAACGTTAGGCAAATTACTGCCACCCAAGCGGCTGGCATCAAAACGTTGACCGACTTTATCCTTGGCCATCAAACCATAGTATTCATTGCTTTTTGCAAGATTTTGATACATTTTTTTGGCAGTGTTGCGTTTGTTGGCATCACTTGATTGCTCATAAGCACGCGCCAACCAATATTGCCATTGATTGGTTTTTTGCATTTCAGCGTCCATTTTTGAGATGGCTTCGACCACATCATCCCAACGACTAAAACGAATCGCCGCCATGGCATAATATTCGGCTTCTTCAAAGCTAAAATCATTATCTAAGCTATTACGGAACCAATCGACCGCTTCCACATTAAAACCATCGTCAGTATTGTGGTTCATACGCTGAACGCCAAGAATGCGATAAGCATAGCGACGGGTGTCATCGTTTAATAACTTCGCTGCGCGCTGATTGTCTTGTTTCACATCAAAATCTAATTGTAGCGCTGCCTCACGGTAGGACTTTTCTGCCAAGCGCCCCATGGCATACAAATACAGATATTGATTCATCTGGCTGTTTGGCTCGCGAGCAAAACGGCTAAAAAATGCTGAGGGATTGAGCTGAATTTCACTTAACGACGAGTAAGGAATCGGTGTACCCAACTTTGATGACAAAGCCATAATATCGCCAGTCTTACCTTTACGCAGCATACGTTTGAGACGCGATACCCTATCTTGATTGCTAATCAGCGCATTATTATTCATCTCTAACGCCAATTGATCACACAGCGCTGGCTGTTTTTTGGTGGTCAGCCAGACATCGGACTTGGCCGCCATCGCGCGCATGCTATCGCCGCCGTTATTAAACCCAAGGGCAACGGCGCACTTTTCACTGTCATCGGCATTGGTAATGAGATTTGCCACTTGGCGTACGGCGGCATAATCATTGGAACCCGCTTTGGTTTCTGCAAAATCGGCAACCAGCTTTTCTGCCATTACCGTCTCTGGATACTGGCGGACAAACTGTGTAACCGCCGCTGGGCTTTGTGAGTTTAGGTCCAAATTCATACGCCAATAAGGCGGATACATGGCAAACAAACCGCCATTCATCTCCTGCTCATAATTATAAAGGGCGTTGACATCACCGCGATCTGCGGCGATAGCTGCTGCTGTAAATGAGCTTGCGCCACTATCCGCTTGGTAACCGCTGTTTGCTTGATAATTGCTGTTTGGCTGCGAGCTTGGCGCTTTATAGTTATCAGGTTGATAGCTTTGCGGTTGATAGTTGTCCGGTTGGTAGCTACCTTGTGGCTGATAACTATTGACATTACTACTGGTATTATTGCCCCAAGTAAGCTCAGCATAAGCTCCTTGTGACAATGCCAGCGCGCCCATCGCCGTTGCCACACTCAGCACACTGGTTTTTAGCATCGTTGTTTTATGATTTTTAGGCATATGATTTTGATAATTGGCATCTTTATCCTTGATACTCGGGGCAACTTGCGGCTTTGACATACGGACTCTCTTTATAATAAGTCTAAATAATTTGGCTAAATAAACAGCTTAAATCTAGGCTTGAAATGGTATTTTTCACCCTGCTTAGAACGCTCATTTAAACAATAGTGCGGATATGGTTGTCTGCATCATACTATACTCGTTGCACATTCAACCATCAGCTTTACTTTTCGTTAATAAATTGGATAGCCATGCGTAACACAAAGGTGTTACGGCGCTTTTACTAGGCTTAATTGTGCTAAAAGCCATTATCTGAGCTATGGTAATAGATAAGCAATTGATACTATTATAAATAATCAAATGGTGTCAACAGTTTAAGCCCATGCTAACTTTTCACATTGATGGCAGATTATGATAAAATACGCCACCGGTTAATCGCCTACCCCGCTATATTTTTAGTCAATCATGGACTTCGCTTATGAGTGTTACTGTATTTAATCCCCGCATCGATGACGCTGCTGTTGAGAACAGGGTTACTGCGCCTGCCGTTACGGCACTCGAAGCGTCAAACTCTGTTCAAGGGTCTACTGCCCAAACCCCAGTCAGTGTCAATGAAAGTGGCGCGCCGAAAAAAGTCTTTGTTACCACTCAAGGCTGTCAGATGAACGTCTATGACTCTGGCAAAATGCTTGATGTATTGGGCGATTCACACGGGATGGAAGTCACCCATAATATTGACGAAGCCGATGTGCTATTAATGAATACCTGCTCGATTCGCGAAAAAGCGCAAGAAAAGGTGTTTTCAGAATTGGGCCGCTGGCGCAAATTGAAAGAAAAACGCCCTGATTTGGTCATCGGCGTTGGCGGCTGCGTGGCCTCGCAAGAAGGCGATAATATTCAAAAACGCGCACCTTATGTTGATATGGTTTTTGGTCCACAAACCTTACACCGTCTGCCAGAGCTGTATGACCAGTCTCATGAGCAGCGCTCTATCTCGCCTAAAAACCGTATCGGTACGGTGGATGTGTCATTCCCAAGTATCGAAAAGTTTGATTTTTTACCAGAACCAAGAGTAGAAGGGTTTAAGGCCTTTGTATCCATCATGGAAGGCTGCTCAAAATATTGCTCATTTTGCGTGGTGCCTTATACGCGCGGAGAAGAATTGTCGCGTCCGCTCGATGATGTCTTGGCTGAAATTGACAGCTTAGCCGCTCAAGGCGTGCGTGAAATTAATTTACTAGGTCAAAACGTCAACGGCTATCGCGGCGAAAAAAACGACGGCAGTATTTGCCGTTTCGCTGAGCTCTTGCATTATGTCTCGCATGTCGATGGTGTCGAGCGCATTCGCTATACCACCAGCCATCCGCTAGAGTTCACCGATGATATTATCGATGCTTATGCCAAGTTGCCAGAGCTGGTGTCACACCTGCATCTACCGGTTCAAAGTGGCTCAAATGCTATTTTGGCGGCGATGAAACGCAACCATACCATTGATGTTTATATCAATCAGATTAATAAGCTCAAAGCCGTACGCCCTGATATTCACCTATCGAGTGACTTTATTATTGGTTTCCCTGGCGAGACTGATGAGGACTTTCAAGATACCTTAAACTTGGCAAAAGAATTGAACTTCGATCACTCTTATAGCTTTATCTATTCTAAGCGTCCGGGCACACCAGCGGCAGAACTACCCGACGATGTGAGCTTCGCAACTAAAAAGGCACGCTTGGCAGAATTTCAACAGGTTATTATCGATTCAACCCTTGCCAAAACCCATGAGATGGTTGGCACTACGACTCGCGTCTTGGTCGAGCAAGTGGCCAATCGTCATCCTGATTGCTTAATCGGCACAGCAGACAACACCCGTACCGTGATGTTCCCTTTTGACGTTGATAAAGTAGATGAGCTACTGGGTAAAATCGTCAGTGTACGCGTGACCGATTTTGTCAGTCCGCATATGGTAAAAGGCGAGCTTATCGAGGTATTGGCTTAACCCTTTATAAAAAGCTGTATAAATGAAAAAGCCGCTCTCTATTTAAGTAGAGAGCGGCTTTTTTGTGCGTGGATGTTAAAATTGATTGTCTTTACTGCGATAACCAATCGGTCTTCCGCAATTGCTGCTTGGTTTCGCGGCGACGTTTTTTGCGCACGATATCAATATCTTCTTTTTCATGAATACCGCCTTTTTTGAGCAGTGGATTTAGCGCCAGATAATTTCGCGGTTTTATAGCACCAAATAAGTTTTTATTGGCTGTAGCATCTTGCTGTTCCAGCTGCTGTTCAATCTGTTTGGCCTTTTTTAAGGTTTGTTTTAAGCTCATATTGTTACCTATATTTTTAATATCTCTAAATCTGTTTTGCAAAACCAACTAACCCTTAATGCACATTACTTGCTTTAGCGTATGCACCACTTCAACTAAGTCGGCTTGGTTGGCCATCACTTCTTCAATGTCTTTATAAGCACCAGGTATCTCGTCGATGACGCCTTTGTCCTTACGGCACTCAACGCCTTCGGTTTGCGCTTTGAGCTCATCAATGGTAAATGCTCGTATGGCTTTGCCTCGGCTCATTTGTCGCCCTGCGCCATGCGAGCACGAGCAAAACGATTCATCATTGCCAAGACCTCGGACGATAAAGGATTTTGCGCCCATAGAGCCGGGAATAATCCCCAGCTCACCTTGGTAGGCACTGATAGCGCCTTTACGCGTGACATAGACTTGCTCACCAAAATGCACCTCTTCATTGACGTAGTTGTGATGGCAATTGATGGCTTCTTTGGTAAGCTGAAAACGTGGCAACCCCGCTTGTGGTGACGGCATGGCTTTAATGACCAAACGCATCATCTCACGGCGGTTTTCTAGCGCATAATCCTGCGCCCAGCCTACCGCCTCAACATAATCAGCAAAACTATCAGAGCCTTCAGCAAAGTAAGACAAATCCCTATCTGGCACATGACCAAAGCGCGATTGACGCTCTTTTTTGGCAAGATTAATGAAGTACTGACCAATACAATTACCAATGCCGCGGCTACCAGAATGTAGCATGACCCAGACATCATTGTTTTCATCTAAGCACAGCTCAATGAAATGATTGCCACCACCCAATGTGCCAAGTTGCTTTGCCCACGTGCGCTCAAAACCTCTGAGCATTTTGAGCAAACCTGGATGCTTATCAGTAATCGGTCTTAGGCGTTTACCTAACGGGTCGAGCGTTGAGTTTTTGGCTTGGATTTGTTTGTGCATATTAAAGCCAACTGGCACTTGCTGCTCAACTACTGAGCGTAATGCCCTTAAGCTATCAGGTAAATCGCTTGCCGTCAGAGATAGACGCACCGCGTTCATACCGCAGCCAATATCGACCCCGACTGCAGCCGGAATGATGGCGGATTTGGTCGGAATCACACTTCCAACGGTAGCGCCTTTGCCAACGTGTACATCAGGCATCACTGCAATATGCGAATGTACAAACTCCAGCTGAGCCAAATTGCGTAATTGCTGCATCGCCTCTTGTTCAATATCTGAGGTATAAATCTTGACTGGTACGCCAGATTTACTATTTTCATTTAATACTAATTGAATGCTCATAATGTATTATTTCCATTTTATTATTTTAATCACCATACAAAATATATTTTAATTTACCTATTCTGTTAACTTTATAATTTACTTATTGATTACCATTAAGTAAAACACACAATAAGTTATTTTTTATAAAAAATAGACAATAAAATACCGCTTCTTTATTAATTAAAAAATCAATAAAAATGTATGATTAATTTATGATGGACGTTTTAAAAAGAAGTTTTACGTTACCTAAATATTAAGATTAAAAATAGCCAACTTAAATAGCACACACATAAATAGTTACTTACTAAATAATAGCGTGAGCTGAGCGAGAATATTGGTGATAATAGTAAGGTAAAATTTTGAATAAACAGCTAACAGCAAGCACGGAAATACCGAGCACGACTACGAGCTATGTTGACATAGCGCACTTAGAAGAGGGATAGAGTGAGTAGATATAGAAGGCTATGCGTTAATACCAATAAACAAGATATCACTCATAGCTGATATATACATTCAGCCAAACCTTTTCGAAGTCGTCATTGCTGTCATGCAATTTATACGTTCAATCTTTGAGAACGTCTTGATGTTTAAATAGGACACGATGATTCCTCCGTAGGTTGTGGCCAATGTCAGAGCGACAATAGCAGATTAACTGGGATGATATAGCACCTATAAAAGATAAGCGCTATAAATTAATGAGATAATAATAACGATTTAAAAAACAAAGTCAATAATTAATTTAATTATATAAAATTTTCTAGAAAACGTATCGCTTGTTAAAAAATCACGTTAAACATAAACCAGATTAATTCCTAAGCCAAGAAACCATTTAAAACCTCAGCCAATAACGCCGCGGCAATTAAAATAAATATCACCCCGCAACCGCGATTGAGCCATGCCAAACGCTCACCAACATCAAGCCAACCAGCCAGCTTTTTACCGCCAATGGTATAAATAAGTTGCCAAATCGTCTCGCTCAAAAACAGCCCACAAGTCAGCATAATATATTGCGGCCACAGCGGCGCGCTAAAATTAATAAATTTGGGAAAAAAGGCGGCAAAGAATAAAATCGCTTTTGGGTTAGACAGTGATACCCACATGCCAGTTCGAAACAATAACCAATCGCTAGGCGGTGCTTTGACAGCGGCGCTCGAAAGTGAGCGCGGCATAGGCTTATCTGCCATTTCCGCAGTCGCAGTCAGCTCTTTATGAACTTCTGTACTCAGCTCGCTGGCATCACTTATTAAGCTGCTACTACCACTATCGCGCCACGATGCGACACCTAGATAAATAAGGTAAATCGCACCAACGGTTTTAATCACTGTCAATAACCATGGCGATTGACGGCTGATAACATCAAGTCCAAGTAGCGTTGACAGCAGCAAAATAAACAACCCAAGGCTTAAACCTGCTAGCGTCCATAAGGTACGCTTGACGCCGTAATTAAGGCCGTACTGAAAGGCCAGTAGCATGTTTGGACCGGGGGTCGCTGAGATAAAAAACGTACTTGCAAAAAATACCGCAAACAGATGCCAAGACATCAACGAACCCCTACTTTTTTATAAAAATTTAAATAATACATGCGCCATGTTGAAAAGCATACGCCATGTTGAAAAAATAAACACCGCCATAAAGACGGTGTATGTCATGCGCATCTATATTGCAATAAAATTGCTTATTGACTATTTTATCAGCTGATAGCGCAACTGTTTAGCAGCTTTTGTAAAAACTCATCACAACGTGCCATTTCACTTAGCGCGACATATTCATCGGCTTTATGCGCCTGCTCAATGCTACCAGGACCGCAAATAATCGTTGGAATGCCGCTATTAGTAAACTGACCACCTTCAGTTGCATAAGCGACTTTATGGCGTGTATCGTCGCCCGTTAGTGCCGCTATTAATGCTTGTAGCTCAGCGCTGTCGTTATCGGTCATCGCTGGCACACTTTCTTCTTGTAGCAGCTCAATGCCGGTATCGGCAGCGCGTGCTTGCATTTGGGCGCTGAGCTCTGCAACTTTTGCCGCAATCGGTGCGAGGATATCGTCTTGTGTCATATGCGGCAGATTACGATAATCAAAGGTAAATTCACACAGATTAGGGACGATATTGGTCGCGGTACCGCCTTGTATGGTGCCAACAGACAATGTCGAATAAGGCACATCAAACATGGCGTCATTATCGTCGCGCTGGCTGATTTCTTCTGCTAAAGTATCAACATAACCAATCAAACGACTGGCATAGCTAATAGCGTTAACACCTTGAGCAGTTAATGACGAATGCGCTGACTTGCCATGGACACGGCAACGGTAAACCGCGATGCCTTTATGCGCCACCACCATCGCCATGTTAGTCGGCTCACCGACGATACAGTAGTCAGGCGTAATACCGCGCGCTTTTAAATCTGCCAAGAGTAGGGGCGCGCCCAAACAGCCCACTTCTTCATCAAACGACAGCGCCAAATGCAGCGGTCGGCGCAGCTGGCCTGCGTTAGACAATTTGACCGCTTGCGGCAATAAGTTAAGCGCACAAGCAATAAAACCTTTCATATCGCAAGCACCGCGCCCGTATAGCTTGTCACCACGAATGGTCGCAGTAAACGGCTCCGACGTCCACTCTTGCCCATCTACTGGTACGACATCGGTATGACCCGATAGTACCAGACCATGATTCATTTCATTGGCGTTTTTTCCCGCTGGCACCGTAACGAATAAATTGGCTTTATTTTTAGCATCATTAAAGGTTAAATCTACCGTCAGGCCCAATTGCTCGCAATACGCTTTCACATCGTCAATCAACGCCAAATTTGAATGGCGACTGACCGTATCAAACGCAATTAATCTTGTTAGCCAGTCAATACTGTCATTTGGATAATTGCCAATAGAATGATGAGTATTGGGCGTTTCTCGTTCTGCAACGTTATCGTAATTTTTTAGCGTCATAAGACTTCCTTATCGTACTAAGATAAAAAGGCACAGCTTTTTTAATAAGCGTAATAATGAAGACACGCCCTAGCCTTTTTAAGCAGATTTTTTATTTAAGTTTTTTACTTATTTTTTTGAAATGAACGCTGCTGTAGGGCTCTGATTTCTTCATCTAAACCGGCAATCGGACCTTCGACGGGCACATTCGGCGCGACTTCTTGGATACTTAATGAATGGATGGGCGATGTTGAGCTCACACCCATCTCGTCCATCCATTTACTGAGCTGTTTCGATGAGCTGATATAGACAATACGACCCAGACCCGCCCATGCATGCGCCGCTGAGCACATGGCGCAATGCTCACCCGAGGTATATACCACGGCTTTTGCCCGCGCCTCAGGGGTCATATTTTGCGCGGCCCATTTAGCGACGGCAATTTCAGGATGGTAAGTCGCATCAACCGTATTGGCACGATTACGATCTTCTTGTAATACTTTGCCATTGCCATCGACCAACACGCTACCAAACGGCGCATCGCCCGCCTCTAACGCTTCAGCAGCAAGCTCTACGCAGCGGCGTAAATAAACCATCTCATTATCAGTAGTCATCATCATATCCCTTTTATTATTTTGGACAGCTATCCAATAGCCAAGTACCATTTCTCTGGCATCAATCTCAGCTATTTCTCATGCCCTTCATCCTATCATGTTAATTATGATGGGCGGTTTTGATTCATCACATCAACGACCGGCGGCATCGGTTTAGGCAACCTACCTTCTGCTTGTAGCTCTTTGGTGGTTTTGGCATCGATAGCCAGTCCAGCAATCAGAGCGATATCTTTCACAGGCTTGCGTTGACGCGTAGCAAAACTGACCGGTACCATGCGTGCAAATTCAAAAATATGCAGATAAGACTCTTCGCCACCTTCGAAGTCTTCATCATCTTCTAAACGTATCGCACCAATTTTTGCCAAATCCGATAGCATCTCGTTTTCTTCAGCGCTTAGACCACAATCGGTAATACCAAAACCGGTCATAAAGCCATTTGCCCACTGTTTCAGCGCCATCACGCGCTCGTACAGGTCATGTTCATCATCTGGCACCAGTGGCATATACGCATAAGCATCGTCTTTGTCTTTTAACTGAAAAACAATGTCTTCTGCCTCTTCGGTGAGCAAGGTTAATGCGGCATCAGGTAACGGCGCAAAGCTCAACTCCTCAAACACCTTTGCCCAAACTGGCTCGTCAGGTGCATTACAGGCGGTCATCAGCCCCGTCATCAAGCCGTGTACCTCGCTGATAGAAACGTCCGTCCAGTCATCAAACGCAGCCAGCCAAGTATTCCAGCCAGAGATATTGTCATTCATAATAGATGTCCTAGTGATTGATTAATAATGGTAAATACCAACAGACGCCGCCCAATATTACTCATAAAGCGGCAAGTGATAAAAGTCACAAAGCAAAGCGCCATACAATTACTTTGTTGATATAGATATTATGCGGTCACCTATGGCATTATTAAACGCAGAGAACAAAATTCATTTACGCTTACTTGTTAAGGATAAAAACTGACTATGTATGACCAACTTAGAATATTAGAAAAAATGGTACTCGACATCAAAAAACAGTATCAGCTTGTCAGTGCTGAACTTAGCAGCCTCAAACAACAACCAGTGACTGACCCAAAAGAGCTTACCGCTCTTAAAACCAAGCTTGATAGCAGCTATAGCGAGCGTGACGGTGCCAAAAAACAATTAAACGATCTTGATAAGCGCTATCAAAGCCTTGCCGAAGCGCATCATATGATTGGTGAAGAACAAGACAAATTGCACAAGCAAATCGAGCAATTACAGCATCAAAACCATGCCTTGCAGCAGCGTAATAATGAATTAAAACAGCAGTATAGCGATATTAAGCAGCAAAATAGTGACTTGAAGAAGAAAAATGAATTGGCCGCTGAGCGTACCCAAGTGGTTTTACAGCGTTTGACACGTATTGACCAAGCCGAAAGTTAAGCAGACGTTGATATTCATTATGCTTAATTTGAGCAATTTTGCTGATTAACTTTATCTATTCAGCATTTAAGTTTATCAGCACCCTATTTATAGGAATGACAGTTAATTATTCACTTTAATGACACATATTGTAGGATTTATCATGACCGATGACCGCGCAAACCCTGTAGAGCGTCAGCTGCCAAGCAGTCAGACCAATAACATTCAACCCACAAATATTCAACCCACAACCACTCAATCAACAGCCACTCCAGCAAAAGACAGTCAAACACAAACCACGCAACCACAAAAAGCCATGCCAAATAATTCGAACCTGCAAAATAACAATGCAAATAGCAATGTAAACAATAACGCAAATAACAATGCAAATAGCAACAAGACAACTAATAGTACGGTAAATAGCGCTGCTAAACCTGAAAGTGCCCCTGAGCCGCAAATTAAAAAGGTCGATGTGGCGATTGCTGGCGTAACCTACCCTATTTTTTGTCCTGTACACGAGCAAGAAGAATTGCGTGCAGCAGTTTCCTATATCAACGACTTTGCTCTAAAGTTAAGAAGAGATGCACCAAGTCTTAGCCAAGAAAACCTACTGGTATTAACCTGCTTAAATTTATATGAAAAAATCCAAACTCATGAAAGAAACGAAGAAGATCGTCTCCAACAAAGCAAACAGTCTGAAGCACTGCTCAACAAAATTATGAAAGATGCGCATTCTGTTCTATAAATTTGCCTCAATATGAAATAGGTATTCTAAAAAGATAAGCGCTTAACTCATCAGAGCTAAGCGCTTCTTTAAATGGTGATAAAAGCTTATCGACTTGTGATTAACAACTTATGGCTTACAAGTTAGGCATCTGCTTGATAAGTCTTACCAGCATGAAAGTCTGCTTGATGCTCATAATTGCAAAAGAACAATGCTTTATTAGCGGCCATATCATTATTACTATTTAAAGTAGGTGTAGATTCCAGCACACCGCGATACTCAGCCAAACTGTTGCCACAAAAATCACACTGGCGCGGCGTGGTCACATCGCCCTTTTTTGGCATCATGCTTTTTGGCGCACGCGGGTACATAAACTTATAAAAGCCCCACATCACAGCCCAGATAATAAGAATTACAATGATAACGGCCAACACGGCAGTGCTCCTTCGAATAGGGTCTAAAACATTATAAACCTAACGCAGTAGAATAAACGCATAAAAAACTGGCCATATACAGCCAGTTTTTTGTATCGTTAATAAATTAACCGCATAGACGCTTAAACTAACGTCGGTCTATCACTGTCGAACTATAATCAACCAACTATAGCTGCAGCTCACTGATGTCAGCCACGGTTAAGAATAAGGCGCGCACTTGCTTGAGCAGTGCTAAGCGATTGTTCTTTAGCGCCGCATCTTCACTATTGACCATGACATCAGCGAAAAACTGGGTCAATGGCGCATCTAAACTGACCAGCGTTTGCAATACTTGCGTATAGTCAGCGGTTTCTAGCAAAGGTTTGACCGCCGTTTGCGCTTGCTGAACCGCTTGATATAACGTTTGCTCAGCAGCTTCAGATAATAGCGCTTCATCCACAGTGTCAGCGACACTTACTTCTGATTTCGCTAAAATGTTGGCAACACGTTTGTTTGAATCGGCAAGCTCTTCGGCTTGTGGCAATTCACTAAAGGTTTGCACAGCGCGAATACGCTGATCAAAATCAAGCGGCATATGCGGATTGATTGCCTGTACTGCCTGAATGGTATCGACGCTAATGCCCTGCTCGGTATACATCGCCCGATAGCGCGAGTTTAAGAACGCCATCACTTGGGTAAAGGTATCGCCCATTTTAGCAATTTTACTGCCTTCACTGGTGCTATAACCTTTAATCGCTTGCTCAACGAGCGCCACCAAATTAATTGGTAATTGCTTTTCAATCAAAATACGCAAAATTCCAATGGCTGAACGACGTAAGCTAAATGGGTCTTTTGAGCCAGTCGGTGCTTGGTCAATGGCGAAAATACCAACCAACGTATCTAAACGATCAGCCAACGCTAAGCAAATACCAATCGGTGTCTGCGGTAATACATCACCGCTGAACTTAGGCAAATATTGCTCTTGCAGGCTGGCCGCGACGGCTTCAGGTTCATTATTTAAGCGCGCATAATACGTACCCGCGATACCTTGTAGCTCAGGATATTCACCGACCAATGAGCTGGCCAAATCCGCTTTGGATAATATTGCGGCTCGTACCGTTTCATCAACATTAATATCGCGACCTTGCTGCTGCATCAGTGTAGCGATAAAGGCAGCAAGCTTGGCAATACGCTCAGATTTTTCCCATATCGTACCGAGCTTATCTTGGAAGACACGCGTTTTTAGGCTTTCAGTCAAAGCAAATAAAGGCTGCTTTTGGTCTTGCAAGAAGAAAAACTCCGCATCCGCCAAACGCGGACGCACGACTTTCTCGTTGCCTTCGATGATTTGATTCGGGTCTTTTGACTCAATATTGGTGATAAAAATAAAGTAAGGCTGCAATTTGCCTTCCTTATCGGTCAAGCAAAAATATTTTTGATCCGCTTGCATGGTCGAGATAAGCGCTTCTTGCGGCACTTGTAAAAAGCGCGCTTCAAAGTTTGCTCGTAGCGCAATCGGGAAATCAACCAACGCCGTCACTTCATCTAACAAATCTTGCGGCACGATCGGATCGGCATTAACTTCATCGGCTAGCGTTTTGACTTGGTTTTTAATCAACGTTTGACGCTTATCAAAATCCGCCACGACTTTTAAACCATCGAGCAGCTGCTCATAATCGTTAGCATGCGTAATCTCGTGATAGTCAGGACTGTGGAAGCGATGACCGCGCGTTTGCTTGCCAGTTTGATGTCCTTGGATAGTCGTATCAATGACCGCATCATCTTGCATCAATACCGCCCATTGTACCGGACGTACAAACTCATTGCGGCTCGCGCCAGAACGCATACGCTTAGCAATCGGCAAATTATCAAGCGCGGTTTGGAAAATAGTAGGTAGTAACTCAGTCGTCGCTTGACCCTGAATAATCTGCTCATAGCCGACATAATCACCTTTATCGGTGTTGATAGTGATCAGCTCGCTGGCGTCGATACCTAAACCCTTAGCAAAACCCATCGCTGCGCGCGTTGGATTACCATCGCTATCAAACGCCGCTTTAATCGCAGGACCACGTTTTTGCTCGCTACGATCAGGCTGCTTGTCGCTGATACCCTCAATTTGAATCGCCAAACGACGCGGCGCAGCAAAGGCTTTAATACTATCGAAGCCAATTTCAGCTTCATTTAACTGCTCGGTGACACTGGCTTGTAGCGCATCACGTAAAGGTTTTAGGCTTTTTGGAGGTAATTCTTCACACCCCAGTTCAAATAGAATAGTACTCATGGGATGCTCCTATTTATTGTTAGTTTGGTTATTGTTAGTAGTTTGATTGTCATTTGTGTTTTCAGTTATTTCATCTTCTTTTGGCAAATACTTATCGAGCGCCGCTTGACGATGCGCCTCATCAGCCAATGGGAAGCCTAACTTAGCGCGTGCTTCGACATAACCAATGGCGACTTTACGTGCCAGTGTACGCACTCGCAAAATAAAACGCTGTCGTTCGGTCACTGAAATCGCACCGCGCGCATCAAGTAAGTTAAAGGCATGCGAGGCTTTTAGTACCATCTCATAAGCTGGTAATGGCAACCCTTCAGCAACCAACTTATCAGCCTGCTGCTCATAAAAGTCAAACATCTGACCCATCATTGGCACATCAGCATGCTCAAAGTTATAGGTTGATTGTTCAACTTCGTTTTGATGGAAAACATCGCCATAGGTTACGCGACCAAATTCGCCATCTGCCCAGACCAAATCATAGACGCTATCAACGCCTTGTACATACATCGCCAAGCGCTCAAGACCATAAGTAATCTCGCCTGTCACAGGGAAACACTCGATACCGCCAACTTGTTGAAAATAAGTAAACTGCGTCACTTCCATGCCGTTAAGCCAAATCTCCCAACCAAGCCCCCACGCACCAAGCGTTGGCGACTCCCAGTTGTCTTCAACAAAACGCACATCATGTACCAATGGATCAATACCGATAGCGCGTAGTGAATCCAAATACAGCTCTTGGATATTGGGTGGATTGGGCTTTAGAACCACCTGAAATTGATAATAATGCTGCAAACGGTTCGGGTTATCACCGTAGCGGCCATCGGTTGGACGGCGCGATGGTTGCACGTAAGCCGCATTCCAGCGCTCAGGACCTAGCGAGCGCAAAAATGTCGCGGTATGAAAGGTACCAGCGCCGACTTCCATATCATAAGGCTGCAAGACCACACAGCCCTTATCAGCCCAATAGTTCTGTAAGGTGAGAATTAAATCTTGAAAAGTCATCGGCTGAGCATGTTTTTCTTGTGTCATCGAAGTTGTCGCTTGAGATGTCATAGTTTGGATTGTCATAGTTTGGGGCATGTCATAACGCCGCGGTGGAATGGGTATTATAAAATAAGATATTGATAGCGCGCGTATGGCCTATTTGGCAACGACGCTATTTGCCTGCTCACCTTACTAAAAATTGACCATTTTATCTATATTTAGCACAATTAAATTTGTCTAAACCGCTTAAATAGTCAGTTATTTGCTTGGTTCATCATCAAAATCTACCTATCAGCGTCGTTAAGCCGATAGATATAAAAACAAGATAAAAAAATACCCAAATGCGTGAGCATTCGGGCAGGAGGAAAAGTGTGTCGCAGGCATCCTGATGAGTCAGGCTTTTTGTTTTTCATGGGCTATTGTTTTTATTTTAGCCTCATATTTTATGTTCTTAACGTTGTCTTTATTTAGATGACTTTAGATTTAGATAACGCTAATATCGACAAACAATATTCATCTTAACTTTATAACTTTGCTTTTAGTGATAAGACTGATTATTTGCTTTAGGCATGATTATCCATAAGATAATATAAATTAAGATGCCTGGAACAGCGGCGCTCATGGTGGAGACAATAACAAATAACAATCTAACCCATGTTGGCGACCAGCCAACATATTCTGCAATACCGCCCATCACACCTGCTATCATGCGATTATTTTGTGAGCGATGTAATTTTGCTAACTTAGCCAAATCAAATACCTCTCTTAATATTGGTTATATTTATTTTATAGCTATTATTTATCGTTATTTTTGAATATTATTTTTCAAAACTATTCTTAAATTCATATCAGTCTTTTCAACTTACGAATCAGTATAGCAACTATTCCTATTATATCTGTTGAGGATGTAGACGTGCTTTGTGAGTTTATGCTACTTAAGCTTACTCTAAGCTCTCATAATTACGCCTAAACTCCTGATTTTAAATAGCTATTTCAAAATGTTTCATCATTCACTTTGTTTCGCTTATATTACATATTCTGTTACAACTTTAAAAAGTTCAAGCAATCACTTTAAATCTGTTTAGGTGGAAAAACTTTATTATCTATTGATAATTTGATATTAAAAGTCCTTTATAAAATAATGCCTATTTACAATAACCTACCTGTAAATCTATCCAAACCTTTATACCATGCTATTAAATCATCAAGGCTTAGGAAATATGAATTGCCACGATGAATCATAACTAAAATAAAAACAGCACATAAGGAAAGCTATGTACGAGTCAGGATTAATGATTGGACATTTTGAACCGCTACATTTAGGACAAATGCGCAGTATATTGGATGCCGCAGGACAAGCAAAGACGCTACATATTGTGATTATGATGCACCCTGCTCCACATCCAGACTTCAATATTACCTTGCAAGATAAGGCACGTTGGCTACAGATGGCGTGTGCAGATTTGCCATTTATCCATATTCATACCACTGATGAGATTGAGCTGCCGCTACATGAAAGCTTTGCCGATGTAAGCATCGATATTGTGGCGAGCAATGCCAAGCTGCAACGTTTAAAAGATGCATTAGGCCTGCCAACAGAAACGGTATTATTCGTTGCAGAGAACCATCCTTTGGCGCAGTCGGACGTTTCTGGACAGTTAGTCATGCCAGTAGTCACGACGCCATTGCAATCTGAATTTGATTCTCACGCTATTGCACGTAATCCGGTCGCCCACTGGTCGGCGCTGCACCCACAAGTGCGCGGCGACTATACCAAAACGGTGGCAATTGTTGGCGGTGAAAGCTCGGGCAAGACGACTTTGGTACATAAGCTTGCCAACTATTATGGAGCCAGCTTTGCGCTTGAGATGGGACGGCTGTATGTCGGTACAGATTTGGGCGGTAGCGAGATTGGATTGCAGTATAGCGATTATGGTCCCATTGCCCTCAATCATGCCCAAGCGATCCGTGCTGCCGCTGCTAGGGCAACAGCGCCCGTAACCATTATCGATACAGATTTTGTCACCACGCAGGCTTTTTGTGAAGAGTACGAAGGTCGTACCCATCCCTTTGTGAGCGCATGTATCGATGAGTTTCGCTTAGACCATACCATCATGCTTGATAACAATACTCCATGGGTTGACGATGGCATGCGCTCATTGGGTACACCTGAGGCTCGCGGTCGCTTTGAGCAGCGCTTATTAGATATTTTTGCCCGTCATGATATTGAGCTCCATATGATTGATCAGCCCGATTATAATGCCCGCTATCAGCATGCTTTATTAATTATTGATAAGCTTATCTATGGTAAATAACAAACTTAAAAAAACCATAGAAAAAATACGGTTAAAAAAATAACTCTAAAATAAGAAAAAAACGATAATAGCTTCCATACTTTGAGGAAAAAGACGTTATGCGTATTCAGCTTCTAGACAACATCACCGGCAAATGGGCGATTCAATGGATTGTCCTATGGTTTATTTGCGGTGTCATTGCTTTATCAGCAGGCTTTTGGCTGACTACCGAACACAATACCCTTGATTGGTTTTATTTAGCCGTGTCATTTATCGGTTTGATTTGCGTGGTGTCATTATCGTTCCGCAAAAATATTTTGGGTAATGGTTTTGGGATGGCGGCGACCGCAGGTGAATTTGTGGTTCAAGCGACTTCTGGCGCCGTTGGTTTGATGCTCGCACCGTTATTTAACTTTTTTAGTCATCTTTATGGGATTTTTTATTGGTCCAAGCATACCGACGACGATGGCGATATGGTGCCCAAATCTGCCAGTCGCTGGATTTGGCTATTAACCATCGCTTTTATGGTCATCGGTTTGGCGCTGTTTCCTACAGTAAATAACTTACTTGCCAGCTATGGTTACGCCGTCGTTGAAGATGATAATAGTAAGTTTTTGGGCTTTATCTCTTTCTTTTGGATTAATGTTATCGCTTTTGTGCTGTCTATCACTGCGCAGGCAGCGATGATTCTGCGTTATTCATTTAACTGGTGGTTATGGATTTTATCCAATTTCGTTTGGCTAACCGTTAACCTAATGTCGGGCAATTATATCTTTGCCATTCAAACCATGGTTTACCAAGTTAATTCATTTGTCGGACTGTATGAATGGTATCGCAGCGAGCAAGACTCTAGAGAGTCAACCCAACCAGTAGGTTAAGGGATAATTTTGGTAAAACATAAAAAGTTGAAAAACAGACAAATGAGGTTAATAAGATAGTATGTTTTGACTGTGCGGTTTACCAGATAAAATGGCAGGTTGTGCCAATTAGTGCTACAACTGGTAAGAATAAATTTATTTGCTAACAAGGAGGTTAGTATGTCTCGTACCCGTCAAGGCCGTATGTCAAAACGCACACTTGAGCAATGGCTCAGTGAATATTCTGTCAGCCATCAAAACCTAGTCAATAAAAAAATCCATTGGCTCTGTGTTCCAACCATTTTTGTCAGTATCTTAGGCATGGGCATGTCGCTATCGGTCTGGTTCACCTTGGTGATGAGCGCCTTAGTTTTAATATTTTATATGCGTTTATCGACGCCGCTGTTTTTGGCAATGGGCATATTTATTCTCATTTGCTTATCAGTGATGACGCTACTGCCGTGGGGCTTTAAGGTTTGGGCAGCTATCTTTGTGGTTGCTTGGATTGGACAATTTGTTGGCCATAAAATTGAAGGCAAAAAACCGTCTTTCTTTGAAGATTTGCAGTTCTTGCTGATTGGTCCAGCATGGGTAGCTAATAGCTTGATGCGCCGTAAAAAAGCTCAATAAACGGTATTTAATGCTGCTACTAGCTTAACTTTTCCGTTTAATACAGTTGAAAAAGCGCCACCCAATAATCCATTGAGTGGCGCTCTTTCTAATTGCTAGCTATTTTAAAAAATAGCTTATTTACCAAATACTTTCATACGCTCTTCGAGAGGCTTAAATTCCTTGTCGCCTGCGGGTTGTTCGATAGCGCCAAATACCAATTGCGCGTTCATCTCCCAATGCTCATCAATATTCCACTCTTCAGCGACTTTTTTATCGATAATAGGATTGTAATGCTGTAAGTTGGCGCCGACATCAATACTGGCTAACGCCGTCCAAATAATGTACTGGTGCATCGCATTGGTTTGGTGCGCCCAAATTGGAAATTTGTCTGCATACAAAGGCGCAGCAGCTTGCATGTCTCTGACGACGCTATGATCTTCAAAAAACAAGATAGTACCAGCACCTGCTTTAAAGCCATCCATTTTTTGCTTGGTCGCCGCAAATTGCTCTTCGTTATCGACGATATCGTGTAGGGTATCTTCGGTTAGTTGCCAAAGCTTGTTATGGTCGTCACCAAACAAAACAGCGATACGCGTTGATTGCGAGTTAAATGACGATGGCGTATGTAAAACCGCATGTTCAACCAACTTGACGATCTCATCATTTGAAACGGGTAATTGATCGCTCAAAGCATAAACTGAACGACGTTTTTCTGCCAATTTCTCTAATGTTTTTAGGTCTGACATAATTTTCTCCATATTATTTATTAGGAATATTAGTGATTAGAAGCTAATGAATACGAGTACGATTAATGGGTAATACCAAGCAAGCGTACTATCAACAAATCTGCTGTATTATAAGAAAGATTGACCTTAATCAATACTTCCTTTTTGTAATTATATCTTATTAATAGTTTATGAAAACCAAAATAAACTAAACAAACTAACCTTTAAAGCCTTGCGGTAATTCTGGTGCTGGCAAGCGTTTCATGTCTGAGTCGATATTACCAAAACGCTCATGACCGTTGTTCCAGTCGATGATAGATTGCTCAATCTCTTCTTTGTTGTCGGCGACAAAGTTCCACCACAGCAGCACTTGATTGTTTAATGGCTCACCGCCGATAAACATCACACGGGTGCCTTTTTTGGCGACTAGCTTGATGCTTTTATTATTGGCAACGTCGCTATCGTGGAAGCGGAACAATTGATCTTGCTCACAAATTTTGCCTTCAGACTCAATCTGTCCTTCTGTCACCAAGATACCATATTCAAAACCCGGTTCTAGGTTAAGCGTAACTTCACCATCCTCTAAAAAGTAAACGTCGATACCGACCATTTTTGAGTACTGAATGGTTGGCGCTTCATAGCGCTTACCTGTGACGCTGTCATAGCTGCCCGTCGTCAATACCATCTCGACGTTATCTTCACGCCATGTCGGTAGCTCTGGATAATGGTGGAAACTGCGTTCGATTTGTTGATCGGTCGGTAGCGCAATCCACAGTTGTACCATACTTAGACCACGAGCGGCATCTGCCGAACCACCGGTATCAGGAAAAACGCTCTGCTCTGTATGACTGATACCTTGGGTAAGGCCAGTACCTGCTGTCATGACGTTGACTTGGTTTTTGGTAATCACTTGCTTATTACCCAAGCTGTCTTTGTGCAGTACTTCACCATTTAGCATCCAGCTAAAGGTTTGCAGGTTGGTGTGCGGATGACGACCGACTTGCATACCGCTTTCATCTTCGCTAAATTCAGCAGGACCTGCATGGTCTAGAAAGCACCAAGCACCAATTGGCTGCTTACCTTTATTGGGTAACAGACGAGCAATGGGAATGCCGCCCACATCTGCTAAGCGCGGCTCTAGGGTTTCAATACTCATAATTTACCTCTTATGATGTGATATAGAATCTAGTGTGACCAAAAGATAAAAATTAATGTCTATTATTTGGCATTAAAAGCTCATTTAGTCTTAAAAGTTTATAGGTACTTCCATTAGTAATACTTTAGCACCATCGAGGACATCCATCGTAAAGTTCTTGGTATCCCAAACACCTAGACCATCGCGGGTATCCAAAGTGTTACCGTTTATAACGACTTTACCGCTAATGACAAAAATATAGACGCCATTGTTAGGATTTTTAAGCTGATATGTCTCTGTCACGCCTTTATCAAAATCACCCATGCTAAACCAAGCATCTTGATGAATCCACACGCCTGCATCATCGCTATTAGGCGATAAAATTTGGTTAAACGCATTTGGCTTCATCAATTCATCCATACGGATTTGCTGATAACGAGGCTCAGCGTTCATTTTGTTTGGAATGACCCAAATCTGTAAAAAACTCACCGCTTCATGGTCATCGGCGTTCATTTCACTGTGGGTGATACCCGTGCCCGCCGACATGACTTGGATTTCACCGGTTTCAATGATGCCATTATTACCGATGTTATCGCCGTGACCGAGCTTGCCTGATAAAGGAATGCTGATAATTTCCATATCGCGATGTGAATGTTTACCAAAACCCTGACCTGCGATGACAAAATCATCATTAATAACACGTAGCGCCCCAAAGCCCATACGTTCTGGATTGTGATAATTGGCAAAGCTAAAGGTATGTTTGCTCTTTAGCCAACCATGGTTGGCATCGCCACGAGAATCTGCTGCATGATAGATGGTTCTCATAATGTATCCTTAATTATTAATAAGTTAAACTGCTTTAGAATTTGACATTCATTAACTCGTTTAAACAATGAAACTATTATAATTGTTGTCTACTAACAGATAAATAACAATATCCGCAATTGACTATTCTTATTTTTAGAACAATATCATCATAAATTTAAGGTAATATATTTATAACAGAACTCTGTATACTCATAACAGTACAACTAGCATGAGCTGTTACTATGACCAAAGTTACGATAAAAGTGTGATGAAAAAAGTAACGCGAGCAGGTGTAAATTAAGTCTAGAAGATGTTAATCATACGATATAAGGAAATTTAACCATGTCAGATATGGCAAAGACAGATGTAGGGAATAAACAACCATTACATTATGAAGTTATTAATAATTCCGAAAAGAAGCGTTTTGAGATTCATATCGATGACAAAATCGCTTTAGAGGATTATGGATTTTTCACCACGAGCGCCGGCGAAAAAGGTATTGAATACAAACATACCGAAGTGCCAGCAGAGTTAGGTGGTCAAGGCATTGCAAGCTATCTGGTCAAATACATTTTGGATGATGCAGCGGCGAAAAACCTGCGAGTGAAACCAACTTGTTCTTATGTAAAGTCTTATATTGACAAGCATCCAGAGTACCAAGACAATTCAGTATTTCATAACGCTACGCCTTGAATAGCGATACATAAGTGCTTAACCAGCAAGCAAGAAAAACGCCCTATCAATAAAGCTAGGGCGTTTTTTATTGGCAATGGTTTAGGTGAGATTTATTATTGGTAGTATTCCTTAAGCGATATGCGCTAAGAATTCTTTATCGCGTGCCATCACTGATAAATACAGCACGGGCAATACAAACAAACCTACAGCCCAAAAACTCAGCTGCGTATATAGCAGCGCACCGACTAACGCGCCAACTAAAAAGCTAAACACCAATACTGAGCTGTGTGCCAGTTTTTTGCCATTATCGGCGTTTCGGTTAAGGAGATAATCAGTCAAATTGATACCCAGTTGCGTGGTATTTCCAGTCATCAATACCGTCGGGCTCATGTGCTTAATCACTGTCTTGCTAGCGGTATTACGAATCGCCAGTGCAATGAGACCGAGTCCACCCGTTATTGCTACGGTAATATCGCCGGCATCAACAAACGGCTGATAATAAAGCCCAGCCACCATAAATGCGGTCAAAAAAGCCGCTTCTGCTAAAAATAAATAGCTCAAGGTCAGTTGTTTATTCTGACTATGGTCAATAAATATCTTGGTGACCATAACCGTTAAAATGAACAACGGTAAAGCGGCAAGTTTAATCCATAAACCCGCCTCACCTTTCACCAAGCCACTACCAGCCATCACCAAGTTACCCGTGACATGGGCAGTAAAAAAACCAAACAAGGTGATAAAACCAATGGTATCAATCGCACCGCCGACCACGGTTAATAATACGGGCGTTTGATGACGTTGCCAAAAACTGGGCGGCTTGGCAGCCTCTGCAGAGATAGGATTAGGCACGCGACGACTGGCTTGCAAATTTACGATTGATGGATTCTTTTCGCAAACTACCGATAATTAATGCGATATTTATGGATGCGCTCATAGGGGCTCCTTGATTATGATCATAAGATGATATTGTTTAAACCATTTACTCTACTAGATTCTGCGCGTATGACTGTTATCAATTGAATATGAGCCTGGTCCATGAGCAAAAATCATCAAGAAACCGCCTGCCATGGCAATATTTTTCATAAACGGGTTCATTTGTGATTCATCAATCCAAAATTGATGGAAAAGTAGCGCCGACACAATGCTAAAACCAGCCATTAAAATCGCCACCAAGCGCGCTTTGAAGCCTAATAAAATTGCGATACCGCCAAGCAGCTCAACAGCAATGACTAAAGGCAATAGCATACCAGGTACGCCCATCGATTCCATGTAACCTTGGGTGGCCGCGTAGCCAGTAATTTTGGTAAAGCCAGAAAAGATAAAGATCATCGATAACAATAAGCGACCAATTGGGGCGCTCAGCTCTTACAGCTTATCCATAAGTATTCTCCAATAACATAAAAGTCATCATTATAAAAATTTTACCCAAAAGACTTTTGTTCGATTAAATGATGGCATTATTGTAGTCGTTGCTTAATAGCAGATAAACCAAGATAATCGCAAATATAAGTTCTCTTTTAGAGAACAGTCAAATAGCAATTCTACTGGTACAATATTAAAAACGTCAATAGCGTTACGTGCTATTTATACTCACTATTAAGACAGTTAGCATTTTAGCCATACTATTAGACGCTAGAGATAAGCGCCACAGAAAGAAACATTTTTCGATGCCATTTAGCGTTTAATATCCTAATTTTTTTCTACACTCATTATGTTATTATGTAAGACATACTTAACGCTAGCTTCTACTTACTTACCTAAAAAGGATGATTTATGATCACTATAAATTCTATTAAAAAAACAAACCGCGCCATTACTTTTGCTGCTATCGGTACGCTTGGTTTGCTTAGCACACTAGGTCACGCTGCAACTTATGAGCTTGATTCCAAACATACCGCCGTACGTTTTTTCGTCGATCACTTTGGTACCACGACCAACGCTGGCGGCTTTTATAATCTATCAGGTACGCTTGAGTACGCACCTAAAGAGAAAAAAGGCTTTGTCGGTATTACTATCCCGATGGGCAGCTTGAGCACAGGTATTAAAGCGTTTGATGGTCACCTTAAATCTGCCGATTTCTTCAATGTAAAAGAACACCCAACCGCTTATTTTAAATCGACTAAGTGGGAATTTGACGGCGATAAAGTCAAAGCGGTCAAAGGCGATTTAACGCTGCTAGGTCAGACGCATCCAATCACTTTAACGGCCACTAAATTTAACTGTTATGACAGTCCTTTATTAAAAGCTGAAGCGTGCGGTGGTGATTTTGAAACCACGATCGATAGAACCAAATGGGGCATCAACACCTTTACCGATGGCGGTATGATGAAAGACATCAAACTGGTCGTTCAGGTAGAAGGCAGTAAAAAAGCCGATCTTAAATAAGACGGCTTGACGACTTTAAACCGTATTTTATACGGAACACAGTCTAAACTATTTGGCGTTATTGATAAAAAGACTGGGTTTTTAACTCGGTCTTTTATTTTTTATATGATTAACCGCTAAATAATAACAGCCAAATAACAGTAAGGAGGTAGCTAAGATGGGACAACTAGAAGATATGGCGATGTTTGTGCGTATAGTCGAAGCGGGTAGCATTACCAAGGCCGCCGAGCAACTTAATATTGCTAAATCAGCAGTGAGCCGCCGACTCAAGGATTTAGAGACGCGTTTGGGCAGTCAACTGATTAGCCGTACCACGCGCCAATCAAACTTAACCCAAGCTGGCGAGCAATATTACCAAAAGGTGAACAATATCCTCAGCGAAGTGGACGCGCTAAACGAGGAAACCAGTGGCGCGCCGACACGTATCGAGGGCACCTTAAAAATGACTGCGCCTTTGTCATTTGGCTTGATGCACTTAAACGATGTCATCGATGAATATGCCAATCAGCATCCTAATCTGAACTTTGAATTAAACTTTTCTGACCGCCATACCGATTTGGTCGAAGAAGGCTTTGAATTAGCGATTCGGATTAGAGAGCTGCAAGATTCAAGCTATCAAGCCAAACGTCTGGCGCTGATTCGTTATACCTTATGTGCCAGTCCTGAATATCTGACTAGAATGGGCACACCAAAAACCATAGAAGATTTGGCCAAGCATGCGTTTTTACAATACGGTCTGAGTAAATCTAGCACGATAGAGCTGATAGACGAGCAAGGCAAAAAACATCAAGTCGCTATCAATTCAAAAATAAAAGTCAATAACGGCGATTTTTTGCGCGATATGGCGGTAAAGGGACACGGTATTGCTTTTTTGCCCAATTTCATCACTTATAAAACCCTAGCCAGTGGTAAGCTGGTGCCCATTATGCAGCAGTACCAACTGCCCACTTTAAACGCTTATGCGGTCTACCCGAAAAATCGCTTTTTGTCGCAGCGCTGTCGCTATCTCATTGATTTTATTGCCGAGCGTTTTGGTGATGACCCTTATTGGGATAAATTCTAATAAAACCAATTTGGCACACTGAGCAGTTTTTTTAAGTCGCTATAAATTCTCAAACTATACTGCTAGTATGATTTTAAGTTATCCATCAGTCATAAGGAGATGCGACATGGATTTATAGTCAATCCTACTTAAAAATGTTATAAACTAATTATCAAACCCAATTGTTATTATAAAGACCATGACTTACTCACTAGATTTCCGCAAACAAGTACTAAAAAGCTTAGACGAGGGTATGACCTTTGCCGAGGCAGCTAAATTCTATAACCTCAGCCCAACCACCATACAAAACTGGAAGAGACGTGTTCATAGTAAAACAACCAGGCAAACCAAACCCTATAAAATACCAGATGACGTGCTACTCAATGATGTCAAAGAACATCCTGATGATTATCAGTACGAGCGAGCACGTCGTTTAAACTGTAGTAAAACAGGCATTCATCATGCCCTAAAGCGCCTAGGCATCAGTCAAAAAAAAGACTTTAGAGCATCCAAAAGCCTGTTTGATAAAAAGAGCGATATATCAAAGTAAGCTTGATACTTTTAAACAACAAGGCTATCCCATCGTTTATATATACGCGCGTGGCTTTGAGGCTGAAACCATTCGCTCTCATGGTTATGCACCGATTGGTACACCTTGTATCGATAGCTACAACTGGCAAGGTAAAAAGCGAACCAACGTTATTGGTGCTCTGTATGAAAAGATGCTGTTTGCGCTTGATTACTTTGAGACAAACATCAACAGCAGCATATTCTACAACTGGTGCAAACAAACCCTAATCCCAAGTCTTAAAACCAAATGCGTGATTGTGATGGATAACGCCAGATTTCATAAGAGCAAACGTATTCAAAAGCTACTAAACAGGCACGGGCATCGTATTCTATGGCTGCCGCCGTACAGCCCTGATCTGAATCCTGAGCGAGGATAAAGCAAAGCACTGCTTTGCCCGAGCGCAAGACGAGAGCTGTGCTCGAGTGGGAGAAAAAATGGGCTCAGGTGAAGTTTCTACGCCAAGGCTGGATGGAAAACGACTTATCCAAATTGTTTTATGATGTTTGTCCCAACCATAACAATTTTATTTTGAGCTGACTATATATTGAAATTCTTGCATAAAAAATCCTTATCATCGTTATTATTATTTTTAAAATCTACAGACTATTATTATGCGCGACTAAAATTAAATGAGTGTGACAAATTATCCGTAATTTGTAACGGGTGCATTTTATAAGGCAGGGGTTTTTAGTATATCTATAAGCTTTTAATAGCGCTGCAAACTTGCCTTTTAAATGTTAAGTGCTAAATTTAAAATATAAAAAAAAGCCTTACTTCTTATAAGAAGTAAGGCTTTAGTGCTTTCGCAAGCTATATTTGGAGCGGGATAAGAGATTCGAACTCTCGACCCCAACCTTGGCAAGGTTGTGCTCTACCACTGAGCTAATCCCGCTAAATATCAAATCGTAATATTGTTAACAACGACTACGTCTCGATAGGCTGGCTATTTTAGCAAATATTCTGTAGGTGTCAATAGCTTTTTTCAATTTTTTAGCCCGTAACTGAAGCTTTGAGTGGTTTTCAAGGCAAGAAAACATATATATTATTGATTTCAATTACTATTTTCATTCCTAATAATAACGCTATAAATTTAAAATATTTAGAAATCGTAGCAAATTTTATGACGCCTACTATAAACGCGTAGCAAACTTGCACTTAACGTATTTACAATCCTACTGCCTATTGTTACTTTTTCTGTCTAGGTTTTCACTTGCCAACATTATTATACTTATGCCTAACGATAGATAGTTGCGGTAGAGCTTTATCGTTTCGGTAGATCAGCAGGCATGACAAGTTTTTAATCAGTTAACCTTTTTTAATAAAAAACCATCTTTACCGCGACCCTTTTAATTTCAATATTGTTTAATTTTTTTATATATTTACAGCGAGGACTTTTTATGAAGAAGCTATTTACCACCACCATCATGGCGGCATCTTTGTCGGCATTGACCCTGACTGGTTGCTCAAGTACCACCAGTACCGGCGCTGTCGGCGTTGACCGTCAGCAGTTGCTTTTGGTTTCTAGCGAGCAAGTACAGCAACTATCAGCGCAAAGCTACAATAAAAATATCCAAGAAGCACGCGCACGCGGTTTGCTTGATACCAATAAGGCCCAGCTCAATCGTTTAAAAAATATCTCTAACCGTTTGATTGGCCAAGTGGGCGTTTATCGTCCTGACGCAGCGAAATGGAAGTGGGAAGTTCACACCATTAAGTCTAACGATTTGAACGCCTTTGTGATGCCAGGTGGTAAGATTATGTTTTACACCGGTATCATTGATCGCTTAAATCTTAGCGATGACGAAATCGCCGCTATTATGGGTCATGAGATGTCTCATGCCCTACGTGAGCATTCACGCGAGCGCTTATCGCGTCAATATGCCACGCAAACGGGTATCGGTGTCGCAGCCAGTATTTTTGGTCTATCGCAAGGTCAGGCTGAGCTTGCTAACGTTGCAGGAGACTTAGGTTTAAGCCGTCCGCACAGCCGCACGCAAGAAGCAGAAGCTGACCAAATCGGTCTTGAGCTGATGGCACGTGCAGGTTACAACCCGCAAGCCGCGATTACCTTGTGGCAAAAAATGCAACGCGCCAGTCAAGGTGAGCCACCACAATTTTTGAGCACTCACCCAACCAGCAGCAACCGAATTGCGCAATTGCAATCATTGATGCCTAAGGTAATGCCGTTATATCAAAAAGCACGTCGTTAAAATTTAATGGCAAATGGTATTCATAGTAAATAGTAATAGACGACAATAATAGACGATAAAAGCAGAGCGTAATAAGGTTACGCTCTGCTTTTTTATGCGCATAACTAACGTGTCATGACACTTGCATAGAGGGCATTGCAGCATAAATATCAGGGTCTGCTATAATAAGTGCCATCAGCCATTTGAAAGGCCAAGCGTTATAATAACGAGGAATACTATGACAACTCATACGCCGACTGCAGACGCCCTAAATAAGGAACTGCAAGCCCTGCAAGCACAGCATATTGAACTGGTGAATGAATCAATGAACCATGCCGGTTATTTTGACGGCAAAGAAAGTCACTTTAAACTGACCATTGTCAGTGATGCCTTTGAAGGCAAACGCTTGGTGGCGCGGCATCAGCTCGTGTACAATCTAGCAAATCCACTTTTGACCTCACAAGGTGGTCAAATCCACGCCTTGGCTATCCACGCTTATACGCCAACAGAATGGCAAGGCCAAAGCCCTGACAGCCCATTATGCGCAGGGCAAAATAAAGGCTAGTCTCAAAAATTAGTCTTAACGCTATTCCCAAATAACATAGATAAGCTGGCAAACGGCACCTTTAAAGGAAACCCTATCCAATGAAACATCTACATATGCTCATGGCCGTCCTGTTGATTGCGCTGTTTTTATACCAAAGCTATGTGGTATTAAGCGCAAACAAAAAGCCACCATTTGCGGTAAAAATATCGACCCATATTCTCTATGCCGTCATTATTATTTCAGGGGCTGGCATGTTGGTGCAACTCATGAGTGTTAATGCGCCAGTACAGTGGGTATTTGCTAAAGTCATCTTGTTGGTTGCCGCACTCAGTGCCAGTATTAAAGCCTTTAATGATAAAGCCACGCCTAGCCAAAGAAAAACGGGCATTCTGATCGCGGGTATCGCCTATGTTGGTATCTTGGTACTCGCCTTTACCAAGCCGGGTAATTTGTTTTAATCGGGACTAAAAGACATATTTTTTCAATATCTTAATCGCCGTTTTTTTGATATCTTAAATAGATACCATCACATCAACGTAGCCTAACGGAGACATTATGAAAACTCTTACTGCAGCAACACTACTCGCAACAGCTGGCGTTTTTGCTCTCTCGGGCTGCGCCTCAACGGGTAACATTACGCCGCAATACGTGCCACCGAGCACTTATCAAAGCTATGACTGCCAAGCACTGAGCCAAGAATATAACCGTGTCAATCGCTATGTCAATGCAGCACGCAATGAGCAATCGACCATAGCTACCTCGGGTGTCGGCGTTGGGGTTTCCGCTGGACGTTGGGGTATCTCGCCTAATATCAGCTTTGGCGTGGGTAAAAGTAATAATACCAAAGCTCGTGATGCCAAATTATCTCGCCTCTATGGTGAGCGTGATGCCATTATCCAATCGGCTCGTATCCAGCGCTGTAGCTTTGCCAATGGTATTAAGATTTATGGTGAGTAATCATTCATAGCTGTTTCATAGTTTTGAAAGTCTCTTACAAAAAAAGCCAATACGCGATAAGCATATTGGCTTTTTTATGTTTAATCATGACGAGCACTAACTCAGTCTGAGATTAAGAGTTTAAGCTTCTCACCCACTGCACGATTTGATCGCTCGGTAAAGCTCCAGACTGGCGCGCGATTTCTTTGCCGTTTTTGAAGGCCACCATCGTCGGCAAGCTACGAATATTATAAGGTGCCGCCGCTTGCTCATATTTATCGGTTTGTATTTTAGCAAACACCACTTGTGGCAGCTGACTGGCTGCGGCTTTAAACTGCGGTGCCATCATTAGACACGGCTGGCACCAGCTCGCCCAAAAATCAACGATGGTCAATACCTCATTTTTTTGAATAACTTTGCTAACCGTTTGCGCATTGAGTTCATGTGGAGTGGCCGTTAATAATGGCTGACCACATTTGCCGCATTTCGGTGCTGCATTAAGGCGCGCTGCAGGTATGCGATTGGTGGCACTGCAATGCGGACAGACTAGATGAGAGTTTTGCTCACTCATAATACAACTCCTTTAAAAATAACAGCGGCGGGCGTCTTAGTAACGCTCTCATAAATAGACTAGCATCAAGATAACCGTTGCACGTATTGTGATTGCGTAACGGTCTGCGTATTTTTTACCTATTAATTACATATCAATCTTGGATGAATAAATCAAACGCATGACTGCCTAAAGCGCATTAAGTGGCACTTTTAGATAACGGGTGCCATTGTCTTCGGGTTCTGGAAAATGTCCGGCATTGATATTGAGTTGTACTGATGGGATAATCAGCCGCGGCATCTCTAGCGTGGCATCGCGGCGCTCGCGCATCTCGACAAACTCCGCTTCATTGATACCCTCTTTGACATGGATATTACCAAGCTTTTGCGCGGCTACCGTCGTGGTTGGGCAATGCTTGCGACCTTGACTCGGATAGTCATGACACAGATACATGATGGTTTCGTCAGGCAGTGCGAGCAATTTTTGGATAGACTGATACAGGGTTTTGGCGTCGCCTCCGGGGAAGTCGCAGCGCGCTGTACCGACATCTGGGGCAAATAGCGTATCACCGACAAAGACCACGGTTTTTTCATCGTCAGCGGCAAGATACGCCATATCCGCGCGGGTATGACCAGGCACATACATAGCAGTAATCGTAATACCGCCAAGCGTCAAGGTCTCGCCTTCATCGGTCAAGATATCAAACTGACTGGCATCGGTACGAAAGCTGCTATCAAAGTTAAAGATTTGCTTAAATATTTTTTGCACTTCGGTGATATATTGCCCGATGACCAGTTTACCGCCAAGCTCATCTTTTACATGGATAGCAGCTGATATATGGTCGGCATGAGCATGGGTTTCTATAATATAAACCAGCGTCCAGCCCTGCTCTCGAACGAATCCTATCACTTCATCGACACTCGCGGTATCCGTATGTCCGGATTTGGCATCTAAATCCAGTACAGGATCGATGATGGCACACACTTGCTGTTGCACATCCGTGAGTACGTGAGTGTAAGTCTCTGTGTCGCTATGTAAGAAAGAATGAACTTGCATGGCTACCTCTTTACTTGTATAGGAATGTTTTAGTTTTTAAGATATTGTTCCGTATAATGGGCATTTATTTATGGTATTTGCTGCTGATCTATAGTATCTATCCCTAGTGTTGCCTATATTTCCTATGCTTCTGCCTAACACTACCAGCACTATAGCAATCATTATACATTTTATCAATTTATATAATGTAAATAATGATAACTTGCTATAAATCGCAATATCATTGATAATTAATTATATATATCCATAACTTATCTATAAACTCTGCTTTTTCTATTTATATCTTTTATAAGGAGCTCGCTCTGACTACTTCAACTTCAGCATTGAGCACAACCACCACCCCCACTGGCAAGCCTGCATCTGCCAACGTCGCAGACTTTGCGCCCAAAGACCTTGCAGAGCAAATGCAACAAGCTTCCATGCAAGCCAGCCAGTTATTAAAATCGCTCTCGCATCCTGATCGCTTATTACTTTTATGTCAGCTGACACAAGGTGAATACTGTGTCAGTGAGCTTGAGGGCTTGGTTGGTGTCGGTCAGCCGAGTTTATCGCAGCAGCTAGGTATCTTGCGTAAAGACGAGCTGGTCACTACTCGCCGTGAAGGTAAGCAAATCTACTATAGTATCGCAAGTGAGGACGCATTATCGGTATTGCAGTTATTATATGAGCGCTTTTGTGCCAAAACAGACGCCTAACTGGTCATTTAGCTCTTAGCTCTTCTTAAATTTATTTATTGTGATGACCTATATTGCTATGCCTTCTATCGCTGCTCATCTGATTCCTGCTTGGTTACGTCAGTACCAGCTGTCTGCCCTGCCGACTGATGTCATCGCGGGATTGGTCGTTGGGGTGCTCGTCATTCCGCAAAGCCTAGGCTATGCGGTGCTAGCAGGGTTGCCGCCGGTCTATGGACTCTATGCGGCCATTGTACCCGTGCTGGTATATGCTTGGATAGGCTCGAGCAATGTCCAAGCCGTAGGGCCTGTCGCCATTACAGCGATTATGACAGCCAGTAGTTTGCACCCTTATGCCAATGATGGCACGCAGCAATATATATTAATGGCCAGTTTACTGTCTTTGATGGTTGGCACGATGTTATGGCTGGCGGGAAGGCTGAAGCTTGGCTGGATTATGCAGTTTATCAGTCGCGGCGTATCGGCAGGCTTTATCAGTGGCGCGGCGGTATTGATTTTTGTCAGTCAGCTTAAGTATCTGACGGGGATTCCTATTGCAGGTAATGGCCTTATCGGTTATTTATCGAGTATGCAGATGTATGGCCACCAGCTGCATCCGCTAACCTTGATCATCGGCGTGATTGCATTTACGCTATTATTTGCTAATCGCTATGCGAGTAAATGGGTCTGGCGCTCTTGGTTGTCAGCCTCTTATGCAAAATGGGCTGAGCGTCTATTTCCGCTTATTTTGCTTGCTCTTGCCATTATATTAAGTATGAGTTTGCATTGGACAACGCACGGCGTAGCGACAATTGGTACTATTCCGCAAGGGCTGCCTAGCTTTACCCTGCCATACTTGCCAGATTTTCATGAAGCGCTCAATCTATTACCGAGCGCCGGTTTAATGGCGTTGATTATCTTTGTTTCAAGCAGCTCAGTAGCCAGCAACTATGCACGCCTGCGCGGTGAAACCTTTGATGCCAATCGTGAGTTAACCGGACTGGGTCTGGCCAATATGGCTGGCGGCTTTTTTCAGAGCTTTACCATTGCTGGCGGCTTTTCACGTACGGCGATTAATGCCGACTCAGGCGCCAAAACGCCAGTCGCAAGTCTGGTCACTGTGTTGGTTATGATTGCGGCGTTAATCGCTTTTGGTCATTTATTAGCTCCTCTGCCCTACGCCCTCTTGGGCGCGACTATTATGACGTCAATTATCGGTCTCATTGATATGGCGACTTTAAGGTCAGCATGGCAACGCGACCGCTTAGATGCGGCGAGCTTTTTGGCGGCATTTATCGGGGTGCTGATATTTGGGTTAAATACTGGCTTAGTCATCGGTTTGATGGTGTCGTTTGCTAGCCTTATTTGGCAATCAAGCAAGCCGCATGTCGCAGTCGTCGGTCAGCTAGCGGGTACAGGACATTTTCGTAATATCAATCGTCATGATGTGGTGACCTTTAGCAATTTATTGATGCTGCGTATCGATGAGAGCTTGTTTTTTGGCAATAGTGAATCCGTGCATCGCAGCGTCATACAAGCGACGCGGCAGTACCCCGATGCGCATGAGGTTATCCTGATTATGTCAGCGGTCAATCATATTGACTTGACCGGACAAGAGATGCTTATCAGCCTCAATCAAGAGCTATTGAATCAAAAAAAGCACTTAAGCTTTAGCTTTATTAAGGGACCGGTGATGGATATTATCGAGCATACACCAGTCATAACCCATCTATCAGGGCAGGTTTATTTAAGCACCATGGATGCGGTCAATGCGCTAAAAGATAATTAGCTTATAGCTAATCAATTTTTCGCTTAAATTAATCCTGACAGAAAATGCTTTTGAGAAAACATCAGTGACAAAATATAGCTATGATGACCACTTTGTTATGCTAGATTGTAATAAGCCATTAAAATTTACAGAATCTAGAAATAGACAAAACCTTACGCCATTTAATATACGCGACCGAAAAACTTATGACCGATGATTTAACCATTTATAAGCAAATTTACCCAAGCCAATGCGTCAAGATTGCTGAGCTTGGCTACCGCTCTGTGCTCAATATTCGACCTGATGCTGAGACAGAGACGCAGCCTAATAGCTGTGACTTTACCAGTGCAACGGCAAAGGCCAACCTCAACTATCAGCATTTACCGTTCGATGATGAGCGTTTAAGCATGGCGACTGTCGAGCAGTTTGCCGCCTTTTATCGCAGCATGCCAAAACCCATCCTGATGTTTTGCGGTACGGGTGCACGCGCCAAATTGCTCTATCAAAGTGCACTGATGCAAGGTTTACTATAGAAAGCAGATAGGCTTTATTGAAATATTTTAATCCAAGCGCAAAATTTTCGTTTTTACGCTAAAAAATAAAAAGGAGCTCTTATGAGCCATGAAGTGAGTTTTACCGGACAAATCACCCCTGATCAAGTACCTATGATTGCTGAAAATGGTTTTAAGACCATTATTAACAACCGTCCAGATGGTGAAGAACCAAACCAACCAACCAGTGCTGAGATTGAAACCGCGGCTAAAAAAGCAGGACTTGCTTATAAAGAAGTGTCTTTTGCCGGTAGCGAGCTCAATCAAAACCATGTCGAAGAATTTGCTGACTTTTTTAACCAAGCTGAGCAGCCTATACTGATTTTTTGCCGTACCGGTAACCGCTCGACAGGTATCTATGAAGCAGCAAAGCGTATGGATTTGTTAGACGACTAATACTTTAGTGTTTTATTAATTTAACAGACTATTCAATCATTTAGCCCATATTAATATATGGGCTAAATAACGTTTATGCCCCTACTTAAAATACTATGACAAAAACTAGCGCTACAAGGAATGTGAGCGACTTGCAAAGATCATTTGAACTGACTTCCAATTTAACAAGGAATGTTTCATGAGTAATAACGTACTGGCTTTATTGCCGCTTGCCCTTGCCTATATTATGTTTACCTTAGGAACAGGGCTTAAGCCAAGTGATTTTAAGGTCATCGTCAATCACCCAAAGGCGTTTATCGTCGGCTTAGTTAACCAAGTTATTTTTGTACCTTTAGTGGCGTTAGCGGTCGTCTTATTCATGTCGCCACCACCTGCCATTGCCTTTGGTATCATGCTGATTAGCTTTTGCCCAGGCGGCGTGACTAGCAACATGCTTACCTACTATGCTAAAGGGAATGTCGCGCTGTCAGTGGCGCTCACGGGTGTAGTTAGCCTGTTATCAGTAGTGACGCTGCCTATCTTAATTACACTGGCTTTTAATCACTTTATGCAAGATCAGGCAGGTTCTATCAGCGCACTAAAAATCGGCGTGGTAATGTTTTTATTAACAACTTTACCTGTAACACTGGGTATGCTCGCGCGTTATAAATTTACTGACTTTATGGTACGTAGAAGCGGCATCCTAAATGGCTTAGCCAGTCTGTTTTTTGTCTTAATCGTCTTTGCTGCTATTGCGACCAACTGGCAATTACTACAAGAGCAACTGGCATCTATTGGGTTTGAGTTGGTCTTTATCATTGTCATCTTGTTTGCGTTAAGTATTTTGACCTCTAAAGCTATGAATCTCAGCTGGTTTGATACCAAAACCATCTCGATAGAAACCAGTATTCAAAACAGCACGACTGCGATTACCTTGGCGCCTATTATTATGGGAGTCAGTACGTTGCCAGTCATCGCTCTACCCGCTGCGGTATATGGTGTGTTGATGTATGTGGTTGCGCTTCCCGTGATTGCGTTGATTCGGAATAAAAACTGATTGCATAAGCACAAAAAAAGCCATCTCAAATGAGATGGCTTTTAACACTAACGGTAGGGATAACTTACTGCATAACCAAGTATTCAAACGCTGATAATGCGGCTTTTGAACCTTCGCCCATGGCAATGTTAATTTGCTTAAATGGTACAGTGGTCACGTCACCACAAGCAAAGATACCTTTGCGGTCGGTGCGACAGCGCTCGTCAATCTCAATCTCGCCAAAGCGGTTTAAATCAACAAAGCCTTTGACAAACTCAGTATTTGGTACCAAACCAATTTGCACAAACACCGCTGACGTATCTAGCTCTTTGGTTTCGCTGCTGCTACGATCTTGATAAACAAGCGAAGTCACTTTACCATCTTGCGCTTTAATCTCTTGCGTTGCAGCACTAGTAATAATATCAATATTACTCTTCTCTTTGGCTTTATTAATCAGTACTTGGTCCGCCTTTAAATCATCGGCAAATTCAAGGACGGTCACGTGTTTAACAATACCTGCCAAGTCTAGCGCTGCCTCGATACCTGAGTTACCTCCGCCAACGACCGCAATATCCTTACCTTTAAAGAATGGACCATCACAGTGCGCACAGTAGGCTACGCCTTGACCCACGTTTTCATCTTCACCGGGAACACCAAGCTTACGCCACTGGGCTCCGGTCGCTAAGATGATACTGCGCGTCTCAAACGTCTCACCAGTATTGAGATGAATACGGTAGTTTTCTTCTTCAGTTTCACTGATTTCTTTGACGCTGACATGCTCTTTGAGCGTAATGTCATATTCGTGCAAATGTTTTTCAAAGTTCGCTGACAGCTCACTACCGGTTGTTAAAGGCACAGAGATTAAGTTCTCGATATCTTGCGTGTCTTTCACTTGTCCACCGATTCGGTCGGCGACCATAGTAACTTTTAGGCCTTTACGCGCGGTATAAATCGCCGCCGCCACACCAGCAGGGCCTGCACCGATAATCGTTACGTCTTGCTGCTCTAACTGCTCAGCGTCATCAGCCACTTCGCTCAATAAATCAGGGAACTGCTCTTGTAACTTCTCAATCAATTTAGCCGTATCGATTTTACCATTAGCAAAAGGTTTACCATTTAAAAATACCGCTGGTACACCTTGGATATTATTGGCTTCGACTTGCTCTTGAAACAAGGCACCATCAATCATCTCATTACTGATGTCATCGTTGAGCAGCGCAAATTGGTTCAGCGCTTGCACCACATCCGGACAGCTGTGGCAAGACAGAGAGACATAAGTCTGAAACTGTAGCGGCTTATTAAAGCGCTTAATCAGCTTTTGAATCCCTTCATCCAGTTTTAAGGTATGACCGCCCGCTTGCAAAATCGCCAAAATCAACGAGGTAAACTCATGACCACCCGGAATACCGCTAAAAACGATCCCCGTATCGGTCAATGCATTATCAATATGACTGACGACTTTAAAGCTAATCGGACTTGGTAAGCTGTTATCAGTTGCTGTTGCATCAAAATTGATCTTATCTGTGGTGCCAGCGATTTTAGTCAAAAAATCAATCAGCTCAGCACGTTTACTATGTTCGCCGCTACCCAATACAAAGGTAATGGGGCGGGTCATGTTTTCACTATAGCTTTTGACTGCGTCTAATAAACCTTGATCTATCATGTTTGTTCCTCATTATTATCGGTTATGTAACGTCAGCTATATCGCTGCACATTTGAATAGGGTTTGGTGACAAGCTAAGTATCTGATTTAAAAAGCCATAAATACTTGGCTTACCACCTTTGATACGTCTATTATCAAGGCTTTGGACGTACCACGCAAGCCGATAAACTCAAACTTTATGTTTAATAAAACAAATCATATATAGATATTATTATTTAATTTTAAAACCACCAATCAAAGAAAATCCATGACAGTCATGGTAACGGGTAAATTTTTTCGCTACAATCAGATGAGGCGAATAAGAAACACTCTTATTTACCGGTCGGCAGATTGACTGCTAGTTGTCGTTAACAAACGCCCTTTCTGCTGCGCACAAGCCTGTTCAAAACTGAGCTGAATTGCGATTTGGCTTGGTAAGACTGAAGTCTCACAATCATATAAATTCATCAGAGCACTCTTAACTAAAATGCGCTATGGCTTTACTAAGCCTGCGCTTCATAACAAGGATGACAACATGAGAAAGACTGATACATGGCAAGACAACAGAGATATTATTTGCGAACTTAAGCAAAAAGACAGCTACTTTGCGACCATTTTTGATGAGCATACCAAGCTTGATCAGCAAATCAACCAGCTCGATAAGGATTTGGTGACGCACGCCAGCTGTGACGAAGAAATAGAAAAAATGAAAAAGCGAAAGCTGCACTTAAAAGATGAGATTTATAAAATAATCGATAAAAATAAACTCAATTCTGCGGTGTAAACGCTTTAGTTTATAACGCTAACTGATTCAATAGCGGCTTGGTGCGATGCTTACTTGCTTATCGAACCAAGCCGCTATTTTTTGCCGCGACTTTTATTGGACTTAAATCAATATAAGTCAATAAACGCTCGATGAGCATTGGCTAAATTAACTATGTACTTAATGAAGCACTCATCTACTCACTTTATCCACCGACAATCTCGCCGCCATTTACATGGATAACCTGTCCTGTAACGTAGCTTGCGTCGTCACTGGCCAAGTATAAATAAGCAGGCGCGACCTCGTTTGGCTGACCGGCGCGGCCCATCGGCGTGCTTTGACCGAACTTCTCTATCTCATCAGGGGTAAATGACGCCACAATAAGCGGCGTCCAAATAGGACCGGGTGCGACGCCATTGACGCGAATACCTTTATCCTGACTCATTAAATTATTGGCTAAAGCGCGGGTGAAAGATAAAATCGCGCCCTTAGTGGCAGCATAATCAATCAAATGGTCACTGCCGCGATAAGCGGTGATAGAGGTGGTATTGATAATCGAGCTACCCGCTGGCATGTGTGGTAAGGCAAATTTACTCAACCAAAAGTGCGGATAAAAATTGGTATGAATGGTTTTATCAAATTGCGCACTACTGATATCGGTGAGCGATTCTTGCTCAACCTGCATCCCAGCGTTATTGACTAAAATATCAATTTTGCCGAACTCAGCGATGGCAGTATCGATTAGCTTTTGACAGTTAGCTTCTTCTGATAAATCTGACGCCACCAGTAAGCAGCGCTGCTGATAAGACTCTACGTGCTTTTTGGTCATCTTGGCATCATCATCTTCACATAGGTAGCTGACTACTACGTCCGCGCCTTCTTTGGCAAATAATATCGCCACTGCTTGCCCAATCCCGCTATCCGCGCCAGTGATAATAGCAACTTTCCCAGCAAGCTTGCCATTTGGATACTCTTTTGGCAGTACCTCAGGGCTTGGGTGCTGCTTTTGCTGCGAGCCTGGTAGCGATTGTTCTTGTTTCGGAAATTCTTTAGCAGATGATTTGTCTTTACTCATAATATCCTCTCTTCATTACCGATTTATGTGATAGGTTCAATGTAAAACCATTTCTGTGCAACTAAGGTGAGTGCTTCGTCGCCTCTACTGTGATGGCAGCAAGCAAAGAACATTCAACCTGATCGCAAGTAATCAAATTATTGATGTATCGTTTTTACTAATGACGCTTATAATGCTACTTAAATGGATGTTGAAGTAGATATCTTTAAATCATAAGCATCCTGTGATAAAAATCGAATGAACTTAGGTGACAATCTGTAGACAGCCTGTAATCTTGTCCTAACACTATCTATCTCTAAATATCTGCCTATAAAAAATAGACAAAAAAACGCCCCATCAATCAAAACCGATGGGGCGTTTTTAAGTCATTATTTAATAGCGTTTTCTTTTAAAAACGAAAACTCACTATTAAATTTTATACTTATCTTTTCGCTAGTCTAAATAGTAAGTTATCTAAGTATATCCTTAGATTTTACCAACTAGATCTAGGCTTGGTTTAAGGGTTTCTTGTCCTTGTTCCCAAGCTGCTGGGCAAACTTCGCCGTCGTTATCACGAACGTACTGTGCCGCTTTTACTTTACGTAGCATGTCTTTTGCACTACGGCCAATACCGCCTGCATGGATTTCAGCGACTTGGATTTTACCGTCTGGGTCTACTAAGAAAGTACCACGCTCTGCCAAACCTGCTTCTTCGATCATGACATTGAAGCCACGAGTGATACGGCCAGTTGGGTCACCAATCATTGGATAAGTGACTTTGCCGATAGCGTCTGAAGAATCATGCCATGCTTTATGTGTGAAATGTGTGTCAGTTGATACTGAGTACACTTCTACGCCTAAGCCTTTAAGCTCTTCGTAATGGGCTGCCATGTCTTCAAGTTCAGTTGGGCAAACAAAGGTAAAGTCAGCTGGGTAAAATAGGAAGATTGCCCAACTGCCTTTTACGTCTTCTGAAGTGATGGTTTTGAAATCACCGTTTACAAACGCTTCTGCTGAAAACTCTGGAATTTCTTGATTGATAATTGACGCCATGATTGGCTCCTTTTTTTGATTGATTGTCGTTAAGTTAATTGTGTTTATGGCTGCGGGTTTTGATTAACCCACTCATTAACTGGGTTACAAGACAAACTATACGCGAATTCTATGGTTAATCCAGTTAAAAGTTTTTAATGTGATGTTTTGTTTTATTAAACTTGTTAAACTATTCTAACGGCTTTTTTTATCCGAACATCGGCATTAAATTGCTATAGTACACAAGATAAACGCCCAAAACAAATGGCGTCCAAAACCCATTAATAGAGAGGTTTTATGATTACTTTACGTCAACTTGAGTTTGCCTTAGCAGTTGCCAAACATCGTCATTTTAAACGGGCAGCAGAAGACTGTAATATTTCACAATCAGCACTGAGTTTAGGTATCGCCGAGTTAGAAAAACAATTAGATACGCAGATTTTTGAGCGTAATAATAAGCAAGTTTTGATTACGCCTATCGGTGAAGATATCTTGACGCGGGCGCAGCGTATATTTTCTGAAGTCAATGATTTGACTACGCGTGCGCACAGCCATCAATCACCGCTTGCGTACCCGATGACGGTTGGTATCATTCCGACGATTGCCCCTTATCTGCTGCCAAAAGTCCTACCTGCGCTGCGCAAACACTACCCTGAATTTCGCATGACCGTTATCGAGCAGCAAACCGAACGTTTGCTTGAGCAAGTGCGCTATGGTCATATTGATACCGCCATTATTGCATTGCCTTATGCGGTCGATGGTTTGCATACCTTTGAGTTTTGGGCGGAAGATTTCTTTGCTGTCTTTCCACGGGATGACGTCCATGCCAAGCTTGAAAAAATTAATGCCGATGAGCTAGCAACGGCCAATCTTATGTTACTTGGCGAAGGCCATTGTCTGACCGATCAAACTTTAACCGTCTGTCATTTCGACCGCGCGCAAATGAAATCAAGCTTTTCTGATGCCAGCTTAAACACCCTAATACAAATGGCGCTTGCCAATATGGGCACGACCTTGGTGCCAGAGATGGCGCTCGATCAGCTGCATTTGCAAAACCAAAATGCGGTCGCAGTGCCATTAGCAGAAAAAGGGCCACATCGTCATATCGCTTTTGTCACCCGCTTAAACTATGCCCGCGTTGATGATGTTAATTTGCTTGGGCAATTATTTAAACAAGCATTTGAAGAGGCAGATCATAAAAAATAAATGACCGGTGGTGAATGGAAGTTGGCTAAAAAGGATGAGGAATAAGGAAATTAAATGATAAAGGCTTTTGCGCACATAGAGACTGAGCTTGGTAAGGTTTTTGCGCAGCATTTTACAGCTATTAATAGCGCTGTAGAATCAGAAAAGGTTAACAATCTTTGGCAAGATATCGCTATACGTTATAGCGAAAACCAACGTGCTTATCATAGCTTGCAGCATATTGAGCAGTTATTTGCGCAGTTTAAGCAGATTAAGCATGTTTTAAATGAGCCGCATATTATCGCATTGGCACTATTTTATCACGACGTGATATATGCGCCAACGCGCTCAGATAATGAGCTTAAAAGTGCAGAATATGCCGTAGAGACGCTACGCCCTTATTTATCGGCAGCGCAGTGCCAACATATTTATGCGCTCATTATAATGACGGCCAATCATAGACTCGCTGAGTGCTCAAGCGCCCAAAAGAACTTTGATGCCGCTTATTTACTAGATATGGATTTGAGTATTTTGGGAGCATCTTGGCTTGAGTATGAGCAGTATGCCCAAGCGGTTCGGCAAGAATATGCGCATGTCTCAAACATAGATTATCGCGTTGGACGTATAGCCGTATTAACAGAATTGTTAGCGCACCCAACACTTTATCTGACGGATTATTACTCTACGCGGCTAGAAACGCAGGCTCGGCAAAACATCAAGCGTGAGATTAAGATTTTACATGCATCTTAATAAACAGCTCACTGCCCTGCCGCGCAGGATGCGAGTTATAGCTTGTTTCCATAGTCTCAATATCGAAATAGGGTGCAAAACGCTGCTGGTATTCAGCTTTCGTGCCGCCAAACGGCGGTTCCTCTCGTCCGAAATCCTTATCAAACAGCAGCCCAACCAGCTTACCATTCGGTTTCAATAATGCGGCCATCTGCGCCACATATTCATCACGGTGCGCAGGATTTATGGCACAAAAAAACGTCTGCTCAAGCACCCAATCAAACTGATATTGCGCTGGCGATAACGCAAAAAAATCAGCACCGACCAAATGCTCTGCTGGAAAGTTGGGATAGCGCTCTGCGAAAGCCTCAATCGGCGCAGAGGCAAAATCAACCAAGGTGACATTGGTAAACCCTTGCTCATGCAGGTAACCGACCTCATAAGCATTGCCCGCGCCCGGTACTAAAATCGCTTGCTCTTTAGCAGATTCAGGCAACTGGTCAATATAAGCTTTGAGCGGTGGTGACACTTGCCCCATATCCCAGCCGATACTTTCCTCTTCATAACGCTGCTGCCAAAACTGCGCTTGATTGACATTTTCCATAGCACATCCTTGTTTCGATAAAAAAACCTTATCTTAGCAGATTAAGGCATGACATCTGGTTATTTAGCAGTAGCTCCTACTTTAGTCTAGCTGCCCTGTTTTACCCGCCAACATATTATGCCAGTATCGATAATCGGGCATCGCCGTTGCCACCGTTTGCCAAAAAGCACGGCTATGATTGGCATGATGCAGATGACAAAGCTCATGGACGATGACGTATTCGGTGCATTCGATAGGATAAGCTGGCAGATAGACAGACAACCAAATTCGCCGGGCGCGGGTATTGCAACTGCCCCAACGCGTATGCATTTTCTTTAGACGTATTTCATTAGCATAAGCGCCGACAATCGGTTGCCATTTATTAAATAATGCAGGCATTACTTCAGAGAGATGTTGCCGATAGTAGGCAATTTTTTTATCGTGGTTTAAGGTGAATGATTGCTCTACGCCCCACAATAGCAGTGTGCGATCGGCAGTTGAAGTCTCTTTTATAGATTGCTGTGATGGGATTTGCTGACGTTTATAGCGTTCTAATACGTGCGCATGATTGGCGATTGCCCAAGGCACGCGTTTCTCTATCGCCTGAACAGTTTGCGCTGAGCTAAGAGAGATGGGTACAGAGACCATTAATTTATGCGGTTTTAAGCGAAAATTGATATTTTTAACGCGCTTTTTGCTGATGTGTAGCTCAATATCCGCTTGCGCCAAACAACGTATAGCGCTATTTAATAAGGGCGAATCATACTGTGACAGCACATTCATGCTCACAGCGCTTGCAAGTGATTGTCAAACGACATCAGATGATATTTGCTGTTGATAAAAATACGCTCAACATTATCTACTCTAGCAAGTTCAGCAGTTGCTAAATGATTAACAGTTAACGCGGTTAACTGACCTTGTCCATCACTAACGATAAAACCTGAGTGCGCATTAGCCTTAGCCTTAACATTGGCATTGTTATCGCCTGCTTTATCAATATGCTGATTTGCTAATACGGCTGCACCGGCACAATCTGGTAAGCTAATATCATCAATCAATGTACGAGTATTTAAGTCATAAATCGCCGCACAACCGCCAATTGGCGTGGTCACACATAATAGGTTACGCTCACTATCAACCGCGACGCTAGCGATATATTGGTGGAAACGTTGCCATTGATCATTGGGCATAATAAGGGGTTTAAAATCAGACTCACCGCGTTGATGGGTCAATACTAACGGCACATTGATATGCTTTTCGCCTTGAAACTGAATACCTATCATCACCGTACCATCGTCATGCATGGCGAGGTGACGCACGCTCCTCTGATTGTGCTCAGGCATAATCTGCTCAAGCAAATCGCCAGTATGGCGATTGAGATAAACCAATGAAGGTCGCATCGTATCTAAATTAAGCTCTTCACGCGACGCTTGCTCGGTTTTGATACCACCATTGGCAATCACCAATGTCTCGCCATCAGGATGCATAATCAGCTCATGCGGGCCGATACCATGCGAGTCATACTCTGCTATTTTTTGATAATGATCACAAGCATTATAAATACCGATTTTACCGTCTAAGCTTAGGGTGTCATTTTCGGTCACATAGAGCAGCTTACCATCTAGGCTATAACAGGCATGACCATAAAAATGACGATGCGTAGACGCTTTAATAGCAAACTTTACTTGCCCAGTTGCCGTGTCTAATACCCAAAACCTTACGCTCGGGCGCCGACCCATCACCACCACATCACGTGCTTGGTTATTCTTAGTAGAGAATTTTTGCTTATCAGAAATAGGTTGAACGACAATATCATGCACGCGTTCGGGCATGGTCGTTTGCCAAACGATTTGTCTATCGGCGTCGATACCAACCACGCCGAAGTCGTGCTCATTATGACTGCCGTCACTGTCTTCAGTTGCTAAAGCGATGTTTTTTGGCATAGACGCCACGCCGCTTACCCAGCAGACTGGACGTGGCAGTATTGTGGTCGTATGGGCTGCGCTAAAATCGCTTACGCTATGAGACTTGTTATTTTGCTCGTCATCATCTCTCTGTGAGCGATAAGCCTGCTGCCATGCAACTGCCGCTTGCTGACAAGCGTGGCGAAATTGCACAAGCTCGCGTTTAGGCGTCAAGTTTATCAACTGCAACTGCGCGCCCATACCTGCCACATAATCCCATAAGCTGGCATCTGGTTGCTTGTGCTTACGAAAACTATGATGGATACCGACAAGCGCGGCTGTACCCATGACAGCAGAAAGCGTGGTCAATGCAGATGTTACTAGCAGCTCATTATTAGGCTGCTGCTCTTGTGATTTACCTGCAGTTTTAGTATCGAGAGAGTACATTTTTTAATCGCCATCGGTGCTGTTAAAGCCAACGCGCAGACCAAGGGTTGGAATCAATTGACGCTTAATAATGCGCGTAATGCTCGTGAGATGATCAAGTAGTTCCTGCTGCGTCGCTTTATCAGCAGTCGCTAAATCTTCCGGCATTTGTGCCAGTAACGTCGTGGTATCAGCAAGCGCGGTTGATAGATTATCCGCCACTGCATTTTCATTATTGCCACCAAGAATAGCAGTCAAAACAGGGTCAGTCATTGCTTGATTTAAGGTTGCCAATTTCGCAGTGATAATCGCGCGGCTTTGTCCAGCGGTTGCAGCTGGCAAATGACCTTTTGCTTTAGCAGTTAAACCCAATGGCTGGTCGATAGCGTTAGATTTCATCGTCTCAACCAATGACAGCAGCGAGTTAAACCATTGGTTTAAACCTTGATCGCTCTCGGCGGTTTTATCAATTGCTAGTAAATCAGTAGCATTTTGCTGCCAGTTTTTCTCGATATCTTTTAGACGTGTGCTCAAAGCGCTGCTCGCGCTCATCACATAAGCGCACTGCCCAGCATCCAAATTATCATTGGCATAAAGCACCTCTTCTAAGCCTGGCACGCCTTGCACGATGGCGCTCTCGTTAGCCAACTGCTCGGCGGTAAGCTTGGAATTGGCAGCAATCAAATCAGCGACCCCGCTATGTACCAGTCCGCGCTCATCAGGATAGTAATTGATATATAAATTACTCATGCTCGCCGTCGCTGGTCCAAAGTTAACCATCTCAGCGCTTGCCCAAGCTTGTGCGAGCACCAACCATTGGTCGCGCAATTCTTTTAGCGCATCACCGCTCACGGGCGCTTGCTGACAAGATTTCTTCGCCAAATCATGCAATAAATCACTCTGCTTTGCGGCATCTGCATAGGCTGGAATGACAATGTCATTTGCCACGTGGGTCAGATAGGTTTTTTCGGTATCAGGACTAATATCAACAGCGCTAATCTTTTCAGCATTATTGTCTTTTTTGTCAGGAGTAGTAGAAGTAGCACTTTCTTGGGCGACTTGGCTATCTACCTCTGATACTTTATTTTCTTCCGCAGGTTTGACGCAGCTAATTAGAATACCAGCACTTAGCGCTGATAATGCCATTGCTAAAGCAGGATTTATTTTCATAGATTTCTCAGTATTTGGATGAATATTGATATAAGTAATTATTTAATTTGGTATTTCTTACGTTGAATAACCATCGCTTTTAACGCTCATACGCTTATTTTTATAATGACTTTAAGAACGCATTCAACTCACTGCGTCCTTGTTTATCAAGCTTAAGTACTTTTTGCTTCTGCTTTTCCGCTTCGCCGCCATGCCAAAGTATCGCTTCCATCAAAGTACGCGCGCGCCCATCATGTAAAAACGTCGCTTGTGGATCGACGGTTTGCGCAAGACCAATGCCCCACAAAGCAGGCGTACGCCACTCATAAGAGTTGGCTAAAAACTCAACCTGTAAATCTTTCGATGGTAGCTTACCCGCAATGGTACGATCAGCTAAGCCATCGCCCATGTCATGCAACAATAAATCGGTATAAGGATAAATCACTTGTCCGTGCTGCTCAAGATGGCCATCGTCAGTTTTTGGCAACTGATAACGCGGCGTATGGCAGCTTTGACAGCCCATATCATAAAAGCGTTTTTTGCCTGCCAATACCAGCTTGTCTTCGGCATTGCGGCGATGCGGCACCGCCAGATTACGGGTATAAAATTCGACGAATTTTGCTACCTCATCATTGACTTCGACAGGCGGCTTACCATTACCTTGCTCATCAGCCCCTGTTGCGGCATTCACACAAGCGGTCTGCGCTGGCATACACGATTCATGCGGACGGATATTCGAAGTCAGCCCCATATCTTCATTAAACGCACTTTGGTTTTGAGTAATCAGCTTGGTCTGACCCGCTTTCCAGCCAAAGCGTCCTAATGCCACTTTACCCGTTTGCGGGTCCATGACCATATTAAATTTACCGCTAATGTCGTTATTAGCGTTATTTACTTTGACTGCTTGTTTTTTAATATCATCGTCTGGAATCTGCTCGAGTAACCCAAGCCCAATCATTGGTAAGGCAACACGCGGCGATACCATCAGCGCATCATCAAATGGACCATAACCGGGTTTAGTCAGATTAAAGGTTGGCGCGCGCAAGGTCTCGACATGACCATCAGCAAAGGTAACGGGTTTATCAGTCCACTGTACTACAGTTCGGGCTTCAGCAGGAACACCTTGCACACCGCGATCTTGCAGCTGACCGCCATACATAGGATGGACGACTTTTTCAATCAAAGAATCTTTTAGTTTTTGACGCTGCACATCGGTAGTCGCCGGCATCGCAAGTCGAATCAGCAAGCTGTCGGCATCGTCATCAGCGTTCATCGGCGCATGACCACGACCGTCTTTGATATGGCAAGATTGACAGGCAGCGACGTTAAATAACGCACCAAGCCCATCACGGCTATCGGTACTCGCCGGCGCGACCACCCAAGGTTGCCTAAAAAACGCATTGCCGATAAAGAAAGACCCTTTACGCGAAGCGGTGATATTTGAGGAAGGTTTAGAGTAGCTTTCGCTCGTGGTAATACTAATGCCAGTATCGCCACCTTGTTTGATTTCTTGCGCATCAAAGCTGGCAAGCTGCTGCATAGGGACGCCCGCTAGCGCTTCAATCGTTTGAGTACGCTCAGGCGTTATATTTTGCAAATAGCTACTGTCTTGGGCTTTGTTGTCGTTATTATTGGCGGTGTCGTCCGTTGGAGATGGCTGGCAGGCGCTTAATGAGAGCACGCATGTCACTCCTAGCGATAGCTTTAATAGCGAATTTTTAAATATTAAAGGAAAATAAAACGCGGTAGATTGTTTGGCGGTTGACACATTACTGCTACTCATAGGGAACCTTAGTTCTGGTATGGAACCATTAAAAACGCGTGCTATAATTTTTTCACTTTTATTTGATAAGCATTTTTAGTCAATAAATATTTTAATTCGATAAATCATTGCTGCGCTATAAAAAAACACGCTGCCAACAGCGGTCGACAACGTGTATATTATACCCAAATTATTTTTCTATAAAAATAATTCTCATTCACTGATAACGACTCATCAGGCACATAAATACAGGCTATTAAGGCTTCCTAAATTGGAACCGAAAACTTCATTTTAAATAACTGCCCTTTTAAATAAGCGCTCTTTTAAATAAGACCTACTTAAAACTGTGAACCTGCATCAGCGTCTAAATTATCAATGCCAACGGCTTTTGCTGCATTTTCGATACCATCGGTTAGCTGTTGTAAGCTTGCGATACTACTTTCAATCCAGCCGCGGCGTTTGTTTTGCTCTTCAGCAGAAATACCGTGCTTGCTGGCTTGACCTACGGTTGCAATCATCTGATCGACCTTGATGCCTTCTTTCTCAGCTTTTTCAACGATGACTTTAAACGCTGCTTCGACGTTAGCAAAATCAGTAGCAAGTTTATCAGCCGCTTCTTTATTGCCGGTATCGACAAGATAATTCTTTAGTCCATAACCGCCTACTGTCTTGCCAGCGACGGTTTTATAGCCGCCATTAAAGATATTTTGAATACCGCGGGCATTATTGGCATAGCTTAAATGGGTCAAATCACTAAAGCATTCATGCTCATCTTCGGTAGAGCCAGTGACGAACGCCACCTGTATACGCTCAGAAGCTAGCTCGCCAAGCGCTAAGCTGCCCATTTGATACATGATTTGACGCAGACCGTTTTTGTCTTTACGGGCAATCATATCGCTACGTAAGGTGTTTTCGCTATCAGGCTGCCACTGGGCTTCCATCGCGGTCAAATCATCGATCAATAACTGGGTAACCGCTTTTAGATACTGTCCACGGCGCTCGCAAATACTCGCATCTGGGTTTGTCGTATCGCCGCTGGTACATTCGCCCTCGGTCGTTATATAGTCGCTCACCGGACGATTACCTGCACCTTCACCAACGCCATTGGTATCCTGCCCCCACAGCAGAAACTCAATCGCATGATAACCGGTGGTGACATTGGCCTCACTACCACCAATCTCATTCATCTCAGCCAACAAGTCAGGCGTAATGGTGCTGGTATCTTGCTTGATGCTACCAACCGTGATGCTCTTGCTATTGATAATATTGTCCTGACTGTTATATTCACCCTCATAACTGTCACTGACATAGTCAATCAAAGCTTCATCTAGCGGCCAAGCATTTACCTGTCCTTCCCAGCCATCAACGCTACCAAGCGCGCGTTTATCATCAGCGGTCACAAAGCCTTCGTCGAAGCGAAACACTTCAGTCTGTGAATATGGCTGACGCGCGGCTTTATAGGCAGCCTTTGCAGCGTCAAGATTGGCTTGGGTCGGCGTGTCCACATAAGTATTCACTGCTGTTTGTAAAAGTTTGGCCGTTTCTAAAGAATCTTTATAGGCGGCGTGCGCCATATCAGCATAGCTAATCAACAATCGATCGATATGCGCCTGATCAGCAGCGGAAGACGTTTTATTGTCGCTTTTTTGGGTTGCTTGGACGTCGGTTTGTGCCTCTGACGCTGTGGTCTCATCAGACTGTTTGGTACATCCTGATACTAGCAGTATCCCTGCCAATGCAGCAGCTAAAGTAGTCGGTAAAATTTTACGGCTTGTCGCTGGGCTGATATTCATACACGTCCTCGATGAGATACATTAGATAAAATGACAAAAGATAAAGTAATAAAGTGATAAAAGGAAAGCTTAAAGACTTATAATTTCAATAAGATAAAATCCATTTAAACCCTAGTTAAATTTAAACGCCCGCTAAAGGCTGACAAAATTTAACCCCTGCAAATTATAATGTTATTGATAACTATTATCAAATATAATTTTTTGAATATTAGACGAATTTCAAGCAAAAAAAAAGACCAACTTTTCGTTGGTCTTTTTTAATTTATATTATATTTTAAATATCAGTAGCGATTAACGAACGCTGCTTGGCGCGTTTACCGTTAGCTCAACGCGGCGGTTCTGCTGACGACCATAATCGCTATTGTTGTCAGCGATTGGACGAGTCTGACCATAAGCAACTACGTTGATACGGTTAGAAGCTACACCGCGATTAACTAAATAATTTCTCACAGAATTGGCACGATCACGTGACAAGTTCATGTTGTAAGATGGGTTACCTACGCTATCTGTATGACCAGCAATCGTAACCGTATTTTGGTTATATTCATTCATCGTTGCCGCAAGCTTATCAAGCGTTGGTCTAAACGATGGGTTCAACGAAGCACTGTCAAAGGCAAAAGTGATATTACCTGGCATAACCAGATCAATGTTACCGTTTGGATTTGGGGTAACCGTAACGCCAGTACCCGCCATTTGCTGCTCTAGCTGCTTCGCTTGACGCTCCATGTAGTAGCCTACGCCTGCACCCAATGCAGCACCGATAGCCGCATCACGACCAGTCTTATCACCGCCTGTTGCTTTTGAGATAGCAGCGCCGCCAGCTGCACCCGCTAGCGTACCGATAGCAGTTTTATTTAAACGTTGCTGTCCAGTGTTTGGATCAGTCGTACAGCCACTCAATGCTAAGCCTGATGCCAATGCTGCAACCATTAATGTATTACGCATAATATGTCCTCTTAAGTTGAAAAAATGGGCTATCAATATAGGGTATCGATAAATAAACGGTGTTTTTATAGATATTGCTTGTCACGAATATGCGTCAACAAACCTGTTTATTTGTTTATTCACACTTACTATTATTATGGCAATTACCGTCTATTTGTGTGTAATATTTTGTCACATCTATGTATGGAAAGTGCATAAGTATCTATAGTCTAGTGTTTATAAAAGCGCGTTGTTTGTTACCGCAAGTCACGTTTACAGTCGTACACTCTAATTATTTTCTGCTAACATTATCTTATAAAAACTTTGGTAGAAACATTTTACGAATTAAAAAGCCGAAAAATTACTGGACTAAGATGAGGTCTTACCTAATATTAGTACTAAAATTTATTAGATAAAATGCGATTATAATTTGCTAAAACTTGTTAGAAAAATTAGCTGTATTTTTGAGATGATATAAAACACCGGTTTAACCATAATAATGAAACGATTAACGAGCAAATAGTAAGGAATAAGACATGCGCTTGAACGCTGCGATGCAAAAAATACACGAACGCGCGCCAAAACTTGGCAAAGCAATGTCGCTTACCACAGCGGCCGGAGTCATCGCTGCCAATAGTTTTGGCGGTAGTATTCCATTATGGCTTATGGGCGTTGGCAAAATTATCACGGGCGCTCCTATTGCTGATAAGACGGTAATAAAGATTGCCGAGCACTGGATTGGTAGCAATAATGCTTTGATTGATACCATATTGCCGCGTAAGGATTGGCGCATTCAATTGCCGGATGATGTACATATGGACGGTAAATATCTGCTGGTCAGCAATCATCAGTCTTGGGTAGATACCAGCATCGTGCAATATATTAGTGAAAAACGCTTACCACTGACCCGGTTTTTCACCAAGTTTGAGCTCATCTATATTCCTATCGTTGGGCAGGCATTTTACTTTTTAGATTTTCCAATGATGCGGCGCCATTCTAAAGAAGCAGTTGCTAAAAACCCAGCCCTTAAAGGTAAAGATATCGAAGAAGCCAAGCGCGCTTGTGCATTATTAAAAGACAAGCCGTTTACCTTGTTGAATTATTTGGAAGGCACACGCTTTACCCAAGAAAAACACGATAAACAAAACTCGCCCTATACCCATCTATTAAAGCCGCGCGCTGGCGGTCTGTCGCTAGCCATTAATGCCTTGGGCGCTGATATCGATGGTATCTTAGATATGACCATCGTCTACCCTGACGGCGTGCCAACCTATGGCGATTTGTGGAAAGGCAATATCAAACGCTTAGGCGTCGATGTCCGCCATATTGCCATACCCGATGCGCTGTTTGCCGGTATTCAAGACGGCGGCTACGAAAACGATGAGGCCGTTAAAGCGCAAATGTTTGAATGGGTCGAGCAAATTTGGCGCCAAAAAGATCAGCGTATTACAAAAATGCTGGCAGAATTTGAGAGTCATCCGCAAGCGGCGCATCAAAGTGAATAAAAAAGGACATTAAAAAAACTGATTAAAAAAAGCCATTAAAAATTATGGCTTTTTATATAAAAAGATAACGGCTAAAATACCAAATTATAATGGTTGATGGCTTGTTTTTTGGCATGATTCATTGATAATGTGAATAACCATTAAAACTTGCCGCTTATTTGGTAGTGATTGGCAAAAGATTACTCACTACCAATGCCATTTACTACTAAATAAGGTATGACTGTGCCCGCCTCTTCTACCCGTGCGCCGATAACACCAGCGCCTCTTCAGTCCTCAGACCTACCCAGCAGCCCGCCGCCAAGACCGAACCGTCCCAAGCCCAATCGCTTGAAGCTGACCTATGACATCGTGATGCTCATCGCCATCAGTATTGATTTATTTTTAATCAGTACTGACGCTATTTTGATGAGTAATTTTAGTAGTAATGCCGCGCAGTGGTTGAGTATGAGCGAGGCATTAAACTGGTATCAAAACCATATTCATGACTCGCTACGGACAGCGGGCGGTTTTTTTACCCTATTCTTGATTGCCGAGTTGCTATTGCGCTGGGCAGTTGCTATTAAAGAAAAGGTGTATTACCGCTGGTTCTTTTTCCCTTTTGTGCATTGGTATGAAGTGTTAGGCTGTTTTCCGCAGTTGCGCGCGCTGCGCCTATTTCGCGCCGTGATTATCGGGCGCCGCTTGTATCAGCTAGGTTATCAAGTATTGCCGCAGCCGTGGATTAATCGCATTAATTTTTATATTAATTTGCTGTTAGAAGAGCTGTCTGACCGCGTCATCTTAACGACCATTCAGACGTTTCGTCAGCAGCTGACCGATCCCACAACACATAAATCCTTTATCGAATCTACCATTGTCCGCAATCGCAATGAGATTGAAGCGGCGATATTATCGCTACTGCGTAAAGAGCTGGCGCCAAAACTTCAGGCACTGACCGAGTCATCGGGCGGCGGCACTATTGTCGCCACCGAAATGGGTAACGCTATTAAAGAAGGACTGGCCAATACGCCTGAATTACGCCGCTATCTGCGTATGATACCCATTGCTGGGACGTTAATTGAGTCGCAGCTACAGCATGTCGGGCATAATATCGGCGAAAACGTGGTATATGCGCTGAATGAGCGCCTGCTTGACGCCGAACGTATTGACGCGTTAATGGTTGCTATTGCCAGCGGCGTTGCTCAAATCGATACCGACAACAGCGCCCTTGATACATTAATATCAAGCATCATCGCCGATGGTTTAGACGAATTTGAAGCCCAAATAAAAGTGCAGCAATGGAAGCATCAAGACATGCTTAATTTGTAGTGTTTTGAATGAAAACCAGATTTTTTGACAATCATACTTTTGATATACACATTTTTGAAAGCCACACTTTTAATAATCAGACTTTGATGCTATATGCCGAGGCAAAAACGGCACATTGAACACCGCAACACGACCATTTTTGAGGATGTATATTATGACGATTTCAGACAACAATCAGCAGGCGCTTGACTCACCTGACACGCCAGCTTTGGCATTTTATGGCAAAATGCTGACCTTTTCACGGCTGCAGTTTAGCACCGATGATTTTGCGGCGATTGGCAGCCAACTTGAAACCACACTGAGTAATAAAAATAGCAATATCCCTGTATTGATTGACAGTGAAGTCGAGCAGGATTTAGCAGCGTTAGTAGAGCTGCTTTGGTCGTGGGGTTTGCAGCCTATCGGCGTGGTCACAGGTTTGCTTGATGAGCAAGCACGTCAGCTACGCTTGGCGATATTCCCAGCGGATGGCAAACGTATCGAGCGTATTTTGCCCAGTAAAAAAGCCACTACACAGTTAAGTCAAGTAGCAGTTTCTAAAGACGGCGCACAAACAACACCTGCGAACGATTCTGTCAGCTCTACTACGGATAATGCTGGCTCAGCTGTAAATAGCCAAGCTGCTGCCACTACCGAGGTAAATGCAACGACTGAAACCACCTTGACAGCAGAGACGCTTATCAGTGCCGAGCATATTACCAGTTTGATCTATGATCAAATGCTGCGCTCGGGTCAAAGCCTCAATCACGTTGGTGGCGATTTGATTTTGACCAATAGTGTCAATAGTGGCGCTGAAGCCATTACCGACAACAACCTACACGTCTATGGTCGCGCCCAAGGTCGTTTGGTCGCAGGCGCAACTGGCGATAAAGACGCGCGTATTTTTTGCCAAGTATTTAATCCTTCACTGGTATCGGTCGCTGGTACTTATTGCCTGCGCGATAACCTACCCGAGCACGTGATTGATAAATCGGTTGAAGTGCGTTATTTAGAAGGTCAGGGTTTAGTTTTTACGGTCATGGATAACGCTTAGGTTTTATTTGCTCTTTAGACGACTCAAAGGCGTCATTTCATCATTATCAGTTTGAATATATTTGATGATAGATGATAAATTGACGTCTAAATAGTACGATTAATATTATAGTAAGTTTACTTAACAAAACTGCGCTATGATGGATTGTTAGCTCTGCCACTATTTACGCTAGACTATAGGCGCGGACGTTGAGCGCAGATAATAGAGGGTGCTTTGGCTCCCTATTTAGCTTATATAACCATTATCTTTAAGCAGCTTTTGTGCTTAAATATGCACCGGCTATAAGTTTTTGTATATTTATGCTAGGCTTACGCTCGCAGATAGCACATCTTGGCTAGGTAAACGCCGAGCAATTGTGCTACTTTACATCTATACTGTTTCATCTAAAATGTTTTAACTAATAAATATCCCATCAATTCATAGGAGTGTGCCATTGTGGCGAAGATTGTTGTAATCACTTCGGGTAAAGGCGGTGTGGGCAAAACCACGACCAGCGCTTCTTTTGCCGCCGGTTTAGCATTACGTGGCTATAAGACAGTTGTTATCGATTTTGATGTAGGCTTACGTAATCTAGACTTGATTATGGGCTGCGAAAATCGAATTGTTTATGACTTTGTCGATGTTATCAATGGCAATGCCCGCCTGTCACAAGCGCTGGTAAAAGACAAGCAACTAGAAAATTTATATATCCTGCCTGCCAGTCAAACGCGTGATAAAGATGCGTTGACAGACGACGGCGTTACAGAAGTCATGGATGAGTTGTCAAAGCAGTTTGACTATATTATCTGCGACTCGCCTGCTGGTATTGAGCGAGGTGCGCAGCTGGCAATGTATCATGCAGATGAAGCCATCATCGTCACCAACCCTGAAATCTCTTCGGTACGTGACTCGGACCGTATCATTGGTATCTTGCAAAGCCAAACCAAAAAGGTCATTGAAAATCAGGGCACGGTACGCGAGCATTTAATCATCACCCGCTACAACGCCGACCGTGCTGCCGCTAACGAGATGATGGATATCGATACCATCTCTAACGATATTTTAAAGGTGCCGTTACTTGGTGTGGTTCCTGAAAGCCATTCAGTGCTTGAAGCGTCTAACCATGGCGAGCCGGTGATTCATTATACCGATTCAGTGGCTGGTCAATGTTATGACGATATCGTCGCCCGTTTCTTAGGAGAAGAGCGTCCATTACGTCATATTGATGTGAAGAAAAAGAGTCTACTACAGCGCTGGTTTGGGGGTTAATGATGAGTAAGAAAAAAGGATTTTGGAGTAGCTTATTTGGTACGGATGACAGCAGCAGTGCTGGCAGTGCTAATATGGCAACTGAGCGCTTAAAAGTTATTGTTGCAAGCGAAAATCGCTTGAATAACCGTTTGACCGCTGATCGTATTGAAAAAATGAAACGTGAGATACTAGAAGTGGTCAATAAATACGTCAACGGCGTACAGATTGATGATGTTAATATCAACCATCGCTCTGAAGACAGCCTCGATGTGCTTGAGATGAATATCAGTTTACCTGAACATAAAAAGTAAACGGCATAACTTTATATTTATAGCGTTTGCTAGTATAGCTGGCACAAAAAAAGCCTTAAGTTTCATACTTAGGGCTTTTTTATACGCGCTCTTCCCATTTTTAAGTCTTTATTTCATACGCGCCATAATATTGTCTTTTTTAATGAATTGATGATATAACGCGGCGCCAATATGAATCAAAGTAAAAACGATAATCATCGGCCACAGAATATCGGTATGCCAGTCATTAAAAAGCCGTGCCAATCCTCTATCGGGGGTGACAAAGACAGGGATTTGAAATAAGCCAAAAATATCAACGGCTCGGCCGCCATATACCGACATCAGCAGCCCTGCGGCAGGCATCGCAATTAACAACGCATATAAAGCAAAGTGGGATAATTGTGCAAGCAGCATTTGCCACTTTGGCATTGCCAGAGCTGGTGGTGCTTTAGTAAACAGCCGGCTGATCACGCGGGCTATCATCCAAAATAACAAACTGATCCCAAATGCCTTGTGTAATCCGATATAGACCTTACTATCAAGATTGTCATATAACAGTATCATGATCCAAGTGACCAGTAATAATAAGGCGCTAACCCAATGAAAGATTCGACTAGCAACCGACCACTTTGTCAGATTTGAATGGATGTTATTCATAGTATATTTTATCGCTTCCTATTCATCGATACTTATAGGCGCTGACTGATACGGATCAAATGACAGTGTTAAAAACCTACTAGCTGGCAAATTAATACAATAACTATTTATCCCAGCTCAAGGCTAATAACTTTCTTTAGAGCTAACACTAAAGCCCATGATAAAAAGCGTCACCATGAGCAAATTAGCTATCTAAGTCAACCAATTGATGGGCGATTTTATCCAAATCTGGCACTACGTAAACCGTATCATCGATCATCACCGCTTGGAAAAGGTAGGATAGCACAACATCTTCTTGGACGCGCTGCTGAACGGTATCAGTTTTGCTGTCGGTTTTGATAAAATGCTCAGGCAAGTCGATATCTTTGACGTCGGAGATACGCGCCTGTAGTTGGCGGAGCTCGCCTGCTGTCTGTAGCGCGATACGATGCGCAGTAGTATTGCCTTCTAAAATAATCATCTTGTCCGGCGTTTGATGGCGCGGTAGTAGATGGAACACAGCGACTTCTTGTTGTTGCCACTCATAAGTCCATGTATGTTCACTATACTCATCGACACTTAAAATCAAACTACTAGGGATAAGCCAATCCGGTTGGTCGGTGGCTGGGACAATCGTTACGTCGAGCATACCATTGTTGGTGGTCAATAAGCTCACGGCTTCAAATGAGTGCTTTAGAATCTGTTTCATATGTCGCTCACAATAAATGACTACGAAGAGGCGGGCATCGCCCTTTCAGCAATATAATGGGTAAGTTTTTCTGCTAAGGCTTTGGGACTACCGACAAACTGACAATAACCTGAATCAATAATAGCTTGCGGCTGACTCGGACAAGCGCTTGAGCTTGGGTCTTGCGCCCACAATTGACTGTCATTATCTTGGATTAAGCTTAAATACTGCGAACCATCATTTCCCATCCCAGAGAAGATAATATTGATAAGCTCACTGCCATAAACATCACTGGTATTTTTCAAGATTTGACCGATAGCTGGCTTATAATCGCCTTCCCACGCCTGATCCATTAAGATGATACGACCAGTTGAATCGCAAACAATTTGTTTATCAATGGGTACAATGAGGCATTGCCCGCCGCGCAAACGCTGTGAGGAAGTTATCAGCTGACAGCGCCAGTCATTATGGCGATTGAGTATGCGTGGTAGCGTGCCTATCATCGCTTGGTTAAAATGATGGGCCAGTAAAATACTCACAGGCAAGGTGGGTGACAGATGATCTAGAAATTCTTTGACCGCACTAGGCCCGCCCATCGAAGCACCTAAAAATACCACATAATGCCAATCGTTAGGCTCATTTTGGTAAGCCGTATTCTTATAAGCAGGGCTATCTATTGCATTACTCAATAACGGCAACGCCAGCATTTGGGCAAGTTTGCGCTTGAGTTTGCGCTGCCATTTGGCATACTGCTCAGCTTCATTAAGATATGGCGCCTGGCTAAATCCGACTAGAACGGTAGCAGGTTGAGCGGTAGTAGTCGCTACTGCCATATGCTCATCGTAATCACCATCTATGAGCCAAATATCAATCGGCGCTGTATAGCGGCTCAACCTATTTTGTAATTGTGCCCTTGATACGCAGTCAACCAGCTGCAAACCACAACTACGCACGGTATCAGAAAAAGCCATGCGCTGATGGTGGTCTTCTGCCACCACCAGTACCCTGATATCGTTTTTATGCTTATCCCTTAGTATTAAGGCAGGTACATTATCCTTCATTGACTAAGCTAGCCTCTATACCCAATAAACCTTGGATTTTATTAAGAAGCTGGTTTTCTTGGAAAGGTTTGCCCATGTAGTCATTGACCCCAATCTCAAAAGCGCGCTCGCGATGCTTTTCACCGGTACGTGAGGTAATCATAATAATAGGCAGCTTTTGCAGGCGGCGGTTATGACGTACTTGCGACGCGACTTCAAAGCCGTCCATACGCGGCATTTCAATATCAAGTAACATCAAGTCTGGCGTGGTTTCTTGTAAAATCTCAAGCGCATCGATACCATCTTTGGCAAGGACCACATTGAAACCTTGACGCTCTAAGAAACGTGAGGTCACTTTCCGTACCGTGACTGAGTCATCGACAACCAAAATGGTGGTTTTAGATTCTGTACTGCTACGAACACTGATAGCAGGTTTTGCGACTTCTCTGCCTAAAGCAGCATTTCGCATCAGTGCAATCAGATCCAGAATAAGCATGACCGAGCCATCACCCATGATGGTTGCCGCTGAGATACCCGATAGATTCGAGAATTGCTGGCCTAAAGGTTTTACCACGACCTCAATACGTGACCCTGCGATTTGATCAACCTGTAGGGCCATGTTTTGTCCACTACGGTTTTTGATAATAATTAGTGGCACACTGGTGTTAGTATTGACGACCAGCTCATTGAGTTTATTACCTGATAAAATCTCATTCAAATAACGCACGCGATAATCATTATCTTCAAAGTTAAGCGTAGCGGCACCGGATTGATAATAGTCATAAATTCTTTCTGGACTGATACGTACGACACGCTCGATCTGCGCTAGCGGTATCGCATAATAGCGGTCTGCGGCGCGAACCACCAACGCATCAGACACCGCAACCGTGAGCGGCACACGCATGGTAAAGCGTGAGCCTTTACCAAGCTCTGACACCACCGATACTGCCCCCCCTAGTTGACGAATTTCACTAATCACCACGTCCATACCAACACCGCGACCTGATATTTGCGTCACTTGCTTACTGGTACTTAAACCAGCATTAAAGATATACTGCATAATATCAAGGTCGCTTAAACTAGTATCTTCAGCGTCAATTAAACCTTGAGAAATGGCTTTATTGCGTACTGCTTCTACATCAATGCCGCGTCCATCATCAGTTAGCTGGATAATGATTTCACTACCTTCACGCAGGACTTCTAAAGTAATTTGTCCATTACGTTCTTTACCTGCTTCTAAGCGCGTTGCAACCGTTTCAATTCCGTGATCGACCGCGTTGCGTAACATATGCTCAAGCGGTGAGGTAATGCGCTCCAAAATGGTTCTATCCATTTCGTCATCAGCATTGATAATCTTTAAATCAACCGACTTGTTTAGCTCATTGGCCGTTTGGCGCACGATACGCTCAAGCCGTGGCGTTAGGCGGGTAAAGGGTACCATCCGCGAATTCATCAAGCCATCTTGCAGCTCAGTTTGCGTCCGCGATAATTGTAGCAATAGACTTTCGCTGTCGCGCATCTTTTCAAGTAAGGTATGATTAATATCAACCAAATCCGAGGCCGACTCGGTTAAAGATTTCGACAGTTGGTTTAGCGAAGAATACTGATCCATCTCTAGAGGATCAAAGCCTTCATGATTGACCAACTCATCATCAATCTGCGATAAAATCTGCGCTTCAAGCTCAATCTCCATCCGGCGCAACTGATCCGCTAGACGTTGTACCGTCGTTCCCATCTCTTCAATACTAGTGGTCAAGCTACTCATACCCATATCGATACGCGCACGGTTGATCGCTGATTCACCTGATAGGTTAATCATATGCTCAATGAGGCCACCTGAAATACGAATCATCTCATTGTTACTGGCGTTCTGTTCTTGCTCAGTCGTATCAGCCACCATCGGCGGCATCTCACTGATATCTTTTTGGATATAGGTAGATTCTTGCTTTTCTTTCGCCAGCAAAATAGCATCGCGCTGCGGTTGCAACGACTCTTTTGGTATATGTTTTAAGCTATCGGGGTTTTTACTAAATTGCTGCAGCGCCTCAATTAATAAGTCTGGCGTTGGTGGGTTCACCTGTTGCGAGAGAATAAATACCGCATCTGCCAGCCAATCGTGACAGGCTACCAGTAGCTCCAAGACTTTTTTGGTAGCAGGTCGGCGACGATCAATAAAATCGGTATAAACCGATTCCATTTCATGGGCAAGGTCAGCGATACCACTTGCGGTCACCATACGCGCACCACCTTTTAAGGTATGTAAGTCGCGCTGTAGGGCCTGCAATGCAACTGTATCACCGGCATCACTTAAGAATGCTTGGAGATATTCATTGCGGTTGGTCAGCGCCTCTGCTTCTTCTAAAAACACCTCTAAAATATCTGGGTCAGGTAAGCCGTTCGCCCAAGATTGTTTTATAATTCTATCTAAACTTAAGAAGTCTGCCGTCTTTTCGATACGATGGGTGTATTCATCGGCGCTGATTTGCGGTTCAGCAGCAGCCTGATGTTGTGGCATTGGTACAATAAGCTCAACGTCTTTTGGTAACGCTGCTGCTTTTTCAAACTGCTGCAGTTGCTCAATCAGTTCAGGCGTAAAAAATGATTGCTGATAGCGGACAATATGCGCCACTTGCAATGACAAAGTATCTTGCACGACTTGCATAATTTCAAGCCACTGCGCCGTTGGCGTACGTCTTGCTTCAACGAACGCCTCATAAATACTCTCCGCCTCATGGGTCAAATCGCCAATACTGCGTATGCCTGCCATACGTGCACCACCTTTGATGGTATGCAGGTGGCGCTGTAAAACTTTTAAGGTATTGATATTGCTGATATCAGCACGCCATTTACTAAAGCTATCATTGAGCGCATCATCAAGCTCCTGCGCTTCTTCTAAGAAGATTTCTAATAGCTCAATATCGGTATCGATAGTTTCAAGCGCAAGCTCAGGGGCAGCAATACTTTGCACTTTAGCAGTATTTATTTCTTCATGAATACCGATGTTCGACTCAACACTTGCTTCTGCATCAATATTAATTTCTTTATTATCAGCAGCTTTTTTATCATTGCTAGTGCTGTCATCACTTTGAGCAATGCTTTGTAGGCGTTCGATAACCTGCTCGTCAATTTTCAACGAGGTGCTACCCGCTAAAGCATCAAATAAACCGACTAGCTGACAATGACCTGCAAGTAAAGCGGCTTGAATATCAGTATCGCGAGATTTTTCAGGGTGATGACTTAAATAAGTATAAGCATTTTCCAATTCGCTAAGAATTAAAGCAAACTTTGGTACATCTTGTGCTTTGTTAGCTAGATGTTTTATTTGTGAGATTTGCTTTGCTATATAACTTTGAATCTGTTCTTGCTCTGCATTATTAAAGACCACTTCTAGCTGCCATTCTGCATCTAGTAACTCATTAATATCATCATCTAATAATTGGCTTATCGTTGGTCTATCATCGGCTGAGTCTTCATCATCGTTAATAGTGTATTGCTCACCAAGCATGGCTTGTAAAGAAGCAATATCTTGCTGACTTTGCGCCTCTTCTGACGAAGCTTCTCGCTCCTGCACATCGCTTTTATAATTGTCTAGATAGCCTTCAATCAGCATCACAGACTGAGCGAGCGCTTTTAAATGCTGAGCATTCATTGGCGTGTCCTGCTGCTGCAAAAGCTCCAAACTTTGCTCTATCGTCGTGCCAACCTCACTGATTGCCGTCAAAGCACTAGCGCCAGATGCTGCTCTTAGCGTATGAAAAGCGCGAACAATTTCATCACTTACAGCGACATAAGGCTCGTCTTGGTGATCAAAAACAAAGTCTTTAATGCTTTCTAACAGCTTTTCAGCCTCTTCAACAAAGATATCGAAAAAGATTTGCTCTTCTTCGCTTTGAGGCGTCAAGATGATGGGCGCTTCGGCCATTTTTTCATTTACCGAATGAATGGTTTGCAGCGTGCTATCAATGCTACTGTTACTTTCGGCAATGTCATAAGCAGTGTCATCAGCAAGTTCTTGATCTGTATTTTTAACATCAGAATATTGCGCTGTGCTTATGTCCTGCTGCTGCTCAGAACCATCAAATAGTTGTTTATGTAGCGCGCGGTAGCTGAATTCATCACCTAATTGCTTACTAAAAGCCTGAGCACAAGCCACCCATAACGGTACAAGTGCAGGATAATCTTGACTGTCATTTTCAAAGGTAATTAATAGCGTTGGATAAGCAGCTAACACATCACCGATAAGCTGCTGTATGTCTGCAGACGCTACAATTGTATTATCCAAAATACGGTTGAGCATATTTTCTATCGACCAGGCTAGCTCAGCGCTATAATTAGCACCAACCATACGACCCGAGCCTTTTAAAGTATGGAAACCGCGACGAATATCAGTTAACTGGCTTAAGTTATCAGGAGTAAGCTGCCAATGCTCATATAAGGGCACAATTTCTTCTAGAACTTCATTGGCCTCTTCTATAAATATCTCTTTGATATCAGGATCAGCATCGTTAGCATCTGTCGGTAGCGACTGCGCCGCTGTCATAAATGGGGTTAATACGTCTGGTATCTCTAAATCCGTTAATGAGGCTGAAAAGTCTGTTTCTACTTCAAAAACTTCGTCAAAGTTGCTAACAGAGTCATTTATGTCTAGAGTATCAACTTGTTCGGTATTTAAGAATGTCTCATCTGTCGATTGCGTACCCTCATCTAGTACCGCATTATTTTTTTCAACCTTACCTGTAGAGAAATTACCATCAAATGCCTCTAAACCTGTATTGATAGGCTGCTGGCTTATTAAGTTATTGCTTTGCAAAATGGTAATGGCTGGATCAAAACTTGGTGGGTTCTGTGCTGCAAAATCAGCCAACATCGCTAGTAGATGCTTAGTGGTTTCTGTGACGAGTGCCACGACCTCATCGGTCACTGGTAGGGTTTTGTCCAACAGACGGTTGAGTAAGTTTTCAATAGACCACGCCATCTCACTGATACTAAAAGCACCAACCATACGCCCTGACCCTTTCAAGGTATGAAAGCCTCTGCGTATTTCAGTTAATGGCGTTAAATCTTGCGCATCTTGCTGCCAAATAGGTAAGAAATCCTCTAAATCAGCGACGACCTCTTCCACCTCTTCAATAAAGATCTCGCGAATATCTTCATCAACATCAAAGTTATCAGGCTTAAGCTCACTGCGAGCATTTAATAAAGCGGCGCTTTCTTTTTTATCGCTATGGTTTGTGTTATCGGTTGAATCAATGTCTTCATTAGCAACCGTAACAGGCGCAATCTCGCCACTATCATCGTAGCGCAGTACATCACTTGTCGCTTGCTTTTGCGTTAAAAAGGTATCATTAACGGTTTCAGGCGCAGCTATATAGCCACTAAGTAGTGTCGCCGCTTTGTCGATATATTCATGAGCTTTGGTCAATAAAGGCTGATCGAAGACCTGCTGCGCAAGATAGTCGAGCAGCAATTCGATAGAGGTTAAACCTTCGGCTAAGGCCTCGGTGACATCCCAGCTCAGTACGGCAACATCATGAGTGGTTAACTGATCGAATATATTTGCTATTTTATCGGTCGCTTGACGGATAGATGACAGGCTCATACTGTCAAAAGCTTCGCCAATGTTAGAAAAATCTGCAGTGTCTGGTAATAGTGCTAGGTCTTGGCGCTGAATATAATCACTAAAGCCTTGCTTAACGTCTTCAACCGCAATACGCAGCTCGCGCAGCTCTTTAACGTCTGTCTTAATTTGGTGGCTACTTTCTATCTCTAAGCCATCCACTTCATCATGAGTAATGACGTCAGCCGCAGGTATAAAAGAAGCCGCGCTTCCTATTTTACTTAAGATAATTTGTTCGGTATTGTAGATAGCGTTGTATAATTCTTGGAGACGCTGCTCAATTTGCCACTGCTGTTGTGATTGCTCTTCTACCACTCCAGTTTGGGCAATTAAGTCACGTTCTATATCTGCTAGGATAGATGTTGCTTGCGAGGCAAACAATGTCCAACCACGACTTTCTAGCTGATTGCTGATTTGTTGTAGTGGTTTAATTAGGGTTTGCGGCTTATCAAGGCTAAAAACAAGCGTATCAATATCACTTAAGATACGCGGTAAAAAGCGTGTTTCGACCTCTTGCGGCGCTACCCTTTGCAGCATAGCTTGCGTGATATCGCCCTGTTTGGCAAGGCTGTTGATTTCGATATAAACATTCGCTATTAGCTCGCTGATAACACTCGGCGATAGCGCTTTTTGATGGGTGTTCGACTCTATTAACGCATCTAATTGACTCAATAGCGCGGCGTAATACTTAGGTCGCGGCGTTTCGTTATGGGCAAGGTCATGTAGCCAAGCTTCAGTCAAATACCAAAGACGCTGCAAATCGGCATCTGCTGCGGTTTGCCATAAGTATTGAGCAACTTTTTCTAAAGTCGCCAGTATAGAAGCGTCATTGGTATCAGCAGCAAGTAACGCTTGCGCTTGTTGACGCCAAACCAATAGCAACTGCTGAGACTGCGCTTGGTCTAAACTGACCACTGCTGTACTAGCAGGTACCGCAATATAAACAATATCGTTAGTGGCAATGCTAGCAAGACTGCCCCCTTTAGAGTCTAAAGAAGCATCTACAAGGTGATCAGTCACTATATCATAACGTGCTAAAACTTGGGTAAGCTCAGCTGATGTTTTATTTATTAAAGCGCTATGAAAATTGCTCGTACGTGCGTAGTAAAGCAGCTCACGTGTAAGCAGTCGATGCCCTACTTGACCAATACGGCTGGCATCAGCACCGAAATTGTCTATTTCTGCCCCTGCAAGTAAGCTGAGCTTAGTAGCCAAATTTGCCAATATCGGCAAGTTAATCATGGTCAAAGCGCCACCAATCTGATGATAGCTTTGTGCCATCTGCTCATAATCAGCGTTTTTTTCACCCAATTGCCAGCCATCAGCTATCTGTGATAATTGCTGATCAAACAGTGGCAGTAACCACTCAAGTGTCACCATGTCGTTGGGCTGGTTTTTCATAGATGTATCCTAACTCGTCTAGGCGCTAATTTAGGCACTGGTTTTTTGCCAGGCGTTAATCTGTGGGTGCGCAATACGGCGCATGTTTGAAGGACGCCAAAATAACGCCTCACCTGGAGCCAATATAATATAACCGCCTACTGCGCACTGCTCTGATAGCCGCGCTAATATATCGCGCTGATCAAACTTACGAAAATAAAGCAGCATGTTTTGGCAGACAATGACTTGTTGTAAATGCGGCGTTGGCGGTTTTTTGTCGATAATGTTGTGTAAAGCAAAGCGTACATGCTGTTTTAAAGTTGGCATCACCTGCCAATGCACGCGAGCGTTTTTATCTGTATTTTTTTGCGTAGACACAGGTAGAAAACGTAATTGTTCAACGATACTTGCTGGCCGCAATGGTTGAATAAATTGCTGGCAATCTTGCGGAATCAAAGCCAGTTGCTTATTGTCATACTGACCTAAACGTGCTTTTTTTAAAGCTTGCTGACTGACATCAGTCCCTAATATACGGTAATTGGTCAGCTGCTTTGCGGCCAAACTCATGGCTAGCGACCAAGTTTCTTGCCCACTGGCACAGCCGACGCTCCAGATACGGAATGAATCATCAGGATTGCTGGCATCAATACTAGCGCTGCTATCATTAGCATTGCAGCTCGTACTAGCAGCTATTAGCTGCTCTCGTTGCCACCGCAAGGCGTAATCAGTGATAAACTCTATAGAGGGCAAATGGCGAAAAAAGCGACTTTCATGAATGAGCACTCTATCTAACAATTGCTGGCGCAGCTCATGATTAATCGGCAACTGATGCCATAATTGTATGATGCTCAAACCATAGCCCAGTGCCGTTTGGCTGACGGCGTTGACCAACCATTTACGTTGAACATTTGGCAATATAAAACCAATCTCTTGTTCTATATAGCGTTGCCATTGCTCAGTATCAAAAGCAACATCATCCCACAAAGCCTCGGCTACCAAAGCGTCGGCTTTATTAATCATCAGACTGTCTTTTTGAGTATGATTATTCACGTGACCTGCTATTAATAGTGTTGCTCAACAGAAAAAACGAGTAGGGCAACTGCTTGGTTAATATTTCAATATCACAATCATAAGCTGATAACTAGAGATTACATGCTCGCCGAAACACTTTCATCAACTTCTAAATACTCATCTTCGCTAAGCTCTTGCTCCAACTGCTCGTCATCATTAGAGATCTTAAAGCCGGTGACCGACTCTTGCAGTGCCGCCGCCATTTCGCTCAGCTCGCCAATAGAGCGCGCTGTTGCCATCGAACCAGACGAGGTTTGCGAAGTAATATCTTGAATAATATTCATGGTATGCGAAATATGACCTGCAGACTCGGCCTGTTGTAGCGCGGCGTTAGAGATGTTTTGAATCAGGTCCGCCAAGGTATTAGAAACCGTTTGCACCTCTTCTAGTGCTTCACCCGCATCTTTTGCCAAACGGGCACCACGTACTACTTCAGAAGTTGTTGATTCCATCGACATCACCGCTTCACTGGTATCGGCCTGAATGGTTTTTACCAGCGTTTCAATCTGTTTGGTTGCGTTTGCTGAACGCTCAGCGAGACGCTGAACCTCATCGGCAACAACCGCAAAGCCTCGACCTGCTTCTCCTGCCATCGATGCCTGAATCGCAGCATTCAATGCCAAGACGTTGGTTTGGTCAGCAATATCGTTAATTAGACCAACGATATCACCAATCTCTTGCGAAGACTCACCGAGACGCTTGATACGTTTTGAGGTTTCTTGAATCTGATCGCGAATAACGTTCATACCTTCTATCGAGCGCTGTACAACTTCCGCACCGTTATAAGCAATGGCAACCGAACGCTGTGCAACCGTCGCTGACTCTGAAGCGTTATTTGACACTTGGTCAATCGAGACTGTCATCTCATTAATCGCCGCTGATACGCCAGCAATTTCTTGTGCTTGGTGCTCTGAGGCTTCAGCTAGCTCAACCGCATTCATCTGCGTTTGCTCTGAGGACTGCGAGACACGCTCAGCAGTACTGTTAATAACCAGTACCAATTGGCGTAATTGGTCAATTGCGAAGTTCACAGAGTCAGCAATCGCACCGGTAAAATCTTCCGATACCGTCGCGTTTACCGTTAAGTCACCATCTGCCAAATCGCCCAACTCATCTAGTAGACGCAAAATTGCAATCTGGTTACGCTCGTTCTCTTCTTGAATTTGGCGCGCGCGCTCAGACTCCGCTTCTGCTTCTTGACGACGGCGTAAGGTTTCTTTTTCAATCAATAAACGCTCTGAGCCGCCGCGTTGTTTGAGTAATTGGTATAAAGCGAATAAAACGCCCAGTACACCTACCACAAAAACAATCACCGGCAAGATGACTGATTGATTAAAATTGCTTAAATATTGACTGACCGACGACAATGAATTGACCAGCCAAAACAGACAAGCCACGCTCACTAAAGCACAAAGCCCTAATAACAGCTTCCATTTACTATTAGCATCTGTCGTTGTTTTATTCGTACCAGCTACAGGGTTGTTTATAACATCACTCATCGTGCCTATTCCTTTCAAACAATCGTCAAAGTCGTATCGTGACTGACTCTGAAATCATATTGCCATCAAAACAACAGTGATTCACAAAGCCTGTATGAATGCTGACATCTCATCAAACCATGTCAGCCTTTGTTCTTTTCTTGCTTTAATAAACACCCCGTTAATAATCGATGTGTTTATTAAGGTTGATGTATTTACCAAAAATCAATATTTAGAAAAAACAGCTAATTACTAGTTACTCACAGCCACTAGATGGCAGCATCGGTATATTGCAAGTCCTGTGCCAGTAAGCTTGGCATAAATACATACCAATCTTGCTCATCTTTGACAAACTTACCGTGGTTATAAGGCGCAAATGGCGAGCTCGGTTCAAGCGCTTCTGCTCGATATTGGTCTTGGGTAAACTGTTCAATACCCAGCACCTGATCGACCAGCAGTCCTGAAAACACATTATCGTGATCTATGACAATGACCTTACGCTGGCTCATTTGCGTCAATCGGCTAGGTACTTGTAAAAACCGCGACAAATCGGTTAACGGCAACAAGCGCCCGCGGATGTTGGCGATGCCGAGCATCCAAGGCTTTACTAAAGGTAAGCTGGTATATTCTGGCATGGACAATACTTCTGATACTTGACCCATTGGTGCCACCAAACGCTGACCGCCAATTTCAAATACCACGCCTTGCCAATCAAACTCCTTGCCGCCGCGGCGACCACTTTTGCGCGCGCGTGCTAAGTCTGCTATACGCAGCAGCTCAATAAATCCTCTGGATGCCACAAGCTACCCCATTACTTTACGAATTATCTGGACCAAACCACTTTCATCAATCGGTTTGGTGATATATTCTTTAGCGCCTTGACGCTTGCCCCATACTCGATCTGTTTCTTGATTTTTAGTACTGATCATAATAATAGGGATATGAGCAGTCGTTTTACCGCGCGTAATTTTGCGGGTTGCCTGAAAACCATTCATCTCAGGCATCACCACGTCCATCAAGATGACGTCTGGTAGATGGTCAACGGCCATCTGACAGCCCTGCTCTCCATTGCTCGCTTCTAATACTTGAAAGTTATTTTTAGAAAGCATGTCGCGAAATTTCGCCATCTCAGATGGCGAGTCGTCAATGACTAAAACAGTAGTCATAGGTGTTTCCTTTATTTTCGATGATATCCATTAGGATATATTGTTAAAACAAACCGATTAAAAAATAAATCGCATTGATTGAATGCCAATATGATTTACATCAAGATAAAAATTAAGCAGCAAGCACTCACTGTTAACCTAAATAACCGAGCTTATAATCTATTTTTTATAGCAGGTTTTTGACGCGCTACTATTAACGTTACTGATTATTTAACGATACTGGTTAATCGCCTCAAAAAGCTCATCTTTACTAAATGGTTTGGTCAAATACTCATCAGAACCAACAATGCGGCCGCGGGCTTTATCAAACAAGCCATCTTTCGATGACAACATAATCACCGGTTTGCTCGCATAATCTGGATTATTTTTTATCAAAGCACAAGTCTGATAACCATCTAAACGTGGCATCATGATATCTACAAAAATGATATCTGGATTGTTATCAACAATCTTCGCTAAGGCATCAAAACCGTCAATGGCGGTGACGACTTCACAACCCGCTTTTTGCAATAAAGTTTCTGCGGTACGGCGAATGGTTTTTGAGTCATCGATTACCATTACTTTTAAACCATCAAAGTTATTTTCCATTATCTCTGTCCTATAAACGACTATTTATTCGGGGTACTATTTATCAATATGAACGATCACACTAAGATACTAAGTCAAGCTGGGTGACGAATACAAGGAAATAAGCCGTCATCTTAATTAGACCATTGGTATATTTCGTATAAAAATAAATAGCTAAGTTTTTACGCTAAGTATCTGCTTGTTCACTAAGCATGGTTAATAGCGCACTATCATCCGTCACTATACGCACTTTGCGGCGAATTATCTTAGCAATTTGCACGGCATTTTAAGTTTTTTGATGCTTTATGATAGTAATACTAGCTTGCGCAAACGTACCATCCAGTCATAACTGCAAATGCTTATTTTCCAATTCTTCCGCTTCCCAATTGCCCTTATAATCGTTGTTAAAATGGCGTTAAAAGCAACGTAGAATAATTAAGCAGGAAATAATTCCTTTAAAACAGCACTTTCAATATAAACTCTTTTAAAATAAGCCCTTTTGAATGGGAACCTGCACAATCGTTAATACGGTTATATTTTGGACATTATATAGAATTAGGGCACACCTTACCGAATAATTTTCTTTTGTCATAAAAATGTATCAATATATTTTATTATGTTCGTTTTAGCACAGTTATGAGCGCTTTTCCAGTCATTTAATAAATTTATGTTCAAATAAATAACTGTAAATTCATCACTCTAGCCAAATTCTCCTCATTAACTACGCTTATCCTCAACTATTTATTTTTACGTGTGATCTAACGAGTGATACCTAGTACGCTGAAATTCGTCATTCAAAATCAGTAAATAAGAGTAATCATTTCACCGCCTCATAATTCCCTATATAATAAAAATTCGTTGACAAGGGTAATCGCTATGACAGGTTTTATAGATTTAAGGAGTTTGAAGGCTAAATTTTCAAGCACCATACTTTTAGCTTTTAGCCCATTGAAAAAGGGTGCGTATCTTTTGGGCGCGATGCTGCTTATCGCCTGCCAGCCCTCGCCGCCTACGTCAGAACCTGTTACAGCTGAAAATAGCGAGGCCTTTGACACGCCCCTGCTCATACGTGCTGATAGCATTACTATGACCCCTGATCATATCCTAAGCGTCAAACCAACCCGTTATCAGCCTAGCCTTGGCTTAGAAGGTGAGATTGAGCCTATCAAACAGGTAAACCTAATTGCTGCCCAAGCACTGACGGTAGAGCAGGTGTGGGTGAAAATAAATCAACGGGTCGAAAAAGGCGCACCATTATTCACCGTTCGACGGCAAGCAGCGCCTATTGACTCAACAGAGTCATCTGAACAAGCCGATGATGAAGTAGCAACTTCCTTAGAAGTAGAAGATGAAGTAGCAGATAATAAAGGTGAGGCCACTGAACCAAAACCGTCTGCCATCAACAGTACTCAAGCGGCGCCAAAAGACTCCACTGCTAAGAATTCAGATAATATAAAACCCAGTACAGAAAAAAATAGTGAGGATGATAAAGAAAATTCTGCTAATGCAAGCCGTCACGACTTAGACAATAATCAAGCTTCTAAGCATACAGAAACGGCGAATAATTTGATAACGGTACGGGCAAGCTTCGCAGGTCATATCGAAAAGCTATACGTCGAAAGCGGCCAACAAGTAGCACCGCGTCAACCTCTTCTAAAGCTTAGCGACGGGACGGAGCTGCATTTTAGCGCAAGCTTACCAATTGAAGCCAAATCTCAAATCTCCGTTGGACAAACGGTTAACTTCACGGCGGAAAGCTTGATAGATAAATTTACCGGTCAGGTCAGTAAGCTGACAGTCACTGAGTTACCAAAGCAGCTATTGGTTTATGTCAATGTGGTTGATAATGAAGTCAGTCGCAACCAAATACGACCTGATATGCAGGTGACTGGGCGCGTTGACTACGGACAAATAGAAGTTGGAACCATTGTTCCTAAGCGCGCCCTGCACAATGTTGACCTAACCGTGCTGCACAAACCGCCTTATAAGCCGCTGCGTCCTTTGCATGCTAACGTTTGGATTATCAAACAAGACCAGCGTTTGACGCGCCAGCCCGTCGAAGTCATCGAGTATGACCCGCTGACCAAACAGTATTTAATTGCCGGTATTACCAATGACAGTTTGATTTGTTTGGCGAATTTACCGGTGGAATCTGAAGGTAAAAAGGCGGTGGTTTCATAAGCGCCAAAGCTCGTAGTTACATTGTGTAGAAACATTAACAAAGCCTATCTTGTTTAATAACATTCTGTTTAGGCAATATAGCGTAAACTAATAGAGATTACGCTTTTAGTGAGAATTAATTGAGAATTAAGGGCATTGAAAATTTAGGGCGTGCTTATTTACAAAAACAGTTTTATAAAGACAGCATTGGTAGATAGGCACTTTTAAAGCAGTATTTTTAAACACCATTTTAAACAAACTATAACAACAACTAGAGGAAAAATTATGAGTAAGCAAATTTTATTAATTGAAGACGATCCAGATTTAGCCGAATTAATCAGCGATTATCTGACCATGAACTATTATGATGTACATCATGCAGGGCTGGGTCAAGAAGGTTTGGACTTGTTAGACGCTAAAGAGCGTGACATCGATTTGGTGGTATTAGATTTGATGCTGCCTGATATGGATGGCATGCAAGTTTGCCAAAAGATACGTGGCAACAAAAACAACATGACCAATAAAGTGCCGATTATTATGCTAACGGCAAAAGGCGACACCACAGACCGTGTATTAGGTTTAGAGATGGGCGCCGATGATTATATTGCCAAACCCTTTGAGCCGCGCGAACTGCTCGCGCGTATTCGTGCCGTCATTCGTCGTCATGAACAGCCAAACCAAGCTGACAGTGAGTCTGATAGTTTAACCTTTGGGCGTTTAAGCGTTTTCCCTGACAGTCATGAAGTCACTATCGATGATCAACCAGTCCGCTTGACGACGCATCAATTTCAGCTGCTGCATTACTTTGCTACCCACTCGGGCAAAGTATTAAACCGTGAGCAATTATGGCAAGCGATGCCAAACGATGATAGCTCGGATAACATTGATCGCGCCATTGACGTGCATATTTCGCGCTTGCGTGCGTTAATCGAAGACAATCCGCGCCAGCCAAAACGTATCATTACCGTACGCGGTGTGGGTTATCAATTCGCTACCGATCAGGTATAGTTAGCACATGCAATCAAACGCTATTAAATTAAGCCCGTATTGCGATAAACTTATTAAAATAAAATGAATAAAATGGTTATAAGCGTTTGATAATAGAGATGATTTAATGCAACAACTGGGTTTTCGTTCCGTATTTGCCAAACTATTTGCCAGTGTCATGCTGGCACTTATTTTATTTGCGGTAGCGATGGTTTTATTGACCCAGTTGGTACATGACAAAGACGCTGGTATTCGTTCAGAAATCTTAGCCACGCAAATTTTGGGTCAAGTCGACCCATTTTTGCATGAACTAAATATTGCTGTCAGTAAAGACAACCGCTTACAAGCGCGCTTTATGCTAGCGGTGGTCAAGAAAAGCTTTGATATTTTTGATGAATCACTGCAAGCAAAAATGGGGCTATATGACAATGAAGGTCATTTGCTCATGCAAAGCGACAACAGTGATTTGCCGTTAGAATTGCCTGCGCCGCCCTCACTATTAGCGCGCGTCTTTCCCTCATTTGCCGAAACCTCCCCAACCAAGCAAGCCCAAGTTTATAGTAGCACCGGTTATACGCTATTATACGAATCACGCTTGCCGCCTAAAAAACCTGTCCTCTCTGCCGCCCTAAACTTATTTACTGGTACGCTATTGCTGCTGCTTATCATGGCAGGGGTACTTTGGTGGATTGCGCGTACCATTACTTGGCGTATCAATCAGATGAGCCAACAAATGGCGCAATTGGGCGATGGCGACTTTACGGTGCGAGTCAATGCCCGCGGTAATGATGAGATTGCATCGCTTGCGCGCGGCTTTAACCAAGCAGCACAAAAAATTGAACACCTAATCAATGCCAATAATCTGCTATTGGCGCACGCCTCGCACGAGCTGCGTACGCCCATCACCCGTATTCGCTTACAGATTGAGATGATGGATATGCTGGCAGGGGCCTTGCCGAGTGATACCAAAGAAAAATTTGATAAGCGCGCCCAAGCCATCAATCGCGATTTGTCTGGATTAAATGATTTGGTCGAGAGTATTTTGCTGGTCAGTCGTTTAGATGCTGGACATGCGCTACAACAAGTTGAGCATTTAGACTTATATGACTTAGTAAACCAAGAGCGCCAGCATTATCCTGAAGCAACCTTGATTGGCGAGCATATCGTCATCGATGGTCAATCGTCGATGCTGACCCATTTAATACGTAATCTCTTGACCAATGCTATGCTGCACGGCAAGCCGCCAGTTACGGTATTACTTTACGGTGTGCAAACTCTAGATGAAGCTGACGCTATTCCCGATTACCTTTTGCAAACCATACTGTGCAGCAGCTTTGTCGATTACAACAGCTCAGACTTTGATTCTTATGACGAAGAAGCGCCTGATAGTAACCATGCGCTTGAAATTGATCAAAACGCCCAACCAAATGATGACGCCACTGTTCCTAACGATAATGTTGTTCTTAGCGACAATAAAGCCACCTCAACCTTAACGTCGACAGAAGAAGCGTCGACCGCAACGTTATTACCAGCGCCAGTGATTTATAAAAATGGTGAAAGCATCACTGTGGATGCTGAGATTAATGGCAATATTGATAGTGATAACAGCACAGATACTGATAAATCATCGACTGCAAAAACTATTGACTCATCTAATGAGCGAAACAATGACCTAAGTAGCACCACTGAGATCGAAACCTTTGTTGAGCCGTCGTTATTACTTACCTATCAGCGCTTTACCACTGATCTGACAGAAAAAATTAAAAAAGTTATTTGGCGTGCGGTTCCTGAACAACAAGAAACTTCCATCAACGACATCGATGACAAGACTATCAATAAACAGATAGAAGAAGCGGATAAAAACGTTAGTACTGAGAAGGATGACGCCAAAAGTGCCACCAAAGACCCTAATAGAGAAAACGGTAATAAAGAAAACGGCGACACGGCAAACGCTACCCGCAAAGAAGGCATATTTAGTAAGCATCTCAAAAAGCCGAAAGCTGAGCCAACACGCCCGCTACCAAAATTTGCGGTGCTGGCGGTGATTGATGAAGGCGAAGGTATCCCTGAGAATAAACGCGAAGAAGTCTTTAGCCCCTTTGTACGCTTACAGCAAAAAAACAAAGGCTCAGGGCTTGGTTTATCGTTGGTTGCCCAGATAGTGACGGCGCACCAAGGCCGTATCATTACAGATACCATCAATGGTCATACGCGATTTTTAGTGGTATTACCCGTCAAGCACGACCCTCATTATCAGCATGACAGCCGTCACTAATCTCATCAGCTAACCAGACTACAGCCAAGATTATCCGTTAATCATGGATGTCCATATCCAAAACGCTGCATAATATGCTATATTAGCGCCCCTTATTATAGGGTTATTGAAGGTTGATTTTAATTTGCGCACAAATGGCAAAAGAGCCTGCAACCGCTTCATAACCATTAAAATATTTATTAAATTTTGAGCATTCCATGAGTGACATGATTGTCTTAAACGATGTGACCAAAAGCTTTTTAAGCGACCGGTCTATAAAAGATAAAGACGGCAAGCCACATTGGTTTACTGCGGTTGAGCCGACGTCTTTAACGGTAAAACAAGGCGAAATCTTTGGTTTAATGGGTTATTCGGGCGCGGGCAAATCTACCTTGCTGCGTCTGATTAATTTACTTGAGCGCCCAGATTCCGGTCAAGTCATCATAGATGGTACCGACTTGACCACCTTATCGGCCAGTGATTTACGTATCGCCCGCCACAATATCGGTATGATTTTTCAGCAGTTTAACCTGATGTCCAACCGTACTGTCTATGATAATGTCGCCTTTAACTTAACGGTGGCAGGTTATCCGCGCGCCGATATTTATAAGCGGGTGATGGACTGTTTAGAAATTGTTGATTTGACTGACCGTGCTGGGCACTATCCTGCGCAGCTATCAGGCGGACAAAAACAGCGTGTTGGTATCGCCCGTGCGATCGCGCCTAGCCCAAAAGTATTATTGGCTGATGAGCCAACCAGTGCGCTTGATCCTTCAACCACACGCAGCTTATTGACTTGTCTGCGTGATATTAATGAGCAGCTTGGCGTCACCATTGTCATCGTCACCCATGAGATGAGCGTCATTCGTAGGCTATGCGACCGCGCTGCATTGTTACATCAAGGGCAGTTGCTCGAGGTTGCCGATATCCGCGACGGCCTGATTCAGGCCACGACCCCGATTGGCAAAGGCTTGGTTCATGAAGATTAAGAGGCAGGAGAATAGACATGTTAACTGGTGCTGAATTATCCGCCTCATTGGACAAGCTGCTCGCGCTACGTAAAGAAATTATGCAAGCGTTCGTCGATACCTTTATTATGCTGGGTATTTCGACAACGGTCGCCATCGTCATCGGCGGTCTGTTTGGGGTATTCTTATTTTTATCCAGTGATCGGCAGTTTTTGCAAAATAAAACCTTGTATGGTGTCCTTGGTGCGATCACCAACTTTATGCGCGCTTTCCCGTTTGTGATTTTGATGATTGCCATGAGTCCTTTTACCAAAGCCATCGTTGGTACGGGTATTGGACCGATTGCCGCGTCACTAGTACTGGCGATTGCCGGTTCCTTTTACTTTGCACGTTTGGTCGAGCAAAATCTGCGTGAAGTACCACGCGGCATTATCGAAGCAACGGAATCTATGGGTGCCCGCCCCTTGACCATCATCAAAGTATTGCTCAATGAAGCGCGCTCAGGTTTGGTATTGTCCGTGACCATTTTATGTATCAGCTTACTGTCGTTTTCGGCGGCGGCGGGTATGATTGGTGGTGGGGGTTTGGGTGATTTGGCCATTCGTTACGGTTATTATCGCTATCAAACTGAGGTGATGGTCTTTATCGTTGTGATGCTATCGATTATGGTTATCGGTATTCAGGCGTCTGGTAATTGGATTGCCACCCGTTTGGATAAACGTTAAGCCAAAAATTTAGTCTTTACCCTCTCTATTATGGTGATTTCACCTTTTATTTTGAGAGGCAAAGACTGTTTAATATGAATAATACTCAAGGTTTAATGCCGATTCATCCTAAGCAAATGCTTGACTTTGTAACTGATTCCCTTTAATTTTGATACTATCTTAACAGCCTTTAACTTAGCAGCATTACTATTCATAATGTTGCTTTTTTAATGCGGATTTTTACTGTTGACATTTAATCCCTATTCCCTCCCCCTTATTAAGGAAGTTTCATGAAATTAACAGATATCAGCCGTCAACTGGCGACCGCATTGGCCACCGTTGGCGTATCAGGCCTTGTATTGGTCGGTTGTAATAACTCATCAGCGCCAGAAGCTAGCAAAGAGCCCGTCACTGAAGGTGCTACTGAAACAGTGGGCACAGAAACGGCAGCGGGCAACGATATCGATCCTGAACATAGCAAGATTGTGATCGGTACCACTGAAGGCGATTTTGCTGATATGGTTCGCAACCAAGTAAAAAGCTCGTTAGAAGCGCAAGGCTATGAAGTTGAGCTGGTCACCTTTACTGATTATGTACGTCCAAACATTGCTTTGGCTGATGGCGATTTAGACATCAATATCTTCCAACATAAGCCTTATCTTGATACCTTTAAAAAAGAGAACAATCTTGATTTGGTCGAAGTCTTCCAAGTGCCAACTGCGCCACTTGGCATCTATACTGGCAAAAAGACCAAGCTTGACGAAGCCTACAAAGGCATGAGCGTTTCTGCGCCTAATGACCCAAGTAACTTCGCCCGCGCGTTGGTCATGATGGATGAGCTTGGCTGGATTACCCTAAAAGACAATATCGATCCTCTGACCGCCTCAAAAGCCGATATCGCTGATAATAGCAAATACGACATCAAAATCGTTGAGCTAGAAGCAGCCCAGCTGCCACGTGCGCGTGATGAAGTAGACTTTGCTGTTATCAATGGTAACTACGCAACCGATGCGGGTATTAAGCTGACTGAAGCGCTATTCCAAGAGCCAAGCTTTGCTTATGTCAACTGGTCTGCCATCAAAACTGCGGATAAAGATAAGAAATGGGTCAAAGACGTGACCAACGCTTATAACTCAGAGGCCTTTAAAAAGTATGCTCACGATAGCTTCCCAGGCTACAAATACCCAAAAATCTGGGGTGAGAACACAGCTACTGCTGCTGCAGCCCCTGCAACCGCTGCTCCTACAACAGATACTGCACCAGTTACCGAAGCTGCTGCTCAATAGTTAATATTCACCATTGTAAAAACGATTAATTCGGATAAATAAAACGTTTTTACAGTTAAAATTGCCTTGATTTGAAAAAGCCCATTATTTTGAATAGTGGGCTTTTTTGCTCTTAAATTTTATTGAATGGGTACAATCAACGACTCGCAATGACGTTACAGCCTGTTTGTGGTTTGTAGGAAAGCGTCACTTACTCTTTCACTTAGCCTATTTTCTTTTTATAGTGGCTAAGCTTAATAGAGAATGTGCCTTAATATAAGCTTTGATTTAATAGAAATCGACGCTTAATAAAATCTAAGAAATTTATATGTCTGCTCAAATTCTCTATTAATAACGATAAGAACCATTAATAAATCACAAAAAAACAAGGATAATAATATGCGTGCTAAAACTTATAATATTCGCACCGCTGGACAAGCGAACATTCCGGTACTCGGACTGGGTACATGGCAATCAACGGGACAAGACTGTATCGATGTGGTCAGCCAAGGGCTACAAATGGGCTATGAGCATATTGATACTGCCCAAGCTTATGATAATGAAGTCGAGGTGGGAAGAGGCATTAAGCAATCAGGCGTCGCGCGTGATAAGTTCTTTTTAACGACGAAAATATTTCCTGATGACATGAAGTTTGAACCAGAAAAACTTATCGCTGCGGCCAAGCGCTCGCTAGAAAACTTAGATACTGATTATGTTGATTTACTGCTGCTGCATTGGCCTGATGATCGGGTACCTTTATCTGAAACGATGCCAGCGCTTTGCGAGCTACAAAAACAAGGGCTGACTCGTAATATTGGGGTATCTAACTTTAATATCGCCAATATTATCGAGGCTAAAAAATATGCTGATGTGCCGATTGCGGTTAATCAGGTTGAGTTTCACCCCTTTATTAAGCAAAACACCCTGCAGACTTTTTTAAACAATCACCATATTTTATTAGAAGCTTACTCGCCGCTTGCTCGTGGTGATGTGTTTGATAATGAAATCATTAAAGACATTGCTGATAAGCATGGGATTACACCAGCGCAAGTTTCACTAGCGTGGATTTTATCTGATAAGCAGCGTATTGCGATTCCAAAAACGTCCAATCCTGAACACTTACAAGGCAACTTAGATGCCGTCAAGGTAACGCTCAGTGCGGATGAACTTGAGAAAATCGGTAGCTTAGCGCGTAGCGATGGGCGTAAAATAAAGCATCCAGATTATTCACCAGAATGGGATGATTAGTAAGCCATAGTAATGTAAAAATGAGAATAAGCACAAAAAAAGCCAGTGATAAAGGTCACTGGCTTTTTTATATTGAATACTTTTTATAATAACCATTACTGCTGCAAAGTATCGGTCTTATGGACTTTTTCGGCAGGATTATATTGTTCAGAAGAAGGCACTGCTCCACTGCGATTATTTTCTTTCATCGATTTGGCGACTTCTGGCGGCATATAGTTTTCATCATGCTTGGCCAATACTTCGCCTGCGACAAAGGTATCGCCTTGCATTTTACCCGTTGCTACCACGCCTGAGTTTTCAGCGAACAAATCTGGCAAAATACCTTGATAAGTCACCGGCACGGTTGATTCAAAGTCGGTGATCGCAAACTCCACGCTTAACGGGTCATCTGGCGCACGTTGAACACTACCGGCAACGACCATGCCGCCAGCGCGGATACGCTTATCCTGAGGCGCTTCACCTTGCGCAATGGCGGTGGCGTCAAAGTAGTAATCGGTCTGTTGCCCAATGGCATAAATCACCAATACCACGGCAATCGCCGCCCCTGCAAGCGTAAACATAACCCACATCAGTTTTTTGCGACGAACTGCGTTCATACCACTACCTCATTGATGAGTCGCTGTTCTACAAACTACTCGTCTGCAAAACAGAAAATATTAAAGAAATGCTTATTGGACTGACTTGACAATAAGCCCGTCCAACCGTACTTTTCTAATACCTATATGGTAGCATTTTTTGCCCAAATCAATAAGCCCCCTAGCAACCGATGCGGTCATATATTTACCAGTAAGGCATTATTATTTGATAGGCTAAAAATTTGATATTAAAAAGAATTTTTTAAGAAGAATTGTTTAGGATGGTTGTTTGGTTTTAGGATTGGGTGTTTTAGCTGCGCGCTGTGCTTGACGCGCTTGCTGAATGGATAGCTGCTTGATAAGCGCTTGGCGTTGACGGCGACTATAAATAATAAAAATCAGCATCATGCCAACCGTAATTGCCCAGCATGACCAGACAAAAACGCCATGCTCACCCATGGCAATAAACTCAGAGACGCTATAAAAGTAAGGCTGCATTTTATTTCCCTAGCCGTTATTTGCTTGGTTCATGGTTGTATTTTAGGATTATTTATTTTGGCTACGAACGTATTCTTTGACCCACGCTTTGCCTTGGTCGCGATATAATATCAGGGTATTGGTCCGATAAATGGCCAATGAGGCGACCAGTAAATAACTACCAATAATCATCAGTAGTAAAGGCAGCCACATATCTGCCGACATTTTTGGTGCCGCCGTCAGGGTAAAGGTTGAACCTTGGTGCAAAGTATTCCACCACTGCACCGAGTACTTAATAATAGGCAAATTCACCGCGCCAACGATAGACAAAATAGCCGCCGCTTTACCGCGATTGGCGGTATGTTCAAAGGCGGCAAACAACGCCATTACCCCAGCATATAAAAACGCCAAAATGAGCATAGACGTCAAGCGTGCATCCCAAACCCAATACGTCCCCCACGTCGGTTTTGCCCAAATAGAACCGGTGAGTAAACTAATCACACAAAGCAAAAACCCCATCGGAGCCAGTGCCTGAGCTACAAGGCTTGCGGTCTTAATTTTCCATACCAGATAAATAACACCCAGTACCGCTAAGGCAAAATAAATAGAGATAGCGAGACTGGCAGCGGGTACATGGATAAAAATAATGCGATAGCTATTACCTTGCAGATAATCCGGCGGCGCAAATGCCAAGCCCCAAACGCTACCGATGAGCAGACAGAGACCGGCTAATATCGCGAGCCACTTAACCCAAGGCGCAAAGATACGAAAAAACTGCTTGGTACCCACAGTGGTCAAAAAGACCTGCCAAATGCGTTGCCACAGGCTAGGAGATGAGACATTATTCAGGTTGGGCATGGGAATAAACCTATTGCGCAGCTGGTGATTATCGAGTAAAACGCATGATTCATACGCCTACCCGCTAACTTGCTGACGTTAAACGCTGGATAGAATCTACACGTGATTATTTGTTGAATAGCCTATTATAGCAAAGTTGCCAGTTTTCATCATGCTGTTAAGATAAAGGGCTTTCATCAGAAAAGGTATATAGTCGATACTAAATGAAATGGATAGACAATACTATGCCGCGTGACTGGTACAAATTTTTCTTGCTTGCTGTGCCTACGCCGACAGAGGCGACGAAAAATTTATCCCTGCTCCGCTGCCTCTTTTTAATATTGACCTGAATATAACATGCCAACATTAATTGTTAATTTAACCATGCCATTTTTAAGGTCAGGGCAATCACCCATGGCATCACCAGTATCGAAATGATGCTACCTGCTAATAATAACGCTAAAATCGGCAAGCCGTTGAGACCTGTGGCAAATAAATCAACCGCACCAGTAGCAAAAATCAATACCGGTAATTGCATCGGTAAGGCAATCAAAGGCACCAGCACCGCGCCGTTTTTTAGTGATAACGTCAAACTACTGGCGACTGCTGACAGCATAAGCAGCATTGGACTGCCAGTAATAATAGACGCCATCAATATCCATGCCTCAAACCAGCTCAGCTGAAATAAAGGCACAGCAAGCAAACTTAATGCCGCCACAATACCGCTACTAAAAATCCAATGAATAACTAAACGAATCAGCACCCATAATGGCAGCGACGCTTTAGCGACGACTAATTGCGCAAGCGTACCATTATCAAGCGCAGGCTTAAACAAGCCATCGACACCCATTACCAGTGATAACAAAGCGGCAATCCAAACTGCGGACACCCCAAGGCGCTGCAGTAAAGCAGGTTCGCTGCCAACCGCTAGCGGAAACAAGGTGATGATCACTAAAAACAGTACCAAAGGATATAACCACTGTACCGCTCCTTGCTGCTTCACCTGCCATTCGCGCCGCCAAAGCTGCATAAAACTGATAGCGCGTGCAGCAGCTGTATTAGCATTTGAGATGTTAGCATTCGAGCTTGTATTCACTGTTTTTACTGCACTGTCTGTGTCTATCATTTATTGGCTCTTCCACTCATGCTTGTCGCACTTATATTGACGCTTGTCGCACTTACATTGACGCTTGTTGCAGTTATATTGATAGCATTTACACCATATAATCGGACAAATCGAGCACTTGATTGGCAACGCCGACGGCTTGGTGACTGGTCATTAGTATCGCACCGCCAGCCGTAGCAAATTCGCGCAACCTACCTTCCATGCGTGCTACCATATCGACGTCAAGCGCGGTAAATGGCTCATCGAGTAGCCATAAAGGCGTGACCTCAGGCGTTAATAAATACAAGCGCGCCAGGGTAATGCGCCGTGTTTGCCCTGCAGATAAATGGCTTGAGCTGATGGTCTCAAACCCTTGTAATCCTACCCACGTAAGGGCGTCATCAATATCGGCGCTACTAGGGCTAATGCCATATAAATTAAGCAAAAAAGTGAGGTTTTGGGAGACTGTCAAGTTTGGATGAATACCCAATTGATGCGACACGTATAAAGGCTGCACGGGCAAGTTTGCTATCCCTTGATAAATAACCTCACCGCTTAGCACTGGCAATAACCCAGCTAATTGCATAAGAAGCGTCGTTTTACCCGTGCCATTAGCACCGACCAAGTGACAAATGCTGCCCGCAGCCAGATTGAGCGTCACGCCTTCACATAAAGGAATTTCACCGCGCTGAACCGTTAGCTTATCAAGCGCAAGTAAAGCTGTATTCAGAGCCGTCATCCAAACCTCTCATTTATTTATTAAGCAGCAGGCAATATTCATCACAAACACCGCTGATGTTCGTGGCATAATACTTTATGCTTACTTCAACCCCACAGTATAACAAATTGTCGATTACTATGACCTCAAAACCTATGCAGACTTCAAAAGATAGCCAAAATTTAGACACTCAAAGTGCTACGAGCACCAGCCTAACGCTCGACCGCTTAATCGAGGCGCAAGTTGCCTTTATGCAGCAATGGCTGCATGCGCAAGCCCAGCCTTTAGCAACACAGGCTTGGCAGTGGTTTGGCGAGCAGCCATTAAGTAAATATATCAGTAGCGATGATTTTCAGCATCTTATTAATGACTGGTTTCTCAAGCAGCCGCTAAGCGAGGTAGTACGACGCGATATTCGTGATATTTTGCATACTATTATCTATCATCCGGTTAATAATAATGTGCCTTTATCAGAATTGGTCGATGACAGCCAAGTTGAGATTCTAGCCAGCTATGTCGGCAGTCATGAAGAGCAGCGTAATATCTTGGTGCATACGCTGGTTGGCAATGAAACCTTTGCTGATTTATTGACACAAACGCTGTATCACGCTATCAACGATTTTATGGAATCTACGCTGGATAAAGCGGGTCCTGCCGGTAAACTGATGAAACTTGGGCGCAGCTCGTTTGAAAAAGCCACCAATCGCAATCTTGATGAAAAACTGCAGTCCTACCTGCATCGCAATATTAAAGATTTAACACGCCGAGCAGAAGCCAACGCCCAAGCGCATTTATCCAACGAAGAGGTTGCGCGCTTATTGGTCACTGGTTGGGAGCGTATCAAGGAAAAACCAATTAGCGAAATCCAAACCTATTTGCGCGATGAGCCAAACGATAGCAGTATCGCGCATATTGAAAACAGCATCCAACAAAGCTACAACCGTCTGCGCCTATCGCCTTATTTGCACAGCCTTGTGGCAGCGAGCGTCGATACTTGGTATAGCAACCATCAGGATGATAGCATGGCTACTATCGCGGCAAGTTTACACATCGATGAGCAGGCAATAACGCAATTGAGTACCGCCCTGCTCCCTGTCGTCACGGACGCTCTTGAAAGCTCATGGTTTACGGCGCATATAACAGAGATGCTGCAAGCGTTTTACGCCCAGCCTAGTATCAAAGCAGGACTGGTATTTGGCAGCAATTAATCTGCTGTTTTAGCGTACGGTTTTCTTTAAACTTTTATTATTCACCCTTTATTAGTCAGCTATTATCTATGAGCCAATCTTCTAAACTCAACTTATGGCAAAGAATCAAACAGCTGCTTAGTGTATCAGCTGAACCGACTGCTATTGATGATACGAAGATTGATAACGACTTGGACTCGGACTTGTGTTCAGATTCAAGTCTGACAAAACAGGATAAAAACAACGCTTATCTTTTAGAAAATGAGGGTGATAGTATTCAAACTTATCCTAAAGACAGTGATAATAATGACAATGATGATACGGATGTTAGCGGCTCTAGCTCTGACTTAAACCATAATGTGAACCGTAGCGCAAACCACAGCGTTGATAACCACGTTGATAATCACTTCGATGAGGTTATTTATAGCAGCCTTAGTAGCAATCTTGATAGTCGCTTAGATAGCAGCACTGATACTGATACTGACGCTTATTTTGATTTTGATAATGGCATCGACAGCATGACACAGCAAAATGCGCTGAATGACACCCCTATTGTCAATTATCTTAAGCAGTATTTCGACGATCAACAATGGCATTATAACCATTATCGACCCAAAAGCAGTGGCAGCGACAATAACGACAGCCAGCAATCACACTATTTGTCTTTTAGAATGCGCAATAAAAAGCTTGATTGCGGCTACCTGTTTCGCGTGCAAGAGCATAACAACCTATTGGCCGTCTATGGTATTTTGCCGTTTTTGATACCCGAAAGCCATCAAAGTGCTGCGATGTTACTGATCACCCAAATCAATTACGACATGCTGATTGGCAACCTCGAAATGGATATCAATGATGGCGAAATACGCTACAAAAACGCCATCGATGTCGAAGCGGTCGGTATGGATGAAAGTACCATTGAGCACTTATTACAAAGCGTCATCGCGATGACCACGGTGACTTATGAGATATTTAGTGAATTGGTCAACAATCAAAATCCTGCTACAGAGTTGCAAGAGCTATTGATGGCGATATATCGACAAGAGGATGCGCGCACCTTTTTCTTACCCACGCAATTTGTTCAGTAATCCACTGCGCAAGCTATATATTTGTCGCTCTTACAATTACTCACCAATCCCCTACTTTCAAAACGCTTAAACCTCTCTATCCTTTTACCTTCTATTCTTAAATTACTTTTTAAAAGACATACGTTAATACTATGCTAAAAATTGCTTACTCGGACATTTTTCGTTATTCCGTACCCGAAAAACACCGCTTCCCCATGCAAAAATATACCATGATTCCTGAGCGCTTACTGGCCGAAGGAACCATCACTAGCGATAATTTCTTTGCCCCAAAACGTCTAAGCGAAGAGGAAATTTTAACCACGCATACTGCGGATTATTGGCAGCAGCTTAAAACCCAAACCTTACCACGTAAAGAAGCGCGCGCCATTGGTTTTGAGATGACGCCAGAGTTGGTAGAGCGTGGTCGTTATATTGCCCATGCCACCTATGAATGTGCGTTATATGCGCAGCAATACGGCGTGGCAATGAATGTTGCGGGCGGCACTCATCATGCCTTTGCCGATCATGGCGAAGGATTTTGCGTTTTTAATGATGTTTGTATCGCCAGCAATTTATTATTAAATCGTGGACAGGCACAACGAATCTTAATCGTTGATTTGGACGTGCATCAAGGTAATGGCAACGCCAGTATCATGGCGGATGAGCCGCGCGTTTTTGTCTTTAGTATGCATGGCGCAAAAAACTACCCCTTTCGCAAACAAGTATCAGACTTAGATATCGAGCTGGATAATGATACAGCTGATGCAGAATACTTACAGATATTAGAGGATACGCTGCCACGCTTAATTAATGAATTTGCACCGGATATGATGTTTTATCAATCTGCAGTCGATGTGTTGGCAACCGATAAATTGGGCAAGCTTAGTCTGACGCTAGAGGGTTGTAAGGCGCGTGATGCGTTTGTCCTACAACAAGCTAAAGCGGCCAATATTCCCGTGGCTATCGTCATGGGCGGCGGCTATTCAGAAGATATTGAAGACGTGGTTGAGGCGCACTGTAATACGTTTCGTTTGGCACAGCAGCTGTTTTTTGCAGAATTGATTGAGTAGTGGGTAGCGTTCAGCGCAAGGAAAGATAAGAAAAATAACGCAACAAAAGTAGTAAAGTTAGTGAGGTGATAAATGGCAAAAATATTGATTGGTGTAGGAATTTTGCTGGTTATTATCGGCATTATTTGGCTGCTGTTTCCAAATGCCTTTTCATGGATAGGCAATATGCCAGGCGATATCAAACATACCTCAGGCAATACGCGAGTTTACTTTCCAGTGGTCACCATGATAATCATCAGTGTCGTCGCCACCATAATATTAAATTTGTTTAATCGCTAAACTTGTTTAAGCGTTAAGTTTATAGCAACGCTGTTATGCCTTGCCAACCAACTCGAATACCGAGAGCAGTAAGAATCAATAAGATAAGCTGACGAAAGCGGGCTTGCGGTAAATAGCGACGCAAGCGAATCCCAACCAACAACGCAGCGATAGACAATATACTCAGTAACGCAATCAGCTGCCACTCATTAGCACTTAGCGCCATGATAGGTTCACGCAGAACAATGATTTGGGCAATTTTACCCAAGAAATAGCACATGTTGCCGACTTTGGCGATGGTGTTTTTATCGTCACTCGCGGACAATAAATACATCATGAGTATGGTGGACATGGCATTGGTCGCACCGCCAATAATACCAGCGCTAAACCCGACGATAATCAACATAGGCTTGGTATTGGGCAGACGGATTTGCTTACCGAGCAAGTTACTGCTGACATAAAAGCCAATCACCGCAGCTAATACCAATAGAATATATGCGCTATCGACCCACAGCAGTAGCTTGGCACCAAGCATACTACCGAGCAGACTGGTCAATGCCAATAACCAATAGCGCCTACCGTAATGGATGAAATTTTGCCAAATACTGCGCTCGCCACCTGCCAGCCAAGTCATGGCATTGAGCAATAACGACGGAAAAATTACCAAGACAATCGCATGGGGTAACGGATAAATACTGGCAAGCGCGGTGGTGGTTACTAACGTCACACCCAGTCCACTAATACCGTGCAGCAATGACGCTAAGGCAAAAATTGCCAGTAGCAATAACGTCTGGGTACTATCGCTATCCATCATATTCGTCATATGAGTCATAGAAACTTATAACCTAATAACGATAGTGATGATAGATATCGGCGACTGACATTGACAACAGCGCAACCAGCATTACTAGACCGTTTCTTATGATTAATTATGCTTGATGACGTTGCCAAATCGTCTCACCAATAATGGTCGCCAACTGCTCAGCAATCTCATCTTTACTTGCCTTTTCAAGAATCACATTATCGTGTTCATAACGCTCGGAGAAAAACACTTGCATGGCATTATCGTCACTGGCAAAACCAATATCTGCACGTGAGACGTCATTACAAGCGATCAAATCCAAATCTTTAGATACTAGCTTGCCACGTGCATAGTGCTCCACATCTTGTGTTTCTGCCGCAAAACCAACGACAAACAGCTCCGGATGGGCAAGAGAAATCGTCGCTAAAATATCAGGGTTTTTAACCAAGTTTAGCGTCATGGCATCTTGGGTTTTTTTAATTTTTTGCGGTGCGGCCTCGAGGGTACGATAATCGGCGACGGCAGCAGTGGCGATAAAAATATCAGCAACCTTTATACCCGCACTCTCATTTTCAGCATGTTCATGTTGATGCTCTTCACCGCAATTACAGTCATCGTGATGATGAGAATGGTCATGGCTATGTTCATGAGGATGCTCATCAGCGTCTTCAGGCAAATACTGTAGCGCACTATGCGTGCCATCAACGCATTGCTGTGCGGCTTTCAACATATCTTGCGCTGATAACACATCGATGCGCGTGACATTAAGTGGTGTTGGCAAGGCAACTTTGCCACCAGCAATCAAAATCACGTCGGCGCCAGCGGCCACGCAAGCACGGGCTAAAGCAAAACCCATTTTGCCAGTAGAGTGATTGGACAAATAGCGCACCGGATCGATACCTTCTACGGTCGGCCCTGCGGTAATTACCACGCGTTTACCTGCCAATAACTGTGGCGTGGTTTGCATAGCCGTAAATAATTGCACTTCCGCTAATAAATCCTCAGGCTCAGGCAAGCGCCCTGCTCCGACGTCACCGCATGCCTGCTCGCCGCTGGCAGGTGCAATAATTTGATAATTCATATCACGCAGGGTTTGCACATTGAGATTCACCGCTGGGTGCGCCCACATTTGCTGATTCATCGCTGGCGCAATGATAACCGGCGCAGTCGTTGCCAAGCAGACCGTAGTCAATAAATCATCTGCCATACCCATCGCCAGCCGCGCTAAGGTATTGGCAGAAGCAGGCGCAATGACAATCAAGTCTGCCCATTTAGCAAGCTCAATATGACCCATACCCGCTTCTGCTTGCTCATCAAGTAATGAAATATGCACCTCATTACCCGTCAAAGCCTGCAAGGTCAGCGGCGTGATAAAGGCTTGCGCGCCTGTGGTCATAATGACGCGCACATCAAAGCCCGCCTTGACTAAAAGACGGGCAAAAATAGCAGATTTATAGGCGGCGATACCGCCAGTGATAGCAAGCACAATATTTGACATAAGCATGGCATCAATAAAAAAATGAAAGATAAAAATTGCGCTTATAGTAACAATTATGCGATAAGTTAGGGGAAGTTTTGTAGATTTATCTCAGTTATCTGGCATCCATCCTTTATTAAGGAGTAACAATGGCAATTAAAGACTGGCACGAAGATGATAGACCGCGGGAAAAACTGCTGAAATTTGGCGCCGCTCACTTATCTGATGCCGAGATATTAGCGATATTTTTGCGCACAGGCACCCAGTCGCAATCGGCCATTGAGCTTGCCCGTCACTTGATAGAGCAGTTTGGCAGCCTAGCTGAGCTGTTGGCTGCCCCAAAAGAGACGGTGCTTGCTTGTCACGGTATCGGTCCCGCTAAGTACGCGCAGATTCTAGCATCGCTTGAGATGGGCAGGCGCTATTTGGACAGTCAGCTTAAAACTGGTCATGCACTTGGGCGCTCGCAAATGGTCAAAGACTATATCAGCACCCAACTGCGCGGTGAGTCTCGTGAAGTTTTCGCCGTGCTGTGTTTGGATAATGCATTAAACCTCATCAATTTTGAGATACTATTTACTGGCGGGATTTCCTCTTGTTCGGTTTGCATCAAACATGTGTTACGCCATGCGTTGAGCCACGCTGCCAGCCAGCTTATCGTTGCTCATAATCATCCACATACTGACGCTACCCCCTCAACAGCCGATAACCTACTCACTTATGAGCTAAAAAAAGCCTGCGACTTAATAGATTTGTCTTTAATTGACCATATCATCGTCGGGCGCAATGAAACGCTCTCGTACGCTGAGAAAAGCCTAGCGCCTTTTGCCTGAGACCTTTTAGCTAGCAACTTCTGTCTGACGCTTGATACATATTTTCGACATAGCGTAGCATTTTGGCTCTTGATAGTTATAAACAACTGTTTCATATTGGTAGCTTACTTTATTTTTGCTCTGTGAGCTTTTATATAGTAGATATCAACAAGCTTAAGTTTTAAATAAAGTCCAACACAGATATTCAATTTGTAGCATAAATGAGCTTGTTCTAAGCCCAGCTATAATGAAAAATTAAAATAATAAGTCACATTATTGCATTTTTTTATTCACTTAAATTTTACGCTGGTGTATGCGGCGTTAGCAAGGAGACAGTCATGGCCATTGGCTTTTTTATTTTGGCAATCCTCATTCAGTTAGCCATGGTCTTGGCCATCTTTTTATTATCCTTATCGCGTGTCACCGGTAGTATCGTCGCCCTTGTTACCGTCCTCGTCACCGCCTTTATCAGTCCATGGTCGCTCATCTTAGGCATACCGATTGCATTACTGTGCTTAGTGCTGCTGCTCACTCCGCTGCGTCAGTCATTGATTACTAAGCCCGTTTATAAAGCTTTAGGCGGCGCCATGCCAAGCATGAGTGATACCGAACGTGAAGCGCTCGATGCTGGTACCAGTTGGTGGGAAAAAGAGCTATTTATGGGCGCGCCGAATTGGGATACCTTCGCTAAATACCCGTACCCTGAATTGTCAGAAGAAGAACAAAGCTTTATCGATAATGAAGTCGAAGTGCTGTGCGCGATGCTTGATGAGTGGAAAATTCACCATGAAGATAAAGAGTTGTCACCAGAAGCGTGGCGCTTTATCAAAGACAATGGCTTTTTGGGCTTAATCATTCCAAAAGAATATGGCGGACTGGAGTTTAGCTCGTATGCGCAAAGCCGCGTGATGAGTAAGATTGCCTCGCGCTCACCGACCGCTGCTGTCAGCTGTATGGTGCCAAACTCACTTGGCCCTGGTGAGCTTTTGATGCATTATGGCACCGATGCGCAAAAGCAACGCTGGCTACCGGGCCTTGCCAAAGGCGATGAAATCCCCTGTTTTGGTTTGACCGGCCCTGAGGCGGGTTCTGACGCTGGCGCAATTCCTGATACGGGCGTGGTTTGCTATGGTATGCATAAAGGCGAGCAAGTGCTTGGTCTGCGCATGAATTTTTCTAAGCGTTGGATTACCTTAGCACCTATTGCTACCGTCGTTGGCTTAGCCTTTAAAATGTATGACCCAGAAGGTCTGCTTGGTGACCCTAAAAAGACCGATTACGGTATTACCTGTGCATTGGTGCCTGCCAGTCACGAAGGCGTCATCACCGGACCGCGACATAATCCAGTTGGCTCGCCATTTATGAATGGTACGGTAGATGGCACTGACGTCTTTATTCCGCTCGATTATATTATCGGCGGCGTCGAAAATGCTGGTCGCGGCTGGCGGATGCTGATGGAATGCTTGGGCGTTGGCCGCGGCATTTCCTTGCCAGCGCTGTCAACGTCGGCCAGTGAAGTTGCCTATTTGACCGTTGGGGCGTTTGCAAAAGTTCGCGAGCAATTCAAAATCTCGATTGGTAAATTTGAAGGCATTCAGGACGTGACCAGCAGCATGGCAAGTAACACTTACATGCTTGAAGCGTTTCGTCATCTGGTTACCTGTGGTCTAAACCAAGGTGGCACGCCATCGGTCATGACGGCAATGGCAAAATACTATGCGACTGAAACCATGCGTGACGTCATTAACGACGGCATGGATGTCGTCGGTGGTCGCGCCGTACAAATGGGCCCGCGCAACTTTTTAGCAATTCCTTATCAAGCCATCCCTGTTTCTATCACCGTTGAAGGCGCCAATATTTTAACGCGCTCGTTGATGATTTTTGGTCAAGGGGCGATGCGTTGCCACCCTTATCTATTTGATGAGCTACAACTGCTGCAAAGTGACGATAAAGAAAACGCGCTTAAAGAGTTCGATAACTTATTCTTTAAACATTTGGGCTATACCTTTAATCGCGGCGCCAAAGCCTTTGTCGCAGGTTATGTCGGTGGTAGCAGTCATGCGCCAAACTTTGCCGATAGCTTTACCCGCCCTTATTATAAAGACATCAATCGTTTGAGCGCAGGATTTGCCCTGACCGCTGATATGGCGTTAGGTCTACTCGCTGGTGATTTAAAACGTAAAGAGATGCTCTCTGGCCGCTTAGCAGATATTCACGCCCATCTATTTATCTGTACAGCTATTTTGCAATTTTACGAATACGGTTCTAAGTCAGAAGCCGAGCGCTTACATGCAGAAGTGGCGCTAAAAAATAGCCTTTATACTATTCAAGAAGCGTTCTTGTCTTTGTTTGCCAACTTCCCAAATCGCATGGCAGCAAGCTTGGTCAGCTTTGTCACCTTCCCAAGTGGGCGTATCTTTGCCCCAGTGAGTGATGAGCTCAAACGCAAATTGGGCGATACCTTTATGGATGACTTTGAAGCCAATCCATTCCGTGATTACCTTAAAACCATGGTGTATTACAACACCGAACCTGATGATGTCATGGGGCGTATGGAAAACGCCTATCAAACCTTGCTCGAAGTAGAGCCTTTATGGCAGAAATTTAAAAAGGCGGAGCATAAAGACCATTTCGAGGGTCTGACTTTTGAGGATCATGTGGTTTATGCCAGCCAAAATGGCGATATTACCGAAGCAGAGGCGGAGCAGCTGATTCGCTATAATGCCATACGTTTTGATTCCTTATTAACCGATGTCTTTGATAAGCATTTAGCTGAAGCGCAACCTCGCGATAATCCGCACAGTTTAGATAATGCGGTACATAAACTCACCGACTATGCGCAGTTAAAAAACCAAGCACAAGCAAGTAACGGCGTTGCGACAGATGATTCTGCGCAGACAGCTGATGCGGTCATAGCCGATAAGCAAGAATCAACGGGCGATGACAACCCTGACCACGGCTATGAAAGCGATGGTGATGTCAAAATGGTCAGTGAGCAAGACACGGTCGAAGAAGTGCAAGAACAAGCCGACTTTAAGGATACAAATCCTGATGCAGAAGCGCTTGATCCGCGGCGCCGTGATGCAGAAACCCATCTGAGCGAGCGTATGAGCTATAACCATAGCCTGCATAAAACGGACTCGCATGCTGACAAAACACAGAATGAGATAGAAAACGGCGTAGAAAAATCTGACAATCATGCTGAATGGCAAGATGGTCTACGTCGTGACGAAAATGACAAGATATAAAAAGGTGTGAAGTCATTGCGGTTTTAAACGGTCACGATATAAAACTGCTAAGACCAACCTTTGCTCATAATCGGTTCGTTCTTAAGTGAGATTATTCAATATGAATGGTCTCGCTTTTTTGTTTATACCCCAACTACTACCAATAAATTGACTCAAAAATTGCTTATATCATTCAATTTAATCTAAAAATTTTTGCTGATAAATAAAATTAAAATACCGTGCGTTTATTCTCTTACCCTGTTTTAGTCATAAATATTTCTTGCAGTTACCCCAACAATTCTTTTATATTGTCCCCAAAATCTGACTTCAGAGACAGATAACAAACTTTTAGACGTAACGAAAATAGGCATAAAAACGATACTTATATACTAGGTAGCGTATTTATGGCTGCGCGTTACGGCAACCAAGGACAGTAGTTATGTGGAAGAATATGGGATTAACGGGCAAGATTATTGTTGCCATGGTGCTGGGTATCATACTGGGTTTATTTATCAACTACTCAGGATTAAATACCGAAGGCAGCTTTGTTAGTGACTATGTGACCAATGGCTTATTTGCCATTATCGGTAAGTTGTTTGTTAACTCGCTAAAAATGCTGGTTGTGCCTTTGGTACTGATTTCGCTTATTTGTGGGGTTTGCGGCATCGGTGATATTCGCTTGCTTGGTCGTATCGGCACCAAGACCTTTTTTATCTATATGATGACAACAGCGCTGGCTATTGCGACGGCGATTGGTCTTGGCGTGCTGTTTGGCATCGGTAAAGGCATGGATATCGAGACGGAAGCGGCATTTGAAGCGCAGTCAGCACCGCCTCTGCTCGATGTATTCTCCAATATTATCCCATCTAACCCCATCAGCGCGATGGCAAATGGCGATATGTTATCGATTATTTTCTTTGCTATCTTAATCGGTATCAGTATCTTGATGGTTGGTAAGCCTGCCAAAGGCTTGGTGCAAAGCTTGGAGCTTATTAACGAAGTCATCTTAAAAATGGTGACCATCATTATGAACCTCGCCCCTTATGGTGTGTTTGCGCTATTAGCAAAAGCCATGTCAGAGCTTGGCTTAGACCTTATCTGGTCGCTGCTTGGTTACGTTGCGGTATTGATTGGCTCGCTTGCTTTTCATTTCTTTGTGACCATGATGATTGTTCTGAAGCTGGCTTCAGGCCTCTCGGTGCGAACCTTTTTAACAAAAATGCGCGAAGTACAGATTTTTGCGTTTAGTACCTCAAGCTCAAATGCGACGATTCCGATTACCTTGCGTACCGTTACCAAACGCATGGGGGTCAATAACTCTGTTGCCTCGTTCACGGTACCATTTGGTGCGACCATCAACATGGATGGCACCGCCATCATGCAGGGAACCGCGACCATTTTTATTGCCAATATTTACGGTATTGATTTGGGTGTGACCGACTATCTAGTCGTTATTCTGATGTCCGTGCTCGCCTCTGTCGGTACGGCAGGCGTTCCTGGCGTTGGTTTAATCATGCTATCGATGGTATTTGCGCAAGTAGGCTTACCGATTGAAGGCATTGGTCTTATCTTAGGGGTTGACCGTATCCTTGATATGTTACGTACCGCCGTCAACGTCAGTGGCGATGCCGCTGTGACCGCTATCGTCGCAAAGTCAGAAGGCAAGATGGATTTGGCAATTTATAACGACCCTGATGCGGGTACAAAAGACGTATTCGATGGTCATATCGATGAAAACAGCGAGCGCGAATTCTCTGAAGTCTTTAGCGATGGCATTATGGGCAGTGAATACGACGATATTAAACGTGGTTAGGTCAAGCATGGCTGGCGGGTAATATCAATTAGTCACTTATAAAAATGCATAATAAAAACCTCAGCCAAATGTGGACTGAGGTTTTTTTCTGTCTTGAGTAAGGGTTTGGAAATTGATATATAGACGAAATAACTTAAGACCGTGACGATACTGCTGGAATAAAGCTTTTTTAACTTATAAAGACTATCTTAACCTCAAAATAACTATCGTTAACCAAGCACATATTTGGTTAGCATTGCCAAACAAACCAACACAATCATCGGACGAATAAGTTTACTGCCGCCTTTAACGACCATATGCGAGCCAAAATAAGCGCCAATCGTCTGCCCAACCATCATTGCCAGTCCCACTTTCCACAGCACATTACCGCCCAAGATAAAGAAAATAAGCGAGCCAATATTGGTAGATAAATTTAGCACCTTTGCTGCGCCCGTTGCTTCAATAATTTGGCGACCACGCAGCGCCACATTTCCTAAAGCAAAAAACATCCCCGTACCCGGTCCGATATAACCATCATAAAACCCTATCAAAGGCGCCACTACCTTTTGCCACGTGCTTTCTGAGATGCGCGGTGCGGCTTCCACTTCACCCAACCTCGGGGCAAATAAAGTATAAATACCAATCGCCCCAATCAAAAACGGAATCAGTTTTTCTAACAAATCAGGCGGCGATAACTGCACGGCAATCGTACCAAGCACAGAACCAAGAAAAGCGGCGATGATCGCAAATTTGATACTTTTAGGCTTGATAACACCTTTTTTAATCATGGTAATAGACGCCGCGAGCGCACCTGATGCCGCTTGCAACTTATTGGTGCCCAAGGTTAGCACGGGCGGGATATTGGCAAGCAGCATGGCAGGAATGGTCAATAAACCGCCACCGCCCGCGATAGCATCGATAAAACCTGCCAGCGCCGCAACCGCCGCCAGCATTAAAATAATCTCGATAGAGAGTGATATGTCCATGACACTAACCTTGAAAATTTGGGGTATAAAAAAGCAAACGCAACGTTAAAATTTGTGTAAAGGCGCTCATTATAAAGATAAAACCGTAAAAAAAACCAAAAACCTAGCAAAGTCTGCTAGATTTGTTATATTCTCGGCTTGATCAGTACGCCTTTTGGTAGGCTTCGCCTGTTTAAAAAAACCGCATAAAACCGTTAACGTATTTAATTGTTTATATGAATAAGATTGTGAGAAACTAGAGCCATCGGTCTGCTGCGTCATTTTTAATGATAAGGGCAGCATGAATGATGAGGGTTTATGTTTAGGCGAAATGGATTTGAGCAAGCCAAAGCAAGAAAGCAGGCCAGAACAATTTAGAAATTTGAAGTTTTTGAATGATTTAGCACGTTTTATTGAGTCAATGAGGATAATATGGCAATACAAAGAATCAGAGCATTTTTCAACCTCGAAGCGTCAGGCGGCATTGTCTTAGCGCTGGCAGCTATCGCGGCAATGATTATTGCCAACACCTCTCTTAGCACTTGGTATGAGTCTTTTATTCACGCGCCCGTTGCCATTCAAATCGGTGGCTTTGAGATTGCAAAAGACGCCCATCATTGGATCAACGATGGTCTGATGGCAGTGTTCTTTTTCTTAGTCGGTCTTGAGCTCAAGCGTGAAGTACTCATCGGCGAGCTCTCTAACGTCAAACAAATTATCTTACCAGCTGGCGCGGCATTGGGCGGCATGATTATGCCTGCTATTGTCTACTTGCTTTTTAACTATAATGAGCCTGAGTTTTGGAAAGGTTGGGCAATTCCGGCGGCGACCGACATTGCCTTTGCCCTTGGTATTTTAAGCCTACTTGGCAATCGTGTACCAAACTCACTCAAAGTCTTTTTGGTATCCATCGCTATTTTTGATGATATTGGTGCTATTTTAATCATCGCTTTATTTTATACCAGCGACTTATCACTTGGTTCATTGGCTATCGCCGCTTTGTGTTTACCGTTCTTATATCTACTCAATCGCCGTAACGTCACCAGCATTACCCCTTACATATTAATCGGGGTGATTATGTGGATTGCCGTGCTCAAGTCTGGCGTTCACGCGACCTTAGCTGGGGTGGTACTCGCGTTATTCATTCCGTTATTTGACCGTACTGACCCTGAACACTCTCCACTTGAAGAGCTTGAGCACGACTTACAAAACACAGTATCTTACGGGATTCTGCCATTATTTGCCTTTGCCAACTCAGGTATATCGCTCAAGGGCGCAGGCTTTGCAGAGCTATTTCATTCCGTGCCATTGGGTATTGCCGCCGGACTGTTTATCGGTAAGCAAGTAGGCGTCATGCTGATGTGCTGGTTGATTTTCAAACTGGGTATTTCTACTATGCCAAAGGGCATGAACTTTAAGCAAATTTACGGCGCAGCGTTACTTTGCGGCGTTGGCTTTACCATGAGTTTATTTATCGGTGGTCTGGCCTTTGGCGGCGCGACACCATTATTTGACGAGCGCTTAGGTATCATTATGGGTTCAATCGTATCTGGTATCGCAGGTTACTTGATGTTAAAAGCCACCTTAAAAGAAGAGGTCAGCAATACCTCGGTGGACTTAACCCATCATTCTTAAGCACTCATTAAGCGTGAGCGACTTATAGCTATCACGCTAAATAAGTCGCTTAATGCGCTTAAGATGAGTGGATAAAAGCAGACGATATAAAGTAGCTAATCATATGGGTCCCATCGATATCGCTAAAGAAAATGCCAAAGCCAATAGCGCCAGCGCTCGGCAAAAAGCTGACCCTAACCCGGCAATTCATGCTTACCAGCGCCATGGACGCACGACGGCGATTGACGACCATAGCGACCTACAAGTCTTAAAGCGCATTAAGCGTTATTTATTGCCAAAAGACTTTGTTATCTCGCAAGAGTTATTGCAGGAAATGGTTGCCGGCTACGATATTGGCGATCCACTAGCCGATGCGTTGGCCGCTGACGGTATTCGTTTTACCAAGCCTTTACAGCAATTTATCTTAAGCGATAGTAATGGTGGCGATAGTAATAGTAGCGATAGAAATGGCAGCAGCTTCGATGCTACCCTTCTAAGCAACCCTGCATTTAATACCTTAACCGAGCAATTTAGCAGCCATCCTGCTTGGTTTGACCCCAAGCTTGCACAAATCGGCGCAGTTGCTTATCGACGTTATCCGCTGATGCTCATTTGGCTATTGCGCAATGTCGCGCTAATGGCCGGCTATAGTATTCCCGCCCTCTCCCTGCCGCTCATTCAAACGGGCGCCTTAATGCACGACGCCCTACCGCGCTTGATGCGTACTTATGCCTATATTCTAGCCGTCTCTGAACACCCACAACTAAATTCTAGCTCTTATAATAACCGTCAACCGATTAAGCAGGTATTGGCAATTGGCTCAGAAGGCTGGCGGCAGTCTATCAAGGTGCGGCAAATTCACACGACGGTGCGGCAAAACTTGCTCAGAGGTAAAGGCAATGCCGCTAAAGGTGTCATACCCGATGCCGACCAACACCACAATGTAGATGGCAGCTGGAACACCGACTATTGGGGTATTCCTATCAATCAAACCGATATGATTGCTACCCATTTGCAGTTTTCATTATTGATTATGCGTGGGCTACGGCTGCTTGGTGCCCGTATCAGCGGCGAGGAAGCCGAAGGTATCTTACATCTATGGAATCTTGCCAGCTATTGGATGGGCGTTGATTTACAGCGCTTACCGAAGGACGAAGCCGCTTGTTGGGAATGGCTTTATACCTATTTATCAGTTCAGCAACTTGATTTTAAAATGGGTCAGCCACTGGCAAAAGCCCTGCACGATTTACCGCGTCAGCTGATGGGCGAAGACAATCGACGGGGGCGTTTCGTTGAGATGGTCAATGCTAGCGTGACCCGTACTTTGGTCGGCGATGATATCGGCGATGGGCTGGATTTGCCAAAATCAAAAATCCGCTTTGGCGTCTTATCGTCAGTGCCGATTCTCTTTGCGCTCGATACGGCACGCCAACACAATCAAAGTGTGGCTGAAAAATTAGAAGCCTTCCGTTCTAAACGCCAAGATAATATGAATTGGTGGTTAAAGAAAAATGACGATTATTATAAATAACTTGTGCTAATTACAGATACTCTAAGAAGAATAATCACTCAGTATTAGATAAAACCAATAACGAATAATATTATGCAAATCTATAACCATAACCAGAGGGCATAAGTCGAATATTATTAGTAGTAAATAGAATATATCAAGCCATTATCAACCGCCTCTACAATAACTATAATAAATCCGCAAAAGACGCGCTTGGTTTGATTAGAAAATGGTTTTACTGTAGACGATTCAATAAATCACCGCAAGCGACTGACGTATTAATTACGCGTATCTTGAATGCGGTAATACCACTCAAGCTGCCGATCAAACCCCGTCTCTAGCAAGCTGGCGATGACGCGTCCTGTCAGACCCCATATTGTTTCGCCATCCACTTGCCAGCTTGGCGTGAGGATGGTCGCGGTCTGATCTTGCATCGTATACTCTATCGCATACTCAACGGTAGGCTGCGTCAACAAGGTTTCAAAATCTGCCCAAAAGATACGCGAGATTTCATCAAGCTCCGGCACTAACAGTAAATCTGGCGCAATTAGCGCCACAATGGGACGCACACTCATGCCACTTTTAGAGGTTTGAATCGGTAATTGACCAAGTAGCTGGACTTTATTGGGTGGCAGCGCGGTCTCTTCGCAGGCTTCACGCAATGCGGTGATGACATTATTACCATCGCTGGCGTCATGTTTACCGCCTACGCAAGAGACTTCGCCGGCATGACTGTTCATATGAGCAGCGCGGCGCGTCAGTAGCAGCTTGGGATGGCGCTCATGAGTAATGGCAACCAACACCGAGGCATCAGCAATCGGTGTCTGATACAGGCTCTCTAAAATACGCTCGCTAAGAGAAGTATGAGAGCTGTGGTATAACGCAGGATTGGTGACCGCATTTAAGGTCTCATGCTGCACGCGTTCCGCAAGTTTTCTAATAGTGGGATAACGAATAAAGTCTGGCACAGCGACGGAAAATTCATCGAAATGGACAGACTGCGGGGGGAGTAACATTATTATTGCCCTATGTTTTTATCAGTATCAAGCATCAATGCCGTTAAACATAAATAACCATTAAATAGCCATTAAATAAGATGCTGATTACGCAAGTAAGCACTTTAAGATTACATGTTTTTAGGAAATATTTGTGGATAAGATTTTTTCATTAAATAAAATGCAGGGCAAAACCGATGATTGCCCGCAAAGATTGCCATTAATTATCATTGCCCTTGCTTGGGTTGGCGGTACTTTCGCCACCGCCATACTGGCGCTACTGGGCAGCTGGCAAAATGTCGCCATGATTTTGGGCTCATTTGGTGCCAGCTGTTTGCTTATTTTTGCGTATCCAGAGAGTCCATTTGCTCAGCCTAGAAACATCGTTGGCGGTCATCTTATCACCACTTTTACGGGTCTATCGTTCTTGACCTTGTTTGGTATCGAGTGGTGGAGCTTGTCGCTGGCGGTCGGTACAGCGATTGCGCTGATGCTATTGCTGCGCGTGCCGCATCCACCCGCAGGCTCTAATCCACTAATCGTCATGCTCGGCGGCGTCAACTGGCATTTTTTAGTCACCCCTACGCTAATCGGTGCGCTTGCCTTGGTCGCAGTGGCGCTGATTTATAACAATATCGGTCGCGGCCGCCATTATCCGCGTTATTGGTGAATCCACCCTTCAATATACAGCCATCATTTATTATTTAACATCAGTCTAGTCTAGACTAACGCAATCTAAAAGCGGCTGCATATACTTTATGTGACTGGACTGATGCGTAATCGCAGCGCTGACAATGACGCTTCAAAAGCCTTATTTCATAAACGTAAGCCTAGCTACCATCAGTTTAGCAAAAATGTGTGCTTTTTATTATCACGGCCAGTGCGATGGAAATTTGTGTTATCTTAGGCATCATAGCTATGATGCCAGCTGACAAGCGAACGTCATAACATAAGAATTACAATTCTTACAACATCGATAACCTTTTTTCCATCTTTCGTTTATCTTATATAAGGCAGTTGATATGCGCTATTGTCTACAATGCGGCCATGAAGCAGAACGCAAAATACCAGCCACCGATAATATGCCGCGTTTGGTATGTCCAAACTGCAATTATATTCACTACGAAAATCCAAAAGTGATTTGTGGCTCACTGGTCGTGCACAAAAACAGAGTGCTGCTATGCCGCCGTGCAATTGAGCCGCAATATGGCTTATGGACGCTGCCTGCAGGCTTTATGGAAAACGGCGAAACCATGGCAGAAGGCGCGGCGCGTGAAAGCTTTGAAGAGGCGGAAGCAGTGGTTATCAACCCGCATTTATATTGCTTATATGATATCCCCGATATCGGGCAAATCTATAGCATTTATATCACCGAGTTAAAAGACGGCGCTTACGGTATTGGCTCTGAAAGTCTGGACTGCGCGTTATTTGCTGAAGAAGACATCCCGTGGGATAAGCTTGCCTTTGAAGCCGTACGCCGTACCTTAAAAAGCTACTTTGCCGACCGCAAGGAGTTTGACGACCATAACGACTTTCCTATTCATCAAGATTTGATTGGCAAAGACCAAGCGATTAAGCGTTATTAATACAGCTTTTTAAAATACTTACTGGCAATAAAAACCGCCGCTTTCAATACAAACACTGAGAGCGGCGGTTTTTTATACAGTCAATGATTTGCGATGACTGTTTTTGCGCTAAATTAACAACTAGCTTTTAATTTTACAAACGTTAAAACCTAACTCTTTTACGGCTTCTTCTTTATCATAGGGTGCTAATACGGCACGCACGTGTTTTTGTCCTTGCAGATATTGCTTAGCGACGCGCTGCAAGTCAGCAACCGTCACAGATAATATCGCCGCGCGCATTTTACGCTGCCAGTCGACGCCGCGATGATGCAGATTGGCAAAGCAGGCTTTTACCGCCTCCCCTGCTGGAGAGCCTGGTTTATCCATGCCTGAGATAATACCCAAGATAGCTTCTTCTAATTGCTCATCGGTTTGCGGCTCGTTTAATAGCCATTCGATACTGGCATCAAAATGGGCAAAAGTTTCAGCACACTGCGGATCGCGATAGCTAAAGAACTTAAAGGCACAAGCATTGGCATCGTAACCTGCACCGCCGCCATAAGCACCGCCGCGCTCACGAATGGCACTATGCAAGTAACCATTGCGCAGATACGGCGCTAACACCATTAAGGCTGCCGTATCAGGATGGTCGGCGGCTGGTACAGTATAAGCGCTGGCATTATGATAAACGTTGGTCGGCACTAGCCACGCCAAATCGTCAGCAGTAACCTCTTCTAATTGAGCGCCATCATTCTTACCATTGAGCGCCGAGTCTAATTGTAAATCTGCAAACTCACTTGGAATGCTCGCTTCAATAGCCGTTTCAGTATTGCTTAATTTTTCCGCAATTTGTGACGCTTTACTGTTTTTCCAGCTCTCAACAATTAAATTACTTAAACGTTCAGTTTGCTCGGCTTCACAGATAATGACGGCGTGTTTCGGCAAACTTATTATACGCTGATGTAAATCCATCAAACTGCTTGCCAATTTATCCCACTGCCTATCGTCACTACTGGCGTGGGTTAAGAAGTCTTTTAGCGCGTTCAATGCTGGCAGCCCGCTACGCACATATTCTAACTGCGCTTGACGGCTCATGCCGCGACTGGCGGTTTGCATAGCATACGAATGCCCAGAACCGGCAAGGTTTGATTGCCAACCAGCTGCGCGCTGCTGCAAAATCTCTTTAATACGGTTATGCTCGCTAAAGACGCTGTGCTCCATGACTTCTTTAAGCAAATCAATGGCTTCAGGCTTACGATTTAGCGCGCGTGTAGCGACGACGAAGTAGCTGCTAATCGCTTGGCTATCATCGATATTGGTACGCTGGCTGATACGCGCCGTCACTCCTGATGAATGCGCCGCTTGCTTGGCCTGCATTTCATGAGCGCTTAGCGAGTCCGTGCCCAGTTCTGACAATAAGCTTAAATAGATCGGCAATAGCGGATGATTGATGACTTCATTAACCGGTAGCTCGCTGGTATCTTGATTACCAATCGCATCGGTCAATGGCACTATCACTTGGTAATAATACAAGCCATTGCTACCGGCTTCATATTCAAATAAGGTGCTGTCTTGCCCGCTTAAATTTACTTGTTTTTGCGTGCCTTGTTTAAAGCTGATATCGGTTGGCACGTCTTCTAGACCAACTTTTGGCAATAAGCTTAAATCATCAGGCGCAGCTTGGCGCGCTGCCAAATCAAGCGCTTGCTGTTTTAGGATAGCTTTATCATCAGCGGTCAAATCCATCGCAATGGTATCAAGACGGGTTTGCTCAGCGGCTGCCAAACGGGCAGTTTTTTCGCTATCAGGCGTCAACGTGACACGGACACGATGCTGATTATCGAGCAAATGGGTCTTTATTAAATTCGGTAACCACTGTGCATCTTTTACTTGCTCACGTAGCCATTGCAAGTGCTCATCAACTTCCCACACATCGATAGGGTTGCCATCATGAATCGCCGTGCTAAAGCCCTCTAACATAAGGTTTAAACCATACGGCATGCTATCACCGCCGATATGGCGCTGATCAATCTCGATTTGGTGCAAAATGGTTTCGATGGTTTCATCATCAATCGGATTGCTCGCCACCTCTTTAAGTAAATCAAGAATGCCCTGCTCTACCGCTTCGGCATGCTCAGGGTTTGAACCGCGTAGACCGGTATAGAATACCATTTCATAATGACTGTCATCGAGACCCAATAGCGGACTCGGCGCTTTACCGAGTGGATGGCTGTCCAAATACGCGCGCAGTGGCGAGCCTGCATGCTCAACCAACACGCCTTCTAATAGACGCAGTGCCAAACGCTGCTTGGGATCGGTAATCGATGGCAATAACCACGCCACCACATGATGCGTTTGGTCTGGACCAGCTTCATCAGCAGTATAAGTATCAACCGCGCTAATCGGTGCAGACAGACGTTTTTCTGGACGCGAAACGTGTTTTTTACCCGCTTCAAACTGAATCAAGGCATCGTCATGAATTTTTGCTTGCGTTTGGGCAACCGGAATATTACCAAAGCTCATGATCACGCTGTTTGACGGATGATAATGGCTCTGATGAAATTCAACCAGCTCATGATGGGTCAAATCAGGAATATCAGCAGGATCGCCGCCCGAATTATAATGATAGGTCGTCGTTGGGAACAAATGATGGGCGACCGTATGATAAAGCTGGTCAATCTCGCCGCTCATTGCGCCTTTCATCTCATTAAAGACGATACCTTTAAACTGCGGTTTATCGTTTTCGTCTAACTCAACGCGGATGCCTTCTTGGGCAAAATCCAGCGGATGAATATTGGGGAAAAACGACGCATCAAGATAAACGGCTAGCAAGTTAAAATAATCGTTTTTATTTTGGGTCGCGTACGGATACGCCGTCCAATCGGCGGCGGTCATGGCATTCATAAAGGTGTTTAATGAACGTTTAATCATCGAAAAGAACGGGTCGCGGACAGGGAACTTTTCAGAGCCACACAAAGCCACGTGCTCTAAAATATGCGCCTCACCTTTTGAGTCCATCGGCTGAGTACGAAAGCCGACCAAAAAGGCATTCTCATCGCTTGGATGCGCCAAATGGTAATGCATGGCGCCTGTCTTGACGTGCTGGCTTATCAATACGTCCATCGACAATGCATCGATATGACGGTGCTCAAGCAGCTCAAACGCTGGATGTAGGGTTAAATCAGCGGTAAATGGCGTGTCAGTCATAGTTGTCCTTATAGAGTAACCTGATAGCTTCTTCGTTAAGCGCTCATGTGGCCGTTAACTGATAAAGCATCTCAGGATAAACAATCAAAAATGGAAAGGTTTATATTTATAAAATTGATTGGTCTAAAATTAATAGCGTTGTAAAAGTTATAAAAATAGTAGTGTTATAAAAATATAGGTAATCTTTAAATAGAATGGCAGTTATCAGCTAAAAAGGATTTGCCTAACGAAACTAGATGGGGCTTAGGGCTTGATAAGTCAAGATAGCGCTAGGAGAAAAATAATAACGCTTCAACAATAAATCATAAAGATAGTGTGGATTTAACAAAGCCTACTTAACAGCAGTCAGTAGTAGTGCTATAGTTGAAATCATCTGTCAAAAGGAGCAGCTCATGAGTTACGAACATATTTTATTGGTCACCGACTTGATGTCCGACGCTGATGTGGTCGCCCAAAAGGCCAAACGTATCGTCGAGAATCGTCCGAACGCCAAATTATCGGTATTACATATCGTCAAAGATACCATGGTCGGCTTTGGCTATGAGCTGGTGCCTGCCTCAAGCTTATACGATGAAATCGATGATGAACGCTGCCAAGAAGCGCGCGCCAAACTGGCTCAGTTTTTGGAGCGTAATGACTTGCACGCGGTCAACTCTGAAGTAACAACCGCTATCTCTAACAGTGAGGGTATCGTCAATTATTGCCATAAGCATGACGTTGATTTATTGGTCATCGGTCGGCATGAGCGCCACGGTATCTCGGCTTGGCTTAGTGGCGCGACGGCAGATAATATCTTGCCAAACGTCCCATGCGACAGCTTAGTGGTGCGACTCGATAAACCCGTTAATAAATAAGCCTAAGAACAGACTAAGCATCGTTCCGAAGTTATTTAAAATTATTAAAAAATCTCATTAACAAAAGCGCACTGTATGACAGTGCGCTTTTTTATTATCCATCAAAATAGTAGAGACTCTATCCAATACCTCTATGTTTACTACTAAAATCAATCTTCTGTCAAAATATCAATAAAACTCTGCCAAATGGGGCTTTGATGACGCGCTTTGTGCCAAACTAGCCACCACGTTCGCGATAGATCAATACCTGCTACTTTCACCTGCACCAACTTCCCTGCTGCTAGTTCTGCTTCAATGACATACTGCGATAAACAGCCGAGACCGATATCGGCGCTGACCATATGCTTAATGGCTTCTGACTGCTGAATTGCCATGACAATCTCGGCATGCGGTAGATGCTGCAATAACTGCTCATCGATAATCTGCCGCGTCCCCGAACCCGCCTCTCGTACCAGTAGTGGCAGCCTTGCCAATCGTTCAGCGCTGAGCTCATAGCATTTTTCTTTATGGTTATAGTCCATGTTTGCCAGCCATTTACTATGAGATTTAGCAAATACCATCAAGGTATCGGTCCGCCAAGCGCGCTGCTCAATCACTTTCATATCTGTCGGGCGCGGCATACCTTCTACAAGCGCAATATCGATATTTAATTGCTCAACCTCGCCGACCACTTCTTGGGTATTGGCAATATACATATCGATATGGGCATCGGGTAGCGCTTCGTACAATTTGGCAAGCAGCGGCGGCAATACATAATTACCGATAGTCGTGCTAGCACCAATATGAATCTGCCCTGCTTGATGCTTATGATAATGCTCAAGCGTTAAAGCTTGTCCCAAAATCGCTTGCGCCTGTATATAGATAGGATGGGCGTTTGGATGCTGATTAAGCCTGCGCCCGACGCGCTCAAATAGCGGCATTTGTAACCGCGCCTCCAGCTCAGTGAGTGCACTGCTGACCGCTGACTGCGATAAATGCAGCTCTTCACTGGCACGGCTGGTACTGCCAGTTTGATAAATACTGACAAACACCGATAGCTGCTTAAGGGTAATCCTCGGTAGCAGCTGCATAACTTTTTTCATGATTGGATCACCTCTTTCACCGGCCTTTTATCTTTAACTAATTAGGACATGATCTAGCCTACAACAACTTACTAACCTAAAAAATCGATAGTTTATATCTTATTAATCTGTTTTTATTATAAATCGGTTTATCTTATACTGTCTATTCATAAGCTTATGCTTATTTCGATTATAGATGATAAAAAATAGGATGCGTACGAAATGAACGCAGTGGCACAAACCATGAATAATTACTTCCCGCATAATCGTCATGCGATGGGACTTATCGTCGTGCTGATTGGGAGCTTGTTTTGTTTGTGGTTAAATGTCAGCCTAGACACATGGTCAAATGGACGCATTGTTGGTCTGTCATCGTTGACGCTAGCAATTTTACTTGGCATGGTACTTGGCAATACGATTTATCCAAATTTTTCTGATCAATTAAGTGCGGGTGTTGGTTTTGCTAAAGGTCAAATACTGCGCCTAGCCATTATATTTTACGGTTTTAAACTGACTTTAACCCAAGTCGCAAGCGTTGGTATGCCCGCCGTAATGACTGATGCATTGGTATTAACCTCAACGTTTTTACTTACCTATTGGCTCGGTACAAAGTGGCTTAAAGTCGATAAGCAAACGACCTTATTGATCGGCTCAGGGGCAAGTATTTGTGGCGCTGCAGCGGTAATTGCCGCAGAACCCGTGGTCAAAGCCGAAGCGCATAAAGTCACCATTGCCGTTGCCACCGTGGTGGTCTTTGGCACGATTGCCATGCTGCTCTATCCATTTTTATATCAACTTGGCTGGCTACAACCTTGGCTAAACGCTCAGCAATACGGCATATATACCGGTTCAACCATTCATGAAGTGGCACAAGTAGTGGTCGCTGGTAACGCCGTCAGCACCGAGGTTGGCAATACCGCGGTCGTCACAAAAATGATACGAGTGATGATGCTCGCGCCTTTCTTATTGATTTTATCGTTTGCCTTAACCAAAACCAGTAGTGATAATGGCGAAAAGCCGTCTTTCATAAATCGTGTGCAACAAGTGAAAGTCCCTTGGTTTGCCTTTATCTTTATTTTGGTGGTGGTATTGCATACTTGGGTACCGATGACGGCAAGCTTTGAGCAGAGCATGGTCATGCTTGATGATGTCTTATTGACGATGGCAATGTTTGCCCTTGGTTTGACCACCCATATGAGTGCCATTAAACAAGCTGGCGTCAAACCATTGATACTTGGGGCGATTATGTTTACTTGGTTAATCGTTGGTGGCGGCTTGATCAATATTGGCATCGCTTCACTGTAAAAAAGCTATTTACGCACCAATAAAACTAAAAATGCCGACGATTATCACTATAATCGTCGGCATTGTTGTTCTAAGACTTTACTATTTATTTATCAAAAGCAATAAACATAAATAATAGGTGAAAAAAAACGAACCCTAAGGCTCGTTTTTTTATTCATCTAGCTCTAATTGTCTATAAAGACAAATTAGATAGCAACGATGTTATGTGCTTGTGGGCCTTTTTGGCCTTGAGTTACAGTGAACTCAACTTCTTGGCCTTCAGCCAAAGTTTTGAAACCTGAACCAGTGATTTCGCTGTAATGAGCAAAAACGTCTGCGCCATTTTCTGGAGCGATGAAACCAAAGCCTTTAGCTTCGTTGAACCACTTAACTGTACCTTTTTGAACGTCTGACATAGTCATAACCCTGATATTTAATTTATTTTTGGCCTAATTGGCCGATAACGCTTGCAAATAGCTACTGAACGATAAATATTAAAACGAAGGATTATAACTAATACTACGAGGTAATGATTTGGTGCAGAACTGCTCTTAAGCTTGGAGGTATTATAGGTGGCCTAGCGCAGTATCGCAAGCCTTATCTTATCTTTAGTGTAACAAAGCGCAATTATTGGCTATTTTTTGACCTTATTTGCTTTATTTTTAGGTATTTGGCAAAGATTTTAAGCATTTACTCAATATATTTAGGCATTTGGCAAACGGAATAAATATATTGCGACGCTACTACATACCACTGTAACGAGCCATGCTACCCATAGCGTATCGGCTGGCAAACGATAAAATAACATCGCCGTTGATAGTGTCATCATAATCGTCGCCAACCACTTGGCATACAGCGGTACGGCACGGCGCTCTTCCCAATCACGAACGAACTTACCAAAATACTTGTGATTAATGAGCCAAAAATGAAAACGTCGTGAGCTACGTGCCCAGCAACCTGCTGCCAGTAATATAAAAGGCGCGGTCGGCATCACCGGTAATAATGCACCGATAACTCCCAAGACAAAAAATATCCAGCCAAATATCAAAAATGCCCAACGCACCGCGGGACTATTGTGCTGATTGGTCTTTGGTCGATAATAAAAGGCTTTTTTTGGTTGGGTCATGGGAGTTTGTCAGTCAGTGTTAAATATTAAGTTATTAGATTTGCTCTACTTACATAAGCTATCAAAGATAAAGAAATTAATAACTGAGTACAAGACTGATTTTGCACGGTTTTGCTACCGGTACGTAGCTTATTTAGCGATTAGGTAAATATAAATCGTTCTTCTCTACGATTTGGCAGGATAGCTTTCCCAGTACTCAGCGATGGCCTGTGGAAAACAGTATTCTTTTGCTTTAACACCAATAGCGAATGGGACTAATATGGATTTGCTCACGACGCCGATACTGTCACAAGCGGCATCAGTAGGCACGTCATAAACGCTATCACAGTTGTGACAGCGCTCTTAATTGATATAGATACCTACACCTACTTTGCAACTACAACGCTTTTAACTCTTCCATCTGCGCTGTCATCGCCGTCAACTGCCCTTCTAACTCAGCTAGTTTCGCTTTTTCGGCATCGACCACTTCCGCAGGTGCTTTACTGACAAAGCCTTCATTACCCAGCTTACGTGAGATACCTTCGGCTTGACCTTTCAGCTTATCATAGGATTTACCTAAACGCGCCAGCTCAGCCGTTGGGTCAATCAACCCTTTCATTGGCACAAGTACACGTAGCTGCCCAATCATACTTGATGACGACAATGGCACCTCATCGCCTTCTTTCAGTATCTCTAGGCTCTCAACTTTGGCAAGCGCTTTAAACTGGTTTTTGATACGTGACAGACGCGCATCTTCGTCGCTAGAGATATTTTGTAGCAATACTGGCAGACGTACGGCATTACCCAGTTTCATCTCACCACGGATATTACGCACGCTAGCGATTAGCTCTTGTAGCCACGCCATATCCGCCTCAGTTTGCTCACTGATTTGGGCAGTATCGGTTTGTGGATAGTCAGCAACGACGATGCTGTCGGTGTTTTTACGACCCAATAGCGGTGCCACCGTCTGCCAGATTTGCTCGGTCAAATACGGCATGATTGGATGGCTAAAGCGTAGCGCGGTCTCAAGCACATGCAGCAGCACATAGCGGATTTGCGCTTTACGCTCGCTTGATACCGAGTCATCATTTAGGCTGGCTTTAGCAAGCTCAACATACCAGTCACAGTATTCATTCCAGATAAACTCATAAATATCATGGCTGACCATATCGAGGCGATACTGGGCAAAATGCTGATGGATATTGCTAATGGTCGAGTTAAGGCGACTCATGATCCATTTTTCTGGTAATTCCCAAACATCTGCATTGGCGGTCTGGTCAATCGCTTGGGCGTTGCCTTGTTTATCGACACAATTCATCAGTACAAAGCGGCTGGCGTTCCAGATTTTATTACAAAAATTACGATAACCCTCGACACGCTTGAGATCAAAGTTGATATCGCGGCCAGTGCTCGCAAGGGAGGTAAAGGTGAAGCGCAGCGCATCGGTACCGTAAGCTGGGATACCTTCTGGGAACTCTTTACGCGTTTGCTTTTCAATTTTTGCCGCGTCTTTTGGATTCATCATATTGCTGGTACGTTTTTCTACCAGCGCTTCCAGATCAATACCATCAATCAAGTCGATAGGATCTAAGACGTTACCTTTAGATTTGGACATTTTCTGACCGTTACCATCACGAACCAGACCATGCACATAAACAGTCTTAAACGGTACTTGCGGCGTGCCGTCTTCGTTTTTCACAAAATGCATAGTCATCATGATCATGCGTGCGACCCAAAAGAAGATAATGTCAAAGCCAGTCACCAACACGCTGGTTGGGTGAAAGGTTTTTAGTACGCGCGGATCAGCGTTCGGGTCTGCCCAGTCAAGCGTACTAAACGTCCACAAACCCGAGCTAAACCAGGTATCGAGCACATCATCGTCTTGGCGCAATTTGACGTCGTTACTTAGATTATATTTGGTACGAACTTCGGCTTCATCACGGGCGACATAAATCTCACCAGTCGCATCGTCATACCATGCAGGGATACGATGTCCCCACCATAGCTGACGGCTGATACACCAGTCCTGCAAGTCCGTCATCCACGCCATATACATATTTTTATATTGCGCAGGAACGAACTCAATTCGGCCATCTTCTACGGCATCAATCGCAGGTTTGGCAAGCTTACTGACGGCCACGTACCATTGATCGGTCAACCACGGCTCAACGATCGTACCACCACGCTCAGCACGTGGGGCTTTGAGTGCGTAGTCTTCGATATCCTCTAGCCAACCTTGCTCGCCCGCTTGCTCAACCAAGAATTTACGCGCCGCAAAACGCTCAAGTCCTGCATATTCACTTGGCGTGGTTTCTAATGTCGGCTCACGTGTTTGTAGGTCAGGATAAACTTCCATGGCTGGTAAGATATTGGCGCGCTCATCTAAGATATTAATCAATGGCAAGTTATGACGACGACCAAGCTCATAGTCATTAAAGTCATGGGCTGGGGTGATTTTTACGCAGCCAGTACCAAATTCGATATCAACATAATCATCGGCAACGATAGGAACAATGCGACCAGTAATCGGCAAGGTAATGGTTTTGCCAATCAAGTGCGCGTAACGCTCGTCCTTTGGATTGACGGCAACGGCGGTATCGCCAAGCAAGGTTTCAGGGCGCGTGGTGGCAACGACCAGATAGTTTTTACCCTCTTGGGTCGTTAAGTCTTTATCGGTGAAATGATAGCGGAAATGCCATAAGCTACCCTTTTCATCGACGTTTTCTACTTCTAAATCCGATAGCGCCGTTTGGAACTTAGGATCCCAGTTGACCAGACGCTTACCACGATAAATCAAGCCATCATCGAATAGGCGTACAAATACTTCTTTTACCGCATTCGACAAACCATCGTCCATGGTAAAGCGCTCACGTGACCAGTCGACTGAGCTGCCCAAACGACGAATTTGACGGGTGATATTGTCGCCCGACTCTTCTTTCCATTCCCAGACTTTATCGATGAAATCTTCGCGCGTCATATCACGGCGCTTCAAACCTTGCGCCTCCAAACGACGCTCAACGACCATTTGGGTGGCAATACCCGCATGGTCGGTGCCCGGTTGCCAAAGCGTGTTGTCACCATCCATACGGTGATAACGGGTTAGTGCGTCCATGATGGCATTGTTAAAGCCATGACCCATATGCAGTGAACCGGTGACGTTTGGTGGCGGCAAGGCGATAGAGAACGACTCGTCTTTATCAAAGCTTGGCTTAAAATAACCGTTTTCTTCCCAACCTTGATACATGCCTGCTTCGACATCGCTTGGATTATAGGCGTTCTCTAATTGACTTAAGGCGGCCTGAATCGATTGTGTCAGGTTGCTCTTGGTGTTGCTCTTGGTATTATCAGGGGTATTAGAAGTACTCATAATAGAATGGTCTTTTATTAAAAATGAAGGTGGTCAAACAAAGTTATCGAAAAATAGAGAAATTAATTAATAGAGTGATTTTAACGCAGATGGGCAGATTTTGTTAGATGCTAAGGACATTTATCAGTCTTCAATAGCGGCAGGGGCCAATTTACAACAGTAATCGGCTGAACACTCAACACAATAAACGCTGCGCATACGCTAGAATAAAGAGAAACCTAAATTATCATCAGATAAACAGCGAGCCGACCGTGTCTAAAGATAGCGAGCACAACGATAACAATAATAGTAGCAATAGCAGCCGCTCTAATACTGAAAATAGAGAGGATGAACGCTCTATAGCGGCTAAAGGAAACAGTGCTAAAGACAAAGTAGAAGGCGATACTGAGGCGCAGAGCGACTCTGATACCACAGAAAACTTAGAGGACGAAGACTTTTCTGAGGATATTAGCGAAGAAGACAAAGAGACCATCAAAAAAGTTGCCAACGATGACAATTTCAGCCAAGCAAAAAGCTATGCCAGTATCTTGGTTGAGCAGGTGATGGATGCTAGAGAAACCTTTGAACGCTCGCTTGGCTCGTTATTTACTAGCGCTTTTACCGCAGGGCTTGAGATTGGTATCAGCTTCTTTATGATTTTATCTGCTTTTGCGCTTTTGAGTGGCGTGCTCCCCAGTCATTACGCGATCGTCCTCGCTTCTCTACTTTATCCGATTGGCTTTATTATTGTCGTCATCGGTCAGTCACTATTATTTACCGAACAAACCTCGCTTTTAAGCTTACCGGTACTCAATAAAATCGAGCCCTTACACAAATTGCTACGCCTTTGGGGCATTGTCATCGCTGGTAACGTCGTTGGTGGCTGTTTATTTGCCGCTTTGATGATAGGCCTAGGTTTAAATATGCAGCTGTTTAGCGTCAGCGACATTGATGCCTATGCTGAGCATATCTTGGGGTTTAGATGGTGGGTAATATTTGGTAGCGCCATCTTGGCAGGCTGGATGATGGGCGTTACCGCCTGGCTTGTGACCTCGGCGCGCGATACCCTTAGTCGCATTGTTTTGGTGACCTTAATTACTGGCAGTATTGGCTTTTTAGGTTTGCATCACAGTATCGTCGGTAATATCGAGATATTTTCTGCTTTGCTTTATGGCAATACCGTCAGCTTAGCGCGCTATTTGCTATTTTTAGCCGTGGTGTTGATAGGCAATACCGTTGGCGGCGTGGTATTTGTCGCGATACTTAAAAACCGTACCTTCCTATTTGAATTAGCCAAAGTAAAGGAAGAAACTGCCAAAGATAAACCAAATGAAGGCAACAATATAAACAGCCGTATAAATACCCGCCGACCTTATTAACAATAATTAGTAGTAAAATCCTTAAGCTAATTTCCCATAACAGATTTTAAGCATTTAAACCTGTTGTGGGATTTTATGAACGAGTGATATATAGTAAATTCCATTTAGAAATGTTATAGGACTGCTAGAATAAATTTTTCGAAGCCTCTGGAGTGCGAAGCACACAGCAAGCGAGGAAGATTTATTCCAGCAGAGCGCTATTTTAAATGAACCACTTTTATATTGAATTGGCTATAGATGCTTAGCGTCTGTCTAAATCATTAGCGTTAAAGCATGCGCGCGGCTAACACACTGCTTTCTATTTCAGACTTTCTCAGTTTATTGTGCCGTGCGCTAAATATGCGCACCAAAATCCCTGCCGTCAAGAACATTACCAAGGTATAGATGGCTGGCATCATCGACATATCGTAGTTCGATAATAACGTCAACGCCATAAATATCGATAAAGTACTGTTTTGGAGCCCGACTTCTAGCGTGATTGACGTTCTTTGCGCCAAATTTAGACCGAACCATTTGCTACTATAATAACCAAGCGCCATGGTTAAAAGGTTCAATATTATCGACACAGGACCGGTCGCGATAAAGGCATCGACGATGATATCGCGTTGCACATAGCCCAAAAATAGCACTAAAAATGTTAAAAACAGCACGCCAAAGCGAGACACATAGATTTGTGAGCGATCGGCGACTTTTGGCGCGTAACGCTTAATCAGCATGCCGATACTAATAGGCACAATCGTTAGCAGCACCAAAGTAAGCACCGTTTTTAATACGGGCAATTCAAACGCGCTACCGCTGCCCATAAAATAAATCAAAGAAAAGCTCAGTACAATTGGAATGGTAAATACCGTGATAACGCTGGCAATCGCGGTCATCGTTACCGACAGCGCCACATCACCTTTGGCCAAATAAGTAAATAAGTTTGAGGTAGTGCCGCCCGGACACAGCACAAGCAGCATAACGCCAACGGCATACTCTGGGCGTAATGGCATGATATTGGCTAAGGCAAAGCCGATGATTGGCAGTAGTATCAGCTGATTGGTCAAGCCTATACCCACAGCCTTGGGGTATTTTAGCACCCGTTTAAAATCATTGGTGACGAGGGTCAAGCCCATGCCCATCATGATTAAAAACAAGCAAATAGGAATAATAACTGAGTTTACTAAAGTGACTAGCGCCAAACTTTCCATAATGACATCCCTGTAAATGTGACCTATTCCTAGATCAACTGCTAATGATTGAGTGATAACGGCTTAGCATTCCTTGCTAAGGCTGGTTAATAGCGGCTAACGCTTAGCATCAACGGCCATCACTCATTGTTATACTGAATTGCTGTTATATAGTCAAAATATCCTAAAAACGAGACGGTATTGCTGATATATCGATATTACTTTTCACTCACTATAGCTTTCATGAGAGTGCTTATAGCATAAAAGTCAGCAAAACATATAGCGAGTATATAGCGCAAATGTCATACATATTTGCTTTATTCAGCGACTCATCAGACAAGTGTGAAATGTGGGAATAGAGTAGAAATAGAAAGGGTTTTAGTCAGAGTAAATAAGGGAATTTACCAGAAGGTTTAACATGGTTAGGGTTAAATGGCTTTAAAGGATCGAGGCTTTATCAGAATTCTCACAACTATGGACGGCGGTACCATAGGCAATGGCTTCGACCATACTGCCCAACTGATTGACATTACTGACTTCAAAACGCAGGCCATAAATATGATTATAGCCTTTCGCCTGCGCTTGGCTACGCATACGTACGGCGGCTTCACGGCGCGCGCGATCAAGCAAAGTTTCATAAGTGGTAAGATTTTTACCAAAGATACTTAAAACGCGAGCAATGACCATTTTAAAATAATCTTGCGCAATCACCACGCTGCCAAGTACCAATTCACCCTCAGTATGAGCATCCAATTTGGGTACATAAAAGCGCTCGGTCGAGACGACAATATGGCCAAGCTCTTTTTCAGCGATTTTTAATTGTGCCAAATGCTGACGCTCATGCCGTGAGCCAAAAAACCAGCCGACTACAAACAACACCAGAAGCGGCGCATAGTTGATGAGCATTTGGGTGAGAGAATTATTCATGAACCGTCTCGAGCGTCAAAAAGCGTTGCTGCTTTTTTTGCTGGTTAATTAACCAAAAGGATTGAAACGTGGCAAATCATCAGCAGCGGCGGTTGGGTTTTTCGGTGCTGCTTGGTCGTGATTTTGCAAACCTGTAGGACCAGAAGGATTGCTCGGCGGTTGATGAGATGACGGCGAAGAGATGGACTGCTGCGGCATGGGCACGGCTTTAACCGCGGTACCATAGACAAACAGCTCAGAAGCGCCTTGGGCAATGCTAGAGGTCGAAAACCGCAGACCTACCACGGCATCGGCGCCTAAGGCTTCTGCCTTGATGACCATACGATCGATCGCTTCTTGGCGTGACTCTTCTAACAGCTCGGTATAGGCCGTCAGCTCACCACCAACGATATTTTTTAGCCCAGCAAACAAGTCTTTGCCCACATGCTTTGAGCGCACAGTACTGCCGTAGACGACATCTAAGCGCTCAGTAATCTGATAGTTGGGTAAGTGCTCAAGGTTAGAAAGTTGCACAGTCATGCTACAGCCTTATTGGTGACTTATATGAATTTAATGAAGATTGATGGTGTCAGTGCATAATAAACAATCAATATTGTTGAAACAAACCCTGCTAGTCATTGGTATGAAACAATAAAAACAGCTCGGTCAAATTGCCTTCGATGCTATTGGCCATTTGCGCCATTTTATCTTCATCAGCGCGCATTTCGGCAAGCTCAGGATCTTCATCATCGATACCGCTTAGCACAATCATCGGTAAGGTTAAGACCGCCACATCTTCTGCCGTTTCTTCATCTTCAAACCAATCGCTGGCTTCATCGCCATACATCGCATCGACAAAACCAATCGACCAAGCAACGATGTCAGACTCTTCTGAAAAATCGACCGCCACTTCTTCATCACCCGCATCTTCACCAAAGGGTAGCTCGATCGGCGTCTCGTTTTTTAGCTCAGCCATGATTGAGTCGCGCCAGCGCTGAATACCGTCAATCACATTGGCAGGAATGTCACTGACGTGACCTTCAAATAGCGCATCTAGCCAATTTGGCAACGGACGACCAATAACTGTCGCGGTCAAAAAACCATGGGTGGCAACACTATCCAATACGAACTGGCTCTCATCATTGTCCAAATAGTCTAATAATTCATCGAAACTGAGTGGGTTATTCATAGCAGGGAGTCCTTGGCGGCTAGATTACGGCGTACGCCATACATGAGTATGGCAACATAAAAAGAGCTGATTGCAGCATCATTTTTAACAATTTAATATTATTAAAAACCTCTGACAATCAGCTTAGCACAATATACTTAACATGATGATTGCTTATCTGTGTAACCAGTTAACAACTTTCGGCTAACACATAGCCATTATCTCTACTTTTCCTGATTATCAAGCGGCAAACTTAAAACAGAAATAACGGGTTAAATATCGTCATCATCCCAGTCATCGCCATCTTCATCAAAATTATCGATGTCATCAAGATCGTCTTTGAGCTCTTTTTCTAGACGTTTTTCTTCTAGTAGGTTATCAATCAAACGGCGTTTCTCAAGGCTGCTTAAGCGCGTACGCACACTGGTTTCGGCCTCTTCCACCATCTTGGCGTCGTCATCATCGACAAAATCGTCATCAAAATCGTCATCAATATCAGCGTCACTCATGACAAACTCCTATCGTTTTTCGGCAAAGGTATTAAAAATACATAAATATATATATGCCTTATAAAGTCTCTCCCAAGCGTTGTCAATCCTTTTTATCACTATGACAACGTTATGCTCAAAGCTAATAAGCGCACAAGCATTTATCTTACAGGCAATTGTATAGATTCACTGACGTCTAAAGTGACAAATTTACCCCTGCTCTTCTGTCTCTTCAATCATCAATACTGCATTACGTACATCAGCCAGCCGCTGAATCATGGCATCATTACCGCCATCGAATATCGCACATTCGCGCTCATAAACGGTCGTTGGGCGCATGACGCTTTGGAGCTGCACATGATGATTGATTTGTTTAATACCCGCATTTGGTAGCAAAATAAGCATCTGCTCTTTTTTACCGACGCTCTCTAATAAATGGCTCATCGCTTCAACTTGCGCATTGTCACTGACACCCGCTTTCGCTGGTAAGGCAAATCTTGACAGCTCGATATGCTTATCGTGGATAATTTTATTGAGCATGAGATACAGTTTAGCCAGCATCACCCCTGCCAATGCTACTTTGGCATGGCTATTATCTGCCTTTAGCATTACATAAGCGCCGCTTTCATCAAAGTGTGGCTCATTAATCGCGCTGACCCCAAGCAATAATGGCTGCTTCAGTAATTCGGTCACCGCTTGATTTAATAACTGCGTACATAATGCCAAATAAGGCAGGCGCTGCGACGGCGCTAAGCGCTCGAGCATATTGAACTCATCATGAAAGACTATCTGGACGCTGACACTATCAAATGGACGGTTGGCAGACAGCCGAGCCATACCATTAGAGCCATTAGACTTATGGCTGTCATGATTGTTATCTTTGCCAGCAGTCACTTGGTCTTTTAGATTGTCCGCCCCATCGTTACTCATAGCATGTGCAGTGGTGTCATGCGTCGCATCAAGCTCAAGATTTTGACCTTGCTGCCCTCTAACGTATTGATTGACCGCACTATGAATATCCAGCTTACGCGGTAGGTCTGATTTATCAACATTTGGATTGCGGCTGGTAGCCGCGGCATTGGCGGCACTAGCGGATTCTGTTGACACATCTTCTTTTTCATCGCCACGCTCAAGGTTGCGCTCATAACCGCGCGCAAATTCGCGCTGATCGATCTGCCTGTACTGCTCGCGATGTAAATCTTGAATAGCGCGGCTTAGGGCATTGATTTGCTCTTTGGTTGGGCGCGCAATATAACCATAAATCAGCCATAGCAATAAATGCAGCAGCATCGAACCAATCACAAACGGCCACTGCATGGCAATAATCTCACCCTTGCTAATGTCTTTGAGGGTCAAGGCCACGCTACCGATGACTGCATCGCCTTTGGTGGCGATTTGGCTAATGGTATCGCCTTGCTGCATCGGTGCATTACCGACTGGCACCAAGACATCGCCATTATTGTCTTTAATCAAAATGCGCGTGACATCCTGCTCGCTGGTATAACGATTGGCTATGACGCTAAGGCTGACGCGGTCTTTATTTTCTAAAGATAAGCGCGCTTCATCAATAAGCTGAGCGACCATTTGCTCGCCCTTTTGGGCACGGCTATTGCTCAGCTGCTGATCGGTACTGATGACCAATAATAGGGTCTGCAAACAAAAACTAACCAGAAGAATAATGGCAAACAACCCTTGCCGCGGCGCTAAATACGTCATGATATGGTAAACTTTTTTGGATAAATGGAAGTAAAAAAAACGAGGCTAAGGCTCATTTTTTAGAAGTGTATGCCGCTCTTAATTTGTCTATTTGTTTTTTGCTTAATTCACTAGCGCCGCCACTCAATCAATAGTATTGCAGTATTTAAACGCATCGCACCTAAACAAATAGCACCTAAACAGATGACACTGAAACCAATGCTATTGATAAGACCTTGCCATCGTACAGCAGTTTTGTTGTGCAATTATGTTTGGTTCATACATTTACCGACAAATCGAGCGCTTATTTTCTCTACTATATCATCATAGTAAGGGTTATGGCGTTAGCGAATCGCATAAATTTATTGTAAGAATTTTCTTCTATGCGGCGGCGCTTTTTAGGCCTGTTAATTGGGTATGCTAAGCGTTTTTATCAGACTGTGAGACTTTGTACCTCATCTATAGGCGCTGCCCAGTAAAGCTGCTATTATTCCCAATCTTATATCAGCATACAAGGGACAATTGAGCGATGCAAAAAAATACATCTTACTCGTTACCAAAAGACAGCAAAGCTTGGCAACAAGCGGTCGATTCTGTAGCCTCATTATTGCCTAAAGGCACAAATCTACATGATTTTGATGCGCTACAATCCTTGCCTGTGTTTGCCTTAATTGTGGTATTGCCGACGCATGTATCTTCGCTCGATATTCATCAATATGTGCAGTCTTGGGTCGATGAGCAGCCAAACTGGCACTTGGTCACTGTCGCAGAAGACGCCGACGCCAATTTTGTCGATATTGAGATTGCTGATATAGATACCACACAGCCATTTGCCAAGCGCTCGTTTATTGATGTGCAAGTGTTCCGCTATCTGCTGGTGCCCGTCACCGATACTCTCATGCACCCTGCTAAAAAGACAGCAGCGGCGCACATTATCGATGACCAATTGACCACCCGTCTGCGCCACGAATTAATTGAAGACTATAAAAACTCGCAAACTGCCATAGGTAGCGAGCATTTAAATGTGGTCGACTGTCATATCTTGTCGGTCGGTCATATGCTACGTACCCATAAGCTGGCCTGTTTTGATATGGATTCGACGTTGATTGAACAAGAAGTTATCGTTGAGCTGGCAAAAACTGCAGGGATTGGCGAGCAAGTTGCAGCCATTACCGAAGCGGCGATGCGCGGTGAGATGGATTTTGATGAATCCTTTGCACAGCGCGTGGCGTTATTAAAAGGCATATCGACCGATGTGCTCGATGATATTTGTAGCCGTTTAACCTTATCAACAGGCGCGCTGACCACTATTAGCGCCCTTAAAGCTCTGGGTTATCATACAGTCTTGGTTTCAGGCGGCTTTACCTATTTTGCCCGTTATATCGCTGAGCAACTAGGCATCGATGAAGTGCACGCCAATGCGCTAGATATCGAAGACGGCGAAGTGACCGGTCATGTGCAACTGCCGATTATTAATGGCGCCAAAAAAGCGGCGATTGCTGAACATACTGCCGAGCGCTTGGGTATTGATATGTCGCAAGTGGTTTGCGTCGGCGATGGTGCCAATGATTTACCGATGATGGCGCTAGCGGATTTGGGCGTGGCGTTTAATGCCAAACCCATCGTTCAAGCGCGTGCGGACGCTGCGGTCAATGTTACAGGGCTTGAAGGCGTGCTTTATGCGCTTGGCTATCCAGCCTTTGCTCGTACTAAATAACGCTTAACCATTCTAAAAAATTAGCTAGGTTAAGGATTTGTCTTTAGCCTAGCTTTTATGGTTGAAGCTTTTTTATATCTACATCTCTTTTACCCTATTCATCTTACTTTTATCTTATTAAATAAAAAAGGACTGTCCATGACGGCATCACAATCACCGCGGCCAGATGCGCCGTCATCTTCCACTCCTATAGATAATGCGTCTTTATCCCAAGAAAGCACCCCTATTTATAATGACAGTCCAAAGCAGCTATTTGGCGTCTATGCCAAAGGCATTGCGATGGGTGCAGCAGACATTGTACCCGGTGTTTCTGGCGGCACGATTGCCCTAATTGCAGGGATTTACGAGCGCTTGATTAATGCTTTGAGTAGCGTCGGCCCTCATCTTTGGCAAATCTTTCGCCAACAAGGCGGGCTTAAAGGCTTGGTCGCCGTATGGAAGCAAGTCGATGCCACTTTTTTGGTGTGCTTGCTACTTGGTATCGCCACCAGTTTTGCTACGTTAGCTGGATTTATTAAGCATTTACTCGACCATCAGCCTTTACTGATTTGGTCGTTCTTTTTTGGTTTGGTGGTGGCAACAGTCTTTATCTTATTGACTGAGATTACACGCTGGAATATAGGACGGGTGGTATTGTTTTTGCTGGGCGTTGGTAGCGCGGTTGTTATCAGTAGCTTGCCCTTATTGACCACCGCGCCAAGTTTGCCGTATTTGTTCCTTGCAGGTGCGATTGCCATCTGTGCGATGATATTACCCGGTATCTCAGGCTCATTTATTCTATTATTAATGGGCGCTTATGACACCGTACTCGAAGCGGTGCATACGCTAAACTTTAGTATTATTTTTACCGTCATAGCTGGCATGGCAACGGGGTTATTATTATTTACGCGTATGCTCAAATGGTTGCTATCACGCTATTATCAAGCAACCCTTGCCTTGTTGACAGGTTTTATTGCAGGCTCGCTGGTGAAAGTTTGGCCATGGAAAACCGATGCGCTCGGTACATTAAATAGCGCTGCTATCAGTAACGTCATGCCATGGCAATACCCTACGGGCGCGCATTGGCTGACGACTTTGGGCTTGATGCTGTTAGGCGCTGTTTTGGTCACTGCCTTATCGTGGTGGGGGCGCCGCGGCGTTCGCCCTTAAAGCCAAATCTACGTTAAAGAGTATGTTAAGTCCAAAAAAGCGCCCACGATTGAGGCGCTTTTTTGTTGCTATTAACGGCGATATTTGCGAGCAATTTCCTTAAAACTGTTTAAAAAAATCAAACGTCAGCTGTTGTCGCAAAGTCGTCGCTAGCCTCTTTAGCTTTAGCTCGCAAACTTCCATAATGACCCTGTTGGAATTCACCTGATAAAGAGCGAGATGAACAATGTTATTAACCATATTTTCTACTTTTGCCAGTGAGACATGGGGCGTAGGTGCCATATTGGGTACTGGACTGCTAATGGGCTTGGTGTTTGCGCTGGCTTTATCGTCGCAGCGTTGGTTACTATGGTATCTGTTTGGTGGCATGGCGTATTGGTTGGCGGTTGAAGCCATTCATAGCTTGTTAAGTTATTGGTCGGTACTATCAGAATGGCACAATTATGTGATCGCGATGGGTATTAGCTGGTTGCCTTTGATAGGTTGGGTACTCTATCGGGCATTACGCTACGAAGACGTCAGCCGCACTGTGCATCAGCAGCGCGAGCTACAAGCCGCCCGCTATATTGAACACACGCCCGTTTATGATGATGACTATCAACCGCGCTTTCACTAATTCAGTCATTTACTAAGCTTGTCCCTATCATACGGCTGTCATCGAATGTTACAAGATACTTAAGGCACTCTACGTAAACCCTAAAGAATGGAAACTTATTATCTGTTCAATCGTTTATAATCTAATTATATATTTGTCATAAAAATTGTTATAAAGTACGCATTATTTTGCGTTTCATTTCTCATTCTTTAGGTTGTTTAGGAGTTCGATTATGTTTACTGTTCCTGTATTAGATATTAAGTCTGACCCATTAGATGTGTTATTAGCGGTGATTGGTTATCGTTTATCGATGCTCGCTGATAGCGAAGATGAAGACGTTAAAACGCTGTTTGCTGATCGCAAAGTCACTATCGAGCTTGCCAGCACTGACGCTGATATTGCGCGTTACTATAGCTTTGATAATGGTCAATTTAGTCAACATAGCGGTCATGCCAAAGACGCTGATTTGACGATTAATTTTAAAGACTCGATGACTGGCGTTAAGCTATTGACCAAAGGCAGCCTGCCTGCTTTTATGACTGCCGTGCAAGAAGGCAATTTGAGCATCGAGGGCGACTATAGCCTAATGATGTGGTTCAATAAGCTTGCCAAACATATCGTGCCAGCGGTGCCAGAACAGTACAAACCTTATATTCAACAAGCCAAGCCTTACGCCTATAAAGCGCAGCAGTTTGCCAATCATTGGATCGGCGTTGCTAAGCATAAATTGGGTAAATAATAACTCAATCGAATAAATAATGTCACGAATGAAAATAAGCAGATAGTAGCTGGCTAACGTCCATATAATCTAGCGTAAAAACAATTTAGTGTAAAAACAGTCTAGTGTAAAAATAACCTAGATACGTTTCACTACTTAGCACTATTCTGATTTTCTAAAAAGGTTGCGGTATACTATACGGCAACCTTTTTTTATTGCCTAAATTATTTTGTCTACACTTTAACAAAGGCATAAACCCAAGGTTACTCAATTTTTCTTAATTTAACTAATCGCTATTAATTTAACCAATACCTTTAAATACTGTTATAAAAGGATTTATCTCATGGCAGGATTGCTTAATATCTCAGAACCAAATGCCAATAACCATAGTCATAATAATACTGATTCAATACTTAATAATAAAAATGCGTCCCATGACTTTTTAGCAAGCTTAGCGACAGATGCGACTAAAAAGCGCGAGAAAAAATACAGCCGTGAACAAATCGCTCAGTTGTTTGACTTGCCGTTGATGGATTTATTACTGCAAGCACAGACCATACACCGCCAACACTTTAGCGCTAATGAAGTACAAATCAGTACTTTGCTGTCTATCAAGACCGGTAACTGCCCTGAAGATTGCGGTTACTGCTCGCAGTCCGGTCACCACCGCGATACCACTAAGCTACAGGCGGAAAAACGTATCGAAGTCGATAAAGTCATTGCCGCTGCCAAACGCGCCAAAGCCACGGGCTCATCGCGTTTTTGTATGGGTGCAGCATGGAAGCATCCAAGTGCCAAAGACATGCCTTATGTGGTCGAACTGGTCAAAGAAGTCAAAGCATTGGGACTTGAAACCTGTATGACTCTTGGCATGCTAGATACAGACCAAGCGGCACAGTTGGCAGATGCAGGTTTAGATTATTACAATCATAATCTCGATACCTCGAGAAGTTACTACGAGCAAGTGGTCAGTACGCGCAGCTATGATGAGCGCTTAGATACCATTGCGAATGTACGCAATTCAGGTATCAATGTTTGTAGCGGCAATATCGTCGGCATAGGTGAAAGCCGTGATGATCGCATCGACTGGGTTCATGAGCTGCTGAAAATGCCCAAAGCACCCGAGTCTATTCCAGTCAATTTATTGGTGCCTATTCAAGGGACGCCCATCGGTGATAAAGTCTTAGCAGAAGGTCAGCTATCTGTCCTTGAATGGATACGGACGATTGCGGTGACGCGTATTTGCTGTCCAACCAGCTATGTACGCTTATCTGCTGGACGCGAAAGTTTATCTGATGCTGAGCAAGCACTGGCATTTATGGCAGGGGCAAATTCATTCTTTTATGGTGATAAGCTTTTGACCACCGGCAATGCTAGCCAATCAGGTGACGATAGGCTGATGCGCGAGCTTGGCTTAACCAAGCAATTTGCCGCACCACGAGCGCCAAAGCAAGTGCCTGTCATGGATGCCATGAGCGGTCATCAGTCGCAAGTTGTCTTAGCAGAGTAAATGCCATGCGTGCCGCTACCATTATCGCGTCATCTGCGCTAAGCTTGCCGACATTATTAATTAAGAAATTGCGCACGACATTGCGCACAAAATATTAAAACGTAAGAGAGAAAGTGATGGCAGACTATTTTAATTGGATTAAAGCGGCTCACATTATCTCTATGGTGTGCTGGTTTGCGGCGATATTTTATCTGCCGCGCCTATTCGTTTATCATGCGATGAGCGACGATAGCATCAGCCACGAGCGCTTTGCCATTATGGAGCGCAAGCTCTATCGCGGTATCATGACGCCATCGATGATAGCCACTTGGTTGTTTGGTTTATGGATGTTGGGAATGGGCTGGGATATTTATAAAACTCAGGGCTGGCTACACGTTAAATTATTATTGGTAGTACTGCTATCAGGCTATCATGGCGCTTGCGGATTTTATCGTAAAAAGCTGATTGATAATCCGCATTATAAATCACATAAATTTTGGCGCTGGTTTAATGAAATTCCCGTATTTGCATTAATTTTTATCGTCATTTTAGTGGTGGTAAAACCTTTTTAAAATAATGGAAAGTAAAGCTGACTTACCTTAAAAGTATTTTTATCTTGAGTCTGAAACTCACAAAAAAGCGTCCGTTACTCTACTAAGTGACGGACGCTTTTTTTATCTCTCAAGTAAGCTGAATAAACACCCTTAAAAATTAAACATTTGGCCGCATGATTTGATAGACATTACTTAAGTCGTAAACACGATAGCGCGCAGGTTCACGGCGGTTTTCACCAGCATAGCTAAGTATCAATGCTTGCTTGGCATTCTCATCGACCCAGCCAACAAACAGCCCGCTATGCTCGACGCCATTGTAGCCGTGATTGATATAGTAGAGCCAGTCACCGACTTCTATCTCACTGCTATTTGCATAAGGGCCTTGTCCGTAGGTGCCTTTATGAATGGTATTACGGCTCACCCCTGCTCGATTAAATACCGCATTGAGATAATCCCAGCAGCCACCTTTAATAATCGTCCGCTCATTGAGCGCCATCTTGCGCGCGGTGCTGATGACTTCCCGCGCCGCCCGACTACTTTGGGTTTCAGCATTACTGAGTAGCGGCAAATATTCGCTATCGACATTGTCATAACTGCCCGATAGAAATGCCGGCAGAACGGTTGGCGCTTGGCGTTGAACTGCCGGATAGCGGTAATTGCTTTGGGCGTTACCGATATAAGCATTTTGGTTAGAATACGAATTATTCGAGTAGCTGTTATTAGAAGCGCGATTAGTAGAATAACTTGGCTCTACACTGCTCGTATCTGAGCGATAGCTAGCAGCATTGCCAGCACGTTGAATGGTAGAGCGTGTGCTGATTTTGGCAGGAGGAACCGCTGAGTACGCTGGGGTATATCGGGCGCTATAATCAGGTTGGGCTGATTTTTGTGCAATTAAGGCGCTCATACTATCAGCGTTAGCTTGGCTGACCGGAAAAATTGCAGCAAAGGTAAGTAATAATGCACTGCTCGACGTTGTGATTGACCAAAAGGACAAACGCGACATGACCAACTCCTTGGCAACATATTATTGATGACTTAGTTTGAGCTTTGACCATTCACAAAGTTTGGTCTTTATAAGCTGGTATCAATAAGCATATTAACGATAAATAAGATAAATTTTTCAATCCTACTTATAAACCATTTGTACAGGAATCTGCAAGTACTATTGCTTTGAGGTAAGCGATAAAAGGTATAATTTTAAGGATAAGTGGTAAAACGAGGCTTGGTTTTTATAAAAATATGGTTTTTAGAAAGACATCGGCTTTAGAAATATGAACGGAGATTCAGAAAGAATAATTAGCTATTATCAGATTGTAGACTATTTATAGAAAAACAGACCAAAGGATAAAAGCTAATCAATAATTTACTCATCGCTCATTTTTATATTGGCATGGCGTTTGCTCAAAGCCTGACCTTGTAAGATGGCTTTGGTCGCGGTTGCTTCTTGGATATTATCAAAGCCACTGATTAGATATTTACGAATGTCATCACAGTCGACAATTTGTAGCTGCTCGCCAATTAAGTTAATTTTGTCGCCATCGGTCAGATGGATATGCGCACGTTTACCTTGATGGTCATGTACCAACTCGCCATCGCGCACCCACAAGACGCCGCTACTAATAACGCCGCTCATGGTTTTTTTACGCTGTTGGCGCTGCCTATTAAAAATAAAACTGCCAATAATCAATAGCGCCAAGGCGCCAATTGCTAAGCGCTCAGGTAGTAAGCTCATTGCCAAAGCGACCGCCACTGCCCCAACCAGTAATGCGGTGCCGAACCAAAACAGCCCGTTATCGGCTGCGGGCGACTGTCCTTGCAAGGTGATTTTGGCGCCGTCATCGGTCAGCTTTAGCATGCATGAATACCTGTTTAAGAGCAGTGGATGGTTAAAAACTGAAATAAGCAGTTATAAAGGATGGGTTGGAAACTTACCAACCCAATGCTGTTTTTTGCATATCGATAAGTTCAGCTATACCTTTTTCAGCAAGGATAAGCATAGCGTCTGCTTGAGCGCGGGTAAAAGGTTTTTCTTCTGCTGTACCCTGTAGTTCGATAAACTCGCCTTTTTGGGTCATCACCACGTTTAAATCGGTATCACAGCTGGCGTCTTCTTCGTAGTTTAAGTCCAAATACGCTTCGCCGTCTTTCATACCAACCGATACCGCAGCGACCAAACCAATCAATGGATCAGCTTTTAGTTTTTTGGCTTTTTGTAGACTCTCTAATGCATCGATAAGGGCAATGGCTGCACCCGTCACGCTCGCAGTACGCGTGCCACCGTCCGCTTGCAAGACATCACAATCAAGATAGATGGTATTTTCGCCAAGTTTACCCAAATCAATCATTGCTCGTAAGCTACGACCGATCAAACGCTGAATTTCTTGCGTACGCCCTGACTGTTTGCCGCGAGCTGCTTCGCGCTGGTTACGGGTATTGGTCGCACGCGGCAACATGCCGTATTCGGCGGTAACCCAGCCTTTGCCTTTACCTTTGAGCCAGCGTGGTACGCCTGCCTCCACGCTTGCGGTGCATAGTACTTTGGTATCGCCAAAGCTGACCAATACTGAACCTTCAGCATGCTTCGTATAATGGCGCTCAAAGCTGATTGAGCGAAGTTGGTTAAGCTCACGGTTATCAATACGCATAAAATTTCCTAGTACGATGTTATAAAATCAAAGTGATAAAGCGTTATAAAACAATAGGGTCGTCGCGACGTCAACAGCTATGTTAGCAAGCGAAAAGATGACGTTATCCTAACGTGGCAGCGGCGCAATAGCAAGAATCACCAAGCTATTACGCCGCTACTTTCGCAAGATTTAGTGCTAAAAGTTTGATGCTAAACGTTTAGTGTTAAAGGTCTGCTGCCAACCTTATTCTAACCCTTCCATCTTACGCAATTCTTTACGCAGGATTTTACCGACGTTTGATTTTGGTAATTCATCTACGAACTGAATATGACGCGGACGCTTATAACCGGTTAATTGTTTTTTGCCAAAGTCAATCAGCTCTTGCTCGGTTACCTCGCCTTTTTTGACCACGAACAGCTTAGGATCTTCGCCGCGCTCGTCATTAGGAATGCCGATAGCGCCGCATTCTACCACATTCGGATGCTCGCTCATGGCTTCTTCGATTTCATTTGGATAGACGTTAAAGCCTGACACCAAAATCATATCTTTTTTGCGATCAACGATTTTGATAAAGCCTTTTTCGTCCATGATACCGATATCGCCCGTTTTCAAGAAACCTTTGGCAGTAAAGGTTTCAGCCGTTTCTTGTGGGCGGTTTTGATAACCAATCATCACCTGTGGCCCTTTGACACAGATTTCGCCGCGATCGCCGAGTGCAACTTCATTTTCATCATCGTCGATTAAAATAATGTCGGTGCTAGAAGCAGGAATACCAATTTTACCGGTAAATTCAGAGATGGTCATCGGGTTAAAGGCCACTACTGGTGAGGTTTCCGACAAACCGTACCCTTCAACGATGGGCAAGCCAGTGATTTTATGCCACTCTTTTGCCACGCTTGGCAAGACCGACATGCCACCGCCAATCGAGGCTTTTAGATTAGAGAAATCTAAACCGGCAAAACCTTCTTTATGCACCAAACCGTTAAACAAAGTATTTACCGCCGGAATAAATGCCGGTTTATACTTCGCCATCTCTTTAATCAATCCATCCAAATCACGCGGATTTGGAATCAGCAAGCCAGCATAACCTTGATACATGCCGTACATACCGCAAACCATAAACGAGAACACATGGTATAGCGGCAGCGCGGTCAAAATCACGTCATCGGCATCGACATCGTCGTCGAAGGCGCTATTCATTAAGACACTGATTTGGAGCATGTTGGCGACTAAGTTGCCGTGTGACAGCATCGCACCTTTGGCAACACCGGTGGTACCGCCGGTATATTGCAACAAGGCGACATCGCTTAAGTTTAAATCAGGACGCTTATATTTACTCGCAGAGACAGCATTTAACGCGTGTTTGAAGCTCGTGCTACCGGGCAAGCGGTAGGCCGGAATCATCTTTTTCACGTGGCGCGCAACAAGATTGACGACGGTGCCTTTGACCAAACCAAGCATATCGCCCAATTTACAGACGATAACGTGCTGTACTTGACCTTTGTCTTCGGCTTCTTGGTAAGTTTTGGCAAAGTTTTCAACGATAAATAACGCTTTGGCGCCGCTGTCGTTTAGCTGATGCGACAACTCGCGACTGGTATATAGCGGGTTGACGTTGACCAAAATCATGCCAGCGCGGATGATACCGAGCATCACAATAGGATACTGCAAGATGTTGGGCATCATAACGGCAACTTTGTCACCTTTGACCAATCCTAACGACTGCAAATAACTGGCGATTTGGCGGCTGTATAAATCTAATTGCTTAAAGGTGATTGATGAACCCATACAAATATAAGCAGGTTTTTGCCCATAACGGCTAAAATTACGTTCGAACACTTCCAGTAAAGACGTATTGTCTTCTGGCATATCGATGGTTGCATTGATGCCATAGCGCTCATACGCGCCTAACCACGGACTGTCGCTATCTATCGTCGGCATGGTAGGAAAGGTATTTTCAACCATTGATTGACTATCTGCCGCAGCGTTATGGTTTTTGGCTTCTTTATTGGTACTGTCCGTCATAATCTTCCCTAAATATTACTGTTAGTAAGTTGCTATCAAAATTTATTAAATAGAATCACCGTGGTTTACAATCACTGAGTTATAAAAGCAAAAACTTGTGAATAAGAAGTCTTATGACATAAGAAACTGCTTATTCAAGAGAATTTGTCATTCACAAACTTTTAAGTTAAAAATCTCGAGACATATAGAGCATGTCTAAGGGTATTTATGACGATAATATTCTACATTTATCGTCAAATACACCTGTTAAATAGAGTATTTATGGGCAAGAACTATAGCAGTTTTGCGCCCAGTTCTCTATGAATACTAGCAAACCCTTATAGAAAAACAAAAAAGATGATAAGGTCATTTGCATAAGACCTTATCATCTTTCACCATTCGCCTATCAAATATCAAGATATTTTTATCAATGCTCAGTATTGATAAAGCGCTATAAAAAGCCCGCTAAATTTGGTATTAGGTTATTTATTATATGAAACGGTTTAAGCGTGTTTCTTTTCTTCTAGGGCGCGTAAGTCTTTATGTAAAATCTTACCGACGTTAGACTTTGGCAGCTCGTCGATAAATTCAACATAACGAGGACGCTTATAACCGGTGAGGTTTTCTTTGGCATAAGCAAGCACTTCCTCTTCGGTCAGGCTACTATCACTACGCACAACAAAAATCTTCGGCACTTCGCCGCTTTTTTCATCGTCGATACCGATAACGCCGCATTCCAAAATCTTTGGATGACCAGACATCACATCTTCTACTTCGTTTGGATAAACGTTAAAGCCTGAGACCAAAATCATATTCTTTTTGCGATCGACAATCTTAAAGTAACCTTCTTCATTCATCACGCCGATATCGCCGGTACGGAAATAGCCATCCGCCGTCATGACCTCAGCCGTCGCGTCTTCGCGTTTCCAGTAGCCCTTCATAACCTGCGGACCACGAACACAGATTTCGCCGCGCTCACCAATTGGCAACTCATTACCTTCTTCGTCCAAAATGGCCATGTCAGTCGCTGGCATCGGTAGACCGATATTTCCTGAGAACTCGCCGGTACCTTGCGGGTTTGCCGACGCGACAGGAGATGTCTCTGATAAGCCATAACCTTGGACGATAATATTGCCGGTTATTTTTTCCCACTTAGCCGCGGTGTCTTTTAATACTGCCATGCCGCCGCCCATCGACATCTCAAGCTTGCTATGGTCCAATGCTTGAAAGGCTTCGCTGTTGGCAAGCGCGTTAAACAGCGTGTTGACCGCTGGGAAAAACGCCGGTGGATAGTCCTTATAAGCCTTGATTAAGCTTGCGCCATCACGTGGATTTGGTACCAATAAGCCGATACAACCTCTATATAAACCGTACATACCGCAAACGGTAAATGAGAAAATATGATACAGCGGCAAGGCGGTCATAATAACCGGCTGCTCGTTACGCTCTTGGAACTTATCAAACGCATCGCCAAGATAAGTATCACATTGAATAAGGTTGGCGACCAAGTTGCCGTGCGTCAGCATCGCGCCCTTGGCAACACCTGTGGTTCCACCTGTATATTGTAGGACCGCCACGTCATCAAGACCGATATTGGTTGGGCGTTTATAGTTTTTGACAGACAATTTATTGAGTGCTTTTTTAAAGTTTACGCTACCGTTAACCTTATAATCAGGCACCAGTTTTTTGACATGGCGCACGACTGCATTCACGATAAAGCCTTTTAACGGGCTCATCAAATCGCCCATCGAGGTAATGACGACGTGATCAACCAAGTCTTTACCGATGTCTTGATAGGTTTTGGCAAAGTTTTCTAGGATGAATAGCACTTTGGTATCAGAGTCTTTTAACTGATGCTCAAGCTCTTTGGTGGTATAAAGTGGATTAACATTGACCAAGGTCATGCCAGCGCGTAACACCCCTAATACAGCAACCGGTAGCTGCAAGATATTGGGCATCATAACCGCTACTTTATCGCCTTTTTGTAAACCAAGCGACTGTAGATACGCAGCAATTTGTTTGCTATAACGGTCTAAATCTTCATAAGAAAGTGTCACATCCATGCACACAAAAGCGGTACGACCTGCATGGGTAACGAAATTCTGTTCGAGGATATCGATCAAAGAAGTGTTGGCGGGCGGCATATCAATATCGTATTGGATGCCAAGTTTTTCGTAAGTTTTTACCCACGGTTTGTCATCGCGACGAATTACGTTACCTTGATTTTCCATAATCTTACTGCTCCTAATAATAGTGTGCTGGTATCAATCCATCCATAATCGAAAAGGTCAAACATATCTAACATCGCCGTACAACCAACCATTGATATAACGTAAGTAATGGTTGGCGGCTAATGATATGGAATATGGTGAAGGATCAACAATATAGCGGTAAATAGCCCTTTGTTGATTAACATACACACTTTATACAAACTACTCAATACAAAAGATTGAAACTTGAGTTCTTAAACTTACTTGACGATATCTATCTTTATTAATATCAGTGACTTAAATACTAAAATTGGTTATAATTACGACTATTTATATAATAAACTTTTATTTGTTATTAAAAAGTTTATCAGTTTTTTCACTATTTTCCACCATTTCTAAAATTATGAAACCGTCAAATTTCTATTTTGCTCAATACTTCATTCTCAATATTTGATATTAAAGCTGTTATATCAAGCGCGTCACGTCCTGTCGTCTATTCTGACTTATCCCTTTTTAATTTTGCCAATATCCTTTACGATAGCACTATCTTATTTTTCCCTATTTTATCGATACAGTCAGTCCTAAATCAACTTAGTACAAGTATTATAACGCGCTACTGGTATTCATTTTCCTTGCTTGCTGTGCCTACGCAGACAGAGGCTGCGCAAAATTAATACCAGTAGCTCTGTGCTTATTTTATAGTGGGCTGCCTATATAGACTGATTAAAAACCTCTTTTAAGAATCAAAAGCGAACCCTATTTTATGTCCGATGTTATTGATACCATTGACCCTATTATTCCTAATGAACCGATGGATACCCGCTCCGTGGCGGAATTCACCGAACAAGCCTATCTCAACTACGCCATGTACGTCATCATGGATCGGGCATTGCCCAATATCGCTGACGGTCTAAAACCTGTGCAGCGCCGTATCGTTTATGCAATGAGCGAGCTTGGGCTAAAATCGTCTGCCAAAGCCAAAAAATCCGCGCGTACGGTCGGTGACGTACTGGGTAAATATCATCCGCATGGCGATAGCGCCTGTTATGAGGCGATGGTACTGATGGCACAGCCGTTTAGTTATCGCTATCCGCTGATTACAGGTCAAGGTAACTGGGGTAGTCCCGATGATCCCAAATCCTTTGCTGCCATGCGTTATACCGAAGCTAAGATGTCGGCTTATGCCAATACCTTGCTTGTCGAGCTTGGTCAAGGCACGGTCGATTGGCAAGATAACTTTGATGGCACCATGCAAGAGCCGGTCACCCTGCCCGCGCGCCTACCCAATATTTTATTGAATGGTACAACGGGTATCGCCGTCGGTATGGCGACCGATATTCCGCCGCATAACCTTAATGAAGTGGTACGGGCGGCAATTCGCTTGCTAAAAAACCCTGATTTATCCGTGAAGCAATTGACCCAATCGATACCCGCACCGGATTTGCCAACCCCTGCTGAAATCATTACCAGTAAAAAAGACTTGCAGGCGATGTATGAAAGCGGTCGTGGCAGTTATAAAATGCGCGCCACTTTCCATATCGACCCAAAAGAAAAAAACCTCGTTATCATCGACGCGCTTCCTTATCAAGTGTCAGGCAATAAGATTCAAGAGCAAATCGCTAAACTCATGATGGATAAAAAGCTGCCATGGGTAACGGATATCCATGACGAATCAGACCACGAAAACGCTTGCCGTATCGTACTTGAACTACGTTCATCGCGCGTCGATGTCGAGCGTGTCATGAGTCATTTATTTGCCAGTACTGACCTTGAGAGTAATTACCGCGTCAACATGAATATGATTGGCTTAAATGGTAAGCCGCAGGTCAAAAACCTCAAAGAAATCCTTGAAGAATGGCTCGTCTGTCGCCGCTCAGTAGTCACGCGCCGTCTGCAATATCGCCTCGACAAAATTGATAAACGCTTACATATCCTCGCCGGCTTGCTGATTGCTTATCTGAATATCGATGAAGTCATTCGTATTATTCGTGAAGAAGACGACCCAAAATTATCATTGATGCAAGGCTATGATCTGACTGAAATCCAAGCCAATGCTATCTTGGATATTCGACTGCGCCAGCTGGCAAGACTAGAAGAGATTGAGCTGCGCCGCGAGCAAGATGAACTGGCTGCCGAACGTGCCATCATTCAAGAATACTTGAACAATCCAGACAGCCTGACCAATCTGATGATTGACGAGCTTAGCGCCGACATGAAGGAACACGGCAACGAGCGCGTATCGCAATTGGCAGAACGTGAAGAAGCGCAAGCGTTAAAAGAGTCTGACCTCGTACCAAGCGAGCCTGTCACTGCCATCCTATCGAAAGCGGGCTGGATTCGCGCTGCCAAAGGTCACGACGTCGATGCTGCTGGCATGACTTACCGCTCAGGTGATAGCTATCAAGCGCATGTACGTGCTAAATCCAATGAAAGAATTTACGTACTCGACAGCACTGGACGCAGCTACAGTATCGACGCCCATAGCCTCGCCTCTGCTCGTGGTCAAGGCGATCCGCTGACCAGCGTACTCAAACCGCCAGCAGGCGCCAGCTTTGAGCAGTTATTAACGGGCGATAATAACCAACGTATCATCCTCGCAAGTTCAGCAGGTTACGGTTTTATCAACACCGTTGGCAATCTCGATAGCAATCAAAAAGCGGGTAAAAACATCATCAACCTAGCAACTGATAGCCGCTTGCTACCTGTTGCGCGGATCGATGCTAATGCAGAAGCTAATGGCGATAATAGTGAAGCGGTAACAGCCACACCTGACCATCTTGCTGTCGTGACCAATGCGGGCTATCTATTGATATTTGCTCTTGATGATTTGCCTGAACAGGCACGTGGTAAGGGTAATAAGCTGATCAAATTAAAAGACGGTGAAGAAGTACTTGCCATCACGCCACTCAGTCAGCAAGACAGCTTAATCATCACTGCTGGCAAACGCCACGTGACGCTAAAGCCTAATGATTTGGCCAATTATACGGGCACTCGTGGTAATCGCGGCGGTCAGTTGCCAAGAGGCTTTCAGAATGTGACGAGTGTTGAGGTTGGTTAATAATAGCTATGCTTAGCATTCTAGTCTTTAACATTTAAAGCTTACAATACTTTTAACAAAAAGCCTCTTATACACAAGGTATAAGCGGCTTTTTTAGGCAGGCTAAAACAGATGACAATTATTGTCAAAAGACATTACTCATCTAAAAATTGCTAGATTCGATATCTTTAAAAACTGCTGTCAAAAAGCTTTCAATCTGAGTACTTGTCATTAGATAGGGATTATAGTCAGAACCTGCTGAGAAGCTTTTTAGGGTATATTCTTCATCTTCAGCGCTTGATGTTAGATATTTAACTAAAAACCCATTCCATTGCCGCGATTCAATTTCCTCTATATTAACAATATTAGGGGAAATGGTTGAATGCTTGTCCAGTATTTTTGCTAAGGCAATATTGATAGCAGGCCTTGTCCCTTGAAAACTTTGAACGAAATAACCTTCGCTAATGACCAAAGCGGAAACGATATTGTTTTCCTCAAAATATCTTCGCCAATACTCAAATGCACGAGTCAGCTCGATTCCCGAATCTAAGTCAATATTTTTGGCGACATATGTCATGTTAATAAGAATATGCTCGCCATTTCTTTTTTTCCCTTCAAGGGTATGACTTGTTGTTGTGTCCATAAGGAACCTTATTTACAAAAGCTTATTTAAGCTAAGATACACTTTATTATAAAAAATAATCAATAAGGTTTTTGCATTCTGACCAATTTTCTATCACCTATCGTTATTTCTTGGCTTATAGCTACCGTAGATACACTCTTGGTTTATTAATCACAAAGACGACCCAAAACAAGACTTATAATGAAAAAAGTTATAAGCTACTCCCTAACCCTGCCTTAACTCCAAAATCGGAATAACAAAGTCTTCTTCATCAGTCAAATGTTGCGAGAGTAAGTCGGTTGCATCCACCAAAGTCTGATGCAGTTACAAAGCCAAAAATTAGAAAATCAACTGTTTGCTAGCAAGCGCATCTTAAATATCAAAGGCAAACAACGCAGTAAAGATGATACATAAATTAGCCATAATCACTCTATTACTGTATTTTCAGCCCTGTAAAATGCATACTTATCCATAAATTCAAATTATATTATCAGTCATAACCCTTGAGACTATTCAGCAAATCTCAACGACTTTTTATACTAGCTTTAAATACCTAAATAGTCGTTTTTTAAATATAAAGGATACTCATGTTTATTGTAGATAAGGCGCCAGCCAGTATCAATCAGGCGTTACCAGTGCCGAAAGTGATATTTTTTGACATTGATGACACGCTCAGCCGTAATGGCATCATCGCTACGCACAACCAAGCGACGCTTGAGGCGCTGGCCAAAACTGATATTAAACTGGTGATTTCGACCGGACGCTCTAAAGCGATATTGCCAGCGGATATTTTAGCCTTGCTCGAAGCGGATGTCTTAGATGCCATTATTTGTATGAATGGACAATATAGTTTTGATAATAAAGGCTTGATTAGCCATTATCCATTGTCTGCTGAGCAAGCAGACAAAATCGTGCAGTTATGCCAAACCAGTCAGCTGATTCATAAGTTTGACTCGGCGACGCACATTGCTTGGTCAGACGAAAATGAGCGTTTGCGTGATTTTAATGCCAAAACGCCCAACTCTATCGTGGATCCACTCTATTATCAATCAAACCCCGTTTATCAATGCTCAGTGTTTTTTAACAATCAATTCGATAAAATGCAAGATATCGACTTTGCACAGGACGATTTAAAACTGGTACATTGGCATCATATCGGCGCAGACATCCTGCCCGCCAATGCCTCTAAAGCGCGTGGTATCAAAGACGTCTGTCGCTATTATGGCGTAGATGCAACTGAATGCATGGCGTTTGGCGATGGCATGAATGACTTAGAGATGTTTGATTTGGTCGGCTATGCAGTAGCGATGGGCGATGCCCAGCCTGCGTTGATTGAGCGCGCAGATTTTGTGACGGGTACGATTGAAGAGCGCGGCATCCAGTCGGTACTCGAGCAATTTCATATAGCGTCTTGATAAATAGTTTATAAAAACCGCTATTTATCTAAGACGTGTCCTCCTTTTTAAAAGAAGAGCACGTCCTAACAAAGTTTAACGACGCTATTTAACGACGCTTAGCCATTAAACCATAAAGCCAGCTACCGACTTTATAAAATCCGACGATGATTAAAATAATTACCAACGCTGCGAGCACATAAGCCAGCCAATTTGGTACGTGGCTTAACCAGCCAATGGTAAATGCCAAACCCAGATAGGTTTCAACTGGCCAATTCACGATTGGGGTTGGCGAGCCCGAATTAAATACCATCATAAAACCTATGATGCCAATCAAAGCCATCACTATCCCAGCGCGTACACGATTATTCACTGTCTTCCTCTTTTAATTCACTCAAATTGGGTAAAATTGTCTTATTTTTATTGTTTAAAGTCTTATACAGCAACTATAGGGGCATAAAACGCGCCTATCATGTCGCCTTTTTGATCACGATGCTAGGGTAAATCTGTTTATTCTATAAAACGCTATTGTTAAATCAAGCATAATACAAAGCGGCATTTGTCATCATTTATGATCATTTGGCATATTATTTTTAATCGCCTGAGCTGTAACGATACTAGCGAAAACGCTAAGTACGATTGCCCTTTAAATTATGCGCAATCATAGCCATAATGGTTTACATAGCTGTAAATTTAGCATCGTGCCTGTTTTACGGGTTTTCTTGCTTTGCACCATTCTTATTTTAGGAGAGATATTTTGACTCATTTATCATCGTCGCGTGCTGCCGCTCGTAGCGCTCACATGCTTCCAAAAGCCTTATTAGCCGTGGCAGTTGGGCTCGTACTTGTGAGCTGTAGTAAATCAGATAATGCCGCTACCGATGGCGCTGCGCCCAGTGCAGAAACGTTAAACCTGTATAACTGGTCGGAATATATGCCGCAAGAAATCCTCGATGGTTTTACCAAAGAGACCGGCATTCGGGTCAATTACACCACTTTTGACTCGAACGAAGCGATGTACGCTAAGCTTAAATTGCTTGATGATTCCAGCCAATACGATTTAGCGATTCCATCGACGTATTATGTGGAAAAAATGGCCAAAGAAGGACTGCTACAAGAGCTTGATAAATCCAAATTAAGCAACTTTAAAAATCTTGATACCTCCTTTACCAATACCAAGGTTGACCCAGAAAATAAATACTCGATTCCTTATATGTGGGGCAGCACCGGCCTTGCCATCAATGGCGAAGCGGTCGATCCTGCCACCGTAAATAGCTGGAATGACTTATGGCGTCCTGAGTATAAAGGTCAAGTGATGCTAATGAATGACATGCGCGAAGTGTTTGGCATGGCGCTATTGACCCTTGGCTATTCAGGTAATAGTAAAAATCCTGAGGAAATCAAAGCCGCTTACGAGAAGCTAACGACCTTGATGCCAAATGTAAAAACCTTCAACTCGGACGCCTCGCGCATGCCCTATATGGAAGGCGAAACCACGGTTGGTATGAGCTGGAATGGTGAAGCCATCATCGCCAATAACGAAGGCTTGACTAGCCTAGTGTATAAATACCCAACTGAAGGGGCTATTCTTTGGATGGATAACTTTGTTATTCCAAAAAACGCCAAACAAGTCGACGCGGCGCACAAATTTATCGACTACTTGCTGCGTCCTGAAAACTCTAAAATCGTCAGCGAAGAGATTGGTTACGCATCACCGAATATGGCCGCCCGTGAGCTAATGCCAGAAGAGGTGCGCAACAATCCAACCATTTATCCAAGCAAAGAAGTATTGGCAAAAGCGGAGTTTCAAGAAGATGTTGGCGATGAAGCTTTGCAGGTTTATCAGCAGTATTGGGATAAGCTTAAAACGGGGCGTTAATTCTGTAAACTAATACACATTTATTGATTGCTGTTTTAGATGCCTATTATCTATCCAAAAAACGCTGACTTTATAGAGTCAGCGTTTTTTATTTGTCTTTTATTTGGTTGCTATTTTTTATTTGGCTTTTATTCATAAGTGCAAATCGGTTTCGCTGCCTTTATGCTGGATACGGCGCTGCTCGCGGCGCTGATAGCGCAAGCCAGAGGCAGCAAACCATTGCGGTTTGGTGGTTTGCAATAATTCACTAAGACGCTGTAACTGCACTTGCAGCGTTTGGGTGAGCCAAAAATAGCCTTGCCACTCAAAGCCTAAGTTTTCCACACTTGGATATTCTGATACCGCAATGCGCGTAATCGGGCGAAACACTTCATCATTTGGGCTACGTAATACTGCCGCCATATGCTGCATCGCTTGGGTTAATTCGTGCTGATAATGAATCAGTAAAATATGGTTTTCATCGTCAATTTCGATATTTGCCAAGCGCGGCGCCGCACTTAATAATAAATCAATCGTACCAATAATATTGCGATGGGTACGCTGAATGGTCTCTAGCGTTTCTTTATCAATGCCAGATTCGCTCGCTGTGGCGGCGATATGCGGGCGTACGGCAAGCAGGCGCTTATTGATTTTTTGCAGCGCTTTGACCAGGGCCTTATTGACTGGCGTATCTGGTACAGCCGGATTTTTTGGGTAAATAATACTGGCTGAACTGGTCGCCTTACTATATTTAAAGGGTTTTGGTACTAAAATCTCGGCATCAATATGATTGCCCACTCCAGTGTATAAATTACCGCAGGTTTCAAGGTTACTGGCCAATAAAAACCGCCACATTAGCGTTGATTTCAGCGGTAAAATCAAGGTCGCAGCGACCGCAACCCCTGCGCCAAGTAAAATATTAATGGCGCGATACAGACCGTCTTGGGTGATATCACTATGGTCGGGGCTTGAGACAATCATCAGCATGGTAATACCCGTTAGCAGCCCGATATAGCCCAACTGCTTAACCGCCACGTAGCCAATAATACCGCTGATAATACCAATCAGCCCATAGTATAACCATAGCCAGCCGCCCGTATCTTGAATCAACCATAAAAAGCTCAGCCCGACCACCACGCCGAGCAAAGTGCCGAGTATGCGCTCTTTGGCCTTGGTATAAATCGCTCCTTGATATTGCAATAATCCCAATATCACAAACACGGTGATGGTCGTCCACTCGCCATGTGGCAAGTGGGTAAACTCATTTAACAACAGGGCAATAAGCACGGCCACGCCCAAACGTATGGCATGCAAAACATCGGCATGCTGATAGCGGGCGTAAGGCTCTACAAACGGCGCGGTAAATCGTTGCCAAAAAGTCGGTTTCACGCAGGGCGTCTCTTATAATGAATACATAAAAAGTGGCTTAAATGATAACTGCTAGCTTAACCATTCATAAAGCAATTATCAAAAAAATAACGCCTTTTATCCCGTAAAGATAAAAGACGTCAACGTTATAAACATACAAAGGCGTGTCCTCATTTTAAAAATGATGAAAAAGCATATTTGGATTTGGCTATTGATAACTACCAATAGCCAAATACTATACTTCTAAAAGCTAAACTTCTAAGAAATCCAAAATACCTTCTGCCGCTTCACGACCTTCCCAAATCGCCGTCACCACCAAATCAGAGCCGCGCACCATATCGCCACCGGCAAATATTTTTGGGTTACTGGTTTGGAATTTAAAGGTTTGTTTTTCGGTGGCGACCACTCGACCCGAGCCGTCCATTGTCACTTGCTGACTGGCAAACCAATCGGCCGGGCTAGGACGGAAACCAAAAGCCAGAATAACCGCATCACACGGGATGATTTCTTCTGAGTTAGGAATAGACTCAGGGTGGCGGCGACCATGACTGTCAGGCGCGCCCAGATGCGTGGTAATCACCTTAACCGCGTTTACCTTGCCATTTAAGCCAATGATTTCGGTCGGTTGACGATTGAATAAAAACTCAACGCCTTCTTCGCGCGCATTGACCACCTCACGGCGAGAGCCGGGCATATTTTCTTCGTCACGGCGATAAGCGCAAACCACTTGCTGCGCGCCTTGACGCACACTGCTACGGTTACAGTCCATCGCGGTATCACCGCCGCCTAGCACCACCACTTTTTTACCTTTTAAATCGATATAGTCTGCTGGATTTTTTTCCCAGTTATTGCAGCGATTGACGTTAGCTATCAGATAATCTAGCGCATCGTAGACGCCTTCTAGCTCTTCGCCTGCAAAGCCGCCGCGCATATAAGTATAAGTGCCCATGCCCATAAATACCGCATCGTACTCGCTTAACAACTCATCAATACTGACGTCGCTACCGATTTCAGTCTCTAAACGGAACTCCATGCCCATACCTTCAAAAATGACACGGCGATTGCGCATGACATCTTTTTCCATTTTAAACTCTGGAATACCAAAGGTTAATAAACCGCCAATCTCAGGACGCTTATCAAAGATAACAGGTTTGACCCCGTTTCTGACTAAGATATCGGCGCAGCCCAGTCCTGCAGGCCCTGCGCCAATAATAGCGACTTTTTTATCCGTCCAAACCACCTCGGACATATCAGGACGCCAGCCAAGGGCAAAAGCGGTGTCATTGATATATTTCTCAACATTGCCGATGGTGACCGCGCCAAAGCCATCGTTTAGCGTACAAGCGCCTTCACACAAGCGGTCTTGCGGGCAGACACGGCCACAAACTTCAGGCAAAGTATTGGTTTGATGACACAATTCTGCTGCCTGAAATATTTGTCCTTCTGCCGCTAATTTAAGCCAGTTGGGAATGTAATTATGTACCGGACATTTCCACTCGCAGTATGGATTGCCGCACTCAAGACAGCGGTGCGATTGCTGCGCTACTGATTCGCTATCGAACGGCTGATAAATTTCTACAAACTCTGTTGAGCGCGTAACGATGTCTTTTTTGATCGGCTCAAGGCGCGGTACATCTAAAAACTGAAAACTATTTTCTAAGCGTTTTGCCATGGTATTGTCTCTTCTATAGTGGGTAACGACAGCCAATATCTGCAGCCTAAATGAGGCAAATTTACGGATAGAGGTTGTCATTTACCTGCTTAAAACCTATGAATTAAACTGCTTGTAAACCTATTATTGACCAAGCCAATTTATTGTGGGTCAGCCGTCGTGGTTTTAAGCAGGGTCGCAACGTTTGCCGCTTTGGGTTTTACCAAATAGAACTTACGCGCGTAATGCTCAAAATCCGCTAAGATGGTTTGCCCCCACGCACTGCCCGTTTTGTCAACATGGGTTTCAATCACTTGTTGCAAGTAAATACGATGACCTTCCATTTGCTCGCTTGAGATACGGTTTAAATCAATCAGTTCATGATTACAGCGATCGAAAAAGTCACCATCCATATCGAGGACATAAGCAAAGCCGCCGGTCATGCCTGCGCCGAAATTCAACCCCGTACGCCCAAGGACGGTAATGATGCCGCCGGTCATATACTCGCAGCAATGGTCGCCCGTACCTTCGATGACCGCATGAGCGCCCGAATTACGTACGCCGAAACGCTCGCCTGCTGTACCCGCCGCATACAACTTGCCACCGGTAGCGCCGTACAGACAAGTGTTGCCGATAATGGCGGTTTCATGCGTGGTGAAACTTGAATCTTGCGGCGGATAAATGACAATCTCACCGCCCGCCATGCCTTTACCAACATAGTCATTGGCATCGCCTTCTAGCTCAATATGCAAACCGCCTGCATTCCAGACCCCTAAACTCTGACCTGCGGTACCGTTTAGGTGCAGTTTAATGGGCCTATCACTCATACCAAGGTTGCCCCAGACCTGCGCAATCTCGCCAGAGATACGCGCGCCGATAGAGCGATCACAGTTGCCGACGGCATAGCTGAAATCGCCGCCGTTCCCTTGACGGATACTCAGCAGCATATCGTTAATCATTTGCTCAGCAAGCAAGCCTTTGTCAAACGGCTCATTGCGCGCCACCTGACAAGTTTGCGCTTTGCCACTACTCGCTGGATGACTAAACAATAACGGCGTTAAATCCAAATGACGCTGCTTATCGGTATTGCCTTCTAATACGTCAAGCAAATCAGTGCGTCCGACCAGCTCTTCCATACTGCGTACACCGAGAGCGGCAAGCCATTCACGCGTTTCGGTTGCGACAAATTTAAAGAAGTTAATCAGCATTTCCGCTTCACCAATGAAATGCTCATCACGTAGCTGGGCTTTTTGAGTGGCAACACCGGTTGGACAGTTATTAAGATGACAAATGCGCAAGTATTTACAGCCAACGGCAATCATCGGCGTGGTGCCAAAACCAAAGCTTTCTGCCCCAAGAATTGCGGCTTTGACCACATCAAGACCCGTTTTTAGACCGCCATCGGTTTGAATACGAACTTTATCACGCAAGCCGTTGACCCGTAGCGATTGATGCGTTTCAGCAAGCCCCAGCTCCCACGGCGAGCCAGCATGATGGATGGACGAAAGTGGCGATGCTGCCGTACCGCCGTCATAACCTGAGATGGTAATTAGGTCAGCGTAGGCTTTTGCCACACCCGTCGCAATCGTACCAACGCCTGGACGCGAGACTAACTTGACCGAAACTAAGGCATCAGGATTGACTTGCTTGAGATCAAAAATAAGCTGCGCCAGATCCTCAATCGAATAAATATCATGATGCGGCGGCGGTGATATGAGCGTCACACCCGGCACTGAATAACGCAGTCGCGCAATCAAAGCATTGACCTTACCGCCTGGCAGCTGACCACCTTCACCCGGTTTTGCCCCTTGAGCAACCTTGATCTGCATAACCTCTGCTGAGCGCAAATAGGCAGGTGTGACCCCAAAACGACCAGAAGCGATTTGCTTGATTTTTGAGTTGCGCAAGGTGCCGTAACGGACAGGGTCTTCACCGCCCTCACCTGAGTTTGAGCGACCGCCAATGGTATTCATAGCAATAGCGATGGCTTCATGCGCTTCGGGTGACAATGCCCCTAAAGACATGCCAGCAGAATCAAAGCGGGATAAAATTGCTGAGATATCTTCAACCTCGTCTACTTCAAGCGGATTGTCGGTTTTAAGCTGTAATAAATCTCGCAAAGTGGCGACCGGACGGCTATTGACGATTTCTGCATACTGACGGTAATTGTCATAATTACCAGTTCGTACGGCAGTATGTAGGCTGTTAATCACGTCAGGATTAAAGGCATGGTATTCTTTATTAAAGACAAATTTTAATAAGCCACCTTGATCAAGTGGCGCACGGCGTTTAAAGGCATTGGCCGCCAATTGCGCTTGGTCGGCAGCCAAATCAGCAAAAGTAGCGCCCTTAATACGACTTTGTACGCCTTTGAAACACAGGTTTACCACTTCTTCAGAAAGCCCCACCGCTTCAAATAATTGCGCGCCGCGGTAAGAGACAATGGTAGAGATACCCATTTTTGATAAGATTTTTAGCAGCCCTTTATCCAAGCCTTTACGGAAATTGACCCGCGCTTGAATTGGATCGCCAAGCAGCTCACCCGTTGCTACCAAGTCATCAATAACATCGTAAGCCAAATACGGATAGACACAAGTCGCACCAAAGCCAATCAATACCGCCACTTGATGTGAATCGCGTGCCAGACCAGTCTCAATGATTAAATTGGCATCGGTACGAATACCTTGGGCAATTAAGTAATGATGTACCGCACCGGTAACCATAATCGCGTTGGCCGGTACTTTGTCAGCTGCGATATTCTTATCAGACAACACAATCAAAGTAAAACCCGCACGAATGCTGCTTGCCACTTGCTCACAGATGGCTTTGATGGCGGCTGCTAGCTCAAGATTGGCATCGCAGTTTAAGTCGATACGCGCCATTTGAAACGCCGGATCAGCCAAGTTTTCAAGCTGCTGCATTTTACTGGCTGATAAAACCGGCGACGATAAGATAATACGATGCGCGTCACGTGCTGATGGTGCAAACACATTGGTCTCAGCACCAAGGCAAGTCTGTAACGACATCACAATAGCTTCACGCAGCGGATCAATCGGTGGATTGGTCACCTGTGCAAACTGTTGACGGAAGAAATCACCAACATGGCGAATTTGCTGCGACAGCACAGCCATTGGCGTATCATCACCCATCGAACCAACTGGCTCTTGCGCGTTTTCGGCATTAGGACGGATGATTTCTGTACGCTCTTCATTGGTGATGTGATACATTTTTTGCAAAGCTTTTAGCGGCTCACCGCGGCAGGCTTGGGCGGCAAGCATTTCTTCTAAGCGCTCATCATCACGAATACGCGTCGCTTCTTCGCGCAGCCATTTACGATACGGATGTGCTTTTTTCAGTAACGTCGCAATCGCTTTGGTATCCATAATTTGACCAGTCATGGTATCGATAACTAACATCTGACCGGGCCCAACGCGCCCTTTAGCAAGCACATCTTTTGGCGCATAATCCCAAACGCCGACTTCTGAGGCCACCGTGATATAGCCGTTCTTGGTGGTCACCCAACGCGACGGCCGCAGACCATTACGGTCAAGCATACAGACCGCATAGCGACCGTCTTGAATCACTAGCCCTGCTGGGCCGTCCCACGCCTCCATATGCTGCGAGTAAAACTCATAAAACGCGCGCAAGTCCATATCCATGCTGTCGACATTTTGCCAAGCTGGCGGTACCAGAATTGACATCGAATGGAATAAACTCATACCGCCCGACATCAGCACCTCTAGCATATTATCTAAGCTCGATGAATCCGAACCCGTACTATTCACCAGTGGCGTCAATTCACTTAAATTGGGCAATTTATCAGATTTTAATTTTGGCGTGCGCGCTTCAGACCAGCTACGGTTGCCGGTGATGGTATTAAGCTCACCATTGTGCGCCAGATAGCGAAAAGGCTGTGCTAGGGGCCAACGCGGCAAGGTATTGGTTGAAAAACGCTGATGGAAGACCACGATATGCGAGGCCAAACGCGTATCTTGTAAGTCTAAAAAGAACGCTGGCAGGTCTGATGGCATGACCAAACCTTTATAGATAATGGTCTGACAGTTTAATGAACAAACATAAAATAGCTCATCATCAAGCAGACGCTGCTCGGCTTTTTTACGGGCGACAAATAATTTGCGGTTAAAGTCATCTGCCGCTATCTCGTCTGGTGCATTGACAAATATCTGCTGAAAACCAGGTAATGTCTGACGCCCAATCTCACCAACGATACTTAAATCAAGCGGCACATCGCGCCAGCCCGCCACTGCTAACCCTTGGGCGGCAATCTCTTCATTAAGCACCTGCTGACTATACTGCGCTTTTGTCTCATCCAAACTGACAAACACCATGCCAACGGCAAAATCGGCTGTCAGGGTAAAGCCTTGCTCAGCGGCGATATCGCTAAAAAATACCGTCGGCGTTGCCAGCAATAAACCGCAGCCATCGCCAGTCTTACCATCAGCGGCAACGCCGCCGCGATGGGTCATACAGCTTAGACTATGAATGGCTGTTTTTACCAAATCGTGACTGGCTTGGCCCTCGATATGAGCTATCAAACCAAAGCCGCAGTTATCAGAGAAGTCATCTGGGGTCGCCAAATGCGTAGAGGAGGAAATCATTGACATAGCTTGTCCTTTTGAGTGAGCGGACGGCCTATACTTTCAATATGAAGTAGCAACCAAACTCCGCGGGCAGAACGGGCTAAATATATTCACATAAGCGGATTAATAAAGCGCAAGCGGAGAAAATAGTGCAAGCGTTTTGAGGGTGATAAAAATACTTATCACGACTCTCTTTATTTTATGACCATCACAGCGATTGATTTAACGTTACCGCTAAGACATCTATACCTAAATTCTTATCGGACTCTACTTACTTTTATGTCTGTTTTAACGGTTAAAAACTCAATATGAGCGGCGTAAACGTTAATAAAAACGGTGACGCCTTAACCCCTCCAATGGACAATAAGCAAAGCAGCTGATAAGAAAGTTATGGATAAATTGGCGATGGATAGGTTAAACCGCCGTCAAATATGAATATCAGACGCTCTACATTCAAGCGCCTTAACAATCCCAATCGGGATAAAATGAGGAGTTGCGCCACTTGCGATAAGCTTAAATAGGTAGCAAGTAGCAGCGCTTGAAACGACCATATCGAGGTATGAAATAACAATTTACGATAACTATACAGAACGTCGCCCTTAGTTATCTTAGTTAATGATGACTAAAAAATCTAGTCTTTTCTATCAACTCATACTCTAGTTTTTGTAAAAAAATATATTATTAATAGCGTATGAATTACTAACTATTGAGAACAATTACTTATTCAAAGCCGCTTTTATAAGCGTTACTAAGCTTTTTTAATAGTAAATAAATCGTTCACAAAAAAGCCCCTGCCATAAAATACGACAGGAGCGTTTATAAAACGGTATGCTCGGTGAAGTTAGTTACTTTTTTCCTCAATAAGCTCTTTGATGCTGTCATTATTGCCTTTTGAAGCGTTAGCATTAGCATTGGGGTTTTTACCAGCTGCGTTGGTATTTTTATTGGCGGCGTTACTATTTGCATTGGCGCTCGGTGGTTTAGGCGCTTCAACCACCGGCGGTTTTTTCGGTGCATTATTATTGCTTGAGCCATTATTTGTTGCATTGCCAGTGGTTGCTTCAGGCTTACGGTTAGTATCTGTAGAGGAGTGCGTGGTCGTTGGTTGTCCTTCGATCTCGACCGTCCGCTCTTCATTGACAATCAAAGTGTCAGAAGTATCAGCTGACTGACGTATGCTTTCATTAGCGCCATCTTGTGCGCCGCGATTGGCATTATTATTTGCCATTTGGCCATTACTGTCATCAGACGTTTGTGTCTGTTGACGTACTGGTACTTCGCGTTTGGTTGGGCGCAAGTTTACATTGCGCGTGCGCTTGGTGCTCAAATCCTTAACCGGATCCGGACGTTCATAATTATCGATGATACTGACGTAACGATTGATCTCTTCAGGTAAGACGCGTACATTTGCAGGCAGTTTAAAATCTATCAACTTCGCGGCACCGACCGCCTCTTGTGGACTGCTCATCAGCCCATAAGTCAGCATATAACGCACCTGCTCATTTTCATCAAGGTAGCGGAAATAAGCGAACTTATCGCGATCTTCTCGGCTTTCTAAATAGCTTACAATCACATCATTTTCAGCGACATTCATCACCTGCACGGTCCACTTGCCTTTATTAGCGAGCAGATAACGCTTGTCTTTAAACTCATCAGGATAGCTGCGTAAGTCTTTAACCGTGGTATCAAAACTAATCGGCTGCACGTCTGTATCGAGCTCATGCAAAGACTCTATCTTTAGCGGCTGCTCAAGCTCAGCGGTTGAGGTTTGTGGCGCTGAAATTGGCTCATTCTCAATCTTAGCACCCATCGCTGGCGTTTGGCTAAACATCCAAACTAAGGCGGTAAACACGCCCAATAGCAGGGTTGCTATCAGCCAGATCAGTGCTTGACGGCGATATTTCTGCCCAGCTGTGCGAGTCGTCGAGCGTGATGCTGCCATGGAGAGGTCCTTGGAAAAGGGTACTTATAAAAAGATACTTATAAAACGCTAATCCCAACTTATCGTAGGCTTTTGATTTTTATAGAATTTAAAATTCTAATTGTTTTAACTGAAATTTTAAAAACTAAGTAAACCAATACCTTAGAAAAATAAGTTGAGAGTGGGGTTTATAAAAGAGTTTTATATAATAATGGTCTTAAAAAAATAATGGTTAAAATGATTATTTTAAGCGTTTAACGATTATATATTAACTGATAAATTAAACGTGCTACTTACCTACTGAATACTTCACGAGCTTGTACTATTGATGCTGCGACAAAACTTCGGTCAAAAGCTTGGCATCAAAATCATTGGTCAATACCGCTTTACCTAATGATTTTAACAAAATAAGGCGGATTTGTCCGTGTTTGACTTTTTTATCATGACCCATCAAACCTAAAGCCGTTTGTACGTCAATAGCGGGTGGCATGATAGGTAAATCTGCCAAGGTGAGTACGCGTTTAATTCGCTCAACGTCCGCAGTTGTTAACCAGCCAATTTTTTGCGACAGCTCAGCCGCTTGTACCATGCCAGCGGCGACCGCCTCGCCATGTAGCCAATTGCCGTAGCCTTGATGGGTTTCAATCACATGGCCAAAAGTATGACCGAAGTTTAACAAAGCGCGTACGCCGGACTCTCTTTCGTCTTGTGCGACGATATCGGCTTTATATTGACAGCAGCGCTTCACTGCCTCGCCAAGTACGGCTAAATCTAACGCCATCATCGCTGGTAGATTGTGCTCAAGCCACGTCAAAAACTCTGCATCCATAATCAGCGCGTACTTGATGACTTCTGCCAAGCCTGCCGATAGCTCACGCGCGGGTAAGGTTTTTAGCGTACTCATATCAGCAAGCACCATTTGCGGCTGCCAAAATGCGCCTATCATGTTTTTACCTTGCGGATGATTGATGCCGGTCTTGCCGCCGACGCTCGAATCCACCTGTGATAACAGAGTGGTTGGGATTTGAATAAAATTGACCCCACGCATAAAGCTTGCCGCGGCAAATCCTGTCATATCGCCGACCACGCCGCCACCAAGCGCGATTAAGGTCACATCACGGTTAAAATGCTCTGCCATCAGCGCATCATAAATCTGGTTAATACTGGTCTGGTTTTTATACTGCTCACCATCTGGCAGCACACAAACCTTGACCGTAAACTGCGCTTCAAGCTCATCCTGTAGAGCCTTTAAATATAAAGGCGCAACCGTCCCATTGGTGACGATAAGGACTTGATGACCGGTAATATAAGGCGCGATTTGACTTGCCATGCTGCTTTTTTTAGGGCTAATGGCATTACTATCTTCAGTAATAATAATAGGGTAATCATGACTTTTCGTCTGTACTGTTAAGTTGGCATGAAACAGTGGCGTTGCCATGAAAATCTCCTTAAGTATGAGGATTGAATTAAATTGAGCGGCGTTGTTTATTAAACTTTTTCTTATTGATCTTCTTGATGTGCTGAGCTAATAGAAGTTGAGGCACAAAATGCGTCTAGTTGCTGCAATAACTGATTGACCATATGGCGAGGATAGGTATGGCCGGTCGGCATAATAATATGCGCCACTTGCCGATATAAGGGGTCGCGGGCGCTGTATAAATCTTGCAATATTTTTCTAGGATTGGGCTGTTGTAATAAAGGTCGCGACTTATCTTTGGCCGTACGCGCCATTTGCACGTCTACTGGCGCATTAAGATAGACGACGATACCGCGTTCATGAAGAAACGCTCGGTTTTCAGCCGCCATCACTGCGCCGCCACCGGTTGCTAAGACAATTTGTGTTTGCTGCGTCAGCTCATCAATGGCACGCGTCTCGCGTTCGCGAAAGCCCGCTTCGCCTTCTTTGGCGAATATCCAAGCAATATCAGCCCCAGTTTGCGATTCAATATACCAATCACTGTCTACAAACGAGCGTCCTAACTGCTTAGCAAGCAATCTGCCAATGGTGGTCTTCCCCGCTCCCATCGGCCCCACTAGAAATACCGACGGTAATTCCTCAACCATAATACGCACTCAGCTAAATTAGGTATGATACAACGTCATGGATATTCTGGCTAGTAACGTGTATTGATTATTGTCAGTAAAATCTAGTCAGGCACAAAACTTACCTATAAAAAAAGCAAGCGTTGCTGCTTGCTTTTTTTTATTATGAAATGATGAAACCTGTATTAATTTAGGCGACTGGTACCATCATTAATCAATTTTGGCGTGACAAAGATCAATAGCTCTTCTTTGGCATTGTTACGTACATCCTTGCGGAACGCACGACCAACATAAGGTAAGTCGCCTAAGAAAGGTACTTTATCGACCCCATTGCTTTTACGGTTTTTAAATACCCCGCCCAGTACAACGGTTTGCCCATCTTCCACAATCACATTGGTTGAAATAGAATCTTCAGCAATCGCGACCTGATTGTTAATAATAGTCGGTGTGCCATTGGTAATAAGCAGCTGCAAACCAATTTTACCGTCTGGGGTAATGTTTGGCGTGGCTTCCAAGCTCAATGCCGCTTCTTTAAAGCTGGTGGTAGTCGCGCCACTGGCCGAGGCTTCTTGATAAGGAATTTGCGTACCAGAAGATACTTTTGCCGTTTGTTTATCAGCAGTTAAAATCTTTGGCGTCGAAATCACTTCACCACGGTTATCCGCTTGTAGGGCTGATAACTCAAGATCGAGCATCACATCTGACATGCTAAGCAGTCCAAAAGCAATCCTACCCGCTGGGTTGGCAACCCCTAAATCAACGTTTAAGTTATCAGGACGGCTGATATCATACTTAGGATAAGAAACTGTTTGACCATTGACGGTCGTCGTCTCTACGTCAAAATCTTTCAAGTCCCATAGCGTCTGATTGCTACCACCGACCAGCAAGTTACGGTTATTGGCAGCGCCGTTTGATAAAATCCCCCAACGCACACCAATCTCTTTACTAAAGCTATCGGTTGCGCTAACGATACGCGCTTCAATCATGACCTGACGGACTGGAATATCAATTTTACCAATCAATTTATGAATATTTTCGATGCTTTCAGCAACGTCTTTGATAATCAAGGTATTGGTACGCTCATCGACCGTTACCGTACCACGGTTAGACAACAAGGTATTGTTATCAACAGAGTTTGCGTTGCCAGTACCGCTGCTACCTGTTGAACCACTGCCTTGAGAAATCAGCGTCAATACATCTGCTGCCTTAGCATAGCTTAAGCGAATGTATTCCGTGCGTAGCGGCGCATAAGACTCAACCGCCTGCTGCGCTTCAAGCTCACGCGCTTCTTGTTCTGCCAGCTCAGTCGAAGGTGCGACCAAAATCACATTACCGTTTTCACGTTTGCCAAGATTCTTACTTTTTAGAATGATATCTAGTGCTTGATCCCAAGGAACATTAATCAAGCGCAAAGTGATGTTGCCTGCCACCGAGTCACTCGCCACAATATTCATTTCTGTAAACTGGGCCAATATATCTAAAACACTACGGATTTCGACGTCTTGAAACTCCATCGATAATGCTTCGCCGGTATAGACTTTTTCTTCTAATGTCGGCTCGCGTAGTAGCTCAGGCTTTCTGATATTGATGTTTAATTGATTGCCTGACTGGTAAGCCTGATATTCAAAATCTTCTTTGACATTAATAGTGATCACACCATTTTGCCCTTGGTTTTTGGTATCAATACTATCAACCAGACCGCTATTCACATTCAAGCGGCGCAGCAAGTTTCTCGGTACCGTGCTACCCGTTAAACGCACCACCAACTTATTACCTTGGCGCTGCACGTCTACTGGAATAGCTTCATTGGCAAGCGCAATACTGACATTACCGCCGCCGTCATTGCCTTTGGTGAAATTAACCGCCGTTAAACCATCATAACTATATTGCTTACTCACTTGTGAGGCCGCAAGCTGTGGGCTTAATAAAGGATTGACGCGCACTACCATGGTGTCAGCAGGTGTCTGTGTTGCAACTGCTTGAGTTTTCACTACTTTGGTTTTAATTGGCGCAACGGCAACGCTACTGCTTTCAACAATTGGCGTCACTACCGCAGTAGTGGTGATAGCTGCGTTGCCATTTAATACGTCTTGGACTGGGTCATTGGTAACTACTTGATTAACCACCGGACGACTAGGGTCGCTGATGGTTAGCAGCAAATTATTGCCCTCAATAGCGGTAGTATAATTGCCCGCTTGTTTAAGACCGACGATCAGACGCGTGGTATTGTCACTATTTAGAGTGGTGACATCGTTGATCATACCAACATTATATTCACTAAAACGGCTGGCAAGCCCATTTTGCACTTGTTCAAAATCTAATACCAAACGGCTTGGATTATCAAGCTGATAGGCAGCAGGTAATACTGGCTTACCGGCAAACCCTAAGCGCATTTGGGTAACCGCTGGCGCTGTTTGTACCACAGAGACGTTATTGATACGCTGCTCAGCATGAGCACTGCTACTTATTGCTACCATACTCATTGCCAATACAGAGATGGCAAAACTAGAAGATACGCGGTCGCTCATCGTCATTACCTTGTTGTTGCGTACTGTCATTATATATTCCTCAAAAAATCTGCCGACTTAGCTTATAGGGGAGACCAGCGACTGGGGTTTTTCAACAAACCCAGCGCGGCTGTCTGGCACAATTTCGATCAAGTTAATCTGGGTCGGCGTGATTTCAACAATACGGCCGTCATTTAAGCCAAGATAATTACCGACTCTTACGCTCGCAACCGAACCGTCAGGACGCTGTACTAAAGCATATTGCTGACCTTCAGGTGAAATAACGACGCCGCGAAAGACGAGTTGCGATAGCTCATATTGTTCAAGTGGTTCTTTCACTCGGGTTATATCAGGGCGCACACCATCAATAGAGGTGGCAGGGCCTTGGACATTTACTAAGCTTGGCGGCAAAAATGGGCTGCGTTGCGTACTGGCACTATAAACAAAATCTTCTACCAGCTCAGCCTTGGGCGGCGGCTCAATCGGCTGTGCTGGCTGATTACGAATATCAGTCATCGCCTGCTCTGCCATGCCAATACGGTCAGTACAACCGGTCATTGACAAAACAGTCGCGCTTAAAATCAGCAGCATGGGCAGTTTTTGGATACGCATTAGTTGCCTCCTGCAGCATCAGTAGTAGCAGCATCTGGTGCAGTGGTTTCTTCACCTTCAGGAGCGGCTTCTTTTGAGCGATAGGTTTTGGTTTGTAGCACAAGATTGAGCTCAGGCAATACATCTAGAGTTGGCTGTGGATTACTGACTTCAAAATCATGCATGGTAATAATACGCGGCAAGGCAGCAAGACCACTGATAAAGCTACCAAACTGATGGTATTCTCCTAAGGCAGCGATACGAATAGGCTGCTCAATAAAAAACTCATTTTCAATTTCAGGCTCAACAGAGATATCTTGAAAACGAATGTTACTGCCAACGCCCGTCATATTGATACCTTCGACCAGCTCTGATACGCGGGTATCTTTTGGGAGTTGATCGAGTAAAGTATTAAACTCAGTTTCCATTTGAATCACTTGCGCTTGATAGGCTTTTAAATGACGTGCACGCGATTCTTTTTCGCGGTAGCTATCAAGTAAAGTTTGCTGCTGACTTTCAGCCGCATTAATTTCATCAATTTTGCTGCTGATTGGCAGCGCCCAAGATAGTGCTGCAATCAAAGCAATAATAAATCCAATCACGGTGACTTTGACAGGAAGCGGCCAGCTGCCGTAGTTTTCGCTGTCTAATGATTCGAAACTGCGGCGAAACTCATTTAAGTCAAACTGCTTTTTTGTACTTAGCGCCTCTTTCTTGGTTTTAACCAAGCTCTTTTTTCGAATCAGTTTCATAACTCACCTCCAGACGCAGCGTTAGCTTCAATCTCTTCTGCTGTTTCTGACTGTACTTTAGTCGTGACAACAAACTGAACATAGCTGTCTTCAGGATAAACCGGGCGCGACTGCTCTCCAGTGGTTACCGTATTTTCTAAGGCGGGCGTAGCTTGATAAGCGCTGATATTTTGTTGGATGTTGCTGACAGCTGAATTACCCATCCACTTACTGCTATCAAGATTACGAATCAAGCTAGAGACGATATTTGGATTGTCAGCAAGGCCTGTTAACGTCAGTACATCGCCTTCGCGTTTTAAATTGGTTAAATACAGAGCAGGCGGTATTGCTTTGGCAAGATCATCCCATATACGGACCGGAACCGGACGTCGACCTTGTAAATCTTGGATAACCTGCATGCGTGAGATGATGTCTTCACGGCGCTGCTCTAAGCTATCAATCTCGACCAAGGCTTTGTCTAAGCGAACGTTTTCTTGCTCAATCAGCGCATTGGCATCCAATTGCTCATCGAGTTCATTGTTAAAATAGCTCCATGAGGCGAATGCCGCTAATAGAGTTAACAAAGTTACTGCGGCAACCAAAGTGATAAATTCTTTATTGCGGCGTTCGCGCTCTTCTTGCCGCCAGGGCAATAAGTTAATACGAGCCATTAGTCGAAGCTCCTTAACGCAAGACCGCACGCGGCCATTAAGCTTGGTGCATCAATCGCCAGTTGCTCATTGTCAATGTGCGGAGCGATGGTCATGTTGATGAACGGATTTGCGATAGTGACAGGGACACCCAATCGTTGCTGCGCCATACCGGCAAGCCCTGCAATAGAGCTGCTACCACCCGCTAGCACGACATGATCAATACTGCTGTATTGGCTAGATGAGAAGTAAAACTGTAATGAGCGCGTAATTTGCTGGATGGTATTTTCGATAAACGGTGTCAAAACCTCAGGATAGTAATCATCAGGTAAAGTGCGTTCACGTTTGCTAATGGTTGCTTCTTCAGCAGATAGTCCATAACGGTTTTGAATCGCATCAGTGAGCTGAGCACCACCAAATAATTGTTCACGACTATATATAAACTCACCATTTTTAGCAATATATAATGTAGTTTGATTATGACCAATATCGACTAAAGCGACCAAGTCTGGTACATTTGGCAAGTTATCTGCCATTAATCCAAAAGCACGCTCAATGGCATGCGATTCGATATCCATCACTTTGGTTTGTAAACCGCCAAAAGTAAGCGCATCGACTCTTTGGTCGACGTTTTCTGAACGCGACGCCGCTAGGAGCACTTGCACCATATCATCGTTTATCAGTGACGGCCCTAGTACTTCAAAATCTAAATTTACATCTTCTAATGGATAAGGAATATATTGATCGGCATCCAAACGAATCTGTGCTTCACGCTCCACATCGTTAAGCACCATATCCATATCAATAATTTTGGTAATCACAGCAGAACCTGATACAGCAGTTGCCGCACTACTGCCCGCAGCTTGGCAACGCCTTGCTAGGCTTGTTATAGTACTACCCACTGCTTCAGTGTCTACGATGAGTTTGTCGACGACTACGCCTTCTGGTAGCGCTTCGATACCGTAAGACTTTAAATGAAAGATACCTTGTTGGCGCTGAATGTCGACCAGCTTTACTGACGTGGCGCAAATATCCACGCCAATCAAATGCCGACTTTTAGAAGTAAATAGCCTCACGAACTCTATACCTTATATTAAGTGTACATTCTGATAGTTATTTGTAATAATTTAGTACAATACTTTACTTAATAGATAGATTCAAGCATTTAAATTACCTATTAAGGCACAATTACACATTTATTATTACTTGCCTATTTTGTTCAAGGTATAATCTCCTACCTGTTGCAAATTTTAATTGATAAGCCTGATTATGACCAAAAAAAATGCTACCGCTCGTCTCATTCACTTTTTGGTGGGGCTTTTCATTGCCTGCTTAGCGTTAGCGCTTATTTTAGCGCTTGCTGTACCGATTGGTTTTTATGGTATGGCGATGTATTTAGCGCCAACCTTGCCCAGTACCCAAGAGATTAAAACCGCCAATCTTGAGATGCCTTTACAGATTTATAGTAGTGACGATAAGCTAATTGGCCAGTATGGCAATCGTCTATCGTTGCCGGTTACGTTTGACGAAATCCCTGAAGGCTTAACCCATGCCTTTTTGGCGGCAGAAGATGCAACATTTTTTCAGCATAGCGGTATCAGCATTAAAGGACTTGGTCGCGCTGTGACCGAAGTGGTAACCGACGATGAAAGTCAAACCGGCGGCTCTACCATCACTATGCAGGTCGCTAAAAACTATTTCTTAAGCCCGGAACGTACATTAAATCGTAAATTAACAGAGCTGTTTTTGGCCCGTAAAATAGAAGATGAGCTCAGTAAAAACGACATTCTTACTTTATATGTCAATAAAATCTATCTAGGCGAAGGCGCTTACGGTATCCGTGCTGCTGCCAAGAAATACTATAGTAAATCACTTGATAACCTGACGGTGGCCGAGATGGCTATGCTTGCAGGTTTGCCAAAAGCCCCTTCTAAATACAATCCTGTCGCCAATCCTAGTCGCGCCCTTACCCGCCGCAACTGGATTATTGGCCGTATGCATGAGCTTGGTTATATCACTAAGGCGCAGCACGACGAAGCCATCAACGCCCCTATCGGTATCAACCTGTATCAAGAAAAGCTTGATATGAACATGCCGTATTTGGCAGAGATGACACGTTCTGCCTTGGTCGAGCGCTATGGCGAACAAGTCATGAATGGCGGTTGGCGCGTGCGTTTGACCGTTGATAGTGAAGCGCAGAAAGCTGCAGAAAAAGCAATATTGACGGGGCTTGTGGCCTACGAGCATCGTCATGGCTGGCGCGGACCAGAAGCAAACGGTGAACCTCTGGAAAAATTCCGTCGTTATAGCAATATGTCGCCGGCGAAAGTCACTAAGGTTAACTCACGCAGTTTTGAAGCAATCCTGCAGTCCGGTGAAAGCGTCACCGTCAATTGGACTGGCATGAGCTGGGCACGTAAATATATTTCTGCCGACCGTATTGGCTATTTTCCGAGTAATGCCAGCCAGATTGTTAGTAAAAATGACATCGTGCGCTTGATACCAGCCGCTAATGGCAGTTGGCAATTGAGTCAAATACCAGACGTACAAGGCAGTTTGGTTTCCTTAAACCCTGAAACAGGCGCGGTACGAGCCTTGGTTGGCGGTTTTGATTTCAATCACAGTAAATTTAACCGTGCCCTACAAGGCTGGCGCCAGCCCGGCTCAACGATTAAACCACTGGTTTATACCGCGGCCCTAGAAAAAGGCTACCGCCCAGATAGTATTGTTTCAGACCGTCCGATTCAAGTAGGCGACTGGAAACCTAAAAACTCTGACCAACGTTTTTTAGGCGATATTACCTTGCGCCGTGGACTTTATTTATCACGTAACTTAGTGTCTATTCGCTTGCTACAAGCCATTGGTATCTCCGATGCACGTAATTTATTAGATGAGTTTGGACTCGATAAAGAAAAGCTGCCTACCACTTTGTCGTTAGCATTGGGCACAGGTCAAGCTACCCCATTACAAATGGCGACGGCTTATGCGACCTTTGCCAATGGCGGTCATCGTATTCAGCCTTATTTTATCGACCAAATTTATAATTATAATAATAAGCTGCTGTTTCAAGCCAACCCGCAACAAGCATGCGCGTTATGTTTTAATGAACAGCTCGACGACCTCAACAAAAAACTTATCGAAGATTATGAAGCAAAAGTAGAAGAAGAAAATAAGGCGTCAAAAAAATCAGAGAGCGATATTAAAGCTGAAAATAGTGCAGATTCTGATGCTACAGAAGACAGTCCAGTAAAAGATAGCAAAGCATTTGATGTAGAAGTTTATGATGCAAGTCCAGATTCAGATCGCCTAAAAGCGCCAGTTTTGCAGTATGTACGTGCTGAACAAGCGCCGCGTATTTTAAAACCGCGAGTGGCTTTTGAGATGGCAGATATTCTACGCGACGTTATCCAGCGCGGTACGGCGGTGCGGGCGAAAGCGTTGGGACGCGATGACATTGGTGGTAAAACCGGAACGACGAATGAAGCAAAAGATGCATGGTTTGCAGGGTTCCATCCTACCAATGCTACTGTCGTTTGGATGGGCTTTGATCAGCCATCAACGCTTGGACGCCGTGAATATGGCGGCGTGGCAGCGCTGCCTGTTTGGATGGACTTTATGAAAGCCCAGTTAAAGAACACCCCTCATCAATGGGTGGCTATCAATAACCGTGCCAAATCTAAAAAGCAGAAGCAGACTATCATAGAAATGATGGACGAAGGCGCAGCTGAGCTTGAAGATGAAGATACCGACGATGGCAAATCGGCAAAGCCAGTCAAAACCACCACCCAACAACGTAAGCCACCTACTCCTGAGCCAGTTGAAGAGCAGATTCAAAATCGACCCGCTCCTGAAAAACCAAAACCAAGACGTACAGATAACGGTAATTCCCAAAACAAACCTTTATCAGCCACGCCGGTTGAGCGTATGCCACCGATGCCCGAATAAATAAGTGGCAGTTTTAGTGTAGATGTAAAGAAAAGGTCTGGCACAATTTCACTGTGCCAGACCTTTTTTATTAACACTTGTTTATAAAAATAAAGCCTATTACTTAAACAGAGTATAAAAGCCTAGAGGTTATTTAAAACTCAACCATACCCGCGCGCAGTTGTTCGATCAGCTCTAATAATTGCTGACGCCATTCGCGTACGGTCGCCTCATCTGGCAGCCACTGATTTGATAAGGTAACGACATTAACAATCAGATCGGGTGCTGCTGTGCCGCGACCTGCCCTGTCATCTATTACCTTATCATCTATTACATTCTCAGATAACACTGGATATAAACAACGCTGATAGGCGCGCTCTATATCAGCCAAAAAACCTTGCTGTAAAAGTTGCTCTAAGCGCTGTACTTCAGGCGATACTTGCGTGCGGGCGCCTAATGCTTCTTCAATGTCTGCTAAGGTTGGCGCGGTCATCGTTAAACCATAAAAATTTCCAAGCTCTTGTATAAAAGCAAGATAGGCGCCGTATAAATGAAAAATAGCGGTTTCACAGTGCGCTTGGTATAGTTGTTTATCGCTCGTATTAGCAGCTGCTTGACAGGCCAAACGACAAAAATATAATTTTTGATTAGTACGGTCAGCTTGGTATTTAGCAACGCGAGTCTTGCCTGCCATGCGCTTATCCCTATGTGTTTATGAGTTAATTGAATGAAGTGAATCGTTTAATTGGCTACCGTCATTGAAAATGTCATATCATTCTATAACGCGCTCAAAATCTATTAATAGTAATTTAAAAAGCCTCTGTATAGCAATGTACGTTTTGCTTAAGTTATTATAAAAAAGTGATGGTATACAAAAATAATTTATAAACTCTATTTTCTCTAGGCCATAAAAAAGCCAGCGACTGAGGCTGGCTTTTTTATTGAGAAAAATAACTAAAGGTTATCTAGATTAATGATTACCTTGGTTAAGCTCTTGAGCAAAGGCTTCATCAAAGCTTGCAAAGTCTGTACTATCGGTACTAGCAGACATATCAAACGCTGCATTCAAATCATTATCTTGCAGTTTTTGCTCCGCTTTTTCTTTGCGGGCTTTATGATAAGCAAGACCAGTACCAGCAGGAATCAAGCGACCAACCACCACGTTCTCTTTTAGACCGCGTAGCTCATCAACTTTACCTGTCACAGCTGCCGCCGTTAGGACACGGGTTGTCTCCTGGAACGATGCCGCTGAGATAAAGCTTTCTGTTGCCAAGCTTGCTTTGGTAATACCAAGCAATTGACGCTCATACTTAACTGGGAACTTATCTTCCGCTTCCAGTTTCGCATTCAGCGCTTTGACGTCAGCGTACTCAACCTGGTCACCTTTAAAGTAGCTTGAATCACCACCGTCCGTGACTTCAACTTTACGCAGCATCTGACGAATGATAACTTCGATATGCTTGTCGTTGATTTTCACGCCCTGTAAGCGATAAACGTCCTGAACTTCGTTTACGATATAATCAGCAAGCGCAGTTTGTCCTTTTAGACGTAAGATATCGTGCGGGTTTTGTGGACCATCAGCGATAATCTCACCACGAGCAACCGTCTCGTTTTCGAAAACGTTGATCTGACGCCATTTCGGGATTAGCTCTTCATGGACTTCACCATCTTCATTGGTAATAATGAAGCGATTTTTACCTTTGGTCTCTTTACCGAAGCTGACGACACCGGTCATTTCTGCCATGATGGCATGATCTTTCGGACGACGCGCTTCAAATAAGTCAGCAACGCGTGGTAGACCACCGGTAATATCTTTGGTTCCTGAAGACGCTTGTGGTACACGGCCTAGAATCGAACCGGCTGCTACTTTCTCACCGTCGCTAACACGAATAATCGTTTCAGCTGGTAAGAAGTAAACCACTTCTTTACCTTCGTCAGTGTTCAAGATAATCGCCGGACGTAAGTCTTTGGCTGAGCTTGAACGGTCACGAGTCGCTAGGATTTCAAACGAGCTCATACCAGTGGCATCATCAACTTTAACCGTTGCTGTCGAACCATCAACAATATCACTAAAGCGTGCGGTACCGGCGAACTCTGTGATAATTGGGTGCGTGTGCGGATCCCATTTAGCGATGGTTTGACCACCTTCGACCTGCTCTTCGTTTTTCACAAGAACGCTAGAACCATAAGGTACTTTATAGCGCTCACGCTCACGGCCAAGCTCATCGGTCAATGCCAATTCTGCTGAACGCGATACGATAACCAAATGGCCATCGGTATGTTGTACCGTTTTCATGTTCTCAAAGTGCACTTGACCCGCATTACGTGCCGAGATGCTATTGTCTACAGATGCAGAACTTGCGGCCCCACCAACGTGGAACGTACGCATGGTTAACTGAGTACCTGGTTCACCGATAGACTGCGCTGCCATAACACCGACTGACTCGCCGATATTGACTTTGTGTCCACGAGCAAGGTCACGACCGTAACACTGTGAACAAACACCATGCTCAATATCACACGTGATGACCGAACGTACCCAGATATCATCAATCGCGTTGTTATCAAGAACATTTACCCAATACTCATCGATCAAGGTACCTGCTGGAATCAAGACTTTTGACGCATCATCGTTGTAAGTAACATCACGCGCGGTCACACGACCAAGGACTAGCTCACCGAGCTTCTCGATGATTTCGCCACCTTGAATGTGCGGCTTCATGAGCAAGCCTTCCTCAGTACCACAATCTTCGCTAGTGATAACCAAATCTTGCGCTACGTCAACCAAACGGCGCGTCAAGTAACCTGAGTTCGCAGTTTTTAGAGCGGTATCGGCAAGACCTTTACGCGCACCGTGCGTTGAAATAAAGTACTGCAGTACGGTCAGACCTTCGCGGAAGTTGGCTTTAATCGGCGTCTCAATAATTGAGCCATCCGGTTTTGCCATCAAACCACGCATACCTGCCAACTGACGAATCTGAGCGGCACTACCACGAGCACCAGAATCCGACATGATAAAGATAGAGTTGAACGATTTCTGCTCGTCTTCTTCACCTTTGGCATTGATAACTTTATCAGTTGCCAAGTTATCCATCATCGCTTTAGCGACTTTATCATTGGTACGCGACCAGATATCGACGACTTTATTATAACGCTCACCCGCGGTCACAAAACCTTGCTCGAATTGATCTTCAATTTCGCGAACTTCTGCTTCAGCGGTTTCGATGATTTGTTTTTTCAGCGGTGGAATGACCATGTCATCGATACCGATAGACACGCCAGATAAGGTTGCTTGTGCAAAACCAAGATACATCAATTGGTCAGCGAACATGACACTTTCTTTCACGCCAACTTTACGGTAGCAAGAGTTGATCAACTTAGAGATATTTTTCTTGGTCATCTCTTGGTTACACTCATCAAACGTCATACCTTTAGGCATGATATTCCAGATAAGTAGACGGCCAGCAACGGTATCTTGCATCTTGACTTCTTTGGTCTCATTACCTTCGTCGTCGACATGAGTTTCCGTTACACGCACTTTAATCTTAGCGTTAACATGCAAATCGTTTGAGCCAATCGCACGCAATGCTTCATTAACGGTGGCAAAGATCATGCCCTCGCCTTTGGCATTGATTGATGAACGGCTGATGTAATACAAACCAAGTACAACGTCTTGTGACGGTACGATGATTGGATCACCGTTGGCAGGCGACAAGATATTGTTGGTCGACATCATAAGCGCACGTGATTCAAGCTGTGCTTCTAGGGTCAATGGCACGTGTACCGCCATTTGGTCACCGTCAAAGTCAGCGTTGAACGCGGTACAAACGAGAGGGTGCAGCTGAATCGCTTTACCTTCAATCAATACTGGCTCAAATGCTTGTAGACCCAAACGGTGAAGCGTCGGCGCACGGTTCAGTAGTACTGGATGCTCACGGATAACCATGGCCAGCATATCCCACACTTGTGGCTCTTCACGCTCGACCATCTTTTTAGCGGCTTTAATCGTTGTCGCTAAACCATGAGACAATAGTTTGTTATAAGTAAATGGCTTGAATAGCTCAAGTGCCATTTTCTTTGGTAGACCACACTGATGTAGACGCAGCGTTGGACCTACAACGATGACCGAACGACCAGAGTAGTCAACACGCTTACCAAGTAAGTTCTGACGGAAACGACCTTGCTTACCTTTGATCATATCTGCCAAAGATTTCAATGGGCGCTTATTACTACCGGTAATCGCACGACCACGGCGACCGTTATCAAGCAAGGCATCGACTGACTCTTGCAACATACGTTTTTCGTTACGTACGATGATATCAGGGGCGCTTAGCTCTAATAGACGCTTTAGACGGTTGTTACGGTTGATCACGCGACGATATAAGTCGTTTAGATCTGATGTCGCAAAACGGCCGCCTTCTAGCGGTACTAGCGGGCGTAAATCTGGTGGTAGTACTGGTAAGATATTCATTACCATCCACTCAGGCTTGTTATTAGAATCACGGAATGCTTCTAATAATTTAAGACGCTTAGACATCTTTTTAAGCTTGGTTTCAGAACCCGTTTGCGGAATGGCTTCACGCAGCTCATCAATCTCGATATCTAAATCGATGTCTTTTAATAAATCTTGAACCGCTTCAGCACCCATTTTGGCCGTGAACTCATCGCCAAACTCTTCAAGCGCTTTATAATAATCTTCATCATCAAGCAGCTGATACTTCTCTAAAGAAGTCAGACCAGGCTCGGTGACGATATAGCTTTCAAAATATAGGACGCGTTCGATATCACGAAGCGTCATATCTAGCAAAAGACCAATGCGGCTTGGTAATGATTTTAAGAACCAAATATGGGCAACAGGACTCGCTAGGTCGATATGACCCATACGGTCGCGACGTACTTTCGCAGTAGTGACTTCAACGCCACATTTTTCACAGATAACGCCTTGGAACTTACGGCGCTTGTATTTACCGCATAAACATTCAAAGTCTTTTACGGGGCCAAAGATTTTGGCACAGAACAGACCATCACGCTCAGGCTTAAAGGTACGATAGTTAATCGTTTCGGGTTTTTTAACTTCACCATGTGACCATGATTTGATCACATCAGGTGAGGCCAACGTAATTTGAATACTGTCAAATTCATGGTTACCGTTGCCGGTAGGGCTTTGCATGATATCGAGTAAATCTTTCAAGTTGCTTCTCCGTTATCTTTATAATCATCTGACAGCGTACTATGAGCGCGGCTAAGATGAATGAAGGCAATGAATAGGGTTGAGACAAATCACTAAAAGCAGCAGCAATAAAGCAGACTGCCTTTAGTGGACAACTAAGTTAAACAGCAATTTTGCCTGCGTTGGTTTTAGTTGCTTTGTTTTAACTCAATATTAATACCCAGTGATTTGATTTCTTTGGTCAATACGTTAAATGATTCAGGCATACCTGGATCCATATATTGTTCACCATCGACGATGTTTTTGTACATACGTGTACGGCCTTCAACGTCATCCGACTTCACCGTTAGCATCTCTTGCAAGGTATAAGTCGCGCCATAGGCTTCTAGGGCCCAAACTTCCATCTCACCGAAGCGCTGACCACCGAACTGCGCTTTACCGCCAAGTGGCTGCTGCGTCACAAGCGAGTAAGAACCGGTAGAACGCGCATGCATCTTGTCATCAACCAAGTGGTTAAGTTTGAGCATATACATATAGCCAACGGTTACTTTACGGTCAAACTTCTGACCCGTACGACCATCATACAAGGTCTGCTGACCATCGCGATCCATTCCCGCAAGCTCAAGCAATTCTTTGACTTGATACTCATGAGCACCATCAAATACTGCGGTACCCATTGGTACACCGTCGCGTAAGTTGTCCGCCAGCGCCATGATGTCATCATCACTTAAGCTATCAAGATCAACGCTCTCACCGCCTACTTTGTTATAGATTTTATCTAAGAAATCACGCAAATCTTTAATCGCGGCTTGGGCTTTGAGCATACCGTCAATCTTTTCGCCGAGGCCTTTCGCTGCCATACCCAAATGCGTCTCTAGTACCTGACCGATGTTCATACGCGATGGTACACCAAGTGGGTTCAAGACGATGTCAACGGTATTACCATGTTCATCATAAGGCATGTCTTCAACCGGCATAATGCGCGATACCACACCTTTGTTACCATGACGACCGGCCATTTTATCACCAGGCTGGATACGGCGTTTAACGGCTAGATATACTTTAACGATCTTTTGTACGCCATGCTGTAAGTCATCACCAGCGGTCAATTTGCGTTTTTTCTCAGCAAATTTCACATCAATATCTTTTTGCTTATCGACCAAGTAATCAGCGATTTGGGTCAGACGCTCAGAGATTTCTTCTTCAACCGGCTGGATATCAAGCAAGGTTTCAAGGCTCATCTCTTTCATGTCAGCCAATGCCATGACTGTACCGGCTTTTAGACCAGAACCGCCACTGACTTTTTGACCGTCAAGCAGGCTTGCGATACGGCCACGAGCCGCTTCTTCAAAGATGCGTAGCTCTTCTTTTAAATCTTTACGGTAGCTATCAAGCTGTGATTTTTCAATCGCTTTGGCACGCGCATCTTTTTCAACGCCATCACGGGTAAAGACTTGGACGTCAATGACCGTACCTTTGCTTGATGTTGGAACACGCAATGAGGTGTCTTTCACATCAGCTGCTTTTTCACCAAAGATCGCTCTGAGCAGTTTTTCTTCTGGGGTCAGTTGCGTCTCACCTTTTGGCGTGACTTTACCAACTAAGATATCACCAGCGTCAACTTCAGCACCGATATAAACAATACCTGCTTCATCAAGGCTTGATAACGCCGCTTCACCAACGTTTGGAATATCGGCAGTAATCTCTTCGGTACCAAGCTTAGTATCACGCGCTACACAAGTTAATTCTTGGATATGAATGGTGGTGAAACGATCTTCTTTGACCACTTTTTCAGATAACAAAATCGAATCTTCGAAGTTGTAACCGTTCCAAGGCATAAAGGCAATACGAATGTTCTGACCTAACGCCAATTCACCAAGATCCGTTGATGGACCATCAGCTAAAATATCACCAAAGGCAATTTCATCACCTTGGTTTACAATGATGCGTTGGTTGATACAAGTGTTTTGGTTTGAGCGCGTGTATTTAATCAAGTTGTAGATATCAATACCTGCTTCACCGGCGACCATTTCATCTTCATTGACACGCACGACGATACGCGACGCATCAACGTCCTCGATCACACCGCCACGCTTCGCGATCACACAAACACCAGAGTCACGAGCAACGTGACGCTCCATGCCAGTACCAACTAACGGCTTATCAGCACGTAACGTAGGAACGGCCTGACGTTGCATGTTCGAGCCCATAAGTGCTCGGTTAGCATCATCATGCTCTAGGAACGGAATCAAACCGGCGGCAACCGATACCACCTGACTTGGTGACACATCCATATGCGTCACTTTTTCTGGCGGCATACGTACAAACTCACCATAGCTACGCACACTGACCATTTCATCAGATAGCGCGCCTTCTGCCGTTACTGGCGAATCCGCCTGAGCAATGACCGTACCGACTTCTTCAATAGCTGACAAGTATTCAATTTGATCCGTTACTTTACCGTCAACCACACGGCGATATGGTGTTTCTAGGAAGCCAAAGCTGTTGGTTTTAGCAAAAGTCGCTAATGAGTTAATCAAGCCAATGTTTGGACCTTCAGGTGTTTCAATCGGACAGACGCGGCCATAATGGGTATCATGAACGTCACGTACTTCAAAGCCTGCACGCTCACGAGTCAAACCGCCCGGTCCTAACGCTGATACACGGCGTTTATGCGTCACTTCCGACAATGGATTGTTCTGATCCATAAACTGTGATAACTGGCTTGAACCAAAAAATTCTTTCACTGCTGCCGCTACAGGCTTTGAGTTGATCAAATCTTGTGGTGACAAGTTGTCAGATTCTGCTGATGATAAGCGCTCTTTAACCGCACGCTCAACACGCACTAGGCCGACACGGAATTGGTTTTCAGCCATCTCACCAACTGAACGAATACGGCGGTTACCTAAATGGTCGATATCATCGACTTCGCCGCGACCGTTACGAATTTCAATCAACTCTTTTAGAACGTTAACGATATCATCATTGGTCAAAACACTACGCGCGCGCTGTACATCAGCATCGTCAGTGTCTTCAAACTCTAGACCCAAACGACGGTTAAACTTCATGCGGCCAACGTTTGATAGGTCATAACGATCGGCGTTAAAGAACATGCTTTCAAACAGCTTCTCAGCAGTTTCAACCGTTGGTGGCTCACCTGGGCGCATGACCTTATAAATTTCAATCAAGGCTTCTTCACGGCTTGAGGTGCTATCGGCGCGTAGCGTATCGGCAATATAACTGCCTTGATCGATATCGTTGGTAAATAGAATGCTGAATTCTTTGATAGAATCACTGGCTTCATACGAGCTTAATTTAACCAATAATTCATGATCAATAAGCGTATTGGCACGCGCAATCACTTCATCATTGACAACGATGTCTTCGGCCAAAATGCGCTCGTATAAATACTCATCAGGAATCGCAATTTTGGTCATACCCGCTTCTTCAAGCTGACGGATACGGCGGGCGTTGATACGTTTGCCCTGCTCGACGATCACCTCACCTTCTGGTGATACGATATCAAACTGTGCCATCTCGCCACGCAGACGATCAGCAACCAAATCGATCTCAAACTGCTCTTCGCCTTTATATACTTTTACTTTATCAAAGAACAAATCTAAGATTTCAGAGGTAGTCAGACCAAGCGCGCGTAGAATAATAGACGCAAGTAATTTACGGCGACGGTCAATACGAGCGAAAACCAAATCTTTGGCATCAAATTCAAAGTCTAACCAAGAACCACGGTAAGGAATGATACGGGCGTTGTAAAGCACCTTACCACTTGAATGCGACTTACCTTTATCATGGTCAAAGAACACACCTGGTGAGCGATGTAGCTGTGATACGATCACACGCTCAGTACCATTGATAATAAAAGTACCGTTAGCCGTCATTAGTGGCATCTCGCCCATATAGACACTTTGCTCACGGATGTCTTTAATCGCCGCTTTGCTGTCTTTGTCTTTGCTGTCTTTATCTTTAATAATCAGGCGGATTTTAACGCGCATTGGCGCCGCAAAGGTCGAACCACGTAAAATACACTCACGCTCATCAAACTCAGGCGTGCCTAAATAATATTCAACGAATTGTAGCTCTGCGTTACCAGAGTGACTCTCAATTGGAAAAATAGAAGAAAACGCAGCTTGTAAACCAGTATTCTCACGAGCTTTTGGCTTTTTATGCTCTTGCAAAAATTGCTCATAAGAATCTACTTGGATAGACAACAAATAGGGAATGTCCATCACAGTAGGCAATTCAGCAAAACTTTTGCGAATACGCTTTTTTTCAGTATAAGAATATGCCATCGAGAGTCCTTACAGTAAACGTGGAAACAAATTGAAAGCGCGGCCGACTTGCATCAATACTATTTAATATGAATATCATGCAAACTTGGCAACGTAAACGATAATATAAAACGGATATTCATGCTCATTTAATGACTGCTAATTAATTCACGCGTATAGTGCATAATTAATCCAGTTTATTTAAGCGTAAATCGGCATCTAAGCATGCCTATATGAGTGCTAACACTAAAAATTTCAATGCTTTGCACCTTTTAACTTTGTAGTACTTACGAGTAACCACTGCACCGTATCTAAGACCAATAACTGGCATTTAGATACTATTGATTCTCTTTGTAAATTCACTTAAAGTACTATTGCTACTTCTCTTTTAAAAACCTACTCAGCATCTGCTATCATAAGTAATATCGTCGCTGATATCTACCGTCTACCAGTGCATATACTGACAGTAAAACCTTACCAGATGACTTAATGAACAGCATTTAGATTAAAAATCTGAGATAACTATGAATTTTGAAACAGTGACTTTTGGAATCAGTATAAATTATAGTGTTAATGAAGAGCATGCAGACACAAAAAAACGCCAAACATCGATCGACGTTTAGCTCGTTAACTGATTTCAATAACTACTAAGTGTGCTTGCATGTATATCGTCTGTCCTTTTGATGGGTATCCACCGTGATGTTGCATACGTATGTTGGCAGACACAAAAGGTCAAGCTATGGATTATAATAAAAAAAAGCTGATAATGCAAGGCATTACCAGCTTTTTTTGTACAGCAGTTGAACTTATTTTAGTTCAATAGTTGCACCAGCTTCTTCAAGTTTCTTTTTCAACTCTTCAGCTTCAGCTTTGTTTACGCCTTCTTTGATTGGAGCTGGAGCGCTTTCAACCAAATCTTTCGCTTCTTTCAAGCCAAGGCCAGTCGCTTCGCGAACTGCTTTAATGACGCCAACTTTCTTCTCGCCAAAGCTGGCAAGAACAACGTCAAACTCGTCCTTTTCTTCAGCAGCGGCAGCAGCAGGACCAGCAGCAGCAGGTGCAGCAGCGGCAACAGCAGCAGTTACGCCGAATTTTTCTTCCATGTCGCTGATTAACTCAACGATATCCATTACTGACATTTCAGCGATTGCGTTTAACACATCATCTTTAGATAGTGCCATGAGAACTCTCCGTTATCTGATAAAATTTAGTTGGTTTTAATATCGCTTGGATTGCTTGCCAAATGTTTAAATAGGGTTGGCAATGCAGTGCAATCGGCGATGTCAAAGTTACGTTAAAACAAGCAATTAAGCAGCTTCTTTTGCGTCTTTGATTGCCGCTACCGTGCGAACGAACTTGCCAGGAACTGCGTTCATAGTCTGGACAAGCTTGGTCACTGGTGCGTTCATAGTAGCCATTAGGATAGAGATTGCTTCGTCGCGAGTTGGTAGCTTCGATACGCGCTCTAGCTCTTCTGGACCATAAACCTCACCACCGACTGATACCAATTTGGTCTCTAAAGCTTTGTTATCTTTGCTGAAGTCGAAAACGACTCGAGCAGCAGATCCCAAATCTTCCATAGAGAAAGCCAAAAGTAGTGGACCAGTCATACGGTCTGACATGCTCTCAAACTTAGTGCCTTCAAAAGCGCGTTTTGCTAGGGTATTTTTTACCACTTTCAAAACGACACCTTTATCACGAGCTTGTTCGCGCAGCTGAGTAAGCTTTGCAACACCAATACCGTGATATTCGGCAGCTACTGCTGAGTAAGCATTAGCAGCAACTTCAGACACTTCAGCCACAACTTGTTGTTTTTGCTCTAGCGTTAATGCCATAAGTTGACTCCTTTAATCTTATCAATCCGCTCATTATTTAATATTCTAAAACCAAAGTTTTGGACAATGTAAATAACTTACGACGACTGACTTGATACGACACGTTATTTATAAACCCCATAAAGAGTTCATTCATAACGACTGATTACGGCACCGTTATCAGACTGACATCGAGTAATAATTTGGTATAAATACCAATCTATTGGCTCTTATCAACAACTGGGTGGGTCACCGTCTGCGTAGGACAACTAAGATTTTCACCTGTCGTCGATTAACAAAAGCAGCTTACCATCACAAGTAATCATAAACCGCTTTCTACCTACGGTCTTAGACAGCGGAGCGTTTGCTACGCTGACCTAATTCTTTAAAACAATATGGGCGCTTTATTCAAAATCGTCGAATAAAGAGCAGTTTTTATACAAAAAATTATTTGGCAACGCGGTATGGAACAGGATCAATTGAGATGCCTGGGCCCATAGTGCTAGACAAGGTAATTTTCTTAATGAAAGTACCTTTAGACGTCGCAGGTTTAGCGCGTTTAAGATCAGATAGCAATGCTTGAGCGTTTTGCATAACTTGCTCAGCAGTGAAGCCAACTTGACCGATCGTGGTATGGATAATACCCGCTTTATCAACACGGTACTGTGCTTGACCCGCTTTCGCATTAGTCACAGCTTCAGCAACGTTAGGCGTTACCGTACCAACTTTTGGGTTAGGCATTAGGCCACGTGGACCTAAGATAGTACCTAATTGACCAACCACACGCATGGCGTCAGGAGCAGCAATAACGATATCAAAGTCCATGTTACCGGCTTTGATTTGCTCAGCTAGGTCTTCAAAACCAACGATGTCAGCACCAGCTTCTTTAGCGGCTTCAGCAGCAGCGCCTTGAGCAAATACAGCAACGCGTTTGGTTTTACCAGTACCCGCAGGGAGGTTAGTAGCACCACGAACGACTTGATCAGATTTACGCGGGTCAACGCCCAAGTTTACTGCGATATCGATAGACTCTTTGAATTTAAGAGCTGGCAAATCGTTTAGGATTTGAACGGCTTCTTCAAGAGTGTATAATTTTTCGTTTTCAACGCGCTCAGCGATTAGCTTTTGACGCTTAGTAAGTTTACTCATTTACACACCCTCCACGGTAATACCCATTGAACGTGCAGTACCAGCGATGGTACGGACAGCAGCATCAAGACCAGCAGCGGTTAAGTCTGCATCTTTAGTCTTAACGATTTCTTCTAATTGTGCACGGTCAACTTTACCGACTTTAGCGGTGTTAGGTGTACCAGAGCCTTTAGCGATACCAGCAGCCTTACGTAGTAAGTATGCCGCTGGTGGTGACTTCATGATGAAAGTAAAAGATTTATCGCTGTATACGGTAATCTCAGTAGGAATCGGTAGACCCGGCTCTTGGTTTGAGGTCGCAGCGTTAAATTCTTTACAGAACGCCATGATGTTCACGCCTTTTTGACCCAATGCTGGACCAATCGGTGGTGAAGGATTTGCTTTACCTGCAGGCACTTGCAGTTTGATGTAACCATCAATCTTCTTAGCCATGATACTCTCCTAAATGGGTAATAGCGCCAAATCAATATGGTATGCACCTCATTGACTAACAGCTCCCCGGTTGATGAATGTTTTACCGGTTTAGTCTAGTTTTTCAACTTTACTAAACTCAAGCTCGACTTGCGTCGGGCGATTAAATACGTTTACCGTTAAATGCAGTTTAGACTTCTCATAATCCACTTTTTCCACCAACCCTTTAAAGTCAGTAAATGGACCATCGATAACCAACAACTCTTCGCCTGGCTCAAATAGAGTCTTCGGACGTGGGTCAGCTTCAGTCTGATTTAAACGGTTTAAAATACGGTCGGCTTCTACTTGCGTAATCGGTGCTGGCGTTTCAGGCGTGCCACCGACAAAGCCCATAATACGCGGGCAGTCTTTGACTATATGCCACGTGTTGTCGTTCATTTCCATCTGAATCAATACATAGCCTGGAAAGAACTTACGCTCACTTTTACGCTTTTTGCCGTCTTTCATTTCAACGACTTCTTCGGTAGGTACCAAAACATCGCCGAATGAATCGGCAAATTCACTACGATTGATACGATCAGTTAATGAACGTTGTACTTGCTTTTCATATCCTGAAAACGCTTGGACAATATACCAACGCATATCACGCTCCTGATCAGTAAAGTTAAGTCGTTATAAGTAAATTTGGTTTAATGGACACTAATACGCGTCATTAACCAATAAAAATACCAACGAACCAGTTAAAAAAGTTATCTAATAGCCAAACCAAAAAACCCACAATAGCAATCATGACAATCGTTTGCCATGTGTATTGAAAGGTTTCATCTTTGCCAGGCCATGTGACTCGGCGTAGCTCAACGGCGGCATCTTTTAATAATATTTTAAAAGCGCGGCCTTGATGCGTTAACGCTAAGCAGACCAAGGCAATAATAACTAGAGCAACGATGATACCAATACGCATCCAAACATCATTGGCAGGTTGCCAATAGCCTGGTAAGTATTGATTGACTAAGGTTGCTCCTATCAAAATTACTGCGGCAAGTAGCCACAATACCACATCTTTAACTGAACCAGTTTTAGCAACTTCAACAGCGGTTGTTTGATTATTCGCCGAAACGTGCTTATCTTTGGACAGCATTCCACCAGCCACTGCCTTAGCATCAGATAACTTAGTCTCGAGGTTATCTTGATTATTGCTCATAAAGAACTCACTTCGGAGATGGTGGGGTATGACAAAGATATGATAAGAAGATGGCAGGCGATGTAGGACTCGAACCTACAACCCTCGGTTTTGGAGACCGATGCTCTACCAATTGAGCCAATCGCCTATGGGTGTAAAGGACAGCATTATACAATATTGAGCATAGAATGCAAGCATTTAGGAATAAAATTCTGCTGCGATGCTAATATGACTGTTCTTAAGCGTCATTCTTAAACCATTTATATGAGAAATATAAAAATTAATCATAAAGGGTGCTAATGAATCGCAGCGTTAATATAGCAAGCTCGGTTAAGAATTACAATAGACACCGAGCAGATAATAAGCGCTTTTTAAGGTACATGTATAAACCCATATAAGGTGAGATTGGTTTTTGTCTGCCCTACTCTTCTACTATAGTGAGTGAAAAGTAATATAGATACATCACACACTGCTGATATCAATTTTTCTTGCTAGCTGTGCCTGCGCAGACAGAGGCTACAAAAAATTGATATCAGCAATACCGTCGCTTTTTTAGTATATCTTGACTATATGTTTTTTTAACCCCTTATCCTCATTCATATCCCACAAAAAAAGCCACCCTTTATCAGGATGGCTTTTTTCTTACTGCTTAACGCTTAGATAACTCTATAGCGTTAGGGTTTTGATGCTTAGCTAAGGACGTTAGCAACAACACCAGCGCCTACGGTACGGCCGCCTTCACGAATTGCGAAGCGAAGACCTTTGTCCATAGCGATTGGGTGGATAAGCTCTACGCCCATCTCAACGTTGTCACCAGGCATAACCATTTCAGTACCGTCTTGTAATTGGATTGCGCCAGTTACGTCAGTGGTACGGAAGTAGAACTGTGGACGATAGCCGTTTAGGAATGGTGTGTGACGACCACCCTCTTCTTTTGACAGTACGTATACTTCGGCGTCAAATTTAGTATGAGGGGTGATTGAACCTGGCTTGGCTAGTACTTGGCCACGTTGTACGTCTTCACGCTTAGTACCACGTAGTAGTACGCCACAGTTTTCGCCTGCACGACCTTCGTCTAGCAGTTTACGGAACATCTCTACACCAGTACAGGTGGTTTTTTGGGTGTCACGGATACCGACGATTTCGATTTCGTCACCAACACGTACGATACCTGATTCAACACGACCGGTTACTACGGTACCACGGCCTGAGATTGAGAATACGTCTTCGATTGGCATTAGGAATGCTTTGTCAACGTCACGCTCTGGCTCTGGGATGTAGGTGTCTAGGATGCCTAGTAGTTCTACAACGGCTGGTTGGCCGTATTGACCTTCGTCGCCTTTAAGGGCTTGGGTAGCTGAACCTTTTACGATTGGGGTGTCGTCGCCTGGGAAGTCGTAGTCGTTAAGAAGTTCACGAACTTCCATTTCTACTAGCTCAAGCAATTCTTCGTCATCAACAAGGTCACATTTGTTCATGAAGACGATGATGTACGGTACGCCAACCTGACGTGATAGCAGGATGTGCTCACGGGTTTGTGGCATTGGGCCGTCAGTTGCTGATACGACTAGGATTGCGCCGTCCATTTGGGCTGCACCGGTGATCATGTTTTTAACATAGTCGGCGTGACCTGGGCAATCAACGTGGGCGTAGTGACGGGTTGGGGTGTCATATTCTACGTGTGAGGTGTTGATGGTGATGCCACGTGCTTTTTCTTCTGGTGCGCTATCAATAGCGGCGTAGTCTTTGGCTTCGCCACCAGAGGTGATTGCGGCTACGGTTGCGATAGCGGCAGTTAGGGTTGTTTTACCGTGGTCAACGTGTCCGATGGTACCGACGTTGACGTGTGGCTTGCTGCGTTCAAACTTGGCCTTTGCCATGGGTATTTCCTCTTTATTTGGGGTCAAGTAGTTAACTGCTAAACATGCGCAAGTTAAGGGATACCGACCACATTAAGATAATTGTTAAAAGGTTGCACATACAATGTGCAGATATTATAAGAAAATCGCGACCAATAACAAGTCTTTTAACCAATTATTGGCGCAATCTCTACGGACAATAGAGAGATTGACTCAATATTGTCCTATTAATACGTAATATTTACTCGTCTTCATCTTTAGAGTTGAATTTAGAGATGATAGATTCTGCAACTGATTTTGGAATCTCAGCGTACTTTTGGAATTCCATTGAATAGGTTGCACGGCCTTGCGACATAGAACGCATTTGCGTGGCGTAACCAAACATTTCTGCTAATGGTACTTCTGCACGAATCTGCTTAGTGCCACCAGGTAAGTCTTCCATACCTTGAACCATACCACGGCGGCGGTTTAAATCGCCCATGATATCGCCCATATAGTCTTCAGGCGTTTCAACTTCTACTTTCATTACTGGCTCAAGTAGGGTTGGGTTTGCTGCCATGAAGCCTTTACGGAATGCAATAGAACCAGCCATTTTAAATGACAACTCATCCGAGTCAACATCATGGTAAGAACCATCATACAAGGTCGCTTTAACGCCAACAACTGGGTAACCTGCAAGTACGCCGTTTTTCATGCGCTCTTGGATACCTTTGTCGACTGCACCGTGGAATTCTTTTGGTACGGTACCACCAACAACTTCTTCAGCGAATTCATATAGAACATCGCCCGCTGGATCCATAGGCTCAAGACGTAACCAAACGTGACCGAATTTACCGCGACCACCAGTCTGACGTACGAATTTACCTTCTTGCTCAACCACGTTACGAATAGTTTCACGATAAGCAACCTGCGGCGCACCGATGTTCGCTTCAACGTTAAACTCACGTTTCATACGGTCAACAAGAATCTCTAGATGCAGCTCACCCATACCACTGATAATGGTCTGACCAGATTCTTCGTCAGTATGGACGCGGAATGATGGGTCTTCTTTTGCCAAACGGCCCAAAGCAATAGACATTTTTTCTTGGTCAGCTTTGGTCTTAGGTTCAACAGCTAGAGAGATAACTGGATCTGGGAATTCCATACGCTCTAGCGTGATGACGTTGTTTTCGTCACATAGCGTATCACCAGTAGTGACGTCTTTCATACCAACTAAGGCTGCAATATCACCCGTGCTGATTTCTTGTAGCTCTACCTGAGCATCTGCCATCATCTGAACGATACGGCCAACACGCTCGCGCTTCATTTTAACAGGGTTATAAACGCTACTACCTTGTTTTAGAACACCTGAATACACACGAACGAAGGTTAAGTTACCAACGAACTTGTCGTTCATGATTTTGAACGCTAGTGCTGCGAACGGCGCGTCATCAGAGGCTTCACGCGTACCTTCAGTTTCATCTTTGTCGTCAAGGATACCGCGGATAGCAGGTACATCCATTGGCGCAGGTAGATACTGAATAACGGCGTCCAACATCTTTTGTACACCTTTGTTTTTAAAGGCAGTACCACAAAGAAGTGGAATGATTTCGTTGTCGATGGTCAATTGACGAATAGCGTCGTTGATCTGCTCTACCGTCAATTCGCCATTTTCAAGATACTCATTCATGAGTTCTTCTGAGGCTTCAGCAGCGTTTTCTACTAGATACTCACGGTACTCTTCCGCTTTTTCTTGTAGTTCAGTTGGGATTTCGCGCTCTTCGTACTTCATCCCTTGAGACGCTTCGTCCCAATAGATAGCTTTCATGGTCACAAGATCCACAACGCCTTCAAAGTCGTCTTCTTTACCAATTGGAATAACCAACGGCACTGGCTTGCCACCTAGACGAGTTTTGATTTGTTCTACCACACGGTAGAAATCAGCACCAACACGGTCCATTTTGTTAATGAACGCTAAGCGTGGTACTTTATATTTGTTTGCTTGACGCCATACGGTTTCAGACTGTGGCTGAACCCCGCCTACCGCGCAATAAACCATACAAGCACCATCAAGAACACGCATAGAACGCTCAACTTCAATCGTGAAGTCAACGTGGCCTGGGGTGTCAATGATGTTGATACGGTGTTCAGGGAACTGCTTTGCCATACCTGACCAAAAACAAGTCGTCGCCGCAGAAGCAATGGTAATACCGCGCTCTTGTTCTTGCTCCATAAAGTCCATGGTAGCTGCACCATCATGGGTTTCGCCAAGCTTGTGGCTAACACCGGTATAGAACAAAACACGCTCAGTAGTGGTCGTCTTACCAGCATCAATGTGCGCTGAGATACCAATATTGCGATAGCGCTTTAGGGGAGTTTTACGAGCCATAGTGTTTTCCTAGGGAAATTCGTGTATATATTAATGTGTTGTGTCTCTACCTCATACTCTATGACAAAGCCATGAGACCATGAACTTTGCATATTACTTACTGTTTATTGGGCCAAATACGGACAAAAAAAGAGCAAATATTAAGAATAGTGCGGCATCAAATTTAGGAGACTTCTTTTAAGCGGTGCATATTTTTTGCAGGCTTTATGAAAAAGCATCCCTTACAAAACAGCATCTTGACAGATGTCCGCCATCTAAACTGTTTAATACCTTCTCAGCTTTTGAGGAAAAATTAAACAACCCAATAATGATGGCGGCAATCAATAGAATAAATCAACAATATCAGGATTAACTGATCGAAACCGTTAATCCTAAGCATTTAAACCAGTTTTAAAAATAAAACCAGCTTAGAAGCGGTAATGAGAGAATGCTTTGTTAGCATCTGCCATGCGGTGAACTTCGTCACGCTTTTTCATAGCATTACCTTTACCGTCAGCAGCATCATTCAATTCGCCTGCAAGACGCAAAGCCATTGATTTTTCAGAACGCTTAGCAGCAGCTTCAGCTAACCAACGCATAGCCAAGGCAGTACGACGGGAGGGGCGTACTTCCATTGGTACTTGATAAGTTGCACCACCAACACGGCGAGCTTTTACTTCGACCATTGGGCGGACATTTTCTAAAACTTCTTCAAAGAAAGCGACTGGATCTTCGATGTTGCGCTTTTGGCCTACTGTCTCAAGAGCACCATAAACGATACGCTCAGCAGTAGATTTTTTACCATGACTCATGACATGGTTGATGAATTTTGCAACAGTTTGGCTACCAAACTTAGGATCCGGTAGGATCTCACGGGCAGCAACGACGCGACGTCTTGGCATAATAATAATCCTTTTCTTCAGGAGTGTCTGACATTCACAATCTCGCACCAATTACTATTGGATGGCGTTATATCGAGTTGTCAGTCAGCCTTACTGCATGGCGGTATGTTATAGCGTCAATTAATAACTTAAAAATACAGCTAACACCAGTCCCATGCACAGTTAATGGGTGATACAAATCAGCTTATTTAATAGCAATTAGCTATTAAACTTTAGGCTTCTTCGCACCATATTTAGAACGACCTTGCTTACGGTCTTTTACGCCTGCGCAGTCAAGTGCACCGCGAACGGTGTGATAACGTACACCTGGTAAATCTTTTACACGACCACCACGGATAAGAACAACACTGTGCTCTTGTAGGTTATGACCTTCACCACCGATGTAGCTTGATACTTCATAGCCTGAAGTCAAACGTACACGACATACTTTACGCATGGCTGAGTTAGGTTTTTTAGGGGTAGTAGTATATACGCGAGTACATACACCACGGCGTTGTGGGCACGCTTCCAACGCAGGAACTTTTGACTTTTCCTTGATGGTTTTGCGACCTTTACGAATCAATTGGTTAGTTGTTGCCATAAGGCATCCTTCTCCCGTTTGGTATAAAACAAAAAAATGGGCTAATGCGCCAGCAATCTGACATTAACGACAGATTTCGGAACACCCATTTTTAGGACAGTGTATTATAAAGAGTTGTTGCTGCTATTTCAACCACTTATGAGCGGTTGTCCTTTACAACATTCGATAGATGTGCATGAGCAAAGATTGTAGCAGACTTAACGGTAAGCAACAGATTTTAAGATGAGCAATTGTTTCATTGCAAGATGGTAAAATCGATGTTTCCTATTAATGGAGTTGGTTGTTTATTTTTCAAGGCAAAGTTTGAATTTTAGATACTTTTTTAGCCTTAAAACCCCTTCACAAAAAAGACATTCTCATAAATAAAGACATACTCATAAAAAAGGCATAAGCCGATTTATATCAGCTTCTGCCTTCATACAGTAAATTATAGTTACATCACTATAGACTAAAACGTTAATCTTTTTTACTTGCCTGAGCTTTTTTGTAGTTTTCATCTACTGACTCTTCATCAGTGGTTTTTGACACCGGCTCTGAGGCGGCTTTTACTTCGCTTTCTGTTTGGTCAGCTTTAGATTTATCGTCGTCAGTCTTAGATTTGTTGTTTTTAGCTTTAGACTTATTGTCGTCAGCCTTATCTGTGTCTTTTTTTGCATTGTCAGATTTAGGGCTTTGCTCCTCATTCTTACTGTCGGTGTTCTTCTTCACCTGCGCTTCGCTACTGCTATCGTCAATAATGGCACGGTTAGCAAGTTTGGCTTCTGGTGCAAATGTCGCTTGTGCCACGCCGATCACCTCATCAATCAGCTGGCTGTTGTAGCGCATACCAACGATGATGGCAGTGGCTGGTAAAAAGCGGCGTACCCATGATAAGTTGATGTTATCTAAGTTAATGCCAACTTGGCTGGCAATATTATCTACTTGTTCGGCATAAAAATTGACGTTTTTATTTTTCAGACCAAGGTTTTTAAGCTCATTATGCAAACCATTGCTTTGCGCATTATCAAGCAAGCCTTTACCAATACCGATACCAGCTAATAAAGCCTGCTTCTCTTGCATTTTGCTCAAATCGGCACTTGCCAGTAATTCATAAGCCATTTTGACGCCTTGCTTACCAGTCAATGGCTTATTATAAATAGCGCCTAGCTGATAAACGGTACGTAATGAGACAAGTAACAACCATAAAGTATCAGCAAGTAAGCCTGGTAGGCCTGCTAATCCTGTTAAGCCGCCCAATGTCGCCAAAGCACGGTTTTGATTAGCGATATCCGTTGCTAGAGCATAACGCTCTTCGTCATCTAAGTTTGCAATATTAGCGAAGCGATGCTGATTTGGCAGGTCAATCTGACTCCAATTGGACGCAAGCTTGGCAATCTGCGCAAAAGCACCATCGACCGTCGAATCAAACAAGCTGTTTGGCACTATTTTTTTGGCATACTTGCCATAAGTAGCAAAACGCGTACCCAATAACTGCTGGGTGGCTTTTAAGGTTTGCTCGCGAAACAAATCCTGCTGATAGTCTTCATCGCCGAGATTTACTGCTTTAAATTGGCGCGGTTTGCCGCTTTTGGCATTGACGCTATCAATCATTGCGCCCATACGTTCCAAATTACCACGAGTAAAAGAACCAACGCTGCTGATGCCTTTAAATAGTGTGCTAGGCTTTGCCATCTTTATATCCTTAATGTGATGAGTGTTTGTTATTAATATTATTTATAAGAGCTATTTAACAGAACTTTGCAAATTGACTGCTATTTTAGCCAACGCTTACGATAAATGTCAGTGCCAACAATGTTATCACTATCGTCAATTTTGTATCAAAAAGTATCGCTTATCTTAAACCATACATGGCGTCAGCATATATTAAATGCGTCTTAGCTGAAAATAATTTTTACTATGTTAACGGAAATTCTACTGCCATTGCTGCTTTAACACGGCCAAAAACTTTATCTGCTTTGATAATAAGTTCATTTAAAAATAAAGACCATTTTGGCGTTATTTTACACTTACGCCAAGATTTTAAACCGTTGATACGTTATTATATGCCATCACTCAAAGTACAGTTGTACTTTTATTTATCGAACAGCATTTAAGCAGCCTATTGTAGGTTTTGCGCACTAAAATGACTGTCAAATAAGCATTTAAAAGCGATTGTTAAAGGTCATTATCAAAAAATCGTTACTCATAAGGAATAGAATATGCGCCGCGTTGTTATCACTGGAGCAGGGATTGTCTCTTGTATCGGACATGATTTGGCGACTGTCACCGATGCTCTTAAACAAGGGCGCTCAGGTATTACGTTCAATGAATCGTATGCTGAGCACAACTTTAAATCACAGGTTAGCGGTAGTATTGATCAAGCAGAACTTGATACCTCGGGCATTGACCGTAAATTGAAGCGTTTTTTTAGTGATGCCAGCCTTTATGCTTATGTCAGCGCGTTAAACGCCATTGAGCAATCAGGCTTGCCCCTTGAGACTATTAACAATAACCCGCGCGTGGGTGTGGTCGCAAGCTCGGGCGGTGCGTCAACTGAAAACATCGTCAATGCCGTCGATGCAATGCGCGAAAAAGGTTTGCGCGGTGTCGGTGCGATGGCGGTACCAAAAACCATGGGCAGCTCGGTATCAGCGGCGCTTGCAACGGGGTTAAAAATCCAAGGGATTTCTTATTCATTGAGCTCTGCGTGCGCAACGTCGACGCATTGTATCGGTCATGCCGCCGAGCTTATCCAGCTTGGCAAAGCCGATGTGATACTTGCTGGCGGTAGTGAAGCGGAACATTGGACGCAGTCGTGTATGTTTGATGCGATGGGTGCGGTCAGTACACAGTATAATGACACGCCAACCCTTGCTTCTAGAGCCTACGATAAAGACCGCGATGGCTTTGTAATTGCCGCAGGCGGGGCGATGGTGGTGGTTGAAAGTCTTGAGCACGCCCAAGCGCGCGGTGCCAATATTTTGGCTGAAATCGTCGGTTATGGCGCCAGCTCCGATGGTGCTGAAATGGTTGCACCAAGCGGTGAAGGCGCTGTTCGCTGTATGCAACTCGCCCTTGCTGAAGCAGGTTTAGAGAGCGTTGACTACATCAATAGCCACGGCACCAGTACGCCGCTAGGAGATGTGACTGAGCTTAAAGCTATTGCCAAAGTGTTTGGTGATGATGTCAGTCAAGTCCCTGCTATCAGCTCAACCAAATCAATGACCGGTCATAGCTTGGGTGCCGTCGGCGCGCAAGAATTGATTTATTGCTTACTGATGCTACAAGAAGGCTTTATCGCGCCTAGTATTAATATTACCGAATTAGACCCTGCGGCTGAAGGCTTTGATATTGTCACCGAAAAGCGTGACGTTGCGCTTAAAACGCTTATGAGCAATAGCTTTGGCTTTGGTGGTACTAACGCCACTCTTATTATTAAAAAGTTTGATGCTTAACTATGCCTCTAGCACCGCCTGTTAAAACTGAGCAGACAGCATCTGTCCCATCGCCAGCTACTCAACCTAGCTGGCGTTTTGGTGGGCTAACTGCTGCCGAATTAATGCCCCATCTACAGCGTTACTTATATGTACAAAATCCTAACGCAAACTGGCAACTGGTTTGGCTGAATAACGATGGCCGACCCATAATTGGTGTATTACCAAAAATGAGCTGGTCGGTTTATCCTCTTTCTAATGATGCAGCAAACTCTAATAAGCCAGCGCCTATTTATAAAGTTATAAGAACTTACCGTGGTGGTTTAGATAGCCATGATAAAAACGATCAAGCGATTACTAGCGCCTATATGAGTTATAGCGACTGGCAAGAGGATTTAATTGCTTATAGTCAAGCTTATGACATAGATGATACTTGTGATAACAATTGCTCCTCGACTACAGAAATCGAGCAGCAGCCAAGTTATCAGCATGGCTTGATAGGCTTTATTGGTTATGATATTGCCGCTTATGAGCTTAGCCCAAACGCGCGAATAGAGCTAGCAGCGCAGCCTTGTGCCGCCTTAGGACATTATGATATTTATCTAACGCCAAATGCTGAGCAAACGAGCTGGCAGCTCACTATAAAAGACAGCGTCACTGATACTGATAACGAACACAAAGGCGTACTGGTTAAAACGCTTATCTCATATTTAGATATATTGGATAAGGAATTATCTAACCAAGCTTTAGAAAAACCAGCACTTGAAACGTCCTATAAAACCACGCCTTTATTATTAAAAGCACAATGGAGTAAGCGAGATTATCAGCAAGCCTTTGATAAAACGCAAACCTACCTGCAACAAGGTGACTGCTATCAAATCAATCTCACCCAAGCGTGGCAAGGCGCTTTTAATACTCTCAGTACTAATGGTAGCGTGACAAAACTGATTGATTACTTACCTGCTTTGAATCGTAATACCCAAGCGCCGTTTGCAGGGTATTTAGCGGTTAATGATTTTGATAGTGAAATAAGCGCTGATACGCAAGATTATCAATTTGAATTGTTAAGCTGCTCGCCTGAACTGTTTTTTACCTTTATCAAAGACAATAATAGTGGCAAACACCATATACGCACCAAGCCCATTAAAGGGACGATGCCGCGTGGGTTAAATACTGCACAAGACAACGCTTATAAACAGCAGCTTATCGATAGCGAAAAAGATCGTGCCGAAAATGTCATGATTGTTGATTTATTGCGCAATGATTTGGGTAAATATGCCAAGTTCGGTAGCGTCAAAGTGCCGCAATTATTTGCGATTGAAAGCTTTAGCAATGTACATCATATGGTCAGCACCATCACCGCTGAGCTAGAGACAGATAGTCATCCGCTCAAAGTATTGTTTGGCAGTTTGCCCGCCGGTTCCATCACAGGAACGCCAAAAAAACGCGCCGTTGAAATCATATCAGATTTAGAAGGTGCCGCGCGCGGTGCGTATTGCGGCACAATGGGCTATATGAACTTTGATGGTAGCGGTCAATGGAATGTATTAATTCGTACTTTGCAAGCCAATACCTTATCGAATGATGAATTAGAACAAGAAAGACATGTCAGCTTATGGGCAGGCGGTGGTATCACGGTTGCTTCTGATTGCAATGCTGAATATCAAGAATGTTTGGATAAAGTTGGCAACTTATTAGGCGTTTTAGCTCAAAACAATATAAAGTAATAAACTTACGCTTTATCTAAAAGGTAAACTAAAAACCAATAAAAAGCCTGCTAACGTCATGTTGAGCAGGCTTTTTATATATATAAATTGGTGTTTTGGCTTCATATTATTAAGGTGTAAATCTTAAACAAGGTATTACTCAGCAACATCACTCAGTAACGCTTTCAGCCTCTGTTTGTAGCGATTTTAAGGCATCAATCAAACGCTTATTCTGCGCTGCCGTACCAATAGTAATACGCAAGTACTCATTGATGCGCGGTTTCTCAAAATGACGCACAATGATACCTTGCTCGCGTAAATCAGCTGCCACACCTTTGGCATCGCCGTTTTTTGGACGCGCAAAGACAAAGTTGGCGTGCGATGGTAACACCTCATAATCAAGTGCCGTCAGCTCGGCGCTGAGCACTTGGCGTAAGTCGATGACTTGCTGGCAGGTCTGGGTAAAATACTCGACATCTAAGACACTAGCGGTTGCTCCCGCTTGCGCCAACTTATCGAGCGGATAGCTATTAAAGCTATTTTTCATACGCGTCAGTGCTTCGATTAACGAGGCATTACCAAACGCCATACCGACCCGTAAACCGGCAAGCGAGCGTGATTTTGAAAAAGTTTGCGTGACAAGGATGTTATCGCAGTCATTGATTAGGCTAATCGCCGACACTTCTGCATCTGAATCATTTTCTTGTTTCTGCGCAAAGTCGATATAAGCTTCGTCAATCACAACCACTGAGTTTGAATGCTCGCCAGCAAGTTTACGAATATCAGCAAGCGATAACAGCATACCCGTTGGCGCATTTGGGTTAGCAATAATGATACCGCTACAAGGCTGACGATAAGCATCAGGGCTGATACTAAAATCGGCTTCTAGGGCGATTTGTACCAACTCAATACCAAAGGTATGAGCGTAAACCGGATAAAAACTATAGCTAATATCAGGCGCTAAAATAGGGCGCTCTTTTAAGAAAAAGCTGGCAAATACCAATGCCAATACTTCATCTGAGCCATTACCGACAAACACTTGATTGATATCAAGGTTATATAACTCTGCTAATGCGGCACGCAAATCATCCGATTCAGGCGCAGGATATAAACGCAGCTCATCGGCTTGCTGCGCTAAGACTTTTGCGATGGCCTCGCCGACTTTTGGTGACGGCGGAAATGGGTTTTCATTGGTATTTAATTTGCACAAATTTTCATGCTGAGGCTGCTCGCCAGGGACGTAAGGTGACAGATTTCGCGCTTTAGATGACCAAAGTCTGGTGTCTATCTTTAACTCACTCATAAGTTATCCTACTCATTAGCCACATAAATGATTAAACGTAAATATTAAAATTAGCTTATTAAAACTCAACTACCTAACTGGATTATTAACTATCTTTTTGGTAGCGATAGCGGGCTGAGCGCGCATGGGCTTCTAAGTCCTCGCGCTGCGCTAAAATATCCGCCGTCGCAGCCAGTGGTTTACTACCCGCCTCACTACAATAAATAATCGAGGATTTCTTTTGGAAGTCATAAACACCGAGCGGAGAAGAAAAGCGCGCGGTACCAGAGGTCGGCAACACATGGTTGGGACCGGCACAGTAATCGCCAATCGCTTCAGGTGTATGACGACCCATAAAGATAGCGCCCGCATGACGAACCTCATTTAGCAGTGCATCAGGATTATCTACAGACAGCTCTAAATGCTCAGGGGCAACGCGATTAATCACCGCCATACCTTCCGCGCGGTCTTTGACCAAAATCAGCGCGCCGCGGTTTTTTAATGAATCACGGGCGATATCGGCTTTTGGCAATTCTGCTAAGGCTTTTTCAATTTCCTCTGCTACTTCTTCTAACTGCTCTCTACTTGTCGTGACAAAGATAGCTTGGGCAATACAGTCATGCTCCGCTTGCGATAACAAATCCATCGCCAACCAATCGGCTCGATCTTGTGCCTCTCCTTCTGCATAGACCAATACTTCAGAAGGACCGGCAATCATATCAATCCCAACTTGACCAAATACCGCCCGCTTCGCTGCAGCGACATATTTGTTACCAGGACCTGTGATTTTATCTACGGCTGGTATGGTCTCGGTACCATAAGCTAAGGCAGCAACCGCTTGTGCTCCGCCAATGGTAAAGACGCGGTCAACTTTTGCCAAATGCGCCGCTGCCAACACTAATGGATTGAGCACGCCCTTTGGCGCTGGCACCACCATGATTACCTCGGCAACGCCAGCCACTTTAGCAGGAATCGCATTCATCAATACCGAAGATGGATAAGAGGCCAAACCGCCGGGCACATAAATACCGACACGATCAAGCGGCGTGACTTTTTGACCTAAACGATTGCCAAGCTCATCTTCATATTGCCAAGTTTCTTGCACTTGGCGCTCATGGAATGTTTGCACGCGTGTCGCTGCTGTCATTAACGCCTTTTTTACCTCATCATCAAGATTGGCAAACGCATCAGCAAGCGCTTGTTTAGACAGCTCTAACTCTTGTATCGCCTTCGCGGGATGCTGATCAAACTCTTGGGTCAACGCCAATACCACGCTGTCGCCACCATGACGTACCTTTGCAATGATATCATCAACGGTTTTTAATAACTCAACATCGTTGACGGTTTCAAAAGCGAGAAGCTGGGTCAATTGACTGTCAAAATCAGCATCTTGGGTACTTAGTTGGCGCATGACTGAATCCTATAGGTGAGCATAAAAGTCGGCTATAAAAAAATAGTTTGGATAAAAGAGCAAATAAAAATAGTTTGGTCTGTCTGCTTATTTCCGCTTATTTGTACTTATTCTTAGTTATCTCACTCAGATTATACTGAGCTTTTATTTTCTAGCAAGCAAATACAATAAAACCAGTTTAGCACGCTATATCTATCCTAGAGCGCCAAACTGGTTTAAATTTTTGTATAGTCATGCTTGATATTATCAATGATTGCTAGCGTTTAATAACAGTGTTTTATCAAAATTAAATAAACGCTCATTTAAGAAGCGCTAGCAATACTATTTTTAAAACTGTCTAAAATCGGCTCAAGCAGAGCAAATTTACGTTTGTAGCTGACTTGATTAACAATAAGGCGTGACGACACATCACAAATATGGTCGCGCGCTTCCAGTCCATTGGCGCGCAGCGTATTGCCGGTATCGACGACGTCAACAATCAAATCGCCCAGACCAACCAATGGCGCAAGCTCCATCGAACCATACAGCTTAATCACATCAACTTGCTGTCCTTGGCTGGCAAAGTAAGCGCGGGCAACATTGACGTATTTGGTCGCGATACGCAGACGACGATTTGGCAGCGGCGCACCTTTCACACCAGCGGTCATCAGCTTACACTGGGCAATCTGTAAATCGAGCAATTCATAAACGTGATTGGCGCCATGCTCAAGCAGCACATCTTTACCCGCCACGCCAAAATCAGCAGCGCCGTGTTCAACATAGGTTGGTACGTCACTGGCGCGTAAAATTAACACGCGTACATTTGGATTAGAAGTTGGGAAAATAAGCTTGCGCGACGCTTCAGGGTCTTCTAACAATTCAACACCAGCAGCGCGCAGTAAAGGCATCGTCTCTTCTAAGATACGACCCTTTGATAGCGCCAGTGTCAAACCTGAAAACGCCTCATTTACTTCGTTTAATAAACCATCATTTGGTAAGCTGTTGCTTGCTTCAGTCATAATGACTCGTGTCCGTGTACAGTTAGCTGCCTTAGTTAACAGGCATTATTAATTTATTAGGTATCAATAGCGGTAATAATGGTTAATGAACCAATTTAGTCGTTGGTATTAATACGCTCAATATTGACCCCAAGCGCGCGCAGTTTTTCTTCGACGTGCTCATAGCCACGATCAATATGGTAAATACGATCAATCAAGCTCTCGCCTTCAGCAGAAGCCGCCGCCATGACCAGTGACATCGACGCGCGCAAATCTGTTGCCATCACTGGGGCCGCAGTAAAATGCTCGACGCCTTTAACCACAGCTGTATGACCGTCTACTTGAATGGAGGCGCCCAAGCGGTTGAGTTCTGGCACATGCATATAGCGATTTTCAAAGATATTTTCGATAAAGGTGCTGGTACCGTCAGCGAGGCAGGCAATCGCCATGACCTGCGCTTGCATATCGGTTGGAAAACCTGGATGTGGCTGGGTACGAATATTGACTGGTAGTGGGCGACCTTGCATTTGCGCGCGAATCCAATCATCGCCTGTAGTGATAATCGCTCCCATGTCTTCAAATTTTTCTAACACAGGCGCCAATAAAAGTGCCGAAGTGTTTTTGGTCAGCACATCACCGCGCGTCATCAAAGCACCGGCAAGATAGGAGCCGGTTTCGATACGATCGGGTACGACTGAATATTCACAGCCATGCAAGCGCTCAACGCCTTCGATGGTCATGGTTGCCGTACCAATACCGCTGATTTTAGCACCCATCGCTACCAGCATATTGGCCAAATCGACCACTTCTGGCTCAAGCGCACAGTTACCGAGTACGGTCGTGCCTTTTGCCAATGCCGCGGCCATAATAACGTTTTCCGTACCGCCAACCGTCACCATATCAAATGAAAAATTACAACCGATAAGCTTGCCGCCTTTTGGCGCTTGGGCTTTGACATAACCATTCTCGACGCTTATCTCAGCACCCATGGCTTCAAAGGCTTTTAGATGCTGGTCGACAGGACGTGAGCCGATAGCACAGCCGCCCGGTAAAGACACTTCGGCTTCGCCAAAACGCGCCAGCAAAGGACCTAAAACCAAAATCGAGGCGCGCATGGTTTTGACCAAATCATACGGCGCATAGAAATTATCGATATTCTTGGTATCGCAAACGACAGTGTCACCCTGCTTTTGAATATCAATGCCCATGCCAGCGATCAATTCAATCAAGGTGCGCACATCTTGTAACGATGGCACGTTGTGCAATGTCGTTGGGGTCTCGGCCAAAATCATAGCAGCGAGTAACGGCAGAGCGGCATTTTTGGCGCCTGAGATAGTGACTTCCCCTGCGATACGACTGCTACCGGTGATTAAAAATTGATCCATAAAGGTGACAACCTAGCGATAAATATAAAAAATATGAAAAACCAGAAATGATAAAACCAGCAATATCCATTGCCGGTGCGACAAATTCTAGTCATAAAAAAAGCCTAGCCTTGCGATTGAACTTCCCATTCGGCAGGCGTTAACGCTTGAATATTGAGCGCATGAATATCACCGCTGGCAATTTTGTCATTGACCAATGCGTAAACGGACTGCTGGCGTTGTACTGCGCGCTTGCCTTCAAAACTGGCATCAACCACCCGTACATCAAACTTGGTACCTTGATTGGCAGCTTGAATAAAAGCATCAGGAAAGTGAGTTTGTAAAAATGCAATCAAATCGTCAGCGTTCATGCTCATAGAATATTCTGCCTTAAAGGTTTAATAGGTGGATATAAAGTTAGCCATTATAACAAGAGTTTGACCATCTTACAGTACTGTCTTCTACAACTGCCTTCAACTATTACAGCGTTTTATCCAAATAGCTGAGCACTTGCGCACGTACATTATTGACCCAGCGTAAAGGTGGCGCCATCGCCCCAATACTGGTGGCATGACTGGCGCCAGCGATTTCGCCTGTTTCAACCTTAACGCCCGCCGCTTTTAACGCCTGTGTCATTTTAACAGTATTGCTTATATGGACGACTTTGTCTTTTTCAGCAGTCAATAATAAATAGGGCGGCTGTGCGCCTTTAATATTACGGTCTGGCATGATGTTATCGGGCGTGGCGTTTGCCCCAAAAGCGCTGGCACTACTGAATTTACGAAAGTCATAACTATAAGGCCCTGCGATGCCAATCACAGCGCTAATATCGTTTGGTTTTACCCCATACGGCGCTAAAAAATCTTCATTAGCGACGGCAGCAACCGCGTTAAATGCGCCAGCAGAATGCCCTATCACCGCCAAGCGCTTGGGGTCAGCATGTAAACTTTCGGCATTCTTATAACTCCAAGCGATAGCCTGCGCGGCATCTTGCACGTAATCAGGATAAACGTGCTCAGGTGCTTTACGATAATTAATCACTGCCGTGACATAGCCTGCTTGTGCCAAACTCTGACCAACAAAGGCGTATTCGTCCTTGTTTCCGCTTTCCCACGAACCGCCATGGACAAAAACCACCATCGGATAACTGTGGTTAATGAGGTTATCAGCAGTCGCTTTTTTTGACTGCATGGCTTTTGCTAAAGGTTTGGGATAATAAATATCTAAATCCTGCAAAGGTTTGTCGCCATACAAGATATTTTTACTGACACCAACGCCGCCATTTAAGGTGATACCATTCACAACAGCCAGTGCCGATAATGCTTGTGCTTGCTGAGTCGCAAGCGCAATACCGCCGACAGCCAATGCTGCTGTCACACCGACGGTGATAGATTTAGGTAGGCGATTTTTTCTTGGTGCAGGCTGTACGGTTGCTTTACTTAAATCCTTCATCGCCAGTATTCCTATTATAAGCTTGTCGTTTATAAGCTTGTCGTTGGGTCATAGTTGATTAAAACTCAATAGTAGAGTCACGGCTTTTTCATGTTTTATTATTTTAATTAGCGCGTTTTTGGCTAAAGCCACACTTCTACTTTTTACGTTTTATATCTTACTGGCAGACTGGGGGTTTATCGTTCTGTTCCTGTTATGAGTGTTTAGGTTTCTTGTGTTTATTAGCGAGACAAGACTTTTGATAAAGGTAAACATAGCAACTTGATAATGGCAACTTAATGACAGCTAATTAACGGGCGCGCCATTCTCGTCGACGATAATCGGAGTAGCATTGATGGCTGGTGGCTCTACCGCACTTGTAACCTCAGGTACTGCCCGACTATTGAACGCTGGCCCTCTGGTAGGATTGGCCAAATTCTCTTCATACATGATATCGTCCTCGCCTATCTTCACCCCTCTATCGTCAACGACGGTGGTCAGCAGCACCAGCTCTGTAATGCCGACAGTATTATTGGCAATATCAATCAGGTGGCTTTGCTGCGTCGGCGTCATGCGACCCATAATATAAACCACGCCATCATTGGTGACCGCCTTTATTTGCGAGGCTTTCACACCGTTATTAGAGGCTATTTTTGCCAGTAGTTTGGAGGTAATATAACCATCGTGAACGGTTGAGCTATAGCCCCTTGAGGCGCTCACATTAAGCTCATTATAAACATGACGAACATCTGGCATAGAGCCAACCACTTTTTCAATTTCTGTCTTAATTTCTTGCGTTGGCACCTCACCGGTGAGCAGCACCTCACTATTAAAACTATCAATGCTCATACGGCTGATTTGCTGCAAATTTTCTTGCAGACCATAGACGTTAATCTTGACGGTATGCTCGATACTGCGGTCGAGCAGGCGCTGCGGAATGGTGCGCTCGGTCATCGGTACGCCATACGTTCCTTCTGTGCTATTGGTCAGATAGTTGGTGGTACAACCTGTGGCGACGATGCTGGTCAATAGCATAACGCCAATCGCCTTACGGCGTGATGAACCAAAAATAGCAGTGCACAAATGCATCCGTGTCATGATTTACCTCTTAGAACATGATGTAGTGATTAACTGGTGAGTAGCTGGTAATTAATAGTGTGACGCTTGATAATAATGGTGATAGCTTTATGTAGTTAATAACTTTTTAATGGCGCTACTTTACTGAATATTTACCCGAGGCGTTTAGGCTTTTGGTAACGGTAACTTGATACGCTTATTTATTTTACTTTTTTAGCTGAGTTATCGGGCTTAATTTTTTAAAATACTCACGCTAAAAAAACCTATTACCAAGCCGAGGCAATAAAAGCCCCTTGCAGCCATTCTGGTTGAGTGTTTTTTGACGTCGTTTCTTTAACGTCCCTGCTGTTATTTTTAGTATTGGTATCATAAGCTATCACATCAAACCGGCACTCATAATCATTATATTCAGGATGCTGCTGCAAAAAATAGCGGGCTGCTTTGATAATTTTATACTGCTTACTTTTCGTCACGCTAAGCGCCGCATCACCAAATCCTGAACGCTGCCGCTGCCTCACTTCAATAAATACCAGTATCGACCATGCCTGCCCTTTTTCTAGCATAATTAGATCGAGCTCACCCACTTTTGGTTGTTGCCAATTTTGCGCCACCAATATCAAGCCTTGCGCTTGTAAAAACGCACACGCTTGCTGCTCAAAACGGCTGCCTTGACGCTGGGTCGGCGAAGTCAGGGTTAGAGGTTTGTTATTTACCATCTCGGGCTTTTATTATCATGGCTATCGGTCAGCGGAACATTTGAGAATTATCATAGCACATCATGCTAAACTAACCACTTTCACGTTTTCATAATCGCTTTTCATATGCGTTTTTAATGCTCTTTCTTAAGACAATTTCTTAATACTCCGAGGTTTTCATGTCTAGCCCTACCGCGATGCCAGCTTGTCTTTATATCGTTGCCACGCCGATTGGTAATTTAAGCGACATGACACCGCACGCAATTGACGTTTTAAAGCAAGTTGCTATCATTGCCTGCGAAGACACACGCACCTCAGGCAAGTTATTGTCACATTTTGGCATTAACACCAAAGGTGACAAAGATACAGATGAAGTAACCGTACACAACCATAAAAACGCTGCCGAAAACGACTCTGATGGCGCTGCTAAACAAAAAGGTCATCATAAGCTTTGGGCCTATCATGAACACAATAGTGCCATTCAAACGCCCAAAATTATTGAGATGATTCAGCAAGGTCATTCGGTTGCGCTGATTAGTGATGCTGGTACGCCGCTGATTAGCGATCCCGGTTATCAATTGGTACAAGCCGCTCATGCTGCTGGTGTTCGCGTCTCCCCTATTATTGGTGCCTCTGCTGCTATTGCTGCGCTATCGGTTGCAGGATTGCCCTCAGACCGTTTTAGCTTTATTGGTTTTTTACCAGCCAAAACCCACGGTCGCCAAAAACAATTAACAGCGCTCAATTCACGTAGCGAAACTTTGATATTTTATGAAGCGCCGCATCGTATTGTCACTAGCTTAGAAGATATGGCTGCTATCTTTGGGGCAGAGCGCGAAGTGACGTTTTGCCGTGAATTGACCAAAACCTTTGAAACCGTGCATAAAAGCACGCTTGGCGAATTGGTTGAATTTGTCAAAGCCGATGACAATCAGCAACGCGGTGAAATCGTCGTGGTCGTCGCCGGGGTAAATGCAGCGCAGGACGATGATGATATCAGTATCCACGATAAATTATTACAGCGTTTATTAGAGGATTTATCGGTTAAAAAAGCCGCCGCTTTGGCCGCTGATATTACAGGCGTCAAAAAGAACGCACTTTATCAACGCCTGCTTGAACTACAAGCAGAATAATTTTCAGCTAAAAAATATAGGTTAAAAACTGATAAATTCATTGAGGAGAGAGACATAATGTACGATGTGATGGCGATAGGTAATGCCTTGGTTGACCACGAATATCTGCTGTCGGATGCAGCGCTAGAAGAAACTGACCTGACCAAAGGCAATATGACGCTGGCAGGACTCGAAGAGCAGCAGCAGTTATTGGCGTATTTTAAATTGGCCGATATTGAACCATCAAAGCAAGCGGGCGGCGGCTCAGCGGCCAATGCAATGTATGCCTTTGCAAGCTTAGGCGGCAAACCTTTTTATGCTTGCCGCGTCGGCGATGACAAGCAAGGCGAGTTTTACCTAAAAGACCTGCACGAAGCGGGCGTTGCCACCTCTGCGCAGTCGATTCATGCAGGCGGCGTGACAGGCTCATGTGTGGTAGCAGTGACCGAAGATGGCGAGCGTACCATGCAAACTTTCCTTGGTACCTCAAGCGATATCACCGCTGATAACGTCGATTTTGAAGCATTAACCCGAGCTGGCTGGTTATATTTAGAAGGTTATTTAGCAATGTCCGAAGGGATTCAGCCTGCGATGACCAAACTACGCCAACAAGCCGGTATCCATGGTGCCAAAATTGCCGTCAGCTTTGCTGATCCTGCGGTCGTAAAGTTTGCCAAAGAAGGCTTACTCAACATGCTTGGCAATAAAGTCGCGGTGATATTTTGTAATAGTGAAGAAGCAAAATTATTCACCGATAAAAAACAGCATAAGTCGGCGGCGCGTGCCTTACTTGAGCATTGTCAGACAGCGGTGGTTACCGATGGACCCAATGGCGCTATTATCGCTCATAAGCCAAATGATGAGTCTGATATTGAGATTTATGAGATTCCGACGCCAGTTGTTACTAATGTTATTGATACCAATGGTGCCGGCGATAACTATTCTGGCGCGTTTTTATATGCTTTATCACAGCATTATAGCTTGCCAGAATGCGGACGACTTGCCAGCGAAATCGCCGCCCAAGTGATTCAGCAATTCGGCCCACGTTTATCATCGCAAGAGTATCAAGATATCTCGCGCCACGTTTTAACAGTTTAGTGGCTGGATTATTTGATTACTAAAGCGCTAAAATCTAAGTGTCTGAGATGGCGTTTCTAGTTTACTCCTAATAAAAGATAGTGCTGCTGGGATAAATTTTGCGCAGCCTCTGGAGCGACGAAGTCGCACAGCAAGCAAGGAAAATTTGTACCAGTAGCACTTTATAATATTTTCGCGCTTTTATTTAGGATTGCCTACAAAACTTTAGCATCTAATAAGCAAAAGCCCATGTCATCGGATATGGGCTTTTTAGTATTCATTTATAAAACAAAATAATCGCTCAATTAAACAGCGGCAAGTGCTTGCTCTAAATCAGCTTTGATATCTTCAATGTGCTCAATCCCAATTGACAGACGCACCATATCCGCACTAACACCCGCGTTCTCTAGCTCTTGCTCGTTAAGCTGACGATGGGTCGTGGTCGCTGGATGACAAGCGAGCGACTTAGCATCACCGATATTGACCAAGCGCTTAATCAGTTGCAGCGCATCAATAAAGCGCGCGCCTGCTTCGAGGCCACCTTTTACTCCAAAGGTTAAAATAGCGGATGGCGTGCCTTTCATATATTTTTTAGCAAGCTCATGCTCAGGATGGTCTGGCAAACCAGCATATTTTACCCAGGCGACTTTGTCATGGTCGCGTAGATATTCAGCAACTGCTTGGGCGTTTTGGACATGACGCTCCATACGTAAACTTAACGTCTCCATACCTTGCATGATACCGAAGGCATTGAGCGGGCTGATTGCCGCGCCGGTATTACGCAGTGGCGCGACACGAGCACGGGCAATAAATGCCGCTGCGCCGACGTCTTTGACAAAGTTTACGCCGTGATAGCTTTCATCTGGGGTGTTTAATAATGGGAAGCGCTCAGGATAATCGCCCCAAGGAAAAGTTCCGCTATCAACAATCGCGCCACCAATCGAAGTACCAGTACCGCTCATATATTTGGTCAATGAATGAATGACGATATCAGCGCCAAACTCAAATGGACGGCACAGCGCTGGCGTCGCAACCGTACTATCAATCACCACTGGCACGCCATATTCATGGGCGATGTCACTCAGAGCTTGGATATCGACGATATTACCCAATGGATTACCGATACTTTCTGCAAAGACCATTTTGGTTTTATCATCAATTAAATCACGAATCGCTTCAGGGTTTTTATGGTCAAAAAAACGGACTTCGATACCTTGACGCGGCAGCGCATGGGCGAATAAATTATAAGTGCCGCCATATAGCGTTGATACGGCGACGATATTATCACCTGCTTCACAAATGGTTTGAATCGCATAAGTAATAGCCGCCATACCTGAGGCAACCGCTAACGCCCCGATACCGCCTTCAAGTGCCGCAACGCGCTCCTCTAACACCGCCGTCGTCGGATTCATGATACGGGTGTAAATGTTGCCAGCAACTTTTAAATCAAATAAATCGGCGCCATGCTGGGTATTATCAAAGGCATACGAGCTGGTATGATAAATAGGCACGGCGACCGCTTTGGTGGTTGGCTCGACGCTATAGCCAGCGTGAATGGCTAAGGTTTCAAGGCGCTGAGTATTCTGCTTGGCTGGTTGTCCGTCACTCATAAGGTGCTCCTAAAATTTTATGGGATATTTACAGGGGTATTAATAGGTTATTAAACCCATATTTTTTTTATCAAAATTAGTTATAACAAAAAGTCATAAAAAAAGCTGAGTTAATCATAACCCAGCTTCTTTATTAAAAGAATAGCAAATTTTTCATCTCTTAATGACAAATACTCATAAGCAATATTTATAAGTAAAGAAACTATTAAGCATATTCCTAGGTAATATCGGCGCTATTTTTATAACGACTCGTCATTTTCTATTTATAATAAGCGTTTTCTGTACGTGTGTGGTCGGTTTCATCGATGACTTGGGTCAGCTCTGGAATTTGTTGTTTCAGCTGCACTTCAACACCTTGACGTAAGGTCATATCAACCGCTGAACAGCCTTGGCAACCACCACCGAATTTCAGTATAGCAGTCAGACCAACGCCTTCTTCTTCAACCAATTCAAGCAGCTGGACATCACCGCCGTGAGCGGCCAAGCTTGGATTAATCTCCGACTGTAAGACATAATTGATACGTTCTTCGACACTGGCATCGGCACCAACTTTTGGCACTTTTGAGTTTGGCGCACGGAACGTCAACTGCCCACCAAAACGGTCTTTATTATAATCAATCACCGCATCTTCTAAATAAGGCACGGACGCCGCTTCAATAAATGCCGAAAAATCGTCATAAGTCAGTTTTAAATCAGCGCTGTCTTCTTCGCCCGGCTGGTTATAAGCCATACAGCATTCGGCACGCGGTGTACCTGGATGTTCGACGAAAATACGCACGCCGATACCATCGGTATCTTGCTTCGCCAGTAAATCTGCCAAATACCCTTGCGCCGCTTCAGTGATGGTAATGTTACTTTTAGCTTCGGTTTGCTCAGTATCTAATGCTGACTCGTAATCGGCAGTAGGATCTACTTGAGTATCAGTTGGATTGTGTTCACTCATAATGCTTCCTATGTGTTATGACACAAGCGTTATATTGTCCACGTCTACTGTGTCGTCTATGTGAGGTTGGGACTAATGAAATCACCATCATTTTGGCTTATCGTTTTAATGCTTTGACCGTGATGAAAACTTCTTTATGGCTCTTTATGGTGTCTATTATAGCGCACTTAACGCATAATTCCGACTGGGCTAGTGTGAATTGGCAGTAGCGATTTTTAAGCGCTGAGGTTTTAAGCGATGGCTATTTTTAATAAGGCTTACCTATAGTAAGCTGCCTTTATCTTCATAGTATATAAAGACGGCGTGCAGACTTATCAAGTCTAGCGGGCGTAGAATGCACTAAAGAGCTTATGAAAATTTTAAAAGAATAAATATCAGAATCTTAACTATTTTGAGAGAGCAGTATGTTGACTGAGAATCTAAATTTTGTGACCACCAAAGATGCCGTACAAATCGCTATTTGGGAAGTTTTTGATAATGAAAAAAGCCATCAATTATCTATCGTTAATGCGCATCAAGGACAAAATATCTTCTTAACCCATGGCACTTTTTCGGACAAAAAAACCTGCTTAAGAATCGCTGAATACCTAGCTGGACTTGGCCATCATTGCTATATCATGGAATGGCGCGCTCATGGTGCAAGCTCAAACCCAAATGACAAATTTAATTTCGAAACCGTCGCCACCTATGATTTTGCCGCCACTTTTGATTATTTATTTAACGAATTAAAGCTCAGCAATTTACACTGCGTCACCCATAGTGGCGGCGGCGCTTGCTTAACGATGTTTCTCATTCAAAATCCGCAGTATATCAATAAAATAAATAGCATCAGCATGTTTGCTTGCCAAGTGTACGGCGCCATCGTCAATCTGAAGAACTATTTTAAAATAGTCGCCGCCAAGATGTTTACCCGTCTATTTGGCTATATACCCGCCAGAAAACTCAAACTGGGACCCATCAATGAAAGCCATCACACCATGAATCAATGGTATGAGTGGAATTTGCATAAAAACTTTCACAGCAGTTTTATTCAGCAAAATGATATAGATGCGAATGGTATTCAGAAAAGTGCTTTTGATAGCAGCGCTCGCCAGCAAAATACTATTGACGGTGCGATTTTTGATTATCGACAATATATGCCGAATATTACCGTACCCATTTATGCTATCAGCGCCAAGGGTGATAAATTCATCTCGCCAACTCAAGGTTGCCTGTCACTTTTTAACGACTTTAATGAGTCTTCCAACAATGACTCTTTCAATAATAACGCTCTCAACAACAACGCTCTCAACAACAACGCTCTCAACAAAAACTCTGCCAACGTTTTTCGCGAATATGCGCGAAGTAGTGGCGATTTGGATGATTATACCCATAGCCGCATTTTAAACAGTCGTACGGCTGCCAAAGAGATTTGGCCAACGGTGGCGGCATGGATTGAGCAACATGCAGGGTAAACTTGCAGATTAGAATAGGTCAAATGACGCAAACAGCATAATGCTACATCTCCTAAAACTAACTTCACATAACATAACTGACTTGGCCAGACTGGCTGTTTAGACTGGATTGAACGCCATAATAAATCCACAGGAGTAATTTATGCAGTTATATGTCATACCAGGAACTTGCGCCGTTGTACCGCACACCGCCCTCGAATGGACGGGTGCAGATTACGAGCTTAAGCTTTTAGATCACGATTCGGTCAAATCAGAAGAATATCTACGTATCAATCCGCAAGGGGCGGTGCCAGCTATCGTCGATGGCGACACTATCATTACTCAAAACATCGCCACCCAAGTCTATATCGATGCCGCCTATCCCGATGCCAACATCTTTGGTTCAGATACCTCGCCAGCTGGTAAAGGTGAACTGATGCATTGGCTAGGATTTTTGAATGCCGATCTGCATAAAGCCTTTGCCCCGCTCTTTGGCCCTGATGGCTTCGTTGAAGGCGATGATGCACAAGAAAGCTTAAAACAAAAAGCCAAAGAAAAAATCGCTCATTTGCTTAGACTGCCCAACGAACAGCTCGGTAAAACTGATTATCTAACAGGCAGTAAAACCACGGCTGATATTTACTTATATATCACCCTAACGTGGGCGAAAAAGTTTGAGATTGATCTATCTGACTATAAAAACCTTGATGCCTTTGTCAAACGTATTGAAGAAGACAAAGGTTTGACTGCCGTCATTGAGCAGCAAGGCTTAGAAAAAATCAAAACACTTGAGATTTGATATTTTTAATTTTCCAAGCTTTTGCAAAAACCTTTCTAACCTTAACCTTTCTAGCCTTTAGAAGGGTTTTTGCTTTTATATCTATAAAAATATTATCCTTTAAAATAACATTCATGGCGCAAAAACCAAGCGCTAAAATTCGTTAAAGCGATAAAGTCACGGCACTAAACATCTTTATACTTGTCAGCCAGATATAGGCTGTGTCAGTATTAGCCTCTTTGAGACATTTTGAATTGATAATTGATAGCAGTAAGTTAGGAGTTGGCAGTTATGAGTGAATCAGCAGAGCAAGGTTCGGATAAAAATAACAGTAAAAACTACCGTTATTTGGTATTTATTGGGCGTTTCCAGCCGTTTCACTGCGGGCACAAGGCAGTGGTCGATGAAGCATTAAAACGTGCCGATAACGTCATTATGCTGATTGGTTCTGCCAACCTCCCGCGCAGTCTGCGTAATCCATTTAGTGTCGATGAGCGCGCGGCGATGATTAAGAACGCCTACTCGCCAGCAGAAGCAGCTCGAATTCATTGCGTCGGTCTCGACGATGCGCTCTACAATGACACGCGTTGGCTGCAATATGTGCAGACGGGCGTCAAATCCGTCACAGGCGATTTAGAAGGCGATATTGGGCTGATTGGTCATTCAAAAGACAGCTCATCGTATTATTTATCCTTATTCCCAAATTGGGCGTCGGTTTCTGTGCCCAATTATCACAATTTATCCGCGACTCCTATTCGTGACAGCTACCTAATGGGCGCCACGCCAACGCCTGAGCGCACCCCTGAGTCGACCCGCAACGTTCTCAATGACTTTAAAAAGACCGTTATTTATCAAAACCTGCATGAAGAAGCCGATTTCGTCGATAAATATAAAAGACAATGGGAGTCTGCGCCTTATCCACCAACCTTTATGACCGCTGATGCGCTCGTCGTGCAATCAGGGCATATTTTATTGGTTGAGCGCCGCAGTATGCCAGGACGCGGGCTGTGGGCATTACCGGGTGGATTTTTGAATCCAAAAGAAACCCTTTTTGATGCCTGTATCCGCGAGCTACGCGAAGAGACGCGCTTAAAAGTGCCTGAACCGGTACTACGCGGCTCTTGTCATAGTCAGCATACCTTTGACGACCCATATCGCTCGGCGCGTGGGCGTACGATTACCCAAGCTTTTTATTTTCAGCTTAAAAATGACCCAAAAGGGTTGCCAAAAGTAAAAGGTGGCGACGATGCAGCCAAAGCGTTTTGGCTTCCGCTTGCAGAGCTTGATGCCACCATGATGTTTGAAGACCATTATGCGATTATCGCTAAAATGGTTGGCTTATAGCTTGTTACTATTTGCCTATACAATTTTTATTAACCTTTTTTCACGCCAGCGCTGATAGACGGCAATGGCTCACCGCTGCAGCGGTTATTAAAAAACAGCTGCGGCATCTCAAAGCAGAGGAGTTCTGTGATGTACACCAGCAATTTAAACAATTTAATCTTAAATAGCGACAGTTATAAAACCTCCCATTGGGTGCAATATCCAAGCGGTAGCGAGTATCTATCAAGCTATATCGAAGCGCGTAAAGGTGACTACGATGTGGTGTTTTTTGGCTTGCAAGCCTTTATCAAAGAATACTTAAGCACGCCGATTACCCATCAAGATATCGATGAAGCCGAAACGGTGATTCAAGCCCATGGCTTGACCTTTAACCGTGCTGGCTGGGAGCTGTTAGTCGATAAGCATGGCGGCTATCTGCCACTGCGCATCGAGGCCATTCCTGAAGGCAGCGTCGTTCCAGCATCCAATGTGGTCTGTCAAATTATCAATACTGACCCTGAGTTCTATTGGCTACCAAGCTATGTCGAAACGGCATTACTGCGAGCGATTTGGTATCCCTCAACCGTCGCTAGCGTCTCGCACTATTGCAAAGGCATCATTCGTCAGGCACTAGAAAAATCTGCCGACAATACTGAGTCGCTGATTTTCCGCTTGCATGATTTTGGTTCGCGCGGTGCTTCTAGTCAAGAATCTGTCGCCCTTGGTAGCCTTGCGCATTTGGTGAATTTTGCTGGAACCGATTCAATGACGGCCTTGGTTGCCGCCAGCCGCTGGTATCACATGGACAAAGAGATGGCAGCCTTTTCTATCCCTGCTGCTGAGCATAGCACTATGACCGCGTGGGGACGCGACGGAGAAACCGCCGCCTTTGCCAATATGATTGAACAGTTTGGCGGTGCTGGTAAAAGTTTTTCTGTGGTATCTGACAGCTATGATTTATGGAATGCCATTGATAATATTTGGGGCGGTAGCCTAAAAGACGACGTCAAAAATATGGGCGGAACTTTGGTTATCCGTCCAGATAGCGGCGATCCGGCAAAAGTGGTGCGCGAAGCCTTAGAACGCTTGGCGGTAAAATTCGGTACGACGATTAATAGTAAAGGTTATAAAGTGCTGCCCGACTATGTACGCATTATCCAAGGCGACGGTATCAGCCCGCAAAGCTTGGGCAAAATCATTGATGTGGTTTTAAACGCAGGTTTTAGTGCCGACAACATCACCTTTGGCATGGGCGGCGGCTTATTGCAGCAAGTCAATCGCGATACCATGAGCTGGGCGATGAAAGCCAGCGCCATCTTTATCGATGGCGTATGGAAAGATATCTATAAAGACCCTGTAACCAGTCGCTCAAAACGCTCAAAAAGAGGCCGTTTGGCACTCATAAAAAATAGCAAAGGCAACATAGATACCATTAAAGCGGATAATTTAACGTCAGCTGCAGATAACCTACTACGCGATGTATATATCGATGGTAAATTACTTATTGAAGACAACCTCACTACGATTCGGGAGCGTACAGGATGGTAGCTACTAAAAAAATGCAAAATAAAATAACCGCTGCTGCCAAGGACGTGCTGCTTGCTCCTGTTTACCTTTATCAAGGGCACAAAATCAAGCGTGATACTGTACGCCTACCTGAGCCAAATGGCGAGCGTCATGGACAGGTTCAGCTCAATAACTCGCCTATTACCTCAAAGGGTAAAAGCAACAATATATTGAACCTGATGGTCGTTGGTGATTCGGCAGCGGCTGGCGTCGGTAGTCAGACCCAACAAGAGGCGCTGATCGGTCATTTGATACCTATTTTGACTGAGCAGGCTGCTATCCAAAGCGCTTTTGATACCTTAAACTGGTCGTTACAAGCGACCACGGGTTATACCAGCTTTGATATTTTGCGCAGGCTTTATGTGTTGCCTGCACCGAGCCAACCTATTGATGTGATGGTATTAAGTGTCGGCGTTAATGATACTACCTCCAAAGTCTCTGCGGCTCAATGGCAACAGCAGGTTGAAAATATCATTGCTATCGCCCAGCGTAAATTCGGCGTACGCGAGCTGGTTTTTTTAAGCTTACCGCCGATGGCTCAAATGCCTGCGATACCTGCGCCATTGAATAACTTCGTTGGTGCCAAAGCCGCTATCCTTGATAATAGCTTGCAGCAAATTTGTGCCGCTCATGACAATGTCACTTACATGGCAACGAACTTTGCACGCATGATAGAAGAACACTCTAACGGCACGCCGATCGATATCAGAGTGATGTTTGCCAGCGACGGCTTTCATCCAAGCAGTTTGATGTATGGTTATTGGGCGCAGCAAGTGGCAGAATTGATTGTGAAGTTGCTAGATTCGTCGACTACTAAGTTAAGTAGCTGAGTAGTGCAAATACTGAACATTAAAATTTAGATAAAAAAACCGCTGAATAATCAGCGGTTTTTTTATGGCTTAGCAAAAGACTGCTTCGCGACATATATTTATACCATAAGTATAAATTATTCAGCAGAATCAGCAGCTTTCTTGCTACGGCCACCAAACGCACCAAAGCGTTTGTTGAAGCTTGCAACACGGCCTTCAGTAGACGTTTTGCGTTGTTCGCCAGTATAGAATGGATGCGACGCACTTGAAATATCAAGTGGGTAGTATGGGTATTCTTTACCTTCGTATTCACGAGTGGCTTTGGTATTAACGGTTGAGCGAGTTAAGAAAAACACGTCAGCGTTGGTGTCATGGAACAAAACTTCTTGGTAATTAGGATGGATATCTTTACGCATAATAAACTCTCTATGTCCGATGTATGGTAAGCATTTCGATTAATAGCCTCTTTAGCTATTAAGCACGCTCACATACGTAACTGAGGCACTAAGGACATCTGTCAGTCTGGCAATTACGTCACTGGCTTATTCCAGCACCCAACACCACACCGCTGCTCACTTAGCCTTTCCCCAGCGGGAAAATCAAACCGCGATTTTAACGGTTTTTGCTACTCGATGCAAGCCGCTTATGTGATAAAACCATGCCATGAACTCGACTTAACGCCATTATGCTGAGTCGAAAAACCACATAAATAATCATAAAAAAGCAGCCACGCTAGCTGCCTTTTTTATGGAAAACTTACTTTTGGAAAAATGGAAAGTTATTTGGTTTTTACGATATGCCAAACGCCAAGTTTGTTGTCGCCATCTTTATCGCCAACCTTGGTATCATTGGCATAAAAGTATAACGGCTTACCATTCATCGCCCATTGATATTTGCCATCTTCACGTTTAAAGGCGGCAAACTGCCCTGAGGCTTTAGCATTACTTGGTGCCAAAAACGCTGGCCAAGCAACCAGACAAGCTGAGCCACATTCTGATTTATTCATAGAATCTTTATCAAAGGTATATAAGGTCATATGATTGGTTGCATCGACCAACATACCGTTTTTACTGGCAACTGGAGCGGTATTTTTAGTGGTCGCTTGCACCTCATGCATGCCAGAATCATCCTTGCCCAGCATATTGTTAAACGTAGAACAGCCGCTAAGCGCTAATGCACCAGAAATGACAGATAACATAAGTATATGTTTCATAATAACGTCCTTGTTAATAGTGGTTTTTTAAATTGCTTCTTTTATATGGTTTCTTGTGGTCTGCAATCCTATACCTTAAAGCAAAAAACGGCTTAAAGCTGACCATAAGTATTTTTACTATAGCACAGACATAAAATCAGTTATTTCTCGCATCATATAAATTTACAAAAGCACATAAAGTTTACAAATTAAATAAAGTTTGCTCTTCAATTTTTTAAAAATGCTTTTACAAAGCTGTGTTTTAGTCGCTCCTTGTTTGCCGTCCTTTGACAAAACTTATGCATCTACTTACGTTTTTGCCATGCTAATTTGAGTAATTTTTTCGTAGAATAAGACACCTATATTAAGAATTACTACACAATGGGAAACATGACTATGGCGGTTTAAAATGACTGTTGAACTTAGGGTTCGCTGTACGCATATCGGTAGCCTTGCATCAAAAAAACACGCATTAGAAAAACACGTTATTTAACATATAAGCACGGCGAATATAAAAAACTTAAGAAAAGAAACCTAGCAACGAATTATTTCACAAAGACGCCGAGCCATTCCTACTAACTGAATATAGGAATGCGACTAAGGATATAACAACGACAATGACTCATTCTGTTATGAACAATCAAGCGCCTGCTAGCAAACGGGTTGGTATTCTCGGTGGTGGTACAGCGGGGGCAACTATCGCGATTCGCCTTGCGGCATTAGGCCTTGAGACGTATTTATTTGAAAAAAATACCTCGCTGATTGATGGGCCGCCGATGTGTCATTTGCATGCGGGCGGCAATCTATATCGTGAAATACCTGATGAAGATTGCGTTGCCCTGCTCAAACAATGCATCGATATTCTGCGCCTTTATCCTTATACCATTGATGTACGCCCGACGGTATTTGCGGTGCCAACACGCGATGAAGGTTTGCCTGAGGATTTATTGCCACGCTTAGACATCTTAACCGACGCTTATCGAGAGCTTATCGCCGAAGATGCTAATAATAAAGTACTCGGCGAACCTGAAAACTACTATCAGCTCTACAGCCATGAGCAACTGATTGCCTTATCTGAGCGCGAGCAAGTCGCGGTGCCGCGCACGGTTGATGAATGGATGATACCAGTTGCTAAGTATTTGGATTTAAACAAGGTTAAATTTCCGCTAATTGTCGTACAAGAATATGGCTGGAATATCTTCCGTTTGGCAGCGTCTGCACAATTGGCATTAGAAGGCTATGAGCACGCGCATGTCTTTACCGATACGCAGGTGAAACAAGTGATGCCAGTCGATTGTGAAAACTGCTCAAATGCTGACCATCATGTGACCAAATGGCGTATTGATTATCAGCAAGCAGCGAGCTCTGATACTGAAGCCAAAACCGATTCTATCGAAGTTGATTATTTAATCAACGCTTGTGGTTTTCGTACCGGCATCATCGATGATATGGTCGGTGTCAAAGTCACGCGTATGGTCGAGTTTAAATCGTCTTATATCACTCATTGGGGCGATACTGGCGGTCAAATACCAGAAATTATCGTTTACGGTGAGCGCGGCACACCGGAAGGCATGGCGCAGCTAACGCCCTACCCTGATGGTTATTTTCAGATACATGGCATGAGTAAATTTATTACCCTATTTGATGATGGTTTGGTTGCTTCTAACAAAAATAGCGCCCAACCGAAATTACCGTCGCAATATTTGCACTATATCGAAGACGGCTGGGATAAAGCGCCGCTTCAAGCGCGCAGCCAGCAAGCGATTGATTACGTGGCTGAATTCGTCCCGACCTTTCATAGCGCGCGAACAGTTGGCAATGCGCTCTATGGCGGGCAGCAAATACCTGGGCAAGACGATACGCTGCGCGTTGCCGATGTGAGCTTATACTCTAATATTCGCTATGCGCGGGCAGAAAACGTCAAAGCCTCATCGACGCTGATTGCTGCCGATCAAATCGTTGATGAATTGACGACGCTTGGTTTGGTTGATTTTGAGACACCAGAAAACCATCAGCGTTATGCGCATGAATGGGCGTATTTAGCGCAAAATGATAGCGTGGCGATTGATAAAATTGCGCGTTATTTAGCGCAAGAACGCGGCTTTCCAATGGCAATGGCGGGCGTAAATCATGGTATTTGTGAAACGAGTTAAAATGATTTAAATGTTAATAAAGTCAAAGCAAAAAAGAGAGCAAGGCTTAATGTTAGCCTTGCTCTCTTTTTTATTTAAAGTTATTGATAAAGATAACCGCTGCTAGTTTCCCGCCATTTTCTCAGTATCAACGGCGTCATCTATTTTTACGACGGTCTTTAGCATGTCAATCGCTTCGCCAATGGTATTACAAACGACCAAACGCTCAAGGTCTTGTTGCTTCATAAAGCCTTGCTCAGCGGTGTATTGTAAATGTTCAATCATACAGTCATAAAAACCATTGATATTAAGAATAATCATCGGTTTTTCATGCTGATATAGCTGACGCCAGGTGGCAATTTCCATAATTTCCTCTAGCGTCCCAAGCCCGCCCGGCAACGTAATAAAGGCATCGGCGTACTCTGCCATCACCGTTTTACGGGTATGCATGGTATCGGTCAAATGCAGGCGCGTCAGCTGCTCATGAGCAATTTCATGCTTGAGCATAAAGGTTGGAATCACGCCGACCGCTTGTGCGCCACCTCGGATGACCTCATCAGCGACTGCGCCCATCAGCCCGATGCTCGCTCCGCCATAGACCAAACCCATGCCATTATCAGCAAGCGCACTGCCAAGCTCACGCGCCGCCTGCTCATAAACGTCATTATTGCCCAAACGTGAGCCACAATAAACCGCTACCAGTGGCATGGTGAGCGCTGATTTATCCACGGCTTTTTCAATATTGGTAATGTCTTGACTGGTAATGACTTCATAAATGTCATTGTTAATTTTCATTTGCATAGAGTTTCCTTAATTTTATATACATTGTTCTTATTAAATACTTAACTATTAAAACATGATTAGTTATAGATGTTGTTTTTTTGATGTAGGTTAATTGCTCAAAATATACAACGTCGAGCTTGCTCATAGAACTTAGAAGTCATTTTTGCCTGCCTTCCTCACTAAGATTTATTTTACCATAAGCAGTGTTACTGCAAAGTCATCATGCGGTGATCACCTAGCTAAGCTATAAAGTAAGCAACCAATCACGGCTTAATGACTGCACGCTTAATATTGATTATTAAACGTTGTACGCCTAGCAAGCGTTTTTATTTACCCAAAGTCTTTACTTATAAGAAAACTCTTACTCATAAAAATGACAAAAATACATGAAGGTTAAACCATGGAAAATCCGCACAATCAAACAGATATTTATGCCCTAAGCATCATGACTGAGCGCAATCGAGCATTGGCAGCGACCGTTTATCGCCCTAGAGACGAAGTAAAAGCCGCAGTCATGATCGCGCCGGCTACTGGTATCAAACGCCAGTTTTATCATAATTTTGCCACTTATTTAGCAGCAAGCGGCTTTGGGGTCATAACCTTTGATAATGAAGGTATCGGTGAATCGCTATCGTCTGATTTGACGAAATGTGATGCTTCTTTAATCAGTTGGGGTCGTCATGACATGCCAGCCGTCCTTGATGCCTTACAAGACGAATTTGCCGATGCCACTTATCATTTGATTGGACATAGCGCCGGCGGTCAGCTGATAGGTTTGATGCCAAATTATAAGGCGCTTACTTCAGTATTTAATGTTGCTTGTTCATCAGGGCAAATCAAAAATATGGACATGCCCTACAAGCTCAAAGCGATGGGTTTTATGGACGTCTTTATTCCGCTCACCAACTTAACGCTAGGCTATACGCCAGCGGATAAAATCGGCATGGGCGAGCCACTACCACGCGGCGTCGCTCGTCAATGGCGCGAGTGGTGCAATGGCGCAGGCTATATTAAAACCGCGTTTGGCAAAAGTATTCACACCCATTTTTACGATGAGATTGATATGCCTGCGTTGTGGCTCGGCTTTAGCGATGATGAGATTGCCAATAGCAACAATATGGACGATATGATTCGCGTATTTAGCAAAATGCCAGTCGAAAAACGCTATTTTGACCCCGAAGAATTTGGCTTAAATGGTATCGGTCATATGCGCTATTTTAGTAGCAAAACCAATGCTAAAGCCCCGCAGCTTTGGCAAATGGCAATCGATTGGCTAGCCAAGCAGTAATAAGCTTTGTTTAGTGCAGCTATTCAAGCGCATGCCATTCAAGCGCAACTGTATTTAGTCTTGCGTGATTTTTGCTGCTTGTTCTGCTTGCACACGCTTGGTCAACGCAGAATACAGCGACGGCTGCATATTATGAATGTTGCCTAGCATCCATTTTACGTAGCTAATTGGCACGTCTTTAATCAACGTACCCTTATGTTTGCCAAAGGGCATTTTGCTCAGTGGATTGGCTTTATTGGCGATAGCGTGCGCTGCTGCAAAATCTGTCGGCGCAATCTCTAGGCGCTCGCAGCAGGCCTGATATAGCAGATAACACATGCGCGCATCGCCCAGCGCATCATGAGCAGCAATCGTTATTTTACCTGCCTCGCCTTTACCTAATAATTGCTCGATACATTTCGACTGCCCATAGGCGCTCCATTCTGGAAAGGCCACGCGCGCCAGCCGCACCGTACATATCAGCTTAGTAGTCGGACTACCAATCACCCGCCAATCAAAGCGCACATTATGGCCAATCAAATACTGCGGCAACTCAAACGCATCCAACTCAAAGCGCTCAAGACCGGCGACATCATCATCGGTAATACCATGAATTCTAATGACCACGGGTGATATCGGGCGCCCACTATTAAAGTATTTCATCCACTCAAATCCTGTCGCCACATTAATAGTCGCCACTTGAATCGGACGCGGATCACGACCTTGGTCGGTTTCGGTATCGATAATCAGCGCAGTGTCGGTCATAAAGATTTGGCCATCATTATTTGAAAATAGGTAGCAATATCAGTTTTCTATATATACCTAAAAAATAGGTGATTTTTAAAAACTACGTTATATTTATGGGGATAAAAACTAAAGATAACAATGGCATACAAAGAATAGCGGTGATAGCTCTTATACTGTCTATAAGCGTTAATTTAAAAAAGAGATATCAATGTTAGCAGATGGCAGTAATCCGCAGCCAAGCCCAAGTAAAGTGCCAAATCTTTTACGCCGTGTACTAAGTGTTCTCATCAAGGCGGCGGTGTTACTGATGCTGTTATTTGTCTTTGACAAGCTCTTACCGAGTATCAGCAAGCAAACTCAGTCGTTTGTACTGGCAAAATGGCAACAGCTTAGTTTATTACAACAAGAATTACCGACAGAAAATAGCTTACCTAGCCCACTGCCCGAACGACACTTAACGGATACATGGGGCGCGGCGCGTAGCCAAGGTCGCTCTCACGAAGGCATCGATATATTTGCCAAACGAGGTACGCCGATACAAGCAACGACGCAAGGTATCGTCAGCAAAGTTGGCGAAAACAGCTTAGGCGGGCGCGTGGTGGTCATCATTGGCCCGGGCGGCGCCGGACATTATTATGCCCATTTAGAGGATTATGCCGATATCAGCCCGAACGACTGGGTCAATGCCGGCGATATCATCGGTTACGTCGGCGACAGCGGAAATGCCAAAGGCACGCCGCCGCACGTCCATTATGGGATTTATATCAATGGCAGCGCGGTCAACCCTTATCCACTTTTGCAAAAGCCTGATAGCTAACGTTTGAATTTTTGGCCTTTAAAACCTGACTCTTTTAAAAATAAGACCTTAAACTTCCAATATAAAATTTAACGGCCCATCGTTGACACTCGACACTTGCATATCAGCGCCAAACTCACCAGTTGCTACATGGGGATGTTGGGTTTTGGCATAATTCACCAGTTGCTCAAATAACGCTTGCGCAGCATCGGGTGCCATCGCGCCGCCAAAGTCAGGACGGCGACCCTTATCGGTTTTTGCCATTAAGGTAAATTGTGACACCAATAATAAACCACCGCCTACCTGCTGGACATTTTTATCCAATTTACCAAACTTAGCAGGATCATCGTCATTCTCAAAAATGCGATAAGTGAGGATTTTATCAATCATACGCTGCGCACTTTGCAAGTTATCCTCATGACCCAAGCCAATATAAGCCAAGATTCCATGCTCAATCGCACCAACGCAGTGCGCATCGACAGTGACGCTGGCGCGCTGCACCCTTTGTATCAGTGCTCTCATTTACAGCCTTCCTTATTTATAAATCGCTTACAGTTTATGGTCATACAATCATACCCTGACCATGATAAAATACCGCCATTAACTTGCCTATTAATAATTACATCGAACCCTGTTTTGGTAACCTCATTATGAATTTATTTGCCACCCTTCAACAATTTGTACCGCAGCAGCAGCTGAGTAAATTCGCTGGACGTCTGGCCGCCAGCCGCCACCCTTATGTCAAACGTGCGTTTATCCGCAGCTTTGCCAAAGCTTACAATGTCAGCTTAGATGAATACGAGCGCCAAAGTTTCAATGCTTATGAAAGCTTTAATGACTTTTTTACCCGTGAGCTAAAAGACGACGCGCGTCTCATCGATAGCCGCGCAAATGGAATTGTTAGTCCTGCCGATGGCGTTATCTCGCAATTAGGGCAAATCCGCGACCATAAATTACTGCAAGCCAAAGGTCGTCATTATGACATCGGTCAACTACTCGCTGATAGCGAAGATGGCAGTTATTTTGCTGATGGTAGCTTTGCCACCGTATATCTCGCGCCGAGTAACTATCACCGCGTGCACATGCCATTTGCTGGTACCTTGACCAAGACCCGTTATATACCGGGTACCCTATTTTCTGTCAATAATGTCACGGCGGCAAACGTGCCGGATTTATTTGCTCGTAATGAGCGTTTGGTCTGTTTATTTGACACAGAGTACGGCAAAGCGGCGGTGGTCATGGTTGGAGCGATGATTGTCGCTGGTATCGAAACCGTCGCGACGGGTAAAATCAGCCGCACTGAGGATATCCAAGAAATGGTTCACAATATGAGCTTTGCCAAAGGCGATGAGCTTGGACGCTTTTATTTAGGCTCAACGGCGATTGTGGTTCTACCAAAAGGCGCAAAAGCCGATTGGCAAGACAGCTTACAAGCCAACAGTATGGTAAAAATGGGACAGCTATTAGGTGTTGCGAATAAATAGCAGTTGTATAAAGGCTCTAAAACCTCTACGTATAAGCCTATTTAAGCCACTCAGCTTAGCTAGGTTTTTTATTAGACGTATTCAATCTAGTACCGAAAGTGCTTGTGAATAGGATACGCAAATAAGATGTTTTCTTCTTGCGTTCCGCGTCCGATATTATGAATAATCAACGGCGAGCCATCAGCGGCGACTTTATTAGAAACGATGCCCATATGCGGTAAATTGCCGTTCGGCAGCCGCCACGTCACTATATCACCGGCTTGAAAGCTAGATTTATCAGTGATAGATAATGTTTGACCATGACGGCTAAAAAACACCTCAAGATTCGGCACACGGCGGTGATCGATATTTTTATCGGTTGATTTTAGTCCCCACGTCTTTGGATAGGCCGACCAATTGGACTTCATATCTTGATTGACCAACTGCTGTAAATCGATATTTTGCAGACGGTATGCCCGTACGACAACATCGGTACAAACGCCGGTTTCTATCGGTACATCGCCACGCGGAAAATCCAGCTGACGATAGGTAGGGTCATAGCTAGTGGTCACACCTATCTGTTTTTTGGCATCATAGGCCAATTTATCGCCCTTACCAACAGACTCGGTCGCCTGCGCCAATTGCGCCAAACTTAGTACGCCAAGAAAAACCAGTGATTTCGCGAATGTTTTATAAGTACCAGCTATTTTCATGTGACCGTCTCTTTGCGTGATTGTCCCTAATATAAAGGCTCTAGTGCAGGAAGATAATGAGTAATTTGTAAACAGCTGACAGGCAAAAAAACTTTTAACCACTTATCTATCAATCAGCCAGCCTTGCTCGGTCGCATACTCAACCTGTTCCAATAGCCATTGATGAATACTCGGAAAGCTGTCTTTAATAAACCTTATGACGCCAGTCACTTGCGAGCGTGTCACCTCATGATCACTCCATGTTTTCCCGCCCGTATTTAAATTTAACAAAAATGGCAAAATTCGATCAATCACTCTCAGCAGCTCAGCCTCTTTGCTCCTGCCAGTTTCTTGCGCTTCCCAAATCTCACTTAAGTTTTTGATACCATTGCCGCGCTCAGCTCGTAATCGAGCGATGCCCTCGCGCTCTCCAGCGTGAGCATCAGCTCTACTATTGGCAAATAAAAATGTATCACCGGCATCAACTTCACCCAAGTCATGTATTAATGCCATCTTCAGCAATTTTTCATGATTAACATCAATCTCAAACTGTTCAGCAATTGACCAACAAGCCATCGCCAAATGCCAAGAGTGCTCGGCAGAATTCTCCAACCGATTTGTTTTCGTCACATAACTGCGCCGATTGACGCGTTTTAGCGCATCCAACTCTAATAAAAAATGCGTTACATCGTCAATATCAATATTTGCAGCAGTCGCAGGGTCGGTCAACGGTGTATGGTTGACACCATTAGAATAGGGTAACGTCATGATTCTCTCTAAATAACTGATAAATTTGAGCGCTGTCTTTTCATGCAAAGGCAGATATTATAGTAAATATTTAAGCACTGCGGCATTGATAGCCGTTATAAAAACCGTAAACAACTTGCTTCAATATAATTTTTCGATAAAAAAATAGCGCCGATAGTATTGAGCGCTATTTTATTTTTGAGAGTTATTAAGAAACTATTTTTAATAATTAAATTTGCTTAAGCATGATGCTTAATTAGGCTACTTAATCAAATTACTAATGGTTTTAAACGCTGGGTCTTTACTGCTGCGGCATAATTCAAACAGAATGGATTCTACCGTGCTAATGACCCCACCAGCGCGGCGAATACGGCGAATCGCTTGCTTTTTATCATAAGGAAAGCGTGAGCCGACCGCATCACCAATAATCACGGGCTGCATACCATTATCGAGTAAATCAAGCGCTGTTTGCATCACGCAAACATGCGCCTCTACCCCAAACAATAAAACGATACTACGATTTTGCTGGGCTAAATAATGCCACGAATCATCGTTATCGCAGGCGCTAAACGTCACTTTCTCAAAGCTTTTGGCATTGTCACCTTCTAATACATCGCGTATTTCAGGCAAGGTATCGCCAAGTCCCTTTTTATACTGCTCATTGAGCATGATAGGAATATCGAGCGCTTGCAAACCCTTAATCAGAGTGACGGTTTTTTTGACAATATTTTCGTGGTCATAGATATGTGGCGTCAAGCGTTCTTGAATATCGATAATCATCGCTTGGGTATTTTCGCGGGCGATACGATAAGTGCGATCGGTAATCATGGTAGACATAGTACACTCCTTGTACGACTGACCTTATTATTAAAGGCTATGTTAGATTTATCATGGGTGTTTTCGTTATTGTTCTTATTCTTATTTAGTCATAGTTTGCTAAGCGGGTCAATGAAGATAAATCTTATTAACAATTATGAACAGGATATTATAAAACCAGTTTTTAATTGACCAACACAAAAACCCCTAGTCTTCATGACTAGGGGTTTTTGTTAAAGATATAAAACTAAAAAGATTTATTAAAACGCTTAAACACGCTCAATTACAGTCGCGATACCTTGACCTAGACCGATACACATAGTGGCAAGACCGATTTCAGTATCCATTTGCTCCATAGCGTTTAGCAAAGTAACTGTGATACGAGCACCAGAACAACCGAGTGGATGACCTAGGGCAATTGCACCACCATTGACGTTGATGATGTCTTGCTTGTCGGTCAAGTTCAAGGCTTTAAGTACCGATAGTGCTTGAGCTGCAAACGCTTCGTTAAGCTCGATGGTTTGCATATCATCGATGCTCATGCCAGCGCGTTTTAGAGCTTTTTGGGTCGCAGGAACTGGGCCATAACCCATGATAGCCGCATCACAACCAGCAACTGCCATGCTGCGAATACGCGCACGTGGTTTTAGACCCAAATCTTTGGCTTTTTGCGCGCTCATGACCAGCATCGCTGACGCACCGTCAGATAGTGCAGATGAGGTCGCAGCAGTGACCGTACCGCCTTTTGGATCAAAGGCTGGACGTAGCTTTTGCATTTGCTCCATCGTCGCATCTGGGCGAATCACTTCGTCAACAGTACATAGTTGTAAACGACCGGCGGCATCATGACCTTCGATACCGATGATTTCATTGTCAAAACGACCTTCTGTGGTGGCAGCCCATGCACGGCGATGCGACTCAAGACCAAAGGCGTCTTGCTCTTCACGAGTGACGTTATTCATACGGCCCAGCATTTCAGCGGTCAAGCCCATCATGTTTGACGCTTTTGCATAGTGCTTTGAAGCTTCAGGGTTTAAGTCAACGCCATGCATCATACCAACGTGACCCATATGCTCAACACCACCGATGATGAAAACCTCACCTTGGTTGGTCATAATTTGCGCGGCAGCTGTATGAAGCGCCTGCATAGATGAGCCGCATAGACGGTTCACCGTTTGGCCGCCCGCAGTCTTTGGAATATCAGCTAGCAAGCCGATATTACGACCGATGTTTAAACCTTGCTCTAAAGTCTGGTTCACACAGCCCCAGATGATGTCTTCAACATCACGTGGGTCAAAGTCGTTACGCTCAACTAAGGCACGGACCAATTCAGCAGAAATGCTATCAGCGCGAACGTGGCGGAACATACCGTTTTTAGATTTACCCATTGCTGAGCGTACGCCATCTACGATGACCACGTCTTTTGGACTTAAAGTTGTCATACTATCTTCCTTTTCAATTTTTATTGTCAGTGGCAATACCTTAATGCTCGTCATATTTGATGTAAAAGATTATTGATAATAAATAAACCATCAACAACCTTATCAAGCATGGGTACAGCACTTCATCCTAGTAATGACCGACCATTACGCAGTGGCGTAAAAAGTCTCGCCTGCGGCTGCCATATCGCGAATCTTTTGCGGCGCTTCATAGGCTTTACCAAGGTGCGCATATTTTTCGCATAGCGCCAAATAGTTATCTAGACCCATTTGGTCGATATAACGGCAAGGGCCACCGCGGAACGGCGGGAAACCAACGCCCATAATCATCGCCATATCGGCTTCAGATGGTGTGCTGACGATATTGTCTTCTAAGCAACGTACGGTTTCATTACAGAACGCCAGCATAGTGCGGTCGATGATGGTTTGATCATCAAAGGTTTGCTTATTGCTATCCGTTGTGGTTTTTAGTAGCTCATAAGTCGCTTCATCCGCCACTTTCTTTGGCTTACCGCGTTTGTCAGTCTCATACTTATAGAAACCAACGCCGTTTTTCTGACCTAAACGATTGTTTTCATATAAATGCTCAATCGCGCCTTTATAATCAGGCTTCATGCGGTCAGGGAAACCTTCTGCCATCACTTCTGCGCCGTGTACGCCCGTATCTAAACCAACCACGTCGATTAGATAAGCAGGACCCATTGGCCAGCCGAATTTTTCCATAACTTTATCGACATGAGCAAAATCCGCACCTTGCTTAAGCAGCAAGTCAAAAGCACCAAAGTATGGAAACAACACACGGTTGACCAAGAAACCTGGGCAGTCATTGACGACAACCGGCACTTTGCCCATTTTAGACGCTAGCGCAACTGTAGTTGCAATCGCTTCTTCTGATGATTTTTCACCGCGGATAACTTCGACGAGTGGCATACGATGTACTGGGTTAAAGAAATGCATACCGACGAAGTTTTCTGGACGCTCAAGTGCTTCTGCTAAATAAGTAATAGAAATCGTCGAGGTGTTTGACGCTAGGATACAATCGTCTTTAACCAAACCTTCAACTTCTTTAAGTACCGCACGCTTAACGTTTGGATTTTCTACGACTGCTTCGATAACGATATCAGTCTCTGCAAAATCACCATAGTTCAAAGTTGGACGGATACGGCTTAAGGTTTCACCCATTTTCGCTGGGGTCATCTTTTTGCGTTCGACCATTTTACCAAGTAGCTTGCTAGCTTCGCCCATACCAAGGTCTAATTGCTCAGACTTGATATCTTTCATGATGATTGGCAAGCCTTTGCTCGCTGCCTGATACGCGATACCGCCGCCCATGATACCGGCGCCTAGTACGGCTGCTTCAGTAATTTCATGTGCTTTTTTGCTGTGCTGCTTGGCAAGTTTTTTGACCAATTGATCGTTTAAGAACAGACCGACCAAACTTTCTGCTTGTGGGGTTTTCGCCGCTTTGGCAAAACCAGCCGCTTCGACTTCGATTGCTTTATCACGTGGCAAATTGACGTGTTTTTCAATGGTTTCGATAGCGATTGCTGGCGCTGGGTACTGCTTAGGATTGGCTTTGGCAAAGATCATACCTTTGGCACTGTTAAACGCCATCGCTTGCTCAAGCTGGTTTAGCTTTACAGGATTCAGCTTCTCTTCACGCTTCGCTTGCCAATCAAGCTCACCTGAGATACATTTTTTGACTAGGTCAATGGCGGCATCTTGCAAGTCATCGGCAGGAACAGTCGCATCGACTAGGCCTAATTTTAGCGCATCAAGTGGTTTTTTTGGCGTACCAGTGGCGATCAATTCAAGCGCATTGTCGATACCAATCACACGCGTACTACGCACCGTACCACCAAAACCTGGGAAGATACCGAGCTGGGTTTCTGGTAGACCGATAATGGCTTTGTCGCTCATGACACGGTATTCACAAACCAAGGTCATCTCACAACCACCGCCAAGCGCTGCGCCATTGATGGCCGCTACTTTTGGAAATGGCAGGTCTTCAAAGCGGTTGAAAGCGTCATTGATATTAACGACCCAATCTTTGATTTCGTTTTCTGGATTCTTAAATGAACCGACGAATTCTGTTATGTCCGCCCCAGCGATAAACACGCCTTTGCTTGAGGTGACGATTAAGCCTTTCACGTCATCCGCTTTTTCTAGCGCTGTCACAACTTCAGCAAATTGCTTATTGGTTTCAGCATCAAACTTGTTCACGCTCTCATTTTCGGCGTTGTATTGCATGTTGGCGATGCCATCCTCTAGCATTGTCACCGTAATGCGATTTCCTTGGTATACCATTTGAAACTCCTTGCTATATAACGAAAGCTACGTTTTAAAATTAAAAGCTTTAAAATTAAAGGTCATAGTCAGTTATTGTTAGTAAAACGAGTAATAACACTGCCAACATACTGCTTTAAAAGTCAGTATATGAGCAGTGCAGATGTCTTTATTATCCAGCGCTCATGTTTGTATCCATTTTTTGCAACGCTATCAGGCAATAGCAAATATGAATACGGCGCTTCATTTATATACGTTTGTTACCGGTACTGATGTTATAAACACTGACTGAACATTGAGATGATGAGTCACTTAAATCAGGTAAAAAACCTATGCGCTAAGTGTCAGACCATTTTCACGCCAATTAGTGTAGGGGATTATGCCCCCGACTGTCACAAGCTAATACCATACTCGCAAGTCACTCTTAAGTCGACACCAACCCTTTACCTTGCGGCCAAGGTGCTTTAGGTGTCCGCCTGTATACTGAGATTTAAGATAGGAATTAGCCTCTATTATCAAAACACATCTAACCGCCAAGTTAAATCAATAATAGGTAACAAGGGTTTGTTGCATTATTACGCCTATTCAACGGACTTTTTTACACCAGTTTTTAACATTAAACCGCCAAAAATATGTCATTGATAATACTCGCAGCATAAGGAATATAATCTATCATGCTACACTAGCGCTATTTTTATTATTCACCTGATTAATGGTTGGATTATGACTGTTTCCCCTGCTTCTACTTCTATGCCAAGCCCTATGTCTTCAACAACGGCTTCAAACACTGTTTCAACAACGGTGCCTTTTGCGAGCTTTAATAATAATACTGAGCAATTTCATAGCGCCGTGCGCGCGCAACTGGCGCAAGATATCGAGATGCTATTTGCTTACGCTGAGCTGCCAAGTCCGCTGCTTGATGCCTGCCGTTATGTGATGACCGGTCAGGGTAAATTGGTACGGCCGTTATTGGTCGCCAGCGCCTTTGATAGTGTCAATCGAAGCAATGCGAATGACGACGTTAATAGGGCTGATGAATATGTCGATAAAAGCACTGATAAAGAAGCTAAGCAAATTCAGCAAAATAGCGATTTAGAATCACTACTAGAAAACGACTCCGATTACGATATGGCGCGCCGTGCAGCATTGGCGGTAGAGCTGTTGCATACCTATTCACTGGTGCATGATGACTTGCCCTGTATGGACGATGATGAGCTGCGCCGTGGTCAGCCAACTGCCCATATCGTCTTTGCAGAATCGACCGCCCTACTCGCCGGTGACGTGCTACAAACACTTGCTTTTGAAGTACTAACCGCAGAGCTGCCAACTTTTGCGCCGTATGACTCTGCTATCGCAAGCCAGCTGATCGCGATATTCGCGCCGCGTGCCAGACGCATGGTTGCTGGGCAAATGCTCGACCTCAATGCCGAAGCCAGCACTGATATCACGCAAAGTGATTTAGAAGCCATCCACCGTGACAAAACAGGTGCGTTGATTGAAGCGGCGATGCTCATGGGCGGCATCTGTGCAGGTGCGACGGCGCCGCAGCGTATTGCTTTGCAAGATTGCGCCCAGCATATTGGTCTGGCTTTTCAAGTCCAAGACGATATCTTAGATGTGACCACCAGCACCGATACCCTCGGCAAACCTGCGGGCAGCGATGAAAAGTTAGACAAATCTACCTATGTGAAACTGATGGGCGTTGAGCAAGCGACCCACTATGCGCAATCGCTATTTAATGACGGCCGCGCAGCGCTTAATCGTGAATTAAATAGTCGTGAGTTAAGCGCTAATAAGGACACCAACGCCTTATTGGCACTCATTGAATGGCTATGGTCACGTAAAAAATAAGCTCAGCAATAAACATTAAAAACGTTAAAGGGTGGTCAACATGGAAAGTACCCTTACTCAGCGTATCTACCTCGGCACGGGCGGCTATAGCGATACCGATCTGCTTGGTACGCTGTACCCAACTGGCACCAAAAAAACCGACTTCTTACGCGAATACGCCAAGCAATACGGCGCGGTCGAGATTAATAGCACTTTTTACGCACCCATCGGACAAAAAGCCTTTGCTGGTATGGTTGATAAAGCCTACGTGCAAGCAGACAGTGAATTGAAATTTGCCGTCAAGCTGCATCAAGACTTTACTCATGCACGCAAGGGCACAAGCGAGCATGCGCAAGCATTTCTTACTGCTCTAACGCCACTTATCGAAGCCAATGCTCTCGCGCCATTACTACTACAATTCCCACATGGGTTTGATCGTACTCGCGAGCATCGGCTCTATCTTGCCAATCTGGTCAGTTGGTTCAAAGACTATCCGTTAGCCGTTGAGTTTCGCCATAATGGCTGGCACACGCCGCAAGTGGTCGATAGCTTTATCGAGCAAGGTCTAATTTGGTGTAGCGTCGATTACCCTAAGGTTAGCGGATTACCGCCGTCACGGCTGATATTCACTCAGCGCACAGGCTATCTGCGTATGCATGGTAATAATCTAAACTGGTGGGATGCGATGAGCGCCGCTGACCGTCACGATTATCGCTATAGTCAGGCTGAAATGCAGGACTGGGCGCAGGCGATTGCCAATCAGCGCCAGCATTTTGATACGCTCTATATTTTCTTTCAAAACACCGTCAATGCGCATGCTTATTATAATATTGCGATGTTACGTGAGGCGTTGGGTAAATTTGGGTTTGAGGTGTTGTGATTTCATAACTTGCTAATTACAGATTTTTATATGCTTGTTTTGAGGAAAATTAGAGTAGAAAGTAACAATATTGCAAACCAGCAAGGAAATTATAAATTTTTATATTAATTAACAAGGGCCTTGAATAATGACAATTAAAGAAGTTAAAAGTTATTGTCGTAGGTGTGGACAATACACGAATCATAATATAATCGCAGAGAAAAAAGAGTCTTTTAGAGATGATTATGCATATGATCAAACATATCAAATTATCGAATGCTTGGGATGTAACACCAAGTCTTTTCGAGACGTAATTGATGAAGTTGAACATGCTTTTCAGGTTGCTGAAGACGAATGGGAAGTTCCAATTTCAATAACTGTTTATCCTAGATTCATAAGAAATCACCGGTCTTTAGATGGTGAATATCATCTCCCTTTTATGGTTGGGCAGATATATAAGGAAGTTATTCTAGCATTTCAGGAAGAAGCTCTTATCCTTGCAGGATTGGGACTTAGAGGTACAGTTGAAGCTGTCTGTAACGATCTGAAGATTACTGGTCGAGACCTTGAAGTTAGAATATCTAAATTAGCAACAGCAGGTTATATTTCTCGTAAAGATGCTGAAAGGTTGCATGGAATAAGATTTATGGGTAATGACGCTGCGCATAAAATAAAAAAACCTAATACAATTCAACTATCAGTTGCTTTGAAAATAGTTGAGCACATGCTTTCAAGCGTTTATATTCTCGAAGAACAAACACAGGGTAATATTGATACTCTTATAACAGAGTTCACACAATTCGAGAAAATATTGAACAAAAAATTAGAGCAATTTAATTCAGGTGATGAAGTGCCGATTATGAGTATATTTGGTGGAGATGTTCGACGAATAAAAAACTCGCTACCTGATTTGGAAGCGGAACTGATAAAACATATTAATGCTGGCACCATTACAAACCTTAAGAAAGGAAAGATAGATAAATACGAACATTCTAAGCATGATCTTCAGCATTTTATATTACAATGAATAATCTACTAAAAGCAGTTTGAAGAAATATCAACGTCATTAAACCAAAAAAAAGGACGCCTCTCAGCATCCTTTTTTATTAATCAAATACTAAGTGGTTAAAGATTACTCTTCAACACCAGCATCTTGACCTTTATATTTAGCGTTTGCGTAGTCCCAGTTCACTAGCTTGTCTAGGAACGTGTCCACATAGTCAGGACGACGGTTACGATAATCGATGTAGTACGCATGTTCCCACACGTCACAAGTCAATACCGCTACTTGGTCATGTGCAAGTGGCGTATCAGCGTTAGCTGTTTTGGCGATAGACAATTTGCCACCGACTTTATCAGCCACTAGCCATGCCCAACCAGAACCAAACTGTGAAGTAGCTGCGTTTTTGAACTCTTCGCGGAACTTGTCATAGCTACCAAAATCTTCTTCGATTTTCGCTTTCAAATCACCAGTAGGTTCGCCGCCACCATTATCAGGCGTCATGCAGTTCCAATAGAACGTATGGTTCCATACTTGCGCTGCTTGGTTAAACATTGTCTGTTTGCTGTCATCTTTCGCAGTCGCTACGATGATTTCTGGCAATGTTTTGTCTTCTAGACCAGAACCCGGTAGCAATTCATTTAGCTTGTTTACATAAGCGGCATGGTGCTTGTCATGATGGTATTCTAGCGTCTCAGCACTGATATGTGGCTCGAGCGCGTCTTTTGCATAAGGTAGATCTGGTAAAGTAATATTTGACATAGTTATTTTATCCTTGCTGGTTTAGCCATTAGTATTAGGTATAGCTTAAATCAACGCTATAAATTATCGGACTAAATTGGCTTAGTTTATTGTTAGTGAAAGTCATTACTCAATATGCTAAACATATTGCGGTAAACCTAAAAGGCTTGCATGCTAAAATTATCTCAAGCGCGCATCACTTATTCATTAATAAACTTATAAATATATAATGGGCAAAAACCATGATAAATATTTATAAGAATTATTAATTAAAAGTTCACAAGCTATAAGATATAATTCACTGTAGCTTGTCGCCTATTATAGCAAGAGTGGTGACAAATATCAGTTACCAAATGTTATGAATCAACGATTCGTTATGCTAATTGGTAATTTAGCTCATGCTAGCCTAGAATATAGCAGTATTAGCGAATCAATGACGGACAAAAAATATGACGCAAGCCAGCAGCGCAAACCTTACTCCACAAGAGCATTTAACGCAAACGACCCTCGCCAATCAATGGGTGCTTGCCAGTAATAATAAAGGCAAACTTGCTGAGTTTAAACGATTATTTGCAGCGGCAGATTTGGCTGTGACGATTGTGCCGCAAGGTCAGCTTGATATCGCTGATGCCATCGAAGACGGTTTAAGCTTCGTTGAGAACGCTATTATCAAAGCGCGACATGCCAGCCGAGCAAGTGGACTGCCTGCGATTGCGGATGATTCAGGACTTTGTGTGCCAGTATTGGGCAATGCGCCCGGTATCTACTCTGCCCGCTATGCCGGCGAGCATGGCAATGACGCCAAAAACAACGCCAAGCTTATCGCTGACTTGCAGCCTATTCGTGCAGCCAAGCCAGACACCTTCATTAAAGGCGTGTTTGTTTGCGTATTGGCCATGGTGCGTCATGCCGATGATCCGCTACCGATTATCGCCCAAGGTTTATGGCACGGCGAGATTTTAGACGCGCCGCATGGTGATGGTGGTTTTGGTTACGATCCGCTATTTTGGTTGCCAGAATTACAAGCGACGGCGGCATGTCTTAGCGCTGAGGACAAAAACAGCATCAGTCATCGTGGTCAAGCCATTGAGCAGTTATTGGCGCAATTGCCGCTATAAGCGTATTTTTTAATAAGTAGACTATTACAATGATAGCTAAACCTATAAATTCTCGACGAGGCGATTAAACAGATAATTTTTACTTTGATAAACAGATAGATTATACTGTTCTACTTTTAAAATTTTGTTGAAAGCCGTTATTTGTCTGTATAATTGAGCAAAAAGCGTTATTATGCGGGCGATTAGCAGTTAATATTGATATCTGAGAGCGTTTATTTAGAATAAAGCGTTTCATATTTTTGTGCCGTCAGCGATTGCTACGCTCACAGATTGCGAAATCGCGCGCTAACAATATCCCCTATTTATTCCAACGGCAACCAGTAGCACACGCGTATTTTGCAGCCTGGTTGTCTATTTCTATTTAATCCTAAAGGTGTAACGAATATGGCTACAGATTTACAAGTCACAACCAACAAGCTGTCTAACAAAGAAACTCAGCTAACGGTTAAAGTACCCGTTGAAAAAATTCAAAACAAAGTTGAAGGCCGCATCAGCCAAGTGGCGAAAACCGCCAAGATTGACGGTTTCCGTAAAGGTAAAGTACCGATGTCGCATATCCGTTCACAGTACGGTGCTGGCATTCAACAAGAAGTCATCAACGATGTGATCCGTGATACCGTATTTGAAGCGATCAAATCTGAAGACATCCGTGCTGTTGGCATGCCCAACATCGACGACGTGAAACTAGAAGATGATTTCTTAGTTTATCAAGCGACTGTTGAAATCTTCCCAGAAATCGACGTCCAAGGTATCGATGAAATCGAAGTTGAGCGTCACACAGCGACCGTCAGCGACGAAGACGTTGACACTATGATCGAAAACCTACAAAAGCAGCGTCAAGAGTTCGTTGAGAAAAAAGGCAAAGCGGCCAAAGACAACCAAGTGACCTTTGACTTTGAAGGTTCAATCGACGGCGAAAAATTTGAAGGCGGCTCTGCTGAAGATTTCAAATTGGTTATCGGTAGCAATCAGATGATTCCAGGCTTTGAAGATGGCATCAAAGGTATGAAAGCGGGCGAAGAAAAAGTCATCGATGTGACTTTCCCAGAAGATTACCAAGCTGAAAACTTGGCTGGTAAAGAAGCACAATTTAAAATCAATGTGAAATTGGTTGAAAAATCAAAACTTCCTGAAATCGACGACGAGTTCCTAGAGCTATTCGGCGTAAAAGAAGGCGGCGTTGAGAAATTAAAAGAAGACGTGCGTAAAAACATGGAACGCGAAATCAAAAATGCCGCGCGTAGCCAAGTAAAGCAAGCGACCTTTGATGCGCTACTAGAAAAGAACGAGTTTGACGTACCAAACGCTATGCTAGAGCAAGAAATCGATCGTCAACGCAACATGATGATGCAACGTTTTTCTCAGCAGTTCGGCGCCAATGCAGATAGCTTCGATAAAGACATGCTGCCAAATGAGCTGTTTGAAGAGCAAGCGCTACGTGCTGCCCGTCTTGGCATCATCGTTGCTCGCGTTATCGACACCAAAGGCTTAGAAGTCGACCAAGAGCGTGTTGAAAGCTTTATCAAAGAAGCCGCTGAAAACTACGAAGACCCAGCAGAAGTCATAGAATACTACACCAATGATAAGCAGCAACGCGCTAACATTGAGTCAGTAGTGCTAGAAGACCAAGTGGTCGATTATTTAATCGAGCAAGGCAAAGTAACGGACAAAGAAGTGAGCTACCAAGACCTACTAGCCGCTCAGCAGCAACAAGCGATGTAATAATGTAATTTAGCGTTTTGCCAGTCGATATTGGCTGGTTTAATACCAAGCAATAAAAATGCCCTGACACATTTGTTAGGGCATTTTTATTGCTTGCTGTGCCTGCGCAGACAGAGACTACAAAAAATTGATGTCAGCAATACCGTAGCGTTTTTAAGATATTTTGAATATAGCATTTTTTATAAACAGATTATTCATGCTGCCCTTGATAAGTGCACACAGACGCCTTATTAATAGGGAGTCGTTTATCATTTGTCACATTAAACCGTTACTATTGCTTTGATAAAAAAGTTACCATTGGCTCACTTATTTCTAGCGGCGACCATTATTTATTAGCCACTATTTTATTAGGCATAGCCAATCTGCTTTATTGAGCATATTTTGGTGTCGGATTAATTTAATAAAATAAAATGTATGCGCGAATAGGTTTTATTTTCTAGTAGGTTTTATTGCCAAGCGATAATGTTTACAATGATAATCATCAATAACAATGTAGCCAACAGCTAGCTTCTATTTTTTATCTTATGGACTTATAAACAGGACATCTCTATGACAGATTATGATCGCATCATTGCTAACCCGCATTTTGATATGTTGATGAGTGCGCATGACAATGTACAAAGCACGACTCAAGCCGCATTGGTTCCTATGGTGGTTGAGCAATCAGCGCGCGGTGAACGCTCGTTTGATATTTTCTCACGCCTATTACGTGAGCGCGTTATCTTTTTGACCGGTCAAGTTGAAGACCACATGGCCAATCTTATCGTCGCCCAGCTATTGTTTTTAGAAGCCGAAAACCCTGATAAAGACATTCATTTATATATCAACTCGCCCGGCGGCTCAGTCAGCGCAGGTTTGGCTATTTTTGATACTATGAACTTTATCAAACCTGAAGTCTCAACCATTTGTATGGGCGGCGCGTATAGCATGGGCTCATTCTTACTGGCAGCGGGCGAAAAAGGCAAACGTTATGCCCTCGCCAACTCGCGCGTGATGATTCATCAGCCTTCAGGCGGCGCGCAAGGTCAAGCAACCGATATCGAAATTAATGCGCGTGAAATCCTAAAAACCCGTGCTCGTTTGAATGAGATTTTGGCTGAGCGTACCGGTCAACCGGTAGAGAAAATTGAAAAAGACGTTGAGCGTGACTACTGGTTAGATGCTAAAGAGGCCAAAGAATACGGTTTGGTTGATGAAGTATTAGAGCGTCGCCCCGATTCTTTATAAGCTTTAATTTCTTTATAAGCTTTGATAATAGACGTTTAAAAGACTGTAAAACATCAGTAGCCTAAATGCGCTACGGTAAGTGAGAATGTATCAACCGACCTGCGCTTTGTCGCTGATGTCCATAATCAAAACATTGATAAGCATTAAATTTTAGGAGTGCCTGTATATGGCAGAAGATAACACCCCGCATTGTTCGTTTTGCGGCAAAGAAAAAAGTGAAGTAAAGCAGCTGATTGCCGCTGACGACGCCAATATCTGTAATGAATGTATCGAGCTATGTACGGACCTGATTGCTGATAGCGCCGAAGATGGCGACGACGACAGTGACATTGATACCTCTTGGGTCAATAAAAAACTGCCAACGCCAAAAGAGCTACGTGCCAAGCTTGATGAATATGTCATCGGCCAAGATGCGGCGAAAAAAGCCTTAGCGGTCGCAGTTTATAACCATTATAAACGCCTAAAAGTCAGCCAAACGTTGGCTAGAGATAGCAAAAAAGCCAAAATCGGCGCTGATGACGCCATGGTTGAGTTGGCAAAAAGTAATATCTTGCTGATTGGTCCAACGGGTTCTGGTAAGACCTTGCTTGCGCAAACACTCGCACGCTTACTTGATGTGCCGTTTGCAATGGCCGATGCGACGACCTTGACCGAAGCGGGTTATGTCGGTGAAGATGTTGAAAACATCGTACAAAAGCTCTTGCAAGCCTCTGACTATGATGTCAGCAAAGCTGAGCAAGGCATCATCTATATTGATGAGATTGATAAAATTAGTAAAAAAGGCGACAACCCTTCTATCACTCGCGACGTGTCGGGCGAAGGCGTACAGCAAGCGTTGCTGAAACTTATCGAAGGCACGGTTGCCGCTATCCCGCCACACGGTGGTCGTAAGCATCCACAGCAAGAGCTGATCCAAGTCGATACCAGCAATATCTTGATTATCGTTGGCGGTGCGTTTGCCGGCCTTGATAAAGTCATTCAGCAGCGTACGGAAAAAGGCGGTATTGGTTTTAACGCCGATGTCAGCTCAAAAGATGACAGCCGCCGCAGCTCTGATTTGCTGCAGCAAGTCGAGCCAGAAGATTTAATCAAATTTGGTCTCATTCCTGAATTGATTGGTCGTCTGCCTGTACTTGCAGCGCTACAAGAGCTCGATGAAGAAGCTTTGGTACAGATTTTGACAGAACCGAAAAACGCCTTAGTAAAACAGTATAAATATCTGTTTGAAATGGAAGGCGCTGAGATTGAGTTTACCAAAGAAGCGCTTGATGCGATTGCCAAAAAAGCCATGGAGCGTAAAACCGGTGCCCGTGGTCTGCGCTCTATCGTCGAAAACGCTCTGCTTGAAACCATGTACGAGCTGCCTTCGATGAAAAATGCCAAAACCGTACTCGTTGACGAGCAAGTGATTAACGAAGGCAAAACCCCTAAAATTGCATAAGTGATGATTGGGTAAAAGCACTTCATTGTACTCAATGGTCTATTTATTTAAAAAGCGTCTGATAGTTATTCAGGCGCTTTTTTATGTCTGTGATTTATCATCATAGGCTGGCTAAAAATGACAGCTGCGTTTATCAATCGATAGCAGCCAAAGGGAAAATTCATGCTAAGGTAAAGCGACTTTTATACGTTATCCTTATCGACCAACAAACTCTTCAAATCAATGATACAAAGGACTGTTTATCATGCTTAACCACGTTTCTAGCAATGTCTCAACTATAGCGAATTCACTGCGCCAATATCTACCTTTTCCCTCGCAGCAAGACCACGATATTACCCCTTATTATGCTAATCATGTCGCCGCTATCACTGGCGCAGGTTCTGGCATGGGGCGCGAGCTTGCCTTGCATTTAGCAAAAATGGGCTGCCATCTGGCGTTATCGGATATCAATCCTGAACAATTAGCGCAGACCAAGGAGCTACTGGTCGGCTATGATGTCAAAGTTACTACTACCGTACTCGACGTCTCGGACAATAAAGCTGTCGAAGCGTGGGCGGACAGCGTGATGGCGAAACATAGCAAAGTGAATTTTATCTTTAATAATGCAGGCGTGGCGCTCTACTCTTCCGTTGAAGGCAGCAGTATTGGCGAGCTTGAATGGGTAATGGATATCAATTTTTGGGGCGTGGTTTATGGCACCAAGGCGTTTTTACCCCTAATTAAAAATAGCGTCAAAGAAAGCGAAATTGATACTGGTAAAAAAGACAGCAAGCCACGCCAATTTAACGAACATGGTCATATCATCAATATCTCAAGCCTGTTTGGTTTGACCGCGCAGCCGTCACAATCTGCCTATAACGCCAGTAAATTTGCGGTGCGCGGCTTTACCGAAAGCTTGCGCCAAGAGCTAGACATTCAGCGCTGCGGCGTGTCGGCAACTTCTGTGCATCCCGGCGGTATCAAAACCAATATTGCCAATAGCGCACGCGGTAACGACAGTATCAGCGACCTCGGTATGCGTAGCGGTAGCAAAGCCATTCGTAGCTTTAATAAATTCTTAAAATTCGATGCCAGTAAAGCGGCTTGGATTATTTTACATGCCGCCGCCACCAACCAGCCACGCTGTTTGATTGGCAACGATGCCAAAATGATGGATGCCGTCCAGCGCGTATTCCCGTCTCGTTATGGTCAGGTACTCAATAATATCAACAAATTATCACGTAAATTAAAAGGCAAAAAACGCGCGAAAAGTGCCAACCGTAAAGCGGTATCTACTCATTAATATAGTGGCAAATACACGACGATAAGTTAAATTATTAAAGAAACATTCTTAGCAAAAAGCGCGTGAATACTTCGCTATTCACGCGCTTTTTTAGTAGAAAACAACATATAGTCAAAATATCCTAAAAACGCGACGGTATTGCTGATATATCGATATTACTTCCCACTCACTATAGATACTTTGGTTTGCGCTTCAGCTTTCTTTAACTTGGTTTGTCACGTTATGTTTTATTTTCAATTTAAAATCACTTTACGTATTTGTATTTGATACCATCATGTTACTGATTGATTACCCCGTAGTTTTTGATGAACAAAGTGGCGCGTATACGCAAAGTCATGCTGTCGTTTTTATCTAAACCACAGCATAAGTGCTGCCATCATTGCTGCTAAATTGACACATCGATAGATTTTTATATATTATATTTTAAGATAATGACATTCCAATGAGAAAGTTTTTACGCACTAAGTCTTCTATTTTAGTAGCGTCTATCTTTGCTCTTGGTGCAACCGTTCTCACAGGTTGTGATAATAGTAGTGAAACTAAGGCAGTTGATCGCGTTGAAGAGGCAGCAGCCCTAGCACGCGTCAAGGATCTTGAGGCACGTGCAGACGCCTTAAAAGGTAACATGCCTGCTGCCAATGATATAACTGTAGGCGGCGCTGATGCTGCAAGCGGTAAGCCGTCCATTAAGATGCCAGATGAATCGACCATTCCAGATGATGAGTATGGCGCTGCCGTACGGCGCGATCTATAGCTTGCCAACCATACTGATAAAGAGCTGCCGAATAACGTTGGTAACCAGCTTAACTGTACCAGCTGTCACCTAGGCAATGGCTCAGAAGTGTATGCCGCGCCTTGGAACAATATGCCCAGCGTCTATCCCATTTATAGCTCACGTGCAGGTCGCGTCAATACCATTCAAGAGCGTATTAACGGTTGTTTTGAGCGTTCGATGAATGGTAAAGCACTTGATCTTGATTGAGATGATATGAATGCGATGGTGTCTTATATGAGCTGGTTGTCGCAAGATATGCCATTTGGGGTATCACCTGAAGGTCGCGGTTTTGTAAAAGTGAATAAAGAGTTAGAGCCAAATCCTGAAACCGGCAAAAAGCTGTTTGCAGAAAAATGCAGCGTTTGCCACGGTGCTGATGGCGAAGGTCAATACAATGATGATGGTACTTACCTTTACCCAGCAGTCGCAGGCGACAAGTCTTTTAATGATGGCGCAGGCATGGCGCGTACGTATACCGCTGCGGCCTTTATTAAAGGTAAAATGCCGTTCGGTCAGGGCAATACACTAAGCGATCAAGAAGCGGTCGATATTGCCGCCTACTTTACCCACTTGCCGCGCCCTGTCAAAGCCAATAAAGACAAAGATTGGCCAAATGGCGATGCACCAAAAGATGTGCGTCGTTAATTGAAAAACTTATGAGTTAGACCATAAAAAAACCCAGTTATTGAATAGCTGGGCTTTTTTATCATAGATAGTTAAGACAAATAGTTAGGAAAATTGGCGTGCTTTAGCTTTAGCCTTACTATTCATTTAGGGCAATTTCATATCGCCATCGACCAACCAGCCAAGGCGGCGCATCACGTAAGCGACCACACCAGCAATGAGCGCTGGTAATACAAACATCAATAAGATAATCGCCGTCCACAACTGAGCACTGCTCATGATTTCTTGTGATGCTTCAATGACGCCAAACACCCCAACCAGTCCTGCCGTGCCCATACCAGCACCAGTTGCTGTGCAAGCTAGCCCAAAGCCAACGGTTGCGATAGGACCAACGATGGCGCTGGCAATCACAGCAGGCAATAGTACGAGCGGTTTTTTAAGGACATTAGGAATCTGTAGCATACTGGTGCCCAGCCCTTGGGATATGACACCACTGACGCCGTTGTCTTTAAAACTGGCCACCGCAAAGCCAATCATATGTGCTGCGCAGCCAACTACCGCTGCCCCACCTGCTAAGCCGCCAAGTCCAATAGCGATACAGATAGCCGCGCTTGAGGTCGGTAGCGTCAATAAAATACCCACGACGACTGCTATCACGATACCCATGAGAAGCGGCTGTAATTCAGTCGCTGCTTGAATACCCTGACCAATGGCGTTGACCGCAGCGACGACTGGAGGATTAAGTAGCGCACAGACGATGAGTGCCACCGTACATACCACTAACGGTATCAGCAAAATATCGAGCTTGGTCTTGCCAGCGATCCAAGTACCAGCACGATAAGCAAATACTGAAGCCAAATAAGCACCAATTGGATTGCCAGGCAACGCAACGAAAGTTGCCGGACCTGCCTCTTGCGCGATAAATAAATTGCCCGCCATCAAAGCTTCAGAATGCGCGCCAAGCATCCCTGCAACCAAGCAGCTTAGCATCACCAAAGTTGGTGCTTTTAGGTAGTAGGCGATACCAACACCGATACCTGCGCCCATTAATACTGACGCCAGTTTGCCGACTGCTACCAAGGCTGGCAGGCTTAACCAACCACCAATTTGCGAGATGATAAGGCCAGCGATAAGGGTCACAAACAACCCTAACGCCATGCCGGTAAAAGCATCGATAAAATACTTTTGAAAAAAAGCTTTCATCATACCAACGGGCGCAGTTTCTGAAGGAGTCACAGTCATCATGATGCTCTTATATTGAGTTTGCGGAAAGGAGCTAAGAAACATATCAAAAAAAAGGGATAAAAAAAGCGTCCTCTGACGCTTTCTTTATCAATGCTTTAGGTTTAACGGCGCTGCTCAACGATAATAGAATCAATACCGTTATTTTGCAGGCGCTGCTGAGCAGTGGCAACCGCTTGACGATTATTCATCGGGCGTGAAATCACCTGATAAATAGGCAGGCCATTACTGGTAGTGTTTTTCACCACTTTAGCATCGACACCAGCCATTAGTACTTGAGCACGGCGACGGTCTGCTTCGTCGGCATCACCAAAGCTGTTGATTTGCAAAATATAAGTCGCCGCAGGCTTCGCTGGCTGAATGCTAGCATTACTGGCGTTCGCCGTATTAGCTCTGTTTGCAGCCGTCCCTGTATTCGCGCCTGTATTATTAGCAGCTGGTGTACCATCATAAGTCGCATCTTCTTCGACGATGACAATATCGTCGTCATTACTGCTGTTTGCTGCACTATTCGTATTGTTGCTACGACTAGGCTCAATCGTGGTGCTCTCAGAAATACCAAAGTTACCCGCATCATTATTACTTGGTGTGGTGTTTTCTGGCTGATTGACGACTACATCTGGCTCAAAGTCAGTGATTTGACCGGATTGGCTATTGCTGCCTTCACCAAAGTCTTCATCAGGGATGGTCGCCATCTCTTGATTGGGCAAAATATCATAGAACTCATAATCACCATTGTCGGTATCGGTATCGACCCGTTGCTGAACTTGTCTATCAGCATCTGTGCTCTCACCGCTGCCCGCAGGACTGAAGTTAAACAAGGGTGAAAGGTATAAAAACACCCCAATCATGAGCGTCAATACTGCCCCAACAAACATCCATAATAAGCCTGACACACTACTGGTTTTGCGTTTTTCAGTGGCACCTTTTGGTTTTTTGGCTAACATGGATCTCGTTCTCCCTACTGAATTATCTGTCGTTGTCGAGTTATCGTAATCGAATTGTCTTTATCGAATCAGCACTGTCGATTAGATTAGAATTGAAGAATTATCATCAAATAATGGCTACAGCCGTCTTCCTTTATACTACATGCTAGACGGTGCAGACAAGCCTAATAAGCTCAATCCATTGGCCAATACTTGACGCACGGCTTTAGATAAGCGTAAACGCGCTTGCATCAAATCCATCTCAACTTGGCTTGGCGTTTCACCTGAAGTTAGGCTGACCGGCAAGATGCGATTGCCATCATACCAACCATGAAATAACGCCGCCAACTCTTTTAGATAGTTGGTTAAGATATGCGGTTCATAGCCTGTCGCTGAGCGTAGCAAGGTTGACGGATAAGCGGCAAGTAACTTAATCAATTCTTCTTCACTTGGTGCGACTAGTAACGCTTGCTTTTCAGCGCCAGTAATATCGTCTACTTGCAGACCACTGGTTTCTAGTTTTTCTAACACACGGCAAACCCGGGCATGCGCATACTGAATGTAGTAAACCAAGTTGTCTTTACTTTGCGATTTGGCCAGCTCCAAGTCAAAATCGACGTGCACTTCAGGCTTACGAGCGACGTAATAAAAACGCGCAGCATCGTTACCGACTTCATGGCGCAGCTCACGTAAGGTGACAAATTTGCCCGAGCGCGATGACATTTGCACTTTTTCACTACCGCGCCATAAGGCAACAAACTGTACCAATACCACATCAAGGCGGTCGGCATCGATACCAAGCGCCGTCAATGCCGCTTTTACGCGCGGCACATAACCATGATGGTCAGCGCCCCAAACATTAATGACTTTATCAAAACCGCGATCGAACTTGTTTTTATGATAAGCAATATCAGAGGCGAAATAGGTGCTTTGACCATTGGCACGGCGCACAACGCGATCTTTTTCATCGCCAAAATCAGTCGATTTAAACCAGATATTGCCGTCTTTTTCGTATAAATAGCCTTTTTCATCAAGGATTTGTAAAACAGGCTCAATCTCGCTATCGATGGATCTTTCGCTAAACCAGCACTCATAACGGACACCAAAGTCATTTAAGTCGTCTTTGATATCAGCCAAAATACTGCTCAATGCTGCATTTAAAAACAGCTCATAACCGGCGCCAAGCAAGGCTTTGCTATTGGCAATCAAACCATCGATATGGGCTTCTTTATCGCCTGATAGCAGTACTTTTTCGCCATCATTATTTATTTCAAACTGCGCATCTGCTGCTACGTCCTTTGCAATGTCAGCAAAACTATGAACGTAGCTGTCGCCATGCTGGGTTTTTAGCGTTTGCGCGATATCACTGACATAATCGCCTTGATAGCCATTGACTGGGAAGGTGACTGCCTCGCCGTTGGCCTCTAGATAACGCAAATAAGTACTGGTCGCTAAAATGTCCATTTGGCGTCCGGCGTCATTGACATAATACTCACGCGTGACGTCATAACCAATGGCTTCAAGCAAATTTGCCACGCTCATTCCAAAGGCAGCGCCGCGTCCATGACCGACGTGTAAGCTAGACGTAGGGTTGGCCGAGACAAATTCGACTTGGATTTTTTGACCTTGAAACTGCTTGCTTAAACCAAAGCGTTCTTGCAATTTAAAGATATCGTCTAACACCGCAAATTTGGCTTCGGTATTTAAAAAGACGTTGATAAAACCGGGGCCTGCGATTTCTACTTGACGAATATTTTGATTTTCAGGCAAGGCATTAACGATTTTTTCAGCAAGCTGGCGCGGATTGGCTTTCGCAGCTTTGGCAGCCGTTAGGGCGATATTGCTCGCAAAGTCACCATGACTGGTATCTTTAGTCCGCGTAATTTGGCTGTTGTTTTGCCAATCAGCCGGTAGTTCGCCGTTCGTTTTTAGGACTTCAATGGCACTGTCAAACAGTGAGGCGAGCGTATCGATTTGGGCTTGTGACATAGGACTATAAACTCAGATAAATGAACAAAAAATTGGGGTAATATAAGATAAAACAGAAAAAATAAGTAACCTATAAATATAACAACCTTTAGCTGTTATTGCACTATTTGAACCAAAAATAGCATTAAAATCACCGCTATTATACTAAATATGTAAAAGTGACGAGGCAGCGGCTATTATAGGCTGCCAATACAAGTCTATTTAAGCGGATTGTAGCGTTACTGTTGTTTGACGTTGGTGAAACATTTATAGCAACCTTATTCCGCGTTATAATGGCAACATTAATCTATTACTGCTATAAATGCTGATGCCATTTATAACCATCTATAAAAACAGACCATAGAAAACGCAGCACTTTACACTTTCATTGACAGGACAAAACCATGTTTGCTATTGCTTCTAGTACCGTCACCAGTTGGGGCATGTATATTTTATTGCCCATTTTTATTGCTTTCTTATTCTTTATTATTTGGGATTTATCAAAACAGTCTAACGCTGGACGCGCTGGTACTTTTTGGATGTTTTTAGCGTTAGGTGCAGGCTTTATTGGTTTTATCCTCAAAGTATTGATAGAGATGGCATTTAAACGCTGGTTTATTTAACCAGCCACTCTTGCCAGCTACAAACCGCCAGCGCTATTTTTTTGCAATTAAGGTTGCTCGTTTCGGCGCAGGATACCCTTCGATGGTTTTACTGGCATCACTAGGGTCTAAAAAATCCGCCAATGAATGATACGTCATCCATTCAGTTTTGCGCTGCTCCTCAGTCGATGTAACCGCTACATCGACGCAGCGTACTTCGCTAAACCCCGCTTTTTCTAGCCAGCCAATAAGTGCATCGACCGATGGCAAAAAATAGACATTATTCATCTGTGCATAGCGGTCGTGCGGTACAAGGACAGTATTGGCATCGCCATCGATAACTAAGGTTTCAAGCACCAGCTCACCACCTTTGACTAGCTGCCCTTTTAGCTGTTGTAAATGCTCAAACGGCGACTGGCGATGATAGAGCACGCCCATACTAAATACGGTATCAAATAGCTGGCTATGCTCCGGCAAGGCTTCAAGCGGTACGGGAATATAATGCGTTTTATAATGATCAGCGGCGCCGACAAAATGACGAATAGCCATAAATTGATGATAAAACAAGCACGACGGGTCAATAATGATGACCGTCTCTGCGCCCGCACCTGCCATCCGCCAACCGTGATAACCTGAGCCACCGCCTACATCTAGTACGCGCCGACCTTTTAACGTGCCTAAATGCGGTGCAACCCTTTGCCATTTCCAATCGCTATGCCATTCGGTATCAATCTTAATACCTGACTCATCATCGCCAATTTGACCACCAATTTGAAACGGCCCTTTGCGCCACGGCATTAGCTGCTTTAGTAGCGCTAAGGTTTGTTTGCGCTCAGAGTCACTGAGATTGGCGGCAATCGTTAATACATCATTGTCTAAATCGACATTATTGACTGTTATTTCTGGCAAACGTGCTACCGACGCTTGATAAGCAGGTGCGTGCGCGTAATTGGCTTTATCTTTGATAGCATTAAGCCACGTCGGCAAGCGCGTTAGCCACTCATAAGCGCTCGGCTGCTGCTGCGCCAATGACAGCAAGGTTAAATATAATTCGCGTTCGGCATGAGTGATGGTGTCGTTAAGCATAAAAACAGATTGCCATATGGGGAAAAGATAGAGTAAAAATTTATATTAAAAGTCGAGCCGTTATTACTATCGCGTTTAAATATTATTTAAAGGCCACAATAGAGACAAAGTTTAAAAATTGAAACCACGTCAAATGACGCTCAAAGCCAACTTGCGCTAGACGCGTATGATGCTCATCCAAGGTATCGGTAATCAAAACGTTCTCTAACGCATTGCGTTTGCCGCTGATTTCCATCTCGGTATAACCATTGGCGCGTTTAAAATCATAATAACGCTCAACCAACCACGCATCATACTGCTCATCAAAAGCATGGGTTTTTTCGGTCAATACCAAAATACCACCCTCACTTAATGCGGCATAAATTTTCTCAAGCACTGCCACTCTATCGGCAGCGGGTAAAAATTGCAGCGTCAGATTCAGAATGACCATATCGCATGGCTCAAGCTCGACATCACGAATATCGGCGGTGATGACCTCGATGTTATGCGCGGGATAATTCTCCGTTAATAACGTGCTCGCCTCATTGGTCATCGCGGGTGAAATATCAATCGCCTTAATCTGTAAATCTTGCGGCTCAAACTCGCCTGCCAATGCCATACTTGCCGCACCCAGTGAGCACCCTAAATCATAGATACGGCTGACACGCTGGCCGCTATCATCTTGCTGGCGGTATTTACAGTGGCGACGAGCGAATATCGGCAACATCGCCAGCACTTGACCATAACCGGGTACACTACGGCGAATCATATCAGGAAAACACGCCACCACTTGCTCATCAAAAGAAAAACGCGCCGCTTTATCGAGTGGCGTGGTAAATAAGGTATCGTGCTTTACGGTGTTATTAGTCAGGTTAGTAGGCTTAATTTGGCTCATGGGGTTGCTCGTTTTTTTGATGGTGGGTCGTTTTTTGATAGTGGTTCGTTTTTTAATAATGAAACTTTAATTCTTTAAAAATAAAATATTAATTAAATGGTGAATTGCTCAGTGCTTTAAAGATAGCAAAAGCCCATTATAACATTACTGTTTGTTACTTATCGCGAGCAACTGCCTTGCTAAGCTAAATAGGTAACGCTAATTCTTTATAAAGGCAATATTGAGACATAAAATTAGGATTGAAAGATGAGATATTGCAACCAAATAAAGACCTTAGCGCATCTCTATGACAACAGCTATAATAATAGGAACAATTATGCAAACCATTATCTTAGGCGGTGGCTGCTTTTGGTGCACCGAATCAGTATTTTTATCCGTAAAAGGCGTGCAATCTGTGGTGTCAGGCTATATGGGCGGCGATGCCGTTTCTGCTAACTACGAAGCGGTCTGCGGTGGTGATACCGGACACGTTGAAGTAATCAAGGTTGAATTTGATGAGTCTATCGTACCATTAGAAGTGGTTCTTGATGTGTTTTTTGCCACGCATGATCCCACCACCATGGATCGTCAAGGCAATGATGTCGGCAGCCAATACCGCAGCGTGGTTTTTTATACCGATGAGGCGCAAAAACCAACGGTCGACCGTACTATTAACAAATTACGTGACATGGGCCTTAATGTGGTGACAGAAGTCCATCCTGCTATGGAATTTTACAAAGCTGAAGACGCCCATCAAGATTTCTATAATAGAAACCCGGGTCAAGCCTATTGTAACTTTGCTATTCCGCCAAAACTTGCCAAACTACGCAAAGAATTTAGTGAGTATATGGTGCATTAAACAAGTAACGTAAGTTTTATACGCTATCAAAGCCAAGGGTTAAGACGCTTGGCTTTTTTATTGCATTTAGCGGTATGATAATATCAAACATCTAAAGTATATATAGGTTAGGAATAAAGGTATGGATTCTAAATTTTGGCAACAGCGCTGGCAAGATGGCCGTATTGGCTTTCATAAGTCTAACGTCAATCCTCAACTAACCGAGTATTTTTCTGAACTGGCAGTGCCCATCGGCAGCCAAGTCTTGGTACCTTTATGCGGTAAATCGGTTGATATGGTATGGCTTGCGCACGCAGGCTATGACGTCGTTGGCGTCGAGCTGGTGGAAACGGCTGTGCAAGCGTTCTTTGCTGAGCAAAAGGTTATTCCAACTATTACTGAATTTACGAGCGCTACTGTTAACGCCATTTTAAAACGCTATCAGGGTCAGCTAGCTGGGCAAACCATTACTTTATGGGCAGCAGATATTTTTGCTATTAGCGCAATAGATATAGGCGAGATTAATGCCGTTTATGATAGAGCAGCATTGATAGCCTTGCCAGCAACGATGCGTACTGATTATAGTGCGCAAATAGTTAAGCTTAGCAATCATGCGCCACAACTATTAATCACCCTAAACTATGACCAAAGTAAAAAAGACGGCCCGCCTTTTTCGATTAGTCAGCAGCAGTTACAGCAGTATTATGATACCGACTATAAAATTATCGAGCTTGAAAACCAATCATCAACCCTTAATACGGCATCTGAGCTAGCCGTAACTGAACAAGTTTGGCTATTAAATCCTTCATTCACTCATTAACTGCCGCTAAACAGCAAAAAGGCAAAAAAGCTTGCTTAAGCATGATAGCCAAACCCTCTCTTAACCTCACGCTCACGTCAATTTATAGTAACCGAGTGCTTCGATACCTTTTCTTTACTATTGAGATTGGTTACTCTAAGTTCATACTGCTTAATTCAGCTTTGTTCTCTTTCAATGACTATTTCGATGTTTATAGGATATTTCCATGCATTTTTCTTCGACCTCTACGTTATCGCTACTTAGCATCGCAGTTGGCCTCAGTCTTGCCAGTACTGCGCAAGCGGCTAAACCACCCGCACCAGACTTATCTAATAGCCAGTTTCAGCAGTGCTTAGATGGTTTAAAAAACTCTAGTAAATTCCGCGGCGTCGATAGCTATACGTTTAATAATTATCGTCCAAGCCAGCCTGATCCTAGTGTGATTCAGTCACTCAATTACCAGCCTGAATTTCAAAAAGACGTTTGGGATTATTTGTCTTCGTTGGTAGATAAAGAGCGGGTCGAAGATGGTATTCGCGCAAAGCACCAATGGGCAGATACCTTGCGCCGCATTGAATCGCGCTATGGGGTCAAAGCTGAGCATGTACTGGGCGTATGGGGCGTGGAGTCAAACTTTGGTCAGACATTGGGTAAAAAGCCCTTGTTTGAATCTTTAGCGACGCTGTCATGTTTTGATCGTCGTCAAAGCTACTTCCAAGGCGAATATGCCAATGCGCTAAAAATCGTCCAAAATGGCGATATTGCACCTAGTGATATGACCGGCTCATGGGCAGGTGCATTTGGGCAAACGCAGTTTATGCCAAGTACCTTTTTAGAACTGGCTGTCGATTTCGATGGTGATGGCCGCCGCGACTTGGTTAATAGCGTCCCTGATGCGCTCGCCTCTACTGCCAACTTTTTGGACAAACGTGGTTACCGTACCGGCGAGCCATGGGGTTATGAAGTCAAACTGCCGAGTGGTTTTTGGGGCGCATCAAACCGTAAAGACAAAAAATCTATCAGCCATTGGCGCAATCAAGGGCTGACATTGGCGAACGGCAGCCCTCTGCCTTCTACCTTGGGCAGCGCAGGTTTATTATTACCAGCCGGCACTGATGGCCCAGCATTCTTGGTGGGTAAAAACTTCGACACGTTTTATTCGTATAACGCTTCAGAAAATTATGCTTTAGCGATTGCCCATTTATCAGATTTAATCGCGCGTGAAGACAGCAGCAAAACCGATTTTGTCACTGCCTGGCCGACGGACGACCCTGGTATTAGCCGTCAGCAATCTAAAGATATCCAGCAAGCATTATTAAATGCAGGCTACGATATTGGCGAAGTGGACGGTATCATTGGTGATAATACGCGTGCGGCGATTCAGCAATATCAATCAAGCCATGGCATCTTTCCAGCCGATGGACGCGCCGGACAAAAATTTTATCGCGCCATCGTTGGTAATAGTGCTGCAAGCACTTCCCAATATGGCAATCCGTACGGACAACCAGCAAACAGTCGTCCTTTAAACCCTGCGCCTGCAGATCGTATGGGGCAATTGATTCAACAGCAAACTGGCAGCTCAAACTCTAATCCTTACTCGGTACAGCCGTCTGTGCAGCCAACCGTTAGACCATCAACCTCATCGGGCAATACGCGTTATCGCCGGGTTACCAGTCCTGATGGTACGATAAAGCTTGTACGTGTCGATGAAGGTTCATAATTAGCTAAGCTAAGGAATGATTTATTTAGTATCTACAAGCATGTATTAGCGACTAATAAAAAAGCCACGCAAATGAGCGTGGCTTTTTTATTAAATGAATTGAATAAATTGGAAAAAATACGGTCATCATTCTATTATTTTGTTAAATAATACCTACTAGATAACAGGTGGCGGATTTGGTTTGCCATTATCGCCATCCCAATTTTCGCGGGCTTTGTCATCTAAATCCGCAGGCGTTTTTGGTTTCCATTTACCGTTTTCTTTCCACGTCGCATCACCCCAGTCAGCATCTTCTTCCTTTCTATCCAAGTCCTTATAGGCTTGGGTTGGGTCGATGCCGCGGCGCTTCATATCGGCGACTTGTTCTTCGAGCGTACGAAACTGGTCGGCTTCAAGCATGGTTTCTTCTAAGCTGGTTAGTTCACTATTTAAATTTTTTTTGGCATCACTCATTGTTCGTTCTCCCTAATTATTAAGCATTATTATGTATTTATACGCTTATTATTACGGGTATTGCTCAGCTTCACAACTACAGAGACGTATGCTTTGTATTACAAAGGGTAAGCGCCGGCTTTATAAATGGATTTTTTATCAATGAGAATTATAAATAGAACAGAGAGCGCTTGCCCTAGCTAAGCGGTAAAGTTGGCGCACTAGGAGTGTTGGCGTCAGTGCCTGTCAATAAGCTCTTCGCATAAAAGGTGAGTTTCCAAAGCTCTTGTGACACGCGCGTGCCATAGGTGGTGAGTTGAATCCAGTTAGCCGCCACCAACTGCCGCTGTAATTGGTTTAAGTCATCTTGATAAATCTGACAACGTGCCACCGCGTGAACATTTGGCATGTCATTTTTGATATCTGTTTCAGCTTTGACTGCGATTAAGCGATTAATGGCGCTCTGTAAACCATAGCTTGAAAAGGTAGCCGGTATTTTTATTAAGGCGATGAGCACTTCTTGCCACGATAAAGTCATAGGGCGGGTGACGTCGGTTAAATTACCGCCTTCATAGGCTTGGGCTTTGTACTGAATCTCAAAAGTGTCTGTCAGCACCAGTGGCTTGCTGACACTATCGGCTGCTAAATGATCGGTAACAGCAGGGCGAGATTGGGTAAGTTTGGCTTTCTTGGTAGAAAAGCTCGTGGCCGTTTCTTCGGCCAGTGCCGATTTATTGGCTTTCATCAGCTCGTCGCTCACTCTTACCCAGCCGTCCCCTACTTCATGATTGGCGACCATTTTATAGAAGGCCTGAATGAGTAGCTGCTCGATATCATTTTCTGTTTCATAGTAATAAATCTTATCGGCTTTTTTGGTCACCATGTTGGTGAATTCTTGCAGCTGCCGACTGATATTGACCTCGTTATGATGACTTTTGACCAATATTAACAAGGGTTTGAGCTTGGCTTTGGCATTGAGATAGCTCAAATGCATTTGACTGACACCAGTATTTTGCGCCGTGCCATAGCTATCACCGATTATCATCAGCGCATAATCACAAGCATCGATACACTGGCGACCATATAACGCCGCTTTGGGTAATTTGCTAGAAACGTCATAGGTTAAAAATGCGCGGCCTTGGAAAAACATCGCCACACTGTCTAAAACCAACAGTTGGTCGTTGTCAGCGCATATGACGTGAATATGATAGCGACGGTTTGACACAATCACCTCTAAACTTATTAGTCATATAAATGAAAGTTATCTCGATTGTTATCGAAAAGCGATAGCATCAGAGCCTGTCTAATATTCTGTTTGGCAAATACTAGCCTAGCATAATATTACGCGAATACGTTTAATTTATTGCTAATTCCACTAATATATTGCGGGATTATAACAGCTACTTCACTATTGCACAGGCAAAAAACCCTATTAGACTAAAACAAAAGGGCTTAAGGCGAAAGAATATACTGTATACGAGACTGTTTACCCAATAAACGTCGCACTACAGCGCCGAGCTGTTTATCATACTTAGTCGCATAAAAAGTCAAAGCCGGCGGTATATCCATAGCGGTCGCTAGGCCATTTAACGCTTCATTAGCTGATACCTTAACGGGTAATGCTAACAACTGTTCTGCTATCAATAGCTGCTTAACGCGCTCAGCGATTGCATGCCCCGAATCGACAATATGTAGCGCTAACTGCTGCTGAGTAATTTCTTGGCGTAAAAACGCTTTAAAAAATGGATAATGGGTACAGCCTAATACCAACTGATCGACGCCATCTTGCGAAAATTGCTGCAATTGCAGGCGTAAATCCTGAGCCGTTTTGCTGTCTTTAGGCATACCTGACTCAACCCAAGGGACTAAGTTTGGGTCAAAGTATTTGGAGACTCTGGTGGCATGAGGAATGGCAACATTCGTAATGACGTCATTTAGTAGCGCACCGTTTAACGTCGCTTTCGTTGCCAATACTGCCACGTGATGAGTTTTGCTGGCCAATACCGCAGGTTTTAAAGCAGGCACCAGACCAACAATAAGCAGCTGCGGATAATAGCGTCTGGCAGTCTCTAACGCATACGCCGAAGCACTATTACAGGCGATGACGATAAGCTTGCAGCCTTGTTGGTATAGCCATGCCACTGCAGCGAGCGTTAAGGCTTTAATGTCTTCACTATCACGATTGCCATACGGTACATGCAAGGTATCGGCATAATAAACGTAACGCTCATGCGGTAATTGCTGAGCCAGATGTAGATAGACCGACAAGCCGCCGACGCCCGAATCGAACAAGCCGATTGGCGCACTGCGTTCCTTTTTAAGCGCGTTATTTATCACGCTATCATCTGCTTTAAGCGTTTTAAAACTATCATTAATAAATGTCGTTTTGTGCGTCTCAAGGCTATCAACAATATCAAGGCTTGTATTATCAGGCACTGCTTTTACGGCAACCTTCATTGCTCTCTTACCGCCGTTCTTATATAAGTATTAAATATACGCCAATCTCAACTTATCGTAGGCTTTTGATTTTTATAGAATTTAAAATTCTAATTGTTTTAACTGAAATTTTAAAAACTAAGTAAACCAATACCTTAGAAAAATAAGTTGAGAGTGGGGTTAAATATAGTCTATTATGAATCTGATGGCATTGATAACGTATAAGCGTTATCACCACTTTGCAGCGTTAGTATCGTCTCACCTTCACGCTCTGTCAATTCACCAATTTCTGTTAAATGATAAAAAGCGTTACGTCCAATCAATGCTTCCAAGCCGTTTCGTACCATCATATAAGGACGAATTTGCGTAGAGCTTTCTGTACTTTTATTATCTTCTTTATTCTTACTTTTGTCAGAATGGCTATTGTCATCAGAGTCTTTCATTGTATAAGCACGCAAACTAATCGGATGTTCATCATCTAAACGCACTACATCACCGGTGGTGGTCGTAAATTCTAGCCAGCTTTCACCTTGTTCTTCAACGATACCAACATCGTTAATCAGTAACGGCGCATCTTCTACGTGGATACGCAGTTTTTGTACCGGTGTCTTTAAAAAATACTCAACCGCGCCATTATTTTCTTCTTTCCACAAAATAGTGGCAAACAAACTGACTAATGACTGACGGGTCATGTGCCCGCCTTCGTGCCACCACTCGCCGTTGGCTTTGATGGTTAGATCCATGTCCGTTACTTGCTCAGGATGCCAGTTCTCAAGCGGCGGTATAGCGCGCCCTTCGCGTATACTTGGCGCTGACTTAAAATACTGACTCAAAGCATCCATACCATTTGGCGCAGATACCTTGTCATTCGTGACTTTGAGGCTATCTTTATCATTAGAATTGTCGTTTTTATTATCGTCATTCATCATAAAATCCTTTATGTAGTAATCAAAGTTTGGCGCATCTATTATTACTATAAATTTTTGTTTCGGGTATGATGAAAGCCTATCGTCATTGTACCCCCATTATTTCCCTCTTACCTTAACATTGATACTCAGAAATGCGTATCGTGTTTGTAGGACTTTTCTTTTATAATGAGTAACGATTATTTATTTGCAATGGTTCAGTGGGTGTTGAATTAACAACACATTTTACGTTATGGGTGCTAGATTTTACGTCAATCTTTGTACGCTTAACGTCGTCAATTGATGCCGCAAAGACAGTTCTTATCGGGCAGCCATATGTCTGAGTAACGTTAGCGCCGCAAGCTTTATTATTCAATTGTTAAGCTAATGATGCCCTGAGATAAGCCACTAAAAGTTTAGGAGTAGGTATGCAAGAGCAAGACAATCAAAAGCCTGTTGTTGATAATGACACTGTTAGCAACGACGTTGTTAATAATGACATTGTCAGTAACGACACTGTAAATAGCGACATCGCACATACTGATGTAGCCGTAGAAGAAGTCGCCACTACTGAAGAAAGCGCTGCAACTGAGGCGACAGAAGTTGCCGCTGAGCCAGTAGAAGCCACTACTGCAACAGAAGCAACGCCCGAGCCAGCCGTAGAACCAGAAACTACTGAGCCTGAAATCGAACGTGAATCAATGGAATTTGATGTCATCATCGTTGGCGGCGGCCCTGCGGGTTTATCAGCAGCCATTCGTCTGCGTCAGCTTGCTATTGCAGCGGGCAATGATGAGTTTATGGTTTGTGTGGTCGAAAAAGGCTCAGAGTTTGGTGCCCATACCTTATCTGGTGCGGTCATTGAGCCGCGTGCTTTAGACGAGCTGATACCAGATTGGAAAGAAAAAGGCGCGCCACTAAACGTACCTGCCATTGAAGACCGCGTTTATATGCTCGGTTCTGCGACCAAAGCAACCAAGCTTCCTGATTCTATCGTGCCTGCCAGCATGCACAATGAAGGCAACTACATTGTCTCATTGGGCAACGTCGTTCGTTGGTTGGCTGAGCAAGCAGAAGAGCTTGAAGTCATGATGTTCCCAGGCTTTGCAGCCGACGACATCTTATATAACGATGACGGTTCGGTAAGAGGGGTTTTGACCGGCGACATGGGCGTGGCTGCCAATGGTGAAGCCAAGCCAAGCTTTGAGCCAGGTTACGAGCTGCTAGGTAAATATACCATTTTTGCCGAAGGTTGCCGCGGACATTTGGGCAAGCGCCTCATCAGCCGTTTCGCGCTTGATAAAGACTCAGACCCTCAGCATTATGGTATCGGTCTAAAAGAGCTATGGGAAGTCAGCCCAGAGAAGCACGAGCAAGGCGTGGTCATGCATGGTTCAGGTTGGCCATTAACGGATACCGGCTCATCTGGCGGTTGGTGGTTGTACTTCGATGAAAACAACCAAGTCAGCTTTGGTATGGTCATCGACCTATCGTACTCAAACCCTTATATGTCACCGTTTGATGAGATGCAGCGCCTAAAACTTCATCCAGTCATTCGCAACGTCTTAGAAGGCGGCAAACGCCTGTCATACGGCGCGCGTGCGTTGACCAAAGGCGGCTTAAACTCCTTACCAAAATTCACCTTCCCAGGTGGCGTGTTGGTCGGTGATGATGCAGGCTTCTTAAACCCTGCCAAAATCAAAGGTACGCACACCTCAATGAAGTCAGGTATGTTGGCGGCTGAAGCGATTTTTGAAGCGTTACAAGCAGGCCGTGAATATGACGACGTGGTTGCCTATAGCACCATGTATAAAGAATCATGGCTGTATCAAGACAACTACGAAGCGCGTAACTTTGCCCCAGCCATGCACCGTATGGGTCAATGGATGGGCGGCGCCTTTACCTTTATCGAGCAAAATTTGCTTGGCGGTAAAATGCCTTTGACCATTCATGATAATAAGAGAGATTATGATCAGCTAGAGCGTGCGGCGCATGCTTATCAGCCAACCTATCCTAAGCCAGATGGTAAGCTGATATTTGATAAGCTGTCATCAGTCTTTATCTCCAACACCAACCACGCTGAAGACCAACCGACGCATCTGAAACTCACCGATCCTACGGTGCCTGTTTCAATTAACTTACCGCTGTATGCTGAGCCTGCGCGTCTGTACTGCCCAGCTGGCGTTTACGAGGTGGTGAAAGATGCCGAAGGTGCTAAGTTTGTTATCAATGCGCAAAACTGTGTGCATTGTAAGACCTGTGATATCAAAGACCCGTCACAGAACATTACTTGGGTAACGCCAGAAGGCGGCGGCGGTCCTAACTATCCAAACATGTAAATCATGTTTGAGATAATTATGGCTTAATAAAAAACCGCTCTTAATATAAGGGCGGTTTTTTTATATTTATAGCTTCGACAGCATAACTTTTTAGCTTACCAAAAAGATCTAATCAGTCCACGCATCACGGTTGGCTTCATCTTTTAGTTTCACAAAATCATCAGGGTCAAATTTGATTTGCTCGCCGGTTTTGCCTTCTTTGATTTGTCTTTCATAATCACGCAAAATTCTAAGCGCCACTGGCGACAAGATTAAAATCGCTATCAAGTTGACGAGTGCCATGAGACCCATTGATAAGTCAGCGAAGTTCCAAATAGCAGGTAAGCTAGCAATAGCACCAACAAATACCATGCCTAAAACCATAAAACGGAAAATCATAATCATGACTTTGGCATTTTTTTCACCAGAGATAAATTCAAGATTGGACTCGCCATAGCTGTAGTTGGCAATGATAGAGGTAAACGAAAAGAAGAAAATTGCAATCGCGACAAAAACTACGCCCATATCGCCCACATACTGCGACAGTGCCAACTGGGTTAATTGAATACCTTCTTGTTCGACATTTGGATCGACGACACCTGAAAGTATAATAATCGCCGCGGTTGCCGTACAGATAACCAGCGTATCCATAAAGACACCGAGCATTTGCATAAAGCCTTGCACCGCTGGATGGTCAGGATGGCTTTTTGCCGTCGCTGCGGCATTGGGCGCTGAACCCATACCCGCTTCGTTCGAAAACAAACCACGCTTGATACCGTTAATCATCGCCTGCGCAATACCATAACCAATCACACCGCCCGCCGCTTGCTCAAAACCAAAGGCTGATTTTACAATCAAGGCAACGGCTGCTGGGAATTCGCTAAAGTTGGTGATAATAATATAAAGCGCCAACAAGATATAAAGAATCGCCATGACTGGCACGATTTTACCTGCGATACGCGCAACCGAGCGTAGTCCGCCAAATACCACTGGGGCGACGAGCGCGACCAGTATTAACCCTGTCATCCACGTTGGAACACCAAACGCTTCATTGGTCGCCTGCGCAATCGTATTCGACTGCACGCCATTAAACGCCAAACCAAACGCAACCAGCAAACAAAGCGAGAAAAATATCGCCAGCCAGCGCTTGCCCAAACCTTTTTCGATATAGTAAGCCGGTCCACCGCGGTAAACATTGTCATTATGCGGCACTTTATAGGCTTGGGCTAAGGTTGACTCGATAAAACTGGTCGACATACCGACGAGCGCCGTCATCCACATCCAAAATACTGCGCCCGGTCCACCAAGATAGATAGCGATCGCTACCCCTGCCAGATTACCGGTACCGACACGCGCCGCTAAAGACGTCATCAGCGCCTCAAACGAGCTGATACCTCCATCTTTACGGCCTTGGTTTGACACCCGTAATAACTGCCACATATGACCAAAGTGACGAAACTGAATAAAACGCGTAGCAACGGTGAAATATAGACCAGCCCCAATCAACACAAACATCAACAATCCATACCAAGGATTGCTGGCGATTAACCAATCGTTATTACCCCAGATAATACTAACGCCGTAATTCACGATGTTATTAAACCAGCCTGCTATGCCGTCACTCATACCTACTCCTCACTTACGTTTATAAATGTTACTTATTTTTATATAGAAACACATTTAACTGATTATACCGCTCATAATTCTGCTAAACATCTCTACTAATAAGATGCCGTTTGCATTCTATAGAGATTAAGACGCCTACTACTATCAAATTTTTTTATTAATTTAAAAAGACTATTTCTGAAATAAATGTTACTTACTATTGAAGTCCTATAGAATGGGGAATGTAACAAATCAGTAGCATTGGTTAGACATTTATCGTACGATTTCAGTAATATTAAATGTTCTAAACACTTATAGAAGTCTACTTTATTACCGACCACGTTTTTTAACTATGATAGAGTGGATTTTATAGATATTAGCATTCGGTTGATATTGATTTATTGGTATGAATGACTAACGTATTAACAACTTTAAGACTCTTGTCAGGAAGACGGGATCGTAAAAAGACAGCGGATTGTTGACCTTCATCGTTTTTCCTCGATAAATCCCCTTTTTTTCTGCAAGAGACTCTTAAAAACCCTAGCATTTATGATGTCGTTTATTTGATTAAGTCAGCTTAATGTTAAATAAATGTCTATTAAATCGCTTTATGACTGGTTCACGTTTTAGTATTTGGTTTTTATTATTTTTCATTTGTGCGCATTTTTTCAGCTAAGCTGTTGAGTCATTTTGTATGAATCGTCTATAGGATGGTTTTTTTATAGACACAATTTCGCTTAAAGCGATAGACAAGAATAACTCATTAAGCTCAAATCAAATATTATGTTTTTAGGCAAGACAAAAGGAGTTGTCCTATGGAAAACCACAACGATCCATCTGGTTATTGGCGTGCCAATATCCGTCTCATTATAGGTTGCCTCATTATTTGGGCCCTCTGTTCATACGGTTTCGGTATTTTATTTCGACCATTATTAACAGGGATTCGAATAGGCGGTACTGACCTAGGATTTTGGTTCGCTCAGCAAGGTTCCATTGGCGTATTTATCATTTTAATTTTCTTCTACGCGTGGCGTATGAATAAGTTAGATAAACAATATGGTGTAGACGAGGAATAGCCCTATGAGTCAATTTACGATTAATATTATTTTTGTAGGTCTATCTTTCGCTTTATACTTCGGTATTGCATGGTGGGCACGTGCAGGTTCAACCAGTGAGTTTTATGTCGCTGGCGGCGGCGTCCATCCTGTAGTAAACGGTATGGCAACGGCTGCTGACTGGATGAGTGCGGCATCATTTATCTCGATGGCAGGTATTATTGCTACTGGCGGCTATGCGGCCTCAACTTATTTGATGGGTTGGACGGGTGGTTACGTTCTACTGGCCATGCTGCTTGCGCCTTACCTACGTAAATTTGGTAAGTTCACGGTTCCAGATTTTATTGGCGACCGTTTTTATTCTAAGACCGCAGCGATGATTGCCGTGGTTTGTTTGATTATTGCCTCAACCACTTACGTTATCGGTCAGATGACCGGCGCTGGGGTAGCATTCTCACGCTTCTTAGAAGTGGATAATACCACCGGTCTGATTATTGCCGCGGTCGTTGTTTTCTTCTACGCCGTACTTGGTGGTATGAAAGGGATTACCTACACGCAGGTTGCGCAGTATATTGTTCTGATGATTGCTTATACCATTCCTGCCGTATTTATCTCACTTGAGCTGACAGGCAATCCGATTCCGGGTCTTGGTTTGTTCTCAAACCATGTGGAAGCCGGTATTCCTATCTTAGCTAAGCTTGATCAAATCGTCGTCGACTTGGGCTTTACCGCTTATACTGCTGACGTGCCAAACAAGCTAAACATGGTGCTATTCACTTTATCACTGATGATTGGTACCGCAGGCTTACCGCACGTTATCATTCGCTTTTTCACCGTTCCTAAAGTTGCGGATGCGCGCTGGACGGCTGGTTGGACATTGGTTTTCATCTCGCTACTATACTTCACTGCCCCTGCGGTAGGTGCAATGGCGCGTCTAAACCTAATCGATACTATCTATCCACAAGGTGTTGAAGAGCCTGCCATCGAGTACGATCAACGCCCAGACTGGATGAGAACGTGGGAAGACACGGGTCTTATTAAATATAACGATTTAAATAACGATGGTCGTATCCAGTTCTATAGTGATAGCGGGCTTGGTGCAGCTGAGCTCGCAGCAGCGGCTGCCACTACTGACGGCGGTGATGTTGCGGCAACGACGGCGGCGGTTGAAGAAGCAAAAGCTGAACATGCTTTAGAGCGTGATGGTATCTTTGTCGATAGAGGCTGGGAAGGTAATGAGCTTGATGTCAACGCTGATATCTTAGTATTGGCCAATCCGGAAATTGCACAGCTACCAGGTTGGGTTATTGGTCTTATCGCCGCCGGTGGTTTGGCAGCAGCGCTTTCAACGGCAGCGGGTCTACTACTTGCTATCTCATCAGCAATCAGTCATGACTTGATTAAACGTAACTTAAATCCAAACATTACCGATGCAGGCGAGCTAAAAGTTGCCCGTATCACGATGGCGATTGCGATTGTGGTTGCGACATGGCTTGGTATTAACCCGCCAGGATTTGCCGCACAGGTCGTTGCACTAGCCTTTGGTATTGCAGGTGCCTCACTGTTCCCTGCACTGATGATGGGTATTTTCTCTAAGCGTATTAACAACCTTGGCGCTATTGCTGGTATGTTAACGGGCTTGGTTAGTATCTTGGTTTATATCTTTATCTTTAAAGGCTGGTTCTTTATCAGTGGTACAGCCAGCTTCCCTGATACTGAAGAGTACTGGTTGTTCGGTATCTCACCACTATCATTTGGTGCGGTTGGTGCATTACTGAACTTTATCGTGGCATTCGCCGTTTCTTATGCGACTGCGCCACCACCAGCACATATCCAAGAATTGGTTGAAAGTGTTCGTTCTCCACGTGGAGCTGGCGGCGCAATCGATCACTAATCTAGACGATATTGTGTGCTATTATTTGTAATCTAGTCACTCACCGGCAGCAGCTGCTTGTGAGTGTTTTTTTTATCTTTTTATGAACTGGTTTTAAATGCGCTGATGGCGTTAAGGAAAAATCTTATGCTTTTTGAGTTTATCGCCACCATAGCTGCCGGATTTGGTATGGCTGGGATAGCACTAATCATAACTCATCTCAGCAAACTTGCAGGAAAAAAAGCCCCAAGATGGCTGATTCCATTGTTTGGTGCGATTGGCATCTTTGGCTTTCAAATCAGCCAAGAATATAGCTGGTTCGAGCAGCAAACTGCGCAACTACCTAACGGCGTGCATGTGGTTAAAAAAGTTGAACAGAGCACTTGGTTTCGTCCTTGGTCATATATCAAACCACAAACTTTTCGCTTCATCGCCGCTGATAGCGGACACGCTCGCGCCAACGCTGATTCGCCAAATATTTATTTGGTGAATTTATATTTGTTTGAGCGACGTCGAAGTGTGCAGCAAGTACTGCAGGTTATTGACTGTGCTGCCCCTGCCCGCGCCGATTACGTATTGCAAGAAAAGGATAGTAAGCTGAGCATTGATGAGCATGTGAAGCAAACCACTAAGTGGCGGTCATTAGAAAAAAATGATCCGTTATATATCAACGTTTGTATCAATAAAATTTAATAACGCGTGTTGATACTGGTATAAGCATGTTTTGAGTTTGCCCCCAATAATAAGCCGGCGCATAGTCCGCCAAAATGCGCCGCAAATGAGATACCTTGCTGCGGCATCAAACCTTGTTTGATGGTCAACCAGTAACCAGCTCCCATGACAATACAAGCAAGCAGATAACCCCAGCGCCGCGCAAATACTGCTCCGCCTATCATATAACCCAGCATCGCAAAACATAGCCCCGACGCGCCGATATGAATCGACAATGGCGAACCGATAATCCAAGTCACCAATCCTGACGCCACGATCAATTTAATTACCGTACGATAAGCATTATTTTCAAAGAGTCCGAACAGAAATAAAATTTGTAATAACGTCAATGTATTACCAAGTAAGTGAGAAAAGTTGCCATGCATCGTCCATGACGCAACTACCCCAATCATACTACCTAAATCTAACGCCCGTGGCACAATCCCAAAGATATTCCATAGCCCGAAAAGCAGTGTTTCATTGAGAAAAAACATGCCCCACATCGGTATAAGAACAAACGCATATAAGCCAAAAACTTGCTTAATTCTGCGCGTTATTAAGCTAAATAATTGCTGCCACTTCATAACAAACCTTATCTTTTAAACCTTTGAATGTTATTAAAACCCTATTGCTCGCTCACAGAAGACAATGTGCTTTTTACAGGCTTAAATGACAATGATGAGGTGTCTTCTTCTGCCGTTAATACACTCTTGGCATGCAGCAAAGAGGTCGAATGATAAGGAACCAACGCCGTTGGCATAAAATTACGCGCGGCATCAATATGTTTAACCGAATCATCAAAGAAGATATGTGGCGCAAAGGTTTTTAATACTGCCGTCTTTTCAAGTCCGCCCAAAAAAAATGCCATGTCGAGATCAACACCCCAATCACGTAGCGTTTTAATCGCCCGTAAGTCCGCAGGGGCATTACGGGCAGTGACTAACGCTATCTTCATGGGAGAAGTATGCAAGCTTGCAGGCAATCGCTCTTGCATTTTTGACAGCTTAATCAACAGCTCTGCATAAGGTCCTTTTTCTATCGGCAAATCCCGCATTTCGGCTTCACGCTCATGAAAAGCCCGCAACCCTTTTTGTTTATAAAGCAGCTCACCTGAGTCATCAAACAATACCGCATCACCATCAAATGCGATACGCAGCTGCTTAGTATCGAGCTCATAAGTATTTACTGGTGTGGCATCTAATATCGCACAGGCACAAATATTGGCATCGGCAACCTGCTGAGCGTCATCACGATTGGTGGTCAAAAACAAATCCACATTAAAATCTTTAATATAAGGCGCTATAGGGCTTCCGGATATAAACGCCGAGCGAGAAATGGTTAAACCATGTTCACGAATCGCATTGAGCACTTGAATACCTGTATCAGGGCTACTTTTTGAAACAATCACCACTTCAACCAGCGGTGTATCAATACCTGAACTCTGCCCTTCACAATCATGGCAATAATTATTTAAATTTAGCAACGCTTTAATAAGCGGATAGCCAGCACCGATGCTGAGCGGATCGTTTTCACGTTCAGCCATATAGTCGCGGAACTCTTTAATCGCTTCGTGAGGTCGCTGTTGCAATAACGCTATCAGATGATTTTCAGACTCTGATAAATCAAATAAAGCGGTTGCTGATATCGCAACGATCAAGGTATTGGTAAAATCAACTGCCATAGCTTTCTCTATTTATAAAAACTTTGTTAAAAAAATTATGTTAAAAATATCAAACGACCAGTTTACTACATCTACCTCAATCTATAATGTTAAGAAATTTCTATGAGTAAACCTTTGTTTTATGACGGATTAAAAGACATAAAAAAAGCCTGCATACACAGGCTTTTTATTTTTTAATAAATCAGGTCTATAAGTAATTCTATATTATTAATAATGATTAACTAAGGTCAGTATCTTCATTAATGACAAAGCTCACAATCATAATGACATGATACTTATTAATCTTACCATCGGTAATACCAACTTTCTGCTCTTTTACCCAAGCACCTTGAACATTGTTAACGGTTTTGGCGATACGCGCCACGCCTTTTTGAATAGCGTCTTCAAAACTTGTTTCTGAGGTGCTGCTTACTTCAATATTCTTTGCAATAGTCATAATCATCTCATCCTTGTGATTATTAATTTTTATGATATTAAGTTCATTTATAAAAGCCCATGTTTCTCTAGTAATCCTGCATCGATAACATGAACTGTAATAATCATAGCTTTAATAAGTCATCTCAACAATACATAGCTGTTAAGTTATGTATTAGGATATGTAAAATAGTTTTCTAACCTCAACCGCTAGACAAAGAAAACCCCCTTACGCATTCACGTAAGGGGGTAATCGGAATAGAGAGCTGACGATGACCTACTCTCACATGGCCGGGGCCACACTACCATTGGCGCGATGATGTTTCACTTCTGAGTTCGGGAAGGGATCAGGTGGTGCCATCATGCTATTGTCGTCAGCAAAGGGGGTTAGATATGAGTCTGTGTGTTTAATGACTAGTGTCATCTTAATCCAACTGAATCAAGGATTAAGGTGATATCGAAATAATTAGACTTGATACAAACCACTTGGGTGTTGTATGGTCAAGCCAAACGAGCAATTAGTACAGGTTAGCTACACACATCGCTGTGCTTCCACACCCTGCCTATCAACGTCCTAGTCTTGAACGGCTCTTTAGGGAAATCTAATCTTGAGGTGGGCTTCCCGCTTAGATGCTTTCAGCGGTTATCCCATCCGAACGTAGCTACCGGGCAATGCCATTGGCATGACAACCCGAACACCAGTGGTTCGTCCACTCTGGTCCTCTCGTACTAGGAGCAGATCCTCTCAAATTTCCAACGCCCACGGTAGATAGGGACCGAACTGTCTCACGACGTTCTAAACCCAGCTCGCGTACCTCTTTAAATGGCGAACAGCCATACCCTTAGGACCTGCTTCAGCCCTAGGATGAGATGAGCCGACATCGAGGTGCCAAACACCGCCGTCGATATGAACTCTTGGGCGGTATCAGCCTGTTATCCCCAGAGTACCTTTTATCCGTTGAGCGATGGCCCTTCCATACAGAACCACCGGATCACTAAGACCTACTTTCGTACCTGCTCGACTTGTGGGTCTCGCAGTTAAGCGCGCTTTTGCCTTTATACTCTATGAACGATTTCCGACCGTTCTGAGCGCACCTTCGTACTCCTCCGTTACTCTTTAGGAGGAGACCGCCCCAGTCAAACTACCCACCATACATTGTCCTCGGTATTGTTATACCTGAGTTAGAACCCCGACATGACCAGGGTGGTATTTCAAGGATGGCTCCACCAAGACTAGCGTCTCGGCTTCAAAGCCTCCCACCTATCCTGCACAAGTCAGGTCAAAGTTCAATGTAAAGCTGTAGTAAAGGTTCACGGGGTCTTTCCGTCTAGCCGCGGGTACACAGCATCTTCACTGCGATTTCGATTTCACTGAGTCTCTGCTGGAGACAGCGCTGCCATCATTATGTCATTCGTGCAGGTCGGAACTTACCCGACAAGGAATTTCGCTACCTTAGGACCGTTATAGTTACGGCCGCCGTTTACTGGGGCTTCGATCAAGAGCTTCGCATACGCTAACCCCATCAATTAACCTTCCAGCACCGGGCAGACATCACACCCTATACGTCCACTTTCGTGTTTGCAGAGTGCTGTGTTTTTAATAAACAGTTGCAGCAGCCTGGTATCTGCGACTGCCAACAGCTCAAGGAGCAAGTCCTATCACCATCGGCAGCGTACCTTCTCCCGAAGTTACGGTACCATTTTGCCTAGTTCCTTCAGCAGAGTTCTCTCAAGCGCCTTGGTATTCTCTACCTGATCACCTGTGTCGGTTTAGGGTACGATTCGTTTATAACTATTGCTTAGAAGCTTTTCCTGGAAGCATGGTATTTGCCACTTCGCGGTACAAGTACCGCTTGCTATCAGATCTCAGCCGTATTACAGTCCGGATTTGCCTAAACTGTAAGCCTACATCCTTTCACCTGGACAACCAACGCCAGGCTGACATAACCTACTCCGTCCCTCCATCGCATTATAAACAAGTATCGGAATATTAACCGATTTCCCATCGACTACGCCTTTCGGCCTCGCCTTAGGGGTCGACTCACCCAGCCCCGATTAACGTTGGACTGGAACCCTTGATCTTCCGGCGTGCGAGCTTTTCACTCGCATTATCGTTACTCACGTCAGCATTCGCTCTTGTGATACCTCCAGCATGCTTTACAACACACCTTCACAGGCTTACACAACGCTCCCCTACCACTTGAAAACAAATTCAAATCCGCAGCTTCGGCTCCTAGTTTGAGCCCCGTTACATCTTCCGCGCGGGCCGACTCGACTAGTGAGCTATTACGCTTTCTTTAAAGGATGGCTGCTTCTAAGCCAACCTCCTAGCTGTCTATGCCTTCCCACCTCGTTTCCCACTTAACTAGGAATTTGGGGCCTTAGCTGGCGGTCTGGGTTGTTTCCCTCTCCACAATGGACGTTAGCACCCACTGTGTGTCTCCCGGATATCACTCATCGGTATTCGGAGTTTGCATCGGTTTGGTAAGTCGGTATGACCCCCTAGCCGAAACAGTGCTCTACCCCCAATGGTGTTCGTCCGAGGCGCTACCTAAATAGCTTTCGGGGAGAACCAGCTATCACCGAGTTTGATTAGCCTTTCACCCCTATCCACAAGTCATCCCCTGGCTTTTCAACGACAGTGGGTTCGGTCCTCCGGTGCCTGTTACGGCACTTTCAACCTGCTCATGGATAGATCACTCGGTTTCGGGTCTATACCCTGCAACTAATCGCCCTATTAAGACTCGGTTTCCCTACGGCTCCCCTAAACGGTTAACCTTGCTACAGAATATAAGTCGCTGACCCATTATACAAAAGGTACGCGGTCACCCTAATAAATTAAGGCTCCCACTGCTTGTACGCACACGGTTTCAGGTTCTATTTCACTCCCCTCACAGGGGTTCTTTTCGCCTTTCCCTCACGGTACTGGTTCACTATCGGTCAGTCAGGAGTATTTAGCCTTGGAGGATGGTCCCCCCATCTTCAAACAGGATTTCTCGTGCCCCGCTCTACTTAATATGTTAATGCTAATGTTTCGAATACAGGACTATCACCTACTACGGTCAGCTTTCCCACGCTGTTCTTCTACATTAGTACTAATCGGCTTCTCCCCGTTCGCTCGCCGCTACTAGGGGAATCTCAATTGATGTCTATTCCTAAGGGTACTGAGATGTTTCACTTCCCCTCGTTCGCCTCTTATATAAATATAAGATACCTAGCTTATGCTAGGTGGGTTTCCCCATTCAGAAATCTCCGGATCACAGGATATTGCCGCCTCCCCGAAGCTTATCGCAGGCTGTCACGTCTTTCATCGCCTCTGACTGCCAAGGCATCCACCATGTGCGCTTCATTACTTGACCATACAACCCCAAGTAGTCTTTCGACTTCTAAGTGTCATACAATCTAATTATGATAACGATATCACCTATGTTTACGCTTGATTCAGTTCTCTTTACTTTTTTAAGAAATCCTCTTTGGGATAACAAACAATGTCGTTAAAAGAGGATTTCTTAAGGTTAGAGTGTCGCGTGAACACGCCACTCTAACCCAGACTCATATCTATGTTTTTAAATAGTTCTTACTCTCTCGTCGAGTAGTAAGTTTCCGTATAAAACAGAAAGAAGTAATCAGATAATATATCGCTATATTGGAATCACTTGTTTCTGTTTGATACCTATTCATTTATTAGCATTCAAAGCTTACTGCGTTTATAGTGGTGGAGCCAAACGGAGTCGAACCGTTGACCTCCTGCGTGCAAGGCAGGCGCTCTACCAACTGAGCTATGGCCCCATATATAAATGGTGGGTCTAAGTGGACTTGAACCACTGACCCCCGCGTTATCAACACGGTGCTCTAACCAGCTGAGCTACAGACCCAAATTACGCTTGTATAAACGTAAGCTTAAACTAAAGAACAACTTGTTGTGAATTCTTGCTGACCGAATGCTGTCTATAAGGAGGTGATCCAGCCGCAGGTTCCCCTACGGCTACCTTGTTACGACTTCACCCCAGTCATCAACCACACCGTGGTGATCGCCTTCCTAAAAGGTTAGGCTAACCACTTCTGGTGCAATCAACTCCCATGGTGTGACGGGCGGTGTGTACAAGGCCCGGGAACGTATTCACCGCGGCATTCTGATCCGCGATTACTAGCGATTCCTACTTCATGGAGTCGAGTTGCAGACTCCAATCTGGACTACGATAGGCTTTTTGAGATTCGCATCACATCGCTGTGTAGCTGCCCTCTGTACCTACCATTGTAGCACGTGTGTAGCCCTGGTCGTAAGGGCCATGATGACTTGACGTCGTCCCCGCCTTCCTCCAGTTTGTCACTGGCAGTATCCTTAGAGTTCCCGGCCAAACCGCTGGTAACTAAGGACAAGGGTTGCGCTCGTTGCGGGACTTAACCCAACATCTCACGACACGAGCTGACGACAGCCATGCAGCACCTGTATTCTAATTCCCGAAGGCACTCCCGCATCTCTGCAGGATTCTAGATATGTCAAGACCAGGTAAGGTTCTTCGCGTTGCATCGAATTAAACCACATGCTCCACCGCTTGTGCGGGCCCCCGTCAATTCATTTGAGTTTTAACCTTGCGGCCGTACTCCCCAGGCGGTCTACTTATTGCGTTAGCTGCGTCACTAAGTCCTCAAGGGACCCAACGACTAGTAGACATCGTTTACGGCGTGGACTACCAGGGTATCTAATCCTGTTTGCTACCCACGCTTTCGAACCTCAGTGTCAGTATGATGCCAGAAGGCTGCCTTCGCCATCGGTATTCCTCCAGATCTCTACGCATTTCACCGCTACACCTGGAATTCTACCTTCCTCTCACCTACTCTAGCCTAACAGTATCAGATGCCGTTCCCAGGTTAAGCCCGGGGCTTTCACATCTGACTTATCAAGCCACCTACGCTCGCTTTACGCCCAGTAATTCCGATTAACGCTTGCACCCTCTGTATTACCGCGGCTGCTGGCACAGAGTTAGCCGGTGCTTATTCTGCAGCTAATGTCATCGTCCATGGGTATTAACCATGGAGTCTTCTTCACTGCTTAAAGTGCTTTACAACCAAAAGGCCTTCTTCACACACGCGGCATGGCTGGATCAGGGTTGCCCCCATTGTCCAATATTCCCCACTGCTGCCTCCCGTAGGAGTCCGGGCCGTGTCTCAGTCCCGGTGTGGCTGATCATCCTCTCAGACCAGCTACAGATCGTCGCCATGGTAGGCTTTTACCCCACCATCTAGCTAATCCGACTTAGGCTCATCTAATAGCGAGAGCAACAAGTTGCCCCCTTTCTCCCGTAGGTCGTATGCGGTATTAATTCGAGTTTCCCCGAGCTATCCCCCACTACTAGGTAGATTCCTAAGTATTACTCACCCGTCCGCCGCTCGTCAGCGAGAAGCAAGCTTCTCCTGTTACCGCTCGACTTGCATGTGTTAAGCCTGCCGCCAGCGTTCAATCTGAGCCATGATCAAACTCTTCAGTTTAATCTTGCATGAAGTCCTTTAAAGAGACTTCGAAACTTGGCTCATTTAATCTGGCAATTACGCTCTCGTATGTTTCATATAATGAATTAACTTTGAGTTTTCTTGCTGTCTTAAATGATAATTTTTATAGTTAGAATGACTCCCGAAAAGAGAGTAAAACCAACTTTATTTTTTAGCATTCTGAATCAGCAAAAATCCACACAAGTTGTTCTTTAGTTATGCTTTTAAATAGTGTCAAGTTACTGTCGTCCAGTAACTGATATATAGGGTTTTTCTCTTTGCTAGTCAGTTTAAGCTAAGAACTTATCCTATCTAGCGAGCCGACTATCATATCATAATGATTTGGTTTGTCAAGCTTTTTTATAATTTGTTTCAATGGGTTAGCCAGGTTTGTTATATGTAAATCCACATATAAGTAACTCCGGTTCTCCCTAATGAGGTGCGTATTATAGACGCTTATTTTAATTAGTCAAGAAGTAAATTATTTTATTTTAAAAGTAATTTAGTAGGTTGGATGATTAGTTAATAGCTTCGCTATTAATAATAAGTGGTAAACCACTTCTCCAATCCGCCTTCCCTTTCGACTGGGTGGCATTATACGCGCTTTTAGTAGGGGGTCAAGGGGGTTTATCCGCTATTTTAGCGATTATCTGACCTTGCCATTAATACTGTTTATTTATCAGTCAGTTAGGGTTAAAAATAATTTCACCTTCATTATAGACTACCTTTTTTGCTTAAAATTGCTTACCTCTCCTATATAACGGCTATCTAATAATTATCTTCTATATAGGATATGACACTTCTATAGTTTACCTATCTTTTTAAAGAAATCCTTATAAGCAGCGACTTTTTTATCTAACGCTAAAGGGTAGGCGCGCGACGTTGAAGGTAACCTATATAAGGTAAGATTATTTACATTAACTTTCTTATTATTACTTTGCCATTCATAAGGGTAATCCATACTTTGATTGGTCTTAGGGTATTTTGATTTGGCAGGTGGCTCAGCTAATAAATTGAGTAGCACTTCAGTGGCTTTGCCGCCCGTGGTAAATAAGGTTTCAACCTTTGGTACTTGTGGCAAGATAATATCTAAATCAACGGGGGTGACAACGGTGAGGTTTTTATCAGAAGCATTACCAGTCTCGCGGATAGCTTGAGTGACGGTAGGACAAGAGGCAATGCCGCGCTCGAACATAAAGGCACGAATACGCTCAGGGTCAAAACGCTTTTCATCGCCTACTCTGAAATAATCAACGTCATCAAAAAACACACTGCCATAGATACGCCACATATCATTATAAAAGTTCGGGTAGTGAAAGCGCATTGCCCATTTATCAGCAGTCGGTGGAAAAGTACCCATCATCATCACGGTAGCATTCGGCGGTAACACTGGACCGAACGGATGGGTTTCTACTTCTGCGGCGCCAGTGTCGAACAATAACGAGTTGGTAGCCAATTTATCAGTACTATCATGGGTATGGGATGGTTGTGTAGTCATAAGATTCTTCATCAGAAAAGCGGTTTTTTTGTTATCATAGCAAGCCTGAACACTACTTCATTTGTTAGGGCGTTATTATAGTCGAACATAGTTTGCTTAAATAAAACTAACCTTGTTATAAATGCCTTTGGCTTACTTTTTTATTAAAGCATTAAGCTTACTATTGATGGTCTAGGTATAGGGTTGAAGTGCAGTAAGTGTTTGTATCTTTATTACTAATAGCAACCGCAGTAACTGCGCAAGCATCAGCGAAAAATCAAGAGAGACCTTATGAATGACTTAAAAATCACCGTTATTGATCACCCGCTAGTCCGTCATAAACTCAGCCTTATGCGTGAAAAAGACTGTAGTACCTATAAATTTCGTACATTAACCAAAGAACTTGCACGCTTGATGGCGTATGAAGCGAGCCGCGATTTTGAAATTGAAACCTTCCCAATGCAGGGCTGGTGTGGCGAAATTACAGGCGAGCAAATCATCGGTAAGACCGCAACGATTGTACCGATTTTACGTGCTGGTATTGGCATGCTCGACGGTGTGCTCGATTTAATCCCAACGGCGAAAATCTCTGTCGTCGGTTTACAGCGTGACGAAGAAACCTTGCAGCCAGTGCCGTTTTTTGAAAAATTTGTCAGCCACATGGACAAACGTCCAGCGCTTATTATTGACCCCATGTTGGCGACTGGCGGTTCAATGGTTGCAACCATCGAGATGTTAAAGAAAAATGGCTGTACCAATATTAAAGCCTTGGTATTGGTTGCGGCACCTGAAGGCGTGCGTGTGGTCAATGAAGCACATCCTGACGTAACTATCTATACCGCTGCCCTCGACAGCCATTTGGATGAGCATGGTTATATTATTCCAGGTTTAGGTGATGCGGGCGATAAAATCTTTGGTAAGCAGTTATTTAACAAGTAAGACAACGCCTTTAAACCAAGACAAGCTGGCGTTATAAATCATGACACATGTACAGAACATCAATGATAAGGATATAAGATGAACGTATTGATTACAGGCGCAAGCGCTGGTTTCGGTAAAGCATTAGCTGAGCGTTTGGTTGCCAATGGTCATCGCGTGATTGGCTGTGCCAGACGCTTAGACAAATTGAATGCGTTGGCAGATACGTTGGGCGAGGCATTTTTACCTGTGGTCATGGATGTCAGTGACACCGCGTCTATACCGCACATCATTGCTGACTTGCCAGCTGACTTTAAGCAAATCGATGTCTTGGTGAATAACGCTGGACTGGCACTCGGCACCGAGCCTGCGCACAACGCCAGTCTTGATGATTGGATACGTATGATTGATACCAATATTAAAGGTTTGATGGCATTGACTCATGCTGTCTTGCCAGCCATGGTCGCACGCGATAGCGGTTATATTATTAATGTTGGTTCAATTGCGGGCAGTTGGCCTTATTTTGGTGGTAACGTTTATGGTGCGACCAAAGCCTTTGTCAAACAGTTTAGCTTAAATCTGCGCGCTGACTTAATCGGTACGCAAGTACGGGTGACCAATCTTGAACCGGGTAATGTCGCGGGCACCGAATTTTCAAACGTGCGCTATCATGGCGATGACGATAAAGCCGCTCAAGTTTACGACGGCTTTAAAACCATGACCGGTGATGATATTGGCGATATCTTGTTATGGCTGATTGAGTCGCCTGCCCATATTAACGTCAACCGTTTAGAAGTCATGCCGGTTGCGCAAACCTACAACGGTCTAACGATTGCTAAGCAAGATTCATAAAGGTTTAGCCGACCATTCGGTTTATTAACGTAATTCATAAGATCGAAGCAATATAGTCGCCTCTATGTTGCTTCGTTTTTTGGCTATGACATTCTCTTCATTGATCAGGCGCAATTCCTGAAAACCCAAAATCAATACCTCATTACGCGTGCGCTCGCTGGTACGTTTATTGTGACGTATCGGAAATCCTAAAACTTGCTTACCTTTAATTACTATCTGATTGATAATCATGGTCGGATTATTCATAGTAGATTTTGCACTTACCTTTTGAGCATCAATAATCGCGGTGGCAGGATTGAGCGTTGTGATTAACACCCTTGTCTGACGCACGCTTTTTGCTAAATCTCCTGCAAATAATAATACTTGCTCTATTGGTAAACACTGGGCGTGGCGCATAAGCTCGCGGCGAAATAACGCTGGCATATCGGTATTAAAGCTGTCTTCTGTTTGTCGATAAAAGGCCGTAAAATTACGATGTAGATAGCGACCAAAGACGCTGCTATTTATCCAATCTTGATAAACACCATTGGCTAATAATTGCTTTGTAAATGCTTCGGCATCTGGCATATTTTCTGTCATGAGCATCGCTAGCAATAGCGCGCGCGGATTGGTAAATATTTGCTGCTGCCAGCTTTGTGGATATAAGCTGCTATCAAGCAATGCTAAAGTTAACTTGCCCATACGCTAATATCCTTATTAAACAGTGAAACTATTATTTAGTACATATAGTATCTATTATATACGTTTCCTATTACAGTCATTTGCTATCGAATAGCAGCACAGATTGTGTGCTTGGATTTATTTGTCCGCTTTATTTATATAAAAAAAGCGACCTTAAAAGACGCTTTTTATTTGAGCAATGAGTTTTAAGTATTTTTAAAACCTTGATCAGCTAAGGCTTTAATCAGCACAAATCTCGGTATTTCCTTACCATCAACTTCAACGGTTTCTGTAAACATGGTTAATGGTCGAACCCAAACGTCATACTCGCCATATAGACAGCGATAAACCACTAGCAATTCTTCTGTTTCTGAATGCTGCGCGGTATGCAATACCTGATAAAGATTGCCTTTATAATGGCGGTAAATGCCTTGGCAGACCGTTTTTTCTGTCATGATTGAATCCTCATTTATATCTTAAGTACACGAGCTAAATACTGTCTCAGTAAATTCATAACGCAAAATAAATAAGGTCGACCATCAATGTCGACCTTATCTTTAATGATTACCTGTATTATTGAAACTAGTCAATTTAAGCTACCGTCACTTTTGCATACGCCTTTTTGCCTGCTTGGATAACGACTGTCTGACCAGACGTTAAACTAAAGCCTGCATCGACGACTTCGCCATCTACTTTTACCGCGCCACGTTTAATCATGTCTTTAGCCGATGAGCTGTTTTTGGCAAGCTCTGCTTGGTTTAGGATTTGCGTGATAAATAATGCGTCCTGCCCTTCTAACTCTAACGTCACTTCTGGTAAATCAACGGGCAGTTCACCATCAGCCAATACGTTACCCGCTGACTTGTGCGCATTAGCAGCAGCGTCCGCATCATGGAAACGCTCGATTAATTCTTCAGCAAGAATGCGTTTGATTTCTTGTGGGTTACGACCGTTTTCCATCTCTGCCATTAACGCCTCAACTTCCTCCATCGGCTTAAAGCTTAAAAATTCAAAGTAGCGACGGATTAAAGTATCTGGCATCGACAGCAGTTTTTGGTACATGGTGCCCGGCGCATCGTAAATACCGACGTAATTGCCGAGTGACTTAGACATTTTATTAACGCCGTCTAGCCCTTCTAAGATTGGCACGGTAATACAAACTTGCGGCTCTTGACCATAACGACCTTGTAAGGTACGTCCCATCAAAATGTTAAAGGTTTGGTCAGTACCGCCCAGCTCGACGTCAGCTTTTAGCGCGATAGAGTCATAGCCTTGCACCAATGGGTATAAAAACTCATGGATAGCAATGGGCGTTTGCGCCGCGTAGCGTTTAGAAAAATCATCACGCTCTAGCATGCGTGAAACGGTCAATTGGCTAGAAAGCTGAATCATATCACCCGCTGACATGTCTTTAAACCATTCAGAATTAAAGACGATCTTGGTTTTTTCTTTATCCAAGATTTTAAAAACTTGTTCTGCATAAGTCTGTGCGTTGACTTTGATTTGTTCATCGGTCAACGGCGGGCGTGTGCTGTTTTTGCCAGATGGATCACCAATCTTGGCGGTATAATCGCCGATTAGAAAATAAATCTCATGACCCAAATCTTGAAAATGCTTCAGCTTATTAATCAACACGGTATGGCCCAAATGCAGGTCAGGCGCTGTGGGATCAAAGCCTGCCTTGATACGCAGCGGGCGATTCAGTTTTAACTTTTTAACCAAATCGTCTTCCGATAGGATTTCTTGTGTACCGCGCTGAATCAGGGCAAGTTGTTCTTCTAGGGTGTAAGTTTGGGTGGTCATGATGCTCTCTTTATTGTCTTTATTTAAAGGGTAACGCGTTTGGGCCAATTAGAATTTCGTAGCCCGTAAAAGATGTTAGAATTTGACAGATATACTAGCGTTTTTTAAGGTAAATTGCCATGACCAACCCTGCATCGATTGCTGATACTAATGATAATACTGATTCAACTATCAATTATGACGATAATTTAAATAACACTTTGGACAAAACTTTAGATGACGATTTAAATTATGCCACCTTGACCGATGCGCTTGAGCAAACGGTGTTTGAAAACTTTGATGATGGTTTATATATCGGCATGATGTCTGGCACCAGCTTGGATGGTATGGATGCGGTGCTTTGTCAATTCGATGGTGAAGAAAACATCCAACAACCGCTGCGATTGTTAGCCTCTATCAGCCAAGATTTTCCGCCACGCCTGCGTGAGGTGTTATTGGCACTTTGTCAGCCAAATGGTGTTCAAGAATTAACGCCAACAATGGGCGAACCAAGCAGCGAGTTAGATTGGTTTGGCTGGGCAAGTAAAGAATACGCTGAATTTGCCAGCGACGTGGTCAATAATTTATTGCAGCAGTCCAATACCGATGTAGAGTCGGTGCTGGCAATTGGCTGTCACGGTCAAACCGTGCGTCATCGTCCACAAATGGGCTTTAGTTTGCAACTGCTCGATGCCAATATCATCGCTGAGCGTACTGGTATTAGCGTGGTAAGTGATTTCCGCCGCCGCGATATGGCCGTTGGTGGTCAAGGCGCGCCTTTAGTACCTGCCTTTCATCAAGCCTTGTTTGCCACGCCTGATAGCACACGGGTGTTATTAAATTTGGGCGGTATTGCCAACATTACCGTTTTGCCAGCCAATGCTAACCTTATTAACGCTAATCCTGCTAATGATGCTCTTGTTAATAATAGTCCAGTTATTGGTTATGATACCGGTCCTGCCAATTTATTACTCGATGCGTGGACGGCGTTGCATACGGATAAAGATTATGACGCTGGCGGCGCATGGGCACAGTCAGGACAAGTCGTTGAGCCGCTACTTAACCAACTGATAGAACATCCATTTTTTGCGCGAACCTATCCGAAAAGCACAGGTCGTGAAGACTTTAACTTAGCGTGGCTACAAAGCGAGCTGCAAAAATTTGACCAAGCCTCTGCCCATATTCGCTATTCGTCAGCCGATGTACAGGCAACATTGACCGAGCTGACGGCGATGAGTGCCAGTATGCAAATCAATATGTTTATTAAAGCCAAAGAAAATAGCTCGGTTTATGTCTGCGGTGGCGGTGCCTTAAATGATTACTTGATGACTCGCTTGCAGGCGCATTTACCTCACTGCAAAGTAGAAACTACTGCCAGCTTGGGACTAAACCCCGCTTGGGTCGAAGCCGTCGCCTTTGCATGGTTGGCACGGCAAACCTTAATGGGGGAAACTGGTAACTTACCAGCGGTCACTGGCGCAAGTAAAGGCGTGGTATTGGGTCAAGTTTGTTTTGCTTAATAAGCCTTTAATTGTTTAAATTTTAGTTTACATACGTGCACTAATGTGTTTTATAATGACGGTTAAAATACCTTCTTTTTAGGATCGCACGTACAGGATATATCGCATGAGCCAACATAGCAGTTCACCAAACGCGCAAGCCGCCGACTCTAATGCTGCCCCTATCCAGCAAAACCCGCGCCAAAAGCCGCCCCATTATGAGCGCCCAGACGAGATGCGTGTGGTGGTCACCGGTATGGGTGCGGTGACACCTTTAGGATTAGATGTCGCAAGCTCATGGACGCGTCTACTTAATGGCGAGAGCGGTATCGCGCCCATTACTCATTTTGATGCAACCGACTATCGGGCGCAAATTGCGGGCGTGGTCAAGGATTTTGACGCCAAGCAATATATGAATGCTAAAGACGCGCGCCGCTATGATGAGTTTATACATTATGCCGTTGCAGCTTCGGCTATGGCGTTAAAAGACGCGGGTTTTATCGATGAAATTAGCGCAGCTGATGCACCTGTACAAGATGTCGAGCAAGAGCGCTTTGGCGTGATTTTAGGGTCAGGCATTGGCGGTATCCAAACCATTGAAAACAGCCGTGATACCCTACGTGACAAAGGCGCTATGAAGGTTTCGCCTTTTATCATTCCAGGTTCTATCGTTAATATGGCTGCAGGTTTGGTCGCTATTAAACACACTTTACAAGGTCCAAACCTTGCGACCTCGACTGCCTGTACCACCGCGACCCACGCTATCGGGCTTGCTGCGCGTTTGATTGCCTATGGCGATGCCGATGTGATGCTGGCAGGTGGGAGTGAAAAAGGCTCAAGCCCGCTTGGAATGTCAGGTTTTGGGGCGATGCATGCCCTCTCAACTCGTAATGATGAGCCAACCAAAGCCTCGCGTCCGTTTGATAAAGAGCGTGATGGCTTTGTGCTCGGTGATGGTGCCGGTGTCGTGGTACTTGAAAGCCTTGCCCACGCCAAAGCGCGCGGCGCAACGATACTTGCTGAGCTGGTTGGCTTTGGCATGAGTGACGATGCCAGTCACATTACCGCGCCACCAGAAGATGGTAGCGGTGCAGCGCGCGCCATGCGCAGCGCCCTAAACGATGCCGGTATTGAGCCTGCCGTCGTTGGCTACGTCAATGCCCACGGTACCAGTACCCCTGCTGGTGATGTTGCCGAATCTATCGCTATCGAAACCGTTTTTGCGCCCGTTAAAGACAGCATTTTGGTCAGCTCGACCAAATCGATGACTGGTCATTTATTGGGTGCCGCTGGTGGCATCGAGGCTATCTTTACTGTGCTTGCCCTGCAACATCAGCAGGTACCGCCGACCATTAACTTAGATAATGTTGAAGACAACTGCAACCTTGATTACGTGGCCAATCAATCACGTAAAGTTGATAATCTGCAATATGCAGTCTCCAATAGCTTTGGTTTTGGTGGCACCAACGGCTCATTGATATTTGCCCGTTGGCCGGTGCAACCATCAAGCTAAAACGCCTAAAACAACGTTAAAAACGCTAAATAAATGTTAAAAAACTATTATTTTAGCCGTTGTAACCTTGGTGTCAGATTTGCTACGTTTGACCACTTGCAGCCCCTTATCGTACTTGCGTATGATAAGGGGTAATTTTATGCAACATTTATGGAAGATACCATGTCAAGCTACTCATTTTCCCATCAGTTTTATCAGCGCTGGACGTGTGCGCCAGACCCTGTACGCGCCTCTATCATCCAAGAACTTACCGATATCACTACCCTCTTACAACACGACACGCCATTTGAAACCTTTGTTTTTAGCACTCATGACTTAGACGACCATCTTGATACTCTTTATGAAAATCATGAAGCCGAACAAGCGATTGCCAAAGCCATTGCCGAAAAACAAGCAAAAGAGCGCGCCGCTGCCGAAAAAGAGCGTTTGGAAGAAGAACAACGTTTAGAAAAAGAACGTTTAGAAAAAGAAAAACAGGCAAAAGCAGCAGTAGACGCTAAGCAGAAAGAAGAAACATTAAGGGCAGCAGAAGCGGCGAAACAAGAGCAACAGCACAATGAGCAGCCAGCTCATAAACAAGCTACCAGTGTTGATGACAATGCTAGTAGTAAAAATGACACTGACGCAGTAGACAAACTGGAAGCTACTAAAACGGATGCTACGAAAATTGCTACTGACACTGATAAAAAATCCATTCAAGAACCTGCTAATATTGCAAATGTGACAAATGGCGCAAACGATCATAATATGAAAACCGTTATCGATAAAGCCGTTTCAGACGCTGCTATTCCTTTGTCTTTAAAAGATACTAAACTTGGCGCGAGTCACCCAGAATTAATCCGCGAGCTTGAGATGCATGTCGATGACTATTTAAGCGAGCAAATGATGCAAATTTCTGAGAATTTAAAATCTTGGTTACGGGCCGAATTGGCACAGCATTTAACCGAACCTGATACCGCCACTACTATTAAAAGTAATGAGAATATCGCTAAGAAAAACATTCATTAGCTATAAAAAAACCTGATTTAAATTAAAAAATTCATCTAATAAGTAAATACTAAAAAGCCCCATCGATATTGACGGGGCTTTTTAATATCTTCAATGCAAGAATATAAGCTTTTGCCTTAGATAGCTTTAGTACGCTCAGTTAACCACTCAAGCGCCGCACCTTTAACGCGATCTTTTAGCTCGGCATAGACTTGGCTATGATAATCATTGAGCCAATCAATCTCGACTTGGGTTAATAGTGCAGGCTCAATCAAACGTGTATCGATTGGGCAGTAAGTAATGGTTTCAAAGTTTAGGAATTGGCCAAACTCAGTCTCAGTCGGATTCGCAACCGGCGTATTGACCACCAAGTTTTCGATACGAATACCCCATTTACCCTCGCGGTATAAACCCGGCTCATTACTGGAAATCATGCCTTCTTTCATGGCACGTTCTTTTGGCGTACTGGCACTATAAGCAATGACCTGCGGGCCTTCATGGACGTTTAAGAAATAACCAACGCCATGACCGGTACCATGACCGTAGTCCATCTGTGCTTGCCACAAGGGTGCACGGCAAATCGCATCGATGAGCGGTGAAGCAATACCATCAGGGAAATGTGCTTTTGCTAAGGCGATATGGGCTTTTAGCACAGTGGTGAAGTCGCGTTTATGCTCGCTGCTTACTTGTCCAATACCGACCACACGGGTGATATCGGTGGTACCGTTTTGATATTGCGCACCTGAATCAATGAGCAATAAGCCGCCCTCGCCCTCAGCGACATCAAGGTAGCTGAATTTTTCTGGCGTCGCACGGTAATGCGGCAAGGCGCCGTTTTCGTTAAAGCCTGCGATGGTTGGAAAGCTTGGCGACACATAATGCGGCTGCTGACTACGAACTTCGATGAGCATACTATCGACATCTAACTCACTCAAACGCTCACCATCTGCTAGGCGTTTTTCAAATGTCGCAAAAAACTCACTTAACGCTGCGCCATCTTGACGCATCGCTTCGCGCACATGCTCGATATCCGCCGCAGACTTCACTGATTTGAGTAACGTACTTGGCGCCATCTGCTCGATAAAGCCCACATCGTCGGCCATTTTTGATAACGTACCGACCGCCACTTTGCTTGGGTCTAACAATAATAAATCCTCTGACGTTAAGGTAGCTAATGCCTCTTGCACCGCATCATAATCCGCAAGCGCGATACCGCTGTCTTTTAGCGCTTTTTCAATCTCGCTACTGACTTTATTATTATCAACAAACAAGGTCGCTTTATCTTCGCTAATGAGCATATGCGCTAAAAATACCGGATTATAATCGACGTCTGCACCGCGTAAGTTGGTCAACCAAGCGATATCATCTAAGCTTGATAGCAAGTGATGGCTTGCGCCTGCCTTCGCCATACCTGCGCGCACGGCAGCAAGTTTTGAGCTGGCGGGCTGATCGATAAATTGCGCATCGTGTTGATATAATTGTGCTGATGGCAATGCTGGACGCTCGCTCCATATGTCTGTCAACACATCGCGCTCAGTGATTAAAGTAATATCGTTGGCATCAAACGCATCAAGCAATCTGTCTTGCTCAGCGATAGACAATACATTGCCATCAACCGCCACGCTATCGCCTTCCGCTAAGTTTTGCGCTAGCCAATCGATATGATTTGGCTGACCAGGAGCCAGTTTTTCCAAAGTAATACCCGTGCCTTCTAGTTGATGCGCGGCGTGTACCCAGTAGCGGCTGTCCGTCCATAGGCCAGCAAAGTCAGCGGTAACGACCAGTGTACCAACCGAACCTGTAAAGCCTGATAACCATAGACGCGCTTGCCAATATTCTGGCAAGTACTCAGACAAATGCGGATCTGCTGACGGTACGATAATCGCCGTTAAATCTTGTGCGGCAATCGTTTGGCGTAGACTATCAATACGCTCGTGGATGTGTTGTTTATTCATGAAAGGTGTCCTTATTGCTTTTAAAAATGAGAGTTAAAAAAACGCTTGTGAGGCGACTATGAGTAGCCGTCTTATTGAGGCAAATAGATTTATCAGTATTACGTGAAGCCTTTATTCGCCTATAAAGGGTTTACCATTTTTAGAATGATAGTTATATAAATGAGTAAGAGTGTTTAGGCGTTTAGCCGAGCTATTATTAATTTCAGCTTAGTAATAGTATTTTAATAATAGTATTAAAGCAGCGCATCTCTAGATGTTTGGGCAGACAGCAGGCTTTCAACGGCGACAGAGAAATAACTCACTGATTGAAACAATAAAACGTGCTACCGATTATGGTAACACGTCTTATCTTTGGGCGTTTATAGGGACGATTGCTACTATAAATAAGCTAAATAGGCTTAATTAATCTTCACCATCCACTTAACGCTTTATTTACTGAGCCGCTTTATCGGCTTGCTCACTTTTTACCAGCATGTTATTGATAGGTTTTGCCAGTACCAATAACACCACTGCGGTCACTACCAAAAAGACGGTCATGGTGGTAAATAATGTCGGTAAGCCTTCAATTTTGTCCGCAGAAACATGACCACCAAAGAACGCAGCGACCAAGTTGCCCATGGCGACAGAAGCAAAGAAAAGTCCCATCATTTGCCCCTGCATACCTTTTGGCGCAAGCTTTGTCATCGCAGACAACCCGACAGGGCTGAGCGCCAATTCCCCAAGTGTTAGCAGTAATAAGCTGCCCACTAACCATAAAGGTGAGGCCAGTGCACCATCACTGGTCAAAATACTTTTTGAGGCAAATATCATCAACGAAAAGCCTGCCGCGGTCAGCAACATACCCAGTGCAAACTTAACCATACTATTTGGCTCAAGGCCACGATTGGCAAGCTTGATCCAAACAATACTAACAATGGGCGCCAGCAATAAAATAAACAACGGGTTTAATGATTGGAACCAAATACTCGGTATCTCAAATCCTAAGACGTTCAAGTCAGTATAGCGATCGGCAAATAGGTTAAACGAGGTTGGTTGCTGCTCAAAGCTTGACCAAAATAGTGTCGAACCGATGATTAAAATAAAGCAAGTCAGTAGGCGCAACTTATCAGTTTTATCAAGACGAGGTGAGACAAACATAATCGCAAAATAGCCTATCACCACTGCTGCGATGATATAAGTCATATATTCGGCGACCATTTCAGGATTAAACGGTAACATACCACTTGCCACCAAAACCACAGCCGTTGCCAATAACACCAAGAAGCCGATTACCCAGCGACCGATGTTTTTATAGCGGTCATTGGCGTGTTCCCACTCAGGTTTTATATTTTTGGCTTGGGCATAGTGGGTCAAGGTTTTTTGCGCAGAAAAGCGGTAAATCAGAAGTGATACCAGCATTCCAAGTCCGCCGACACCAAAGCCTGCGTGCCACATACCTTTTTCTTTAAACACCCCAACGATGAGCGCTGCTAAAAGGGCGCCAATATTAATGCCCATATAAAACAAGGTAAAGCCGCCATCACGGCGCACATCGCCTTTTTTATACAAAGCGCCTACCATGACGGAGATACAGGTTTTAAATAAACCTGACCCTAATACAATACATATCAAACCAACAAAAAACAGCGTCATGCCAAATATGGCGGAGAGCGCAATACATAAATGACCGAGGGCGATAATCACGCTGCCCCACCATAATGCCCGCTCTTGACCAAGCCAGTTATCAGCGAGCCAACCGCCCGGTACCGCCGCCAGATATAATGAACCGGCAAAAATACCATAAATAGCAGAGGCAGTGACTTCATCGAAGCCAAAACCGCCGCTGCCAACGGTCGCTACCATAAACAGTACTAATAACGGACGAATACTATAATAAGAAAAGCGTTCCCACATTTCGGTAAAAAACAGCGGGCGTAGTGGCTTTGGGTGCCCCATAAACCCATTATCCAATGCTGACAATTCAGCTTCACTAACATTTACTTTTGAGTCTCTGCTCATAACTTTATTCCTTTAAAGACCACTGTAATGACGACCAAACTCCTGTTTATTTTGCTAAGCGGTCACATAGGCGCATTATTGTTTCACTTGGTTATGGTCAAGTAAAGAAAAAGTTATTCAATAATTACACAAATACCTACAAAAAAACCTGTGCTCAGTTAACCAAGCACAGGTCTTTAATGTTAGCTTCTAGAGTATTTTCACTCTTAGAATAAAGTATCGTCACAACAGTTGTATTTAATTACGGGTATCTAACTATATTTATACAAGTATTTGTTTTTATAACAAAATACTGAGGTCACAAGCTTACTCTTCAGTTTTCCAAGTATGCGTTAACTCTGCACCCTCACCACCATCCAAATCCGCATCGGCTTCTTCTGCTGTCAAGTTAGCGTTATCAGGGACTGCGGCTTGATTGACAGTACCCTCAGCAGTTGCGGTGCCAGATTCAGCAGCAACGACCGTACCATCAGTATCGGTTGGCGTTACCGTAGCATCCGCTGGTGTTGCAGTAGCAGCTGCGTTGGTATCGGCAGCTTCCGCTGTCGCAGCAGGCGCGGCTTCTGTAGCAGTTGCCTCTGTTTCAGCAGTCGCTTCGGTGCTCTCAGCAGTGATATGCTCGCCTGCTGGACGCAAATAGCCAGAAATGCCGATTAATAAGACGATACCTAAAAATAAGGCAACACCGCCTAAAGCAAATAGGAACTCTTTCTTGGGATTGTTTTCGACAATATGTTCTGACATACCTTATCCACCTTGCACAAAATATTTAAAATATTGGCCTATTATATCGCAATTTATATCGATTTGTGAAAACCCTTAACGATTTAAAGGGTTTATTAGCGAAAAAACTTACAACCAAAGCCTATGGGTATTTTTTTATTTGACCAAACGTCTCTGCGGGGTCGCACGCTTGCCAAGATAGCTTAATAATAGCAGAAGCGCAATAATGATTAAAATAGGATAATTACCCGCGCGCATATAAGGCGTATTGCCAACGCGTGCTTGCACATTTCCGCGTAAAACGGTGCGCTCAAACTGCGGCGCCCGCTTCACGATATGACCTTTATGGTCAATAATAGCCGTAACGCCAGTATTGGTCGCACGCATAAACCAGCGGCCGTTTTCAAGCGCGCGCATCTGGACCATTTGCAGATGCTGGAGCGGACCTGCCGAGCTACCAAACCACGCATCGTTAGAAATGGTCAATAAAAAGTCAGTATTGATGGCGTTTTTGCGCGTGGTGTCAGGATAAGCAACTTCATAGCAAACCGCTGCGCCCAAGTTATGACCACGCACGCGCAGCGGTGATTGATCGTCACTGCCGCGACTATAGCTCATGATATCTTGACTGCCAGCAAGGTTAGGCAAGATATCTAGCATGCCCTCAAAGGGGATATATTCGCCAAAAGGCACTAATCGCTGCTTTTTATATAACCCTTCAGCGTCCGCACCTAAAGCAATGACACTATTATAAAACGGCGGGTATTTATCGGTTTTGGTATCAAAAGCCGCGGTATCCTTATAAGGGATACCAGTGACCCACGTGGTGTCGGTCTCTTTGGCCACTTTGACCACTTCACTGATAAAACCTAGCGCTTCATCTTGAAACATGGGAATGGAAGACTCTGGCCACAAGATCATGTCGCTGCCCCATTCGGTACTGGACAGGGTGGCATAGATTTTTAGCGTTTCTACCTGATATTCGGTCAGCCATTTTAAATCTTGCGGAATATTCCCTTGGATTAATGATACCGACAAGTCAGGCGTGCCCTTTGGTTTTGTCCATTGCGGATTTAGCAACCATAATGCGCAGCTGACAATAAGCAGCGCGGCAGTAGGAATCATATAACCGCCGCGGCGACGCGATAGCTCAACCAAACTTGCCGCCAATAATACTGCCACGAAAGACACCGCAAATACGCCAGCAACGGGCGCTAATGATGATAGCCAATACTGCTCGGTAAAGGCATAACCGACAAATAACCACGGAAAACCGGTAAATAGCCACGTTTTCATCCACTCTTGCAATACCCAAAGCGCGGCAAAAGATAATGGCTGCTTACCGACGACACGATTAAAAATCAGCGCTAAAAAGCCATGAAACAAGCCCATCCCAAGACCCATTAGCGCAATCATAATTAGCGCTAGCCACACTGGCGTATCGCCATAGACATGGATTGAGGTATACAGCCAAAATGCCCCGACGCACCAAAGCCCAGTACCATAAGCTTGACCGATAACAAAAGCACGCTTGCCCGTCATATCAGGCATCAGTAAGGCATACAAAATAGCAGGCGACACCAACGCCACCGGCCAAAAACCATACGGCGCGAGAGCAAAGATAAACACTGCGCCTGCCAGCCACGCAATCAATATGGTCAACACCATCGGCAAGCCCTTGGGCTTATCGGGGTTTAGACGTTTTTGCAAATCAACAGTAGACAGACGCATAGCAGTTATCCAAAACCTTATTTTTCAGTCGTTTAAAGCTTAAATATTAACTTTGATTTATTCGGTGAGCGCTGGATTGATAGCCAATCGTTAGCTGCTCAATACAGCGCTCAAAAATTAAACCTGCCCATGATACCAGTCTAAATCACTCAATAGGTAACATTGCGTTGCAAAATGCCCATTTTAAAAGCAAAAAAAACACGACCGCAATCGTGTTTTTTTATGTTCGGCTGCTAAATGTTGACTTTGAGCCCCAATCAATAATAAATTAATGGCTACCTATTAATATTTGCTGGTCAGCATTGATTTTAGACAGCTCAAGATTTTGAATAAAGCGCCCTTCAACATCGGTAATGGTAATTTGCCAATCGTCTATCACCACGCTCTCCCCTTCCAAATCGCCAACATGACCGAGCGCTTGCATCACCAAACCGCCCATAGTATCAACATCGGTATCATCAAAGTGGGCGCCAAGCTCATCGTTACAGTCTTCAATCACTGTCGATGCTTGCACGCGCCACGTATTTGGTCTTTCAGGGTCGGCGACGATATTATTGATATCACTGTCTTCATCGAAGTCATCATGCTCATCGACGATATCGCCGACGATTTCCTCGAGCAAATCTTCCATCGTTACCACACCAGCGAAGTTACCAAACTCATCGACGACAATCGCCATATGCACTTGGGTGCGCTGTAATGAGCGTAGCAAAGTATCAGAGCGTGCCGTTTCGCTGATATAAAGCGGCTGACGCACCAAGTCTCGTAAACGTTGACTGTCAATTTTATCTTCTTGATCGCGCACCATGTGTACGAGGATGGGAATCAAGTCTTTTGCCAATAGAATACCGATAACGGCATCATCGTCTTGGCTATCAAAGACCGGATAGCGCGAGTGTGTGGTCTCAAGAATGATATCCATCACTTCAGCTAAGCTAGCGCTTTCGTGCAGCCCAATCACTTGCGGGCGCGGGGTCATAATTTCGCGAACTTGGGTGGCAGGCAAATCAAGGACGCCTTCCAACATGTCCACGGTATCGGGTTCTAAGAACTGGCGCGAGTCTTGCACCAAACGTATCAGTTCATCACGGGTTTCGGGGGCGGTCGATAGCCAGCGTTTTAAGCCGCGCATCGACCAACTACTCGGGCTTGGAGCGTCTTCGGACATGATGATGTGATTTAACCTCTTTAGTTAATAGCAGTAATCAAAGAAAATAGTGAATAGCAATTAAAATCTTAAACCTAAATGGGGATTAAAATAGCAAATAAAACAGCGACTTTATATTTAGGCAGTAGTCAAAATATTTAAATAAAGATCAAATTATCCATACAAATCCTATCATAGCGATAAATGACAACTATATAAGTATAGATAAAAATAGACTAGCCTAATAGGTTTCACTTTATCGCAAGGCTTACGGACATTCAACGACAAATTCACTCAAATTGTATTGTCAGTGTGTTGTGAACTTTGCTATGGTCAAAGCCTTCATTCCTCAAAGTCAAACCTATGTCGCTACGTGCATTTTTTTCTCGCCTGCTCTCGCCGCTTTCAAACAGCAATCGCTTAGAGCATGGGGCAGCTCATGATCGCCAGCAAAAGCGAACTTGGCGCTATTACCTCGCGCAGGTTTTAATCGTTACTACGTTGCTCCTATCTGCTATTTGGCTGTTAATGGCAATTTGGTATCAGTTTGGCATACGCTCACCGATTACTTGGCTTACGACCCTTGTTATAATCGGCATTTTAGCGGCGCTGGCTAATGCCGCTTATGCAACAAAAAGGCATTGGTCAAAAACTCCAAAAAATCGAGGTAATCAGCCATCAAATAATTTAACAGCGCCGGATAAAAAAGTGGCCGTTAAATGGCTCATTGGTTTATATGGCGCAGTTTGGTTTATCGGTTTGGGCTGGTTTTTTTCTATTGAGCCCAAACAAGACCGCGACTGGATGGCGGAAGTCAGCGAAAGAGTTACTTATAGCCGCGATGCCAACAGCCCTGACTTAGTCACGCTCACCAATGTGCGTAATTTTGATTGGCGTACCGATAAAGAAGCAGCCGAACACTGGGGCACGCGCACCATTGATACGTCAAAACTCTCTGGCGTCGATGTGACCAACTCCTATTGGATGGGGCCGCTGATTGCGCATACTTTGGTCAGTTTCCGCTTTGAAGATGATAGACCGCTTGCCTTCTCATTTGAGATTCGTAAGGAAGAAGGCGAGTCGTTTTCGGCATTGGCAGGATTTTTTAGGCGTTTTGAGCTGAGCCTGATTGCTGCCGAAGAGCGCGATATTATTTATACTCGCAGTAATGCTCGCGGCGAGCAAGTTTATCTGTTTCCGGTCAGCAATTTACAACAGCACGAGGTCAAGTCGTTATTTGAGTCTTACTTAACTGCCGCCGATGAATTGAACGCCAAACCAACTTGGTACAATACGTTGATTAGCAACTGTACCAATATTATCTTTTATATGGCACGTATTGTCAGTGGCGACCGTCTGCCATGGGATTACCGAATTTGGGTATCGGGCTGGCTACCAAACTACTTATACGACGTTGGCATGCTCGACGCCAACCCTGAAAAGGACGGTCAGCCTTGGTCAATGGATACATGGTACGAGCGCACCCATATCAATCCAAAGGTTCGCGGTTTTGATAATCTGGCAGGAACTAGCGCTATCAATAGTCGCGAGTTCTCCAAGCAAATTCGGCAGGATATTCCTATCCCGCCACTAGCAGATTCACAAGCCGATGCGGAAGCAAGTGCCAAATCCGCCGCGCAGGATTCTAAAGAATAGCTGAGGTTTTCGAAGAGGTGCATCTACTCTCAAAAGCGGTATTGTGACGTTAAATCCATTGTTCATTAAGCATAAACATAGATTAAACCCTTTATAAAAAAATTTAGGTTAAGGCTGAACCCAATTTACCACCCGCTCCTCCATCTCCTCATCTGTCATGCCAATCTCAGAAATACAGCGCCCTGCTACGCCAACATTGGCAGCACGCATTTGCTGCTGAGTTACCACCGCATCTCCCGTCAATAACAAATGCCAACTTGGCAAATCTTGTCCTTTATACAAGCGCTTATAAGCACAGTGTGACGGCAGCCACATCATCTGCGGCAAATTCTTCATAGTTAGCTGAATACAGTCCGGCACATGCTCTTGGCGTGTGGCGTAATGCTTGCAGTAACCGGTCGCGCAATCCATCAGCTGGCAGGTGACATCGGTATATTCAACCATTTCTGCTTCATGACTATGGTCATCGCTGACATTGTCATCGTCGATATACTTGATTAGGCAACAGCTACCGCAACCATCGCATAGCGCTTCCCATTCGCTATGGTTTAGCTCTGACAGCGCAAAACGTGACCAAAACTGCGGACGCAATAGATCATTAGCATTGTTTTGGCTGTGAGGAAATAAGCGCACAGCAGATGGCGTCGCTGAATCTGAATCAGTTGTTGTTTTGGAATCTAGAGCGGATGCTAATTGAGATTCAGATTGATTGAACAAATTGAGTGTCATAAAGTCGCCGTAGCATTTTGATAAAGAGCGTTACAGTATTATAGCTGTTTTTGGCGAACTTGGGCGTTAAGGTAGGAGAAGTAAATAAAAGAATGAAGCAAAATACGGACAGTTAACACTTATAAAACAAGCATTTATAAAGTAGTTATTTATAAAGTAGTTATTTATAAAACAGTCATTTATAAAATCCCCTTCATAACATAAAAAAAGGACAATAATATGTCAATTAAGACTTTTGAATTGATCAGCACTACCGAAAACAACGTCGAGCTTATCAGCTATGTGGCGCTGCCAGAATCTGCCTCAGAGGACAATCCAGTAGCAGGTATTTTGGTGGCGCCAGAATGGTGGGGCGTGGTCGATCATCCAAAGTCCGTCGTTGAGCGCTTAGCAAAAGCAGGCTATGCGGCGGTGGCGATGGACGTTTACGGTGAAGGCAAGCTGACCAGCGACGCGTCGATGGCCAATATGTGGATGGAGCAAGTACTTGCTGATCAAGACATGCTAATGGCACGTTGCCACTTAATACTCAATGACTTTGGTGACCAACTGGCGGTTAATCGCGATAACTTAGCGGCGATTGGTTATTGTTTTGGCGGTAAAGTGGTGCTCGATATGGCACGCGAAGGCATGCCATTAAAAGCGGTTGCTACTTTCCACGGTAATCCATCAGCAAAACAGCCTGCCGATAAAAACTTCAAAGCCAAAGTATTGGTCGCTCACGGCCGTGATGATTCGATGGTGTCAATGGAGGCAATCGAAGGTCTAAAATCAGAGCTAGATGCTGCCGATGTTGACTACACGATTGATGTCTATGACGGTGCTAAGCATGGCTTTACCAATCCGCATGCCGATGAACGCGCGGCCAAAAACGATGTTGACCTTGGCTACAACGAAACCGCTGCTAAGCAAAGCTGGGACAACATGCTTGAATTTATGAAAACCAATCTCGGTCAATAATTTTAAAAATATCATCAATCAAGTTGTATAAACGCTCACTATAACGAGTGTTAATACAAAGTATAAGACGAAAAACAGGGGTCACTTTCTCAGAAAGCGACCCCTATTTTTCGTCATTATACACAATAACTACCATGACCAATCTTGTGCTTATGAGCAAATAACGTCATCATCACTCTATTATAAGTGGGATTGAGTAACGAGGATGTTATATCTATTGATAAATCAGCTGGGCTGGCTGGCTTTTATGGCTTTATTGATCGTGGTGTTCATACTATACGCCAGGATAAGCCAACAAATCAGACAGTTGCGTCATGATATGACAGCGCTACAAGCTGAGCTTAAACGGCAAGAAGAGGGCTTGATCACAGCAAAATCTTCTCACGCCGATATAAATAGCGATCAAGAAAGTCAATTTGCATCAGTGCCTGACACCTCTCCAACCTTGCGGTCATCAATGCCGCCACCGATACCGTTAGCAGCAGTAGATTTGGTTACAGCCGCTGACGCTAGCGCCGAACCCATAGAAGAAAACCTCGGCTTAAAGCCAAAACCAGCAGAATCGACAAAATCGAGAACCCCCGTTACAACGATAGATCCAGACGAGCGCTCCTTGCCTATCGTCACCTCCATTATTCACTCTATGCAAAACTGGTTTTTTGGCGGCAACTTAGTAGTGCGTGTTGGGGTATTGGTGTTGCTCGTCGGGGTGGTGTTATTACTGCGCTTATTAAGCGACTATATTGAAATACCCATCGCCTTTAAACTCATTGCCATAGGCGTCCTCGGTTTAGGGTTAGCAGCTTTAGGATTAAAATTAGTAAAAAACCGCTTTGCTTACGGTATCACTTTGCAAGGCGCAGGATTGGCGATTGCTTATCTAACCACCTTTTTTGCCTATAGCGTTTATCAAGTGCTGGCAAGTCTACCAAGCTTTATAGGACTTGGTTTATTATCAGCACTTACCGTCGTTTTAGCCGTCCGTCAAAACGCCTTTCCTTTGGCATTACTGGCATTATCGGGCGGCTTTTTTGCGCCTATATTGACCAGTCAGGATACAGGCAGCTTGACGGTTTTGTTTAGCTATTACTTATTACTAAACGTGACTATTGCAGTAATTGCTCATTATCGTCCGTGGAAAGTGCTCAATATTTTTGGGTCAGGAGTCACGTTTGGGCTGGCTTATTATTGGGGACTGACAGAGAACGTAACGGTAATTATTGATAATCAGCGTTGGTCATTGGTGGTACTGGTTGCCCTACATCTCATTCTGTATTTATTTGTGGTGATTCGCTACGCGCAACAAATCATTGCTTATAACGATGACAATGAAGCGATTATGAACGTGGCTAATGTTGAAGAACGACGTTCTAGCTATGTATTCCCTATCGATATTGGTCTGTTATTCTCCGTGCCGATATTGGCATTTGGCTTATTTTCTGCCTTATTGCAGGATATTCATCATGCGTTGACCATTGTTAGTGCTATTTTAGCGATGATTTATCTGGGTCTCGGTTGGCGCTTTATTAAACGCAGTCAGCGCTATGCTCTGATTACTGAAGGTATGCTGGCGTTAGGGTTTGGCTTTTTAGCATTAGTGATTCCGCTGGCACTTGATGCAGAATGGATTGCCTTTGGCTGGTCGGTACAAGGGCTGGCCTTGGTATGGTTTGGACGGCGCTCACTACGTGCATGGTCAGTATTGTTTGGGTTGTTATTGCAGCTGCTCAGTATCGCGATGCTGATGATAACTGTGGTCTTTACCATAAAAGATTATCCAACGTTGGCGTTGACGATTTCGGCGCTCAGCTATCTAGCAACGATGTTTATCTTACGCGCCAGCAACTCGCCTATTGATGACGCCAACAACCAGCTTAATGCCAATCATACGCTGACTGCCTATACTAAAGCTTTGGGCATTGGTGAACTCGCTACTAAGCAATGGCTTACCAGTATCAATAGCCAAAGTATGGCGTTTAACTTGATGTGGCGCAGTCCAAATTTGGGTCGCTTTTTAACCTTTACTGCAATGGTTTGGCTGCTGTATGTATTGGTGATTGATTTTGACCACTGGCTTGCCAGCCGGCGCTTAGCAACGACGGCGCTGCTAGGATTGGCCACCTTAACCAGCCTAGCTATTTATCAGGCAATCAATCACTATCATGCGTGGCGCGAGATTAGGCAGTTTAGCCATGGGTTATTGCTGCTATTTTATGCCGCACTACTGTTTCAACTGCCACAAAAGTATGAATTTGATCATCAATGGACAACCTTTCATTGGCCGATATTTATTGCCTTATTCATAGGTTGGTTAGTCGTTGGGCAACTATGGTTAAAGTCATGGCATAAAGAATTGGAGTTAAAAAGTTTTGATAGCGCGAGCTGGCTTGGTGCTGGCATTATCCTGTTGGCAGAAGCTATGCATTATGGCTTGCCTGATTCAAAAGGCGTCATGACTATTTTGGTTCCGGTTGCCTTTATGCTGGCTGGATTATGGTGTACACAGCGTCATGCTATGGTTCAATACAATGATAAGCAATCACACTCGCAAACGGGAGCAGCGACCTCAGTATTTGCACCTTATTGGTTTGATTGGCATCAGGCATTATTAGACAGTGCCAAAATATTTGTACCAATCACACTAGGTTGGGCTATTTTTACCAACTTCACTTACGATGGTATTATTTGGGAACTGCCCTACTTTCCTTTATTTAACTTATATGATGTGACGTTATGGCTGGTGGTGTTTTACGGCTTGGGCGTTTATTTACTCCGTCAGCCACATGGTAGAGGTTCGAGAAATCTATTAAAAGCCATTCCTAAAAACGATATGCTGTTAATTATCTTAGCGCTGATTAGTTTTTGGATAGGCTCTAGCATGTTAGTTAGAACGCTGCACGCATTTATCGGCACGCCGTTATGGACTGGCGGTTTATACGACGTGACAGGAGGCGCTTGGAATAGCGAGCAAGTACAAACGGGACTAACCATTTTATGGACGCTCATTGCTTTGGTCGCCACTATTATCGCCAGCCGCTATGGACAACGAACGCTATGGTTTATGGGTATTGGGCTGCTGGGCGTTGTGGTGTTAAAACTGGTCTTGGTTGATTTATCCCAGACCGAGGCGATTTGGCGAGTGATTTCCTTCCTTGGTGCGGGTAGCTTAATCTTGGTCATTGGTTATTTAGCGCCATTGCCACCAGCACGTGAGGATTTAACAGACGAGTTTGAATAATAGTCTGCTCTGTGCGTTACGTTAAATGAAATGTTAACGTGGTGACGCTGGTTGTGTAGTAAACTGAACACCATTAGAAAGTAGACGTTGATTGTCTTACTTTGAGCATTTTTTATAAAAGGTTAGTAAAGCAGATGGATAAGAGAGCAAGTATTCAGTGGTTCCCTGGGCATATGAACAAAGCCCGTAACGAAATCAAAGAAATCATGCCGCAGATGGACGTCGTCATTGAAGTGATTGACGCGCGTATTCCTTATAGTAGCGAAAACCCAATGGTCGCGGCATTACGCGGCGAAAAACCAGTCATTAAAATCTTAAATAAAGCCGATCTCGCTGATCCTGAATTGACCAAAGCGTGGATGGAATATCTTGAACAACAAGACGGCGTTAAAGCTATCGCTTGCGACAATAACAAAGCCGATGACGTCAAGCGTATCATTGCAATATGCAAATCCCTCGTACCCAATAAAGTCGGGACGGGACGTCAAATCAAAGCCATGATTATGGGTATTCCAAACGTTGGTAAATCAACCTTGATTAATACCTTAGCGGGGCGCGCGGTAGCTAGAACCGGTGATGAGCCAGCGGTGACCAAGTCACAGCAGCTGATCAAGCTTGACGATGACATCATGCTCTATGACACGCCTGGCATGCTGTGGCCAAAGGTTGAAAACGAAAACTCTGGCTATCGCTTGGCGGCGACCGGCGGTATTCGTGATACGGCGTTTGACTTCGCCGATGTGGCCAGTTATACCGCTGAGTATCTCATGCAAGCCTATCCTGAACTGCTAAAAACCCGCTATAAGATTGAAGAATTACCCAAGACCGATTGGGAGTTTTTCGAAGTGGCGGGACGTAATCGCGGCTGCGTACGCGCGGGCAATCAAGTCGATACCTACCGCATGTCTGAGATTTTGATTAACGAGTTACGTAGCGGCAAGCTTGGAAATATTACCCTCGAGACGCCAGAAATGACTGAAGCTGAAGAAATTGTGGTCGCTGAACAACGAGTCGCAGCCGAAGAGAAAAGAATCGCTAAAGAAGAAGAAAAACGTTTACGTCGTTTAAAAACGCGGAAGAATCGGAAGTAGATCGAACTTAGATAAAGTTGTAGGGTGCGCCTAGCGCACCTGTTATATTCTATTATTTACCTTTAACTTATCTGAAGGTTTACTCAAAATTTACTTGGCAAACAAGACAGTGAATTATAGCTCCATTCCTTGATTTTCATTCCCCGATACTGAAAACGAAGCTCATCTACTATTGTCTTGTATCAATCGTATTACACCCATAAACACTGTTTGTCCCAAACGTTATATATCCCTGTTCAATTTACAAGGAATACTCTTGCCTACTCAATTTTCTCAGTCATTAACTTCTCTGGATTCATTCGCTCCCCGCCTGCTCGATTGGTTCGCTGAAAACGGTCGCCACGATCTGCCGTGGCAACAGCACCAAACCGATACGCCCAATCCTTATATCGTTTGGCTATCAGAAGTCATGCTCCAGCAAACGCAAGTAATGACAGTGCTGCCCTACTTTGCCCGCTTTATGGCGTCGTTTCCGACGGTGCAAGATTTAGCCGCAGCAGAATGGGATATGGTGGCGGAACACTGGGCGGGACTTGGCTACTATGCGCGCGCGCGTAATTTGCACAAAGGCGCGAAGCAGTTGGTTGAGGTTATCAATGAAACGGACGACTTCCCGCAGACACTAGCAGGTTGGGAAGCGATTTCTGGCGTTGGCCCTTCGACCGCTGGGGCGATTATGGCAATGGGGCTACATCGTTATGGCGTGATCTGTGATGGTAATGTCAAACGCGTTCTCACCCGCTGGGCGGCTATCGATGGTGATATTACCAAGTCTGTTACTACCAAAGAGCTGTGGGCATTGGCGGAGCGTTTAACACCAAGAGAGAACTCAGGATTGTTTGCGCAAGCCATGATGGATATGGGTGCAACCTTATGTACGCGTAGCAAACCTGCTTGTCTATTGTGCCCATTACAAGATGATTGCTTAGCCCATGCGCAGGGTCGCGAAACCGATTATCCAGTCAAGGCCAAAAAACAGCCCAAACCCAGCAAAGTTAGCAATGCATTATTAATTAAAGATACGGACGGCAAAATACTGTGGCTACAGCGTCCTGACAATGGTATTTGGGGCGGACTATGGAGTTTGCCTTTGCAATTTGTAGAGAAAATTGACGGTAAAGTAAGTGGCAAAACAACTGCTAAAAATTTAGGAGCCAGCGATGATAAATTATTAAAAGTTGCTAGTAATAAAAAAAACTATGAAAAAGTCTATGAAACAGAATTTACCACTGCTGAGCAAATTATCAATGAATGGCTAGATAAGCGTAATTTAGCAGTCGCGCCCATTAATAAAACCTTACTTGATGAGGCGCCTATCAAACACTCCTTAACCCATTTCCATTGGTATTTAACGCCGCAATCACTGACTTTAACTAATGAGCAAACGGCTGATTTGACCAAAGCCTTGCAAGCGGCAGAAATTAATATTAACTGGTTAAATGCGAGTGATGCGCAGGCAACACTTGGATTACCACGAGCAATGGTAAAGATCTTGGAAGCCTAAGTTAGGGCGACTAAGTAACCTTTATAAAAAAAAGCGACTCAAAATATATTCTGAGTCGCTTTTTTCATTTATAACATACAAAAAACTAAGACAAAACTTAAGATTTGGGCACCCGCAAACGCATCAGGCCTTCTTGTTGTACCGTTGCGACCAATCGACCATCTTGCCAAAACTGACCGTGATTTAAGCCTTTGGCATTAGAGGTCGTGTCGCTCCACATGTCATATAGCAGCCAATTATTTAAATCAAAATCACGATGAAAATGCATCGAGTGATCAATACTCGCCGCTTGCAAACCACTGGTCATAAAGCTGACCCCATGTGACATCAGCCCCGTACCGACCAAGTAAAAATCAGACGAAAACGCCAATAGTGCTTGCTGAATGGCCACAGGCTGCTTTCCAAGCTCACGGATACGCAGCCAGTTTGCTTGCTTGGGTTTCATCGGTTCTGGATGAATCGGATCACGCGGCTTAATCGGTTTAATCTCGACATGACGATGACGCATAAAACGCGCTTTTAGGGCATCAGGAACCTTTCCAACATACTGCTCTTTTAAATCTTGCTCATCAAGCAAGTCTTCTGGCGGCGGATACACGGGCATATCTTCTTGATATTCCAAGCCCTCTTCCATCGGTGAGAACGAAGCAATCATCGAAAATATCACTTGCTCGACAGGCGCTTTACCGCGCACTTCTTTATACTGAATTGCCGTGACTTCACGTGCTGACAGACTGCGACCATCACGCAGGCGGCGTACTTGGTAAATTACCGGCTGATTGATATCGCCACCGCGCAAAAAATAACCATGCAGCGAATGACATGGCTTATCTTTATCCAGTGTATGCGCCGCTGCCATAATCGCTTGCGCCAGCACTTGCCCGCCAAAAATACGACTGCCCACATAGTCGTGGCTTTTACCTTCAAAAACATCAGGGCTGACTTCAATAAGCGCCACGGTAGCAAGCAGCTCATCGATCAGTTGCGGATAATCAGACATGACGATAGGTTTCCTTATTTTGATCAATCACGCCAAGCATTGAGATATAAGCACTCAAGGGTCAAGCGTATCAATACGATATGGCTTAAGCCAATGCGGCGTTTTAATTTAAAATAATATATATAGTAGGTTCATTTTAAAACTGTTATGGCATGACTATTATAGTTTGCGATAAACACCCACATAACGCTGAGAACGCCAAATAAATAGCCAGTAAAATGATTAGCAATCACTCATTATAAAGCGAAAAGCCAATCATCTTAGCGAATATTAAAGATTTTGACTAGGCAGTCGCCGCCTTACGAGTCGGTTTAACGCTTTATTAGCTTAACAATCATGAGCAAGTAATTATCTAAACAAGTAGCTGTCTAAACAAGCAGCATCTAAGCTCACAAACATAAATAAAAAACGAGATGATGAGACACCTCGTTTTTTATTTGACTTTATATTATGGTTTTACAGCGACCAGCACGCGAATAGAGTCTGGTACCAGCGATAAATTGCCTAGTGCTTGCTCGCCTTGGGCTTTTAGTTGCTCTAGGCGTTCAATCTCTTCTGGGCGCACGTTAGGGTTAATCGTTTGCAGATGCTTTAGGCGTTTGATTTCACGTGACCACTGCTGGCTAAAGCGCGCGCTTGCCTGTTCACCAATGTCTTCTAGCTGCTGACGGGCAATATCTTCGGCTTCATAATAACGCTGCTCAATCACATCGCCACGTACCTTAATCACTTGGCGAGCGCGGTTTTTATCCAAGCGCTCGATATGCGGCATAATCATATCGCTGCTAATACGCGCGGATAAATCACTGCCCTGCTCACTGATAAACACACGAATATTTTGCGTCGGCAAGGTAGCAGGCAGATTAAGCAATCTTGGCGCAATTGCTTCAACGCGGAAATTCACTTCTAGCAGCACCATACCTTGGGGAACAGCGGCACTCTTGAGCATCGCAACGGTAGTATTCCCAAAAGTGCTGGTACTTGCTAGCTCATAAATCGCGCGCATCAATGGATGCTCATGGGTGATAAATTCGATATCTTCGCGCTGCAGCGCTTGCTTGCGCTCAAAGGTCAGCGTCATACCATCTTCGTCACCGAGCGGCAGACCGTCGATATAATCGCTAATTTCCGTGCTATCAATCGGCGCAATCACCCATGAACCATCGCGCTGGATATTGTGGTCGATATTGGCGGAAGCAAAGAAGCGCTCGATAAATTGCGGCAATAGATTATGTTTATCAAAATCATGCATGGCATCGGCAATACGCCCAGCAACGCGCGGACGGCATGAGTTGTACTCAAGTAAGCGATCGCGACCAGCTTGTAGCTGTGCTTCGAGTCCCAAGCGCGTTTGCTGTGCTTTTTCGATAATATCCTGCAAAGTGGTGCGGTTAGCGTCGGTATCCGCGCCTTCAAGCAGCGGTTTCAACTCTTGGATATATTGCTCTTGTACGCTTTGCGCCGTTGGAGAAATCTGATTAAACATATTGAGCGCGTCGTTATACCAGCGGTACAGTCGCTCTTGCGCCGTTCCTTGTACATAAGGAACGTGCAGCATAATTTGTTGTGTCTGTCCGATACGGTCTAGGCGACCGATACGCTGCTCTAACGTATCTGGATTGGCAGGCAGGTCCCACAATATCAGCTGGCTTGCAAACTGGAAGTTGCGACCTTCTGAGCCAATCTCTGAGCAGAGTAATATCTGCGCGCCTTCTAAGTCGGCGAAAAACGCCGCCGCTTGGTCACGCTCAAGTAAGGTCATCTGCTCAGTAAAGATAGCGGTTTTAATACCAGCATGTAGACGCAATACCGCCTCTAAACTTTCAACCGTCGCCCCACTACGAGCAATCAACAATACTTTTTTATGCTTAAGCTCACCCTTCAAAATATCAATCAACCACGGCACCCGCGGATCATCCTCTAGCCAGCCGCCATCGGGTTGATTTTCTTCGCCCCAAAGCTGCTCGCGCAATTTACCCTTGGTTTGATAGCTATCTACCCATGCTTCAGGTAGCGGCAACGGATACGGCTGGCTGCTACGACCATAAAAACCTTTGACACTCTCACGGGTATTACGGAATAAAATACGCCCCGTACCATGACGGTCAAGGAGTTCATTGAGCGCATAAGTACGCAGTTTTTCGTCGTCATTAATGTTTACTAATTCATCGATACTAATAGAAAGCAGATGACTTAATGCCGTGATTTGACCGTTGCTTAATGGTTTATCTTCGATTAAGACACTGGCAACAGCGGCAGTTTCGGCAAAGGCTTCTTGGCTATCGATAAATTCATCAAGGTCATCAAAGCGATCGGGGTCTAATAAACGCAGACGGGCAAAGTGGCTTTGGGCGCCAAGCTGCTCAGGTGTTGCCGTTAATAGCATGACACCCGGTGTCTCTTCGGCAAAGTCAGCAATGAGGTCATATTTATCATTGCCGCCTTGTGCTTCATCCCAATGCAGGTGATGCGCTTCATCGACGACCAATAAATCAAAACCCGCTTCCATCGCTTGATCGTACAAATCTGGATGGTCAAGCAATAAGTCCATGCCGGCAATGATACATTGCTCGGTCGTAAAGACGTTTTGCTCAGGGTCGTGTTCTTTAATCGCAGCGGTACGTACCAAATCAAACAAGGCAAAGTTTAGGTTAAAACGGCGACGCAGCTCAATCATCCACTGATACTGCAAACTGTCTGGTACAAGAATTAGGACGCGCTCAGCTTTACCAGTTAATAGCTGCTGATGAATAATTAAACCTGCTTCAATGGTTTTACCCAAGCCAACTTCGTCAGCAAGCAAGACACGCGGGGCGATGCGTTTGCCAACTTCATGGGCAATATACAGCTGATGCTCAATAATATCGACGCGTGCGCCCATCAAGCCTTTGAGCGGATGACCCGCTAGCGCTGATTGCATACGCAAGATATCTTGACGCAGCTCATACCAATCCCCGCGCTCAATACGACCAGCCAGCAAACGCTCAAGCGGCTTAGCCAGCGTGATATTAGCCGCCAAACGGGTTTCCATAATGCCGCGCTCATGCTCATCAACACTGTATTTGAGCACGCCCATCACTTCTTCGACCGCGGTTACGGTATAGCTATTACCGGCTTGGTCAGAAATACTATCACCTTCTTTGAACACCACGCGCGATAACGGCGCAGAATTTTTGGCGTAGACGCGGGTCTCTTCACTTTGCGGAAATAAGATATGTACACAGCGGTCATCGACGTCGATGACCACACCCAAGCCAAGCTCAGACTCCGTATCAGATAAATAACGTTGACCAACGGCAAATTCGGTGCTGTGCAATGAAGCGATAGAGATAGTCATAAGGCGATGTCTTTTGTACTCAGATGATAAGAAAATAGATAGTTAATGAATCAAGCCACAATCATACAAACAATCACGCAAGGATTTAGTCAATTAATAGCTCAAACTCATTAATAAGTTGCTGGTCATTGAAGCTATCAGCAACGCCCAACTTGTCAGCTAGGTCGATGGATAAAACAGACCATTATATAACGTTAGCGCCTAGATGAGTGCGTTAACTTGACTTTTCAAGAGCACTTTTTGGCAAGATTATTGCAATTGTTTGGCAAGAATATTGCAATACTGCGCTTAAGTAACTTTTTAGAAATCCATATATAACGACTCACAAGTAAAGAAAAAGGCTCGCTACTATGCGCTAAACATTGTTATCATAAAATTGTTTCTATATTGTTAATATATGCAATTTAACATTTCTTATTGTTATTGAAGCTATGTTACCCATTACCCCCTTTTAGATTTTCCAAATGATATAAAAAATTTATTCAAAAAATTTAACTATCAAGTCTTAAAACACAAAATTTCGGCAACCTCCTACTTAATACCGTCCTTTTTAAGACCGTTAAGTAAGCCAAATAGTGTTTTTCATAGTCGTTTAAGTTATGAATTAACCGTAAATACTTTAATACTAGTTATATATCTAGATATTTAACTGAGTGATAATTTTAAAAACTTTGCCCCAATACTCAAATCCCATTTTCGTAAGGCTTACGTATCACCACATCATCGATTGCTCACAGCAAATAGCATCAGTAGTCTGTATAGACAGTCTGCTTTGTGGTCACGTTTATCCAAGGACAATCCCCTCATGAGTGCCTCCAAAAAAGTTGGCTTTTTTAACCAAGTCAGTACCCAAGTGACGACCATTCTATTTATGGCTTTTGTGGTCGTACTAGCCGTTGTTGTGTATGTTGTTGATAAAGAAGGTCATGAAAAAATTCGCCTTGAATCGGCAAAACTGGTCGCTGAGCGTGGTAATACCGCGGTCAATAGTATCTCAGCCGATATCAATCGCGTGATGCGCAGTGCCCTGTTATTGCAGCAAAGCGCGCAGACTTTGCCGCCACAAGAAGCGATTTTGCAAGCCAGTACCGCCAATGCTTTTGATAAGCGCGATTATAACTTATTAGGTAGTGGCGGCATTTGGCCAGAAAAAGGCGCACTGGGCGCCAATACCGCCACCCATCCATTTTTGATGGTGCGTCAAAACGGCGATTATCAAGCGGTACTCAGCGACCCAAACCCTGCCAATCCTTATTATCAAGAAGACTGGTTTAGCGTTTTGAAATTGCTTAAACCTGAAAGCTGTATTTGGAACCATGTCCGCGCCAGCCAAACCAAAGGCGAGCTGGCGATGAGTTGCGGTGTCGCCATCGAGCGTGACAACCAGTTCTGGGGTGCCAGTACCGTCAACTTTACCCTCAACCAGCTGCAAGAAAACATCGTTAAGCTCAGCGAAAGCTCAGGCTCAGGTTATATTTTACTGCTCGATAACAGTGACAAAGTTATCGCCTCCTCTAATCCTGAGCGCTTAAGCTATATCGACGAAGCCACCGGTACACCGCTTGATATCAAACAAGTTATCAACGCTGACCCTGCTTGGAATCCGGTACTAAACTTCTTGGAGACGCAGCGTAACGAAACCATCGAGCGCGTTGCCGCTAGCGTATCGCCGCAAGTTCAGCAAGTATTGACCACGCTTGATAAAGCCGAAACCGGTACGTCAAAAGGCTATTATCTCGTCAACTACGCCGCTTATCTAAACAACGGTGAAAATAAGCAAAACGCGATGGACAGCCGCTTATTGCAGAGCTTTGAGTTAGAAAAAGACAGCTATTATAACGGCAGCCAAGCGTACGTATTTGAGATTCCTGAGACTTATTGGAAACTTATCGTCGTCCAGCCTGATGCTGAAATTAACGCCATCGCTGACAATCTAAGTAAAAATCTGATTAACTGGATTGCCCTCGCGCTACTTATCACCGCGGGTTTGATTTACTTTATGCTCACTTATTTAGCGTTTAAACCGTTAAAAGAAACCACCGATAAAATCGCGCAAGCGGAAAACCTGATTAATGATAAGCAATACAATAAGCTAAGTGAGGTTAAATTCGCCGAAGGTCGCAACGAGATTGGGCTGGTAAACGGCTCTATTAATGACCTCCTAGACCGTATCCAATCTAACGAAGGTAAGCTTGCCAATATTAATCAGCAGCTAGAGATTAAAGTTGAAGAGCGTACCGCTGAGCTACAAGAGACGCTAAAAGAGCTGAAAAACTCTCAGCTGCAATTGATCCGTTCAGAAAAAATGGCAACCTTGGGTCAAATGGTGGCGGGCGTCGCTCATGAGGTTAATACGCCATTATCTTATGTGCAAAACAACCTTGAGATTATCGGTCAGTTGACTGAGCAATACGAAGAGTTGATTGAGTTGGTACAAGGGTTAAAAGCCGCTAAAACTGATGCCGCTACTGATGGCAAAATTGATAAGTTATTGGCTGATATCGTCCGTGCGTCGGATGAAATCCAAGAAGATGATTTGTCCACTGAGCTTAAAGAGCTGATTAAAGACTCACTCTTTGGTGTCGAGCAAATCACCGAGATGGTCCTAAACCTACGTAACTTTGCCCGTCTTGATGAGTCAAAAGTGAAAACCATCGATGTGCGCGAATGTATCGAAGCGTCATTGAAAATCGCTGGCAACTCTATCAGACATCAAGAGATTGTCACTGATTTTGCGCCGACGCCTGAAATTAAATGCTCGCCGTCACAGATTAATCAGGTGCTAGTGAACTTGCTTAATAACGCCGCGCAAGCCATGGGCGAAAAACCAGATGGCAAAATCGAAGTGCGAACGCGCGCCGATGACAGTCATGTCTATATCGATGTCAGCGACAATGGTAAAGGCATGAGCGCCGAGGTACTTAACCAAATCTTTGAGCCGTTCTTTACCACTAAGGGCGCGGGCGAAGGAACCGGTCTTGGGATGGCCATCAGTCAGCAGATTATGGAGCAGCATAATGGCGACATTAAAGCGGTTTCAACCGAAGGCGTTGGCACTACCTTTACCTTAACGCTACCGATTGATAATGATTTAACCGAACAAAGCCTAGCAGCATAAATGCTAGGTTCTGGTGTTCGTTTTGTTGTGAGCTCAATTGCTATTTAAATGATTATATAAAACTATCGTATTATTATTTATCATAAGGATATCATCATGAATGAATTTGACCATGAAATGGAAACCTCTGGTGCTGAGCTAGGGTCTGAAGCGAAACCGAAGTTGGCGTTTATCGACGATGAACAACGTATTTTACGTTCGATGAAACTGCTGTTTCGTAAAACGCATGACGTGTTTATCACCACCGACCCGACTGAGTATATCGACTATATCAAAAATAACCATGTACACGTAGCGGTCAGTGACCAACGTATGCCCGAGCGCGTGGGTGTCGATATCTTGCGCGAAGTCAAAGAAGTCTCGCCGTCTACCATGCGGATTTTATTGACCGGTTATGCTGATTTAAACGCGATTATTGGCTCTATTAACGATGGGGAGATTTATCGTTATTTGACCAAACCTTGTAAATCTGAGGAACTACTTGCGGTCGTTGGCCGCGCTACCGAAATCGCGTTGACTTATAATCCAGATGAGGACGCGGAGCAATTTGATAGCTCGGGTAAAAAGCAGACACTGTTGGTCATCGATGAAACCGACGAGCTGATTGAGCAAATAAGCAAGCAGTTCTCGCATAGCTATAAAGTCCTGCACGCAGAAGGCTTAGAAGAAGCTTACGATTATTTGGCCAATGAAGATATCGGCGTGTGTATTACCGACATCAATGTCAGCGGCGAAAATATCGCGCCAATTATCTTTACCTTAAAACAAGATGCGCCGCACTTGGTGGTTTTAGTACAGACTGAATTCCAAGATGCAGGCTTGTTGATTGACTTGATTAATAAAGGTCAGGTCTATCGCTGCTTACCAAAACCAATGCGCGCCAGCCTCCTTGAGATTAGCGTCAACCGTGCCTTTCAGCATCATACAAAATTAAAAGCCAGCCCTGAATTGGTTAAGCGTTATGAAGTTGAGCATGACCCTGAAAACGACGTGCGTATCGATTTAAGCAGTCGCGTACGTAGTCTGATTGGTAAATTGCGTAAGCGCTTCTCTTTATAAGCGTAAAAACGACTGTTCCATAAAATAAAACCTCTATTTCAATTGAAGTAGAGGTTTTTTACTGTACGCTTTTTGACACGCTTTTTGACTAAACCCTGCAACGTGTTACATTAAGCGGATAACTCTGTCAGCCTATTTAAAATGCAAGCCCATTTAAAACGTACTCTATTTAAAATGTCATCTATTTAAAATAACAATGAAATAAGGAATCATCATGCAAGCGGTTTTTTTAGACAAAGGTACTTTTTCTGATAATGTCGACTTGCCAGCACCCGTTGGCGTTACCGACTATATTACTTACGACGATACACCTCAAGAGCTGATTATTGAGCGCTGTCAAAATGCTGATATCATTTTTACCAATAAAGTCCAAATCAGCGCTGACGTCATTGCCAATCTGCCGAAACTTAAGCTTATCCAACTGACCGCAACAGGTATGAACAACGTCGATCAAGATGCCTGCGCTAAGCACAATGTTGCGCTATATAACGTCGCAGGTTACGCGGTCAAAAGCGTGCCCGAGCATACCTTTATGCTGATGCTAACGGCCATGCGCGCAGGCATCTATTATCATGAAAAAGTTGCGGACGGTACGTGGCAAGATGATGGTAATTTCTGCTTACTTGATATTCCACTGATAGATTTGGAAGATAAGACGCTTGGTATTATTGGTGTTGGCACTATCGGTAAACGTGTCACCGACATCGCCCGTGCTTTTGGGATGACGGTATTGTGGGCGGAGCATCAAGGGCGTACGCCGCGTAATGAGGATTATACGGCGTTCGATGAGGTACTTGCGCAGTCTGATGTATTGAGCTTACATTGCCCATTAAACGAGCAAACCAAGCACATAATTAATAAAGACACCTTAGCAAAAATGGCTAAGCAGCCACTAATTGTTAATGTCGCTCGTGGTGGTATTGTCGACAGCCAAGCGCTGAGCGATGCCATTAACAACGAGCAAATTATTGGTTATGCCACCGATGTATTTGAGCAAGAGCCGATTGTCAAAGACGACCCTTTATTAACCCTTTCTAATCATCCTCGGGTGATATTTAGCCCACATAACGCTTGGGGCAGCAAAAGCGCGCAAGAAACCTTATGGCAAATCTTAAGCAAACAAGTCTCAGAATTTATCGATAAGCATTAAAAGACAACCACTAATAACACTTAACGACTAAAGCGTAACCAGTCGTCTTTTACTTTACGGTATTTAAGCATCACGCGGTCACTCAGATAATTATTGGTGACTCGCCAAGGATAAATATCGCCTTGTTTCGGTAATTCGTGTTGCGCGCGCTGCACGTAGCCTGCCGTTAGCGCGCCCATGACCGTATCTGGCTGCGTATGCGCCTCGCTATGCGCAGTTTTTGCGTGTGGCACTGCCACCTGATAACCGTGCTTGTGCATATGGTTGAGCAAGCGCAGCACATACTGACAAGCCAAATCGATTTTGAGCGTCCACGACGCATTGGTATAACCAAATAGCGCCACCATATTTGGTACACCTTCAATCATCACCGCCTTATACGTCATGCGTTTGCCAATATCAATTGCCTGTCCATCGATATATAGTTTCGCGCCGCCAAGCATTTGCAGCTTTAGCCCCGTTGCGGTCACAACAATATCAGCGTCAAGGTGTTTACCAGAATCAAGCATGATGCCAGTTTTGGTAAAGTGGCTAATTTGATCAGTCACGACGGCAGCGTGCTTGCCATGTAATGCCTTAAACAAATCGCTGTCTGGCACGGCACAAAGCCGCTCATCCCACGGATTATAAGTAGGCATAAAATGCGCAATATCAACTCCGCTGCCCTTTAACTCGGTTTTAACACTACGCTTTAATAAGGCTTTTATCACCTTGGGCGCAAAAACTGCCGCTCGATACGTCCCTTGTTGCATCAACACATTACGCGCGCGCAGTAGCTTATAAGCTTGCGTTTTTGATAACGGCGAAAATTTACCTGCCAGCCAATCAAGCGCATAATCATCGCCCGGTACACTTGCTACATAGGTCGGCGAGCGTTGTAGCATAGTGACGTGCTGCGCGCACTGCTCGCTTTCTTCATCGACCATAGCGGGCAGTAGCGTCATCGCGGTGGCACCGCTACCGATTATGACCACTTTTTTATCGTCATAATTGACGTTTTGCCAATGCTGCGGATGGATGATTTCACCTTGGAAATCTGCTTCGTTTTCAAAATGCGGGCGATAACCTTGCTCATAATCATAGTAGCCTGTAGCACCGACGACAAACTTTGCCGTTAAGGCAAATACCTCGCCGCTTACATGGTTTTTTACCGTTGCCGTCCACTGCTGACTATGGCTTGACCAAGACAGTTGTTGCACCTCATGCTGATAGCGAATGTGCTCAGAGACGCCAAACACACGCGCGGTATCGGCAATATAGTTTTTAATATCATCGCCTTTTGCCAATACCCGATGGTCCAACCATGGACGAAAGCTATAGCCAAAGGTCAAAGCATCAGAATCGGAACGAATACCAGGATATGTAAACAAATCCCAAGTACCGCCCAAGTCTGCGCGTTTTTCTAATACCACAAAGCGCTGGCTAGTTTTTTGCCGCTTTCTTGTGGCTCGCTGTTTTAAGCGACTTGGGCTTTTCTGCCCAAACAGCCCTTTGTGCTTTTGCTGCTGCAATCGACACGCCATACCGATACCGGCAATCCCTGCGCCAATAATCAGCACCTCGCAATCGACGGGCGTCTTTGAGGTAGATGACGACGATTTAGGTTTAAAGCGCTGTTTAAGCGTCTGTTTAGCGGTATTGATATCAAGCATAATACGATCCTTGTTTTGCATGATTTATTTAAAAAAGCTTTTTAAAATAAGCTGATCAAAAAAGTTGTTAAAGAGGAATGGTTAAAAAGGGCATGGGCTTTCCCAATCCATCCAAGCACCAAGCGTCGGATGCTTGAGGCGCAAATGCTGGGCATGTAAATTAAGCCTCGGCGCAATCGTTAAGGCATCACCTTCAGCATAGATTGGGTCGCCAATCATCACATGACCGACGTGTACCATATGCACGCGCAGCTGATGACTGCGTCCGGTCACGGGCTTTAACAGCACGCGGGTGACGACCTGACCATTGCATTCTTCATGCGCCAATACTTCATACAATGTCAATGCATGTTTTGACCAATCATAGTCAACGATATGCCGCGGTTTGGTCGTGGGCTCATAGCGTACTGGCACTGATATCTCGCCTTTGGCACCGACACGCTGCCACGCCCCAAAGACGCGCGCTTGATAGCTTTTTTGCGGCAGGCGGTCGATGAATTGCTTACTAATATGGCTTTGTGCGGCGGCATTCTTGGCAAAAATTAGTAGCCCTGAAGTATCCATATCTAAACGATGAATCAATTTTACCGCCGGATTGGCGCGCTCGAGCCGTGCCAATAAACTTACCTTAAGGCTTTTACCATCGACGCTTAACAGTCCGGCGGGCTTATCAACAACCCAAATATCATCGTCTTCATAGACAGTAATGTCTTGGGCAAATTTTTGGAAAAACGCAAGAGGATAGGCATTTTCTTGAGCGTTTAAGGCGTTTATTGCTTCATCGGTAAAAGGCATAAAAATGGGCTACTTATATCAAAAGGTTGGTGGTCTAAAAATAGATTATTCTAATAAGGCAATAAATGATATTAGGGTTTAGAAATATTAACGGCGCTACACGGTAAACATGCTAGATGTAGAATAATGCCCGCAAGAGATTAGGGTGACAGATAAAACATAACCTGTGTCATTATGTGTCGATTTATTGTGCTAATAGTAATAGTTAAACATTTTAACCCGCCTGCATCTGTCAACTTTGAGCAAACATGTTAATATAATGGCAGATTTTCACCACCTCCCAACCATTCTTTAACCACTCATCGCTCGAATATGACAGCCGTATTGTATGATGACTGGTGATAGAAATAATAAAACAAGAGAGATAAATTATGTCAGACCTTATTGTTAATACCACTGATGCAAACTTCGACCAAGACGTTCTACAATCTGATATGCCAGTGCTAGTAGACTTTTGGGCAACTTGGTGTGGTCCTTGTAAAGCCATTGCACCTATTTTAGAAGATTTGGCGAGCGAGTACCAAGGTAAAGTCAAAATCGTTAAAGTCGACGTCGATAACAACCCGCAAGCAGCGAGCCGTTTTGGTATCCGCAACATCCCAACGCTATTTGTCTTTAAAGATGGCGAAAAAGTCGATTCAGTCATGGGCTTACAGCCAAAAGCTGAACTTGCTAAAGTATTAGATAAACATCTATAAGTACAGTTAATAAACGCCCTCTAATAATCGCTAAAGGTGTTTGTTAAAAATAGCGATTTTAAAGAATGCGCTATGCTATTTATAAAGTACGTATTGAAAAAGCCATTATCTTTTTGAGCTAATGGCTTTTTTGCTGCTTTTCTGAGCAAAAAGCTGGATATTATAGCTTTTTTAGCAAAAATTATTGACAACGCTGTCTTGAACGCCGTATAGTCTGCTGACAAGAGAAAACTAATCATTTTCCTAAGTGTCTTGTCGCTATTCTCCTCGTGTTTATCAACAAAAACACAATCGTCATTATAAAACACCACTACTGAACGCAATGACTAAACACAATTACTGATATTGAGTTTTTGACGCAGACTCTTATGTAGACTTCTTTATCTTCACTTTTTATAAACCTGCCCGACTGTCTTGCAAGGCGTTTATAAGCTGGCACGTAAAACAAATCCTACATAAGCCCCAAGCCCTGTGTATATACCCTCTATCGCCCTACACCCTTTGTTTAATCCTTGTCGTGATTTGTGCTGATAATGGCATCTCTCATCTGATCAACTGCTAATGACCTATCTATGAATCTTACTGAACTAAAGAAAAAATCAATCGCTGAGCTATTGGCCATCGCCAAAGAAATGGGCCTTGATAATATGGCGCGTAGCCGTAAACAAGACATTATCTTTGCTATCTTAAAAACCCATGCCCGTAACGGCGAAGCCATCTACGGCGACGGTGTGCTTGAGGTACTTCCTGATGGTTTTGGCTTTTTACGCTCATCAGAGGGCTCTTATTTAGCAGGCCCTGACGACATTTATGTCAGTCCGAGCCAAATTCGCCGTTTTAGTCTCAAGACGGGCGACAGTATCGCGGGCACCATTCGTCCGCCAAAGGATTCTGAGCGTTATTTTGCGCTACTAAAAGTTGGTGAAATCAACTTTGATACCCCAGATCGCTCGCGTCATAAGCTGATTTTTGAGAACTTAACGCCATTATTTCCAACTGAGCAATTAAAGCTAGAGCTTGGTAATGGTACGACTGAAGATTTGACTGGTCGTATCATCGACCTGATTGCCCCGATTGGTAAAGGACAGCGCTCGATTATCGTTGCACCGCCAAAAGCCGGTAAAACCATGCTCTTGCAATCTATTGCTCAGTCTATCACCCGCAATAATCCTGAATGCTACCTTATCGTCTTGCTCATTGATGAGCGTCCAGAAGAAGTAACCGAGATGGAACGCACCGTGCGCGGTGAAGTCGTTGCCTCAACCTTTGATGAGCCACCGCAGCGCCATGTCCAAGTCGCCGAAATGGTCATCGAAAAAGCTAAACGTCTGGTCGAGCATAAGCAAGACGTGGTTATTTTGCTTGACTCTATCACCCGTCTTGCCCGTGCTTACAACACTGTTATTCCATCATCGGGTAAAGTATTGACCGGTGGTTTGGATGCTAACGCGTTAGAACGTCCAAAACGCTTTTTTGGCGCGGCGCGTAACGTCGAAGAAGGCGGCAGCTTAACCATCATTGCCAGTGCCTTGATTGATACAGGTAGTAAAATGGACAGTGTTATCTTTGAAGAGTTTAAAGGTACGGGTAACCAAGAAATTACCCTTGAGCGTGACTTAGCCGAAAAACGCGTCTTCCCTGCGATTAATATCAAAAAATCCGGTACCCGCCGCGAAGAGCGCCTACTTGATGAAGATAAACTACGTAAAGTTTGGATATTGCGTAAACTGTTACAACCGATGGATGGCGTGCAAGCGACTGAGTTTTTGCTTGATCGTTTAAAAGAAGCCAAAACCAATGATGAATTCTTTGAGCAAATGAAACGTAAGTCACAAAACTAGACCGATAGCATGACTTATAGATTAAAAAAGACCACTTTATGTGGTCTTTTTGGTTTTGCAATTACGCAATTGCAAAAAACAGTTAGCGGACTATCATTATAAATACAATAACTATAAGCAAAACCCCTACCAATGATACAGCGAAGTAACATAATTTACCGTATATTTGCAAAGCTTAGCGTTTCTACTACGGCTTGATAGAGACAAACAAGCTATTATTAAAAGTAGTACAGACATATTTAGATACATCCTGTATATTGGATTTCAAATTTGACAACTTAATAGGTGATACCATGAAATTTGCTAAAACTTTTGCACTAACTGCGATTGCAAGCTCAGCTTTGATGATGGGCGGTTGTGCTAACAATGGTTATGGTTATAACAGTGGCTTAAGCAACACTGCTAAAGGTGCAGCAGCAGGCGCAGCAGCGGGCGCTTTGATCAGAAGTGGCGGCGATAGTAAAGATATCGCTCGCGGTGCAATCGGCGGCGCAGCAATCGGCGGCGCAGGTGCTTATATCCTTGACCAAACTCGTTAATCACTATTCGTTAGCTATGATTAAATCATTATCTTAATTAAGATGATAGATTACATGAGTATTGAAAAAAGATAGCTGACTATTAAAAAGTTAGCAAGAAAAAAGCCTGCAATGGATTTGCAGGCTTTTTTACGTTTATAGGGTAAGCAATACCCAAATATTTTTATAACACAAAACGAACTCTATAACGCGCCGCTAAAAGTATCGCACGCTTCCACATTACCGCTCTCTAAACCACGGGTAAACCACTGCACGCGCTGTTGACTGGTGCCATGAGTGAAATTATCTGGTACCACAGCGCCGCCGCCGGCACGCGCTAAACGGTCATCACCGATTTGACTGGCAGCATTGATGGCTTCATCAATATCGCCCGCTTCCAAGAACTGTACACGCTCTTGATTGCGCTGCGCCCAGACACCTGCAAAACAATCGGCTTGTAACTCTTGCATGACGGATAACCTGTTAGCCTGCGCGCGTGTTACTTGACGACTGGCTTCATTGACTTGCTGAGTAATACCAAGCAAAGTCTGCACGTGGTGACCGACCTCATGAGAGATGACATAGGCTTGCGCAAAGTCTCCCGCTTTACCTTGATTTTCACTATCGCCTGAACCTTGTTCATCGCCAGTAATACCCAAACTTTGCCGCATTTCTACAAAAAACGACGTATCCAAATATACCGTCTGATCGCCTGGGCAATAAAAAGGCCCGGTGGCGGCGCTGGCACTGCCGCAAGCTGAGCTGACCTGTCCATTAAATAAAATCAATGACGGCTCTTTATAAGTGCTCCCTGCCTCGTTAAATATCTGATGCCAAACTTCCTCTGTATCCGCCAATACGACTTTTACAAAGCGGGTATCACGGTCATCACTAGTGGCAGGTTGGGTAGACGTATTGCCGCCGCCCGTAATCACTTGCCCCGTTTGCAAGGCGGTCATCGGATTGACTCCAAAAACCAGCCATAAAATACCAGCAATGATAATACCGCCGATACCGCCACCAATCATTTTGCCGCCGCCACTGGTGGTGCGCACATTCGAACTACCACGTCTGTCTTGCCACTTCATAATGTTTCTCCTAAAAATCCAATAGCATGCCTATCACTATCGTAGTAAACCCTATTATTTGATTATTAACGTTATAAGATATATGACTCATTCCGTTGATTTTATATTCTAGCTTTCAACCATAATCGCTTCTATATTTTTGCTTTATTTTAATGTCAATTTTATTGATAAATAGCCTATCGATAATCTCAAAATACGCTTAAAATCCTAAAGAAAATCCTTTTATCAAAAAAGTGCTAAAACGTCCTGATGTCATTGATTATACGTCGATTAATTTGGCTTGTTGTATTAAAAAGTATATTAAATGAGCAAGTTAAAAGTCGGTTTACAATTTTATTGTTACTTAATTGTACAACCTCTTTCCATGCAGAAAGAAATCATATAGAATGCGTGAAAGCTGAGTAGCTGTAATTAATACTAGTTGAATTCTGGGACATCTCGGATATTCAACCTTTTTTGCTGCTACTGATCATTTCATTTTTCCGGAGAAACCCTATGAAACTTAAATTACTTGCTCTAGCTGGTATCATGACTGCAACTATGGGCCTTACTGCCTGTGATAGCAACAAAGAAAACGCTGCTGAAGATTTATCTGACGCGCAAGAAGAAGTGCAAGACGCTTCTGAAGAACTAAACGAAGCTGCTGCTGAAGGCGAAGCGGTACCTGCAGAAGCTGAAGCTGCTGTAGCTGATGCTGAAGCTGACATCGCTGATGCACAAGCGGCTACTGCTACTGACGAAGTTGATGCTGAAGTACCTGTAGACGGTACTACTACTAGCGTTGATGTAGCTAGCGAAACTCCAGCTGTTGACGCTGCTGACGAAGTTGTTGTTGAAGAACCAGCTCAGTAATTTTTATTTTTCATAATAAAAGTACTGCAGTAAAAAAGAGAGCTTATGCTCTCTTTTTTTATGTCTACTATTTATGTTTTATAAAAAGTAGTATGATATAAAAGCGCCACATAAAAAATGATGGTTATCACAGTAATATATTCAATAGACTGTGATAACCATCATTTTCACTTACTGCCGAGATTATTATTAGTCAAATAAGCGCTCATCCACTTGTTGGCGAAACTTCTGTCCTGTTTTAAAGGTGACGACGCGGCGTGCTGACACGGCAACAGGCTCCCCTGTTTTTGGATTGCGCCCAGGACGGCTGTTTTTATCTTTAAGCTCAAAGTTGCCAAAGCCTGACAGCTTGACCTCTTTGCCATCAATCAAACTCTCTGACAACTCGTCAAAAAAATTCTCCACCAAACAGCGGCCTTCTTGGCGTGTCAGGTTAAGATGACTCATCAAATGCTCAATCATGTCAGATTTGGTTAAGGTGCTCACAGTACGACTCCTATGCTATGTCGTGATGTCGAATATCATGGTTTAGCGGTATGAGAATTAATGTTAGTTATTATAAAGGTTTTTTGTCATCTTTTTCATAAAGTCTGCATGAAAATCCTTTATTAATAACCACTTAACTTTTTTAAGGATGAAAATTTCTATCAGATAATCATTTTTATAAATAGCAAAACGCCATAGCCTCATTTATGCAGAGGCCATAGAGCGTTTTAGATGGTTATATCTTGGTTTTAGCTATCACGCAACTGAGCGGCGTGCTGTTCAGTTAGCGCTTGCACGACTTTATCTGTCGCCGTTTTTACTGCGTCATCAGATAATGTCTGTGCTTTGTCTTGCCATATTAAAGCGAATGCTAAAGAGCGTTGACCAGTCGGTACTTTGTCGCCTTCATACACATCAAATAACCATAAATCTGTCAGCAATTCATCAGCTGCGGCACGAATCGTCGCCTGCAAGGTCTGTAAGCTGATGTCACTATCGACTAAGATGGCGATATCGCGGCGTACGTGCGGGAATTTGCTTGGCGTGGTGATAGCGTGCTGTTCACGTACCAAGGTTAATAATGGCGCCAGTGACAATTGCGCCACCCACGTCGCTGGCAAGTCTAGCTGTTTAGCGGTATTAGGATGGAGTTGACCCAACCAACCGATGTATACCTCATCGATATAGAGCTTAGCACTTTGACCAGGATGTAAGAAGGCAAGCGCACTACGCTCATAGCGGATACGCGCACTGTCGATTTGCGCAGGTAATAACTGCTCAATATCATGCTTAAGATCATAAAAATCTAGCGCACGGTTTTGATACGCTTGCTCATCCCAAACATCGCCGACAGCAACCAACGCAATACTTGGCGTTTGTACCAACTCGCTAATACTTTGACCGACAAAGCTTAAACCCGTTTCAAAGAAACGCACGCGCGGCTGCTGACGATTGAGGTTATATTGCACACAAGGCAATAAGCTTGATAGCAAAGTACGGCGCATCACTGCCAAGTCGCTAGAGATAGGATTGGCCAGTGCCAACACTTCGCCCAGCGCTTTATCATCAAGCAAGGCTTCTATTTTTGCATCACTAAAGCTAAAGCTAATGGCTTCCATATAGCCATTATCGACTAGCGCGAGCTTCATCTCGTGCGTCAAGTCCGCCGTGTCGTCATAATCCATACTGACTTGCAAATGCGGCAAGACGCTTGGAATATTATCATAACCGTAAATACGGGCAATCTCTTCAATCAAGTCCTCGCGGATACTCATATCAAAACGATACGATGGCGGCGTACAAATCAGCTTATCTGCTTGCTGCTCTACCTCAAAGCCTAATTGAGTCAAAATACGCACCATCACGGCAGGCTCAATCTCAATACCAATGACCTCACGGACTTTGTTAATTGGCAAAGTAATTGGCGTACGTGTTGGCAAGTGCACGATATTTTCTACTTTTACTATTTGCCCAGCTTGAGAGCCCGTGACACTGGTAATCAAATCAACTGCACGCGCTAGTGCTAACTCTGGTAACTCAAAATCGACACCACGCTCAAAGCGTTGTGAGGCATCGGTATGCAAACCAAAACGGCGTGCACGTGCAGCGATAGCTAATGGATTAAAAAAGGCACTTTCTAGGACAATATTGGTCGTACTATCAGTGACACTGCTGCGCTGACCGCCCATGATACCAGCAAGTGCCAATGCACCTTTATCATCGGCAATGAGCAACTCATCACCGGTTAAGGTAATGGTTTGCTCATTTAATAAGGTAATGGTCTCAGCAGGCTGCGCCAAACGTACCACGATATCGCCTTCAATGGTATCAGCATCAAACGCATGTAGTGGTTGACCGAGTTCCATCAATACATAGTTGGTCACGTCAACCAAAAAGTTATGCGAGCGCAGTCCCGATTGGACTAGCGCATCTTGCATCCACTTTGGCGTATCAATGCTACGATCAATGTTGATGATTGATTGGAGTAAATAGCGTGGGCAGGCTTCAACGGCACTTACGGTCACTGCTGGCATAGCATTTTCAGTGCCGCTAACGTCAGCTGGCACGTTAGAAGGAATCTCAGGCTGCTGCATCGGCAAGTCATTAATCACTGATATCTCGCGCGCGATACCGCGTACACTAAAACAATCACCGCGATTTGGGGTGATAGAGATATCTAGTATTTGATTGTCTAAACCTAAATATTCACGAATATCCATACCAATCGGTGCATCAGCTGGCAATTCGAGCAGACCATCGATGCTATCGGTTAAATCAATTTCAGAGGCACCGCAAAGCATACCGTTAGAATCGACACCGCGTAGGTTGCCATTTTTAATTTTGAAACCTTTACTGTCATCACTTGGCAACACGGCGCCAACGGTCGCAACCGGCGCTTTCATACCAACTGTCACATTGGGCGCGCCGCAAACGATTTGTAACGGCTCAACGGCACCAATATTGACCTGCGTGACGCGCAGTTTATCGGCATCGGGATGCTGCTCGACGCTAATCACTTCACCTACTACCACACCGCTAAAAGCACGAGCAACTGCAAAGCGATCGTCAATCTCAAGCCCTGCCATTGTAAGCTGTTCGGCCAATTGCTCACTGCTATTGTTGGGGTTTACCCATTGACGTAGCCACTGTTCGCTAATTTTCATAAATATCTCGGATCTGAATTTTATAATAAAGATTTTAGAATAAAGGGTGACATATTAATAACGACCATCTAGCCAAACTGTTTTAAGAAGCGTACGTCGTTTTGGAAAAATAGGCGCAAATCGTCGATACCATAATACAGCATGGCAAAGCGCTCAATACCCATGCCAAAAGCAAAGCCGGTATATTTTTCGCTATCAATACCGCAATTGGTCAGCACCTGCGGGTGTACCATGCCGCAGCCCATGACTTCAAGCCATTTACCATTATCATCAAGGATATCGACTTCAGCAGAAGGCTCGGTAAATGGGAAGAATGACGGTCGGAAACGCACGGTCAATTCTTTAGCGAAGAACGCCTCTAAGAATTCACTAATCAAGCCTTTTAGCTCGGCAAAGGTGCTCGATTCTGTCACCATAAGCCCTTCCAACTGATGAAACATCGGCGAGTGGGTTTGGTCCGAGTCATTACGATAAACGCGACCTGGACAAATAATACGAATCGGCGGCTCATTCTTTTCCATGGTGCGAATTTGCACGGGACTGGTATGGGTACGCAGTAAATAATGCGCATCAAAATAAAAGGTATCGTGCATCGCCCGTGCTGGATGATGCGACGGGATATTTAGCGCTTCAAAATTATAATAATCGCTCTCAACTTCAGGGCCAGTGGCAACATTAAAACCCGCTTGGATAAAATACTGCTGCATACGCTGGGTAATCATGGTCACGGGATGCAGATGACCTTTTTGACCACCGCGCGCAGGCAAGGTGATATCAATGCTCTCGCTGGCAAGCTTGGCATTTAATGCCGCCACTTCTAGCTCTTGCTGCTGCGCCGTCAATGCATCTTGAATGCGGCTACGCACTTGATATAACCAGCCACCGTAAGTTTTTTTGTCATCGCTGCTAAGTTTGCCCATCTGCTTTGACCAGCCGGTTAATGGGCTTTTTTTACCGGTCAGTTGCACACGTAAATCTTGTAGCGCGCGCACATCGGTTACTTGTAAAACTAACGCTTCAGCAGCACTGGCAAACTCATTTAACTGAGCTTCGTTTAACTCGCTGAGCTCGGTGGACAAGGTCGGTAGCGCCGACAAATCGGTGGTAGCAGCAGGGGTAGTCATAAGACGCATTCTTCCTGATTTAAACGGACTATTAATAATAGTGATTTATAATTGTAGGGATTTGACCAAATATTGCAAACCATTTACCCACTCATTTTCAACCAAAGGCGTGTGATATAAATGGCTTGAATATTTAGACAATAAAAAGTGCAACTTTACTAAAAACGTTTTACATTTTTGCGGTGTAAAACTGGCTGTAAAATAATCTACTATAAAAAAAGCCACCGACCAGCGGTAGCTTTTATTAATATCGTACTATTAATCAATATTATTGCTATCCATTTAAGCAATCACTCAAACAAGCAGAATACTTAAAGGATAATTAATATTTAGGCTAATTCCGCTTTTGCTTTTTCAACTAAGGCGGTGAAAGTCGCTGCATCATGCATAGCGATGTCAGCAAGTACGCGACGATCGATAGCGATGTTTGCTTTTTTCAAGCCGTTGATAAGGCGGCTATAGCTTAAGCCGTTTAAGCGTGCACCAGCATTGATACGTGCAATCCAAAGACGACGGAAAGTACGTTTTTTGTTGCGACGGTCACGATATGCATATTGACCAGCTTTGGTCACAGCTTGTACTGCTACGCGATAAACACGTGAACGAGCACCGTAGTAGCCTTTTGCGCGCTTTAAGATTTTTTTGTGACGGCGATTTGCCTGTACACCACGTTTTACACGGGCCATAAATTACTCCAAGATTTTTTAATCATTATTAAACGAATCACGATGTCATCAAATAATTGACTAATAGACATCGTTATCAAATTGCAAAGTCAAATATCTTTAATTGATTAAAGCTAAATGACGATAGGCTATTAGATGTATGGGCACATACGACGAACTGCTGCTTCGTCAGACTTGTCCACCATCTTTAGACCGCGCAACTGGCGAATACGCTTAGCTGATTTCTTGGTCAAGATATGGCTTTTGAATGCTTGTTTACGCTTAAAGCCGTTCGCTGTTTTTTTGAAGCGTTTAGCGGCGCCGCTTCTGGTTTTCATCTTAACTTTCATGATGATTTGCCTCTTTGTCTTTGATAGAACCTGGTCGTCAAATAGTAAAAACGAATAGTCGCTTTAAAAACAAGCACTAAACGGCTATTTGCCTCGAGGTGGGAGGCGCTATTTTAGCAGATAGTACGCTGTTTTGCCAAGGAAAGTTTTAATCGCTACTTTATAGGGTGCGTTAGTTGATATGAAATACACTACACGCAAAACGTGCTGCTGCTATAATTGCGCTTTATTTCCTGCGTTAACATATTGAATGTCAGCGGTAGCTGTGTTTAAGTAGGGTTTGAGTGCTATCTTTATTACTTTATACTTTTTACCACTTTCTCATTTCTTTTATAAGACGACTGATAGATTATGACTTTACCTGCTTGGCTTGCTGCCGTAAATTTTAATACTGCTGGTTTGATTCCTGCGATTGCTCAAGACTATGTATCCGGACGTATTTTGATGATGGCGTGGATGAACGCCGAATCCCTGCAATTGACTGCTGAAACGCAGACAGCGGTGTATTTTTCGCGCTCGCGTGGCAAGTTATGGCATAAGGGCGAATCGTCTGGGCATACCCAGCGCGTGCATGATATTCGTCTAGATTGCGACGCCGATGTGATTGTACTGAGCGTCACGCAAGCGGGCGGTATTGCATGTCATACTGGCCGCGAGTCTTGTTTTTATCAGCGTTTGGATTTGTCAGGGCAAATACCTGAATGGCAAACCGTCGATAAAGTATTAAAAGACCCAGCAGAAATTTATCAGACAAACGCCGCAGCAAAAGCCACGCCTAAAATTAATGAAGCGGCGGCGGAAAATATAGACCATTTGCACACCCATCAAAATAACAGCCTTGCTACCACTCATTCTATTTTGCAGCAGCTTGATAAGGTATTGGCCGAGCGCAAACGAGCGGACGCTGACAGCTCTTATGTGGCAAGTCTATATGCCAAGGGTCTCAATAAAATATTAGAAAAAGTAGGCGAAGAAAGTACCGAGAGCATTATCGCGGCTAAAGACTTAGCCAATTGCGATGAAAATGTGGATAAAACCCAGTATGACGAAGCGCGTCACGAGCTGATCTATGAGGTCGCTGATGTTTGGTTCCATAGCTTAGTTGGGCTGGCATGGTTTGATATAGAATCAGAAGCGGTATTAAATGAGCTAGGCCGACGTTTTGGTCTGTCAGGTATTGATGAAAAAGCCGCGCGCTAGCGTTTTTTAAGCTTAGCCGTTACCCTGTTTGATTATTGTTGCTTTCACCTTTTTGTCACAAGTGCAGGTTATAATATAGTGACGTGTTACTTCGCATAAGCTGTCGATAGCTTTTGTGTACGACAGCAATATTCTATACACTCAAAGTATTTATATAAAGACTAAAAACCAAGACAGAAGGATAGCATCATGGGTAGTTTTTCCATTACGCATTGGCTAATTTTATTGGTGGTGGTGGTGGTCGTATTTGGCACCTCCAAGCTAAGAAATGCCGGTAAAGATTTGGGCGGCGCGGTCAAAGGTTTTAAAGAAGCCGTTAAAGATGAAAATACCGAACATGCCAAAAAGCAAGTCGTGCTCGATCATGATGGCAATGCGCACACTGAAGAGCGCACAACCACCAAGGTTGATGACAAGCATAATGTATAGCATTTAATAGTGGCATTGGGACATTATGTTTGATATTGGATTTTCTGAATTACTGCTTTTTGGCGTCATCGCCTTAATTGTTTTGGGGCCAGAAAAACTGCCCCAAGCGGCGCGTACGGCTGGGCAGTGGTATGCCAAAATTCGCCGCACGGTGTCTACGTTGCAGTCTGAAATCGAAGCTGAGCTTGACTTGGCAGAGACGCGGCAGCAAATGCAAAAAGAGCTGGCGAAAATTCGTGAAACTGAAGCAGAAATGCGCCGTGAGATGGCAGAGATGCGCGGCAGTCTGCAAGAATTTGAATCCTCGCAAAACCAGAATCTTAAAGCCGCGCATCAAGTTAATACTGCGAAAGTGGATAGTGCTAGTAATAAAATCGACCATGAAAAAGACGATCATTCATCAGTAACGCCAAAAGAATTTGACTACGCTTACGACCGCTATGACTCCGATAAAAAATTAACAGCGCCTGAACCATTAGAATTACAGAACTCAAATAATGATGCTAATCTGAAAACTGATGTTAACGACAATACCCATCAAATAATCCAAACTGCCATTACCAAACCCTGGGAAAACATGTGGTTTCGTTTGGGCGCTTATGACAAAGCAAGGCGTCTGCCGCAGCCGCCCTACCTGCCCAATTATAAAGCCGATACGTTATTAAATAACCATTTAAATAAACCATCGATTAACAAATCATCAATTCAGCAGGCTTCTGCCAAGCAGCAGGAGAATGATTAGTGGGTTTATTTAAGCGTAAAAAAAGCCGTCAAGAAAAAGTAACGGCTACAGACATCGATGCTATTACAGATGCCGCCACAGATGCCGCTGCGCATGATGACTCTGGTGATATCTTAAGCTCAATGGCTGATATGCCGATTACTGAGCATTTGATTGAATTGCGTCGGCATCTGATTAAGATATGCGTCGCGGTACTGGTGATATTTTTGGCGTTGGTCGGATTTTCACGTGAGCTCTATGATTTTTTATCCGACCCATTGGTTGCTCAGTTGCCCGCCAACTCGACGATGATAGCAACCGATATCACCTCTAACTTTATGGCGCCAATACGTCTGAGTATCTTTGTGGCGGCATTTTTGGCAATGCCCTATATCTTGTATCAAATCTGGTCGTTTGTCGCACCCGGTTTATATAAAAAAGAGAAGAAAGTCGCTATTCCTGTACTGATGTCCTCGATATTTTTATTTTATGCGGGCGTGGCTTTCTCTTATTTTATTGTACTCAAAGGCGTACTTAAGTTTTTTATCATGTTTGCGCCGCAGAACGTTTTGCCGATGACAGATATCGACAGTTATTTAAGTTTTGCGCTCAAATTATTCATGGTATTTGGGCTGACGTTTGAGATTCCAGTGGTCACCTTACTATTGATATTGGCGGGTGTCGTCTCCATTCAGAGCTTAGAAGATAAACGCCGTTATATTATCGTCGGCTGTTTTGCCGTTGCGGCGGTCGTTACACCGCCCGACGGGGTGTCGATGTTAATGCTTGCCATCCCAATGTGGTTATTGTTTGAGCTGGGATTATTTTTAGCGAAAATATTAATCAAAGAAGAGCGTAGCCTTGATGCAGTAGACGATATAGAATTGAAGAAAGAATAGCTCTACTTATCAGACACTTATTGCAAAACAGCCAACGCGCTAATCTGTTAATATAACCTGCTTATTTCCACCTTTATTTTCTACTAACTTTTTTATTTTGTCCTGTGCGCTTGCAAATATTTTGCAATCAATATCGTCATCATGACCAGTCGGCCATTGTCTATGCAGTGGCTTTTTTTACCCTCGTTATTTTTGCCCCCATTCTAGTTTTTTAGGTAGCTTTATTATGTCCGCATCTATGCCAGCTTATATGAGCGATCCCACTGATGAGCAGCTGAACGCGCTAAATATGGCGATGGATCACAAGTCATTTAAAGTGGTCGCTTATGCGGGTGCAGGGAAAACCACGACGCTCAAATTAATCGGTGAACGTCTACGTGGCCGCGGCTTATATTTAGCCTTTAACAAAGCTATTGCTAACGATGCGCGGCAAAAATTCCCCGGTCATGTCGATTGTCGGACGTTTCACTCATTAGCCTACCGTCACGTACCACGTGATATTACCGCTAAATTGTCGTTACCGAGATTTTCACCCAAGCGTTTGGGTGATGATTTGGGCTTACAACCGGTACAAGTACGCCGGCAAATGGATGGGGTGAATAAATATATTACCCTCACGCCAGCGCGCTTGTCGCGGTTTGTCAGTGATGCAGTGAGTAATTTTTGTAGTACCCACGCCAGCTATCCTGCCCCAAGGCATCTTGAATTTCCAAGCTGGCTTGCTGAGTCAGATAGCGAGCAGTTACGCGAAATGCTCTACCCTGCTGTTGAGCAGCGCTGGTTACAGTCGATTGATGCGCGCCATCCGGCTGGTATCGGCCATGATATTTATCTTAAATTGTGGGCACTATCGAAACCGAGTATTCCTGCGGACTTTATCTTATTTGATGAAGCTCAAGATGCCGATCCGTTGATGATGGGGATTTTGACCCAGCAGCCACGGCAGGTGATTTATGTCGGTGACGCCCATCAGCAGATTTATGAGTGGCGCGGCGCGGTCAATGCGATGAAAAAACTGCCGTTGCCGCAAACCTTATTGACCCAATCGTTTCGTTTTGGCGAACCAATTGCCGAGATTGCCAATACCTTGCTCAAAGCTTTACAAGAAGACGTACCATTAAAAGGCAATCCAAATAAGCAATCGTCTACCGAAAAAGGCATGGTACATAGTAAAAAAGATGCCATTCTTTGCCGTACCAATGCTGCGGCGATGTCGCAGTTATTAACTGGTTTAAAACTTGGGCATAGAGTGGCGTTACAAGCCGATACTGATCGTATGCTTAAATTTTGTCAGGCAGCCGAAAACTTAAAAAATGGTAAATCGGCGTATGGCGTGCCCGAACTGGCGTATTTTTATAATTGGGGTGACGTTCAAGAATACTCTGAAACCAATGAAGGCAGTGACCTTAAAACCTTGGTGAAGTTGGTCGATGACCATGGTACCAATGTGTTGACGCAGGCAGTTAACAGCCTAACCCGTATCGAAAATGCTGATTATGTCATCTCAACCGCGCATAAAGCCAAAGGGCTTGAGTGGGGCAAAGTGCAGCTCGATGATGATTTTTATTATGACGTAACCACCAATGCGGTCAAGATTAGCCCAGAAGAGCTGCGTCTGCTCTACGTTGCGTGTACGCGCGCGCAAAGCAATTTAGATATTCATAATATTAAAGACTTGGTATCAGGACTGCAGACGGGTAAAAAGGTGATTTTTGGTAATACTTAATCTGCCCGTCTATCTCTCCCCTCATCGCCTTTGCCGACCTCTTTTTATAACATTGACTCTCCTATCATGAATCATAATCAGCAACTTCAAGCACGCCAAAACACCATACAGCAATTATTTGCCAATTCTGTTCGTCTTCTTGCGCCCATGGAAGGCTTAACTGATCCTTTGATGCGCCAAATCCTAACCCAAATTGCGTCAGACTTGGGTCGTCCTTATAATTGGTCGGTCAGTGAGTTTATTCGCGTCACCCAAACTGTCTTGCCAGCACACGTTTTTTATAAATACGTACCAGAGTTGCATCATGATGCCAAAACTGCATCCGGTACACCGATTCATATTCAGTTGCTCGGTAGTGACACGCAATTGATGGCAGAAAATGCCGCTTATGCTGCCGAGCTTGGTGCGCCTGCGATTGATATCAATTTTGGTTGTCCGGCTAAAACGGTTAACAGCCATCGTGGTGGCTCAGTGCTACTTGATGAGCCTGAGGTGATGTATGAGATTATCAGTGCCGTACGCCGAGCTGTACCCGCGCACCTTCCCGTATCCGCAAAGATTCGCCTGGGCTATACGGATACGAGTCGCATGGACGATATCAAAGCGGCGATTGCTGCGAGCGGCGCTGATTGGTTAACCATTCATGCGCGTACCAAAACCCAAGGCTATAAGCCGCCCGCTTATTGGGACAAAATCCAAAATTTTAATACGCTTGCTATACCAGTGATTGCTAATGGCGAGATTTGGAATAGTGAGCACGCACAAAACTGTATGGCACAGTCAGGAACCCAGCATCTGATGCTTGGTCGCGGCGCTGTCACCCGTCCTGATTTGATTGCCAAGATTGATCTCGATAATAATGACACAAAAACACTGACAGTCTTAGCATGGCAAGATTTAATTACCCATCAGATTAAGTTTTTAGAGGGTGCGGCGAAAAACGATGTGGTGTTGGTCGGGCGTTATAAGCAGTGGCTTGGTATGTTGACCAAAGGTTACTCTGAGGCGCAAACCTTGTGGGAACGTATTAAAAGAGAAAAAAATAAAGCGGTGATTATCGCGGCGCTGCAAAATAGCACATGCGAATAAACAGCGCCTTATGATCGATATTGTAAAGGTGTTAAAAATAAAAATCTCAAAGACTTACAGCAGCAATAAGCTAAAAACTGACCCGAATCGCTAAATAAAACAACATCAATGAGCAAGCCATCGAAAGCACCCAAAGAATAGAGCGAAAGGTCGCTAAATTGGTAATATAGGCCACGCAAAACCCAATACGAATCAGCACATATAGCCAAGCGATGGTATTAATTATCAACTGCGGTACAAAAAACAGCATCGCAACCAACACTGCTGCCAAAAATATAGGCAAGGTTTCATAGCTGTTTTGCTGGGCAGCATTAGCCCGCGCGGCAGCTCCCGTCGTCCCTTGTAAGAAATCACGCGGGTGGGCATTGTCAGCCAAATTAAAACCGCCAAGCGCTTTTGCTGTCAGCGCCATCGCCAGTGGCAGCAGACTTGCCACCACCATCGCCCAAATAGCCGCTGCGGTACTATCGGGAATCAACCCAAAGAATAGACTCATCAGTATACTCGTCCCTATCCTGCAATCACTTCAAAATCGTGAGTCACATTGACACCGCCCTGTACCAGCATCCGACTGGCTGAGCAGTATTTTTCGGCCGACAATTTGATGGCTTTTTCTACTTGGCTTTCTTTGACCTCTTGTCCGGTCACCACAAAATGCATATGAATGTCGGTATAAACTGCTGGAATGGTCTCAGCACGCTGAGCGGTCAGCTCACAACGTACGTCGGTCACTTGTTGGCGCGACTTTTGTAAAATTGCCACCACATCGTAGCTGGCACAGCCACCAAGTCCTAATAAAATTAGCTCCATAGGACTGGCGCCCTTTTCTTTATCAGCATCGATTTGGACGTTATGTCCTGATGGCGACACACCCATAAAGGCTTTATTTTCTTGCCACGTGACGCTTGCTTTTGACTCTGACATCTTAGATATTCCTTGTTTTAATTGCTACGACTTTGAATGCGCATGCTTCTTAATTCATATGCTTCTTAATTCATATGCTTTTTAATTTGACATGATTTTTAGTTTGAATAGTAAAGGTTTCTTATTTTCTGAAATACAATCTCTTTTTGAAAAATACTGTCTTTTATTAGTGTAGCATAAGCAAAAACCAGATTTATGACGCTCTTTCCTCGTTTGCCTTTTCTTGTTTACCTTTTATAAACCGCTACCTTATTTATGCTTTAACAATAATATTCGATATTTAAGTATTTATACACCTATCGTTACCGCGACTTATCATTGTTAGAAAAATCTGCGGAATTTACTTACAAAAGTAGAATTATAAGTTACTGATTTTAAAGGATTAATCTTGTGAAACATTTTATAGCAAAATACTGTTACACATTTTGGTTGTTTCTTGGTTTAATAACGGTAATGAATCTTATTTTGTCATAGTACTGATGGTCATCACCCTATAATAACTATGATTGCTGTCGTTGTACCTTGTCGAAATAAGCTATTTTTAAACAATTTAAAAGGGTTTAGTCATGATAGATGCAGACGGCTTTCGCGCCAATGTCGGCATCATCTTGGCAAATACACAAGGGCAAGTTCTGTGGGCAAAACGTATTGGTCACAACGCTTGGCAGTTCCCTCAAGGCGGCATCGACCGCGGGGAGACGCCGATGGATGCGATGTATCGCGAGCTCTGGGAAGAGGTCGGTTTACATCCGCGTCATGTCGATCTACTGGCGGTCACGCAAGATTGGTTGCGTTATCGTTTGCCAAAACGCTATGTGCGTCATGGGCAGTACCCTTTGTGTATTGGGCAAAAACAAAAATGGTTTTTGCTGCGCTTAGATGAGCCGAATACTCAACACATCCGCTTTGATGAGGGTAAACCAGAATTTGACCATTGGCAATGGGTCAGCTACTGGTATCCACTCGGACAAGTGATTCATTTTAAACGCGGGGTATATCGTCGCGCCTTGCAAGAATTGGTGCGCGAACTACCCCTTAAACAAGAACTGATTATTCCAGAACAAAACAACCATTTGTTGGTGGAATAAGTATTCAAATAGAAAACAAATTCCCCTATTGATAGCTATTATTCATAGGGGAATTTTTTTATGTTAGATTTGCCTATGCTGGCATTCACGGCTAATAAGCGCTGCTTTGATTTTTTTGTCTGAACTATCTTCTTTACGTAAGGTTAAAATACTTTGCGTCCGCGTTCCATAGCTTGGCATGGCTGTTTTATTCATACTACTTAAATCAGCAGATTCAATATAAATGGAGGACAGTGCGCGCTCAATCTGCTTAGCGACACCTGTTTCGGGTAATTTATTTTCTGGCGCTGGCGTATTATCTGACATCACGGCAAACGCCGCTGCTTGCCAGTAGTCAAAGGCGCTGTTCTCGCTAATCAATGGCAACACCTCTTGGCGTAACCGACCGCGTAGGCGTTCGGTTTTAAACCACCCTTCTTCTGGCTGACCATTGGATATTACGTACAATCCAGCATATAACGGCGTTGGTGCATGACCACGATTATTGACAATCACCGCTTGCGCCGTATCGCCAATAACAAGGTTAAAACCTGCGTAATCTTGCAAACTGATTTGCCGAGCAAATTCCAATGGGTTTAAAGTGCTGGTCAAAAAATCGGTGACCAATTCGCCACGTGAGCGCTCATCATTACTTGCTTGTACGCCATCACGAAAATTTAACACCGCCGCCCAGCGCCCGTTTTGGTCGTAAAAATCGCCATGTTGCTGTTGATGTATGCCAAGCCATGTGCCGCCACTTTGCTTATCGCGCCCTGCATAAATAGGCTTATCCTCCCATTGATGCAGCGGCGCTGTTGGACGCTGTAAAAACTCATCACGGTTGGACAGTAAAACCAACGGCAACTCATCAAATAACTGCCAAGCAATGGCGACGATACACATAGTTTTCCTTGATATAAATATTAAATTACCAGCGCTTAGTTGGTACTCAGCTTTTTATCGGCAGGGTAGCTGATTTGATACGTCGATTGCAGCACTTGTGATTGCTTACTTGGTAAATCAAATTCCCAAGCGACAATACCTTTATGGTCATTCCAGTCTTTTTGGCTAATCGCTGGGGTGTGCGCCGACGTGACTTTAATATTGTCATCACTGCTCACTGGCTCAGCACTTAACACCTGCAAGCGCACGCTGCGATTGTGCTGATTGGTAAATTGATACGCTTGAGTGATGGTTTCGGTTTGCTGACGGTTAAACACGCCTTTATCACCTTGTTTACTCTCATCGGTCAATTGCTTCACCAGCAAACTTGGATCAATACCGAAGCCAATACCCTGCTCTTTTAGGGTTTGATAATTATAGCGCGACTGTCCGACATAGTTATCATCACGGTATAGCTGCAACGAACCATCTGCCCAAGCAGGCGTCAAAAATGGCGCGGATGCATACCAATAAGCGGCGGTCTCGGCACTTGGTGTGCTGCGTAGCCAAAGTTTGCTAGTGCCAGACTGCTCATCGATGACCGTACGTACGCGCCGACCATCACTAGGAATACTGACCCGCTGCGGCAAGCGATATTCGGTGATGCCATTTTTGTTTTGACTACTCACGGTAAAGCTCGGTAGTGGCGGCATCTCTGCACCGCCGCCATAATTGTCTCTTGCAGAAGCAACAACGACAGGCGATGCTTCCATCTCCATCATCGGCGCTGCATAACGAGCCAATTTAGCTTGTTGCTGCTCTTCATATAATGACAAGCGCTCAACGTGTGGCAGCTGACTGGTAGTCGTTTGATTGGGATTTACGCTACTTAAAATAACGGGCACGTTGTTCCAATTTTCACCGGTTTGTTGAGCGATAATGGCGGAGGCGGTAATATTCAGCTGCTTGCTGTCGGTATTTAAGCGCGCTTGATAGGTCGGCTCCCAACTGGCGCCGCGCACCTGATAATGCAGTTTAACGGTGCTTGGCGTGCGACTGGCGGTGCGAATACTAACTTGGGTCACGCTATTCTGTTTTGAGGTCGTACTGCCCGCCAGCAGCTGATTGAGCGCATCTTTTGCTTGTGCCTCGCGCTGCTGTAACTCGATAATTCTTTTATTAATATTGGCCGCTTGTGTCTCTAAATCGCGGGCGTTATTGGCCAATGTGCCAGCCGTATTAATTTGCGTCACTTTGGTCAAATTTTGCAGATAGGCTTTGGTTAAGCGTGCTGCTTCTAATTCAGCGCTGATATCGGCAAGAGTGTTTTTCTGGACTTGTACTTTGGCGTCGCCTTGATATTGGCCATATTGACATTGCGCCGCTTGCTCAGCGCTCAAGGTTTCGATACTGACTTCACCGACATTAACATTACCTAGTGCTTGTACGCTAATGCTATCAGCGTCAATGTTCGGCGATAAACAAGAAAAGACCAGCGTTTGCTCGCCACTGCCATTGATTGGCAAGGTACGCGTGACACTGGCTAAACCTTGATAGATGGTGATATTTTCAATATTACTCAGCGCTGCTTGTGCATTGATAGGAACCCATAGCGTCAAACCTGAAGCCATGATGCCGAGCAAGGGTAATGTTAGTAAAGGCAGCTGCATAAGGATTCCTTAGAAATTGAAGCACTTTTTTTCATCTTATCGGTTTTTGCTCCGATTTGCTATTGATTCCATGTGCCATTCCCTTATCCATTTATTTATCGATAAACTTATCATAGTATTCGCAACGGATGAATTTTGCTATTATGGGCCACACTCCATTATCAATAATATGATACCTTTATGATGATTCATCCTCAGTTCGACCCCGTAGCGCTGTCCTTGGGGCCAGTAGAAGTGCACTGGTATGGTTTAATGTACTTGCTGGCCTTTGCCGCCGCTTATTGCCTTGCATGGTATCGCAGTAGCAAACGCGATGGCTGGACCACCGACATGGTGTCTGATTTGGTCTTTTTTGGTGCCCTTGGTGTCATTTTGGGCGGCCGTATCGGCTATGTATTGTTTTATCAATTTGGAGAATTGCTACAAAATCCTGCGTATCTGTTTAGGGTATGGGAAGGCGGCATGTCGTTTCACGGCGGCATGATTGGCGTCTTATTAGGCATGTTATATTTTGCCCGTAAATATAAAAAGACCCCTTTTCAGGTGCTCGATTTTATTATTCCCTGTGTACCAACAGGTCTGCTGTTTGGGCGTATCGGCAATTATATCAATGGCGAGCTATGGGGCCGCGTCTCAGACGGTGGCTATAATTGGCTGACTTACTTTCCGCAAGCCGCGGCATTTGATGCGCAGCAATTACAAACCAATCCTGAATTACAATCGTTAATGCTTGAGGTCAATGGGCAGTATTTATTGCCGCGTCACCCATCACAGCTCTACGAAGCCCTAGCTGAAGGTCTGCTGCTCTTTATCTTTTTATGGTGGTATTCCTCAAAGCCGCGTCCACGTATGGCCGTCTCTGCCTTATTTTTATTAGGTTACGGTATTAGCCGCTTTATCATCGAATTCTTCCGTCAGCCAGATGTTGACCAAGGATTTATTTTACTCGGCTGGATGACCAAAGGCCAAATACTGAGCGCGCCAATGATTATTATTGGTCTCATCATGCTGATTTATGCTTATAAGCGTGGCATCTATGATTGGGGTAAGCAGTCGGCTTATTAAGCCTTATTGAGTATCCACTACCCTATTAAAAGCTATATTAAGCATTATTTTAAGAACTATATTCTTGAGAAATAAATTAAAGAGACGTTTTCACAGCGTAAAAGAGCAATTTTATGAGCAGTCATTACCATAACAGTAAAAATGAGCAAGCCTATTTAGATTTGCTACAACACGTCCTTACTCATGGCACTGAAAAAGGCGATCGTACTGGCACCGGTACGCTGAGTCACTTTGGTGCGCAGCTACGTTTTGACTTAGCCGATGGATTTCCCTTATTAACCACCAAAAAAGTCCATTTTAAATCTATCGTTTATGAGCTATTTTGGTTTTTAAGTGGCAGTACCCACGTCGATTATTTACAAGAAAATAACGTGCGCATCTGGAACGAATGGGCGACCGCTGAACAAACCGCACGCTTTAACCGTCCAGCGGGCGACCTCGGCCCTATTTATGGTCATCAATGGCGCAATTATGGCGCGACCAAGCGTGAAGATGGCAGCTATGAGAACGATGGCGTCGATCAAATCACCCAAGTTATTGAACAAATTAAGAACAATCCCAACTCGCGCCGCTTAATCGTTTCTGGTTGGAATCCCGCTGAAGCGGAGCAAGTTGCGTTGCCACCTTGTCATACTTTATTTCAGTTTTTTGTCGCGGACAATAAACTGTCATGCCAGCTCTATCAACGCTCAGCAGATTTATTCCTATTATACCCCCATAACAATAATGCACAATACGGAGTAATAGATCGTATATAATGCAATACATAACTTAGTCTATGTATTGAGATAGTGATTATTATGGATGTTAAAGTTTGTTCTGATACAAAGTTAGATTTATCTAAGTCTTGTTTACTCAATGAGATTCCAAACTTATCATTGAACAAAACCGTAAAAGTGAATGGTGTTGGAGTATTTGATGATGATGGCAAAATCCTTCCTCTTGTTTCTGAGTATTTGTCGTATCGAACCAAACATCAAATAATCTCTTATAAATCAGCAGTTACTTATGGTAGAAACCTAAGCTACTTCTTAAGTTATATTCGTAGTCGTACAGATTATGATGACAGTGAATCCGATGAAGTATTTATTACAGTTCCAAAATACGTAATTCAAGAATACCTGACATTTTTAATTCGTGAAGACCATAAGAACTCATCTACTGTTAGAAGTCGAGATGAGACAATACATGCCTTCATCGAATACCTTTGTAGCCCTACAGAAGACCGTGATAAGCTTAGACAAGATAACCCATATAGCGATGGCTTGCTATCAAAACCACCAAAGCGCGTACCCATTAGCTCTTGCACACTTGATGACCTTTTCATATTGATTGAATTTACTGATTCAGAACGAGAAAGAGCTTTACTCCAGTTTCTATACGACTCTGGCTTACGTCGTTCAGAACTACCTAGAGTTACTCTTCAAGACTTTAAAGATATTACTAGCCTTAATTCTGAAAAATATATTTCCCGCGATACTGACCTGCCTATTCATCCCGACTATGTATCTCTGAAAGTTAAAGGAAGTAAGGGCCGTGGTAATCAAATTAAGCCACGCTGGACTTTGCTTAGCTTAGTAACTATCAAACGTGTGGAAAAATACCACGCATCTCCCTTGTATAAAAAATACGCTCGTAAATATTTAAAGCCGTCTGAAACACCAGCGTTCCTTAATGCTGAAGGCACTCCTTACACCCCAAATTCAATCAGTAAGCTACTTGAACGTATAAGTAAACGCGCAATCAAACACGGTCGACTCAATCGACTGATTTCTCCCCACAAGCTACGGCATGGCAACGCTTATTCAATACTACAGTCAAAGGATTTAGGGTCTAACTATGTAGATCGGCTTGCTATTGTGCAGAATTGCTTAGGCCACAACCATCTTTATACTACACAGACATATACTAGTATTCCTCAAGATATCTACAAGAGCATGTGTGACGAGAATGGTGATACATTAACCAAAGCTGAGAAAATGAAGCGCTTATCTGAACAGACACAGTTAAGAATTGGCATTAAGGACATCAAATGAAAAATATTGGAATAACCATTGATGAGATTCATGAGGATTTTCCTGAGCCAGGAATTTTAGGTGCAGACTTTAAAGAATTTGAAGAAAAACAACCGATTAATGTCGCCCAAGCAGCTGTCATAGAATGGGTATCGAAAACAGCTGGAGATAAAGAAGCGCTATGGGAAATACCAATTAGTAAAGCGGATAATACTTTAGGCTTCAGTGTAGCTGTTAAACATATTCAGAGTGCTGTAGGTGTCTCATACTCTGTTGCACAAAAATATAGGGGTCTTACTACTCCTTTAATTGAAAGGATGATTGAAGAAGGGATTCTAGTAATACCAAGTGAAAGCTACGAAGCGGCTGGCATCGAAAACACTAGAAAACTTTTGAATTGGTACAGAAAGCTAACTGTAGAGGAAAAGCACACTTTACCTATTTTCGGCAACAAAATTTCGATAGGAAAAATGTCTCCAGAACAACTACCTATAAAAAAAGAATCCTTAAGATTTAATGTTGTTAAAGATGCTTGGGAATTCATTCACAAAGACTTAGAAAAAATTGGAATTATTGATCCAAATTATAAAAGTGTTGTTGAGCGAACAAGCGAAGCGAATGTCAATAGAAAAAATTCCAGCGAAAGTCAGATAGACCGTTTTAATAGACTTGCATCAAGAGAATTAAATGCTACTAATGATTTTTTTATTCCTTCAAAGTTAGAACCTTTCATTCAGGTTGAGCAACTATTTGCTTCATACTGTAAGACTGTCGCCTCAGAATCAGGCAAGAGTAACTATAGAGCTGCGAGCACGTCGTTTATCAAGTTCTTATCAGATCTGCATGGAACTGTACCCTTAAATATCTTAATAGTTTTTGACCCGCATCTCCTGTCTAGATATCGGAAGTACTTGGAACAAAAGATAATAAAAGAAGAAATCTCAAGCCATTACGCAAATACAAACCTAAGTGCCGTACGTAAGGCTTTATATAGATTAAAACAAGTGTCCGATATAGACTACATTTTTTTTGATGTGGAGGGTTTTTCTGTAAGCAGAGAAACAGATATTAAAAAGCCGTTTACAATGAATGAGCGGCTTCAAATATTAGATGCTATTGAAAAAGGTATAGGAGAATCTAGAGCAACTCTAACTCCTTACAAAAAAAGTGGAGTCGGAAAAAACCCTCTGGATAAGAAAGGAAGTCGAATATACGGGCTTTCAACACTGGACAATGCAAGATGGCTTTTTGAAAACTGCTTAAAATGTAAGCCAGTCCATCATAATACAGCTAAATCAACTATCGAGAAGTCTTTCTTGGCAATTATTGCCGATTCAGATAAAGGGTTGATAGAGGTATACAACGAATGGGGCGTCCCCCCAATGATAAATATAGACGTACTCACCCCTTACCTTTTAAGGCTTGCCCAAATTACAGGACTAAATGCAGACTCCTTACTTTCACTTAATATTGATGATTACGTAGACTCTCATCCAGCAACATCACGACCTTGCCTTAGATATTGGAAAGAGCGATCTGATGGTCATAAAGAGTACCACCTTGATCTTTTTAATGCAGAACTGACATGGCTTACATCATCTCAAGCTAAGTCGATAAAAGTTATTTTTGAAGAGTTGGACCAGTTAACTGGTAGTTTTCGACAAGATATTGAAGATGATGCTTTTAAAGATAGGTTGTTCATCTATCAGTCGAATAGTACAAAAAAGCACGGCAAAGTATCTCCACTATTAGGAAACAAAGGAAAAAATAAAAAAGCATTGGGAACTAGTTTATCTAGGTTCGTTAATAAATATAATTTAAAAAATGATGCAGGAGACCCCCTAACTCTTACAATAAGTCGGTTCAGACCAACATTTGTTAGTGAGATGCTTAGAAATGGCGTAACTGTACGTGAAATTCAGCTCATGTTGGGCCACTCCTCACTCCAAACAACTCTCGGTTATATAGATTCTCTAGATTTTAACTCCATGAGTAGAATGAAGATAAATGATGAATTAGAAGAGATACATCAATCGACTCTGGATAAAGAAGTTGAGAAAGTGCCAAAAGATATAGAGTCCAAAAAAAATGATGAGTTGGTAACAACCTTTCATACTCCTCTAGCTGAATGCAGAAATATTTTTGACCCGCCAGATTTTGTAAAAAATCTTTCATCCTACATACCTGGTACTCCATGCTCACAATATAACAAATGTTTGGGTTGTGACAATGTCATTATTACAGCTAAAAACCTTCCTGAAATTTTTGCAATGAAGCGCGACTATACGCTTTTGAAAGAGCACTCCCGTGTCATGGATACACCCTATGGACATGTTGTTTCAGAGAATTTAGAGCTGATAAAAGGCATCACAGAACCAGAACTATCTAATTTTTCCTTAGAAGAATTAGAAAATGGGCGGCGTTTAGCAGAATACATTGAAACGACCACACTAGTTGATGGAGTAATCTAATGGACTATGAAAAAAAGCTGAATGTATTAACAGGTTTTGCAGAACATCGTTTATATGTTTTAGATGCTCTAGACCATGCTACAGTTCAAAAGAAGAGACACCTTCAAAATAATTACACAGATGACATAGAGTATGTAACGTACCTTATGGACAAACCTGTATCGAAATTATCAAAGTTTTCTGACGACTTTTGGGACTTTAATGACGACTATCCTAATGCTGCACGAAATGTTCAGGGCGCGAAGCTCCGCATTAGTTTTTCAAAGCATACAGATATCCCAATATTCGTTTTAATAGAAATCAAAGTTATATTGGAGTTGGCCCTGCTAAACAATTCGATTTTCAAGCCTCAGGGAAAAGAGGGGAAAAGCCGAATAAAAAAATCATTAAAAGCGAACTCGTTGATTGCAATTTTCGAAAGAGGTTTAGCATTTATTAATGAAATATTTAAACAGGCGTCTCATGAGTTAGGCTATGAGTTTGTTCAGGAAAAAATCAGAACACTCTCCGATATAACACCTGAACTGTATTCCAAAGCCGCTGAAAACTATAATCGTGTAAAAGATATAGAGCTAGATAAATTTTTCAAGTATTTACGCAGCCCATCTTCGGTTCAGTATGTATTTGAAAAACCTATCGCTTATGTAGAGTTAAATAGCCTGAAATGGAAGAGACTTGCTAATACTAATACTTCGAAAAAAGAACAAGTACTACCAGATCTAGTATTTGAATCTCTCTCGAAAATGGCTTCCTTTATCATAGTGGACTTTTTAAATGCTATAGGAGCTTCAGCAAAGATATCAGATCCTAACTCCTTAGAAAGATTTAATACAAGCAACCACGTTTCATGGGCAAACGAAGAAGGAGTAACCCACGAAATTTTAAATGCTTATATTGCTATGAGATTAAGAACTAAAGGTTATTCTCCGAGTTTCGTTACAGATATGGTGGAACCTTATAATTGGATGCTCAACAAAGACTCTAATGTCATGGGTGGACTGACTTTACGTAAAAAATTGAAAAAACGTGGTTATAAGTTAGATAATCTTAGAGAATACTTTAATCTTGTAGCGTATGCATGCACATATGTAGTAGGCCAGTATACAGGTATGAGACCATCTGAATTATCAGAAATAAGAGTTCAAGATTGTTCGTGCCTAGTTCAAGATGATGGCGTTTGGCTTATTGAAAGTACCGTCAAGAAACATAAAGATGAAATTAGTACAGGCTTGTTTGACGACAGATGGGTAGCTATACCGATTGTTAAAGATGCAATATTAGCAGCATCATATATTTCAAAAATTAAAGTTTCACCTTACTTAATTTCTAATGTAGATACTGTTAAACCAGGTAGCTCCCCTCAGTCAATGGCTAGTAATGGCATTACACATCAAATGAATAGTTTTATAGGCCAACTGTTAGGCAAAAACATTGCTGATGAACTGAATTTCAATCCCTACATGCTAAGACACACATTAACATATCAATTGTTTAAGGCTGAAGTTGGATTGCCTCTTATATCGTTTCAATTGAAACATTTTGTAGAGAGCATCTCTAAGTACACATCTACTGGCGCTACCTCGTCAGTTACGTTAGGCTACGGTGATATAGGTGAGATGCTGTCAAAAGACGGTAACCGAAAAGGTGATACGAAATCACTGCGCCGAGCAGCTGAATTAGATGCTATTAAAACTGCCCATAATCCAAATGGTACATATTATGGTGGTAAAGCGAGTGAGCATAAAAAAGGTCTGATCAAGACGTTTAGTGGATATATGGCTGAAGGATACACAGAGGATGAGATTTATGAGGCTATGGTAGATCAAGGGGTTGCCATGGTCTATATGGGACAAGGGCTTTGCTATGGTGGTAGAGCAGAAGAGTATGACTCAAGCCTACCATGTATTGGTTCGCTACGTTGTAACCCTGCTCGATGCAAACAAGCCGTTGTAACTACCAAGCATGCTCCTAAATGGCGTGAAGTTTACATGTTAAATAAGAACAACCTCAATAAACCAGAATATTTGGAGTCTCGTGAGCAAATTCTAGCAGCAATGAACGAGGCCAAAATGGTATTGGAAAATCTTGGTGAGGCAATCGAACTATGAGTAATGAAGCTTATGATCAAAAAAATAATGATGACTATGAAGCAATAACTTCTGCTCTAAATATTGCCCTAATAGATCTTCAAAATAATAAAAAACTAAAACCCACTATAGCGCAACTTTCGAAGATGACTGGTATTCATCGAAATACTATTACAAACCGTGGTTGGCCTGTCCAAAAGCTAAATCAGCTCAAAGATATCAGAAAAGCTGAAGAGAAATCGCGTAAAGAAAAAAAAGCTATAGATAACGCTGATGTTAAGAATGTGCTTGAAGCAAAGATGATTCAAGCACAAAATGAGGTTATCTACTGGTTTAATGAATATCAAGATATAAAAAGAGTCGCTCAACACTCAGATAAACGGTTACAAAAAATGAAAGAGTCACGAGATTATTATAAAAAACAATCTGATACAGATAAAAGGTCGTTATTAGAAGCTAAACAGGAGATTAAAAAACTGAGACAAATGTTAGCTTTAAAAGATGCAACACCGAACCAGCTGATGCACTAATCTATCGGAAACTACCCATGCTATAAAAAGTATAAACTTAATTTCCTTGTACTTAAAAGCTAGTAAGAGCTTAGCCAACAAATATATACCTTATAGCATAAATCACATATATTAATACTTTATGCCTAACAGAAATTTATCATCTTTCTAAAATTTTAATCTATATTTGTATCAAACTGAGAATGGATACGCGATAGACTCATGATACTGGTACCCTTCCACTTCAAAATCGTCCAATGTTACCCATGTCTCAATATCTTCGAGAGACTTAATTTCAGGGTTAATGTGAAGTTTAGGGGCTGGATACGGTTCGCGTTTTAATTGCACATCACGCATTAACTCTAATTGGTCTTCATATATATGTGCATTTACAATCTTGTGATAAGCTTTTCCAGCCTCATGCCCCGTAATTTGAGCCATTAAAGCCAATAAAGTAAAAACCTGGACTTGATTGAAATTTTGACCTAATGGCACATCACAGGAACGTTGGGATGAAGTTAGATATAGCTTTCCTCCTAACAATGAAAACGTATGGGTATGCATACAAGGACGCAAACATCCCATATGAAACTCACCTGGATTATAGAAAGTTAGGATTTCACCTCGATCATCAATACCATTCCGCAAGTTATCATAAATCTTACGAAGCTGGTCAAACTCCTCTCCTACTGAATTACGCCACCTGCGGCCCTGTACACCATATACTCGGCCCATATCATCCTCACCTTTACGATAAGGATTAGCTAACCAAGCTTCATTTTCATTGGCATTGGCACTCCATGTATTGCATCCAATAGCTCGAAACTGAGCTGCGCTATCATAACCACGTAGATACCCCAATAACTCTGCTATAGCCGTTTTCCAATAGCTTTTTCGAGTAGTCACTAAAGGAAACTCATTAGCGCCTACGTTGTATTCTAAATCAGCATTAATAACGGTTAAGCAACGCTTTCCAGTCCGTTCATTTTCGACCCACACGCCTTCATCAACTATACGTTGACATAAATCTAGATATTGTTTCATTCAATAACCTTAATTGGACTGTATACTTTTCTCGTGAGGTAATTTCTTATTGCCCGTGATCACAACACGTTTTACCTCATGATTTCATTGAGCATTATAAAGTTTAAAGGCTTGAATGTACAAACCTGTTCGTACAGACTCACTGACTCAATAACCTATCAATAGACTATACATCTCAGCAAACCGTCAAGGACTTTAAAACTAGTGCTCTGAACTAAAACGGCTATATAACTTTTTATCGTAGTAAGGTGGAAAGTTAGGATAGAATAGAGGTGCCAATAACAGTTAGATTAAAGGAAGCCCTATGTCAGCAACCAAGGAAGAGATAGCTGAGTTCATGAAGTCTGAGTTCCCTCAAGCAAAGTACAAGATTGAGGCAGTAAATAGCAGTGGGTCAATTTTATCCCATGATATCAGTTTAGATGATTTGAGACCTGGAGGTACTGTATCGGGACCTGTAATGATGGGAATTGCTGATGTGGCTCTTTATGTGGCTATCTTAGGTAGAATTGGCATAGTACCATTAGCAGTAACCACGAGTCTAACTATCAACTTTTTACGTAAACCAACTGCAAAATCACTCATTATTGCTGAGTGCAAACTGCTAAAAGTTGGAAGAAGTCTAGTCGTAGGTGAGGTTTCTTTATACTCAGATGGATCTGACGAATTAGTTGCCCATGTTGTGGGAACCTACTCAGTACCACCAACCAAGAACAAGTCTGAAAATATGTAAAAGATACCAAATTAAAGCCCTTTGCTCAAATCCTAGTGAAATAGATCAGGCGTCTTTACTGGTATAGTTCTCTAGTGAGGACTTGAATCTTTGGCTGTGGGCTAAGAAATAGTTCCGGTGTACTTACCATACAAATTTTATTTGTGATCGGTGCGCTACACAGACTGTAATACTCAGCATGAGTATTACAGTCTGTGTATGTGATAGCGTAGGTCAGCATTATAATATTAAGCTTATATAACTATAAAATAGATACTTCTAGCCAATACGCAGGTGTTTTCCCTCTAGAAGCTTGAGAGCGTGGCTGAAGAATACGCAATTCATATTTACCTGAATATGGGAGCGTGTAATAACCTTGGTTATCTAGTTTAGAGGAATACTCTCCTACGTTAACAGAGTCTGCTAGATTCTTATGGAATAAATAAGAATCTACATTCCCTCCCGCTATTTTGACATAAAGCCTTTGGTTTTTTTAGCGTAAAATGTATAGGAATCATAGAGCCTTTCCTAAATTTCGTGTAAGTACTTCTACAATCTAAATGATAGTTACACACTTTTTAGGAAAGGCTCTTTAAAGCCTTCTCGATATCTTCTTTAGACTCAGCACCGACCTCTCTAAAAATATCAACCATATCATTGAGTGAAAATTGACCACCTGACACAAGCTGCCATAATTCGTCACCTACTAACAGATCTTGGCGGTCATAAAAGTTGCCCCAACGCTTATAATTATTATCCGTTCTCGACTCAGGGTTATAAGGAATGGCGATGTAGGTTTGAATTTTATTAGTGTCCTAAATTAGTTGACCACCACCAGATTCTTATCAAAGACTTCATCATCTATTATTCGCCAAACGGCAACTTGCTGATGGTCTTTGGTGGTGACTAGATTTAAAGTTTGTTCAATCATTGCTTGAGGTCTCATATCCTTATGATGTTTATTTGCTTCAAACCCAGTTACTTTACACTTAGCGGTTTAATTAAGCTACTTACTTGAGCTATTTGCTTCAGTTATTAGGCTTGGCTACTTACTCAACTTCAATATTCTAAAGGCGCCCTGAATAACTAAAGCAAATACGATGCTACCAATAATCAAATCAGGCGTACTAGAGTGTAACCAATTAACCAAAATTCCTGCAACAATTACCCCTAAATTGATAATCACATCGTTTGAAGTGAAAATCATACTGGCTTGCATATGGGCTTCTTCTTTGCTTTTCGATTTTTGTAGTAAATAGAGGCAAATCGAGTTTGCAATTAGCGCAAGAATCGATATGACTATCATGGTAGAAAAGTCAGGTAACTGCTCATTGCCAAAGAAACGTCTTAGTACTTCTAAAAAACCAAGAATCGCTAGCGTAATTTGAAAATATCCGGCAATTCTAGCAATCCGTTTTTTCTTAATGACCGTTCCACCGACCGCAAATAAGCTAATTCCGTACACGAAGCTATCTGCTAACATATCTAAGCTGTCGGCGACCAACCCCATCGAACGAGAAATCAGTCCCGTGCTCATTTCAATAATAAAGAAAGCAAAGTTAATGACCAGCACTATCCATAGTAGCTTTCTTTGCTCAGCATCTTTTTTGTGACTAGAGTCAGCATCAATTTTAAAATTATTGTTGGGATCAGAGGGGTCAATGGTTTCGGTCGAGAGTAGGGTGTCTCCTAATTTTAGGTCATGAATAGCAGTCTCTATCCCTTCTATATTGTCATGATGAAACACAGTTAATTGACGGTTAGGAATGTCGAACTCAAGATGTTCAATATTCGAGTGGCCCTCTAATTTCATTCGGATTAGGTTTTCCTCCGAAGGGCAGTCCATCTTCGATATTTTAAAAGTTGTTTTATTCATAGCTACATTTATATCCGGGTGGTGGTTCAAAAAGTAGGCTGGAAAAAAACAGGCTGAGAAATTGATAAATAGTGAAATGCAAATGACACTATACATCAAATGCCCAGCCTGTCTAAGTGACAATATAAAGAAAAATGGTTTCAAAAGCTATGGTAAGCGAAACTATAAATACAAAGACTGCAAAAGGCATTGAAGGTAATAATTGCACTATCAGACATCGAGTAAGGCGAGCATTTAGGCGAAGTTGTAACTTTTCTAAAAAGCTGGAAAATCACTTTAAAGCCTTTGATTTAGCTTTCTTTTACATCAATCATGGGTATGTCTAATGTTAGCCTACTTTTTGAACCACCACCCAATTTTTTACTTACAACACGCAACCTTTTTAACACACGTTGATTATAAATCTTGTTTTTCAAGGTGCTAATATAATTGAGTAATACCTAACTTAGATATCATAAACCATTGATTCTAATAACTTTCATATTGTATTGTCACAGATTATTGTTTATCGAGTTTATCGAGATTTTGCAATCTTTACTTAATTGGAGAAATTATGCGTGCTTTAACTTACCACGGTGCTAAAGATGTGCGAGTGGACAATGTCCCAGAGCCTAAACTGCAAGAAAAAGATGATGTTATTTTACGTGTGACTGCGACTGCAATTTGTGGCTCAGATTTACACCTGTATCGTGGCAAAATGCCTGCAACCGAGGAAGGCGATATCTTCGGTCATGAGTTTATGGGTGTGGTTGAAGAAGTAGGCTCTGAAGTCACTGCTGTTAAAAAAGGCGATAGAGTTGTTATTCCTTTTGTTATTGCATGTGGTAACTGCTTTTTCTGTCAGCATGACCTAATGTCCGCTTGTGAGACTACAAATACAGGCCCAGGCGCTGCTCTTAATAAAAAAATAATTCCGCCACCGGCTGCTTTATTTGGTTTTAGCCATTTATATGGTGGGATTCCTGGTGGACAAGCAGAATTTGTACGGGTTCCTAAAGGTAATTTTGGTCCGTTCAAAGTACCTGGCTCACTGTCAGATGAGAAGGTTTTATTTTTATCAGATATTTTACCGACTGCATGGCAGGCCGTAACTAATGCTAATATTACTAAAGGTTCAACCGTAGCTATTTATGGTGCGGGTCCTGTGGGGTTATTATCAGCAGCTTGTGCCAAAATGTTAGGCGCTGAGCAGATCTTCGTGGTAGATCATAATGACTACCGTTTGCAGTATGCCAAAGATACGTACGGGGCTATTCCGGTTAATTTCGATAAGGTAGATGCTGCTGAGTTCATCATTGAACAGACCAAAGGGCATCGCGGCGTTGACAGCGTTATTGATGCGATTGGCTTTGAAGCCAAAGGCAGTATGCTAGAAACAATAATGACCAATTTGAAAATTGAAGGATCAAGTGGTGCAGCTTTACGTCAATGTATTGCAGCTGTGCGTCGTGGCGGGGTCGTTAGTGTTCCTGGTGTGTATGCAGGACCTATTCATGGTTTCTTATTTGGTGACGCTTTTGATAAGGGGCTTACTTTCAAAATGGGCCAAACCCATGTACACAAGTATTTACCACAATTATTAGAGTATATTGAAAATGGTGATTTATCACCTGAAGCTATTATTACTCACCGTATGAATTTGTCTGACGCTGCTAAAGGTTATGAAATTTTCGAAAAGCGTGAAGAAGAATGTCGTAAAGTCATTTTAACTCCTTGATTTTTCAAATTTACCCTTAACTTTTAACATTTAAGAGTTAAGTCATAGCTGCTTTAACGAAATTATCTTAAATAATGATTATCGTTAAAGCAGCTAGTAAAAAAATCTTTGACTTGCTTTTCTCTGCACACGGCAAAAAAATCACCCCCCAACCGATTTTCATGGGTTTAGGGATTAAAAAACCAACTAACTGTCTTAGATGGTCTTAAAGCTTAGAAGTGTAAAGCACAATAAACTTTCTCATATTTATCAGGATCATCTTTATTAGCTACAAACCCTCTGCTAACCAACTTTACCGAGTTAAATGTTTCACCTTCATCATTAGTTATCATAACAATCAAGTTTTGGTCCTCAAAACTTTGGAGTTCTTTAATCAGCTCTTTAATTGTCTTAGTTCTATCTTCCCATTGCACTATAATCTATTGTAAGTATACCTATGACAAACCAATTTCACTGGTTCAGTACCCTAGTGAGGACTTGAACATTAGGCTGTATGCTATTGGTGTTAGTAGACAAAATTATTTATAGCAGCTCAGTGTACATAGAAGTGTAATTTTGAACATAAAATGGTGATACCTTCAGTATAAAGACGTTTAGAATTATCTAAGCCCCAAAAGTAGATTTTTCTTGATAAACTAGTGTTTACTAAATTGATTGTATGTTTGCGATATTAAATAGTAAGTGCCTTCATCTATTTTTATAACTTAATGACAAACGATAAAAAGAAGTAAAGGCTAATAAAAGAAGGATTTTAAGGTTATAGTTATATGAAAGCATGAGGGGTAATCTATGAGAGATAAAAGGCTCATCATACGGGCAGTAGCAGTCTTTATTTTAATTATTGGACTAACAATTATAGTTATAATTCAATTCAAATTAATGTCACTCAGCATGTTTTATAGTCTTTTTTAATTAGGGACTGTATAGAATTCACTAATTGAAAAAATAAGCAGCGCCTTACCCTCTTGTTTACCACAGCAAAGAAAAAAGGCATCACTTATGGCTCGCCCTAAGCTCACTAATGAGTACTGGCACAAGCTGTCTAATATATTGCGACAAATCAACATATATACCAAGCCCAATCTAAGACTCACCGTTGAAGCGATGTTATATCGCATACGATTGAGCTGTCCATGGCGTGACTTACTGCCCTGTTTTGGCAATTGGTCTAGCGTTTATCACCAATACCGCTATTGACGTAAAACAGGTAAGTGGCAAAAACTTATGGCAATCGTAACAGTAGACTATGATAGCGAATGGTTATTTATAGGTGGCAGTATGGTCAAAGCCTATCAGCATAGTACAGGTGCAGCCAGTTGTCGTGATGAAGCTATAGTAGGAGCGTGGCCGATCATAGCAGCAAGCTGCACTTAGTGGTTGATGTTTGCGGTAACCCTATCTATGTTCAGCTGACAGGCGAACAGGTACATGACTCTAAGGTAGTCAATATATTAATTAAAAGCACGACTAAGAAACAGACTCAGACGGTAGTAGCAGGCAGAGGCTATGATAGTAGCGACATTAGAGCGTGTGACTTTAAGCAGTGTGCTGAGTCGGTCATACCGGTTAAGTCTAACTTTAAAAGCAATAACGATACCTTGGATTGATATTTATATCGCTGCCGCTATTTGGTAGAAAATGCTTTTGCTAGGTTGAAGCATTTTAGAGGCATCGCCACTTGTTATGATAAGCTTAAAGACAGTTACGGGGCTGCGATCATACTAGCTTGTGTTTTTATTTGGTTGCCTTTGATTTGAATTCTATATTGCCCCCAATCTAAGTTGTAATAAACCCAAGTTATTAGTCCATAAAGTAATTGCTCAAGGGGTTGTTCTAAAGTGCTGAATGTCATGAGAGATTCCATGGCATTTTCGACTGCGTTTATTTCAATAAAAACCGCTAAGAAGTGGTCTGAAATAAGTTGACCATAACAAATAATTGTTTTGTATTCTACTGCTATGAAGAAGAGATATCTTGTATTTACCGATTTAGATGGAACACTACTCAATCACCAGGATTATAGTTTCGCTCCTGCAAAAGAGGCCTTAGCACTTTTAAAATATCGCTCAATTCCTCTCATTATTGCTACGAGCAAAACCTTTAGTGAAGTAGTAGTGCTTCAAAAAGAGTTAGGCATGCGGCAGCCTTTTATTGTTGAGAATGGTGCTGGGATATTTGTGCCCTCAGAGAGTGTACTTGCAAGAGAGATGGCATTTAAAGAGGAGTGGATAAAATTCTCTAAGGCGCACTCCTACACAGAACTGAGACTTTTTTTCACACACATGAAACGGAGCTACTCTATAAAAGGTTTTGGAGATATGAGTGTTGATGAAGTAATACAGCATACAGGTTTGCCAAGAGAAGAGAGCCTAAATGCCATGAAACGTGACTTTAGTGAGCCTTTTTTGATGCAAGACGAAAGAGAGCTTGAGGCTCTTAAAAAAGAGGCAAATGAAGAGGGCTTTGATATAGTAAAAGGGGGAAGATTTTATCACCTTGTCTCACTCCTACAAGACAAAGCAAATGCCATGCTGACACTTGCTCACATGTATGAAGAGTATTACAACCAAAAGTGCACCAAGATAGCCCTTGGTGATAGTGCAAATGACTTTACTATGATAAAAAAAGCAGATATTGGTGTTTTAGTTCCCCTCTATGATGGCTCTTTTAGTGCCATAGGAAACGCAGATATAAAAAGAGCAGACTACCCAGGACCAAAAGGTTGGAATAGCTCTATACTGGAGATATTTGATGGACTCTAAAGTGCTTGCAAGAGAGATATTTGCCGATGCACTTGAGGCGTCTTTGCTAAAAAAATTCGTCTCAAAATATGGCTAGCTTAAAGAAAATATTTTAAGTGTAGATAGCAAGAAATATGGTAACCCCTCTAAACATAAGACTGTAGTGGCACAAATATGATAGATGTAGCGATAATAATAAAAGGTAACCGTGAAGGTTAGAGTGCCGCGCTTCGCTCGCAATGACACTTGCTGTCACTGCGAGGTTTTGAAAAATTATGGCAGTCTAGTTATATGAGATAACATCAAAAGGGAGAATAAGATGTCAGATTTTTTTCAAAACGGCGTTATAACAACACTACAAAATGTGGGAAATCGCTCCTTAGAAAGCATAGAAGAAGAATTATTGCACTTTTCAAAACGCAGAAATATGGTGCTTTTGCTTCCCGCTCTCTACTCAGAGTTTGAAACGCCAGCGATGCAGACTATTATTGATGAGCTTAAAAACGTGAAGTATCTCTATAAAATTATACTTGGACTCGACTGTGCAACTGAGGAGCAGTTTTTAGAAGTAAAGAAGCGTATGAGCATTTTGGAGTGTAGTGTTGAGGTACTTTGGAATGATGGTCCAAACATGAAAAAGATATATAAAGAGCTTATAGATGAGGGTTTTCCTGGTTTAGACACTCCAGGAAAAGGTCGTAATGTCTGGACGATGATAGGTTATGGTCTCACAGATCAAGATAACTATGCTTTTGCCTTGCATGATTGTGACATAGTAAACTACTCACGAGCGCTTGTTGCACGGCTTTTTTACCCCATAGTACACCCAGGACTTGATTTTGAGTTTAATAAAGGCTATTACTCTCGCGTTACAAACAAGCTCCACGGTCGTGTGACCCGTCTTTTTTATACACCACTCATAAAAGCACTCAAGATTACTTTTGGCTCAAACCACTACTTGGAGTATATGCAGAATTTTCGTTATGCCCTCTCTGGAGAGTTCGCATTTATCCGCTCTCTTGGTCGTGGTATTGCGATTTCTCCTACTTGGGGGCTTGAGGTTTCAACACTCTCAGAAGTTTATAACAACACCTCAAGCCGTCGCATCTGTCAAACAGAAATCATGAAGACTTATGAGCATAAACATCAAGACTTAGGCTCAAAAAGTGAAGGTGATGGCATTTACAAGATGGCAAACGATATAGCTAAAACTCTTTTTAGAATTTTAGCTCAAGAGGGAGTGGTTTTTTCAGAAGCCTCTTTTAAAACACTCCTTGCTTCATATTACCAGCAGTCGCGTATTGAGATTTCAAAGTACAGTGCACTCAGTAAGATAAATGCCCTTGAGTATAACCGCCAAAATGAGATAAGTGTAGTCGAAGCTTTTGAAGAGGCTATCAAAGAAGCTGCAGATGAGTTTTATGAGGATCCAATGGGTGTTGCATCCCTCTCTCCGTGGAATACAGTGCGTTCCGTTTTACCTGGCTTTTCCGATAGATTTAGAGCGATGGTAAAAGAGGAGTCAAAATGATGGTTATAATCCCAGTTCGGAATAAGTGATTCATTAAGCTGCTGATAGTAACGGTCTAATTAAAATTATAACTTATACCGTCATAACAAATCAGCGGACTTAACAATAGCTCAGCAACACTTTAAACATTCGTTATACAGACAGCCCAATTGTGTCTCTCTATATTAGATATGTCAGCTTGAAGTTTAATAATTGCTGATAGCCTATTTATCAATAAAAAAAATAAAAGATGGATGAGCTTAATCTTGGTATAGATGCGTTGACTCAAACACTCATAAATGGAAAAGGAAAACCATAATGGACAATCAAAATGTGAACGAAAAAAGTATGGATGAACAGTACAAAAACAAACAAAAAATGGATAATGATATGAATAACCAGACACTAAAAGGCGAATGGAACCAGCTCAAAGGTTCAGTAAAACAAAAATGGGCAGATTTAACAGATGACGATCTCACCCATATCGAAGGTGACCGCGATAAATTAGTCGGTCGTGTCCAAGAGCGTTATGGTCAATCAAAAGAAGATGCTGAACGTGATGTAGACAACTGGCGTAACCAAAATAACTATTGATTATAGTGTCTTTAATAGTTATACCCTTAAATAGTTATACCCTTAAAACGCAAAAAGCCCGTGGCTATGGACACGGGCTTTTTTAGTCAATCTAGTTAGGACTTGATCCTTTATCGGTGTGCTATTTGTGTGGATACTTCATAGTAGCTTACTACAATGGTTAGGATAACATTGGAAGTTGATAGATTTTTGCGTAAATCAACGTACTAATAAATACGCCTAACCCGCTCAGCCAGATTATGTATACATGAGAAGTTGACCACTCGACTTTCCATACGATCTTATCTTTAGCGCTTAACCACTCCGTAATACTAATGCCAAGCGTCAACCAAAACGCACCTACAAGATAGCCGCCCAGTACATCGCTTAAATAATGCAGATTTAGTACCACTCTGCTCAAGCCGAGCAATAGGATAAAAAGTATGGCGATGGTCGTTATACGAATTTTTCGCGCAAAATTTGGGTTAAATCGAATCAGTAGGTAAGCGATAAAGCCATATAACGCCATAGCAGTCGTCGCATGACCACTTGGAAATGAAAAAGTTTGTACGGCAAGCAAGCTATTATCAGGACGCTCGCGCTCCAATACATGTTTTAGCAAATAAGTCACGGTAGTACTGCTTAAAGTAGCAATCAATAACCCTACTATGATATAGCATTGCTGCCTTACCCAGCAGCTCAGCGCAGCAAGCAGAACCACCAACACATAGATAGGAGTAGACGCAAAGCTGGTTATCAGCACAAAAAAACCGACACTATCAGAATCTGGTCGCAAACTTATCCGCGCTGATAAAAATTGATCTATTACCGTAACAGCCACAACAGGATTTGGTACAGCCACAACGCTTATCAGCGTTATAAATAGCACCAATATGCAGGCCATCATCACGCCTATCAACGTCAAAGGCAGACCATAAAAATGCTGTACGTCAAACCGCTGAGACAGTATCTTATACGTCTTGGGATACTTGTCTTTAAATTGCAGGAGGCGCTGGTTTTGCTCAAGCTCTCGTTGGGTTCGCGTCACATAACGAGTCATTTGAGTAAAAAGACTCTGGCCATAACGGATAGCCACGTACTGCCATAACAATAAAACAATGATGACCAGAAAAATCAGACCAGTTAAGACGAATAATGGTTGGTTTTCTGGTATAAATGATGTCATTGTTCACCCCAATGCTTATAATCCAAATGGGAAGGTATCGAGCGCGCCGTCCTCCCTCTCTTTGCTCAACGCCTCAACCGCGCGCGATTCATCAAACCAGATATACTCATCAAACTGCGCGGGCAAAGAGGCATAAAAATAATGACTTTGCCGCTCCGTCTGGGGTCTATAAATAACGCCGATCGCGCGCTCTAGTCGCTCTGGCAATAGCTTTTTACGCACCTCATCATCTAAAGGATAACGCAGCGGCAAAAGTAAGTTATCAGCGGGCGCATCGTGAAAGAGGCGCTCATAACTGTCTGGTCGCGCGTGCTGAACTTGTTTGATCTCCATCGCGCCATCCCAGTCAGAAGCGGCAGCCACCGTACCATGATCGGTGCCAAAACCAATGTTATAGACCTTGTCGCCAAATTTCTGCCGTGCCAACTGACCTATATTTAGCTCGCCGCGAGCGCTCATTTGGGTGGCTCGCGCATCGCCGATGTGGGAGTTGTGCGCCCAAACGACCGCCTTGGATTCAGACCCCTTAAAGTCAAGCACCGCCTGTAAGGTGTCCATCATGTGCTGATCGCGCTGATTCCATGAGCTGTCTTCAGCGTAATACATGGTTCGGTAATAGCGTTCGGCATCGACGATCAGCTTGGCGTTTTGCTTGGCATCAAAAAACCGCTCTTCATTGGCGGCAGCGTACTCTAGACGCTTCTTGAGTAAATCTTGCAGGTTTTTGAGTACCTCAGCTTCACAGTCCCTATGTTGCTGAGTAATCACAGCACGGCCGTATAATGAAGGCTCACCTGCCCAAGGCATCAGGCAACCATAACGCTCGCGGGCAATCTCCGCCGTCTTAGGGTCTATGTCTTGTAAATAGCTTAAGACGCTTTCGATAGAGCCGTACAAGCTGTATAAGTCCAAACCATAAAACCCTACTTTTTGTTCTAAAGATTTGATTTTATTATTATAGTCATGAAGCCAATGGGTAAACGTGAGCATAGACTGATTGGCCCACATCCAAGTCGGGAATCTGGAGAAAGGTTTATGTTGACGCAGCGCATCTTGCTCTTGACCTTGGATATAGCGATTGATATGCGCGGCATCCGGCCAGTCCGCCTCAGCGCTGACAATGCTAAAGCCCTTTTTTTCAATAAGCGCTTTGGTGATTTTTGCTCGCATATCATAAAATTCAGCAGTGCCATGTGAGGCCTCGCCCAGCAGCACCACACGGCTATCGTCGATACGCTCTAAAAGATTATCTAAATTGACCTCATCGATACTGGTAAACGATTCACTTGCTTGACCAATCAATTCAGGCAAAGTTGTCGCCTTTGACGTGTTCTCGCTTTTATCTTTACTGTTTTTTTCTTTACTGCTTTTATCGTGCCAACCTGCCGCGCCAATTAATGGGACAAAACGAACGCCGCCCAAATCTTCTGTTTGATAGTCATTTTGACTGACGCGCCGAATGCGAAGCAGTTTTTGTGATTTTAAGGAGGCACCAACAGGAATGACCAATCGACCGCCAATCGCTAATTGCTCTTTAAGCGTTTGCGGAACCTCAGGCGCTGCTGCGGCAACGATGATGGCATCAAAAGGTGCTTTGTCCGCCCAGCCAAGCGTCCCATCGCTGTGTTTGACTTGAATATTGGCATATCCTAGCGCGTTAAGTTTGGCCTTCGCTGTATCAGCTAATGCCTTGTGGCGCTCAATCGTATAGACAGTATCGCAACTCTCCCCAAGCACGGCGGCAGCATAGCCCGACCCTGTCCCGACCTCAAGCACGCGGTCATCTGATTGCAGCTCAAGCGCCGCTGTCATTAAGGCCACAATATAAGGCTGCGAGATGGTCTGACTCTCTTCAATAGGTAAAGGGGCATCCCTATAAGCAGAATCGATAAGATCGGCAGGTATAAATTTTTCACGTGGCACGCTACCTAGCGCATCAAGCACCGTCTGATCATGCAGACCCCGCGCTACGAGCTGGTCATCTATCATTTGCTGCCTAAGAGCTTTAAAGTTATCCATGATGATTTCCTTAATTTTCATTTTGGAGGTTTCAATAATCTAAAAGTTACAAGACTCTAGATATCGTCAGTCCTAAACAAAGTAGATAAAAAATATCTAATTGCAGAAAACTCATTTTTGGCTGTACTTTTTCAAAAAAATGTCAATAGTTTTTAACTTTCTTGTAATCTTTTTAAGATTGATACACTGTATTTATTCTATAAACCTACAACTTTATTATTAAAAAATATGTAATTCACTAATAAAGTTTAATAATTATTAAGCCAAATATTATTTAGGCTACGGCTAATAATTATCTAATTCAATGTGATTGTATCTACTCTGTGTAGGGTTAACGTAATATATTTATTTTGAATTACATATGTTTGAGGTATACCCCAAAGGAACCAGCTATTTCACCCTTTAAACCTATTAACAGACTACTCAAAATAGACTGTTAATATGGAACTATCTATAACAGGCTTTTGAATTATGGGACTGGTCGACGCGCTTTTGCCCTATCATTAGCCTATACCTTAACTGTAAAATAATTAAATGATAACCTAACCTATCATTAGTCTTGTTTCACATATTAAACGATAGTATTATCTTTAAACACTGAATTACAAGTCTAAACGATAGGATAAGCTATGACAGTTAGAATTTATGTAAGAGCGAGCACTAAAGACCAAGATGCTAAGAGAGCCTTGTCTGAGTTGATTAGCTTTAGCCAAAGCTATGATGATAACCATGTTGAGTACGTTGAGCATTTCAGTGGTACGAAGCTTGATAGACCAGTTTTAGCCAAGCTGCTAAAGGATGCTGAGCAAGGCGATATGCTGCTGGTTGAAAGCGTAGACAGATTAAGCAGGCTATCCCAAGATGATTTTGCAATTCTAAAGCAGCGTATCAAAGACAAGGGCTTACGATTGGTAGTGGCTGATCTACCAACCACCCATACAGTTAGCGAGGGTATGACTGGTGAAATTCTAAACGTAGTAAATAATATGCTCATAGACTTATTAGCAACAATGGCAAAGCTTGATAACGATAAGCGTAGAGAGCGTATCAAACAGGGTTTAGCTAGAAGTGGTTATAAGCCCTCAGGTAAGAAGCCTAATGTAGCAAAGCATAAGCGTATCTTAGAATTAGGTAGTCAAAACACTATGACAAAAGATGAGATAGCCAAGGCGGTTGGTGTTGGAGTGGCTACTGTTTATCGAGTACTGAGAGAGAACAAATAGTGTCTTACTTAAATTCATTGCACTAAACGACAATAGCTTAAAAACTCATCGTAAGGTGTTCGGTTTATACTCCAACGCTTTGAGTTAGGAGGGCGATTACGACTATCTGTATGAGTTAACAATAGGCGTCGTTTTGCTCTAGAAACCCCGACGAAAAAGGCACATCTTTCATCGTACTCTTTGCCAAAGAAAATCTCTTTTTCCACCGCCATCATGATAACTGTGTCAAACTCCAAACCTTTACTCTTATGAATCGTTAATAATCTAATAGCGTTATCTCCTGAAAATCTTATCAGAGCATTAATTAAGTTTGATTCTAAACTTAATATACTTTCTAGTTCTTGTTTAAGTTTGATTATAAGCTGGCTTAGGTGATCAATAGATTCATAAGAAGGAGAAAGCATAATTAGTCTTTTCGTTTCCAAAATCTCTAGAAGAAAGTAGACGTTATCCCACCAATTTGAATGGTCTTTAGACTGTTTATAGGCTTTGGACTCTTTTTGAATGTAACTACCTATCTTAAAAGCTACGTTTGACTGATCAAAATCATCAAAAATTGAAATTTTTTCATTTAATTCAATCCAAGATTTTGGTTCATACTCACCATATATGCATAATAAGAAGTCGATCAGTAATTGAGAAATGGGCTCACTGCTTAAATCTTGCAGTTGTTGTTCATTACGAAATGGAATATTTAATCTATTTAATTCATCCATTAAGCAATGGGCATATAAGTCTACTTGTTTAGATATAAGAATAGCAACTTCATGGGCTGGAACATGTTCTACTTCAAGCCAGTTCTGGATTTGGCCTGCTAGAAATACTGCTTCAGCTTGAGCGTCCGTAAAAGACTCTATAAGAATTTCTCCCTCTTCGCCGTCAAATGAGCCATCAGGCATCACAGATTCGGGCTCCAGCACTCGTATAATTTCATTTTGTAATCTTAATAATCTAGGCTTTGAACGAAAATTTAGGTAAAGTCTTAATGGAGTAGCTGAAAAATCATCTGCGTAAGTTTTAAATACACCTTCAAGGGCCCCAGCCCAACCCATTATTCTTTGTTTACTATCACCTACAGATACTATACGAGCATTTGTACCTAAAAAAGCCAGCTTAATAAGCTTATATTGCAAATTAGTACAGTCTTGGAATTCGTCAAGAAATACATCAGTATATGTGTTTTTGATTATATTTCTCACCATATCCGAGCTTTCTAGAATAGAGATGGCAAACGGTACTAGCTCACCAAAAGTTATTTGTTTCCTATGAACCCGAACTTCTCCAATTTTGTAATCAGAATCTAATGCATCATGACCTGTCAAAATTAATCTAAATCGGTCAATTATTTTTTTAGCAAATGCATGAAAGGTAAAGCTATCAAATCGAGTTGCTAACTCATGACCACAACGTTTTATAACTCTATCTCTTAAATTACCACTCGCATCAGTTTTAAATGATATGGCTAAAATTCTTTTCGGATAACGACAAGTTTGAGTCCTTAAAAGAAAATCAGCTCTCTGAGCAAGCATTTCAGTTTTACCTGCGCCAGGTCCTGCTGTGAGGGCATAACAACCTTCTGTAGACGTCACGACAGTCATGGCGCTAGGCTCAAGAATAAGGCTATCAGCAGGTGTCCAATCATCAGTAGAGATCATTCAGGTAACTCATCTATTAGGCTTATGATGGCATCAATCATTCTTGAATAAGATTCTGGCATATTATCAAGAATATCCCGATCTGATAAATTAGCCAAAGCATCAATATGGCTTGCAGGTTTACTGCTTAACTTAAATTTCTTATGATAAGCTCTAAATAGTGAACGTTCACCCTCGTCATATTGTGTCGAATCGAAATAACTCTTCCCTAATACTGCTTTAATTGTAGACTCTGTAGGTGTCTCTGTTTCAGCTTCAAAAGCGTCCTGAAAGCTATATAGCATCGAAAAATCTAAATCTAATGGATAAGAAAAAAATATGCGTTTACTTTCAAAGTAAGCAACGTAGTTTGCCTTTTCTCTAAAAAGATTAGTAGGGTCATTCCATTTCGGAATATAGTTTTCAGGTGTTAAAATATCGTTTGGACGATAGTTTAACAGTTGGTTGTTAACGTAGTTAATTCTTCCCCATCCGCCCTGATGACGAGCTAGATCTAAGTCTAAAAGTGTAATATAAGGTATTCCAAGTCCTGTAAGAAGTCGCCAAAAGTGATTAACATGCCTACCACCTAACGGGGCAATAGTAATAGCATTTTCATCTGCTGGTATACCTTTAACTTCCAATAACCTTGGTATGACGATTTCCTCACTGTCACCCTCTCCAAGAACGACTAATCTTGAAAAATAAACTTCAGGATAGGCTTGAACTGCTTGTCTGACAAATTTATATGCTTCATCGTTTTCATCTGGTAATTTTATATAGCTAATTATTGCTTGCCTATCAGCACCTAACCTTAGGTAGCGTATCTGTTCAGGTGCTACTCTTTTTAATATCGAAGGTGCGTGCGTCGCTATTAATGCTTGAGCATCATTCTCACATATCAGTTTATTTAAAGAGTTAACAATTCTGCCAAGAAAATGAGGAGATAAACTATTTTCTGGCTCTTCAAGTGCAATAATAGTAAATATAGGAGGGTTTAATTTCTCTGGATCGAACGTACTATCTTCTCCTTTAAGAACTTTTCTTCCAACAGCTTGAGAAGTTAAGACTAAAGAAAGGTAGAGCATTGATTTCTGACCATCGCTTAATTGTGAGAAATCTACATTATTTTGACCATGGCCAGGTGAGAAAGACACAGACATATGACGAAGCAGCGACTCAATATCTGAGTTAGAGAAATTGATTTTTGGATTGGTAAAGTAGCTTCCTTTGTGTAGATCACTCCATACACTTTGAAGTATTGAGCTCACTAAACTAACTGAATCGTTGGTAGACAAGCTATCACTGATTTCGTCAGTAAGGTTTTTAATTGCTTCTCGGTCATTGGACCAGTTTACTGAACGAAGTAGACGTCCAAGCAATGCGTTCGTACCAAAAGCTACATGATCAGAAGGTTCTCGTTTAGCAGGCAAATAGTGAACTTGAATTAGGTTTCTATCTGAACGAGGAACTCTATGTGGATTTATTGGCTCTCCTGCTTCATCAGTCTCTAGTACATAAAATAAAGCTGGATCGTCAATATCACCATCAACCCCCATAATCGCTTCAAGCCTAAATCTAACCGTAGGAGATGCTAAGGCGCTTCTAAGTCGCATATGGCTAAACATAGGGGGAATAGTCGTTGAATCATCGGAAGCATTCAATGCTTCAGGCAATTCGAATTCTGCTTCTACCCATAATTTTCTTTCATGAGGTACTTCAGGCTCATTATGTGGTACATAGAAGTCAGAAGGTTTCAGCCTGCGTATAGTAGGATCTATAGAAAACATCTTACATAGCGCTTGTAAAACAGCAGTTTTACCAGAACCATTCGGACCAATTAAGTAAGTCAACTTATCGAAATGTATTTCTGTTGGCTCACTACCAAAACATTGAAAGTTAGAGAGACGTATTGTTTTTAGTATCATGAAATCCCTTTAGTTCTAGTCGAAACTATAGTTAGAGAAAAGTAATATCGATACATAGCGCACTGCTGATGTTAATTTTTCGTAGCCTCTGTCTGCGTAGGCTCAGCAAGCGAGAAAAATTAGTATCAGCAGTACCGTGGCGATTTTAAGATACTTTAACTATAATAACTTGGCTATTCTATTATTATTCAACAAAGATACTTAAAATTGCATAAGTTCAAATACCTTTTAAAAATTTATAACTTGGTAGTCTAGCAGATTATAAATACACAACATATGTTAAAGTACTGATTACCCCTAACACTAGCTAGATAGGAAAAGTACTGCCATGGCTGGTATCAACAAATTAGAATTATCCGAAGCGGACATTATCAGTAAGTTTATTCTACCTGCTGTTATCAGCTCAGGCTGGGATGACATGACCCAAATTCGTGAAGAGGTGAAGCTTCGCGATGGTAAGGTTATCGTTCGCGGTCAAATGGCAGTGCGTAAGACAGTTAAGTCTGCTGACATTGTTTTGTACCACAAGCCTAACCTGCCACTTGCTGTTATCGAAGCTAAAGCGAACAAATACTCTATTGGTAAAGGTATGCAGCAAGCGCTTGACTATGCTGGGCTGCTTGAAGTACCGTTTATATTTTCATCTAATGGCGATGGCTTTATTTTTCATGATAAAACCAGTACCACTACTCTCGAAACAGAGATTTCACTATCAGACTTCCCAACGCCAGCTGAGCTATGGGATAAGTATTGTCAGTGGAAAGGCTATACGCAAGCACAGCTGCCTATCATCACTCAAGACTATCACGATGATGGCAGTGGCAAATCACCGCGATACTACCAGCTCCAAGCTATCAATAAGACCATAGAAGCCATTGCTCGCGGACAGAATCGTATCCTGCTCGTGATGTCAACAGGAACGGGCAAAACCTACACTGCCTTTCAAATCATTTGGCGTCTGTGGAAGGCTAGAGAAAAAAAGCGCATTTTGTTTTTAGCTGACCGCAATATTTTAGTCGATCAAACTCGGGTGAATGACTTTCAGCCTTTTGGCACTGCGATGACTAAAATAGAAGGCCGTACGGTTGATCCAGCCTTTGAGATTCATCTTGGCTTATATCAGGCGTTAACAGGCCCAGAAGAGCATCAGAAGGCTTTTAAACAGGTCGCACCAGACTTCTTTGACCTAATCGTCATTGACGAGTGCCATAGAGGTAGTGCCGCTGAAGACAGTGCTTGGCGTGAGATACTGGAATACTTTAATAGCGCCACACAAGTAGGCTTAACGGCGACACCTAAAGAGACTGACGAGGTCTCTAATTCGTATTATTTCGGGGACCCTGTCTATACCTATACCCTAAAACAGGGTATTGAAGATGGTTTTTTAGCGCCTTATAAAGTGGTTCGAATTGATATCGATGTCGATATGCAAGGCTGGCGTCCAACGAAAGGACAGACAGATAAGCATGGTGAATTGATTGAGGATCGTATCTATAACCAAAAAGATTTTGATCGTACTCTAGTAATTGATGAACGTACTGAGTTGGTAGCACAGACCATCACTAGCTACCTTCAGCGCACTGATCCAATGGCCAAAACCATTGTGTTCTGTAATGACATTGATCATGCGGAGCGAATGCGCCGTGCTCTGATTAACTGCAATCCAGAGCAAGTCAAAAAGAACGAAAAGTATGTCATGAAAATTACGGGCGATGATGAGTTGGGTAAGGCTCAGCTTGATAATTTCATCAACCCCAAAAAGCCCTATCCAGTGATAGCGACGACTTCAGAGCTGATGACCACAGGTGTCGATGCCCAAACCTGTAAGCTAATCGTGCTAGATCAAAACATCAAATCGATGACCAAGTTTAAGCAGGTTATCGGTCGTGGCACCCGTATCAATGATAAATACGGCAAGCTATGGTTTACGATTCTCGACTTCAAAAAAGCGACTGAGCTATTTGCAGATGAGCGCTTCGATGGTATTCCTGAACGTATCATGACTGTGACGCCATCGCAGATTAATGAAGGGAGCGATGAGCTTGATGAAGTGGTGGATGGCGAGTCAGACGCAGAGCTAGATATTGCTAATGGTACTGATTTAGCCTATACAACTCAAACTGATAATAACGACTTTGATTTAGGGGCTGGTATGGGTGATGACATGGGTGTTAGTGAGCCTGCTAAAAAATACCATGTGAAAGGCGTACCTGTAAAAGTAATGGCTCAGCGTATCCAGTATTATGATACTGATGGTAAGCTGGTTACAGAGTCTTTTCAGGACTATACTCGCAAAACCTTCAGCAAGCAGTTTGCTAGTTTGGATGAGTTTACCAAGCGTTGGAACGATGAGGAACGTAAACAAACCATTATTGATGAGCTGGCAAACGCTGGTATTATTTGGGAAGCCTTACAAGAAGAGATTGGGTCAGATATGGACCCCTTCGATCTGATCTGTCATGTGGTCTACGACCAGCCACCTTTGACACGTCGTGAACGTGCGAATGAAGTCAAAAAGCGCAATTACTTTACCAAGTATTCAGATACCGCCCAAAAGGTGCTTAATGCCTTACTCGATAAATATGCTGATGCGGGTGTAGAAGAAATCGAAAGCTTGAACGTGCTCAAAGTAAAACCACTTGATCAGTTAGGTAGTCCGATGGAAATTGTCAGAGAAGGCTTTGGTAGCAAAAAAGACTATCAGCAAGCCATTAGTGATCTCGAAGATGAAATATATTGGACACCACCGCCTAAGCAAGCTTAAGCAACTAGAAAGAATTAGCTACGATCTACATATCTAAGCCTCTTATTGAGGCTTGTTTTATTCCTATCGTTTATTAAAAAGAGAAACCACATGTCAATCAGTTCCGTTATCAAGTCTATTCAAGATATCATGCGCCAAGATGCTGGTGTTGATGGTGATGCCCAACGTCTAAGCCAATTGTCATGGTTATTGTTTCTCAAGATATTTGATGCACAAGAAGAAGCGCTTGAGTTTGAACAAGAAAACTATAAGACCCCCATCCCTGAGAAATACCTTTGGCGTAATTGGGCGGCTGATCCCGAAGGTATCACTGGTGATGAGTTACTAGATTTCGTCAACGATGAAATATTCGTTGAGCTAAAAAACCTTACCGCGCCAGTAGATACTAACCCACGTGGCTTTGTCGTGCGTCAAGGTTTGAGCGATGCTTACAACTACATGAAGAACGGCACGCTACTACGCCAAGTAATCAATAAGCTTAACGAAGTGGACTTTAACCGTTCAGATGAGCGTCATCTGTTTGGTGATATCTATGAGCAACTGCTGCGTGATTTACAGAGTGCGGGTAATGCAGGTGAATTTTATACGCCGCGTGCAGTGACACGTTTTATCGTTGACCGTGTCGACCCAAAGTTAGGTGAGCGCATCATGGATCCAGCTTGTGGTACAGGTGGTTTTTTGGCTTGCTCATTTGATCATGTCAAAAACAACTATGTCGAAACTGCCGAAGATCATCAGATACTACAAAAACAAATCTTAGGTGTTGAAAAGAAACAACTGCCACATTTGCTCTGTACGACCAATATGATGCTGCATGGTATCGAAGTACCCGTACAGATACGCCACGATAACACCCTAAATAAGCCGCTATCGAGCTGGGACAGTGATATTGATGTCATTGTAACCAACCCACCTTTTGGAGGCACTGAAGAGCACGGTATCGAAAAGAATTTCCCTGCTGAGTTCCAAACACGCGAAACAGCAGATTTGTTTTTACAGTTGATCATCGAGGTCTTGGCAGATAAAGGTCGCGCCGCCGTCGTATTGCCTGATGGCACCCTGTTTGGTGAAGGGGTAAAAACCAAGCTAAAGAAAATGCTGACAGAAGAATGTAATCTGCATACCATCGTACGTTTACCAAACGGTGTATTTAACCCTTATACAGGGATTAAGACCAATATTCTCTTCTTTACCAAAGGTCAGCCAACCAAAGATATTTGGTTTTATGAGCATCCTTATCCTGAAGGCGTCAAAAACTATAGCAAAACCAAACCAATGAAGTTTGAAGAGTTTCAAACCGAGATTGACTGGTGGGGTGATGAGTCTGATGGTTTTGCCAGTCGTATCGAAAACGATCACGCTTGGAAGGTCAGTATTGAAGAAGTCATCGAACGTAATTATAACCTAGATATTTCCAACCCTTACCAAGGTGAAGTCATTGATTATGATCCTAATAAGCTACTAGCTGACTATGCCGAACAGCAACAGAGCATCGATACGCTACGTAGCCAATTAAAAGATGGACTGGGCGTTGCACTGTCTACTAACACGACAGAGGGTAACTAGTCATGAGCGTAGAGATGAGTAAAGACATAAGCAAGCCAGAGCAGTTAATCACTGAACATATCGATATCTGGACCAGCGCTATATTAGCTAAATCCACTAGTGGGCGTGGCAGCAGTAAAAAGTATGAGCTATATGGTATTACTAAATTACGTGAGCTGATCTTGGAGTTAGCAGTACGTGGCAAGCTTGTGCCACAAGACGCCAATGATGAGCCTGCATCGGTTTTATTAGAAAAAATAGCGGCTGAAAAAGCTGAGTTAATTAAAGATAAAAAAATTAAGAAAAATAAGCCTTTACTTGCTATTAATGATGAGGAAAAGTCTTTCAACTTACCTAAAGGTTGGGAGTGGTGCAAACTTGGAAATATAGCAAGCTATGGAAATCCCTCTAAAGCCGAGTCAAATACTGTTCAATCTGATACTTGGATTCTTGAGCTTGAAGATATTGAAAAAGGAACCTCCCGACTTTTAGAAAAGGTTAGGTTTTCTGAGCGCCAGTTTAAAAGTACAAAAAATGTTTTCAGTAAGGATGATGTTTTATATGGAAAGCTAAGGCCTTATTTAGATAAAGTTGTGGTTGCTGATGAGTCAGGTGTATGTACGACTGAAATTATTCCAATAACCTGTCATGATAATCTATTACCTTATTATTTGCGCTATTTCCTAAAAAGCCCTAGTTTCATCAAATATGCTAATGGTTCAACGCATGGTATGAGCTTACCCCGATTAGGAACAGATAAAGCAATTAACTCAATAGTTTCCTTACCTCCTACTAATGAACAACAACGTATCGTCGCAAAAGTCGATGAGCTGATGCTACTATGTGATCAACTAGAGCAACAAACCGAAGCCAGTATCGAGGCTCATGCGACACTTGTAGAAGTCTTGCTAGCCACATTGACGGATAGTGGGAATGCTGATGAATTGGCGCAAAACTGGGCAAGAATTGCTGAGCATTTTGATAGTCTATTTACCACCGAGCAAAGCATCGAAGCCCTAAAGCAAACCGTGTTGCAATTAGCAGTGATGGGTAAATTAGTTCCACAGAATCCAGAAGATGAACCCGCTTCGGTGTTGTTAGAAAAGATTGCGGAAGAAAAAGAGCGGTTGATTGAAGAAAAGAAGATTAAGAAAGAAAAACCATTACCACCGATTAGTGACGGAGAAAAATTCTTTGAGCTACCAAAAGGATGGGAATGGTGTCAAATAGATAGTTTATCTTTAAGCTCGGAGGCTGGTTGGAGTCCCAAATGTGATCCTACGCCAAAAGAAGGAGATAATTGGGGTGTACTTAAAGTAAGTGCTGTAACTTGGGGTAAATATCAGCCTGATGAGAATAAAGCTTTGCCAAACTATTTAGAGCCAAAACCTCAGTATGAAGTAAAAGCTAATGACTTCCTTATTTCCAGAGCTAATACGGCCGATTTAGTAGCACGTTCTGTTGTTGTTCCAAAGAACACACCCGAGAAACTAATGATGAGTGACAAAATCATTCGTTTTAGTTTTACTAAAGATGTATTTAGCTATTATATAAATTTAGTGAATAATAGTAGTTATTCTCGCGAATATTATGCAGAGGTAGCAGGAGGTACTAGCAGCTCTATGAAAAATGTATCTAGAAGTCAGGTCAGAGCTTTAAAGATAGCTTTACCTCCTCTAGCTGAACAACATCGCATCGTTGCTAAAGTTGACGAGCTAATGGCTATTTGCGATCAGTTAAAAGTTAAGTTGCAGCAATCTCAAGAGACGCAGGTTCAGCTTACCGATGCGTTGATTGATAGGGCTTTAGGGTGAGTTTTAATATTGGAACAATCACGTTTTATATGCTTTAGTACAACCAAAAGAAATAAACAAGACCTTCTATTAGCAGCGATATTTTAAAATCAGGTATAATAACCTTGTATGTATAATCCATAATGTGCAGAATTAAAAGTGCACAATGCTATTATAGCCTTCATATCTATATTATTAGGCGTCTTGTGCATAAATTAGGGGTTATAATATTCCTCGGTGTGCCATTTAATATCGCTAGCTACGCCTTGCTTACCCATATGGTGGCGCAAGTGTGTGGTTTAGAAGTTGGTGAATTTGTTTGGACGGGTGGCGATTGTCATATTTACCAAAACCATCGTGAGCAAGTTGAATTGCAGTTGACGCGCTCGCTGTATGAGCTGCCAACCTTAACCCTAAACCCTGACATTAAGGATATTTTTGCCTTTACCTTTGACGATATCAGCGTTGAAGGTTATGAGTCGCATCCAGCTATTAAAGCCAAAGTTGCCGTCTAAATTTAATCGCTTTACTTTTAAAAGACCATAAAAAGGATAGGTTATGAGCTATGCCAATACCGAAGTTGCCCAAATCGCGGCCATCAGTCGCAATCGCTGTATCGGCAAAGGGAATGATTTGCCGTGGCATATCTCAGCTGACTTGCAGCATTTTAAAAGCATGACGACCAAACAAAGTGACGGCGCGATACAAGGTATCGTCATCATGGGTCGCAAAACCTTTGAGTCGATGGGCAGCAAACCGCTACCAAAACGTATCAGCTTTATTATCACGACCCAACTAGACTACGCCGAGCAAAATAACTTAGTCGGTAGTGAAAAAGCGTATGTGATGCACAATTTAGACGATGCGCTGACCCAAGCGGCCAGCCTTGCTCATGGTGCGCACCTTGATACCATTTGGGTGATTGGCGGCGAGCGGGTCTTTAGTGAGGCGATGATGTATACCGACCGCGTCGAGCTGACGCATGTCGATACTGTTATTGAAGATGGTGATGCCTTTTATCCCGAACTGCCAAATGAGTTTGTAGTCACAGCAGAATCTGAGCAAAAACACGATGAAAAAAGTGGCTTAGACTTTAGGTTTGTGACTTATAAAATAGAAAATGCCGAATAATAATTGTAGTTTATTAAAATAAAAAAAGCTGTCCTAGATAATTCTAAGACAGCTTTTTTATTGTTGGGCTTTATGAGCACAAACTCAAATTTAGCCCATATTGCTTAAACTACTCATGCAGCACTTTATAAATCGTTTTTGCTAATACCGGACCAATTCCCTGCACGCCAGCCAGCTCCTGCTGCGATGCGCCAAGCAATTGCTGCATACCGCCAAAGTGATTAAGCAGGTCACGGCGGCGCTTTTCGCCAAGCCCTGGTATGACTTCTAACACCGACGAGGAACGGCGTTTATCGCGCTTTTTACGGTGCGCGGTAATGGCAAACCGATGCGCTTCATCGCGGATATGCATCAATAAATGCAGCGCTTTGCTATCCATCGGCAAGTCAAGCGGCTCGTGATCGATAAAGTGCAATACTTCCAAGCCTGCTTTACGCCCTTCACCTTTTGCCACACTAATGAGCAACGTATCATTGAGAATACCCAACTCTGTGAGTACTTCTTTAGCAATACCAAGTTGACCTTTACCACCATCAATCAGCAATAAATCCGGCAATGGCTGCTTCTTATAACGCCGCGTCAGCACTTGCTTCATCGCCGCATAGTCATCACCACCTTGGATATCATGAATCGCATACTGACGATAATCACGGCGACGCGAACCACCTTGGTCAAAGACCACGCAGCTACCGATGGTCGCTTCGCCCATGGTATGTGAGATATCAAAACACTCGATACGGTCAATGGTTCGATCGGTAACGTCGGCGAGGACGTCTTTCAGTGCACCAAAGCGCGCATGCAACTCTAGATAATCGCCAAGCTTGGTTTTTAGGGCGTTATTAGCATTGAGTTTGGCCAAATCTAACCATTCAGCGCGGTGCTCGCGAACGTTGGTCTTAACGACCGTCTTACTGCCAAAGTGGGTTATCAATGCTTCGTTGACCGCTGTTTGATCCGGTAGCTCATGGCTGAGTATAATCTCAGCTGGCAAATCATCGGTTACTTGAAAATAAAACGAAGTAATAAACGCCGATAAATTATCGGCAAGTGGCTCATTGCTATCGATATCGGGAAAATAGTTTTTACCGCCAAGCACGCGCCCGCCGCGCACAGTCAGCACATTGACGCAAGTCATGCCCGCCTGACTGGCAATCGCAATCACATCCGCCTCACCTTCTACGGTATAAACGGCTTGCTTTGCTTGTACTTCGCGCAGCATAGACAGCTGATCGCGATAAAAAACCGCCTTTTCAAAGTCTAAGGCTTCCGCTGCGCTCTCCATCTTTTTAATTAACGTCTGATGAATATCACTCGAATCACCTTTTAAAAAGCGAATGGTATTATTAACGTCCTCGGCGTATTCTTCTGGCGACACCAAACCAACGCAGGGCGCACGGCAACGCTTAATCTGATACTCAAGGCACGGGCGCTTACGCTGTTTAAAAAAAGTATTGGTACATTGGCGCATTTGAAACATTTTTTGCATCAGCACCAACGTCTCTTTCGCCGCATGAGCCGATGGAAACGGCCCAAAAAAGCGACCTTTTTGGTGATTGCCCTTACCGCGACCATAAGCCAATCTTGGATAAGGCTTATCCGCAGAGATAAACACATAAAGGTAAGATTTATCATCACGTAGTAGCACGTTATAAGGCGGACGATGCTCTTTAATCAGGTTTTGCTCAAGTAATAGCGCTTCGGTCTCACTACGGGTAATAATGGTTTCGATATTATGAATTCGTGCTACCAGTGCCCGAGTTTTTGGATGGTCAATGGTCTTAGCAAAGTAGCTATTGACGCGACTTTTCAGCGATTTGGCTTTGCCGACATAAAGAATATCGCCGTTTTTACCCAGCATTTTATACACCCCTGGTAGATTTGGCAGGCGCTGAATTAAATGCTTTAGGCGGGCTTTTTTATCGTCGACGGGACTCGATGCGGAGACATTGACCATAGAATTTTTGACTCTTAAATTAGGGCTTTAACGTTAGTACAGAGTAAAAATAGCACACTGTAAAAACGTAATTAATATCATATGTATGGGGCAACAGCAGGTATTTTGCAAGCCAAAAACTGGCTTAACCAAAGTCATAAAAAAAGCCAGCATCGAGGCTGGCTTTTTATGGAAAACGTTAAAAATCTAGTGACGGAAGTTTGGCAAAAGCGCTGGAATACCGGGCAACATGCCGACGATAGCCATCACTGTGGTTAAAATGACAAAGGTCACCACAGGAATAATCCAGCGACTCATTTTTGTTAAGCTGGCACTGCGCTCTTTTGAACCAATCAAGCCTAAGTTATCCAGCACCAGCGTAATCGACCAACCAAAGGCTGGATTGACCAAGGCAGAAGCAAACACGACAATCGCCGCAGACTGCGTGGTTTTACCTTCGCGGGTCATCTCCATACCCGCTTCAAGTAGCGGGATAAAGACGCCAACAATCAACGCCACACACATTACCGGCTCCCAAATCGCTAAATCCATGGGGTAACCCCAAACACCAGCAATAATACAGAATAATCCCGTTAATATCGCACCGGCTGGAATAGGACGCTTCGCAATTGCCGCTGGTACAATATAGGTGCCCCATGAAGAAGCGAAGTTAGCACCGCCAAGCACAGAGCCCGCCACCTGACGAATAGACGCACTGGTCATGGTGTCATCGATATCCATCAGCACACGCTCAGTACGTTTTGGATAGCTGATTTTTTGAAAGACTTGATGACCTAAAAAGTCTGGTGACCACATAGCGACTGCCAATACTGCAAAGGGCAATACCACGATAAAGCTTTCGACAGTTGGCAAGCCTAACATCCAGCCCGTGTTTTCGCCCCACCAATACATTGGGTTCATATTTGGTAGGCCGGGTGCGGTTTTAAAGGTAAAAGGCGCGCCCATCGCAAAGGCAACTCCGCCGCCTAACAAGCAGCTGAGTGGCACCGCCAGCCAGCGTTTTTGATAATTCTCTAACAGCGCATATAAGATAATCGTCAGTAGAATCACCACAAAGGCGATATGCGACATACCAATCCCTTCCGCCCAAGCAAATAGGTTTTTGACTTGGGAGGTGGTGCCGATAAAGCCTAAATATAGCAGTAGGCCGCCGCACACGCCTTTACTGGTCAAGTTCGCCAGCAGACTGCCGCCTTTACTAATGGCAAGTAGCAAACCAAAAGCACCGATTAGTAGACCAAAGGCCATCGGGTGACCACCCGCGGCAACGACGATAGGAATCAGTGGAATCAGTGGGCCGTGCGTACCAGCAAGGTTAGCAGTCGGTAGCAGGAAGCCTGAGAATAAAATCACAAAAAACGCCACGATAAGCAATTCATAACGCACGTTTTCTAACACAAAAGCATCGCCCAAACCAAGCGGACCAGCAAAGGTTGCAGCAATGGCGCCCACCATCACCACTTTACCGATGGTCGCTGCCATTGCCGGAATCGTATCTTCATATTCAAAACGATAATCGCGGAACGGCAAATTAGCACGCCAACGTTTTGGTTGCATGATTTGCAGTTCATGATTGAGGTAGGCATTACGATTTTTAAAGCTAGCGCTGGGCTTATGTAACTCTACATAGCTGCCTTGCAAATCGTCATTATTAGAAGAGATTGGTTGCTGCGGGTTGCGCCCTGAGGTGGGAAGCTGTGTACCACTCATCACATTTCCTTATGTCAACTGAGGTTTGAGCGGCGTTATTATCCTAATATCGAGTAAATATTAAACCGCCCAAAACAAAATCCCGCTATTGTAAGACATCGTTAAAGATAATGCGAGACTTTCGCCATTAAAAGATACTACCCGTATCATTATGAAAAGTATTTTTTATGACTCAATCGGTCATACTTAGAAAACGGTAATGAATGCAAACAAGATAATGGCTTTATCGTCGCATTTGCCGTTTCGTTACGCTTTAAAACTGGCGAGCTTCATGGTTTTTCACTATGATAAATGTCTTTTTATGGCTCATTGCTTGAAAACTTACCTTATAAGCAACAATCCTTGCAGTCATACTTAACTTAATACAATAAAAATAACCCATACCACCAGACTAGCAATATCTAAAAAGGGAATAGGAAATATTGATGAATTTACTGCCTAAAAGACTTGAAACGCTTAAACGTAACGCGAAAAAAAATATCATGCCATTACTGACGCCCTACTTGCTTAAACTGCGTATCAACACTTATGCGCCCTACATCGGCGCTGGTATCAAGATTGAACACATGAATTTAGATCAAGGTTTATGCGTGGTCAGCATGGGCTTAAATAATTTAAACAAAAACATCGTCGGCACCCAGTTTGGGGGCAGCTTATACTCGATGGTAGATCCGTTTTATATGCTGATGCTTATGCACCAACTGGGCAGCAGCTACGTAGTGTGGGATAAAAGCTCACATATTGAATTTATCGCGCCGGGTAAGAGCAAAGTCACCGCGCGTATCAAGGTTAGCAGTGCTGAAGTAATCGCTATTCAAGAGTTGGCAAAAGATGGCGAGCCCGTTTTTCGTGAATACAGCGTCGATATCGTCGATGAGCAGCAAAAAGTCGTTGCTACTGTTAATAAGACTCTTTATATTCGCTTGCGTAAGTACAGCAAATCTAAAGACCAAACCAGCCGCGTAGACAATATTGAAATCTAAAACATTGAAAGCCAACGTATCACGCAAATCTTGAATGAAAACAGCATGAAATCAGCAATTAAAGCCTAAATAAAAGCGGTAGAAACAAAAACCCCAATCTGGCATCAGCACAGATTGGGGTTTTGTCTTTTTTGGTATGGCCCGCTTATTTATAAATAAACCTATGAATAAGGGCTTGTATCTACTTTTGCTTTGCCAAGCATCAAGCGTCCAATCAGACGACTAAGCGCGGCAAAGCAAACTGGTTCTTAAATACCAGGAGCAGTATCAACTGCTTTAGGTACGCCAGCGTCAGTTTTTTTGTTTGCAGCTGGACGAGCACCAAGTTTTTCGCGGATACGGGCTGATTTACCAGAACGCTCACGTAAGTAGTATAGTTTCGCACGGCGAACTGCGCCACGGCGTTTCACTTCGATGCTATCAATGATTGGTGAATGCAATTGGAATGCACGTTCTACACCAACACCGCTTGAGATTTTACGTACGGTAAACGCTGAGTTTAGACCGCGGTTACGCTTGGCAATTACAACGCCTTCAAAAGCCTGTAAACGCTCACGCTCACCTTCACGTACTTTTACTTGAACCACAACGGTATCGCCGGGTGCAAAGCTTGGGCGCTCAATCAATTGCGCATTTTCGATGACCTGAACCAATGGATGCTTGTTGCTCATGAGAGTTATCTCCTCACATTAGATAATAGAGGCTTGACGCATATCACCTGTTTGTAATAATGAATCATAGCTATTATTAATATCTTGGATTAATAATAACTACAACGTAAATGGGTTATGACCAACGGCCATGATGCTATGACACGTTTTATTGTTGCTCAAAATTTTATTGCTTAACTGTTTATTTATTAACCGCTATTAACGCTATTTTTTATCTGCTTTTGTCAATGCCTTTAACCACTTCGCTTGCTCGACCGTTGGCGTAAACGCTTGCCATAAATCTGGACGCCGCGCTTGCGTACGTTCGACCTGTTGGCTAAAGCGCCACTTGGCGATATTGCCATGATGACCTGAAAGTAGAACTTCAGGAACCGCCAACCCAGCAAATTCATGCGGCTTGGTATAGTGCGGACAATCAAGCAAACCATCGACAAACGAGTCTTGCTCAGCGGATTTATCATCACCCATAATATCAGGCAGACGACGTATCACACTATCCATGAGCACCATTGCTGGTAGCTCGCCACCGGTCAACACATAATCACCAAGTGAAATTTCCATATCGACATACTGCGTCAGTAAGCGCTCATCAATACCTTCGTAACGACCACATAATAAAATCATGCCGTCATACTCAGTCATACTGACCACACTACTTTCGCTGAGCGTTTTGCCTTGTGGTGACATATATATCACCGGACAGTGCGCACTATCGACACGGCAACCATGCTGACTAGCGCGCAGGCGGGCATCCTCAATTGCTTGGGATAATGGCTCAGCCATCATCACCATACCAGGACCTCCACCATACGGGCGCTCATCAATACGGCGATAATTATCCTTGGTATAATCACGTGGATTGATGCATTCAATCGTGACTTGCTCCTGAGTGACTGCCCGTCCCGTGATTCCAAACTCACGAATTGTGGCAAACATTTCAGGGAAAATACTAATCACGGCAAAATACATCAGATCTCTACTTGCATAAACACTGCGTGAATGACGTTTTTATCAATCAAAAAAAATTACGACTAATAATCACTTTGCCATGCCACAAGCACGGTTTTCTCAGCCAAATTGACCTCAATCACCGTTTGCTTATGCCAAGGTATTAGGCGCTCCTCGGCGTCCAAACTGTCTGACGTTGCCGCGACACGCATGATGTCATGGGCCCCGGTTTCAAACATTTCAGTAATCTCGCCTAAGTTTTCGTCCTGCTCGTTTATCACGCGCAGGCCCACCAAATCTGACCAATAATATTCGTCTTCACCGGTTTCTGGCAAAACGTTTTGCTCAACCCAAATGGTCACGCCATTCATGGTCTCTGCAACGTTACGATCAGGGACTTGCTCAAATTGAGCGACAATGCCCGTCCCTTGCTCGCGCCACGCCTTTACGGTTAAAGGCTTCATGCCAGTAGCAGTTTTCATCCACCAAGGCTGCATGTCAAAGATTGCCGTGCGATCATCCGTGTCACTAAATACCCACAGCCAGCCTTTGATGCCATAAGGCTTTTTTAGCTGACCGATTTTCATAAGCGCACTAGCGTTTGGAACAGATGACATAACGGCTAACCTAACGATGACTAAAACAACAATGATAGATAAAGCAATGACTAAAAAACGAGGGTAAATACAGTTCAATCAACAGCGCTAAGCGCAATCAAAAGTCATAAACAGTTAATGGCGCACCCTGGTCAGACCAGTTACGCTATGTTTTCTAAAGTCTGTTGAGACTGCCATAGACCAGCTATCAGCGCCTCATTGACGGTACAAACTTAAGCAGTTGCTTCAGTTTGAGCGGCAGACTTGTTATAAGCTTTTGCTAATGAAGCAACGCGATCTGAAGGTTGTGCACCTTTAGCGATCCACGCATTGTACGCTTCCATGTTTAGGCGTACTGCTTCTTCAGACTCTTTAGCGAGTGGGTTAAAAAAGCCGATGTTTTCAATGTAGCGACCGTCACGCGCGCGGCGTTGATCAGCAACAACTACTTGATAAAATGGGCGTTTCTTGGCACCGCCCCGTGCTAAACGAATAACAACCATGTGAATTCTCTCTTTCGCAGGTATACCAAAAAGGGCATAATTATAGCACAGTCTTATTTTATTGAAAACATAAACCGTGCTTATTTAATTATTTATTAACAATAGCTTAAATGGCAAAGCATGTAAAATACAATTCAAAATATCTTGTCAATTTATAGCGACAGAATGCTATTTCAGGTCTGGGTCTTCTTGCAAATTGACTATCGTAAAGCAACCTGTCTTACTATTTTATTATGCTATGCTACCAACAATAGCAGTGATAGAAATCCATAAAACATAAGCTTGTAAGCGCGCATACAGCGAGTTACTTTTTATTTAGATATTTAATTTATATAGACATTCAATAAAAATACCTTATCTACCTGCTTTAGCTGCCATTTTAAAGAAAATCACTTTACCCATATTTTGATTAATTTTTTGGATATATATGACCACCGCAAAATCACAGCCTCGGCGCAAAGGTTGGCTCGCCCGCTCCTACTCTAACAGTTGGCTCACCACCTTGATGGTCGCTTTTATCGTCATTATTAGCGTCGGGGTGTCGATTTCATTTTTTTGGCGCAGTCTGTATTTGCCAGAGCTTAAAAATCATGCGCGCTATCTGACCAGCGAATTGCACTTGATGAACAGCGTCAATAAAGACTGGAAAAATGATCCGGCCGTCCGGCAATGGATTTATCAGCATTCGCATGTGGTGGTGGTCAATAATCCTAGCGATTTTCCAGTGATAGAAGATAAGGCGTTTGTTGGCGTCTTTACCGATGTGTTGCAGCGCGAAATTGGTGCGCAATTGGGTCGTCCCGTAGAGGTCTACTTTAAGTTTAAACCAACGCCGCAGCTGTGGGTGCAAGACAGTCGCGATACCAGCTTTTGGATTCGCGAGCCGGTGGTATATTACTCACAGTACAGTCCCGCTTTATTAGTATTATTTTTAGTTGGCTTACCAATTTTAACCTTGCTGACCATTATTTTATTAGCGCGGCAATTAAATCGTCCACTACGCTATTTGCAGCGTGCGGCGACCAACTATATTCGCTTGGGTCACGCTACCACTTTACCGACCCACAATGGTCCTACTGAGATCCGCCAAGTTAATATGGCATTTAATCGCTTATTTACTACCCTCAATCAAGCACAAAAAGAGCGGACGATTATGCTGGCGGGCATCTCGCACGACTTGCGCACGCCGCTGACCCGTATGCGTTTAACCGCTGAGATGCTGCCCGATGAATTTTTCCGTGAAGGTTTGATTTACGATATCGAAGATATGGATGCGATTTTGGAGCAGTTTATTTCCTTTATGAAAGACGGTTCCGATGAGCCAGTGCACCTGACCAATTTGGACACTATATTTAATGAAATCATGGTGCAATTTGCGCCGCTGGAATTTATTTATCAATCGGAATGTCAAAAAATGGTGCCTGTGCGGCCAATGTCTATCAAACGCTTGGTGATTAACTTGGTTAATAATGCCAAACGTTACGGCAAACCGCCCATTTATTTATCCGCGACCGTGGTGCCGACATTCATAGAAAAAACGGTGGTAGAAGACAGCGATGTAGTGACTGAAAATGAGGTCAATAAAGAAGCAAAAGAGCAGTTATTGATATGCGTGCGCGACTGCGGTGAGGGCGTCGCAGAAGACCAATTAGAGCGTATCATGCAACCGTTTGAGCGCGGGGAGTCAGCGCGTACTACTCAGGGTAGCGGACTCGGTTTAGCAATTGTCGATCGTATCGCGCGCTTACATCATGGGACGGTTGAGGCCATCAATCACCCAGATGGCGGTCTACAAGTGTGTGTTCGTATCCCTCTTATTTCCAAAGTTGCCGGAGAGCCGCCATTGGCTTCTGACAATGACAGACTATCTAACGCTCCTAGCAATATAGACGACCAATAAAATAGATGGTCGTTAAATAAAAGTAGCAGACAACATCAAAGAATTGCTAATAACTGATCGTTATTGGACACTTTAATAGCCCTACTTTTTGGTACCAATCACTGGAGGAATGTACTCAGCGCTATTGCTAAAAGTTAAAGGTTGGGTTATTTCTTGCTGCGCAGCCTTTAGCGTCTCAGTGCTGGTTGGCTGCTGCAAAAATAAATAATATCCAAGCGCTGCTGCGTTCAATACCACTAAACCACCAAACAAATACGGCATCCCTTGCCCTCCTCTACTATTAATAAGCTCATTTCAATCATTTTAATAAATCATCAATATCAATTTATCCGTCATTATAAAAGATTAAGCATCGAAATCGCGTTCACTTTTTTCTTATGTCAATTCATCGGCTGCAAGAACTTGGGTCAATGGTTTAATCGGCCAAGTCATGACAAAGCGTGCGCCGCCAAGCTCACGGCTCTCGTCCACTTTCATATTGCCATTAAACCAAAAAGCGATACGCGACACAATAGACAAGCCCAAACCATAACCACCTGAGGCACGTGTACGACTATCGTCCAAGCGTGAAAACGGAATAAAGACTTTTTCACGGTCGGCTTCTGGAATGCCGTGCCCATCATCTTCTACGCTGACAAAAGCATTGCCTTTTCTCACCCCAGCACTAATGATAATCGTACTCTCAGCATAACGTAAAGCATTTCCGGCCAAATTCTGAATCACGCGATGCAGGTAACGTCTATCCGCAACTGCCGTTACTTTTGCATTTGGTAGCTTAGTCACTATCTTAATCGGTTTGCCCAAAGCATTGGTTTCACGCTCAATTTGCTCAAGCAATTCACGCAGATTGACCGGTTCTAAATCCAGTTTTGGTGAGCCCTCTTCAAGCTTGGCGTACGTTAGAATCTCATCAATCAAACCATTTAGCGCTTCGATATCTTCATCAATATAATCACGCTGCATAAAGCGCGAATCTTCATCATCGGTATCTGCCAGCATGTCGACAGCGAAACGAATACGTGCAACCGGCGTTCGCAGTTCGTGCGATACTGCCCGCGTCAGCTCGCGCTGTGACTCAATCAAACGCTTAATATGGGCCGTCATCGCATTAAATGTCGCCGATAAACGCGCAATTTCATCTTGTCCGATGACTTGTACTTTGATATCAAGATTGCCTTTACTGACTTCGTTAACGCCCACCTGAATCAGTTGCAGCTTGCGCTCTAGCGGGAAAATAAGCGCATACACGCCTAAGCTGATTAGGAACATACTGATCAAAATCATACTGACAATCAGATTGAGCGGGAACCAGTTAAACAAAGGTACCGGCCCGATTAAAATCGCCATATCATTGATTTCAGACGGTACGACCACTTTAATCGACGAGTTACTTTTGCTGGTATTGGTATCTTGTAATAAGATGACGACCTCATCGCGGCGTAAGCGTGCCATTTGATCGGGGTCTAAATTAAGAGTATTGATCGCTCTAAACTCTAATGGAAAAGAAAACTTCTCTTCCAATTGAGCCAAACGCGCACGCTTATCGGATAAAGTCGCGTAATAAGACAAATCATCGAGCAAAAATACCGCGATGGCGCGTACTTGCTGCTCGGTCACTTGCGAGATACGTGCGGTTAAAACACTTTCATTGTCTGGCAAGCGATAATAAACATCGGCGTAAATCGGCTGGGCAACATAGCGAACGACGGTATTGCCTTTTTCAAAACGGCGCAGCTCACTGGCATTAAAATCAACCTCGTTAATAGGCACAATGTTAAATTCTGCGCCAAATAAGCTACTGGCATCAGACAGCCAATACTCACGCTGCGATTCGCTTTCTTGATGCGCAATGCCTTCAGCAACGATATGAAAAGCGCCCGTAGCCATATTTTCCCGGTAAGATTGGACGCGTTCTTTATTGATCGTATCCATCAACAATTGCGCAAATAATGCCACACACAAACAGACGATGAGTAGTCCAGCATAAATACGAACAAAGATACTGTGTTTAAGAGAAGAAACTAATGACATACGTGCCGTGACCAACCTAATAAAGAATTATTGATAGAGGAAGAAGAGAAATCCTTGCAGCGCAATTTATCTCATGCTATTTATCTAACGCCTATAATTATCGCTCAATTAAACCACATTACGCAGCATTTAAGTTTAAAAATTAAAATTTAGACCATAAAAAACCAGCTTTACGCTGGTTTTTTATTAAAAAGTATTTTAGTAAAGAGAATTGTATTAACAATTCGCTGTTAATTGCCTTCTTTAACGAATAAATAACCTTTACTACGCACGGTTTTGATACGTTTAGGATTTTCTGGATCATCACCGATTTTTGGACGGATACGCGAGATACGTACGTCGATTGAGCGATCTTGACCATCATATTCGATACCGCGTAGACGCTCAAAGATATCTTCGCGTGACAAGATACGACCAGCATTAGACGCAAGTAACCATAATAAGTCATATTCGGCACTGGTGAAATCAACCAATTCATCACCCAAGTTCACTGAGCGACCACCGTTATCGATAACCAACTCACCAAACTCAAGACGCTGCGGCACATCTTCTGATGGCGCATTTTCTGAGCGGCGTAGTAAAGCACGGATACGGGCAAGCAATACGCGTGGCTGTGCAGGCTTAGCGACATAGTCATCAGCGCCCATTTCAAGACCCAAAACCTGATCCATATCTTCTGTGCGCGCGGTCAGCATCAAAATAGGATTTTGATAGTGTGGACGTACTTCACGACATACCGTCAAGCCATCGCTACCAGGAAGCATGACATCAAGTACGACCAAATCTGGTTGTTCATTGACAATACGGCGAATGGCGCGATTACCATCGGTTTCAATTGCCACTTCTAAACCATTTTTAACCAAGTAATCTTGGGTCAACATGGCTAAGCGCTCGTCATCCTCAACAATCAAGATTCGGGGGGTGTTGTCTTCTTCATTCGTTGTCATTGTTATATCCTCTAATACATCTTATTTAAAAGCGGTGAAAATAAGAGCGGTAAATTAATAGCACCGTAACTCAATCAATTTGTAATCCAATACAGGCAGTGACCGTAACACGGTTACAAACTTGGTAGCACAGTATACTATTAAACACACAGCTTCCTATACTATAGCTTATAGTTAGTAACAAAACCTATAAACTACGTCATTTAAAACGTTAGTTTGCGTCCAAAAATTATACCTTTTACTAACTTTAAAAGGCATAGGATAAATTTATTTAATCATTCTACTGGTCTTATATCGAACAAACGCTTTAAAAGCTCAAACATTAAATGTTATTGGATGACGCCAAATAACTGCTGGACTTTTAAAATAAAAAATGTGGTTGCTACTCTCTAATATAACCATATATTAGCGTTGCCGCTAGTCACTTTTCCATCATTTTATGAAAATCAGTTTAGTTTTCGATTTAGTTTTTGATAAATATTGCATAACCTAGGAGATTTTCAAATATAGTCAAAATATCCTAAAAACGCTATGGTATTGCTGATATCAATTTTTTGTAGCCTCTGTCTGCGCAGGCACAGCAAGCAAGAAAAACTGATATCAGCAGTGCGTAATGTATCGATATTACTTTTCACTCACTATAGTAAATGTCTGAGCTATGGCAAATATTAAGCGCTAACTACTAGAAAGCTAACTATTAGAAGAACAGGCATAAAAAAACAGCCCCTAATGGACTGTTTTTATGTTTATAACAAAAACTAAAGCGTAACTATGTGCTAGGCGCGGTTTTTATATTTACGAATAGTCTGCAACTGGGCGACTGATTCAGCCAATGACGCTAATGCTGCATTGGTTTGTACAGTATCAGATTGGTTGACCAGCATTTGCTCAGCTTTCTTACGTGCTTCAACGATTTTACTTTCGTCAAGATTGTGCGCACGCATCGCAGTATCAGCAAGTACGGTGACCATTTTTGGTTGTACTTCTAACACACCGCCAGATACATAAATAACTTCTTCTTCACCGTTAGGCGTTTGTACGCGCATCGGACCGGGTTTTAGCAAAGTAATAAGCGGGGTGTGACCTGGCAATATACCAATTTCGCCTTCGGTACCACTAGCTATTAACATGCTAATTTCGCCTGAATACAACTCTTCACGAGCACTTACGACGCGACATTGTAACGTTGCCATACTTAATTCCTTACCATCAAAGCGCGATCAAAAAACAGTAAAAACTGCGATGCGTTACTGAGGAGTAGATATAAAGGTTATATTATACCTACTCGTTAGCCCATACTTATAAAACTTACGCTGCAGAAGACTTCATTTTTTCTGCTTTAGCAACAACTTCGTCGATGCCGCCTGCCATATAGAAAGCTTGCTCTGGTAGGTCATCGTATTCACCCGCGATGATTGCTTTAAAGCTAGCAATGGTATCGCGTAATGCAACATATTTACCAGGAGCACCGGTGAATACTTCCGCTACGTGGAATGGCTGTGACAAGAAGCGCTGGATCTTACGCGCACGATAAACGACTAGTTTATCTTCTTCTGACAACTCATCCATACCTAGAATGGCGATAATGTCTTTAAGCTCTTTATAACGCTGAAGAACTTCCTGCACGCCGCGAGCAACGTTGTAATGCTCTTCACCGATAACCAATGGATCAAGCTGACGTGAGGTTGAATCTAGTGGATCAACCGCAGGATAGATACCTTGTGAAGCGATATCACGGCTTAGTACCACTGTCGCATCCAAGTGAGCAAACGTCGTTGCTGGTGATGGATCCGTCAAGTCATCCGCAGGTACATACACCGCTTGTACAGAAGTAATTGAACCTGATTGCGTTGAAGTAATACGCTCTTGCAGCATACCCATCTCTTCAGCGAGCGTTGGCTGATAACCAACTGCTGATGGCATACGGCCTAGCAGTGCTGATACTTCAGTACCCGCTAGCGTATAACGATAGATGTTATCAACGAACAATAATACGTCACGACCTTTGCCAGTGACAGGATCTTTGGTATCACGGAAGTACTCAGCCATGGTCAAACCAGACAATGCAACACGTAAACGGTTACCTGGTGGCTCATTCATCTGGCCATATACCATCGCGACTTTAGATTTGCTAAAGTCTTCAACGTTGACAACGCCAGCTTCTTGCATTTCGTGATAGAAGTCGTTACCTTCACGGGTACGCTCACCAACACCAGCAAACACGGATAGACCTTCGTGTTTAAGGGCGATGTTGTTGATCAATTCCATCATGTTGACGGTTTTACCAACACCAGCACCGCCAAACAGACCAACTTTACCACCTTTAGCAAACGGGCAAAGTAAGTCGATAACTTTAATACCTGTCTCTAACAGCTCAGTACTGTTTGACTGTTCTGCATAGCTTGGGGCTTCACGGTGGATGGACCATTTTTCTTCAGCAGCAACTGGACCTTCTTCATCGATAGGACGACCAAGAACATCCATGATGCGACCTAATGTACCCATACCGACTGGTACAGAAATAGGTGCGCCCGTGTTAGTCACTGGTAGGTTACGCTTTAAACCTTCGGTTGAACCCATCGCAATAGTACGTACGATACCGTCACCTAGCTGTTGCTGGACTTCTAGGGTGGTCTCAGTGCCGTCTACTTGCAAGGCATCAAAAATTTGAGGAACTTCGTTACGGTCAAACTCAACGTCAAGAACCGCGCCAATAATCTGTACAATACGACCGCTACTCATTGCGTTCTCCTTGAACTTCTGTATATAGTGGGTTTTATAAAGGGTTTCAATTATGAAACAGCAGCAGCACCGCCAACGATTTCCGAGATTTCTCGGGTAATCGCCGCTTGACGCAGCTTATTATAAACCAACTGTAAATCGTTAATTAGGTCACCAGCATTATCTGTTGCCGCTTTCATCGCAACCATACGTGAAGACTGCTCAGAGGCAATGTTTTCCATTACCGCTTGATAGACAATCGACTCGATATAGCGACCAAGTAATTCATCAATCAAGGTTTTAATGTCAGGCTCGTAGATATAATCCCAGCTCAGCTCTGTTTGTATGCCACTTTCTTCATCACCAAATGAACCCTCTGGTAAAGGTACCAATTGGTTGACAATCGGCTTTTGGGTCATAGCGTTGACAAACTGATTATAGACCACATAAATACGGTCTAATTTACCGTTGCTATAGTCTTCTAACATCGCTTGCACCGGCGCGTTTAATTGCTCAAACGTCGGTTTATCACCATAGTCAGTAACGGCTGAAGTGACTTTACCACCGAAGTTTTTAAAGAAACTCACGCCTTTAGCACCAATAACGGCAAACTCGGCTTGTACGGACTGGTCTTGATACTGCTGAATGCTTTTAGATAAAGCTTTGAATAGGTTAATATTCAAACCACCCGCTAGGCCGCGATCTGATGTGATGACAATATAGCCAACTTTATCAACCGGACGCGAGACCATATATGGGTGTTTGTAATCTGATGAGGCATGCACCAAATGCGAAATAACCCGGCGCATACTATCAGCATACGGGCGACCCACTTCCATGCGCTCTTGGGCACGGCGCATTTTACTAGCGGCTACCATTTGCATAGCGCGAGTAATTTTCTGGGTACTTTTAATACTGGTGACTTTGGCACGTATCTCTTTTAAGCTTGCCATAATGATTCCAATATAAGAGGGTTAAAAAGCATGGGCGTATGCAACAATCGTTTAATATAAAACACTGAACTTATCGAAATAATGTCTTTACATCTTGTGGCATGACGCAATCTTAGACCTTCATTGGTTAAAATAGCGGCGCGATTATCTTAAAGGAAAATCTTTTAGACTTAAAAAGCTTCTTAAATAATGCGCCACTTTTTGCGCTCTAAAGCAGAGCGCTAACCACTTCAGGTTTAACCCGTTAAATTAATAACTGTGATTTTGTTTAAAGGCCTCTAAAGATGACTTTAAACGACCTGCGATATCATCATTATAATTCGCAGTGTCATCAATCTCACGCATCAATTCACTCTGCTCATCATGCATATAGCGTAAGTAAGCTTCTTCAAAAGAACCAATTTTTTCAACAGGAACGTCCGCTAAGAAGCCTTCGTTCGACGCATAGATAACTGCCGCTTGCTCAGAGATAGACATTGGCTGATATTGTTTTTGCTTCATCAATTCAGTCACGCGCTCACCATGATCAAGCTGTTCACGCGTTGCGTCATCAAGGTCTGATGCAAACTGAGCAAATGCTGCCAATTCACGATACTGAGCTAATGCAGTACGGATACCACCAGACAGTTTCTTGATAATCTTCGTCTGAGCAGCACCACCAACACGCGATACCGAGATACCAGCGTTGACTGCTGGACGGATACCTGAGTTAAATAGGCTAGACTCTAAGAAAATCTGACCATCAGTGATTGAAATCACGTTGGTTGGTACGAATGCAGAGACGTCACCGGCTTGGGTTTCAATGATAGGTAGCGCGGTTAAAGAACCAGTTTTACCAACCACTTCACCATTGGTGAATTTTTCTACGTATGCCGCGTTTACGCGTGATGCACGCTCAAGTAAACGTGAGTGTAAGTAGAATACGTCACCCGGATAGGCTTCACGACCTGGCGGACGACGTAGCAATAGTGAAATCTGACGATAAGCAACGGCTTGTTTTGATAAATCATCAAAAACAATCAGTGCATCTTCGCCGCGGTCACGGAAGTATTCGCCCATCGTACAACCTGAGTACGGTGCGATATATTGAAGTGCTGCTGGTTCTGACGCTGAAGCAACGACAACCGTGGTATATTCAAGGGCACCAGTTTGCTCAAGCTTACGTACCACGTTAGCAATGGTAGAACGTTTTTGACCGATTGCGACGTATACACATTTAATACCAGATGCTTTTTGCGCAATGATCGCATCGATAGCCATCGCGGTTTTACCCGTCTGACGGTCACCAATGATAAGCTCACGCTGACCACGACCGATTGGAATCATGGTATCAACGGCTTTATAACCCGTCATGACTGGTTGATCAACTGATTGACGATCGATTACGCCTGGGGCGATTTTTTCGACTTTATCAGTCATCTTGGCATCGATAGGACCTTTGCCATCAATAGGGTTACCTAACGCATCAACAACACGGCCTAGCAACTCAGGACCTACGGGTACTTCCAAAATGCGACCAGTACAATAGGCTTTTTGACCTTCTTGTAGTTTTAGGAAGTCGCCTAATACTACTGCACCAACAGAATCACGCTCTAAGTTAAGCGCCATTCCGTAGATTTCACCTTCAAACTCAATCATTTCGCCGTACATGGCATCTTCAAGACCATGAATCTGCACGATACCGTCAGATACTTTGACAATCGTGCCTTCATTCTTTGCAGTTGCACCCGCATCAAGGTCTTGAATACGCTGCTTAATCAGATTACTGATTTCCGCTGGATTCAATTGTTGCATTGCCTTGTTTCCTTTAATTTATGATAACCCGCCACTGACTTAAATGCTCTTATATCACGCAAGCTTTAGTAAGCTGCACGGATGATTGGCATTAGGCCGTTAGCTGTGTTTTTAACTGTTGTAACTTGCCACGCATCGAATCATCGATAACTTTGTCACCGACTTTAATCGTAGCGCCCGCCAATAGACTTGGATCAACCGACTCGTGAATCACCACGCTCGCATTGAGCGAGTCAGCAAGACGCGTTTGCAGCGTCTGACGCTGAGCATCAGTTAATGGATAAGCAGAGGTCACATAAGCGTCAAGCTGCTTTAAGCTTATTGCCTTGTGACGGCGATAATGCTCATAAACTTCAGGAAGCAGCGCCAGACGCTCTTGTTCTGATAACTGTTTAACGAAGTTACTAAGTGCTACTGATACTTTAGGATAGCTGGCGTTTTGGTCATGACGAGCCCCTTGGGTCTCACCTAATAACTGCTTAAAAGCAGAATCATTCGCGCTAGCTACTTGCGTATCATAAAGATCGACCAAAGCAGCTGACTTATGCTCAGCAGAAACAGCTGGATTGTCTAGCCAAGTACTGAACGACTTGTCATTGACAACGGTAGCGGCAATAAATAAGAAGTTTTCCCACTCATTTACTACCCCGTTTTCATTGGCATAGTCAAACGCGGCTTTAGCGTACGGTCGTGCTAAGGTTGATAAGTCAGCCATGATATCCTCACAATTACAGCTTCGCCGCCAGTTGGTCTAACATACTGGCATGTTTTTGCACATCGACTTTGTCTTGCAAAATCTTTTCAGCACCAAGTACAGCCAGTTCAGCAACTTGGGCACGCAATGATTCGCGCGCTTGATTGATTTCTTGGTCGATAGAGGCTTGCGCTTGTTGACGAATGCGTTCGCCTTCCGCTTGGGCTTGCAATTTTGCATCTTCAACAAGCTGATTGGCGCTCTTGTTCGCTTGCTCAATTAGCGCAGCAGCTTTAGTTTTTGCAACATCAAGCTCCTGCTGTACATTTTGCTCCGCGGTCGCTAAATCTGCTTTTGCTTTTTCTGCGGCGTTTAAGCCTTCAGCGATTTTACGCTGACGCTCATTAATGGCACCGATAAGTGGTGGCCACACGAATTTCATGCAAAAAATCACAAATATTGCAAAAGCAATGGCTTGACCGATGAGGGTAGAATTGATATTCACGTGATCACCTCTTTGTTAATGAAAAATCAGTTTCATTGATCATATTTGATAGCCAAACTTTGGCTATGTTTAATATACAAACTTTGACCACCAAACATTTACAACTGAGCTTTCTGATTAACCTGCTAGAGGGTTAGCGAACAACAATAGCATAGCAATACCAACACCAATCATCGGTACGGCATCAAGTAGACCTGCCACGATGAACATACGAGTTTGCAGTTGTGAACCAAGTTCTGGTTGACGTGCAACACCTTCTAAGAACTTGCCGCCTAGAATAGCAAAACCAATGCCTGTGCCAAGTGCGCCAAGACCGATAAGCAGTGCTACTGCGATAACTGTGTAACCACCTAATACTGGATCCATTGATGTATCCTCATTTACCTATTGAATGTATATAATTAATGTTCAGTTGATGATGCAAGCGACATATAAACTATCGTCAACATCATAAATACGAACGCTTGAAGGGTAATAATTAAGATGTGGAAAATCGCCCACGGCACCGATAACGCCCATTGAATCCAAAACGGCATCAGGGCAATCAATACGAAGATTAGCTCCCCAGCATACATGTTACCGAACAGACGCAAACCTAGTGAAATGGGTTTGGCAATCAAAGTAACAAACTCTAAGATAAAGTTGATGGGGATTAAAATGATTTGCATGATTGGGTTTTTGGCGCTAAACGGATGCAGTGTTAACTCACCGATAAAACCACCCAACCCTTTTTCTTTAATACTGTAGTAAATAATCAACGCAAAGACAGAAAATGACATGCCTAGGGTGATATTAGGGTCAGTCGTTGGTACAATCTTGAAGAACACGTGATGTGGATCATGACCCATCGCAGCGCCAACTTGACCTGCTAGACTTGGAATGAAGTCGATAGGCATTAAATCCATCAAGTTCATCAAGAAAATCCACACGAAAATGGTCAACGCTAGCGGCGCAATCAATTTTGACGTACCACTATAAGAATCGCGAACGTTGTTATCAACAAACTCAACGATCATCTCAACCGCTGCTTGAGTTTTGCCGGGAACGCCTGAAGTAACTTTTTTGGCAACCATCCAAAAGATGGCACAAAATAAAATACCCAGACCGATTGACCATAACATGGAATCAAGATGGATAGCTTTAAAACCCATTAACCCTGCTTCTTCAGCAGTATAGGCAACTTTCCAACCTTCGCCCGGCAGATAGCCGTACGTCCAATTCGTTAAGTGGTGAGAGATATATTCTGATGATGTTTGCTCGGATGCCATAATGTAAGCTTCTTATTAATCAACGATTTAATCAACTACCAAAAAATATGGTTGTCATCTGATGAGGCGTTTGCGTTGTCACCAATCTGCGATTAAGCAAATCCAGAAAAACACTTACAGCCCTCATGTAACCAATAACATCCAACCCATAGCTCTATAACTACTCTGTTATTCTTAAATAATTAAGCGGAATAACCAATTTTTTTATTGCGGCGGCTCAATTTGATAGTCATGGATAAATTTTAGCTATCAAAAAAGGGCGCACGATTATTCATTAATGGCCCTTGCATATCTACGCAAATTTTTGAGTATGTGTTTACTTATCTTGCTTTACTTTCATCACAATCAATACGGTGCTCAGCAGCAAGACAGTTAGCTGTCTATATTAATGCAGCGTTGTAATCGTGTAAAGTCAATTATGACTTTTTTATTTACGGTATGAATACGTTAAGCGCTGTTAACGTTCGCTACTATGGCTTTGCGTCTATCCATCAAAGCCGATAATTTAATTGTATTTGAACCCTCTACTTAAAGAGAGGGTTACTTATCGCGATTTTCACGCTTAACTCTAGTTAAGCGTCTTTATTCATACTTTTATTGTAAAAACAGTTTTCAGTCACTTAATCATTGATTGATGACTTTATAACAGTAATCTTAGAGAAGCTGGACCGCAGGATGACAAATGTATGTGCTGTATTATTGAGCTATTAAAATTATAATAGCTTATAAAGCTAGCGTATCTGCCACAACATCCAACTGTGACTAATCTGCATTACCATAAAACCGACGAATAGCGCAGGCGCTGATAGAGGTTGTATGGTAATAAAAATTAGTGCAAAACCACATACGGTCAATAACCATTTGACCATTTGACCGCGATATAGCTGGCTAACAATGTGTCTGCGCGCGCGATACCCAGTATACCAAAAGATAAATCCAGCAAAGACCGCTTGGGTGGCAAAACTGAGTAGCGCCCCAATAGCGTTACTCTTTGCGATAACAAGCGTATTGCCGTTATTACCCAACCAAGTAACATCTACTATCCAACCGAGCACAATCAGGATAAATAAAATCCATGCTTGGCGTTTTAGATAAATAGCAATCTTATCTCTTTGGGTGCGTTTGGCAGGTTTGGTCATTGATATTTCTATAGCTCTATAACGTGGGGACAATGCCGCACCGTTGCGACAATATTATCCGTGAATGGCTCACTCTACAGACGTTATCTTTTAACCAAAATAAAACGCCACTTATTATAGGGAGCAAGCAGATTTTAAGCAAGTGAAATATGCCTTTTATCAAGCATTTAGTTATTTAGCGCTGAAAATCTCTCTACAGAGTCAATAAAGTAGCGCTAATCACCTCTAAAACCACCTATTCTACCGTTAATTTAACTTATGTCATTTCAAATAGCTCAAAAGCTCAGCTTGCTATTAGGGTTACCGATATTTAGGAAATACACTGACGGATTTGCTGCGCCATTGCCTGCCAGCCGCTAACGAAATCTTTACTGTTGCTCATATCTTCCGCTTGCACGGTACTCTTAACTGGCTGTAACTTTGTAAGCAAACCTTTAGCAGGCTGACTTGGACTAACCAAGCACATTTGTTTTGCTGGGCGCTGCTCATTTAACCAGCGCAACTGACTGGCTTTTGGCGCTAAATGATGGTCAGTACTTAAGCTGCCAATTAATTGGAACTTGGCGCTGTCTTCCATATATTGATAAGCATCATGATAGGCCCAATACGGCAAAGGTTTTTGCGCGTGGTTTGCATGAGCTGACGCCACGGCTTTATTCATGCGCTGGGCAAATTTTTGCGCATTGGCATGATAGAGGTTTTTATATTGCGGATTGGCATGACTGTGAATGACAGCAAGCGCTCGCGTAATGGCTTTAGCGTTTTCAGGATCGAGCCAAATATGCGGATCGAGCGTACCAGCAATGGCTTTGCCTTTAACATCACGCAGCGGATGACGATTAAAGGCGTCGAACTTAAATAACGTAATCGCATTAGGCGCGCTATTGAGCGTGGTGGCTAGGTTGTTTTCTAGCGGCTCGCCAAACCAAACCACAAACTTACTATTTTGAATGGCCTTGATATCGCCGGGACTGATACTGCCGTGATGTCCGACCTCCCCTGCTTGCAATAATTGCTTGGCTGATGGCGCGCCTTCCGTCACCGCTTGGCTTAATAAAAACAGCGGATAGTTACTGACGCTCACCGTTGCTGCTTGCGCGCTCATCATGAACGAGGCAAATATAAGCACGCCAGTTATGAGCAATCGCGGTAAGCGCAGAGGTAAATGCATAAAGTTTTTAAATAATGGAATCATAATGGCAGCTTTTAAGGTTCAAGGATAAATGACAAAGATAGTTATAAATATTTTGCAACGTTATTCTAGTTATAAAACAGCAGACCTGTGAATAAATGCAAAGGACCTCTCTGTTTTACGTTTTAGTATGTTATACTATAACAATATAAAAAACCATTATAAAATATCCATTAACTAAAAATACTGTTCATCACACCGCTAAACCGTCTTTAGGAGCTTGCTGCATGTCTACTCATTCATCTGTTTGCGCTCATGTCCATGATGTGCAAGATTTTACAGCGTCCGATGTCAATGAGCGTTTACTAGCAGCCAAAGAGCAATGTCGCTCAAGCGGCGCGCGCTTTACGCCGCTGCGTCAGCAAATCTACCAGTTGGTGCTAGAAGCCAATAAACCAGTGGGCGCTTATGATCTAATCACTCAATTGCAGCAGATGCGCCTTGCCGAGCCTGAAGCAGAAAGCGACAGCTCGAACAATCAAGCAAATACTCAAACGCCAAAAAATGTCGCGCCGCCGACGGTTTATCGCAGCTTGGAGTTTTTATTGAGCGAGGGCTTGATTCACCAGCTAACCTCGATTAATGCTTATGTGCCTTGTTGTCACCCACGCGCCCAACATACAGCGGCGTTTTTAATCTGTGCCCAGTGTCAGCGGGTACAAGAATGCAGCAGCTTGCCAGTACAAGAAATGATGAGCTTTGCAGAGCAAGACGTTGGCTTTACGGTTGAGCGTAGCGTCATTGAATTGAGCGGTCGTTGCCAAGCGTGTCAGTAAAATAACGGTTTGCTTATATTTTTGATCTGAATTTTAGGTTTACGCTTCTATGCTAAATTATTATTCTGTCATTTCTTAATTATCATTAATACATCAGTACTGCCCTATGAGCCTAGCAATTTTACCAACCAAGCCCTCTGCTATGAATACAAGTGATAAATCCATGTCTAACGCGGCTAAACTGCTAAGCTTAAGTGATATCAGTTACCATATCGGGCAGCAACGTATCCTCTCGCATATCGATATCGATATCGCTATTAATGAAACGGTCAGTCTGATCGGACCCAATGGCGCGGGTAAATCTACTTTAGTCAAGCTTATTTTGGGTTTAATCGAACCGACCAGTGGCCAGATAACGTCGCACCAAAAATTACAACTCGGCTATGTGCCGCAGCGCTTTGCCGTGCCGCCGATATTGCCGTTACGCGTTTGCGATTTATTGGCGCAAGCCGATAAAAAACGCTTAACGGCTGAGCAGCGGCAATTTATCTTTGATAATTTGTCGTTGACGCATTTATTGTCGCGGCAAATGCTGCATTTATCAGGCGGTGAAACCCAGCGAGTATTATTGGCGCGTGCCTTATTAGACAAGCCCAATTTATTAATTTTAGATGAGCCGATGCAAGGACTAGACCCTGATACCGAGGTTTGGCTGTATCAGTTTATCGATGAGCTGCCGGAGTTTTTGCGCTGTGCCATGCTGGTGGTGTCGCATGATTTGCATTGGGTCATGAAAGGTAGCAGGCGTGTCATTTGTTTAAATAAGCACATTTGCTGCGAAGGGCAACCAAGCGAGCTTGCGATTAGTTCGGAGTTTCAGAAGCTTTTTGGCCATCATTATGAGCAGCCTTATGTGCATCAACCGCACGCTTGTGAGCACCATGCCCCAAGCGAGATATAATTAAAAAACCAAGCTTTTTAGGCAAATTGCCTTGTTCCTTTTATAAAAACGTTACGGATATCTATTATGACCGCTTGGTTAGCCATCATAGCTCCTGCTTGGATTGCTGGTAGCATTTTAGCGCTACTTTCTGCGCCTTTAGGCTGCCTAGTCTTATGGCGGCGCATGGCATTTTTTGCCGATGCCTTGGCACATGGCACGTTACTTGGTGTGGCGTTGGCAGTTTTGTGGCAATTACCGATGGGCATTGGCATTGGCATCGTCAGTATTTTGGTCGTACTGGGCTTAGTATTCATCGATGATGAGCGTCTGCCGGTCGATGCAGTGCTGGCCGTGGTTGCAGTATCGCTGCTGTGTTTAGGTTTATTAACCTTGACGCAGCTTACCGATCAGCAAGCCAATGTTTTAGGTTTTTTATTTGGCAATTTGCTCGAGCTTGACTGGGCAGATTTGCCGTTGATTGCAGTAAGTGTTTTGGTGGGCTTAGGATTACTGATTTATATATGGCCAGCACAAATCAAGCTTGCCACCCACGAAGCTTTGGCACGCATTCAAGGAATTAATCCGATGCGCCAGCGCTTGTTTTTTATGGGCGTATTAGCTGGGTTTTGTGCTATTGCCTTGCAAGCGGTTGGGAGTTTATTAATCAGCGGGCTATTGGTGTTGCCAGCATTAACAGCACGTTTATGGTCGGCCTCACCAAAACAAATGGTTGTTATCTCTTTAATCATCGCCCAGCTTGGCGTCACGCTTGGCGTTTGGGGCAGCATTTGGCTAGATATCCAAACGGGGCTTGCTATCGTTTTGGTACTGGCTATTTTATTTTTTGTGGCGCTCATTATCTCAAAGCTAATAAGCAAAAAATCAGGGTCGGAATCCATATTAGCAAAATTCTGGTCCCCACGCCGTTAGCGTTATTTACATGTAGCACCAAATTACCACGTACCTCAGCCATGACATTTAGGTCGTGATTTTGATATTTACTTGGCCTTTGTCGAACTTTATTTCATCAATATTGCTAGAGCTTTAATGCCCATTATGTTATAAACTTTCCTGAATACTATCAATGCGATAGTTGGCGAATTTTTGAGTTAATAAATACTCGGTACACCAATTTAAGATGTTTTTTTAACGAACGTTTTCGTTTCATCATATTTTAATTTATTATCGTTTTGCTTGATAAGGGACTAACCCCCATGCTTAGCTACCCCGCCAGCGCAGTCAACACGCCCGACGGACAAGTCAATGTTTTGCAAATTACCGATTTGCACTTATCCTCCCACGTGCCTGCGGCGGCTGACGAAACCAGTAGCGAAGTAGCGGTTTGCCAATACAATTTTGAGGCGATTATCAAGCAAGCGTTGAGCGCAGAGCGGCGCTGCGATTTGATTCTCGTGACAGGCGATTTGGTCGATAAAGTACAAGCAGAAATTTACGATCATATTTTTGACGTACTACAAGCAACGGGGATTCCTTTTGCCTGTATCGCCGGTAACCATGACGTTACCGATGAAAACAACAGCGAGCTGCCATTTTTTCAGCGTGAACTGATTGCCAGACCCGCGGACAGACGCTTATTGAACCGTCATGTTATCGAAACCGACCATTGGCAGTTGTTGTTAATAGATTCTTCGATGACAGGCAAGGTAGAAGGAGAAGTGACGCTAAGCGACATTGATTGGCTCTGTAAGCAGCTAGAGACATGCGCTAAGCCTGCGCTTATTGCGCTGCACCATCATGTGATAGCGGTCGATTCAGCTTGGATTGATCAGCATATGCTCGAAAACGCCGATATCTTTTGGCAACGGCTGGCAACATTTGAGCATCTCAAAGTCATTATCAGCGGCCATACCCACCAAGAGCAAGTCCGCCATCGGCATGGGGTAACGGTTTATAGCACGCCATCCACTTGCTATCAGTTTAAGCCTTTTGAAGATGATTTCGCTTATGATAAAAGCGCCCTGCCCGGCTATCGCTGGTTGCAATTAGCCAACAATGGAGAGGTTGCAAGCTGGGTCGAAAGACTAGATACTTGACAACCAGTTTTATTGGCAGAAATTTGGCTAGTATTTAGCTAGTATAATACCGCCAGAGTGTGTATGTTATAGGGCTAGCTAAAATTACTGGTTATAGACAGCCACAGCGTGATTGCTAATACTAGCAACCTAACCGTAAAGCTAAAAATGATAAATAAGTTATATCATAAATAATGTAAAAAATGAGAACGGTCTACATTTAGACAAAATTATAATAGCTAGGACGGCTAAATTGACCACAAGCTAAGTTTCCACAGTCAGTGATTTGTATCTTTATTTAATGGCTAGCATTTAAATAAAAAGATTCATAACAATATACCTGACCATTGATAATCGATAGATCGCTAGCAGCATATCGAAATAACCGTATGTTTAGATCAGCTGTGTTACTTGTGTCACTAAGTGGTAAAACGCTTATAAAAGAAACCATTTATAGCGTTTGGTAAATTGATAACGCCTTGTCTGTCGATAGGTCGTTTTATTGAATTAATTTGAAAAAGTAGGATACCCATATGAGCACCCTGACCCCAAACCCAAATCCAAGTGATGTAAAGTTCACCCCTTATGCGCCTGCCGAAAACGAAGAATACATGTCGGATGAACAATTGGCGCACTTTAAAGCCATTTTATTAGATTGGAAGCATCAATTGATTGGCGAAGCAGATCGTACCAAGACTTATATCCAAGATGAGTCCAGTGCCATGCCTGATATCAATGACCGCGCCACTCAAGAAGAAGAGTTTGCCCTAACCTTGCGAACGCGTGATCGTGAACGTAAGCTGATTCGCAAAATTGATAAATCTATCGCTGAAATTGAAAACGAGGATTATGGATTTTGTGAAACTTGTGGCGTCGAGATTGGCCTGCGTCGTCTTGAAGCCCGTCCAACTGCGACCCAGTGCATTGACTGTAAAACTCTATCTGAGATTAAAGAGCGTCAAAACCAAGGCGCTTAAATCCAGTTATTTTAATAGTCATTAATCATTTAAATACAAATACGAGCGACCATTCATTGGTCGCTCGTTGCGTTTTACGGCGTTATTTTTTATTAAATAGCTTTTAGTGGTTGACACGGCACCAACAAAATACGCATATTTAGCAAATATCTTTTTGGCATCGATTTATTTATTCTATCTATTTCCACTTTCGCTAAGTGTCTATTTTGAAAACATCTGCTACCTCTATGGCAAACACGCCTATTACTCCTACTCTGCCCCAACCTATTGGCCGTTTTGCGCCGTCACCAACCGGTGAGCTGCATCTTGGTTCCTTAACCACCGCGCTTGCCAGCTTTTGTCAGATCAAATCTCTTGGTGGCAAATGGCTACTGCGTATCGAAGACACCGATACCGAGCGCTGTGATCGACAGTTTACTGAGCAGATTTTGATTGATTTAGAAGTGCTTGGGCTGCACTGGGATGGCGATGTCATCTACCAATCTGAGCGCCTTGATATTTATAATGATTATTTATCTTCAAGCCTATATCCGCTGACTTACGGCTGTCAATGCTCGCGTAAAAGCCTTGAGCGTTATTGGCAGCAAAAAGCGATGGGAGAAAGCATGGACGCAGAGCAGGCACAGGAAAAACTGCTGAACAGACAACGCTATCCGCGCTGTTGTCTAAATGCCAATCTTGATAAAGAAAAAAACAAACTGCGTATACAGCTACCAGATTACCGTATTGGCTTTCAAGATGGTATTCAAGGTGTGCAATGGAGCAATCCGCAGCAAAGCTTGGGAGATATGGTGGTGCGTCGCCAAGACGGCATGATCAACTATATTTTGGCTGCTAGCCTCGATGATGGCTTGCAAGGTGTGACGCATATTATGCGTGGCTTGGACATTTTACCGATGACCACCGCGCAAATTAGCATTATGCATGCAGCGCATTTGCCAGCTATCGATCATTGGTACCATTTACCATTGATATGCAGTCCTGATGGTCAAAAGCTCTCTAAACAAAACCTTGCCCAGCCAATTGATACCCGTGACCCAAGTCATCTAATTGCCCATGCTTTGCAGCTATTACAGCAACCTGCCGTTGATAGAGACACGCCGACAAACATGCTTACCCAAGCAATTGCGCAATGGGACAACTCGCCATTACAAAATATGCAGACTTTTAATACAAGCGACATTTAACAAAAAACGCCGCTATAAGCGACGCTTCTTTATCATCAATAACTGGATTGCCGTAAACACTCTAATCATTACACGACTTAGTAATAACGGCACTGGCTCTTTTCAATCTCAGGGCTTTCTTTATAAATCCTTAGCAATACTGCGACCATTACTAAGCTAATCAGCATCGATGAGCCGCCATAACTGAAAAACGGCATGGTCAACCCTTTGGTGGGAATCGCGCCCATATTCATCGCCGCATTAATAATTGTCTGCGCAATAAACACCACCGCGATACCAAAGGCGGTATAGCTCATACGCATTTGCCGGCGTTTTAGGGCATTATAACTGATGCGCATCGCACTTCCGATAATCAGCGCCTCAAAGATGAGAATCATGGTCACCCCAACGAAGCCCAACTCCTCACCAGTAATGGCTAGTAGAAAATCGGTATGCGCCTCTGGTAAATGCGACAGTTTTTGCACGCTTTCGCCATAGCCGACGCCAGTAAACTGACCGCGACCAAAAGCAATTAAGCTACGGGCTAGCTGATAATCGGTATCTTGTACATCATCAAAAGGGTCCAAAAACGACATTACCCGTACCAGTCGGTATTGTACGGTCGCCACCATTAATACAGCACCGCCAACGGCCACAGCGCCGAGCGCGATAAATTGTTTATAAGGCGCACCAGCAATATAAAAGATGGCAAAGACCGTCCCAATAATAACCACAAACGAGCCAAAATCTGGCTGCGCGAGCAACAGAACGGTGATTAATCCAACCACGATGGCTATGCGTAAAAACCCATCCCAGCCGTTACGTACCTCAAATGAGCGCCGTACAACGAAGTCTGAAACAAAGATAATCATCACCAATTTGGCAAGCTCTGCGACCTGAAAATTAAAACCGCCGAGCGTGAGCCAACGCTTCGAGCCATTAATAGGCGTACTAAATAAAGTGGCAAATAACAATAACCCTGTGATGGCCAAGAGCATAAACTGGGTTTCGGTTTTATAAAGCCTTTTTAGCGTTACTGCTTTATAAGAAATACCAGCGATAACCAGCCCAATCGCCATGTATAAAAGCTGATTATAAAAGAAATGCAGCTCGCTCATGCCGCGACTAAGGGCAAACGGGATAGAAGCAGAAGCTACCATCAATAAGCTGAGCACCAACATACAGCCAACGCTTGCTAATAAAATGGCGCGCGCTGAGGGCATGGAGAGAACGCCATCTGAGCCAGTAGCTCGCGGCGATTGAGAGTTTGATCGAAAAAAAGAAGAGAGCGCCATAATTTTGTATACACTAACAAACGAGAAAACACGGCATTATAAAACGCCACCGTTTAAAAAAATGAAGTTGATTTTATCCAATAGATAATAGCAGACAGCAAAGCGGCGACAAACCCCGATTGTTAATCGTTTAGCTTGTCAGTATTAATGGTACAGTGGTTAGCAACATGAATAGCAACGATGGTTTGCAAATCGTTTATCGCCCGCTTTATTACCTAGTTGACAGTAGCAGCAATTTATAAGCAAAACAATCATTTATCGAAAAACGCTTTCCATTTTTATAACATCAGTAAAACTACTTAAAACCTAACGCTGATACTACTTCAAGCCAAAACGTATGATAAAACGTCAAGATGCTTTATGAAGCCTTGTCTAACTGGTTGACCAGCTGACTAAAGTACTTGCCGCGTTCGGCAAAACCACTAAACTGATCGAAACTGGCACAAGCTGGTGATAAGAGCACCGCTTGTACCTGCGATAAACTGCTTTTTGTGACTTGCTGTATCGTCGCAAAAGCGCCTTCTAGCGTTTGACATTGATGCATATAGACATCATCGTCGTTGATACCAGCGGCGCGTAAATGTTGCTCAATCTGCTGGCTATCTTCGCCAATAAACAACACTTGGCTGACGTATTGATTGATAAATGGCGTTAATTCGCCAAATTGCTGACCTTTACCCTGCCCACCTAAAATTAATAGTAGCTTACCATCTTTAGGCGCATATACCGCTCCTAAGCCCTCGACTGCCGCCATGGTTGAGCCAATATTGGTACCTTTAGAATCATTAAAATAATCAATGCCATCGACCGTAGCCACATATTCGCAGCGATGCTCAAGTCCTGTAAAGCTCTGCAAGGTAGCGAGCATACTATCAAGCGGTAAACCGGCAAGCTCACCCAAAGCCAAGGCCGCTTGCGCATTGAGTAAATTGTGCCGACCTTTGATACGCAGTTTATCTGCCGATAGCAAGCGCTCTGTCCCGCGGGCCAAATACGTCTGCCCTTCTGAGTCGGTAATCAGTCCATATTGACCTTTGTCAGGGGCGTGAATGCCCGTGCTTAAGCGTGGCAAATTATCCGCCACTAGCGGGCGCGTCAAGGCATCTTCGCGATTGATAACCACTGACTTGGCGCCCTGAAAAATGCGATGCTTGGCTTGATGGTAGCCGAGCATATCGCCATGGCGGTCTAGGTGGTCAGGCGACATATTGAGCACAGTAGCTACTTGCGCGCCTAAATTGGTTACGGTCTCTAACTGGAAACTTGATAGCTCGAGAACTGCCAACTCCATCTCGGTATTGGACAGTAACGTCAGTGCTGGCACGCCAATATTGCCGCCTACGCCAACATTGACCCCAGCATCGGCGGCCATTTGTCCAACCAAGGTGGTGACGGTACTTTTAGCATTAGAGCCTGTAATCGCAACAATCGGTACGCGGCACGCTTCACAAAATAATTGAATGTCACTGACAACGGGAATATTAGCCTCTCGCGCCGCAGCAACCGCTGGGGTTTTTAAGGAGATACCTGGGCTGATGATAATGCGAGCCGCTTGTTGCAATAAATCGGCATCTATCGCGCCAAACTGGCGAATCTCAACAGCAGCAGGCAATTGGTCTGCTAAAGTGGGACTGACTTGATTGTCGGTGACAGCGACTTGGTAACCTTGCTTGGTCAAATACTGCGCAACCGACAGCCCCGACTGCCCCAAACCGACCACGACTTGTAAACCACTGCCCTTATGAAGTAAGGATTCTGTTGCGGTGTTAGTGGTCATATCTATTCCTTTTATCTATTGGACGAACAAAATTGTATCAAGCATCTTGGCTTTATCAATAGTATTGATAATGGCTTTTTATAGTGGGCTTTACGCTAAACGTCAGGGCTACAACTAATCTCAGCCAGTTCTAGCAAGTCTGAACCAGCTTGAACCAGTATAAGTAAGCTGCTGTGGATGATGAGCATCATAAAGCCATTGCCACAATTTCGGTACTGGTTTTTTGAGGCTTTGTGTTATTATGCGCCTGTTTTTATATTGCGCCGCTAATGCTATAATAGCCGCCTTAATAAGAACCGCCACGATAGTAAGCGCTCTTTAACCAAATCTTTAATTTAGCATTTTAGTTTAGCATGTTGTCGCCTTTATCGCGCCATTGTCATCGTCCTGCAGTTATGTTTTTTATGCTGAGGTGGATATGACAGGCAACCGCTGCCCCATATTTTGGCGTTTTGTCTGACAAGAGACGTATCTTCTTCCGCCGTATTTCACGGCAAACACTTATTGATGTTTTTAAGAGCTGTTATCCTACTGATTAAGGGTGACGGTTTGTGCGATACCGCTATAAAGGTCGATAACCGTCAGTCTCGATACAATCATTTTAGGGTGACGCTTTATTGCTCGATCATAAATGGTTGTTTTTTTTGCCTCTAACCTTATACAGTTTACTTATGACATCTTTTTTTGGCAGTTTGCGTGAAGAGTGGTTTTCCAATATTCGCGGTGATACGTTATCAGGTTTAGTGGTCGCACTGGCCTTGATTCCAGAAGCGATTGCCTTTTCTATTATCGCTGGTGTCGACCCAAAAGTCGGTTTATATGCTTCATTTTGCATCGCCGTGGTCATCAGTTTTGTCGGTGGACGTCCGGGTATGATTTCGGCGGCGACCGGCGCGATGGCACTGGTGATGGTTGATTTGGTCGCCGAGCACGGGCTGCAGTACTTGCTTGCCGCTACGCTACTTTGCGGCGTCATTCAAATCATCATGGGTATTTTAAAACTTGGTAACTTGATGCGCTTTGTGTCGCGCTCGGTGGTGATTGGTTTTGTTAATGCGCTGGCGATTTTAATCTTTGCCGCCCAGCTGCCTGAGCTGAACCCGATGACTGAGCGCGTCGGCATGACAGTTTATATCATGACGGCGGCAGGCCTTGCGATTATTTACTTATTTCCGCTGCTTCCTAAAATCGGACGCTTGATTCCCTCACCTCTGATTTGTATCGTTGGTTTGACTGCGGTTGCCATGTATATGAATCTTGATATTCGTAACGTCGGTAGCATGGGCGATTTGCCCGATTCTTTACCGGTGTTTTTATTACCTGACATTCCGCTGAACTTTGAAACCTTGCTCATTATCGCGCCTTATTCTATCGCGCTTGCCATCGTAGGTTTATTAGAATCTATGATGACCGCGACCATCGTCGATGAATTGACCGATACGCCCAGTGATAAAAACCGCGAATGCCGTGGTCAGGGTATGGCCAACGTCGTATCAGGCTTCTTTGGTGGTATGGCAGGCTGCGCGATGATTGGGCAATCAATGATTAACGTCAAATCTGGCGGCCGTACGCGTTTATCAACGCTTATTGCTGGCGTGGTGCTACTCATCTTGGTGGTATTTTTAAGTGAGTGGGTCAGCCAAATTCCGATGGCGGCATTGGTAGCGGTGATGATTATGGTTTCTATCGGTACCTTTAATTGGCAATCTATTCGAGAATTTAAAACCCACCCGCTGTCCTTTAATATCGTTATGCTGGCGACCGTGATAACCACTGTGTTTACCCATAACCTCGCGTACGGCGTCGGCGTTGGCGTGCTGCTCTCAGCGTTGGCGTTTGCCAATAAAATCGGGCAATTCTTAACGGTCTTTAGTGAGTATGACGACAGTAGCAATACGCGTTATTACTACGTGCAAGGACAGGTTTTCTTTGCGTCAACGACGCAGTTTCTGCAAAGCTTTGATACCAAAGAAGCGTTGGACAGCGTACAAATCGATGTTAGCCACGCCCACTTTTGGGACGTGAGTGCCGTCGATACCTTGGACAAACTGGTCATGCGTTTGCAGCGCGAAGGTATTGATGTCAAAGTGGTTGGACTCAACAGCGCCAGCCGTACCCTTATCGATCGCTTTTCGATTCACGATCGCCGAGATATTGGACTGTTAGATTAAACAAAACGGTATTGCTGTTATCAAGCTGAGCGCAATAGTGTCTTTATTGTTCAGCAATTATATTGGTATATAAAATTAGGCTCGCGGCTTAAAGGCACTCCTTTAAACCGTGAGCCTGATTTTATTATTGAGATATGTGGTGCCCTTATGAGTAATTTGAAGCCAGATAGTGTGATTGCTTGCTTGGACTGCCCCAATCATGTGCAAGCGGTATTGGATGCTAGTATGTGGGCCTCTATTCGTCTGCAGGCACCCATTGGTCTGCTGCATTCTGTACCAAGTTTGCAACAAAAAGCTGCCGTTGATTATTCTGGTTGTCTCAATATTGACGATGAAAATGTCTTGCTAGACCAATTCACCGCACAAGAGCATTTGAGCAATAGCGAGCTAAAAGCCCAAGGTAAACTGCTGCTGCATCAGGCCAGCACTTATTGTGAGCAACAAAGTCACAAGCTTAAAACTTATACCTTACATCGGCATGAAAGTCTGAGTGACAGTATTGATTACGTCGATGACAAAGCACAATTAATGGTCATCGGTCATCATGTGACTTGCAAATCAACCTTGAGTCAGCTGATACGTTTGAGCCACTGCCCCATTTTGGTGACGCATGCACCATTTTTGCCCCCAACGACGGCGTTATTTGCTTTTGATAACAGTCCAACTTCGCATAAGCTGCTCAATTGGCTGTGTAAAACGCCGCTTATTCGTGCGTTGACCGTACATATTGTCATGGTTGCTAAAGAAAACTCAGAAAACTGCGATGCACTGCGGGAAGCCTATGCGCGCCTTAAACAAGCGGGTATCAAGTGTAAAAAAGCCTTACTCGACTGCCGTGATGTGACCGCTGCCTTAAATTACTATCAAAGCAAAAATGATATTGGGCTGCTGATGACCGGCGCCTTTGGGCAACCGCGTCTGCTTGAGCTGCTAAAAGGTAGTGAAACCAAAAAACTACTTGGCAGTACCAAAACCCCGTATTTACTCTTCCCCAAAGCTTAAAACCTTCTTTTTATGTATAAACTTTTGATTTTAAACGCTATTATTCATAATGGCGTTTTTAATAATCGACGTTTTTACAATGCTTACGCGCTTACTTTTCTCCTATCTCTTCCCATTTTTCTTATCAAACCTCTTATCAAATCGTCACATGAAATAAAGTGATAGCCTCCCCAAGGGCTTAAAAAGTTGGTTATAATAAAGTGTTTATTCTCCCAACGTTAAAGGTTGATAACTCCAACTTATATCCCTAAAAGCATAGTTATTGTTGCGATATAGGCAAGAGTTTTTGTCATTATCATGGTTATTTTTAAGCAAATGCGCGCAACCCTACCAACCCCCTTGAGTAGGTTTGGCACAATTCTTGAACTATTTACCATGAGCCTGACAATAATACGAGCCAGCAAACGGTCTCTATTAACCTGCGACATCATCTATATAAGGATTTTTTTATGAAGCTAATCACTGCGATCTTAAAACCATTTAAGCTCGATGATGTGCGCGAAGCGCTTTCTGACATCGGTGTAAAGGGTGTCACCGTCACCGAGGTCAAGGGTTTTGGTCGTCAAAAAGGTCATACCGAGCTCTATCGCGGCGCCGAGTACGTGGTGGACTTTTTACCTAAAGTAAAAGTCGAAGTAGCGGTGATGGATGAGATGGTCGAACCTGCTATCGAAGCCATTACGCGTATCGCCAGTACTGGCAAAATCGGTGACGGCAAGATATTCGTGACCAATCTTGAGCAAGTCATTCGTATTCGTACGGGTGAGACAGGTCCTGACGCTATTTAGTAGTTAAGAATAATTAAGCGCTAGACCACTTATAAACACAGATTTATAGGTTATCTCGATCACTGTATTGCATCTATTCAAGGGGGAATTAATATGCAAAACCAAATCTTTGAGCTCCAGTACGCGCTAGATACATTTTATTTTTTAATCTGTGGCGCGCTAGTCATGTGGATGGCCGCCGGCTTCACCATGTTAGAAGCTGGACTGGTACGCTCAAAAAACACCGTCGAAATCCTCACCAAAAATATCGCCCTCTTTGCCACCGCCTGTACCATGTATATGATATGCGGTTATGCCATTATGTATGATGGCAATCTGTTTTTGAGTGGTATTGCTGGCACTGAAACTTTAGTAGCAGATGCATTAGCGACCTCAGCTGAAAATGGCTTTGCTGGCGATGCCGTATATTCGGCCGCCTCTGATTTCTTCTTCCAAGTGGTTTTTGTCGCCACCTGTATGTCAATCGTTTCAGGTGCCGTAGCTGAACGCATGAAGTTATGGTCTTTTTTGCTGTTTGCCGTTGTTATGACCGGAGTTATTTACCCATTAGAAGGCAGCTGGACGTGGGGCGGTAAAGCCGTGTTTGGCCTATTTAGCCTTGGCGATTTGGGATTTTCTGATTTTGCGGGCTCAGGTATCGTGCATATGGCAGGAGCCGCTGCCGCGCTATCAGGGGTCTTGCTGTTAGGGGCGCGTAGAGGTAAATATGGACCTAACGGTGAGATACGTGCTATCCCTGGGGCCAATTTACCCTTGGCCGCACTTGGCACCCTTATTTTATGGATGGGCTGGTTTGGTTTTAACGGCGGCTCAGTGCTCAAACTTGGCGATATCGCCAGCGCCAATGCAGTTGCGGTAGTGTTTTTAAATACCAATGCCGCTGCTGCCGGTGGAGCCATCGGCGCCCTTATTATCGCGCGCGTTATCTTTGGTAAGGCAGATTTGACCATGCTCTTAAATGGTGCATTAGCCGGTCTTGTCGCTATCACTGCCGAACCCTCTACGCCATCGGCGCTTCAGGCAACCCTATTTGGAATGGTGGCAGGCGTCATCGTTGTACTATCCATCTTAATATTAGATAAAATAAAAATTGATGATCCAGTTGGTGCTATTTCGGTGCATGGCGTGGCAGGCTTATTCGGTCTACTAATTGTCCCTCTGACCAATCCAGCCGCTACATTGCTCGGTCAAATTGCTGGTGCTGCGACCATCTTTACTTGGGTGTTTATCAGTAGTCTGATAGTCTGGAGCATCATTAAATTTGTCATAGGTCTGCGTATCTCTGAAGAAGAAGAATATCAAGGAGCAGACATCGCTGAATGTGGTATGGAAGCCTATCCAGAGTTTATAAGGTAACAAGTATTTAAGAGGGTTTTATTGTTGATTTGCTAATCATCGATAAAACTTCTTTAGTAAAAACCTATCCCATCAAAAATCCCGCAAAACCTTTCAGTCTTGCGGGATTATTTATTCTCTAACACTATAGTCTTTAACAGTTTGTCTTTTTATAATGCCCAGTCTAATAACTGACCTTTATAGAGTAAGATTATATTAGTTTATTTCTTTTTCCACGTTTGGCTACGTGAGAATGGACCGATATACCCTTTTAGTTTTAAGGTACTGCCGCTTAGATTGGCGGTCATACGATAGTCTTTACCTTTTTCAGGGTCGGTGATTGTACCGCCACTATATTTACCACCACCGTCGGCCTTTAGACCTTTGATGATAGTTGTACCAATATGTTTCTTACCTTTAGCGGAGTTGGTATCAACCAAGGTACCAGTTAGGACACCATTAGATTCAGTAATTTTAACCAAACCTTTTGGCTTACCTTCATCATAAGTCTGCCAAGTGGTGTTATGTAATGGGTCAGCGGCAAATGCCATGCTTGCCATACTGATACCAGCAACTGCTAAAGTGGTTTTTGTGAATAATTTCATAAACTGACTCCCTTCATTTAATGATTACTAGAAACGTTGCGTTTCTAATGTCTTCGCTTATCCTTTTATCGACATTCTTTTATTGCAAACCCTTCGATCCTACGCTCATTTTAAGCAAGTAACCTTCATTAATATGCTATTAAATGCTACTAATGATTGGTTTGACAGAGAAATCTCGATCGACATAAGCGATGTCTTGACCCATTATAAGCAATTTTTAGATTTTGCCTAGTAATTTTTTTATAGTTTATTATTTCTCTAAAATCAAAAGCATATCAAACAGTTATAGAAACGGATTGTCTATAATTTTACCCGATTGGTCATCTTTTTGTTTTGACTTATCATCAAAACTACTATATTGATTGCGGTTTTCAAATGCCAGCATAATTTTGCTCGTTAACTCGTGTAGTTGCTGTGCTTGCTCATATCCACCTTCGTCAAATACTAGATTAATGTCGCCATAAATGATGATTTTATCTTCTTGGTTTTCGATGACTAAATCGCCAATTTGCATACTTTCATGATTATTCATAAAGGGTTCAATCATTTATGCTTCCTCTACCTTAACAGCAATTTACGTGATTTTGCAATACTGTGAGAATATGGTGATATTTACATGCCTTATGCTTTTAATTGTGCCATGAGCCAATCGATAATAGCCAGCACAAATAACATCCAAGTGGGCTCTTCTGGTGAGTCTTCGGGTAAATCTGAGCTGTCACCTGCTTTTAACGGCAGATCAAAAGCGCGCGCTTTGGTTTGAGCATCTAATACGGGCAACACGTCGATGCCAATCTTGGCAGTTAATTGATCGAGACTAATCACTTCTATACGCTCTGATTCATCATTGGGCGCATAATACACGCCTGCTTGGTTGCTCGCTGGAATATAGACCGCTTTAAAAAAATGACTGGGTACCAGTACACGATCCGCCAGTTGTTTGGTCTTTTTATCAGTAAATGCAACTCCAGTAATGGTATAAACTTCACCGTATTGCTGGGTCAAATAGCGGGTGGCTGACTCGATATTACGCCAAATATAGCGATTATTGCGCGGCGATTGCGGCGCGATGTTGGCAAGGCTAAAGCTATCGTACTGCTGGCTGCGATTGGCCATATTGCCATTGGGTGCTAAATGCCCGCGATCATAACCTGAGCCTGAGTAATCGGACAGTTTGGCGCGCATGGATTTTGGCAGACGGCTTTCTTCATGAAAGCTGTCTTCACGGTCAATCTCTTTGGCTTGCTGCAAGCGCTTGCGGTCGAGATATTCTGCTGACCACAGCGGGGTGCGTGATACGCCCGAGTACATAACGGCAAAACCGTCCATACATAGCGCTTGGGTGTTGTTACTGAGCTTAGGATTGGTAAATTCAGGATAGACGCCACCATAAAAAGACTGGCTACATGGGCTGAGGTCATCCGCGTGTGCAGAGGACATCCCTATTAAGACAGTGAATACTGCCATTATGAGGTTATTTTTAACCCGTGCTTTATCTTTAAAAAAACTTATCATGCCACTCTCAACCATCTATGCCTGCCATTACGTATGCGCTATCCTAGCAGGCAGTTAGCAATAAAGAAAGATGCGGCGTAAGTGGTGACATTTTAAATGCTATCCGCTATACTGAGGCAGCCAAAAATCTTGGTCGTGCAAAAAACGGTGAAGTGGGTGAGTGGCTGAAACCGCACGCCTGGAAAGTGTGTATACGTTCATAGCGTATCGAGGGTTCGAATCCCTCCTTCACCGCCAATCTTATAAATTCCTAGTTTTTCCACCTTGCCCCAATTCTACCCACATACCAATCAAACCCCTTATAAATAACGCGTCTAGCGTTTTTTTTATGCCTGCTATTTTCCCAATGCAACCCAACGTGACCCACCTATCCTGTGGCTTGTGTTGGTCTATTCGTTGGTCTATGATTCAATTAGACCTCAAAAAGACCAACATTTAAAAGCTTTATGATTTAGCTTTAGACCAACGTTTTTGTTGTATCGCTTGATTTATATAGCTTGTAGCCACAGGGAATAGACCAACATGTTAAGCGATAGTAAGATTCGCAAGCTCAAACCAAGTGAGAAATGCATGCCTTCACGTCCTGACAAATATAGTGACCAGCAAGGGAATTATCAGAATGGGTTAGCCACTCAGAACGTGAACATCATTGAGCAAGGCTTACGAAAAAGCGTGACAGTAGTGAGCTAAAACCATCGGGCTAGAGATGCGACATAAAAAGGAGCTGATCATTCAGCTCCTTCTTTTATTGTTTCATACAAGGCCAGTCACTGGACTACATGGGATGCCGTAAAAAAATATGGGACTCCGTAACTGTATGAGAAGAAAGATTCTCATTAATTTACAAAGGAGATAATCATGCAATTATTAAATGCGAACACACAACAAAACGTATCAACAGCTAGCACTTTACAGATACCTCGCATGATACCGCTCAAGCAGGTAATGCATTATACGGCGCTTAGCAGTACTACGATTTATGAGATGGTCAATAAAAAATCTGATCGTTACGACCCAACATTCCCTGTTCAAGTAAAGCTATCAAAGGGACGTGTAGCATGGGTAGAAAGCGAAGTGGCTGCTTGGATTGAGAGTAAGATGGCTGATCGGATTCACTGATCAAGGATAGAAAATAAGCCGCACTACGCGGCTTATTTTTTTGCTGTCCTTAACCGCATCTAGCTACGTTTAGCCACTTCTAGCTATCTGCAAGATACCAAGTTTGATCTTTAGAAGCCACTAGGGTATCACGGCACATTTTCTGTAATAGATTACGCACCTTGTTTTTACGCTGTTTATCATTTAGTACTTGCGGTAATTTATTAGTCAGCATCTTATCAAAGTCAGCTAGTCTACCCAGACGATAGTCTTGATGACCCATGGCATTGCTTAATGCTTCACGAATACTATAAGGATCATACTGCTGCACCTCTTCAGGAAACAGCGAACCTGACGCCATGTAGCGATAATTGATGTTACGGATTTTGTTATAAACTTCGTCCAAGGCTAACAAAAATGGTGGCGAAAAATGCTCATAGTCTTTTTCAATACCATCAACGCCCTTTAGAATCCAAGTGATATGTGCTTGCGCTGGGCTTAAAAAATACGGGGATTCATAACGTCTCAATAAAATAATCGCTGTGTTAGTTTAGGGAATAGTTACAAGCGGATACTAACAGCAATATCTCAACCGCCGTAAAGTGTAGTAGCATAAAAAATAGCAAGCCGCATCTATCTTAGGAGAAGCTAGTTATCCAGTGCCTCACGTATAGTCAAAATATCCTAAAAACGCTACGGTATTGCTGATATCAATTTTTTGTAGCCTCTGTCTGCGCAGGCACAGCAAGCAAGAAAAATTGATATCAGCAGTGTGTGATGTATCGATATTACTTTTCACTCACTATATTACTGAGCAACTGGCTTTTGGCTATAGACTCATCCCAATAAGGCGGCGCTCCATAATAGTCTTCCATAAAATCGATAAAACACCTGACTTTGTGCGGTAGTAGCTTTCTATGGGCGTAGACGGCATATAAACCTAAGCGTTTAGGTTCAAGTTCAGGCAATACTATCACCAGCTTGCCACTGCTAACTGCTTCACTGACAATAAATGTCGGCTGTAATACCAATCCTGCACCTTCAATAGCTCCTTCTACCAACACATCACCGTTATTACTAAGAAACTCACTACCTTGCTTGAGAATCTTCGCCTTTAATAATTGGTAGACCTCTTCCTTCGCGTCCATGTTCATATAGCTATAATGTAAATAGCGATGTTTCTCTAAATCTTCAGGCTTATCGAGTGTGTCATGCTTTTTCAAATATTCAGGCGACGCACACAGAACCACACGAATAGGTGCCACTTCCTTCGCAATAAGTGATGAGCTTTTCAGTTGACCTATACGCAGTGCAATATCAAACCCTTCTTCAACAATATCGACTTTACGATCAGTCAATTGTAGATCGACTGTGACCAATGGATAACGGATCTGAAAGTCAGTGACTAATTTAGCCATATGTTTTAAAGCAAAAGATACTGGCGCACTTATGCGCAACACACCTTTAGGGTTTTGCTGCAAACCACTTAGTTGCGACTCCATATCATCCATACTCAATAAAATCTGCTGCGCATGACCAAAGTAATGACTACCAGCTTCGGTGAGGCTTACTTTACGGGTGGTACGATTCAGCAGACGATTATTTAGCTGCTCCTCCAACTTAGAGACATATTTGCTCACCAATTGAGGTGACAGTTGCAGAGTATTTGCCGCATTAGTAAAGCTGCCTTCGGTCACCACCGCTACAAAGGCACGCATCGCATCGATTCTATCCATATTTTGCCCTGTTTTTCTTTAACTATCGAAATTGAACAATAAAGCCATTATCAACGATATGTTGTTAATTAATCAATATCACCTATCTTACTCTTTTTTTATGTTGATGGTAAAGTAGGGTCATGCTTTTTAAAAGCAATCATCTGACTAGGAGTAAGTATTATGTTAATCAATGGCAATTGGACTGAAGACTGGCAACCGGTACAAGCAGAAGACGAGCAAGGGCGTTTTATTCGTCAAACCTCATCGTTCCGTCATTGGATTACTGCTGATGGACAAGCAGGACCAACGGGTACTGGGGGCTTTAAAGCAGAAAAAGACCGCTATCATCTATACGTAGCGCTGATTTGCCCTTGGGCCTCACGTACCTTGATGGCACGTCAGTTAAAAGGTCTGCAAGATATAATCGATATTACCGTGGTCAATCCGCAGCTTGGCAATCAAGGCTGGCAGTTTGGTGGCTTTGACGGTGCTGACAGTGATCCTATTAATCATGCCCAATTTGCTCATCAACTTTATACCAAAGCAGACCCTCAATTTACCGGACGCGCGACTGTACCTGTGCTTTGGGACAAAAAAACCAATACTATCGTTAATAATGAGTCTGCTGATATCTTACGTATGCTAAATACCGCTTTTACAGAACTCGTGCCAAATTACGTTGACTTGTTTCCAAAAGAGCTTGCTGATGATATCGAAGCCCTAAACTTAGTTATCTATGAGAATTTAAACAACGGCGTATACAAAGCAGGATTTGCGACGACACAAGGGGCTTATGAAGAAGCTTATCAGCAAGTATTTGACACCTTAGATATGCTTGAGGCGCGCCTGAGTGATGGTCGTCATTATCTATTTGGTGAGCAGCTGACGGAAACAGATATTCGACTGTTTGTGACTTTAGTACGTTTTGATGCCGCTTATCACGGTCTATTTAAATGCAACCGTAACTTGATCAAAGATATGAGTTCTCTACATGCTTATATGCTACGAATCTTAGCGCTTGATGGCATTTCAGAGACGGTGAGTATCAAGCACATCAAAGCAGGCTATTACTCTATCAAAGCGTTAAATCCCAATGGAATCGTGCCCACAGGGCCTGAACATATTTAGCAAGATAAAGGAGTAAAGTTCATGAATAATGAATCAACCACAGTCAAGCAACCTGTATTGTTTATACCTCATGGTGCTGGGCCTTGTTTTTTTATGGATTGGCAACCAGCAGACACTTGGGATCAGATGGCTGACTTTTTAACCAATAGCTCAAATGGTTTGCCAGAGCGTCCCAAAGCTATTTTAATAGTCAGTGCCCATTGGCAAACGCGGGAGTTTAGTATTACTGCCAGCAAGCAGCCTGAGCTGATTTATGATTACTCTGGCTTCCCTGAGCATACGTATCAGCTGACTTATCCAGCAGCTGGTGCGCCAGTACTGGCTGAGCGGATTGGTCATTTGCTCATCGATGCTGGTTTCAGCAATAAGCAGGACAGTTCCAGAGGTTTTGATCATGGGGTGTTTATTCCACTGAAACTGATGTTCCCTGACGCCGATATTCCAGTAGTACAGCTATCTCTGCGTCATGATTTAGACCCAAAAGTACATCTAAAAGCGGGCCAAGCGCTTGCCTCACTACGTGATGAAGGCGTGTTGATCGTAGGCAGTGGTATGAGCTTTCATAATATGCGCGGCTATGGTGATTCAAGTTTTACCGCACCGTCAGCAATATTTGACGAGTGGCTAACGACAGCAGTTGCAGCTAATGCAGATGAGCGCTTTGCAGCGCTTGCTAATTGGACAGAGGCACCTCATGCATTGGATTCTCATCTATTAGGTGCGGAGGAGCATTTGCTACCTTTAATGGTTGCCGTAGGCGCAGCAGGAACAGATAGAGGTAAGAAAACATATTCTCAGCAAGTCATGAAAACTCAGATTTCAGCCTTTCAGTTTGGATAAATCTATTAATCTGATATTCATTTAATTCTTTATAAACTGATACTCACAAAGCAGCAAACATACATAGACAAAAATTATTTATAAACGGAGAAATATTATGAACATCGGCCTTAATGGAAAAACAGCACTCGTCACAGGTTCAACTGCGGGTATTGGCCTCGCTATTGCAACAGGTCTTGCCAAAGCTGGCGCACAAGTCACTATCGTTGGTCGCGATCAAGCTGGCGTTGATGAGGCGATCAAACAGCTTCAACAAGCTGATGGTGTTAATGATGCCGATAATATAAAAGGCATTGTTGCTGATGCGGGGACGGCTGGTGGCTGTCAGACAATTATCAACACCTTGCCAGAAGTAGATATTTTAGTGAACAATCTAGGGATTTATGGCGCCACCCCTTTCTTTGATATTGATGACAATGCTTGGGAGGAGATGTTCCAAATTAATGTCATGAGCGGTGTCCGTCTGTCGCGGCATTATGCAAAAGCAATGAAGGAAAAAGGTTGGGGTCGTATTCAGTTTATCTCTAGTGAATCGGCATTGAATATCCCAGCTGAAATGGTGCACTACGGCGTGACCAAAGCAGCTATTCAAGGCGTATCACGTGGTCTTGCCAAAGTGTTAGCGGGCAGCGGTGTGACAGTGAATAGTATTTTGCCAGGACCGACTCGAACCGAGGGCGCAAAAGCCATGATGCAAGAACTGGCGGATGAGCGCGGCGTCTCATCGGAGGAGATGGAAGGCATATTCTTAGATGAGAACCGTCCATCAACGCTAATCAAGCGTTTTGCAACCCCCGAGGAGATTGCTAATATGAGTGTCTATATCGCCTCAACACAAGCGAGCGCAACCACCGGTTCAGCACTACGGGTTGAAGGTGGTATTGTAGAAAGTATTGCTTAACGAGGTTTAGACGGTAAGTTTCTATCATTAATAATAGGGGGATTTAATTATGCTAACATCTAGCGCAACGATACAAACACAAAATCCGCAGCAAATAATGAATCGACTGTGCAAGCACTGGGCACATAAGCTGCCCGTTACCCTAAGCTCAGATAAAGGTGAGATTGAGCTGCCCATGGGTGTCTGTCAGATGTATTGTACCGACTTACTGATAGTAACACTCAAAAGTGATGCCGAGCAGTTGCCAAAATTACAGCAAGTTGTCAGTGATCATTTGCTACGTATGGCTGGCAAAGAGACGCTTGTTATCGAATGGGCTTAATTGAGCATCACAGCCAATACAAGAGAAAAAGGTTATGAATATTGATTCGAAAGAGCGCTATGGTCGCATTAGCAAATTTTTTCACTGGAGTACGACAGTATTAATCTTCTGGCAGTTACTCAAGTTCACTGACCGTATCAGCGACGGCAAGCATTGGATCGGTCAGACGTTAGTGCCTTGGCATGTTTCTATTGGTGTTCTATTGCTCATATTAGTTGTCCTGAGACTGATGTGGGTCGCTTCGCAACGCCATCAACGTCCAGTACACGAGCCAATCACTGCCAAGCTGGTTATCGCTGGTCATGGTTTGCTTTACGCGTGTATGTTACTACTGCCGCTAGCTGGAATCATGATAATGATTGGTGGAGGCTATGGCCTAACCGCATTCGGCTTTAATATCTTTGCCGAAGGTGAAAAGGTTGCTTGGGCGGCAACGCTGGGTCAACTGCATGCACCACTGGCTTGGATGCTGACAGCACTAATCATTGGCCACACTGCTATGGCTTTGTATCATCATTACATTAAAAAGGATAACACCTTAAAGCGGATGCTGTAGTGCCTTTAAAATTACTACAAAATAACTCTATTGAGTAGCATAGGGCATCTCAGCCTTTGTTTAAGTTGGATTAGATTTATACACTTTAGTTCTTATAAGAAACGTTATGGTAAAGAAGAAGGCGGTTTATACTGGTGTCATTGAGGCATGCCCTAGCCAGTAATTATCATCATTAATGTGATAAGTGACTCGTAAACGAGTAAAACTATTTCTTACCACACAAACAAAAAACAGCCAGCAATCCACAAATATGAACCCACACTAAATACCAATAATTGTTTATTTAGACTGGCTATTAAAAAGCCCCAAGCCACTAGAAAGTAGCTTGGGGCTTTTTAATATTTGAGGCTATATGCAATACAAGGTATCAGTAATTAATCATCACGATCAACGTCGCTTACCTGACTGCGCGTAATCTTACCAGTCATGCTGTCGACAACAACTTTATGAATCTGATTGCCTTTACCAATTTCAACTTTGTAGACAGGCTTGCCAAAATCCATATCGAATTCTACTTCAAGCACTTTCCCTTTCAGCGTTTGGTTTGCTTTTTTTATGGCTTGAGACAGACTCACTTTTGCTTGTTTCATGGCCTTATATTCTGCCAAGTCTTCTTTGTCTAAACGCTCTGTGTCCCCTTTCGTGACCTTGCCTGTATTGGCATTCACGCTGACTTCTTGTTCATTATTGTTGGTAACGATGTTGATATCGTAATGGCTATTTGCGTTACGATCTTCTTGATCAAAGTCTGCACTGATGATATCGCCTTTTACCGCTTTATTAGCAAGGGCCAGCGCCTGCTCTAGACTGATCTTACTCTGTGACGCTGCCGTTACCTCATTCATAGCAGTGGCTGCTTGACTGGCTGAAACAGAGGCCATGCTAAAGCTTGCGACACTCAGTGCTATTACAAGAGATTTCTTCAATGTTGATAGTTTTTTCATAATGAAACCCTAAAATGCGTCAGTTTTTCTGCAGACTGTTTATTAATTAGAATAAGAGATTGATTTCAAAATGAATAATGACATACAGTTAATCACTATGTCTAAGTGATTTATGCTTAAAAACGTAACTGGTGTAACAGACGTTATAATAAATAGAAATAATGACCAAAAGCTCACTATTCACTCAAACCATTGGTACTACTCGCCTAAAGATCTAAGGGTTCATTTTGAATAAGAATAAGTGGTCACGAAGGGCAGTGTCTTCCAAAATAGAGTAATCATCATAATAGACTAATATTTAAAACACCTCCGCTCTCATCCCTGCTTTAACGCCCGATAAACGGTAGCCACCCCAGCACCCACTGCCTTAGCAATTTCCTCTTTTGTCATATTGGTTTGACTGGCCAATTCTCTAATACGGTTGTGTTTTGCTATATTGGCTTTCTTACCAGTGGGCTTATAGCCACTATTGGCCAATCCCTGCTTAATACGCTCCCTACGCTTATCGTTATCAAGCTTTGCCATCGGCGCCAATAAGTCGATCAACATATCGTTAATTACTCTTAAAATCATCCCTCGTCTTGCAAAGCTAAATCGATAGTTAATCGATTTTTAGCGCTTCTCAGGTTCAATAAAACATGACTGCATAGCACAATTGGTTATGTGTCACCTTTTGAATTTGAAAGCGGTATTATTATAGTTTGATCCTGTCAGGCATCGCTGCCTAACTCAAGTAAATCGGCCTCCGATAAACTCCGGGCGGTTCACCACATCCTTAGACTTTGCTGAACATATTCTTTTAGGTATACCGATTGCAACCAAGAAGAATAACTAATCCAGCTTATCCTTTACCTTGAATGGCTCTGAGAATTGCAGTATTAAGAAATTGACAACCGATAATATGATCGCTATCTCATAACGACCATAAGCAACGGAGATGCCAATAGCAGCAGTATTCCATAAACTTGCAGCCGTCGCCGTCCCCTTTACACTATCATTTCCTTTAAAAATAGCACCACCACCGATAAAGCCCATGCCCGTAATAATCGCGTACATGATTCTCGCTTCAGGCTGTGAGCCATGATAGATATCTACAGCAACTAGCATGAAAGCACAGGATGCAATACTTACTAGTGGAAAGGTTCTGAGCCCTGCACCCTTATCTTTCATCTCACGATTAAGCGCAATCGGCAGCGAAAGTATAAAAGCAATGCCTAATTGAGTAAGGTGATACACCATTAGTTTTAAGCTTAAATCGAATTCAAACATGGCTTATTACGCTCTTTAAAATGATGTTAAATAAACAAGAATAATCGTTATTCTTAATGTGTAGAAGATGGTTTATTGCCACGTATGAGACTTTCCTGAAAAGTGTGTAAGTATTGCTATAAGCTAAATGACAGTTACACAGAATCTGGGATGGTCTCTAGTAAATTACCATCTTTATCGAATAGGCAATCGACCACAACCAGAGGAGTAGCATCCACGCTATCTTTAGCGTAGTAATGCGTTGTAACTTTGAAATTACCGTTATTTAATAGTCTGTAGTCTGTATTTTTGCGGTTAATCTCCATAGACTTAAGGTTTTTAAGCATAGGTTTTGTCGTTTCTTGACACTTCGTTAGCAGTGCAATCTTTGATGTTTTGCGAGCTTGTTCGAGTTCAGTGTCTTTTTCTTCATAAAATGAGTTACTGTCGCTTTGAATCCAAATATAAAATGCTGCAAATGTAATAATAGACAATCCTGTCAGCGTCTCTTTTTTCATGATATGACCCGTTTATTAGTAACAGATGAAGATATTTACCAATATACAATCATAGTTCATTAACCCATACAGTACACCACAAAAGTGTTTATTCAATCAATTTACAATTATAACTAATATTCTTATTGGTCTCTGTCATCATTAGGAAAGAGCACAGTCTAAACGCTCTCAACTCATGCTATACCGCTGCTAGTTAAGACCACTCTTTTAAAGCAGTCTCAACGAAACTTAAGCGATCTTGACCAAAAAACATCTCACCGTTCACGAAGAAACTAGGCGCACCAAAAACACCTCGTGCCACAGCTTCTTCAGTGGTATCTTTCAAACGCTCCTTGACCTCAGTCTCACTAATACGAGCCATAAAATCAGTCACGTCAATGCCTGCTTTGGTCAAAACCTCAGCCACTACTTCTGGTGATTCCATGTTTAGCTGTTCAGACCATAAAGCGTTAAAAATGGCTGCTAGATAAGTCTGGAACTCAGGTTCTTCCAAGTAAGCGGTCGCACCTCTCATTAAATGCATCGTATTCAACGGGAAAAATGGATTGAAGTTAAACGGCACCCCATAAATATTTGAAAAATGCTGAAGATCCTTCAACATATAAGTGCCTTTAGCAGGAACCGCAGCTGGTGACGCATTACCAGTGGCTTGAAAAACAGCACCAAGCAGCATAGGCCGCCAAATGATTTTAGCGTTGGTGCGCTGTGCAATACTCTCTAATTGTGTCCATGCCAAATAACTGGCTGGGCTTCCTACATCAAAGAAAAACTCTACTTTTTTACTCATCTCAAAGTACTCCTGACAAAATATATTAGAAAGTTTCTAAAAGGTCTCTAGCCATGGGCGTAGATCAAGCTCATGCGTCCAGCTATCACGCGGTTGACAATGTAATTGCCAGTACTGCTCAGCGATATGCTCTGGATTTAAGATCCCGTCTTGATCTTTAAGCGCATAACGCTCAGGAAAGTTGTCACGAATAAAGGCGGTATCAATGGCACCATCAATAATAGGATGAGCCACATGTATACCTTGTGGCCCTAATTCTCGAGCCATGCTTTGCGCCAAAGCACGTAAAGCAAATTTAGCGCCAGCAAAAGCAGAAAAACCTTTACTACCTCGTAAAGAAGCCGTCGCGCCGGTGAAAATAATCGTGCCCTTTCCACGGGGGATCATTACTTTTGCTGCCTCTCTACCTGTGAGAAATCCAGATAGCGCTGCCATCTCCCATACTTTTCGGTAGACTCTTTCTGTGGTGTCTACAATGGAAAAATGGACATTCGCACCAATATTAAATACCACAACTTCAATCGTGCCAATGTCTTGTTCAATATGGGTAAACAGCTCAACCATCTCTTGCTCTACACGCGCATCGCAACCAAATGGCTTTGCTATTCCACCAGCGGCTTCAATATCACTGACTAATGCGCTCAGCTTCTCCACATTCCTTCTGGTCACGCATAAGGTAAAACCTTCTCTTGCAAAACGTTTCGCAACAGCACTGCCAGTGGCATCGCCTGCTCCAATTACAACCGCTACGGGTGCTCTATACATGTCTATTTCCTTATAGGTTCCTTTTTAGAACTAACAAAAACATAGCTTCCTTTTCAGAGTCTGTCAAGCTAATCTATTACTCATACATGTAGGAGGTAACATATGCGCTGGGATGAACTTGATAAACAGCCTTGCTCAGTAGCTCGCACTTTGGCAGTCATTGGTGATCGTTGGACGCTAATGATTTTACGTGACTGTTTTTTAGGTGTCAGACGTTTTGATATATTTGAGCAACGCTTAGGCATCACACGTCATGTCTTGTCTAACCGGCTTCGTAAGCTGGTTGAGTATGACGTTCTGACAAAAACACCGTATCAACAGCAACCACTGCGTGAGGAATACCGGTTGACAGAGCGTGGTTTAGATTTGCATCCAATCGTTTTGGCACTGGTTAGCTGGGGAGACAAACACATGGCTGATGAACGTGGTGCGCCGTTGCTACATAGACACAATAAGTGCGGCCAAATAATGCATCCCGTAACGGTATGTTCAGAATGCCATGAACCAATAAATGCACGGGATATTAAGATTGAAATAGGACCTGATTGGATAGGTGAGGACGAGTTTGGTATATGAAGAGAGGGTTCTGCCAAGCGGCTTTACAGTTGCTGAGAAATTGCCGTTATTGTCTACTATCTGTTTAACTGCTTGAGCTTTAAGGTAGTTTCTGTAGGCCCTGATTTTTTTATGCATGATAAACGCCTGTTATGATGGTTAGTCTACCAAGTTCATCTCTACCTACGGTCTTTTCAGCATAGCTCAATATCAATATCGGGGTGGCTCATTTGAATAGGCAGGTTATTCAATAAAAATCTATCAGGCTTAGCTGCCTGACTCAGAATGTTAAGTCTCCGACCATCTCAGGACAGTTCATTCTTAATGGCCTTTTTAAGAGATCTACTCAAAAATAAGTACTCTAGATTTGATTCTAGATGTTATTCTTAAGGAATGCTTTAAAACCATAACTAACTGCTTGAAAGCAAGGGATAAATAATGTTTCCGTTCTAATTAAATAAGCTTTGGTATTAGAACACTATGCGCTGTCCCCAGCAAAACTAAACTACCGCTATCGCAACAACCCAACTCCCAACTCATCATAACTTATAAAATAGGGCTTAATGAAACATGGATACCTTAAATATCGTGTATCTCGTAGGAGCAGTATTAATTTTCGCCAGTATCATGGCAAGTACGTTATCGGCGCGTTTGGGTGTTCCACTTTTGCTATTGTTTTTAGTCGTCGGGATGCTCGCTGGTGAAGAAGGTATCTTGGGTATTGAATTTTCTCAATATGCGATAGCCAATTTTGTCGGACAAGCAGCCTTAGCCTGTATTTTGTTAGATGGCGGGTTGCGCACCTCTGTTAAATCATTCCGAGTTGGCTTAAAACCAGCCATCACACTGGCTACTTGGGGCGTACTTGCGACAGTCATGATACTGGGTGTATTCGTCACATGGCTGCTGGATGTCGATTGGCGCTTTGGCTTATTACTGGCAGCAATCGTGGGTTCAACCGATGCGGCAGCGGTATTTTCACTGTTGCGTAATGGCGGTGTTAAATTAAATGATCGTGTCCAAGCCACGCTTGAATTAGAGTCGGGCGCCAACGACCCTTTAGCGATTCTGTTAGTCACTGGATTGATTGCTCTAAATGTTGATCCTGCCGGACAGACAGCGCTAGGCTTCTTAGGCCTACTATTACAACAGCTTAGTTTTGGTTTAGGAATGGGCTTGTTCTTTGGTTATTTCCTATCTCGATTATTACCTAAGATACATTTGGCAGAAGGTATGTATGCCATTTTAATAATGTCGGCGGGTTTAGCAGTGTTTTCTGCCACTAACTTACTGGGCGGTAGTGGGTTTCTCGCGGTCTTTATCGCTGGTATTATGATTGGCAACCATAAGGTACGCTCAACTGAGCATGTCATGCGCGTGATGGACAGCTTTGCGTGGTTGTCGCAAGCGGTGTTATTTGTGGTATTGGGCCTATTGGTCACGCCATCGAACGTTCTTGAAGTTTGGCCTTATTCAGTGGCCATTGCTGCCTTTATGATTTTAGTGGCTCGTCCTATTGCAGTCTATACCAGTGTTTTACCTTTTAAGTTTAAAAACAAAGAGATCGGTTTCATCTCTTGGGTTGGCTTACGCGGTGCGGTACCCATTACCCTTGCCATGTTGCCAGTGATTGCAGGGGTGGACAATGCCTTTATGCTGTTTGATATCGCTTTTGGGGTGGTGGTCTTATCGTTGGTGTTACAAGGGACGACCATTCCTTTTATGGCCAATCTGTTTAAAGTGCGTATTCCAAACAATAAAGACCCAAAAGAAGAGCATGAGGTTTGGGTGTCAGATAGAGCAAGTATTACGCTATATGAATTTGAAGTAAAGTCAGGCGCCTTTGCAATTGGTCGTCATCCAAGGGACATCTCTACGCGCATCAGTCCTGAGGAAATCCGTGTTTTTGCCTTGGTGCGCGGTCAGCAAATCTTGGCAATTAATGAACAGACTAAACTCAAATTTGGCGACAGCGTTTGGTATGCCATGAGCGGCAATCATGCCGGTCAGATTGCGGATGTTTTTAATGACACGACCTTAGACCGTAGAGCCATCGATGATTTTTATGGCGATTGGTTGCTATCGCCGAATGTCAAGCTTGGGGATGTGCCATTCTTCAGCGATAAGATGAAATTCGAGTCTCTGGACGATGGCTTGAACACTAAAAATGAAGGCAGCTCAAAAAATATGTGGGAACAAACGGTCGCTCAGTATGTCAAAGCAAGCTTAAAGATGGCACCCGTATCGGGTGATACGGTGGTGATTAATGAGGAGTGGTTACTGGTTATCAAGGATGTTGATGATAATGGAAGACTTAGAGCGATTGGCTTAAAACAACAAGAGCCCAAGCAGCAGTAGCATAGTCTATATCGCTGTTAGACATAACATGAGCTAGTGGCTGAACGGCAAATATCTCAACCATAAGATACTTATCCAATAGAATTAAGCGGCATTATTTAACAGTTAATGTCTAATTTTAAGCGTTCTGATTTATTAGCGGAATTACCATTAAAGTTTATGCCAATCTTCAATCGCTTTGTACCCAGTTTCTAGTCCTACATCATAGCTATAACGGATTTTAGCTTTATCTTTAGATAATCGACTCGCCATATTTTTCAAGTCGGGTGGGCAAACTTCTAAAAACTTCTGTGGTGATGCAGAATGTAAAAATTGCACCGCATCATTATAACGTTGGGTTCGTGTTAATAAGCTTTGGGCAAAACCATATCGTTGCTTAGAAAAATATTTAGCCAACAGCTGATCGCCTTTGCGACCTGCTTTATAGTAATTTTGAGGGCGAGTACGTATTACCATTAGCTGAGCAACACGATCTTGTTGAGCGGCCCAATGCACAGGCAAAGCATCAGCTACACCACCATCGAAATAAGGTTCGCCAAATATCTCGACCGCTTGTCGAGTTAGCACTGGTATAGAACTTGATGCTCTTAATCCATCCAAAACATTGTCTTTACAGGCTTTAATATAGTTAGCTTCACCTGAAATAGCATGTGTTAGCACCATGTAAAACTCAGCATGACTGGCAAATAATTGTGCCTGATTTAGTGGATGCTCTTGTTCTACCACATCCCACATCCACTTTAGATCCAGTAAGTCCCCGCCTTTAAGGAAACGTCCATAATGGATAAATTCAGGTCGAAGTGAATGATCTAAGTAAATCTGCAGGGTGCGACCTCGTTGTGCAGCTAAATAGTTAGCAACGTTCGTTGAGCCTGAGGACACCCCCACACAAAGATCAAAAGGATTAAATTGTTGTTGTAAAAATGCGTCTAAGACACCACTGGTAAATGCGCCACGCATTCCACCACCTTCAACTACTAGTGCTTGTCGATGTTGTTTAAGCATTGAAAACCTCGAATTTTTGTGAATACCACCTTTTTAACTCAACCATTACATAGAGTAATTAAGTGAAGCGCCTCGAGTATATCGGAGGCTGATACTTTTCCAAAGAACCATCTTAAACTACCTAGCTCCAAATTTTACTCATTCAAGTAAAGCTCAGCCATTCCATCAAGCCTCGCCTTCACCTCTTTCCAATGCGGCATGACTTGAGTTAATAAGCGCCAAAAATGCTCACTATGATTGTGCTCAGCGATATGACACAGCTCATGCAATATCACATAATCAATGCATTCTTTTGGTGCTTTGACTAAGTGCGGATTGAGGATTAAATTACCTTTATTTGAGCAGCTTCCCCATTGTTTTTTCATTACTATTAACTTCAATGAAGGATTATTTTTTACCCATGAGGCCTTATGTATCAAGGCCTCAAGCCTCTCTCTAGAGAGAAACGTAAATTTATCTTTATACCATTTATCAATCAAGCTTTTCACGAGAATCGCTCGTTTTTCAGCGTCTAATTCAGAATCATTTTGAGACAATTCTACATGTAACTTACCGCGACTGAGCTTCACCGTACTGTTTATTTTATCGCTGGTTTTTGCATCGGTTATCACTTTTAACACATAACGACGACCCAGATAAAACTGAGTCTCACCGCTGACATAACGCTTAGGCAATACATGGTCTTTTTGCTTGGCAAAGTCCTGTATGTTTTGCCATATCCAGCGCGCACGCTTCATCATTGCGTCATGTATGATCTTATCTGTAGCATCAATAGGCGCATTAACAACCACACGCTGATCAGGATGTACTTTAATCACGATTTTGCGAGGTTTACTTTTTTCAGTGGTCAGAGTGTCAGCTTTAGACTTACCTGTTGTTGCTTTATACGTTACTTCTTTACGCACGATTTCGTAGTAGATCTTATCTTGACCATAATAAAAAATGCCATTCTCAGTCATTGCCTACTACCCTCTTGCTGCTCGTGGGCTACTTGTCTCTCTCGACAGTCCAAGTCGGGTAATCTTTAGCACCTCTTCAATGAGCTGTTGCGCTTTATCAATACCCAAGTCAGCAAACAGCATTGGCAATAATCGTCTATTAATCGCATTTTCAATTTCACTGGCATTGATGGAATATTCCGCCACATTGGTTTTGACTACTTCATCAATTTCAAAGGCGTAAGCAACCAGCTTGTCATTATCTAGCTCTTTATCCGCTAAGAAGTCAGCATCAAATAAATGCTTAAACAAACCAAAATAAGCCTGAGCATGTTTATTTAATTTGCCATTATCAACGATAAAGTCATTTGGCACATCGGCAACATCACGATCTTTTACCGTTTGCTCAAAGTCAGCAAACATCATGTACTGCTTCACGGGTGCATCAAACATCGCCTTAGCTTCTTCAATGGCGTTTTTTAGAAGCTTAGAGAAGTACTCTTGCGCATACGGATCATCAGCCAAATCTTGCTCAATCATCTTGGTCACACGACCTGTAATTTTATCGGTTTGGTTACGTGCTTCATCGTCACTCATTGCTTCAGGCTTAATATTTTTTCCTAGGTTATCGACTAGGTAAACGCCTTTTGCCTCACGAACTTCAAGTCCTGCGATATGCTTATCGAGTAAGCTGCGAATATCCGCTTCATACTCATCATAATCGATGGTCTCATCAGCGTCTTCGCGCACTTGCTTACGTAGGTTAATAAAGGCTTTTAGATCGGCTTTGTAGCGATCACGCTTGCTATCAAATGATTTATCTGCAAAGAAAGATGCTGATTGCAGCGCAATCTTCATGGCGTTAGAAAACTCGGTCAAAGCAGCATAAAAGTCATCACGTTCTTTAAGCTTGGTATCGACTACTCTGCCATTGATATCCTGCATCTTAGGTGCTAGTACTTGCCTTAGCGCTTGCCCATCCTGTTTGTTTTTTACCGATGAAAAAATAGCCCACAGCTCATTATGCAATCTTGGTAGCTGCTTGTACTCAGTATCCATGCCGTTATACAGACCTTTAAGGTCTTCGATATCAAAGCCACCTTGCGTACGTTCCGCTAAGTCTTGATATTTCTCAATGGTGATATCCAGCTCTTTTAGGATGCCACGATAATCAATCAGATAACCAAAGCGTTTTTTCTCATGCAAGCGGTTCACCCGTGCAATCGCCTGAATCAGGTTATGCTGCTTTAGTGGCTTATCGATATAAAGAACGGTGTTCTTGGGTTCATCAAAGCCTGTTAAGAGCTTATCAACGACAATCATAATGTCAGGACCTTCATCCTGACTAAATGCTTCAATAATGGCCTTGGTATAGGCTTTTTCATCACCGCCGAAGTCCGCGACGACATTATCTTGCCACCAGTTTTGTACGATGTCTTTTGATTGACCATCGACGGTGTCATGCCCTTCACGGGTATCAGGTGGTGACATAGCGACTACTGAGGTCACTTTGCCAATCTTATCTAATGCCATTTTATAGCGGATAGCGGAGGCTTTAGAGTCACAAGCCAACTGACCTTTTAGATGCTGCTGTTTAAAGTTTTGAAAGTGATCAGAGATGTCATGAGCGATCAGCTCGATACGTCCCTCCACCTGATAGATTTGACCTTTTTGGGAGAACTTACGTTTTAGATCGGTTTTTTGATCATTGGTGAGCTTTTGAGTAATACGGTCGAACCAGCTATCTATGGCTTGATCATTGGTATTAAGCTCAGGGATACGCTCTTCGTATAACAATGGGGTAACTGTTTTATCTTTGACCGCTTGCTGCATGGTATAGGAGTGAATGATGCTACCGAATTTGTTCTCAGTCTTATCATCCTTAAGCAATGGCGTACCCGTAAAGGCAATAAAAGCAGCGTTTGGCAAGGCTTGTGCCATACGAATATTGTTTTCACCATTCTGGCTGCGGTGACCTTCATCGACCATGACGATGATATTTGGGCTGTCGTTATAGCATTCATCGTACTTAACGGCTGAGCCAAACTTATTAATGATAGAGAAAATAATGCGCTCATTACCGTGACCAATCTGCTGCGCTAGACGGCGACCAGAGGTTGCCATGGCATCGGATTTATCACGATCACTAAGCACACCACCAGAAGCAAAGGTTTTACTAAGCTGGGTTTCAAGATCAACACGATCGGTAACGATAATGACTCGGCACTTCGCAAGCTCCTCTAACCAAATAAGTGCTTTGGAAAAGAACACCATGGTAAAAGATTTACCACTGCCTGTGGTATGCCAAATGACACCGCCCTCACGACTGCCCTTTTCATCAAAGGTGCTGATACGTTTAATCAGGGCTTTGATACCAAAGACTTGCTGATAACGGGCAACAATTTTCCCCGCCTTTTTATCAAACAAGGTAAACAGGCGCATCATCTCAAGCAAACGCTCAGGCTGTAATAAGCTGATAATTAAGCGGTCTTGATTGGTAACGACCAGATCACCAGCATTAATCAGTGACAGATATTCTTTTTTAGCTGAGGCTGGACGATGAGCAAATAAAATATTGATCTGATCGTTACTAAGCGTTTGATTTTTTAGACGGTTGAACTCAGGCTCAGAGATTTCTTCTTCGACCCATTTTGCCCAAAACTTCTCAGGCGTTTTGCAAGTCCCATATAAACCGTCATTACCATTGACTGCTATTAGTAACTGGCTATAAGCAAATAAATGCGGGATTTCTTTTGGCTTTTGATTGCGAATATGCTGGGACACCGCTTGCGCATTGGTCGACTGCCCTTCCCTACTGGAATCAGGACGTTTGGCTTCAATCACTGCCAGCGGTAGACCATTTACAAAGCAGACGATATCAGGTTTACGACTGTTCGTACCTTCACTATTTTGTACGACAAACTCTTCGGTCACGTGAAAGCTATTATTGTCGATATGATTCCAATCTATCAAAGCGATGGTTTGCGAGGTTCTTTTGCCGTCGATAAACTCGATCACCGTTACGCCATAAAGCATAGCGTTATATAGCTTTTCATTGGCCAGCTGTAACCCTAAGTTCATGGCTGGGTTTAGCTCGTGCATAATTTTATCAGTGGCACTATCTGACAAATAATGTGGCTTGCCTTCAAATATAAATGTCTGCTGCGCTAAGAACGCACGCATGATAGGCAACAATATCACTTGGTTAGTGGCTTTATTAGCGTTCGCCTGATTGGCTAGCAGCTTATTGCTACGCATGGTGTTGCATTGGCTTGGCGGAATAAAATGATAGCCTAGTGTGGTGAGTAAGGTTAAAGCAGGAATTTTAGAGCTGAATTCTTCCGCGAAGTTGATGCTTTCATTGGGACTAATATTAGAACTTGGTTTGGTCATATCTGCCCACTTTAGACATAGCGTTTGTTTGGTTGTTTCTTTAGTTATATCGATTGTAGCCCAAAACACGATAAAAGACGTCATAAAAAAGGCAAAGAAAAACCGCCAAGGTTGCGCGTTACTCTAAGAGCACTAAGCGTGACGGTTATGTTGGGTATAGATTAATTGATGATGGTTATCATGTCGATATTAATTAACGGTATATTAAGCTCTATAGTTACTTTACGATTCATTTTTGTTTTCGAGAGCTTGTGTATCATTGACAGCTACGTCGAAAATTGGCTCTTTCGTTAAATATTCATCATTAAATTCGGGGTTTTCATGCATATACTTCTCAATTTTTTCAGCATTTTTGATTTCTGAGAAGATATTTAAGAACAACAACGAGCCCCATAGAATCACTAGAATATAGACAACGATAACAATAGCCGAACCTATATCTTCTTTAGTTAAAATGTTGGTAGAGTCTGTCATAAACAGAAAGTTGATAAGGTACAACGCCAAGAATGTCGCCATGGCAGATAACACTAGGAAAAAAATACCAGAGAACATTCCAAATAATTTTTCGAATTTATTTATAGAAACTTTGAGTCGCTTATTCTCGTAAGATAAATGAATTCTAGCTCTTTTAAAATTGGATAAAGTGATACTACCCTTCGAATACTCATATAACTGCAACATAGCATGACGGAGATAAAAATCTAACCTCATGCCAGTAGATTGATAAAAATAGTCTTCAGATATCTGCTTTTGTATACTTTTGCGAGTCAGTGAGTCTAAATATGGAGATTCTAATGATTTTTCTTTATCCCTAATATTTCTTCGTCGAGCGTATGAGAATGTATCCATAAACTCTCTAAGCTTCTGAGGGTTTAGCAGCATCCTTATCAACGTAATTGAAACTATGATTACTGGTGCCCATACGCCAAAACTCTCATACAGCTCCTTGAAGCTCTCTACATTCATCACTTCTCTCTTCATCTATTTAGTTTAAGCGGTGTGTGGAAAGCACCCTACAAAAATTCAAGATTAATCTCTACGAGTCGCTATTTGTACTATCTCAGGTAAGCCCGGCATAGTAGGGCTAGAATCACCAGAAATTAAGCCTGAATCTACTCGACTGAACAAAGACTGTAATACAATGCTTCTAGAATCAGTATCGAGGTCTGCACCTTCATTGATCAATGATAAGTATAAATGCGTTAGTTGCTCACGTTCCTCGGCATCGCGCTGTAAATGATAAGAGCTGAATGTCATTTTCGAGACGGCTTTTATAGCAAATGCATAAATAGATAATAGTGTAATAAAGAGAACAACACCTTGTAGGCTTTCTACGCCTAACGCAATAGCCTCTTTCTGAACGTATATCCAGATAGCAAGTAATACTACAAGGCTAACTAGTCCTGAAATTACTAATGTTGTGAGTCTCTTAGCCCATAAGTCACCCGACTCTTTAAAATTCTTAGCTTTCTTTTCCCAATATTCTGCTGGCTTTGCTAATCTTAGTTTTTCTTCGTAAGTACTTTCTAAGTTTACAACCTTTTCAGACCATTTTTTGTATTCTTTTTCAAACTTATCTACTTGATTCTGACTAGTATCGTTATACTTTTTTGCTGCACCATCAATCCAATCTTTAAATATTTTTTGAGATTCAGTTGCCTCTGAAAACAATTTACTTTTTATCGCTAATATTTCATTTCTCAACTGATCGATAGAAGCTTCCTCTGCGTTTCTACGAGAAGTTAAATTTTCTTCACTTTGCATTTCAAATTCGTAGGCAAGAATCGAACCAAATAATGAATCACGGTGATTATCAATATTGACACTATCTATAAAAACTTCGAAAAATGCATTTGCAGCTCTCACCCCATGTTTATCTAAAACATTAAGTCCTCTAATGACGAAAGGGCGCGATGAGGATAGCCAGTATGAGCCTAGGTCGTTAAGTTTCGAATGAATGTATTCAATGCTAGTAGAGTCGTCTTTTGATAGTTTTTCTAACTGATTTTTTAATTCCTCCAAAAGACGCAGTGAATATTGCATTAATAATAAAGGGGCATTATTATTTGAATAGCCTAAATCTCCTAGATCTGTTAGTTTATCCTCGTATCTAACCCAAAAGCTAAACTCATCATCTATAAATATTTTTAACTCCTCGAAGTTAGAGACACTAAATTTCATACCCAACATGTCTTTAAAGTCAAAATTACTTTCATCATCTTGAACATCGATGTTTCTTAAATCGTTTATATCCATCACGCAACCTCCCCATCAACCACCACCCGCTTCTTACCCGTCAACAACACCTGCATCAGCGCCTTTTTCTCTTGCTGCAAATCTGCCAACTGCTGCTCAAGTAACTCAATTTCTTTATCGGCATTGGTTAATACAGTGGCGATTTTTTGTTATTCTTTGAAAGCATGCAGATATAGAAAATTCTTAAAGTGTCAATAATCTATAAGAAATACTTATTTAACCAATCCTGTACGATAGTTTAACTCTAAATCATTTAGATGACGCATCAGCTCAACCATTTGCTCAGATACAGCTTCTAAATCAAAAGTTTTAAATGACCAAGATATACCCCAATAACCGTTTACCTCATGCCAAGCTTCAGGTTGCAGATCCATCCATAAATCTCCAATTGAAGCTTTGAATTGCTCGGTCAGCTCATCAGACTGCTTACCGATATGCAGGTTAATCTTATATGCAACTTCGCTATCGTTTGCCTTAAGCCAAAGCACAATATCGGAACCTGTTGACCAGTTCAGATTAGAAAACCTAATTACAGGCTCGTAATAATACCATTTGCTATGTTTTACCTTACAGTTAAAGTCTTTTAAGTCGCTAGCGTTTAATTTTAGTTTAATTTGCTCACCGATTTTTGGCATTAAATCGTTATAAATATAATCGCTTAACTGCGCAAACCCGTCCAAGTTTTCAGTCAAAAAGTTGATTTCATTTTCATTAATTTTAGTCATTGTATTTAAGCCTTTTAAATGTAATAAGAACTCTCTTGCGAACAACGCCCACTTGTTATAGGGATTGTTTAATATAGTGATCGATAAATTTTGCTCGATATGTTGCACAAGATCTTTATATGACAAGCCCTGCCAGTCTTTGGCGGTAAGATCGGGGCTGATCTTGCCACTCAGACAAAGCACCAGTTTGATCAGCTTTTTAGGTACTGAGTCTTGATTAGGTTTAGAAATGCGATTATTACCAAAGGTGGTGTATTCATCAAAAGGATTATTTTGATGATGATAAATCTTACACTCAATCAGGATTAAGGCGTTCTCAGTCTCGACAACCAAATCAATCCGCTTGCCGTTTTGGGTCACCACTTCCGTTTCGACGCTTTCAAGCTCGCCTAGATCGAGTAGCATTTTATCCTTGGCAATGGCTGCCTCTAGACCTTTAAAAAAGCTATCGCCCAAATCATGCGGTTTAGCTGGATCTAAAAAGAAGCTAAGGAGCTCGGTTGTTGGGTTTTCGAAGTGACCGCGCACGCCAACATCAAAGAAATTCATTTCTTTTTCGGTCGAATCTAAGGCTCTAAACTCGTTTATTAGTGCTTCGAATCTATCAAAATAGGAGGTGTAATTTAATTTGGTCATCGCAATTCCTTATGGTAGTTAGCCTTCATAATTAGTGAAAGCTTGTCATGTTTATATTTAGTTCAAAAAAGGGTTAAACAAAAACCGCCAATTGCTGCTAAAGCGACTCAACTTCATTACAAGCTCGTAAGTTATTAACTAGTCATAGATTATTAGCTAGTCATAAGTCACGTTGAAATCTTTATCAATAGTAAAGCCATCGTATAGCCTGACAATTAACACGTTTTTACCCTTGATCAAGACCAATATATTTTCTTGATCCACGTATGCGCCATAAGGATTACCTTTGGTGACATAAGCTTCGTCATCATCTTCGTATAGACCATAGGATAAAAACGCTTGATAATCCGAGTCTTCTTGCAGTTGAAAAAACCCACTGTCAGATGCGCCTAAATGTAGCTGTGCAAGCTGCTCTAATATATCAGGATCAGTGATAGGCGGCATCAAGGTATCGAATTGGTCAAGATCAAATGAGTCCTGATAACCGCTAAAGTCTTGGTCAGTTAAGGGCAGCTCATAATAAGGATAGGAGACTTTAAATGTTAGATCATCCTGCTCGGCATCCTCGTACTCGTTAGCTGAGGCATACGCTAAAGTAGTGCCAGCGGATACTAATAATAAAATGCTTAGAGATATGAGGCGAAATAATGTCATGGTTTACATTCGCTATATACAAAGGCCAGTGTTGTAGGCTGTAGTAAAATCAAGCGACCTCCCCATCAACCACCACCCGCTTCTTACCCGTCAACAACACCTGCATCAGCGCCTTTTTCTCTTGCTGCAAATCTGCCAACTGCTGCTCAAGTAACTCAATTTCTTTATCGGCATTATTTGAAACTGCGGTAATTTTTTGCTGCTCTTCAAGACATGGAAGTCCAATTACAATATTAGCGAATATCGAAATCCAGTGTCGCTGATGACCACCAATAGCATAGCTTAGTGCCTGCATGACCTCGAATATATACTTTATCGAAACGCCATCTTTTGCTACTAACATTTTCATTGCACTAGACTTTGCTTTAAAGGGAAAGTCTACAAATTTACTAGCAGTAGTAAAGTCGTCGAATATAATTGTTGGAAGATCTTCGCTAAATATTCCAAATTCTTCATCTGTATACCCAAGGATAAAGGTTTTACCCGCCGTTAATACTGGCGTAGGGTATTCATCTGAATAATCGGTAGACTTAACCAAATAAGGTGTTGGCTGTTTATAATCTAATAACTTCCCTAATTCTATTCTTTCCCATTTTTTATCAAACCGTTTTCCCTCATCATCAAGCAACCGCTTTTTACCCGTGAGCAATTGTTGCATCAAGGCTTTTTTCTGCTGGGTACTATTCTCAATCAAACGCTCAGTCGTGCTAATCGCCTTATCCCAAGTAGATAGAATTTTGGCGATTTTTTGTTGTTCGAGAAGTGGAGGTAATACAACATCATATTTTGCAATAGAAGCGCCTGGTAGTTGAGGAATTGCCCCGTTTTCATGATGTACTCGCAAATAACTATTAATATAATTTTCAAAATAAACAACATCAAAAGCGTTGTTTTTTGGCTCAAGAACTAGAAGTCGTCCTATAGCGCCAAAGGGTTCTTTACGAGAAAATGCAGTGCCTATTCCTATTCCTCGACCAACCACTGTAACTGCTTCATTGCTATATTCAGCAAAATTATAAAATCCATATAAACCACGAGCTGAGACTGTATTTGAATACACTGGAAATGGAAAATTGTCATTCTTATTCTCAGAATATGACTCCTCTTTTAAATCTCTACCTACAGCGATGTTAGCAATGTCAGAAATTTTACTCTTTACCCACCCATTAGGCACCATAACCCAACTCCTTTAAAAACCCTGCCATCTCATCCTCTAACAGGTTTAACTCGGCTTTAAGCGCTAAACGCTCAGAACGTACTGCATCTAGATCAATCTCTGCCTCTTCCTCAAACGTGTCGACATAGCGTGGAATGTTTAGATTAAAGTCGTTTTCTTTAATTTCATCAAAGCTCGCTAGATACGCGTATTTATCGACGCTTTCGCGCGCCTTATAGGTCTCAATAATTTTATTGATATTGGCATCTGTGAGTTGATTTTGATTTTTACCCGATTTAAACTCATTACTCGCATCGATAAACAGGACTTTGTCGTCAGACTTATTCTTTTTAAAGATGAGAATTGCGGCTGGAATACCCGTACCAAAGAATAACTTTTCAGGTAAGCCAATCACCGTATCGAGCAGGTTCTCTTCGATGAGTTGCTGACGGATTTTGCCCTCAGACGACGCACGGAACAACACCCCATGCGGAACGACCACACCCATTCGGCCGCCTTGTTTTGATGAAGAGGCAGGTTTTAGCGTCTCAATCATATGACTGATAAACGCATAGTCGCCTTTGGTCTTGGGCGGGACACCGCGATGGAAGCGACCATAGGGATCGCTGCTGGCATCTTCATGACCCCATTTATCCAGTGAAAACGGCGGATTGGCAGTGACCACATCGAACTGTAATAAGTGCTTGCCGTCCTTATCAAGTAGCAGCGGATTGCGGATGGTATCGCCCCACTCGATTCGGTGGTTGTCCTCACCATGCAAAAACATATTCATCTTGGCCAGTGCCCATGTCGAGCCAATAGCTTCTTGACCGTATAGCGCATACTTCTTGGAATTTGAGTTTTTGCGAACCATCGCCCCGCATTTGATGAGTAGCGACCCAGAACCACAATACAGATTTCATCACCTTCGACAGGCTCAAGGATAGTCGCCAGTAAACTCGATACTTCTGGTGGCGTATAAAACTCACCCGCCGTCGCCCCACTACTGGCGGCAAAATGCTTGATTAAAAACTCGTAGGCATTACCAATCACGTCTAAACTGCCAACGCGCTCAACGCTTAGGTTAAGAATATCTTTGCCAAAGTCTTCTAATAAATGCCGCAGTAATTCGTTCTTTTGCTTTTCTTGACCGAGTTTATCAGTGTTAAAGCTAATGTCTTGGAAGACGTTTTTGAGCTTAGTACCGTTAGCCTCCTCAATCGCATGAAGCGCTTCATCGATACGTTGACCGTTGCCTGGCTGATGACGCTGCTCGTATAGATCCCAAAAGCTTGCGCCCTCAGGTAAGACAAAACGCTGCTTGGACATCATGGCATGGATCAGTTCTGGGTTGTCGCCAAACTGCTCAACCAGTTTGTTGTACTCATCACGATAGACGTCGGATAGATACTTGAGAAACAGCATGGTCAAAATAAAGTCTTTATAGGTATCAGCGCTGATGACGCCACGGAAGGTGTCACAGGCGTTCCATACGGCTTTGTTGATATCGTCTTGATTGATTTTATTGATAGTTTTAGTAGTAGTGCTGGTCGGCATTGATGTTTCCTGAATACTTTGAAAGGTATAAGTTTTATAGGGGTCGATTATGGTGTCATGCATTCGCTTTGCTTAGAAGTATAGCGCACATTATGGTTTGTAATAACATTCACTACGCTCCAATTTTTGGCTTATGAGAATTCCACTGAATTAGATATAGATAATTGTTAGAAGTACTAAACTATCGTAGCAATAATGTTATTACTGAATTTTTGTTTTGCAATAAAAAACAGCGTTGTCTATTATTGAGTTTCTTACTGAAATATAACGACAGGTAACAATATGAAAATCAATAAGCTATATGCAAGTATCGCATTAACTAGTGCTTTGGCGCTTACAGGATGTGGCGGCGATGATGACGGTGAATATGTAGCAGGCGGCGGTAACAATGGTGGCCCTATCGTCAACAATGAGCTGAACTACGCAACATTTGACCCTTTCAGCGACGTGGTCAATGGACAATACAAAACAGGATGGGGTAAATTTGATTTCAAGCTCAATAATAATGGCTTAATTCGTAGTATTTCTACTGTTGTGGGTAGCTCGCCTACTGCCTATCAAGACAGCAGAAGCGATGACCTTAGATTAGAATATTATGTTGGTAATAATTTATTCGCCGCTGTTCCTGAAGAGTTCGATAGTAAGTTCTATAAAATCAACTTCGTAGATAGCGATACGTTCAAGCTAAAAATTCAGTCAGGTAGCAGCATCGTTAATTCGACTTATGACATCATTACTCTTGACCTCACTGGCGTCGGCAAGCAGCCAGGAAATGCTCAGACTGGGATAGAGACAGATTTAGATTATTTCCCTGATAGCTTTAACGCTACTTTCCCTAGTGGCTCTCAATGTTACATATTTTTAGAAACACCTGATCAAGACTACTATACTTTTTCTGATTATGATGAGGAAGGCAGTATGACGATAGATCAGTGGATTGCTAAAGAGAAAAAATACAATACTGTCAGCAATCTTGTCAAAGAAAATGTCGGAAGCAAAAATGAATTGCAAGCGGTAAGATATACTGATGAAGATGGCGATATTAATGCTGCTGTGGTATACAAAGGCTTAATTTATGAAGCTTATTATTACCAAAAAGGTATTCAAGAGAAAGAAGATATCGACCCTAATATCGCAGAGGTCTACTGTAATCAATACAATAGCGTTGCCACCAAGTTCTTAGAAACACAAATTAAAGCTGTTTATCAGAATTAATCGAGTATAGCTAAGGTTTAAATTTAAGGTTTGGTAGCTTTTACTAGTGAGTGGTTACTATTTTTCTTACAAGCAGCGAAACAACAAATAGCGCCTAATATGGGCGCTATTTTATTATGCCACTATAGCCATCTTGCAGTGCTCTATTTAGAATGGTGGCAAGTAGCATTAAGCGGTAATGGTAGGAAACGTAATCCTAACTACTAGAAATAGTTTTTTAGTGATAGTATATGTTTGAAATCAAATAATGTCGTAGAAATATTTAGTTACATTTTATTGTGAGATAAATCCCATTATTTGCCTTGCCTCCAATACTGTTACGCTGTTGGTCTATTTGATGGTCTAACGTGCATATCTATTATTACAATGATAATTAAATCAAATACTTATATATAGTTAGACTTCCTCCTTCACCGCCAATCTTATTCTGCTCAATCAAAGCCCGCAGTTTTCCTATCTTTTTCTACTTTTTCACAAACTCCTTAAACACTCGGCAATTTAGGCAGCCAAAATACCAACGCCAATAGCGTGGCTAATAATACCGGCGGCGTTATCAGCAGTCCGACCTTCATATATTGCCCCCAGCTGATTTTATAATCCTTTTCAGCCAATACGTGTAACCACAATAGCGTCGCCAAACTACCAATAGGCGTGAATTTTGGTCCCAAGTCATTGCCAATGACATTGGCATAAATCATCAACTCTCGAGTAGCAGCGGGCACTTGGGCGCTATCAATCGCCAGCGCTCCTATTAGCGTCGACGGCATATTATTCATCACAGACGCTACGATGGCGGACAAGAACCCTGTGCCGACCGTCGCAACGAGCGCGCCTTGTTGACCTAGCCAATTAAGTATTCGTGCGCCATAGGCGGTAAGTCCTGCATTGCCCAAACCATAAACCACTAAATACATACCGATTGAAAATAATACAATTTGCCACGGTGCTTTTTTAAGAATATTGACGATAGAAAACTTAGCATCACGCCCGCCTTGCCACCAGCGTCCAGCTATGGCCATTAGGATAAGCGCCGCGACACTAGTCACCACTGAGATAACCAGCCCGAGCGATTCAGTCGCGAAATACGCCACTAATAATAATACTAATAGTGGAAAAGCCGCCCGAAATACCAGCGGATCTTTGATAGCCGATTGAGGTGCGCTAAGATTTGCCGTTGAGTAGTGCCTCGGAATGTACCGCGCATAAGCAAGCCACAATACCGATAGCGTCGCTAGGACAGAGACGATATTTACCGGTACCATCACCGCCGCGTAGCGACCAAAACCAATATCAAAATAATTAGCGCTGACGATATTGACCAGATTAGAAGTCACCAACGGCAAGCTTGCGGTATCGGCGATAAAGCCAGTGGCAATAATAAAAGCTAAAGCAGATTTGGGGGCAAAATCAAGGCGCAGTAGAATAGCAATCACAATTGGCGTCAGCAGTAAGGCCGCCCCATCATTGGCAAAGAAGGCGGAGATAAACGCTCCTAGCAGCACAATCATCGGAAATAGCAAACGCCCGCGCCCATTGCCAAGCCGAGCCACGTGTAATGCCGCCCAGCCAAAAAATCCCGCTTCATCTAAAATAAGGGAGATAATAATCAGGGCGACAAAGGTAAAAGTGGCGTCCCAAACGATATCCCAGACAATACCAACGTCAGACCATTGCACCACACCAAATACTAAGGCAACCAAAGCGCCGCCCATCGCACTCCAACCAATGCCAAGCCCTTTCGGCTGCCAGATGACTAAGACCAGAGTCACGATAAAAATAGCGAATGCGAGCATGAAGTAACCTTAATGAGCCAATTGAAGCAATGAAATATTAATAAAGGCAATAATAAAACAATGACGTTAGAGTGATTTTTGATTGACGCGTTGGGAGACTTCCGCAGCGCTTTCGACCCGTTCTGAATAGCGATCGGTCAGATACGCCGAGCGCCCACGGGTAAGCCACGTAAATTTGACCAACTCTTCGCAAACATCGACGACGCGCAAATATAATGGTGACATTTTCATGCGATCATTATCGTCAAATTCCAAAAACGCTTTGGGGATAGAAGATTGATTGGGGATGGTAATCATACGCATCCAGCGCCCAAGAATACGTAATTGATTGACGGTATTAAAACTTTGGCTGCCGCCACTGACTTGCATGATAGCCAGCGTTTTACCTTGGGTCGGACGTACGCCGCCGAGCGCCAACGGAATCCAGTCAATTTGCGCCTTCATAATACTGGTAATACTGCCATGGCGTTCTGGACTAACCCAAAGCATGCCCTCTGACCACTGTGCCAACTCGCGTAACTCTTGCACTTTTGGGTGGTCGCTATCGGCGTCATCTGGCAGTGGCAAGCCTGATGGATTAAACATTCTCACCTCGCAGCCGTACCAACGCAATAGACGACTTGCTTCTTCAGCGGCTAATCTAGAAAATGAACGCGCACGCAGGGAGCCATATAACACCAATATTCTTGGCGCATGGCGTGGGTCATCTTTACCGACCAAAGACTCAATATCAATGGCTTGTATTTGATCAAAATCAACATTGGGTAAATCGTTTTTCAGTAAATCAGTAGCGTCAATATTACTAGTACTTTTACTAGCAATATTGTCTGTCACTAAGGCTTTAGTTTCTTTATTCTGTAACATGCTTCACCACTTCCCCATTCTCTTTTGTGAAACTATTGACCGGATTTTGCAGTAATTCAAACACTTTTTCAGACGGTCGGCACAGCGCCGCGCCTTTATCGGTAACAACAATAGGACGATTGATTAAAATAGGGTGCGCTATCATGGCATCAATCAGTTGCGCGTCCGTCAATGCTGGATTGTCTAAACCAAGCTCGGTATAAATACTCTCTTTACTGCGTAAAAGCTCGCGCGGGGTACTCTGCATCAATGCCAACAGCTCAACCAAGTACTCACGAGATGGCGGTGTTTTTAGGTATTCCACCACATCTGGCGTCTCACCTGAGGCCTGCATAATGGCAAGGGTATTACGAGAAGTGCCACATTTTGGATTATGAAAAATCATTGGCGTCATAAGGTTTTCCTCTTTACGTTAAAGGGATTAGATTTAGTATGTCTTGATATGACCAAACCGCCATGCAATTAAAACAACGTATAATTAATAGATAAATAAGCACTTGATTGAATAAACCCTAAACTACAGCATTTTTACCTAAACATAATAAATTTAAAACTATGGCAAAAAAACTACTCATTATAACGCGAGTTGGATTGGTCGTTATCGGTGCCGTTATCATGGTTGATTGTGCCGTGTTAATGACGGTTGGCAAAATTAACTTTGGTACTGTCGTGCCGTTTTTATTGGGCAGCGCATTTGTCGCCCATGGGATATTTTGGCATGCCATCCGCAAGTTTACTAGGCAAAACCCATTTCGCAATCGTCTTTGGTACACGCTATGGCTGCTATTTTTTATTTGGCTGATAAGCTTTGGGTTATTTATTTTCTCATTGCAGCAGCAAATTAAAAAGAGCTCGCAGCCTGTATCGGAGGTCGCGGCGATTATTGTATTAGGGTCAGGTACTATCGCCGGTAAGCCAACACCGACGCTTGCTCAGCGTTTAGATACGGCGGCACCGCTGATTAAAGCACAGCCCGAGGCATTAGCGTTGACCAGTGGTGGCATTGGTATGGGGCAGACACATAGCGAAGCCAGTATTATGGCGCGCTATTTACATGAGAAGCATGGCATTGCTCTTGAGCACATTTTGCAAGAAGGTAATAGCACTAGTACCGCCGAAAACTTAATTTATAGCCAAGTCATTTTGGCAGCAAAAGAAGTGCCTATCACGGCGCCTATTGCCATTGTGACCAGTGATTTTCATACCATTCGTGTGGCTGCCATTGCCAAGCATCAAGGCTATCAGCGACCTATTTTGCTCGCCAGCCCGACGCCGCTATCGATTCGCTACAATGCTTGGTTTCGTGAGTATTTTGCCTTCGTTAGTGGTTGGCTGTTTGGTGAGTATTAATGATAAAGGCCATCAATAAGGCAACTCGGCCAATAATTTAGTCCTGCAATATAACTAAGAACGACTATAGCCTTCATAAATATAATAACAACGGATTCCGCTATGCTCGTCGATATTTTATTAACCATTCACTTTATATTATTGGTGCTGATATCCTTGCGCGTCCTTGCGCGCCATGACTTAACGGCGCCGGCGCGTTTGGCTTGGTTGGTGATTTTATTTCTCTTGCCTTATTTTGGCGTCCTAGTTTATTGGATGTTCGGTGAGGTACATTTAGGACGCAACTTCACACGCGAACGTCAGAAAATTATCGATAAATTACATCGCCATCGCCCAGAGGTACTTGGTAGCAATGTGGCGTTATTACATGCCGTTAAACCTGAGTACCGCGCAGCCTTTGCTTATTCAGCAAAAGCCACTGGCTTTCAGACGACAGTTGGCAATCGCGCTAAGCTAATGGCAGATGCCAATGAGACGCGCAAACGTATGATTGACGACTTTGATGCGGCAACCAACCATATCCACGTGCTGTATTATATTTGGCTGGTCGATGGCATGGGTACGGCTACCGCAGAAGCGCTGATTCGGGCAGCAAAGCGCGGCGTCACCTGCCGAGCGATGGTCGATGGCATGGGCTCGCGCAAAATGGTCAGCTCAAAGTTATGGCAAGAAATGAAGGACGCGGGTGTGCAGCTCAGTGTGGCGCTACCATTAACCAATATCATAAAGGTTATGCTCTTTAGCCGTATTGACTTGCGCAATCACCGCAAAATTACCGTGATTGATGGCAAAATCGGCTATTTTGGTAGCCGTAACTGCGCCGACCCTGAGTTTCGCGTAAAGCCCAAATACGCCCCTTGGGTCGATATTATGCTGCGTATCGAAGGGCCCATCGTTGCGCAAAATCAGATGCTATTTGCCAGTGATTGGCTAACTGAAAACCCTGATACGCCGCTCGACAGCTTTCCGTATAGCACCGATTTACAGCCAAACCTGCCGCTCAATGATTTTGCTGCGCAAGTTTTCTCTGATGGACCGACCCAGCGTCATGGTAACACCCCGCAGTTTTTGGGTGCTTTAATTAGCCAAGCCCAGCATACCCTGATAATTTCTACCCCTTATTTCGTGCCTGATTATTCGCTGGTCAGTATCCTATGTGCGACCGCCTATCGCGGGGTTGAAGTAACGATGATTTTTCCGAAAAAAAATGACTCCTTTATCGTTGCTGCGACCAGTCATAGCTACTATTGGGAATTGCTTGAGGCTGGCGTAAAAATCTACGAGTATAGGCCGGGGCTGCTACACGCCAAAACCCTGACCGTCGATGGTGAAATCAGCTTGATTGGCTCAACCAATTTGGATTTACGCAGTTTTCATTTGAATTATGAAAACAATATCGTCTTTAGTGATAACAAACTGACCGCCGATATTATGGAGCGCCAATATCAGTATATCGCTGATTCTGATGAAGTAACGCTTGAAGAGGTTAACAACTGGCCGTTGCCGTATCGGATTTGGAATAATGTCGTCGCCACCATGGGACCGATTTTATAAGTGGACCTTTAGCCTATTGCCGCCTATTAATGAGCGGGCATTTTTTGCAAAATATAGATAACAAACTTAGCTTCTGTCGCAAAAGGTTGTGCTGCCACCTCTGCTAGTAGCGTCTGCCTTTTTTCGCTGCGCGCCCGATAGGCATAAGGGGTCATGGTCATTAAATCTGCCAATGCCTCTGCCGCTAAACTGAGCTTACTACTGACATGATGAGTCTCTAACAACTGAAAATAAGGCGCTAATTCGTCCAAAAACTTATCAGAATCATGCTCGCGGACGTCATCAAATAACGCCTCACGCATCGTCGCCAAATGCCCAACATCGGGCTTGGCAATGATCATATAGCCCTCGTCGCTTAACACTTCATTAAATGCTTCTGGCAAAATGGGACTAAAGATACTGCTAATACCATCGATACTATGCGCGCGTAGCGGCAAATGCGCCGCGCTAGTCACCAGCGGGTAAATAGCTGCTGCATAAGTCCCATCTTCCTTAGCCTCCTCAGCCCCTTGATACCAAAGACGACCTAAAGCCTTACTGGTTCTCGACAGCTCTACAACAGCAGGTTTACTGATATCGGCAGCAATAAGCATATCAATACCTGTTTGCGCCATTGCCTGCGTGTAATAGCCCTCTCCGCAGCCAATATCCAGCCAATTAATGGGTTTATTTTTTTGCTTAAGACTGGCTTTTTTTGCCATCAATAACGCTGTCATCTTTTGGCAAATTAAGTCATTTAATGGCTGATAATGCCCGGCATTTAAAAACCGTTTACGCGCCTCAATGGATTGCTGACTGTCGCCCGGTGCTTTGGATTTTTTTTGTTGCACCGGTAATAGGTTGATATAACCCTGCCGCGCCACATCAAATGGATGAGCGGTTTGCTTAGGGTTTAAGCTACCATCACAGCGCCACGTATCGTCGGCGGGCTGCAGAGGTGATTGGCAAAGGGGACAAATAAATAAGCTCACAAGTATCTCAACGTTAGCGCAATATGGCGGCCATTTTAACAAAGTTCCGGCTAAGTAAGGGATAAATGCCGCAACAAAAAGAAGTTCGCATAAGACCTAAAAAAAGCCATCTTAGATTTTAAGATGGCTTTTGATTTGAAATTTTTTTGATTTAAACCTGTTTGACAACTTAACGCAGTTTTAAGGTCATCAGCCCAAGAATCACAAGGATAATGGCAATAATCCAAAACCTTGCCACCACTTGGGTTTCTTTCCAACCAATCTCTTCAAAGTGATGATGCAGTGGTGCCATACGAAAGACGCGTTTTTTACGCAGTTTATACGAGCCAACCTGTAGCATCACCGACAAGGCTTCGGCAACAAATAAACCGCCCATAATGGCAAAGGCAATCTCTTGACGGGTCATAACCGCAATTGTACCGAGCATCGCGCCCAATGCCAGCGCCCCAACATCACCCATAAATACTTGCGCTGGATGAGCGTTAAACCATAAAAAACCTAACCCTGCGCCAATCATCGCGCCGCAAACAATAATCACTTCTGAGTTATAAGCAATATAAGGCACATGTAAATAATCAGCAAAGCGTACGTCGCCTGAGACATAAGCCATGGCGCCTAAACCTGCCGCCACCAAGACCACCGGCAAAATCGCCAAACCATCTAAGCCATCAGTTAAGTTAACGGCGTTTGAGGCACCATTAATTACAAAATAGGTAAAGATAATAAAGCCAATTCCAAAGGGCACTGCCGAAAAAGGAATCATCCAATCTTTAAAAATCGGTAATAGCAAGTCCTGCATCTCACGCGTGGTCGCTATATCTGGCTGCAAGGTAGCAATATAATATAAAGACACCCCGACGAATAACGCCCCCATCGACAGCCAAAAGTATTTTTTGCGGGCGATCAGACCTTTGGGATCTTTATATTTGATTTTAAGCCAATCATCCGCCCAGCCAACCGCGCCAAAGATAATCATCACGATGAGCAAAATCCACACATAGGGATTGTTTAATCGCGCCCACAGTAAAGTCGATACCCCAATTGCGCTTAGAATCAGCACCCCGCCCATGGTTGGTGTACCGGTTTTGACCAAATGCGACTGCGGACCATCATTGCGAATCGCCTGACCGTACTTGAGCGCACGCAGGCGATTGATGACGCGACTGCCAAACACCATACTGAACGCCAGCGCAGTAATAACCGCCAACAACGCCCGTAGCGTCAACGAAGAAACCGCAGAAAACGGCGTATAATACTGACCAAGCCAGCCAAACAACCAAACTAACACCGCCTACTCCTCGACTAGCGCATTGATAAGGGTTTCCATTTCCATGGAACGTGAGCCTTTAAACAGCACCGTACAAGGCTGCGCCTGCTGTGCTTGTAAATAAGACTGCAAATAGGCCAATAAACTGTCTTTATCAGCAAAGGCATGGGCATTGATAGCAGAAATCTCTTGCGCGCCCGCCACCGTATAGGGCGCATATTGACCAACGCACAATAGTACATCGATGCCAGTGGTCGCAATGGTACGACCTAAGCTTTGGTGCTCACTGATCGCCGCCTCTCCTAGCTCGCCGATATCGCCAAGTACCATCACCTGCGTACCCGTTTGCGCCGCCAGCACTTTAGCAGCTGCGCGCACCGAATGCGGATTGGCGTTATACGTATCATCAATCAAGCGATGCATACCAAGGAGCTGACTATTCAAACGCCCTTTTGCAGGACGGGCGTTTTCAAGCCCGACGACAATATCGCTAATATCGATATTTAACGCATGGGCACAAGCAGCAGCAGCCAACGCATTATTGACATTATGCTCGCCCGCTAATGGCAAATTAATATCATGGACTTGGCTACCAATATGCAGCTTAAACTCACTGCGCTCAGGCTCGACATCTAAATGACTGGCACTGACATCGGTATTGCCAAATCCTATAACGTTTGGGGTATGCTTTTCAGCGATACGGCGCAATTGATTGGTAAAATCATCTTTATCAGGAACTATGGCAAATTGGTTATCATGTAAGGTATGGTAAATTTCAGCTTTGGTTTGGCAAATGCCTTCGCGGCTGCCAAATTCTCCCAAATGCGCGGTACCAATATTTAAGATACATGCCACGTCAGGCTGCACAATCTCAGCAGTATAAGCAATTTCACCGATATGGTTTGCGCCCAGCTCCAAAATGGCATAGCGATGATGATCAGATAATTCGAGTAGCATCATCGGCACGCCTAAGTCATTATTGAGGTTGCCACGGGTAATCAGTGTTGGTGCCAAGCGACCAAAGATACTACCGAGCATCTCTTTACAGGTGGTTTTGCCGCTTGAGCCCGTAATGGCAATGACGGTCAAATCTTTGTGCTGCTGCCGACGATAGGCCGCCAATTGACCGAGCGCCAAACGCGTATCATTGACAACCAATTGCGCAATATCAGCAGCAATCGGACGTGAAACGATAGCCGCAACCGCACCTTTTTCTATAGCAATATCCAGATAATCATGTCCGTCAAAATTATCACCCGTTAAGGCTAAAAAGATATCACCGGTTTTTATAGTACGCGTATCGGTAGCGATACGTGTACTGCTAATGGGTTTGTTTGCGTTATTGTTTGGCTCTATAGGTACTGCCCCAAATTGCCAATGGCCAGCGAGAGTTTTGGTTGCCGCAAGCAGATTGTCTGCTTGCCAAACATACAGCCCTTGCGACTGAATGCTGTTATCGTTGTCGGCTGTCATAATGATTACCTTATATATGATGACTACTTATCTTTGATATTTTTAAGTATAGGTTTTTTAAAACGTACAAAAAATGAATGGCAGGCGCTATTACTTCGCTATAAATACTATAAACGTCCGGCTTGCTTAAGGGCATGTTGCAAAATAACGCTATCGTCAAAATCATAACGCACGTGGTTAATCTCTTGATAGGTTTCATGACCTTTGCCCGCGATAACGACAATATCAGCAGGCGCTGCTTGCTTGACCGCATATTCGATGGCAGTTTGGCGCGCAGGCTCGATATGGGTACGCTCGTACTGTGCGCGGGTCATGCCCGCTTGCATATCTTGCAAGATTAAATTTGGGTCTTCGGTACGTGGATTGTCCGCCGTCAATACCACTTTATCAGCGCCCGTCAATCCCGCTTGCGCCATCAGTGGACGCTTGCCCGCATCACGATCACCGCCGCAACCAAATACTGCCCACAGCTCACCTATACAATGGGTTTTTAGACTGGCAAGCACTTGGCTTAACGCATCAGGCGTATGGGCATAATCGACGATAAAACAGCCATTAGCAGATGGCACACGCTGCATGCGCCCTACCGCGCCTTGCAGTTGCGGGATAACATCAGCAATCTGCTCAAGGCTAATTCCTAAAGCCACAGCAGCGGCGATAGCGGCAAGTAAATTGGCAACGTTAAAACGCCCGAGTAATGGGCTAATGATATTAATGCTCTTGGTTTCTTTATTTTTAAAATCCGTACGCAGTGCAATCTCAACCCCTTGCAAGCTTGGCTTGATATCAGCGGCAACAAAGGTTGCAGATTTTGCTGGGTCTAAACTATAGCTCCAAACGGTCAAACCACTGGCATGCGCCGTGTCGAGCATAATCTGGGCATGCTCGTCATCGATATTGATAATGGCGTGAGTTAACTCGGGGAAATGCGCTTTATCAAACAGCTTGGCTTTTGCCACGGCATATTCTGCCATATCCGCATGATAATCGAGGTGGTCACGGCTCAAATTGGTATAAATTGCCACCGACACCGGCACTCCTTGTAATCGCTGCTGATCAAGACCGTGTGAGCTGGCTTCCAATGCCAATAATTCCGCATTCTCGATACCCATTTGATATAAAAACTGCTGGACTGCTAAAGCATCGCCTGTGGTATGGCTGGCTTGCACTAACGCGCCAAGCCTACCGTTACCTGCCGTGCCCATCACCGCGCTACTCATACCCGTCAATTGCGTCAATTGTGCCACCAATTGGCTGATGGTGGTTTTGCCATTGGTACCAGTCACCGCAACGACCGTCGGTAAGGTCACAGGCTGCTGATGCTGTAAGCGCGCTTGAATCAAATCACCTAAAAAATCACGAATATGGGGTACGTATACTACTGGACAAGGCAGTGCTGCTAATTGCTGCTGCGCTTTAGAGCGATCACTATCGTTTGTGAAGGAAGTATTGGCGTGTGGCGGCACACTAGCGGTAGACAGCAAAGCGATTGGGTCAATTTCCGACAGGATAAACGCCGCCTGCTCAGCGGCTTGATATAAGTAGTCGCGACTTTTTTGGCAATTTGGTGTATGACTTTTTAATAACACAAAGACATCCTTTGCTACTAACTGACGGCTGTCTAGACGGAACTGCTCAAAGGGAATATGAGCAATCGAAGTTTTTGCTTTCGGTAGTTGACTGCTATATGTGCTTATCAGCGTTGTTAATGCTTGCGTTAAGCTATGGCTTTGCCTATCTCTATCGTTGCCACTGGTTTCAATCAGCTGTTGTAAGGTGACTGCGGTATTGCTTTTTGGCGAGGTAGACAGAGACATTGGCAAATCCTAAACGGTTAAAACGCATCAAATAGTTAACAGCTGAAACATGGAGCTTAGTCATGAAACTTGATCATGAAAATTGGTCATAAAACTCAAGCATGGAATTTACTTTTTTAGCTACGGCTCTTCAGTTTTCAATGGTTTATCTAACGGCACATTATATAAACGTAGCGCCTCTTTCATAACATTATGAAAGACAGGGGCTACCGTTAAGCCAGCATAAATCTGACCACGCGGGTCTTCGATAAGCATCACCCCGACCAGCTTAGGATTGGACGCGGGCGCCATACCAGCAAAGACGTTTCGGTACTGGTCGCTATAGTAGCCGCCTTTGGGGTTGATACGGCGTGAGGTACCTGTTTTACCGGCCACACGATAGCCATCAATCGCAGCAGCCTTTGCCGTACCACCTGGTTCTGTAACGCTTTCTAGCATTTGTACGATAGACATGGCTTGTTCGTGCGCCATAATACGTTTGCTGGGCTGTTTTTTGTTAACTTTAATCAAGGTTAATGGGTGCATTACCCCACCAGCGGCAAGCGCCGAATACGCCTGTGCGACCTGAGCTAAGGTGACTTGTAGGCCATAACCATAACTGACCGTTGCTCGTCTTGACGTTTCTTTTTCTTTTGGCGTAACGACAAGACCACTGCCCTCGCCGGGGAATTGCAGCGGAGTTTTTGCCCCAAAGCCAAACTGTCTTTGCATATTGGTAATGGCATCAGGCGGCAAGGATAACGCAATCTTGGTTGAGGCGACGTTACTAGATTTTTGTAGTAATGTCGCAAGCGTAATGCGTCCCAGATTATTGTGGTCGCGAATGGTATAACCGCGCACACGAATAGAGCCAGGATTGGTATCAATCAAAGACGTGGTGGTATATTTACCTGAATCCAATGCTGCTGCCACGGTAAATGGCTTCATGACCGAACCCGGCTCAAAGACGTCGAGCAGCGCACGGTTACGCTGGTTTTCACCCGTCATCTCGTTCAGATTATTAGAGTTAAAGGATGGCCACGTCGATAGCGCTAGCACTTCGCCCGTTTGTACATCAACAATCATACCAGTCGACCAGCGCGCTTTTTGTAAGCGACCGGCTTTTTCAAGCTCTTTATAAAGCAGATACTGTAAGCGCGAATCAATCGTTAAGGCGACATCTTTACCCGGTACTTCTGGCTCGACTTGCTTGATTTCTTTTAAGCTATTTTGCTTGGCGTCTTTTAATACTAGCACCTTACCGTCTTCACCCGCCAGCGCCGTTTCATACTGACGCTCAATACCAGCCCGGCCTTCATAGCCGCCTTCAGGATCATTGGCGTTTTGCCCCATGAACCCTAACAACTGCGAGTTTGGTTGCGGCTGCGGATAGTAGCGCTGAAAGAAGTTTTTCTCATAGACACCCGGGAAATCGAGCGAGCTGACGCTTTGGGCAATCTCAGGCGTGACTTTATTAAGGAGTGGCAGATAATGTGAACCTGCGCCCGATGGCAACGCCGCTTTCACCGCTTCTTCATCGGTGACGTCAATACTGTCATCGATAGCCGTGACTTTTTTTAGCTCAGTAACTGAGATATTGGCCGCTGCTGCAAGCGTGGTTAAATCCATATTATCTAAACGCTTTTGCATACGCGCGACAAGCTGCGGACTTTCAGGATTTGTCAAAATAATACGTTTCAGCTCATAATATTCGCGCGCATAATCGTGCGGGCTAAACGACACGGTCGCAAGCGGCGCACTGACAGCTAAAGGCAAATCATTACGATCGGTAATCATACCGCGATAGGATTTTTGCGTACGCACGCTGGTAATCAGCTCATTGCCTTTATCTTGATAAAACTGCGCATTGGCGACTTGTATATAATAAGCACGGCCAATTAATAAGCCTAAAATGACTAACGATATTGCCCAAATCGTGCGAAAGCGGTTTTTGTCCAGCTCAACACCGCCGCGCGACGATGCCCCAGAGGCTTTACCCAAAAAGGCTCTTTTGCTTTTTTGGGTTTTTACACTGGTATAAGCGCCCTGCTCTTCGTTCTTTTTTAGGCGGCTAAATAGCTTAGCTTTGCGGTTATCGGCCGCTTTATTGTCAGCTTTGCCGCTTGTTTGTCCAGATTTGGCAACACTGGCACGGCGTAGCGGCTTAGTGACTTTGCCGCTGGCGGATTTTTTACTGTTATTTTTGGCCGCTTTATCGTTTTTGGCAGTGGGCTTTTTATCAGTCATCGTCCTGCCTCCGCAGCGTTAGCATCCGCCTCAAAAAAATCTGTTTCATTGGCAGCGGCAGCATCTGTGCCATCGTCTTCGAGCACTGGCGCGACGGCAACTGCCGCTCCCGGCTGAATAATCAGCTTATCTTTAAGCGTTGGCGAAAACATACCCAATTCAGCAACGGCGCGACTGGCAATTTGCGGGGTCGCACTAAAGGTTTGCTGCTCGATAAGCAAACGCTGGTGTTCTACCTGTAGCTTGCGCTCTTGTTTTTTCATATCTTGCAAAGTTTTATAATCCTGATGATATTGCTGCACGCCCTCTGCCGTCTTGATGCCGCTCCAGATAATAGCCGCTGCCAGTAACACTAATATGACCACGTATATACTGACCACGTTAAATCGGCGCACGAATAATTCGCCAACATCAGTATTAGGAGGCATTGCGGCGCGGCGGTTTACAGGTTTGTCAGATATTGCCATGACGATCTCAAAAAAGTGAACTTCAAAATAAAAAAAGCGCTAAGATTTGCGAGTGAACACACCCTCATGAGCCATCAGCACCATCAATAAAAATAACTACCAATAAAATCAATAAACACATAACCAAGCAAAAAGTAACTGCTGAGCCTAGCAGAGAATGTTTACAGCTTTTTAACAGCCGCGTAATCATTAAAACATTCAGTCATATTTTACCCACATAACTGAATAGCAAGTTTTAAGACTTAGCTTAAGAATTATCATCTGCTTTATAATCTGTATCGCTACGAGTCGCCATGCGCAGCCACGCACTACGCGCGCGCGGATTATTGCTTATCTCAGCCTGACTGGGGCCAACACGTTTTGGTTTACTAAAATAACGCGGACGCTTGGGCGGCATCGGCAAGTTTTCATCTTCTGGATACTGACCTTTGCTATGGCGCTGCAAAAACTGCTTGATACGGCGATCTTCTAACGAGTGAAAACTAATCACTGCCAGCTGACCGCCCGACTTTAAAATTGGAATACTTTGTTCCAAAAAGTCATCCACATCGCCAAGCTCATTATTGATAAAAATACGCATGGCCTGAAAACTTTGCGTCGCTGGGTGCTTACCACGCTGCCAATTTGGATGCGCTGCTTTTATCACTTCTGCCAGCGCAAGCGTGGACTCATAGCTGTCCATCTGCTTAATCGCACGGGCAATACGGCGGCTGTGACGCTCTTCGCCAAACTCATAAAGCACATCGGCCAAGGTTTCATCGTCGACTGTCTCGAGCCACTCGGCAACCGACTGCCCGCGACTGGTATCCATGCGCATATCGACCGCGCCATCGCGCATAAAACTAAAACCACGCCTACCGTCATCAATCTGCGGCGAGGAAATACCCAAATCCGCCATCAGACCGTCCACTTTCGTGATACCCATCGCCGCTAGGCTATCGGTCAAGGTTGCAAAGCTATCATGCACCACTTTGACGCGGCTATCAGACTTTGCCAATTCTTGCGCAACGCTAATCGCTGTTGGGTCTTTATCAAACACAATTAAGGTTGCATCATCAGCAAGCTGACTTAATAGCAGGCGGCTATGCCCACCGCGCCCAAAAGTTGCATCCACATAAATGCCACTTTTTTGTAAGCTGTTTTGACGGCTGTCATCTGTTTGTTTGGGCAGCGTTTTGACACCCAATACCGCCGACACCGTTTCTTGTAGTAGCACGGCGTCATGGACAAAACTTAATTCATTAGAACCCGCTTGCTGTATGACGGGCTCTTGAGCAGAATCGTTTTCAACAATAGACGAATTGACCTCTGACTCAGAACTATCAATGACTGAAGAAGGGGGTTCTTTAGAATTTAACGTGTTTTTTGACTTTGGATTCGATATGGACACAAACGACTCAGTAGATGATGACCTTTTTGGCCAGTAATAGTAAAAAATCAGATGAAAATAAACAAGTTATGACTCACCTAGCATTATTATCGCAAGGATATACGGTGAGTCAAGCGCTAGAGAGGCTTTTCGTTAAAAATATCTCAGCTCTCTGTTATACTAGCGCTATATTTTACGCTATTTTTCTACCGTGACGGCGACTGTTTCACCCGTATTTTTTATACAATCTCCTTATTCGCCTTGAGCTTTAACTTTTCTCGCCATTTTATTCATTCACCAGCATATTCTGAGATTTTTATGACCCAAACATCATCCCAAGCCAACCTTGATAGCAAGCGCTCTATTCGTACGCGTATTGCGCCTTCGCCTACTGGTTTTCCGCATGTCGGCACCGCTTATATCGCCCTATTTAATTTAGCCTTTGCCAAAGCCCACGGCGGCGAGTTTATTTTACGTATTGAAGATACCGATCAAACGCGCTCAACCGAGCAATCTGAACAAATGATTTTGGATGCGCTGCGTTGGGTCGGTCTTGACTGGGCGGAAGGTCCAGATATCAGTGGGCCGCACGCACCGTATCGTCAGAGTGAACGTAGTGATATTTATAAAAAACATGCCGAGCAGCTGATAGAAAATGACCATGCGTTCCGCTGTTTTTGTACCCCTGAAGAGCTTGATACCATGCGCGCTGAGCAAATGGCCAATGGCGAAACGCCGCGCTATGACGGTCGCTGCGCACATTTAGCGCCAGAAAAAACCGCGCAATTGGTCGCTGAAGACAAGCCTTACGTTATTCGTATGCGTGTGCCAACCGAAGGCGTCTGCCAGATACATGACATGCTACGCGGTACGGTTGAGATTCCTTGGACGCAAGTCGATATGCAAGTGCTGCTAAAAACTGATGGCATGCCAACTTATCATCTCGCCAACGTCGTCGACGACCATTTGATGGAAATCAGTCATGTTATGCGCGGTGAAGAATGGCTCAACTCGGCACCGAAGCATCAGCTGCTTTATGAGTATTTTGGTTGGGAGATGCCAGTTCTTTGCCATATGCCGCTACTGCGTAACCCTGATAAATCAAAGCTGTCAAAACGTAAAAACCCAACCTCTATCACTTACTATCGTGATGCTGGCGTGCTACCTGAAGCATTGCTCAACTACCTTGGCCGTATGGGCTACTCAATGCCAGATGAAGCGGAGAAATTCACCTTAGAGGAAATGATTGCCAGCTTTGATATTCAACGTGTATCGCTTGGCGGCCCTATTTTCGATATCGAAAAACTCAACTGGCTAAATGCGGAATGGCTACGTGCGCTTACCCCTGAAGAGCTTAAAAACAAAATCCTTGAGTGGGCAAGTGACAGCGATAAACTGACCGCGATTGCCGCGGCGATTCAACCACGTATTGAACTGCTGTCTGATGCGGTTAACTGGGGCGGCTTTTATTTCCAAAATCTGCCTGCTATCACCGCTGAGAGCTTTACCCATAAATCGCTGACGCCTGAGCAAATTACCGAGATGCTACAACTGGCGCTTTGGCAGCTAGAAACCTTGCCGACGTGGACGGAAGAAAACATCTATGCCACCCTAAAAGGTCTTGCTGCACATCTTGATATCAAGATGCGTGACTTTATGGCGCCGTTCTTTATCGCTATCGCTGGTAGCACCTCATCGACGCCTGTCATGAACTCTATGGCGATTATTGGCGCTGATATGACGCTGACACGCTTGCGCCATGCGGTTGATGTCCTAGGTGGCCTTGGTAAAAAGAAGCTGAAAAAACTTGAGAAACAAGCGGCAGAATTGCCAGACTTCTTGGCGGCTGAATAGTTTGGCTGCTAAATAACCTTGTACTGGTTAATTAAGAGTAGAATGCATAAGTAATAAAAAAGGGTTAGTTATAATTACTGACCCTTTTTTACGTCAATCTCCGTACTTAAATGCCCATAATTAGCCATTTAAATACTTTTACTAACTTTTTTTGCATTATTTTGCATTATTTTTAAAATAGCGGTTGACAAGACTGCTGGTCTTACCTAAAATACGCACACTCTTAGCGAGGGGCTATAGCTCAGTTGGTAGAGCACTTGCATGGCATGCAAGGGGTCAACGGTTCGACTCCGTTTAGCTCCACCATACTATTTGTCGCAACGTTCAGTTTACTGACACTTTGATAAATACTCGCTAGTAGGACGATATCAGCACCTAGGCAAGGCTTGCTCTATTAATAGATAAGCACTCTGATATTGTGAAGTACCGTTGTAATGCTATTGTAAAATAGTGGTTATGACACTCTATGCGTCCCCATCGTCTAGAGGCCTAGGACACCGCCCTTTCACGGCGGTAACGGGGGTTCGAATCCCCCTGGGGACGCCACTATTCGGCGTCAATGATTAGCACTTTTGCTTAGCGCCTTTAAGCATCAGATTAGACTAATAAGCGCACAATAAAAAATCCCAGTCATCATACGGTGACTGGGATTTTTTATGTCTGTGATTTATTATAGACGTTTAATGCTATCACAAGGAGATATTGGCTATGTTTGGTATCGAGAATTACCTAGGGTTTGTCTTGGCGGCTATCTTGTTAAACCTGACCCCTGGCAGCGATAGCATGTATATCATCACCCGCAGTATTTCACAGGGGCAAACGGCGGGGTTTTATTCCGTGCTTGGTATTATCTCAGGGATTTTAATACATACATTATTGGCGGCGCTGGGCTTATCCGTTTTACTGGCCAACTCTCCTACCGCATTTATGATTGTTAAATATATAGGTGCTAGCTATTTGTGCTATCTAGGCGTCAAAATGCTTATGAGTAAACAGCAGCCTTTGATAGGCGCGAGTTTACAAGAAAACGGAAAACCTTCTTCTGCTAAGACTTTAGATTATTGGCAAATATATAAGCAAGGTATGCTCACCAATACCTTTAATCCAAAAGTCGCGCTATTCTTTTTGGCTTTCTTTCCGCAATTTATCAATCCTAACTATGCGAATAGCACCTTGTCCTTTTTACTTTTGGGACTAACATTTGCCGTCACTGGTTTTATATGGTGTTTATGTTTGGCATTACTGGCGTCAAAATTCAGTGAAAAGCTGCGAGAGAATCCAGCTATCGAATCTATTTTAAATAAAATTAGTGGAGTGGTGTTTATTGGCTTAGGTATTAAGCTATTGACTGAGAAGGGTTAAAGGTAAAAATAACGAATTAAAAAGTATTGCGCATAAAAAAGCCCAGTCATCACGACTGGGCTTTTCTTATTGTCACTTTAATTAAATATTACGCTGCGTTTTTACTTTCAGCTGCCAATTGACGTAGTACATAGTGCAATACGCCGCCATGACGCACGTATTCGCGCTCTTTTGGCGTCTGTAGCATGACGTTTACCTCAAAGGTTTCAGTTGAACCATCAGCACAGGTCGCCGTCACTGTTGCGGTTTTACTCTCACCATTATCAAGGCCTGTGATACTTAGCACTTCAGAACCGTCTAGGTGATAAGTATCGGCGTTTTCACCATCTTTAAAAGTTAATGGCAACACGCCCATACCGACTAAGTTTGAGCGGTGAATACGCTCAAACGAGCTGGTCAATACCGCTTTTACGCCGAGCAAAATCGTACCCTTCGCTGCCCAGTCACGGCTTGATCCAGACCCATATTCTGCACCGCCAAGTACCACAAGTGGGCGCTGATCTTCTTTATACTTCATTGCCGCGTCATAGATGGGCATTTCTTCGCCGTCTTGGAGTGTGGCGTTGTCACCTTTAAAGTAGTAAGTATAGCCACCCTCTTTACCGCCCATCATCTGGTTTTTGATACGGATATTGGCAAAAGTACCGCGGGTCATGACCGCATCGTTACCACGACGTGAGCCATAACTATTAAAGTCGGCTGGCATCACACCACGCTCTTGTAAGTACTTACCCGCAGGAGAATTTGCATCGATATTACCGGCTGGCGAGATATGGTCAGTGGTGATTGAATCGCCAAATAAACCCAAGATACGCGCGCCTTCGATATCAGGGATACCTTCTGGCTCCATGGTCATGCCATCAAAGAACGGTGGGTTTTTGATATAAGTAGACTTTTCGCTCCATGGATACAGCTGACTATCGGCTGAGCTAATGGCGTTCCATGCAGCACTACCGTCAAATACTTCGCCGTAGTTTTTACGGAACATATCGGCGTCGATATTATTGGCAATTAATTCATTAATTTCATCGGACGTTGGCCAAATATCCTTTAGGTAGACATCGTTACCGTCTTGGTCTTGTCCTAGCGGATGGGTGGTCAAGTCAATATCAACCGTCCCTGCCAGCGCATAAGCAACCACCAGCGGTGGCGACGCCAAGTAACTGGCCTTGACGTGCGAGTGAATACGCCCTTCAAAGTTACGGTTACCCGATAACACCGCAGCGGCAACCAAATCGTTTTCTTTGATACCTTGTTCAATCGACTCTAAGAGTGGGCCTGAGTTACCGATACATGTGGTACAACCATAACCAACCAAATAGAAGCCTGTTTTCTCTAGCTCATCCATCAGTTTGGTTTTTTCAAGATAATCGGTAACAACTTTTGAGCCTGGTGCCAATGAGGTTTTTACCCAAGGCTTGGCTTTTAAACCTTTGGCAGCGGCTTTTTTCGCCACCAAACCAGCGCCAATCATCACCGCCGGGTTTGAGGTGTTGGTACAAGAGGTAATCGCGGCGATAACCACCGAACCATCACGCAGTTTGTGGCTCTTATCATCGATATTAACGTCAGAGAAGACATTAGGCTTGGCATATAGTCTATCGGCTTGCTCTTGCTGCGCACCTTCTTGGTCAAAGCGCACCTTACCATCGATTTCTGACTTACGGTCTTTGGTCATTTTCTCTAGCGTTTCGCCAAACTTCTCATGCATATCAGACAAATTGATACGCTGCTGTGGCAAGTTAGGACCGGCAAGGGCTGGTTTCACCGATGATAAGTCCAGCTCAAGCTTACTTGAATACGTCGCCGCTGGGGTATCGGCATCGTGCCATAAGCCTTGTGCTTTGGCATATTTTTCAACCAGCTCAATCTGACTTTCTTCACGACCTGACAGACGCAGATAATCAATCGCCATTTGGTCAATCGGGAAAATACCACAGGTTGCGCCGTATTCTGGTGACATGTTGGCAATGGTTGCACGGTCAGCGAGTGGCATACTGTGTAAACCTTCGCCATAAAATTCGACGAATTTACCTACCACACCGTGAGCACGTAACATCTCAACCACGCGTAGTACCAAATCCGTTGCGGTCACGCCTTCGGTCAATTTGCCTTTGAGCTCAAAACCGACCACTTGTGGAATGAGCATTGAGGACGGCTGTCCAAGCATCGCCGCTTCCGCTTCGATACCGCCAACACCCCAACCGAGTACGCCGATACCATTAATCATCGTCGTGTGACTGTCTGTACCAAATACCGTATCTGGATACGCGGTCAGCTCTCCGTCTACTTCAGCAGCCATTACTACACGCGCTAAATATTCTAAGTTAACCTGATGCACGATACCGGTTGCTGGTGGCACAACGACAAAGTTTTTAAAGGCGTTTTTGCCCCAATGTAAAAACTCATAACGCTCGTTATTGCGCTTAAATTCAATTTTCTCGTTTAAGTCTAGTGCATCTTCGCGGCCATAAGCGTCGACCTGTACTGAGTGGTCAACGACCAACTCACTTGGGATAAAGGGGTTAATTTGCTCGGCACGACCGCCAAGCTCAACGACCGCATCACGCATCGCTGCCAAATCCACCACTGACGGTACACCAGTGAAATCTTGCAAGACCACACGCGCAGGCATAAAGGCGATTTCTTTTGACGCTTCTGCGCCAGCGTCCCAATTGGCAACGGCTTCGATGTGGTTTTTGCCGACAGATTGACCGTCGTCTTCATTACGTAATAGGTTTTCTAAGACGATTTTCATACAAAACGGCAATTTGCTGATGTTCTCGTAAGTGTCAGTCAGCTTTGGCAAGCTATAATAAACGTGCTCCTTGCCAGCGACTTCAATCATATCTTTTACATTAAAAATATCACTCATGGTAGCTTCCTTATCGTTGTTATAGATCCTAAGCATAAATCCTTATGCCATTAATACGACTGTGAATGCATGGCAATTTATGCTGATAACTGGTGGCTTATTTCTTCTTAATTTAAATGAATGTGCTTAAATCGAATGGCGACACCTATTTTTTAATAAGCGCTCGTTTTTAACAAGTGCTAAGTACAATAGTTAACGGTGCTTTTATTTGAATAAATGTTTATTGATAACGGTGAGGTGAACAAAATCGCCGTTAACAAAAGATATATGCATCTGTTTAGCGTTTAACTGTAACGTCCTTTTACCATAACAAATAAGCAGCACTTTGTTAACGACTAGATGGTGTTGAATCGTGGCACAATCGTAACCACGACAATGCTTTAGCAGTTAAAATTCAACGTTTACCGGACAAGGTGTGCCCATATCTTTTAACTTTGACTACGACGACCGCTCCGAAAGACGTGGCTATCATCATAAAAGCTCGGCTGGACATTTTCTGCCCAATAGTATGGCACGCCCAAAATGGGCAATGGCGACAGTTTGCGCGGGGACACATCTGGCTCTGATAATAACGCATCCATATAATCGGCCACTTTTTGATCCAAATGATTGATACGCTCAGATAGCGATAGGGCAAAAAATTCTTGCGTGACATTTATCACGATACTATGGGCGCATAATGCTTTGCGTGGGTACAGTAGCTTTTCTAACAGTGCATGACCAAAAATATAAACTACTGCTTGAGCTTGTTTATTAAGTTGCTTTGGCTCGTCCCATTTGTCACGCGGTGCAACCAAACTTTCCTGCCAATTAAAATCAATCAACGCCTTACCGATACTAGACTCAGCGGTGACCAATATCGCGCCATTTTCATCAAAGACGGTAATGGTATCGCGGACACGGCCGCGACTGGCGCCAATACCTTGCTCCTTAATCTCAAGCATATGATAATAATTCAGCAGGGCTTTGGTTTTGGGAAAGGTGAGCCAAATACTACCGTTAAATAAATCATGCAAATTATCACGGGTCGGGATATTACCGGTGGTGCCGATAAAACGCTCGTACGCTTCGCCTTCTGGCAGCGCATTTTGTGAAACGAATTGTAAGGTGTGCGCTTGATTGTTTAGCGCAGGTTTGGTTTGCGGTAATGGTTGTTTTAGGTTTTCTGCCTGTTGCTGTAATGCGGTATTCAATACCTTGGCGATAATATCAGGTGTATTTTCAACTTTATCGACATTCGCGGTGTCAGTATGTAAAACACTGAGTTGGGTAATGCTTTTGCTTAAGTAGGCCAATTGATGTAAATGACACAGCCATGGCGCTTGCCAGTCAATAGCAGCAAAGCTGTCATCAAGCGTGCTGGCGTATGCAGACGGGTTATTAATAGATGCATCAGAAGTAGCATTTCGATAAGGCTTGGCAGGTAAATCGGTGGCGGTCATATTGACTATCTCTATTAGACGACTGGCGTGGCTATGGTATCATGGAGCGCTTTTTTACGGCTAGACAAGCCGCTCGAAATACAGATTTCGCGCGCTATTTATTGATGAGTTTTTATGGCAAATTTTAACACCCACTTAAATGTTGCATTTATGGCAAGTGGTACGATGAGTCTTGCGGTTTATAAAGCAGGCTTAATTGATGATTCAGGGTTTTTGATGTGCGCGGCGCTCGGTACCATCGGTGGGCTGTTGCCTGATTTGGATTCGGACAACTCGACGCCGATTAAGCTTGGGTTTAATATTACCTCGTTTATTTTTGCCTTTGGTCTGGTCATGCATTGGCGCAGTGAGCTGAGTTTATTGGCGCTCATTGCATTGTGGCTGGCGGGCTACGGCTTTATGCGTTATGTGGTATTTTCGATTTTTACCAACATGACCGTGCACCGCGGCGTCATTCATTCGGTACCCTACATGGCGATAATGGGACTCGGGATGACCTATATCAGCTACGATATTTTAAACTTACCGTTGACGGTTAGCTGGTTTTACGGCTTATTTTTATTCGGCGGCGCCATGGTACATTTGGCATTGGATGAGCTATATAGTGTGAATTTGTCCAATATGAAAATGAAGCGCTCATCGGGTACAGCGATGAAGTTTTATCAGCATAAAGATAAATGGTGGTATCTGCTCCTGTACGTCATCCTTGCGCTCTTGGTATATTTTGCGCCGCCGTTTGCTGAGTTTTGGCAGCAGCTGCGTGACCCCGAACCTTGGGCAAAGCTTAAACTTGGTCTATGGCCAGAATTGATAAAAAACTGGCTCAATTGAAACTTATAAATCGCTAATAATATAAATAACAACTTGAGTAAATAATGTCAATTTCCTTACCAATTTGCCCTTGCCAAATAAACCCTCTCTCAGAAGCTATTGGCGCGCCGCTACTTTATCAAGATTGCTGTCAGCCTTATCATGACGGGCTTTTAAATAACGAAACTGATAAAATTGACGGCGTAAAGCCAGACTCTGCTGAGCGTCTAATGCGGTCGCGCTATAGCGCCTTTGTCTTTATTAAACCAGAATACATCGTCAAGACTACGCTACCCGCGCAGCAAAAATTGCTAGATATTCAGGCTATTGAGAATTGGGCAAAAGAGACGGACTGGGCAGGATTAGAAATTGTCACGCACACGCCAAAGCTAGGTAAACGCCATGCGCAAGTTGAGTTTAAGGCTTACTTTAATATCTCTGATAATAAAGATGACGGCATACAGGCGCATCATGAATTGTCTGCCTTTGTAAAAGTCACAGACAAAACCAATAATGAGGCGCGTTGGTACTTCCTCGACCCGACTGTTTCTATGTCCGTTACACAAAAACAGCCGTGTATTTGTGGCTCGGGTGAGAAATTTAAGCGCTGTTGTGGCGCTTATATCTAACTGATATTTAATCAACGTTAAATATTTGCCAATTCTAAACACTCGCCCCAACCGCCCGTGCTACCGCAATGCCTTCGTCAATGGTTAAAAACTTACGCTGGCTTGGACTGTCTTTATAAATGACATCGCCATCTTGGAATATCAGGCATTCATTGACGGCTAACTGTTGCCACTTTTCATTTTCAGTCAATGGCACCGTCACTAGAATCGTAACTTTATCGGTGTCTGTGGTCACATCGCTAAAGTTAATCGCTAAATCGTCATCTGCTAATTTCGCTTCCCCAAACGGCGCTTGTCGCGTCAGATAAAACAATAAGCTACCGGCATACGCCAGCTGCCATCGACCGTTTGAGATTAGGCAATTAAATAGACCGTTTGCGGATAGATAACGACATTGGGTGGTCAAAAAGTTAAACAGCGTCTGATCATCTGGGCGGGTTTTAAAGCTGCTTTTCAGACGATTAACGAGATAACAAAACGCCATTTCAGAATCGGTATTACCGACTGGCTGGCAATGTGAGGCATTGCCATTATCTTGCAGGCGCTGACAGCGTTTGATAAATTCGCTATTCATCTGCCCATTATGGGCAAAAACCCACTGCTCGCCCCACACTTCGCGGACGAAAGGATGGGTATTCGCCAAGCAGTTCTGTCCTTGGGTCGCTTTACGGATATGGGCGATAACGTTCATCGCTTTAATTGGATAATTATTCACCAAATCAGCCACGGGCGATAGATGGCTCGGATGATTGTCATGAAATAGACGCAGACCAGTCGAAGCGTTGGCTGTTTTATCATTATTGGCACATTCACTGCGCTCAAAAAACGCAATACCAAAGCCATCTTCATGACTGTCGGTCATGCCGCCGCGACGACGAAAGCCTGCAAAACTAAAACCAATATCAGTTGGGGTATTACAGTTCATTCCTAAGAGTTGACACATTTATACTTCACCGCCGTTATTGTCTTTTGCAGAATTTAAAGTAGGGTTTAGAGTAGCTTCTGACATTTCATCAAACATCTCATAAGGCGTTGCCCCATCGGTATCGATATTCGCCAAAATACGCTGCGCATGCGCCAAATCTGTATATTGTATCCACAGCACAATCCCAGAATTCATACCCGGCATGGCACTCAGCGGTTGCAGAGACACCGTAATACCATTGTTACGCAGCAGATTGGCATGCAGCTCACCTTGCATATTGGTATCGTAGCGCGCCAGTTTGTGCCAGTTATCAACTTGATCGGTCATGGTAAATTCCTTTTAAACAGTTAAATATCTTGTTAATACAGATGAACTTAATAGAAGTCAAAACCTGATGACCAGTTAATTTGATTTAACGGATAAGCATCAATATGGAAACCGTTTGGGTACTCTTTAAAACCGGGTTGTGATTTTAATTGGTTGATAGCGGCTTGCGCTTGTTGCTCAGTCGCAAATACGCCGATTAATTTAATATCTTCGACATCGTTGTTTTTATCATCGTCTTTACAGCGTGCGTGTTCAAGCACGAATACCGTATTTTGTTCTTTTTCAACATGTGACCAATGATAAGCTGCTAAACGTTTCATCAGGTCAGGGTTTTTGACCATGATGTTATCGCCAGTCCGACCTTCAGTACGGTTATAGTGGATAACGTTTAAACGTAATAACCAAAAGATAACGGCTGCTTTTGCGAGCATCACTGGTAAGGCACGTTTTTCATCTTCGCCAAGCTGACGTTTGGATTCATAGCCTTGCAAAAAAGCCGCCATTTTACTGCGGTCAAAATTGACGGTTTCGCCCTGCTCGGCATCGCCCCAAGTCGTACAAAAATCATTAATGGTAATGGCAATATCCATCACATAATGCTCGACGCTGACTTCGGTAAAGTCTAACAATCCCGTTAAACGCGCTGCGCCTTTTTGGCTATTACTTAACGATAAGTCCCATAAGGTATTATCAGCGAACATGTCTAAATGGCATAAGCCTTTTGGCAACGTCGCCAGCGGCAAATCTGAGTAAGCGCGCCAAATATCGCTCATGAGTTTGGCTTCGTCACCGGGCATAAACTGCATTTCACGGTCGCGTACTTCCGCCCATGGGTATAAAGGCACGCCATATTCTTCCGCAGGCTGTAATGCTTGCAAAGTCTCATGCAGCATGGCTAAAGCGGCCCCAATCTCATAACACATCGCTTGCGTGGTTTGCTGTGGATGCGCGCCAGCCAAACAAGGCACTAGCGTAATCGCTTTATTATCATAGCGTATGACATAGCCTTTTTCTGCGCTATCAGCGCCTAAATCAAGCAATGCTAACGGCGCGGCTACTGGCAATTTACCATCCAATTGATTGAGGATAACCGCCATTTTTTCGATATCTTCTGGTGGACGCTCTTCAAATAAGGTAAATACATAAGAGTGCGCGCCATCTACATCGTCAGTCGTCTGAATAAACCAGTTAGAGTTTTTGATACCTTGGGTAATCGGAATGGCACGCGCAAATGACACGCCAAAACGCTGGCAAAAAGCGGCAAACTGGTCATCGGTTAACTGGGTATAGACGGACATGACATCTCACTTATGGCAATTAAAAGAAGGTAAATAGGATAAATATCGACGGTAATGACAGTGATTGTACCGCGCATGAGCAAACTTTGGTTAAAAGCATAATAATCTTGCGAAAAGCTGCCTGATATGGCGGCGATTTTGCTAGACTAGCGCTTACGGATAAATTGATTATAAGGTGAAAGACCCTATGTTAGCAAAGCGTATCATTCCTTGTTTGGATGTGGATAATGGCCGTGTGGTCAAAGGCGTGCAGTTTGTCGATATCAAAGACGCCGGCGACCCGGTTGAAGTCGCCAAACGCTATAATGAGCAAGGCGCCGATGAGATTACTTTTTTAGACATTACGGCGACCAATGATGAGCGCGATACCACTTACCATACCGTTGAGCGTATGGCTGAAACCGTGTTTGTGCCACTAACGGTCGGCGGCGGTGTGCGTAAAATCGCTGATATTCGTAATTTGCTCAATGCCGGCGCGGATAAAGTGGCAATCAATTCTGCGGCCGTATTTACCCCTGAGTTCGTTGGGGAGGCGGCACAGAAATTTGGTAATCAATGTATCGTCGTGGCTATCGATGCCAAACGCGTTGCAGATATAACGGTCGATGGCGTTATCGTACCGCGTTGGGAGATTTTCACCCACGGTGGTCGTAAGCCAACCGGTATTGATGCCGTGGCTTGGGCAAGTAAAATGGCGGAGCTTGGCGCTGGCGAATTGCTGGTGACCTCAATGGATGGTGACGGTACCAAAAAAGGCTATGATTTGGCTCTAATGCAGCAAATAACCAGCCGCGTGAATGTGCCCGTCATTGCTTCGGGCGGCGTTGGTAACTTACAACATTTAGCAGAAGGCGTATTAGAAGGCGGCGTCGATGCCGTACTTGCGGCTAGCATTTTTCACTTTGGCGAATATACCGTGCAAGAGGCCAAAGCATATATGGCCGCGCAAGGCATACAGATGCGTCTTTAAGATTGCTAAAATATCAATGCCTATGCAAAAAATGCTATCATAGCGCTACTTATTTACTTTTTTCAGTTAACTATTGAAAACAATCGAGATTTTACATAAAAATTTTGTTTTAAACGCTACTTACCCAAAGGATTTTCTTATGTCAAATTTACAACAGCAGCGCAATGATATTACCCATATCGATGGCAATTTACATCAAAATGAAGATGCGCGCATTGGTATCGTCGTCGGTCGTTTTAACGGTTTTGTCGTTGAGTCATTGGTAGATGGCGCAATCGATGCCCTACTTCGCCATGGCGTATTGGGTAGCAACATTACCGTGATTCGCGTGCCGGGTGCTTTTGAGTTGCCACTCGTTGCTCAGCGCGCCGCTGAGTCTGATCGCTTTGATGCCATCATTGCGTTAGGTGCGATTATCCGTGGTAGCACGCCGCATTTTGACTTTGTGGCGAGCGAATCTGCCAAAGGTTTAAGCAGCGTTGCAATTGATTATAATATCCCTGTTGCCAACGGTGTATTAACCACTGACAGCATCGAGCAAGCGATTGAGCGTTCTGGTACCAAAGCCGGTAATAAAGGCTCAGAAGCAGCGATGGTTGTGCTTGAGATGCTAGCGGTTCTATCACAGTTAGACATTGCTGATGACTATGATAATAATGAAGACGGACAATAATGATGACGCATAATTAAGTCCTCATTTTATAAAACTTTATTCGTTATTTAATTGGCGCGGGCGTTTATGTCATCTTTGATATAAACCCTAGCGCCAATGCTATAGTAAAAAGCACTATAAACAGTTCTATAAAGCACCGTTTTAATATCCGACTGTCACAGCCTGCCAGTCGTCTACTATTTAACAACTTTTATACTATTTCTTACAACTTGCTGTCTTTGCCAAGCCTGTTATTTGCGCCAAGATAGTTGTTTAAAATGATAGTTATTTAAAATTTAGGTATTGACCCCCTATGACTGACCAACTCAAGCGCGCCATTAGCGCTGCAAAAACCGCCCAAGCCAATGATGCACAAGCTGAAGCCACTCGTATCGCGAGCAGTAGTGCGGGTGAGCAAACCTTTGATATGAGTGAAACGACTTATAAGACTAGCCACACTGCTGTGCGTAAGGCTCGTCGCTTTGCGATGCAAGGCCTATATGAGTGGTTGGTTACCGATCGCCGTTTTGATATCGATGGCAAGCTTGGCTGGAAGGACAATGCGCCGCATGATATCGCTGCCCGTACGCGCGCGACCAATGCCATGCATACCGTTCATATCGGCTACTATCATGAAATGATGCGCGATATTCCAGAGCAGATTGACGCTCTCGATGCGCTAATCAGTCAGCACCTTGATCGTGACATTGATAAATTGGACACTGTTGAACATGCCATTTTATTGATTGGGGCGTATGAGCTACAAAACCGCTTAGAAATTCCCTACAAAGTCGTGCTTGATGAAGCGATGAAGCTAAACAATCATTTCGGCGCTACTGACGCGCATAAATTGATTAATGCCGTCCTTGATAAAATGGCGATTGAATTGCGCGCGCTTGAAGTCGAAGCCGACAGCAAAGCCAATCTACGCACCTCACAAAAAGCGGCGACTCAAGCAAATACTAAGCAGACTGAAGCTCAATCTACTGCTGTTGAAGAAGTTAGCGAAAGCACTGCTGAATCTGATGTCGATAGTACATCTACCGCCTCAAACAAACCGCGTATCAGTGCCAATAATGCCAGTGTTAAACGCAATAGCGCGAGTAAAGCTCTAGCAAATATTATGGACTATAAGATCAATAAGAAAAACGACGCCGCAAAAAATGAAACGCCAAATAATATCGTTAATGACAAATCTGCAGAAGAAAGCGCTGTAGAAGAAAACTCTTTAGAAAAAAATGGGGCTACTAATGGGGTTAGCAAAGATGAGAATAGTGACGCAGCTGACGTAGGCTTACATGATTCAAACCTTGTTACTCCTAATGAAAACAATAAAGACTAGCCATGAACGAATTTGAGCTGATTGAGCGTATATTTGCGCAAATACAAGCTGCACCGTCATTGTCCAGCACTGCCGAAGCACACAATATCGAAAAAGGCATTGGTGATGATGCGGCGGTAATGAGCTTGCCTGCAGGTGCACACTTGGTTAGCTGTATTGATACCCTCGTTCAAGGGCGGCACTTTAGCGCTGATTGGAATGACGTAAACGAATTAGCCTTTCAAATCGGCTATAAAGCGGTCGCAGTGAATGTCTCAGACATTGCTGCGATGGGCGCAACGCCGCATAGTATTCTATTGGCCTTGGCCTTACCTGAGCATTTGGCGAATGAGCAATGGCTGACTGAATTTGCCAAAGGTTTATTTCACGCCTGCCAGCTATTTGGTATCACGCTTATTGGCGGTGATACCACGCGCAGTGATAGATTAGTGCTTAGTGTCAGCGCGCAAGGATTACTGGCTGCAAACATTCCGGCTGTCTACCGCTCAGGCGCGCAAGTCGGCGATAAAATCTATGTCTCAGGGTCGCTTGGCGATGCTGCTTATGCGCTACAGCATCCTAATACTGCTATCGGTATTGAGCTTGCCCATCGGTTGCATATGCCAACGCCGCGTATTGCCTTAGGGGCAGCAGTGGCAACAATTGGCGCAACTTCGATGATAGATATCTCTGATGGTCTGTATCAAGACCTTGGGCATATCTGTGAGCAAAGTGCCGTTGGTATGCGCATCCACCTTGAGCATCTGCCTACCAGTAAAGCATTATCAAGCGTTGGTCTATCTGAACGCTTATTATGTCAGTTGGCGGGCGGCGATGATTATGAGCTGGCTTTTACCTTGCCTGCCCATATCGAGCCACCGATTGATAATAATAGCGACACGCCTGTGACCTGTATCGGTGAAGTCATAGCCGCAAACAAGGCAGATACTGCTAAAAATGTACGACCCGAGATTTTTTATCAAGGCCTAGCAGTCACACCGACGCATCCCGCCCCATTTCCTACTTGGCCCAATCTGACGGGTTACCAACATTTTGCAGGTTAACCCATGATTGATCACAACCTATCTAAGCCTGATATCCGACAAGCCAATGATTGCCCGCCTCTACCCGCCAATGCCAGCGCGTTTGATCGTTTGGTTTATTGGCTTGGTATCGGTCTAGGTAGCGGTCTGCCGCGCCGTGCACCCGGCACTTGGGGTACGGTTGGCGCTTTAATCGTTGCGATACCATTATTAAGCCTAGGCTTTGTGCCGTTTTTGATGATTACCATTTTAGCTTGTTTGCTTGGTAATGCGATATGCGGTCGTACCTCAGAGCTGATGGGCGGCCACGATAACCCGCACATCGTTTGGGATGAGTGGGCTGGTATGTGGCTTACCCTCCTGCCGCTATCTTATATGGGTATCGCCAACGGCAGTTTTTGGCAAAATTTCACTCAAATACCTACTATCTTAGCCATCATTATTGCCTTTATACTATTTCGCTTTTTTGACATTATTAAGCCGCCGCCGATTGGCTGGGCAGATAAAAAAGTCGCGGGCGGTCTGGGTATTATGCTCGACGATATTATTGCGGGAGTGATGGCGGCAGCCGTTTGGGTGATTATTTATACCTTTATCTTCTCTTTTAGCTTTTAATCTTAAGTTTGTCCTTTAAACCTCAAATAAATGTTTTTACCATAAATAATTCTACTTTATCGCCTTTTATATCGCTCACCTATTTAGCGGTTAGATTTTCTGAACGCCTGCTGTTTAATTTATATCTATAGACAGCTAATGTCATAATCAGTTTACAAAGATGTCACGACATAGCGTTTTAGTTAAATCGTAATTTGCGTTATAATTCAGAATTATATTTTGTTACATTTGTAGGCTCTTTTTTAGGAATACTATGACAGCTCCTCTTTCAGTAATTATCCTCGCGGCTGGTAAAGGCACGCGTATGCAATCAGCCAAGCCAAAAGTGCTACAGACACTGGCTGGCAAGTCATTATTGGGTCATGTGCTTGATACTTGTCATCAATTGACCGTTGATGACACCATTATTGTCCATGGTTTTGGCGGCGAACAAGTCCAAGCAGACATTAATGAGCAATATGCGCATTTGCCGATTACGTGGGTTGCCCAGACTGAGCAGTTAGGTACGGGCCATGCAGTAAAAGTCACCCTATCTGAGTTACCAAAAGAAGGCCAAAGTCTGATTTTATATGGTGATGTGCCATTGGTCAGCTGCCAGACGTTAACAGCTTTAAAACTTGCCAATACTGATGGTATGTCGATGTTGACGCTAACAGTAGACAACCCATTTGGTCTTGGTCGTATCAAACGCGATAAAGAGGGCAATATTGAAGCCATCGTTGAGCAAAAAGATGCCAACGCCGATGAACAAAAGATCCAAGAGATTAATAGCGGTATTTACTGCGTTGATAATGCATTATTGCATAAATATCTGCCAAAGCTGTCTAACGACAATGCGCAGCAAGAATACTATCTCACCGATATTGTTAAGATGGCGGTTGCTGAAGGCATCAATATTGTCGCCATCGAGCCTGAACATAGCTTTGAGATTGAAGGCGTCAATAACCGCCAACAGCTTGCCAGCTTGGAGCGTACGTGGCAAGGTAAGTTGGTTGCTGACCTGCAAGAAGCTGGCGTCCAGTTTGCCGATCCGACGCGCGTTGATATTCGTGGCAGCTTGATCGCAGGCCAAGATGTATTCGTCGATGTGGGCGTTGTGTTTGAGGGTGATTGTGTCTTAGGTGACAACGTTTATATCGAAGCTGGCTGTGTGATTAAAAATGCGCACATTGGTAATGCCTGTCACCTAAAGCCGTACTGCGTCATTGACAGTGCGCACATTGGTAACGGCGTCGATATTGGACCTTTCGCCCACTTACGCCCTGATACTGTTTTGTCTAATAACAGTAAAGTAGGTAATTTTGTCGAGATTAAGAAATCGACTATCGGTCAAGGTAGCAAGGTCAATCATCTAAGTTATGTGGGTGATGCGACGGTTGGAACAAATGTCAATATCGGTGCGGGCGTGATTACCTGTAATTACGACGGCGTCAATAAATCGCAAACCATCATCGAAGACAATGCCTTTATTGGCTCTAACGCCAGCTTGGTTGCGCCAGTTACCATTGGTGATACCGCTACGGTTGCGGCAGGCTCAGTGATTACCAAAGACGTCGATGATAGCGCCTTAGCCTTTGGCCGTGCGCGCCAAACCCAGAAAGATAACTTTCAGCGTCCAACCAAAAAATAAAGGCGGCGCTGATAGTTGACTCGATAAAATGATGGTAAAACCACTAAAGCAGTACGACAATAATTTGTGGTGCTGCTTATTTATATTTACAGATTAATGATTATCCATGTGTTGGCAACTTTCAAAATCACATGGTATGAGAACATAAAATTTAAGGAATAATTATGTGTGGAATCGTTGGAGCAGTTGCTGAGCGGAATATTGCCAATATCTTACTTGAAGGCCTTAAACGCCTAGAATACCGTGGTTATGACTCTGCTGGTCTGACTGTTATCCGTAATGGCGAGCTACATCGCGAGCGCCAAGTGGGCAAAGTACAAGCGTTGGTCGATGCCGTCGCCGTCAATCCTGAATTTTTCGACGGTCATATCGGTATTGCACATACGCGCTGGGCCACGCATGGCGAACCTGCACAGCGTAACGCCCATCCACATGTATCTGGTAAAATCGCCGTGGTACACAATGGTATCGTTGAGAACTATGCTGAGCTAAAAGAAGAGCTGATTGCTAAAGGCTACGAGTTTACCTCGCAAACTGATACCGAAGTCGTCGCTCATCTAATCAATGATATCTACAAAAATAAGCCTGATTTACTAGAAGCGGTACGCGCAGTTATTCCGTTATTACATGGCGCGTTTGCCCTTGGCATTGTGCATATTGATTGCCCAGACGAGCTGATTACCGTCCGTTTAGGGTCGCCTTTGGTCATCGGTGTAGGTATCGGTGAGAACTTTATTGCCTCTGATCAATTGGCGCTTTTGCCTGTGACCAATCGCTTTATGTACCTAGAAGAAGGCGATATCGCCAAATTAACCCGTAATAGTATTGAAGTTTATGCAGACGGCGTAAAAGTAAAACGCCAGATACACGAGATTGATGCCGCCCAGCATAATGCTGATAAAGGCGAGTTCAAACATTATATGCTCAAAGAAATCTATGAGCAGCCAGATGCGGTTGCCCGTACGATTGAGATGGCAATAGATAGTGATGCACCATCTAAGCTGCGCGATGACTTTTTGCAGCGTCATGAAGCGCAGTTAAAAGGTATCAAGAATGTTCAAGTCATCGCTTGTGGCACCAGCTATCATTCAGGTTTGGTCGCGAAATATTGGTTTGAAAGTCTAACCCGTGTGCCGTGTTCGGTTGAGGTTGCTAGTGAGTTCCGCTACCGCAATCCAGTGGTCGTCGATGACACCTTGGTCATTTGCATCTCGCAATCAGGCGAAACGGCGGATACCTTATCGGCGCTACGCGATATCCAAAAACATACGCCAGCAGGCCTCGTCAGCTTGGCTTTATGTAATGTACCGACCTCATCTTTGGTACGTGAAACCGATATCTTTTTACCAACGCTTGCCGGCCCTGAGATTGGCGTTGCTTCTACCAAAGCCTTTACCACTCAGCTTGCCGCGTTGATGTTACTGGTATTAAAAGTGGGTGTTGTACAAACGCGTATGACAGGTGAAAAATTAACCACCTTGCTGGGCAAATTACAAGCGCTACGCGGGCAACTACATGCCAGCTTACAACTCGATGCGCCTATCAAAGTCATGAGTGAGCACTTTGAATATAAGAAAAGCTGCTTATTCTTAGGTCGCGGTTTACAATTCCCAATCGCCTTAGAAGGCGCATTGAAGCTAAAAGAAATCTCTTATATTCACGCAGAAGGCTATGCCGCCGGTGAGCTAAAACACGGCCCATTAGCGTTGGTCGATAAAGACATGCCTATCGTGGTGCTCGCGCCAAAAGACAGTATGTTTGATAAGCTAAAAGCAAACATGCAAGAGGTACATGCGCGTCACGGTGAGCTGTTTGTATTTGCCAGTGAAGAAAGCAAGATGGTCGCAGAAGATAGAATGCACGTGGTTTATGTCCCTGAGGTTTGCGAGACGCTTGCCCCTATCGTTTATAGCGTACCGGTGCAGTTGTTGTCGTATCATGTCGCGGTGATGCGTGGTACGGATGTTGATCAGCCTAGAAATTTGGCCAAAAGCGTAACAGTTGAATAGTCTAAGTATTTGATTTTAAAATTTTTTTTATTTATCGTAATATTGTATAACACTAAGTGCTTTGCTGTCTAGTACCATATAGATAGCAAAGCATTTTTTTATAATGGACATAAAAAATTTCAATAATTTGGATATATCTCAGTATATATATTATATTCAGCAGCAAAGTAACCCAGAATTGATTATGTCCCTATTTCAATTTCAGAGTCAGCCTTATTTAAGTTGTCGCAAATGTCTTTTGTGACCTCAAAACTAGCCACCTTACTATCATCTAAATCGTAATAACTATACTGATAATCAAATCCCTTATTTATCCCTTGCATAACTTCTGCTTCTGCACAGGCTAACTTAGTATGTTCATTACGCATTTCCGTTTCAAGCTCTTTTCTTTCAGAAGCATTATAATCAGATATCTTTAGCCGATAACCGAAAGTAACCGTTGTTCCATCAAAATCAATCTTTTCTAACGTAGTGACTTCATCAATTACGCTTGGCAGCTCTCTTTTTAATGTATCGATCTTACGATACATCTCCTGCGTATCACGTTCGTGATTGCTAGCTGTGGTAACTTTTTCATCATGAGCTAAAACCGAATTATCATCCGAACAGGCGATTACTGTAAGAAAAGCTGAAAGTAGAATCAATGCTTTAAGTTTATTAAACATAATTATCTTTGTTGAACCTAATTAGCCAAAATAATATGATTAGGGCGCATCTTCATTCTAAAGAGAATACGCCCCATTATACAAACATGAATAATTAAACCAGCCCTTTATATAGAAAATAAAACCCCACCACCGTTAATAATATCGCAAAGCATTTTTTTAATAGTTCTGGCGATAGTATATGAGCGACTTTTGCGCCTAATTTTGCGGTAAAAAAGCTCATAATACTAATGCCTAAAAAGGCATAAATATGTACAAAGCCAATGGTATTAGGCACATCGACTTGCTGCTGCATGCCAAAAAACATAAACCCTAATGCACCGGCTATAGCAATCGGCAACCCGCACGCCGCTGAAGTCCCAACCGCTTTTTGCATCACCACATTATAACGCGTGAGATAAGGCACGGTTAAGCTGCCACCGCCAATACCAAAGATAGCAGAAGCGACACCAATAACCCCGCCTGCTGCTAATTGCTTAGGTTTTGAGGGTAGTACTGGATTGGCGTAGTTGGCGCTACTGACATCATTAGCGCCACTAGAATGATTAGCAACAGGTTTTTTACCGGCAAAAAACATCTTATAAGCAACCCACAGTAAAAAAACCCCAACAATCAGCTGAAGATACAATCCAGATATCTGCCCTGCGATTCCCGCGCCTAAGAAACAACCTAGCGCTAAACCTGGTGCCAGATTTTTAAACACCGGCCACATCACAGCGCCTTTTTTATTGTGTGCCATAAGCGAGCTGATAGAGGTGACAATAATAGTCGCCAATGACGTCCCTAATGCTAAATGCATAATGCTGTCAGGGCTGTAATCCATTTGGGTAAAAACGACAAACAATAAAGGCACAATAATCGTGCCACCGCCCACACCAAAAAGCCCGGCAGCAAATCCTGCTAGCGCGCCTATTATTAAAAAAATGAGTATTTCCACAGGATAGTTACTTCTCAGTTAGCTATAGTTTTAGTTAAATAACAAGGGCTTTAAAAGTAGGTTAAACGATTTCTGTTTGACCCACTTGATGGTACGAGCGATTGAAATACACCAAACTTTCATCGCTCACACCTTGTTTGATGGCGACCACGCGGCACATAAAAATACTGTGTGTGCCGACTTGTTGAATGTCATCAATTTCACAATCAAAACTGACTAGCGCATCCTCTAAAACAGGGGCACCTGTGGTTAATGTCGTCCAAGCACCGTGACAAAAACGCTCTTCTGAGCATAGTTTGGAGGCAAAGGCATTAGATATGGGTTCGTGCTGCGTACCTAAGACATTGACACTTAACGTTTTGTTTTCAAGAAAATGTTCGTGTGAGCGCGAGCTCTGATTCATACAGACAAGCAAGGTTGGCGGTGTATCGGTCACGCTACAGACCGCCGAGGCGGTAAACCCATGACAGCCAGAGTCACCTTTTGTGGTGATCACATTGACCGCTGTCGGTAATAGAGACATGGCATCTCTAAAATCAGTTGCTTCAATCATGACTTAACTCCTAAATTTTAATCTTTAAGTACTTTAATCTTTAAGTACATTGATAACTGAGGTCACTCATGGGTTTAAACAAGGTAAGCTTTGTTAAGAAATGCTAAACGCTAAGCTCTTTACGTACAATAGCTGCACCTGCGCTCAAGGCTTGCAATTTACCACGTGCCACTTGACGAGATAACGGTGCCATGCCGCAGTTGGTCGAAGGATAAAGCTTATCTGCATCGACAAACTGCAGCGCTTTACGTAACGTATCTGCTACTTCTTCCGGTGTTTCGATATTATTGGTTGCCACATCAATGGCGCCGACCATTACCTTTTTACCGCGAATCAGTTCAATCAAATCCATCGGTACATGCGAGTTTTGACACTCCAGCGAGACAATATCGATATTTGACTGCTGCAATTTTGGAAAAGCTTGCTCATATTGACGCCACTCTGTCCCTAAAGTTTTTTTCCAATCGGTATTGGCTTTGATACCGTAGCCGTAGCAAATATGCACCGCCGTTTCACATTTTAGACCTTCAATAGCACGCTCTAAAGTGGCAATACCCCAGTCGTTAACATCATCAAAAAACACGTTAAACGCTGGTTCATCGAATTGAATGATGTCCACACCAGCCGCTTCTAAATCTTTCGCTTCTTGATTTAAAATTTTGGCAAATTCCCAAGCCAGTTTTTCACGGCTTTTATAATGACCATCATATAAGGTATCAATCATCGTCATTGGACCGGGCAACGCCCATTTGATAGGTTGATCGGTTTGCGAGCGTAAAAATTTAGCATCGTCAACAAACACAGCTTTTTGGCGACTTACGCTACCCACAACTGACGGAACACTTGCCTCATAACGATTGCGAATTTTAACCGTTTCACGCTTTTCGAAATCGACACCATCAAGATGTTCAATAAAGGTAGTCACAAAATGCTGACGTGTCTGCTCGCCATCACTGACAATATCAATCTCGGCATGCAGTTGTTCTTGCAATGAAACCCGTAACGCATCTTGTTTGGCTTCGAGCAATTGCTCACCCTCTAAAGCCCAAGGTGACCAAATTTTTTCCGGTTCAGCCAGCCAAGAAGGTTTTGGCAAGCTGCCAGCGGTTGATGTCGGTAGTAATCTTTGTGTCGGTAATAACTTTTGTGTTGGTAATAGCAGTGTCATAACATTTATCTTCTTATTTATTGGTATTCTCATTCCAGCTAGATTGATAGTATTTAAATTGAACGTATCTAGGTTGAAAATAGTTAGGCGGCGTATTCTTTATCCGCACATGCGTCTGCCACATTCTCATTCACATCATAGCTTGCCGCCCACTCTTCAAGAATAGCTTGGTAAGGCTTGATAAATTGTTCTTCCGTAAACTTACCTTGCTTCACTGCCATTTGGCTACGCTCTTCGCGGTCATAGACGATTTGCGTCAGTGAATAATCTTGATATTTTAAACTGGGCTGATATACCTGTCCCGCCGTCGAGTTGGCATTATAGATTTCAGGACGGTAAATCTTTTGGAAGGTTTCCATAGTTGCAATCGCACTGATGAGCTCAAGGTCAGTGTAATCAGTCAGCAAGTCACCGGCAAAATAAAACGCTAAAGGCGCAACACTACCAGCAGGCATAAAATAGCGCACGGTTAAGCCCATTTTATGAAAATAATCGTCAGTTAAAGAATATTCGTCTTGTCGGTATTCAACCCCTAACACCGGATGCTGGTTAATCGTACGATGATAGGTTTTACTGGTCGATACACTTAGGCAAATCACTGGCTGTTTATTAAACTCAGCTTGATAGGTTTCTGAATTTAATAAATACTGAAACAGTTTGCCATGTAAGTCACCAAAATCTGCCGGCGGTGGCGATGACGGGTTTTTATCGAAATGCTCTAATAGGACAACGCTAAAGTCATAATCGCGTACATAAGAGGAAAAACTATTACCAATCATACCGTCGATACGGGTATTGTCTTTATGGTCGACGATCGTGGTTTTTAGCGTTTCGATGACCGGAAAAGTATCGCCATTACCTTCAATATCTAAATCTGCTGAAATAATATCAACTTCAACCGAATAACGGTCGGCGGTTGGATTATCCCAATGCGCCAAAGCGTTAAAACGATTATTGATCATTCTTAGTGTTTTACGTAGATTTTCTTCACGCTGATCACCGCGCGCCAAATTGGCAAAGTTCGTGGTCAGACGTGTGCTATCTGCCGGATGATAGTTTTCATCAAAACGAATGCTCGAGATGGAATATGTAAATTGTTTACTCATGATAATCTGCCACCCTATTCTCATTGTGTGAGATAAAACCAAATTTGTGTATGAGATAAATCATACCCGAACGCAATCATGAATAAAAATGATACTATTTAAATTTAAGATGAGTTAAATTCACGTTGATAAGACAAGGTTATGGAATAGGACTTGGTAACTAGGAGCGTGGCAGAAGGTTTTATGAATAATGATATTTTGAGTGATTTTTTTGCATTAGAAAATAATTAACGTGTTATATTCATATAAAAGAATGTAAGGTAGTTAATTATGGATGACAAAAAATATCTCTGGCAGGCATTATGCGTGAGCGCTCTAATTTTTATATTAACAGCCATGCTTGCGGTTAGGTTTTTAGATATGTTGTAGTCAGCATGGCTTTAATTTGGGCTATGCCTTAAGTTTAGGCAATATTCTAAAAGTCGATCGTAATCCTAGTCCTTATGATTAACAGGGTGCAAAACCCTAGATCAACTACTTTCCGTGTGGTTGATCTAGCAGCTTTACCAACACAAATTATTTTTCAATAACGACGCTTTCCTTCTCTTTACCATGCGGTATCAACCATTTGCCAAACCATCCTGATAAGTCGTCCATCAAGGTATAAACCACGGGAATGACTACGAGGCTTAATAGGGTTGAGGTGACCAAACCACCCAGTACCGCGGCAGCCATCGGACGACGGAAGGTAGGATCGGCATCGCCCCAACCAAAGACCAATGGCAACATGCCAGCGCCCATCGCAATGGTGGTCATGATAATCGGCCGCGCACGCTTACGACAAGAATCGATAATGGCATCAAAACGCGCCAAACCTCGGCGCTGAGCAATCAAGGCGTAATCGACTAATAAGATAGAGTTTTTGGTGGCGATGCCCATCAGCATGATAAAACCAATCATCGATGGCATCGACAGACTACTTTTGGTAATCACCAAGCCGACAAAAGCGCCACCGATAGACAGCGGCAGAGCCATCAAAATGGTAAATGGCTGCAATATCCGCCCAAATAATAAAATCAGCACACCTAAGATACAAACCACACCGACCGACATCGCAATCACAAAGCCGCTAAATAGCTCAGCCATGTTTTCGGCTTGTCCTTGATCGATAATAGTAATAGAGGCCGGCAGCTGCTTCATACTGGGTATGGCTTTTACCGCTTGCACCAAGTCGCCAAGCTCACCATTAGCAGGCTGCACGGTGATATTAATCGCCCGCTCACGATCGAGGCGGCTGATTTGCGCAGGTCCGGTACCAAAGTTTAACGATGCCACCTCACCTACTCGTACACCTTGTCCCGGCGGTAAGGCACTTGGCACATATAAGCCTTCTAATTGACTGACGTTTTGCTTAGCGATATCTGGCAGGCGCACCACGATAGGAATCTGGCGTGTATCGAGATTGAGCTTAGATAACCGCTGCTCATAGTCACCAACAGTCGCCACACGTAAGGTGGTGGCGATATCTTGCGTGGTCACGCCTTTATCGGCCATTGCTAGTCTGTCTGGAGTTACCGTTAGCTCTTGACGCGGTAGACTGCGGTCACTGGTGACAGCGCCCGCGCTTGGTAATGACCGAATCTCTGCCATTATTTGCTGTGCGGTTTGTTCGAGCAGTTGCGGATCGGTACTGGTCAAAGAAAAATTATAACCGGTCTCACCGCCACTCGATAAACCAACCGTAAAGCGTGCGCCGGGTACTTCTGAGAGCATGCTGCTTATCTGCCGTTCAATCTCTTGCTTAGAGGCACGCTCTGCGCGCGGAGCAAGTACGATATCTAAGCCCGCGATATTTTCAGCTTTGCCGCCTGAGCTGGCCTCCATTGCCGCTTGCGCTTCGCCTACCGAGGTAAAAATATGGCTCACTTCAGGCATGGCCAATATACGCTCACTAGCCATCGCCGCCACACGTTCGGTATCTTCTAGCGCTACATCTGGGGTTAGCTCAATCTCAACCCGCGTTTGGTCAATATCATTATCAGGGATAAATGAGGTTGGTAGTAATTTCACCAAAGCAAGTGATGCTACAAATAATATTAGCGTCGCACCCATGGTAATCCAGCGATGATGCAGCGTCCAAGAGACCACTTTTAGATACCAATCCATGAGCGCGCTTTGTTTTTCGACATGCTTTTTTTCTGGTCGCAATATATAAGCAGCCATCATCGGAGTGATTAGGCGCGCGACCATTAACGACGCAAATATCGATAAGGCGGCAGTCCAACCAAATTGCCGGAAAAACTGCCCGACAATCCCGCCCATAAAAGCTGTCGGTAAAAACACTGCAATTAAGGTAAATGTGGTCGCGACAACGGCTAAACCAATCTCATCAGCTGCTTCCATTGCCGCTTCATAAGGCGTCTTGCCCATGCGCAAATGGCGGATAATATTTTCAACTTCTACAATCGCATCATCGACTAAGACGCCGATGACCAATGACAGTGCTAATAACGAGATAATATTTAAGCTAAAGCCAAATAAATACATTCCTAGAAAAGTAGGAATAACCGACAACGGCAACGCCACGGCCGCCACAAAAGTCGCGCGGATATTGCGTAAAAATAAAAACACCACGACGACTGCAAGTAAACCGCCTTCTATTAGCATGCGTAACGACGCTTGATAATCCTCAGCGATTGGCGTAGCACGATCATAGACTTTTTCAATATCGATATTGCCGACATCGGCTGACAGCTTGGCAAGCTCGGCGTCAACCAGCTCCATCACTTCAACCTCACTGGCACCGCGCGAACGGGTGATATTAAATGCCACCACTGTTTGCCCATCAAGCTTAGCAATCGAGCTTGGGTCAGCAGCGCCATCGGTAATTTGCGCCATACGTCCAAGCGCTTGCGTACCACCTGTCGGCACCGCGACTTGTAAATTGTTCAAATCACTGGCACGTTCAACCGCACCAAGTACCCGAATAGTTTGGGTGGTTTTACCTACTTCCGCTTCACCGCCTGAGCTGTCTTGTTGAATACCAGTGATTTGTTCTGATAACTGCGCGATAGGATATTTCAAACCGCTCAACGCAATTGGGTCGGCGGCAACGGTGATTTCACGTTGCAAACCACCGATGCGGCTAACGGTACTGACCCCTGGAATATCCGATAAACGCTTGGTGACCGTATCATCGACGAACCAAGATAAGTCCTCGACATTCATATTGTCAGAGGCAACCGAGTAAGTGACGACGGGAAACCCGGCCGTTGAGACTTTGGTAATGATGGGATCATTAGCCGCAGCTGGCAAATCGCCACGTACTTCACCGACCGCCGAACGTACATCGTCGACTGCTTCTTGTATGTCTTTTTCTAGGACAAACTCGGTGACCATGGTCGCGGCACCCGTTTGTAAGGTGGTACGAATATGCTTAACACCCTCAATACTGGTGAGCTTATTTTCTATCTTTTTGGCAATGTCGTTTTCGAGCTGCGATGGTGCAGCTCCCGGCAAGGTCACCGTCACCACCACCGCTGGCAGGTCAATATCGGGGAATTGCTGCACCTTCATTTGCATAAAACCGTAGATGCCGCCCAAGGTCAGCAGCACAAACAGCAAGATGGCAACTAAAGGATTTCTAATCGAGTAAGCGGAGACATTTAAACTCATGAGCGCGCCTGCGTGGCTGTGCCAGTTTGGCTGACTGATGTATCATTGGCGGTATTTAGGCCATCAACCACACGTACCAAGTCGCCGTCGTTTAAAAAGCTACCGCCCTGCTTTACCAGTCGGCTGTCTGCTGGTAGTGGCTCTGCCAGCGCTACACTATCACCAAAGCGCTCACCCAAACTCACGCGTTGTTGCTTGATACGGCCAATGTTTTGACCGTCTTGGCTCTTAATATTGGTCACTAGCATCACGTAATCATAACCGTCATTGCTGACGATAGCGCTATTGGGCACCGTTTGCGCGCTGGTACTACCCAATAAAAACTCGCCCGTTTGGTACATGCCCGCGCGTACTTTTGAGTTTGCAGCAAGGCTAGCATAAATGGTGATTTGGCGATTATCATCAGCCGTTGGCGCAATACGATTAACCTTACCCATAACCGAATCGCCGGCTGGCAAGCTGACGCGCACTGGCGTGCCAACACTGACTTCACCAAGAAGTTTAGGATCGATATCAGCACGCCACTCTAAAATACCGCCTTTAATAATAGTAAATAAAGGCTCACCACCAGCAACCATACCGACTTCCGCCATTTTTTCACTGATGACACCGCTTACCGGTGCGACCACATTGGCATTTTTCACGCTCAAGCGCTGGGTACTAAGACGGGCTTTAGAGGCTTGCAATGCCGCCTCTGCCTGTAGTTTTGAGGTACGATAGCGATCCGCTTCTTGCCTACTGATGGCATCAATCTCAATCAATGGCAGGACACGAGCGGCATCGGCAGTTGCATTGGCAAGCGTTGCTTCGGCTTCGGCAACATCGGCCTCCGCCTGCAAGACTTGCTGCTGCATGGCATCGGTATCAAATATCGCCAGGACTTGCCCCGCTTTAACGCGATCGCCTTCTTCAACCAACACCTGCTCGATAGCCACACCATTTACTTTAGGGCTGACATTGGCGACATCTTTGGCACTGATGGTGCCGTCAGCGCTTAAGGTATTACCAATACTGTCTTGGCTTGGCATCACCGTTTCGACCGAAAGCACTGCCTGCTGATTGCTGCTCTCCTTTAGGTCAGCGTTTGCGCTTTGTGCCTTGTTAGCCGCTGGTGAATCAACACTCGCATCTTTATCGCCGCCCCAATACTTACCGACCAAAACCCCAATCACAAGGACTACGGCTAATACTGGCAATAACCACCAAGGATATTTCGATGATGATTTGGGCGCACGTGCATCCGCTTGGCGGTAAGGTGGTAGCTCAGACTCAACTGGTCGCTGTTTGTCTTCAACATCGCTCATGATAACTCTCTGTCAATACAGGCAATTAGAAAGGGTATAAAGTTAGAAAATTATAGCTAAAAAAGGGGCTATTTGTGATTACAATAGTCTATAAATTTATTGAGGATAGCATATATTAAGTCATCATCTTATTTTTATATATCGTGTTTTAGCTTCGTAAGTCTGCTTCTATTAATAGTAGGATGGGCGTAAAACTGGCAAAGCGAAGCGGATAAAAATGATAACTAAGTAAAACGACTGCTTGATAAATTTGTCTAAATCAAACTTCTTTTTTAACTTTTAAAAAGCACAACGCACATCCCTAAGAATGTGCGCTATATTTATCAAGATGCTACTAACTTAATGTTTCTTAACTCGTTTATTAAAAACGATAGCCAACGCCAAGATAGGTAATATACGGATCGATATCAAGGTTGGTTTTCGCTCGAATCAACTCTTCACCACTATCGTTTTGAACGGTGATGGTCGTATCACTATCGAGTTTTGCATAGGATACAGAACCAACGCCAAACCATTTGTCATTAAAATCATAAGTCGCGCCAATTGTCACGATAGGTGCAAAGGCGCTGTCTGCTTCAACGTCGACGCTCATGCCCTGAGTCGATTTTACATTTTCTAATGCAGCGCCCGCTTTCCCATCCTTAATATTTTGGATTTGATGACCAGCCATTTCTAAATCGTTACGAATACCGTCATTGAGCTCGATATCATTAAAATAAGCATACATCACCCCTGCGCCGACATAGGGGCGAAATTTATTGACCCCAGATTTGCCAAATTGATATTGCACCCCAGCTGCTGGCAGCCACGCGCGAGCGCTTGAAGATACCCCGCCGCCTTGAGTTAAATCAGTAATGGGAATATTTTTGGAAATATCAAAATCGCCCAATAATCCGCCTGCAATACCGCTAGGACTGACTTTGCCCGAGAGCGGTGCATATACTTGCCCTTGCCCTAAAATATCAACTTTGGGCGGTATACCGGCTTTGACCTCAATCGACCAATGATCATTCATATAATAGTTAAATAACAGACCAAACGTATCGACATCATCGGCCTCAAGTCCAGTACCAGCACTGGTCCAACTCTCTAAGCCATTAATTTTGGTCGTACCAGAAACGTCACCTAATATTGTAACGTCGGACAAATCCGTTTCCGCTCCTAAACCCTTTAATGTGCCATCTATGAAGCCGAAACGGTCTTGATCTTTCACCAATACCTCTCGCACCGTTTTTACTTTTACACTGCCATTATCGGCAACCGTACCATCTTTGGCAGCGGTCGTAGTTTGCATTGGATTGGCTTTGCCTTGCGGAGAAGCGTGCAACCAACCAGCCGAAACAGAAAAGCGTTTGAAACTACCATCGGTTTTGAAATAATCAAACTCGGCAACAGCGGATTGGCTGAATAATAATGGTGCGGCGATAGCGCAAGCGAGGGTTAACGTCTTGTTCATGATACATCCTTGTAAAAAATTCAGGCCGTTAATTAAAAGCATGAATGGCACAGTAATGACGAAGCAAATCAGACAAAGCTGGCAAAATTAAGCCAATCAAACTCCTATCCTAACGTCCTGTTAGAATCGGTAAAACGACTAGAAATATGCTGTTTTTAGAGGTTTATTTTCACCAAAAAATACATCTACAGCAGAATATTCTAGTAAATAGATAAAGCACATAGTTATGCTTCACTGCCGTAAACTGCCATACCTCAATCGTCATATCAAGAAAGTTTAGAGAACAGCTGAGTCAATATTAGTTGATGAAAATAAAAATAGAGTGTTTATTTGCGCTAATAAATAGCTTATAAAACCCATAAGAAAAAGCCATTATCTTTAAAAAAATAATGGCTTTTTTAGGAGAGTTGATGACAGAGAATTGGCTCAGTTACTAAGCAAGCGTTAATTATTAAGCATTGGTATAGCGACTGGCTTCTGGCATCCAGCGATGGATAAGTTGGCTGACGTCCGCTTTACGTGTTGGGTCAGAGATAAGATGTTTCGCTAGGCGCTGCGCAATGGCAAATAGTTGCTCATCGCGGATAAGGTCGGCCAAATAATAACCGACGTTACCGGTTTGACGTTTGCCTAACAGCTCACCGGGGCCGCGTAGCTCCAAGTCTTTTTGCGCAATCACAAAACCGTCGGTGCTGTCACGCAGCACATTTAAGCGCTCCGTACCCGTCTCTGATAACGGCTTTTGATATAACAGTACGCAGAAGCTTTTGGTCGAACCACGCCCAACCCGCCCGCGCAACTGATGTAGTTGCGATAAACCCAAACGTTCGGCGTTTTCGATGACCATTAACGACGCATTAGGTACATCAACGCCCACTTCGATGACCGTTGTGGCAATCAATAAATCTAAGTTACCCGCTTTAAACTCTTGCATGATGGCTTGTTTGTCAGCAGACTTCATTTTGCCATGTACCAAGCCAATGCGAATATCTAAGCGCTCATTTAAGTCCTCATAAGTCGCTTCTGCTGCCTGCGCATCGAGCACGCTTGATTCTTCTACCAATGAGCAAACCCAATACGCCTGTCTGCCTGCTTCACAATTGACCGCAATACGCTCAATGACTTCGTCGCGGCGGTTACGGTCAATCGTCACCGTGGTAATTGGCGTACGCCCCGGAGGCAGCTCATCAATGATAGATGTATCCATATCACCATAAACGCTCATCGCCAGCGTACGCGGAATCGGGGTTGCCGTCATAATGAGCTGATGCGGGGTGCTATTGGCCACGCCCTTATTGGTCAGGGCCATACGCTGCTCAACGCCAAAGCGGTGCTGTTCATCGATGATGACTAAGCCTAGTTTAGCAAACTGTACCTGCTCTTGAAATAAGGCATGCGTACCAACCACCACTTGCACCGTATTTTCTGCTACCGCTTCTAACGCTTCGCGGCGCTGCTTGGCGGTTTGCTTACCAGCCAGCCAGCCAACGCCGATACCCAATGGCTCAAACCAGTTTTTAAAATTGACCAAATGCTGCTCTGCTAAGATTTCTGTTGGTGCCATGACCGCAACCTGCCAGCCACTATCGAGTGCATAGCCCGCCGCGCCTGCAGCGACCAAGGTTTTGCCTGCGCCCACATCGCCTTGTACCAGTCGGAGCATCGGAATAGAAGTCGCCATATCAGCCGTGATGTCTTTCATGACGCGTTGCTGCGCACCGGTTAAATCAAACGGCAATGCGGCAAATAACTGATCGGCAAGCGGGCTATTCATCGTACACTTGGGCGCTTTATGCTGTTGCAATTGCTGACGGCGGTATAATAGGCTCAGTTGATGCGCGGTTAATTCTTCAATGATTAAACGCTGACAGGCAGCATGAGTGCGGGCGCTTAGTTGCGTAAGCAGCTGATATTGTCGTCCTGCATCGGTATAAGTCGGCGGCGTATGCAGCAATACCAAGGCTTCAAATATCGTTAGGTTATAAACGTTTTGATTAGCCATGTCATTAACTGCAGTTGTGTTGCCAATATTGCTTATTGAATTGTCAGGCACACGACGCGCAAGGGTTGAGAATATATCGTCTGGAAAATCATCTTCTGCCATTGCCAATTTAGCAGGCTCAAAAGGTGCTAACGGTAAATCAGCGACCACAGCAAAGTCAGCAGGCGTAAACAAGGTCATCGGTAGACCTTGGGTGCGCACCGTTTGCAGCGCAAGCTTAATTAGCGTACGCAGCTTATTTTGATGTAAGCCTTTAACACTCGGATAAATCGGCTGTAACCCTGTATTGACGATGGCTTCATTGCTACTGATCACTTGGTATTCAGGATGATGTATCTGCTTACCGTAACGACTGACCTTTACTTCGCCAAATAATTGTAGCTGCGTGCCAATACTCATCATTTGCGCAAGGCCGCGATAGACCTTAAAGAAACGCAGCGATATCGTGCCAGTATCATCATCGACCACCACCGTCATGCCACTGCGCTTGGTATCGACATGCACCACCCGTCCTGTAATCAAGGCAGCTTGTCCATGCGCCACATCGGCTATCGATACCAATCGGCTACGATCTTCATAATCACGCGGTAGATGCAGCAGCAAATCAAAAATGCGCTTAATACCTAACTGGGACAATTGCTCCGCCACTTTTGGCCCCACGCCCGCCAGTGCCGTCACCGGCATATCAAGCGCGGAAACGGGCATCTCAGGCCTTATAGCGTCTGCTGAGTTCAAGGTAGGAGTGCGGCTAACCGATGTGGGCATCAATAATCCTAATGATGGTTATGATTTAACGTATATTTGGTCTTATAAAAGCTATAATCATCAACCTCTATAAAATATTTAATCATGATGATTATAACTGACAAGCGACTTGCCTATGCTAAGCTATTTAACGATATGGCGTCTAGCTGATTTCTCAGTAAGCGACTGATGAATGGCTTATCGTATACCTCTTTATTGCTCTATGGTGATTTTCGCATATGTTTTTATCTACTCATTATAATAGCTATCGTCATTTATCATTCTTGCTGCGATTTAGTATGCTTGGCATATTGGGCGTGTTTATTAGTGCTTGCCAAAGTTTACCGCCAGTTATTGAAACCGGCGCACCTATAGAAAACCAGCCAAAGGTCGCCTTAGTCTTAGGCGGCGGCGGTGCCAAGGGCTTTGCCCATATTGGCGTGATTAAAGCCTTAGAAGAAAACGGTATCACGCCAACGCTAGTGGTCGGTACCAGTATTGGCAGTCTGATTGGCAGCTTATATGCCAGTGGTTATAACGCCAAACAGCTTGAACAATTGGCGTTAAATACTTCTGATAGCGAATTGACAGACTTCACCTTATCCAATCAAGGCTTTATCGAAGGCATTAAGCTTAAAAACTTTATTAATGCAAAAGTTGGCGGACGCGCTATAGAAAATTTTCCAATATCTTTTGCCGCCGTCGCTGCCGAAAAACACACGCTAAAAAAGGCCATTTTTAGCAGTGGCGATGCGGGACTTGCGGTGCAAGCATCTTGCAGCGTACCCAATATTTTTATCGCGCCGCGCATTCCTGAAAAGATTGGTAAAAAATATGTCGATGGTGGCGTGATCAGCTTAGTACCAGTCGACACCGCCCGTGATTTAGGGGCCGATATTATCATCGCCGTTGATGTGACAGCGGCGAATGCTAATAGTCCTGCTAATAATAAGATACCGACTATCAATTCATTAAGTAGTTTTTGGGGTTTTCTTGAAAGCAATATCGTCACCAATTTTTCTAACGCAACCAATGTTACGAGTGTTAGCCAAGCAAGCACCAAGCGTTCGACAGCAATGCGCCGTGAACGTGAGCGCGCTGATATTATTATTATCCCCGATATCGGTCATATTAGCTCGCTAGATACCAGCCAACGACGCGCGCTAATGACAGCTGGTATGCAAGCCACCACCCCGCAGATTGCCGCCATTAAGCAACTTATGAAAGACAAAGCCCAGCAAGAAAAAGGTCTTGTAGAAAAGCTGCCAAGTAAATATGCCACGCTTTAATTTCAAAAGCACCTTCAGCTGGTAAAAGCCATTTTACCAAATCTGAGTTAGTAAGTTGTTTATAAAAAAGCACCACAGCCTAGACCTTAGACTGTGGTGCTTTTCGATTCGGCAGGCATTAGATAAATATCAAAAAGCAGACTTATTTAACGCGTGCACGATATTTAACCACGACGGTATCATTCAAACCAACGCCTTCTAAATCCCAACGTACCGCTTTATAGTATTTTAACGGAATTTCTTGCAATTGATTATCAACCTTACCGCGTAATGGCATACGGGCAAAGGTGTTGCCGTCAGCACTACCATAAGGGAAGTCAGGAGAAACGGCACGTAGCAATTCTACTTGCTCAGGAATACTCATAGTGACGGTCATTTTACGTACGCGATCAGCATTGGTATTGGTAAAGTAGCCTTGATATTCTAAGACATTCCCTGACTGCAGGCGCGTATTGGCATTGACTGGAACCAGTACTTCCTGACCATTTGCATCAACACTAATCAATGAGGCGGTGATTTTACTATTGACCGCTTGCGCCGTTGAAGTGCTGACTGGGTTGGCATTCGACTGGATTGCCACTGAATTATCAACGGCTTGCTCTGGCGTTGGCAACATTGCTGAAGCCTGCGTCACTGCCATCACGCCAACGAGCGTACCAGCGACAACATGAAATAAGCGGTGGCCGCTCCACGCACTGAATGGGTTTGCAAAATGGTTACTTTTCTTCATGACATTCATTATCCCTAGTTAATGTATCGGTAAAACAGTATAGCGGTAAAACAATTTGTTAATAAAGCGTCGGTCAACAACATGGTTATTTTTATCAATTATCTGCGTAAGCTGGTGCTAAAGCAATAGCGCTTAGCATAACAAAAAGCGTTTGGCGGTACACCAATCCCGTGTTGAGGTTGTGTATATCATCTATTTGCTACCAAGATTCATTAAAGTGGCTAAAATAAAAGATAGCTCATAACGGTGTTTTTTGCTATGGTAATTCATTAGCGACACGCTTTTGCTGTCACGCTCTTTTTCTTATTCTAACAACTATTGCACCCATTATGACTACTAGCGCCATGCCACAAATTAATCCTGAATACGTACACTGGTTCCGCAACTCTGCCCCTTACATTAACACCCATCGCGGTAAGACTTTCGTGATTATGTTTGGCGGTGAGGCGGTCAATCATCCCAATTTCAGTACCTTGATTCATGACTTTGCTTTATTGCATAGCTTGGGTATCAAACTGGTACTGGTACACGGCGCGCGACCGCAAATCGAAAAAAACCTCAAAGATGCGCAGATTACTTCTCCCTTACATAAAGATATTCGCGTGACCCCGCGTGTTGCTATGCCGGCTATCTTACAAGCGGTTGGTGCAATTCGTTTACAAATCGAAGCCCAACTGTCGATGGGCTTAGCAAACTCACCCATGTACGGCTCGCGTATTGACGCGGTTTCGGGCAACTTTGTCACCGCCCGTCCTTATGGAATACGTGACGGCGTTGATTATCAGATGACTGGTGAGGTGCGCTCAATCGATGTCGAAGCCATTAAAAATAACCTGTTACATGACCATATTGTGATTTTAGGCTCGATGGGTTATTCAGCAACGGGTGAAGTTTTCAACTTATTGGCGGAAGATGTAGCGCTTAGTGCGGCTGTGGCGCTCGGTGCTGATAAGCTGATATTCTTAGGCGAAGAAGCCGGCATCAATCATGACGACCGCTTGTTGCGTGAGATGATTCCAAATGAAGTCGACCGCTTTTTACGCGATCGTGATTTAAATTGCGAGATTAATTACTTCTTAAGCTGTGCTAGCAATGCTTGCCGTCAAGGCGTACATCGCACCCATATCATCTCTTATGCCAAAGATGGCGCGTTACTCGAAGAGCTATTTACCCGTGATGGTTCTGGCACCTTGATTAGCCATGACCCGTATGAAGAGATTCGCCGTGCTGATATTGACGATGTGGTTGGACTGCTTGAGCTACTAACCCCGCTAGAACAACAAGGTATCTTAGTCAGCCGCTCGCGCGAGCGCTTAGAACAAGAAATTGACCACTATAGCGTCATTGAGCGTGATGGTATGATTTTGGGTTGTGCCGCGCTTTATCCACTGGATGCAGATTCAGCGGAAGTCGCTTGTGTGGCGGTTCATCCTGAATATCGTAGTGGCAACCGCGGTGCTGACCTGCTGGCGTTTTTGGAGCAACAAGCGCGTAGCCATGGTTTGCATAAGTTGTTCGTCCTGACCACTCGTACTGCACATTGGTTTGTCGAGCAAGGTTTTGCGGAAGTTGATGCTGCTGCTCTACCAGAGGCGCGCCGTGAAAAATATAATAACGGTCGCAATTCTAAAGTCTTCCAAAAAACACTTTAATTTAAAAACACTATAAGTAATTAGCGATTAATCATCGACTGGCCGAATTAGCGTACAGCAAAAAGCCCTCATACACTAAGAGGGCTTTTTATTGTTTTTAACCGCTTTAAACTAAAGCGGTTAAAAAACTAATAACGCCTTATTTTACTTTTAATAGCTCAACGGTAAAGATAAGCGTGCTGTTAGGCTCGATACCAGCATTACCTGCTTCGCCATAAGCGATATCAGATGGAATATAAAATTCGTATTTGCCACCCTCTTTCATCAACTGTAGACCTTCTGTCCAGCCAGCGATGACTTGGTTAAGTGGGAATTCAATCGGCTCACCGCGCTCATAAGAGCTGTCAAATACCGTACCGTCAAGCAATTTACCTTCGTAGTTGACTTCGACCACGTCAGTCGCTTTTGGTGATTTGCCAGTACCAGCGGTCAATACTTTATACTGTAAGCCAGAAGCGGTGGTTTTTACGCCTTCTTTTTTACCATTTTCTGCTAAGAATGCCGCACCTTTGGTTTTGTTATCTTCAGCTTTGCCTTCCATCTCTTTAACGAACTTTTCTTCTTGTTCTTTTTGATAAGTCATCAACACTTCTTGCATTTGCTCTTGCGTCAATGCTGAATCTTTACCTTCGTAGCCGTCGCGGAAGCCTTTTTCAAAGGTATCAAGGTTCAGATCGCCGACCGCTTCTTTATTACCTTCTGCCATCATATAACCCAAGCTGTAACCTACTTTTTCATTGGCTGGGCTTTTTTCAGTCACTGAAACGCTTTTGCTGGCGCTTTCTTTATTGCCATTACTAGCGTTACAGCCGGTAACTAATAACATCGCACTAGCAAGGGCACTAATGCTTAAGGTAGTAATTTTTTTCATAGAATACTCTCAAATTGTAAGGATAGTGGCGAGATGTCACATTGTTCTATCATAGCAAATCTTAGTTTTAGGAGCTACGATTCCCTTGAAATTATCGGTCAAATGTACAGTCTATGTTAATATCCGCCGCCAAATTAACAACTTATCACACAACTATAGTAAGCCGTTAAGCTTTCTGTCTTTAAATACCTCATTACATCAGCTAAGCTAAATTGGTTAAGGTAAGAAGTAACAGAACGTAGATTTTGTTAACAATCTGCACAGAATGTTGGCTCGGGTCTTATAAAAAAACACTTCTTGAATAATATCAATTAAAAATATTAATAATTAGGTATGGGTTCGTTACCAATAATCAGGCTTATATTGTAGAGCAGAGGTTATTTGATAAGGAATGCATGATCATTAAAGGAGGACAGGATGAATCCAATGTATACATCGTTCAACGGTTATCTGGGTGGCCCTATTGGTTCCATCATCGGCGCTATTTTAATTTTTATCATTGGTTGGCTTGTGGCACTGGGTATCGCTGCCCTTGTACGTGGTGTGTTGTCAAAAGTAAATCTTAACCAACGCATGAATTCTTCAACCGGTAAAAGCTACGATTTAGAAGGCATTATCTCAAAAATCGTCTTTTGGTTTATTTTCATCATTGCGATTTCAGGCGCGCTAAGTCAGCTGAATCTAAATTCTATCTCAGCGCCATTCGCTAATATGGTCAATCAAGTCTTGACCTTTATTCCAAACCTTATCGCCGCGATTGCTGTTGGTGTGATTGGTTGGGTCATTGCGACCGTTGCGCGTACTGCCATTAACGCAGCATTAGCGAAAACATCAATGGATGAGCGTTTAAGTGCCAAGGCAGGCGTAAAACCAATGAGCAGCACCATTGCTGATATGGTTTACTGGTTCATCCTTTTGGTTGTATTGACCATGGTACTTGGTCAGTTAGAGCTTGATGGTTTATTTGCGCCATTGACCAATATGGTTGATAAAATCTTTAGCTTTATTCCTAATATTCTTATTGCTGGTGTGGTCTTCGTGGTGGGTTATATCATCGCCAAAGTCGTACGCGGCATTGTCACCAACTTAGTTTCTACTTTCGATGTACAGAAGCTTGCATCAAAAGCAGGTCTAAGTGAACAAAACAGCTTGCCTAATATTGCAGGTTCATTAGCGTTTTTAGTGGTTATCATCCCAACGATTATTGCCGCTTTAAATGCGCTAAAAATCGATGTAATTGCGCGCCCTGCAACCAACATGCTGAACAAAATCATGGAAGCATTGCCAAATATCTTTATGGCAGCAGCGATTTTAATCGTGACCTTCTATGTGGTACGTATGGTCGCTAACATCATCAAAGGTTTGATCGAAAACACTCAAATCAACCAATTACCTGCGAAAGTTGGTCTGCAAGAAACCATGGGTGATAAGAAGATTTCTGACTTGGTTAGTTATGCTATTATCTTCTTTGCCATGCTATTTGCTGCGATTGCCGCCGCTGATCTATTAGGTTTCGAGCCTATCTCAGCCATCATCGCTATGTTTATTGCTTTTGGTGCCAATATTATTTTGGGCGCAATCATTCTGTTCATTGGTTTTTGGCTTGCCAATATCATCGCTGGTGTCGTTGAGCGCTCTGAACAAGGTTCACAGTTCTTAGCAAACATCGTACGTGTCTTAATCATGGGCCTAGTACTGGCGATGGGTTTAAAAGCGATGGGTATCGCTGATTCTATCGTTAACTTAGCATTCGGTCTAACTTTAGGTGCGGTTGCGGTTGCATTTGCCCTATCATTTGGTCTTGGCGGTCAAGAAGCAGCTGCTCGCTTCCTACGTAAAATGCAAGATAAGATGGACAGAGAACGTGACGAAGAAAAAGCGAAATCTGCTCTGACGCCAAACTCATCGACGCAAGATAAAGTTGCCGCGTCAGTGCGTGAGAATACGCCAACGGCTAAGCCTGCGACTACGTCAACTCCTGATATTCATACCGATATCGTTGATACAACACGAGTGAATACAGACACGATCAATACTTCTGACATCAACAATACTGCCAATACTAACGTAAACAATCCTAGTGTAAACAATGCAGGTGTAAACAACAACGTTAATGATGGTAGTATCACTGATGATGATATTGCTAACAATAACATCCTGCCTGGTAGCGGTTTATACGACGATACCAATAATAAATAAGCAGTGATTATATTTTAAGGACAAAAAAGACAGCCTAGGCTGTCTTTTTTTATACGCGTTTATAAATATTTCTAACGAGGTATAGTGAGTGAAAAGCAATATCGATACATCATTCACTGCTGATATTAATTTTTCTTGCTTGCTGTGCCTGCGCAGACAGAGGCTACAAAAAATTTATATCAGCAATACCGTAGCGTTTTTAGGATATTTTAACTATAGCTAGAACAAAGCGCATTTTATGTTTGGTTCTGCTCCCACTATCGGTTTAGATTTTGCTGTTGCAGCTGCTGTATTTGTTTGGTCAGCTGGCGCTCGCGTTGGCTCATGGCAGCAACTGGCTGTATCCATAAATCAATATCGATAAAGGTCTCATTCGCCTCATCAATGAAATCTATACCGAGTACAATCACGTGATGCAGCTCCGCTATCGGTAAGCGCGTGGCCACATCCAAAGCGATTTTCGCAAGGTTTGGCTGTATGGTTTGTTTACTATGTTGCCCTTTGACATCTTGCCCATAAAATATCAGCATATAATGCCGACCTAAAGACTCATAAGAATGATGATGGACGACATAGCCTTGTTCTCGTAATTGCTGTTGTTGTTTGGGATGTTTATACAAGGTACCAATCAGCTCATGCCGTGAAAACAAAGACTCATCGAGTATTTGCTGCTGCCAATATGCAAGATTTATTGCCGAGAAATCTTGCTTATTCTTTTTTTGCCCATTATCGCTATACCGCTTTAACATTTGGCTAATCATTTGCGACCATAACACAGCCGCTTGCGCCATACGCTGCTGATACATTTGGCTGGTGGTACTCTGACTTTTTTGCGCTAGTGCCATCGCAATCAAGGCGGAATTTGGCTTATCTTGCATCTTATATTTAATCAGCGCGTTGTCTATAGCGATAGCTTGCGCAAATACGGCAGGGTTATTTAGGAAATCAGCAATCATCGCCTCTTCAGACTTAAGACTATCTATACGGCTATTATCAGTATGTTGCCACTGCCCTAAACGATATTGTAAAAATCGCCATAGCTCGCATGGCGTATGTAATGCCCTTAATATCAATTGCCAATCATGCCAGCCAAACAGCTGCAATGGCAGTTCGCTTGCATGTATTTCTGAACTTAAACTGTCTATAAACGCATTGCTAATAAGGTTATTTTTTACACGTTTACTTGTGTTCTGATAAATGTTTCTAAATTGAATATCAAAAACCGCAGCATAGGTCGTCGCTTCTATCTTATCTTTGTACCTAGTTAAATAGTCGTTGCGCCATGCCGAAATCGATTCAATAGCCGTTTTACGTACGTTTTCAATATGTCCTGCGACAATATCTTCAGGTAAATAAATGCTTAGATTTAATAGCTGCAACTGACCTAGGGGCAATTGATAGTCATATTTTTGCGCCTTATATTGGCCGTTATAACTAGTAACAAGCGCTTGAATAGTAAGCAGTTCAATCTCTAATACTTCAGATTGCAGGTAACAGGCTAACTCATCGCCAAGATAACCTTCATCAGATATCACCGTAGTCAAATTGGACACAGCCGCAACCTTTTCTTATTAAATAAATATAGCAATTTATACCTTGTCATAACTTTTAGCGATAAATTGAACAACATAAACGCCATTATACCTAGTCGCATTCATCGCAGTGAGTTGTTATGATGACATAAAAGCTAGCAGCTTTGCACCGCGTTTACTGGGCTATAAATTGCCACAGCACTTATGGGCTTGCTTAATATTTTCATTTATATAATAACACTCGTATGATAACAAGGACTGAACATCATGAAACGCTTTAAAGAAAAAACCGTCATCGTCACAGGCGCAGGCTCTGGTATCGGCCGCGCAACCGCCATTCGTTTTGCTCAAGAAGGCGCCAATGTGGTGTTAGTTGGACGCACCGCTGCCACCCTAGAGGAAACGGCAAAAGCGTTCCCACAAGATCGTACTTGGATTCATACTGATAATTTTTTGACCGTCGTCTGTGATATCAGCGTAGAGGCTCAAGTACAAGAAATGATGAAAAGAGTCGTCGATAAATTTGGCAAAATTGATGTCTTAGTAAACAATGCCGGCAAAGCCATGCAAGGGAAAATCACTGAGCTGTCTTCTGAAGATTGGAAATTGGCGATTGATGTCAATTTAAATGGCACTTTTTATGTCTGTCAGGCTGCCATGCCGCACTTGATTGCGAGTAAAGGCAATATTATCAATGTCTCGTCGCTGTCTGGCGTCGGTGGCGACTGGAATATGGCGGCTTATAATGCGGCCAAAGCCGGTATCAGCAACCTAACGCGTACGCTCGCGCTAGACCACGGCGCTGATGGCGTGCGCGTCAACGCTGTCAATCCAAGCGTGACAGCAACCGAGATGACTACCGCTATTCAAGATAACGACAGCAAAACTGATAAATTCTTAGACCGCTGCCCACTTAAGCGGATGGCGAAACCAGAAGATATTGCCGCTACCATTACTTTTTTAGCCAGTGACGACGCCGCGATGATTACCGGTGTTAATTTGCCCGTTGATGGCGGAGTCAGTGCTTCTAATGGGCAGCCGCATTTTTAGTAGCCAATCACCGACTAGAACCACTTAATAGCAAACTTAAATGTTTAACATTAAAAAAGCCTCTGATAGTTGGGCTATCAGAGGCTTTTGGTTGCAATCGTTATTAAAAATCACAAAAGCGTTACTCAGCTAAATGATTGATATCCTGTAGCGGCTGCGATAATCGCTCAGGATAACGCGGTACAACGCCGCGATACTGCGCATATATTTTTGGCAAATCGACGTCGATATCTCCTGTCGGATAGACGAGCGACATAAAGCGTATTTCTTTGGTTTTATAGTCCATCGCTACGGGTAAAATCGGCACGCCGGCACCTAATGCCAAATAATAAAAGCCAGTCTTCCAGTCTTTGGTATATTGGCGTGTACCTTCTGGCGCTAAGCCTAAAAATAGCGGTTTGCCAGTTTTAAATTTATCAATACTCGCCTGCAGCACCGAACCTTTATTACCACGGTCAATAGGAATGACGCCAATCCACTTTAACAGCTGTGCAAACACCGGCACTTTAAACAGCGTATGCTTACCCATGATGCTAATTTTTAAATCTAGAGCAAATAAGCTTGGTATCGCATAAATACCATCGACGTTGGAGGTATGCGGCAGCGCCAAAACCACCGCCTGCGGGATATTTGGAATCTCGCCAACGGTACGCCAACCTGCTGCTTTTAATAATGCTGAGCCAATCTTTGGCGCAAACTTATTACCACGTTTTGGTACTAAATCACCTAACTGCTTTTTGCTCAAACTTGGTAGTACTTTTGAGCGCGTAGGATTAGAAGCAGCCGCTTTAGAACGCTTAAAAAATTTTGATGTCATGACGGCACCATATAGTAAAAGATACCTCTATAATACCATTAAGCGTCTGCTACTACATTGAATTTTATAGGCTTTTATCACCTACCAGCTCACTTTTTTATCTACTTATATATAGTGAGCGAAAAGTAATATCGTTAGATCGCGCACTGCTGATATCAGATAACTGCTAAATTACCTTTATGCTCAAGCCATGACTTACGATCAGACGCGCGTTTTTTAGCGAGTAGCATATCCATGACACTATTGGTCAATATCATATCGTCCATATCTAGCTGTACCAATCGGCGGGTATCGCGGTTCATGGTGGTCTCGCGCAGCTGTTCGGCACTCATTTCACCCAAACCTTTAAAGCGCGTAATTTGGGCTTTTTTATTGCCCGGTACATTGGCCAATATGTGCTCAAGCTCAGATTCGTCTAACGCATAATGTACTTCTTTACCGACATCAACGCGGTACAGCGGCGGCATCGCGACAAATAAATGACCTGCATCAACTAAAGCGGGAAAATGCTTAACAAACAGGGCACAAATAAGCGTGGCAATATGGAGACCATCAGAGTCAGCATCAGCCAAAATACATATCTTGTCATAGCGCAGCTCAGATAAATCATCCGACGCTGGATCAACCCCAATGGCAATGGCAATATCATGAATCTCTTGGCTTGATAATACCGTATCTGACGACACTTCCCACGTATTTAAAATCTTACCGCGCAATGGCAATATCGCTTGATAATGACGGTCGCGCGCTTGCTTGGCACTACCGCCTGCCGAGTCCCCTTCGACCAAAAACAGCTCTGCGCCATCCCGTAAATCACCGCGGCAGTCCGCTAATTTACCAGGTAGTGCTGGCCCTTGAGTGATTTTTTTACGCGCCACTTTTTTGGCTGATTTTAGGCGGCGACCGGCTTTATTAATCGCCAATTCTGCAATCTGTGTGCCCATCTCGGCATGTTGATTGAGCCACAAACTAAAAGCATCTTTTGCTAGTGTTTGTACCGCGCCTGCCGCTTCACGACTAGAAAGCCGCTCTTTGGTTTGACCAGAAAACTGCGGCTCAGAAAACTTGAGCGACAAGATATAATTGACGCCGTCCCAGACATCTTCGGCTGTTAATTTAACATTACGAGGCAGTAGATTATGGATATCACAGAACTCACGTAGAGCCTCTAAAATACCAGTACGTAAGCCATTAACATGCGTACCGCCCTGCGCGGTTGGTATAAGATTGACATAGCTTTCTTGAATCGGCGTGCCACCATCCGGCAACCAAGACAAAGCAAAGGTGATAGCAGCACGCTCACCAGCTTTTGCTTCATGATTATAATAAAATGGTGCTGCTGGTAAGGTTTCTAAACCATCTAGCTGCTCGTTTAGATACTCAACCACCCCATCGGTAAATTGCCAAACCACTTTTTCATTATTGATATCATCGACAAACTCAATTGTCAGACCAGCGGCTAATACCGCTTTGGCTTTTAGATTGTGTTTCAGCTGCTTAACATTAAACTTTGGCGTATCAAAAAAACTACCATCGGCCCAAAACTTAACTCTAGTGCCACGCTTACGTTTATTGGGGCTTACTGTTTCGGTTAAAGAGGTCACCGCTGCGCCATTCTCAAAGGCCATCTCGAACTGCGTACTATCGCGCCAAACCGTTACTTCAACTCGCGTTGAAAGTGCGTTAACGACAGAGATACCCACACCATGCAGACCACCCGATACCTCATAATTGGAGGTCGAAAACTTACCACCCGCATGCAAACGGGTCAAAATCAGCTCAATCCCTGATTGGCCAAATTCAGGATGGATATCGGTTGGCATACCACGGCCATCATCTTCGACCGATAGCGAGCCGTCACTATGCAGCTGCACCTTGATGGTTTTCGCATAACCCGCCAACGCTTCATCGACTGAGTTATCAATGACCTCTTGGGCTAAATGATTGGGGCGGGTGGTGTCGGTGTACATTCCAGGGCGACGGCGGACAGGCTCCAGCCCTTCTAAAACTTCTAACGATTGCGCATTATATTGACTCACAAATGCATCCTTAATTATTCATGTGCGATTAATTCTATTAACCCATTATAACGAAAAACAGTAGCCTTAAGGTCAATACTCATTTGCTTACGTCAGATAATGTCGTTTAGTTAAATCCGTGTGAGACTCTGCAGTATCTCAATCACCGTAGGTAATTGCTTAATAAAATCACTAAATCGATGATCGCCGCCCGTTTGCATCGTTACGCTTGCTCCTTGTGTTTGATAAAACTGTTTAGATAATTCAGGATTGAGCAGCTCATCTCCTTCCTTAATGAGAACAGCAATTTTATTAGGATAATTAACGGTTGATAGTTGGTGCGCTGCAAACCATTGCAAATCTGTTTGAGTAATATCCCAACCGCCCGCTGTCGCATGAATAACCTGCTTACCCAAATCCTCGTCTTTAACATTGTTTTTTAGCGCAAAATCTTTGGCAAACCGCTGCAAAGTAATATGCGGCTGGATGCTGGGGTTTAGTAATAGCGCTGGGCAACCGGTATGATTGCTAACCACCGTAGAAAAATAACCGCCTAATGAGCTACCGACCAGTACGGTATGAGAAGATTTATTTAGCTTATCTTGTGCTGTTTTATTTTGACCGTCTAAACGTTCAATTAACGAGAGTATTTGCTTAAAAACTTGCTCAGGAGTCTTGTTCAAATCAGGTCGTAATACCTTGATATCGGGATGATACTTTTGGCAATAATCCTCCAATAATTTGCCTTTCGTAGAGTTGGCATCACTGTCTAAGCCATGGATATAAATAATATTCACGTAGAATCTCACTGATTGGTTTTGTTATGATTGCTGTATATGGCGGTGCAAAACTTAGCATAGCACTGACGCCACAAAAACAGTAACGATAAAATGGCACAGTATTATTCGCTATTTGCGCCATAATAGTATTTACGGTGAGACGAGACAAGCAATCGGGCAAGTTAAAGGAATAACGTAATAGCGATGGAGCCGCCATGAATCAGCAGTTTGAACTGTTCGAGATTGCCAATCCATGCATTGGTGTTTGCCAAAGCAATAAAAAGGGCTACTGCTTTGGCTGCCTGCGTAGCCGTCCTGAGCGCCAGCTATGGCATGAGATGACGACCGAACAGCGCCGCGAAGTACTAAGGCTTATAGCAGGGCGTAGGCAACGTATCGAGCAGCTACGACAGCGTAAAGGCGAGCAATTGGGCTTTGATTTTGATGAGTCAATAGAGACAGGAAGATTATTTTAACAAAAATGAAAGGTTAATATATACTTAATATTACAAGGTAGTAATGTAAAAAAACTACATAGTATCCTATTGAAATTTATTTTATTATCACTATATACAAATAAATGAATATTTATAAACCAAATGGTTTTTAAGGATAATATAATGAATCATACTGTCACGCCTGATACAAAAGACACTGTGAAAAACTCGCGCCAAATTGAACACCTTTACGCTGGCGTCGATACCCAAGACGGTGCTGGGGTTAAGCTGACACGGGTACTGACCCAGCAGCTACAAGAGCGTCTTGACCCGTATTTGATGTTAGACAACTTTAAAAGCCATAATCCAGAAGACTATGTTGCCGGTTTCCCCAATCATCCGCATCGTGGTTTTGAAACCATTACCTATATGATTACTGGCCGTATGCGCCACCGCGACAGCGCCGGTAACGAAGGGCTATTACAAAATGGCGGCGTCCAATGGATGACGGCGGCGAGCGGTGTGATTCATTCAGAATTGCCTGAACAAGAAAACGGCGCAATGGAAGGTTTCCAGCTTTGGCTTAACCTACCTGCCAAAGACAAAATGAATGACCCTTGGTATAAAGATTTCCAAAGTGACGATTTGCCAAAATATAGCACGGAAGATGGCGTAGACGTCACGGTAATTGCGGGTCAATCGTATGGTATTGAAGGCGCGGTCACACGCGATATCACTGAGCCGACTTATTTGGATATCCATCTACCAGCAGGAACGAGTTTTAGTCAGGCGATTCCGGCTGACCATAATGCTTTTGCTTTTGTCTATCGCGGTACCATAGAAATTGCAGGCGAAACGGTACCAACTAAAACCATGGCTATTCTTGAAAATAATGCTGATACTGACGGCGTTACCATTACAGCCGATAGTAGTGAGGATACCAAAGTGATTTTAATCACTGGTCGCCCACTACGCGAGCCGATTGTGCAATACGGTCCCTTTGTTATGAACAGTCAGCAAGAAATTATGCAAGCGGTCACTGATTTCCAAAGTGGTAAGTTTGGTGAAGGGGCTTAGTGGTTAGCGTAGTTTGTTAACTACTTTATTGAGTGTTAAAGCCCGTATTAGTTCGCTAATATGGGCTTTTTTTGTGAGAACAAAGCGCTGATTTAATCTTAATCAAACTATGGCTTATCCATTTATCTCAAATGCTGTTACCTGTACATAAAAAAGAGATAAAAAATATTTTGGCTTCTTTATAATTATCATTGGACATATCAATTACGACTTCATTACAGCTGGATATAATAATATTATCAATTTAACTGGTAATTGAAAGTGATATACTAATTGTTTTTCATTTGCCATGCAGAAGCTGCACCTTTTCTACCTGGTATGGGTTCAATTACATCTCGGTTTTTTAAGCGTAAGAATACATTTTTCATTGTATTTTCACTTTTAATTCCTGTTATATCTCTAGCTATACGATTTGTAATTTCGTCATTTTCTTTAAGATATTCTATGACTAATTCCTCTGCTGAAGCAAGAGGTTCATGAGGTATCAGAACAAGAACAGAATTTTCTTTTTCCATTATAATAGGTGGTTTTAATCTTAAAGCTTCCATAGCACTGAATGCTGTATTCAATCCTTCGCCGACATCCTGATTTGGTGGGTTTGGAAATTTGTTGATAAGCCGAACTACAGTGGGGTTTCTTGCACTTTGAGTATCCAGTATATTCTCTTTAGTAACATGCCCCGGTAATTTACCCGGACTCTCCACTTCAATCCTATTATCAAAAATCCTTATCTGTGAGTCTGCAGCAATACTATAATCTCTATGCAATACTGCATTAGTGATTATTTCGTGTAAAGTTTCTCTCGGATATAGAATATTTTCCATTCCTTTGGTACCAAGTTTTTGAATACCCTCTATTATTTTTATAGATTGTTCAACTGCTCGATAAATCACATTGTATAAATCGCCTTCAATAGTTATAGGCACACCATCAAGAAACTCTCTACCAATATCTTCATCCTTTGTCCGATAACGCATTATTTTTATACTACATCTTTTAGGCAGATAAATTGCAGGTTCATCACAGAATAATAATACACCTGAAACCTTACACTGCTCTTCTTTTACAAGTTCTTGATTATTTAGGTAAGTTAGAGGTTCAGCATTAGGAACAACATTAATCAAAAAGTTGAGTATTGAAATACTATTCTCTATTCTTTCTGGATTAATATTTACCCATTCGTCTTCAAAAGTTGTAATCCCTTTATCTAGTTCTAGCCTTGCTATCTCTTGGTTAGAACTTAATTTAGATTTACCCGCATTAATTCTGACAAAGATTTCATTTTTCGAAGATTTTACAATTTCTTTGACCTTCTTCACAGTTATATGAAGCACATAACCAGGATAATCACGATTTTCTAAGAACTCAAATATTAGATGATTACCAAATGGATGTGATTTGAATAATACTTGAGTTATATCATTAGCTTCTTCAACATCATTAAAACCCATCCAAGAACGTATCTTAGAACTACCTTTTTCAGAGATTCCAATGTAAATATCTCCACCACCTGCGTTAGCAAATGCTGATACAGTTTCGGATAACTTAGCTGGCTTTATTTCTTTAGCTTTAACATCATTAAGAAAGTTTTCTTCAATATTAATAATTTTTATAGCTTGTTCTCTACTAATTTCATAAACGGGATACATTTAAAGTCTTCCTTAATATCTATAAGTTTACTCTAATAAATAATTTCCAAAGTATTTAAATACATAACAAATTTAACATTAATATGCATGTTTGACACCTAATAAATTCTAACTCAAAAAGCATTACTATCAACTTCTCAAAAATCTACCCAAAAAAAAAGCCCCCTAACAATTAAGTTAGGGGGCTTTAGGAATAGAGAGCTGACGATGACCTACTCTCACATGGCCGGGGCCACACTACCATTGGCGCGATGATGTTTCACTTCTGAGTTCGGGAAGGGATCAGGTGGTGCCATCATGCTATTGTCGTCAGCAAAGGGGGTTAGATATGAGTCTGTGTGTTTAATGACTAGTGTCATCTTAATCCAACTGAATCAAGGATTAAGGTGATATCGAAATAATTAGACTTGATACAAACCACTTGGGTGTTGTATGGTCAAGCCAAACGAGCAATTAGTACAGGTTAGCTACACACATCGCTGTGCTTCCACACCCTGCCTATCAACGTCCTAGTCTTGAACGGCTCTTTAGGGAAATCTAATCTTGAGGTGGGCTTCCCGCTTAGATGCTTTCAGCGGTTATCCCATCCGAACGTAGCTACCGGGCAATGCCATTGGCATGACAACCCGAACACCAGTGGTTCGTCCACTCTGGTCCTCTCGTACTAGGAGCAGATCCTCTCAAATTTCCAACGCCCACGGTAGATAGGGACCGAACTGTCTCACGACGTTCTAAACCCAGCTCGCGTACCTCTTTAAATGGCGAACAGCCATACCCTTAGGACCTGCTTCAGCCCTAGGATGAGATGAGCCGACATCGAGGTGCCAAACACCGCCGTCGATATGAACTCTTGGGCGGTATCAGCCTGTTATCCCCAGAGTACCTTTTATCCGTTGAGCGATGGCCCTTCCATACAGAACCACCGGATCACTAAGACCTACTTTCGTACCTGCTCGACTTGTGGGTCTCGCAGTTAAGCGCGCTTTTGCCTTTATACTCTATGAACGATTTCCGACCGTTCTGAGCGCACCTTCGTACTCCTCCGTTACTCTTTAGGAGGAGACCGCCCCAGTCAAACTACCCACCATACATTGTCCTCGGTATTGTTATACCTGAGTTAGAACCCCGACATGACCAGGGTGGTATTTCAAGGATGGCTCCACCAAGACTAGCGTCTCGGCTTCAAAGCCTCCCACCTATCCTGCACAAGTCAGGTCAAAGTTCAATGTAAAGCTGTAGTAAAGGTTCACGGGGTCTTTCCGTCTAGCCGCGGGTACACAGCATCTTCACTGCGATTTCGATTTCACTGAGTCTCTGCTGGAGACAGCGCTGCCATCATTATGTCATTCGTGCAGGTCGGAACTTACCCGACAAGGAATTTCGCTACCTTAGGACCGTTATAGTTACGGCCGCCGTTTACTGGGGCTTCGATCAAGAGCTTCGCATACGCTAACCCCATCAATTAACCTTCCAGCACCGGGCAGACATCACACCCTATACGTCCACTTTCGTGTTTGCAGAGTGCTGTGTTTTTAATAAACAGTTGCAGCAGCCTGGTATCTGCGACTGCCAACAGCTCAAGGAGCAAGTCCTATCACCATCGGCAGCGTACCTTCTCCCGAAGTTACGGTACCATTTTGCCTAGTTCCTTCAGCAGAGTTCTCTCAAGCGCCTTGGTATTCTCTACCTGATCACCTGTGTCGGTTTAGGGTACGATTCGTTTATAACTATTGCTTAGAAGCTTTTCCTGGAAGCATGGTATTTGCCACTTCGCGGTACAAGTACCGCTTGCTATCAGATCTCAGCCGTATTACAGTCCGGATTTGCCTAAACTGTAAGCCTACATCCTTTCACCTGGACAACCAACGCCAGGCTGACATAACCTACTCCGTCCCTCCATCGCATTATAAACAAGTATCGGAATATTAACCGATTTCCCATCGACTACGCCTTTCGGCCTCGCCTTAGGGGTCGACTCACCCAGCCCCGATTAACGTTGGACTGGAACCCTTGATCTTCCGGCGTGCGAGCTTTTCACTCGCATTATCGTTACTCACGTCAGCATTCGCTCTTGTGATACCTCCAGCATGCTTTACAACACACCTTCACAGGCTTACACAACGCTCCCCTACCACTTGAAAACAAATTCAAATCCGCAGCTTCGGCTCCTAGTTTGAGCCCCGTTACATCTTCCGCGCGGGCCGACTCGACTAGTGAGCTATTACGCTTTCTTTAAAGGATGGCTGCTTCTAAGCCAACCTCCTAGCTGTCTATGCCTTCCCACCTCGTTTCCCACTTAACTAGGAATTTGGGGCCTTAGCTGGCGGTCTGGGTTGTTTCCCTCTCCACAATGGACGTTAGCACCCACTGTGTGTCTCCCGGATATCACTCATCGGTATTCGGAGTTTGCATCGGTTTGGTAAGTCGGTATGACCCCCTAGCCGAAACAGTGCTCTACCCCCAATGGTGTTCGTCCGAGGCGCTACCTAAATAGCTTTCGGGGAGAACCAGCTATCACCGAGTTTGATTAGCCTTTCACCCCTATCCACAAGTCATCCCCTGGCTTTTCAACGACAGTGGGTTCGGTCCTCCGGTGCCTGTTACGGCACTTTCAACCTGCTCATGGATAGATCACTCGGTTTCGGGTCTATACCCTGCAACTAATCGCCCTATTAAGACTCGGTTTCCCTACGGCTCCCCTAAACGGTTAACCTTGCTACAGAATATAAGTCGCTGACCCATTATACAAAAGGTACGCGGTCACCCTAATAAATTAAGGCTCCCACTGCTTGTACGCACACGGTTTCAGGTTCTATTTCACTCCCCTCACAGGGGTTCTTTTCGCCTTTCCCTCACGGTACTGGTTCACTATCGGTCAGTCAGGAGTATTTAGCCTTGGAGGATGGTCCCCCCATCTTCAAACAGGATTTCTCGTGCCCCGCTCTACTTAATATGTTAATGCTAATGTTTCGAATACAGGACTATCACCTACTACGGTCAGCTTTCCCACGCTGTTCTTCTACATTAGTACTAATCGGCTTCTCCCCGTTCGCTCGCCGCTACTAGGGGAATCTCAATTGATGTCTATTCCTAAGGGTACTGAGATGTTTCACTTCCCCTCGTTCGCCTCTTATATAAATATAAGATACCTAGCTTATGCTAGGTGGGTTTCCCCATTCAGAAATCTCCGGATCACAGGATATTGCCGCCTCCCCGAAGCTTATCGCAGGCTGTCACGTCTTTCATCGCCTCTGACTGCCAAGGCATCCACCATGTGCGCTTCATTACTTGACCATACAACCCCAAGTAGTCTTTCGACTTCTAAGTGTCATACAATCTAATTATGATAACGATATCACCTATGTTTACGCTTGATTCAGTTCTCTTTACTTTTTTAAGAAATCCTCTTTGGGATAACAAACAATGTCGTTAAAAGAGGATTTCTTAAGGTTAGAGTGTCGCGTGAACACGCCACTCTAACCCAGACTCATATCTATGTTTTTAAATAGTTCTTACTCTCTCGTCGAGTAGTAAGTTTCCGTATAAAACAGAAAGAAGTAATCAGATAATATATCGCTATATTGGAATCACTTGTTTCTGTTTGATACCTATTCATTTATTAGCATTCAAAGCTTACTGCGTTTATAGTGGTGGAGCCAAACGGAGTCGAACCGTTGACCTCCTGCGTGCAAGGCAGGCGCTCTACCAACTGAGCTATGGCCCCATATATAAATGGTGGGTCTAAGTGGACTTGAACCACTGACCCCCGCGTTATCAACACGGTGCTCTAACCAGCTGAGCTACAGACCCAAATTACGCTTGTATAAACGTAAGCTTAAACTAAAGAACAACTTGTTGTGAATTCTTGCTGACCGAATGCTGTCTATAAGGAGGTGATCCAGCCGCAGGTTCCCCTACGGCTACCTTGTTACGACTTCACCCCAGTCATCAACCACACCGTGGTGATCGCCTTCCTAAAAGGTTAGGCTAACCACTTCTGGTGCAATCAACTCCCATGGTGTGACGGGCGGTGTGTACAAGGCCCGGGAACGTATTCACCGCGGCATTCTGATCCGCGATTACTAGCGATTCCTACTTCATGGAGTCGAGTTGCAGACTCCAATCTGGACTACGATAGGCTTTTTGAGATTCGCATCACATCGCTGTGTAGCTGCCCTCTGTACCTACCATTGTAGCACGTGTGTAGCCCTGGTCGTAAGGGCCATGATGACTTGACGTCGTCCCCGCCTTCCTCCAGTTTGTCACTGGCAGTATCCTTAGAGTTCCCGGCCAAACCGCTGGTAACTAAGGACAAGGGTTGCGCTCGTTGCGGGACTTAACCCAACATCTCACGACACGAGCTGACGACAGCCATGCAGCACCTGTATTCTAATTCCCGAAGGCACTCCCGCATCTCTGCAGGATTCTAGATATGTCAAGACCAGGTAAGGTTCTTCGCGTTGCATCGAATTAAACCACATGCTCCACCGCTTGTGCGGGCCCCCGTCAATTCATTTGAGTTTTAACCTTGCGGCCGTACTCCCCAGGCGGTCTACTTATTGCGTTAGCTGCGTCACTAAGTCCTCAAGGGACCCAACGACTAGTAGACATCGTTTACGGCGTGGACTACCAGGGTATCTAATCCTGTTTGCTACCCACGCTTTCGAACCTCAGTGTCAGTATGATGCCAGAAGGCTGCCTTCGCCATCGGTATTCCTCCAGATCTCTACGCATTTCACCGCTACACCTGGAATTCTACCTTCCTCTCACCTACTCTAGCCTAACAGTATCAGATGCCGTTCCCAGGTTAAGCCCGGGGCTTTCACATCTGACTTATCAAGCCACCTACGCTCGCTTTACGCCCAGTAATTCCGATTAACGCTTGCACCCTCTGTATTACCGCGGCTGCTGGCACAGAGTTAGCCGGTGCTTATTCTGCAGCTAATGTCATCGTCCATGGGTATTAACCATGGAGTCTTCTTCACTGCTTAAAGTGCTTTACAACCAAAAGGCCTTCTTCACACACGCGGCATGGCTGGATCAGGGTTGCCCCCATTGTCCAATATTCCCCACTGCTGCCTCCCGTAGGAGTCCGGGCCGTGTCTCAGTCCCGGTGTGGCTGATCATCCTCTCAGACCAGCTACAGATCGTCGCCATGGTAGGCTTTTACCCCACCATCTAGCTAATCCGACTTAGGCTCATCTAATAGCGAGAGCAACAAGTTGCCCCCTTTCTCCCGTAGGTCGTATGCGGTATTAATTCGAGTTTCCCCGAGCTATCCCCCACTACTAGGTAGATTCCTAAGTATTACTCACCCGTCCGCCGCTCGTCAGCGAGAAGCAAGCTTCTCCTGTTACCGCTCGACTTGCATGTGTTAAGCCTGCCGCCAGCGTTCAATCTGAGCCATGATCAAACTCTTCAGTTTAATCTTGCATGAAGTCCTTTAAAGAGACTTCGAAACTTGGCTCATTTAATCTGGCAATTACGCTCTCGTATGTTTCATATAATGAATTAACTTTGAGTTTTCTTGCTGTCTTAAATGATAATTTTTATAGTTAGAATGACTCCCGAAAAGAGAGTAAAACCAACTTTATTTTTTAGCATTCTGAATCAGCAAAAATCCACACAAGTTGTTCTTTAGTTATGCTTTTAAATAGTGTCAAGTTACTGTCGTCCAGTAACTGATATATAGGGTTTTTCTCTTTGCTAGTCAGTTTAAGCTAAGAACTTATCCTATCTAGCGAGCCGACTATCATATCATAATGATTTGGTTTGTCAAGCTTTTTTATAATTTGTTTCAATGGGTTAGCCAGGTTTGTTATATGTAAATCCACATATAAGTAACTCCGGTTCTCCCTAATGAGGTGCGTATTATAGACGCTTATTTTAATTAGTCAAGAAGTTATTTTTATTTAGTTTGAAATTTTTACCAGCCTACTTAGTAGTAGTTTGATGTGTTCTTTCTCGCTAATGGATGTTAATTCAGTGCCAAAACACTTTCTAAACGCCCTTCCCTTTCGACTGGGTGGCATTATACGCGCTTTTAGTAGGGGGTCAAGCTAATATCAATTTTTATTTTATATATATTACAACTTATTGAAATACATCACTTTAAATAAGTTGAATAGAGCATTAGTTTTTTAGAAAAACGTCATCAAGCTATTACTTCATTAGGATATAATATTTTTAAGCCGGATATATATACACGAATAATAGCTAATATTGAGCCTTATGAAAGAAAAAACGTCCAGTCATTGGATTAATAATTATTTAGCTTAAAGCAGCCAAAAAAAAGCCCCCTAACAATTAAGTTAGGGGGCTTTAGGAATAGAGAGCTGACGATGACCTACTCTCACATGGCCGGGGCCACACTACCATTGGCGCGATGATGTTTCACTTCTGAGTTCGGGAAGGGATCAGGTGGTGCCATCATGCTATTGTCGTCAGCAAAGGGGGTTAGATATGAGTCTGTGTGTTTAATGACTAGTGTCATCTTAATCCAACTGAATCAAGGATTAAGGTGATATCGAAATAATTAGACTTGATACAAACCACTTGGGTGTTGTATGGTCAAGCCAAACGAGCAATTAGTACAGGTTAGCTACACACATCGCTGTGCTTCCACACCCTGCCTATCAACGTCCTAGTCTTGAACGGCTCTTTAGGGAAATCTAATCTTGAGGTGGGCTTCCCGCTTAGATGCTTTCAGCGGTTATCCCATCCGAACGTAGCTACCGGGCAATGCCATTGGCATGACAACCCGAACACCAGTGGTTCGTCCACTCTGGTCCTCTCGTACTAGGAGCAGATCCTCTCAAATTTCCAACGCCCACGGTAGATAGGGACCGAACTGTCTCACGACGTTCTAAACCCAGCTCGCGTACCTCTTTAAATGGCGAACAGCCATACCCTTAGGACCTGCTTCAGCCCTAGGATGAGATGAGCCGACATCGAGGTGCCAAACACCGCCGTCGATATGAACTCTTGGGCGGTATCAGCCTGTTATCCCCAGAGTACCTTTTATCCGTTGAGCGATGGCCCTTCCATACAGAACCACCGGATCACTAAGACCTACTTTCGTACCTGCTCGACTTGTGGGTCTCGCAGTTAAGCGCGCTTTTGCCTTTATACTCTATGAACGATTTCCGACCGTTCTGAGCGCACCTTCGTACTCCTCCGTTACTCTTTAGGAGGAGACCGCCCCAGTCAAACTACCCACCATACATTGTCCTCGGTATTGTTATACCTGAGTTAGAACCCCGACATGACCAGGGTGGTATTTCAAGGATGGCTCCACCAAGACTAGCGTCTCGGCTTCAAAGCCTCCCACCTATCCTGCACAAGTCAGGTCAAAGTTCAATGTAAAGCTGTAGTAAAGGTTCACGGGGTCTTTCCGTCTAGCCGCGGGTACACAGCATCTTCACTGCGATTTCGATTTCACTGAGTCTCTGCTGGAGACAGCGCTGCCATCATTATGTCATTCGTGCAGGTCGGAACTTACCCGACAAGGAATTTCGCTACCTTAGGACCGTTATAGTTACGGCCGCCGTTTACTGGGGCTTCGATCAAGAGCTTCGCATACGCTAACCCCATCAATTAACCTTCCAGCACCGGGCAGACATCACACCCTATACGTCCACTTTCGTGTTTGCAGAGTGCTGTGTTTTTAATAAACAGTTGCAGCAGCCTGGTATCTGCGACTGCCAACAGCTCAAGGAGCAAGTCCTATCACCATCGGCAGCGTACCTTCTCCCGAAGTTACGGTACCATTTTGCCTAGTTCCTTCAGCAGAGTTCTCTCAAGCGCCTTGGTATTCTCTACCTGATCACCTGTGTCGGTTTAGGGTACGATTCGTTTATAACTATTGCTTAGAAGCTTTTCCTGGAAGCATGGTATTTGCCACTTCGCGGTACAAGTACCGCTTGCTATCAGATCTCAGCCGTATTACAGTCCGGATTTGCCTAAACTGTAAGCCTACATCCTTTCACCTGGACAACCAACGCCAGGCTGACATAACCTACTCCGTCCCTCCATCGCATTATAAACAAGTATCGGAATATTAACCGATTTCCCATCGACTACGCCTTTCGGCCTCGCCTTAGGGGTCGACTCACCCAGCCCCGATTAACGTTGGACTGGAACCCTTGATCTTCCGGCGTGCGAGCTTTTCACTCGCATTATCGTTACTCACGTCAGCATTCGCTCTTGTGATACCTCCAGCATGCTTTACAACACACCTTCACAGGCTTACACAACGCTCCCCTACCACTTGAAAACAAATTCAAATCCGCAGCTTCGGCTCCTAGTTTGAGCCCCGTTACATCTTCCGCGCGGGCCGACTCGACTAGTGAGCTATTACGCTTTCTTTAAAGGATGGCTGCTTCTAAGCCAACCTCCTAGCTGTCTATGCCTTCCCACCTCGTTTCCCACTTAACTAGGAATTTGGGGCCTTAGCTGGCGGTCTGGGTTGTTTCCCTCTCCACAATGGACGTTAGCACCCACTGTGTGTCTCCCGGATATCACTCATCGGTATTCGGAGTTTGCATCGGTTTGGTAAGTCGGTATGACCCCCTAGCCGAAACAGTGCTCTACCCCCAATGGTGTTCGTCCGAGGCGCTACCTAAATAGCTTTCGGGGAGAACCAGCTATCACCGAGTTTGATTAGCCTTTCACCCCTATCCACAAGTCATCCCCTGGCTTTTCAACGACAGTGGGTTCGGTCCTCCGGTGCCTGTTACGGCACTTTCAACCTGCTCATGGATAGATCACTCGGTTTCGGGTCTATACCCTGCAACTAATCGCCCTATTAAGACTCGGTTTCCCTACGGCTCCCCTAAACGGTTAACCTTGCTACAGAATATAAGTCGCTGACCCATTATACAAAAGGTACGCGGTCACCCTAATAAATTAAGGCTCCCACTGCTTGTACGCACACGGTTTCAGGTTCTATTTCACTCCCCTCACAGGGGTTCTTTTCGCCTTTCCCTCACGGTACTGGTTCACTATCGGTCAGTCAGGAGTATTTAGCCTTGGAGGATGGTCCCCCCATCTTCAAACAGGATTTCTCGTGCCCCGCTCTACTTAATATGTTAATGCTAATGTTTCGAATACAGGACTATCACCTACTACGGTCAGCTTTCCCACGCTGTTCTTCTACATTAGTACTAATCGGCTTCTCCCCGTTCGCTCGCCGCTACTAGGGGAATCTCAATTGATGTCTATTCCTAAGGGTACTGAGATGTTTCACTTCCCCTCGTTCGCCTCTTATATAAATATAAGATACCTAGCTTATGCTAGGTGGGTTTCCCCATTCAGAAATCTCCGGATCACAGGATATTGCCGCCTCCCCGAAGCTTATCGCAGGCTGTCACGTCTTTCATCGCCTCTGACTGCCAAGGCATCCACCATGTGCGCTTCATTACTTGACCATACAACCCCAAGTAGTCTTTCGACTTCTAAGTGTCATACAATCTAATTATGATAACGATATCACCTATGTTTACGCTTGATTCAGTTCTCTTTACTTTTTTAAGAAATCCTCTTTGGGATAACAAACAATGTCGTTAAAAGAGGATTTCTTAAGGTTAGAGTGTCGCGTGAACACGCCACTCTAACCCAGACTCATATCTATGTTTTTAAATAGTTCTTACTCTCTCGTCGAGTAGTAAGTTTCCGTATAAAACAGAAAGAAGTAATCAGATAATATATCGCTATATTGGAATCACTTGTTTCTGTTTGATACCTATTCATTTATTAGCATTCAAAGCTTACTGCGTTTATAGTGGTGGAGCCAAACGGAGTCGAACCGTTGACCTCCTGCGTGCAAGGCAGGCGCTCTACCAACTGAGCTATGGCCCCATATATAAATGGTGGGTCTAAGTGGACTTGAACCACTGACCCCCGCGTTATCAACACGGTGCTCTAACCAGCTGAGCTACAGACCCAAATTACGCTTGTATAAACGTAAGCTTAAACTAAAGAACAACTTGTTGTGAATTCTTGCTGACCGAATGCTGTCTATAAGGAGGTGATCCAGCCGCAGGTTCCCCTACGGCTACCTTGTTACGACTTCACCCCAGTCATCAACCACACCGTGGTGATCGCCTTCCTAAAAGGTTAGGCTAACCACTTCTGGTGCAATCAACTCCCATGGTGTGACGGGCGGTGTGTACAAGGCCCGGGAACGTATTCACCGCGGCATTCTGATCCGCGATTACTAGCGATTCCTACTTCATGGAGTCGAGTTGCAGACTCCAATCTGGACTACGATAGGCTTTTTGAGATTCGCATCACATCGCTGTGTAGCTGCCCTCTGTACCTACCATTGTAGCACGTGTGTAGCCCTGGTCGTAAGGGCCATGATGACTTGACGTCGTCCCCGCCTTCCTCCAGTTTGTCACTGGCAGTATCCTTAGAGTTCCCGGCCAAACCGCTGGTAACTAAGGACAAGGGTTGCGCTCGTTGCGGGACTTAACCCAACATCTCACGACACGAGCTGACGACAGCCATGCAGCACCTGTATTCTAATTCCCGAAGGCACTCCCGCATCTCTGCAGGATTCTAGATATGTCAAGACCAGGTAAGGTTCTTCGCGTTGCATCGAATTAAACCACATGCTCCACCGCTTGTGCGGGCCCCCGTCAATTCATTTGAGTTTTAACCTTGCGGCCGTACTCCCCAGGCGGTCTACTTATTGCGTTAGCTGCGTCACTAAGTCCTCAAGGGACCCAACGACTAGTAGACATCGTTTACGGCGTGGACTACCAGGGTATCTAATCCTGTTTGCTACCCACGCTTTCGAACCTCAGTGTCAGTATGATGCCAGAAGGCTGCCTTCGCCATCGGTATTCCTCCAGATCTCTACGCATTTCACCGCTACACCTGGAATTCTACCTTCCTCTCACCTACTCTAGCCTAACAGTATCAGATGCCGTTCCCAGGTTAAGCCCGGGGCTTTCACATCTGACTTATCAAGCCACCTACGCTCGCTTTACGCCCAGTAATTCCGATTAACGCTTGCACCCTCTGTATTACCGCGGCTGCTGGCACAGAGTTAGCCGGTGCTTATTCTGCAGCTAATGTCATCGTCCATGGGTATTAACCATGGAGTCTTCTTCACTGCTTAAAGTGCTTTACAACCAAAAGGCCTTCTTCACACACGCGGCATGGCTGGATCAGGGTTGCCCCCATTGTCCAATATTCCCCACTGCTGCCTCCCGTAGGAGTCCGGGCCGTGTCTCAGTCCCGGTGTGGCTGATCATCCTCTCAGACCAGCTACAGATCGTCGCCATGGTAGGCTTTTACCCCACCATCTAGCTAATCCGACTTAGGCTCATCTAATAGCGAGAGCAACAAGTTGCCCCCTTTCTCCCGTAGGTCGTATGCGGTATTAATTCGAGTTTCCCCGAGCTATCCCCCACTACTAGGTAGATTCCTAAGTATTACTCACCCGTCCGCCGCTCGTCAGCGAGAAGCAAGCTTCTCCTGTTACCGCTCGACTTGCATGTGTTAAGCCTGCCGCCAGCGTTCAATCTGAGCCATGATCAAACTCTTCAGTTTAATCTTGCATGAAGTCCTTTAAAGAGACTTCGAAACTTGGCTCATTTAATCTGGCAATTACGCTCTCGTATGTTTCATATAATGAATTAACTTTGAGTTTTCTTGCTGTCTTAAATGATAATTTTTATAGTTAGAATGACTCCCGAAAAGAGAGTAAAACCAACTTTATTTTTTAGCATTCTGAATCAGCAAAAATCCACACAAGTTGTTCTTTAGTTATGCTTTTAAATAGTGTCAAGTTACTGTCGTCCAGTAACTGATATATAGGGTTTTTCTCTTTGCTAGTCAGTTTAAGCTAAGAACTTATCCTATCTAGCGAGCCGACTATCATATCATAATGATTTGGTTTGTCAAGCTTTTTTATAATTTGTTTCAATGGGTTAGCCAGGTTTGTTATATGTAAATCCACATATAAGTAACTCCGGTTCTCCCTAATGAGGTGCGTATTATAGACGGTTTGAACTGGGTGTCAACCGATTTTCGATAGATTTCTTAATTTATTTTAGAAGACGGTAAACAAACCATATTTTTCAATAGCTTAGTAAAAATCAGATATTAAACCAAAGAAGATTATTCTCTAGACATGCCTTAATGTTTAATTATTATTTGCTACGAAGCTTATTAGTAAGCTCAATTGGACATTTATAAACCCTAGATTTTTTTGTTATAGCAGATGTATCTATAGATATATTCGTCACTATTGATATTGACATTAAGCGTACCTATATAGGGAAGCTGACTTCGTCGCGGCTGTCTAGTGTTAATAGACAGCGTTTGCTATAATAACGGCTTCTATGACATTACTGCATGGCACTCCTACTTACTCTTATGAACAAGCAACTTATTCTATATTATAGCGATTTGATGATCAGTTATTAGATAGCTACTTAATTAGCATAATATATAAGATAAATTTTAGCTCAGTGCTTGTAGTTAATGCTCATTTCTTACAACATATCCAACATATCATAGTGGTTAGATATAATTGACGTGATCTTACGGTTATATGATTGATGGTTGCAATCATCACTGCCAACGGACCCAAAAAGGTGAATAGATTATGGTAGCGATTACTTTACCTGATGGTAGCGTAAAAAACTTTGAAGGCAATACAACGGTCATGGAAGTGGCGCAAAGTATTGGAGCGGGCTTGGCGAAGGCGACGGTCGCGGGACGCGTTGATGGTCATTTAGTAGATGCACACGACCCTATCGTTGCCGATGCAAAAGTTGAAATCGTGACGCCAAAAGACGCTGATGGCGTCGATATCATTCGCCACTCATGTGCCCACTTGTTAGGTCATGCGGTAAAACAGCTTTATCCTGACGTAAAAATGGTCATCGGTCCTGTTATCGAAGATGGCTTTTATTATGACATCTATAGTGAGACGCCATTTACCCCTGAGCACATGGAAAAAATTGAAAAACGCATGATGGAGCTGATTAAGCAAGATTATGATGTCATCAAAAAAATGACCCCTCGCGATGAAGTCATCAAGATTTTTGAAGAGCGCGGCGAAGATTATAAGCTGAAATTGATCAATGACATGCCTGGCGAAGAAGCCTTTGGTCTGTATCATCATCAAGAATATGTCGATATGTGCCGTGGTCCACACGTGCCAAATACGCGCTTCTTAAAAGTATTTAAACTGACCAAAATGTCAGGCGCTTATTGGCGCGGTGATGCTAAGAACGAACAGCTACAACGTATCTATGGTACGGCGTGGGCAGATAAAAAAGATTTAAAAGCCTATATCCAACGTATTGAAGAGGCAGAAAAACGTGACCATCGTAAGATTGGTAAAGCGTTAAATCTGTTTCATATGCAAGAGCAAGCGCCGGGCATGGTGTTTTGGCATGCCAATGGTTGGACGATTTATCAAGTACTTGAGCAATATATGCGTAAAGTGCAGCATGACCATGGTTATGAGGAAATCAAAACGCCGCAAATCGTCGATCGCAGCTTGTGGGAACGTTCAGGCCATTGGGGCAACTATGCCACCAATATGTTTACCACTTCGAGCGAAAACCGTGATTATGCCGTAAAACCAATGAACTGCCCATGTCACGTGCAAGTATTTAACCAAGGCTTAAAGTCTTACCGTGAGCTGCCGCTACGTATGGCGGAGTTTGGCTCGTGCCATCGTAACGAACCATCTGGTTCATTGCATGGTTTGATGCGTGTACGTGGTTTCACGCAAGATGATGCGCATATTTTCTGTACGCAAGCGCAAATTCAGCAAGAAGTCGCGGATTTTATTAAGCTTACCCTTGCGGTGTATGAAGACTTTGGTTTTGATAATATCATTATGAAGCTCTCAACCCGTCCTGAAAAACGCGTTGGTAGCGATGAATCTTGGGATTTTGCCGAAAAAGCCTTGGCAGATGCCCTAGATAGCTCAGGTCTTGATTGGGAATATCTACCGGGTGAAGGCGCATTTTATGGTCCAAAGATTGAGTTTAGTCTAAAGGATTCATTGGGTCGTGTCTGGCAGTGCGGTACGATACAGGTTGATCCAAATATGCCTGAGCGCCTTGATGCCGAATTCGTCAATGAGCAAAACGAGCGTGAAACCCCAATCATGCTACACCGTGCAATCTTAGGCTCGTTTGAGCGTTTTATCGGTATCTTGATCGAAAACTACGCCGGTTGGATGCCAGTGTGGCTTGCGCCGCAACAGGTGGCGGTGATGAATATCACTGATAAACAAGCCGATGCTTGTGAAAATGTGGTCCGTGAGCTAAAAAATGCAGGTTTGCGAGCGACGAGTGACTTGCGTAACGAAAAGATTGGATTTAAGATACGAGAGAAAACATTAGAACGCGTTCCCTATATGCTAGTATTAGGGGATAAAGAGGTCGAAACGGGCAGTGTCAACGTCCGAACTCGTGAAGGTGAAAACCTCGGCGTCATGAGTGTTGCAGAATTTATTAGCTTAGTACAGACTGCTGTCAGCAAAAAAGGCCGACAGACCCCAAAAACAGATGAGGAGTAATACCTATTAAACAGTCAAACCGTTTGAACATCAACGAAGATATCAATGCTAAAGAAGTCCGTTTGGTTAAAGAAGATGGCGAACAAATGGGCGTGGTCGATATCGAAACCGCGATGAAAGCGGCGCGTGATGAAAATCTAGATTTGGTCGAATTGGTTCCTGAAGCCAAGCCGCCAGTATGCAAAATCATGGATTATAAACATTTCCTCTATGATCAAAAGCAGAAAGCGAAAGAAGCGAAGAAGAATCAAAAACAGACCCAGCTAAAAGAGATGAAGCTACGTCCTAGTACTGAAGAGGCGGATTATCAAGTTAAGCTGAAAAAAATCGTCAGCTTCTTGGAAAACCAAGATAAAGTTAAAATCAGTATCCGTTTCCGTGGTCGCGAAATGGCGCACCAAGAGATTGGACGTAAACAACTTGATCGTATCATTGAAGATACCGCTGATATCTCAAACGTCGAACAGTATCCTAAGATGGAAGGCCGTCAAATGGGTATGCTGCTTGGGCCTACTAAGAAAAAATAATCCACCTGTGGATTATAGCGAGTAGTGGCTGTAAATCGATGTGATGGTTAGTTAATATAATCAATTAACTAACACAGACAGCTCGTTATTATAGATAGTTATACTCTTAACCATCAATATACTCCGGGATATTGATGGTTTTTTCATATTTATCTGTAGATACATGCATTAAAAAACCTGAGTACTATAAGCCAAATTCCTCTATAAACGCTTTATCAACCTCAGTTTACAAAACCCATCTTCTCAACCTTTTCATTACCAGTTAATCTAAAGGTTATCTCATCACACATATCTCATTCGAATAAAAATTATTGGGTAATAAAAACAATTGAAACCACGACTATAAAAGCGCTTAGCAAAAACTGTTATTCATTAACAATTAATAGTTAATGTCAATTAATAGTTAATAAATAGTGTCATTGATAAATAACGTCGTCGGTAAAGAATCCCATTTTTTAGATATTATAGGAAATTTTATGCAAGAATTGACCCCACCCGAAAACGCCTCAACGCCAAGCATCACTTTAACCGCGCCTGAACCGGTGAAAGAGATTCAAAAAAGCGAAGCGGATCAAATGGTTAAGCTGGATGAAAGCCACATTCCTGAACTTGATGCTAAAGTCGATGCCTTTGTCGATCACGTGATTAACAACTCAGTACACAGCGCTGAGTTTCAGCAAAACGTGCAATCTATCCATAATTTGGGTAATAAAGAAATTCGCGAATCGGCTCAAGTGTCAAACCGTATGCTCGATTTACCAGCAAAAAGTCTTAATGATAGCTTGTTTGATAACTCACCTATCGCCAAGTCATTGACCGAGCTGCGCGGAATTGTTGAAGATTTGGATCCGAGCAAAAAAGAGCTGACCAGCTCGCGTAAGCTCTTCGGTCTGATTCCATTTGGTAACAAAGTCCAAGATTATTTCCGTCAATACGAGTCAGCGCAATCACATATTAACGCCGTGGTGACCAGCCTCTATAACGGTAAAGACGAACTGCTCAAAGACAATGCTATGATTGAGCAAGAAAAAGTTAACATGTGGGAGCTGATGCAATCGATTCGCCAATACATTTATGTGGGTAAAAAAATCGATGAGCAGCTTGAGCAAAAGGTTTATGCCGTTGAAGCTACTGACCCCGAAAAGGCACGTATTATTAAAGAAGAGATGTTGTTCTATGTACGGCAAAAAAATACTGACTTTTTAACGCAATTGGCGGTAAACGTACAAGGTTACTTGGCTCTTGATACCATTCGTAAAAACAACCTAGAGCTGATTAAAGGTGTGGATCGCGCGACGACGACGACTATCTCGGCGCTACGTACGGCAGTGGTGGTTGCTCAAGCAATGACCAATCAAAAACTGGTACTCGATCAAATCACCGCACTCAATAAAACCACTAGCAGCTTGATTGAATCGACCTCTGCGATGCTCAAACGTCAGTCACTTGAAATTCACGAGCAGGCAACCAGTAGCACGATTGAGCTTGATAAACTCCAAAACGCCTTCAATAACGTTTATGAAACGATGGATATGATTAGTAACTATAAAATCGAGGCGTTAGAAAATATGAAGCAAACGGTCAATACTCTGACAGCCGAGGTTGATAAAGCGCAGAAATATCTCGATAAGTCGAATCAAACGACTGTCCTTGAAGTATCGAAAGAATTAAATACTAAAAAGATAACCAATCAATCAAATACGGTCGATATTGATATTTGATTGGCTCGCATGTCGAAGGCTGTTAGCGATACAAGCTAGCAGCTACTTGCTATCTGATACACATAAGACAATTGACCTAAGATATTACGGCGTTGTTCGTGTTAAGATAGCACTTATTAATAATTTTAAAAAATAGATACGGTAATTTATGAGTTGGAATGATCCAAACGCCTCGAGTGAGGCACAAAAATACGTTAACCCTATTCCTAGTCGCGAACTGATACTCAGTACGATTAATGAATACGGTGAAGTCACGCATCAACAATTGGCAAAAGCCTTTAATATTGATGACCCTGACCAATTTGATGCTTTAGGCAATCGTCTAAAGGCAATGGCGCGCGATGGGCAAGTAAACCGCGACGGGCGTCCTTATCGCTATCGTACTGTAACCGAACACGATATCGTCACTGGCACCGTGTCAGCTCACCCTAAAGGCTTTGGCTTTGTGATATTGAGCGATATGCCTGATTTGTTTTTGCATGAAAAGCAGATGCGCTGGGTATTTAATGGCGATACCGTACAAGCGGTTGGCACCTCTACGGATAATCGCGGTCGTACCGAAGGGCGTATTGTCGATATCGTTGAGCGTCGCCAAAACAATTTTATTGGTACATTGGCGCATGATGAAGAAGGTTATTGCGTTGAGCTTGGTAGCCCAAATAACCATCAGCCGATTACCGTCACTGAAGAAAACGTGCAAGCGTTAGATGCCAAACAAGGTGCGCCAGTCAAAGTCGATATTATCGATTGGCCAAACCAACACGAGTTTGCCACTGGTAAAATCACTCAAGTCTTATCTGATGATAATGACCGTGAATTGATTATTGAGACGACTCTACTCAACTATGATATCCCGTCAGACTTTAGCGAAGCGGCATTACAGCAGGCCAATAGCTATCAAGAGCCGACCGAAAAAGACTTGAAAGGTCGTACAGACTTGCGCGATTTACCTCTTATTACTATTGACGGTGAAGACGCGCGCGACTTTGATGATGCAGTGTTTGCCGAAAAACGCTCAGGCGGTAACTATCGTGTTTTAGTAGCGATTGCTGATGTAAGCTATTACGTCACGCCAAACTCACCACTTGATAAAGATGCTTACGAGCGCGGCACGTCAGTGTATTTTCCGCATCGCGTGATTCCGATGCTGCCAGAAGTATTGTCTAACGGCCTATGCTCTTTGAACCCCAACCTTGACCGTCTCTGTATGGTTGCCGATATCAAGATATCGCGTGCTGGTAAAGTCACAGGCTACGAGTTTTATCCGGGTGTGATGCACTCACAAGCGCGCCTGACTTATAACCAAGTGAATGCTTACCTTGCCAATCCAAAAGATAAAAGCGTTCCTGAATCATTAACGGCTAATAAAGATGTTAAAAAATCGGTCGATACCTTACATCAATTGTATGAGCTGCTGCTAAAAAAACGTGAAGAACGCCATGCCATGGAGTTTGAAACAGTCGAAACGTATATTAAGTTTAATGAAAAAGGTGGCATCGAAGCGATTTTACCGCGTACGCGCGGCGATGCGCAAAAGCTTATCGAAGAATGTATGCTGCTTGCCAATACCTGTGCAGCAAACTTTGCCCTAAAACATGAGTTGCCTGTCTTATATCGTAACCACGATAAGCCTGATAGCGAAAAGTCAATGCGCATTCATGAATATGCCAAAAACTTTGGCTTAAGCTTCCCTGAGGAAAGCCCAACGCAAGCAGATTATCAGCGTATCATCGAAGCTACCAAAGACCGCCCTGACGCGATTAGCATCCACAGCATGCTGCTACGCTCGATGATGCAAGCGAACTATGCGCCTGACAACATCGGTCACTTTGGTTTGGCTTATGATGAATACAGCCACTTTACCTCGCCGATTCGCCGCTATCCTGATTTAATGCTGCATCGCGCGATTAAAGCGAAAGTGACTAATAGCCAGCAGCCAGTAATGGATTTCTCGCTTGAAGATGCTGGCACGCAAACCTCAGATACCGAGCGCCGCGCCGAAAAAGCATCGCGTTATGTGGAATCTTGGCTCAAATGTCATTATATGAAAGATCATGTCGGCGAAGAGTTCGATGGCGTGGTGACGACTGTGACGAGCTTCGGTTTATTTGTGACCTTGACCGACTTATATATCGATGGTCTCGTGCACATCTCCAACGTTGGCGACGACTTCTTTGTCTATGATGAGCAGCAACAACAGCTTATCGGTAAAGACAGAGGCACGGTATTTGGGCTTGGCGATTTGGTTCGCGTAAAAGTAGCGGGCGTTAATATGGACCTGCTACAAATCGACTTTGATCTTAAAGCTAAGCTACAAGCAAGCCAAATGAATCAAACCAAACGCGATCAGCCAAAGAACAATTCGGCTGGTAAGAGCTCTGCTAACAAAACTTCGGCGAATAAACCCCCTTCTAAAAGAAGCAGCAGCCGTGGTAAAGGCACCAGCAAAAAAAGCTAACGTTGCCTAAATGTTAAGATTAAAAAAAGACTAACATTATCGTTAGTCTTTTTTTTGTATTCATTAAAGGGCGATTAATTAGATGCTGTTATTAAGACGCCACTTATTTCAGCCTTAAAATTCTAAACAATAATAACTCTAAGGTTTAAAGCTCCTATTGCGTATTAGCGATTTGCTCGCGGCGTTGTTGACTGACCTGCTCCGCTTGTTCTATCTGCGTGCTTGCTTTATCAAGGATAGCTTTTGGCTGCTGCCCTAACGGCTGACTTGCGATATCTGAAGTATTACTCTCAGCTACGTTAATGTCAGTTTGTTCTGCGACACTACTAGCGGCTAACGCTTCTCTATTTTTTTCACGTTGGCTGCCGCTGATCATATTAAACCCTGCGAGAATAACGATACCAGCCAAAGCAAAAATAATCAGATGTTTGATTTGCATAAAAAATATCTCGTCTATGTCGATAAAAGGTAGATAGACGTTTCGTTGCATTTTTTATGCCGACTTTTATAGTTAGTAATCATTTTTTAATAGATAATCTTCAACGCCACTCTTTTGGGCTATTCTTGCGGACTGTTGTTACTTAATAGGTCGGTTTCATCTGAATTTTCGGCAATTTCTTGCTCAACTTTTTCCATTAGTTTCTGGTCAGGACGCGCATCGAGTACTTCGTCGGCATTGCGACCTTGTAAGATATGCTTGGCCCGCGCCTTTGCTTGTTTCTTATCTTTATCTTCAATGCTAGTACCAGTAGCAGAAGATACATCAGACGCTTTATCAGTTGCAGAAATGTGCGGCGTTACCGTCGTTTCCGCTGGTGATTTATCGTTCGTTTGACTGCTTTGGAAATGCTCAAAGGCTTTTTCTAGCTTATGGTTAAAGCGCAACTGATAAATGGGCTCGGGTAAAGTAAAACCTTCATCTTCTAAGGCATGCTTGGTTTCGCGAATGGCGATACTGCGGGCTTTGGAGAAATCTGCCTCCAATTGATTGACCCATACTTGGAACTGTAAAACGATGTTTGATTCGCCGACTTCTTTGATAACCGCCGTGACTTTTGGCTTATCTAAGGCAAATCCCAACTGACAGATGGCATCGATACCTACCTTGATCGCAGCAAGCGGATCGTCGTTGGCATCAACCCCGAGCTCAAAGGTAAAACGGCGCTCGGGGTTTTTGGTGTAATTTAAAATTGTTGCTTTAAAGACTTCAGCGTTAGGAATACGTAACTGATTGCCGTCTAAGGTCATTAAAATCGTGGCGCGTGAGGTTAGGCGCACCACGATGCCTTCTTGATTGTTAATCAAAATATGATCGCGGGCGCGAAACGGTTGGCGGATACTGAGCATGAGCGAGGCAATATAGTTCTCAATGGTGTCTTTGACGGCAAAACCAACGGCGATACCAATAACACCTGCCCCACCAAGCAGCGTGCCCAAGATAGTCTCAGCACCAATCAAACTTAACGCTAAGATAAGACCGAAAATGATAAAAATGACTTTAACGGTTTGGGCAAGTAACTCTGCGACAAAGGGATTTGGCGTAAGACGTTGCCACATTTTTTGTCGATTGGATAACCAACTGCCAAACCACGTCACTAAGGCAAATAAAACAATCCCTACGAGTAGTAGCGGCAACGCTTTGACTAGGTTTTTGGTTTGCGCTTTGAGACTCTGATAAACAGTCGAGACATTATCCTGCACATCAAGGGTGCGATTGATTCTATCTTCTACCGTCACCACGTCGGTTAAGCGATTGGTCAGATTAATCGCTTGCTGGGCTTTTTTCTCGTTAGGCGTCTCACCGGTTAAGGTTACAACCCCTTGGTTGACGCTGACACTTACTGCTTGCAAGCCGTCAATTTCTGAAAAAATGCCACTGATACGTTGCTGGATATCATTGTCTTTTAACGGCGTTGGCGTGGTTTCGATTTGGGCATTATTAGTACTTTCACCGCTGATAACTGGCGGTTTTTCAACTGGCGCGGGCGCAGTGTCAGAAGTACTTGGCGTAGCAGGGGTAATAGTGATGGCACTATTTAGACTATTATTTGGCTCATTGGCAGGTGGGGCGTTTATAGCTGGGGCGTTAGGCGTCTGAGCGCTGGTCCCACTGTCAGCTGTACTATCTTCAGTAGCCTCATTATTGAGTATAATACTCTCACTTGTGCTGCTGTCTGTAGCCGCATAAGTTGGCATGCTTAAAAGAACACTTAAAAAGATACTTAATAGCAATAACAGCTGAGCGTAGACGTTTATCGTTATACGCGACTGGCGCTGGCTTAACCTGTGTAGCCTACGTAATTGAGGCTGGTCAACATACGCTGCCATAAGTATCCCTTTATTATTCTAGCTTTATATCACATTTCCAATAACGCTCTCTGGACATGGCGACTAAAAACTATTTACCATCTAGATAAAGCTGCGCCTCACCCAAGTCTAAGGTGCCTTCGTAAATCGCGCGGCCAGTGATAATCCCTTCGATACAGTCACCATAAGGTTTTAGCAATTCAATGTCTTTCATATCGGTGACGCCGCCTGAGGCAATCACTGGCAAGCCACCTTCACGTGCCAAATTGACGGTCTGCTCGACATTAACGCCTTGCATCATGCCATCACGAGCGATATCGGTATAAACGATTGACGATACGCCAACATCAGCAAAACGCTTGGCAAGCTCGGTAGCTTTGGTATCGGTCACGTTTGCCCAACCGTGCGTGGCAACCATGCCATCTTTGGCATCGATACCGACAATAATGTGTCCAGCAAACTCGCGGCAGGCTTCGGTCACAAAGTCAGGATCTTCCACGGCTTTGGTACCAATAATAATGTAGGTCAAACCTGCGCTAATATACTGCTCGATGGTTTTCATATTGCGCACACCGCCGCCCAATTGAATCGGCAGCTTGGGGAAAGCTTTGGCAATGTCGTTGACCACTTGTTTGTGTACTGGGATGCCATCAAAAGCGCCATTTAAATCGACCAAATGTAAGCGACGCGCGCCCTCATTGACCCAACGCGCCGCCATAGCGACTGGATCATCAGAAAATACCGTATCGTCTTCCATACGACCTTGTTTTAAACGCACACATTTACCATCTTTTAAATCGATAGCGGGGATAATGACAGGGACAGCACACATACAGCATTCCTTATAAAACGATATCAGCGATTAAAAATAGTTGAATAATAACAATATGAATAAGAAAAATTCAAAAGTAAAAAAAGTATCCAAGCCCATCAAAGGGCGACTACGTAAAATTTATTTAGCATAGCAAATTAAAAGCAGCTATTAGGGAAAATTGATTAAATATTAAAAATGGCAGTGGTAAATGAGAATACGAATTAAAGTTTGGTTAAAAAATGATAAAGAACCCATCACCGTAATCACAACCATAACCATAAGTTTTAGCTGAAGGAATCACTCGTAACATTAGGTAAATTCATTTACCAACTGGCAATTTTAGGTCAGTTTAGCGTATAATCCTAGGTAAATTTGTATTTGTATGATAAAACCTAATCGTCTGCTACCTATTGACGATTGCAATCAGCATAAGGTAAATATGAGCACCGCATTAGCACTAAATTAATGCTGAGCTTATCAAGACATTGAGTTTACCCTGTAATCATAGGTCATTAACCAGCACTTAGATAGCTTTCACAAAGACAGCTTTCATAAAGTATGAACAAATCATTGATGCCTCATTTATATTCACTCGAATGAATAGCGCTGCGTAAATTTTAATAACCCTATGATTCCTGATACGACAAATTTTAAGATTTTAATAAATCGTATGGTAAAACTGTATTTTATCTACTGTCATCCTCGTTGAGGACGCGGTTAGATTTGTAAGTTTTACGATACACCTTGGTAGCCAGTCGTCACTTTGGTCATTCGAATAAGACATTAACGTGTTGTTAAGGAGTCTAAGGTCAGCGTTAATACTCTTACTTGTAGTTATGATGATGTGTTATGTCTAGAGCACTTTTTTACGCCCTTTTTTGGGAGTGATAAAGCACTTTATTGATGACGCTGTTATCCATGCTGCCGATATACCAAACAGGACGTCTGGTATCGTTTTAGACTATGGACTAAGTTTTCGCTTATGATTACCATCAAGAAAGGTTTGGATTTACCCATCACTGGTGAACCCTCCCGCGAGATATCTGAGCACAGACCCGCCTATGTAGCACTCGTTGGCTATGATTATGTGGGCATGAAGCCCACGATGAATGTCAAAGAAGGCGACATCGTAGCTAAAGGTCAGCCCGTTTTTGAAGACAAAAAACGGGTCGGCGTTATCTACACTGCCCCTGCTGCTGGTAAGGTCGTCGCCGTTAATCGCGGTGAGCGTCGTGTTTTTGAAAGTCTTGTGATTGCGGTCGACCCAAACGGTGAAGAAGTAGAATTTCAGCGCTACGACTCCCAGCAACTTGCTGACCTAGATTCTGAAGTCGTTGAAACCCAACTGCTTGCCTCTGGCGAATGGACCGCATTTCGTACGCGTCCTTATAGCCGCTCCCCCGATATTGGTGCCCGTCCGCACGCTATCTTTGTCACCGCTATGGATACCAATCCATTAGCGCTTGACCCGATGTTGCTGATTAATGAGCAGCTTCAAGCGTTCAATGACGGACTTGCTGTATTATCAACCCTCAGCCCCAAGACCTTTGTCTGCCATCACGGCGATGCCCAGTTGACGCCAGTTGCCAAAACGGCCGCTAATAATGTCACTGAGTATCATAGCTTTGCTGGCAAACACCCTGCTGGTCTGGCTGGCACGCACATTCACTTTTTGCATCCAATTATGCGCGGCGTGACCGTGTGGACGATTGGTTATCAAGACGTAATTGCCATTGGTAAGCTGTTTACTACTGGTCGTTTATATACGCGCCGTATGCTTAGTCTTGCTGGCCCTGCGGTTAAAAACCCGCACTTGGTGGTCACCGAGCGCGGTGCAGATATCTCAGCATTGACCAAAGGTCAGCTTGCAGCGGGTGAAAATCGTATCATCTCAGGTTCTGTTTTATCGGGACGTAAAGTGTTTGGCAATACCAATTATCTTGGTCGCTTTCATAATCAAATCAGCGCGCTAACCGAAGGTCGTGAACGTCCAGCGTTTCACTTCTTTACCGCTGGTGCCAATCGCTTCTCTAAATTGCCCATCTATATCTCGCAGTTTTTTGGTGGTAAAAAATATAGCTTTACCACTTCGAGCAATGGCTCGCCGCGGGCGATGGTGCCAATTGGTGTCTATGAAGAAGTCATGCCGCAAGACTATCTGCCAACGCAGCTACTGCGCGCTTTGATTGTCGAAGACATCGTTAGCGCTGTCGATTTGGGTGTACTTGAATTGGACGAAGAAGATTTGGCATTATGCACCTTTGTATCTCCTGGCAAATATGAATTCGGCGATATTTTGCGTGACAACTTAACGCGCATTGAGCTGGAGGGCTAACCACGATGAAATTTTTACACAATATGTTCGATCGTATGGAGCCGTCTTTCACCAAGGGTGGCAAACACGAAAAGTACTACGCCATCTTTGAGATGTTTGATACGTTTTTACGTCAACCAGGCTCAACGACATACGCATCCTCACACGTACGCGACGGTATCGACCTTAAGCGTATTATGATTACCGTTTGGTTATGTACCTTCCCTGCGATGTTTTGGGGTATGTACAATATCGGTCATCAAGCATTAACAGCGATTGCGCAGCTTGGCTTACAGCCTGAAGGCTGGCGTACCGTTATCACCAGTATGGCGGGCTACAATCCAGACAGTATCTGGGCAAGCTTTGTCTACGGAGCCATGCAGTTCTTACCGATTTATATCGTCACCTTTGCGGTTGGTATTCTCTGTGAGATTATCTTTGCTGTCGTGCGCGGGCATGAAGTTAACGAAGGTTTCTTTGTGACTTCTGTGCTATTTGCGCTGTGTCTCCCACCAGATATTCCTTTATGGCAAGTTGCCTTAGGTATTATCTTTGGTGTGGTCGTGGCAAAAGAAGTCTTTGGCGGTACGGGTAAAAACTTCCTGAACCCTGCCCTATCAGGTCGTGCGTTCTTATACTTTGCTTACCCTGCTTATATGTCAGGCGACTCAGTATGGACGGCGGTTGATGGTTTCTCAGGAGCCACGCCACTTGGACTTGCCGCGCTTGGCGTCGTCCCAGCAGACTTCGTTGATGTTTATGGCAATGCCATCACATGGACGGATGCTTTCTTAGGTAATATGCAAGGCAGTATCGGTGAAGTATCGACGCTGGCTATTTTGCTAGGTGCAGTGGTTCTACTTTGGACCCGCATTGCCTCATGGCGCATCATGGCAGGTTGTGTGGTGGGGCTAATTGCCACATCGCTAGTCTTTAATATGGTCGGTTCTGAAGACAATATGATGATGAGCCTGCCGTTTTATTGGCACTTAGTCATCGGCGGTTTTGCCTTTGGTGCAGTATTTATGGCAACCGACCCTGTATCAGCTGCTCACACCAATAAAGGCCGCTGGGCTTATGGTATTTTGATTGGTTTTATGACCGTACTCATTCGCGTCGTCAACCCAGCCTTCCCAGAAGGCATCATGCTTGCCATTTTATTCGCCAACTTATTTGCGCCATTATTTGATTACTTTGTGACGCAAGCCAATATCAAGCGCCAAACAGCACGGAGGGTTCGTTATGTCCAAGCCCAAAAGTAATAATGCAAAAACCATCAGCGTGGCGTTGACGCTATGCTTGGTGTGCTCTGTATTGGTCTCAGCGGCGGCTGTGGGTTTGAAACCAGCACAAGTTGAAAACGCGCGCTTAGACCGTAACAAAAATATCTTAGTCGCCGCTGGTATGTTTGACCCAGCGTCTGATACCAATGAAGATGTGGCCGAGCGTTTTAAAGACTTTGAGGTAAAAATCGTTGACCTTAATAAAGGCAATTACCTCGATGACGACGCGCTAAAAGCCGCTGGCATTCCTGATCGCAATGCGTACGATGCCAGTCAAGCGACCAAAAATCAGGCGCTAAGCGAAGATTTGGGCGGTAATGACCCTGCTGGTATCGGCCGTGTTCCTAAATACGCCAAAGTCTATGTCAAAAGTGATGACGCTGGACAGCCTGAAATGGTGGTGCTGCCGATTCAAGGCTATGGTCTATGGGGTACGATTTATGGTTTCTTAACGCTTGAAAGTGATATGAATACCATCAAAGGAATCAGTTTCTATGAGCATAAAGAAACCCCAGGTCTAGGTGCTCGTATCGAGGAGCCTGAGTGGCGCGCCATGTGGAGCGGCATTCACTCTTATGATGAAAACGGCGCAGTTGCAACAGGTGTGACTAAAGCCGGTAATCCAAAAGACAACTGGGTAGATGGCATCAGTGGTGCAACCTTAACCGGTCGCGGCGTCAGTAACATGATTCAGTTTTGGCTCGGTGAGCAAGGCTATAAGCCTTACTTAGACCAGCTGCGTGAACAAAACGGCAAAACAGTGGCGGATACAGAAGTCAAAGCCAGTCAAAGTCCGTATAAAAAACTGGGTCAGAACTTACATCAACAGCAGACGCATCCCGCAACCGAACTGGTCGCAGTAGTGCCAGCAGCACACGGTAAGGAGGCATAACATGGCTGATACAAAAACGATTTTAACCTCGCCTATTTTTGATAATAACCCGATTGCCCTGCAAATCTTAGGTATTTGTTCGGCGTTGGCGGTTACTACCAGTGTGGCGAATGCGCTGGTAATGAGTGTGGCGTTGACCTTGGTCACGGCATTCTCAAGCTTTTTTATCTCTATTATCCGTAAGCAAATCCCATCAAGCATTCGTATTATTGTGCAGATGACGATTATTGCGTCATTGGTTATTGTGGTTGACCAGATTTTAAAAGCGGTCGCTTATGACGTCAGTAAAGGTTTGTCGGTATTCGTTGGTTTGATTATCACCAACTGTATCGTGATGGGCCGTGCCGAAGCATTTGCCATGAGCAATCCACCAGTACCAAGCTTTTTAGACGGTATTGGTAACGGTCTTGGTTACTCGGCGGTACTGCTATTTGTCGCGAGCGTGCGTGAGATTTTGGGCGCAGGCAGTTGGTTCGGTATTACCATTTTGCAAACTGCTAACGATGGTGGTTGGTACGTACCAAATGGTCTATTACTATTGCCACCGTCAGCGTTCTTTATTATCGCTCTGTTCATTGTGATTATCCGTACTTGGAAACCTGAACAGGTCGAAGAAGCTGAATTTGTAATGAAGCCGCAATCTAAAGGCATGGCACAAGGAGGCGGTCACTAATGGGACACTATGTCAGTTTATTTATAACCTCGGTCTTTATCGAGAATATGGCGCTGGCCTACTTCTTAGGCATGTGTACCTTTTTGGCGGTATCAAAAAAGGTCTCCACCGCGATTGGTCTTGGAGTCGCTGTGGTCGTCGTGATGGCGATTACCGTACCGCTAAATAACCTTTTGTTTCAGTTCATCTTAAAAAATGGTGCGCTGGCATGGGCAGGTTTCCCTGATATCGACTTAAGCTTTTTGGGCCTACTCAGTTATATTGGTTTGATCGCCGCTGTGGTACAGATTTTAGAGATGTTCTTGGATAAGTTCGTCCCGAGTCTGTATAACGCCCTTGGGGTGTTTTTGCCACTGATTACCGTTAACTGCGCCATTTTAGGTGGCGTACTGTTTATGGTTGAGCGTGATTATAACTTTGGCGAATCGATGGTATACGGCGTCGGCGCAGGTTTTGGTTGGGCATTGGCGATTACCGCCTTGGCGGGTATCCGTGAAAAGCTAAAATACTCAGACATTCCAGCGCCGCTGCGTGGTCTTGGTATTACCTTTATCACGGTTGGTCTGATGTCACTTGGCTTTATGTCTTTCGGCGGTATGTCAATTTAAACCGCTAAGCTTAAACCCTATTTAGCACTTTGACCTATTTAATTCATTTATTCGGTAGGGGTTCAAAAAACGCAAAGACGTTTTTTCGCTCCCCTACTCCATAGATTAAGGATACCTACCATGGATTACGCTACGGCGATTGGTGGCGTTGCTATGTTTACCGTGATCATCATGGGTCTTGTTGCCATTATTTTGGCGGCGCGCTCAAGATTGGTCAGTTCAGGCGATGTTACTATCCATATCAATGATAATCCCGATAATGACGTCGTGACACCCGCGGGCGGAAAACTGCTACAAACATTGGCAAGCGAAGGTATTTTCTTATCTTCGGCCTGTGGTGGCGGTGGTACCTGTGCGCAGTGTCGTTGCCGCGTTATCGAAGGGGGCGGCTCTATCCTGCCCACCGAAACTGGGTATTTTACCCAAGGCGAAATCCGTAACCACATGCGTCTTGCCTGTCAGGTTGCGGTAAAGCAAGACATGAAAATTGAGATTGACCCTGAGTTTTTTGATGTACAGAAATGGGAATGTGAAGTTGTCTCGAACGATAACGTTGCCACCTTTATTAAAGAATTGGTGCTTAAAATTCCAGAAGGCGAGGAAGTCAATTTCCGTGCGGGTGGTTATGTACAGTTAGAAGCGCCGCCGCATGAAGTGCATTATAAAGACTTTGTGATTGACGAAGAATACCGCGAAGATTGGGAAAAGTTCGACATTTTCAAATATGTGTCAAAAGTTGATGAGCCAGTTATTCGTGCTTACTCAATGGCCAACTATCCAGACGAGAAAGGCATTATTAAGTTTAATATCCGTATCGCCAGTCCACCGCCTCGCGGCCCTGACGGTATACCACCGGGCAAAATGTCCTCTTGGGTATTTAGCCTCGTCCCTGGCGATAAAGTGACGGTTTCTGGTCCTTATGGTGAGTTTTTTGCCAAAGACACCGAAGCTGAAATGATTTTCGTCGGTGGTGGTGCGGGTATGGCACCGATGCGCTCGCACATTTTCGATCAGCTTAAACGCTTAGATACCAAGCGTAAGATTAGCTTTTGGTATGGCGCGCGCTCGATTCGTGAGATGTTCTACGTTGAAGATTATGATCAGCTAGAAGAAGAGTTTGATAACTTTGAGTGGCATGTGGCCTTGTCTGACCCTCTCCCTGAAGACAATTGGGAAGGTCCAACCGGCTTTATCCATAACGTGCTGCTTGAAAACTATCTTAAAGACCATCCAAACCCAGAAGACTGTGAATACTACATGTGCGGGCCACCGATGATGAACGCGGCAGTAATCGACATGCTACACAGCTTGGGCGTGGAAGATGAAAACATCATGCTTGATGATTTTGGTGGTTAAGCGAGTTATTTAAATCGGTTGATAACACCTATTTATTCAACAAGTATCGTTAAGCTAAAAATATATGATAAATTAAGAGTCTCAATGGAGGCTCTTTTTTTATGCGCTAAATAAACCATTTTCAATCAGAAAGGATTCTTATGAAAACCAAAGCGAAAGATTTGACCATTTGGATTACCGGCGCGTCTAGCGGTATCGGCGAAGCATTATCAATTGCCTTTGCCAAACGTGGTGCCAGCATTATTTTAAGTGGCCGTGATAAAGCTAAATTAGAGACAGTCAAAAATCGCTGCAAAAACAGCAAAAAGCATATCGTCGTTCCCTTTGATATCGCCGATGCCGCGCAAGCAAAAGAAGCCTATGAAACAATCAAGGCTAAAACTGAAAAAGTGGATTGGTTGATTAATAATGCAGGTATCAGTCAACGCGCGCTTATTATGGAAACGACCGAGGAAGTTGAGCGTAAGCTGATGGAGATAGATTATTTCGCGCAAACGCGGCTGACCAGACTGGTATTACCCGATATGCTTGCGCAAGGCGGCGGCAAAGTGGTTATGGTATCGAGTGTGGCAGGTTTGCTTGGTACCCAATATCGCGGCGCGTATGGTGCTGCCAAAGCCGCAATTCATATGTGGGCAAACAGCTTGCGTGCAGAATTGCACGACGAAGGTATCGAGGTGGCGACTATATTTCCAGGGTTTATTCAAACCAATATTTCTATCAATGCTTTAACCGGTGATGGTAGTGCGCAAGGGACGATGGATGACGCCACCAATAAAGGTCTTACTGCGACCGCCTTTGCCAAGCAAGTCGTCAAAGCCCTAACTAAGGGTGAAGAATATATCATCATTGCTGGCAATAAAGAAAAACTTGCCACTAAAGTCAATCGTTTATCGCCGCCAAAGCTGTATAAGCTTATTCGTGAGTCACAGGTTAAATAAAAACAGGCAGGTTCAATCGTATCTTCTCGAGTCGTAGTTATTCAAGTCGTACGTTAGTCGTAAATTCGCCTTATCGGTAACAAGGGGTGTAAAATAGGCGACGCTTAGCTTGCTTAGTTCATTACTTGCAAACTATCGCCCCATTCACCCCTTTGCTTTATCAAGCTATGATGACTTATATGACAAATTTAACCACCTTTCTTACTCCTAACAAACCCCTAAAACCCGCCTCTTTAACCATCATTGCTATCAGCTCTGTACTCATGCTTAGCGCCTGCCAGCAAAAGCCTGATTACGACAATCTTAGCGGCGAGACCATGGGCACCAGCTACCACATCAGTTATCAATTACCCAAAGGCGCTGATGAAGCTGCCATACAAGCAGCAATCGATAAGCGCTTGCAAGATATAAACGACAGCATGTCGACCTATCAAGCCGACTCTACTATTTCTAAATTTAACCAATTAGGCAAAGATACGCCGATTGCTATCGACGCCGATTTTAGCCATGTGTTGCAAGCCTCAAGGCAAGTTTATGAGCTATCGGGCGGCGCTTTTGACCCAACGGTAATGCCTTTGATAGAAACTTGGGGCTTTGGCAGTACCATGACGGTTGAGCGCTTACAAAGTCCGCCAAGCGCGCTTGAGATTGCGCAAGCGAAAGCCTTAGTCGATTTTGACAGTGTCATTCAAAAAGATGACAACATTTATAAAACCAAAGACGGCGTTGGCCTTGATTTTTCGGCGGTGGCTAAAGGTTATGGCGTCGACGTCATTGCTGATGTGCTTAAGAACACTTATCAAATTCGCAACTATATGGTTGAGATTGGCGGCGAAGTGGCGACCTCGGGCGTCAGCGCGCAGCAGCAGCCGTGGCAAATTGCTATTGATGCACCCATTGAGGGCAGTACGGTAAGTACTCGGCAAGCGATGGCAGTGATTCGCCAACCGATTAATAATGGCGCTAGCATGGCGCTTGCTACTTCTGGCAACTATCGCAATTCCGTCGTTTTCGATGGTAAGCACTATAGCCATACCATTGACCCAACCACAGGTGAGCCAATCGTAGGTGGCGCGCCATCAGTAACGGTCGCTGCAGAAACGGTGGCGCTGGCGGATGCGTGGGCAACGGCCTTGACCGCCATGCCTTATGAAAAAGCGCTGGCTACGGCGAAAGAGCACAATATCGCAGCTTTATTTGTGATTTTGGCAAAAGGTGTTGCAGCAGACACGGCGACCGATAGCGTTGATGATTGGCAAGTGGTCGAAACGCCGGCGATGAAAACCTTGCGCGCCGATAAAAAGTCTTAATATCAAACATCTAGACTGTAATAACCTGCTAAGCACAAACGGGCGAGGCAAATTTTTGCTATACTATAAGTAAGTCATTGCTTAGATGGCTGCTCCATATTTTAAACGAGAGGTTATCTCTATGCTTAACCAATTGCTTCCCATGCTTGCTGTTACCTTTACCGTCTTTATGCTGTTTTTTATCTTTATGGGCATCGGTTATATGGTCAAAAAAAAGCCGCTTAGAGGCTCGTGCGGCGGCGTAGCAAAATTGATGGGTGATGAGTTTTGCTCATTTTGTGGTAACGACCCCAATAAATGCGAATCGCTGGTTGACCAGCAGCAAGAAACCGCGCTAAAGGCTGCGCAATTAGGCAAGTCGGTATAAACCTGCTATTTGTTACCATACGTTGGTAGTATTTAGCCGCCCTCTATTCTTATAATAGCGTCAAGTCCTGTGCAATTAACCTTGCAAGTTAACAGTGACTGACGCTATTTTTGCTTTAGCGTTTATATAAAAGTCTTTTTATCATAAGCGCTATCAGCAAAGCCAAAACTTCACGATTCATATACTAAGTTTACCCTGATAAATGGGGTAGCAAGTTCATATGACTTGCTTTCTGCAAGTGTTTTTATACTCTATATTCTAATATGTGGTCTTGAGCGCCGTCTTATCGACGGGCTTTGGGGTTATTTATAAGTGCTGCTGCGTCAGTGCTTATAAATGACGTGTCCTTTTTTTATTTTAATAGTCGTGCTGCTATGTCTACCTCTCCTAATTTGCAATCTGATATACCGTCCCAGTCTCAACCAGATGCGCCAGCAAACCTAAAGCTGCCCTCATCGCGCTTTATTTTTTGGCTCGTGCTATGTGCTATGGTTTTATTGGCGTCCAATATGCGCGCGCCAATTGTGGCGCTGGGTTCTATTGCACCGGTGGTACAAGGGGCGCTTGATATCTCCGAAACCCAAATTGGTTGGCTTGGTGCGGTGCCGATGCTGACCTTTGCGCTTGGGGCTTTTATTTCGCCTACGATTGGGAAGCGTTTTGGGCTTGAAAATACCTTGATTGCGATGATTGCGTTATTAACCGCAGGTATGGTTATTCGTAGCGTCATTCCGACTTGGATAGGCTTTTTAAGCGGCACCTTATTACTGACATTGGCAATTGGTTTTGCCAATACCCTTGCTGCTCCGGTTATTAAGCAGCGCACACCGAACCATATTCCACTGATTACTGGTTTATTTAGTCTTACCATGACCGTCTCGGCAGGGATTGTCGCAGGCGTGGTTTTGCCGTTATCTGAGCAATTTGGCTGGCAATGGGCGCTGGGTGGCTGGTCGATTTTAGGCTTGTTTGCCTTAATCATTTGGGTAGTGCTACGGCTGCGTTTGGGTTCATCAAATCATCAGCCCATCAAACCGCTTGCGGCAGGCGAGAAAGCGCCATCGCACATTTCGATGTGGCGCACGCCGTTTGCTTGGCAAATTGCGGTATTTATGGGCTTACAGTCCTTGCTTTTTTATACCGTTGCCAGTTTCTTACCGTCGATATGGCTAAGTAAAGGGTTGTCAGCGGTGAGCGCGGGGCAAATGGCTTCCGTCTTTCAATTTATGGCACCGGTCGCTATTTTAAGCTTAACGTGGCTCGTCAACCGCGGCCGTCCTATACAAGCGCTGGCCATCTTTGCTGCGTCACTAAACGTGCTCGGCGTCTTGGGTCTCACTTATCTGTCTGCCGATTATGCTTGGCTATGGTCAGGACTAATGGGCATGGGCTGCTCGGCGATTTTCACTTTAAGTATGATGCTGTTTTCGATGCGTACTTATACCGCCAATCAAGCAAGCGAGCTGTCCGGCATGGCGCAAGCCATTGGTTATCTGATTGCGTTTTTTGGTCCACTTGGCACCGGTTGGTTGCACGAAGCAACGAACAACTGGGATTTACCGTTATTCATTATGCTGGTATTGATGATTATCAACGTGGGGTTTGCTTGGCTGGTTAGCCGCCCGCTAATGGTTGATGGTAAAAAGATTTAATTTTTATCTTCAATCAATTAACCTTCGGCGTCAATCAATTAACTTTTGTACCATATTGCAGCTTACCTGATTCTGCTAGACTGACTTTATTGTATTTAGGACAGCAGAATCATGATAAACATACCCTCTCGCCTACCGCAGCGTTTGCTTACGGTCGCCGCCTTGAGCCTCGCAATCGCTATTAGCGGTTGTCAACAGCAGCCTGACGCCAATACCGCTGACAATACTCAAAATAACAACCCAGCCGTCAATACGGCAATGGCTGAACCTCAAACACCAGAATCTACGCAATCTAATGAGTCAACGAATTCAGCTGAGCAGCAAGCACCTTTAACCATCTTGGCATTGGGTGATTCGTTAACTGAAGGGCTTGGCGTTGACAATGATGCCAATTATCCTGCGCAGCTAGAAGCTCGCTTAAAAGAAATGGGCTACAAGGATGTTAAAGTAATCAATTCAGGATTAAGCGGTGAAACCAGTACTGGATTGGTCAATCGACTGGACTGGGTATTGCAAACCAAACCTGATATTACCATTTTGACCATCGGTGCCAATGATGCCATCCGTGGTATCGATGTGGCAACGGTCGAAGCCAATATTCGTACCGCTATTAAACGCCTTCAAGATGGCGGTAGCGAAGTCATTTTGGGTGGTATGCAGATTTATGACAATCTTGGCGCTGACTATGTAGAGTCGTTTGCTGCGATATACCCAAGGGTGGCGAAAGATATGAATGTGACGCTGATTCCATTCTTTTTAGACGGTGTGGGCGGTGATGCAGAATTAAACCAAGCCGATGCCATTCATCCAACCCGCGAGGGCTATACTATTATCGTCAACGACAATATTTTGCCAATTCTGCAACCTGAAATCGAAAAGCTAGAAGCAGCCCATACCGATACGGTAACAAAACCTAGCATGCCTACTGAGACTAGCCAATGACCGCTACAGCCAATAACAAAGCGCTACTTACTGCCTCCAAGCTGAATAAAACCGTTCAAGTCGGTGAGCAATCATTATCCATCATTAAAGACGTCGATATCCATGTCGATGCGGGCGAGTTTGTGGTCATCATGGGTAAATCCGGCTCGGGCAAATCGACTTTGCTCGGATTACTGGCAGCGTTAGATTATCCTGATAGTGGCTCGGTTGAGTTAGCGGGACAAACCTTAAGCAGCCTTAATGAAGATACGCTGGCGGTCATTCGCCAACGTGAGATGGGATTTGTCTTTCAATCGTTTCATCTATTACCGACATTAACTGTTGCTGAAAATATTGCCTTTCCGCTTGATATAGCCCGCCGTCCGAATAAAGCACGCGTCAATGAATTGATTGCAGCGGTTGATTTAGGGCATCGGCGTGATAGCTTACCTAACCAATTATCAGGTGGAGAACAGCAACGAACAGCAGTTGCCCGTGCGTTGGTAACGCAGCCAAAAATCGTCTTTGCCGATGAACCAACCGGTAACTTAGATGAACAAAATGCCAAGCAAGTGATGCAGCTGTTATTAGATTTACGCCAGCAAGTTGGCTCGGCATTGGTGGTCGTCACCCACGATGCCGCACTAGCGGAGATGGCAGATCGTGTCATTACCATGCATGACGGTATGATAGATGGATCAAAAATCAATGGATAACATGGATAATGAGTCGAATGATTCGCGTGGCATCATAAGCCAACTATTTAATCGTCTATTAATTTCAAAAAACTTGGGCTCGCAAGCCTTAAGTCGTAGCTGGTGGCAGCGCTGGATATACCCCGTCTTATTCTTAATCACGCTAGTTCTTTCGCTTGCCACTTACCTGACTTTAGATTCTATCCAGCAATCGGTTGATACTTATATCAATGATAATCAGCGCGCGCTCGTTGGCGGCGATTTGATTTTAAACAGTAAGCAAGATTGGCCAAGCGAGATATTAGCACAAGTAGAGACGGTCGCTGATACGCAAATCGTTTATGACTATCAGTTTAGTGCGATGGTGGTGACCGATGAGCAAACTTTACTTGCCAGCGTTAAAGCGGTTTCGCCAGCTTATCCATTATATGGAGAAGCCGAGCTTGCTTCGGGGCAACCATTATGGCAGCAATTAAGCGCTGCTAATGTCGTCGTCGCGCCTGAAGTACTAAACAGCTTAAACGCCAGTGTCGGTGACCAAATCACTATTGGTGATGCTGAGTTTATTATTAGCGACGTGCTGACCAAAGAGCCTGACCGTCCACTGACTGCCTTTGGTTTTGGTGGGCGGGTTTTGATGCATCAGGATGCGCTCGCGGCGACCAATTTATTAGGACAGCGTAGCCGTATTAACTATCGTATTGAGTTGGCCGGCGCGCCTGAATTAATGGCCGTGCAGCGAGATAAGCTGACGCAAATACTCAATAATTATCCTGATATTGAGCTCTCTGATGCCAAGTCAGCAGATACCTCTGTCTCGCGTATCTCTGACAACGTTTTAATGTTTTTAAAGCTACTCGTCATTGCCGTATTGTTATTATCAGCCGTTGCGATGTACGGTGTCATTACCGCTTTTGTGACCAAGCAGCAGTCTAGTAATGCCATTCGCTTGGCATTAGGTGAGCCGCTTAAATCCTTAAAACGCAGCTACTATCAGCTATTGATTGTTACTACTATCATCGCCTGTGTGGCCGCGGTTATCGTGAGTTTTGGCTTACTTAAAGTCGGCCAGCCGTATCTGATTGCTATCTTGCCAGCGGATGTTGGTTTAGCTATTAACCCAATTAGCGCCATTAAAACCATTATTATCGCGCTAGTGCTGACCTTGCTTATCGCTCAGCGTGGTTTAAGCACGTTAAGTAGCACCAAGCCTGCGACTTTGCTTAATCAAGGTGCAAGCACAAACTCGCAAAATCTGCCTTGGTATCGGAGTCTGCCGTTACTTTGGTATGGATTGATGCTAGTTGGTCTCTATGTGTTTTTCGCTTATGAAGTCAATTCTCTGTTACTAGGTGCGCAGCTGTTAATAGGCTTAACTGCCTTCGTAGCGATATTTTGGCTATTGGCTCGCGGTTGGTTATGGCTGCTGACTAAGTTTGCCAAGCATTCTAATATCAGCTGGATGCAGCGTATTGCTATCCATAACCTTGCCCGTAAAGGCAATCAGTCAGCATTATTTTTTGTCACTTTATCGCTGTCAGTGGCGGTTTTAACTTTGATTACCACGCTCAATCATAGTATCAATGCCCAGTTTATTAATGCCTATCCTGAAGATGCGCCCAATTTATTTTTACTCGATATTCAAAGCGACCAGCATGATGCGATTAATAATATCATTGCTGCGCCTGTGAGCTATTATCCTGTCATTCGTGCGCGTGTCGTCACGGCTAATGATGTTCCTGTTCAAGATATCGAACCTACTGACGGCTTCGATGACCCGACGCGCGTCTTTAATTTAAGCTATGCTGATACGGTGATGGACACTGAATTCATCACTGATGCTGTAAAAAACGATAAACTTTATGCCCCTATTAAAACTACTGCTAACGACCCAGCACAAACCGTTGCGCCATTATCGATTTTGGATACTGCTGCCAGCTTGCTAAATGTTGGCATGGGTGATCAGGTGCGCTTTAATATCCAAGGAATTGAGATTGTCGGGCAAATCACCAGTATCCGCTCGCGCTATGAGAAAGGACCCAGTCCTTATTTTTACTTTTTATTTGAGCCTGAAGTGTTAGCAGCTGCGCCGCAAATCCAATTTGCCACCGCCCACGTCGCAGCAGAGGATATTCCAAAACTCCAAGGTCAGTTAGTACGTGAGTTTCCTGCGGTAACGACCATCGACGGCACGGCAATCGCCGAGCAAGTCCAAGAGTTGGTCGTGCAAATGAGCCGTTTGGTTTACGTCTTCACCTTACTGGCATTACTGACGGGTATCATGGTTTTGATTAGCTCGCTACTGTCCACCTCACAAGACCGAATGAAGGATAGCGCCTCATTTAGGCTGCTTGGAATGCAAAAGCGCGATTTATATATGCTCAATATCTTAGAGCTTGGCATACTTGGCATTAGTGCCGCCTTATTTGCAGTCATTATCGCTAATATCGGTGCATGGGCTGCTATTACCCAATGGTTTAATCTGCGCTTTAGTGTGCCGTGGACAAGTTTGGGTATGGGCGGTGTGGCATTAGTCGTATTGCTGTTTGCCATTGCCATTATTTATGTGAGGTTGGTGATTGGACGCGGGATTATGGCGCGGGTTCGGGCGATGATTTAATTTACAGCTAATCCTGCTATTACCAGAGTTAGCCCTAATATCATGTATTTACTAACATCTATTGTCGTTTTATTACTCGACTCCTTAAAGGCTCAAAATGATAATCCAACCAGATTGGAATGTATTTAAAGCAAAGTTCAGTGCTAACCCTCAAGATACTTTTGAATGGTTTACTTACCTATTATTTTGTCGAGAGCATAATTTGAATAAGGGCTGGTTTGGATACAAGAATCAATCAGGTATTGAAAAACAACCACTTGAATTAGAAGACACAGTAATAGGGTTTCAATCTAAATTCTATGATGTATCTCTATCATCAAAAAAAGATGAGTTAATTAAAACCTTAGATACAGTTAAGGAAAATTACCCCGAGCTAACCCATCTAGTGATTTATACAAATAAGTTATGGGGACAAGGTAATGGTCAAGATGGTAAATCTATAGCTCTTATAGCTATTGAAGATCGCGCCTCTGAATTAGGTATTGAAGTTATTTGGAATGAGCATTCCTTTTTTGAATCTGAATTTGTCTGTGTAGAAAATAATGACTTGGCCAGATACTTTTTTACGAATGATGATTATCAAGGTTGGGATAGATTTAAGGATTGGTCTAGCACCCAAGCCAATGTAGACTCTCTCTATCTTACTGATAACGATATTAAGGTAGTACTACCTAATCAGAAAAGAGAAGATGCAAGTCACGTAATCAACGGCATAAACGCTATACGTAACGAGTTAAAACAGCCTAAAAACTCTGTTCGGCTTGCAGGCTTATCTGGTGTCGGTAAAACTAGATTAGCTCAAGCACTATTTGACGACCGTATAGGTAAGAATCCACTAGACGTTAGAGAGGTTTGGTATTGTGATTATGGTGAATCACCATACCCTCTTCCACTACACTTTATAGAAGGTCTTAAACAGAAAAATAAGAAATTTATCGTTATCGTTGATAACTGTGGGCGTGACCAACATGAAATATTAACTAAATCTATCACTAATGACGATAGTCAGATTTCTCTACTGACTATCGAATATGATATTTCTGATGACTTACCCGAAAAAACGTCAGTTTTTAAACTTGAGCCAAATAGCACTACTCTTGTTCAAAAGGTAATAGAACGCCATTACCCTGAAATCAACAGTCCTATCCCACATGATATTGCGCAGTTAACAGGTGGTAATTATCGACTAGCTCTTGCTATCGCGTCGACTGTGAATAATGTAGATAATATTGCTATATTAAATGATAAACAATTATTTGAGCGTTTGTTTTATCAAAATGGCCAGATCAATGAAGAGAACTACAAGATTGCTCAAGCTTTCTCACTGGTTTTTTCATTTAATATTAAGGATTTATCAGAGTCAGATTCAGAACTACAAATACTATCTGATATCGCTGAAGTATCACCTAGAACTGCAAAACAAGTCATTGAGCAATTAAAGGCAAAAGATGTTGTTCAACAACGTGGTAATTTTAGAGCCATACTACCTCATGTCTTAGCAAACCATCTTTCTAAACAAGCACTACAATGGATTGATGAGGAAGATTTATATGACATATTTACTAAAATGCCAGCACGATTACAGCGGTCACTCATTAAACGTTTGAGTTACTTACATGACAATGAAGTAGTATGCAATTTTGTTCAAAAAATACTAGATAAAGAAGGAGTCATAGGTAAAAAGCTTCTCGATGGATCTATCTCTGAAGAAGAAATTAATTACTTGCGACTACTATCCCATATTGAACCTAGAGCTATCTTAGAGTTAATAGAAGAACGTCATACTCGAGATAATCTCTTTTTAACTGCTACAAACCCTCACATCTCTAAAATTGAATACCTTCTTAAACTCCTATCTTATAGCCATGAAAACTTTAGCCAGTCTTTTAATTTGATATTGGCTATAGCAAAAAATAAACCAAAAAACTCATCTATTCAAAGCACTTTAGACTCAATGTTTAGTCTTTATATGTCTGAAAGCTCAGCTACATTAGATTTGAAAAAACCACTATTACAACAGCTATTCGATAATAAAGATTTTGAGATCCTATTAAACATATTAAAATCAGCATTGGATTTTAATTCGGGTGGCATTTTATACTCCAATTCGGATAACGGTCTAAAGAAATATGGTTACGGTTATCAGCCCAAGACCAATGGTGAAATTTGGAATTGGACTGAATTTTTGTTAAACCTTTTGAATCAACTTGATATTTTGGGGTATGAAGAAGCTAAAGAGATTTTTACCGGTCAGCTAAAACCACTCATTCGAAGTTGTTATCAAGGTGGGTTTATGGATAGATATATACTAGATTTCCATAGTAGGAAACCGTTTATTAAAGCCTCAATTGCCTTGAATGAGCTTATTGCATATGATTATGAAGAATTACAGAAGAAACACCCTCAAACTCTTCAAAACTTGCAAAGTTTAATTATTACGCTTCAACCTAAGTTAGGTGAATTAAAACAGTTAATTCAGCATTATATACTGATAGGTGGTTTTGATTTAGCAAGATATCAAAGACAAGCTGATAAAATCTTGAGCCTTAAAGTTCCTAACTTTGATAGTTATAATGAATTTATTCAATATATTTCTAAAGAATTAATGAACAGTACTGATTTATACTCCTATATTGCACTATTATTGAGTAGTGACAACCCAAGTCTTGAGCATACTGGCACAGTAATCTATCCAAAAATAGCAGAAAACAGCAATTTAAATGAAGTTTTACAGGGATTTACGGACTTATCAATAAGTAGGCGTCCTTACTTATTACTAGGCTTGTTAAAGGAATTGAAAAACAACTGCTTTAGCGACTATAAGTCAACTATCTTAGAGCTAGTAGAATCAGATGAGTTTAAGCAAGTCGTACCTTGGTTGACCTTCGAGTTGAGCCAAACAGATGACGACTTTGACTTTCTGTGTGAATTGTTAGACTTAAAATTAGATGTTGATTTTTATGACTATGCTTGGATTTCTGTAAAGAAGCAAAATAAAAAAATATCATTAGAGCAATTTGAAAAGGTTTTTGATTCGTTAATTCAGAATGGCTGTGAAACTGCTATTGAGCAAACCTTTCAATTTGAATCAACCTACATGGTCAATCTGAATGATAATTATATTTCACCTTTTTTAGAACGTCTACCTTCAATCTACAATACTCACAAAACCTTTGAATTAAAGAGTATGCTTAAGCTTTTACTCTCTAACAGCAAAAGTATAGAAAAATCTTTTGACGTATTTATTGATCTATTTGACTCAGAAAAATATTTATCATTAGCTCACGAAACTAATACCTTTGTAGCTTTAAAAGCTTTATTAGAGACTGATACTAAGCTGTTTATTAAAAGGTTTGTAGAGAATGGATATCTAATATTTAATTCTATATCGTGGGGTCGCTCAGATTTGCTTTTTTACGCTGAAGAAAGCGCAGTAACTGACTGGATAAGTGAAGATGAGCAAGTAAGGATAGATTTCTGGATTAAACAAGCTAATTTATTAAGAATTGAAGATCAAATGGGAGTTAGAAAATTCCATTGGAATAACTTAATGGTTTATTTCATTAATAAGAGTAACAGCCCTGAATCTGTTATAGATGCAGTGTTAGCCCATAATGTCTATGAAATATATAGTTATACAGGTAGTTACTCTAGTGGCATGCGAGATCAACTTGATATCTTCGATTCACTCAAAGAATATTTGACTAATAGTAACTTAGAAAACTATATCCCGTATTTAGAAATTAAACGCACTGAATGGTTAGAGGCTATCAAAGCTCAAGAATTAGAAGAGGCTAAAAAAGAAAAAAAAGACGAAGGTTTTGATTATTAGATAATTTCAATACGTTGTACTTCTTCTACGAGCCCATCCCAGATTCTGTGTAACTGCCATTTAGATTAAATGCTTACTGATACGGTCATCAAACATAATCATAAAACGATTCAGAGCAGACGTCCAGTTACGAATCGGCATCGACCACCTTGACGACGCCTGCTGGGTTGCTAAGTACACCACTTTAAATGCAGCTTGATCAGACGGGAACACCTTACGCTTATTCACCGCTGTCCGAATCACGCTGTTTAAAGACTCTATAGCGTTGGTGGTATAGATGGCTTTTCTGATATCTTTCGGATACTCAAAGAACACCGTTAAGCCCTCCCAGTTATTACGCCAAGACTTAACCACGTGCGGGTACTTATCACCCCACACCTCGTCGAAATGCTCAAGATTGGCCTCTGCTATCTCAAGCGTATCAGCGCCGTAGATGGCCTTTAAATCAGCCGCTACGGCCTTTTTATCCGTCCACGGCACAAACTTCATTGAATAGCGCACCATGTGTACGATACACAGCTGAATCTGTGCCTTTGGATAGACGGTGTTAATGGCATCAGGGAAGCCCTTTAGACCGTCAACACAGGCAATGAGGATATCTTGTACCCCGCGGTTTTGTAGTTCAGTGAGAACACCTAGCCAGAACTTAGCGCCTTCATTCTCTGACAGCCACATGCCAAGCAGCTCTTTTCTGCCGTCGAGTCCCACGCCTAGCGCCAGATAGATTGCCTTGTTGATAATCTGCTTATCTTGACGTACTTTGACGACAATGCAGTCTAGATAGACAATAGGATAAACACTGCTCAGCGGCCGGTTCTGCCAAGCTGTGATGTCCTCTAATATGTTATCGGTGACTCTTGAGACAAGAGAGCTTGATATATCAACGTCGTAGAGCTCTTTAATGCTCTCTACGATCTCGGTGGTGGTTTGACCCTTGGCGTATGAGCGAGGATCAGCAAGTGTCTGGGAGACACTTGCCCGAAGCGCAAGACGTAAGGCTATGCCTGTAGTGAAATATGATTTTATCATCAAGGCCACTAATACGGGTTTGATGCTTACGCACTAAGGCAGGTTCAAAGTCACCATCACGGTCTCTTGGGGTGGAGATCTCAAGATCGCCTGTGTCACTGCGGACTGTCTTTTTAGTGTGCCCATTGCGCTTGTTAGGCTTGTCTGCTTTTTCATGCTTGGGGTAGCCAAGATGCTCTTCCATCTCAGCTTCAAGGGCAGTATCAATAAAGGATTGCATGAGCTGCTTTTGAAAGTCTTTGATGTCATCGAAGCTTTTCATGCTACCAGCCATTTGCTCGGCCAGTTTCTTGATGTCAGATTGGTTAGTCATTGCTTATTCTCCGGTTAGTGGATTATAAGCAGTTACACAGTTTTTAGGAAACTCTCCAAGCTTCTAGAGGGAAAACCCCTGCGTATTGGCTAGAAGTATCTATTTTATAGTTATATAAGCTTAATATTATAATGCTGACCTACGCTATCACATACACAGACTGTAATACTCATGCTGAGTATTACAGTCTGTGTAGCGCACCGATCACAAATAAAATTTGTATGGTAAGTACACTGGGACTATTTCTTAGCCCACAGCCAAAGATTCTAGTCCTCACTAGAGAACTATACCAGTAAAGACGCCTGATCTATTTCACTAGGATTTGAGCAAAGGGCTTTAATTTGATATCTTTTACATATTTTCATACTTGTTCTTGGTTGGTGGTACTGAGTAGGTTCCCACAACATGGGCAACTAATTCGTCAGATCCATCTGAGTATAAAGAAACCTCACCTACGACTAGACTTCTTCCAACTTTTAGCAGTTTGCACTCAGCAATAATGAGTGATTTTGCAGTTGGTTTACGTAAAAAGTTGATAGTTAGACTCGTGGTTACTGCTAATGGTACTATGCCAATTCTACCTAAGATAGCCACATAAAGAGCCACATCAGCAATTCCCATCATTACAGGTCCCGATACAGTACCTCCAGGTCTCAAATCATCTAAACTGATATCATGGGATAAAATTGACCCACTGCTATTTACTGCCTCAATCTTGTACTTTGCTTGAGGGAACTCAGACTTCATGAACTCAGCTATCTCTTCCTTGGTTGCTGACATAGGGCTTCCTTTAATCTAACTGTTATTGGTACCTCTATCCTATCCTAACTTTCCACCTTACTACGATAAAAAGTTATAGAACCGTTTTAGTTCAGAGCACTAGTTTTAAAGTCCTTGACGATTTGCTGAGAGGTATAGGCTAATGATAGCTTATCAGGTCCTTTCACTGGTTCAGTCCCACTGTAAGAATTGAAAAAAGACAATTAGCTAGCATTTGAGAAAGATTAGTGTGTATATTGACTGATTAACTATAAAAACTAAGGGCGCAGGATTGGATAATAATAGATTTCTCATACGAGCAATTGAAACTGCTGGTTAAATTTTTATGTTGTCTGCGATGGTTGCCGCTAGATTTTTTTAAACATGCTCTAGCTTAACTTCTATCCTAGAACACAAACTGTCGGTTGTACGTCCAGTTTTTACGGGCTTTCTTATTATGTATTTTTCTCAATATCAACACCCGCACCAACAATCAGTTTTTATTCCGCCTAACTGATGTCTTTTTAGGGTTCGTCATTATGATGAAGGTGTGCTGATTTTTAGCAGACCATCAAAAATTTAAATCATCGAGCGACTCAATGCCAATGACTTTACCTGCTATCAATTCCCTAACAAATCCTTTTGTCAGCTGCTCGTTCTCTGCTTTGGTTGTTTTCTTGCTGTCGGTATCAATCGTAACCGCGTCTAACCAGTCAGTGTTAACAGTAGGGTCTTGATGATAAATTACTTGTCTTGCTTGCTCTGATTTATACAAAGTTATTTTTCCCTTAAATCGTGATTAGTGCGTTGTAAGGGCGTTGAACTCTTAGTCGTTTCCCAAGTGTTTTAGTGGTCTATAGACTTCTCTGATTGTATTTTAACATCATTTGCGTATTGCTATCTTGGTTTGAATATCAGGTTCTAAGTTGTCCGAAAATAACTAAAAACCAGTATCGTTATACGATAGAAAATACTATCACAACTAAGAATAGGTTGTTAAGAGCTGATCATAATGTCGTAAGCCAGTAATAAGACGCGCTAAAGCTGCTCGTTCTAATTGCAGACTATCTCGATTAGTTATATTATATAGACTGTAATCTATATATTGGTTTTTATATGTGGACTGTCATCACAACAGAGCTGTTCAACCAATGCTTTGATCAGCAAGATGAATCAACGTAAGAAAAAGTACTGGCAGCTTTGATGGTTTTAGAACAACAAGGCCCAAGCTTAGGTCGCCCTTTAGTAGATACGGTGTATGATTCAAAGTTTACCAACATGAAATAGTTACGTGTTCAGCACAGAGGCAAGCCACTCAGAGCCTTTTTTGCCTTTGACCCAAAGCGGCAAGCTATTGTGCTTTGTATTGGTGATAAGGGTAATAAAAAGCGTTTTTATAAAGAAATGCTAGACACTGCAGACCAACAGTATGAATGTCACCTCAGAACTTTAGGAGATTCATGATATGACTAAGACATTACAAGAAATGTTAGCTGAGCGCTCTTTGTATAGCCAAGCGCGTATTAAACAACTGGCAGAGCAACTGCTTTTAGAAAACCAGCTGTTTCGTATCCGTGAAGAGTTAGAGATCTCTCAAAAAGAACTGGCTCAAACCATGGGTATTAAACAGCCTTCATTGTCTGCTATAGAAAATCGCGGCAATGATCTTAAAATATCGACCATGAAAAAATATGTTGAGGCTATGGGTGGTAAGCTTCGTATCGACGTTGAGCTGCCAACAGGGAAGCACATTGGCTTTAATGTGTAATAATAAATTCAAGTGATTCAAGCGCTAATAAGCCACCCTCTTATGGTTGGCTTTTTTTTATTAAAAATATGCTAATAATAGTACGCTTGAATTGGTTTTACTGCTTTAGTTCATTTTAAATGGTCTATCAATGGGTTTGAAGGGTGAGTTAGCCGGTTCCGCTCGGGTATACCCCAACTGAACCAGTAATTTAATTCCAGATTGAAAAGCTTTTCCTAAAAATTGTGCAACTGCTTATAATTCAATAACAGGAGAATAAGCAATGACTACTCAATCTGACATTAAAAAACTGGCTGAGCAAATGGCCAGCAGCATGAGCAGCTTAAAAGTTTGAGAAAAAGGTGTGTTACTTAAAGTCTTATCTACTACAGCTCCATAGCTATACTGGAAGTTATTTAACCTGCGCTGTTTCTAATAAACTGCCATCTTTATCGAATAAGCAGTCGACGATAATGAGCGGAGCCGCATCCAAACTATCTTCAGCGTAGTAATGTGTTATGACTTCAAAGTTACCATTATTTAATCGTCTGTAGTCTGTGTTTTTTCGTTTAATGTCCATAGACTTAAAGCCTTTAAGCATGGGCTGTACTGCTTTCTGGCACTTCGTTAGCAATGCAATCTTTGTTGTTTTTTGAGCTTGTTCGAGTTCAGTGTTTCTTTTTTTATCAGATGGGTTACTGCCATTTTGAATCCAAATATAAAATGCTGCAAATGTAATAATAGACAGTCCTGTCAGTGTCTCTTTTTTCATAATATGACTCATTTAGCGAAAATATAATAAGATATTTACCAAAATACAAGCATACCTCAGTTATTCTTAAGGAGTATGTTAAAACAATAATTAACCGTTGAAAGCAATGGGTAAATGTTACTCCCGTTCTGGTTAAAACAGCTTAGTATTATAAAATAGGGCTTAATGAAACATGGATACCTTAAATATCGTGTATCTCGTAGGAGCAGTATTAATTTTCGCCAGTATCATGGCAAGTACGTTATCGGCGCGTTTGGGTGTTCCACTTTTGCTATTGTTTTTAGTCGTCGGGATGCTCGCTGGTGAAGAAGGTATCTTGGGTATTGAATTTTCTCAATATGCGATAGCCAATTTTGTCGGACAAGCAGCCTTAGCCTGTATTTTGTTAGATGGCGGGTTGCGCACCTCTGTTAAATCATTCCGAGTTGGCTTAAAACCAGCCATCACACTGGCTACTTGGGGCGTACTTGCGACAGTCATGATACTGGGTGTATTCGTCACATGGCTGCTGGATGTCGATTGGCGCTTTGGCTTATTACTGGCAGCAATCGTGGGTTCAACCGATGCGGCAGCGGTATTTTCACTGTTGCGTAATGGCGGTGTTAAATTAAATGATCGTGTCCAAGCCACGCTTGAATTAGAGTCGGGCGCCAACGACCCTTTAGCGATTCTGTTAGTCACTGGATTGATTGCTCTAAATGTTGATCCTGCCGGACAGACAGCGCTAGGCTTCTTAGGCCTACTATTACAACAGCTTAGTTTTGGTTTAGGAATGGGCTTGTTCTTTGGTTATTTCCTATCTCGATTATTACCTAAGATACATTTGGCAGAAGGTATGTATGCCATTTTAATAATGTCGGCGGGTTTAGCAGTGTTTTCTGCCACTAACTTACTGGGCGGTAGTGGGTTTCTCGCGGTCTTTATCGCTGGTATTATGATTGGCAACCATAAGGTACGCTCAACTGAGCATGTCATGCGCGTGATGGACAGCTTTGCGTGGTTGTCGCAAGCGGTGTTATTTGTGGTATTGGGCCTATTGGTCACGCCATCGAACGTTCTTGAAGTTTGGCCTTATTCAGTGGCCATTGCTGCCTTTATGATTTTAGTGGCTCGTCCTATTGCAGTCTATACCAGTGTTTTACCGTTTAAATTTAAAAATAGAGAGATCGGCTTTATCTCTTGGGTCGGCTTACGTGGTGCAGTGCCCATTACCCTTGCCATGTTGCCAGTGATTGCAGGGGTAGACAATGCCTTTATGCTGTTTGATATCGCTTTTGGGGTGGTGGTCTTATCGTTGGTGTTACAAGGGACGACCATTCCTTTTATGGCCAATCTGTTTAAGGTGCGTATTCCTAACAATAAGGGCCCAAAAGAAGAGCATGAAGTGTGGGTGTCAGATAGAGCAAGTATTACGTTGTATGAATTTGAAGTAAAGTTAGGTGCGTTTGCAATTGGTCGTCATCCGAAGGATATATCTACGCGTATCAGCCCTGAAGGAATCCATGTTTTTGCCTTGGTGCGTGGTCAGCAAATCTTGGCAATTAATGAACAGACTAAACTCAAATTTGGCGATAGCGTATGGTATGCCATGAGTGGCGATTATGCCGATCAGATTGCGACTGTTTTTAATGACACTACGTTAGACCGCAGAGCCATCGATGATTTTTATGGCGATTGGATGCTATCGCCGAGTGTCAAACTTAAAGATGTGCCTTTCTTTACCGATAGGATGAAATCCGAATCTCTAGAAGATACCCTGAACACGAATAATATGTGGGAACAAACGGTTGCTGAATATATTAAGGATAGCTTAAAGATGGCACCCGTAGCAGGCGATACGGTTGTGATTAATAAGGAGTGGTTATTAGTCATTAAAGAAGTTGACGGCCAAGGAAGACTGAAAACGATTGGACTAAAACAACTAGAAAAGCCAGCAGTGGCATAGTATCTATCATTATTAGACATAACATGGACTAGTAGCCAAAAGGCAACCATTTAAGACAATTAATAGTCCTGCTAACATTGTCCATTCTAGGTAACTCATTAGCTCAAATTATGGTTTGTTTTACTGGTATCGCTAGGGTATACCCAAAATAGCAAAATTTTATTTGTGAGTGGAATTCGCATTTTTCTAAGTAATGCTAATACAGAAGCTAAACTACGCAGCATAATTCTATTTGATCAGTATCTTATGCTTAGAATTATTATTAAAATATAAGGTGTTTTTAATCGCCAAAGCATAAAAAATACAGTGACAATTCTACATAGAAGATTTTTCAAAAATACTTTATATTCTATTAAAAATCACATAGGAAAGTGGCTCACGATAGCCACTTTTTTTATGCCTCATACTTTTAGTAGATACACTTAGCGTTACGCAACCAGACAGGATGTGTCATGAGACATTTTTATTTAGACTTTATCTTTACCGCCATTGCATTAGCGATCGCGGCATGGTGGGGATATTCACATGGCGGGATGGGCGGTTTGATCGCAACCTTATCTATTACCGCTATTTTGGCCGTCATGGAAATCTCATTATCATTCGATAATGCGGTGGTTAATGCCTCAGTTCTGAAAGGCTGGGATGAATTTTGGAAAAAGATATTTTTAACCGTTGGTATTTTGATTGCTGTATTTGGTATGCGCTTGGTATTCCCTATTGTCATTGTCGCAGTAACTGCTGAGCTTGCTATGGTAGAAGTCATCAAACTGGCTTTGTATCAACCAGAAGAATACTCTGCCCGTTTAATGGCGCACCATGCTGAAATCTCCGCATTCGGTGGTATCTTCTTATTGCTCGTCTTCTTAAACTTTATCTTTGATGATAAAGAAGTGCACTGGTTTGATTGGTTAGAGAGCCGTTTGGCAAAGCTTGGCAAAGTAGATGCCATGAGCGTGTTTGTCGCGCTTATCGTGTTGATGATTGCCGTATCATTTGCTGACCCTGAGCAATCCGCCGCGGTATTGATTGCAGGCGTTTGGGGTATCTTAATATACCTTGGCGTACAAGTGGTCTCGGGTATGCTAGAAGGCGACCTTGAAGAAGACTTAGAAAACGCTGAAGCTGGCTCAGGTGCAGCAGCGACCAGTGCGATTATGAAAGGCGGAATCATCGGCTTTTTATATCTAGAAGTCCTTGATGCGTCATTCAGTTTCGATGGTGTGATTGGCGCCTTTGCGATTACCAATGACGTTATCGTGATTATGCTCGGTCTAGCAATCGGTGCGATGTTCGTGCGTTCGATGACTATTTTCTTAGTCGATAAAGGCACGCTTGATGAGTTTGTCTATCTTGAGCATGGCGCGCATTATGCCATCGGTGCTCTAGCCATTATTATGCTATTGTCGGTGAAATTCCATGTGCCAGAGCTTATCACAGGTTTGATTGGTATTGCCTTCATTGGTTGGGCCCTGCTGGCTTCACTGAAACACCGTAAACAACAGGCAAAACTCACTGCTTAGAGTGTAAACAATGTAAAGCAAAAAATCATTATCTTAGAATATCGTTAATAACAGGTTATACCAAACAATTGGTATAACCTTTTTTCTAATATGCATTGCTTTTTATTACCTAATAATAGACATTATATTTAAACATTTATACTTCCAACAATAAGAGACACAAATGCTGAAGAAAGCTGAACAAAGATTAGAAAAAACCATATTTAATAGTCGTTGGCTGCTAGCCCCGTTCTATTTAGGATTGGTGCTCGGTATCATTTTGTTATTTATTAAGTTTTTTCAAGAGCTGTGGCATATGACGACTCATGTGTTCAGTGCATCTGAAGCCGATGTCATCGTTGGTACGTTGGCGCTTATCGACATGTCATTAGTCGCAAGTTTATTGCTTATCATCATATTTAGTGGTTATGAGATTTTTGTCTCAAAAATTGATACCGGAGATCATGAGGACCGCCCTGAATGGATGGGGAAAATTAATTTCTCTGGGCTGAAACTCAAAGTGATTGGTGCCATCGTTGCCATTTCTGCGATTGATCTTCTTAAATCATTTATGGATATACCTAAAGAGATGAGCGAAGGTGATGCTGATAGATTGATGTGGAAAGTGATTATCCATATGACGTTTGTACTGTCAGGCCTGTTATTTGCTTTGATGGATAAGATTGTCGGTGATACCAAAAAACATTAGAAAGATTTTAATAAAAAACCTATCAATTAATTTATATAAATAGACGAAAAGGAGCACACATGGCAGGAGCCAGTTTATTAACCTTACTTGATGACATCAGTGTCATATTAGACGATGTGTCAATCATGACCAAGGTTGCCGTTAAAAAAACGGCAGGAGTATTGGGTGATGATTTGGCCCTTAATGCTGAGCAAGTTTCAGGCGTTAAAGCCGACCGTGAGCTGCCAGTAGTTTGGGCCGTCGCCAAAGGCTCATTCGTTAACAAGCTTATATTAGTGCCATTAGCGTTGCTGATTAGTGCCATTTATCCCCCTTTAGTTACCTTCTTACTCATGTGTGGAGGTGTCTATTTGGCTTATGAAGGTGCTGAAAAAATCATTCATAAGTTCTGGCCACATATCTTACCTCACGATGAAGAACAAATAGCCCGTCTACGTGCCAATGCTGATGAGACGGTTGATCTGGTTGCTTTTGAAAAGGACAAAATCAAAGGTGCGGTGCGCACCGACTTTATTCTATCGGCTGAAATTATCGTAATTGCACTCGGCTCAGCAGTTGGAGCGACGCTTTTAGAGAAGAGCGTGATGCTGTCTATTATTGCTATTGGCATTACAGTAGGCGTTTATGGCTTAGTAGCGGGTATCGTTAAAATGGATGATTTAGGTCTTTACCTAATGAAACAGACGAACGGTGCAAAGCAGAAAATAGGTGGGATTTTATTGTCTGCGGCACCAAAGCTGATGAAGTTTTTATCCATTGCTGGGACATTAGCAATGTTTCTAGTGGGCGGCGGTATCTTAGTGCACGGGATCAGTTTTTTGCATCATGAAGTGGAAGACTTAGCGCATCTAACTGGCATATTTGAAAGTATAACAACGATGCTATTAAATGCGTTAGTAGGCTTAGCCGTCGGTGTTATTGTCGTGGCTATTGTCACCATGATTGGTAAATTACGCAGTAATAAGTCATCTTCGACGCATTAAAAATAACGATAATCACCCTTGTTCATTTAACCTTCTTTTAAAGAGTGCAATAAACCATGTTTGAATTTGATTTAAACTTAAAATTAATGGTGTATCACCTAATTCAATTAGCAATTGCTTTCGTGCTTTCCCTACCGATTGCGCTTAATCGTGAGATGAAAGATAAGGGTGCAGGACTCAGAACTTTCCCATTAGTCAGTATTGCATCCTGTGCTTTCATGCTAGTGGCTGTCGATATCTATCATGGAGGTGCAGCAGAACCCGAAGCGAGAATCATGTACGCCATTATTACAGGTATGGGTTTCATTGGTGGCGGGGCGATTTTTAAAGGCGATAATACGGTAAGAGGCACTGCGACAGCTGCGAGTCTATGGAATACTGCTGCTATTGGCATCTCTGTTGCTTATGGGCGTTATGAGATTGCGATCATATTGTCGGTGGTCAATTTCTTAATCCTACAATTCTCGGAACCTTTCAAAGTGAAAGATAATCTTGAATAATTATTATTCGTCACGGTTTGTATACTTTAAACGGATCAAATAGCTAGAAACGATAAATGGACTTATTTCATGTTTTTTATTTACTATTATGGCAGTCCCAGCACGTTACGCAGGCTTAAAAAAGCACAATCCAAAGCCCCAATTCTTATTCTGCTGAGTCAGATCTATTAGCAAGTCCGCTATCTGCTTATTCTCGTCAGTAGCCACAGACTTGTGATAATAACAGGTGACACTGATGTTAAAGATCAAATAAGCTCTGCAGATACTGATGTCATGCTCTTTAATATAGTAACAAACTAAGGCTCTGCGCCTCAGGACCCTACCACTTTTTTGACATGGCATCCTGCAATATATTTGTTTTAAGAGATTCGGTGGTGTATCAGAAAGTATGCTGAGTTAATAAAGGAGAGTGACAGCCGAGGCAAGATGATATATTTGAGGTTATGAAGACACAAATACAGATCGATTGCCCCGACTGTCACAGTAATAGTCTAAAGAAAAATGGCAAAAAAAAGCTATGGCAAGCAGAATTATCAATGTAAGGACTGCAAACGCCAGTTTATTGGCGATCATGCCCTAACTTATAACGGCTGTCACTCTAGAATAGAAGATAAAATACGGCTAATGACAGTGAGAGGCTGTGGCATTAGAGACATTGCTATTATAGCCTCAGTTAGCATTGGTAAAGTGCTTAGCACCATAGGCTCATCTGTTTATAAGATTGCGCCTAAGAAGCGCTATTATGAACGCTTAGAGGTTGATGAGTTTTGGACTTACGTGTATCGCAAGAAGCGTAAAGTTTGGCTTATTTATGCTTATGACCGCGCTACCAATGAGATTGTCGCTTATGTCTGGGGCAAACGTGACCTGAAAACAGCTAAGAAGCTAAGAGCCCGTCTTAAACAACTGAAAGTCAGCTATGGCTCTATTAGCATGGATAACTGGGATAGCTTTATAACCGCATTCAAGCCTGACAAGAAACAAATCGGCAAGCAGCATACGGTAGGCATAGAAGGTAATAACTGTCGCCTTAGACACCGATTGCGACGAGCCGTTCGAAAGACCTGCTGCTTCTCAAAGAAGTTTGATAATCACTTAAAAGTGTTTGATTTGGTATTCTTTTATATCAATTATGGCTATGTCTGATGTCAGCATACTTTTTAGAACACCACCAACTTTTCTAAGTGTTTTAAAAATAACTTCATATTTTTTATTATGAACATGTTGGTGCTGGCAAGCAAGAATATGTATATCTAATACGTCACCTGTTGCCGTACGTACTCAACTTAACCTAAATGCTTTCTACTCACCTAGAAGGCGTTTTTTTGCTTCACAACCTATATAGACATATAAGTCAGTATCAACCATGCACTTTGCTTATTTTATCGCAACCCTTTGCTATACTAGCCCCACTTTATCGATTAAATCTTACCTTATAAAATCCTCAAAAACAGCATGGTAGCCTTATGAAATTCTCAAAGTTCGGTCAAAAATTTACCCAGCCAACTGGCATCTCACAACTCATGGATGACTTGGGCGATGCGCTAAAAAGCGATCAGCCTATCAATATGTTGGGTGGTGGTAATCCTGCTAAGATTGATGCGGTTAATGAGCTATTTTTAGAGACTTATAAAGCGCTTGGCGTTGACAACGATACCGGTGAGGCGAATAGTAGCGCGATTATTAGTATGGCAAATTACTCCAATCCACAAGGGGATGCTGCCTTTATCGATGCCTTAGTTAGCTTCTTTAATCGTCATTATGATTGGAGTTTGAGCGCAGAAAACATCGCTTTGACCAATGGCTCACAGAATGCTTTTTTCTACTTGTTTAATTTATTTGGTGGTGCGTTCGTTGACGAACAGAGCAAATTGGTAGATAAATCTATTTTGCTACCATTAACCCCTGAGTATATTGGCTATAGCGATGTGCATGTCGAAGGTCAGCATTTCGCCGCGGTATTACCGCATATCGATGAAGTGACGCATGATGGCGAGGAAGGTTTCTTTAAATATCGGGTAGATTTTGACGCGTTAGAAAACTTGTCAGCATTGAAGGAAGGTCGTATTGGTGCGATTTGTTGTTCGCGTCCGACCAATCCAACGGGCAATGTGTTGACCGATGAGGAAATGGCGCATTTATCCGAGCTTGCCAAACGTTATGAGATACCGCTGATTATCGATAACGCCTACGGCATGCCCTTCCCGAATATCATCTACTCTAACGCGCATTTGAACTGGGATAATAATACGATTTTGTGCTTTAGCCTGTCTAAAATTGGCTTGCCCGGTATGCGTACCGGCATTATCGTTGCCGATACGAAAGTCATCGAAGCGGTCAGCGCGATGAATGCAGTGGTCAATCTGGCACCGACACGTTTTGGGGCAGCGATTGCGACACCATTAGTGAACGATGACCGTATCAAGCAGTTGGCGGATAATGAGATTAAACCCTTTTATCAACAGCAAGCGACATTGGCGGTCAAGCTGTTAAAAGAAGCGCTGGGTGATTATCCGCTAATGATTCATAAGCCGGAGGGCGCGATATTTTTATGGTTATGGTTTAAAGACTTGCCGATTAACACCACTGAGCTGTATGAAATTCTCAAAGACAAAGGCACGATTATCGTACCGAGTGAGTATTTCTTCCCCGGTGTCGATGTCAGCGATTATAAACATGCCCATGAGTGTATTCGTATGAGTATTGCAGCCGATGAGCAAACTTTGACCGATGGTATTGCAGTGATTGGTGAAGTGGTGCGTGAGCTTTATGATAAGGCTAACAGTCAGAAAGACTAAATCTTTTATTAAAAAAATATTGAATCATAAAAACAAAAAAACGGACTTATTAATAGTCCGTTTTTTTTGTGCTATCACCGAATCCAAACGGTTTAGCGCAGCGCTTTTAACAAAGCTTCAGCACTCATTTTACCAAAATCATTGGCCGCCAAGGGTCCATCGCCTGAGATCAGCTTTCTGTCTTGATGGGTATGTCCTGTCGCCAATTTATTATCAATGGTAACGCCCAACGCCTTAAGCTTATCAGCAAAATACCACGGCATCGTACCGGGTAAATAACCAATTTTTGGCATTTGCTTGTCCATAGCTGTCGGGAACGCTACCATCTCATAACCTTTAAAGATAAAGTCGCGATTGGCGTTATCATCTTTATCGGCGCTATTAGTATTGTCAGCGCTATCAGGCTTATCAGAGCGATCAGGACTTGCTAAATTGGCTGCCAATAAAGCCGCTGGTCCATGACAAATCGCTAAGGTAAATAAATCCTTGTCATAACCCCAACGTAGCAACTCGCCAAGGTTATAATCTTCAGGCAAGCCCAGCATTGCCCCATGCCCACCGGGGATAAAGATTGCTGCGTAATCCTCGCTATTTTCCATATCATTTTTGACAAAATCGGCGATACTTTTTGGACTGTTAAGCTTAGATTCATATTCAGCGTAGATTTTTTTGACGTCGTCATCGTCCTCTGGCATTGCCCACTGCTCGACTTTTACAGCCTCCCCGGTTGGGGTAAAAACATCTACCGTAAACCCTGCTTTTTTAAAATGCAGCAACGGCACCATCATCTCAACCGGATGATTGCCAGTCTTAAACTTCTTATCATTTGCCATGGTCATGTACTGCCGCTCGGTGCAGACCATCAGGATTTTTTTGTTGCCCCGATATGGCGCTTCGTACTCGCTATGATCGTAGTTGGTTTTGTTAGGCGCTGCCAATTTAAGCGAAGCTTTAGAAGGGGTATAAGCACCATCTTCGGCTTCTTGCGGCTCTAAACCTAAGGTGTCTTTGGCTTTGTCTACTATTTCACTGATATTAAGGTCTGAGATATTCATAACTTTTCCTATTTTATTATTGCTTATATTAGATTGATAATTAGAAAAGATAGAATAATTGCCTGTCGCTACCTTTCTGATTGTAAGGTAGCAAACTCATAACACATTAAATAGACCAGAGTTTTTTGACTTTCGTAAGCTTTGTAAATGGTGAGTTGCTTAAATTTGGCGCTTTAAAAAAGTAACAGAGTAAAAAGCGCAAAGCAATGAGCTTATAAACAATAAAAAACGGACTTAGCGATAGTCCATTTTTTTCTGCCGTTTAATCATAGGCTTGACGGTATTGATTGATTGAAACGTCTTTGTCCATACGGTCAAGCCGTAGATTATGTAAGACAGCAGACAGGTATTCACGACATCATGGATACTGGCTTTGATTTCTGCCGCTTTTAACCCTGCCACACCCAATTCGGTAAGCGTCTGGCGATTGTCCAAATACTCACCCAGTAGAGCAATGGCAGTCACCAAAATCAAAGCGGCAAAAGCTCTGGCGCTGTATTTTTTAAAAATTGGACGCAGCAAAAGTAAACTTAATAGGTAGACGCCAATGCCCACATAAATATGTAAGGCGTCTTTGTCTAAGCCAGTAGCATCGACGACACCGTTTTTAAAGAGATAAAAGTCCACGATTTTATTCCGCGTAAAAGAGGTAAAAAGTAACTGAGTATAAATGAAAAACAGCCAATTATACATTGAGAATAAAAAAGGTAGATTAAGCATTTGCTAATCTACCTTCTTATTGAAGAAATATTTAAAGTATAGTTGTTAAATATCCCAATCGACAAAATTTTTTAATAGCTGCAGACCCGCGGTGTGGCTTTTTTCTGGATGGAACTGGGTCGCAAATAAATTATCTTGCAAAATACTGGCACAAAACGGCTGACCGTAATCACAAACGGCCGCCACTTGTGCATCGTCGCTAGGCGCGCAGTAATAGCTATGTACAAAGTAAAAATGCGCATTGTCTTCGATGCCATTCCACAGCGGATGAGCAAAATCCATGCCGCTGATGGTATTCCAGCCCATGTGCGGCACCTTAATGGTAACCCCCTGCTCATCTTTCCAAGTAGGGTCAAACGCTTCTACGCTGCCATCTAGGATGCCCAAGCATGTTGTACCACCATTCTCAGCGGACTGCTCAAACAACGCCTGCATGCCCACACAGATGGCCATAACAGGCTTATTGAATACTGCTTGACGTATGACCTCATCAATCCCTGCCTCATGCATGCCAGCGATACAATCGCGCATCGCACCGACACCGGGGAAGAAAATCTTATCAGCCGCCGCGACCACTTTTGGGTCATTGGTAATAGAAACCTCTGCCCCGACCGCTGCTAACGCCTTGCTGGCCGAGTGCAAATTACCCATGCCATAATCTAATAATGCAATCTTTGTGGTTCGACTCATCTAAAAAGCCTCTTTGGTCGATGGCAAGGTATTCAGCGCACGCTCATCATATTCGCAAGCCATACGTAGCGCACGAGCAAACGCTTTAAAGGTTGACTCGATTTGGTGATGGCTGTTTTTACCTTTGAGGTTGTCCAAGTGCACCGTCATCCATGAATGATTGACGAAGCCGTAGAAAAATTCGCTAAACAAATCGACATCGAAGTTACCAACATGCGAGCGGGTAAACGGAATGTCCATATGCAAACCGGGACGACCAGACAAATCAACCACCGCGCGCGTCAGTGACTCATCGAGTGGCGCATAAAAATGCCCGTAACGACGAATGCCTTTTTTATCGCCCAATGCTTTATTGAACGCTTGTCCAAGCGTGATACCCGTATCTTCAACACTGTGGTGATCATCGATAAAGGTATCGCCAGTACATTTGATATCTAAGTCAAACAGACCATGACGCTTGATTTGGTCAATCATATGGTCTAGAAATGGTACGCCAGTATCGACAGTGCCTTGACCGGTACCATCAAGGTTTACCGTACAAGTGACTTGCGTTTCAGCAGTATTACGCGTAACGGTCGCCGTACGTGCGGCATGACCGAAAAGATTTTGAGCAGAATTTTGATTTTGTTCGGTAGAATTGGCTGTCATGGCTACTCTCTATAAATGAAAAGCGGTCAATAAAATAGGGCGAAAAAGCGCCCAAAGCATTCTTACTAGCGTCTAAGAAATATAAAAGTTAAGCTGAAAGTGAGGTCAATGTTTACTAAAAAGCTTATTTAAAAAGGTAGAATATTGGGTTTTTGGCGTATAAACCATTGTCTATCTTCATCATAGCAAACCCTAGCATTTACTGCCACGACCAAGCAGTAATCCACGCACAAAATCGCCCTATTCTGCTAAAATAGTGCGTTCAGTATTATCAATCATCACCCGCGCTGATCCCTCAACGCTACATTCGATGTTACGACGCGGTAAACACTTATAGGAACCGATTATGCCTTTAGAAGCGATCGCCATCAATAGCTTAGATGCGCCCCTAATTAAAAACCCTGCCCGCGAGAACGAGTTATCAGAGCGTCTGCATGCCTTATATGACAGCGATGACAATCAGCCAAGTGGCGCAGAGGTATTAAACCTCGTTGAGCAAGGTTTTAAGCGTGGTCAGACTTTGTATGTCGGCATGTTTAATGATAAGCCTATCGCCGCGGTTGCTTGCTTTGATGACGGACAAACCGATGCCAAACGTCTTCAATATCTTACGGTACACAGCCAAAATCGTGGTCGCGCTATCGATGCAAAGTTTATCAAACTGGTTTATGATGCTGAAGTGAAAAAAGGCGTACGCCAGTTTGTCCCTGTTGACGCTGATATTCATCGTATTATGAGCGAGTATGAGCTCCTGCGCGTTAAGGATTAAATACGAGGTTAAAAGCTTAGTTTTGACTTATATTCGATTATTTATGGGCTTTTCTCACTTATTATGCAAAAACCACTTGACAGTAACGCCTATATTTAGTTTAATAGCGCCTCAACGAAGACGGCTCGATAGCTCAGTCGGTAGAGCAACGGATTGAAAATCCGTGTGTCGGCAGTTCGAACCTGCCTCGAGCCACCATTCGTTTAAGCATTCCAAAAAGCCCCAAACATTACTGTTTGGGGCTTTTTTTATGGTTAAAATTTAATAAAAATTATAAGGATAGCTATCTACTACAACTGATAGTCGCACTAATTCATAACACTTTTAGGCTGTTTTTAAAGGATAAACTCTCTCTATACTAAAACGATTAATGCAAAGTAAAAGGGTAAAACTATGAGAGAGTTTGATTATGATTTGGATTATAAAAACCTAGACTTGCGCGCGCACCCTGAGCTATATCGCGTCGGTCGCGGTGAGCAAGGCGTGCTATTGGTCGAACCTTATAAGTCGGAAATATTGCCGCATTGGCGCTTTGCAACCCCTGATATGGCAAAGGAAAGCAGCGAAACCATTTATCAAATGTTCTTAGATTATCTCGCTGCCGATGACTTCGTCGGTGCCGATATGGCACGTAAATTTATTCAAATGGGCTATACCCGCGCCCGCCGCTACGCCAACCACAAAGGTGGCAAGAAATACAAAGGACCCGTCCCTGACGATAAAAAGGGTCAAAGCGGCGCCCATGGCCGTGAAGAGCTACCACGGCAGGTTGAAGACCCTATCAAAGCAGAGTCAGCGCGTATTTTTAAGCAAACTTGGGATAAATGCCGCGAAAACGCAGACTATCTTAGAATGAAATCCGAACATCGCGCACGCTATAAAGACGTTAAATAATCGGTTATAAAAATGATAACCATGAATCACAATGACCTCAGGCGCTTGATTGTGCTACGCTTTATCCTAAATTAATAATAAGAGCTTTTATGATGTCCAATAACCTTGCCCCAGCGCCCATTACACCGCAACTTACTTCACAACAAAAACCGCTTCTCATTTTTGATTTTGATGGCACGCTGATTGACAGCGTACCTGATTTGGCGGATGCGACCAATCTGATGCTTGAGCAACTAGGTCGATCTCCCTTCCCGCTTGATACCATTAAAGGCTGGGTTGGTAATGGCGCGCGTGTATTGGTTGAGCGGGCGCTATTAGGTCAGGTGATTGTTGATGACAGCCTAGACAACGAGGCGGTAGAGGAAGCGCTTCGTATCTTTTTTGCCGCTTATGGCGCCCTTGATTGTCAAAAAACCACGGCTTATCCTGATGTGAGCGCAGGTTTGCATCAGCTTAAAAACGCAGGCTATACCTTGGCACTGGTGACCAATAAGCCGATTCGTTTTGTCCCTAAAATACTAGAACATATGGGCTGGACGCCGCTATTTAGCGAAGTGATTGGCGGCGATAGCTTACCGACTAAAAAACCTGATCCCGCGCCGTTATTACACGTTTGCGAGTCGCTTGGGTTTGCGCCTATTGACGCTTTTATGATTGGTGATTCGATCAATGATATTTTAGCGGGAAAAAATGCGGGTGTGGATACCATTGGGCTCTCATATGGTTATAACTATGGTGTCGATATTCGTGATAGTAAGCCAAACTTTGCGTTTGATAATTTTGCTGAATTATTAAAACTATTGGGCGTATAAAGTTTTTGATAGGGATTCAATATCGTTCTAAAAGTGACGCTATAACCTAACCCGCACCATCGGCATTAATAAACAGACTAATATGATAATTAACGCTTTATCTAAGCGCCTACTTATCCTGCATTAATTGTCGTTGCCGTTTCACTTTTTTCTCTATTTTGTTGAGCCACATTAACCAAATAAACAATCCGATAAAAGCAAAGCTCCAGCAGCAGGCCGCTAAAAAAATACTTTGAGAATACCCTAGCCAAGTAGGATTAAGCCTCAATAATGCCGCAGCGGTTATCAATAACGCCAAGATAAAGACAAAAGGCTTGGCGTTCGTGTCACGCAATACTCGGTGTGATCGAGTTCGCGACATCACTGTGAAGGTGAGCGTTCCCAGTGCCGCTATAGTAATGGCGTGCAACGCTTTGGTAATCGGAAAATTGGCTGTTATTAAGCTCAAAGCAATACCTAACCAGCCCACGATAATCCAGCTGTATCCTAATAGCATGGCCAATAAATCGGCACGCCCATAGCTCCACCACGGTCGCCAGCGCAGCACTCGAACCACACAGAGCAGCGCACTACTAAGTAAAAGTGCTGTTATAGTGAATTTTACCCAAGCAAAAGGCAGTAGATTTAATACCAATACTAAAAATAGTAAAATTAAAATACTGCCTTCAAACCTAGGCTGCACACGGTCTTTTAAAAATCGATTTTGACTCTGAAAATGCCCTGCTAACGCTGGCGCTATTATTCGACCTCCCATATAAAACATCAATACGCTTAATAACAACACCGCTTCTAATAAGAATTTCAGACTCAAGCCATCTGACTGATCGCTTTGCATAACTGAGTGAAAACCAAGCGCCGCAATACCTAAGCCTACCAGCACAAAGCCTGCCGATTTGTTTCGCCATTTTCTAGCCGTTCGCAAAAAAATAGGCGCAAGCTTCCATACTAACGTCGCAACAAAAGCGATATTAATTATCGCTGTAATCATACTAATCGGCGCAAACCAAAAGCTCAGCCTGGCCACTAGCCATAACCCAATCACAGTAAAGATATAAGCTTTTGGTTGCGGGCCAGCAAGGTAGCCTGCAATCACCAGTAAAGCAAAACCAAAAATCATTTCATGACCGTGACCCCAGGCGTACTGCAAGCCTGCAGGGACAGTAAACCAGCCGAGCTGACCACCCACTGATAATGGTAGGATTAACGCGGAATACAGCGCGGCAAGCGGAAACCAATAAGTATGAGCAAAAGGCAGTTTGGCTTTCATTAATGGAAGAATCCTTTTATAAAACGTCAGGGAGTCTAAGAGAGTATTAAAGGTATGCTTGGGATTAAGTATAGTAAAGTGTCGGTTAAATATAATAAAGTGTCGAGAGTTATGGGCGAATAATCCAGTGTAAGTCTTGCAGTACTAGGTTTTTATAACTGGTTTAGCGTATGATTAAGCGGTACTTAAGCTTAAATAAACCAATAAACGGTACGCTATTGGAGACAAAGAATGATTAAAAAAGATGACAGCAACAGAAAATACTCCGCTATTTTGGTCGATGGCATCCAAAAAGCTCCTGCTCGTTCTATGTTGCGGGCGGTTGGTTTTACCGATGAGGATTTTAAGCGCCCACAAGTGGGTATTGCCTCGACTTGGAGCCAAGTGACGCCTTGTAATATTCATATTAATGGCCTGGCGGATGAAGTGGCCAAAGGCGTTTATTTGGCTTATGCCAAACCAATTATCTTTAATACCATCACCATCTCTGACGGTATCGCGAACGGTTACCAAGGTATGAAGTACTCCTTGGTATCGCGTGAAGTGATTGCCGACTCTATTGAAACTGTATCAGCCTGCCAAGGCCACGATGCTATCATCGCTATTGGTGGCTGCGATAAAAATATGCCGGGTTGTATTATGGCCATGGCGCGCTTAAACCGCCCTTCGCTGTTTATTTATGGCGGTACCATTCAGCCGGGTAAAAACCACACCGACATCGTTTCTGTCTTCGAAGCCGTCGGTGCCAATGCCCGTGGCGATATGACAGCAGAGGAAGTATTAGAAGTTGAAAGAACGGCTATCCCTGGCCCCGGTTCTTGCGGTGGCATGTATACCGCCAACACCATGGCATCAGCGATTGAAGCGCTTGGCATGAGCTTACCCGGTAGCTCCGCGCAGGAAGCGATTTCTCCGGAAAAACGGGAAGATTGCCGAAAAGCCGGTGAAGCGATCCAATGGCTCCTTGATAACGACATTAAGCCCAGCGACATCATGACGCGCAAAGCCTTTGAAAACGCCATTACTATGGTGATTGTATTAGGCGGCTCAACCAACGCGGTTTTGCACCTGCTTGCCATGGCCGATGCCATCGGTGTCGAGCTAAATATTGATGACTTTACCGAAATAGGAAAGCGCGTTCCTGTGTTGGCCGACTTACGCCCATCAGGCCGTTACCTCATGTCAGAGCTCATCGAGATTGGTGGCATCGCCCCATTAATGAAACGCTTATTGGCAAAAGGGTTACTACACGGCGACTGCTTAACCGTTAACGGTAAAACCATCGCTCAAAATCTAGCTAACGTAAAAGATTACCCAGAAGGCCAAGATATTATCCGTCCGTTCGACAATCCCATTAAAGCTGACAGCCATTTGCGTATATTACGCGGCAACATTGCACCAACCGGTGCGGTGGCAAAAATCAGTGGTCAAGAAGGCACTCAGTTTACGGGTACCGCTCGGGTGTTTGACTCAGAAGAAAATGCCATGAGCGCCATTTTAGATGGTACCGTTGTGGCAGGTGACGTGGTGGTGATTCGTTACGAAGGTCCTAAAGGCGGCCCCGGAATGCGTGAAATGCTGTCACCGACCTCTGCCATTATGGGTCGCGGATTGGGCAATGATGTTGCGTTGATTACTGATGGTCGTTTCTCTGGTGGCAGTCATGGCTTTGTCGTCGGGCACATCACCCCTGAAGCCATGGTTGGCGGCCCGATTGCCATTATTGAAAACGGCGACACCATCACCATTGATGCCGATAATAATGAAATCAATTTAAACATCAGCGAAGCAGATATTCAAAAGCGTTTAAGTGTATGGAAAGCCCCAGAGCCAAATATAAAGCGCGGTGTACTGGCCAAATACGCTAAAACCGTTGGCAGTGCCTCAGAAGGTGCCATTACTGATAAATTTTAATTGCTAAATCACTTACTTCGGTAACTTAGCGCCTCAGAGACATGGGCGCTGGTGATGCCTTCGCTATCTGCCAAATCAGCAATGGTGCGCGCGACACGTAATACCCGATGATAACCGCGAGCAGATAGATTTAGACGCTGCTGAGCAAGCTGTAATAATTGCTGCTCGCCCGCGCCTAAATGAATATACTTATCAATCTCGCTGGGACTCAGCTCATTATTAACCTTTTTTTGCCGTTCTAATTGTTGCTGATGGGCGGCAGCGACTCGCGTTCGCACTTGCTCAGAGGTTTCGCCAGCCTGCGCATTTTGTAAATCAGCGATCGGTAGCGCTGGCACGGTAATATGCAAGTCAATTCGGTCAAGTAACGGCCCAGATAATTTATCTTGATAGCGCTTAATCTGCTCAGGTCGACAGCGACATCGGCCTGAGCCATCACCATCATAGCCGCACGGACACGGGTTCATCGCTGCTACCAGTTGAAAGTTTGCGGGGAAAGTAAGCTGCGAGTTGGCACGACTAATGGTGATTTGCTTGGCCTCTAACGGCTGACGCAATACTTCTAAAACCGTACGGTCGAACTCTGGTAACTCGTCTAAAAATAAAATTCCCTTGTTAGCAAGGGTGATCTCGCCAGGTTTGGGACGAGAACCACCACCAACCAACGCCACTGCAGATATGGTGTGATGGACTTGGCGAAATGGCCGCGTACCATAATCATAGTCGCTATCTGCCACTGAATAGGTGCTAGCAACCTCTAATGCATCTTCATCACTCAAGTCTGGCAAGATAGTTGGTAGCCGTGATGCCATCAACGTCTTGCCCGAACCCGGCGGTCCGGTAAACAGTATCGAATGACCACCAGCGGCGGCGATTTCTAACGCCCGCCTAGCATGATGTTGACCTTTGACATCTGCCAAATCTACTTTGTAAGCAACCTTACTCTGCGCAGCGTTTGCTTGCACGACTTCTAAGCGCTCATCTATCAGGCTAGAATCTGTGAGCGACTGCAAATGATTACAGACTGCCTTTAAGTTTTGCGCCGCTAATATCGTCACCCCGTCGACACGGCTGGCTTCCGCGCCATTATCAATCGGTACTATTAATTGCCGTAACTGGCGCGATTCTTGTTCATCAGATTTTGTAGAAGGTTTGGTAGAATTTACCACTAACGACTCTGCTTTCATCGCTCGAGCAACCGCCAAGCTACCACTCACTTGCCGCAACTCGCCATTGAGTGCAAGCTCGCCGATAAACTCAAATCCTGACAGTATTTCTGGCTCAAGCTGTCCACTGGCGGCCAAAATCCCGATGGCTATTGGCAAATCCAATCTTGCGCCATCTTTTGGCAAGTCTGCCGGTGCTAGATTAATCGTCAAACGCCGATTAGGGAATTGAAAGCCCGAATTCAAAATCGCCGAGCGCACCCTGTCTTTACTTTCGCGCACAGCAGCGGCAGGCAAGCCGACAATGGTCAGCGCTGGCAAGCCTTGTGATAAATGCACCTCGATAATGACCTGCGGCGCGTGCAGTCCGACGACTGAACGCGTATAGACTTGGGCGAACGACATCAGCGTTTCCTACTATAAAGATTAATCGATAATAGAGCATTATCAATCAGCGCGCAAATGTCGTGTTCTATTTTTATCAATCCGTTTAAACCTTATTATTTCTAGCCTATTTTTCAATAGATAAAACTCATTTCTGACTACTTCTAAGCAAAATATCAGCGCCTAAATTCTGCGATTTATTCGCTAGCATAGATATTTAAAAGTGTTATATGATTGATAAATGTTTTTAATTTTTCTTATTCATTATTTCATTCAAAAAAATAGAAAATAAGACAGATAAAAGCATGGCAATAAAAGGATTTTATTGACACATAAAGCTTGGCGGTAATTTTCGTTAGCGCTTTATAAAATCGTAATTAACCATGGATGGGTAAGCTTATGAGCATTAATGTGCTTAATCGGCGTGTACACACACTCACGCTATTGACGATGGCAGTCTCTCTGGGGCTGTTTGGCTGTTCGGATAACGACAATTTTAACGGCAATATAGACGACGATACTAGCGATAGTACTTATGCGGCGGATATCCAGCGCACTGAGTTTGGCATACCGCACATCACTGCTAAAAACTATAAAGGTCTCGGTTATGGCGTCGGCTATGCTTTTGCCGAAGACAATATCTGCTCACTGGCGCGCGAAATTGTAATCGCTAAGGGTGAGAGTATGCGCTATCTAGGCGATAAGGGGGATATCGATAGTGATGTCTTTTATACCTGGTATAATTCAGACGCTAAGCGTAAACAGTTTTTGGACGCGCAAGAGCCCGAGGTTTTAGATGCAGTAGCTGGTTATGCCGCCGGTTATAGCCGCTATTTGCGTGATAAAGGTGTCGACAATATCGATCCTGACTGTGCCGGCGCTGAATGGGTTCGTGAAATCACGACTGATGATTTGCTAGCGCTTTATGGCAAGGCCAATCTACGCGGTGGTCTATCAAACTTTGTCACGCCTATTGCCACTGCGGCGCCTACCGTCGAAAAAGGCATCATGGGTAGCTCTCGAAGGCGTACGCTTTCTATAGAGCCAGAGAACGACTTATCGCCAGAGTCGGCCGCGGATTTGTCCTCAGGCTTTGATTTTGATATGACAACCATCAATGTAACGGATGGCGGCAGTAACGCCTATGCCTTTGGTAGCGAAGTTACAGGCACCAAAAGTGGTATCCTTTATGGCAATCCTCATGAGCCTTGGGATGGTTTACAGCGCTTTTATGAATTTCATTTAACACTGCCAGGCAAGCTTGACGTCATGGGAGCAGGACAGCAAGGCCAACCTTTCCCCAACATTGGCTTTAATAAAGACGTCGCTTGGAGCCATACGGTATCGACTGCTAAGCGCTTTACCCTTTATCAGCTCAGCCTAGTAGACGGCAACCCAATGAAGTACAACTATACCAATAGTGCAGGCGTCGTTGAGCAGCGCGATATTAAAAAGGATGACGTCACTATCCAACTGCCAGACAATAAGACGCTGGTCAGATCGGTTTATTCGTCACATTTTGGTCCTATGATAGCTGTCGATCAAGTCAATGGTTTACTACCAGCTTGGGGCGCGAACAATATCGCCTTTAGCATCCGTGATGCTGCCGCTGAAAACGCTCGCTCACTGAACCAATGGCGCAGTATGAATCAAGCCACCAGCGTCGAGGATTTGGTCGATAAAATGCAAGATCAGGTTGGGCTAGGATTTGTCAATACCATTGCCACCGACCGCTACGGTAAAGCACTGTATGCTGATATCTCTACCGTGCCGCATGTCACCGCAGATAAATTAAATAGCTGTACGGCTGGCAAGCCTTATTTACAAGCCATCGTCAGTTTTGGTCTACCAGCATTAGATGGTAGTAAGGCTGATTGCGAATGGGGTAATGATGCCGATTCGCCGCAAGCGGGCATCTTTGGGCGCTCAAACCTGCCTTTCTTGATTCGTGACGATTATGTGCTTAACTCAAACGATACTTATTGGTTGAGTAATTTAGAGGAGCCGTTAACAGGGTTTTCACCGCTGCTACGTCGCCGTTTAACGCCATTCCCTAGTGCGACTAGCCCAGAGGGCGTGCCACTTTCTTTACGTACACGCATGGCATTTCAGCAAGTATTAGACCGTTTGGATAACTCAGATAACTTGGGTGGTACTACCTTTACCTTAGACAATATGCAAGACGTCGTCTATGGCAACCGCAGTTATGCCGCCGAGTTGGTTCTCGATGATGTCTTAGCCGATTGTAATGCCAACCCTATGCTACCTCTGACAGGTGGCGCAACTATCGAAGCCAAACAAGCCTGTAGCATCTTGAATAATTGGGACCGTCGCAACAACATCGACAGCCGAGGAGCGCATGTGTTTAGAGAGTTTTGGAACAAGGCAGGTTTTAGTGAATATACAAATGATTCATTTAAAGTCCCTTTTAACGAAGCCGACCCCATCAATACACCGCGCGAGCTAAAAATCACTGCCCAGACTCGCCAAGCTTTAGGCGATGCGATTGCCTACTTCCAAAATAAAGGCATTGCACTTGATGCAAGCTTAGGTGAGCTGCAATATGTGCTAGATGCAGGCAAGAACAACCAGCACATTCCTATGCATGGTGGTTATGGTAGCGAAGGTATCTTTAACGTTGCCCGAGGTGCAGGAGTTAATGAGGCTGGTAATTATATTATTAATAATGGCCCAACCTATATGCAGTCAGTAACCTTTGATAGTAAAGGTCCTGTCGTAGAAGCGTTACTTGCCTACTCACAAGCAGGAGATACGACGCGCCCTTATCATCGTGATCAGACGCGCCGTTATTCAGATAAAGAGTGGATTCGTCTGCCATTTAGTAAGAGCGAAATATCCGAACAAGCGGTTGGTGAAATGATTAAATTGAGAGAATAGTTCTAGCTAAATTATTGATTATAATAAAAAAGACTTTAGAGCAATCCTGAAGTCTTTTTTTATTGCAGATAGCAATACAACTTTATGGGTATATACGGAAACTTAACGTCCATGCCACTATGACTATTGATTTGTTATACTACTTATTACTTAAGTGGCGATTTATACAGTTAAACCGAGGAATCTCGCATGTCAGAACCAGCCGATATCAATAGCGACCAAAAATCTTTCGCTCATGCCGACGAGCAGCCTACTACTGCACGTCCTGTGGTTGAGATGCCCAATCCCTATGCCAGTACTCGTGGCAGCATTACCAGTAAGCAGCTGCCGGCATTCGATGAAGAGATTATCAATAAATACAATCGATCTGGGCCGCGTTATACCTCCTACCCGACCGCGTTAGAATTCTCACCGATGCCTGAGGCGCTGGAGACTAAGATTCTGCAAGAGCGCGAAGCCGATGCGCCCTTATCGCTGTATTTCCATATTCCGTTTTGTCGTCACCTTTGCTATTACTGTGCTTGTAATAAAATTATCACCAAAAAGAACAGCGACGCTGGCGATTATTTAGAATATTTAATGGCGGAAATCAAGCACAAACGTAGCCTATTAAAAACGCCAGCCGATCGTAAAAATCCACTGGTCAAGCAGCTGCATTTCGGTGGCGGTACGCCAACCTTTCTACAAGATAATGAGTTGATAAAACTTTGGGAGTTTTTGCAGACCCAGTTTGAATTTTTGCCAGAAGATCAAGGCGATTACTCTATTGAAATCGATCCGCGTGAGCTTGGCGACGAGACACTAACGGTACTGCGTAACCTTGGTTTTAACCGCGTCAGTCTAGGCGTACAAGACTTAGACGAAAAAGTACAAATCGCCGTCAACCGTATCAACTCTGCTGAACTGATTGAGAATGTGCTTGCTGAAGCGCGTAGATTGGGCTTCCATTCTACCAACGTCGATTTGATTTACGGCTTACCGCATCAAACGCCAACGACTCTAGACAAGACCGTACGCCGTGTTATCGAGATGTCACCCGATCGTTTATCGGTATTCAATTACGCCCATTTGCCTGAGCGCTTTAAATCGCAACGCCAAATTAAAGAGGAAGATTTACCGACGCCAGCTGCCAAGCTTACGATGCTTGGTAACACTATCAATACCTTGAGCGAGGCCGGTTATCAATATATCGGTATCGACCATTTTGCCAAACCTGACGATGAGCTTGCTATCGCCCAGCGCGAAGGCAAGTTACATCGTAATTTTCAAGGTTATACCATCATGGGCGATTGCGATTTATTAGGCTTTGGCGTGTCGTCAATCAGCCAAATCTCTAACGCCAATAGCAGCTATATTTTGCAAAACCATACGGATTTGCAGGTATATAAAGAAAATATCGATGCGGCGCGTGATAATCCAGCGATCATGCCAGCGGTCAATGTGATTAAAACCTCGATTAAAGATCGTCTGCGTGAATACGTGATTATGAATTTACTCTGTCATGATTATATCGATTTTAGAGACGTTAATCAGAAATTCGGTATCGATGCCATTACTTATTTTATCGATGAAATTCAGCAATTGGGCGCGATGCAAGAGGATCGCTTGATTGACATGGATGCCGCTGGTATTCGCGTCCTGCCAAAAGGTCGTCTATTAGGGCGTAATGTCGCCATGGTGTTCGATGAGTATTTAGATAAAAAACATAAAAATCGCTTCTCTAAAGTAATTTAAAACTTTTTTATACGTTATTAATAAAAAAGACTTCGCTAATGCGAGGTCTTTTTATTGGCTGTAATACGATAAGTATTGATAAAAAAACCAATCTACTCTATTCAGTCGGCATAACAATATATAGGCGATTGGCATCTTCAATGGTTTTTTGTTTATCGAGATACTTTTGCTCGACGCTGCTTTTTGGATTGATTATATCGGTATCTGTCATCGCAAAATCATCATCATTTAACAATCCCAGCGACCCATCTTGACGTAGCCATAAGCCTTCAAGCTTATCATGCGGGTACTCTAAACTCGCCAGCACATCGACGACCAAGGTCTTTTTAACAGGCGTGATATTTGTGTTTTCAAGGGTCTGCCAGTTTTCTTCGTCAGCGGCAATCAACTGCTCAAGTGTTTGTCCATTGATGATCAAACCAACAGTCTCATATTGCCTAACGCTTCCATCATTTAAAATAGTTTCAATATCTGTTGCATGCGCGATATCAATTTTATAAATGAGTTTTTGTGCCGACTTATCTTGGAGCGGGAATTTGCGATCATGCTCAATGAGATAAAACTCATGGTCATTAAGCGCCACAATGCCAGAGGTCACATGCGCTGCATTATCCAATCGATATAAATACTGCGCTATTTGTCCTGAAACTAAGTTAATCGTTACCATACGTACCAAACTAGATAGTCGCCCTGACTTATCAGGATTGTCCATAGAGGACTCCATGATACCGACAAGCGTCGTTTGGTCAGGCGTAATGGTTAACGCTTCCATGCCACGATTGGCACGGCGTTTGGTAAATTCCGTCGGTAACAAAATCGGCTTACCTTCAACCATCACATTATTACGCTCATCATTGGCAAACGCATTGATACGCTCAATCTCTACGCCATTGGCATCGTAATGCACAAGGTGCGGACCGTACTCATCACTGACCCAAAAGCTGCCATCTTGCAGCGCTGCGAGCCCTTCAGGGTCTAAACCATTGATATCAGTTTTGATCGGATTACTTACCGCATCAAAAGGCAATTGTGGATTGACTGTCATCGGCTGACCATGGACATCATAAGGTACTTCGTTGGTACCGCCAAAAGCCTTGGGGTTTGGTAGTCCCGAGATAGGATTGCCATTTTTATCTTTTAGAATTATTTCTTTTACTTTGATAATTTTGCTGTCAGCTTGCAATTCAAACAACCCAATAGACGGCGTATAATTTGGTACAAGAAACTGCTTACCTTTACCAGCAATTCCGTCAAAATCGGCATTAGGCCCACGGTCGGTCAGGGCATAAAATTGATTGGCATTGGTTGGATGCGCCGCTGCATCTGAGCCGTAGCCGCCGCCTCGAATCTTTAATTTCTGCTCAGGATAAGCGGCATTGATATGCGACGCATCAAGCACGCTATAAGGCAACGGGCTACCTTGCACAAATTCATTTATAGCCGTCATTTTATTATTGATATCTTCGTTAGCCATTATTATTTTCCTTGAATTATTATTGTTATTAAAAATAGAGTAATGCATGTTAAAAAGTTGATTAGCTATCAATTAAAAGTTAAAAAAAATAGTCAGTACGTAAAACGCTCACTGACTATTTTTCTAACAAATTTAAATACGCCTAAAGCATACTTAGTTAAACCTTAAGCTTATCACCTACCATGCCTTTTAGGGTACTTAGAATGTCAGCAGGCAATACCACCATTTTTGCGTTATCAGATTCGGCTAACTGACGAATCGATTTGATATATTGCTCGCCAAGCAAATAGACAATCGGCATTTCTTCGTCGCCCATTGCAGCAGTAATCAGACGAATAGATTCTTCTGAGCCTTTCGCCAATACCACTTGCGCTTCAGCATCTCGGCGTGACGCTTCTAGGCGACCATCTGCCTCTAAGATAGCCGCTTGCTTTTGCCCGTCAGCACGGGTGACGGTAGCACGGCGTAAACGCTCTGCCGCCGCCTGCTCTTCCATCGAGGCTTGCATGGTTTGCGAGGGATTGATATCTTGGATTTCTACCGTCTTTAAGGTAATACCCCAATCGGCAATATCCTCTGAGATGGCATACTTGAGCTTGGTTTTGATTTCATCACGGCTTGACAAGGCGCTATCTAAATCCATCTCACCAATAATTGAACGCAAAGACGTCTGTACCAAATTTCGAATACCGTATTCATAATCTTCGATACCATAAACCGCTTTATCGGGGCGCACGATATTAATATAAGCAACGGCATTGGCGATAATGACTACGTTGTCTCGGGTAATGACTTCTTGCGAAGGAATATCAAGGACGATATCTTTGGTCGTGACTTTATAAGCCACGTCGTCGACATAAGGAATGATTAAATTTAATCCCGGCTCTAGGGTTTGGCTATATTTACCGAGTCTCTGCACCACCCATTTATACCCTTGAGGAACAATGCGCACGCCTTTAAACACCGTAAACACGACCAATGCAATCAAAACGATCATGACAATACTAAAACTTTCCATGTTGCACCTCTATTATTATGCCTAACTATTTTTATTAATAACTGCTTGCGCTTGCATACTACTGACAATCAGCTCATTACCTACGATATCCGTCACTATCACGCGATCCCCGACGGCGACTTGCTCACCGCTCGTACGGCACATCCATTCAGCAGCCCCGACAATAGGTACACTAAAGCGTACAACGCCTGCGCGCTCTAACTGCGGCGCGACGATAATCATACCAGTTTCACCGATGATGACACTACCGCCCAAACCTGCTTTGGTGCGATCGACAGATAATGGTTTGATAAATTTAAACCAAGCCAATAAAAAGATAGCCGAAAGTACCAACCAAATAATGATTTGCATCGATACAGAAATGGGTAGCAACCACGCAAGAGCAGCCACGATGATAGCCGCTCCGCCAAACCACAGGCTGGCAAACGTCGGTACAAACATCTCAATGATTAGCAATACAAAGCCTAATACCAGCCAGTGCCACGGTTCAAGCATCCAAAGCATCTCCATAATTGCTCATTCCCTATCTTTATCATTCTAGCTTTCAATGTAGCACATTTTGTTCTCAAACAGCGCCTTAAAAGTTATACGCATAAAAAAACGACCACCAAAGTGATCGTTTTTTATTTTGCTTATCATCCAATTCTTTTATTAATATAGAACTTAATGTTCAATTAATTAGAATTTAAGGTGAGCACCGACAGTCATGAGATCAGCATCGCTGCCTAATTTATCATATTCAGCTTCAACACTGAAGTTAGGGTTTACTGAGTAACCAAGACCAACACCTCCAGCTAGACTAGTATCACTATCTGAGTAAGTTTCAGTTCTTATCTCAGTACCACCGATGTTACGAGTGAAGTCACCTTCTACTTTAGTTTTTGCAACACCTAGTTTACCTTTAGCATATAGTCCAGTATTTGGGAATGCATAACGGTAAGTACCATAAGCGCCGTAAGTTTTGGCATCGATATCGCCGCCACGATAATCAGCATCATCTGAACCTACATATTCAGCTTCGATACCAAAGTTAGGATCAAAGTTGTAACCACCGTATACGCCATAAGCAGTTGGATCATCAGCACCATCTACATCTACGTCAAACTGACCGACTTTTACACCAACGTATGGCTGACCAGTATAACCATTACCATATGCTACGGCTGCTTGTGCACCTACGCTTAGTAAAGAACCTGCAGCTAGGGCTAGTAAAGTTTTTTGTAGAGTTTTCATGTGTAGCTCCTTAAAATCAATTTGGACAAACAAGTTATTTATTTATGTGGGCTTTTTAGCCATATCGCCTTGTTTGCTAACGATGTATACATAGTAACAAACCATGTCAGAAACTCTGTCAGTGTTTAATGGTAAGAAAGTTAACTTTTGCAAGTGTTTGTCGGCACTTGGGTTACAAAGGGCTAGATATGAAATCTTTTGTTACAACCACCTATTTTGGGTAATACTTCCTACTCATTAACAAGACTGAGAGTCAATATTAAAAAGGCGCATCCCGAAAGATACGCCTTTTATTATGAAATCAACGTCGATTTAAACTTTAATTAAGCTTATTTTTTATCTTCGTCAACTTCAGTAAACTCAGCATCAACGACATCGTCATCCGCTTGGTTATTGTTACCAGCATTATCAGCGCCTTGTTGGAACTGGCTTGGATCCATACCTTCTGCGCCAGCCCCAGCATCAGCATAAATCTTTTGGCTAACTGGTAAGAAAGCATTGTCTAGCGCTTCAAGTTTGGCTTTGATGTCATCATGATCATCTTCTTTAGCAGCCGCTTCAAGCTCAGAGATAGCAGTTTCTACTGTTGATTTTTCATCTTCAGTGACTTTATCGCCAGCTTCTTTTAGCGCTTTTTGTACCGCATGAATACGACCATCTGCTTCGTTACGTACCTGCGCAAGGTTAGCAAATTTCTCATCTTCAGCAGCGTTCGCTTCCGCATCACGCACCATTTGTTCGACTTCTTCATCCGACAACCCAGAGTCCGCTTTAATCTGAATGCTTTGCGCTTTACCAGTACCTTTGTCTTTCGCTGAGATGTTCATGATACCGTCAGCGTTAATGTCAAAGGTAACTTCGATTTGCGGCAAACCACGTGGCGCTGGTGGAATATCCGTCAAGTCAAAACGACCAAGTTGTTTGTTTTGGTTGGCGATTTTACGCTCACCTTGATACACCTGAATCGTTACGGCTGGCTGGTTGTCTTCAGCCGTTGAGAACACCTGTGATTTCTTAGTCGGAATCATGGTGTTTTTCTCAATGATTGGCGTCATTACCCCACCCATGGTTTCAATACCTAGGGTCAATGGGGTCACGTCAAGCAATAGGACGTCAGTTTTGTCACCAGACAATACCGCTCCTTGAATTGCAGCACCAGCGGCAACCGCTTCGTCAGGGTTCACATCTTTACGTGGCTCTTGACCGAAGAATTCTTGTACTTTTTGCTGCACTAATGGCATACGAGTCTGACCACCAACTAAGATGACATCATCAACATCGCCAACTTTTAGACCCGCATCTTCAAGGGCAGTTTTACAAGGACCCATCGTGCGTTGTACCAACTCTTCCGTTAAGCTCTCAAGCTTTGAGCGGCTGATAGTGACAACCAAATGCTTAGGACCACTGCTATCGGCAGTAATATATGGTAGGTTGACTTCAGTACTTTGGGCACTTGATAGCTCAATTTTTGCTTTTTCAGCGGCTTCTTTTAGACGCTGCATCGCAAGAGAATCACCTTTTAGGTTGACGTCTTGGTCTTTTTTGAACTCATCAACCAAATAATCGATCAACGCTGAGTCAAAGTCCTCACCACCAAGGAATGTATCACCATTGGTCGCTAGTACTTCAAACTGCTGCTCGCCATCAACGTCAGCGATTTCGATGATTGACACGTCAAAAGTACCACCACCCAAGTCATAAACGGCAACGGTGCTATCGCCTTGCTTTTTATCCATACCGTAAGCAAGTGCGGCAGCGGTTGGCTCGTTAATAATACGTTTTACATCAAGACCGGCGATTTTACCGGCATCTTTGGTTGCTTGACGCTGCGAGTCATTAAAGTACGCAGGCACTGTTACAACAGCTTCGGTAACGCTTTCACCAAGATAGTCTTCTGCTGTTTTTTTCATTTTTTTCAAGATTTCAGCAGAAACCTGTGGTGGCGCTAATTTTTTACCGTTAATTTCAACCCACGCATCACCGTTATCGGCTTTAGCGATTTTATAAGGCACCATACCGATGTCTTTTTGTACCACTTTGTCATCAAAACGACGACCAATCAGACGTTTAATGGCAAATAAAGTGTTGTTCGGGTTGGTGACCGCTTGACGCTTAGCTGACTGACCAACAAGGATTTCGTCATCTTTATAAGCGACAATCGATGGCGTGGTACGTGTACCTTCAGCATTTTCAATGATTTTAACTTTATCACCTTCCATCACTGCGACACATGAGTTCGTTGTACCCAAGTCAATACCAATTACTTTACCCATAATTAATTGCTCCTAATTTATTTTTAAATAAGCTATTTATCTCATCAGACCGAACCTAGCAGATACCAGACGGTCACTTGTTGTTCTATATAGGTTTGAGGCTGTATTATTTCAAGTCATTTAATCGGCAAAAAATGTCTTTTATGTGATTTTTTGTGTAAACCCTTATTAATAGTAAGGTTTAACTTGGTTAAAGACTTATTATGTAAAATACTAACCTTTAGATTATTAGTTTTTCAAAATCTACTGTCCGACGCGAACCATTGCTGGGCGCAGCAAACGACCGTTCAGACTATAGCCCTTTTGCAGTACCGTACCCACAGTATCAGCTTCGGCTTCTGGGTCAATGCCAACCGCTTCATGCAAATCAGCGTTGAATTTCTCGCCTTGTGGCTCAACCACTTCTACGCCGTTTTTGTTTAACACATCTAATAATGCTTTATGCGTCAATCTGACACCTTCGGTGACAGGGTCATCTGCTTGAGCATTTTCGATAGCGCGCTCTAAATTATCGACCACTTCTAATAGCTCTTTGGCAAATTTTTGCAAGGCGAACTTCTTGCTCTTATCGGCTTCTTGCTCCATACGTTTTTGTGCATTGTAAGCTTCAGCATTGGCACGCGCTGTACCTTCTTTCGCTTGCTTGACCTCGCCTTCTAACTCGGCGATACGCGCTTTAAACGTATCTAAATCGATATCGTTTTCGATAGTGCTTTCTTCCCCTGAATTTTGCTGGGGATTAAACTCTTCTAGCGTTTCTTTTAAGATACTATCATCGTGCTCGACATTGTCGTGCGAAACATTGTCGTGTGAGACATTTTGATCAATATTTTCGTGGTTATTATTCTGCTCGCTCATGATGGCTCCTTTATATAATTATGAATAAGGTTATTAACTGAATAATGATGGATTAGAAAACAACACCATAAATTGGCCAGATAATGAAATAATCGACCATTAGCCAAACCGTGATTTTATAAATCACCTATGGTTAGCAATAACTTTTAACTACCTTCTGATAGCTGATTAATAAAGGTGAGGCGAGTAAATTTCAAGCCTACTCTGCAGAATTTTTATCGCTGGTTATAAATACCGTCTTGATCCATGATAACGGTATGGTTATATTTAAGATGTTTGCCCCTTTAAAACAACCTTACTCTCTTTACTATTGTCGTCAATAAGTAATTCATTTCACTAACAAAACCTACAAAAAAGGGTCATTTACGCCAGATAAATTACTATTAGCCTGCACACTATTACTAAAGAATACTCAACTTTGTTTTTGCCTATCTTATGATAACTACAAATATAACTTATCATTTATGGGAGGTGTTATGCCTTATTCAGCGACATTATCAGTTAACACCTTACTTAATAAAGCAGTAAGGACACTAAACCTTACGTCTTTAGCTCAAGAAAAACGTCAGCATTCATCTGTTAACTCATCAAATAACTCCTTAGAGAATGTTGAAAAAGAGCCATTACAGATAAATACTTTGCAAATAAGCACTGACGATAGGCAATCCTGCATTGATAGCGAGCCCCTATCCATTAGAGATAAAGTACTGCATCACAATTTGCTGACGACTTATCAGCCCCATTTGCTGCACTATGCAATGAAAAGTATCGGTCTCTTGCCAGAAACAGTATTAGACAGCTTGGTTGGTTATCTAGATGGACCAACGGCTAAGCAATATGAACATGTTGATGTGCACCTGCGCTTGATTCTGGCGGTGAATAGTAAGCTTAAAACCCCTTTACAGCTCTCAGAGATGGGCGAGCTGCGGAAACGCTTTGCTACTGATGCTGTTGCTATGCAAACGCCTAGAGTTTGGCAACAGGCAAGCTCTTCGTTATTTGACACGATAAAACCTTTTACCAAGAAAAATGAGCCTAGCGTCAATTGGGAAGATAAGACGATTGCCAACGCGGATGATGGTGATATGCTGATTCGTTGTTATCAAAAGCAAGTAAACGCAGCAGGCTTTAGTTTTAAAAAGAAAACCAAAATCAATCCTGATGAAACCGTTATGCTATTTTTCCATGGCGGTGGCTTTTGTATTGGCGACATCAACACCCATCACGAGTTTTGTCATGCCGTCTGTGAGCGAACAGGATGGCCAGTGGTTAGTGTAGATTATCGCCTAGCGCCTGAACATCCTGCGCCTACGGGGTTAAGAGATTGTATTGCCGCTTATGCTTGGTTAGCTGATAATTGCTATAAATTCGGGGCATTAGCATCGCGTATTGTTTTGGCAGGAGATAGTGCAGGCGGCGGCTTATCAACCATGATTGCCCAACAAGTCATCACGCCGTCTGCAAAGTCATGGCAAGATTTAGGCGTTGATGGGCAAAAAACGTTTGAGATATTACAGCGCCTGCCGCAGCCACTGGCACAAATGCCTTTATATCCTGTGACAGATATCGAAAATGATTATCCAAGTTGGGAGTTATATGGCGAAGGGTTATTGCTCGATCACGCCGATGTGGCGGTTTTTGATGCGGCTTGTTTAGAAAATAGTCCGCTGCCACGTCAACATATCTTGACGTCGCCTATGCTCGGTGACAATCGCCACATTTGCCCGACCTATGTCGTTGCAGCAGAATTGGACGTTTTACGTGATGAGGCGTTTGCATATGCCAAGCAGTTAGAGGATTATGGTAGAGCTGTCCAAACTTATACGGTCTATGGTGCGCCGCATGGCTTTATTCATTTTATGAGCGTGCACCAAGGACTTGAGCAGGAAACCAATCATATTATCCATGGCTTTGCTGGTTTTGTACGTGACGTTATCAGTACACAAAATTTATTAGCAGCCTAATAAATAAAACGGCTGTTATCACTAAAAAGTGAGGTTGGCGTTTAATGGGCAATTAAGGACTTATGACAACTAAATCGTCAAGGGCATTAATATGATAAAGATAGTTTTTATGAATTGGGCTGACCGCTTAAAGTAATGAGCCAAACTTCAGAACGTGAGCCTAAACGAAAAGGTATGCCCCAAAATCCATAACCTGACGATACCACAAAGTGACCTTTAGCGATTTTTTCGTAGCCGTAGCCCAAGCGATTAATCGCCTTTACAATAAAGTTAGCTGGAAATATTTGCCCGTTATGGGTATGTCCTGAAACCTGTAAATCAATCGGCAAATGGCTATGCGCCATAATATCGCTCGGTCGGTGGTCTAACAAAATCACTGGCTCAGTAGTATTCACTTGTTCGAGCAATTCGGTCGTCGCTACCCTCTGCCGTTTATGATTATCAAAACGTCCAACGAGCCAAACCGGCTGACCTTGATGCGACAGACAAATCGCTTCATCGTTGAGCAACTGCACGCCAGCAGCTTGTAAAGCTTCACTAATTGGCTGCTCGTGACCGTACAAATCGTGATTACCTAACGTCGCATAGACACCGTAGCGCAGACTACTTACCAGCTTTGCCAAATCTTCTGCCATATTATAGGCCGCAAACGCCTTGGTATTGTCATCCATAATATCGCCTGGCATCAACAATATGTCTGCTTGATAGCTCTGCACAATGTCATTGAGCCGTTCGATAGATTTATTGCCAAATAAACGGCCCAAATGCAAATCACTGGCTACTGCAATACGCAGCGAGTAATTTAGCGGCTTATTAATCTTGACAGACAGCTCGCGCACCGCCGGCACGTAAGCGTTATACAGCGTATAGCTAAATAGGCCTATAAAGAAAACTAGGGCAAAAATGCGTAAGCCAATACTAATTACGCCTGTATCATAAAAAGTAGGAATACCCAAAGCATGTAAAAGCCAAAAACCACCATATACTAGACTGCTCAATAGCGCCGTTAGTAGTATAAAGTGCATCACCATCATCCAAGCACTTATCCAGCGATAGCTATTGGCAAATGATTTTGTGACGCTAAGTAGCAAAAGAGCATTGGTAGCCGCAAAGACAGCAATCCAAGTGTTTTGTATTAATAAAGGCGTGCTCCAAGGCTGTAGCCACCATTCTAGACTGCACGCTGCGCCAAAACTAAACAGCTGCAGCAGGACAATAATAGTGATAATGAACGCGTAACGCATGAAAATTCCTAGCGAGATAATATTTTGTTAAAGCGTTTGCTGGGTTGTGGCGGCGATATTTATAAATTAGCAGATTATAGCGACTGCTTTCTCAATACTTGTGACCGCTGGGATAACTACTAATGCGCTGACTGCAAGGTAATCATCCATATCTCAGAGCGCGTGCCAAGCCTAAAGGGTACTGCGCCAATACCATAGCCAGAAGTCACCAAAAACTGCGTGCCCTCACTGTACTTTGCCCCATAAACCAGCGGCGTAAACCACTTTAGTAATATCGTTAAAGGAAATATCTGCCCGCCATGTGTATGCCCAGACAGGTGCAAATCGATTGGCAAACCCTTTATTTGTTCCAGGTCAGCAGGGCTGTGCTCTAAAAATATTACTGGTTTATCCGCCCTCACTTCACTAAGCAACTCTATCGCAGCCGGACGTGCGGGATCTGTCTCATCTGAACGCCCTATCAGCAACACTGAATCGTCTAACCAAATGCTTTTATTGTCAATTACCTGTATCCCTGCGCGTTCAACGGCCTTGGCAATTGCCACTTCGTTACCAGAATAATCGTGATTGCCTAAAGTGGCATAGACACCGAGCGGCGCTGTTAGTTTTGATAAATGCGCATGCATATTGGTATCGTCATAAGCGTCGGTCGAATCATTCATAACGTCGCCTGCGATGACCACGACATCAGGATTCTGGGCATCAATCAGCTTGACCAGCTTATCAATCTGCCGATTGCCAAACCATCTACCCAAATGCGTATCAGACACCAAAGCAATTTGCAGCGGCCGCTTAAGTGGCTTATCTGTCGTGACGTTTAGACGATGGACGACTGGTGAGTAGGCATTAAATACCGCCAAGCCCACAATGCCAATATAAGTTATCGCTGCAACGGCACGTATAAGTTTTGGCCGGAGTTTTTGTTTAAGAATATAAACATAGACCAAGGCAATAACCGCAGTTATTAATGCGGCATAAAACATAAAGCCTTGTAAAATGCCGACAACCAGATAGACATGAAAGCGCTCGCGCCAAAATTCACTCAAGCCGTAGAGCAGAAAAACATTGTTGATAATAAAAATACTTAAAAACAAACCGGCTTTAGCTAAGCGCTGTTTTGGTTGAAAGAACCAGTAAAATATCACGCTACTCATCAGGGCGAGCAGCTGGGTAAGAATGATAAAAGGCCACATGATAAAATTGAATCAGACAAAGACGGGCTTATAGTACGCCAATATTCTTACCTGTTGTAGACAGCATGATGGTTTATTGAAACTTTATAGAACTAGAAATATAAAGCACTTAGTAATTTAACGTTATTTTTAAATCAATGCTTCAAAAACGTTGTTTTAAATCCATTGTTTCACATGAAACATACCTCTAAAAACTCACCCTTGCTGCTCCAGTGCATGCTCTAAAGCTGTGTGTTCAAATTCAAAACCTGCGTCCAGTAGCGCTTGTGGCAGCACCTTTTGCCCATCAATCAACAAGGTCGACATCTCACCAAACATCAGCTTTAATAAAAATGCTGGTAAAGTAAAAAATGTCGGACGATGTAGCCATGCGCCAAGCGTTTTAGTAAAAGTATGATTGGTCACAGGATTGGGCTCGGTCAAGTTATAAACCAGCGCTGGCGTAGCGTTTGCTGTTGTTAGAGTATTATCAATACTATTCACTTGCTGTCTCTGACTACTAAGATGTTGCTCAATGATAAATATCACCGCTCTTACCCAATCGGTACGACTGATCCAGCTCATAATTTGCTTACCGTCACCCAATTGACCACCGACACCCATTTTAAACGGCGTTAATAATTTACTGACCATACCGCCCTTAGGATGGATAACCACGCCAGTGCGTACGATAGCCACAGGGACACCGTGATCGGTAGCCTTTAGCGCCAACTGTTCCCAGTCGTCACAGAGTTTATGCGAAAAATCAGCGTTAAAACCACTGCTTTCTGTCAAAGACTTATCACCTTGAGGACCATACCAGCCAATCGCTGAACCGCTAACCAATAGCTTAGGTTTGCTACTACTACGCGCAATAAAATCCAGTATCGCCTCAGTAGGTTTGATACGGCTGGCAAGCAACTGCTCTTTACGCGCGTCACTCCAACGTTTATCAGCAATCCCTGCGCCTGCTAGATTCAAAATAACATCAAAGCTTTTATCTGACTTCACCAGCTCATCATAGGTCATCATTTTAATATCATTAGGATGCGCCTGCTTACTATCGCGCGTCAGCCACGTAATCTGCACTTTTTTATCATCTTTTTGATAGCGCTTAATGATTGCTTCACTAAACGCGCTACCTAAAAATCCCGAGCCGCCACTGATTAGAATATCCATCGCTTTTTATCCTTATAGTTGTCTTGCCTTTTTCTCAGTGTGACAAAAAACCATCTACAAAAACAAGAGATGAATTGTAGGTATAAGGCGTAAAGTAAGATTGGGTATAAATAGAGGACTGAACTACTAATATAAAAAATATTAGCTTTTAAATGGTTACTAACGAATCACTTGACCCGTTCGAGCATTGCTGATTTGGCTAGGGAGCTGATAACCAAGCGTCTCGCCCTTTAGATAGCCAACTTGCTCATTGCTATCAGAAAAATAAGCCTGTGCTTGTGAGAGCGTTAAAGCAGGCGGCTGACCGGACGGGTTGCAGCTGGTCGAAACGACAAAGCCATAGGGATTATGGACGGACACCACTTGACGGCACAGCTGCTGCACCAAAGGATGGTCAATCACCCGCACCGCCACACTATGATGGGCACCGGTAATCCACGCAGGGATAGAAACGGGTAAGTTTTCTGATAACGGTAATAACCACGTATGCGCCTGTTGGCTATCGACATCACAATCAAAAACAGAATCAGCATCAGAATTAGAGTCGCTACACCAGCTATCTAATACTAACTGGCGTTGCTCATCATTTAGATTACTTAATAGCGCTGTCAGTCGACTGACACTATCAGTGACCACAATCATGCCCTTCTCTAACGGTCGTTGTTTGATAGCCAAAAGCTGCTTTACCGCTTGTTGATTGAAGGGGTCACAGCCGATACCCCAAACGCTTTCGGTCGGATATGCAAGCAGCTGACCTTGTTGCAGCCATATAGCTGCTTGAATGACAGAGTCAGTGATAAATGGCGCAGATTGGCTCATATTATGAATATTGAAAAGTTAGAAATGAAGCGCTTATAATAACACAGGATAAAAAATACTAGAAAATCATGATTTAAAAACGATAAACATAAAGCCTTTTAAGTGACAAGGGCTTTAGAAAAATTATGACTTTAGACCCGTAGATAACGCCCACCTTGTACACTAATGACCCCTAATAACTCCAGCTCCATAAGTTGCCCAATCAATTGCGCGGCCGACATATCAGTAGTATTTAACAACGCATCTAAATCCTGCCCATGCCAATCAAGTTGCTCATAAATGAGCGCTAAATGCTCAGGAATAACACTAGTATGGGAAGAAGGTTTAAGATTAGATTGTGGCGATTGGTTAATACTTTTGCTAGAGAGCTTCTCTGTATTTAGAGAATTGGTACTTTGGCTAAGAGTTGCCCGCTCAATACTAGACTCTGCATTAGATGACGGCTGATAGGTATGCGCTCTATAGTCCAACTGATTATTAATATCTTCAAGGACGTGCTGCGGATGATAAATCAACGTTGCACCTTCACGTATTAAATGATGGCAGCCTTCGGCATTGCTATTATCAATATGGCTTGGAATGGCGAAAACTTGTTTACCTTGCTCGGAGGTTAGGCGCGCAGTAATCAGTGAGCCGCTTTGAATGGTCGCTTCAGTGACAATGGTCGCGAGGCTAAGTCCTGCAACTAGACGATTGCGGCGCGGGAAAGTGTGCTTGTGTGGCTGCGTATGCGGTAGTAACTCACTGACGATACAGCCGCCTTGATCAATAATCTGACTAAATAATTTATCATGATGATTGGGGTAATTGACATCAATCCCCGTCCCCATCACGCCAACCGTACGGCCTTGATATTCGGCATCAGACTGAGCTAAAGCACCTAAATGGGCGCGCTTATCGACACCCAGCGCAAGACCGCTAGTGATAATATAACCAGCTTGCGCTAAGTATTGCGCCATATCAAAGGTGATTTTTTGCGCGTGGGCGGTGGGTTTGCGACTACCAACGATGGCGATTTGCGCTTGCTGCAAACGCGCTTTATCACCGCGGTAAAATAACAATGGTGGTGGGTCGTATATTTCTAGCAGCTGCGCTGGATAGTCAGGCTGGTCAGCAAATAAAAGACCGTATTTTCCGTCTAACAATGCTTGCTGGATTTTATCGATAGTAGTGAGCGTTTGTTCTGGCTGCTCATGACGCTTAAGATGGGTACTATGAATGCCCAATTGACGCCATGCCTCTACTTTAGCATTCCAAGCAAGCCCTGCCGTGCCAAAGTTAGAGATGAGTTTATGGTATGCTGATAATGACGCATTCACTTCAGTCCACAGCGCCAAAACGGCACGCTGCTCGGCGGATAAAAGAGAAGTGACTGCGGTCATAATCATCTAGCTCATTTAGTTTAAGTTAAACTTTTAGCTCAAAGAATAAGCATTATACTTATTAGAGATATCGAACTTATTATAAATACGGCGGTGGTAACAGCTGATCACCGACATTGAGCGGTAGCTCAGAATCAAGCACATACGCATAGCTAATATTATCAAAGGTATTAAACACCATTACCATACCAGTAGGCTCGCTTGGTAAACGGACTGGCGTGTCATTATCCTTGATATCGCGTATGACCGCGCCTTTTTGAAAAACGGTCAATACATCACCAGGTTTGGCACCGTGTGCGCTGCCCAAATTGATCGCAACGACGCTGCCCTTAGCCGCTGAGCTAATAGAATCCATCACGCGGACGATCATACCGCCGCGATTAACGGTTGCTGGCGTTGGATAAAATACTGGCGGTATTGAATTATTTAGCTCCACAAAAACGCGGTCGCCTTCACGGACTTCTTTGCCATAGCTGTCGATAAGCTGCAAGCTGGTCACGCCATTGGTTTCGGTAGACGTCACCAGACCAGTAGCGACTTGCGTGACTTCTAAACCAATAATTTTTTGTGTTTTAGGCTCGACATACTTTTCGCCTTCACGGTAAATACCGTAACGTTGGCCAACGATAAGTGGTACGCCTTTGGCATAGACTTTATCGCCACTAGCTGTAATTAAATTGCCTTTTTTTGAGGCTAAAATGTATGGGGTGGTATTAAAATCTGCTGGATTAACAATGATGGTCTTGTCGAGCCAATGCTGAATAGCAGACCACGGAATAGGGGGAATACTATTAGCAGTAGAGGTCACCGTGACTGAGCTGGCAACCACATTACCAGTCAATTGTTTTTCAACTCCTGCGCAACCTTCGCCGGTATCGACCCCGACCAAGGTTTTACCTTGAATCACGCATAGAATAAGAACGTCGTTAGGATAAATAAGGTTGGGGTTTTTGATTTGCTTATTGGTCGCCCAAATCTCTTTCCAGCGCCAAGGACTATCGAGATAACGCCCTGAGATATCCCATAAGGTATCGCCTTTTTTGACGATATAGCGATTGGGCGCATCAGCCTTAATAGTAGGCGGTGGATTATTAGCGTGGGCAGTGGTCAGCAGCATTGCACCACTAAATGTCGTCAGTAATAGTGCTTTTGCTATCTTCTTTAAGCTCATCTTCATTGTTATATCCACAATATGTAGCGCTATTAGCGTCGAATCTGGTCTACTTAAGTCTATTACTTAGGTTCAAAATTCCATTCTAGTCATTAAGTAACGATTAGAAAATAAAAGTATAAAAGGCTTAAGTATCACCATCATAAAGCCTCTAGAGCAGCTGTTCAGTGTTGTCGACTGATATGATTGACGGGTTTGATTGCTAAAAAAGCGCCGAGCATAATGATGACTCGCCGACGCTGTTTCTAATATTACAATTATATCTACCATAACACAATCATAAACACTTTATTACAATAGCGTAACCTTTAATTGGATATTAATTTCAATGAATACTTTATATAAATAAGCTGCCTAGGCAAGATTTGGCGTCACGTGCTGACGGATTTGCTCAGCGACCAGCTCAGCTTTGTTATCTAGCACCACCACATGCTGCGGTAAGTCCTCTAAGCCTTCGGTATGAGCAGGGCGAGTAATCTCTATGTGACCAATAGCTTCGACAATTGTATCGGCAAACTTAACTGGTAATGCTGTTTCGGCACAAACTATCACTTCACCTTCGCGCTGTAATTCTTTAGCAACTTTAATACCGTCGGCTGTGTGTGGATCGACTAGCTCACCATGCTGCTCATAAAGCGCTTTAATGGTTTGCAAGCGGTCGCTATGGGTCGATTTGCCCGCAGCAAAGCCATAACGCGTATTGACCGCCTCCATCAAGTCAGACAAATCAAAACCTTGACCGGATTTCACCCCTTCAAATAACTCGCTGACACGGGCGCTGTCTTTGTCGAGTAGTAGATAGACAAAGCGCTCAAAGTTAGAGGCTTTAGAGATATCCATTGACGGGCTGGACGTTACGTAAGTTTTATCGGTCGGACGCGGCTGATAAGCACCTTGATTAAAGAAGTCGTTTAGTACATCGTTTTCATTGGTCGCGACGATTAAACGGTCAACTGGCAGTCCCATTTCGCGGGCAATATGACCGGCGCAAATATTACCAAAGTTACCTGATGGGACGCTAAAGCTGACTTTTTCATCGTTGCTCGTCGTAACGGCAAAATAGGCTTTAAAGTAATAAACGATTTGCGCAAGGATACGACCCCAGTTGATAGAGTTGACTGTACCGAGGTTATAAGCCGCTTTAAATTCGGCATCTTGTTGCAGCGCTTTGACAATATCTTGGCAATCATCAAACATACCGTCGATGGCGATATTATGGATATTATCATCGGTCAGACTATACATTTGCGCACGCTGGAATTCGCTCATTTTGCCGTGCGGTGACAGCATAAAGACTTCGATATTTTCTTTACCACGTAGGGCATATTCTGCTGCACTGCCGGTGTCACCGCTGGTTGCACCAATGATGGTAATACGCGCGTCTTTTCTTTTCAGTACGTATTCAAAGGCATTGCCCAAGAACTGCATGGCAACGTCTTTAAATGCCAATGTTGGACCGTTTGATAGTCCTAAAATATATAAATTATCTTCAAGCTTACGGACAGGAACAATCTCATCAGAACCAAATACCTCGGAGGTATAAGTACGCTCGATGATATCTTGCAAATCAGCGGCAGGAATATCAGTGGCAAAGCGCTGCATAATCGCCATGGCAAGCTGTGGATAGCTGAGCGTGCGCCACTCATCAAGGGTCCTGCTATCAATGTTTGGATAGTGCTCAGGCAGCATTAAACCGCCATCTGGCGCAAGACCCATCAATAGCACATCACTAAAATCCATCGGCGCTGTCTGACCACGGGTACTGATATATTTCATTAGATTGTCCTGTCTATAATGAGGTTATTCAATATTTAAAACGGTTTATTCAGCAGTTTTATGCCATTGTCTTATGAAGCAACGCATAATAAAACCCATCACCACTCTCGCTATCAATGGGCAAGCACTGACGACCGATTGCTTGCGCGATGCCCCAACTGCAATATTCGGTAAACTCAATCGCTACCGCATCATTATGATGACTGATAAAATCCTGCATTTGCTCGACGTTTTCTTGCTTTAAGATAGAGCAGGTCACATACAATAGATAACCACCCGCTTTCAATTGTGGCCACAAGTTATGCAAAATATCCGCTTGTAATAATGCGGTTTGCTCAACGTCTTCTTCGGTACGCAAAATACTGATATCAGGATGACGGCGAATCACGCCTGTCGCGGTACAAGGAGAATCGAGTAATATTGCATCAAATAACGGCTCATTGGTAGCCGCTTTTTTATTTTTCCCATGCTGCCATCTGGTGGCATCAGCACAGACAATATTCAGTGCGACACTTTTCTCTGCTTGCTGCAAATCGTGCTGACTTAAACTTAAGCGCTGTAAGTTCTCACGAATACGCTCAATACGCGGCGCTTCATTATCGATAGCCGTTACCTTGATATCAGTAATTACTGGTGTCGCTTCTGCATCATCTTGTTTCACGTGAAACAACGATGATTCGTCATTAGCGCTTATGAGCTCTAACCAGTGAGCCAATTTACCACCAGGTGCCGCACAAGCATCTAAGATATGCAGCTCATTATTATTGGCTTCTGAATCAATGTCTGCATTAGATTTATCAGCGCTTATTTTAGCCATTAACGCTTTATTAATAATCGGTGCTGCAAGCTGAGCGTGCATATCTTGTACGCTGAGCGCCCCTTCAGCGAAATGCGGCAAAGCGTTCACGGCTGTGCTTTGATGCAGCCGGAGACCTTTGGTTGATAGCGTTGTAGCAGCGGCAGACTCTGACGAGTTCGCTACCTTAAAACCAGTTGTTAGCTCAACCACATCAGCCTCAATCTCTACCGCACCAAGTATTTTCTGATAATCCTCTACTGAGCTAATCGCTGAGTTTACGCGTAAAAACATCGGTGCTGCATGGCGCAAACCTTGCATCAGCTCGTCATACTGCTCGCCCCAGTCCTGCTTAAGCTGATAAGCAAGCCAGTTCGGTAGACTGTGCTTTTTATCACATTTTTTACGAAATTTGCTAGGATTCTTAGCGACTTTACGCAAGATAGCGTTAATCAAACCTGTTGCATGGGCAAAATCAATCTCTTTTGCCGCTTCAACCGTTTCATGAATCGCTGCATGGTCCGCCACTTCTAAATACAGCAATTGCGCTAAGCCCACTTGAATAGTCGTACGAACTTCGACCTCATCGATAGGATTGTCTGCTAAAGTATCGAGCAAACGCGCCAGCGCATACCACTGGCGCAGTGTCGTCAGTAGTAAGGCATGGGCAAAGCCTTTATCGCCGTCATGTAGACTGTTTAATAAAGGGTCAAGAACACTGGCAAGTGATTGACCATTTTGAATGGCCACTAAAGTGCGAATCACCCGGACACGGACGCTACCATTCATAATAAGGTTGCTTGATGGTTTGAGCTTATTATTTCTTGGTGCAGTGCTGGTTTGTCTCATTAAATTGAATTTCCTTGACGTCTGATCGAGAGCGTCTGATAAAAGTTAGATTGCTTGTTATTAAATACATTAAGCGTAAGTAAGTTACTTTACTTCTGCCATAAACTGATCGCCATCGTTTAATTGATTACCATGGCAAATTTGCTCAGCAGTCACTGGCTTACCACCTGCAAATTGTAAGCTGGTAATCGCCAAAGTCGTCGCTGAGTATTCATTACTTTGCGGTTCGCTAGTAGTGTCTTTGCCGCAAGCGACCAGTATGGCTTTTCGCCCAACACTGATAACAGTGCCCGCAGGCTTAACGGTTTGCTGTGATGGATTTACCGGCAGACTGGCCAAAATTTTGACGCGCTGCCCTGCTAAAAAGGTGTAGGCACCAGGCCAAGGAGTCAACCCACGAATCTGACGTTCAATCTGTGTAGCAGACTGCGTCCAGTCGATTTCGCCTTCGGTTTTGACCAATTTTTCCGCATAATTGGCTTTGCTATTATCTTGAGCAACCGCTTGTGCTTGGTAATGCGCCAAGTCTTTTAATACGGTAGTAATAGCCGCCGCGCCAAGTGCTGCCATCTTATCATGCAAGCTGGCGGCCGTATCATCAGCTTCGATAGGTGCGCTGACCTTGTAAAGCATATCACCCGTATCCAGGCCTTTATCCATTTGCATAATGGTAATACCAGTTTCGCTATCACCCGCTAGTAATGCCCGATGAATCGGGGCGGCACCGCGCCAACGCGGCAGTAATGAAGCATGAATATTAAGACAACCATAAGACGGCGTGGTCAAGACGCCAATCGGTAATATGAGGCCATAAGCGGCGACAATCATGACGTCAGGCTGATAGCTACGCAGCGTCTGCCGTGCTGCCATGCCTTCGGTGCTGGATTTTTTAAAGGTAGCAGGCTGCTCAACCGCGATGTCATTTGCCAATGCCACTTGCTTGACGGCAGATGCTGATAACTTTTGCCCGCGCCCTGCTTTGCGATCAGGCTGGGTATAGACCGCAACGATATCTATATTCAGCGCTTCTTGCTGCTTGATAAGCGCTTCAAGGCTGACAGCAGCAAACTCAGGTGTACCGGCAAATATCACTCTTAGCGGCTTAGCGACTGTTGGTATTTCGGTTACGGCGCTTTGCTCAGCTTGATTGGCGTCAATAGATATATCAGATTGTGCAGCAAGTGTGGTCATAGTCAGGCATTATTTATGGTTAATTTGTCTATTATAGGTGAGTTTGTGGTGTTGTGCCATGATTGTAATAGCAGCAATCAAGCGCTATTAATCAGGCGTTTTATCTTTATAATGGTGATTAAGCGTAGTTTTGACTTCATATTAAGACATACCGACTTACCGCCGATTTAGGGTCCTGCTTTTATGCAACAATTTAAGTCTCTACAACGACTGCTGATTTTTTATACACTGACATTATTAGCGATGTTGGCAGTGTATTACGGCACCATGTTTTATGAGATGAGGCAGCATAATGAGCAGCACAGTATCCAAAGCTTTTATAATTTACAGCACGAGATAACCCAGCTCTCAAACCCTACAAACTTAGCAATTAAAAAGATATTACAAAAGCCTTTTTTAAAGGATATGAGCTATCAGCTGATTTTTATGATGCCTTCTGGGCAAACCTATATACACCGACGTACCCGCCCTGATGAACGAGAGTTTACTGGCATCACTTTCCCCAACGTTATCACTTCTTTGCCCTCTGCTAGCAATCATCATAGTGCCTACGAGCTAAATAATCGTAATTTGGTCGGCACCATTGAACTTGAAAGTGGTCACAAGGTGTACCTGATACTGCGGCATGAAGCGCTTGATATCAATTGGATGTCGTATCGCTATTGGTTGCCATTGATGACAGCCATCTTACTATTTGCTATGGCCTTACTCTATACCCTAAAACGGCGTGCCAACTGGGAACAACTGCTCATTTATACCGATGAGTTAAGTAGCCATGCCAAAGATGGTTATATCGCGCCGCCGTTTATCGAAAAGAAAACCACGGCTGAATTTTTGCGTTTGGGTCACGCACTTAGCCGTATCAGTTATCAGTTGCATAATAATCATCGCCGCATTACCACGCTAAAGCATCGGTTAGAGCGATTGGTCGATCATGCGCCGCTGCCGATGCTGATGATTATGAGACATGGCCAAATCAGCTTTTTTAATCAACGCTTTGAGCAAGTATTTGACACCACCTTTCACAGCGATAGCAACTATCAACTGATCGATTTTTTCTTTGCTAAAGACGAATCAACCCAAGCCCTGCTACAAAAGCTGGCGGATTTGCGAGTCACGCGCACGCTATTGGTTTACGGTTTGCACAATAAAAAAGCTTATCAGTTGCATATCACGCCTTGGTTTGGCGAACACGGGCAGGTGCATGGTTTTACCGTCCTCCTAAATAATATTCACGAACTTGTCGAACAGACCGCGCATTTGGAGCAGCAAAACCGTCAACTACAACGTCAGCTTGATGAGTTTGAAGCACTTAAATCAACGATGGGGCATAATTTACGCCTGCCGTTAGAAGCCATGATTGACACGTTAGAACCTATCAATCCCGATAATCTGAGCGCTAAGCAACATCAAATCGTTACGACTTTGACTCAAACCAGCCATTCTATGCTGACGATGCTAAACGATATGTTAGATATAGGAGAGATAGAGGTTCGTACATCCCGTCTATCTATTGAAGCGGTGGATATTTATAAGCTTGGTCAACAAGTCAGTCAATCGATGGTAGAAAGCTTAAGGCAGCAAGGACTTGAGCTCTTGTATTTTTTTGCACCTGACAGCCCGCGCTGTATCGATACCGATTATAGGCGCTTGCGGCAAATCCTACGTAATTTATTAGATAATGCGATTAAATTTACCAATTCTGGCTATGTGTCACTTACCATCGATGCGGTGACCAATGCGGACATAGCTGATATCAAAAGTACCAGTATAGGCGAGGTAGATAAAGAGCACATTTCTAATAACAGCCATGATACGAATCACGGCAATCTAGATAAATCAAACACTACCATTCATCCATCGCACGACTGGATTCGGTTTAGTATAAAAGACAGCGGCACAGGCATCGATATCGCAAAGCAGCACCAACTGCTGACGTATTTTAATGAAAGCAACAGCCAAAACAGTGTTGACATCAAAAACCACCCTATTAACTACGCGCACAAAAACAGCGCCATAAAAGGGCTCGGATTAAACGACGTTAATAGCTTCGCTAAACTATTAGGCGGTTTTATTGAGATGAAAAGCACGCTTAATAAAGGCAGTACTTTTAAGCTGTATTTGCCTTGTAGACGACCAGCCTATCAGCCTATTTACCACTTTAATCCTCAATTGACTTATATTCATCTTATTGCCGTCATTAAACAACCGCTGCGAGCCAAGCATTTACGCGATTTGTGCGCTTATTTATCTATCCCAGCCACTATTTCCACTTCTATAGATAGAGTGGCGCTTGAGCAAATAAATAATAAACTGGCGCAAGATGCGCAAAAACTTGCACCTATTTTGCTCTTAGATTACGAATATTATGAAGACATCACGCTCGCGTTATCACATCAAATAAACATTGATGATAAAAATATAGACGCTGAAAATAAATTGGAGAAATCAGAAGATAAAGCACGTATAGATATCGATAAACAGCAGGCTCTAAATAACTTACTGTCTAATACTGCGCTGCCAAAAATATTGGTCAGTATGAAAGCTGAGCGCCGTATTTCCTCTATGTTATTGGATCAATGTGACGGTTTTTTAAACAAACCACTCGATGTGGCATTATTACTCTCTGAATTACTGCGATTAACCCTACCCGTTAGACAAACACTGTTACCGCAAACAACTAGCCAAGAAAACAATCAGCAAAGCAGTAGCCCGTTAGGCGCAGATGACGCCGCTCATGAAACGTTAGCGCCACTGATTTTAGTAGTAGAAGACAGCCCAACCAATCAAAAAATAGCTTGTAAAATATTAGAAAAAATCGGTTATCGCAGTATCGTGGCAGAGGATGGTCAGCAGGCGTTAGACAAATTGCAAGCGCAGCGTCAGGAAATTGCGCTTATTTTGATGGACTGCCGGATGCCCGTGATGGATGGACTGCAAGCGACCCAAGCGATTCGCGCACAAGGCGATGATATTCCAATCGTTGCGCTAACCGCAAATAACAGCGAAGAAGATAAAATTGCCTGTTTACAAGTGGGCATGGATGAGTTTTTGGCCAAGCCTATTAATAAAAATAAGCTAAAAACTGTTTTGCAAACGCTGATTAAAAACCAATAAGCGTTTGCAAGATCTGTCTTTTATAACAGCTTGGTGATGATTTTGGCTATTTAACCCTTATTTCATAAAACCATTCTCAGCTAAAAACGCCTCAGTAATCGTACTTTGCGGGCTGCTAACATGTGCATTATCCGCTTGCGATTTGCTTAGTAAACGCTCTAAATAGCGCGCTACAATATCGACCTCAACATTGACTTTACTACCTACCAGCCAATGTTGGGCAATATTGGTGACTTGCGCGGTATGCGGAATGATATTGAGCGAAACGATATTATCGCGGACTAAGTTGGTAGTGAGACTGATACCATCAAGGGTAATAGAGCCTTTGGTAGCCGTATAATGTGCCAACTCGTGCGGTATCTCAATTTCAATATAAAGTGAGCGCGCATCTTTTTGCAATTTACTAACCACGCCTACCCCATCAACGTGACCGGCAACGATATGCCCACCAAAACGGGTAGTTGGTAGCATGGCTTTTTCTAAGTTCACCGCATAACCGGGCTTTAAATCTGCCAGCGCTGTACGAGCAATAGTTTCACGTGAAACGTCGACAGAGTAATAATTACTACCAAACTCCACCACCGTTAAGCAAATGCCATTTGAAGCAATCGAGTCGCCTAGTTTCACATCGCTAAAATCTAAGCCAGCAGATTCTATGGTCAAGCGGATATCACCGCCCGTTGGCTGCATGGACTTTACTTTGCCAACGCTTTCTATAATTCCAGTAAACATATTAACCTCTTGGTATTTTTTATGGCCGTTAAAGGCAGCATATATTATTTAAACCTATTATTTCATTCAAAATCAATAACGATAATCGCTATTAGTCTTTAAGCTATTTATAGCGCTTACTATAAAATTAGCGAGAATAAAAAGACTCAGCGGATAAACTGTGGATAACTAGCGCTGACATAAGGAGTAGTAGTATGAGAAACTTGGTTTTTAAAGAGTTATCCACAATAAGTCTGCTTTTTAATAATTATTCACTACACTTGAGCTATATACGTAAGTAACTGATTTTAAATAAATTATAACTTTAAAACATTATTAACAATTACTAGTAAGTTTCATGTGAAACAAAGTTATACACAGTTTCATGTGAAACCTTTATAAAACTATTCCACTTATCCACATACATTGTATGTAAGTTTAATCTTGTGGGTAAAATATTGAAAGACAAGGCTTTTATAACGCCGACTATACAGGTAATAAGGTAAGCTTAAGATCAGTACCAAGCTGCTCATGACTATGGATATCAAAACGTAGCTGCTGCGCTAACGCTAATGGATTGATAGCGACCATAGGCCGTGCTTGTGTGCCTAATAAGCAAGGTGCTTGATAAACAATGAGCTCATCCACCAGTTGCTGTTGTAAAAAGCTTCCTGCAACGCTTGCGCCCGCCTCTACTAAGACGTCATAACAGTGATGGTCACTCACTAAGTTCTTTAATAACTCGATTAAACTCTCTTCCCGCCAATATAATGTATCTGAGCGACGGCATAGCTGATAGTCAGACTGTAAATCGTGTTCTAATCGCCCTCGTCTATCCAGTATCACTATTTTAGGCGATGGCACTTGTTCAGTATTAATACCTAGCTGACTAGAGCGTACATTTAATTGCGGATTATCAATGATGACCGTTTCACTGCCTGTGATAATAGCGCCACTTTGCGCACGCAGTTTCTGTACATCTTCGCGCGCTGCTGTACCCGTGATCCACTTTGACTCACCGGATGCCATCGCCGTACGGCCATCAAGACTGGTAGCAATTTTAAGCCTAACATAAGGCATTTGGCTACGCATCGCCTTTAAAAAGCCCTTATTTAAAGCTTCTGCTTGCGCTGTTAGCACGCCGACGGTAACAGCAATGCCTGCTTGTTCTAACAGTTTTACTCCGCGCCCAGCCACTTGTGGATTGGGATCGAGACCGGCAATGACAACACGTTTTATGCCAGCCTCAATAAGACCTAGGGCACAAGGCGGTGTACGTCCGGTATGACTACAAGGCTCTAATGTCACATAAGCGGTCGCGCCCATCGCTTGCATGCCAGCATCTTTTAAGGCGAAAACCTCAGCATGCGGCTGCCCTGCTTTTGGATGAAAGCCTTGGCCAACCACTTTATCCGCTTGCACAATCACACAGCCGACAGCGGGATTGGGACGCGTCGTATACAAACCACGCTTGGCCTGCTCAATGGCAAGCATCATAAAATAGCGATCTTTGGCGTCTTGAGAGTGTTTTGAGTTTGACATAAAGGTGGACTTAATCAACAACTGATAATTATTATTAAAGATTTTATAGAGTAGAGTGAGTAAGCAATATAAACTTGAAAGCAGGCTAAATACTTAGCATGAGTGATGCTTATTTTTCATTAGGACGGATATTGGCAATTTCTTGATGAAAGGCGTCGATATCTTGAAAATCACGATAAACACTGGCAAAACGCACATAAGCGACATCATCGAGCGTTTTAAGCTCACTCATAATAATCTCACCCAAGACCTTACTGCTCACCTCGCGCTCGCCCATTTGGCGTACGCGCTTCTCGATACGACTAATCATCGCTTCTTGCTCATCGATGGTAATCGGACGTTTTTGTAGCGGTAATAAAATCGAGCGGCGCAATTTGTCATTATCGTAAGGTTCGATTTTGCCACTTGATTTGATAATACGCGGCATTACCACTTCTACCACTTCAAAGGTCGTAAAGCGTTCTTGACAGCTATTACATGAACGGCGGCGGCGTACTTGCGCGCCATCAGCTGCTAGCCGTGAGTCGATAACTTTGGTATCTGACGCATTACAATATGGGCAATGCATACGCTTTTCCTTAGGTTGATAGTGAGGGCGAATATAATTATTGATAAAACTAAATTTTCTAAAAAATGATAATTTTACTATGCAGATAAAGAAGCAGACTTTTACTCGTTATTTGCCAATACAAAAGCTACCAAAAATTTTTCCTAATAAATCGTCAGCGCTAAATTCACCCGTAATTTCTCCCAAACTTTGCTGCGCTTGGCGTAGGCTTTCTGCCACCAACTCACCTGCTTTAAACACTGTCAGCTGCTCATGTGCCTCTGCTAAGGAATCAGCGGTACGTCTTAGCGCATCAATATGTCGTGTACGGGCGATCAAGCTATTTTCTGGCGGATGAAAGCCTACTTTAGCACATAAGGTTTCGACCAAATCATCAATTCCTGCACCTGTTTCACATGAAACATTCACCTGCTCATAGCCACGATTTTTTATTTCTGCTTGTGAAGTAGCGACTCTTTCTTCACTGCTGTTATCGTTCAATAAATCGCTTTTATTGGCAATAATTAGTAAGCGCTTGGCTTCTGGTAACTCGCCAAATAGCTGCTCAGCCAGCTGTAATGGTGTGCTGTCACTTGCAAGGTCACGAGTCACATCATAGACCATCAGAAGCATATCAGCCTGCGTAATTGCCGTACGCGCACGCTCAATACCGATACGCTCGACCGTATCTTCAGTCTCGCGCAGACCTGCGGTATCGGTTAGATGCAAGGTTAAGCCGTTAAGCACGACGGTCTCTTGTAAGGTATCGCGCGTTGTCCCAGCGACATCGGTCACGATAGCACGCTCTTGCCCTGCCAAACGATTCAGCAAGCTTGATTTACCCGCATTTGGTCTGCCAGCAAGCACCACATGAATACCGTCACGTAATAGCTGACCTTGCTTGGCGGTCGCTAGCACTTGCTGTATTTTGGATTGTGTTTGTTCAAGCTTATCTTGAATAACCCCATCAGATAAGAAATCAACGTCTTCTTCATCAGGGAAATCAATCGCCGCTTCGACGTGCAAGCGCAGATGAATCAATTGCTCAAGTAACTGATTAATTTTTTGGGAAAACTCACCGCTAAGCGAGCGAATTGCACTACTGGCAGCAGCGGCGCTGGTGGCATCAATCGCATCAGCAATGGCTTCTGCTTGTACCAAATCCAATTTATCATTATCAAAAGCACGGTAAGAAAACTCCCCTGCGCCCGCTTGTTTTGCGCCCAACTCAAACACTCGCGCTAACAGCTGATTTTGCAAAATCATGCCACCATGACCTTGCAGCTCAATTACATCTTCGCCAGTAAACGAGTGCGGGCCTTTAAAGTACAGCACCAAACCTTCATCAATAATCGTGCCATCAGCCTGATAGAAACGGCAAAAACTGGCCATACGCGGCGTGAAAGTCGACTTACCAGTAAGCTGACAAGCGATATCGTAAGCACGCGCGCCTGACAGACGAATAACGCCGACGCCACCACGCCCAAGCGGTGTAGCAATCGCCGCAATGGTCGGCAGGCTAGATACATTAGAATTTTTAGGTGACTCATCTAAATTATCGGCGGCTAGTGCCATCTCTAAAGAATCCACAATCACTCTCAATAAGCAAAAACCCCATTATAGACGGCTTAGCAGGCACTGACAAAGCAAACTTCAACGAGTAGATTATTAAAATCCTAAAGTATGCTTATATAGCTATCTTAGTCGGTAGCTATAGTCAAAATATCCTAAAAACGCTACGGTATTGCTGATATTAATTTTTTGTAGCCTCTGTCTGCGTAGGCACAGCAAGCAAAAAAAATTGATATCAGCAGTGCGTGATGTATCGATTTTACTTTTCACTCACTATATTGGATAGAAACAATAAAGCTTAACACATAAAAAAACCACCGCCGTAGCGATGGTATTTTAGACTTGAACTTTATTTAATCCAGAACTTTCACGGTACGACGTTTCTGTTCTTCTTCAACTTTACGGTTGATGATGTACTGCTGGGTCATACTAAATAAGTTGTTCACCGTCCAATATAGTACCAAACCTGCTGGGAAGAACAGCATGAATGCGGTGAAAATAATCGGTAAAAACTTCATCACTTTAGCTTGCATTGGATCAGCGGGCTGCGGATTTAGTTGCTGCTGGATAAACATCGACGCACCCATTAAGAGCGGTAAAATGAACCATGGATCCATCGCTGATAAATCTTGAATCCACAGTATCCAAGGCGCATGACGCAGCTCAACACTTTCAACCAATACCCAGTACAGTGCTAAGAAAATAGGCATTTGCATCAGAATAGGTAAACAACCCGCCATCGGATTGACTTTCTCTTCTTTATAAATTGCCATCATTTCTTGCGACATTTTCATACGATCGTCGCCGTGCTCTTCTTTTAATGCAGCCAGTCTTGGGGCGATAGCACGCATCTTCGCCATTGAGTAGTAGCTTTTATTAGAAACCCACATCAGGGCGATTTTAACCAGCAGCGTCAACAGAATAATTGACCAGCCCCAGTTACCGATGACTTTATGAATACCATCCAAAATCGCAAATAATATTTTTGATATTGGCCAGAGCAAGCCATAATCGACGGTTTGATTCAGACCTACTGCCACTTCTTTTAGCTCAGACTGTACTTTTGGACCAGCATAGAGAGTTGCATTTAAGGTAATTTGCTTGTTCGGTGCCACATTAACAGGCTGGCTGTTAAAACCAATAAAGTAATCATTACCCGTTTCACGGCTAAAGAACTTACCCGTAAAGTTTTCAGGCGTCCAAGCAGAAACAAAGTAATGCTGAACGATGCCAACCCAACCTTCATCACTGGTCGTGGTCAACTCACCATCGTTAAATTTACCGAATTTTAATTTATTATAAGGATCTTCAGGTGTGCCCCAAGCGCCGCCCAAATACGTCGCCATGCTTAGCGCGCCTTTATCAGACATACCAGGGTCTTTACTATCGTCACGCTTTAACTGCGCAAACATCTGACCTTGCCAAGCTTTGGCAGAAGCATTTTGGATTTGATAGCTGATATCAATCGGATATTTATCTTGGGTAAAAGTAAAGGTCTTAGTAACTGTTACACCATCTTTTTGATAGGTAAGCGGTACTGATAAGGTTTGCTGACCTTTCTCCATCACATAATTATTGGCAGCGTGGCTATATTTGGCGCGACCTTCGGCGGTATCAATACCGTTTGGACCGATAAGACCAGATTGTGCCACGTAAACGCGACCGCTATTATTTTCTAACAACACAAAAGGTTTTTCGCTATTGAGCGTGGCATCATATTGCTTTAATGCCGCATAAACGATATCCCCGCCTTCTGGATTGATTTTAATGTCATAGCGATCGGTTGTGACCGTAATGAGACCCGTATTGGTCGCAGGTGCCGCCGCAACAGCGCCCGCATCAACTGGTAGCGTTTGTGCTGGAATATCACCTGCTGCGCCAGTGGTAGCAGGAATATCAGCCCCTACCGATGTTGACGTTTCTGGTACCGCGTCTACAGCTGGTGCATCGGCATAATCATCTCGCCATGCTAAAATCAGCAGATAAGCGGTGATTAGCATCGCAATGATGATCATCACCCGAAATATCTTTTGCATAAACCTTTCCTAGATTAAAAAATTAGGGAATGAAAAATCAGGCATGTGTCATGACCACCACACAGTATCAAACCCCTTTCCTAGCAGTCATACCAGCAGTCAATCACATAAAATGTTCATCATTTTACTAAAAAACCGCTCTAAATGATACAAGCGTGTGGATAACTTGTGGGTAACTTAAAAGATATCCACAACTTCTCAGTCGATAATAAAGTTTATATCGACTTCATTAGATGATTGAGGCGAGCCACATAGCTCTTAGTATCTTTATAAACATACCAGCTTTGCGCTTTACCATGAACTGGTGTCGTAGGCGATATATATTGATAATGATAAGAAGACAAAGGTAGTGGCACAAAATCAATGCCATGTCCGCCTAACGGATGACAGCTACTAATACGTTTTAATAATAGCCAACTACCTGACCAAACGCCATGCAATGCTAAAGCTTGTTTACTGTAATTTGAGCAAGTTGGATAATAACGACAGCGCGCAGGTAAAATAGGACTGATTACTTTTTGATAAAAAACAATAAAATAATAAAACAACTTATATAAAAAATTATTTACTACTTTTAATAAAAAATTCATTTTATTTTTTTTCTATTTTTTTAAAGATATTATTAATTTCATTTATTATTTCTTTATTATTTAATTGCTTTATAGACTTTTTGACAATAAATACAATATCTTTGTTTTCTAAGTGACTTGCCTTTATACGAAATTGTTCACGAACATGGCGTTTGATTAAATTTCGTGTGACAGCCGTCGGTACTTTACGTTTGGTAATGGCCATACCGACTCGAGGCTGTTCACAATGATTGCTACGTACAAACGCCATTAAATGACTCTGATGCAGCTTACGCTCAGGCGCGTCAAATACCTCGCGAAAGGACGAAGGCGTGAGTAGACGCTGTGCTTTGGTAAATCGAGCATTAGGGGGCGCTGAAACGGTATTGGACATAATACAACCTAATATAAGAGCTAGTAACACTAGCAGAGATAATAGCGTAGAAAGAATAACAAAGTATAGAGACAAAAAAAGCGCCTATGTGGGCGCTTTTAATATATGGCTGAGTGACAGTTGTGATGCTTGACGATCGCAATCTATAAAATAATAGAAACACAACAAGCACTATCGGCCATGCTTATCGCAATCTACTGATTAATTATACAGTAAGGCGATGACGTCCTTTAGCGCGGCGACGAGCTAAGACTTGGCGGCCTTTTTTGGTTGCCATACGTGCACGGAAACCGTGAGTACGTTTACGCTTGATCACGCTTGGTTGGAATGTACGTTTCATAACTCACCTATCAAAATAATGGACTAAATTCGTAATAGCGGAGGATTATACCACTGCATAGTATTTTGGTCAACGAACTAATTTGCTCCGTTTTCATACAGATGATTTTACAACAGAGTAAGTTTTCTTATATTTATCGGTAATGAGATATTTACAGCTAAGAGATTTAGTTAAATAAACTCATATCAGTAGACCCAAATTATCTTTTAGAAAAGCTATTTTGATAATCAATTTTTAAAACTTATCCACAGTTTGTATCGAACTCTATAATAATTAACTATTAATATATATAAGTATTGTTGTTATTGGGGGTCGTATTATCTGTGGTTAACTTGTTTTTTTACTTTTTTATCAATAGGATAGACTATGGGTAAGGTTGTGGATAACCTGTGGGTGGAATATGGATAACTCATGATATATACTTATCCACAAAACTATCCACAGTCTTATCCACAAAAAACGAGGTATTATCCACAGGCTGTTTGTGTTAGATTGGCGCCCTACTAGATGTATGATTTTAAGTTATGTGATCATAAGATATCTTTGTTAAGAAAAGAGGCTTTCTGGGGCTTAAAGCTGATAAATTTACACTATAAAAATGACGTTCTTTTGACCGATCACCTTGGACTATGGGGTTAGTATTTTTCATGATTGATACAGCAACTATTTGGGATAAATGCCTAAACGACTTACGTTATCATGTTAAAGATAATGTCTTTACGATGTGGTTGAGACCGTTATCTGCACATCAAGAAGCCAATAGCTTGATTATTCTTGCTCCTAATGATTACTTTGTAACCTATATCAAAAAGAATCATTTACACGACATCGAGCAGTTGGTTGCTAAACATAGCCAAGGTAGTATTGAAGCCGTTATTGTACGTGTTGATAATGCTGGCCGTGAGATGGTTGATAGTAATCTGGCCCAGTCAGGCTCATTGTTTGAAGAAGACCAGCCCTCCCCTCCCCCTACTGATTATAATTTTCAAAGTACGCATAATGATATTGCTAGAGCGGATATCGATGCCAATATGCGTCATGCAGAACTGATTGAGTCTGCCGATGCCAAATCATTAAGCTATCTGAATCCTGACTTCACCTTTGAAACCTTTGTCACTGGTAAGTCTAATAACTTAGCTTATAAGGCCTGTTACGAGCTTGGAAAACGCCAATCAAAAAATCGTCACAATCCTTTATTTATATACGGACCTTCTGGTTTGGGAAAAACGCATTTAATGCATTCTGTAGCGCATCGCTATTTAAAAAATAATCTAACTTTCTACTATTTCACTTCCGAAAAATTTATTAATCAATTAGTTTATTCATTAAGAAATAATAAAATAGAAGATTTTAAAAAGAAAATAAAAAAAGTAGATTTATTAATTGTAGATGATATTCATGTATTAGCGGGTAAAACAAAAAGTAGTAATGAGTTTTTAACCTTATTTGCAGATTTTACCAGCGGTGATAAGCAACTGATTCTGGCATCAGATCGTCATCCATCACAAATGACGGAGTTTGACGAGCGTTTCAGGTCGCGCTTTTCTTGGGGTTTGACGGTTGCAGTAGATCCACCTGAGATTGACACTCGAGTACAAATTTTACAAAGAAAGGCGGCATCGTACGGCATGAGCCTGCCTAAAGAGTGTGCCCTATTCATCGCTCAAAACGTGGTTTCTAATGTCAGGCGATTAGAAGGTGCATTAAACCAAGTGTTTGCCAATGCCAACTTGACGGGAGCGCCCATTACACTTGAGATGGTGCAATACGCCCTAAAAGATATCGTTGCGATGCGTGTGCAAGCGGTAAATATGGATAATATTCGTAAAGTGGTCGCCGAATACTACGATGTAAGCGTAAAAGATATCATGGGTCGTAAACGTACGCGCAGCATTGCTAGACCACGACAAATAGCGATGGCGTTATCACGCGAATTAACCAGTGATAGCTTTCCTGAGATTGGTCAGTCATTTGGTGGACGCGACCACACGACAGTGATGCATGCTTGTGATAAGGTCAATGAGCTACGCGCCGCTGACCCCGCGTTTGATAAGGATTACAAAACGCTTGCCTTGATGTTGCAAGCGGGTTAGAAGCTTATGGCGTCATAATGTTGTCACGAGTCGATATGATTTATAATATTTTAATGATTAGCGGACAGACGCTGTATGGATTATCATCAGTAGACAAGGTATTATTAAGCCATTATTTTAAAACCCTATGATTTAAAAACGTATAAAAATTCTTTTAATAAGAGCAACTAATAAACAAGAGTAACTAAGCATGCAATTATCGATTAATCGAGAGTCGTTACTAAAAGCCATTAACTTGATTGCCAAGGCCGCCGATAAGCGCCACAACATGGTTATCTTGGGCAATATTAAGCTGCAATTGTCTGAGGGGGCGCTTATTTTAACTGCTTCTGACTTAGAAGTAGAGCTGACATCGACATTAAAATTGCCTGCTGGTGCCTGTATCGAAGCAGGTACCACCACATTACCTGCCACAAAGCTCAGAGACATCTGTAAATCATTGCCGTCGCAAGCGCAGGTCAATCTGACCACTCAAGAAAATGAGCGTTGCCTGCTGACCAGTGGTAAAAGTCGTTTTACTTTAGGTACATTGCCTAGCGAGGACTATCCAAGTCTTGGTAATCCTGAAAATATCACACCTTTGACCATCAGTCGCAGTCGTTTGACCGATTTGATTCATAAAACTCAGTTTGCAATGGCCATCCAAGATGTACGCTACTATTTGACCGGTATGCTATTTGATGTTTCACAGCAGCAGTTAACTACAGTTGCGACCGATGGACACAGATTGGCGTTAGCGCGTAGTGTTATTGATGTCAGTAGCGACTTAAATATGCAAGCGATTTTGCCGCGTAAAGCGGTGATTGAGCTTGAGCGTTTGGCTTCTGAGCTGGGAAAAATGCTTGGTGATAAAGACAATGCAGTGACACTGAGCTTTGGCCGTGAATTCTTGCAAGTAAGCTTACCCTTTGGTGGTGTCGATAGTACAGGGCAGGTGAGTGATGATTTAATGGTGACCTTTACCGCGCGTCTTATCGATGGTAAATTCCCTGATTATCGCCGCGTCATGCCAAGCAATACCGATAAATTGGCACTATTTAACCAAGAAAAAATGACTGATGTGCTGCGCCGTGTGGCAATTTTAAGTAATGAGAAATCTCGCGGTGTGGTGTTTAATTTTGCCAGCGATGGTATGGTAGAAGTACGCGCTAATAATGCTGAGCAAGACGAGGCAGTCGAGATGATACAAGCAAAGTACCAAGGCGAGCCGATGGAGTTGTCATTTAATGCGGCGTATCTACAAGACGTTTTGGGCGTGATTCAAGGTGATTTGCAAATGCATATGAGCCAATCCAATGCCTCGGTATTGGTCAATCAGCTCAATGATGACTTTCATCAGTATGTTATTATGCCTATGCGTATATAACTTGGTGACCTTATGAAAAATAACAGTAATAAACTTTTGCTTACTAAATAGTGGGCGTAATATAGGCGGCTGTCACCCTTATGATTGAACGTCTACAAATTTCACACCTGCGTAATCTAACCCAGATCAGTTTAAATACTGCTGCTTGCAACGTTATTATCGGTGCAAATGGCAGTGGCAAAACCTCGTTACTTGAAGCGATATTCTTGCTTTCAAGAGGTAAAAGCTTCCGCCATCATCAGCCTAAACGCTATATTCAGCACCATCAAAATGCGGCAACGGTGCACGCTAAGCTCAATGATAGCAATACCTTAGCTATTCAAAAGCAAACAGATGCGACGACGGTTCTACGGCTGAATCAAACCACGGTTTATAACCAAAGTATCTTAACCGAGCAACTACCCACATTACTGATAGATCCGTCGTCGATGGATATGTTAGAGCAGGGCAGTGCCAGTCGCCGGCAGCTATTAGATTGGCTAGTGTTTCACATGAAACAGGGTTTCCATCCGCAATGGGTCGCTTATCAGCGTTTACTAAAACAGCGCAATAGTTTGCTAAAAAAGAGCCGTTACTTAACGCCAGTGCAGCTTACTGAGTTAAAATCATGGGACAAAGGGCTTGCTAGTCATGCGGCTCTTATTCATCATTATCGTGAGCGAGTCTTTAGCGATTGGCAGCCTTACTTTGCGAAGAGTATCACGCAGTTATTGCCTACCTACGCTGAGCAACTAAGTTTAAGCTATAACGCTGGCTACGACACCAATATCCCGCTAGATATCCAGCTTAACGAGCGTTTGGAGCAGGATTTGCAGCTAGGTTATACGCGGATAGGTAATCACCGCGCCGATATTCATGTACATTGGCGCTCTAGTGATTTATCAGAGCATGCTAACAACGAAGCAGACAGCAGTGCGAGAGCAGTATCAAAAACCATAGAAAAAGCAGACACCGCGGCCAAACTACCGACTATAAAAGAACAGGCTGCTAACGTTCTCTCCCGCGGCGAGAAAAAACTGTTAATTACCGCTCTACGCTTATCGCAATTGCCGTTATTGCTTAATGAAAACACTTCTACCTATACCATAGAGCAAGACAATAGCAGTGTTATTTTGCCAAATGACCATAATAAAGCGCGAGCTACGCCAATAGTGCTACTAGACGATATTACCGCTGAACTTGATGCTAGGGCGATAGGGATTCTGTTGTCGACATTGGCGCAGCTGCCATGTCAGGTATTTATGACCAGCTTAACCGAAGATATCTTACCGTTGGTGCATGAGTATTGGTCAGAACCTAACGTGTTTCACGTGAAACAAGGAAGCCTAATACGTTTATAAAAAACGCTTTTATAAACTGGTTTTGATGGTGAATATCAGCTAAGTTTGGGCTTCATTTTTATCAACCACACTTCATATCTTCCGAAAAATTTCATTGTTATGCTTGTGGGTGTAGTAGAAAAGTGATCTTGCTAAAATACTTGCTTGATACCGAGAAAACTGTCAGTAAACAGTGACTTAGCGCCAGAAAAATGTTAAAATAGAGCTTTATTTTTGCCCTGTTCTCAGCAAGTTATCTTATAAATTTTTATCAGTATTGTTTAAGGGTTTTTTGATAATATTCAGCTTCTAAGTGCTTGATAGATATATGCTTATTTCTAAGCTGTTTTAATGAAACGTAAAAGAAATGACAGCGTATATTAAAAACAGTCTTTGAGAAATTGGCTGTATTTAAGTCCACTTTTTTATTACTGTTTTATCTTCTTTTAGGCGACTTCTGATGAAACTTTTGCTAACTCTATAACTACATATTTTGACCATGAAACGTTAAATTTAAGATAACGTCGTCGAGCGTTGCCATTGTGGTGAGCAGATGACATATAGCTGATAATGGCTAGATTAAGGAATACACATGAGTGATTCATTACCTACCGACCACGAACAATTGATGAGCGACAGCGCTGTAGAGATTACTGCGCCTGCTGCAGCCCCTGAAGGAATGCCCTCTGATTATAGCTCCAAAGATATTCGTGTATTGCGCGGACTAGAAGCGGTGCGCGTACGTCCGGGTATGTATATTGGTGATACCGATGATGGTACCGGCTTGCATCATATGGTCTTTGAGGTGGTGGATAACTCTATCGATGAGGCGCTGGCTGGTCATTGCGACCAAATTGATATCATTATCCATGAAGACGAGTCGGTCAGTGTCATGGATAACGGTCGCGGCGTCCCTGTGGATATCCATCCAGAAGAGGGCGTATCGGCAGCACAGGTTATTATGACCGTACTGCATGCTGGCGGTAAATTTGATGACAACAGCTATAAAGTATCGGGCGGCCTACACGGCGTCGGTGTTTCAGTTGTAAACGCCTTGTCTAAAAAGCTTGAGATGAATATTTGGCGCGAAGGCTATCATTATCATCAAACCTATACCGATGGCGTTCCTGATGCCGATATTCAGCAGATGGAGGCGACCAATAAAACTGGTACGCAAATCCGTTTTTATCCAAGTAACGATGTCTTTACTGGTACCATTTTTGAGTACGATATTTTAGCCAAACGCTTACGTGAGCTATCATTCTTAAACTCTGGTGTGCGCATTGTCCTAACCGATGAGCGCATCGATAAACGTCATGAGTTTGAGCACAAGGGCGGCTTGTCAGAATTTGTCAGCTACATCAATGCGGGCAAAGACGGTATCAATGAAGTCTTTCATTTCACCAGCGAGCAAGACGATGGCATCAGTGTCGAAGTGGCGCTACAGTGGACGGACACCTATAACGAAAAAGTATTGTGTTTTACCAATAATATCCCACAGCGTGATGGTGGGACGCATTTATCTGGCTTCCGCTCAGCTTTGACGCGCGGTCTTAACAGCTATATGGATCGCGAAAACTTATTCAAAAAAGAGAAAATCGTCGCCACGGGTGATGATGCGCGTGAAGGTTTGACAGCGATTGTCTCGGTAAAAGTACCTGATCCTAAGTTTTCCAGTCAGACCAAAGATAAGCTGGTGTCGAGCGAAGTGAAATCTGCCGTTGAATCGGCCATGCATGATAAGTTTAACGACTATTTGCTTGAAAACCCAAGTGCCGGTAAAGCAATTGCCAATAAGATTATCGATGCGGCGCGTGCGCGTGATGCGGCGCGTAAAGCCCGCGAGATGACTCGCCGTAAAACCACGCTAGATATCGCAGGTTTACCGGGTAAATTGGCAGATTGTCAAGAAAAAGATCCGGCATTGTCAGAGCTTTATATTGTGGAAGGGGATTCTGCTGGTGGTTCAGCTAAGCAAGGTCGTAGCCGTAAGACCCAAGCAATTTTGCCCCTAAAAGGTAAGATTCTTAACGTTGAGCGTGCTCGTTTTGACAAAATGCTGTCATCTGCTGAAGTCGGTAACTTGATTACCGCGCTTGGTTGCGGCATTGGCCCGGATGAATATAATCCGGACAAAGTACGCTATCATAAAATCATCATCATGACCGATGCGGACGTCGATGGTTCGCATATTCGTACGCTGCTGTTGACCTTTTTCTTCCGTCAAACGCCAGAATTGATTGAGCGCGGTTATATTTATATCGCCCAGCCACCACTTTATAAAGTAAAAAAAGGTCGTCAAGAGCTGTATTTAAAAGACGATGAAGCCTTAAAAGCGTATTTATTATCCTCGACAATCGATAATACTAAGTTGCATATCAGTGCTGATGCGCCGGCTATTACTGGTCAAGCGCTTGAGACCTTGCTCAATGACTATAACCAAACCCAGCTTATCAAAGCGCGTTTGCAGATTCGTTATCCTGCAGTATTATTGGATGCATTGACGCATACGCCGAAGCTTAGCACCGATATGACTTATGATAAGTCAGTAATGGAAGCGTGGAAAGCGTCATTACAAACACAGCTTGAGCACTTTGGTAGTGATTTAAATCCTGAGATTGAACTGGTCAATATCCATGCGCCGCAACCAAAAAATATGGATGCTGCCGCTGCTGATTTATTGGGTATGACCGCAGTGGTAGAACTTGATGAAAGTGAAACATCTGCTGATGACAGTGATTCTTTATCTGCCAAAGCTCAATGGTTACCGCGTATCACTGTTTATGTGCATCAATTGGCGCATCATTATTTGTTAGATGCCAGCTTTATCAATTCAGGTGAGTATACCAAGCTGCTGCGCTTATCCGCTGAATGGAATACCTTGCTTGCAGAAGATGCCTTTATCCGCCGTGAAGCAAGCGCAGGTACGACCAAAGATATCCCAGTACGCGATTTTGATTATCTCTGGCAACAAATGATGCTTGAGGCGCGTCGTGGTTTGGCGATTCAGCGTTATAAAGGGCTGGGCGAGATGAACGCTGATCAGCTTTGGGATACCACCATGGATCCTGAAAACCGCCGTATGTTACGCGTGACAATTGAAGATGCGATTGCCGCTGACCATATGTTTACCTGCCTAATGGGTGACCATGTCGAGCCACGTCGTATTTTCATTGAAGAGAATGCGCTGACCGTGTCTAATTTGGATATTTAGCTTTTAAGCTTTTAGTTTATAGACCTTGAAGTTATAGTTTTGAAGTTTGAATATAATTGTTTATTGGTATAAAGTCATCTTGCTCGCAAGGTGGCTTTTTTCATGTGAAATATTATCAATAAAGTAGTGAAGGGAATACTATGCTAAACGCAGAACAAAAGAAGTATTTGTCACAACTATCAAAAAAGACCTTAATTGATTTTGTCTCTGAGGTGTATGGTATAGATAAAATGCTCGATAAAAAAATTGAGCGTCTGCTATTACAATCAGATAAACCTAAACTTATAAAAAAGTTAACCACTACACTAAAAGGACTTAGAAGACGAAGGAAGTTTGTAGATTACTGGGAATCTAGTGAATTTGCTACTGAGCTTCAGCACTTAGCCAGCGATATAATGAGCCTTTACCCTGCGCAACCACGAGAGTGCTTGACGTTACTTGAGTTATTTATAGAGTCTACTAATGCTAGCCTAGAACGTGCTGATGATTCCAACGGTTATATCGGTGATATTTATAGGAGTTTGACGTCATTTTGGCTAGCAGTGGCTAGCACTTGCTATGAGCAAGAAAAGCGAGACATACCTGTTGATGAGCGCGATATACTCAGTCAAGCTTGGATAAAGAAAGTAAAAGTGCTGGCTGACGATAATGATTATGGTACCAAAGATAGTTTATTAGAAAATATTGATCAACTGTTATCTGAGACTGAGATACGTGGATTGATCGGTGATTATCAACAAGAGCGTGAGAATATCCAAACAAAAAAAGCAATTAAAGATACGCTCAATGAAAGGCAAAACAGCCCTTTAAGTGATGATGCTTTTTCAATTAACTATGAAAAAATGGTAATTGAGATCGCCATAAAAAACCTAACAAGAGCGCTAGGTGATGTGGGTTTTTTTGAAACCATATTCTTTGAGATGCAAGAGACTAGACCGGTTCATCCTCGAAGATTAGAAGAGTTGCTAACATTTCTGCTAAATCAAAGAGCTTTTGATAAGGCATTACACTACTTAAATGAAGAGTGGCAAAGCGATGGTCTGTTAGATAAGATCAGACGTTTGGATTGGCTGAGTCACATATATCACATGCAAAAAGATACCGACGCGCTCATGGAGGTGCTAGGCGAGGCGTTTGAGCTACAATCAACCCCTTCGCGGTTAAAAGCTATCATGGCTGTGGCCAGTCCTGCTCAGCAATCTAAGTGGCGAAAAAGAGCTTATGAGCTGGCAGAACAACAAGAAAATGTATTTATGGCCACATCGCTACTGCTAGAAATAGGAGAGATTGAGCTTGCTAATGAGGTTGCAGTTGCCCGTCATTCCCAGTTTGCTGATGTGCATTACACAGATCTCACAAGCATGTTAAAAGATTTGCCAACTAAGACAGATTTACTTCAAGTTATTATTTACCGCACTTTACTTAACGATATTCTAGACAGCTCTCGCAGCAAAGCTTATGGTCACGCCGCTCGCTACTTCGATCGTCTAACCAAACTTGATACGGTTATTAGTAAATCGTCTAAGCCTTACAGTGAACTTGCGACCCATAAAGAATATGTCATTACCCTTAAAGACAAGCATGGTAAAAAGCGTAGTTTTTGGGAAAAGGTAAACGATTAGATTGATATAGTGTTTCACGTGAAACTTATGACAATAAGCAGAAATAAGCGAATAATAAAATGATTGAAGTTATATTACTTGCCATTGCTCTTGCGATGGATGCGTTTGCTGTTGCGATTGGGCTAGGGGCAAAATCACAAAAACAGCATCGTCATTATGTGCTGCGTTTGGCGATTTATGCGGGTTTGTATTTTGGTATTGCGCAGGGCGTGATGCCACTGATTGGTTATTTATTGGGCGCAGCTTTATTAGGCTGGTTGGCTGCTGCTGCACCTTGGATTGGTGGCTTTATTCTTATCGGTCTTGGTAGCAAAATGCTGTATGAAGTGTTTTTAGGAGATGGAGAAGAGGTTGTAGATAAAGCCCTGCATATAAATAGTGAGACAGTTTCTGTAAATGACAACCTAAAGAAAAATATCAATCATCGCACCATGTTTACCCTTGCTATTGCCACCAGTATTGATGCGATGGCAGCTGGTTTTACGCTTAATTTGTTGGCGCTTAATGCGTGGTTAGCGTCTTTCATTATCGCTATTATCACGGCTATTTTTAGCGTTTTTGGTGTTTATTTGGGTAAGAAATCAGGGACGTATCTTGAAGATAAGGCGGAAGCGCTTGGTGGGCTAGTACTTATACTCATTGGCTTAAAAGTAATGTTTTTTAGCTAGTTTATTAACCTTAAGCTCTTACTCTATAAAAAAACCGCCTTAATGATTAAAGCGGTTTTTCTTGTTTCACGTGAAACTTTGAATAAATATTTTTTAGATAGTCATTTTTTATTAATTACGCTTCGTCAATATTAAAGCGCCACGCTAGAACACGGGTGTTCTTTTGACCTTGGCTCATCTCGATGATGCGCATTTGCGCAACATCAAGCTGTTTTAATAACAGTTGTAATGGTTTCACGTTCTCTGACTTTGACACCAAGCTGGTAAACCAGCCAACGTGCTCGGCAAAATCTTGACTTTCTTTTATCATTTTGGTCAAAAAGGCAATTTCGCCGCCCTCACTCCACAACTCTTTATGCTGACCACCAAAGTTGAGATTTTGCGCAGCATTTCCAGCCTTGGTTGAATGGCGGCTGATTTGCTCGTTTTCATTCTTACCACGATGGCGTTGCAGGTTGTGCTGCTTGCGGGTATTGGCTTGCATTGCTTCTTCTAATGACGCATGAAACGGTGGGTTGCAAACGACCACATCGAAGTAATCTTGACGACCGATGATGTTTTTAAAAATAAACTTAGGCTCAGGCTGTAGTTTCACTTTAACGGCACTTTTTAGCTTTGGATTGGCTTCGCAAATCAGCGCGGCGGTATTGACCGAAATAGGGTCAATATCGCTCGCGGTAAAGCGCCAACCATAGCTTTGGCTACCGATAATTGGATAAATCGCACTGGCGCCGGTACCAATATCAAGGGCGTGAATTTCTTTACCCGTCGGCGGTGTATTGTCAGCATTAACGTGCGTGGTTTGCGCCAGTAAATCAGCAATATAATGGATGTAATCGGCGCGACCCGGTATCGGTGGGCAGAGATAGCCTTCTGGAATATCCCAAAACTTCACGCCATAATAATGCGCGAGTAACGCCTGATTGAGGACGCGTACCGCCTCACTATCAGAGAAGTTAATCGTCGGCTCACCTTTCGGGTTAGTGATGGTGTGCTTAGCCAATTCCGGCAGGGCACGGGTCAATAGCGCAAAGTCATAGCGCCCTTGATGCGGATTGCGCGGATGTAGCTTGCCGAGCTTTTTGGCAGTCTCAGGTGAGCGGTTGCGATGAGTATTAGCATTTGCTCTACGGGCGTTTGATATATTGGTGCTGGGCTTACTGGTCATAGTTTCGGACTACAATGTTTGAATATAATCACCCAGTTTAGCAGATTTCACGCCCGTCTATCGGTTTATCCATGGCTACTCATTTACCTATGGCGAATAAAATAGCAATCTGCCTGTGCGCGTATATCTGTCCTTGCGTTATCGCATGGGGGTGTCTATATTGAAACTAAGCCAAATGAGCATAAAGCGGCTATTTTATAAGCGCAGCAGATGACAAAAATGCATTTAAAAGGATAAAAATATGACAACGGAAAGTAATAAATCCAGTACCGATAACCGCATCACCTATGAAACCGACGGCTATATCTGCCTAATCGGGCTCAATCGCGCCGATAAACGCAACGCCTTTGATAGCCATATGATTAAGCAATTATCCGAAGCACTGACGCGTTATGAAAACGACGAGAACTTACGCTGTGCGCTCATATTTGCCCATGGTGAGCACTTTACCGCCGGACTTGATCTAATGGAGTTGCAAGATAAGTGGGATAAAGGCGCGTTTGAGTTTAATGATAACGAGATTGACCCGTGGGGAATCGGTGGCAAATTACGCAGCAAACCTGTGGTCGTCGCGGTACAAGGAACCTGCTTTACCGCGGGGATTGAATTAATGCTAAATAGTGACGTGGTTATCGCAAGTGATAACTGCAACTTTGCACAAATGGAAGTCCAGCGCGGTATCATGCCGTTTGGCGGCGCAACGGTACGTTTCATACAGGCAGCAGGTTGGCAAAAAGCCATGCCGTATTTGCTCACTGGTAAAGCCTTTGACGCGCAAACAGCAGATAGGTTAAATCTAGTCAGCGAAGTAGTGGCAAGTGGCACAGAATACGAACGAGCAATGACTATTGCTCAAGAGATATGTAAAGCGGCTCCGCTTGGCGTACAAGGATTGCTGTCCTCAGCACAAGATGCCAGTCGTAACGGTGCAAAAGCGGCGCTAGCAAATATCCATGGCTATCTGCCGCATTTATTTTATTCAGAAGATGCGAAAGAGGGAGCGATGGCGATGGTTGAGAGAAGGGAAGCTGAGTTTCAGGGACGTTAGTTATTCAAAGATTTTCCCCTTAGGAGAATAGTGGTGCAATACAACTTCGATGAGATAATTGATAGACGTAATACCGGTTCAGTTAAATGGCACTATAACGATGACACGATTCCGTTATGGGTTGCGGATATGGACTTTAAGACTGCCCAGCCTATCTTAAAGGCGATTGAGCAAGTCGCGCAGCATGGCATATTGGGCTATACCAGACCGACTGCGGCTTTGTATGAGTCAATTATTCAGTGGCATAGCAGTCGTTATGGCTTGCTACTCGATAAGCAGAATATCTTGTTTTCGCCGGGCGTTGTGCCAAGCCTCGCACTGATGATGAACGTCTTTACCGGAGCAGGCGATGCGGTACTGGTTAATGACCCTATTTATACGCCTTTTATGACCAAGGTTGAGCAAAACGGTCGCACACTTGTGACATCGCTATTGAAGGAGGTCGATGGTAAGTATCATCTGAATTTAGTCGATATCGAAGCTAAAATTATCGAGCATAAGGTAAAGTTATATTTGTTGTGCAATCCGCACAATCCGGGCGGGCGCGTCTGGACTGCTGATGAGCTTAAAGCACTACTGGCGCTGTGTAAAAAGCACAATGTCGCCATCGTCAGTGATGAGATTCATCAAGATTTAACCTTGACTGGTCATACGTTTACGCCTTTCTTAAAGTTAGCAGAAGCAGCAGGTTACGAGCACAAAGTGGTCAGCCTGACCTCCATGACCAAAACCTTTAACGTGGCGGGTATCAAAGGCTCGATGATCTTTGCTAAAGATAATTCATTAATCAAAAAAATAAGTCAGCAGCAGCAGTTAAATGATGAATATGAGCTCAATTTATTTGCTTATGAAGTAATGCGTAGCGCTTATGAAAATGGTGGAGGGTGGCTAGAGCAGGCGCTGGCTTATATCGAAAACAATATTGAAATCACGCTAGAGTTTTTAGCAGGGCATCTGCCTGATATCAAGGTGATGCGCCCAGAAGCGTCGTATTTGATTTGGCTCGATTGTTCGGCTTACGGTGATGATGATCAGGCGCTTTATGACAAGCTGCGAGCCGCCAAAGTTGAGCTCAATGCAGGGATTAAATATGGCAATGAAGGGCACCTTAAAATGCGCCTGAATGTGGCGTGTCCTAAATCGCTATTGATAGAGGGTTTAAATCGGGTTCATAGCGCTTTAAATAGGACTCCTTAAACAATAAGGACGGTTAACCAGTTACGAAAGTCAAAATGCCTAATCAATATTAAGGCTAGGCTGCGCAGACGTTTTATATTATCTGGCAGGATAACCAGTAATATCTTGTATGCTTTGATATAAAGGTTTTAAGCGCTCATACATTTTTAGATAAACCTCATTATAAAGGCGTTTGTAGAGTTGGATGTTGGCCTCAATAGGGATGAACTCATCGCCCAAATGAGTCATTGCCTCAGTTGCGGCTGCATGGTCAGGATAGACGCCGAGTCCGACTGCGCAGTTGATGGCAGCACCTAAGCCTGACGCTTCGTAAGTGTGCGGTCGATAAGCGGGCATACCAAAGATATCGGCAGTAAGCTGCATCGCTGAGTCACTTTGAGAGCCGCCGCCTGAGACACGCAGGTGCTTGATAGTTTTGCCTGTGCGCTTTTCAATGGTATCAAAGCCAAGCTTAAGCTCATAAGCCAGTCCTTCCAAGATAGCGCGGTAAACGTGCGCCCGCGTATGCACATCACCAAAACCAATGAGCGCACCTTTGCCCTCAAGTCCCGGATGACGGACGCCAGGTGACCAATACGGCTGCATCATCAGCCCCATACAACCGGCTGGAATATCTTTAACTGCTTGATCGAGGAGCTTTTCGGTATCGATGCCTTGCGTCTTTGCTAGCTGCTCTTCATAGTGGGCAAATTGTTCTTTAAACCAGCTGACCATCCAAAAGCCGCGATAAATCATGTACTCATGATTGTAGTAGTTTGGCGCGGCTGCGGTGTAGGCGGGCATGTGTTTAAGGATTTCGACGTAATGGCTCGACGTGGTATTGATAGTCGCAGTAGTACCAAAGCTTAAACAGGCAGTGTCAGCAGCGAGACCTGCCGACCCCAACGCTTCGCACGCTTTATCGCTAGCGGCAGCAATCATCGGCGTGCCTTCTAAAATCCCTGTGGCTTTAGCCGCTTTGGGGCTGATACGGCCAAGTGGCTGACCTGGCGCGACAATCTTAGGCATTTGCTCAGGTCGACAGCTAAAGAAGCGCCATTTAAAATCTTTAGGTTTTAGCCATGTTTGCGCTTTATAATCGTAAGGCAGATAGCCTAGGGCATGGCCGTTGGAATCGGCTAATTCGCCTGTCAGCTGATAAGTAAGATACGCAGATAGATTGACGTAATGGGCGGTCTTTGCCCACATCTCTGGCTCATGGTATGCAAGCCAATTACAGCGGGCTTTTTGCTGTGCCTCTTGTACCAATTCGCCCATGCCAATAATTTTGGTTAGTGGGCTTAAAAAACCAATATCGTTGGTTTCGCCGCGGCGTAAATCCATCCATACAATAGTTGGGCGCAGTGGCTGCATATCTTTATCCAGACATATCATGGTATAGCGCTGGGTGGCGAGACTAACGCCCGCGATTTGCTCAGGTTTAATATCGCAGCTTTGCCACAATTGCTGACAAGCTTCGCTTAGCTTTTGCCAATAATAGTCAGCGTGCTGCTCAGCAAAATTGGGCTCAGTTGAAAAATACGGCTCGATAGGCACGCGGGCTTTGGCAATCTCAGTGCCAAATTGGTCAAAGATAAGTGCTCTGACGCTTTGGGTGCCATTATCGATGGCTAAGAAGTAAATAGGTGCATCAAAAGTAGTGGTCATAGTCGTCCTTAACTATGTAAAAATAGATAGGTAGCGCAAAATAAAAACACACTATGATTATCGCTTGCTACTGATGTAAATTTTCCGCAGCCTCTGTCTGCGTAGGCACAGCGAGCAAGAAAAAGTTATACCAGTAGCAATGGCTATTAATATAATAGAAAAGCGCTAAGCCGCAGGCAAATGATAATAGCGTTGCCATAAATTTTGATAGCGCTGGGCTTCTTGCTGCCATTTTTGCTCATTCCAGCCGAGCTCTTGCTGACATATCTGCTTCAGTCTAGCGCTAATTAACGGCGTCATTGCCCCATTCGGTAGGATTAAACCCAAGCGCGTACGCCGCAGTAATAAATCATCTAAATGCATGACTTGCTCATGGCGCGCGGCAAAACGGATCTCTGCCCAAATGGTATTGCTGTCGGTGACATAAGCCAAATCATCTTCATGCGCAAGCTCAAGTAAAGTATCAAGCTGGCGACCGTAAAACCCTTGTAAGCGTTGTTGTAGAGCTTTTGGTAAAGTAAAAAATTTAGGATTGGTTGGCGCGGTATTGCTAAAAACGTGATCATCATTTAAGGTTTGCTTTTGAATGACAGACTTATCAAGGGTGAGCACTTCTTGACACTTTTCAAGGACATCTAAAGCAATAAGGCGAAAGGTTGTTAGCTTGCCGCCGCTAACGGTGACGAGGTTATTGTCGAGCCACACGCTGTGGTCGCGCTTTTCTTTACTGGGGCTGACGCGTTTGCCATCGCCGCCTTCTGATATCAGCGGACGCACACCTGCCCACGTACTGATGACATCTTTTCGGTTAAGCTTGACATCATTAAACAGTTCGTTAGTCGCCGTTAATAGATAATCGACCTCTTCATTCGTGATGCCGACCTCGCTATCGTCCAAAGGTGGATGATCCAAATCAGTGGTGCCAAGTACCGTACGATTTTCCCACAGAAAGACAAATACCGCTCTTTTATCGACAGGATGCAAAAAGGTATAGGCTTGCTCGATCGGCAAACGCTCTTTGCTCACGACCAAATGACTGCCGCGTGACGGACGGATTTGCTTATGGAAGCTTTGTTCGGTTTGCTTACTGGCTTGCATCCTTAAGGTATCCGCCCAAGCGCCAGTCGCGCTGACCACCACTTTGGCGTAAACATCGTAACTTTGAACATTGCTTTGAATATTGTTTTGAGCATTGTCCTCAGAAGAAGTGTCTTTGAGTTTTGCGCCTACCACCAAGCCTTGTTCATTGGTAATCAACGATTCTGCTTTTAGGTAGTTAATCGCCTGCGCACCGTCGTTAATTGCCTCAGCAAGCACGCGCATCACTAGTCGCGAGTCGTCGGTCACCGCATCGCTAAATTGACTGGCTCCCAAAAACTTGTCTTGCTTGATATGCGGATTTAAACTTAAAAAAGCTTCTCTTTTAAAGTAAGTAAAGTAGCGCTTGCCTGCGAGCCTATCGTAGACTCGTAGCAAGGTATTGAATATCCATGGCGGTGGAAACTTGCCTTTATAATGCGGCATAACGTAGTGCATTTCATTCACAAGCCCGCTTGCTTCACTGAGCATACGCTCACGCTCGCGCACGCTAAGCAAGGTGGTTTTGTAATCACCCGAGGCAATGTAGCGTAGCCCGCCATGTACCATTTTACTAGAGCGGCTGGACGTGCCCCAAGCAAAGTCTTTTTGCTCAATTAATAATACTGCTAAACCGCGCCGTGCCGCTTCGCGCGCAATCCCAGCGCCAGTAATGCCGCCACCGATGATAAGCATGTCCCAAGGTTCTGCTTGAGACGAGCCACAAGATAAAGGCGCTAATGCTTGTTGGCGTTGCTTGGTTTGAGTCATATCTCACTCTTCTTAATTGGTTTATTACTTCTCAAGCAATACACCTGGGTTCATACGCTGTTCAGGGTCTAAGCTTTTGAGCATATCATGGGTTACTTGCATGCCAAGCCTACCTTTTTCAGCGGCAAGGTACGGCGCATGATCACGGCCAACGCCGTGTTGATGCGAGATGGTCGCTTTACCATTAGCTAAACTAGTACTCGCGGCCTGTTTAATTTTTTTCCAGCGCTGTAAGGTAGTCGCATGGTCTTTTGCCGCGCGGAAAAAGTAGGTGGTATAAAGGCTTGCACCTTGCTTATAGACGTGTGAGATATGAGTAAAGGCCATAACCGCCTCATTTTCATCTGCCAAGACGTTTTGCACCGCTTCTTGCATCTGCCGCATCTGCTCGTCGATGTTGTTCCAGTTGGTCGCGGTCTCAAAGGTATCGACCATGATGCCTTTGTCCCATAAAGTGCCACGCAAGTAAGGGAATTTAAAACGTCCATGCGCCCACACGCTACCCATGATATCGGTGATTTTACCAGTGACACTACCGTGCTGCTTTAACAGCTTATTAAACTGTGTCAGCGCCAATTTATTCTGCGCTTTATCGCCTGATACGCCGTAAGTGAGCATAACCTTATCTGAGCTTAGTCCACGGGCTTTTAGATAGGTGCTAATGGCTAAAAATTGGCTCGGTGACGTGCCTAAATGCAGATGCGCATCAGTTTCGACGGCATTACTGAGACGTAACATAGATAAGCGAACATTTTTTTGCACCGCTTGTCTAAGCACTTCTTTACCTGCTTCCCAATTAGGCAGGAAAGCCACTTTAAACAGTTCTTCCTCAGGCTGCGGTTGTACACGCATTTTGACTGTCGTAAAAATACCAGCACGACCCTCAGTGCCCATCATCATCTCACGCAAATCAGGTCCTGCTGATGACGCTGGAATATCGGCGATATTGAGCACACCTTGCGGAGTGACTAATGTACCACCGGCAAATAGCTGCTCGATGCGTCCGTAGCCCAATGACTGCTGACCGCTAGAGCGCGCGGCAATCCAACCACCAAGCGTTGATAGCTCCCAAGACTGCGGATAATGTCCTAGGCGGTAACCGTGCGCGTCCAATTGCGCTTCGACAGCTGGCCCTTGTGTGCCCGCGCCAAAGGTTGCGATTTGGCTCTTAAAATCTAAGTCAAGCAGCTGATCCATCTTGCTCATGGCGATGGTAAGGACTGGACGTGAACCCTTTTGTGGGTTGATATGACCGACCACGGAGGTGCCGCCACCAAAAGGAATGACAATTAAGTCATGCTCATTGGCGAGCGTTAATAAAGTCTCGACATCAGCGGTCGATTCAGGAAAAGCGACTCCATCAGGAAATACTTCAAAGTCGCCGCCATGCATCGCTATCCAATCAGGGAAGCTTTGACCGCGCGCATGTCTGAGCCTCACTTCTTTATCAGTTGAGACGATATCAAGGTCGGTGAGCGCAGCAGGCAGGCGTGATTTTGGTACGGTTTTGAGTACCTGTTGTAAGCTCACAGAGGAGAGTTTTTTGGTTTTACCGATATGTGATTTTATTAATTTTGCACCATGCGGCGAGACAGTTTTATTGATACTGACATTGCCCCAACCGTTCCAGCGCGTCTGCTCAATAGGCGTATTGGCAGTCGAATTAGTAGCCGTATTATTTTTTTGGATAGGTTCTAAATTATTATCAGTGTTTTTGGTAGCAGGAAAGTTGGTGGTTTTACGAATAAGAGATTTGATTTTGCTCATAGGGACATACCTGTCGATTCGTTATCACAGTTTTATACTAAAGAATTCGGTTAAAGCTGATTCAGTTTTTCTACTCAGCATAGATGAATGATTAGGCTCAGGGTTATCGTAAAAATCATACGATATTAAGCGCTTATGCCAATCACCAATCCTAAAGCAAACATATTTATCGTTTGAGCATAGCACAATATAAACAAATATTTCATATAGACTCGGCTTTTGTATAATAAAAATTTATGACTTTTATTTAGTAGCGGCATTATTGGGGTTCGCGCTGGCGTATTATTCTTATCAAGGCGTAATATCTCGCAAAAATCGTCAATAATTCACCATCTAATAGCCATTAATAGGCGCAAACTTGTTAAAATAGGGCACTAATTTTTTCTTGATGGACATCGATTTATGACCACTGCCGCTGCTATCCCTACTATCAAAGAAGATCGTATTCTTATTCTTGATTTTGGCTCGCAATATAGCCAACTGATTGCTCGCCGTGTACGCGACTCTGGCGTTTTTTGTGAGATGTTCCCTTATGATATTGATACCCAGCGTATCACGGACTTTGGCGCAAAGGGCGTTATCTTATCGGGCGGTCCTGAAAGCGTACACGCAGAAGATAGCCCGCGTATTAATGACGCCGTGTTTGAGCTTGGTGTGCCAGTATTGGGCATTTGTTATGGTATGCAGGCGATGGCGGATCGTTTCGGCGGGCAGGTTCATGCCAGTGATATCCATGAATTTGGTGCCGCGACCATCAATGTCGATGGTCATTCAAAATTAACCGAAGGTATCGAAGACCAGGTCAGTGAAGACAACGCGACCACGCTAAACGTTTGGATGAGTCATGGCGACAAAGTGATCGAAGCGCCGCAAGGCTTTGATATTATCGCCAGTACGCCGAGCTGTCCGATCGCCATTATGGCCAATGACGACAAACAGTACTATGGTCTACAGTTCCATCCTGAAGTGACGCATACTTTACAAGGTCAAGCGTTATTGGGTCGTTTTGTCCATCAGATTTGCGACTGCGCCGGCGATTGGACGCCTGATAATATTATCGATATGCGCGTGGCACAGCTCAAAGAGCAAATCGGTGACAAACAAGTATTGCTCGGTTTATCCGGCGGTGTCGATAGCTCAGTGGTTGCCGCGCTATTGCATAAAGCCATTGGCGATCAGCTGACCTGTGTGTTCGTTGATAATGGTCTCTTGCGTTTGCACGAAGGCGATCAGGTGATGCAAGTGTTCGCTGAAAACATGGGTGTCAAAGTCATCCGTGTCGATGCCGAAGATTTATTCTTAAACGCCTTAGCAGGCGAGTCTGATCCCGAAGCCAAACGTAAAATCATCGGCAAAACCTTTATCGATGTGTTCGCCAATAGCGCCCGTGAAATCAGCGCGCAAAGCGATGGCAAAGTCATTGAGTTTTTAGCGCAAGGGACGATTTACCCTGATGTCATCGAATCAGCAAAATCGCATCAAGGCAAAGCGCACGTTATTAAGAGCCATCATAACGTTGGCGGTCTGCCAGATGATTTAGCGTTTGAGTTGGTCGAGCCATTACGCGATTTGTTTAAAGATGAAGTGCGTAAACTTGGTATCACCCTTGGCCTACCAGAGAAAATGATCTATCGTCATCCATTCCCAGGTCCAGGCTTAGGCGTGCGTATTCTTGGCGAAGTCAAAAAAGAATACGCGGATATCTTGCGTTTGGCAGATGCCATCTTTATGCAAGAGCTTGAGCGTTCAGGCTGGTATGACAAGACGGCGCAAGCATTTGCGGTATTCCAACCAATCAAATCTGTCGGTGTGGTCGGTGATGGTCGCCGCTATGCGTGGGTGATCGCGCTACGTGCCGTTGAGACCGTAGACTTTATGACGGCTCGCTTTGCGCATCTGCCGTATGATTTGATTGAAACGGTATCGAACCGCATCATGAATGAAATCGCTGAAGTTTCACGCGTGACTTATGATGTGTCGAGCAAGCCACCTGCGACGATTGAGTGGGAATAGAGGTTTAAGGTTTGATTAGGTAGATAAAAAACACTCAACTTGGTTGGGTGTTTTTTTATGACGTCTAAATGATATAGAAACTATTATTCAAATAAAATCTATTATAATTTTATCGGATACACATTAAGGATATTAGAATGCAAAAATTATTATTGAATATTTTAGAGAATTATAAACTTGCTAAGTTAAGTAATCTTACAGATCATGAGCTTGCAGTATATGTGAGACAGCAATCTGCAGATATTTTAGCAAATACTATATCTATAGATAGTGAGAAATATAAAGTAAAAGCATCAGTAGGGCAAGGACAGTGGGCAGATGTGCCATGGATTGCAGTTTTTGATAAATCAATTACTCAGTCGGCTACAGAAGGTTATTATATAGTTTATTTATTTCGTGCAGATATGAGCGGAGTCTATCTATCCCTAAATCAGGGTTGGACTTATTTTAAAAATAGATATAAAACTAAGTTAGGCAGAGAAAAGATAACCCAAGTATCAGATGTATGGAAAAATGAACTTTCATCAACTCTAAATGATTTCTCATATGAGAAAATAAATTTAAAAAATGAAGGTAAGATGAATAGTCTTGTGGAAGGCTATGAACTTGGTCATATATGTGGCAAGTTTTATTCCGTTGAAGATATGCCAAGTAGTGAAGAGTTAGGGTGGGATCTACAGAACTTAATAGGAGTTTATAGAGAGATTAAAGGAAAGTTGAAGCAAGGTTCTGTTGAGAAAACTAATGATTATCTAATAGTAAATTCTAATATGGGTTTATTGGATGTGGGCAAAACAGAAGACGATTCATACGGAATTGAGAGTTCTATTGAAAATTATAATGAATCCAAGCTTAATTTGAATTCAGTTCCTATGTCTTTTGCAGCAAAAGAGCAAAAATCAAGAAGCTTTACCCCTAAAAAGATTGATTTTATAAAACAGGCTAAAAGTCAGAAAAAACTAGGTTATGCGGGTGAGTTAATTGTCCTAAAATATGAGAAGGACTTTTTAGAAAGAGCGGGCAAATCTAACTTAATGAAAAAAGTTAAACATGTTTCAGATGAAGAAGGTGACGGAGCTGGATACGACATATTATCATTTGATTTAGATGGTAATGAAAAGTACATTGAAGTTAAAACAACTAAATTCAATAGTGATACTCCATTTTATCTTACAGATAACGAGCTCGAGTTTTCAAAAAAGGAAGCTAGTAATTATTATCTATACAGAGTGTATGATTTTGACATACAAGAAAATCAAGCTAAACTCTATATTCTTCACGGTGACTTAACTAATATTTTAAGCCTTAAGCCGCAAAACTATATAGTAGAAGGACTGTTATGTTCTAAATAGTCCAATTATAAAAGAGTAATGGCAGCACTCCAAAAAAGAGCACTGCCATTATCTAAAAACCTTATTTCTAACCCAAAAACCTAACCCCGCACATTCACCACATAACGCCCAACCGTCTGACTAGCCATAAAGCGATCTAAGTACTCAGGTGTTTGCTCAAGCGTAATCTCTTCGCAATAATTCTCTAAATTAGGCAACTTCATATCAGTACTGACGCGCTGCCAAATGGCTTTTTTATCAGCTAGGGGAATATAGACCGAATCGATACCGAGTAGGGACACCGCGCGAGTGATAAACGGCAATACCGTCATCGTAAATTCAGCGCCGCCCGCCAAGCCGCAAGAGGTCACTGCGCCGCCCGCTTTGGTTTGCTTTAGTAGGTTTGCCAGATAGTCGCCGCCGATGGTGTCAATAGCATTTGCCCATAGCTCGCGACCGACAGGTTTATCGCCGATCTCATTGATGCTATCGCGATGACGGACTTCGCTTGCACCAAGCTCTTTTAGATAGTCACTTTGCTCCGGCTTGCCAGAAAAGGCGATGACCTCATAGCCAAGCTGACTTAATATCGCGATGCTGATACTACCGACACCGCCCGTTGCACCCGTGACCGCAACTGGACCGTCTTCAGGTTTAGCGCCCATTTTCTCAAGCTTTTGCACACTTAATGCGGCGGTTAAGCCGCCCGTACCATATATCATCGCTTCTTTTAGCGTTAAAGAAGACGGACATTTGACCGCCCAATCGGCAGGGATAGATATCATCTGAGCGAGGCCGCCATCGGTATCCATGCCCAAATCATAGCCAAAGACCACGACTTCTTGGCCTTCAGAAAACGTGCCAGACTTATCGCTTACCACCACGCCTGCGGCATCAATACCCGGAGTGTGCGGGTAGTGTTTGGTGATTCTTTTATTGCCGGATGCTGACATCGCGTCTTTGAAATTTAATGATGAATAATGGACTTCGATTAATAAATCATTGTCAGGCAAGTCGCTGGCACTGCGCTGCTCAATACTTTTTTTAAATTCACCGTTTCTAGTCTCGTGAACCACTAAGGCTTTAAAGGTTTTGTTATTTGACATGGTATTAATCCTTTCTTATTGTTTTTATAGTAAATGCTCTTTGCACAAGCAGCTTAAGGCTTAATCAATATCTTACCTTTTTTCTCCGATTGGACGTCTTCTGAAACCGCTTTTTGAATATCGTCTAAATCATAGATGCCGCCAGTAGGGAGTTTTAAGATACCGCCTGAGGCACGCTCAATCAGCTCTTTAATTAACCGCTGTTTATCATCGGCGCTGATTTCTTGCATCAAATCGCTTGCCCAAAAGCCTTTAACTTTAGTCAAATTGAAAATCAGATTGCTTGGGTTTAGCATCAGTGGTTCGCCAGACACCGACCCCAATGACGCCATTGCGCCATGCTTACCGAGTAGGGACAGCAGCTCGCCGCCTGATTTGCCGCCGACCGCATCGACCGCGCCGCTTATTTTGGCGTCACCGACGATTTTTTGTACTTGCTCTTTCCAGTCATCATCATCGGTCACGACGTTATTTTCAGTGATACCAAGCTCGATAAGCTCTTGTTCTGACTCTTTACTGCGCACCAAGTTGATCGTATTGATATGACGCTTAGGCGCCAGCATCGCCATCGATTCACCGACCGCCCCATTGGCGGCGTTTTGGATAAGCCATTGACCGGGCTTAATATTTAAAAATTCAATCAACAGCAACGCACTCATCGGCATGGCAATTAACTGGGCGGCCATTTCATCATCGATGGCGTCTGGAATAGGGATAAGGCTTTTTGCCGGAGCAACAAAATATTCCGCCCAAGTGCCTGATACGCCAGACACGACGACACGCTGGCCTTGTTCAAAATCTTTGACGTCTTTACCTAACGCATCAATCGTACCAACCGCCTCAGAGCCACCAGTGGCAGGCAAAACAGGTTTATGACCGTATTCGCCTTTTATGGTCACGATGTCGTGATTGTGAATAGAGGACAGGATGGTTTTGATACGGACTTCGCTATTTTTGGGTTCTGGGGTAGGACTTTCGTTGATACTCAGTACTTCTGAAGGTTTGCCAAATTCGTTATAAGTTGCGCTACGCATGATGATTTCCTTTATTATTTTAATTCAATGTTTTAATTTTTAAGCGACGTCAATAGATAATTGCCCATCAACCTTAACAAGCGGGTCTTGCGAGCTGCAACCTGACTTTGGTAAAGGAACGTTGTTGCTATTTATCAAGATATTGCGCGGTAGGCTATAAGAGATAGGTTAGAAAAAGTCGCCATAAAAAATGGCAGCACTCTTAATAAAGAACGCTGCCATTGTTAATAAAACGAAGGTTAGCTAAATAATAAATGAATAATAATTCAAGGTTTTAGCAGTACCTTACCTTTTTTGCCTGACTGCAATTTGCCATCGACCGCTTTTACGATGTCGGCCAAATCAAATACCGCTTCTACAGGCAGTTTTAATTGTCCGTCTACCGCTCTATCGATCAGCTCATTCACTAGGCGCTGCTTATTCTCCACACTCATCTCTTGACTGAGCTTACTGCCCCAAAAGCCTTTCATCACCGCTTGCTTGAAAATCATATGGGTCGGATTGATGACCATAGGTCTGCCCGACATCGCCCCAAAGGCGGCGAAGGTGCCACCATGACCGAGTAACGATAACAAATCGCCACTATTTTCACCGCCGACCGAATCCACCGCCGCACTGATTTTATCATTACCGACGATCGCTTTGACTTGCTCTTTCCAGTCATCATCTGAGGTGTTGATATTGTTTTTGATACCGAGAGTATCTAACTCTTTTATGGCATCGTCACTTCTTACCAGATTAATGGTTTTGACGCCGCGCGCCGCCGCTAGCATGGCAAGTGATTTACCAACGGCACCATTGGCCGCATTATGAATAACCCATTGACCGCTTTCTACTTCTAAGAACTCTAGTAGCATCAACGCACTGAGTGGCATGGCAATCAGCTGCGCGGCCATTTCATCTTCTAAACTATCAGGGATAGGAAATACCATGTCGGCGGCGGCGACAAAATACTCTGCCCACGTTGCTTGTACACTGGCAGCCGCCACGCGTTGCCCGACTTTTAAGTCTTTAACTTCACTACCAACGGCATCAATAATACCTAACGCTTCGCTACCACCGATAGCCGGCATTTCAGGTTTAAAGCCATACTGACCGCGAATGGTAAGCAGGTCATGGTTATGGATGGAGGCGAGAATGGTTTTGACGCGCACTTCATTGGCTTTTGGCTCGGGGATAGGACGGTCGCCGAGGCTCAATACTTCAGTTGGTTTGCCAAAATGGTCATAGGTTGCACTACGCATAATAAATCCTTTTTTTAATTGTTACGTTTTTTCAAATGTTTTTGACAAGCGAATAAATTTGTAGCCATCAACAGTAGCAAACCCAGCTTGCTTGTCGCAATATTACTTTGGTAAAGCAAAGTAGTCAGCGTTAAGTGAGCAGCATTTAGTTGGTTTCATTAATCATTAGCAGTTTGTTCTGTGGTTATTTGTTCTGCATGTGCCTGCTCTGGACTAATAACCTTAAAATCGTCATCTACTAAATTGGTCAGTAGCGGCTCCCCTTTATCATTAATCCGAAATAGCCCATATTCTGCTGCCTCAAATGCTTCGCCATCACCTTCTTGGAAGAAAAAAGCATTGGTCGCAAGCTGCATTACGCCGTTACGGATACGGTAGTGAAGCGCCATCTCATTAGAGGCTAGATTTCTAGGCTGATTAGCCGCTAAGCGCTTAAACTGTCCGACATTATGTTGGTCTAAAGCGACAATGACATAGCCTTGTTCGTTAATAGGATAGCTACCGGGGTCTTTATTTAAGGCGGCAAATACGTCACGCTCTAGCGCATAGCTAAGCGTCATATAGTCGCCCTGCATAAAGCCGCGTGGATCAACGGGTGCAAGCGCTAATAAAACCGTATCGCCAGTCGTAAGATGGGCTTCATATTTAATAATATTCCTCGTCATCACCACCAATACGAGCGCCAATCCAAGAAGGGCAATAATAATCGTGACTGCCGGTTTTTGTAGCCAATGGGTCTTTGATGTGGCTTTAAGCAAGCGCTTGGTCAAAATTTTATCATTCATGACAGCCGCTCCTGATGATCGTTAGCGCTTGATTTTATCTGCGCAAAATAGCCTTTGATAAGCAGCCAGCGCAGCAGAAGTAGTGCGATACCGATGACCAGCATAGAGGCAGACTTGACCAATAAAGACGTATCGAGCTGATAGTAATACCAAAAGATATAACCGACCGAGGCGATAACGCCCAGTCCTAACAGCACGCGTTGGCTATTAGCAGTAGCAATGATAATAATCAAACTGGTGGCCAATAAGCCTGAGACATAAATAGACATTATCCCAAGTAGTACAATCGCAGCGCTAATGAGCAGTCCTGCTGTTGATCGCAATTTGACCTGATAGCGCTTTAAAATGAGATAAGCGGCATAAAGGCTGGCAAGCGTTAATAGCCCTTGGGCCAGATAGTAGTTATAGCTAAAGGCTTCACCGTAACTATCAAGGCTATTAAAGTTGGCAAAGCTATTGCCATATTCAGCAGCGATAAAATAGACGGAAACACTGAGCAAAACATAGGCGCTCGCATAGCCCATAGCACTCATGATTTCTAACGCATTCATTCGCCATTTGGTCGGGATAAAAGCAGCGAGTGTATAACGCTGTAAATGAGTCACGCTAGTGATTAATGCCAATAATCCTAAGCTGATTTCGGATAAGTGATAATAATTTAATAAGTAAAATAGGCAGCTTAAGGCTAAGGTTGCGCTCAATAAACGATAGATAAAATTGGGTATAGCAACAGTCATCAACAGTTGCACAAGGAGCAATAGCATTATATTGAGTGGCTCTGCAATCTCACTCGCCAGTAAAGCATAGGCAATATAACCTTGACCTGCTAGCGTAATCGCAAAGGCTAAGCTATTCCAAAAAGGGCTATGGCGTATACGGGCGTTATAAAATAGAAACCCGCCAATAACGCTTAATATGCCGCCAATAATAAATACCGCTAGCGTACTATCCAGCAAACCGGTGTTATCTAATAATAAGGCCAAAAACCCTATAAAAAATAGACTGGCTAAAATACCACTCATACCAAAAAATAAGCTGATAAACCACGGGCTGCGCGCTTCAGATTGAGCACTACTTAAAAGCTCATGGTTGACGTTTTGCGCATCGATGAGTCCCTGCTGTTGCAATAGCAAAAAGTCATGATTTTGTTCGTTATGGTTGATATTATTATTCATCTCATTGTTCATCGCTGTTCCCCTTGATTACAGTATGAGGAGCAGTGTCATCGTTCTTGATACGGGCAATTTTACGTAGCCACATAACTGCCGACGAGCTCATGCCAATAAGTAGCAAGGCTAATATCAAAAACCCACCCGCCTCAAAACCCTCCAATAGCCATTTACCGACCCAAAACATCACCACAGTAATGATAGAAAATGACAAATAAGTCAGCATAAGCAAATCAAGACGGCGCTGATAAAACTGCCAAAGCATAAAGCCGCACCAACCCAACCATAAGAGGGTAGCAATAAGCGTTGCCCAGATATTGCCATTATCAAAGACCGTGACAATCGCCAGATACGTCATAAAAAACGTGCTTAAGAAACCGACGACATAAGTGCTCCAATGCAAGCTGGAATTGGTTTGAGCGCTGTTTATTTGAGCAGTGGATTTTTTAACGTTAATGCGATGAAACAGATAGGGAATAGAAGAAGTTTTATTATCGAAACCAATCAGCCAACTATAAAAGGCAATAAAATTAAATAGCGCAAGGATGGCTACTTGAGAGATGTTTTGCAGGCTATATTTAATAAATTGTAGATTTGCGACATCTAAATAGAGTAGCAAAAATGCATTGATTAAGCCTAACCACAGCAGCCATAACGCAGGGAAACGGGCGATAACTACCCAAGGCGTAATCAGTATTGCCCAGCCAAAAAACAGCTGCCAGGTATCAGCGCCCGTTTGATACATTTGCCCAAATAGCGCCAATAAGCTACCGGTGATAATGCTAGCAATGAGCAATAGTAACTGCCGAATCAGCTGAAATCGTTGTCTAAGTTGCCTAAAAGACAGTGCTACGTAAAGCGCGATGGTAATCACCAGCGCCCCTTCAACCAACGCAAATTTACCCATCTTGCCAATATTTTGCCAGTTATAGGCGATAAAGAATACAAGGGATAATACCAGCGCCACCGCGCCAATAATCAGCAGCGCCTTATTAAAAAAGTCGAGCCACGTGCGTTTACTCGGATAGACTTCTAGGTGCGTTGCTGCCGCCTCGGTATTTTTAAGAGGAAGAAGACCTTGATGTAGTAACTGCTCGATAGTACGCCGTGCTTGGCTCATAGTCGCCTCTGATTAACAACAGTTTGTCGCTTATCTTAGCTGTTTTTATACTGGCATAGTGTACTAAAGTTTATAACTTGCTAAATTTTATAACTTATAAACTTTATAAAGGCGTTAATAAAATTCAATACGGCTTAGCAGGTGCTCTTGGATTAAATAGGCACAGATATAAGCGCTCGGCCAAGCAACCATAAAGGCATACTTCCATGAATGAAACAACGTAGTAAAGAAACCTTCGACAAATCCTACGTTAATCAGTAGCAACGCCGTCGAGATAATCGTCGACATCATCAGCGCCATTAAAAAGGTGAAAATCAGCCGATAGTATTTGCGCCGCGTGCGTATTCTGACGGTCGGGAATTTTGCCATAACGTTCTGTTGTCCTGCATGATGAGAGCCACGCTTAAATAGTATTGTAAACGTGATGTGTTGCGATGAGAAAGGATGAAATGCCGCATTGCTAGTGCTTGTCAGCGACTATGATATCGCGTGATGGGGGCGAGGTAAAATGGTTATTATGAATAATAAGATTTGTTATATCTTAACGACGACTCTGCTGTTTCTAAAAAGAATAATATTCGAAAAATAGCAGACTAAAGAGGTTTGGTTTTGCTACGCTAAATAAGATTAAAAAATAAAGGGGACAATGAAATGGCAGCTAAAAAACAGCGAACATTAGGTATCATCGGCGGGATGAGTTGGGAGAGTACCGAAAGCTATTATCGCCTAATAAATGAAGGTATTAAGGCTGAGCTGGGTAACCTGCATTCAGCGGATTTACTGATTCATAGCGTCGATTTTGCGCCGATTGGCGAGCTGCAAGCACAAGGCGCGTGGGATGAGATGGGCGCGATATTAGCCAATAGTGGCAAACGTCTGCAAGCGGCTGGCGCGCAAGGCTTATTAATTGCCACTAACACCATGCATAAAGTCATCGATGACGTCCAAGCCGCGACCAATCTGCCGATTATTCATATTGCAGATGCCACAGCTAAAGCTATTCAAGCGCAAGGTTTGACTAAGATTGCGCTACTTGGTACACAGTTCACCATGACAGAGAATTTTTATAAGCAGCGTTTGATAGATGCGGGTTTGCAAGTGTTGATACCAGAGACAGGCGCACGGGAAGAGGTACATCGCATTATTTATGAGGAGCTGTGTCAAGGTCGGCTACTTGATAGCTCGCGCCAGTATTATCAGCAAGTGATTGAAGACTTAGCGGATAAAGGCGCAGAAGGCGTCATTTTGGGTTGTACCGAAATTGGACTGCTGATTCAGCAAGCAGACAGCCCCATTCCCGTATTTGATACCACTGCAATTCATGCAGCAGCAGCAGTGGATTTTTTATTAAGTTCTTAGTTTTAAGGTTAGTGATTTTAAAATAGTTAATTTTAAAACGGTTGAACTTAAACCCATTGCATTGACTACCTATAAACCGCGCGAGGAACGTTTATGTTTTCTTCTCATACGGTGTTTTTGCAGGCGTTTTTGTAGTCGACGACGCAGCCTTGTAATACGGCGTAAAGGCGAGAGCTTCCACACAGTAGTCGGTAAAATATCACGAAACGAGGCACTGGTGCCAGTTTGGGCGCGAAACTCCTCCGATCTTTGTGCCGCTTCTTCGGCGGGCATGTTTTTACCTTTGCGCCAGCCGCCGTATAGATATAATCCTGCGCCCATCAACGCCGTTGCTACCATGCCAGCTGGAAACGATAGCCAAAGCGCATCGGCTCCAAGGAGTGGATAAAGCCCGAACGCAAAGCCAAGGCGCACAGGATACATCGAAATCACCATGACGATAAGCGGCCAAACCACATAACCGTTGGCACGCATGGTGCCAAAGAAAACTTGCGCAATGCCAAAAAAGATAAAGCCCCATGTCGCCATCAACTGAATATGGCGCCCAATCGGCACGGCGGCGCTGTCACTACCAAGGAATAGCTCCAAAATAGTCTCATCAAAAATGCTTAATACCCCAATCATAGCGCCCGTCAATATCACATTAAAGATAAGCCCCCAACGCGTAATGCCAGCAACACGGTTCCATTGATTGGCACCGATATTTTGTGCGACCATGGCACTGGCCGCTGCACTGAGCGCCATCGCTGGCATCTGCACATAGGTCCAAAGCTGCTGCGTTGCGCTATAAGCGGCCGTTGTCTGTACGCCCTCGCGGTTAATCAGCGACAGCATTGTGAGCGCCGCTGATGAGATAACAATCATCTGCAGCCCCATCGGCAGACCCTTTGAAAACATCGACTTTAGGATATCTCGGTCTGCGCGTAAAAAACGCAGCTCGGGTAACTTAAGTGTCAGCACAGAACCACGCAAATACATAGTGACAATCATACCAATCAGCGCTAGAGCATTGGCGACAGCAGTTGCAAAAGCCGAGCCAAAGATACCCCATTCAGGAAAGGGGCCGATACCCAAAATCAGCACCGGCGTCAAAATCAGGTCGATAATCACCGAAATAATGATAAACCAAAGCGGCGTAGTAGAATCGCCCGTTCCGCGTAGTGCCATCATGATCAGCGTAAAAGTTAAAGTGACAGGCATCGCTACAAAAATCATCCGCAGATAGGTCAGCGCAAGCTCTACCGCACTTGCTGGCGTACCGAGCAGGTTAAGAAGCAGTGGAGCAAATGTCCAGCCAATTGCCGACACCAATATACTGATTGGAATAATACTACCCAGCGCCGTGCCCATGGTTCTTTTCACCATCGTATCGTTACGGCGTCCCATGGCTTGACCAATCAAAATAGTCGCCGCCATACCAAAACCGAAAACGAAGGAGATGAGGATAAACATCAAGATGTTGCCGTTTGCCGTCGCCGCCAGCGCTTCTTCCCCTAAAAACCGCCCTACCCAGACGGCATTAATCGAGCCGTTCAACGACTGCAAGGCTGATGAGCCAAGGGTTGGCAAGGCAAATAGCAGCATGGTTTTGGCAATCGACCCTTGGGTGAGGTCATGGCTTTTGGCAGTAGAGGCAGTTGTTTTACTCAATGTTTATCCTTGTGCGCCATCCAAATTGGCTGTATTTTATGACATAAAAACCCTCATTATAGATGACCTTGCCTATAGCATCTTGGTTAGACTGGTAACGTTTTTTTATATAATGTATTGATAGGTGATAGTAGTATTAAAATTAATCAATGATAAATAGTGATAAGTTGTTGACCCAGTAAGCTAGTTATTAATACTCTTATGCTAAGATTACGATTTAACCGCCTTTAACTTTTTTCTCTAATAACTATAACAAGGATGTTTCGATGCACTTAAAACGCCTAGCTCTTGCCGCGCTTTTTAGTCTTTCTATAGTCGGTTGTACCACCGCGCCCAATCAATTAGCGGTCAATACCACCCAAAAGATTATCCAATATGAGCGTAATAAGTCTGATTTAGAAATCAAAGCGCTGACATTGGCCTCTGGCGATAAGATGGTCTATGCCGAAAACGGCAACGTGGCTGGCGAGCCGTTATTACTCATTCATGGCTTTGGCGGTAATAAAGACAACTTTACCCGTATCGCGCGTCAGTTAGAAGGTTACCATTTGATCATTCCTGATTTGCTTGGTTTTGGTGAGTCGAGCAAACCGATGAGCGCTGATTATCGCTCGGAGGCGCAAGCGACGCGCTTACATGAGTTGCTGCAAGCCAAAGGCTTAGCGTCCAATATTCATGTCGGCGGCAACTCGATGGGCGGCGCTATCAGCGTAGCTTACGCAGCAAAATACCCTAAAGACGTCAAAAGCTTATGGCTCGTCGATAGCGCAGGTTTTTGGTCAGCTGGTATTCCTAAATCGTTAGAAGGCGCGACGTTAGAGAACAATCCGCTGTTGATTAATAGCAATGAAGATTTTTATAAAATGTATGATTTTGTCATGTATAAGCCGCCATATTTGCCAAAATCGGTCAAAGCGGTGTTTGCCCAAGAGCGTATCAAAAATAAAGAGCTGGACGCCAAAATCCTCGAGCAAATCGTCACCGATAATGTCGAAGAGCGCGCCAAAATCATCGCCCAATATAACATTCCGACGCTCGTCGTTTGGGGTGATAAAGATCAGATCATCAAACCTGAAACGGTCAATCTCATAAAAAAAATCATCCCGCAAGCGCAGGTGATTATGATGCCAGAGATTGGTCATGTACCGATGATTGAGGCGGTGGAACAAACGGCAGACGATTATAAAGCGTTTAGAAGTATAGTAGACGCACAGCGTTAGGGATTGGTTGAAAGTATTTATCTTATAGACAATAAAAGAAACACCAGATGCTCTGATGTTTCTTTTATTGTCTATAAGATTTTAATGAAGTCGTTTAAGCTATAAATTTTTGACAAGTCGCTCTAGCAATTCAAGCGTACTTTCTTGTCTGACCAACGCGACCCCTTGTCCTGCCCATAAAGACTGATGTTCAGCATTGAGGTTACTTTTTGCATGAGCACGCAAGTTTTTGGTCATGGCATTTAATTGTGGGTAGGGCGGTAACTCATGCGCGCTCTCAAATTGACCAAAATCGCGCAAATAGTTATTTAACAATCCGCGTGCTTGCTTACCTGAAAACAGTCGCGTTAATCGCGTCTCGCTACTGCGCTTACCCAGACTGGCATCAAGCATCGCTTGTTTATACGTATCATTAATACCGCATGTATCGGTGGTCAAAAAAGCCGTGCCTATTTGCGCCAGCTCAGCACCAGCCGTTTGCACCGCTTTAATCGCTTGCCCCGTCATAATACCGCCCGCTGCAATCAAAGGAATATCGGTGCAAGCACGCGTTTGACTAATCAGCGTCAGTAAACCCAATGGATCGTTTGCGCTTTGTGGCAACCAACCACCGCGATGACCGCCAGCTTCTGAGCCCTGAATACAGACCGCATCGACACCAATATCTGCCCATGCTTTCGCTTCCAACGGATGATTGGCAGTACCGATGACGCGTGTGCCCAAATCCTTTAAGCCCTGCACCTGCTCGGCGCTGATAATACCAAAGGTGAAGCTAGCGACAGGCACTGGATTGTCATACAGCACTTGTAGCTGCTCAGAAAAATTAAATGCGGGACGTTCAGGTAACGCCATGTCTATGTTGTTTTTTTTATAATACTCGTTTAACCAAGTAGGGATTTTGCTATCCAAAGTAGTAGAATCATGCTCAGATAACACCATTAGATTGATCATAAAAGGGCGGTCGGTGAGCGATCTAAGGATATTAATGTGCTCATTTAAAACCGTTGGCGCCGTCGTTCCGCCTCCCAATGACCCCAGTCCACCAAAATTACTTACTGTCGCTGCCAGCTCAGGCGTGGTTGCTCCTGCCATCGGTGCTTGTACGATAGGGTAGGTTAAATCAAAGGTATTTAGTAAGGTCATGACGGGCGTCCTTGTTATGTTATGAGAAAATTTGCATGACTTACTTTAACAAAGCTGAGGGATACGCGTGTTAGATAATGTGTATTTAGTTATGCAATAAAAGTAGTGGATTTTTATTATGAAACCAATGTTTTTTAAGATTAGTACTCACTAATTGATAAAAAAAGGTCAGCTTTTTAAATCATCAAGGCGATGACCGAAAAAACTGACCTATTTCTTTAAACTTACTTACTGATTAATTCTACTGCAAAAACCCTTTGGCATTCATCAATAACCCAACCACGTCATCACCACTGATGACCGTAAGGCGCTTATCGAACAATCGTATCCTAACCCACTGGCGGCCACGGACGGTCGCCATCACTGATAATCCATTCTGCCACATAGCCGCTCGGCCGTAGCTTCCAATCTGCTTGATTTAGCACCCCTAAGACACGCGAGGTTTCGATCACTTTGCCGCCCTCGGTGACGCCCGTGCGCAGTAGGGCAGAGGAGCAAGGCTTGCCTTTGACCCACATCGACTGCTCGATATATATCCAGCGCTCATCGAAGCCGACGATACGAGTTTTCATGGTGACTTTATCGAAGGCGCGAATGCGTTTGCGATATTGGATGGTACTGCCAGCGACCACCAAACCCCAACGCTGCTTTAAGAGCTGTGTACCAAGGCCGCTCCGTACCGCAAAATCGGTACGTCCCATATCAAAAAGGGTCAGGACGCGGCCATTATTCATCTCCAAGAAATTATCAATATCGGTCAGACGACAGCGAAAGTTAATCTCGCTGGTATCTTTAAACGTTAAGGTATTGCCCTTTTTTACTTGTAGCGCGGCGCGAGCGATGGTGCTGGTATAACGAATAAATGGATACATGGCGCAATCTCAAAGAGGTGGAGGTTAAGTAAAAAAAGTAAAGTTTGGCAGAGTGGCAAATGTCATTATCAATGGTTAAACGGCACGCCAATAGACTTAAAATAAGCGCTGACCGTTTCGGGCAACCAGTTGATATCAAATCTTGATTGTTTATAAAGATGCGTCGATTTGTCTTTATCGACGTTATAACGAATAAAGCCCACGTGCCCGCCATGCTCAGTTTCTAAAAGTGTGACAGTATCGGAGACGTCGTTTGGCGTGGCAGTAAACCCAAGGAAAGGGTCGTCTTTAGCGCTGATTAATAATAAAGGTTTGGTTACTTTTATCAAATAAGGCAGCGCCGATGAAGCGTGATAATAATGGTTATTAGAGCGGTAGCCATGACGCGGAGCGGTAAAGATATCATCAAAGTCACTGATACGATTGACGGCTTTGATAGAGTCAATCTCATCTTTGGTGATGTCATTCGCCAAGGCTTTTTTGATAATGGGATTCAGCAGATACGGCGTATAAATACGGTGACTCAAAAAGCTGTGCATACTAAGCGCCGCCGACGACATATCGACAGGCGCTGAAATCACCGCCGCACCGTCACAGAGCGCTTTGTCGCCATATTCGCCCATATATTTTGCCAGTGCATTGCCGCCTAAGGACACACCTACCGCATAGATATGGGCAAAGTTTTTGCGCAAGTTCTCAAGCATATGATGCAGCTCGCCGGTGTCACCGGCGTTATAAAAGACGCGACCGCTCGCCGGAATACCGCCGCAGCTACGAAAGTGAGCGACGACAAAGTGCCATCCTTGCGCATGCATCTGATAGGCCAACGCGCGCGCATAATGACTGTCGCTACTGCCTTCCATACCATGAAACAATACGATTAATGGAGTTTGCTCAAGCTCGCCATTACCTGCTGAGTTTATAACATCGGCGTCTATAGGATGCGCATCATAAAAGTCATAAGCAATATCACTTTCATCCAAGGAGTCTTTTTCGACCACACGGCGATAAGTCGGCGTTTTAGGGGCAAAAAATTTGGGTAAAATGCTTTGTAGATGTGGATTGCTTAACCAAAATGGCGGTTTAAATGGGGCAGGGGTAAAGGTTTTATGTGGTGTCGATGTTGGCATAAAGGTTTCTTATTTAATGGTTATATGAATGATCGTTAAAATCGTCTTTAACAATCAATGCCTTATCATACCGACGGCAGTTGCCAAAACCAATGCTTTTCAGTGAACGCTCAGTGAACGTATGGTCACTCAAAGCAATTCATCTAGAACTACCACTAAGAAGAACTAAGAAAAATGGCTCTACATACATACTTATCAATTATGGCGACTCTAAGACACGCCCATCCATCGCCAGCCGCTCTTTTAAGTGATCGATATCTGCTTCAGCAAGCGTCACGGTCAAGGTCACTTGTTTACTATAAGTCACATCATCAATATGGCCGCCCAAGTCCTCAACCACGTAGCGGCACTGTGCTTCGGTGGCAAACTCAGCGATTATTTGTACTTGCGCCATCGGCACGTACGGGAGCAGTACCATTTCATCGACGGCCGCCTGCGCAGAACCTGCATAAGCGCGAGTTAGACCGCCTGCACCGAGTTTGATACCGCCAAAATAACGCACCACGATAATAATGACGTTGCCGATAGATTTATGCTGTAAGACGTTTAATATCGGTCGTCCTGCGGTACCATTTGGTTCGCCATCGTCGTCAAAACCTGCACTGGTGGTGTTATTGGGGTCACCAATGATGTATGCCCAGCAGTGATGGCGCGCATCGGCATATTGCACGCGTAACTGTTCCACGTGAAACATTGCTTGCTCGCGCGAGGTCACAGGATAGGCGTAGGCAATAAACTCAGACTTTTTAATGTCTAAGCGCGCGCTGACCGCATGTTTTAGCGTTTGATAACTCATATTTCATCAGGTCTAAGTTGGATATGGTAAACTTACTTAACTTTCACTGCCTGCCGTATTGGGCGCAGTGTTCATTTAATTTTTTATTATAGTACCACTTCTCACTGTTTAAGACAGCGGACAAGCGCGAGAGCCGTGCTTGTATGGTTGGCTTTTAATACGAAGTTGGTAGTATAAAACGAATGGTAGTCAAGCGTATGCGTCTAGATAAATTTATAAGTAAAGCCACTGAGCTGTCGCGCAAAGAATCAAAGCGGATTTTGCACGCCGGTGAAGTGACGGTAAATGATGCGGTGGTCAAAGATCCGGGGCTGCATGTCGATATTGTCAACGATGAAGTACTGTGGGCGGGCGAGCCATTGTCGGTTGCGACTGGCAATCGCTATATCTTGCTTCATAAACCTGAAGGTTTTGAATGCTCTTTAAAAGCCAAAGAATATCCTATCGTCACCGAGCTAATTGCTGTACCTGAGCTTGGCAGCTTGCGTATTGCAGGACGCCTCGATGTCGATACCACGGGCGCCCTACTTATCAGTGACGATGGCAGTTGGTTGCACCGCGTGACCAGCCCTAAACATGAGCATGCCAAAATATACGAGCTCACATTAGCAAGCCCAATGGACAGCGACGCGCAAGCCAATGCCGTTAAAGAAGTGGCTGAAGGTATCCTCTTAGAAGGCGATCATGAAGAAACTAAGCCTGCTACCCTTGAGTTTATTGATGAAACCCATGCACGCTTGACCTTGGAGCAGGGTAAATATCATCAAGTAAAACGTATGATGGGCTATTTTGGTAATCGGGTCACCGAGCTGCATCGCGCCAGTATTGGTCATATCACCTTAGACGGTTTGGATAAAGGCGACAGTCGTTTCTTAACGCCAGAAGAAGTCGCTAAATTCTAAGTTTGGCTTTTGCTGCATCTTAAACAGTCATAAAAATTTTCTGCAAAAAAAGCAGCCATGAAAAAGTGCGCTGTTTTTTTAATGTCCACTGTTTACCGTTATACCCTCGGCCTGCTGTCTGTGTTGCCTATCTCTTAAAACTAAGTAGCAATTTTGCAAAATTAAGCCCTAATACCTTTGCAAAAACTGCCCTTGTGCTAAAGTCTGCCTATCTTTTTTAATCTATATTTTTACATAATATAGTCAGCTTTATTAATAATGAGCATTTTTAAAGTATTGCTATTAAAAATCAATAGGACAGTCTTCTGTGAAATTCTCTCTGTTAAAATCCGCCAGCTTAATCAGTGTCATATTATTGACCACTACTGCTTGTGCGCAGCAAAGCGCCACTGACACTATCAAAAATAATGTCAACCAAGCGCCGCAGAATAGTGCGAGTATACAAAGTACGCAAGCGACTAGCAGTGTGAGCAAAGCTGTCGATAGTCAATTACGCCAACTGCTGAGCCAAGCTGGTATCAAAACGCAAATCACTTCTATTATGCCCTCTAAATTACCCAATATGTATCAAGTGAATTTGGTAGGCCAGCCGCCGCTGCATATCACCAAAGAGGGCAAGTATGTCATCCAAGGCGAGCTACAAAAGAATCCAAGCAAACGCGTCGTCACAGAAACACCAGCGCGTAGCAGCAGCTTGCAAGTGGGCAAGCCCGTCAGTGCCAGCCTAAAATCTGACCTATTAGCAAATATGGGCGCGCTTAAAAACATGAGTGCCAAAACGCCGTTCTTTTATACCGCCGTGCCGGGAGTCATTTGGGGTGCGACTTTAGAAGGTGTGCCATTTCTACTATCAGACGATGGGCAATATATCACCGATGGTGAGATATCAGTGATTGAAAACGGTCAGTTTATCGGGCTTGATAGCAACTTTGAGCGCCTTAAAAACCAAGCGGTATTTGCAACTTTAGACCACAGCCAACTGATTACTTATCCTGCCACCAGCCCTGAGAAAGCGGTTATTTATGTCGCTAATGACGTCAATTGTCCTTATTGTCGCCGTCTCCATCAGCAGCTACCCATGCTCAATGCTAAAGGCGTGACGGTAAAAACCATCGGTTATCCAATCTATGAAAAATCGCCTGAGCAAATGCGCGCTATTTGGTGTCAGGGGAGTGAGGACAGCCGCCGCACAGCTTTTGATAAAGCAATGCTACAAGGTAAAATGACGCCGGCACCAGCCAGTTGTGAAGCCGATTATGTAACGCCTAACCGTGAAAAATCAGCAGGCCTTGCGGTCATGGCAACGCCGGCTATTTACCGCGAAGACGGTGTCCTTTATCAAGCCAGCTTTGAGACCCCAGAGTTTTTAGAGTTTTTAGAGTTCTTGGGTGTAGAATAAATGATTAAGAAGTCTGTTTATTAAGAGCTCTGATTATTAAAAAGTCTATAACATAGAAAGTAACCATTAAAAACTGCCCTATGAGCGATGTCCATAGGGCAGTTTTTAATGGTGCTTAATGATCGATTTTATCAGTCTATCTCAGTGACAGCTATTGTAGTAACAGCTATTGCGGTAAAACAATATCAACGATTTTCCAATTTATCAAACCATCGCGCTGCATCTCAATAGTCAGCGGATAACCTTTCACCTGACCGCTAATGGTAAAGCAGTTAATCCCGCAATAAGCCAGTTTTGGCTTGTCACTATCCGTACCTTGCGCCGCTTGTTGCTCAAGCTCGGCCGCTTGTTTTTGCATGATTTGCTGCATCTGGTTTTTGACTACGGCATTGACGTCACCGCGCTGAATGATTAGATTTTGAATCAGGTTTTTTAAATCAACTTGATTACTGGCTATCGCCCATGCTGCGGCAAGCTCCTTGGTCGCGGTATTGGCTTGACCTTGGGTGTTAATCAGTTTTTCAATATTTTGCGCGGTAATAGCGCCATCGACCGCTTGGATAATAAAGCCGTTGGCCGCTTCGGTTAATGGCGCGCCGCCAAGTTCGGCGACCAATGGATATTTGGTCATGGTCACTGCAAACTGACTGGTCAGCTGATTTTGAATACTGGGTCGCACCTGCTCATAATCAATCGCCGCTGCGATCGTTGCACCATCTTTGGCATCGTAGGCATTTTTAAGCTGATAAGCGCTGTAATAAGGCGAACCGCCATAGATAGTGACGGCAATGACAATCAACAAAACAATCAGCTTTTTCATAAAAATACGACCTTAGCGCAAACCTAATGGTTAAAAAATTAAAAACAGTATTTATATATATATCAATATCGCGCTAAATATTAGCACGCCTACGCCTTATAAAGGTATGGAAACCTTTGTGCAATTCTTAATAAATCCTTTTTTAGGGCATCTACAGCCTCATAATTTATAATTTGGACGCCTCAGTGCTTGATAAATCCCTCCATCATCTCCATAAATAGCGCAAACTTTTGATAATTGATTTGGCTAAGCAGCATCCCGCCGTATTTGCTCGTAAGATTCATAAGTTATCCTCTTTTTGCTACCTATTCACCACGTTTCATGTGAAACCTGTAAGTAGGTGCGTGCAGTGCAAAGGAGAAGATTGACTTGGGTTGATGAATCGGCCGATCGGTGGACTGTAAAGACGATAGGAGAGCCCATGAGTAAGCGCGATTTTTATGAAGTATTAGGTGTCAGTAAGACCGCTGACAGCAAGGAAATTAAGCGAGCCTACCGCAAGCTGGCCATGAAATACCATCCTGACCGCAATTCTGATGATCCTGATGCTGAAGACAAGTTTAAAGAAGCGTCGATGGCGTATGAAGTATTGAGCGATGAAGACAAGCGCTCAGCTTATGATCGCATGGGGCACGCGGCGTTTGAAAACGGCATGGGCGGTGGCGGTTTTGGCGGCGGTGGCAATTTCCAAGATATTTTTGGCGATATTTTTGGCAACTTTGGCGACATTTTTGGTCAATCACGCGGCGGCGGTAGCCGTTCACGCCGCGGTTCAGACTTACGTTATGTCATTGAGCTGACCTTAGAAGAAGCGGTGCGCGGCTGTAAAAAAGAAATCAGCTTTACCGCGCCTGCGCCGTGCGTTACTTGCGATGGTAAAGGCGCAAAAGACGCTTCTGACGTGGTCACTTGTCAGATGTGTCATGGTCAAGGCCAAGTGCGTATGCAGCAAGGCTTTTTTGCCGTGCAGCAGACGTGTCCGCAGTGTGGCGGCTCTGGTAAACAGATTAAAAACCCTTGCTCTGACTGTCATGGCAGCGGCGTAAAAGATAAATCGCGCACGCTTGAGGTTTCTATCCCAGCGGGCGTTGACGATGGTGACCGTGTTCGCCTAGCAGGTGAAGGTGAAGCGGGCGGCGCTGGCGTACAAAACGGTGACTTATACGTTGAAGTACGTGTGAAACCGCACGACGTCTTTAACCGTCAAGGCGCTGACCTCTATATGGACGTGCCAGTGAGCATTACTGATGCGGCACTCGGTAAAGAAGTAGAAATCCCAACCTTAGATGGTAAAGTCAAAATCAAGGTCGCTGAAGGGACGCAAAGTGGCAAATTGCTGCGTGTGCGCGGTAAAGGCGTGACGCCAGTACGTACGACGATGAAAGGCGATTTGATTTGTCGTGTGGTCATCGAGACGCCAGTGAATCTAACGCGCGAGCAAAAAGACTTGTTACGTCAATTCCAAGATACGCTTGATGGTGACAGCAAGCATCAGCAGTCACCCCATAAAAAGTCATTCTTTAAAAAGATTGGTGATTTGTTTGATTGATAGCTAAGCCCTACTGTTTAAGTCATTATAAGGCCTATTGTTTCACGTGAAACAATAGGCCTTTTTGGTGATGCTATAAAAAACCATTTAACCATTATATTTGCTAAACTTATCCTCATAAATTTAATAACCAATCTATTGAAAATAAAACATTTAGGACAAGATATGAGTCAACAAACAGAAGAGCAAACTATTAACGTTGGTGTCATCGGTGCTGGCGGACGTATGGGACGTATGTTAATTGAAGCCGTACAGGACAACCCACAAACCACGCTAAATGCCGCGATTGAGCGTCAAGGCTCAAGCCTTGTCGGCGCCGATGCTGGCGAAGTTGCAGCGATTGGTCGCCTAGAGGTACAGATTGTCGATGATTTAAAAGCCGTTATTAATGACATTGATGTGCTGATTGATTTTAGCTTGCCTGATGCTACCGAACAAAATATGCAAATCTGCGCTGCGAATAAAGTTGCGATGGTGATTGGCACCACAGGTTTTAATGAGCAACAAGAGCAAGTATTAAAAGAAGCCAGTAAGCAAATCGCTATCGTCTATGCGGGTAATTATTCAACGGGCGTTAATTTGTCCTTAAAGCTGCTCGCTATGGCCGCAAAAGCCTTTGGCAATGATGCCGATGTAGAAGTTATCGAAGCCCATCATAAACACAAAATCGACGCACCATCGGGCACGGCTTATATGATGGCAGAGGCGGTTGCAGAAGCGCGCGGACAGAACTTAAAAGACGTTGCCATTTATGGCCGCGAAGGGCAAACGGGCGAGCGCGAAGCTGGCAGTATTGGCATTCATGCGATACGCGGCGGTGAAATCATCGGTGATCATACCGTAATGTTTATCGCTGACGGTGAAGTGGTTGAAATTACCCATCGTGCCCGAGCGCGCATGACCTTTGCCGCTGGTGCGGTGCGTGCGGCAACTTGGGTGATTAAGCAAGAAGTTGGACAATATAACATGCAGGATGTTTTAGGGTTAAATGACTAAAGCCTAAAATATTAAGGTTTCTCATTGATGGTTTGGTAGCGGTTATTTATTGATAAAGCAGAATGACTGCTAGGAGTCAGACATGAATAAGTTTAGCGAACATCTAATAGCCTATTTTAGTCGTACGCTGGCTATGATAAAAGCTACCAAAATCATAAGTTATACGTGTCCGATAGCATTTACCTTAAGTTTAACGGTATTGCCAATCGTCGTACAAGCGGCCGCTTATCAAACTTATGTGATTCATACCTATGGTGGCGAGAGCTTATTACCAGCGGTGCGTCAAGAGTTAAGTAGCAGTCGCGATGGCGGTACGGTGTCGACTTATCAAGATAAGCTCGTATTACATACCACGGCTGCTAATTATCAAAAAGTACAGCAGTTACTTAGTCAGATTGACGGTCAACCGCAGGCGTTGACCGTTGCTGTGCGTGTCGGTAATAGTCGGCAATCCCAAGGTAATATCCAGCAAGGTCGGGTTGTTATTAGTAATCACGGTATTCAAGGTACTGGCGTAATCAACCAAAGTAATAGCCAACAACAAAGTAATAATTTATATCAAGTACAAACCTTGTCTGGCAGTGCAGCAAGCATCAGCACCGGCATGCTTTACTCATTAAACCAAAGCTATATTGCCAATAGCTATCCGACCTATAAACGTCTAGCGGGGCAAATTATTATTCAGCAGCAAGTATTATTGCCGACGACGCAAGGGATTACGGTGATGCCAAGGCTACTACCGAACGGGCAGGTCGAAGTAACATTATCCCAAGTAGAAGAACAGCTCGTGCGCGCTAATCCTTCTTATAATCGCTATGGCTATAATAATAGCGTGCAAGGGCAAATATTGAATAGCACCATTGTCGTCCCACGTGGGCAGTGGGTCAATATTGGACAAATCTCACAAAACAATCAAAGCCAAAGCTCAGGTTATGCCAGTAATAGGACGTTAAATAGCAGTAATAGCGTACCTATTTCATTATTGGTACAGTAGCTGATTATTAATGTTGTCGCGAAGCAAAAATAACAAAGCGCGGCACTGTGATAAGCAGTACCGCGCTTTGTTACTGTTATTGATATTAATTGGTTAAAAATTAATCAATATAAACCACCTCTAATGGCGGAAAACCATTAAACTCGACCGACGAATACGAGTTGGTATAAGCACCCGTGGTTAACCAAAAGATTTTATCGCCAATCTCTAGCTCTTCTGGCAACTGGTAACCCGCTTCTTCATACATGATGTCGGTTGAGTCACACGTTGGCCCTGCCAATACAACCGTGCCTTCGCTGGTTGAGGTTTCCATTTTAGGCGTATAGACAGGATACTTGATTGCTTCGCCTAGAGTCTCGATTAAGCCTTGGAATAAGCCCACATCGGTATATACCCAGCGCGTCAAATCCGTATCTGATTTACGCGAAATCAGCACCACATCGCTGACCAAGACACCCGAGCCGCCAACCAATGAACGACCAGGCTCAAGGATAATCTCTGGCATCTCATCTTCATTGTAGTCATCAGTCAAATAACTGGTAATCTCTTCTGCATAGACTTTGACCGGATTGACTTCGCTGATATAGTTCGCCGGAAAGCCGCCGCCCAAATTAATCATTTGCAGCTTAATACCTTCCTCATTTTTCATCCAGTCGAACATATATTTGACCTTGGCGAGCGCATCATCCCAAGCAGCCACGTCTTTTTGCTGGCTACCGACGTGGAACGAGATACCATACGGCACCAAGCCCAATTCGCGCGCTTGAATCAACAGGTCAATTGCCATATTTGGATGGCAACCAAATTTACGTGATAGCGGCCATTCAGCGGTTTCAGAGCCTTGTACTAAGATACGCACAAATACTTTTGAACCAGGCGCGTGCTTAGCGATATTTTTTAAATCCGCTTCAGAATCGGTTGCATACAAATCAATACCTTTTTCAAAGGCATATTTGACATGCTGCGCTTTTTTAATGGTGTTGCCATAAGAGATACGCGATGGCTCAATGCCGCAATCAAGCACCCGATCCAGCTCATAGATAGACGCACAGTCAAAGTTTGACCCAAGCTCAGCCAATAAGTTAATGACTTCAACCGCAGGACTTGCTTTCATAGCATAATGAATCTTCGCCTTTGGAAAAAAACCAACCATTTCCGCATATTTCGTTTTAATGCGGCTTAAGTCGACCACCAAAAACGGGGTTTCGCGACCTTCGGCAGCTTTGGTAAATTTCTGCCAGCCGGCAGGGTCAAAATATTGGTCAATTTTGATCATGGTCATGGTGGGAAACCTTTAATGAAGACAGTGAATGTCGGAGAATAAAAATAGCAGAGAATTAAAACGTTAGGATATAAAAGCCAATCTTATCATCATAAAGCCATTATTTTTAACGATAATGATAGGACAACAAACGTGGCTTAAAATATAAATGTATTAAGAGTTGGTCGTTTGTGGCTGTTTATCCGCGATTTGCTCGCCCTGTTTTTCGCGTATTTTAAGGACTTTACGCACTTTATCACGCGCCCGCGTTTGTTTAAGACGCGATAAATAATCGACGAAGATGACGCCATTTAAATGATCCATTTCATGTTGGATACAGACGGCAAGTAAGCCTTCGACTTCTTCATCAATTTTATTGCCATTTTCATCCAAGGCCTCGATACGTACTTTGGTTGGACGTTCAACCTTATCATAGACTTCAGGCACCGACAAACAGCCCTCTTCGTACGGCTGCTTTTCTTCTACCAATGGCGTGACTTTCGGGTTGATAAATACCCTTGGGCTGTTTTTATCTTCCGATAAATCCATGACGATAAGCTGAATATGACGGTCGACTTGGCTTGCCGCCAAACCAATACCTTGGGCATCATACATCGTCTCAATCATATCGGCGATTAAGGTTTTGATTTCAGCCGTAACTTCCTTGACAGGCTTAGCAATCGTGCGTAAGCGCGGGTCGGGGTAACTTAAAATAGGGAGTAACGCCATAAGGCTCACCTCAATGATAAAGATAAAATAGGACTGATATTATAAGATAAATGGGGGCAAAAGTAATGCATATCAATAGCCAGTTTTTCTTAGGTAATAACATAAGCAAAACTTATAACTCATAATTCAGATAGAAAATGCAGTCATTAAAAAAGGTCTTACGCTGGGTAAGACCTTTTTTATATGCTCTAATTTAATACGAGTAATGGCTTGCGCTTATTATACGCGGCGTTTATTCATAATCATCTCATAGATAAACAGTAAGATAATCGCACCGATTACTGAGAAGATAAGTCCAGTAAAGCCGCCATCAGCATTGATACCGATTAAGCCTGCAACAAAACCACCAAGCATCGCACCAACGATACCCAATACGATGGTCATAATCCAACCCATCGGGTCGTTGCCCGGTTTAATAGCGCGTGCCAATAAACCTGCGACCAAACCTACGATAATCATCCAAATAAAGCTCATTGTTATTCTCCTAATGTTTTTAATTTATATGGTTATTTATAATCTGTTACTTATTTGATGAATTCATTGTAATCATTAGCCACTATAAAAAGTAACGACGAAATGTTATCTGTGTACGGGCTATGTGAGAAAAAAGCCATATTTGCTATCAAGCAGATGAAATAGGTAAACGGCAGGTTAAAACGGTAGTAAAGTCGCTAACGTGACAAAGCGTTGATTACTATCATGTGTAAATCATTCAAATAATTATATGGACTTATAAACGTTAGAAAAGTCATCTATAGAACGGCAAGTAACCATAAAAAAAGCATAGCTCGTTTAACGAACTATGCTTTTAGAAACAATCAGTCTTTAATACGCTTGCTATATAAGTGGAGATTTATTTATTGCGCAGCGCGGTCAATAGACGCTGGTGAATCCCTTCAAAGCCGCCATTCGACATAATGACAATCGCATCGCCCGCTTGAGCGTTATTAATAATATACCTAATAATCGCCTCGGTACTAGACAATACTTGCTGGCTTGCGATATTGGGCTTGTTAGCTTTGGCATTATCAACGACGTCTTTTAGGCCCCATTCAAGTCCGGTTGGTTCATACCATAAAGTATGGTCGGCGAGGGCGGCGGATTCAGCCAAGCTGTCTTGGTGAATGCCCATTTTCATGGTGTTGCTGCGCGGCTCGATAATCGCCCAAATCCGTCTGTCTGCCAGTTTCTTTTTAGCGCCATCTAAGGTAGTCGTAATAGCGGTCGGATGATGGGCGAAATCATCAAATACCAAGATGTCGTTGACATCGCCAATCAGCTCCATACGACGTTTGATACCAGCGAAAGCGGATAATGCTGCGCAGGCGGTTTTAATATCGACACCGACATTATAAGCGGCGGCAACCGCAACTAGCGCATTATTGACGTTATGAATACCGCTCATCGACCAATCGACGATCGCTGTATGCTCATCGTTCCCTACAAAGCTGACGCTAAATTGACCGCCATCAGCGCTGATAAGTTCGGCTTGCCAGTCGTTAGTGTGCTGTAAATTCTGCTCGTCTTTTTTATGATCAACTGACTGTTTATCAATAACCGCTGTCCGCCAAACAGGCGTCCAAACACCCTTTGCTAAAGTCTCTTCTAAGCTAATGGTCGCCGCTGGCATGATGATTTTGCCGCTACTTGGAATCATGCGCACCATATGGTGAAACTGGGTTTGGATGGCGTTTAGGTCAGCGAAAATATCGGCATGGTCAAATTCAAGATTGTTTAAAATAGCGGTACGCGGGCGATAATGGACGAACTTTGAGCGTTTATCAAAAAACGCTGAATCGTATTCATCGGCTTCAATAACGAAGTAGCCGGTTTTTTCTCCACTGCCATCAGCGACTTTTTTAGCACCCAAATAGCTGCTATGGGCGAAGACTTGTTGCAAACGCTCGTCGCTCGTATTAACCAATGGTACGCCGCCAATCAAAAATCCTGTATCAATACCCGCATAATGTAATATCCATGCCAGCATGGTGGTCGTGGTGGTTTTACCATGCGTACCAGCCACAGCGATGACATGGCGCGATTGTAGCACTTGCTCAGATAAGAACTGCGGCCCTGAGGTGTAGCGCAGACCGCTATCGAGCATATATTCGATAACATCCATGCCACGCTTCATGGCATTACCAACCACCACCAAATCAGGCGCTGGCTGCAAATGCTCGACTAAATAACCTTCGGCAATGGTCACGCCCGCATTTTCAAGTTGGGTGGACATTGGCGGATAGACATTGGCGTCTGAGCCTGTGACTGTATGCCCAAGGCTGCGCGCCAGTAACGCCAGCGAGCCCATAAAAGTACCGCAAATACCAAGAATATGAATATGCATAGACGTTCCGTACACGCTTAAAAAGGAGGGGATTGAGCTTGAATGTCAGCCAACAGTTCGGTAGGTAGCTCAATAATCAAAGCCTCATTGTAAAGTAAACACCATAAGATGACCAATAAAAAACGCCTAGTCGGTAGGCGTTGTGTGGACTCTCAATTTGGCTGAGGTAGGCAGTTATTTATTTACGAGAAAGGGTGTAGTCATCGTTAAGATTGGCATCAGTGTCCATCATAATCAAATGGTTGTCACTGATTTTATAGGTTTCGATGTTTTTTCTCTCATAAACGATGGTGATTTTATCATCATCTTGGCGATAAACCCCTGATTCTAACAAAGGCGGAACGGTCGGCGCCGCATTATTAAAAACACTAGTTTTTAGCACAGAGCCATCAGCGAACAAATTTAAGGTAATCTCGATATTATCGCAAGAAGCGCACGGTACCACACCGCCATAATCGCCCATCAAGGTGGCTTGTAAGCTGCTGTCGCTACTGGCGGCCGAAATCATCGGCGCGCGGCGACTGTTATCACTTGAGTTTGCCGCTGCTATCAGTGATTGGCCTTCTGCATTATTTGTCTCATTCACTGCAGCGTCGGTCAGATTGTTTTGAACATCAATATCCTGCAAGTCAGCAAGTGCCACCGTATTAGTAGTCTGAGCACCTTGCGTTGTTGTGTTATTGGCAGTCGTAGAAGATGAGGCGCTATCACAGCTCGTGAGTAGCAAACAGAGCGGCAGCGCTAGCAAGGGGCGCGTACAGCGTCTCATAGCGGTAATTGCAGCGGAGGAATAGGGTAAGATAGTAATCATAGCGTTACCAAAAAACATTTTTTAATAGTGGGTTTAAGCCTTGTCAGTAGGATAACTAATTAAAGTCTTGGTAAAAGTTAAAGAAATTGTGAGGGACAATCTTAGCGCCAACAGGCAGCGCTTGCGACCCTCACTTCGTTAAATTATGTGATAGACCTCATGGTTTTGATAACACACTTCGCCATTTGGCTTTGGAAACATCAGCTATATACGTTTAAAGCGCAATTAAGACTACCGTTATTCCAATAGGGTAAATAAACACCTTGGATATATCAAAGTGTAAAAGTGACTAGAGCGTGTCGTTAATTAAACGCTATGGCTTTAACCGTGCTAAAAACGCCTGAAATATGAGCCAAAAAAATAACCGTCCATGCATTGGTGCAGGACGGTTATTGGCCACTCATAAGGGTAGTAGAAGCAGGTTAGCGGGCAGGACGCACGATACGCCAAAAAATCAGCAAATGTACCAATATCAAAACGCTAAATAAAATCAAAGATTGCTCAGGGATACTCAAACCCATAAATGTCCACTCAATAGACGCGCATTCACCAGAGCCGGCAAATACTTCTTTTAATACTTGCTGCATCGGTAGGGTGTCAAGCCAATAATCTAAGCCGGGTCCACATGAGGGCACTTGGTCGGCGGGCAAATGCTGTAGCCATACGTGCCGACCGGCAACTACTGCTGCCCAGCCAATACCTGCCAAACTGCCAAGCCACAATAGTAAGCGGACGATTTTTGATTTTGGGTCAAATATAGCGGCAATCAAAGCAAAGCCGCCCATAATCATCAGACCGATGCGCTGAAAGATACATAGCGGACAAGGCGAAAACCCCATATAACGCTGTAAGAAAAATAGCGCAAAGCTCATGCCGATCACGGCCATGATTACTAAAAACACTTGCAGATTACGGTAAGTGGTCAGCTGTCGCATGGGGCGAATACTCTTATAAAGTGCTCATTGATATAGGATAAAACTAACAAAAAGTAGACTGTTAAAACGTCAAATTAATAAACCATTAGCGGTACTGTTGTAAAAATTCCATAAAATCTTCGGTTTCGGCGGCTTCAAGCTCTGCCTGCTGCAAGATAGATTTTTCCGCCAGTACTTCATATTTGGCTTGGGTGTTTGGGCTCAACGTCTGCTGTAATATCGACTCACGATGCTGCTGCGCCAAAGTAAAGCCAAGCTGCCATAAGCTACCTAAACGTTTACTATCCGAGTTCACTTGTGCTGAAATGGTTGATTCAGAATGTCCCGCTTTACCTTGCATCAAGGCAACCGCTGTCCGATATTCATTACCCCCATAATGCGCGTCAAGCAGCTCTGCCAATGGCTGCATACGGCTTAAGTGCATAAGCATCCAGCTTTCAAGGGTTTGCTCATCACCATTATTAATGATTTGCAAGTTTTCGCGGCGACCTTCGTTGACCACGCGCTCGACATTAACCGCCAACGCTTCTTCTTCTGCTGGCATGAGCTCTGGCGAATCACTGAGCAGGCAGTATAATGCCATCACTTCTAAAAAGCAGGCGCTAGATAAACGAATGCCAATATCACTATAAGGGTCAAGGTCAATAGCACGAAACTCAACGTAAGCGATACCGCGGCGCTCAAGCGCTTCGGTTGGGCTCTCGCCACTCATCGCGATTTGTTTGGGGCGAATCGGACTATAGTATTCATTTTCTATTTGTAGAATATGGTCATTGATTTGTATCGGATTACCGTCGTCATCATCTAAGCCAAGTTTCTCAAAGCTTGCATGCGGGGTCTGAATCGCACGGCGCAGTCCTTTGATATACTCGGGCAAATTATTATAACGAATATCGAGATGTTCTTGCACGCTGTTGGTATAGCCAAGCTTGCCCATACGTAGGCTGGTCGCCGTCGGTCTATAGTAGGTTGAGTCATTGAGCAGCTCAAGGTCATGCTCGATACCTGACACAAAGCACGGACAAACGCTAGGGCTTGCCCCTAATAAATACAGCACCAAACTGGTCAGACGTTTAAAGTTACGAATCAATCCCAGATACTTGTCATTTTTAAATTCGGTTAGGGTCAAATCTTGCGCGCTTGGCGTTTGCGCTTGCCACGCGGCAAATAAATCATCGCCAAATGACAGGTTATAATGTAAACCAGCAATCGTCTGCATACGGCGACCATAACGGATACCAAGTCCACTACGATAGAGGGTTTTTAGCTTACCCGTATTAGAGCTGCCATAGTCTGCTAGCGGAATATCTTCATCTTTTGATGACAGCATACACGGCATTGACAATGGCCACATCAGCTCGCCTTCAGGCATACCTTGATAAACCAATAAATGCAATTGGCGCAGCATGGTTAGTGTTTCTTTTGGAGAAGTCTTTGGGTCAGTAATAAGTTCGAGCAGACTTTCAGAGTAATCGGTGGTGATAAATGGATGCGTGAGCTTGGAGCCAAGCTTGGCTGGATGTGGGGTTTGTGCCAAGTAGCCATCAGGTTTAACCCGCAGCCCTTCTTTTTCAATACCGCGCAGCATGCCGCTTAAATGCTTGCTATCAAACCAGTTTGGAATTTTAAAATCGACAAAGCTGCTCGCAAAATTACTCATAATAGTCATCTGTTGTTATTAGTTATGGTCGGTCGCCACGCAATCGCTGTGCAACCGAAAAAATGGGTTATAGAATCACGTCAGTTTAGCCCAAAGCCGCCCCAAAAACCACGTACAATTACAAATACAGTAAGCTTCACTGGCGCTCAAATAACGGTTATTTGACTTGTAAAGATGGCGGCTCCGCGCAGTTATTAACCAAATCTAATGGCTTAAAGTAAATACCTAGAAAACAAAAAAACATCTACTTATCAGGTAGATGCTTTAGATAACTCATTACTTAATATAAACAGGTTTACGAAAATTCTAGTTCAGTCTCAAAACCTTTTAGAATATGACGTGCCATTGCAAGGTTTGATTTTTGACGGTCAAGTACAAGGTATAAAAATAAGCTGTCATTACGTACTAATGGACGTAGCAAATGATACTGCTTGCTCAAAGTGATAAGAATGTCTTCGATGTTCTCATCTAAATTTAGCGCTGCTGCTACTTTGCGCTTAGAGCGTAGTACTTCGGTGTTGCCAGCCGCTGCTAGCTCAAGGTCGATGCCAGAGCCAAGCGTGGCCATTGCAAGACCAGATTCGCTGTCTACTAGGGCGGCGGCGATAAAGCCGTCGATGTCATTTAATGCGTCAAGTGATAACTTCGCCATGAGGGTATGCCTTCATAATTTGGGGTAGGAGTAGGATTTTTTTTAGTGATTATTCTTTATGAGCAAAATCCTTTAATCAAAAATCTTCTAACAACAATCTTTTAATAAAAGGCTCGCAAGCATAAGCTTTACAAACAGGTTAAGCGCTCACTGATACAACAGATTGATTAGACTAGCTACTCAAAAGAAGGCGGTATTTAAGCACATCCCCATAAAAAAACAATCGTAAACCGATTAAAGCCACCTTTTACCAGATTATCGGTCAAAAACGACTTTTTTAGTTTACGATTGTATACTCAATTTTATCCAAAAGTACTGTATTGCTTTTAAGATAAAGTCATTAACTCGACTTGCTTAAAGTGAGAACGATGAGCCACAGCCACAGGTCGTGGTGGCGTTTGGGTTGGTGACAATAAAGCGTGCGCCTTCTAAGCCCTCGGTATAGTCCACAGTTGAGCCTTGCAGATACTGATAGCTTAGCGAATCGACGACTAAGGTTACATCGTCATTATCAAAATTGGCATCATCTTCATTGAGCTCATTGGCAAAGTTAAAGCCATAAGAGAAACCTGAACAGCCGCCGCCCGTCACATAGACACGCAGCATCAGATTGCTGTCACCTTCCTCTTCACGTAGGCGACGTACTTTTTTTGCCGCGCTGTCGGTCAAGTTTAAGGCGGTTGGGTCGACTGGTTGGCTTGTGCTTGGATTAAATTGATTGGCTGATTCGTTCATATCTACCTCAGTTGCTAAAATCAAATGATTTGTTTTTTATTTCTGCGAGGTCGTCTATTTATACTGGATAGGGCGACTGATAAGTAGCGGCTGATAACGCCTAGGCTACGGTAAAATTTTTTATATTTGTTAAGGCATTTAGCAATGTAACATTTTAGCAATGTAACTTAGTATTGAAACATTATTGTGGCATGGCAATTTGGTGAATAGCAATACGGCCGCTACTTAACTTTAAAGGCTCAATTTCGAACACCTAACTGCATGATGTCAATAGTATTTTACTAGTATAACATAATTGGGGTGCTGATTGATTTGTCAAGGGTGACAGCAGGGTTTGCAACTATATAGTAGTTTTACATGTCAAATAGCAGTTTTAAATGCCAAAACTTTTAATCGTTCGCATGCCATTATGATCGCAAGTGGTTTTTAGCCGTATAAAGGGTTGAATTTAAAATAGTTATTTAATCGTTTGCCTATGCGCCAAGCGTTTGAAATAATAGCCGCCTGTAAACATGCCAGACGTATGTTTTTATTGCCTTAAGTTTTATATTATTGTTGAGATGAAGAAATTATATGATCGAATTTAAAGACGTTGGCGTTCGCCGTGATGGTCGTGAGTTGTTTGCAGGGGCAAGCTTTCAGCTCCATCCGGGCCACAAAGTTGGCTTGACGGGCAATAACGGCACCGGTAAATCCACCTTGTTTGCCTTATTATTGACGCAAATGGGCACCGGCGATACCGAAGTGACGCTTGATAGAGGCGAAGTCAGCATTCCTGATAGCTGGCAGGTGGCGCACATGGCGCAGGAAGTCGGGGCGAGCACGCAGACGGCGATAGATTATGTGCTAAGTGGTGATGAGCAGTGGTATGAGATTAATGCGGCGTTAAATGATTTAAGCAGTGTCAGTGACGATCAGATTGGCGTATTGCATCAGCAGTTTGATGAAATTGACGGCTATCGGACGCCGACCAAAGCGGCCCAAATCATGGCAGGTCTTGGTTTTAAGACCAGTCAGCATGAATTGCCCGTTGAAGGGTTCTCGGGTGGCTGGCGTATGCGTTTAAACCTTGCTAAGACCTTGATGAGCCGCGCCGATTTAATGCTCCTTGATGAGCCAACCAACCATTTGGATTTGGACGCTATTCTTTGGCTTGAGACCTGGATTAATGCTTATACCGGTTTGGTGATTGTTATCTCGCACGACCAAGCGTTTTTGGACGCCACCGTTGGGCATATTTTGCACGTCGAACAACAAAAAATCACCCTTTATACGGGTAATTATCAGCAGTTTATCCGTACCCGTCACGAGCGTATGGCGCAGCAGCAACAAGCGTTTGAGAAGCAACAAGCGACCAAAGCGCATTTGGATGATTTTATTCGTCGTTTCCGTGCCAAGGCCAGTAAAGCCAAACAGGCACAAAGCCGTATTAAGCAGCTTGAGCGCATGGCAGAGCTGTCGCCGATGATGGCGGACAATCCGTTCTCGTTCCGCTTTTATGAGCCGGCCAATATGAGCTCGCCGCTGATAGAAATGAGCAATGCTGATATCGGCTATAGCGAGACGCCGCTTTTGCATAATGCCAACGTCCAAGTGACGCCCGAAACTCGCCTTGGTTTATTGGGGATGAATGGCGCGGGTAAATCGACCTTGATTAAAGCCTTGGTCGGTGAAATTGGTATTTTATCAGGCAGCTATCGCGTCTCTGACACCTTAAAGCTTGGCTATTTTAATCAGCACCAAATGGATACTTTAGACGCCGCAGCGACGCCGATGCAAATGCTGCGCCGCCTAGCAGGTAAAACCTCTGATGCCGAGTTGCGCTCGTTCCTTGGTAGTTTTGACTTTCGCGGCGACCGTATCGATACCGCAAGTGAGCTATTCTCTGGTGGCGAGCGCGCGCGTTTGACTTTGGCATTAATCGTTTGGCAGCGTCCAAACGTGCTGGTTCTCGATGAGCCAACCAACCATTTAGACTTACAAATGCGTCAGGCTTTGACCATCGCCCTGCAAGGGTTTAAAGGGGCAGTGGTGTTGGTATCGCATGATCGCGAGCTGATTGCCAACGTCTGCGACGAGCTGTTTTTAGTGCATGACGGCCAAATCGACGAGTTCGATGGCGACATCAGCGACTACGGTAAATGGCTAGCAGAAAAACGCAAACAAGAAAATGCCTCGGACAAAAATACCGGTAAGAAAAAGAACAAAAAAGACAATAAGAGATCTGTTTCACGTGAAACAGACGTAGGCTTGGCAAACAGTCAAATGACCAAACCATCAGTCAGCCAATTAGATCAAATAAATAGTAAAGCGTCGACTGCACCTGCAAATAATAAAGCCGCCCAGCCTTTGATTAGCAAAGAAGAGCAGCGCAAATTGGCCGCCGAGCAGCGTAAGCTCACCGCACCGATACGCCGTGAGATTGAAAATACAGAAAAGGCTTTGGCTAAAATCGATGAAAAATTGGCCAGTTTAGAAACCAAGCTTGCCGATACTGAGCTGTACGAAGAAAGTCGCAAGGCTGATTTATTGATATTGTTAGATGAGCAAACCGCGCTCCAGCAGCAACATAGCGATAATGAAGAAAAGTTGTTGCTAGCGATGACAAATTTAGAGGAGATGGAAGCGCGTTTTCAATAAAAAGTTGTCACGGCAAGGTGACCGCGTGATTGTTTAAGCGCCTGACATAGTGACTATATATAGGGACTATAAATATAGTGACTATAAAAACTCGTCGATATAAAAAAAGGGAGAGCCTAAGCTCTCCCTTTTTTATGCCATTATTCCATCCGGTATTTACCATCTCCATAAGACAGTATTTTCATAGTAGTTGTGCAAAGTTCACAGTTTATTTGACCAGCAGCGGCTTTCGATAAATCCAAAATACGACCTTTAATATAAGGTCCTCTATCGGTAATTTTTACGATCACGCTCTGCTTTGTCTTTTTGTTGGTCACTTGTACCTTCGTACCAAACGGCAGCGTCTTATGCGCGGCGGTGAGGGAGTTCATGTTGAAGATACTGCCACTTGCGGTACGTTTACCGTGGAACTTACTACCGTAATAACTGGTGTTGCCGGCAAAAACGGTCGTACTTAACAGCAGCGATAAAGTGATGACTAAAGACTTGATTAAATAAGACATTTAATACCTATTTCTTGTTGATGAGATAGACAGATACTCTTGCCTATGTTATCCATACTCCCTGCGAGTACAAATAATAAAGGCATTTTACAAGAAAGAGCTTGTTATACCCTTACAGGTATGTAAAAGAACTACTAAGGTCAAAAGGGCGCTGTTATGCCTGCAAATCTATGATTCTCCACTGCTCAATCCTCTTAACCACTCTTTAATTTTGTTAACAATATCTCCATTATTACTTATAAATATAGCCTTTATACTTAAGGTAACTATTTATTTGTCTAACAGTTTGGGTTGGTATTGTTGGCGGTTTATTATTGTTATTATGATATGTAGATGACAATAACAATGATAACGATCATACGTTATATGCGTTATATCGCTCTCATACAAACCGGTCCATCGTTTCGTTTACATTGGCATAGCAGTCTTATTCAAAGGCTTTTATATTGAGGAAAAATAACATGGCAGAGAAAAATTACTATGACATTTTGGGCGTCAAAAAAGATGCCAGCGATGCTGAAATTAAAAAGAAATATCGTAAGCTGGTACGCCAATATCACCCTGACGTCAGTGATGATCCAGACGCTGATAATAAAATCGCGGAAATCAACAATGCTTATGAAACCCTCAGGGATAAAGACAAGCGCGCAGAATACGATGCCATGCTAGACAATCCTTTTGCTGGTGCAGGTGGCGCTGGTGGCTTTGGCGGTTTTGGTGGCCAATCGGCTGGTGGTCAAGGCGGTTTTCGCTGGGAAGACATCAAAGATCAGTTTGGCGAAGGTCAAGCTTATGGCAATGGCGGTTTTCGCTTCGATGATATCTTTTCAGCCTTTGGTCGCGGTGCGCGTGGACAAACTGGTGGCCGCTCACAAAGCAGCGGCTTTGAGCAGTTTGGCGGCGGTTTTGGCGCGCAAGACAGTCAAGGTCAAGACCAACATGCAGAGATTACCGTGGATTTGGCCTCGGTCTATAGCGGTGATGACTATAGCATCAAGTTAAATGTGCCCGTGCGTCAGGCGAATGGTAATGTCGATTATGAAAATAAAACCCTTAAAATCAAAATTCCTAAAGGCATCACCGATGGCAAGCAAATCCGCTTAGCAGGACAAGGGGCAGCTGGTATCGGCGGTGGTAAAAACGGCGATTTATTTTTAAAGGTTAAAATCAGTCACGCTGATAATATCCGTATTGAAGGCGTCGATGTTTATCAAACCGTTAATATTGCGCCTTGGGAAGCAGCGCTCGGTGAAAAAATTACCGTTAATACTCCCGCCGGCTCGCTTGGGGTGACGATTCCTAAAAACAGCAAATCAGGTAGCAATTTACGCCTAAAAGGTAAAGGTATTCCTGCGAAGCAAGCGGGCAATCTATATTTGACCTTAAATATCGTCAATCCTGATATCAGCAGCGAGGCGGCTATAAAAGCTTATGAGCAGCTTAAAGAAGCGTTTGCTGATACCAATATCAGCCGTTAACGACGGGTATTAACGTCTGATATTAACAGCTATTATTAACGATTGGTGCTATCAGTTTTTAACTGTGATGAATCATGAATAATCGCCCTGTAATAGAGATAACGACCATACGATAAAATAAAGCGCAAACGAGGATAATCATTATGAAACACTCGCCTGAATTTACCGACATTATCTTGAGCCTAGATGAGCTCGTATCTGCCTGTGGGCAAGAGCGCCAATGGGTCATCGAATTGCTTGAAGAAAATATTATCGAATATGATGTACCAGAGCGTCAGCAGTTTACTGGCTATCAGTTGACAACCGTACGCCGTGCCTCGCGCCTCAGCCGTGACTTTGAAGCCAGCGTGCCGGCGATTGGTTTGATACTGGAGTTACTAGATGAGGTTGAGCAGCTGCGCCAATTTAAGCGCCAGCTTGATATGCAGATGCCGGTGATTGAAGTAGACGTCGAGCATTTAAAATAGCCAATGTCTTATCATTACCCATAAAAAAGGGTCTCTAAATGAGACCCTTTATACTATTAAAAATACCGCTTTAAAAATGACGGTTTTTCATTAAAACCAACGTCAATAACTAACAAATAACAACTAACGCGCATATTTTGGATCAGCGGCAGCGGTAAATAAGACGTCTGTTGATGAGTTTAAGGCAGTTTCAGCGGAATCTTGTACCACCCCGATGATAAAGCCAATTGCCACCACTTGCATGGCGATGTCGTTTGGAATACTAAATAAGCTCGCAGCTAATGGAATTAAAAGTAGCGAACCACCAGCCACACCAGAAGCGCCGCAAGCACTAATCGTTGCGACCAAACTTAGTAGTAGCGCTGAGGCAAAGCTTACTTCGATACCAAGGGTATGCGCTGCTGCTAGCGTTAAGACGTTAATGGTAATCGCCGCGCCCGCCATATTGATGGTTGCACCTAGCGGAATGGTGACTGAATAAGTGTCTTCGTGTAGACCCAATTTACGTGCAAGGTTCATATTAACCGGAATGTTAGCGGCTGATGAACGGGTAAAAAACGCGGTAATCCCTGATTCACGCAGGCAAGTAAACACCAGTGGGAAAGGGTTTTTACCCGTCTTAACTAAGACGATAATAGGGTTGACCACTAGCGCAATAAACAACATACAACCGACCAGTACCATCAAGATGCGCGCATAACCTGCTAGGGCGGCAAAGCCTGTCTCAGCGACGGTATTGGCAACCAAGCCTAAAATACCAAATGGCGCTAGCGCAATGACCCATTTGACCACTTGCGAGATGGCATCAGAAAAATCACTGACCACGGCTCGCGCGGTATCGCTGGCTTGACGTAGGGCAAAACCAATGATGATTGCCCACGCTAAAATACCAATATAATTGGCATCAGCGATGGCCTGCACAGGGTTGGCAACCAAATTCATCAGCAAGTTGGTGAGTACTTCTTGCAGGTTAGCAGGGGGTACTTGCTCAATGTTGGCATTGACCAATATCAGCTCGGTTGGGAATAAGAAGCTTGCGCCAACGGCGGTCAGTGCTGCCAAAAAAGTGCCAAACATATACATAATCAGCACCGGTTTGACATACACCTCATTGCCACTGCGATGTTGGCTAATCGCTGCCATGACCAAAATAAAGACCAATATCGGCGCGACTGCTTTTAGCGCGCCGACAAATAGCGTCCCTAATAGGCCCAGCGCAACACCGATATTTGGTGCCAGCCAGCCAATCAAAACGCCTAATATTAAACCGATAATAATAAGCGGCACCAGCCCTATACGCTGGTACATCGCAATCAATGAACGCATCTATACACCCTCGACTTTGTCAATAAATATAAAATTTATAATAGAACGGAAAAGTAATCGAAGGATGGTAGCATTTTTTTAAGATAAACGCCTACCTTTAACCCATGCCTACCTAAACACATAAGGTGAAGTAAAAGTGCGCAATGTGAAAAAATAGAAGTGTTTTTTAGGACGAGAAATAAAGGGATTTTATAGCTAAACCTTAAAATGGGTCAGCTCGTAGCCCAATTGTTGATAGGCTTTGTATTTATGCCGACCTTCTTGCGTACTCTCAGGGTCAGGTTTTATCAGCTCAAGCACCCGAGTAGGCTGGGCATTATTGGTCGCTGCCATAAAACGATTGACAGGATGGATGGTGGTATTTAAGACAATGCCTTTAAAATCCGCTGGCATATAACTGCTAAGTAAAACAGGGGCTAATGGCTCACTATTATCTTGCACAGGTTTACTAGCATCTTTAGGCTCAGAAATAGTAGCGTGCAAAAGTCGCTGATGCGGTATAAAGCTTGCGGCATCATATGACCATAGTGCCTCATCAAGTGTCGATAGCAATTCATCATCTTTATCTATGAGAATCAACAGCGACTGAGCGCTTTTATTCAGCGCTGTTTGGGTCAATTGACAAATAAAGCCCAAGATATCTTGGGCTTTACTTTCACTTAAAATATAAAAACTGATGTTCATAAATTTATGTTCATAAATGGTTTTAAATTAAGTGGTCTTGCATCAATGGATTATTAATAAAAGATTAGGCATTGTTTGCGCTGTTTTTAAGGTATTGCATAAATAGCGGAACAGGGCGACCAGTTGCTGCTTTGTCTTGACCAGAATTCCATGCCGTACCAGCGATATCCAAATGCGCCCATGCTTGACCTTCTTCAACGAAGCGCGATAAGAAACAAGCGGCTGTGATAGCCCCGCCACCTTTACCACCGATGTTTTGCATATCAGCGATAGGCGAGTCAAGCTGTGTTTGATACTCATCATCTAACGGCATATGCCAGATTAAATCGCCCGATAAATGGCTGGCGTTTTCTAATTCAAATAACACGTCTTCGTCATTACTAAATACCGCTGAGCGCACGTGACCTAAGGCAACTACACAAGCGCCGGTCAACGTTGCCACATCGATGATGGCTTTTGGCTGATAGCGCTGGACGTAGCATAACGTATCGGCCAACACCAAACGACCTTCGGCATCGGTATTTAAGATTTCAACCGATTTGCCATTCATGGCTTTGACAATATCGCCTGGGCGCGTGGCATCACCTGATGGCATGTTTTCTGCACAAGCAAGCGCACCAACGACGTTGATCGGGAGACGCGCTTCACATAAAGCTTTAATCGTACCGAGTACTGACGCTGAACCGCCCATATCAAATTTCATCTCATCCATCGCCGCACCGGGTTTGATTGAGATACCGCCTGAATCAAAGGTCACGCCCTTACCGACTAAGACGATAGGCGCATCATCATTGACAGTTTTTACATCGCTGTTTTTGTCAGATTTTTTACTAGCAGCTTTGGTCGGTAATTTATCCGCCAAGGCTTTTAGACCGCCTGTTACTTTTGCACCACTATTGGCGATTTTGCTAGCGCCGACTTTAGCGCTAAAGTTAGATTTACCGCGGTACTCTAACAATACCAATTTGCCTTCTTTGGCTGAACCTTGGGCAACCGCTAAGAAGCAGTTCATACCCAGCGCTGACATCTCATCTTCACCCAAGACGGTGACTTTTAATAAGTCAGGATAAGCTTTAGCAAGCGCTTCGGCTTGTTCGGCCATGTAAGCAGGGAAACAGATATTGCCCGGCTCATTGGCGACATCACGGGTCAAGCTTTGACCAGCGAATACCGCTTCGGCAAATGTTAACGCAGCTTCTAATGACTCGTCAGCCAATAAATAGATGTCGGTTAAAACAGGCGTGCTTTGTTCAGATTTGTATTTATCAAAACGGTAGCTTGCTGCCAATAAATTAAGGGCAAACTGGCTGAAATGATTTTCTTCTAAAGCATCACCTAAAGCAACGGTGATAGAGTCAACACGTTTTTGCGTGCTTTGATAAATGGTATTGGCGATTTTTTGCAATACGCTGTGACCAAGCTTATCAAGATTACCCACACCAACGAGTAATAGCTGTACTGGATTTTCTTTCGCCGTTTTTTTATCGCCAGCGAGCGCATAATCAGCGACGGTTTCGCAGGCTTTACCATTAAAATGTGATACTTCCATCAATTGCGCAATACGGCTTTGATAATCGCTCAATTGCGCTTCAGCTAAGATGTTTTTCTTATCATCGATGAGCACCACAAGACAGGCAGCGTCTTTACTTTTGGCTTCTTTTTTAAGTATTTTTTGTGTGTGGGTTTTTGGCAGGGTTTGCGTTAATTTAATATTCATATAGTTATCCTTATTAGAGTTATGAAATGCGTGTTTTATTAATGTATTCGTGCTTTTTAAAATAATACTTTTTAAATGCCGTTGCTTATGCAGCTAGCACAATAGTGTAGCATATTGCGAGGCGAGTGCGCAGCGAGCGCGGCGTCGCTATCCATATAGCAATTCTATATTTTTTGAATCGACTACCTATTTATTTGTGCTGTTTAAAGTATTTGTACCATTTAAATTTGGCAGAAACAGTAGTTTAGCAACAAAACCTAAAAAAGCGCGGCAAAGGATACCAAGGACAAACAAACTTTGCTGAATAGTATAAAGCAAACATACGGCGTAAATAGTTAACAGATTCATCCATAGATTAAGGTATTCTTATAAACAATATACGCTGTAGGCTTTGTCGGTTTTAGCTATTATGAACCAAATAATCAAGGCTTATAGCAAGATGCATGCAATGTTTTCCAACACATTTCACAGCCATTTTTGAGCAAAATATGCTAGGATTAGCGGTTATCTTTATCGCTACTGTTTATAACATAGCGCCAGTCAAACTGCGCTAAATTGTGCGCATACCAACCTTTTTCTAAAGAGTGCCTATTGTGATATTACGCCGCTATATGACTCAACAAGTTGCCTCAACGACCGCTTTGGTGTTGGGGTTTTTAGTGGTGATGATGCTCGGCGGCCGCTTAATCCGTTATTTCGGTATTGCCGCAGAAGGCAATTTAGACATCAGTTTATTATTTACCATCATTGGTTATAATTTACCCTACTTCTTAGAGCTTATCCTGCCATTGGCATTTTTTATCGCACTCATGCTAGTATTCGGGCGCTTATACGTCGACCAAGAGATGGCGGTGATTAATGCCAGCGGCGTGTCGCGTGGTAAGCTTGGACGGTTGATGACGCCGCTGATATTGGCATTATTTGTTGGAGAGGCGGCCTTATCTATTGTTGGAAAACCGTGGGGCGTACGCTCATCGGAGAGCGTGTGGCAACAGCAAGCGTTGACCAGTGCTTTTGATTTGATACGTCCCAATCAGTTTATCAGTAGTGGCAATTATCATTTATATGTCGGCAGCTTGAGCGATGATAAAAAACAATTGCAAGATGTGATATTGATTCAATCTGAGCCTAAAGCCAAAGGCAGTACGGCGAAAAACGCGGCCGCTGATGTAAATAATAATATCGACCCAGAAACCGCTGAGCAATTAAATATCCCAGAGCTGCCAAACGCGCTTACAAGCAACAATGCTATCAGTAAAGATACCATTACCCTTGCCAAACGCGCTCAGCAAGTAGATACCGGCAGTAGCGGCGTTACTCAACTAGATTTGTTCCAAGGTCGCCGTTATGAAGTCGGCGCAGGCAGTCTAAAATACAACCAAGTGGGCTTTGATCGCTACCGTATCACCTTGACCGAATCCTCCAAAGAGGTCATCACCGAAGCCAATATCGAAACCCAAGCGATAGGCCCATTATGGCAAGCCGCAACGGGCAGTACAGCAGTAAATAGTGAAAACGCACTTCGAGCGGCGCAAGGGGAGCTTGGCTATCGTCTGGCTTTGCCTTGGTTGATGATTATTGCACCGATGCTCGCCGTACCACTGGCGCAAGTCCGTCCGCGTCAAGGTCGCTGGTTGCGCTTGTTTCCGTCGATTTTGTTATTTGTCAGCTGTGCGCTTGGCATTATTTCACTCAAAAACGCAGTAAGCAAAGGCAGTGTTAGCGTTTGGGCGTATGCATGGCTGGTTTTAGGGTTTATGGCATTAGCGCTTTATATGAATTGGGGCAGCCGCGTCCAACATCGTTTGCGCTTTCGCAAACCAGATGAGCTGTTAACCGTTAGCGAGCATCAAGGCAATATTGACCATAAAAGCAATGGCTCACAAGGAGGACAATCCTAATGAGTGCTTTATTCTCTAAAACATCATCGTCTAATTCATCAAAGCCAAATTCGCCCAGCCCTAAGCTAAAACTTGCGCCTAAACCAACCAATCTAAAAGTGCTGAGCCGTTACGTTAAACTAAACGCTTTGCTTGCCATCATCGGCGCGGTTATAGGCTTGTGGGCATTGCAGCTGGTATTTTCTTATTTGTCTGAGCTGGATTCGTTAGATGATAACTATACGATGGGCGAGGCGATTAAATATATCTTTTATCGCTCGCCGTACTTTTTAGAGCAATTTATCCCAACGGGCGCGTTACTTGGCGCGGTGGTCGGTTTGGGTTTATTGGCCAATAAAAGCGAGCTGGTCGTTATGCGCGCCGCTGGCGTCAGTGTTTATCGTATCGTCGGCTGGGTGTTGCAGCCTGCCTTGATTTTTGTGCTATTGGCATTGGTGATTAATCAGTTTGTCCTGCCGCATTCCAATCAATTGGCGCAAGAGATTAACGATGAAGATAATAGCTCGCTTGTCACCTCGGTACGTGGTTATTGGACGGTACAGCCACGCTTTGAGAGTACAAAAGACGGCAGTGCCAAGCCAGATGGCAGCGATATTTTGTATATTGATTATGCCGATGTGCAAGGCAATATCGGCGAAGTTAAACGTTGGCATTTGGATAATAATGGCAATCTGCAAACTGCTATTCATGCTGAGGGCGGCAAATATATTGGCCGCGAAGCGATAGATACTAATAGCAGCAAGCCGAGCGAGCAATACCGTTACGAGTGGCAGCTGAATAATATGACCAAGCTGATGATTGGTCAGGGCTTTGAGAGTAGCCAAGCTATCGCACCGTCAGACACCTTGAGTTTACCCTTTGCCCCCGAGTCGGTGTATTTACTCACTCGTAAGGCCGAAGATTTATCATTGACCCAGTTATACGAGCATCGCCAATTTATGCGCCAACAAGGCACGCGCTCGTTAAGTCATGAGTTGGCATTTTGGCAAAAGCTACTGTCACCGTTATCGATTTTATCGCTAGTGATTGTTGCTTGCTCGTTCGTCTTTGGCTCACTACGTACGCATAGCTTGGGTTTACGTATCGTCGTGGCATTACTATTCGGCTTGCTATTTAGTTATGTACAAGATTTGGTTGGCTTTGTCTCATTGGCGACTGGTTTTTCGCCATTATTAATGGTGCTATTGCCAATTATCGCCAGTGCGGTTTTGGGTGGATATTTACTTAAGCGGCAAATGTAACCTTAAAAATGTAATTCTAAAAATATAGTTCTAAAAATATAGTTCTAAAAAATCCCGCTAATACGATGATGTGTTAGCGGGATTTTTTATGGCTCAGTTTTTAAGTTGCTTAAGCTTAGTCTTTGGTCGCCATGGTAATGGTATAGGTTTTACCTTGTTTGATCTTTTCGCTATTGCCAAATACTTCGGTAAACGAGCGCTTCATAAATTGGCGTAGGCCATTAATGGTCACCACATAAAAACGCCCACCTTGACGCATACGTGCATAAGCATCGAGGAAATATAGATAGTGCTGCTCTTTGCCGACTTTAGCGGGCAAGTTCGACATCACAAGGCTAAAGTCTTTGTCTTTTGCCACATGGTTAAAGCCATTTGATAAATGTACATCGACATTCTTTAGACCGTTTTTCTCGCAATTCAAGCGCGCATATTCTACCGCCATAAAATCCTTATCAATTAAGGTATGCTGACCATTCGGGCATTCACGCGCCGCCGTCATCCCAAGCACGCCATAACCACAGCCCAAATCGATCGAATCATCGTCCGCTTGAAAATCCACGTAATCAAGCAGCATCAAGCTACCATCATCGAGCTTTTGCGGTGAAAAAATACCCCACGTGGTCGCAAAATCAAACGGCTTGCCCAGCACATCTTGGCGAAAATGAATGTCTTCACGCCAGTGTTCGGCGCTTTTTAATAGGTCAGCAGGAGGCTTATGGTTTAATGGGTGGCTCATGGGATTCTCGGATAGTAGATAGGTAAAAGGTTAATAAGCTATGGCAGGTATTGTAACGAGAAAAGGGCAGGTTTGCAGCTAGGGATTGATAGAATTGTAGCAAGGGTTGAAGAAAAGAAGTAGGGTGCGCCTATCGCACCTTAATCAAGACAATATCTAACATGGATGCTCAAGGCGCATCCTACTTCCCCAACCGCTTCTTCAACAAGTGATCAAATATAAACGGACCAAACGGTAAGAACGAGCCAAGCACACCTGCAGGCATTGCCCATAGCGGCATTTTTATTTTGCTCGTTGCAATCAGCAGTACCAAGATATAGGCGATAAACAGTACCCCATGCGCCATACCGACATATTTTACGGCTTCAGGAATGCCCATCATATATTTTAGAGGCATGGCGATACCAAGCAATAATAAAAAAGACGTGCCTTCCAAGTAACCCATGATGGTCAGGTTTTTGAGGGCAGAATTTTGCCCTTTTGTTAGGGTAGGCAGAGTAGATGGCTGAGCTTGCAACACGTTATATTCCTTTTACAATCATCAGTAAATAGTCAATTTCAATTTTAACCGCGCGGATGATGCTCGGCATGCAGCTTTTGTAATCTCGCCGTCGCCACATGGGTATAAATCTGTGTCGTTGATAAATCACTGTGCCCCAGTAATAACTGCACGCTACGCAAGTCTGCGCCGTGATTGAGCAAATGAGTGGCAAAGGCGTGACGTAAGGTATGTGGTGATAATTCTTTATCAATGCTGGCAACTTTGGCGTATTTTTTTAATAGATACCAAAAGTTCTGCCGTGTCATATAGCCGCCTTGCGCGGTCAAAAATACTGCTTGGCAATTACCCGATTTTAAATGCGCAATCAAATCGCCACGAGCGTGCGTTAGATAATCTTCCAGTGCGTCCGCAGCATATTCGCCGAGTGGCACTAAGCGGGTTTTATTACCTTTACCGGTAATTTGTAGCCAACCAGCGTTTAGATTGACTTGTTCTAATGACAGGTTAATCAACTCGCTAACGCGCAGACCGCAAGCATAGAGCACCTCTAACATAGCTTTATCACGTAGCCCAAGTGCGGTGCTAGTGTCAGGCGCGGCGAGGAGATTGTCGACATCGGCCTCGCTCAAATCCTTTGGCAGTGGACGACCTAATTTGGGGCTTTTGATACGCTCGCAAGGATTGTCTTCGCGCAGATTACTGGCAATCATCCAAAGGTAGAACTGGCGCAAGCTTGACAGCATACGGGCTTGCGTGCGCGGCGTTTTGCCGTCGATGGTAAGGGTTGATAAACAGTGCAGCACGTCTTCAGGCTGCCATTTTGTCAGCGCGATAGGATTGGTCAACTCGCAAGAGCGCAAGTCGCGCACATAAGCATTACGCGTCCGCGTTGCAAGCCCGCGGGCAAGCATTGCTTGCCGAAACTCGGTGATATAAGTTGGCTCGTCATCGACGGCGAGTGCTTTAGGTTGGCGCTGTTGGACGGCGCGGTCGCGGCTCATAATTTAATTCTCAATGATTAATTATCAATTATTAAAGATTAGGCAGGCTCTAAGCACCATAAAGAAGTAACCTCGCTACTCCTCGCCGCATATAGCGGATCAGACTCATCCTGACTGCGACCATGCTTAGGTTTGGTATCAAGGCGGTATTTTACTTTCAGACCACTATCAAAAAACCAGCTTAATAATTCCTCACGAGTGCGCAGTTGCAGGTGCTCAGCCAAATCCGACAGAATCAACCAGACTTCTCCATGCTCAGCTAAATGAGCTTTCGCCCCCTGCAAAAAACCACGCAGCATTTTGCTATTGGCATCATAAACGGCATACTCTAACGGCGAGCTGGGCTTAGCAGGCAACCAAGGCGGATTACAGACAATCAGATTGGCGAGTGGTGCATCAGTTGGATAAAGGTCGGCTTGTTGCAACTGTACATTAGCTAATTCTAATCGCGTAAAATTTTCGCTGGCGCAGGTTAAAGCTCGTGGATTCAAATCCGTGGCTATTATTTGTGGAACACCGCGCTGCGCCAAGATAATTGCCAGCAAGCCAGTGCCCGTACCGATATCATAAGCAACATCACAAGTATCTGGCAGTGGCGCATCGAGTAATAGCTGTACATATTCATGGCGGGTTGGGGCAAAGACACCATAATGCGGGAATATTGATAAATCTAAACCATCAATCGGAACGCCTTTTTCGCGCCACTGCGCTGCACCAAGCGCTCCTTGTAGGTCACGAAACGACAGCACATACGACTCATTTAGTTCATTATCCAACTGACCAAAAGCAGCTATGCAAGCTGCACTCATATCAGGGGCGCGGCGTAATTGGCTGACATAATTGGCATCAAGCTCGAGTAGCAGACGGCTTAATATGCGCGCACGCTGGGCTTGCAATTGGCGCTGCTGATGAAATAAGTTAGGAATGTCTTTGGATAACTCTGAAGATTTATCTACATTTTTATTGGATTTCGCAGATTGATTTGCTGCTTTTTTCATTTTACGTAGCTCAGAGCGCTCATTGGTACGCTCGATGCGTCGATTGAGCGCTTGTAGCAATTGCCGTGCATTATGAAAGTCACCGTGCCACAGTAGTGAAGTGCCTTCGCAAGCCAAGCGATAAGCCTCATCGGCGGTCGTTTTATCATCGACCAATACAATACGCGCAGGTGGCGCATGATTGCTTTCCGACACCCAAAGTGCGTGATGTAACGTCTCGCTGCCGTCTTTGTTTTCGAGCCACTGCACATACTGCTTTTGGGGTGCTAACATGCTATCTACCTTTAATTTGTGAATGATATATTTCGTACAAAGCAAAGATATCTGGATGCTATTAGTGCGCTGATGCTATGAGTGCTTTAAGCATTCTTTTTCTTGACCAAATACCGATAAAGGGTGGCGTTAATAGGCGCATCATCATCGTCCGCAATTGTGATTTCATCCGGATCAACATTTAAAGGCACATTTTCAGCAAGCGTTTCTTGCTTTACAAGCTCGTGCCCCAAATGACGGCAAAAATTAGGAATATCGCGAGTGGTCGCAGGGTCAGTGGCGAGTATTTCAATCACTGCGCCAGCTTCGGCATTACGTATGGTTCGATGTAGCATCATCAACGGCTCAGGGCAAATCAGCCCTTGGGTATCTAAATGATGTTGAATGGTACTATCAGATGTTGAAGTTGTCATAGTCGTTTTTTAAATCAATAAAATATGGTGAATGTTTTCAGTTCTTTATTAGTGATGGCATTTTTATCAGGAAGTTTTATGTTTTTTTAACATTTTCAGACGTTTCTTCAGCGTCTAAAAAGTTAAAAAAGCGCTTAAAGCTCACCTTAAATAAAAACGCCACCCCAAGCCAACATGCCAAACCTAACCAAGCAGTATCAGCAAATAATAGCCCGCCAAGTAATATAACCGTCGATACACCAATACTCATGGCAATCATTGACGGCTGATTTAAGCGATAACGATAAATCACCAGCGCATCATAAATAGTAATAGGAATCGTGAGCGCCACCAAAGCGTAGGGCAGGTTATAGAACAATTGATAAAGCAGCTGATTGTCATGAAAGGCTTTGATACTAGCAATGGTGCCAAAGACCATAAAGGCGAGGATAGCAGCATAAATAAGATAAACCGCTATCTGGTTTGCTCGCTGAGCGCCTTTGATACGTGCAATCGCGAGCGGTGCAAAGCCACGTTGCGACTTGTTTTGCAAAGATTGGTCTGAGACAGTGGTCATATTAATCAGTCATTTATTCGTTTAGACGATATAAAAAAAGAGGGGGAGGTTAGTCATGGCTTTACCCTACTATTAATCCGCTTTAATGGCGTCGATAGCGATACTGCTACTCGGATCAGCAAAATACGTCGACATTAGGATACAAGCGGAGATATCATCAATCGGATCGCGCTCGTTTTGAATCCAGCCGTTTTCCCACGCAATTTCCCGTGCTGCTACCGAGGTCAGGCGCTCATCGCAGAGACTCACCACCACTGGTAGATGCTGCTCCATAATTCTGTGCGCCAACCGACGAGCAAATTTATGCGCCCGCTTGGACAGCATTGAGCTGCTCCCATCCATGTTTAATGGTAATCCGACCACCACTTTTGCCACGCCCCACACCTTGATAATACCAAGCAGGTTGTTCCAATCCGGCTGACCATTATTCATCGCCAAAATATCAAAGGCGCGCGCCGTCTCGGTAATAGAGTTGCCTAGCGCCATGCCCATCTTTTTAACGCCATAATCGAGTGCCAAAATAAGGTGCGGCTTAATCGTTGGCTCTGTAGCGCTATCAGCATTTATAACGTCTGTGCTATCAGTAGTTATAGTGCCCGCGCTATCTGCAAGAATACTATTGACCATAATTTGGGGTATTTCCTATTTCTGTCTTCATGAAGCAAATGCTGCTCAGTATATAGCACTTAATATATAACGCTAGGCATGACCAATATCGCTGCTCAAATAGTCAAAATTAACGCCAATCTTATCGGCAGCGATTTGCCAGCGTTCTGCAAATGGCGTATCAAACAATAAGTTTAAATCAGCCGGGCAAACGAGCCAGTCGCCACTCGCAAGCTCTTGGTCGAGCTGCTTTTTTCCCCAGCTGGTATGACCTAAGCACAGCTGATAATGCCCAACACCTTGACCAGCAGCGATGCGTTTTAGGATATCTTGGCTGGTAGTAATACAGACGTTTTCTGAGATAGCAAAAGAAGACGCCCATTCTGGTTGACCGGTGTGCAAGACAAAACCGACTTCTGGATACATAGGACCCCCTTCTAGCGCCATATCTTCCATTACTTGCGGATCGGTCACTTCGATACCTAAGTCTTCTAGCAGTTTGCCGACGCGCGCTTGCTCTATCGGACGATTGACCATCAGACCAAGCGCCCCATGTTTATCATGGCGACAGATATAAATCAGCGCCTGCTCAAACCGTGGGTCTGACAGCTCGGGCGCCGCGATTAAGAAATGATGGGTCAAATTGGCTTTAGACATAGAAACAAACGCAACCTAATATTAAAGGTGAAATTATTAAGAGGATAGACCACTATATGGCGTTTAGGCGTAAAAAATCAACTAAAGCAAATGTTTAGCGATTATTTGTGAGTAATTTGCTATTAATCATTTAGCTGCCAACCATTTCATAACCATCAATCAATAATCATTATTTAACATCGCTTAATAAGCTACGCGCATGGTCACGGGTGACATCCGTGATGGTCACCCCGCCAGACATACGGGCCAGCTCATCGACTTGCGCGCTATCGGTTAAGATTAATAGCTCGCTTTCGGTTTGCTCATCATGATGTTTTTGTACCAAGATATGCTGATGCGCTTGCGCCGCAACTTGCGCTTGGTGGGTAATGGCCAATAACTGCTGCGTCTGCCCAAGCGCGCGTAACAGCTCACCAACCACTTGCGCCGTACCGCCACTGATACCAACATCGACTTCATCAAAGACGAGCATTGGCTTGGCAGCATTATTATTAGCATTGGTCGCTTGCAATACTTGCATCACCAGTGCCATCCGCGATAGCTCACCACCTGAGGCAATTTTATGTAGCGGCTGCATGGGCATACCGACGTTGGCGCTAAACAACAAATCGATATCATAGCAGCCTTGACCATTATACTGGCTAGGGTCGGTCTTTTTGGTAAAGACAAATTCGCAGCGCGCATTTGGCAGGGCAAGCGGTTGTAATTGCGCAATGAGCTGTTTGCTGACTTTTGGCGCCGCTTTTGAGCGCTGTTTATTAAGCTCAGTGGCAAGTGACAAATACTCTTGCCATGCTTGCTCGATTTGCGCTGCCATCGCATCGCTACTTGGCTCGTTTTCTAATTGTTCTAATTGCGCTTGCCACTGCTTTGCTTCATCAATCAAATCGCTTGCGGGCAGGCCATGCTTACGCGACAAGCGGTGCCCAAGACTGATTAAGCTATCGAGTGTTTGCAAGCGTTCAGGGTCGGGTAATTGCTGTTCAGCATAATCCGATAGCAAGCCTGTGACCTCAGTGATTTGCTGCTGCGCCAAATGCAACTGTTCGGACGCCTGCTCAAAGGTTTGACTGACGCTCATTTGATTGTCGCAAAGCTTAATCGCTTGCCCGAGCAAGGTCATGACATCGGGCTCATCGGTGTCATTATCGAGCAGGTGTAAACCGTGACTGGCCTCCGTCATCAACGCTTCGATATTAGACAGCTCTTCGTGCTCCGCTTCAACTTCTGCATAATCAACTGCGAGTAGCGGCGCAATGTCAGCAAGCTGGCTTTGCAACAATTGAATGCGATCTTGACGCTGAGCTTCGCGGCTGGCGATATCATCAGCGCGGCGTTTGAGCTGCTGATAAGCTTGATAGCTGCTGGCCGTTTGTACAGCAAGTGGCGTGATTTGTGCCATCTCGTCAAGCCATTGCACCACAAATTGTGGCTTTAGTAAGGCTTGCTGAGCATGTTGACTATGAATGTTTACCAATAAAGCGCCCAAGCTTTTTAATTCCGCTAAGCTGACCGGCGTGCCATTTAACCAGGCTTTAGAGCGCCCTGTATTACTAAGCTGACGGCGAATCAAGACTTCAGGTTCTTCTAAAGAGCGCTCATTTTTGGCAAACCATTCTGCCACGACGTCATTATTTTCTACATCAAACTGCGCATAGATATCAGCATACGCCGCGCCGTGCCTGACCATGGCACTATCAGCGCGCTCGCCTACGCACAAAGACAGAGCATCTAGTAATAATGACTTGCCAGCACCTGTCTCACCGGTGATGACATTGAAGCCTTCAGCCATGCTCAGCTCATGCTGAGCAATCAATGCAAACTGCTGTAAAGTTAATGATACGAGCATCAACGCCTCTCATGGCAGACAATAAATATCAGCAATTAGGCTGATTTTTAGGTCTACAATAGGATAAATAAAGAAAAACAGCTTTGGTAAATGGTGCTAATAAGATAAAGACAATTGGCAAATATTATGGTGGCAAAAGGTAGGAAATACAAATTTTAAAGGTAAGCAAAGCTAGGTATTCATTTAACAATAAGCACAACTTTCCTAGTGGCTGTAACAAACTTTATAGATATAATGTGGTAGCATAATCTCACATAATGATAAACTCTTACCACCAGATTTTCATACCATCTGCTATCTATGATGTTTCTAGTAAAAGACGAGAGGTGAGTTCATGCTAGACAAAGTAAGCGTTTCATCATTACTTTTCATAGTGTATTCTCTATGCGAGTCTTTATTTGGTTAACAGTTATATCGAGCTAAATATAGAGTGAATCGTCAAAAAGTTGTAATAGAACTGTCAGTTAAGCGATGAGTTATTCTGCTATTTAGTTTTTCAATTTGGTCTTTTAGTTTGGCAATAATTATTTGATAAGGAAGCCACTATGACAGCGGCGCAATTTACCAATGTAACAGTCAATGCTCAAGCCACGATATCCTACGATGGTCGTTGCTCAAGCCATACCATTATGTTTGAGGACGGTCGCCATAAAACGCTCGGGGTTATTTTGCCTTGCGACAATTTGGTTGAGCACTATCACTTTAGCACCAATACTTCGGAGCGCATCGAAATCATCAGCGGTGAGTGTGAGGTCAAAATAAACGGTGAGGAAGAATTTAGCTACTACCGCGCAGGACAGTCATTCGTAGTCGAAGGCAATAGTGGTTTTAATTTGCGTACAGAAGAAATCGTGCAGTATATCTGTCATTTAGAAGGTTAAGCTGGCTAAAAAATCATACGATTACAGGTGTTACAAGACAACTTGCCACACCTTTAAATAAACAATTTAGAAGAAATAAATCTTACGCCAAGGTTTATTTCTTTTTTTTGGCAATTATTTTAATAATTTTTCGTTTCGCCACGCGTTAATTGCTACAATTATCGTTATATAGGCGGTCCGCTACAAAATGAACATAGAGTTACTGGCATTCATTTTGCGCAGCCTCTGTCTGCGTAGGCATAGCAAGCGAGGAAAATGAATACCAGTAATGAATACCAGTAGCGCGTTATCATATTTGTACTGATTTTATTTAGGACTAACTGTATTTCCTATTTTTTATCGCCGTACGCGATACCACTTTTATATTGTAGATTCCCTATGGCAAAACCCAGCTATTTTTATGGCATTCACGCGATTGAAGCCTTACTCGAATACCGCCCGCTTGATGGGCTCAGCTTATTTGTCCAACAAGGACGTGAGAGCGACAGCCATGTGCAAGCGATCATGGCGCAAGCACGTGATAATGGTATTAGTATTCAACCGACACAAAAAGATAAGCTTACTCAGCTGTGCGGCAGCCCGCAACATCAAGGCGTGGTGCTTAATGCGCGTCCGTTAGGGTTCGCTGACGAAGGTTTATTGGATACCATTGCTAAGCGTGAGCAGTGCTTATTATTGGTTCTCGACCAAATTACCGACGCGCATAACTTTGGCGCCTGCTTACGTACTGCAGTGGCCATGGGCGTTGATGCCGTTATTTGCCCCAAACACCATGCGGCAAGCCTGACGCCAACCGTTGCGAAAGTATCGGTAGGGGCTGCCGAGATGATGCCTATCGTTAGTGTGACCAATTTGGCTCGTACGTTAAGCAAGATTAAAAACGCTGGCGTCTTTGTATTTGGAACCGCATTAAATGCAGAAGCAAAGCCAATACATGCCGCTGATATGACGGGTAAAACTGCGATTATTATGGGCTCTGAGGGCGAGGGCATGCGCCGCCTGACAATGGAGAGCTGCGATGAGCTGGTTTATATTCCGATGTCAGGCAACGAGCATGGTAACTTGCAAAGCTTAAATGTGAGTGTGGCGACCGGTATGGCGCTCTATGAGATTAATCGGCAGCGAACTTTAGCTGCTGGGCAAGCGTAAGATAGTTTTGATGTAATGGCTCAAGCTGTAAATATAACGCCGCAAGATCGCTTTCGTTAAGCACCACATCATCTGCATGACGATTACGCTCTTCGCGGCTGAGCTGATTAATCATGATGGCTTTTATCTTTTGTACGCTTTGCTCATCGCGCTGGCTGGCACGCGCAAGCTGAGTTTCTTCGGTGGCATCCATTACCAAAATACGCTGGCATAAGTTGGCAAGCCCTGCTTCTGCACCTTCAATGAGCAAAGGTGCTGAGAGCACAACATATGGTGACGTACTGGCTGCTAGTTGCAATTTTGCCGCTTCGCGTATCGCTGGATGGGTGATGGCTTCAAGCTCAATTAAGGCTTCAGGGTGGGTAAAGACATGAGTACGCACGGCGGCGCGATCCATTTCCCCATCATCGTTTAATACCCAATCACCAAATTTTCTTTTGATTTTGCGTAAAGTGTCGCTGCCTTTAGCGACCACTTGATGAGCAATCACATCTGCATCAATAATATCAATCCCTTGCTGCGCGAACCAATCGCTTGCCGCCGACTTGCCGCTGCCGATACCGCCGGTCAAGCCGACAACTAACGTCTTGCTTTTGGTTTGGGGCGACTGTGGCTGATAGGAATAAGATGAAGATGAGGCATAATTTGACATAGTAATGACTTATTTAACCGATAGAAGAGGGAGGCTACAATATACCAATAGCCTATTCTAGCAGGTTAAAGCGCATTTTTGAGAAATTGCGCGTCTACTTGCGTCAGTATAGGGGTTTAAGCGTACATTCCTAGATACCAATTGACGATATCTGGGCCGTATAATAATGCAATGATACCGGCAATCGCGATATAAGGACCAAAGGCAAAAGGGCGGCTTTCCCCTTGTTTTTTCATCAAAATAATCCCAACGATAGAACCAAGCAGTGACGACAGTAAGATAATTAACGGCAACATCGTAGGCCCAAGCCAAGCACCCAATACTGCCAGTAATTTAAAATCGCCTTGTCCCATGCCGTGTTTTTTCGTAATGAGATAAAAGATTTTTACCACCACCCACAAAGATAAAAAACCAAGTAAAAGTCCCCAGATTGACTGCGTAGGTGAGACAAACCAACCTTGCGAATTTACCGCCAATCCTAAGCCCGCCAATGGAAAGGTTAGGCGATCTGGCAATAGCTGAGTATCAAAATCAATACCCGTTAAAGCAACCAGCGTCCAGACTAAAATTAATGCTGATAATCCAGCGGCGCTGACGCCAAACTGATAAATGACCAGCATAGATAGCAGCGCAGTCACCAGCTCTACAATAGGATAACGCAGTCCGATAGCAGCTTTACAGTCTGAGCAGCGACCACGTAATATAAGCCAGCTTATTAAAGGGATGTTTTCATACCACTTTATTTTATGAGCGCAGTGCGGACAGCGTGAAGCCGGTGTGCTTAATGTAATAGAAGGGTCAGCAGCGACGATGTTTGCCAGTGGTTGCGTATGTTCAGGCGGCATGTCTGCTTGCTCAGCCATAAACTGGCTACATTCTTGCCGCCACGCCGCTACCATCATGAGCGGTGTCCGATGAATCACCACATTTAAAAAGCTGCCAACACAAAGACCAAGTAGACCAAATACGACTAAGGCAAGAGTCATATTTTCTTGTAATAACTGAATAAATTGCATGAAATCGTTTTCCTTGCAGTGGCTGTTAGCCTACCACTGAGCCCATTTGGAAGATTGGTAAATACATGGCAATCACTAAGCCGCCAACCAACACACCGAGCACCGCCATAATTAATGGCTCCATTAAGCTGGTCAAACCATCAACAGCATTATCGACTTCGTTTTCGTAATAGACCGCAACTTTATCGAGCATCTCTTCTAAGCTACCTGATTCTTCCCCGATACCAACCATTTGAATCGCCATACTTGGGAATAAGTTTGTTGAGCGTATCGAAAATTGCAATTGCTGACCGGTTGAAACATCGTTTTTTATTTGCTGAATGGCGTTATAAAAGACCACGTTATTTGCAGCGCCAGCGGTAGAATCTAAAGCATCAATGAGGGGTACACCAGCAGCAAAGGTGGTCGATAATGTACGCGCAAAGCGAGCGATAACCGCTTGATAAGCGATGTTGCCAAATATCGGTGCTTTTAATACCGCCCGATCTAAGAAGTCACGGAACTTCTTAGAGCGTTTTTTAGCTTCTGAAAAGCTAATGACGGCGCCACCAATCAGTACAATTAAAATAAACCACCAAGATTGCATCCATTCTGACATCCCTACTACCATCTGAGTAAACGCCGGTAGTTCGGCACCAAATGAACCAAATAAATCGGCAAATACAGGAACAACTTTAACCAGTAGGATAATAGTGACGATAATAGCAACGACAATCACGGCAATAGGATATTTCATTGCCTTTTTAATTTTGGCTTTTAACAGCTCACTTTTTTCTTTATAGGTTGCAACGCGCTCTAGCATGGTCTCTAACGAACCGGACTGCTCGCCAGAGTCTACAAGAGAACAAAACAGATCATCGAAATAGCGCGGATGTTTACGCAGTGCCGAAGCAAAAGTGCCGCCCGCTTCGATATCGGCTTTTATTTGTAAGACCAAATCTTTCATGCTCGGGTTATCAAGAGAGTCAGCAACAATCTCAAAGGATTGGGTTAACGGCACGCCAGCTTTCATCATAGTGGCCAACTGCCGGGCAAAAATAGCAATATCAATCGGTTTAATAGACTTTTTAAAAGTGTATAAAGGCTTGGGTTTTTTCTTGATACCTTTGACAGTGATACCTTGTTTGCGCAAAGTGGCTTTCGCCAACTCCAAGCTACGACTGGTGGTTTCGCCTTTTACTTTTTGTCCGCGCCGGTTTACTCCATCATAGACAAAGTCTAATAGCATGTCGGTTTTAGCTTTTGCCATGTTGATACCCTCAAAATTCATCTAATAAAGACGTTATAAACCGATAAAAGTATGTCAAATTTAATACCTCATTTCGGCATACTTCATTTCTATAAGAAAAGCCAGTATATATATGTTTTATATTTAAGTACATCTGTTAGATAACATTGCTAGTTTATAAGTATAAAGGTTTAAAATCACGAATTAGAATTTTAATTTTGCAACGGTTGCTATTCAGAAGTCACGCGCATCATTTCCTGAATACTGGTTACCCCTTGCAGTACCTTTAAAATACCCGAGCGCCGTAAATCTCTAAAGCCGTTTTTAAGGGCAGCATCTTTGATATCTATGGCGTTACCATCTTCCATAATAATGCGTGAAATATCGGGACTGACTTTCATGACTTCATAAATACCGACACGGCCTTTGTAGCCTTCACGACATTCATTACAGCCAATAGGTTCATAAATGAGGTTATCTGGATTGTCTAAATCAGCATCGGTAAAACCAAGCTCAAGTAGACTTTGGCGCGGAAGATTGATGGGTTTTTTACAATTTTTGCATAAGCGCCGAGCTAGTCGCTGAGCGATAACTAAGTTGACTGAGGTGGCAATATTAAATGAGGCAACACCCATATTGCGCAAACGCGTTAAGGTTTCAGGGGCAGAGTTGGTATGCAGGGTAGACAGCACCATATGTCCAGTTTGCGCTGCTTTGATAGCAATCTCGGCAGTTTCAAGGTCACGAATCTCACCAACCATGACGATATCAGGATCTTGACGTAAGAATGATTTAAGCGCATTGGCAAAGGTTAAACCGACTTTGGGGTTAACGTTGACCTGATTGATACCTTCAAGGTTAATCTCGACAGGGTCTTCTGCCGTTGAGATATTGGTCTCGCCAGTATTTAAAATATTGATACCCGTATAGAGCGAGACGGTTTTACCAGAACCAGTAGGACCTGTAATCAGCAGCATGCCTTGCGGTTTATGTAAGGCTTCTAAAAACATCTCTTTTTGGTCGGGCTCATAGCCTAAAGCTTCAATACCAAGCATGGCTGAGGACGGATCCAAAATACGCAAAACCAGCTTTTCGCCAAACAAGGTAGGTAGGGAGTTTACCCGGAAATCAATGGCTTTATCTTTCGAGATTTTAAGCTTGATACGGCCATCTTGCGGTATACGGCGCTCAGAGATGTCCATCTGTGACATGACTTTTAGACGCGCGGCAATTTTACCCGCAAGCTGTACCGGCGGACTGGCCATTTTTTGCATGACGCCATCGACACGAAAGCGTACGCGATAGGTTTTCTCATAAGGCTCAAAATGTAAGTCTGAGGCACCCATACGAATGGCGTCAACCAACATTTTATTGACAAATTTTACAACTGGCGCTTCATCAACGCCGTCGCTGAGTTTGGTTTCGCCTTCATCTTCTTCGCTTTCATTAAAGCCAATATTTAAATCGCTGTCAGAAAAGCTATCAAAACTTTGCATGGTATCAGCGTATAGATTCTCAATACGCCTTTTGAGCTTATCTTCTTCAACAACAACAGTCTCGATAGACAGGCGCGAGTTAAAAGCAATAGCATCAATGGCATCGATACGGGTGGGATCGCTTAATGCCACAAATAAGCGTTGCCCGCGTTTAAACAGTGGTAACGCGTTAAACTTACGTACGATTTTTTCATCAACCAAGTCTTTTGGAATGACGTCTGAGCTTAGGGCATCAAGATCAAACAAAGGATCACCAAACGCTTGTGATAGCATCTGAGCGACCTGATAAGCATTAGCCAACTTATTGTCAACCAAATAAGGCACCAATCCGATTTGCTGCTGTTGCGACTCTGTTTGCGCGGTTTTCATATGTGCTTCGCTGACGATACCTTCGCTAATCAACTGCTGCGCTAAACCACCGTACTTACTGGCTGTGATAGACATTAAGACCTCTCTATGCGTGATACCAAATGGGCTGTATTTTTTACCAAAACCAAAGCATCTACTATATATAACAACAGTAGTTTATTTATAATCGTTACATTGATTAGTAACATTTATTCTAAAAACAACTGATTGATTGCCTTGGTTTTATTTTTTATAAATAGAATGATATAGGAATTTTTTAGAGTTAAAAGATTTTATATAGCGTATAAGATGACTAATCTGCAAAAAACGTCAATGTGGCAAATACTTATTTAAAATAATTTTATGCAAAATCGGTTCCAATGCTAAGCACCTCATACTATAGCAACGCACTATAGCACTTGGGAAATATTTGTTATACTTGCGCGCATATGAGCCATATTGGCAGCAATACATAAGATAAGGTAAATGGGTATGCAAGCTTGGGTAATTGGGAATTGGAAGCAGAATCCAGCAACGAGCCATGACGTCAAGGCGCTACTAGATGACTTATTAACGGCTGTTAGCACAAAAGAGCAGGCGGATATCGATAACTGTCAATTGATGGTCGCCCCGAGTTTGATTCATTTAACCGCTGTCAGTGAGCGTCTAAAAGGTAGTTCAATACTGAGCGCCGCTCAAGATATAAGCGCCTATAGTCCCAGTACTGGCGCTTATACTGGTGATTGTTCAGCGCAGCAAGTTGCTGATACTGGCGCAACATGGACGATATTAGGTCACTCTGAACGCCGCCAGTACCATCAAGAATCTCATGATTGCTTATTGCAAAAAATGACTCACGCCCTCGCGCAAAACTTAGGCGTCATATTTTGCATTGGCGAAACCCAAGCGCAGTACGATGCCAAAGAAACGCTGGCAGTCATTGATGCGCAATTAGCGGTGATTAAAGATTTACTTGCGCAAAATCCTGAACTTGCTACAGACTTGTCAGAGCGTTTAATCATCGCTTATGAGCCAGTTTGGGCAATTGGCACGGGCAAAGTACCAACCGTCGCTGAAGTAAGTACGACGCATCAACATATTAAGCAAACCCTTGCGAGCTTCAATGGCGAATTAGACAACATAACGGTTTTATATGGTGGTAGCGTCAATGCTGACAATGCCGACAGTTTTGCTGCTGATAGCATGATTGATGGGGCATTGGTTGGCGGCGCATCGCTAAAAGCAGAAAGTTTTTTAGCGATTGCTAAGGCTTTTGGCGGCAATAAAGCGTAGTCGTATTCAGTAAAATTACAATTTAATCCATATTGAACAATGACTTTGCTCAAAAAATGTCTTTCGCAGTTGGCAAAAGTGGCTTTAACAGTGCCCTTGCAATCGTGTACAATGCGCCTTATTTAGATAATTGCTTTATTTACACAACTGGTTTGGCGTTATTGGCCATATTAGATGTCAATCGTTAAACGCCAGTTATTTACATTATTTAATCCTACGATTTATTTTACGTTATCAGTCGTCATTACGCGGCAAAAGAGGCCACCATGTTTACGTTTATATTAGCCCTGCACATTATCGTGGCAATTGCCATGATTGGCTTGATTTTGATACAGCATGGTAAAGGGGCAGACGCCGGAGCTTCTTTTGGAGCGGGTTCATCGGGTACCGTATTTGGCGCTGCCGGCACTGCAAACTTTTTGACGCGTGCCACTGCAGTATTAACGGTGATATTTTTTATCACCAGTATGACGCTTGCCGTACATGCACGTAAACAAGCAGAAGACCAGTTTCGTTTAGATGCGCCAGTATCAGCGCCGCAAACGCCACGCCCGCTGACACAAAATCCTCAGTAACTATATTTACGTTAAAGTCTGTCTTAATTTTTTGACAGATAATTTTAACCGTTATCTTTTAATGCAGGCAGTACTTGCTATTTTAAGACGTTAGATTTACAATGCTTCTCTGTTTTTAGCCGTCTTTAACTTTCGTTGCCTTCCTTATGCATCGGTTATAAAAGGTTAAAGCTCAAAAGCAGAGTAGTAAGAAAAATGCGATTGTGGTGGAATTGGTAGACACGCCATCTTGAGGGGGTGGTGGCGCAAGCTGTGGGGGTTCAAGTCCCCCCAATCGCACCAAGCTTTATCGGTATGATGTTTTACTTAAACGTTATTGTACTCAAACATTATAGAAAGCAGGGTTCATCGTCATCAATGCTTAATTTGATTATTATCTAAAATAAGTATTGACAGCCCTATAAAACCTCTCTATAATATGCGTTCTAGATTGATGCGGGGTGGAGCAGTCTGGTAGCTCGTCGGGCTCATAACCCGAAGGTCGTTGGTTCAAATCCAGCCCCCGCTACCACTTTTTATACTGATGTTTTGTACACTAAATTTGTCAGTAACGATTAGCCCACCATTATGTTTGTGGGTTTTTTTGTATCTGATGGTCGGTGTTATCGCGATATCTGTCCTACTTATGCTAAGCTCTATTTCTATAGAGTACGATGCTATTCGTTATCCATCGTCATTCGCCGCGATGCTTGTTAAGCGTACTATCCTTTACTTCTCATACCTTTACCGATAGTTCTGCTTTATACATAATAAAAGCATTGTCTGGTTGAGCTTGATGTTTTCTAGGCTCATCCTTATATAAAAGCACGAGTTATAAAACATCTTATTTATATAGTGACGCGTTTAAGCGTTAAGAACAATGTAGGTTTATAAGTTAAGGCGCGAATTGTCTTAATTTGACGGCAGCCAGTTTTTATAAAAGTTAATTATTAACAATAAATATTGTTATCGATAAACAACAAAGTGCTATCAATACAAGCTTTACGATATAAAATACAGTTTGCTTAGTACGATAGTTACGTGGATAAGAAAAGATAAATAGATTATGAAGCTTTCGACAAAAGTTACAGAACTGACCAATATTATTGCGCCTGCGGTAGCGGCTTGTGATGTGGCGCTGTGGGGTATTGAATTTGCGCCACAAGGTCGTCGCTCGTTGTTACGCATTTATATTGAGGCATTGCCAGAAGACCAAGCCCAAGATAAGCAAGTGACTATCGAGGACTGCGCCGCGGTAAATCATCAAGTGAGCGGTATTCTTGAGGTTCATGACCCGATTGCTGGCGAATATATTTTAGAAGTATCGTCGCCAGGTTTTGATCGTGCCTTTTTCTCAGATGAGCAAATGCGTGATTATGTCGGTCAAACCGTCAGCTTACGCTTGATTCAAGCGATTGGTGAAGGGGATAAAAAACGCCGCAAAGCAACTGGTACTTTAGACAGTATTGATGATACTTCTTTAAAGCTAACCGCCACTGATGGTGAGCAGTTTGAGATTGCATTAAGCAATATTGACAAAGCCAACTTGATTTATGAAGATGCTTAGTTTAAAAACAGTAGCTTGATAAATGAATATTTTACTCTCCAAACAGCCTTTGGCTTACGGTGAAAATATAACGTCAACACATTAACGATAAAGTTTAAGTCAATTATAAAACGATAGGACAGGTATAGCATGAGTCGTGAAATCTTAACGGTAGTAGAAACTGTCAGTAATGAAAAGGGCTTAAATCCTGAAGACATCTTTGAAGCAATCGAAGATGCTTTGGTGGTATCCACGAAGAAAAAAGTCTATACCGATCAGCCAGAAGTAGCGGTACGGGTTGCTATTGACCGTGCGACGGGCGATTATGATACTTATCGTTATTGGACAGTGGTTGCAGATGAAGACCATGAGATGCCTGCGTGTCAGCTGGCGATTACCGATCTTGACCAAGACGAATGGTCAATTGGTGATATCAAAGAAGAGCAGATCGAATCGATTGAATTTGGTCGTATTGCAGCTACGCAAGCCAAGCAAGTTATTATTCAAAAAATCCGTGAAGCAGAGCGCAATTTAGTAGCCGACGCATTTGAGCCACGTATTGGCGAGATGATGTATGGCGAAGTTAAAAAACAAACGCGCGATGGTTATATCATTGATTTAGGTGACAACGCTGAAGGCTATTTGTCACGTGATCAGATGCTACCTCGTGAACAATTGCGCCCAAAATCTCGTATCAATGCCATTTTGTACCATGTTAACCGCGAAAACCGCGGCGCTCAATTGTTACTATCACGCACGCACCCTGAAATGCTCTCAGCATTGATGCAAAAAGAAGTGCCTGAAATTGCTGAACAAATTATTGAAATTCGTAATGTCGCGCGCTTGCCGGGCACGCGTGCTAAAATAGCGGTTAAAACCAACGATCATCGTATTGATCCAGTTGGTGCTTGTATTGGTATGCGTGGTACGCGTATCCAAGCGGTACAGCAAGAGCTTGATGGCGAGCGTATCGATGTGGTGGTTTGGTCAGATGATCCAGCCCAATTTATCATCAGTGCGCTAGAGCCAGCGGACGTCAGCAGTATCATCTTAGATGAAGACACGCAAACGGCGGATATTATCTTTAGCACCAATGATCAATTGGCGCGGGCGATTGGCTCACAAGGTCAAAACGTGCGTTTAGCCTCTGAATTAACCGGCTATAAGCTCAATATGATGTTAGAGGAAGAGTATCAGCAACGTCAAGAAAACGAAAGTAAGGCCTTTATCGAATTATTTTATGAGCGCTTAGAGGTCGATAAAGATCTTGCCCAAGCGCTGGTTGATATTGGTTTTACCAGTATTGAAGAAGTCGCTTATGTACCAGTCGAAACTTTCTATGATATCGAAGGGTTAGACGACGAAGCGATTGACATGATTCAAGAGCGTGCCAAAGAAGTGGTTATCGCCGATGAATTGGTCAAACAACAGAACATGAAAGAGCCAAGTCAAGAGCTACAAGATCTTGAAGGAATGACGGTCAGTTGGGCTTATAAAATGGCACAAAAAGACATCATTACCGTGGATGACTTGGCAGAACAAGCCGTCTTCGATCTAGAAGATATCGAAGGTTTAGACTCTGAAACCGCAGGAAAACTCATCATGAAAGCTCGGGAATCTTGGTTCAATGAATAAGCGGTAACTGCATATCGCTGTCTTTTAGTGATATGCTATCGATAATAAGGGCTGGTATGACGTAATCCAATCAAATGCGTTATAAATACTAGCCTTAACCCAATCATTTGTAGCCAACAACTGAATTGAACATATAGCAAATAATAGACAGTAGGTGATAATAAATGGCAGATAAGACCGTCAAAGAACTGGCAGATATGGTAGGCAAAACCGCAAGTGCTGTACAACAGCAACTGGTAGATGCTGGACTGCCTGCTCGCGCAGAGGATGACCTAGTCACCGAGCTTGAGCAAGAGAAGTTGGTGACGTATTTAAAGCAAAGTCATGGCCAGCAAGAAAAGCGACGTATTAGCCTGAAATCTAAAACGACCAGCACCGCACGCGTGACCGGCTCTTCAGGTAAATCTAAGAGCGTTAATGTAGAAGTGCGCAAAAAGAAAGTATTCGAGAAGCCTGATCCAGAAAAGATGGCGGAAGAATTGGCAGCGCGCGAACAAGCCATGATTGAAGCACAAGAGCGGGCAACTAAAGAAGCAGAAGAGCGTGCCGCTACTAAGAAAAAGGCGGAAGAACGTCAAGCGGCTACGTTGGCAGCGATGCGTGCAAGCTTAGGTTCGAGCAAGAAGTCAGACGATAAGAATGACGATATCTCAACCTCAGTAGTGGTGAAAAAAGGCGGTAAAGCGGCGGTAGAAGTTAAACCGAAAGAGCAGCCGAAGAAAAAAGTTGCCGCCACAAAACCAAAAGTTGAGACCGCAGCTGAGCGTAAAGCTCGCGAAGCTCGTGAAAAAGAAGAAGCCCGCCTGCGTGAAATCGAAGCAGAAACTCGCCGCGCGCAAGCCGAAGAAGCGCAAAAGCGCACGCTTGAGCAAATGCGTAAAATGGCTGGTAAATATACCGATCAGCCGGCTACTGAAGTGCGTAAAGATGAGCCGTTAGCCGAAGGTTTGGTCGGTGATGCGCTAGAAGAATCGTTTGAAAAAGAACGTCGCGAAATCAAACGCGGCACCAGTAGCACCAGTGCTCGCGGTCGTGGTCGCCGTAAGAATCAAGACGAGCGTGAAATCAAAAACCGTAAAAACGGTTTACGCTCAACGCAAGCCTCACAGCATAAGTTTGAAAAACCAGTCGATAAAATCGTTTACGATGTTGAGATCAGTGAACACATTACGGTTTCTGATTTGGCACAGCGTATGGCGGTTAAAGCTCGCGAAGTGACCAAATTGCTCATGAAAATGGGTGAAATCGCACGCGAGTCCGACACTATTGATCAAGCAACAGCTAGTCTGATTGTTGAAGAGATGGGTCATAACCCAGTACCGGTTAGTGATACTAAGGTCGAAGACGATCTGCAAGATGCGGTAGATGAGCGTAGCAGTAACGTGCAAACGCGTCCACCAGTTGTAACTATCATGGGTCACGTTGATCACGGTAAAACCTCATTGCTCGATAAAATCCGCACAACGAAAGTTGCTACCGGTGAAGCGGGCGGTATTACTCAGCATATCGGTGCTTACCATGTGAAAACCGATCGCGGTGTTATCACCTTCCTTGATACCCCAGGTCACGCCGCCTTTAGTGCTATGCGTTCACGCGGTGCTCAAGCGACAGATATCGTTGTCATCGTCGTTGCTGCCGATGATGGTATGATGCCGCAAACTGAAGAAGCGATTGATCATGCGCGCGCTGCTGGTACGCCTATTATCGTTGCTATCAACAAAATGGATAAGCCAAGCGCTGATCCTGATCGCGTACTTAATGAGCTCACTGCTAAAGAAGTGGTATCAGAAGAATGGGGCGGCGATACCCCAATGGCACGTATCTCAGCCAAAACGGGTGACGGTATTGATGAGCTATTAGAGCTTATCAGTCTACAAGCTGAGCTAATGGAGCTAGAAGCACCGTTAGATGGTGCTGCTCAAGGTGTCGTTATAGAATCAAGACTTGAAAAAGGTCGCGGTCCAGTTGTCAGTGTCCTAGTTAAAAAAGGTACCTTAAAACAGGGCGACTTGGTATTAGCAGGTGAGCATTACGGTAAGGTTCGTGCCATGACCGATGAAAATGGTCAACGCATCAAATCTGCTGGTCCGTCTATCCCTGTAGAGATATTAGGTTTACCTGAAACACCTGCTGCTGGTAGCGAGTTCTTAGTCTTAACCGATGAGAAAAAAGCCCGTGAAGTGGCAGATTTCAGAACCAACCGTGAGCGCGAGCGCCAGCTTGAACGTCAAAATGCGATGCGCTTAGAGAGCATGTTTGATCAGATGGAACAAGGCGATGTGTCATTCTTAAATATCGTCTTAAAAACTGACGTGCGTGGTTCGCTTGAAGCGTTACTTGCGGCTCTAAATGAGTTATCGACGGATGAAGTTAAAGTTCGAGTGATTAGCTCAGGCGTTGGTCCAATCTCTGAATCTGATGTGACATTGGCTGAATCGAGCGAAGCGGTATTATTAGGCTTTAACGTCCGTGCAGACGCAACCGCACGCCGTAAAGCGGACGCTGCTAAAATGGATATTCGCTACTACAGCGTTATCTATGGTTTGATTGATGATGTCAAAGCGGCAATGAGTGGTATGCTAGCACCAGAACATCGTGAGAAAATCTTGGGTGTTGCTGAGGTTCGCGAAGTATTCCGTTCTAGTAAGTTTGGTGCTGCTGCCGGTTGTATGGTGGTTGAAGGAACGATTTATCGCAACAAACCTATCCGCGTCTTGCGTGATGACCAAGTTATCTTTACGGGTCAATTGCAATCATTACGTCGCTATAAAGAAGACGTTAATGAAGTACGTACCGGTATGGAGTGTGGTCTAGCGGTTCGTGGTTACGACGTCGAAGCGGGTGATAAAATCGAAGTCTTTGAAATCCAAGAATTCGCTCGTACTATCTAAAGCAGTCGTTTGACAATTCTTAATATTCAGCTGTACTTAGGCCTAACAGGTACACCCTGCTAGGCCTTTTTTAGCAAGGACATTGTGTTTTATGTTTAATGTCATTAGATATAACGTTCATGCGTTTTTAATGAGAGTTTTTTAATAAAAATAAGCTGTATGACCAATAAGGTAATAACATGAATCAACGTTTACAACGCTTAGCTGATCAGATTCAGCGTGAGCTTGCGGTCCTTATTCGTGACGAAGTCAATGACCCGCGTTTGACGGGCTTTGTCACTATTTCTAGCGTTAAAGTTAGCCCAGACTTGGGTTATGCTGATATTTATGTCACCATCATGGAGCCTGAGCTTAACGATGCGATGACCAAATCTAGCCATGAAGACAGCATCAAGGTCCTCAATAAAGCGGCGGGTTTTTTGCGTACCGAATTAAGCCACAGTCTAAAAACGCGTACCACACCGCGTTTACGCTTTCATTATGATGAAGTGACGGCGCGTGGCAACTATATGATGGATCTTATCAATAAGGCCGTGACCAAAACTGAGCAAAACGAGTCTGATGAGCAAGAAATTAACGAGTAATAGCTATTATGTCGACCGCCTCTACTAACACCTCTACGCCAGCCGCTGCAAAAACGCTTAAAACGCCTGAGAAAATCAAAGTCTCGGGCGTAATATTAGTGGATAAGCCGCAAGGTATGACCTCGCAACAAGTAGTGTCAAAGGTGAAGTATTTGTTTAAATCACCCAACCATGACAGTAAAAAAGCTGGTCATACAGGCACACTCGATCCGATGGCAACGGGTTTATTGCCCATTTGCTTAGGTGAGGCTACCAAGTTTAGTCACTATCAACTCGATGCCGATAAAACCTATCAAGCAACCATTCTTTTGGGTAGTCAAACCGATACGGGTGATGCCGACGGGCAGATTGTTGCTGAAGCACTTATTCCACAGTTTGATCATGCCATATTAGAAAACATTGCTCAGCAATTTTTAGGGCCACAGCAGCAAATTCCTCCGATGTATTCGGCGCTAAAGAAAGACGGCAAAAAATTGTATGAATATGCGCGAGCAGGTATTGAGATTGAGCGGCCCGCAAGAGATATTGTCATTAAAGCCATTGATTTAACCGCAATCGATGCGCAACAAATTCAGTTGACAGTGACTTGCTCGAAAGGTACATACGTACGAGTATTGGCAGAAGATATCGCTAAAACCCTTGGCACGCTAGGGCATCTCACCGCTTTACGGCGCCTAAAGGTTGGTAGTTTTAAGATTGATAATGCGATTGGTTTGGCCAATCTAGAAGCGTTGTCGCTTGAGAGTCGCCTAACCCACCTATTACCCGTTGATGCTTGTATCACCCTTGATACGGAGCTTACCTTAACCACAGAGCAGTGCGCCCGTGTTCATATGGGACAGCGCCTAAATGTCACCGAGCAGCTGACGGACGATATACGAAGCTATATTACAACGGCTATCGAACAACAGTATTATGAAAATGACGGTGACAAAGAAGATAGTGAAACCTTATTACCTCATGAAATGCCCGTAGATATTCGTCTTATAGATGAGCAAGGGCAGTTCATTGGTTTAGGGTCGGTAAGTCTAAACGGGCGCTTACAGCCTAAAAAGTTGATTCAGTTATGATATACCTTTTCAAAGCAGCTTAACTGAAACTAGGTAAAGCTTACTAAGAGTTTACACTAATCACATATCATCACATTTTATTGCAGGTTTCACCTATAGTGAAACCTGCTTTTTTTGTACCTTAGTTAAGTCAGCTACGGAAAGCGAGACAAGGATATAAAAAATATAAGAAAATAAAAATAATAAATTGGAATTTTATTAAATATTAGAATTATAAAAAAAGCAGTATATATAAAAATAAAAAGACATTAACTAATATAAAAAATAAAAAGACATTAACTAATATAAAAAGTATCTGAGGTTAGTAATAAAAGATATATTTTAAAAATACTCATACCTAAAATTGAAATCTAAAGTATAAGGATTACTATGAAAACTATTGCTTTCTTATTACATAATAACTTCGAACAAGCCGAATATGAAGAAGTTAATAACCAATTAAAAGATAAAGGTTATAAAACAGTCCTCATTACGACCAATAAAGACAAAGAAGTCCAAGCGATGCAGCAGGACGTCAATAAGGGTGATACCTTTACTGCAGATATATTTGCTAAAGACGCTAACGTTGCTGATTATGAGGCACTGGTTTTGCCAGGTGGCACGGTGAATGCCGATACCATACGCGGTAACGAAGAAGCGCACAGTATCATTAATGCTATTAACAATGCAGGTAAACCATTGGCGGTCATTTGCCACGCGCCTTGGGTATTGATTAATACAGGTATTGCTAAAGGCAAAACTTTGACAGCTTATCACTCGTTACAGACAGACTTAGAGAATGCTGGCGCAAATTTTGTAGATAAAAGCGTGCAAGTGGACGGCAATCTAATCACCTCACGTAATCCAGATGACATTAACGATTTTGTGGCTGCTATTGATAAAGCGTTATCTTAGATTAATAAGCCAATTACATTTTACAGATTAACCTAAAAGAAGCCGCTACTAATTATTAACGATTTATTTATATTGATTTTACGAAATTACCATAACTTTAAAATCATAACTACAAAAAAGGAAATTATTATGTCAAATCCTAATCCGAATGATACCAAGCTTGAGCAACAACGTTCAGAATCAGCAACTGCTGCCCTAAAAGGTCAAACAGAAGACAATCATACAGAAGATACTGAAGCGGCTGCAGACCGTATTGCTGATAATTTAAAAAATGCTAAAGAAGAAAAATAGTTAATCTTATACTTTATTAAATTTACTAATGATTGATAAATTAATTGGTAGAAAAATAATGATAACTAGGAGTATTTATGACCGACTCAAAAGACAACATGGACGCGCAAGAGAAAAAAATTAAACAACAAGCTGAAGATATCAATCCTAAAGAAGATAATATTCCAGATAGTTTAGCGGAAGCAACGACGGCTTCTCTTGAAAATAATGAGCTTGGCGGTAATGCTACGCAGGACGACGTTAAGAATGATAAATAGTTGATGAAACGTTAGTCTTACAAATTTAGGCCTTAATCAATTTTTCTCTGCAGAAATTGTAAAACTACTATAAAAACTGCTGCTAGTTCAGCAGTTTTTTGTTATAATCGCTGTCACGTTTAATTTTCGCTTTATTCTTAACTAAACGTTCTAATTGATAAGTTTGTCGTACACTAGGTCAACTCTAGTAATGCAGGGTTGTCCTGAATGACGGTTAAACTTTTTATTTTTTATTCTATTGTGTCTAGATGCTTTAAATTGAAAGTATCTTAATACATTTAGCATTGCCGGAGAGATTTATGCTAACCAATTCTGATCGTGAACAAATCATTGCTCAATACCAACGTGGCGAAAACGACACGGGTTCTCCAGAAGTTCAAGTAGCGCTATTGAGTGCTCGTATCAACGATTTACAGAACCATTTTAAAGAGCACAAAGCGGACCATCATAGCCGTCGTGGTCTTATCCGTATGGTTAACACGCGCCGTAAACTGCTTGACTACTTAAAAGGTAAAGACCTTGGTCGTTATACCACCCTTATTAGCCAATTAGGTCTACGTCGTTAATTTGGTAATAATAGTACCGATGGCAACCAAAAAAGATTATGCGCTAATATGGCAGCATTTTAAATTTTTTGCTAAGCCACTTGGTATTTGCTTGCTAAGCTCGATAAAATAGATTTTCTCTAAAGACGGTGTGGAATAGTTTCACGCCGTTTTTTTATGCGTATTTATATGAGTTTGACTGTTGAGAAATTATGCCTTAGCGGCATACGTTTAATGTGACAAACTCCTATTTTAACCAACTTTTTTATACTGAAATGCTTATGACGGTAATGCGCAAACAGACAGTTTGGCATTTCATTGGTCAATGGCTATAAATCACTGTAAAATAATGCCTTATGAGTTTGAGAGTAGTATTCGCGCTCGATTAAATATTTATAAGGTTTATCGTGATGAGTATTATTTATCAAACAGTGGCTAGCAAAGCAGATTTTAGTCAGCAAATAACGTGAAATCGTTATTTAAATAAAGGTATCAAATAAATAGGTAACAAAATTGCTCTAATCGACCCAGTTTCCAATTATGTTAACGTCAATTAGTAGCCAATCACGAGTAACCAGTTACCAAGAATTTTTAATGACAGATATCAGCTTTTTATAATGCTGATATCCCTTTCGTCAGTCAATATTAGGAAAATTATATGACAATGTTTAATACCATTAAGCGTGAATTCCAGTACGGCGACCAGCAGGTCGTTATTGAAACGGGCCGTATCGCGCGTCAAGCAAACTCTATTTTGGTTCACATGGGCGGCGTGACTGTCCTAGTAGCGGCAGTAGTAAAGTCGGATGCTAAAGAAGGTCAAAACTTCTTTCCATTGACCGTCAACTATCAAGAAAAAATGTATGCGGCTGGTAAAATTCCAGGTGCATATGGTAAACGTGAAGGCCGTGCCAGCGAAAATGAAACCTTAACGTCGCGTCTGATTGACCGTCCGATTCGTCCGCTATTCCCTGAAGGCTATGTGAACGAAATTCAAATTACGGCAACGGTTGTCTCGTCTGATAAAACTCAGTCAGCAGATATCGCGGCACTCATCGGTGCTTCAGCAGCGCTGGCTATTTCTGATGCGCCATTTAATGGTCCGGTAGCAGCAGCGCGTGTTGGCTTTATCAATGGCGAATATGTCCTTAACCCAACGCTTGAGCAGCTTAAAGACAGCGACCTTGACTTGGTGGTTGCGGGTACCAAATCTGCAGTATTGATGGTTGAATCAGAAGCGAAAGAATTGTCTGAAGACCAAATGCTAGGTGCGGTTTTATACGGTCATCAGCAGCAGCAAATCGTCATTGATAATATCGCGTCATTGGCAGAAGAGGTTGGTACCGCTAAGCAGCAATATACCGCGCCTGTTCGCGATCAAGCGTTAGAAACCAGCATGAAAGAGCAGTTTGGTGAGCAAGTGGCTGATGCTTATACTATTACCAATAAGCAAGAGCGCTACAGCAAACTTGACGAAATCAAACAAGCGATCATCGAAGCATTGGCAGGTGACGCCGAAGCAGAAACGTATAACGATACGGTATCTGAATTAAAAGAAATTTATGAAGAGTTAAAATACCGCACCGTTCGTGACAATATCTTGTCAGGTAAGCCGCGTATCGATGGCCGTGATCTTGAAACCGTTCGTGCGCTAGATGTACAAGTAGGCGTATTACCATATACCCATGGTTCAGCACTATTTACCCGCGGTGAAACACAAGCATTGGTAACCACCACGCTTGGTAACACCCGTGATGTAAACATGATTGATTCATTGGCTGGTACGATTCGTGACCATTTCATGTTGCATTACAACTTCCCACATTTCTCAGTTGGTGAAACCGGCCGTGAAGGTGTGCCAAAACGCCGTGAAATTGGTCATGGTCGCCTAGCGCGCCGCGGTGTTGAAGCGATGTTGCCAGATAGCGAACGCTTCCCATATGTGATTCGTGTAGTATCTGAAATCACCGAATCAAATGGTTCCTCTTCAATGGCTTCGGTTTGCGGCGCAAGCTTGGCATTGATGGACGCTGGCGTACCGCTAAAAGCACCAGTTGCGGGTATCGCGATGGGTCTGGTTAAAGAAGGCGAGCGCTTTGCTGTATTGTCTGACATCCTAGGTGATGAAGATCATCTTGGCGATATGGACTTTAAAGTAGCAGGCTCGAAAGACGGTATTACCGCGCTACAGATGGATATTAAAATCGAAGGTATTACCCCAGATATTATGGAGCAAGCGCTTAAGCAAGCCCACGCTGGTCGTATTCATATCCTAGAAGCAATGAATAAAGTACTGCCTGCAAGCCGTACAGAAATCAACGCTCATGCCCCTAACTATGCGGTCATTGAAATCAACCCAGAAAAAATCCGTGATGTGATTGGTAAAGGTGGCGCAACGATTCGTCAGCTAACCGAAGAAACTGGCGCGGTTATCGATATCGATGATGCTGGTACCATTCGTATCTTTGGTGAAAATAAAGCAGCAACCAAAGCGGCTATTGGTAAAATTGAAGCCATCACCGCAGAAGTGGAAGTTGGTAAAACTTATCAAGGTACGGTTGCGCGTATCGTTGACTTCGGTGCTTTCGTTAACGTCTTGCCAAACACCGATGGCCTCGTACATATCTCGCAAATCGCCGATGAGCGCGTAGAAAACGTGTCTGACTACCTAAAAGAAGGTCAAACCGTCAGCGTATTAGTACAAGACGTTGATAACCGTGGTCGTATTAAGCTGACCATGAAAGGTATCGAGCAAAGCTAATTCGCGTTTTTTGAATTAGTTAGATAAAAAAAACCGCTTTGGTTGCTGATATTAGCAAACAAGGCGGTTTTTTTATGTCTTCAAAAAGGTGAGGATAGGGAGAAAATGATTTATATGCTGATATCTTTAGGAAGGTGGATATCGATACGCAGCTTTGGTAAATCTTGCAAATGCTGGTTGATGAGCGGCAAGATATCGCTATGCCAGTCTAAAGCAATAGACGTTGTCATTTCAGCGTTATCAGCAATATTATTTTGAGCAGAATTTTTTTGCGAATAATGAGCAATAAGCGGGCGCGCTAGCAAGGCAATCCTACGTATACCTTGATAACGGATAAGCGGGATAAGTTGCTGTTGTAAATCGACTAGAGCTGCGCTTAGCCAACTTACCCTCGGTGAATGATAGGGATGATCCGATATCACGAGGTTGGCAATATAACTTGGTTGGCTACCGTTGCTACTGACGCCAAGCCCAGCTTGCTCACGTGCGCGTTTATGCATCAAACAGCTACCAACCATTAGGCTACCCTCGCGGCAGGCACGAAAGTAGCGTTGGTAATTGTCCGGGTACAGGTTTTTGCTGCGCGTAAGGATAGGGTCTAACAGAATACCGGCGTTATTCACTGGCAATACCAGCAATTGGGCGCTACTATTTAAAATAGGGGCGTGAGTAAGTTGTAGACTTGCCATTTATCTATCTGCCCCTTTGTGAAATGAATATTATTCTACTCTGTTTTTCGCGCTTTCAGCAGCTTCTAATTGGGCAATTTGCTCCTCCAGGAGGGCGATTTGCTTTTCTTTCATCTCTGTCAGCTGCTTATTCATTGCCAACTGTTCCGCTGCCAGCTTCTCTTGTTCTGCTAAGCGCTGACGCTCATCTTCTAAGCGATCTATTTCTTCTTTTGCTAAACTATCATTTTCCGGCAAGGGCGCATTTAGAATAGCGTTGGGATCAGGGATTTGGCTGTTTGTACTTATCGAGCTATCGCTATCCAAAGTTAGTTCACCATCATCTAATGAGGTGGTATCTGCTTGCGCAGCGTTATTTTGCTCAATAGACTCGGCAGTAGGTGTTGTGCTTTCGATCGGCGCCTTTTCAGTGTCTAGCGAATTGTTTTTCCAAACCAAGTAGCCAATTAAGAAAACAGCTAGTATGACAATTGGCCACCATTTATTGCGTTGTTTCACTGGTTGTTTTTTTAATGGTTTAACTGATAAAGGCGGTGTTTGTTTTTTATTCATACAATGGTCGATTTATGTCAAAAATATAAGTAGGCATACTATAGCAAACTCAAAATAAAAAGCCTATCTATTGGTAGATAGGCTAAGTGTCATTAGGACTTGACGATACAGCTTTTATTGCTTATGGCTTGAATTTGACTGTCCCACTGGTACCAGTCGACATCGCATCACGCGCGATCTGGTCCTCTAAATGGTTTTTAGCACTGATAGTATCAGGATCGGGGCGGTGCTCTGTATGTCCGCACTGCGTACATTCGATGTATTCATCAGGTTCGGGTATGACGATATTTACTTGCATCACTGCATCCATCGCCTGACATTTAGGGCAGCGAACGCCTGCTAAAAACCGGCGCTTTGGCGTTGATGATTGATAGCGCATTCAGATGACCTCGCGCGTCGTTTGAACATTGCTTTTAGCATTGGCAGCAGCATCATTTTTAGCAATATCATTTTTAGTATTGTCAAAACCACTATGCCGTAGTAAAGCATCGATACTGGCGCTGCGACCTCGGAAGTTCTCAAAATTGGTCTTAGCAGGGAAACTACCACCGACTGATAAAATAGTCTCGCGGAAGGCTTTTCCTGTGGTTGGGTTAAAAATACCTTCTTCTTCAAACTTACTAAACGCATCGGCAGATAAAAGCTCCGCCCATTTATATGAGTAATAACCGGCGGCATAACCCCCAGCAAAGATATGGCTAAAGCCATTAGCAAAACGGTTATAATCCGGTGTCTGCATAATCGCAATATCATCGCGCACGGCGTTTAGCGTCGCCAAGATACCTTCATAATCAAGGGCTGGTGTGTGCGCATGAATCAATAAATCAAAAAGCGCAAACTCGATTTGACGTAAGGTTTGCATGCCGCTTTGGAAGTTTTTGACCGCTAGTAGGGCGGCAAGTTTGTCTTTTGGCAAGGGTTCGCCGCTTTCAACATGGCTACTTATTAAAGCAATCCCTTCGGCATCCCACGCCCAGTTTTCCATAAATTGACTGGGCAATTCGACCGCGTCCCACTCAACGCCATTGACACCAGCGACATCACTAACGGTGACTTGGGTGAGTAAATGGTGCAAACCGTGACCGAATTCGTGGAACAAGGTCAGTACTTCATCGTGAGTCAATAGGCTTGGTTTGCCATCGAGGGCAGGAGTGAAGTTGCCGACCATAAAGCAAACCGGTAGCTGCTGATGGTCTTGCTCCGCATAGGTATAACGTGATTGAAAACCGCTCATCCACGCGCCGCCGCGTTTGCCGCTACGAGCAAATAAGTCAAAGTAAAAGCCACCAAGCAAGTGATCATCGGCGTCAAATAATTGATAAAAATGTACGTCATCGTGCCAGCGCGACACAGACTCACTGTGCTCTTGTACCTTGATACCGTATAAGCGCTCAACGATCGTAAATAATCCGCTAATCACTTTCGGTAGTGGGAAATAAGGACGTATCTCCTCTTGCGATAAACTAAACACGCTCTGTTTTACTTTTTCGGCAATATAAGCGCTGTCCCATGGCTGCAAGTCATTAATACCATAAGCCTGCGCATACTTTTGCAACTGCGCTAAGTCTTGCTTAGCGGCTGGGGTTGCTTGCGCGGCTAAATCGCGTAAAAAGGTTTCAACCTCTACAACGCTATCTGCCATTTTGGTCGACAGTGACACTTCTGCATAGTTATCAAAGCCTAATAACTTGGCCTTTTGCGCGCGTAATTGCAGAATTTGGCCCATGATATCGGCATTATTGAGCGCTTCACCTTTGGCATTGGTATGCGCATCAAACTCAGAGGCGCGGGTCACATAAGCATGGTACAGCGTCTCGCGTAGATTGCGATCATCGGCATGGGTCATGACGGCAAGATAAACAGGAATATTTAAGCTTGCCACATAATAAGGCGTCGGCAACGCATCAATTTGTCCTTGGGTAAGCGTACCGCTGGCAAGCTCACGCGCTTTATACTGTTCACCTGCGTCCGCTAATAGCGCCAAACCACTCTCAGTTAACCCTGCTAATTGGCCTTGCTCAAGCGGTAAGGCATACGCCTGAGTAGCATCCAAGATATGGTCTGAGAACGTCGCTGATAAAGTCGACAATTCACTTTGAATAGCAGCAAAGGTTTCTTGTTCAGCTTTGGGTAGCGCAACGCCTGATAGCTCAAAGCTACGCAGCGCAAGCTCAATCGCTCGCGCCCGCGCTGGGTCTAGTTCGGCAAAGAAAGCCTGATCATTGACGATCGTCTGATAGCGACTAAATAGCGGCTGATGCTGACCAACACGCGTGCCATAAGCAGACAGCTTGGGCAACAATTCATGATGGACATGACGAATCTCATCGCTACTCATCACGCTATTAAGATGCGACAAAATGCCCCAACTACGATCTAACGCCAGGTTTATATGGTCAAAGCTCATCACCTCTGCCAATGCCTGCTCAGTGCTAAGATTGCTATCTGCCGACATCTCATCTAAAAAACGGTTGGCAGCATCGATAGCACTGATGACCTGGCTTTGTAAGGCATCAGGTGTGGTACTGGAAAAATCAACAAGGTGTAAATCTGGAGCAATAGAGTTCATAAAGAAAGGTATCCAATGTCTGTTAGTCAAGGTCTGTTAGTAATGAATAAATTATTCTGATTTAGATAAAGTGCTATGAACGTTATTTAAAACGTAGTTTAAGACGTAATTTAAAGTAAAGGTTATCTAAAAGATGGGTATGTCGCGGTTGAAATACAAGCCAGCGTTATAATTGGTTTTAGAGTGTTCATTTTACAAATGGGATTTTTAGAAATGTCCAATTGGATAATAACCCGGCGCTAATTATCGATATGACCGATAGTTAGCTAAGTTTCACTTACAAAGCGTCATCATTTACTTGCAAATTAACCCTACAGGGAGTGAGGACAAGTTGTTAGCATCTTAGTAATACAAGGACTTAATATAATAAATTAAACACAAGGCAGTTATTAAAAATAATTTTCAAATTCTATGACGAACTTTGCAATACCAACCAATGATAATAAAATAAGGAGCAGTATTTATGAAAGCAACTCTTAAAAGTCTACGTGAGACCAAAGCCAATCCAGCGGTCAGTATTTTTGTCAAAACCCACCGTGAGCATCCTGACAATCAAAAAGATCCTATCGCCCTAAAAAACCAATTAAAAGTCGTCGAAGAGCGCCTAAATAACGAGTACGACAAAAGTACCGCCACCTCTATTTTAGAAAATATCAAAAATAAAACCAGTGACCTAAATCACAACTATAACTTAGATACCTTAGCCATATTTGCTAGCACTGACGATGCTCAAATCGTCCGTATGCCTATTGATACCAAAGAGCGCGTGATCATCTCTGATAGATTTGCAACGCGTGATTTGGTGCGTGATATGGCCAGCGCCGTGCATTATTATACGGTAGTATTAACCCGTGATAAGGCGCGCTTGATTGAAGCGTCTAACGACCGTGTGGTCAAAGAGTTTGATCAAGATACTGATGCACAAAACAATATGGAAAACATTCCGTTTCCTGTAGAAAATAATGGTTTATATACAACGGGTGATGCAGGCTCTGATCGCTCAGCAAATAACGAGAGTAGCTATCTAAAAGAGTTCTTTAACCAAGTAGATAAGAGCGTCCAAGAGCTATGGGGCGAGCATAAAATGCCTTTAGTCATCGTTGGGGATACCAAAAATATCGGTTATTATAAAGATGTTTGTGATCGTCCAGATAATATTATTGCTACCGTTTCAAATGCCACCAATCTGGAAGAAGGCAGCGCGCAGCATATCGTTGATAGCGTACAAGAAGCGGTCGAAAATTATCGCTCGTCATTACATCAAGCCGCTATGGGTGAAATTGACAAAGCGCGCGGTGCCAATATGCTGCAAACGGATTTACAAGAAGTGTACCGCAGCGCCTTCCAAGGGGTTGGCGAGACTTTATATGTTCGTCGCGGTTACATGCAACCGGCTATGATCGATGAAGAGGCGCAGACTTTAAGCATGGCTGATGATGCGACTGCCCAAGGCGTGACTGATGATGCGGTTGGTGAAATCATCGAACACGTCATTCATAACGGTGGCAAAGCCGTATTCATGCCGCAGGAGCTGATGGGTGAAGATCAGCCAATTGCTCTGGTAACGCGCTATTAATTGATAGCTGCTATTCGTTAATGAGTTAGCCATCGTTACGACTTAGGTATAATATGGGAGCATTGGTTCGATATGAATCAATGCTCTTTTTTATAATAACCTAGGTTCATGTTTATCTGATGACCGGTGTCATTTGATAAGTTTTTAATAAAACGCTGTTCACCCTTACGCTATCCATATTGAGTTTATAACTGATAAATTTATGACTAATACCACCTCTTTTGTTTTAACCAGCTACAACATTCATAAAGGCATGTCGCCGATGAATCGCCAAGTGAAGATACAGGGTATCGCCCAAGCGCTTGATATCATCGGCTCAGACATTCTTTGCCTGCAAGAAGTGCAGGGGCAAAACCTCAAGCGCAATATGCAATATAACGAATACCCCGACCAATCACAGCACGAATGGTTTGGTGAATATCTGCAACTGCAAAACAGCTATGGCAAAAACTCAGAGTATGAAAACGGTCATCATGGCAATGCGGTGTTGAGTCGCTTTCCCCTAGACCCAAAACATAACGTCAATATTACGGTGAATAAACTTGAGCAGCGCGGTGTCTTGCACTGTGAAGTGCAGCCGCTAGGGTGGGAGATGCCAGTGGTGGTGTTATGCGCCCATTTAAACCTCTTTGAGCGCGACCGTATCAAGCAGTACGAAGCCATCTCCAATTATGTGCGTAATGAGATTGCTGCCGAACAGCCGCTGATTTTGGCAGGTGATTTTAATGATTGGAAAAAAATGTCTTGTGACAGGCTCGCTTCAAGCTTAGGGATGACCGAAGCTTTTAAGCATTGTCATGGCAAATTGCTACCGACTTTTCCAGCAAAACTGCCTGTGCTCAGTCTAGACCGCATCTATGTGCGCAATCTAAGGGTAAAAGACGCCTGGGTGCATACCGGTAAGCCTTGGTCAACACTATCGGATCATTTGCCGCTAAGTGCAGAGTTAGCATTGTTATGAATTGCTGTTATCAGTTAATGGATAACAAGTAAGAAACTAGCCGAAAAAGAGAAATTAGAATAATACAAGGATGAAAAATCATGTCTGATAAACACCTACCAACGACGCAGCACGCCATACAGATAGGCGAGTTTGGCGAACCTGAAGTCATGACATATCAAGACGGCGTGGCTATTCCTGAATTAAAGGACAACCAAGTATTAATACAAGTCGCTTACGCTGGTATCAACCCCGTCGATTATAAAACCCGTCAAGGTAAAGGCTGGGGCGCCGATGCGATTCAAAAAAATAACTTTGATAAAGACGAGCCCGCTATTTTAGGCTTTGATGTTGCAGGGACGGTGGTCAAAAGTAATAGCGATAAATTTACCATTGGAGATGACGTCGCGGCCCTTAGTTTTGATGGCAGCTGCTACGCTGAATACGTGGCGGTCGATGCTGATTTACTGGCAAAAGTACCACAGGCGGTGACATTAGAGCAAGCAGGAGCATTGCCTTGTATCGGGCAAACGGCGCTACAGTTTGTAGAATTTGCCGACATTAAAGACGGTGAACACGTGGTAATAAACGCGCCAGCGGGCGGCGTTGGACATTTAGCGATTCAGTTTTTGCTGAAAAAGGTAGCGTCAGATAATGTCAAAGTCACGCTTATTTGCTCACCAGAAAAATATGCCAAACTTGATGATTTGATAGATAAAAGCAAGCTGGCAGGTTGGATAGATTATACCAAAGACCAAGATTTTCCTGACTTACAAGCCGATGTACTGATGGACTTGGTCGGTGACAATGCAGGCGTGCGCGCTTTGAGCACACTCAAATCTGTTGGTCGCGTTAAAGTGCTACCGACCATTTGGGTTGATAAACTAAAAGCTGCCGGTAGTAATAAAAACTTGAGCGTCGACGGCTACGCGGTAAAGCCAAATGGCGAAGATATGGCAAAGGTTTTACAAGATATCGCTGATGGCACGCTAATTTTACAAATTCAGCAAACCTATCCATTGTCTGAAGTAGTTACTGCCCATCGCGAGCTAGAAAAAGGCGATACCTTTGGCAAGATTGTGCTCAAAGCAAGCTAAGGCAGAGTTGCTTAAATTAAGCCAAACCCGCTTAACCTAATATCATTTGCCTAAAGGTTAAGCTAATACGTCCCTCTAAAACTGTTTTTGTCTTAGTGACAGTATGCTTCCAATATTTTTGCGTCTCACCATGCATGACGATAAGCTGACCGGACTCAAGATAAAGCTCGACTTTATCTTGAGTTTTTTTATGCTTCAAGACAAACTTGCGCGTCGCTCCGAGTGACAAAGAGGCGATAATCGGCTGCGCGCCAAGCTCCCTCTCATCATCGGCATGATACCCCATACCATCGTCGCCAGACGGATAGTAATTTAGCAAACAAGAATTAAAGTTGGCATTAACTCCGATTTTTAATAGTTGCCGCTCGATATGATGTTTCACATGAAACACCGAGTCTGTCCATGCAATGGCTTGCCGCCTGTGCCCAGAATATTGATAACTGGCAGCGCTGTCGCCCATCCATACTATTTGCCGAGTGGTGACGTGGGTCTTACCAAATAAAGTGACGATATCAGATTGCCAAGGCAGCGTCGTCAACAAGGCATAATATAGGGCACTTGGATAGTCAATCACGATTCCTAAATCATTTACCTTGCCATCATAAGGCAAGAAATTATCGGTCGGTGCAGGGGCAAAAAGGTCGCTCATCGCTCATATTCCGTATATCCTACATTCCACATCGCTCGGCCTATTTATTGCTCTCATAATGTTCATTAATAATTTGCGCGCACAATTCAGGTGCTTCCATTGGCAAAAGATGACCGTAATCTGGCAAAGAGATAATGCTATCTGCGGGAACAAATCCTTGCCATTGTTTGCGTACTTTATCATTGATAAACAAAGTCGGTTTGCCGGTGATTAAGGTGTAAGGGCAGTGCAGTTTTTTTAATGCCGCATCGATATGAGGCGCACCAAAATAATTGGCAAGCTCTTGCTCGGGGGCAAACATCAAGCTATAGCTGCCATTATTATTGGCCATCAAACTTTGCTCAGCAAATACTTTTAAGTGCTCATCACTGATACGTTTATAAGCCCGTTGCGCGCGCAGATGCGCATAATAATCCTCGATACTTGCCCATGTAACTTGCTTGGTTAGGGTGCTTTTAAAAGGTTCACGGCTTAGCAGTATTTTACGTGGTAGTAAGTTATAAAGCGTTGCTTGTTTTTTAGTAAAGGTGACAGGCTCGATAAGATATAACTGCGAGAATAAATCGGGGCGTTTCGCTGCTGCTATGGCGGTTGCTGTTGCGCCTTGTGAATGTCCAATACCAACGATAGGCGCGTTTTGGGTTTTGTCCAAAAACTCAATCAGTATATCGGCATCTTGCTCGCGGGTCAGACGCGGCGCTTGCGGTTTGTCATACCAATAGCCACGTAGCGCTAATGCCGATAAATCAAACTCTGTTGCGAGCTCATTTAACAATGGCGCATAAGTACCAACAGTAAAGCTGTTACCACCATAAAAATGAGCAGGCGGGCGTTTATGGTGGTTTGGTTTGTCTGCGTGATTTACAGCTTGGTTCAACTGCTCTAAATCATAATAGCGCGCTTGCTTGCCACTGATATTAATACGTTTGGTAAAAGTTTCCATAAAAATCACACTTCCTTGTGGCGGTTTTTTAACCGTTATCTTACATTTTATTGTTAGTTTTCAATTAGCTGTCTTCACCTAAGAAGCCGCCACTTTGACGCTGCCATAAGCGCGCATAAACGCCATTTAACGCCAGTAGTTCATCATGACTGCCTTGCTCGATGATACGGCCTTTATCCATGACCACCAATCTATCTAGCGCGGCAATGGTCGATAATCGATGAGCAATTGCAATCACAGTTTTGCCGGTCATGATATCGTTTAGGCTTTCGGTAATGGCAAATTCAATCTCAGAATCAAGTGCACTGGTCGCCTCGTCCAGTAACAAAATTGGCGCATTTTTTAGCATCACGCGTGAGATAGCGATGCGCTGACGTTGACCGCCCGAGAGCTTAACGCCGCGCTCGCCGACTTGGGTATCAAGACCGGTATTGCCTTTATCATCGTATAAATCTTTGATAAAGTCCCACGCTTGCGCTTGCTTAGCAGCTGTAATGATTTCCTCATCGGTTGCGTCAGGACGACCGTAAGCGATATTTTCGCGCACAGTACGGTGCAATAACGAGGTATCTTGGGTGACCATACCGATTTGCTGACGCAGCGATTCTTGGGTAACTTCGTCAATCGCTTGCCCGTCGATATAGATTTTCCCTTTATCAACATCAAAGAAGCGCAGGAGTAGATTAACCAAAGTTGATTTACCAGCGCCTGAACGCCCAACCAGACCGATTTTCTCACCCGGTTTGATATCTAAGTAAAAGTTATCTAATAGCTTGGCGTATGAAGTTCCCGCTGCAGAATCCGCAGCAGGAATAGCAGCATCTTCATTCATGTTATCTAAAGGCTTGCCTGATTTATGCTTGTTTAAACCTGTGGCATCGTCTTCGCCTTCATAACTAAAATCGACATGATCAAAAACGATACGACCATCGCTGACTTTAAGGATAGAAGCGTTCGGCTTATCGACGATGGTTTGCGGCGCAGATAAGGTGCGCATCCCGTCTTGTACTGTCCCGATACTCTCAAACAGGCTAGCAGTTTGCCACATAATCCAGCGCGTCAGGCCATTTAATCGCAGCGCCATCGCCGTGGCAGCGGCAATTGCCCCAACACCAACAGCACTTTGTTGCCATAAATAAATTCCGATACCGGCCGTACTACTGACCAAAATCACACTGATTAGGTGGGTTGATACCTCAAGGTAGCTGACCCAGCGCATTTGCGCATGGACCGTACCTAAAAACTGTCCCATGGCGTTTTTGGCATAATCGAGCTCGCGGCGCGAGTGGCTAAACAGTTTGACCGTCATGATATTGGCATACGCATCAGTGATGCGGCCCGTCATTAATGCGCGAGCATCGGCTTGTACAATCGCCGTTTGCTTTAGCTTAGGAATAAAGTACCACATCGCCAGCCACACCAAGACAAACCACACAATAAATGGAATCAATAATAAGCTGTCTAAATTAAATAAAATAATGCCAGAAGTAATAAAGTAAACGGCGACGTACATAAACATGTCAGTGACCGTCATCACGGTATCGCGCACCGCCAACGCCGTTTGCATCACTTTAGCAGAGACGCGACCTGAGAACTCGTCTTGATAAAACTGCATCGATTGCCCAAGCATACGCTGATGAAAACGCCAGCGCATCTGCATCGGGAAGACGCCTTGCAAGGTTTGGAAATGAATAAATGACGATAGGGCAATCCAAAGCGGACTTAAAATCATCACGGCCAGTATCAAAAGCAGCATATCGCCTTTTTCTGCCCACAGATTTTGCGGCGTATAAACGCCAAGCCAATCGACGATATTGCCAATCCACGCAAATAGCATGGCCTCGTAGATACCGATGCCAGCGGACAAAATCATAAATAGCAATAACCAACCGCGTAGCCCTTTGGTACATGCCCACATAAATTTGAGCATACCTTCACGCGGCGAGGGCAGCGGCATAGGCGTCTCAGGAAAGGCGGGCAGACGAGTTTCAAAAAAGCGAAATAGAGCATTCATAGGCAGTCAGGGAGCATTCATAGCAGTACGCCAAGATAAACGCCGTTAAGCGCTATCGTGAATCGTTACTTTTGTTATTAGGATTGCTGGTTATTTTAACAAAATTCGTCCTCATGCTTGCATGCTAATTGTAAGCTGAACAATCAAGCGCACAATAATTAGATTGCTGCAGATGAAATATTTTGTTACATTCCATTATTTCTTTTAGTTTATTGCTTTCCTTTATTTATACGTTTTACTAAACGAGAAATCAGCTAATGAATAAGTATTTTTTACTCATATAAAAATAATAAACGCGCAAAGTTGCGACTTAACAAGGATAAAGTTGATGATGTATTTAACGATAGCGGTGCTCTGTAGCGTCGCTGTTTCCGTACTTTTAAAAATATTACGCCAAAAAAATATCGATATTCGCCAAACCATCGTGGCGGGATATCCCGTGGCATTTCTATTAACTTGGCTGTTATTAAAACCAGATGTTAGTAGTATCGGCGCACTTGGCAATGCCTGGGGCATCATTATTGCGCTTGGTATCTTGTTGCCAGCAGTGTTTATTATCCTTGGGCGGGCGATTGAATCGGTCGGGATGGTAGCAACCGATGCTGCTCAGCGTTTATCGCTTATCATTCCTATCGTTGCTGCATTTCTATTATTTGGTGAAGTACTGACGGGTACGCGCATATTTGGTCTGTTGTTAGGGTTTTTGGCGCTTGGTGCTTTGGTTTATCGTCCGCAGCATGGGCTTATAAATAGCCAAGCAAAGCAGACGCCACTCTGGTTGTTTGGCGTTTGGCTAGGCTATGGCGTGATTGATATTTTATTCAAACAAGTTGCCAAACAAGGCGCGGCGTTTCCTTTAACCTTATTTGTGACCTTTGGGCTGGCAGGTTTGCTGCTGCTCGTTTACCTGCTTAGCACTCGCGTGCGCTGGCAGAGCAATGCCCTTAGCGCAGGATTATTACTTGGCGCGCTCAATATGGGCAATATATATGCTTATATACGCGCCCATCAAGTATTGTCTGAGTCGCCAAGTATCGTCTTTACAGGCATGAACGTCGGCGTGATTGCAGTAGCAACTTTAATTGGAGTAGGCGTATTTAAAGAGCGCCTTAATCATATCAATATCGTCGGTTTATTATTGGCGATTGGCTGTGTAGCGGTATTGTTTTTGCTTTAATCTCGCCACTGTGAAATAGGCAAAATTTTAACTTATCAACAATAGGCAGGTGGCATGTCCTATGATAAGGTAATTGACAGTCAGGCTCACACGGTTGAGGGCTGATTGACTTATTATAATAACGTTTGACCCTTATTAATTAGGATAGGATACCCATTCAATGGAATACGAAAAACAACTACAGCATATAAAAAATGGCTCAGGATTTATCGCCGCGCTTGACCAAAGTGGTGGCAGCACGCCAAAAGCATTAGAGAACTATGGCGTCAGCGGCGATGCTTATGACAATGACGAGGCGATGTTTGATTTGGTGCATGAGATGCGCGCGCGTATCATGACTTGTGATGCCTTTGATAATGAGCGTGTGCTCGGCGCGATTTTATTTGAAGATACCATGGAGCGCGAGGTTAATGGCAAACCGACCGCCAATTACCTATGGGAAGATAAAAATATCGTACCGTTTTTAAAGGTAGATAAGGGTTTGGCTGAACACATGAACGGCGTACAGGTGATGCGTCCGATGCCAAATCTAGACTTGTTGCTGGATAAAGCAAAAAATTATCCGGTATTTGGCACCAAAATGCGCTCAGTCATTTATGAGCCAAGTGTCGATGGTATCGAGCTTGTCGTCCAGCAGCAGTTTGATGTCGCAAAACAAATTCTTTCTAAAGGTTTTATGCCAATCGTTGAGCCAGAAGTGGATATCAACAGTAGCAAAAAACATGACTGTGAAATCATCCTTAAAACCAGTATTTTGCACAATCTTGAATTTTTAGACGATGATCATCAAGTGATGCTAAAACTGACTTTGCCTGAAGAAAACGGATTTTATCAAGAGCTGATTGATCATCCAAAAGTGCTAAAAGTAGTGGCGCTATCTGGTGGTTATAGTCGTCATGACGCCTGTGAAAAATTGAAGCAAAATCCCGGTATGATAGCGAGCTTCTCGCGTGCTTTTACCGAAGGCTTAAGTAAGCAACAAGACGACGCAGAGTTTGCTGATACGATTAATACTTCTATTAAAGAGATTTACGAAGCATCAAAGATTTAATCTACTATAAAGATAAAACAGTTTGCAATAAAAAGCGCTACTTATGAGTAGCGCTTTTTTGTGAATTAAGCATTAACGTTAATCGCTTAAACCTCTTTATACAACTGGCGACCCTCGGCATGATATTTTTCGGTCATCTTTGCCATACCTTGAGCAATCTCAGTTGCACTCATGACGCCTGCGCTTAGATTTTCTTTTGCATCTAAACCTTTAGCATACTCACGTACGTTTTGAGTGATTTTCATCGAGCAAAACTTCGGTCCGCACATCGAGCAAAAGTGCGCAGACTTGTGGGCGTCTTTTGGCAGTGTTTCGTCATGATATTCACGGGCGGTATCAGGGTCGAGCGCCAGATTAAACTGATCATCCCAGCGGAACTCAAAACGCGCTTTGGACAAAGCATTGTCACGTGCCTGTGCACCCGGATGGCCTTTAGCAAGGTCGGCAGCATGAGCGGCGATTTTATAAGTGATGATGCCGTCCTTGACGTCTTTTTTATTGGGCAAACCGAGATGCTCCTTTGGCGTCACATAACAGAGCATCGCTGTGCCAAACCAGCCAATCATTGCCGCCCCAATGGCACTGGTGATATGGTCATAACCAGGCGCAATATCAGTGGTTAATGGCCCTAAAGTATAAAAAGGCGCGTCGCTACATAGCTCAAGCTGCAAGTCCATATTTTCTTTAATGCGGTTCATCGCCACGTGTCCAGGGCCTTCAATCATCACCTGCACATCGTGTTTCCATGCGACTTGCGTCAACTCACCAAGGGTACGCAGCTCACCAAATTGTGCTTCGTCATTGGCATCTTGCAAACAGCCCGGACGTAAGCCATCGCCTAAGCTAAATGCCACATCATACTGCTTCATAATCTCGCAGATATCTTCAAAATGCGTATATAAAAAGCTTTCTTGATGATGGGCAAGGCACCACTGTGCCATGATAGATCCGCCACGCGAGACGATGCCCGTCAAGCGATTGGCGGTTAGCGGTACATAACGTAATAATACGCCGGCGTGAATGGTAAAGTAATCAACGCCTTGTTCGGCTTGCTCAATCAAGGTATCGCGGAATATCTCCCACGTTAAATCTTCGGCAACGCCATCGACTTTCTCTAAGGCTTGATAAATAGGCACGGTACCAATTGGCACTGGCGAGTTACGAATCAACCATTCACGAGTTTCATGGATATGGTTGCCTGTCGATAAATCCATAATAGTATCGGCGCCCCAGCGCGTTGCCCAGGTCATTTTTGATACTTCTTCATCGATAGATGAGCCGAGCGCTGAGTTACCGATATTGGCGTTAATTTTCACTAAAAAATTACGCCCGATAATCATTGGCTCAGATTCAGGGTGATTAATATTATTGGGGATAATGGCGCGGCCTGCGGCAACTTCATCACGGACAAACTCAGGGGTGATAATTTTTGGCGTATTGGCACCAAAGCTTTCGCCATCGTGTTGGCGCATATCGGTCAGTTCGTGCTGCTTTTGCGTCTCACGAATGGCGATATACTCCATTTCAGGCGTGATAATACCGCGACGTGCGTAGTGCATTTGCGTGACGTTCTTTCCTGCTAAGGCACGACGTGGTTTATCGATATGCGCAAATCTTAAATTAGCGGTACTGATATCACGGGCGCGCGCTTGTCCGTATGAGCTAGATAAGCCACTTAATTGCTCGGTATCACCGCGCTCAGCTATCCAGCCTTCACGCAATTTGGGCAAACCACGGGTCAAATCAATGTCGGCATTGGGGTCGGTGTAAACACCAGAAGTGTCATAAACATAAAATGGTGGGTTTTGTTCCCATTCGGACTCGCTTACCCCTTGGATGGGTGTAGGGTCAAGGGTAATCTCGCGCATCGGTACTTGGATATCGGGCCGTGAGCCCCCGATATAGACTTTTTTAGAAGCGGGTAAGATACGGTGTAAGTCGCGGGCGTCTTCTTCAAAGCGAGCATCATTGGCGGTACGATGGGCAGGCGTTTTTAGGGCGTCGGCTTTTTTGTCAGAAGTTTTGGCAATAGGAGTTGAAGTATTTTGTGTGAGGTTCATATGCTGTCCTAGCGTGTTGGTTTTTGAATAAAAGCAACACCGCCAGTAGCTGCGGGGCAAGACGATGCAAGATAGACAAATTCAATAATCAAACACGTGCACTATTATTAAATTCAACTTTCATTGAAAATTAATCTAATGCCATGTTAAATGATTGGTAGGCGCCGCTTTTTATTGCTTGCTTCATGGCCGCGTAAAAACGCTAGCATATAAAGTATGAACAATAATAAAAAGGCATTTCTGCGCGCCCTTTGTATATAAAACATAGTCTTAAGACTTCCCTGCGTCGGTACTAACCGCATCAGGTTCGGCGGGTGATCTCTCAGCGAATGTATGAAATAGCTTATAAACTAAGCTTGTCATACACCGCACCCCGAGTCTGTCAGTGTTGTAAATCAGTCTCATACTAACAAACTATAGGGATGATGCCTAGTCATTTGCTATTTGTTAGTAGAGAGGCAATCTTGCTGTTATTAATGTAATCACTGTCTTTTAATCAATGACAGTTTTTCAATTAATGACATTCTTTTTAATTAATAAAATCATCGTGCGTATTATGTTTCTGGTGTCCAACCTTGCGCGCGCTCATAGTCTTCATTGTCCAAAAACTTCTCGCGTTGCTCAGTTAAGAACTTTTTGGCTTCAGGGTCCATCATGCTGAGATGGTTTTCGTTAATCAGCATGGTTTGCTGCTCAAGCCATTCTTTCCAAGCTTTGTCAGAAACGGTTTCTTGTAGCTCTTGTCCTTTTTTATTAGGAAATGGCGGATGCGGCATTTTTGGCAATTCTTGCTTATATTTGCGGCAAAAAACGGTATTGGCTTGTGGATTAAAAGTCTCAGTCATCAGGCAATCCTTACTAATTAGGGGTATTAACTTATTGTGTCGAATATTGGTATTCATCTATCATAACGCGCTTGCACGATTTAGCAAAGCGTATCAGGTGTAGAGAAGGTAACATCAAATCTATAGTCGGAGTACTTTTAAACCGCTACGGTGTTGCTCGCCCTAGATGTACTCAGTGTACTATCTGCGGTAGATCGCCTTGTAGCGATTTTAAAATTCCTTGACTATATCTAGTGCTGGCAAAATTAGGCATGACAAAAAACACCCGCGCAATGGCGGGTGTTAGAGAAAAGCGCTGGTTTTAAAGCACAATTTTATTGCTAGCTTCAGCTTTAAAAAGGCTTTTAAGCAAACGCTTTTAGGCGCGCACGTCCATTAACCACTGCTTGTTTGACTTGATTTGGCGCGGTACCGCCTAAATGGTCACGAGCGGCCAATGAGCCTTCTAGCGTTAGATAGTCAAAAACATCATCGCCAATAGCAGCGCTAAACTGCTGCAACTGCGCCAATGACAAATCGCTCAAATCAACACCCTCGCGAATACCCAAAGCAACGGCATTGCCGACCACTTCATGGGCATCACGGAAAGCAACACCGCGGCGAACCAAATAATCAGCCAAATCGGTCGCCGTTGCATAGCCTTTCATGGTGGCGGCGCGCATGTTTTCCTTATTCGGAGTAATATTCGGTAGCATATCAGCAAAGGCGAGTAGCGAACCGGTCAAGGTATCGACGCAATCAAATAGCGGCTCTTTGTCTTCTTGGTTGTCTTTATTATAGGCAAGTGGCTGGCTTTTCATCAGGCTTAATAATGTCATCAATTGACCAAAAACCCGTGCTGCTTTACCGCGAACCAACTCTGGCACGTCAGGGTTTTTCTTTTGCGGCATGATAGATGAGCCAGTACAAAAGCGATCAGGGATTTGCACAAAGTTAAACTGCGCTGACATCCATAGGATAATCTCTTCGCTCATACGCGACATATGCATCATCAAGATAGAAGCCGCCGAGGTAAACTCAATGGCAAAATCACGGTCTGATACGGCATCAAGTGAGTTTTGGCAAATACCTTCAAAACCTAACAATTTAGCAGTGATGGTACGATCAATCGGGAAGGTCGTGCCAGCAAGGGCAGCGCTACCAAGCGGCATCTGATTGATACGGCGACGGGCATCGACCAGACGCTCGGTATCGCGGTAGAGCATCTCAAACCATGCCATCACATGATGACCAAAGCTCACGGGCTGCGCGGTTTGCAGATGGGTAAAGCCCGGCATGATGGTGTCGGTATGCTGTTCGGCTAAATCTAATAAACCGCTTTGCAAACGTACCAGTAGCGCGATGATATTATCGGTTTCTTCACGCAACCATAGACGAATATCGGTGGCAACCTGATCGTTACGGCTACGGCCAGTATGCAGTTTTTTGCCAACCGCACCGACGATATCCGTCAAGCGCGATTCGACGTTCATGTGTACGTCTTCAAGCGCAATTGACCAGTTAAACTCACCGGCTTCAATCTCGCGCAGCACTTGCTGTAAACCATCGATAATGGTCGCAACCTCATCCGCACTTAAAATGCCACATTCTTTCAGCATGGTCGCATGGGCGATTGAGCCTTGGATATCATGACGAGCAAAGCGTTGGTCAAAGCCGACGGATGCGGTAAAGGCGGCAACGAAGCTATCAGTCGCTTCACTAAAGCGCCCGCCCCACATCTGCTGACCTTGACCACTTGTAGCGCTTTGCGGCGCAGGAGTGTTGGTTATAGAAGCATCTATGCTAGAATCAGGAGTAGATGAATTTTTATTTGAATTAGGATTAATACTATTTGAAGAGTTGGCGTTCATATCGGTACAAGACAAGTCAAGAGAATAAGAACTCAAGTATAGCAAATGATGAGGTTGCCTTACTAGCGGAGCGCTTAGAGTTTTTTATGCCCAAGCTCATGGAGATGATGAAGCCTTGGCAATGGCTGCTGGCAATCTTTTTTTGGTCGCTATTTGTGGCAATCGTCGATCGGCATAGCGTGGTTAATGAGATGCAGTTTATTATCAAGTTTATGGCAAGATTCATTCAAACCAGCTTGGCCTTGATTCCTTCTTTTTATCTCATCGATTATTTACGTCCAGTTTTTAAAGGCTTACGCGTAACGACCGTCAGTATGTATGTTTTACTAATTTTGACCACTGCCACGGCGGTGACCGTCGCGTTGGCCTTGCTCATTATGATAAACGCTGGCTGGTTTAGCTATAACTTGGCGGACTTTATCTCAATCATTGTGTTTAATACGGTGATAGCCGCCGGATTTACCGTTGCCGCCTTGTTGTTTTTTTTAAGGCGTTATCGTGAGCTAAATGCGCTAAAGCACTCATTTGAGCAAAAATTGAGCGCCCAAAATGATGTGTTAAAAGCTCGCCTAGCACCGCATTTCTTTTTTAATACCATCAATACTTTGATGTCGCTAATTGAGTCTGAGCCGCAGCGCGCCGCTATTTTATTACAGCACGTCTCAGCGCTCTTTCGTGCCAGTTTTAATGGCGCGCGTGAGATCAGCTTTGAAGAAGAGATTGCCCTGTGTGAGCATTACTTGGCTATTGAATCCATCCGCTTGACAGATAAGTTGGTAATAAACTGGCAATTGCCAAAAGAAGACGTTATGTATGACATGGTGATTACGGCGTTAACCTTACAAAGCGTGATTGAAAAAATGCTAGTGAACGTCATTAGGATGACCACCGAAACCATTTATATTAATATAAAAGTCACTTGGTTGCAGCATCGGGTCGACATTACCATTAGCGTGCAGCTGCCGAAAAAAACCTTGTTGATTAACCATGACTTACGCCAACATATGGATTTTATGATTCAGGCGCAACGTCTGCGCGCCTATTTTGGTCAAAGTGCCGACATCCAAAGCAGTATAACGAATAAACAAATTCTTACTAATATTAGCTATCCGTTGCAAGATGTCAGTTTATAATCCTTTCTTTCTTCCTTTTTAAAACGTTTTCCCTAAAAATCTTTTCTCTAAATTGTAAGCGTCAGTCATTTATTGCAAAGCATTTATCGTGGCATATTTATTGCACCGTCTAAGCTGTTATGCAGGGCTAAAGCATTTAAACGTCAAAGTTAGATTCGTGGCTTGCACAAGTGCGGCAGTTGGTTTATAACTTAAGTAGGGAGCTGCATTCTTACTAAGGGATGAGTGTTAAAGATTGATAGGTTATTAATACTTTAAAAGATTGATAAGTAGGCACTTATAAAGGAGTTTGGATGCGGATTGTTGTTTGTGATGATGAGCCCTTAGCTCGCGAGCGTTTGGTTAGAATAGTCAAAGAGTCAGGTCATGAGGTGGTTGCCCAAGCAAAAACGGGCATAGAGGCCATTATCGCCGTAAAATCTGAGCAACCAGACATTATATTGCTCGACATTCGCATGCCAGAGATGGATGGCGTGGAGTGCGCGCAAGAGCTTGCAACGTTAAACCATCCACCCGCCATTATTTTTGTCACGGCGTATGACCATTATGCCATCGCGGCGCTCAAAGCCAACGCCATCGGTTATTTGTTAAAACCTGCCAATAAAGATGAATTACTAGAGGCGTTAAAAAAAGCCACCAATCTCAATGCGGCGCAATTAAACGAGATTCGCAAACTTGAGAATCCAACTGCGCGCCCAGTGCGCGAACATATCGTGGCGCGTACCCACCGCGGTGTAGAGCTGATTGAGCTCAAAGACATCTATTATTTTACCGCCGATCAAAAGTACGTCAAAGTACGCCACAAAGACGGCATTGTACTTATTGATGATACGTTAAAAGAGCTTGAGCAAGAATTTGAAGGCAAATTGTTTCGCGTCCATCGCAACGCCATTATCAATATTAAATATCTAGATTTTTTAGAAACACTCGATGCCGGACAGTTTCAGCTGCACTTTAAAGGTATTGATGAAACTTTAGCAGTCAGTCGCCGTCATCTACCAGCATTACGTGAAAAAATTCAGAATATGTAGCGACAAACTGTCTACAGGTAAACCATCCTAGAATGCACTAAGCGGCAAGCGCAGTAATCTGTTGAAATAATCCTGCCATATCATCAAACCCTTATTTATGCTTAAATAGGGGTATTTTTTTGTAGCATTCAGTTTAAAGACATTTAACGTTTATATTGAATGCTACATTCGCGTTATTGTAAAGATACTGAATCCTTCGTTGTTGAGCGACCGTTGTCGAGAGATTGTCGTTAAGTAACTGTTATTCAGCAACGCGATTTTATATCGAATCTATTGAGGCCTTTTATGAGCACCATGCAGCAACCTGCTTTGACTACCTTAAATATCGCCACCCGCCAAAGTCCATTGGCATTATGGCAAGCGGAGCACATTCGTGACCGCCTACTGACGCTGTATCCTGAGCTGACCATTAACCTGCTAAAAATTGTCACCAAAGGCGATAAGATTTTGGATACGCCGTTGGCAAAAATTGGTGGTAAGGGTTTGTTTGTTAAAGAGCTTGAGCAGGCGTTATATGATAAACAGGCAGATATCGCGGTACATTCTTTAAAAGACGTGCCGATGGAATTGCCAGAAGGCTTGACGCTTGGTGTTTATTGTAAACGCGCTTCGCCAACCGATGCCTTTGTATCGAATACTTATCATAATATCGATGAGTTACCACAGGGAGCAGTGGTTGGTACCGCAAGCTTGCGTCGTCAATGTCAAATCAAAGCCTATCGTCCCGATTTACAAATCAAGACCCTGCGCGGCAACGTTGGTACGCGTTTAGGTAAGCTCGATGCCGGCGAGTATGATGCTATTATCTTAGCAACCAGTGGTTTACAGCGTATCGAGCATGACGAGCGCATTCGTAGTGAGTTGGATATAGATGTTTGCTTGCCAGCTGTTGGTCAAGGAGCACTTGCGATTGAATGTCGCGAAGGTGATGACGAAGTGTTAAAACTGCTGGCACCGTTAAACGATGACAAAGCTCGTATCCGTCTTATCGCTGAGCGTGCGTTAAACCGTCATTTACAAGGCGGTTGCCAAGTGCCGATTGCCGCTTATGCTGTGTTACAAATGGCTGATGCAGACGACGATAGCAGTAGCAAAAACAATGGCCAAAACGGTAATAACGACAATGGTAATGTATTATGGCTACGCGGCCGCGTCGGTCAAGAAGACGGTAGCGAGCTACTCAAAGCTGATAAACGCTTGACCTTAACTGGCAATCAAGTCGAACAAGAAGCGCAAGCCAATCAGTTAGGTATTGATGTGGCTGAGATGCTACTAGCCATTGGTGCGGGTGATATTTTATCAGCGATTTATCAGTCTAAATAAAGCTTAAAATAAATCACCTTTAAGTGGCATAACAATAAAATGTCGCTAGCCATTTACGCATAAAGTCGCTGCAATGACTGTATGCGTAAGCTCACTTTTTAACTTCTGTCACGGTATGTTTATGTCTTGGTCATCCTCTGAGTCTACTGCTTCAAACCAAACCATTGATAAGCCAGCATCGTTGCGGCAAGTGGTCATCAATACGCGTCCAGTTGAACGTGCGGCGCCGCTGACCAATCATTTGCAGGCGGCAGGATTTTCAGTGGTTGATATACCGATGTTGTCCTTAGAGGCGCGGCCAACGACCGAGCAAGACATAGCATTGATGCGCCAATGGTTTGCCGGTGATTATCAGGCGCTTGTTATTGTAAGTCCGACAGCAGCAGCTTCTGGCTTAGCCGTTTGGCAGGCGCTTGAGCATGAACGCCAAGCTCAATTGGCTGAGGTAAATAATAGCGCGCAAAAGGACACTAGCTTTAAAGGTTTAAAAGCGCCAAGCCATCTGATAGCGGTAGGAGAGGCGACTGCAGCGGTATTAAATGAGGCCAAACTTGATGCGACGAATTATCAAGTATTGCAGCCTCTGATTGCTAATAATGAAGGTATGTTAGCGATGCCAGAAATTGACAGCCTGCAGGCTGGTGATAAGCTGTTGGTATGGCGCGGGCTTGGCGGGCGGCGTTTATTGGTCAATACCTTACAGGCGCGCGGTGTCCATATCGATAGCATCGCTTGGTATGAGCGCAAAATGCCCAATGATGCTATGGCGCAGTATAAAGAATGGTACGCCCAGTATCTTAGCCAACAGTCTGAGCAGCCAAAACCTATCGTGATTGTCAGTAGTGGCACAGCGTTTGAGCATTGGCAAGCGATTGTTACAGAGGTGTCAGCGCAGGATTTAGAAAAAAGAACAACTGCAGAAAAGCCAAACCATGCGCCATTGCTGCTCAACGATTTTGCTTATGTCGTACTAGGTGAGCGCTTAGCCAATATGGTTGCTAGTCAGGATTTAAGTTATTGGCGCGTGGAAGATTTGGCGCCTGAAACCATTGTTGCGGCAATCCATACACCGCTAGTTGGTTGCAGTTAAAAAACACTTCCTTTTCTCAAGCCATTTATTTTATATTTGCTTAAAAAATTATTCACCAACGGTGCTGCCTTATGTCCATGAATTCTGACTCGTTAGCTAAGGAGCCTTCTGCTATTCAGCAGCGCCGGCAAGCGAATATGTTTTTGGTGCGTTTACAATGGCTGGTCATATTATTGCTTATTGCTGCTCTGCTGTGGTTGTTTATTAGTCAACAGCGCTTTGAGCGCAGTATAAATGAGCGCTTGCAAAGTAATGAGCAAGTCGTCAGCCGCCTAAATGAGATGGACGATCGCATCTTTGCGATGAGTCAGCAGACGCTGCCAGAGCCGCGCGTTGCCGCTAGTAGCCAAGCGCAAAACCAGCTTGATTTATTGCGCATTCAGATACAGGCGGCCGATAGATTGTTGGCGGATAATAACGAGAGTGCGGCGATTGAGTTGTTGCGCGGTCTGCATTGGCAACTGTCTCAAAGCAGTAATGAGATTGCGCCTGCGCTTACCGTGGTAATCAAGCAAAGTTTGATGAAAGACATTGAACGCTTGCAAGCAAGAAGCTCGCAGCCGAGTCCTTGGCAGCTACAAAACTTAGCCATTCAAAATATCCAAGCGTTTTTGCATAGTTATGAGCGTCCTGCTCGTGCAACTGACGCGTCTAATACTAGCGCTAACGATGTCGGTGTCACCCGCAAAGAGCTTATCATTCATGAAGTGATTATGACTTTAAACCTTGCCAGTCAAGCAAGCAATATGCGTGAAAAAGATCAGCTGATTGGCTATCTGCGGCAAGCACGTAAACAGCTACAAACTCTAGTAGATACGTCTGCGTCAAAATCCGTTACCGATAATAAAAACGCTCAAACAACAAACAACGCAGCTTCTAAGCAAAATAGTAGTCAAACCAAATCTGCCCCTCATAATATCGCAGAAGTTGTCGACTGGTTAGATCGCCTGATTGCCACGGCGCCGCAGCCAACGTCATTATTGACCACGCAAATTTTAGATAAGCCTAAGCGTTAATTGTCGTTTTTGAAATTCTATAAAAAAATAAGAGAAATGCAGTGATGAGTGCTTTTGAACAACACCCAAACGTAAATAATAATAGCGTAGATGACAACCGTCCTAGCGAGCTAGCGCATTATCCAATCATTCATCAGCAGCCGATCCATTGGGGCGAGATGGATGCCTTTAATCATCTAAATAACGTGGTCTATTATCGTTATGCGGAGTCAGCACGGATTGGTTACCTGCAAGCGCTCGGTATGTTTGATGGCAGTATGGTGACGGTATTGGCGCAATCAAGCTGTCAGTATTTACGCCCGGTGACTTATCCCGATACGTTATTATTAGGCGTGCGTTGCCAGCGTTTGGGTAATACCAGTATTGTCATGGAATATAGCTATTATAGCTGCGCTCAAGAAGCGATTGTCGCGACCGCTGATGCCGTTATCGTCCGTTTAGACAGTGATGGTAAAGATAAATTGCCGTGGAGCAATGAGGAGCGTGAGCGTTTATTGGCACTAGAGGCAAAATTTAACCATACGCCCGAATTTTAAAAAATTTAAAAACTTTGAAAAGTCGGCCAAATTATTAAGTATCAATATCACTAAAATGTTACCGTTAAAAATAAAAAGGCACGCTAAATAATATTAGCGTGCCTTTTTTATGTTGCTGTATTTTTTAATTTCTAGGCTTTATTTTTGCTTAGGCGCATGAACAAAGTCTACTACGTTCAAATCAAAACCTGACAGCGCGTAAAACTTCATCGGTGACGACAGTAAGCGCATATCACGCACGCCCAAATGACGCAAAATCTGCGCGCCAACTCCGATACTACGATAAGGCTGCTGAGCGATGGTGGACATGGACTGATTTTCAGCCGCTTTATCCAGCGCCTCTCCCAAGTCAATCGGCTGATGATTGCCGATCCAAACCAACACGCCGCGCTCTGAATTGTTTATTTCTTCTAAGGCTGAGCGTACGCTCCAGCCGCTACGACCAGTGGTGTCGTTTTTCGCCGCAAACAAGTCACGTAAAGGATGGAAGCCATGTACACGAACGGTACTGATACCTTCGCTGACATCACCTTTTACCAAGGCTAAATGAGTTTCGTCTGCACCAAACTCGCGGAAGCGATGCAAGGTAAAGGTACCGTATTCGGTCTCAAACGGATGGGACTCAACCTCTTCGACCGTTTGCTCATTGGCAATCCGGTAGTTAATCAAATCGGCAATCGTCCCTATTTTAAGACCATGCTCTTTGGCAAATATCTCAAGGTCATCACGGCGCGCCATTGTGCCATCGTCTTTGATGATTTCAACGATAACGGCTGCTGGCTCTAACCCTGCTAGGCGAGCCAAATCACAACCTGCTTCGGTATGACCGGCACGGTGCAGGACACCGCCATTTTGTGCCATAATCGGGAAAATATGCCCAGGCTGGACGATATCTTCTGGTTTTGCTGAAGAAGACACTGCTGCTTGAATGGTACGAGCGCGGTCAGCGGCAGAAATACCTGTGGTCACGCCTTCAGCCGCTTCAATAGAAACGGTGAAGTTGGTGCTAAATTTTGCCTCGTTGCGGTCTGACATTAGCGGCAATGCCAGCTGTTGGCAGCGCGCTTCTGATAAGGTTAAGCAAACCAAACCACGCGCGTGGGTAATCATAAAGTTGATATCATCAGGGCGTACGTGGGTCGCGGCCATAATGATATCACCTTCGTTTTCGCGATCTTCGTCATCCATCAAGATGACCATTTTGCCAGCACGAATGTCTTCGATAATCTCAGGAATCGTATTTAAACTCATAGGAAGTCTCAATATTTTATTATGTATAGATGGGTTTGATGAGAAGGTTAAATTATTATTTGTCTATTGTAGCAGCAGAGGGCATCAAGCGCTGTGATAAAGCATGGCGTGGCTTAATAATAGAATAGCCCTAAAAATAACAGCATCATGCGATAAAATTGCTGCGCTCTATCGACTTGTATATATCATTATGAGGCCATTTTAACGCTTTTCACCCTGCTGTGCTGCGTCATCTTACCAATATGTCTATTAATCGCTTAAAAATAGCGATAAGTATTATCAATGATGCAAGCAAATATGCTGTTATTCGTTACTGGCCGCTTGGCTTTTTAGCCAGTCCATAAACTGCTTGCTGTGCTGCTCGCGCTGATTGTCCGCAAATTCATAAAAACTGGTGCCGACTAAATTGTTCGGCAGATAGCTTTGCGGATAATAATGATTGGGATAATTGTGCGGATATACATAACCTTCACCATAGCCCTGATTGCGCATCAATTTGGTCACGCCATTACGCAAATGTAGCGGTACAGGCGAGGCGTCTTTTTCTGCCAAGGCCATTGCCGCATTGATGGCTTTATAAGTGCTGTTACTTTTGGCGCTGGTCGCCAGATAAACCACCACTTGCCCCAAGATAATGCGCGCTTCTGGCATGCCGATAGACTGTACGCTACGCAGTGCAGCATCGGCAAGGAGTAGGGCATTTGGATTGGCATTACCAATATCTTCGCTGGCTAAAATCACCAAGCGCCGTGCGATAAAATCAGCAGGCTCACCGCCAACCAGCATTCGCGCCATCCAATATAGCGCCGCATCTGGGTCGGAGCCGCGTACAGATTTTATCATGGCCGAGATAATATCGTAATGCTGCTCGCCATCTTTATCGTAGCGTACCAGTGCCGTCTGAGCGACCCGAGCGACCAATTCATCATTGATAATTAATGGCGATTGTTTGCTATCTGCCGTTTGAATGGCAAGCTCTAATAGATTGAGCGCTTTTCTGGCATCACCGTGTGCCAATTGGCTAATCGTCTCTTGCGCCTGCAAATCAACTGTCAGGTTTTTAAGGATATTGTCTTCTAATAGCGCGCGCTGCAATACGGCGCTGATTTGCTCAGGTGTGAGCGGCTCTAGACGATACACTTGGCAGCGCGATAGCAGGGCGTTATTCACACTAAACGACGGGTTTTCAGTCGTCGCCCCAATTAACGTAATATCACCTGACTCTACCGCCCCAAGTAACGCATCTTGCTGCGCTTTGTTAAAGCGGTGAATCTCATCGATAAATACCACCGGCGATTCAAAACTTAACGAGTCTTTTGTTTCTAGCACTTCACGTAATTGCTTCACGCCCGTATTTAATGCCGATAACGCATGAAAAGGTCGGCCAACCGCATCAGCCAATAGCATCGCGATGGTGGTCTTCCCAATGCCTGCTTCGCCATGCAAAATAATCGATGGCAGGTGCCCTTGCTCAACCAAGCGCCGTAACGGTGCGCCTGCTGCTAACAGGTGCTCTTGTCCAATAATAGCGTCGAGCGTTTTTGGGCGCATGCGCTGAGCAAGGGGCGTATCGGCATGAAAATTGGGCGGCATAAAAATCTCTATTATCAATTAAACGACTGTTTTTTTTGTATTGTTGTGACTATAGCTAGGCTAACGCAGATTTACGTTAATAAAAGTCAGCTAAGTGTACAGCTTATGTCTTAAAGGCTTTGTTTTAAGCAATTTCGACCTTATTAATGGTTTATCAGTGATGACCAATCATGTTATGACAAATTATCAAATATAAAACGAGCAACCAATACGAGGTAAGACATTTATGCTGTCGCTATCTGCTTTCAAGCGTTTATTTAAACGCGCTGAGTCTCTTCGTGCTAGGCCTCTTAATGCTACCAAGCAGCGTTCGCGTCAGCTGGCGGCTGGAGAGATAGCACTGGCTCGTTCGGTGTTTGGTGATAGTATCCGGCTTGAGCAAGTTCAGCTAAAAACCGCATGCTGGGTACTAAAAAACTACGCTGTCAGTCCTAATGGTAATATTTATTTCCACCCAGCCGACTGGGTCACAGATTTTAGCCAATCATCATTGGGTAAGCAAAGCTGGCTTATTCATGAATTGACCCATGTGTGGCAATTGCAGCAAGGTCTTAAAGTCGTGCGCGGTGCTATGATTGATCGCCGCTATGATTATGTACTTGCCGCTGGCAAACCTTTTTTCAACTATGGTATTGAGCAGCAAGCACGCATGGTACAAGATTATTTTATCAGTCGGCAGCAAGGTCGCGATTGTCAGGGTTTTGAAAGTTGTATTCCATTTTTAGCGACAAAAAATCGATAAAAGCCATGACCATAATAGAACCCGCGACGAACATAAAACTCATGAGACATTTAAAGTTTAGTCTTTCTTTTATCCTATGATATTTATATGATGACTGAACCTTTTTATAATAACAAGCTGCTAAACATACAGACAAAATAAAGTAGCTAGTAGCCCCAGCATATAAGCGCACTGCTTTTAATAAGGATGAGAACTCGGATGTTTAAAAATTTGCTCGTAAAGCCTGATGGTGAGACTCATCATACCTATATAAATACAAGGTTGCTAAATGAAGCAATTATGCCGCCGCGTACGCGCTCCTTGCTAGCGGCCGCCATGACTGGAATTTTATTGCTAAGCGGCTGTCAGCAGCAAGCAGAAGCACCAGTAGCTGATAATAGTCAACCCAAAGAAAAAAACAGCGTAGAGGACAGTCAGCCGATGCGTAAAAGTGACTCCGCTGCTGCGCGCATAGAGCAATTTCAACCCTTGTATCTTGTGCAAGCGAAAAGTTTACAGCAGCGTCTACAAGCTGAATATGAATCGCTACAAGCGGCAGATGCCTCAGACAGTGGCAATGATTTGTTGCCAGATAATACCTCTGCTGCGTCAGTAGACAATGCTAAGCCGTCTAATACCCCTAATCCAGCTGCAAATACTAACGATTCTGAGCAAATAGCAAAATCAACTGCTACGAATTCAGCCGCTGATACGGACAATAGCAATAGTGAGTCAGACGTTAGCAATGACTCTGAAGTTGACGCTAATGCTACTACGGACGCGAATATTAATACCAGTACCGAGGTTGGCGAGCGCGATTTAACGGTGCTAAAACGTATCAGTCTTGAGCCGCGCAAACCTGTGATGTTGACAGATGAGCAGATTATAGAAAGCTATCAGCAAGCGATAGAGGCGCTTTATCAACCTGTGACTACGCCGCTTAGTGCAGAAGAGGTTGATACCTTGATTAACATTGCCACCTTGACGCCGCAGTTATTTGAACATGCAGAAATCGCTGGTCGACTAAGTGCAAAAAGTCCGGCGCTGGCGCGTTTGATTATCCAGCATCAGGTTTGGGAGCAAATAGAAGCCCAACAGGTCATGGATATGCAGCAAATGAAAATCGACCAACAGCAAGAGTTTGAGAGACTGATGGCAAAATTTAATGAAACCATCCAAGGTTATGATGAGCAAATTGCAAAATATGAGCAGACCTTAAAAGAATTTCAATAAAGCATAAGTAGTCATGATGTTATTAAATTTAGACCATAAAAAAATCCCGCTCAGTCGCGGGATTTTTTATGCTGCCAATAACAGCTTACTATTTGCGGTCTTCAACTTTAATGAAGTCGCGATGCGTTTCACCAGTATATAACTGACGTGGGCGACCGATTTTGAACGGAGCGCTGTGCATTTCTAACCAATGGCTGATCCAGCCAGAAGTACGCGCCAGTGAGAAGATGACGGTAAACATCGACGTTGGGATACCGATGGCTTTTAAGATAATGCCCGAGTAGAAATCAACGTTTGGATACAGGTTACGCTCAACGAAGTACGGGTCTTCTAAAGCGATTTTCTCAAGTGCCATAGCAAGCTCAAGCTTAGGATCATTGATACCCAATGCACCCAATACTTCATCGCAAGTCTCTTTCATGACTTGTGCGCGTGGGTCAAAGTTTTTGTAAACACGGTGACCAAAGCCCATCAGTTTTACTTCACGGCTTTTCACTTTTTCCATAAATTCAGGAACGTTTTCTACCGAACCAATCTCATCTAGCATCTCAAGGACAGCTTCGTTAGCGCCGCCATGTGATGGACCCCAAAGGGCAGCGATACCGGCAGCGATACACGCATAAGGGTTAGCACCAGTAGAGCCTGCTAGACGTACCGTAGAGGTTGAAGCGTTTTGCTCGTGGTCAGCATGCAAAGTAAAGATTTTGTCCATCGCGCGAGTAATCACGTCATTGGTTTCGTAGTCAACATCAGCAGGGGTTGCAAACATCATGTATAAGAAGTTTTCTGCGTAATTGAAATCATTACGTGGATACATGAACGGTTCGCCTTGCGAGTATTTATAACTCATTGCTGCAAGCGTTGGCATTTTAGCGATTAGACGGATAGCGGTGATTTCACGGTGTGCTTCGTTGCTGACGTCTAAGTTGTCATGATAAAACGCGGATAAAGCACCAACGACACCAACCATAATCGCCATTGGATGCGCGTCACGGCGGAAACCTTCAAAGAATTTACGTAATTGGTCATGAACACCCGTATGTTTACGAACCTTTTCATAGAAATCTGCTTTTTGCTCAGCATTTGGTAGATCACCATGAATCAGTGCATACGCCACTTCTAAGTATTCAGCATTGTTTGCTAACTGGTCGATAGGGTAGCCACGGTGTAATAACTCACCTTTACCGCCATCAATGTAAGTAATCTTAGATTCAACAGGAGCGGTTACTTTAAAACCTGGGTCATAAGACCAAAAGCCTGAATCTTGTAGAGCAGCAATATCGATAACTGGACGCCCTAAAGTACCTTCAATAATAGGAAATTCGTATTCTTTACCATTTACGCTTAATTTGGCATTGTTGTCAGCCATAAACTGCTCTCCATTGTTTTTAACTTGTTGGAATAAAATTATATCGACGCATACCCTCGCGTCTTCACTTGTTAAACGGTCAAAAAATTCTAACCCATTTAATATGCAGGCTATATTAGCAGTAATTACTGAGGTTTTGAAAAGACTTTTAGCAGTAATGTCTGTAATAGGTGTGCATTAGTCGTACTAAACGACTGTAAACTTTGTATCAAAATATGTCTATTTGGTAAATTAACCGCATGTCTGCTGTTTACTTCTAAAGTAATGATTCTCATTAACATTATAAAAATTAACACCTTATCGTAAAATAAACACTTTTACTATTTGCCTCAATGGACCATGCGATAGACAGAGTATGAGTAGCCGACAGATTGTTTGGGGTCAAAAGGTGATTCTGACACACCAATACTAATAAATTCGTCTTACCAATAGCTAGCTTTTTGTTAAATAATCACCGATAACCACTATTTAGGGGATAAATTTGTAATTATGACGCAGTCATTTTATAATTGGAGGGATTTAACTGGCACTAGCTTTGCGCAAATGGATAGGTTGCTCTGATAAAACTATTGGTAAAGCCCAGCTTTACTGAGACTTTTTGATGATTGACTGTTCGGTTAATAGACCAAGACCCGACTTATCGTTTAAATATTCTTGTTAACTGTTCTATTTTTAAATAGTCAACAGTGAAGTTTGCCTTAATAAAAGATGATACTCTACAGACGATATTATGGCGTTATCTTTTTTGTTGATGCAACGTCGTAAAAATAGAATAGTTAATCGATTTATCCCACATTATGAACTCCATGTAACTTCTTTATTTTGCATAAAGGGTGTGAATGATTTGTCATAAAAAGGGATTGTCACTTCAGTGAGCGATAGGGAAGTCTATAACCACTTTATAAATGGAAACTACCCAAATAGCAACTAAATAAACAGTCGCTATGGGCATAGATTTTATTTATAGATTTTATCTGAACGTCAGATAAATAAGACTTATCGACCTTGCATATTTAGCGCAAATGAAACGACGTCAGCTAGCCCTTCCTTACTTTATTCATCTCATGTGTTGCTTGCCGCTTGTAGAATAGTATTGATAAATAGTATTCATATAATGCGTTGATAGCTGATACAGGAGTATAACCGCAAAAAGGATGCCCGCTGTGAAAAGCAACCGACCTATTAATCTGCCCTTAAGCCAAGTAATTAGCGTTAACCGCTCACCGATTGCAATTGCTTCTATCTTGCATCGTATCTCTGGCATTGTTTTATTTCTACTTATCCCAGTCATGCTGTGGTTATTACAGAATTCTTTGGCATCGCCTGAGAGTTTTGAAACCGTGTTTGACAATGTCTTTATTCGCTTTTTAGCGTGGATTTTCGTCGCCGCCATTGCTTATCACTTCGTGATGGGCGTGAAGCATTTATTTGCTGATAATGGTCAAAATGAAGAGCTACAATCGGCGCGTATGGCGTCTGTTGTCAGCTTAGTGATTGCAGCGATTTTAATTGTCGCGTCATTTGTATGGGTGATGTTCTAATGATAAAAAATGATTCAGGAATCAAAAGCGCCACCGGTCTAACAAGCTCAGGTACCCGTGATTGGATGGTCCAGCGTATCAGTGCAGTCATTCTAGCCGTCTACAGTGTGGTGTTGCTGGGCTTTTTCTTAACCCATGGCAATGTAACCTTCATTGAATGGTCTGATTTTATGACCAGTTTACCGATGCGTCTGTTCAGCTTGTTGGCTATTTTGGCATTGGCTGGTCACGCGTGGGTCGGTATGTGGACGGTATTTACCGACTATATTACCTCTGGCAAAATGGGTGAAAGCGCGCCTAAACTGCGTTTATTTTTACAAACATTGATGATTATCGCTATTTTAGTCTTCCTATTTTGGGGCATTATGATTTTTTGGGGTAACGGCTTCGGTGTTGTTGCTGTTTAACTTTTTATCATACCGGTAAATATTTATTCATCGGCTATTTATAAGCGTAGTATTAGCAGCCATATATCGATGAATAATAACGGATGAATCTAACCGCCTTTATAGCCTTACTGATTTAAAAGCGTTTAGACGAAAAAATCCGTTAGTAGCCAAAATAGACAGAGCCAATCATAGCGTTGGGTATTTCTCAATTTAACTTATCACTGATACCAGTGCATTATTAAGCAGTTGCATGACAGTTAGACCGATAGTTAAATAAACAGATAAGCCCAATATAACGATAGATATGCAATTTAAGTGGTCAAAAGGTATTGATAGCAGATTTTGATGGTTGAAATTATTGTCAGTAGCGTGAGCGCAAATATTAGCCGACGTTGCCGCATGATAAGACAGAAACCAGCATAGACATCAGCCTTTTTATTTACTTCTAAGCATTAACAGGCATTAGGAAAACCGTAATGGCAACTAGACAAGATAATACCATTAGCAATATTAAAACCCTGAACTATGACGCGGTCATCGTTGGTGGCGGCGGCTCAGGTATGCGTGCTTCATTGCATTTGGCCGAAGCGGGCATGAAGGTTGCAGTCTTGACCAAAGTATTCCCAACCCGTTCGCACACGGTTGCAGCGCAGGGCGGTATCGGCGCAAGTTTGGGTAACATGAGTAATGACAACTGGCACTTTCACTTTTATGATACCGTGAAAGGGTCAGATTGGTTAGGTGACCAAGACGCCATTGAGTACATGTGCCGTGAAGCGCCGAAAGTAGTATATGAGCTTGAACACATGGGTATGCCTTTTGACCGTAACGAAGATGGCACCATTTATCAGCGTCCATTTGGCGGTCATACCTCAAACTATGGCGAAAAAGCTGTACAACGTGCTTGTGCTGCTGCTGACCGTACGGGTCACGCGCTATTGCATACGCTTTATCAGAAAAACTTGCAGCAAGGTACAGAGTTCTTTATCGAGTGGATCGCGCTTGATTTGATCAAAGATGAGGCCGGTAACATCAATGGCGTTATCGCGCTTGAGCAAGAAACCGGTACGGTTGCGGTATTCCAATCACCAATCACTGTATTAGCGACAGGCGGTGCTGGTCGTATCTTTGCGGCTTCTACCAATGCTTATATCAATACGGGTGACGGTATTGGCATGGCGGTTCGTGCAGGTATTCCATTGCAAGATATGGAATTCTGGCAGTTCCACCCAACGGGCGTTCATGGTGCTGGCGTACTATTGACCGAAGGTTGCCGCGGTGAAGGCGCTATCTTACGTAATAAAGATGGCGAAGCGTTTATGGAGCGTTATGCGCCCACCGTGAAAGACTTGGCACCACGTGACTTGGTATCACGCTCAATGGACCAAGAAATCAAAGAAGGTCGCGGCTGTGGTCCAAACGCTGACCATATCGTGATGGATATGACCCATTTGGGTGTTGAAACCATCATGAAGCGTCTGCCATCAGTATTCGAGATTGGTAAAAACTTCGCCAACGTCGATATCACTAAAGAGCCAATTCCAGTTATCCCAACCATTCACTATATGATGGGTGGTATTCCAACCACGATTCATGGTCAAGTGATTGTACCGGATCTAGAAGCGGGTACCGATGAAGACGGTCTATATGCCAAAGGCAACGTCGTTAAAGGTCTTTATGCAATCGGTGAGTGTGCGTGCGTTAGTGTGCATGGTGCCAACCGTTTAGGTACCAACTCGCTACTTGATTTATTGGTCTTTGGTCGCGCTGCTGGTAAGCATATCGTTGATGAATTCCATCATGCTGACCATAACTACAAGCCGCTTGATCCACACGTGCTTGATTTCACTGTGCGTCGTTTGGACAAATTGCAACAATCAACTTCAGGCTACAATGCGCAAGACGTGGCTGACGAGATTCGCGCCATTATGCAAAAGCATGCCAGTGTATTCCGTACGCAGGCGATGATGGATGAAGGTGTTAAGCAAATTCTAGCGCTTGCTGATAAAATCGACCAAATCCATTTGGCTGATAAATCACAAGTATTTAATACCGCGCGTATCGAAGCGTTTGAAGTAGCAAACTTGTATGAAGTGGCAAAAGCGACGATGATATCGGCCGCTAACCGTCATGAAAGCCGCGGCGCGCACAGTGTGTCTGACTACGATCGCCCAGAAGATGATGATTATGCACCAAACGGCCGTAACGATAATGATTGGATGAAGCATACCCTATGGTATTCTGAAGGCAATCGTATTATCTATAAGCCTGTACGTAAAGTGCCATTGACGGTCGATTATGTCGAGCCAAAAGTTCGCGTTTATTAATTCTAGCCCTTGTAGTTTTGAGCTTACAGTTTTGTATATACATAGAATTAACGTTTTATCCCTTATTTAATAAAAGGTGAGCGCCAGCGATAAGCTTTTATCAGTGCTATGAAATAGTCATACTAGCGCTGATAAATAGCAGTCTTTAGACTGTACGCTTGTTAGCCTGCATCACCAATGTGTGGAGTTTAGCATTATGAGCCGAGGTACTCGCACCATCGAAATCTATCGCTACGATCCTGATGTGGACGCAGCGCCGCGCATGCAAACTTATACGATTGAGTTGTTAGATTCAGATCGTATGTTGCTTGACGTGTTATTACGCCTGAAAAAAGAAGACGAAACCCTTACTTTCCGTCGCTCGTGCCGTGAAGGCATTTGCGGTTCAGATGGCATGAATATAAATGGTAAAAATGGTCTAGCCTGTCTGATTAACATGAACACCTTGCCTGAAAAAGTAACGGTTCGTCCGTTACCAGGTTTGCCAGTGGTTCGTGATTTGGTCGTCGACATGAACCAATTTTATGAGCAATACGAAAAAGTTCATCCGTTCTTAATCAATGACCAGCCAGCGCCAGCAACCGAGCGTTTGCAGTCACCTGAACAGCGTGAAAAATTGAACGGTTTGTATGAGTGTATTTTATGTGCGTGCTGTTCAACCAGCTGCCCATCATTCTGGTGGAACCCTGATAAGTTCTTAGGTCCAGCAGCACTATTGAATGCCAACCGTTTCGTTTCTGACAGCCGCGATACTGATATTCGTGCTCGTCTAGCGCGTTTAGAAGACCCATTCAGCTTATTCCGTTGTCGCGGTATCATGAATTGCGTGTCAGTATGTCCAAAAGGCCTAAATCCAACCAAAGCCATCGGTCATCTGCGCAATTTACTGATAGATCAAGCAGGTTAGTCTACCATTTATTGGTAATTAGCTTTATAATAGCGCTGTTAAAAAAACACCACCTCTCATTAGGTGGTGTTTTTTATTCAAGGTTATCAGTATTAAACTGTCAGTTATAAAGCTAGCATCACAAAACTGATATTTTAAAAGCTATTGTTGATGGGCAGTGGTGCGTCAGTCAATGAAAGTAAGGCTGTATTAACAATACGTTGCTTGTATGTAAGAGGGCATGCTATATCGTGCGCATGTCTATATAATTGATTATAACCGTATATTTTCACGCAGATTCATTTAATGGTAGTGATTAACCATAAATGTTTATATCGCTCAAAATCTATAGAAATGCAAAAAGCAGGCTATAAATTTAGCTAAATTTGTTCAAATAAAAGTTAACTAGTTGCGAGGAATGATAGTTGATATTCATTTCGTAAATACCTAGTATTGAACAAACAAACTATGGCGTGGTAGGCAGGCATGTTACCCTATACAGCACTATATCTTTGGCGTAATATCGCCTATATTTTTCTACCATAGCAAGCCACTTCAGCGAAAATAGCCAATTAAAAGGCTAACTGAAGACAAAATTTTTTGAGTAAAACCATGCTATTAATAATTTAGTTATAGTTGCAAGCATTATATATAAATTAATGTTGTCAAACGAGCCACTAAAGAAAACCGACCGTTCACAAATAATTTTAATAGTAAACGTGGTATTGCAATTATCTTTTTTATAACGAGATAGCTTGGGTAGGATGTTTTTAATTGACCAGAAGCGGTAACTTATAGATATGGTTAATAAAAAGATAATGTTAAGACAAGTTTTAACGGTAAAAAGCGACGATTGATGTCGCTAACCTATAACGAACAACACAATAATAAGCACGATTCCATTCATTTATCTATCAAATAGACGATTATTATGAATAGTATAACTAAAGAAACTGCGAGCCTAGATCATACTGAACTGGCTGCCGACAATGCTCAATATATCGAAGCGCTCTATGAGCAATATCTAGATGATCCTAGTAGTGTTGATAACGATTGGCAGGCGTATTTTGAACAATACAAGACGCCAAATGATGCCAAGCACAATGCTATTAAAGATCAGTTCTTGTTGCTTGCGCGCAATCAAACGGCGAACAAAGTAAATACTGACACCTCTGGCTCACAAGCTGGCGATTCAAACTGTGCTGACCCAAAACAAATGGGCGTGCAGCAGCTGATTTCAGCCTATCGCCGCCGTGGTCATCGCCGCGCTAAGCTTGACCCATTAGATTTGCATCCACGTGCAGAAGTGGAAGATTTAACCCTTGCTTATCACAATCTTTCTGAAGCCGACCTTGATACCGTATTCCCAACCAATGATTTAAATATTGGTAAAGATGAAGCGACGCTACGTGAAATCATCGAGATCATGGAGCGCGTCTACTGCCGTTATATCGGTACGGAGTATATGCACGTGACCACCAGCACCGAAAAGCGCTGGATGGAAAAATACCTAGAAACCAATCTAGGTTATATCGAGTTTGATAAAGAAAAACGTCTCTCAATCCTTGAGCGTTTAACCGCTGCCGAAGGCTTAGAAAAATATTTGGCTCGTAAATATACGGGTGTTAAGCGTTTTGGTCTAGAAGGTGGTGAGAGTTTTATTCCTGCTATCAATGAAATCATCCAACGTGCTGGCGGTTATGGCACTAAAGAGATGGTGATTGGTATGGCTCACCGTGGTCGTTTAAACTTGTTGGTTAATATCTTGGGTAAAAACCCTGCCGATTTATTTGATGAGTTCGATGGTAAAGTGCAGCCAGAAAAAGGCTCAGGTGACGTTAAATATCACAATGGTTTTTCATCGAACGTGATGACACCGGGCGGTGAGGCGCATTTGGCATTGGCGTTTAACCCATCGCATCTTGAGATTGTCGCACCAGTATTGCAAGGTTCGGTACGCGCGCGTCAAGTTCGCCGTAATGACCAACCCCTACAAGATAATAAAACAGGCAACTCTGTACTACCGATTGTTATTCATGGCGATGCGGCATTTGCAGGCCAAGGTGTGGTGCAAGAAACTTTCCAAATGTCACAAACCCGCGCTTATACCACGGGCGGTACAGTACATATTGTTATTAATAACCAAGTTGGTTTTACCACCAGCCGTCAAGAAGATGCGCGCTCAACTGAGTATTGTACTGATGTTGCCAAAATGGTGCACGCACCTATCTTGCACGTAAACGGTGACGATCCTGAATCAGTAGTTTTCGCGGCACAATTGGCATTAGATTACCGTCATGAGTTTGATAAAGACATTATCATTGACTTATTCTGCTATCGCCGTAACGGTCATAACGAAGCCGATGAGCCATCAGCGACTCAGCCATTAATGTACGCAGTGATTAAAAAATTACCAACCACTCGCACTATCTACGCACAGCAACTGATCAAAGCCGGCGTGTTAAGCGAGAGTGAAGCTCAGCAGTACGAAGATGAATATCGTGAGTCGTTGGACCGCGGTGAATACGTTGCCAGCTCTCTAGTGAGTCAGCCTAACGAAGAGCTCTTCGTTGATTGGAAGCCTTACTTAGGCCATGATTTGGTTGACGATTGGGATACCAGCGTCGATATCGAAGTGCTAAAAGGCTATGGTCGCCGTATGGCAGAAATGCCAGAAGGTTACAAGCTACAACGCCAAGTACAAAAAATGGTCGAACAGCGTCTAGCCATGCAAACAGGCGAAGAGCCACTTAACTGGGGCGCCGCTGAAACTCTAGCCTATGCATCATTGGTTGACCATGACAATGTCTTGGTACGTATTACTGGTGAAGACGTTGGCCGTGGTACGTTCTCGCATCGTCACAGTGAAATCTATAACGTCAATGACGGCAGCATGTATGTGCCCCTTTCACATATCAGTGAGACGCAAGCACGCTTTGCTACTTACAACTCACTGTTATCAGAAGAAGCGGTACTAGCCTTCGAATATGGTTACGCAACGACCGTGCCGAATGCGCTAATCGTTTGGGAAGCACAGTTTGGTGACTTCGTGAACGGTGCACAAGTGGTGATTGACCAATTTATCTCAAGTGGTGAGACTAAGTGGCAGCGCGTTTGTGGTTTAACCATGTTATTACCACATGGCTTTGAAGGTCAAGGCCCTGAGCATTCATCTGCTCGTCTTGAACGTTTCTTGCAGTTATGTGCTGAAGACAACATGCAAGTAATTACGCCAACGACACCAGCGCAAATCTATCATGCCCTACGTCGTCAAGCGGTACGTCCGATTCGTAAGCCATTAATCGTCATGTCACCGAAGAGTTTACTACGTCACAAATTAGCAACTTCAACTCTTGAAGAGCTGGCGAACGGCAAGTTTGAGACAGTATTGCCAGAGATCGATCAGCAAAATCCGGACAACGTAACGCGTATGGTGCTGTGCGGTGGTAAAGTTTACTATGACTTATTAGAACAACGCCGTGCGCTAGGTTTAGATCACGTAGCGATTGTGCGTATCGAGCAGCTATACCCATTACCAGAAGAGCGTTTGATTGCTGAGATTGAAAAATATAGTAACTTAGCTGAGATTGTTTGGACGCAAGAAGAGCCACTTAACCAAGGTGCTTGGTACTATTTAGCGCCGCATATGTTCCGCATTGTTGTGCCGCATCCAACCAAGGCAAAAGTCATGGAGCCAGTTGCGCGTCCTGCTAGTGCGGCGCCAGCGACAGGATCTCCAAAACTACATGTTCAGCAGCAGCAAGCGCTTATTGCTGGTGGTCTTGGTATCAGTGTGGATGAGCTATCTAAATAGTAGTTGGCTTAAGCAACAGATTATATAAGATACACGAATCAGGCGATAACAGTCCGTACCGCTATTACCATTAAAGTAAGACGATTGAGAATGGTATTGACTGCCTATCACGACTTAATAATAAAGAGTAATATCAATATCTAAGGAGTATATCGATGGCTGAAATTAAAGCCCCCGTTTTTCCAGAATCGGTTGCCGATGGCACCCTCGTGGAATGGCATGTCACTGAAGGTCAAGAAGTTAGCCGCGACGACTTATTGGCTGAAATCGAAACTGATAAAGTAGTATTAGAAGTGGTTGCACCTGATAACGGTGTGGTTACCAAAATCGTTAAGCAAGTTGACGATACAGTTTTGTCAGACGAGCTAATCGCCGAGTTTGAAGCTGGTGCTAGCGGTAGTTCTGCTGGTGGTAGCAGCGATAGCGCGGATGAGCCTGCAGTTGACCCAGACCAACCAGCAGCGCCAGTACAGCCGAAACAAGCTACCGATGGCGGTGAGCCAGTCCAAGCCACAGATAAAAAAGACGAAGCGGATCATAAAGACCAAAGCCCTGCGGTACGAAAAGCGGCGAAAGAATCTGGCGTTGATCCTAAAAACGTCGAAGGTAGTGGCCGCGGTGGTCGTGTAACCAAAACCGACATGGCAAACCCAACGCTAAAAGCTGATAGCTCTATCAAATCTGATAGCGGTCGTCCAGTTGCTGAATCAACCGGTGAGCGTACTGAAAAACGCGTACCAATGACGCGTTTACGTAAGACAGTTGCTAACCGTCTACTGGCTGCCTCACAAGAAACAGCGATGCTAACCACGTTTAACGAAGTCAACATGAAACCGTTGATGGATATGCGTGCTAAGTATAAAGAGCAATTTGAAAAGCGTCATGGCGTACGTCTAGGCTTTATGTCATTGTTTATTAAAGCGGCGACTGAAGCACTAAAACGCTTCCCAGCGGTTAACGCTTCTCTAGACGGCGATGACATCGTTTATCACGGCTACTATGATATCGGTGTTGCCGTATCTTCAGATCGTGGTTTGGTCGTTCCTGTATTGCGTGATACCGACCGCATGAGCATGTCTGATGTTGAAGCTAAGATTCGTGAGTTTGGTGGTAAAGCACAACAAGGTAAACTTGGTCTTGATGACATGACTGGCGGTACGTTCACCATTTCAAACGGCGGCGTCTTTGGTTCACTCATGTCAACGCCTATCTTGAATCCACCACAAACTGCTATCTTAGGTATGCACGCTATCAACGATCGCCCAATGGCAGTCGACGGTAAAGTTGAAATTTTACCAATGATGTACCTAGCACTATCATATGATCACCGTATGATTGACGGCAAAGAAGCGGTACAGTTCTTAGTTACTATCAAAGAGTTGGTCGAAGATCCAACCATGCTACTCCTAGACCTGTAAGCTTTTAAGCTTGTATCGGTAACCACTGATACAAGCTTTTTCACTTTGGACGAGGTGTTTGTGGTTTATTGTCAAATAAATACGACTTTTTTTGTGGTGTATTAACGACAGAATGAAAGTGTCATTTATTCATCAATAGGCTAACCAATCATTTAATCCTCATAAAATTAGAAAAAATTTAGAAATAAATTAGAACCAAATTAAAAATAGGAACGTACTATGAAAGACAATTATGATTTAGTCGTCATCGGCGGCGGTCCTGGTGGTTACGAAGCCGCTATTCGTGCAGGTCAATTGGGTATGAGCGTGGCTTGTATCGAAAAACGCGTGTATAAAGGTGAGCCAGCACTGGGTGGTACTTGCTTAAACGTCGGTTGTATCCCATCAAAAGCCTTACTTGATTCATCACATCGTTATGAAGCGACCAAGCATGACCTTGCTGAACATGGTATCAGCACCGGTGACGTTGCTATCGATATCGAGCAAATGATTGGCCGTAAAGAAGCTATCGTTAAGCAATTGACTGGCGGCGTGGCGGCATTGCTAAAAGGCAATGGCGTTGACTGGCTACAAGGCTGGGGCACATTAGAAGACGGGAAAGGTGCGGATAAAAAAGTTAAATTTACCGCTCTAGAAGACGACAGTGAAACGACTATTACCGCCAAAAACGTCATTCTTGCAGCAGGTTCGGTGCCTATCGATATTCCTGTGGCAAAAACTGACGGCGACCGTATTGTTGATTCTACTGGCGCGCTTGATTTCACCGAAGTACCAAAGCGTTTAGGCGTCATTGGCGCAGGCGTCATTGGTCTTGAGCTAGGTTCAGTATGGCGCCGCTTGGGCGCAGAAGTGGTTGTCTATGAAGCGCTACCAAGCTTCCTAGCAGCGGCTGACAAAGACATTGCTAAAGAAGCGGGTAAAATGCTGAAAAAGCAAGGTCTTGATATCCGCGTTGATACCAAAGTAACCAATGCTGAAGTGAAAGGCGATCAAGTTGTCGTGACCAGCGAAGCAAAAGGTGAAGCCTCGGATGAAAGCTTTGATAAACTGATTGTTTGTGTTGGTCGCCGTGCCTACTCTGAAAAACTATTGGGCGCAGACAGTGGTATCACGTTGACTGAGCGCGGCCTTATCGATGTCGATGACCAGTGTAAAACCAACCTTGACGGCGTTTATGCAATCGGTGACTTGGTTCGTGGCCCTATGCTTGCGCATAAAGCGATGGAAGAAGGCATGATGGCGGTTGAGCGCATTCATGGTGAAAAAGCACAAGTTAACTATGACACCATTATCAACGTCATTTATACCCATCCAGAAATTGCATGGGTTGGTTTGACCGAACAAGAAGCGACTGAAGCGGGTTATGAAGTCAAAACTGGTTCATTTAACCTAGCAGCTAACGGTCGTGCGCTTGCACAAAGTGAAGCACAAGGCTCTATCAAAGTTGTTGCTGATGCTAAAACAGATCGTTTGTTAGGTATGCATGCCATTTCTGCTGGTGCGGGCGATATTGTCCATCAAGGTATGATTGCGATGGAATTTGTGTCTAGTATCGAAGATTTGCAGTTGATGACATTTGCGCATCCAACCATTTCTGAAGCGGTTCATGAAGCCGCTTTATCAGCAGATGGCCGTGCGATTCATGCCATACAGCGTAAAAAACGTAAATAGTTTTTGAGATTAACTTGCTTAAAATGAAAAGCATTTGAGTCAATATCAAGTTTAACCGGATGGTGCGACCGCTATCACTATTATGATAACGGTCACCGCCATCATAAGTGTGGCAGCGTTATTCTGCCTTGCACTTGTTTTCACTTTTTATTAATTGTAAAAAATAAAGGATACAATCAATGAATTTACATGAGTATCAAGCAAAAGAGCTATTAAAAAGCTACGGTTTGCCCATTCAAGAAGGCATCATCGCCCATAATGGCGACGAAGCTGCTGCTGCTTTTGATAAGACGCCTACTGATATTGCGGTTATTAAAGCGCAGGTTCATGCTGGTGGCCGTGGTAAAGCGGGCGGTGTGAAGCTCGTTAAAACTCGCGAAGAAGCAAAGCAAGTTGCTGAAGAGCTTATCGGTACCAATCTGGTTACATTCCAGACTGACGCAGAAGGCCAACCAGTTAACTTCGTATTGGTTGCAGAAGATATGTACCCAGTACAAACTGAGCTATATCTTGGTGCAGTTGTAGACCGTTCTACGCGTCGCGTAACTTTTATGGCATCAACCGAAGGCGGCGTTGATATCGAAGAAGTCGCAAGCGAAACTCCAGAAAAAATCTTTAAAGTAAGCGTTGATCCATTAGTTGGTCTAATGCCTTACCAAGCACGTGAAGTGGCATTTAAACTGGGTCTTGAAGGCAAGCAAATCAACCAGTTTGTAAAATTGATGAGCGGCGCTTATCAAGCATTCGTTGACAATGATTTTGCATTATTAGAAATCAATCCATTAGCGGTTCGCGAAAATGGCGAAATCGTTTGTGTTGATGGCAAAATCGGTATCGATTCAAACGCTTTATATCGCCTGCCTAAAATTGCAGCACTACAAGATAAAACGCAAGAAAACGAGCGCGAGCTTAAAGCCGCTGAATTTGACCTAAACTATGTTGCCCTAGAAGGTAACATCGGTTGTATGGTAAACGGTGCTGGTCTTGCGATGGCGACCATGGACATCATCAAATTGTACGGCGGCAAACCTGCTAACTTCTTGGACGTTGGCGGCGGTGCAACCAAAGATCGCGTTGTTGAAGCGTTCAAAATCATTCTAGAAGACAGCAGTGTTGAAGGCGTTCTAATCAACATCTTCGGCGGTATCGTACGTTGTGACATGATTGCCGAAGCGATTATCGAAGCAGTTAAAGAAGTGAACGTAAAAGTGCCTGTCGTTGTCCGTCTAGAAGGTAATAACGCTGAAAAAGGTGCTGAGCTACTAGAGCAATCTGATGTGAAAATCATTTCAGCTCAAGGCCTAGCAGATGCGGCGCAAAAAATTGTCGATGCGGTTAAAGCATAAGTCTTTAATATAAGTCGTGCGGTTAAGCGCTGTTTTATTCATAACTCGCTTAACCAGACGCTTAAGCATTATAGTCACAGCGTGATGGCAGTTTTTAGCAAAAGCATAAATCGTTAACATTTAACGATAAGTGAGCGAGAAAACTGCTATTGCAAGACAACCGAATAAGGAAAAAATAATGAGTGTATTAATTGATAAAGATACCAAAGTATTGGTACAAGGTTTTACTGGTAAGAACGGTACATTCCACTCTGAACAAGCAATTGAGTACGGCACTAAAGTAGTTGGCGGCGTAACCCCAGGTAAAGGCGGTCAAACGCACCTAGGTTTGCCAGTCTTTAACACCATGGCAGAAGCCATGGAAGCGACCCAAGCTGACGCTTCAGTTATCTACGTACCAGCTCCATTTGTATTAGATTCTATCGTTGAAGCAGTCGATGCGGGCGTAAAATTGATCGTCGTGATCACTGAAGGCGTCCCGACTATCGATATGCTAAAAGCCAAGCGTTATATCGAAGAAGCAGGCGATGTACGTATGGTTGGTCCAAACTGCCCAGGCGTTATCACTCCAGGTCAGTGCAAAATCGGTATCATGCCAGGCCATATCCATTTGCCAGGTAAAGTGGGTATCATTTCACGCTCTGGTACGTTGACTTATGAAGCGGTTGCCCAAACCACTAAGCTTGGCTTTGGTCAGTCTACTTGTATCGGTATCGGCGGCGACCCTATCCCAGGTATGAACCAAATCGATGCGCTAAAACTGTTCCAAGACGATCCACAAACCGAAGCCATCGTATTAATCGGTGAGATTGGTGGTACAGCTGAAGAAGAAGCGGCGGCTTATATCAAAGAGCACGTAACCAAGCCAGTTGTTGGTTATATTGCTGGTGTGACTGCACCTGCTGGTAAGCGTATGGGCCATGCTGGCGCGATTATCTCCGGTGGTCAAGGTACTGCTGAAGAGAAATTTAAAGCCTTTGAAGACGCTGGTATTGCTTATACCCGTGATCCATCAAAAATCGGTGATAAGTTAAAAGAAGTTACCGGTTGGTAATTTAGGTATTAATAGCTAGTCTAATACCAAAACATCGTTGAAAAAAAACAAAGGCACTCCTACAATGGGGTGTCTTTTTTTATTCTAAAAATAACTTTCCTTTGATTAAAATGTAGCAATTATGAAAAACAAGATATTGGTAACCGGTGGTGCTGGATATATCGGCTCACACACTTGTATAGCTTTACATGAAGCAGGCTATGATATTGTGGTCTACGACAATTTGTCTAATAGTAGCCGCGAGGCCATTGAGCGCGTATCCAAGCTTATTGATCAACCCATCGAGTTTGTTGAAGGCGATATTCGTGATATTGATCTACTCAAACAGGTCTTTGCCGAGCATCAGTTCTTTGGTGTGATTCATTTTGCGGGACTAAAAGCCGTTGGAGAATCGGTGGCCAAGCCATTGCTGTATTATAATAATAATGTCAGTGGCACCATTGCTTTATTGGAAGTTATGAAAGAAGCCGATGTTAAGAATTTGGTTTTTTCATCTTCTGCGACCGTCTATGGAGATCCTGAATCCTTGCCCATCAATGAGGAATCAAAGCGTTCTTGCACCAATCCTTATGGTCAGAGCAAACTGATGGTCGAGCATGTTTTAGAGGACTTGGCGGCAACCGATGATGGCTGGAATCTTATTCCACTTAGGTACTTCAATCCCGTAGGTGCGCACCCATCTGGGCAAATTGGCGAAGATCCAAATGATATTCCTAATAATTTAATGCCTTATATTTCGCAAGTCGCCGTTGGCAAGCTTGGAAAACTTAGTATTTTTGGTAATGACTATTCTACTGTCGATGGGACGGGGGTACGCGATTTTATCCATGTCACTGATCTTGCCCAAGGTCATGTAGCAGCGCTTAACTACTTACAGAAACAAGTAGGTCGAGATAAATACAGCTCAATAGGTTTTTTACCCATTAATCTAGGAACAGGTAAAGGAACGTCTGTTTTAGAATTGGTCACGGCTTTTTCTGAAGTATCAGGCCAAAATATTCCTTACCAGTTTTCTGCTCGGCGCGCAGGAGATATTGCCAGCTGCTATGCCAGCGCCGATAAAGCCAAAGATTTGCTAGGTTGGGAGGCGACACTATCTATCACTGAGATGTGTGAAGATACGTGGCGTTGGCAGAGTAAAAACCCGAATGGCTATCATAGCGCTTAGCATTGATTAAGCATGTTTCTTATTTCACACTTTTAAATACAGTCTAAAAATTATGAAAAAAATTACTCACGCTGTTATTCCTGTCGCAGGTTTTGGTACACGTATGCTGCCGTTATCGAAATCAGTGCCAAAAGAGCTGCTACCACTTGGCAATCGTCCCGCTATTCATTATGTCGTTGAAGAAGCCATTGCTGCTGGTATCAAACATATCGTTTTGGTCGGTCATGCACAAAAAAGCGCCATCGAAAACTACTTTGATATCAATGCTGAATTGGATAATCAATTGCGTGCTAAAGGTAAAGGCGCGTTAGCTGATAGCTTAAACTGGTTACCCGAGGATGTAACGGTGTCTATGATACGTCAAGGCAAACCGCTAGGGTTGGGACACGCGGTATTGGCGGCGCGTCCAATCATCGGCGAGCATGACTTTGCGGTACTACTGCCGGATGTGGTGCTCGATCCATTTACCACCGATATAACGACTGATAATTTGGCGTTTATGATTGAAGCCTTTGCCAAAGACACGCATTCGCAAATATTGGTCAATAACGTAGCAGATGAAGATGTGCATAAATACGGTATTGCCCAATTAGACGAAGCATTTAATCAAGCGCATGAAATCGAGCAAGCTGATAAAAACGCAAGCTTTAAAGTTGCCGGTTTTGTCGAAAAGCCCAACTTAGCGGATGCTCCTTCAAAATTGGCCGTTGTCGGTCGTTATGTATTTAGCAATCATATATTTGATTATCTGGCCAATACTAGAGCGTCGGTTGGCGGCGAGATTCAACTGACTGATGCCATTGATGCATTGATTAGCAAATATGGCGTTAATGTAACGACCATGCGCGGTGATAGTTATGATGCGGGCGATATGCGCTCGTATATGCAAGCTTTTATCTATTTTGCCGAGCAGCAGTTAAGGGATGATAAATAGCTAATGGATGAGATAAATAATAAGGGCTATAAAAGTGCCCGCCACTCTAAGTATTGGCAGCATTTAGCCAAGTTAGCGGAGCAGCCGTGGGCGCTTGCTCCATTGTTCGCGCAGGATAATGAGCGGACGTCTCGCTTTAGCACGCAAGCGGGCGCGCTATATATGGATTATAGCAAGCAGTGTATTAGTGATGCGGTGCTAGAAAATTTATTAAATTTGGCGAATAGTTGCGAGTTGTCAGGCCGTATCGATGCCTTATTACAAGGGGCGATGGTTAATACCAGTGAAGAGCGAGCAGCGCTGCATACCGCTCTACGCTTGCCAGCTACAGAACAGCTGCAAGTTGGCACGCAAAATGTCGCTGCTGATGTACATGAGAGTTTGGCGCAGGTAGAAAGATTGTCAGAGCGGGTACGCAACGGCACGTGGCGCGGGTTCTCTGGTAAAGCAATCACTGATGTGGTTAATATTGGCGTTGGCGGCTCAGATTTAGGCCCACTGATGGCGACCACCGCGCTTGATGAATGGGCAGATACTGCTATTGAGGTGCATTTTGTCTCTAACATGGATGGCACACAGCTTGATAATTTGCTCAAGCACCTAAATCCTGAAACCACTTTATTTATCATCTCCTCCAAATCTTTTGGCACCGTTGATACGCTATCCAATGCCAAGACAGCACTGTCATGGTTACTCGCTACGGCAAAGCTACGTGCTGGCACGGAAGAAAGCGTCTTGCGCCGTCATTTTATCGGCGTATCGGCCAACTGTGAAAAAATGACTGCATGGGGCATTCACCCTGAGCATCAATTGCAGCTGTGGGAATGGGTTGGCGGCCGTTTTTCATTGTGGTCGGCGATTGGACTTGCTATTGCTATTCGTATTAGCATGAATGGTTTTAAAGAGCTGCTAGCCGGCGCACATAATATGGATAAGCATTTTGCCCAAGCAGACTTTTCTGAGAATTTGCCAGTATTATTAGGTTTGCTCGCTGTTTGGAACAGTACCTTTTTACAAGTCAATGCGCATACCGTGCTGCCTTATGATGGACGTTTGGAGTATTTGCCAAGCTATTTGACCCAGCTTGAGATGGAAAGTAATGGCAAATCGGTGACGCAGCATGGCGCGCGTCTCGATTATGATACGTGTCCAATTTTGTGGGGCGAGATTGGCTCCAATGCGCAGCATGCTTTTTATCAGCTTCTGCATCAAGGGACGCAGCAGGTCTCTTGTGACTTTATTGCGTGCGTGCGCCGTTATAGTGATGATGCGACAAATGAATCGCTACAGCAGCAGCATGAATTGTCTTTGGCAAACTGTTTGGCGCAGAGTCGGGTCTTGGCTTTTGGTAATGCTGCTATTGTTGATAAGGATATTGAAGCGGCTTCTGATACCGATAAATACAAATATTACCGCGGCAATCAGCCGTCAACGACGCTCCTTATCGATGAGCTGACCCCGCATAGTTTGGGGGAGTTGATAGCGCTTTATGAGCACAAGGTTTATGTCATGGCCAGCATTTGGGATATCAATCCGTTTGATCAATGGGGCGTTGAGATGGGCAAGAAAATGGCAGAGTCGGTACATACCGCCATGCAGCAAGGCGGCGATGCGCAATTTGATACCTCTACCAATCAGCTATTGCAGCATATTAAGCTGTTGTCTTAATGGCTTAAGGCTAGTAGCTAGTAGCTAGTAGCTAGTAGCATCATGCGACTGGCTTATCCACTTATCCACGCTGCTAACTTTGCAATATAAAAGGTAATCTTATGAGCGCTGCCGCTATAAATAAACACAAGACAGATAACGACCAATCCGCATCACATTCATTTAACCAAGCTGCTAAAAACACCAGCGTTTGCGTCCTCGTTGGTCATAGTATCGAGGCGATTACCAGTGCTGTGGTACTGGCAAGTCTCGGTCATACGGTGCATCTTTATACTGATAAAGAGGTATTGACGCAGCAATTACAACAATATGGTTTTGAGCATCATGTGCAAGCGTTATGGCAGATGTACGTGCAGCAGCAACAAATTGTCAGCTATGCTTTGCCCACTACTGCGAGTAAGCTGCTAGAGCACTATGAAACGTCGGATAATAATAATGAGAGAAAACAAGTTGCGCTATATTGGTTATTTTTAGACAGTATCCGCCCAGTATGGCAAGCAGACAGCTGGATTACGGCCTTTAATCACAGTCATCAGCAAACCTTACCGCTTATCATGAGTGGCATTAAACAGCTGGGCGCGGTTGATGCATTGTCCAAGCAGTTGCAGCGCGCTTGGGTTTATTATGTGCCATTTGTATTCTTAAAGGATGGCGATGCGTACAGCTCAATGCTAAATCCATCATTGTTGTTGCTGGGTGAAAAAACACCAAATAGCCGCCATCATTTAACGATGCTACAGCCTTTAATACAGCAGGCGCGCGCTTTTCATCAAGCAGATATTGCCACCATAGAGTTTGCCCGTAGTAGTATCATGGCGATGCTTGCCACAAGGGTGAGCTTTATGAATGAGATGTCGCGCTTGGCGGATAGTCAACAAATTGATATTCAGCAAGTCAGTCATATTATGGGACTTGATGAGCGCGTAGGCAGTAGCTACTTGCAAGCAGGCTGGGGCTTTGGTGGTAATACACTACCGACTGAATTGATTAAGCTGCAGCAGTCCAGTACAGAAAAAAGCCTAGCTATGCCGTTACTACAGGCAGTTATTGATATCAACGAAGACCAAAAAGAGCTGATATTTCGCAAGTTTTGGCAGTATTTCGATGGATTTATCGACCATAAAACCGTGATGATTTGGGGCGGCAGTTATAAAGCGGGCTCGGGACGGACAGCAGAGTCGGCGATTCATCCGTTGTTAGCGCTACTCTGGTCTTATAATATACGCACGCTGGTGTATAGTGATAAAGCCCAAACCGAGCTTGCTGAGCTCTATGGACAGCAGTCGCTACTGGAACTGATCGCCAGTCCGTACCAAAAGCTTAATGAAGCACAGGCCATTTTTATCATCAGCTGGTTGCCAGAAAACAGACTAGATGTCGCTAGGCTTAATGAGCAGGCGCTGCCAATATTCGATGCGCGCAATGCGCTGTCGCGAACGCAGGTTGATGATTTGGTCGGTGACTATATAGGGATTGGCCGCGCCAAATAACGCTTTCTAACAAGGGTAAAATAAGCGTAGCAGACAAGCAGCTAATGAACTGAATCTAAATAAAAGCGCCGGTTAATATAAAAATTAACTGGCGCTTTTTTGTTCTCATAAGTTCAGAACGTCTTTACTTAGCATTATGATTACTTAAGTTAAGCAGGCACCGCCCCTTTACTAGCAAGCCATTGCTGAATTTCTTGCGTCTTAGTCTGTAGTAAATCCTTATCACCGCGACTTTCGATGTTTAAGCGAATTAATGGTTCAGTATTAGAAGCGCGTAAGTTAAAACGCCATTCGCCAAAGTTTAAACTCAAACCATCGAGCATCGATTTGGTTGGCTTGTCGGCGCTGAACTTCTCTTCGATGGCGCTAATAATGGCTGGCGCATCATGAGTGGTCAAATGAAAATTCAGCTCGCCTGAGCTTGGATAGGCTGCAATATAACCGCTGACCAATTCTGACAAGGTTTTACCGGTAATTGATAATAACTCAATGGTCAAAAGCCACGGAATCATGCCGCTATCGCAGTAGAAAAAATCGCGAAAATAATGGTGAGCGGACATTTCGCCGCCATACACTGCACCAGAATCACGCATCACTTGTTTGATAAATGAGTGCCCAGACTTGCTAATAACCGCCTTACCGTTATGCTCATCAATGACGGCTTCGGTGTTATATATCACACGTGGATCATAGACGATTGACTCGCCTGCATACTTGTTTAAAAACGCCTGCGCGAGCATGCCAACGACATAGCTACCATCGATAAATTCGCCGTATTCATCAAATAAAAAGCAGCGGTCAAAATCGCCATCAAAGGCAATGCCAAGGTCGGCTTTATTTTCTAGCACCGCTTGCTGAGTGGCGGTTCGGTTGGCCTCAATCATTGGATTGGGAATGCCATTTGGAAAGCTGCCATCAGGCGTATGGTGCAATTTAAGCACTTCAATTGGCGCGCCAGCTTGTGCTAACTTGTCGATTAATAAATCAACGACGGGACCTGCGCTACCGTTACCGGAGTTGATAACCAGTTTTAGCGGTTTTAATTTATCAACATCAATAAAAGTCATGACATGATTGATATAAGCGCTTTTATCCGTTAGTAATTGTAATGTACCTTGTTGATTATCCGTACCAAATTGCCCCGATTCTGCCAACGCTTGAATCTCTGCCAAGCCATCATCGGCGCTAATCGGTTTTGAGTATTCCTTTACCAATTTTAAGCCATTATAATTAATCGGATTGTGGCTAGCTGTTACTTCGATACCGCCCAACGCCTGATAATAACTGGTCGCAAAATAGACCTCTTCTGTGCCTGTCATACCCAAATCAATCACATCGACACCCGCATCGAGCATACCTTTGATGGTTGCTTGTTTTAACTGCTCACTGGAGTGGCGGATATCGCTACCGATGACGATAGCTGGCTTTAAGTCTTTTAGTTCAACGGCGACATCTGCAGTGCTAAAACGCTCGAATAAAATTTGGGCAAAGGCACGGCCGATACGGTAGGCGATGTCTTCGTCAAGGTTGACACCAAGCTCGCCGCGGATATCGTACGCTTTAAATGACTGAATGCTAATAGGGTGAAATTCTGTTGCTGGCTGATAGCCAGTAGTCGCAGAAGTGGACATAATAATAAGCTTCCTTGTGCGTGCGCAGTAAAAAATGAGGGAGTGATAACAGGATTATAAGTCAATAAGCGTTCAATGATACACTAACTACCAAATGAGTCATAAAGCCGTAGTGGTGCTTTATGTGAGCATTTTTATACTTATCCGTTTCTATGATAAAAAATATAAGAGTATTTTATGAGTGACTTAGACAACCAAACGTTAACTTCTATTACGCCGCCCAGCCCTGTACAGGGCGTGCCAGTAGCAACTGGCGAGTTAGACGATTTATTAAAGTTAATGGCACGGCTGCGCGCAGATTGTCCGTGGGATAAAAAGCAAAGCAATCATAGTCTCATTCCGTATGCGATTGAAGAAGCCTATGAGCTCGGCGAAGCGGTTCAAAGCGATGATGACGAAGATATCAAGGGCGAGCTTGGCGATGTGCTTTTGCAAGTGGTGTTTCATTGTCAGATGTACGCAGAACAAGGGCGCTTTGATATTAGCGATGTGATTACCACGTTGCAAGAAAAGCTGATTCGCCGCCATCCGCATGTATTTGAAGCCGAAACGCTAGAAGACGACGCTGCAGTAAAAGGTCGCTGGGATGAGATTAAAGCAGAGGAAGACCAAGCTCGCGCCGCACGTGGCAAGCCGAAACGTCGTTTGGATAATACCAAGGCAGGTAGTGCGCTGATGCAAGCGCAGGAAGTGCAAAAACAAGCATCAAAATTGGGGTTTGATTGGGAAGGGGTCAGCGGCGCTTTTGATAAGCTTGATGAAGAAATTACTGAGTTAAAAAGCGAGCTGACCGATAAATCGAAAACCGCTGCTAAATATAACATAAGCAAAGCCAACATCAGAGACATTGAAAAAGAGCTTGGCGATTGCATGTTTGCACTGGTCAATGTCGCGCGTAAACTCAACCTCGACGCTGAAACTGCAACATTAACCTGTGTGCATAAATTTAAGTCGCGCTTTGGTTATATCGAAGAGCAATTAGCGGCTACTGGCAAGCGTTTAGAAGATAGCGATATCAATGAGATGGATGCGTTATGGGAAGCGGCGAAACAGCATGAACGCGACTAATAAAAGCCGGTTTATTAAATGGCAGCATGCTAATTTATTTAAAAATGCCGCCGTTTTTTTAGTAGGTGTGTTTTCTGTTATTACTATATCGTTTAATCCTGCCCTTGCCGCGCCATGTTTTGATAATGCTAAAAGCGCTTATCATTATCTATTGACGCAAGAAACAGCACAAAGCCAAGCGCGCACGCAGACTAGAATTAATATCAATCGCGCCACAGAAGCCGAGCTGGTGGCATTAAACGGTATTGGCAGCAGTAAAGCACAGGCGATTATTTTATATCGCGAGATGTTTGGCGGCTTTAAAACGGTTGATGAATTAACGAAAGTCAAAGGCATCGGCGCAAAAACGGTTGAGAAAAATCGCCAGCGTTTAAGCTTACAAGATTAAGCGCTTTATTTTGTATTATTTAACCCCCATATTGACAAAATAGCATGTAAGTAAATGTCATAACACACCCACCATGGTCAAAATTTGTTAAACTAGTGGGTACATCCGCCTGATAGACGCTGTGTTCGTCGGGGTGGTTAAGAATAAAGGCGAGGAGTAGATGCATGGCCGAGCGTGCCGCCAAGCAGTTAGAACTGAATAAATCTGAATTACCCAATTCCATTACCGAAGTGATAGCCACCCTAACCCGAGCTGGGTTTGATGCTTATATCGTCGGTGGCGGCGTGCGCGATACCTTGCTAGGCCTGCGTCCAAAAGACTTTGACGCGGTCACTGATGCCAAACCTCATGAGATTAAAGATGTCTTTGGCAAGCGTTGCCGTATTATTGGACGCCGCTTTCAATTGGCGCATGTCTACTCTGGGCGCGAACTTATCGAAGTGGCGACCTTTCGTGGTCCACCGCTCAATAATGCCAATACCAATCAAGATGGGATGATTTTGCGCGACAATGTCTGGGGCGATATCAAACAAGACTTTGCTCGTCGTGACTTTTCTATCAATGCCCTTTATTATCAACCGCTCAAAGGCGTGGTACATGATTTTTGCGGCGCGCTTGAAGATATCGACAATAAAGTTATTCGTCTCTTAGGTCATGCACCGACGCGTATCGAAGAAGATCCGGTCAGGTTGCTGCGTGCCCTGCGTTTTAAAGCCAAGCTTGGTTTTGATTTTGATAGCGAACTCGCCGCCCAGTTTCATGATGACAATTGGGCGCTGCTGGAGCAAATTTCTCCGCATCGTCTTTATGATGAAACGCAAAAAATGTTTACCGGTGGCTATTTAGTGCCGCTACTGCCGTTATTGTTTGAGTCGGGCGCGATTGACAGTTTAGTAATTTATCCGCCTGCTGAGCCAAGTGCCTTGGTCAAACAAGTCGCTATCAATACCGACAAACGTATCGCCGCTGGTAAAAGTATCAATCCTGCCTTCTTTTATGCCGCGTTATTGTGGGAAAACTATCTTCATCAATTGGAAAAAGCCAAAAAACGCAATATGCCTTTTGCTGACGCGCAACTGCATGCAGCGGGCAAAGTCATCGACCGTCAGCGTATCAAGACCGCCATTCCAAAATTTGCCGAACAATTTATCCGTGATATTTGGATATTACAGCCAAAATTGGCGGCGCCGCGCAGCAAACAAATTATCCAGTTGTCTGAGCATCCTCGTTTCCGCGCCGGTTTTGATTTCTTGCTATTGCGTGAGCAGTGCGGTGATGCCGAACATCCGCTTTCAGAGTCGACCAATGGCATGGGCGAGTGGTGGCAAACCTATCAAACCCTGACCGAACAGCAGCAAGATCAAGCGATTGATGATTTTGATGAGAATATCCGTCGTGGAGCCTATAAACAAGGGCAGCGTGGTCGCGGGCGTAATCGTCAAAAGCCGCAAGCTTTAAACACATCAAACCATGATAAGGTAAATCACATAGAAAACAATCAACAAAATAATGTAGGCGGTAACGGCCATAGCAAGCAAGCTGATGATGCTTCAAACGTGCCGTCACGCCGCCGCCGCGCCGCGAGCCAATCTACTCAGCAGGCTAATAACAATAGTAATCATAGTGTCAGCAATAATAGTCATCATAAGGGCTATGATAAGCAGCAAGCAGCACAAGATAATAATGAGCTGGCGCAATTGCAGCAGTTATCACTGGCGAATATTGGCAACCAATCGGCAAATAAGCGCCACGATGCCAAGCCTGCACCGTTATTTGTCATCGAGCATGAAAAAGTGGTTCCGCCATTACGTAAGCAGTTGCCAACGGACGATCAGCCAAAATCTAATGCTAAATCAAAGCAAGCGCCTGTGCAGCAAAGCCCAAAAGCTGAAAATACGTCATCTAAGAAATTAAGGGTTGCACGCCAATCTGATAACTTTGTTAACGCTGATAAGCAAGCGCAGCAGGATGCAAAAGCAAAACCAGTCGATACCAAGCCTACTGCTAGCAAAGCCGATTTTGACCAGTCAGCTTTATCTACAACGGCCAATACTAATGCTGCTACTAATGTCCATACTAAGCGTACTGTCGCCCAAACGCCAGCGCTTGTCAGCATAAATAACGAGCCGATACCATATAAACGTCGCCGTCGTCAACCTACTGCGATAGCGGATAATAGTAATACTGACAGTAAAAATAACGCTGATAACTTGCTTAACGTAACGGCAAAACCAGCTAGCGATAAAGAGCGAGTAGTAAATACGGCCAAGTATGAGAAAAAAGCGCCTAAAGCTGCGTCATATTTTGCTGAGGATACACCGTCTGTTGCTAAAAAAGCTGCTGCAACCAAACAGAATATTAAGAAACAGACTACTCAAGCTCAGAATCGAACAGCCGCTAGCAAGATGAATGAGCAAAAAGGGCCGGTTCCATCAAAACGCCGCCGCCGTCAGCCAAGCGTTAGCAACGGTTAGGCTTACAAGCCGATTTTAAAGCACTAAAGCACAGTGAAAACTATGAACAGCCACCTTGAAACTAGCAATGCCAATAAAAGTAGTAACGATATAAGTTGGGTTACCTGTTATGTTGGTTTAGGCAGCAATCTAGAAAACGAGCTAGGTTCGCCGGTAGAGCATTTACAGCAAGCCATCGTAGCTATGCAAGAAAATAAGCAAATACGAGCGGTACGAGTGTCTTCTTTCTACGCTTCGGCGCCGATGGGACCGCAAGATCAGCCTGACTTTGTCAATGCGGTGGTAGGTTTTGAGACTACCTTAACTGCGTTTGAGCTGCTTGCATTTTGCCAAGCGCTAGAACAACAAGCCAAACGCGCCCGTTTGCGCCGCTGGGGTGAGCGCAGCCTCGATGTCGATATTTTATTGTATGGGGATATCAAAATCTCAGAGCCGCAATTAACCATACCGCACGCAGGCTTACATGAGCGCAATTTCGTCCTACTGCCGCTGCGAGAGTTGGCGCCAGAGTTAATCATTTTAAACAAACCAATAACGGATTATCCGTCCAGTGACGATTGGACGGGACTAAAGCTATTAAAACTGAATTAATGCCTCTTTAGTGCCTCTGTAGAATTATGAATAAGTTGGATGCTACGATAGTGGCTGTGCATTTTATTAAAATATCAAAGGCTATAAATAGTTAACCGCATTGAGGGTCATATGACAACCTTATCTACTTTAAATAAATTTAAAAAAGACGGTGTTAAATTCACCTGTCTGACCTGCTATGACGCCATGTTTGCGCGTATGATGGACAACGCGCAAATCGATACGATTTTGATTGGTGATAGTTTGGGCATGGTAGTACAGGGTCATGATTCAACCTTGCCTGTCAGCGTTGATGATATGGCTTATCATACAACCAATATCGCCCGTAGTAATAAGCATGCGTTGATTTTAGCGGATTTGCCGTTTATGAGTTATGTGACGCTCCCAGATGCGGTGGCCAATAGCCGCAAGCTGATGCAGGCGGGCGCGCACGTGATTAAGATTGAAGGCGGTAGTGAGCTTTGCGATTTGGTCAAAACCTTGGCGCAAGCAGGTACGCCGACTTGTGTGCATTTAGGACTGACGCCGCAGTCTGTCAATGTCTTTGGTGGTTATAAAATACAAGGTCGCGGTGATGCAGCAGCAGAAAAACTGCTTGCTGATGCTAAAGCGGTCGTCGAAGCGGGTGCAGCGCTTTTGGTATTAGAGTGTGTACCTGCTGAGCTTGCTAAAGCAGTTACAGAAGACGTAGCTGTGCCGGTTATTGGGATTGGCGCTGGTGCTGCTACTGATGGTCAAGTTCTGGTCATGCATGACATGCTTGGTATGGTGCACGGCCGCGTGCCACGCTTTGTCCATGACTTTTTAACCGACGAGCGTAATAGCACGGGTAGTATTGAAGGGGCTTTTGCGCTGTATCAGCAGTCGGTACGTGACGGCAGTTTTCCCACTGAGCAGCACCAATTTAGCTAGCCGTATTAAAGTAAATCGTATTAAAGTAAGCCGTATTTGATTTAATGATTTGACCATTATCAGTAGAACAAGCTGTCAGGATAAAACATAGTAACCATGCCAATTATTCATCATCACATCTCAGCACTGCGTAACGCTCTAAACCCTTATCGTGGTCAGCAAGAGGGCAAGCAGCATATTGCGTTAGTGCCAACGATGGGCAATCTGCATGACGGTCATCTTGAGTTGGTTAAACTTGCCAAACAACATGCCGATATTGTGGTGGTGAGTATTTTCGTCAATCCTACCCAATTTGGCGTCGGTGAAGACTTTGATAGCTATCCTCGGACGTTAGATGAGGACGTTGCCAAACTTACTACTGTTAATGCCGATTACGTATTTGCGCCCAGTATTGATGAGATGTATCCGGTATTACCACCGCCAACGTCGGTTCGAGCAGGCGCAATCACCAGCCAGTTATGTGGCCAATCGCGTCCAAGTCATTTTGATGGCGTTGGCATTGTCGTCTCAAAGCTCTTTAATATCGTCCAGCCGGAAGTGGCCGTATTTGGGCAAAAAGACTATCAGCAGTTGGCCATTATTCAGCAGTTGGTGCGTGATTTAAGTTATCCGATTAAAATCATTGGCGCACCTATCGTACGAGCGGCTGATGGTTTAGCCTTGTCTTCACGCAATCAGTATTTAACTGATTCAGAGCGCAATATCGCTCCCATGCTTCATCAAGAATTACAGCGCTTAGCCGACCAGCTAATGAATGGCGCATATATCGAACGAGGGCTTGAGCATTTATTAGCAGCGGCTAGCGCGCGTATCACTGCCGCAGGTTTTATCATTGATTATTTAGAAGTCAAAACGGCGCAGCTTGATGCTTTTGAGATAGATGGAAAATCGACAACTTTCGCTGGAAATCAGCAAGATTTGGTGATTTTGGTTGCCGCATGGTTGGGCCGTGCACGCTTGTTAGACAATCAGCTAGTGACGGTAACACTGCCGTCATGAGCGCGGGAGTGGCTAGATGCAATGTATAAGGATGACGGATCATGAGTACAACTAAGGATAATGAGCACGCCAAATCAGATAACGAGCAGACACCATCACATAAAGATGGTTTAAGTATCTTGGTGGTGTCAGGGCGCTCAGGCTCGGGCAAGACCTCTGTACTCAATATCCTAGAGGACTTTGGTTATTATTGTATTGATAATATGCCTTTGTCATTGGTTCCTGAGGCGGCACAAAAGCTGGTTTGTGATAGCGGCATCAAACGCGTCGCCCTTGGGGTCGATATTCGCACCCCTCGCGCCGATTTGTCCAATTTTTCTGAAATACATGATACGTTAAAGCAGACGTATGGCGAAGAGGCGCTCACCGTCATTTATGTGACAGCGCAAGAGGATATCTTGGTGGCGCGCTTTAATGCCACTCGCCGCATTCATCCTTTGATGGTGCAAGATAGCAAAGGTATAGAAAATACCACTGATAATTTACCAGCGGCGATTGAAAAAGAAAACCAGCTTTTGCAGCCGATATTTAGGCGTGCGGATCTTAAAATTGATACCAGTATGCTTAATATTCATCAGCTAAAAGAGCGCCTGCGCGATTATGTTGGGGCTGACAATCAAATCGCCATTAATCTGTTATCGTTTGGCTTTAAGTATGGCAGCCCAATCGATGCCGACTTTGTCTTTGATGTGCGCATTTTGCCCAATCCGCATTGGAACCCAAAGCTGCGCGCCGCGACAGGTCTGGATGCGGAAGTTGCTGAATTTTTTGCTGATTATCCAGAGGTGGCAGAGATGACTGACGATATCGCTACATTTCTGACGCGCTGGTTGCCAGATTTTTTACATAATAATCGCCATACGGTGACGGTTGCCATTGGTTGCACTGGTGGCAAGCATCGTTCGGTATTTATTACCAAGCATTTGCAAGATAAATTGACCGTGAGCTTGCCCGAAGGTTTGAGTATTACCGCTAAGCACCGCGAAAAACATCGTTGGTAAAGCTAGGCTAGTAATGCTAATTATTAATGGTTATTAGCTACGATGAATGCTCAAGCAATATAATCAGCAAGACGCAATAAACTCTATTATTTACTATCTCGAAAAATGGAAAGCTTTTATGATTGACTGGTCAGAACAGGATATGCGCGTCTCGCGCACAGAGCTCAAAAAAGCTCATGAGCGCTTACAAGCATTGTCGATACCGCTTGCCAGCTTATCGAAGAAGCAGCTCAAAAACCTGCCAGCAAGTGATTACTTTATGGCAGAGCTGATGGCGCTTGCTGATATTACCAGTGCCAATGCGCGCAATCGTCAAACCAAACGGGTCGGTAAACTCATCAGTGAAGAAAACCGCCATGAATTGGTTAAAGCCTTGTTCGATGCTTTTTTTCCAAAAGAGCAGATTTCTAAAATCGAAAGCTGGATTGAGCGCTTAAACATCAATGATGAAGGCACGCTAAAGCAGTTTGTAAAACAATACAAAGCCTCTGAGCGTAATAGTTTGTATCAGTTGCTGCTATGGATTGAATATGCCAAACATACACAAGACGATGAATTGATGGCGGAGTCTAAAGAAGATTTGGCCAGTTATATTCGTGAAGTGGCGATATTGTCGCAGCTGAAAAGCTAATTAATAATAATGCTTATATTAATTTATAAACCATGACCTATAAAAAAGCCAATCGTTAAAGATTGGCTTTTTGCATTTTTATAAACGTTCATTTTCTTAATAATTTACACATCTTAAATTATTTTTTCTCGGCACGTACTTTATCAACGAGATAATCAACCACTTTAGGAACAGTGGCGCTTTCACCAGTCACCACATACTTACCATGGACGACTACTGCTGGTACGCCTGAAAGCTGATAACGCTTAGCACCTGCCTGTGAGCGACCAATTTTTGTGCCAACGGCAAATGAGTTATAAAGACTATTGAATTTCTTTTCATTCACCCCTTTAGATGCGTACCATTTGCTCAGTGACGCTTGGTCAAATAACTGTTTGCCGTCTTTATGCACCGCATCAAATAACGCATCATGGGTTTTGTCTTCATAGCCTAGTAATTGCGCGGCGTAGAAACCACGGGCGCTGGCTTCCCAAACAGGGTTTAGCGCGGCTGGGGTTTTGAAAAATGCCACGTCTTTGTCTTTGGTTTTTGCCCATTTTTCCATATGTGGATTGAGGACGTTACAATGCGGGCAGCCATACCAAAAGAATTCACGCACAATGATAGCATCACCGCTGATTTTTTCTGGATTATCTAGCACGCGGTAGTCTTTTCCTGCGACATAATTGGCGGCTTGTGCGCCCATATTGGCAAACCCAATAGCACAAGCCAAACCAGTCAATGCGATGATACGTTTCATACTTTTTCCTTGAGGTGTCGAGATTCAGAATAATTGTTTCAGAAGGTTCGATTCAGCAGTCATTTAGCGCATTTGTATAGAGGTCTCACAAGTTTAAGCGGCAATGCGTCGCCTAAATCACCCTTTTATAGACTACTGCCTATAATAGCGTAAAATGCCCATAGTTGTGAACCCGATTCTTAACTAACGGTTGTAAAGCTGTGAGCTATTATTTAAGGTATCTTACTTATGGTTTTGCGCTTATTTTATACCTTGAATTTCAGCCCGATCGTCAATCCAAAGTCGTTAAGCCAAATTTTTTCAATATAAGAATAACTGACTCATAAGACTATAATTTGCGCGTTTCACAAACGGTGACGATGTACTCACGACAAAGTTGCTGCTCTCATGCTAATATTGAGCGTAGCATCATACTTCCCGATAATAACTATAATGCCAATAAAGGAAAAATCCTATGAGCCAAGTTTTACCTTCTGCGCAGCCTGTGAATCATCAACAAAACAATCCTACTGACAATATGAGCAATAGTAATAATGCTGCTAACGAATTCAATCAAAATACGGCGATTAATGTCGATGCCAGCGAAGTAGAAAAATTCAACAATTTGGCGAGCGAGTGGTGGAATAAAACCGGCGCCTTTGCCACCTTACACGAAATCAATCCGCTACGCCTTAATTGGATAGAAGACAACGTCAAGCACGGCTTTATGAGTGCTGATAGCAGTAAAATCGCAGAATTGGGCTTGGCGGGTAAAAAAGTTCTTGATGTCGGTTGCGGCGGCGGTATCTTGTCAGAATCAATGGCGCGACGCGGCGCTGATGTTACTGGTATTGACCTTGGCACAGAAAATCTCAAAGCGGCGGCCTTGCATGCTGAGCAAAGCAATTTAGATAATACCTTGCGTTATCAGCACATTCCGATTGAACAATTGGCTGAAACCCATGCCGGCCAGTTCGATGTGGTGACTTGTATGGAGATGCTCGAGCATGTACCAGACCCAACTGCCATCGTTGAGGCGTGTTTTAAGCTACTAGCGCCAGGCGGCGTTTGCGTGCTCTCGACCATTAACCGCAACCCTAAGTCCTACTTATTTGCCATCGTTGGCGCTGAGTATGTATTGCGTCTGCTTGATCGCGGTACCCATGATTACGCCAAATTTATTACCCCAGCGGAATTGGATAAAATGGCGCTAAATGCGGGTTTCAGCCGTCAAGATATCATTGGGCTGCATTATAATCCGTTGACCAAACGCTACTGGTTGGCGCAAAACGTCGATGTCAATTATATGATGGCGGTACAAAAACCACTGTTGTAAATTTTTTTTATGAGTATTCCTTTTTAACCACTTTTTAAATCCATGTTTTAAATTAATATTAAGAGCGCCTGTTATGAGTCAATTTGTAAAAGCTGTCTTGTTCGACCTTGATGGGACGTTAATCGACACTGCCGCCGATTTCGTCCGAATTATTGGTAAAATGAGCGGCGAGAATGATTGGCAAGCGCCACCTGAAGCTGAGATTCGTGAGCAAGTTTCCGCAGGCGCTTCGTCGATGGTGCGTTTGATGTTGCGTCATAACGGCCAAATTGAGGTTAGTGAAGAAGAGTTACTTGAGTTTCGTCAGCAGTTTTTAGACGATTATGAAGCCGATATATGCGTCGATAGTTGTGTCTTTAGCGAGCTTGAAGAAGTACTGCGCACCTTAGAGGATAAAGGCGTGCCGTGGGGAATTGTCACCAATAAGCCGCGCTATTTAGCAGAGCTTTTGCTAGAAACAATGCAGTTAGATGAGCGCTGCTCGGTACTAGTCTGTCCTGATGATGTATCACGCTCTAAGCCAGATCCAGAGCCGATGTATGTGGCCTTAGAAAAACTCGCCATTCCGCGCGGCGCTGCTGAAAGCGTACTTTATATTGGCGACCATATACGCGATATTGAAGCGGGCAACGCCGCTGGTATGACAACCATTTTAGCCGCTTATGGTTATATTCCGCCTGAAGACCAAAAAAACTTAAAGAAATGGGGCGCTGACTACATTACCGACACCCCTAAAGAGTTGAGTAAGCTTTTACTTGCTTCAGGTAAGTTTGACTATTTATAAAATAACTACTTATAAAGCAAATAAGCCATTCATCAAGATAGCTAATAAGCAACCTACTATCAAATCATCAAATAATAAGCAGTGAGTAATGCCATGAGTGACAATACTAATCCGCCCACGCCGCAGCAAGCCAATCAAGCAGCTGCGCAAAATTCTGTACCATCTGTATCGCACGACGCTATTCGTAATTTTATACCGCCTGATAACTGCTTAGATGGTAAAACAATTTTGGTCACGGGTGCTGGTGATGGTATCGGCCGTGTTGCCGCCTTGACCTATGCCCGTTATGGTGCGACGGTGTTATTGTTAGGGCGTACCAGTAGCAAACTTGAATACGTTTATGATGAAATCGAAAGCTTTGGCGGCAAGCAACCTGCCATGCTACCAATGAATCTTGAAGGCGCGACTTATGCTGAGATGCAAACGCTAGAGAATTTGATAGCAAAAGAAGTTGGACAGCTCGATGGGGTATTGCACAACGCTGGCATGCTAGGTGCTTTGACACCGCTTGAGATGTACGATGTCGATATGTTTGCTCAAGTGATGAAGGTCAACTTTACCTCTACCTTTATGCTCACCCAAGCGCTACTGCCGCTGCTTAAAGATGCCGCCCATGGTTCTATCGTCTTTACTTCTAGTAGCGTTGGCACCCATCCGCGCGCGTTTTGGGGTGCCTATGCACTGTCCAAGCAAGCGGTAGAAGGCATGAGTGATATATTTACCCAAGAGACGCAAAATACCACCAATTTACGCTTCAATTGCATCAACCCCGGCGGCACCCGTACCAATATGCGTGCTCATGCTTTTCCGGGTGAAAATCCGATGAGCCTAAAGACACCAGAAGATATTATGGGCGGTTATGTGTTTTTGATGAGTGATGAAAGCATCGGTGTGCGCGGTCAAGTGGTTGAGCTGCAACCAAAAGACTAATCATCATTTGCTATCTTATTGCTTACTATTTTTATCGCTATTAATGGTGTTTATAAAAGCGTTTATTGATTGAAATAAGAGCTCTATAACCCCATCTATTTGTTATTAAAGACTTTTATCAATTAAAGCCTAAATAGCATTAATAAAAAACAGGATACGATTATGGCAGGTGGCTGGTCAAGAGATGGGGCAGAGCATGAACAAATGGATGCGACCGTTAACGATGCGTTAGAGCGCGCACGGCGTGCACTGCCGACCGGTGAAAGTGCTGAGTTTTGTGATGAGTGTGGTAACCCCATTCCAGAAGCGCGGCGCATAGCGGTACCAGGTGTGCAGCACTGCGTTAGCTGTCAGTCTGAGCTTGAAAAAGAAGCAAAGGCAACTGAGCTCTTTAATCGCCGCGGTAGTAAAGACAGTCAATTACGTTAGATTTATGCGCTAAATATTTAACGTTAAACCAATAGTTAGAACAATAAAAAGCCCTGCAATCAATGTGCAGGGCTTTTTATGGCATTTAATATTTTCAATACTAAAAGTTAGACCTATTCGCTCTTAGCGGCTTCAACTTCTGCTTCATCGGGTACGAATACATAGCCGACGCCCCAAACAGTTTGGATATAACGCGCTTGTGAAGGATTGTCCTCAATCAAACGGCGCAAACGTGATACCTGCACGTCAATAGAACGCTCCATTGCACCCCATTCACGACCACGGGCAAGATTCATCAGCTTATCACGCGTTAATGGCTCACGTGGATGCTGTACCAAAGCTTTTAATACTGAAAATTCACCGGTTGTTAAAGTAACCACATTGCCATCACGTTTCAGGGTACGGGTCGATAAATCAAGCGTCCATGGTCCAAATTCAACCACTTCTAGCTGATGACTTGGCGCACCCGGCAACTCACGATTTTGACGACGCAGCACCGCCTTGATACGAGCGAGTAGCTCTTTTGGGTTAAATGGCTTTGGCAAATAGTCATCAGCGCCGGCTTCAAGGCCAGCGATACGATCGGCATCGCCACCTTTAGCGGTCAGCATGATGATCGGTATATCGCCATTATCTTCACGCAAACGCTTACAAATACTGATACCGTCTTCGCCTGGTAGCATCAAATCCAATACCACCAATGAGAACAGCTCACGTTGCATCAATTTGTCCATCTGATTGCCATCATGCGCCGTACGAACGACAAAACCATCGTCTTCTAGAAAACGCTGCAATAAAGAGCGCAAGCGGGCATCGTCATCAACGACCAAAATACGCTGGTTTAAGGTGTCAGGGCTGTTGTTATCTGTCATACAGTCATCCTCTTATAAAAATTATTATTGGTAGAAATTGTGATTAAAAATACAAGGGTTAATATCTTTGTTAATAAAAATAGAATTCAAAAAAGCGTCCATAAAGGTAATAATATTAGTGCTACTAGCTAGGAATCATTCCATCGATTGCTAAAAATCAATAAATATAACAAACTAGTGTTCAGTACAGTAGTAAACTGCAATATTTGTACGATTAAGACTTTAGTGTATAAGATTGCTGTAATAATTGCATCAATGATAATGCTAAATGCTGTATGCGTTTGTTTAACAGGGCGCAAGAACGGACAATATCAGACGATTTTTGCCAGAAAACAGGTGATAAATAACGAAAAGATAAAAAGGATTTTTATTCATGCAGCTTTTGCTATAATGCAAAACTACATTTCTCAACGATTGATACGTCTATGAGTAGCACTGATACCTTAACGCCATCTCAAACCTCGACAAATGCACAGGTTTTGGATGCAACCACACACGCGAATATTCACGACAAGCTTGCTCGCGCGCTTGGCATTAAGACTGCTCAAGTCAATGCGTTTGTCAAACTTTACGATGAAGGCGCGACCGTTCCCTTTATTGCCCGTTACCGTAAAGAAAAGACGCAGAATCTTGACGATGCGCAGCTGCGAGCTTTAGAGAAGTCGCTCAATTATGAGCGTGATATGGCAACCCGTCGCCTTAAAATTACCGAGCTGCTAAGCACGCAGGGTAATTTGACTGACGAGCTGCAGACGCGTATTGATAATGCGACGTCGAAACTTGAGCTTGAAGACATCTACTTGCCATACCGTCCGCGTCGCCGCTCACCAGCGGCCAAAGCACGCGCCGCTGGTCTTGATGTGGCTGCACAAGCGCTGTTAACACAAGAGATTACACCGACAGAGGCGCTTGCCGACTATCAAGTCCAATCTAGCATTACCGATGATAGTGGTAATGAGATTGAAGTTGATTTTAGCGATATCGACAAGCAATTGGCAGGCGTACAAGCCATCATCGTTGATGAATGGACGCAAGCGTTAGACTTACTCGATAATCTACGCAGTGGCTTTGCGAAAACGGCGAGTATAGTATCGAGCGTCGCCAGTGAAGAAAAACGCGAAGTTGGTGAGAAGTTCAAAGATTACTTTGAACATAGTGAAAGCTTGGCGCGTCTGCCAAATCATCGTCTATTAGCGATGCTTCGCGGTCGCCAAGAAAACGTTTTAGGTCTTAAAATCGAAGGCGAAGACGCGCCATTTATCGAAAAAATCATCAAGCACTTTGAGGTTGATGCCAAAGCGCCAGCAGAACGTCAAGAGTTTTTAACAGAAGCCGCGACCAGTTTATGGAAAGAAAAATGGCGTCCGCATATTGAGCATCGTTTATTGACAGAAAAACGTCTGACCGCTGAAGCCGATGCCATTGATGTATTTGCCAATAATTTACAGCATTTACTTATGGCAGCGCCTGCTGGCCGTAAGGTGATTCTAGGCGTTGATCCGGGTATCCGCCATGGCGTTAAAATGGCGATTGTTGATACCCAAGGCCATGTCATGCTAGATGGCGAAGAAAAGCCTGTCGTCGCCACCGTTTATCCGTTTGCCCCCGATAATAAGATGGATGAAGCCAAAAAAGTCATCGATGAATTATTAAGCACTTATGGCGTTGATTTGGTCGCTATCGGCAACGGTACGGCGAGCCGCGAAACAGACGCGATGATTAAAGAGATTTTGGCGGCCAACGCTGAGTTAAAAGCCAAAGCCGTAATCGTTAATGAATCAGGCGCTTCTGTTTATTCGGCAAGTGAGCTTGCTAGTGACGAGCTTGCCAATTTAGATGTATCGGTACGCGGTGCGGTTTCTATTGCCCGTCGCTTGCAAGACCCGCTATCAGAATTGGTTAAAGTTGACCCAAAAGCGATTGGCGTTGGTCAATATCAGCATGATGTCAACCAAACCCAGTTGGCAGATAGCCTAGATAAAGTTACCCAAGACAGCGTAAACGCCGTTGGTGTTGATGTAAATACCGCAAGTCCTGCTATCTTAGCGCATATTGCGGGTTTGAATAAAAATGTCGCCCAGCAAATCGTCACCTATCGTAAAGAGCACGGCGCCTTTGATAACCGTGAAGCATTGAAAAACGTACCACGCTTAGGGGTAAAAACCTTTGAGCAAGCGGCAGGTTTCTTACGCGTCCACGGCGGTAGCAATCCTCTTGATGCGACAGGCGTGCATCCAGAAAGCTATGCGTTGGTTGACAGCTTACTTGAGCAATCCGGTAAAGCATTACCAGAAGTTATCGGTAACGATGGCGTGTTAAACAGCATCGATACCACTGCGCTGGCTGCCAATGATGATAATATCAGTGTCAAAGCCATCATCGAAGAGCTTGCCAAGCCTGCACGTGATCCGCGCCCTGAGTTTAAAACGGCTAACTTCCGTGAAGACGTCAATAGTATTAAAGACTTAAGCGAGGGCATGCAGCTTGAAGGTGTTGTTACCAACGTGACAGCTTTTGGTTGCTTCGTTGATGTCGGCGTCCACCAAGATGGTCTTGTGCATATCTCACAGATGGCCAATGATTTCGTCGCTGACCCGATGAACCGCGTTAAGCCCGGTGATATCGTCTCGGTACGTGTGATTTCTATCGACGAAAAACGTGGCCGTATCGGCTTTAGTATGAAGCCTGAGTCTGAAAAACCCGTACGCCCAGCTGCGAAGTCAGTTGCAGAAGGTAAGGGCAATGACGATAAGACTAGCCGTCCACGTAGCAATCATTCGAATAGCAACCGTCCAAGTAATAGCCGTCCAGTGGCTGATAAGCGTTCGTCAAAACCACGTGGCAATCGTCAAGATAAAGATAATGCCAACAACCGTCGTAAAGCACCTAGAGCGGAGAAAGCAGCAGCACCTAATAAAGAAGCACCTAATAAAATAGGTACGCTTGGCGCGCTGTTGCAGGAAGCTGGCGTTACTAAAACTAAAAAATAATATTTATCATAATGATTAACCAAAAAAGGCAGCCAGATGGCTGCCTTTTTTATTGAGAATATATTGGAGGATTCTCTTTAAAATTGGTTTTGCTATTTATGTTTTATAGCGCTTGCGTTGGCTCGTCATCTTCTTCAGTCTCTAATGATGCTTCTTCTTGTAGAGCTGCTTCCTCATCTAGCATAGCTTGCTGCAAATCTTGTTGTTGCATCGCTGCTTCATCATCTTGTATGGCTTGTTGCTGCATTGCAGCTTCTGGATTTTGCATTGCGGCTTGTTGCGCCTGCATGTCTTCTTGCATGGTATTTTGAATTGTCGCTTGCTCAGATTGTAGCTCAGTAGTCATTGGCTGTTGGCTAGCAAGATTATTAACCTGTGCTCTTTTGATCGTTTGAGTTTCGCTTAATTGAAATGGATTAGATTGATCGGTTGCGGCTTCATTTGTAGGAGTGCCTTCAGCTTCGAGGGTGGTTGCAGTGGCTGCATCTTCTACTGCTTCGCTATCAGTAGGGGCTGCCATAGCCAAACTTGGGATAGTGAGCGCTGCGCCCATAAGTAACGATAAAGATAGAGTACTTTTTTTCATTAATCCATTCCTTAATTTACAATCTTATAATGTCAGTTTAAGGGGTTTTAAACTTGACGCTTATATTGAGTATTGTTGTATAAAACAAAATTGCTATACCAATTTATTTAGTATTTCGCATTTATATATTTAATATGTCTAACATTAAACCTATAGACAAAATAAAATCATGATAACCATTGAACGATTATCATGATTGATTTGGTTAGAGAGTTTTATAAGCTGAACTGGGTCAGTGATAAAAATCTAATAGGAGAATAGCAACTAAATAAGCATGGGTTCAGTAGCACATCGATTAAAACTCTCACAGAGCGGTGTTTGTAAGTGAGTTTGTGCAACTATTGTAGCGTTATTGTCAGGCTCGACAAAAGGAAAGCAAAATGTCTTTTTTGCTTTCCTTTCTACTTTTAGAAACCGTATGGTTAATACTCAATTATCAACATTCTATTCAACAATCACATATTTACCGGTTGTTGGATTGACCACGCGTTGCTGGGTATTATTGTCCGGCACGCGAATCACAGGGAAAGTTTGACTGATTTCTGTATCTTCAAGGACGCTGCTATCTGCTTCTTCACCAACGATGACGGCGCGATTAGCTCCATCTTCTACCGCAATTGCTGTACCACTTGCGGTATTAACGCGTTTAATTTGGTCTTCCGGCGCAATGATGACTTCTTTTACACGGTACTTAGCAGGGCGGATAACGCGGGTAGTTTCGACAACGACTGGCTCCATACTGCGCTCTTCAGTGATCGCAACTTGAGGTTCTGGCGCTGGCGCTTCAGTTTCTTTAGGGTCGCTGACAACAGGGGTAGGGAATTTAGCACCAAAGTGATTGTCGCACTGCTGCATGCTGAGTCGTACCGGATTACCGGCTTTGTCCATATAAACGTTGACGAGCATATCAGCAGCGATAGGCACGTATTTGCCTACTAAAGGACCTGAGACACCATAGCGACCATTTGACTGTCCAACGCCCAAATCACAAGCACCGGCTGAATAATCACTGGCTTGTAAATTATTACTATTGACCACGGCTTGAGGAATCATAACCTCAGACAAACGCATCTTTTTAATCGATGCTTCGCCTGCCTGCATCTTTGGTTTTTGGTAAGTATAAGGCGTATAAAATTTCGCCGAACCATCTTTGACCGCCATGACACATTCATCGTAGCTGTCATAACCAACGTTACCATGGTTATCAGTCGTCATACCGGCGTTGGCGGTACTGGCAAACATGGCGACACCGGATGTCAAAACTGCGGCTGTTAATAGATTTAATTTCATAGTCATTCCCTCTTAGTTGTTATTAATGTAGTTATTGTTAATATGTTTCTTTGGGCTCATTGAACTTAGGCTTGGTCTACAAAATCCGTGCCATAACCTGTTTAATCCTACGTGAGTTGTAGCAATATGGCTGTGACATTAGTCTGGAAATGTGTAGCTTAATGTATTGAAAAAAGGCAAAGGGGCAACATCGTTTACCAAAAAAATACGCTTTTATCGTTCGTTAACATTTGTCTAAAATGTAATGAGCAAGGAGTTAAATAATATAGGTAATAAAAAACCGCCTCTTATTGCCAAGAAACGGTCGTTACTAGCTTAGTTAAAGTCGTACTAAATTAACTAAATCTTGTTTTAATCTTAACTATGGTTGTTATTAATCTTCTACTACTTCAAAGCTGAGACCAGAATGTTCTTGTAAACGTTCAATCAAGCGGTCACCCATCGCCGAAGCAGGCGTCCAAAAACCACCACCGACATCGTCTTTACTAATATCTTGCGCGAGACATAAAGCTGCTTGCGCCAACATACGCGAGGTGCTGCCGTAACCTGGGTCTTTATCTCCAGTTACTTTAGTATTAATGGCGTCGTTGTTGGCGGTTTCACCAAACAAGCGAATATCAAAGTAGCCGTTTTCTTGCTCTTCTTTAGAAGGACCTGAGCCAGATTTAGGTAGCACATGTTTAGATAACAGCTCGCGGCTTGGTTTAATCATCATGGCGGTGGCAAAACCCATTAAGCCTGCGCTCATCGCGTAGCTTGATAATTTACCTTTTACACCGTCCTTCATCCACATGGCTTCGTCATACTTAAAGTCGCGACCGTATTCATAGCCAAGCAGTTGGTTACTACGATGCACAATACGGGTATTGATGCTGGCCATAACAAAGGGTGCCAGCCAGCGTTTGTGCTCTTCATCGTATTCTGGCTTGCTGACATTATCTTGACGCACGTTTGGTGCATCTTTGTCATCGTTGAGCAAATAAGGGTTTGCTACTTGCTTACGGCGTGATTTATCTTGACCAACTTCTTCAAAAATCGTCGCCATCGACGCAATTGTGCCGCCAGATAGACCACCTTTTGCCGCTTTGACGCGCATATGAATCACATCGCAAGTGCTACCCAATTTTTCTTGTGCTTGCTGCTGGGTAAAATATACGCCCAAATCCGACGGAATAGAGTCAAAGCCGCATGAATTGACGATACGCGCGCCGCTTTGCTTGGCGGCGTCCTGATATTTATCCATCATATCTTTGATAAATATCGCTTCGCCAGTCAGATCGACATAATCGGTACCATGATTGGCGCAAGATTTAATCAAAGGTTCGCCATATTTTAGGTAAGGGCCAACGGTTGAAATAATAACTTGGGCTTGCTTGGTCATCTTATCGAGGCTAGCAGCATCGTTACTATCGGCAATGATAATATCGACTTTGCTGGCAAGCTTAGACTGTAGCTCATTGAGCTTTTCTTCATCGCGACCGGCTATCGCCCACGTGACATTCTCGCCATTTTTATTTTTAGCATTTGATAAAAATTCTGTTAGATAATGCGCTGTAATCTGACCTACAAAACTGGTCGCACCGTACAAAACTACCGCGTAAGGACGCTTCTCACTAGGGTTTGCAGGCTCTTGATTTGTTGATGTTTGTTTTGATGCCGCTGTATCGTTTGAGGTTTCCATATTCATAGTTATTTTCCTTATTAAATAGCGATTATTGTGAAATTGCTAAATAGCTGTTTTTGTTCATTATGCAACTGACATTAGATATGGAATCTGCAGAAAGTAGCAGATTTAGGTTTATAGCAGATTTTGTCATAAAAATAAGCGAATTTAAGTAACTATTCACTATCTCTACACATAAGTCTTGAAAAGCCAAGTAAAAAACTTAAGAATGGTAAGATTTGCTACAAAGTTTACATAACCTATCGACATTATTACCAAAATGAACGTTCTTTAGAGAAAATCATTGCTAATCTATATTCGTACGCAGTAATAAGTTGTATCAAAACAAAAAGAAGATTTTCAGGAAGAAAAGAGTGCAGTGCTAAAACGGTTGATTGATAAATAGTTTATTAGCAACCAAAACTGCTAGCTGTATAGCTAATTTCTAACCATAATTTGAGGAGAATATTATGTTTCGTTGGGCCATTATTTTTGCGGTAATCGCGTTGATTGCAAGTTTCCTAGGCTTTGGCGGTGTCGCTGGTTTATCGGCAAACTTTGCTTATATCCTACTAGCTATTGCTGTGATTCTATTCATTGTCGCATTTGTTAGTCGCCGTATGTAATAGAGAACAGTGACTGCTTAGGTCGTAATTTTCCATATTGGTAATAAGAAAAAGTCCTCGATTGAGGACTTTTTTTATGGCTAAAATTTGACTATTTTAATTACTCTTAGTGCCAAACGTCTTATGTGGTTCTAGAAAGTTTTAGGCTGGATAATATGTTCCATACGTTTTGCAAGGCGAATATCTAGGCTTGTGATACCACCCGTATCGTGCGTGGTCAGGCGGACATCAACAACGTTATAAGTATTGCTCCATTCAGGGTGATGTTCGAGCGCTTCGGCATAAAAAGCGGCTTGATTCATAAAGCTCATCGCTTCAATAAAATCGCTGAAGTGATAGCTTTTAACGATACTATTGCCGTCGCGCCGCCAGCCAGCCAAGTCTTCCAATTGTAAGTCGATTTGTTGGTTAGATAAACTACTCATGGTGATATCCTTTATTATTACTAGGGAGGGTTAGCGGTTTGCGGGTTTCTATTTCACTTTACATATCTTCTCTTGCCCAATGTCAGGACAAAAAGCACATAGGACAAAAAACCCACCTAATTCTGATTGTCTTTATTACATCATTGCAAGCAAAAATATAATAATTATCGTCAGATAAATAGGAGGGTAGTCGTACGTTTTAGCGCTTAAACCAAGATAAAGCTTTTATAGCATAATTACTACGATATAGTTACTACTATAAAGCTTTATCTATCATTGGCTTGTTTTGTTAAGCTTAAAGCAACCCTTTATATTCAGGGTGTTTATCAATATATGAGGCGACAAACGAGCACTGTGGCACCACTTTTTTATTATTATCCTGCGCGTATTTTAAAGCATGCTTAACCAATGCAGACCCAATACCGCGACCACCCAATTCTTGTGGCACGATGGTATGGTCGTATACCAGTTGATCGCCGCGCTCTTGATAGCTGATATAACCAGTATGACCGTCGATTGACGTTTCAAAACGCTTGGCTTGCTCATTGTGTACGATATGTAGATTCTGTTTGTCGTTATTACTCATAAAAATTCTCCAATTATTGATATTTATAATTATTCCTAGCGGTTGTTAAACTGGCTATTCTTAAGTGTTGATTATTTAAGCATTAGTTATTAAATAGCTATCATATGCATAATCTGCACGGTTTTAACCTTTTATTGCACTTATTGTGAGCTTTTTTAAATGATTTTTCTAGTCATTTCCCGTAAGGCTAGATAGGACGAATGTTAATAGCCTTGCTTTAGCTCAAACATTGCGACAAGAGTTTGTAAGGGAGGATTTTGTATAAAGTTTTTGGCAGAGAAGGCGGATAAAATAGGAAACTCGCCATAAAAAGTCTGCAAAAAAAGTTAAAAGGCATATAAAGACAGGTAAAACAGTCCGTTAGCTTGCAGGGGTTGCGCCACAATGCGATAATGGTAGACAATTTATAACCCTGATTTTTGAGGCGCATCCCGTTTGGCATGATTGCTAAGTCTGGTTTGCACGTCTCGTCTATGCAGTCTATCGGAGTGTTAATGGCTCAATATATCTACACGATGAACAACGTGTCAAAACTTGTTCCACCTAAGCGCGAGATTTTAAAAAACATCAATCTGTCGTTTTTTCCTGGCGCCAAAATCGGTGTTTTAGGTATTAACGGTTCAGGTAAATCAACTTTGCTACGTATCATGGCGGGCGTGGATAAAGACTTTAGCGGCGAAGCGCGCGCGCAAGCAGGTACGAAGGTTGGTTATCTACCGCAGGAACCACAGCTTGATGACAGTAAAGATGTCCGCGGCAACGTCGAAGATGGTATGCGTGAAGCTTTAGATGCGCTGTCACGCCTCGATGCCATTTATGCAGAATATGCTGAACCTGATGCCGACTTTGATAAGCTTGCCGAAGAACAAGGCAAAATGGAAGACATCATTCAAGCATGGGATGCGCATAATTTAAATACCCAGCTAGAAAAAGCTGCTGATGCGCTACGTTTACCGCCATGGGATGCGGACGTTAGCAAACTATCAGGTGGTGAAAAACGCCGTGTGGCACTATGTCGTCTGCTGTTGTCACGTCCTGATATGCTGTTACTTGACGAACCGACCAACCATTTGGACGCTGAATCGGTTGCTTGGCTTGAGCAATTCTTGCAGAACTATAGCGGTACCATCGTCGCCATTACCCATGACCGTTATTTCTTGGATAACGTTGCTCAGTGGATTTTGGAGCTTGACCGTGGCCATGGCTATCCGTACGAAGGCAACTATACGGAGTGGCTCGAGCAAAAGAACACCCGTTTAGAGCAGCAAAATAAACAAGAAGAATCGTTTGCGAAAGCGCTGAAAAAAGAGCTTGAGTGGATTCGTAAAAACCAAAAAGGTCAGCAAGCCAAGTCTAAATCACGCGTGCAGCGTTTTGAGGAATTGAACTCAAAAGAGTTCCAGCAGCGTAATGAGACCTCTGAGATTTATATTCCACCGGGTCCTCGTTTGGGTAATAAAGTCATCGAAGTCAACGATATCTCTAAATCGTTTGGTGATCGTCTGCTTTATGAAAACTTAAGCTTTAACGTCCCAGCGGGCGCTATCGTTGGCATTATCGGTCCAAACGGTGCGGGTAAAACCACGCTATTTAACATGATTACCGAGCGTGATACGCCAGATACCGGCTCAGTCGATTTGGGTGAAAGTGTCAAAGTCGCTTACGTCGGACAGGTACGTGATAACTTAGATGACAAAAAGACTGTTTGGGAAGAAGTCTCTGACGGCCTCGATATCATCAAAGTAGGCGACTATGAAACCCCAAGCCGCGCTTATATCGGCCGCTTTAATTTTAAAGGTTCAGACCAACAAAAGCACGTCGGACAATTATCAGGTGGTGAGCGTAACCGTTTACAACTTGCTAAGACACTAAAACAGGGCGCTAACGTCTTGCTCCTTGATGAACCATCAAACGATTTGGATATCGAAACCTTACGTGCGCTAGAGGATGCTATTCAAGTATTCCCAGGTACGGTGATGGTGGTGTCGCATGATCGCTGGTTCCTTGACCGTATCGCGACCCATATTTTGGCATTCGAAGAAGAAGGCCCAATTTGGTTCGATGGTAACTATTCTGAGTTTGAAACTTATCGCAAAAAGACCATGGGTGATGACGCCAGTCCTAAACGTATGAAGTATAAAAAGATTTCTACCTAGGATAGTTATTTATAATAAGTATTTTTGGACAATAATTTTAGATATAAAAAAAGACCTCTAATCTATTAGAGGTCTTTTTTATGTTCAGCTTTTACGTTGCTTTATGAACGCTTACGGCCAAACTTACGCTGCTTTTTATTGCTAATTTCAGTAATGGCGTGGGCAATTTCTTCTTCATTGAGGCTCGCCACTTGCTGCAAGATTTGCATCATATCAGGACTCAGGACATATTTTGCATGATGGGCAATATTATCGATACGCTGATCGAAAATTAAGATGCCAGTTTCTTCATCTTTTTGCAGATAATCAAGACGAATCAAGGCACCGATAAAGCTGGTAAATAGCGCACGGTCAAAGAAGTCAGGAATGTCGTCAGCATACAGTACTGATAAACGCTGACCAAGCAAATGACAGAGGTCAACAACTTCGTTTTCGGTCAGATTGCCTGAGCCTTGCTGAGCGAGTAGCGCAAGGGTCATAAAGTAACGCTCAAGGCTTTGTTCAACTGGCGTCGCCAGTACTTGTAGCTGCTGATAGCATTTGCTATTGGTCTCAGGGACGCTCAACATACCATCGCTTAATTCTACAATCAGGCCACTTGCAAGTAGGCTATCGACTTTTTTATTCAGCGTCTCTTGAAGACCATGCGCTGAATAATAGAGGAACAGCTCGCTTTGTAAAAATGGATATAACTGCTCGGCGATACTATTGAGACGGCTGCGCTCAATGCGGCCGTTACGTGCTACTAGAGCGGATAAGAAAGACAATAAAATAAAGACATGCAGGATATTATTGCGGAAATAGCTTAGTAGCGCCGCCTGTTTGCCAGCAACTTGAATAATATCACCCAAGATATGCGGTATGCGCTCGATAAGTTTTAGCTTAATACCATAATCGATGATTTGCTGCGGCGTCATATCGGTGATAATCGTATCATCAGAGTAAGGCAAGTGCTGAGCCAGACCTTGATAAAGGGCGATTTGCTCACGGCAAATATCTTCATCAAGCGCCGCCTTTGGTGCCGATAATAAGACCAATGACAATAACGACACTGGAGTAATGACCGCGGCCTTATTGATATGCTGCATGACTTTGACGCCGATATTATCCACCATGGCGCTGGTTTTATCATCGAGTGGCGTGTCGGTGCGATCGGCAGGTAAGCTGTTGGCCGGCACATCGAATTTTTGCATAAAGTCGCTAAGATGCAGCGGCGTGCCAAAGCTTAAATGTACATTACCAAAGATACGCTCAATCTTACGGCCAACTTTGAGGAGACCTATTAGCGATTCTGACTCTTTTGGCTTGCCTTTTAGCTCGCCCACATAAGTGCCACCCTCCATGATACGCTCGTAACCGATATAGGTCGGTATAAACACCACAGGTTTATTGGTTCGGCGTAACTGGCTATGTACCGTCATCGCTAGCATACCCATTTTCGGTGGCAGCAGTCGTCCTGAACGCGAGCGTCCGCCTTCGATAAAGTACTCAATCGGGGTGTTACGGGTAATCAGCGTGTGCATATATTCACGCAGTACCGCAGTATATAGCGCGTTGCCACGGAAGCTACGACGAATGTAAAAGGCAACCGCGCCGCGCAATAATGGCCCTAATACTGGTACATCCAAATTATCACCTGCGGCAACATAAGGAATGCTTAAGCCGCGCATATAAATGACGTAGGACAGCAGCAAGTAGTCGACATGACTGCGGTGACAAGGCACATAAACAAGCTCATAATCAGCGGCCAGCTCACGTACCCGCTCAAAGTGATGCACTTCTACGCCATCATAAAGCTGCGTCCACAACCACGTCAGGAACTTATAAAAGCCGCGCACGATAGAGTGTGAGTAATCATTGACCATTTCATTGGCGTAGCCTTTGGCTAACATCCGCGCTTCCCGCACACTGGTGCCTGACGCTGCCGCTTCTGCTTCTATTGCATGTTTGATAGCAGGCGAATAAACCAATTTGTCGACCAAGTTACGTCTGTCCGACAAGTCGGGGCCGAGCATGCTGGCGCGCTGTTTATCCAAATAAATATTAAGCTGCTGTTGTAATGAGCGCACCAGCTCGCGATTGCCATCGGCTGACGCAACCATGGCAAAGCTAGGCGCTATATCATTTACCAGATCAGCATCATTTACTATATCAGTACCATTTGCTATTTCAGCGTTAGAAACTGGCGTAGCGTTTTGGGCGGCTTTGTTGGTGGACTCGGTCGCTATTGAATCAAAGACAGAAAATCCTTCGCCATCGCCTTTTAAGCTGTCATGAATAAGGGTGCGTAAATCTTGTGGCGGATGGAACTGGACAAAGGTATCACGCCCCATCACCCCGATATTAAATAACTGCTTGGTGATGCTAGGATCTTCCCAGTTATCGGCGGTCAACAGTTTAAATAACGAGTCTTCTTTTTCTGGCGCGCGTCCCCATAGAATTGACACTGGTACCAAGCGCACTTGTAATTCTGGATGTTGTAAGACCGCGGCAACCAGACGCGATAGGCGAGGTGATAACTGGCTGTCTTTGGCATGTGGATGATGTAAAAAGATAATGGCGGCATTTTCTTTAATATCATGAGTAATATCTTGCACACCGACCAAGGCGGGTGGCAGATTGTGCTCTTGTGTTTGTAGGTCAATCAAAATACTGTTGGAGCGCGAATAATCTTGCAGCACATAAAACCTGAGGATATTGTCGTCATCGTCGAATTCTGGCAACTCACCCAAAAGCTTTGGCTTCACAGCGACATCAAGCAGCTGTCCCGATAGTTTGCGATAAAGCTGGTTAATCGGCGCATTGGCATAAAGGGTTGACGCAACCGGCAACATCTCAGCCTCGAATTCTGGGGTCGAGGCTGTATGGTCAGTTGCGACGGGCGCTTTAAAAATCCGTTTTTTTAAGAACTTCGGTATCATAATCAGTATCAAAATTAGTCAAATGTGGTGAGCTTATGATGCCATAAAAGCCATCAAAGCGATATATAGTGTCTGTATATACTGCCAATATTAACAGCATAACGGCATAGAATACTGGTTTAAATGCCCGAGAATACTTAACGAGCCAACCGTTAAAAGGCGAAATTATTTAAAGTCAGAGGTAGAAAAATCTGCGATTTCGCGCAATACTGTAAGGGACTAAAGCAAAATATTTACATTCAAATCTATGTGGAATTTTATCTTTTAACTTCAATATTCTAAGCCAAAATATTATGACCCCTGCTATCAAACTTGCCAAACAGCAAAGCCTTGATTATAAGTTGCATGAATATACTCACGACAGCACCGCCGCCTCTTTCGGACTAGAAGCAGTAGAAAAACTGGGCATTACTGCCGAGCGGGTGTTTAAAACCTTGGTGGTGACAACCGACGCAGGTGCGCTGGCCGTAGCGATTTTGCCGGTCGATCAAACGCTAAATTTTAAAAAAATGGCGAAGGCTTTATCGAGCAATAAAATGCTGGCTTGTAAAAAAGTACAAATGGCTGAGCCTAAATTGGTCGAACGGTCGACGGGTTATGTGCTCGGTGGCGTTAGCCCATTGGGGCAAAAAAAGCGCCTACCGACGCTTATCCATGCCGCCGCGCAACAGCAAGCGACTATCTATGTGAGTGGCGGTCGCCGAGGTCTAGAGATTGAGTTGCCACCTGAGCAATTAGCGACCACGCTTAACGCGCGCTTTGTAGATATCATCGATGATTAGTATTCAAGAAGAATTTTACACGCCGTTTATTCTGCGCCTTTGTCATTTGCTCTCAATAGTGTTTGCGCTGCTTATTAGTAGAATTGCTATTTTTAAATAAGGATGTTACCCATGCCGCATTTAACCATTCAAGTGACGCCAAACGTCACGATTACTCATGAAGAATCATTTCTAAAAGCATTAAATCAAGCACTATGGGACAGTGGACACTTTGGTAAACCTGCTGATATAAAAGCCCGTATCGTACCGATTGAGACGTTTTTGGTTGGCGTGGAAGATGACGAGCAGCGCAACGGCTTTGTTTATGCGCATCTAAAAATTATGAGCGGCCGTGACGAAGTCATACGCCATCAACTCGCTGGATTATTGACGGCTGCTATAGAAGAAAGCTTGAATGCACAGCAATCAGGACGCGCCGACATCCAAATCTGTGTTGAGGTCGAAGAGCTCAGCGCGATTTATCATAAAAAAATGCTGAGCTAAACGTTAGGCTCAATTGTTTATAAGAGTGATTTATAAAAATGACAGACCGGCTATTTATCTGCACATAGCGACTTACTGGCAAACTTAGGCAGTACCATGACCTCAGCTTTATAACCAGCGGTTTCACCGTGAGTCGCCATTAAATTGCGGGCCATACGTAAGCGATATTCGCCAGTTGCGGGTAAGCAGCCTTGATAAATAATCCCGCCTTTGGTGCCATCATATTTACCATTTGGCATATGCAGGACGCCGACATTGGCGGTCTCAGACGTGCCAGTAAGCGGCGCAATATTAATGATGGCATATTGCGCAGCGGCGGCATTAAAACGATACCAGCGCTCCTCTTCTTTAGGATTTAATTTACCCGTAACCACGCTACTAATAGCACCTTTGGCAAAATGAATGGGAGTGTCGCTGGTTTTAGCCAGCGCACTATTTGCGCCAACGCTGATTAATACGGCACTCAATAATAGCGTTTTTAGCGCTCGTGTACTTGATAAAGCGGTTCTGTTATTAATCGACAACATCATTACTTCCTTATTAAATTATATTTTATCAGCTGTCTATTATTTGCATGTCTATTACTTGATAACTATGGTTCTAGTATCTTCTCTGACTTTATATTAAGCATAAAAAAGCGCCTAATGAACAGGCGCTTTTCTTGTTAATTATTTGCTCAATTGTGAAGCAATCTTAGTCTAGGAAAGCAAAGTTATCGATTGCCATTGCCGTCATGCTCTCGCTTGGAGCAACCATACTTTCAGCATGGCCTGAGGTACGCGGTAAGATTTTATCAAAGTAAAACTCTGCAGTTTGAATCTTAGCTTTGTAGAATTCTGGTGACTCAGTGCCGCCTTTTTCAAGCTTGTCATAAGCGACCGCCGCCATGCGCGCCCAGTGATAACCCATCATCACATAGCCTGAGTACATCAAAAAGTCATCTGATGCCGCAGAGATGATTTCACGGTCTTTACGCGCCATCAGCATCAAGCGTACGGTCAAAGTGTTCCACTCAGCACATAGTTTGGTCAGTGCCCAAACGAATTTACGCATGTCTTTATCAAGCGCATACTCGCCGCACCATTTCATAATGCTTGAGGTGTAATCACGGATAATTTTACCTTTAGACTGCAAGATAACTTTACGACCGAGTAAGTCAAGCGCCTGTACGCCAGTGGTACCTTCGTACATCGTCGCAATACGGGCATCACGAGCGATAAGCTCCATGCCCCATTCTTTGATATAGCCGTGACCACCGTAGATTTGCTGACCGTGTTTGGCCGCTTCAATACCAAGCTCAGTTAAAAAGCCCTTTAGGATAGGCGTATAAAAGCCCAATTTGTCATCCCATTTTTCAAACTCGGCGTCATCACCGTTTGCAACGCCTTGAGACATTTTGTCGGCATAGCGCGCTGAGTGATAAATCATTGAGCGACCGCCTTCAGCAAAGGCTTTTTGGGTCAATAGCATACGGCGTACGTCGGCATGATGAATAATCGCATCAGCCACTTTTTCAGGGTCTTTCGTGCCTGATAGCGTACGCATAGAGCGACGGTCTTTAGCGTATGGTAGGGCGTTTTGGAAAGACAATTCAGTGTGCGCCAAACCTTGAATACCAGTACCGATACGAGCAGTGTTCATAAAGGTGAACATCGCTTTCAAGCCTTTATTTGGCTCACCAATTAAGTAACCAACTGCGTCATCGAAGTTTAAAACACAAGTTGACGATGAGCTGATACCCATTTTGTGCTCGATAGAGCCACAAACCACGCCATTACGCTCGCCAGATTCACCTTCAGCATTTGGCAAGAATTTTGGTACGATGAACAATGAGATACCGCGTGTGCCTTCTGGCGCATTTGGTAGACGAGCTAAAACGATATGGACGATATTGTCGGTTAAGTCATGCTCGCCACTTGAGATAAAAATCTTGGTACCGCTGATTTTATAAGTACCGTCATCTTGCGGGATGGCTTTTGATTTAACCTGACCCAAGTCAGTACCACACTGCGGCTCAGTCAAACACATGGTGCCCGACCACGTACCTTCAACCAATTTAGGTAAATAAATCGCTTTTTGCTCGTCGGTACCGTACTGTAGTAAGGTGTTGATACAACCAGTTGATAGGCCAGGATACATCGCCCAAGGCCAGTTAGCCGTACCCATCATTTCAGACTTAATAAGGTTGATTGACATCGGTAAGTTCATACCGCCGTACTCTTCAGGGTACGAAATACCTTGCCAGCCGCCTTCGACGAACTGGTCATAAGCTTCTTTAAAACCTTTAGGCGTAGTGACCACACCATTTTCAAAATGACAGCCTTCTTCATCCGCTGGCTGGTACAAAGGCGCTAAGACATTTTCAGCAAAGTCAGCAAAGCCTTGCAAAATCATATCGACGGTTTCAGGATCGGCGTTTTCGCCATTGTCTAGGCTTTTATAATGCGTTTGATAGTCAAAAACATCATTTATCAAAAACTTGATATCACGCAAAGGTGCTTTGTAAGTTAACATAGTCGCTCTCTTTGATTATTTCATTAGCATAGTTCGTTAGCATAGACTGTCGGCTCATTAATTGAGCTATGGTTCATGTAAACGGGAGTTTAATTATCTGGGATAAAGGCAGACAGTATCACAGGTCGTCATCTAAGTTTATTAAGAACAGCTTGTCCATTTTGATAACCGTTAAGGCATCCTTGATAAAAAACAGCTGTCGTAGCATTGAGGTCAGTATAAATCTTCTATAGCCACAAATATACAACCGATAACTAATATTCATAATATATTAAAAAACGTAAAAATTTAAGTTATAAATATAAATGGTTATTTATTTATAAACAGGCATCAATACGTCCAGTTTTATAAACAACCATAGTTTTAGTACAGGTTGCAGCGTAAGTTTTAGTATAGACAGCGGGATAGACGCAAAACAACCGTTAAGTGTATGAGTTGCGTGCCCAAACAGAATAAAGGAACACAATTTATGAGCGCACCAAAGCGCAATTTAGCATACCAAACAGAGCAGAAAAAGACGCCAGTATTTTGGCTAATGGCAGTAGTTGGGCGGTTAAAAAAACTCATCGATGGTGAGCTTAACCATTTATTAACCGTCAACCGTAGCAAACGACCGTGGCACATGCCGATTATCGCTGCAATTACCATTAGTTTTCCGGTATTTGTCGGGGCGTACTTTGATGCTCTGCCGTCTGGTATCAAAGCGTCGTTAGGGGCGATGGTTATTTTAAATACACCGTTAGCAGGTAAGCTGCCGTTTCGTTTGGTGACGGTGATGGCATGGGGGTTTGCGATGTCGCTGTGTTTTGCGCTGGGCCTGATAGCGCAGCAAATTCCGCCATTAAAATTGCCGATATTTACCTTGATGGCGTTTGGTATTGTAATTTTTGGGCGCTATTATCGCCAGCCGCCGCCCGCAGGTTTGTTTGTGATGATGGCGGGGGCGATTGCGCTATTTATCCCGCTGCCTTTAGAAGACGTCATGCCGGCCACGGGGTTGGTGATGCTCGGTAGTGGTTTTGCTTTGGTGATGGCGCTGCTGTATTCGCTGTTTTTATTGGCGACGCGCCCAGCGACACCGACGCCGACCTATAGCTATGAGCCCGATACCATAACAGAGAGTCTGATTGTCGCCGGTTTTGTCAGTCTATCTTTAGTCATCGCGCTGAGCTTAAATTTATCAAATCCCTATTGGGCAGCGGTCAGCTGTTTTTTGATTATCCAAGGTATTCATTTGCGTACCATGTGGATTAAGCAAATTCATCGTTTGCTTGGCACCCTGGTTGGCGTTGGGCTGGCGGGATGGATGCTGGCGTGGGGTTTGCCGATATGGGGCGTGGCGCTGGCGATATTAAGCTTAATGCTGTGTATTGAAACCTTGGTCGACCGCCATTATGGCTTGGCAGTGATATTTATCACACCGCTGACGATATTCATCGCCGAATACGGTAGTGGGTTGCCGTTTACTGAGCAAGCTTATCAAGAGGTCATTTTAGCGCGTTTGTTTGATACCATGATTGGCTGCGTGGTGGGGCTAAGCGGCGGGGTGGTGATGCATTCGACCGATTTACGCGTGCCGCTGCGCCGGATGGAGAATTGGCTGCTGGCGCGTTTTAGCTAAATTTTTTAGCAGATAAAAAGCTGTATGATTTCTATTCATATGGCTTTTTTAGTCGCGGTTTAAGCTGTTCATTCAATGTACTTATAAACTGTCGATGACTTGCGCAACATCGACTTTATGTTCTGTCCAACGCTCAAAACTTAACGCCGCCTGCCCAATAAGCATGCCATAACCGTCTGACGTTTGTGCGCCGCGCTTGGCAAAATGCTGTAAAAATGGCAGCTCACGTCCGTACATCATATCGTAAGCATAATGAGTGTTTAATTGGTCGCTAAGCGGCAGCGTATCGCCCGATAAGCCAATCGAGGTAGCATTGATAATGATATCAAACTCACCGCTTAGCGTTTCAGTGCTACAGGTTTTAATCTGCTGCCTTGCAATCGTCTCACTTGCAGCGCTTAGCTCAGTAACCAAATTTATCGCTTTATTTAATGTACGATTGGCAAGGGTAAACTCGCTGATACCCGCTTCAATCAATGGCAATATCACCCCGCGCGCCGCGCCGCCTGCGCCGATAATCGCCACGCGCGCGCCCTTTAGCGGCCAATCTAAACTTGTTATATGATTGACCAGACCTTGGCCGTCGGTATTATCACCATATATCGCCTCAGCTATCGGCGTGCCATTTTTTAACAACGTTTTATTGATCAACAAAGTATTAACAGCGCCTGCAACCTTAGCGTGTTCAGACAAGCCGCCACGCGCCGCGCAGCACTGATAAGCTACTTGCTTAAAGGGCACAGTCACATTAGCACCAACGCCGCCGCCCTGAAAAAATGCCTCAATCACCGCAGTAAAGCTGGCTACATCATCAGGGCAATACTGGCGCTGATAGCTAATCTCTAAGCCTGTCTGCACAGCGAACTGCGTATGGATTTCAGGGGATTTGCTGTGGGCAATCGGATTGCCTATAACGATAAAATGCTGGGTCATAAAGGGTCCGCTGCTTGTAAAGGGTGAAATATAGGCAAAATCAACAGGTGAGAAGTTATCAATAAAAAAGTGGCCGTTTAATTATCTTATGCAATGTCATTTAATAAATCCTACTTATCATAGGGGATAACGTTAACTTTCACAAACCTATACTAAACCAACTAAGCTAAGCCAATTATGCTAAGTCAATAAAAGGGCTAAAAACGGAGCTGCTCATTAGCCAAATAAATCATGCCTTTATCTCGTGAGGTCTTTAACAAATCTGTACTCTGCCGGAGCGGTAAGTGTAAGGTAAAAGCTAGTCAAGTGTTAAGCAGTTGGGTAAACTAGGGAGCATGAAGATTTCAGTCGGCCTTGTGTTACGATGATTAAAAGGCAATATTTAACAATTTGACTGCTACCAAAGCCTATAACCAATAAGTTATATAACTATAAAAGTTTAACAGACATTTTTCGTTATCAGCGGCAGCAAACCCCGCTCGTTAATACCGTTTTTGGATCCCTTTAAAAGTGTGAGTACATTGCCCATGTGGAATAAAAGCCTACAGACCTTGATGGTCAGTACGATAATGGCAGTTGGCGTGTCTTTGAGCGCCTGTAATAGCAATACAGAGAGTGATACTGCGGCCAAAGAAGCAGGCGCTGATAATAGCGAGCAGACCGCCGCTGAGACCTCCAAGGCAGAAAACCCCAATGCCAACGCTGATCTTGATGGCGCAACAGCTGCGCAAGGGACGCCAGTAAAATACGATATCGCCTCGTGGGGCACTGCCAAAGTAACCTCCTTAAGTATCGATGAGCTTAAAAAGATACAATCAGCCTTTGGTAAAGTGGTCAGCACCGACGAAAATAGCTTGGACTATGCCAGTAATCCGGCGTCCAAATATCGCTTTATGCAGGATGATGCGCCGTATTTGGACCTGATTGATTCTGAAAAATACCTCGAGCTTGGCTGGTATTTTGCCAATCCAACCGACTCTGATAAAGAAAAAGAAATCAGTCAAAACCATGCCAAAAAAGCTTATCAGCTGGCGCGTCAATTAATGGGCGATGAAGGCGGCAAGCTGGTCGCTGATATGCTCGGCGGTCAAATCGCCAAAAATAAAACCATCGGCGGTCAAAAAGTAGAGCTGGCAAAATGCGAGTTTTATAGCTGTATGCTAGTGATTAATAAATCTGCTGCTCAAACTGCTGATAAATAAGCGGGGCTGGCCTGAATGTCGCCCAATAGCTGGATATGTTTGCAACCATCAAATGCTACACAAACCACGTTGTCGTTAGACAATCGCGGGCTGGCATACGGTGATGGTTTTTTTACCACTATGGGCGTCATCGATGGGCAGATACTGTGGTTGGACTATCATCAGCAGCGCCTTGTCTCGCATGCGACAGCCTTGCAGCTACAGTTGGACAGCCAGTTGCTATTAGCCATGTTAAAAATACATGCCAAGCAATTACAGCAAGGTATGCTAAAACTTATAATCACGCGCGCCGAGCAAGAAGTCCGTGGTTATGGTTATACACCAAATATTGGTGGCGGCAGTGCGTGCGAGATTTGGCTTAAATCCTCACCAATGGCCATTACTATCGCACGATCGCTGCCACTCGCTGATGGGCAATTTATCCCGCTACAACCTACCGCGAGCGCCATTTGCTTATCCTCTCAAATTGCTTGTTTGCCGCCAACGCTTGCTGGACTTAAAAGCTTAAATCGCCTCGATAATGTGCTGGCAAGTGGCGAGCTGCAAGCTATCAAAGCTAAGACATTGGCAGACACTATCAAGCCAAGCATCGCCGAAGGTCTGCTACGCGATATAAGCGGGCATTGGGTTGAGGGCACGATGAGTAATGTGTTTTATCAATTAGTAGAAGAGCCAGTCGCAAAATCGTCCAATCGTCCACACTCTCAAAACAACAGCAACAGCAACTATTTAACCCAAGGTCAATGGTATACGCCGTCGATGGCGCAATCGGGCGTTGCTGGCGTGATGCGGCAAGTGATTATCGATACATTATCGACTAGCAATAACCCCGTTATCATCAGGTCGTTACAAGATGAGGATTTACCCCATTTAAGCCAGCTATTCTTTTGTAATGCGCTGCGCGGTATTATGCCCATGAGTAGTCTGAGGTTATTGTCGGGTGAAGTGGTGAGTTTTGAAGCGATTTAACTGTATTTAAAGAATATTAAATTTGGTATCAATACAATCATCTGCGTACAAAATAACTTCCTCTTTTTTATACATATCTTGCGCTTTTAATAGTGCTTCTTGCTCGTTCTCTGCGCTAATCTCTATGATGTTACTTAACGTCTCGACAATCTCTATCTGAAAGATTTTCTCTACTGTCTTATCACTTTTTATTATCACTACTCTCAATACTTGCTTGTCAAAATTTCTTTAGGATTTATATCCGCTAGGTTAGCAAAAGTGACTAAAAGAAGTGATCGTCTTTTGTTAAATATGTAAAAGCTAAAAGATAATAAAAGCGCTTAATATAATTTGTGATAATGCCCACGACCGATAAATTCAATAATGCCTCTATAACGTAACACTTGTAGTTGCTGACGGATTTTATCTTTAATGTGGTTGTTGTCAGGGTGTTTAAGTTTTAATAAGTCAGAAAATGCATAAACTTGATTGAGAAAGAAGTTAGTATCTAGGCTATCGATGCACTGCCAAACATCCAATGTCCAACCACGGGTCTGCTGTGATTGCTGACGCAAAAATAAGGTTTTTTGAAATTGCTCGGTAACATTGTCGCGTGGTATGACTTGCTGGTCTTTGACCAAAAACACTTTCCCTGATTCAGGTACTTTACGCAAATCAATATTGCAGCCGACCCAGCCAGCGCGTTTGGCAGATACAGATAATGGCTTGCGTTTAATAATCATGTCCGGTTTAAAAAACTGTTTGGGGATGATTAAAAAGTTATTCACCCTATATTCTGGCGAGTAGGTCAAAAAGAAAAAGCTAGGATTATCCTCGCTATTGATACGCTCAATCATAGTGGCATAAGCACCATCATTAATAAGGTGGCTCAGTTTTGCCTTTTTACTTTTCAGCTCATATTCCTCGCTGCAATGTCCGCAATAAAAATCGGCGACGGGTTGGTTATTGGCAAATTCAACTAAGGGTTCGGCATTGCAACTGGGGCAATAACTTTGCTTAGCAACCCAATCTTCACTAAGCACACGAATTTTTTGCGATTCAGATGTATAGTTTTTGGCAAGACTTTGATTGAAATTAAGGCTCATAGCCGATTTTCTTATTAAAGGAAAAATTCAAAGTGATAAATAAGCAATATGAGTATTAAGCCATATAATTTACTCTAACCACCAAGTTAATCGATAAGCTAAGCAAATACCATTGAAAATCGTCCAGTTCAGTGCTAAATTCTAGCAAACTTCTGCCTCGCGAGTTGCCATGAGCAAGCCAACACCTGAAATACCCCCTAAACGCCCTGATGAGTCGCCAAAAAATGAACATGACAGCGCGCTGGAGCAGCCTGTTGAGACGACAGCGCCAGACAAAAAACCTATCATTGACGACGTTAGCGCAGAGGAAGTACCGGCGACGGATATCTCACTCATTAGCGGTGGCACTAAACCGCGCCACTATAAAGCTGATAATCCCTCGTTTTTTATGCAGCGTGGTTATCAGGTGTTATTGGTGCTTGGGCTGATTGCAGCGTTCTTTTTGGTGATGGTGTATCAGACGCTGTTTGGCCGTATTGAGCAGCCGCAGCAGATGGTGACGATTGAGTCGGGTCAGACGTATTATGGGCTATTGCCGCAGTGGCAGCAGCAAATACCGCTGTTTTCTGCCACGATTGCCAAGCTTTATATGAAAACGCAAATCGATGGCCCATTGCACGCTGGTATTTATCAATTACCAGAAAACCCTACCTTTGCTGAAGCCTTAGAAGTATTGGGACAAGGGGTAAAAGCGGCGATGGTCAAGGTACAGATTATCGAAGGCAAAACCTCAAAAGATTTATATCAGGCGCTACGAGATAATAAAGGCATCAAAAAAGAAGTACTGACGGCGGATAGCACGAATGCCAGCATCGCGCAGGAGCTGGATTTGGTTGGCATTTTGCCAGAGGCGGTAGTCAATAGTAATGACCCCATCGTCAATCACAATCTTGAAGGCTGGTTTGCGCCTGATACGTATTATTATGGCGAAGGCAGCACGGATAAGCAGGTATTGACTGATTTGTATAAGCGTCAGCAGCAAGCATTGACCAAAGCGTGGGAAAATCGCGACCCTGATCTGCCTTATGATAGTCCGTATGAAGCACTGGTAATGGCTTCGATTATCGAAAAAGAAACCAGCGTGGCAGAAGAGCGTCCTTTGGTCTCGGCGGTATTTAGCAATCGTTTGAATAAAAATATGCGCTTGCAAACCGATCCGACCATTATTTATGGGATGGGCAACCGTTATCAAGGCAATATTCGCCGTAAAGACATCGATGAAAAGACCGCTTATAACACCTATCAAATCGATGGTTTGCCGCCAACGCCAATCGCGCTGCCATCTGCGGCCTCGATTGAAGCGACTTTGCATCCTGCCGATAGCGAAGCGTTATATTTTGTGGCGACCGGTAACGGCGGGCACAAATTTACCAATAGCTTAAATGAGCATAACCAAGCGGTCAAAGAATATCTCAGCGTCATGCGTCAGAAAAAAGCACAAACACCGCCGCCATAATTTAATCCTTTATCTTTTCTAAAAACCTATCGTGTACTGAGCGTTATGGCGTCATATAGCTATCTATATAACGCCATAACGCTCATCAATGACATAAGGTCATATCATGTCAGCATCCCTACCAGATAAATCAGCGCAAGAAAAATCAGCGCAAATAAACTCGCCTAAGCATTCTACTAATACCGCATCTTTTAGTACAGCGTCCAATCAAGGGCGCTTTATCAGCTTTGAAGGGACCGAAGGCGTTGGTAAGACCACCGCTATTGAGCAGCTTTGCAATCAGCTACAAGCAAAAGGCATTGACTATCTGCGTACCCGGGAGCCGGGTGGCAGTCCGTTTGCCGAGCAGCTGCGTGCTATTTTGTTAGACCCTGACACCAAAATTAACGATGATACCGAGCTGCTACTGATGTTTGCGGCGCGCTGCGACCATCTACAGCAAGTGATTTTACCTGCACTGCAACGCGGAACGTGGGTAATATGTGACCGCTTCACCGATTCGACCGTTGCCTATCAAGGTTTTGGACGCGCGCATGGCGATAGTACGGTACGCGCTAAAATTGCTATGCTGATTGAGCAATTTGTTGAACAGTTACCAGGGCTGACCTTGTGGCTAGATTTGCCAGTATTAGAAGGCATGGCGCGCGCCAATAAACGTAGCGCTGCTGACCGTTTTGAGCAGCAAGCGACGGAGTTTTTTACTCGAGTTCATCAAGGTTTTAGCGTCCTTGCCAGCGAGCAGCCTGAGCGTATCCAGCGTATTGATGCTCAAGGTAGCGCTGAAGAAGTTAGCGAGCGTATTTGGCAAGCGGTGCAGGAAAAATTTGCGCTAAGCTAAGGTTTTTTAACGTTGTCATTTCTACTTTATATTATCCAAAAAAAGCCCTAACTCAGCAGTTGGGGCTTTTACCGTTTATGGAAAATATTAAAAGATAACTCTAGTCTTTATCTATATCCATGCTGTCAACGTTATCAAGGCTATCACCGCTAGAGTCCGGCAAACGATTGGGGTCAAGCGTGCCTTTTTTGGTTTTTGGTGCGCTGCCATTACCATTGGTACTGCTAGAAGTTTTGGTTTTCGAAGTTGCGGTCGAATTATCCGACATGACACCTTTATTTATAGCATTGGTAGAACCATTAGGAGCAGTAGCATCAGACTCTGTTGTTTGCACGTTATCTTTCTTAACCGTCGTGCTTGATACCTGAATTTTATTAGGCGTAACAGTAACGCTATCGGCCTGTTTGTCTTGTACCTTTTCTGACTCGGAGACTTCTGCTACATTGACTTCTTTAGCAGTGGTTAATGCAGTCTCTGACGTAGTGGTATCATTACTATCATCGGTAAGCTCTATTTCTTTACGCTTTTCAGGCGCTTTCGAGCTGGATTCAAAGCTGGCATCTGCCGCCGCGCGTGCCTGCTCTTGTTTTGCCGTTACATCGACCGCTTTTGGTTGCACTTCATCATCGACGACCAATGAAATCAGCTTACGATCACGCGGCACCACCCCATCGAAATTATCGGTAATCACGTGCAGTTTACCTTCTTTATCGACGGTATAAAGCGGCACAAATTGCTTATTATCGGCTTTGTATTGCTCAAAGCTATAGCTGTCGGTGATGTTAGTGATTTTGATACGCGCTTTTTTCGACAGCATACTGGCAAGCTTGGCATAAGTCACATCTTTACCAAACAACCACTGCGAATGGAAGTTGCCTTGCTTGTCATCGCGCTCGCTTTTGACCTTTTCATCACTGAATTTAAGGCGATAGATTTTACGCTCGCCAAACTCATGACGGTAATGAATCTCAGACAAGGTATTCATTTCTCTATCGGTACTCATGGCAAACAGCCGCCCAATACCGATAAGGTCTAAGTGATGGTCGGCATGGTCAGAGATAGGATTACCAAAGTAAGTACGCAGACCACTCATACGAGCTTTAGCGATATTGGTATAGTTATTGTGCGCGACGATGACATCAAAACCTTGGTCTTTTAAAGACGTCGCTACCAATAAAGCGATAGGGTTGGAGCCAACGACTAAGATACCGTTGGTTTCAGGCTCACGGACGCCCAAGAAATTACCAACCATTTTGGCGCCCAAACCTTGAATCATTACTGTGCCGATAATGACGAGGAAAACCAAAGGTACGAGCAGCTCAACGCCTTGAATATCATACTCTTGCAAGCGAATGGCAAAAAGTGATGAGATTGCAGCGGCAACGATACCGCGCGGCCCAATCCAGCTAATCATTAGCTTTTCATTGGTTTTTAGATTGGAGCCGATAGACGAAGCCCATACCGATAACGGACGCGCGACAAACATCACAATCGCGAGCAACACCAAGCCTGCAAAACCAACGCTAAGCAAGCTTGCAAGCTCAACGCGAGCCGCAAGAATGATAAATAATACCGATACCAATAAAATGGTCAGCGATTCATTAAACTCTAAAATCGTCTCCCGCGGGAATTTTGGCCAGTTAGCCAGCGCCACGCCAAGGACGGTGACCGTTAATAAGCCGGACTCGTGCTCTAAATGGTTGGAGATAGAAAACAGGAGCAGTACAAAAGCTAAGGTAAAGACATTACGTAAAAACTCAGGAATCATATGGCGGCGCATTAAAAACGCCAATAACCACGCGCCCGCTAAGCCCATGGCCACTGCCAATACTACAATTTTGGCAAACAGTAAGATACTACTGGCTTCGCCGCCTGAAATGATATATTCATAGACCAAAACCACTGCAATCGCGCCGATAGGGTCAATGATGATACCTTCCCATTTCAAAATGTTAGAAATGGTTTTATTCGGACGCACGCTGCGCAGTAACGGCATAATGACCGTAGGGCCAGTCACACAAACCAGCGCACCAAATAGCAAAGCAATCAAAGGGTCGACATCAAACAACAGGTAAGTCGATAGCGCCACAATGACAATGGTAATAAGGACACCGACTGACACCAGCATCTGTACCACAGAGCCGTGCTGCTTAATCTCATCGAACTCTAAAGTCAGCGAGCCTTCAAATAAAATAATCGCCACCCCCAATGAGATAAACGGGAACATCAGCTCGCCGAGCACCAAGTCTGGGTCAAAAGCACCCAATATCGGGCCAACAATAATACCAATCAGTAATAAAAACAAAATGGACGGTTGCTTTAAATACCAAGCCAACCATTGGGCGGCAATACCAAGCCCAACCACGCCGGATAACAATAGGGCGGTATCCATAAATTAATCCTTTTATAATCTTGTCATATTTTATATCTATTCAGGCGCACTACCAGCGCTGCTAGCGTAAGCTGCAGCAAAAGTCGTCTAAATATAGTGTTGCAATATCTGTCACCGCTGAGCGCTAAATCTAGCGCTTGTTAATAAAAGCATCAACCACACTATAAACAAAGCACAAGTAATCAAAGTACAAGTAATCAAAGCACAAGTGAGGTTGGCTATCAGTACGATATCGCCGTAAAGACAAAAGCTTTTTAGATCCCCTAAGCAGAATCTAAAAAGCAAAAGATGAAAAATAAGCTGATGATCGCCAATTTGCTAAAATAACGACCTACAAAAATTAACTTTTGTTTGCCATATAAATTATTTGGCTTGTTATCATAACATGGTTTTATTTGACGTATTCTAGAGCAATCTTTGCGCCACTTGATTCTCAGCTAATAACGCTTATTAAAGGGAGTAGTGCTGGCATGTTAGCAATAAGGCTATCTTTATGATAGAAAAGATAAAGTTTTATACCATAAGTCGAAAATGGACGGTAAACTAACAAGCATTCTTCTTTGCAAGTTTGCATTTCCCAAAGTTTATGCTGAACGCAGATAACAAAAGCAAGCGGTAAAATCTCTTAGCCAGCAATGCAAAGACCAATATAAAAATCAATTTTTAAATGTTAACTTTAGAGGTTAGCGAATGAGTAAACTGAGCTATTATCAGCATAATATATAAATAAAACGCCTAAATTATTATTCATAACGGTCCTATTCAAACCGTTTATAACAATTATAAAGACCCATTATATGGAGGGTAACATGCCTAAAAATATGTCTAAAACGTCGAATACAGCCAATTTGAGCCGTTGGTTACAGCAGAGCGCGTTGGCTATAGCGGTAGCCACTACTATGGCGGCAGGTATCAACATCGCGACCGTGCCAACTGCCCAAGCGGCCGTTACCACCGCAGATTTTTCAGGTTTGGTACAGCAAGTCACGCCAGCGGTCGCGCGGGTAAACGTCACCAAAACTGTCAGCGAGGCGGAGCTTGCTAAAGCCCAAACCGCTGAGCTATTGCGTAAGTTCTTTGGCGATCGTTTGCATATTCCTGACCAAGCAGCGACGCCCGCGATTGAACATGCCTATGGCACTGCATTTTTTGTCACCCGTGATGGTTATATGCTGACCAATCATCATGTGGTGGCAGGTGCGGACAAAATTACTGTGACGCTCAATGACAGAAGCGAGCTTGATGCCAAATTGGTTGGCAGTGATGAGCGCTCAGACGTGGCGGTGCTCAAGGTGACGGGGCGTCAATTCCCCGCCTTGCCAATCGGCGATTCTAACGCGCTAAAAGTAGGGGAGCCGGTATTGGCGATTGGCTCACCCTTTGGTTTTGATTATTCGGCATCAGCGGGTATTGTCAGCGCCAAGTCGCGTAATTTTTCCCGTGAAACCAGTGTACCCTTTATCCAAACTGATGTGGCATTAAACCCGGGTAACTCTGGCGGCCCACTATTTAATCAGCGCGGTGAAGTGATTGGTATCAACTCGCGTATTTTTAGTGGCACGGGCGGCTATATGGGTCTGTCATTCTCTATCCCGATTGATGCGGCGATGGATATTTATGAACAGTTAAAAGATAACGGTGAAGTTGCGCGCGCTTACTTAGGTATTTTTCCGCAGGATATCGACCGGAATTTAGCCGAAGCTTATAACTTAGCGCGTCCGCAAGGGGCATTATTGACGCGCGTTTCACCAGACTCACCGGCGCAAAAAGCGGGGCTAAAACCAGGCGATATTATTTTAAAATACAATGATGTCTTAATTATGGAAGCCTCCGATTTATTAAACCTGATTAATCGGGCGCGCCCTGACGATATTTTTCGCGTTCAGATTCAGCGCGACGGTAAACAAGCTATCATAACGGGTAAGCTTAGTAATGCTTCCAATGCTATGCAATCGCAAACCGGCGCACAGCAAGCCAACGGCATCAGCTTGGGACTGGCGCTGCGCAATTTAACGCCGGAGGAGCAAATAGAGCTGGCTGCTGATAATAAGACCGGCGTGTTGGTCACCGCTATTGAGCCGACGGGACTCGCGGCACGCTCGGGCATACTGGCAGGCGACGTTATCACCAATTTGCACCAAAAACCGATTAAAACGGTCAATGATTTTTCTAGCGCCGTGGCATCATTGCCCGAAAAAGGCGTGGTGACGATTGAGATAGTGCGTCAGGGCATCCCAGGTATCATTGGTTTGCGCATTGAATAGCAAAGGATAGCGTGCGTGATTAGCAGCGTTATGAATCGGCTGTCTTTATTGACAGTAATACATATCGTCCGACCATTGCTATGTTGACGATTCGTTAAAATACCTAAAAAGGTTTTATCGCTGCTAACTAGTTACGCTACACTAAGCAATTGCACTACACTAACTATTTAGTTTTCAGGCTTATTTTTTAGGCTAAATAGAGTCGCGCTTAGCATTATAATAGATTGCTAATTTTTCGCTTTATAGAAGTGTTAAGCATGAATTGTTTGATAGCGATGAAGGCAAAATATGCTACACTAGCAGGCGTTTTTATGGCTTGCAGTCAATCAAGTGGCGGCAGCTAAATAGCGTCAATCACGTTAGCATAATAAATACACAGTATAAACATCACGCAAGGTCTTGCCCTGACGTTATTTTATCAAACGTTCAGCTCCGTAGAGCTGATAGGCACACTTGCAAACGACTTATCATGTGATAGCTTTAATAAAAGCTAGGATATACAGGCACGGTTATGAGCACAGCATACGACGATATTAAAACCCGACTACAAGGCTCAATGGTAGCCTTGGTAACGCCCATGCATCCTGACGGCACGGTCGATTATAAACGTCTGGCAGACCTCATAGATTGGCAGATTGAGCAAGGTACGCATTGCTTGGTTGCTGTTGGCACCACTGGCGAATCGGCTACTTTATCAATGCAAGAGCACAGCGATGTGATTCGTTACTTTGTCCAGCATGTCAAAGGTCGTGTGCCTGTCATTGCAGGTACTGGTGCAAACAATACGATGGAAGCCATTAAACTAACCCAAGATGCCGCCGAAGCAGGTGCTGATTGTGCGTTATTGGTCGCCCCTTATTATAATAAGCCGCCACAAGAAGGCTTGTTTCAGCATTATAAGGCCATCGCTGAAGCGGTAAAAATCCCGCAAATGCTTTATAACGTACCGGGACGTACCGTTGTAGATATCGCCCAAGAAACCGTTGAACGCCTCGCTGATATCGACAATATCGTTGCTATTAAAGACGCCACAGGTTCGGCTGTCCGCGGTGAGCAACTGATCAGATCCGTTGGCGACAGAATGGTGGTGTTATCTGGTGACGATAGTACAGCTCTTGAGCTGATGCAGTTTGGCGGTAAAGGCAATATTTCGGTGACGGCTAACGTGGCACCAAAAGCTATGAGTGAGACTTTTAGCGCTGGCCTGCGTGGAGATTTTGATGCTGCTCATAAGGTTCATGACGTGGTCAAGCACTTACACCGTGACTTATTTATCGAATCAAGCCCTATTCCTGTTAAATATGCGCTGCATAAAATGGGCATGATAGATACCGGTATTCGTTTGCCGTTGGTATGGTTGGCTGAAAAGCACCATGCGACCATTGATGAAGCTCTAATCCGTGCAAATTTACTTTAGGTTTTTATAAATTTAATAAACATACCGCTTATAGTTGCTCTATAGATTTTGACTATTAAGTAAAAAGTTTTAGACATAGTAAAACTATAAACGCTTTGCCTACATACGCACCAAATAAGCAATAACTGCTAACTCAGAGAGATAATATGATGACAGTATCATCAAACCCTGCAAAAATATTCCCGATGCTAATGACCGTGGTTTTGGGTAGTACGTTAGTGTTGAGCGGCTGCCAAGCGACAAAAGGTCTGTTTGGTAAGCGCGATAATGGTAGCCTTGAGTATCAGCAAAGCAAAAAACTGGCACCATTAGAATTGCCAGCGGCGCAAGAAACAGCGCCATTTGTGCCGTTATACCCAACGCCTAATGCCGGTGCTAATACCTTGAAACTAGAAAATGAGTCAGGTAAACAATATCAGCTGCCAAGACCTGAGCGTACGGTTGCCGTGACCCAAGCAGCAGAATAAACCCCTTTTTCATCCTTATCTATACCGCTGGTCTTTTATTATGGTTAAGCATTTTATACCTTAATACAAAGCGCTTGGCGGTCACTGCGCGTTTTTACCACATAAGCTTGAACGAACAGGAACTCCCTCATGCAAAAGCAACAACTGCTCTATAAAGGCAAAGCCAAGTCTGTTTATGAAACAGAAGACCATGATCTGCTGATTTTACACTTCCGCGACGATACCTCCGCACTCGATGGTAAGCGTATCGAACAGCTGGCTCGTAAAGGCGTGGTGAATAACCGCTTTAACGCCTTTATTATGCAAAAACTGGCTGACGCTGGTATCGAAACCCATTTTGAAAAGCAGTTGTCAGACGATGAAGTGTTGGTCAAGCGTTTAGACATGATTCCGGTTGAATGCGTGGTGCGTAATTTTGCCGCGGGCAGTTTGGTACGTCGCCTAGGTTTAGAGGAAGGTCAAGCTTTGACGCCGCCTACCTATGAGCTGTTTTATAAAGACGATGCGCTTGGCGATCCGATGGTCAATGAGTCCATCTCTATCTCGCTTGATTGGGCAACTGAAGCTCAATTGGCGAAAATGAAAGAGCTCAGTCACCAAGTAAACGAAGTGCTAAAAGAGCTGTTTGATGCTGGCGATTTAATACTGGTAGATTTTAAACTTGAATTTGGCGTATTCCATGATCGTATCGTTCTAGGTGATGAGTTCTCGCCTGATGGCTGCCGTATCTGGGATAAAGCGACCAAGAAAAAGCTCGATAAAGACCGTTTCCGTCAATCATTGGGTGATGTGATTGAAGGCTATGAAGAAGTAGCAAAACGTATCGGTGTGCCGTTAAACTAGAAATATAAAATATTTAAAAAATAAAAAACTGAGCCATGCGCTCAGTTTTTTTATGGGGATAAGCATTTTAAAAACGGTTATGTTAAAGAATGCTATGTTATTTGTCTTTACGCGCTTCTTTAATTTTTTTAGCAGCCATTTCCATCGCATCGGCAGCTTTGTCCGCTAATGTGCCAACGACTTCTTTAGCTTTAGTGGTAGCGGTGTCCTTTAAAGAAGATTCTTTATCTTCGCTAGATTTAGAGTCATCATCTTTACTATCTTTATCCTTCTTATCAGAATCGTCACCATTTTTACTGTCGTTTTTAGCGTCTGATTGATCGTCTTTTTTGGCACCGCTATTGTTTTTATCAGACGATTTATCATTATCGCTATCTTTACTATCGTTCTTGTCCGACGTTTTATCATCTTTTTTGTCATTAGTATTGTCTTGATTAGATGACTTATCGTCTTTGCTGTTTTTACTTTGTGACTGACTATTTTGCTTGTCGTTCTTACTGTTATCGTCTGTCTTAGACTGACTATCTTTTGAGGCGTTGTCCTTTGAATCGTTAGTAGCGTTGCCTTTGGAAGCATTATTGCCATTATTAGTGTTGTTATCTTTCATCACTGCGTTTTTATTCGTATCTTTTTCGCTAGCATTTTTATTGCTATCGTTGTTGTGCTGCTTATCATTGTTAGTATTAGAGTTAGTCATTGTTATATCCTTTTGATTGTATTTTTTAGTGTTGGATGTTTTTAGTTTTTTAACTTTAAAATTGATTGGCGAGTTTTAAGCTTACTATTAGAATGAGTTAACTGTCTGTATAGCAACAGTTGTAATAGGTAATAAGGTCTAACGCTTAGCCGCTTTGAGTGGTTTTTATGCTAAATTTATATCGTCAATATAAACGCCGCTATAAAAAAGGTTATCTTTGATGTCATTGTACAAATTACCTTATATACAACCCTCCGTTTTAGAACCTAGCTGGTTTGTCCGCCCGACCTGCGTGGTAGCGGCAGATTTAATTGGCAAGATTTTATGCCGACAGCTAATCGATAGTGATGGTAAGAAAAAAACCCTACGGATGCGCATCTCAGAGACCGAAGCCTATATTGGCGAAGGTGATGCCGCTTGTCATGCCCATGCTGGCACGCGCACGCCGCGTACCGAAATTATGTATAGCGAGGGTGGGGTGTTCTATGTCTATCTGACTTATGGTATCCATCATATGCTCAATTTGGTCAGCGGAACGGCAGAGTCGCCAGAAGCGGTATTAATACGCGCAGGGTTTTTGACAGACGATAGCGCGCGCTTAATCGACGAGCAATTACTGAGCGCAGATAAACAGCTAACCGATCCCAAGCAATTTGCAGGTCCTGGCAAGCTAACCAAACGGCTGCAAATTGACCGCGAGTTATATGGTGCGCCTATCATGCCTGCGTCAGGGCTTTGGGTCGAAGACGACGGCTGTCAGCCGCCAGTATCGCTGCGACCACGTATTGGCATTGATTATGCGGGCGCGGCAAAAGATTGGTTACTGCGCTATGTTTGGACCGACCATCCTTCACTGTCCAAAAAATAGCCAATCTAGAGTTGTTAGTGATTTTCTAAAGAGCATGAAAGGGGTAAGCGATGTATAAATTGACAGTTTTTATTCCCAATGAAGCGCTAGAGCAAGTAAAGACTGCCTTATTTACGGCTGGTGCTGGAAAAATTGGTGATTATGAGCAGTGCTGTTGGCAAGTTAAAGGAACAGGGCAGTTTATGCCGTTAGCAGGCAGTCAGCCGCATATTGGCACGCAGGATACACTTGAAACCGTTATAGAGTGGCGCGTGGAGATGGTGGTAGCCGACGCCTATATTAAGCCTGTGATTGAAGCATTAAAGCAGACGCATCCTTATGAAACGCCTGCTTATGATGTGATTGAGGTATTGGACTTTTAAGATCTTAAATTTATTATCAGAAATTATCAGTCTTCTTTGATTTTAATCACCTTGTAGCTTGGATAATCAAGCTCAATTTTATAGTCTTTACTGCCGCGGCGAGCCTTTACTTTTATTTTACTGTCGCCTTTTTTATATCTGACGTCTTTGACCCGATAACCCATATTGCTAACCTGATTGGCCGCGCGCTGCTCGATAGCAGGCTGATAAAGCTCTTTATCAATAGACTTGATGGTTTTCTTGTGTTTCTTATAGATTTTAGTATCTTTGTAAATGTCTTCATAAAGGTCACCATAAGCATTGTAGCCGGGCGCGGTGACGCAGCCAGTCGTTATGGACAGTAACGCGGCAATCATACTGCTCGCCGCCGTGGTTTTTAATAACGTATATTTTTTCATAATATTCTCTCATGCTATGCTATTAAAGGTATTGGTAACTCGTCTATATAAGCAAGGTTCTATGCTAAAAACGACACAATAAAAAAATGGTCAACTAAACCAAGGGCTGGCTTATTTGACCAAGGGCATCAAGTCATCAACGATGCCAAAATCTTATCTGTACGTACAAGGCGTGTTCTTAATTGAATCGTACTCATCTAAAATAGCTAAATTTTGTCAAACGTCGTCAAATAACGAGAGCACAGACCCAAAAACCCAAACGCCTAGCCATTAGGCGCTATGCGCTATTTCTATAAATTGTTGAGAGGTTAAGTTACTTGTAGCGATAATGGTTATTATTATAGCGACCATTATTGTTGTAGCGGCTATTATCTTTTTTATGCTTACCGTTTTTATTTTTGTGATGACCGTTTTTATTCTTATGTTTGCCTTTTTTGCTATCGTGGTGAGCATGATTGACTTTATGGCCGCCATTATTATAACGACCATTATTGTTATACTTGCCGTTACCCTGATACGGACCGTTTGGGTAATAAACTCTTTGACCATCATGTCTTGGCGTGACGGTACAACCAAAGGTAGTGCCCAATAAAGCAAGCACAATACCAGCAGAAAAAGCGGTTTTTAAAGTTGAGAAGCTTAATATCTTCATAATAAATATTCCTATTATCTTATTAATTCGTATTACTTATCAGTAATGTGGCGATTACTCGTATTTAATTACTGATCTTAATGTTGCACTACCACAATAACGTTGCATAAGAAAAGCTAACGTATAAAAATGGACTGTTTAAAGATTAGTCTTTTTTAATCTTAATCACATTCAAGTTTGGATAGTCAAGAAAAATCTCATATTCTTGTGAGCCGCGTTTGGCTTCAATCTCGAACACACCGCGGCCGTTCTTTTCATCGAGTTCTACATCTTTAACGCTATAGCCCATTGACTTTACTTTATTGACAGCCCGCTGCTTAATCGCTGGGTAACGAGAATCTCGTTTGATACTGTTTTCGATATCATCGTCTTTATAGCGCTTATTGTTTTTATATTTGCCATGATTTTTATACTTGTCTTTTTTATAATCATCTTTGTCGTAACGGTCTTTATCGTTTCTATCATCTTGCCAAACATTAGAGGAACCTCTTTTGTTTGAGCTGATGAGTCTTAAGTCTGGATAGCTATATTTAAGCTCGTAGGTTTGATTGTTCTTTCTAGCGATGGCAGTAATAGCATGGTTGCCACGATAGTTATCAGAGCGGATGTCCATGACTTGATAGCCTTGACGGCGTAGATTATTGCTTAGAGTCTGGCTAACGCGTTTATAGTCAGCATTGCCGTAATTGCTGTTACCACCATATATTGGGTAATTTCCATAACCTGGATCAACAACGGCACAACCAGCCACCGTTCCTAACAAAGTCAGCGCTAAACCAGCAGATATTGCGGTCTTAAATGAGAAAGCGGATAGAGTTTTCACAATAAAATCTCCTTTGGAGTACCGATGATCTGAATAAGGAACGATTATTTAACAGGGATACTTTTAACAATAGGTGATTGGTAGCTTATAAGCCTGCAAAGCCAATATTTGTTTCTTAATATTGAAATATTTTCTTACATACACATAGTAAGACTTAAAAATCATCTTTCCATGTCTTTGATGTTAATAAGTTGTAAATTTTGCAAATAGTTGCGTAAACATTTGACACTTTAGGTGACTAGGGCGTTTCTAAATTTGTTCAATATCGCTAACACTTTTAATGACTAATATAGGGAGTACGAAACAATTAAAGATATACGTAAAGATTATTTCAAATTTATCAATAACTTAGATTGAGATATTGGCTATCTTAAAATCGACGTAAGCATATGCTTACATGCAATGACGCTTACGCGACTTAACACGTGATGCATAATTTGACACTATACACACACGGCATAAGGGAATGTGACTCAAGGATTGAGTTAACCGTATTAAGGATAATAGTTCAATCGCTAGCATCAGGATGATAAAGGCAATTGGAATAAGGACACATGACCCGTGCTGCAGGCATCTAATGCCAGTAATAGTCAGAACAAATGGGCAGGATGCCCGGCTATCACAATATACTCAATATCTTGCAAGGATGCAGCGATTAGAGTGGTGATGGGTAACAAGGATGGTTAACAATAAAACCGCATAACAATTAATTGCTATGCGGTTTTATCGTGTCTGGGTGTTAAGAATTCTCCATTCAGATTTTCTCAGAACGTGTATTCCTTAGAAAACTTTTATCATACCCGTTATCCCAAATGATAACGACCTCATATTTTTATCGTTAAAATCTATAAGCCAATATGATGAGTAGTTACTTATAGACAATAAAAAAGCATAGACGATAAAAAAGGCCACATTAAATCAATGTGACCTTTCTCAATAAACAGCTTATAAAAATCTATATGTAAGAAAATTCTTATAAGACAAATTAGTATTTGTTTTCAACGCGCCATGCATCTACTTCGCGCTCAGCGTCATCTTTACTGTGACCATAACGCTCTTGGACTTTACCCACGAGCTTATCACGGCTACCTTCGATATGTAGTAAATCATCATCAGTTAGGTCAGCCCACTTCTGCTTGACCGTACCCTTCATCTGTTTCCAATCACCTTTTAGCGTATGTTCGTTCATTATTATAATCCTTATTTTAGTTATCAAATCTTTACGGTAAATAGTTTAAAAATTCTAATGCTATAAACCGTAAAGTGCTTTAGGAGCAAGTTATTATTTATGATTGTTCTTGTTTATCTCGTACTGTTTTAAGTACTTTACAGCTAGCCCGTGGCCAACTTGTGATACTAATATATAAATGTTAGACCGCCATGTCTGTATGAGCAATGTTTGTAGTGTTGCTTAATTATGGTCATTGCTCTTGCTATGTTATGGAGGGCATAGTTGTGTAATAGACAGGGCACTTTGTCAGAGCGATACGTAAAGAAAACCAGCAGCCAAATCTCTACCTATATAGTGCTTTGTCCTTTTTTATGTCTTTATCAATCCTACTTCTAAAACTATTAATGGAAAATCTAATCTTTTACGCCCCTGATTATAGACTTGTTATTTAAATAACTATAAGCTTATAGCTGAAATCATAAGCCTTAGACAATTAGGACAGAATAACAGTGAGTCCACTTAATACCGTAAACGCGACAAGATTAGATACGAAGCGTGAGCTGGCAAAAGCCAAAACCCGTCGTGCCTTATTAAAAAGTGCGTTGCAGCTTTATAGCTTGGAAGGCGCTTGCGGCATGAGTATGAACAAAATCGCTAAAGGGGCGGGAATCGCTCAGCCAAGTTTTTATAATCACTTTGACAGCGTAGAAACGCTACAAAGTGAGTTGAGTAGGCAATTAAAAGACAATTATTTATCACTGATGCGTAAGGCGTGGGCAGATATGCTTGGTGATTATCCAACGCTGTCTAGGGCGGCGTTCAATCAGCGCTGTCAGCATTGCTTGACGCTAATTTTTACAGCTGCCTTTCAAAATATTAGGTTATTCCAACGGTTACTCGAAGACAGTCTGCGCTTTGATTTGCGAGTAGAAGATAAAGGTTTGGGAAGTTTGTTTACCGACATACGCGAGGAATGGACAAAGATATTCATCCAAGAATTACAGTCAGCCGAGTGTTTTTTTGAGACGTTTGAAGTTTATCTCTGCGTTGATAGTGCGAGCGCGCAAGTTCATGAGTTGATATTAGGCTGTCATCAAGGACGTTATTCACAGCAGCAAGCAATTGCGATGTTGTGCAAAAACTTTGATGGGCTTTTTGGTGGATTTTTTATCAATAATGAGCAAGTAATAAGTAGCTAGTGAGCAAATTAATGAATGCTGAGCTCGCAAAATTTTTAAAACTAACGAATCTATTCATATCATAAAACGGAATTTAGTTAGCGAAAGCGATAGTAACGATCACAGGGAGCGTGACCATGAGCAGTAAACAAACCAAGACGAATGAGCAAACACATTTTAGAACCTGCAATCTGTGCGAAGCGATGTGCGGTATTGAAGTAAAGCACGATGGAGCAAAAGTATTATCGATTAAAGGCGATAAAAATGACCCATTTTCTAAAGGTTATATTTGCCCAAAAGCAACTGCCTTACAAGATTTACATGAAGACCAAGATCGCTTGCGTCATCCAATTGAGAGGACGGCTAACGGTTGGAAAACAGTCAGCTGGGATGAGGCGCTTGATAAAGTAGCTGCGGGTATTCAGTCAGTACAAAAGAAACATGGCCAAAATGCTTTTGGTGTTTATTTAGGCAATCCCAACGTGCATAATTTGGGCGGCATGCTGACCATTAAGCATCTATTAAGCAGTATCAAGACCCGCAGTCGTTTTTCTGCAACCTCGGTCGATCAATTACCGCACCATATCGTCAGCATGCACCTGTTTGGGCATATGCTGCGTATCCCCGTGCCTGACGTCAATCGCACCCAATATATGCTCATCATTGGTGGCAATCCGCTGGCATCTAACGGCAGTATTATGACCGCGCCAAATATGCGCCAAAAGCTCAAAGACATCAAAGCCCGCAATGGCAAAGTAGTAGTGATTGATCCACGCCGTACCGAAACTGCTGACATTGCAAGCGAGCATCATTTTATACGTCCAGCAACCGATGTTTTATTTTTGCTTGCTATGCTCAATGAAATCTATGCCCAAGGTTACGCCGATAAAGCACAGACTAATAATAGAGCGGCGGCGCTTGCGCCAGAGATTGCGCGCTTGGCAGATTTTGCCAAAGACTATAGCGCAGAGTTAGTTGCTGATATTACCGGCATTGCTGCAAATGAGATTAAACGACTGGTTAAAGAGTTTTGCGAAGCCGAAAGCGCCGTCTGCTATGGGCGCATGGGCGTATCGGTGCAGGAATTTGGCTTATTAAGCCAGTATTTGATTATGGTGATTAATATCGTCACCGGACGTTTGGATGAAGTAGGCGGCCTCATGTTCCCCAATCCTGCGCTTGATGTGGTCAATAACTCCGGCCCAGGTTATTTAGGCAAACGTCATAGCCGCGTGAGTAATTTGCCTGATTTCAATGGTGATTATCCTGTCGTAGCGATGGGTGACGAGATGCTGGTAACAGGCGAGGGTCAATTAAAAGGCTTTATGACCGTTGCAGGCAACCCTGTCCTCAGTACGCCAAATGGTGAAAAGTTAGATAAAGCCTTTGCCAATTTGGACTTTATGGTCGCAATTGATTACTTTGTCACAGAAACCAGCCGGCATGCCAATATTATCTTGCCACCCGTCTCGCCGCTAGAGCGTGACCATTATGACGTTACCTTTAATAATTTTGCTGTACATAATGTCGCTAAATACTCTCCAGCGTTGTTTGCTAAGAAAAAAAGTGACAAACATGATTGGCAAATCTACTTAGAGCTGGCAAAACGCCTCGATAAAAAAGCGCCGCTTACGACCAAAATTGAGCGTCGATTGGTTAAGACTTTAGGACCAAAATTTTTGCTTGATCAAGGCTTGAGACGTGGACCTTATGCTGGCATGAATCTAAATAAACTCAAGAAAAAACCGCATGGACTGGATTTAGGCACGCTCAAAAGAATGCTACCGCAGGCAATAAAGCATAAAGATAAGCAAATTCATCTTAATATCGATTTTTATCAAGCCGATTTAGCGCGCGTGCAAACGATGATGCAGGATTATGATGACAAACAGATTTTACTTATCGGTCGTCGTCATGTACGCAGTAACAATTCATGGCTGCATAATAGCTATCGCTTGGTCAAAGGCAAGCCACGCTGTACGCTGATGCTGCATCCTGAAACAGCGAAAGAATATGGTATTAAGGATGGACAGGAAGTAAAAGTGACCTCGCGCGTTGGTAGTGTGACGATCGTAGCAGAAGTCACCGATGAGCTAATGCCTGGCGTAGTCAGTATTCCTCATGGTTGGGGTCATGGTCGTAAAGGCGTGCAGCAAAAGATTGCGCAAGCGCATGCTGGTGTCAGTGTTAATGACTTGACGGACGATACCTTAATCGATCAGCTAAGTGGTAATGCAGCAGTCAATGGCGTACCTGTACAATTAGAAGCAATCGCGCTAGAGGTGGTTGATTTGGAAACTGTTGATACTGAGGTTAATGCTGATATTAAATCAGGAAGCGCTGCATAAAATAGCTCTAAAATAAAAGTCTTTAATTTAAAAAGGCACTTAAAAAAGTGCCTTTTTTACGTTTTTAATTTTAAGTTCCTAAACCAATAAAATCAAAGTCTACTTGCGGTGTCTCGCCTTGTATCAATAAACTGATCGCCTTTGCCGAACCACAAGCATGCGTCCAGCCAAGCGTGCCATGACCGGTATTTAGCCATAAATTATCAAAGCTGGCGTTTGTAATGACACTACCATGACGGACTTGACCATGATGCGCGCGTCCTATTAATGGTACATTTGATGGCGTCATTGGGCGCAGTCCTGTCCAATATTGCACAGAATTGGCAATGATACCTTTGGGAAATAACTGCTGTACGCGACAGGTAATGGCTGCACAGCGCGTGCTATTTAAATCCATATTATAGCCGTTAAATTCCGCCGTACCTGCGACGCGTAATTTGTCACCAAGGCGCGAGGTGACTAATTTAAACTCATCATCAATAAGGCTGACGAAAGGTGCTAAATGTGGCGCACGCGGATTGACTTGATAAGTGGCTGAATAACCTTTGGCAGGGAAAATCGGCAGATGGATATTGAGCGGTTTCATGAGCAATACGCTATAGCTGCCAAGTGCCAGTACATAATCGTCAGCGCTAAAAGTCTGTGCGTTTTTGCCCTTGGGACGAATGGTCATACTATGCACGTGCGGGCGAGCAGAATGGGCGTCAGTATTTAACGTCAAAATGTCGGTATCGTATAAAAATTTCACGCCAGCATCGATGCAGCGCTGCGCCAAACGCTGGGCAAATACATGCGCATTACCCGATTCATCACGGCTGGTATAAGTCGCGCCTTTGAGCTTATGCGCGATAGGGTAAAGCGCAGGCTCAAGGCTAATAGCATTATTAATATCTATCACATAACGCTCACAGCCGAGCTCTTGCATACGCTCGGTTGGCGCGATGGCAGCATCAAACTCAACTTGGTTGGTATAAAAATGCATGATACCGCGCGTTTGCTGCTCGTAATCAATACCAATATCAGCACGCAGCTGCTGCAATGCTTCGCGTGAGTACAAGCCCAAACGCACCATCTGTACCAAATTGGCATCGGCTCGTTCTGCGCGGCATTCTTGTAAAAACTGCATTGCCCATTTCAACTGCGCTTTATCAGCTCGCAAGCGGTAGAGCAGCGGTGCATCTTCACGAAACAACCATTTAAGCGCTTTCATTGGTGTGCTCGGATTTGCCCAAGGGGTTGCGTGCGAGACGGATATCTGCCCACCATTGGCAAATGAGGTTTGCATACCGGCAGCAGATTCGCGCTCAATGACGGTCACATCGTAGCCTGCTTGCCGAAGATACCAAGCGCTGGTCACGCCCACCACACCTGCTCCGAGTACCGCAATATGGGTCATAAATTGCTCTGCTACGTTTTTAGTAAAAATGCTTTTTAAAATACCAAATGGACTACCAAACGTTTCACGTTATTTTTGACGGGCGGCATCTGCTTGTAGTGCTGGTGGTAAATCTAATATCGTAAGCTCACTATCGGCTAAATGCTCTGGGCGGGCAACAACCAATGCCTTAAAGCCATTAGCATTAATATCATCATCAGCAGTGGCATTGACCACCTGAATTTTCTCTAGTTTATCACCTGCGGCTGGCACCTCGCCTGTGCCGCTGACATAATGTAAAAACGCTTTTGGCGCGGCTTTAAAGTAAATACGGGCAATGACTTCTTGACCGAGGTAGCAGCCTTTATCGTAGTCCATACCGCCGCGCTGATGTAGGCGCAGCTCTTGCGGCTGAAACTCGCCTCGTGTGTCCGCGACTATCCAATAATTACCCGCTGCAAGACTCGCCTGCATCCACGCTTGAGTGTCATCGATAGTATTATGCTCGTCTTTATGACTAAAGGTTGGCACTCCATCGAGTACGCAAGGATAAATGGGCGTTGGTGTACTGGTATCAAACTTTGAAAAGGCGCCAAACTTTTTAAGATGCGCTTGCAAAGCCTCAGCGCAATCGGCACTGATGACTACATCAAAATGCTTTTCGTCTTGTTTTTTAATCCAAAGGCCAAAATCGATACGGCCTTTTAAATTGCTAAGCGCCGTTGCTTGATAGCTAAGCCCAAGCTTAGTGACATCAGAGGTCAGCTGCCCTTGTAAGAACTTTGCGGCATCTTCACCTTGAATGGTTAGTTGAACAAATTGTGGCAATGTTGATTGAGTCATTATTATTGTCCTATTTATGAGTCGCTATAGCCTCAGATATTAGGGTTAATACTGAGTGATTAAAGTCGTTATAAAACTTACTGTTAAAATAATGCGAAAAAGTCGTTATTTAAGTTTTTACCATCTTTTTAGTACCTAAAGACAAATGGTTATCAAATCAAATTTGGTTACAGCAGAGTACCACAAAAAACCACGTGATAAAAAACGTCCGCGTTAAGGGATAAGCGAATGTATCAATTAGTCACAGTTCTGTGTTTACAAGCGGAGCGATTGGTGAAAGCTGGCGAGTTACGGTACAATGTTAGCGTTAGAATACACCCAATTTATCACGGCTGACGAGGAAATTATGAGCTTACCCAATTGCCCAAAATGCGATGCTGAATATACGTACGAAGATGGTGCGTTACTGGTATGTCCGATGTGTGCTCATGAGTGGACCGCGGCTGAAACCGATGCGGCGCAGGCTGAAGCACAAGATGCGGTCATTCGTGATGCGGTCGGTAACGAGCTGCAAGATGGCGATACCGTCACCGTGATTAAAGACTTAAAGGTCAAAGGATCATCAACCATTATCAAAGTCGGCACCAAAGCAAAAGGGATTCGTCTGTTGCCAGATGCCTCTGATGGTCATGATATCGACTGTAAACTCGATGGTTTTGGACCGATGAAGCTCAAATCGTCAGTGGTTAAAAAAGCCTAAGTTTTTGTTAATTAAGTGATTGTTAATTAAGCTATCGTTAATAAAATAACACCAAAAAAATAAGTAGAGACTAATTATGAGCACTAAAAATGAACAACTCTTTGCACAAGCCCGCAAACATATTCCTGGCGGCGTAAACTCACCGGTTCGCGCCTTTGCTGGCGTTGGTGGTACGCCTATCTTTATGCACCGTGCTAGCGGCAGCAAAATCTATGACACCGAAGACAATGCTTATATCGATTATGTCGGCTCTTGGGGGCCGATGATTTTGGGTCATGCGCATCCAAAAGTCATTGATGCGGTTAAAAAAGCCGCTGATGATGGTTTGAGCTTTGGTACACCAACGCCATTTGAAACCACCGTGGCCGATAAGATTTGCGACATCGTCCCAAGTGTTGAGATGATTCGCATGACAAGCTCAGGTACAGAAGCGACCATGAGCGCGATTCGTTTGGCGCGTGGCTTTACTGAGCGTGACAAAATCGTCAAATTTGAAGGCTGCTACCATGGTCATTCCGACAGCTTACTGGTAAAAGCGGGCTCAGGCATGCTAGATATTGGCGAGCCGACCTCAAAAGGCGTGCCAGCGGACTTTGCCAAGCATACGATTACCATTCCTTATAATGACCCACAAGCGATTAAAGAATGCTTTGCAAAATGGGGTAGTGAGATTGCTTGCGTGATTGTCGAACCAATCGCCGGCAACATGAATATGGTCATTCCGACCCAAGAATTCCATGATACTTTGCGTGCAGAATGTACCGCCAATGGTGCGGTATTGATTTTTGATGAAGTGATGACCGGTTTTCGCGTTGGACTTGGCGGCGCGCAAGCGCATTTTGGCATTGACCCTGATTTGACCTGCTTTGGTAAAATTATCGGTGCTGGCTTACCCGTTGGTGCTTTCGGTGGTAAAAAAGAAGTGATGTCTTGTATCGCGCCACTTGGCGGCGTTTATCAAGCCGGTACGTTATCAGGTAACCCGCTGGCTATGCGCGCCGGTATCGCGATGTTTGAAGACTTAACCGTTGATGGTTTTTATGATCAATTATCTGCGAAAGTAGACCAGCTTATTGATGGTATCCAAGCGGCAGCGGACAAGCATGGTATCAATCTGCGCACCAATAAACTGGGCGGCATGTTTGGGATGTTCTTTGTTAAAGACAAGGCGGCAAACGTACCGCAAAACTTCGATGACGTCACCGAGTGCGATATGGAGGTGTTTAATACCTTTTTTCATGGCATGTTAGAGCGCGGTATTTATCTTGCGCCATCTGCCTATGAAGCGGGCTTTATGTCGATCAAGCATAGTGATGCAGACATTGAAGCGTCTATTAACGCCGCTGATGAGATTTTTGCAGAAATGGCAAAAGCGTAAATCATTTGGTTAAAATTACTTGTCTAAAATTTAAAGTTTAATGTTCTTTAGAATTTATATCTGCAACATAAAAACCAGCAGGATTATCGTGCTGGTTTTTTTGTGCCTGCGTATTAATAAAACGAATTTTTAATAAATGGTGGAAGTTTTTTAGGCTTGAAAATAATCTATAACCTAAAAGTATCCTTGTTCTAGAACCTATAATACAACGACTAAGTTGTGCTATTCTGAGAGCACCAATCACGTTTTAGCAAGGATGCAATTTGATGGATAATAGCTTTGAAAATAATGCGCCAAGTAGCCGTGTTCCGCCATTATGGCAGCGAGCTTACGAGCAATATGGCTTGGAAAATAATTTGGATGTGTTAAACGGTAAGGACAACCTGCTTGATTTATTACAACCAAAAATTGATCAGCACAGTAGCGCTATTGCTTTTAGCATGGGCGCTGCCACCTTAAATTTTGCTCAGTTAGATGTTGCAAGTCGCCGCTTTGCTGCTTTTTTACAAGCACAAAACATTCAAAAGGGCGACCGTGTTGCGGTGCAATTGCCAAATATATTGCAATATGCGGTGGTGCTGCTTGGTTGTCTGCGCGCAGGGGTAGTATTGGTAAATGTCAATCCGATGTATACCCAGTATGAGTTGGCCCATCAGCTGACAGACTCTCAAGCGTGTGGATTGGTGATTCTCGATGGTATGTCGGCAGCTTTCGATAAATTGGATGATGAGGTTAAAGCGCAACTGTCTTTAGTCGTACATTGTTCTATCAATCCGAGTGCTGAGCTTATCGATAATGATATTGCTATCCTTAACAGTATTCATTGTTCAACCGAAAATGACGGTGAAAATGAGCTTACAGTTGCAAAATCTCATCAAGAACGTTATGTGAGCTTTGCTCATATTATGCAAGCGTACCATGCAGATCAGTTTCAGCCACCGACCATCACGCGCGAAGACTTGGCGTTACTCCAGTATACGGGCGGCACAACGGGTAAGCCAAAAGGCGCGATGCTTACTCATTATAATTTGATGGCTAATATTTGCCAATGTTATGCAATGTTTGGCAGCGTTGTCGAAGCAGGTCGCAGCGAGCAAATCAAGATACTTAACCCTTTACCGCTCTATCATATTTTCTCCTTCACGGTTTGTGGTTTACTGGGTATTTATGGCGGCTGGGAAGATATATTGATCACCAATCCGCGCGATATCGATGGCTTAGTAAATAGCATTGAACAGCATCAGCCGCATGTGATTCCTTCGGTCAATACGTTATTTAACGGCATGCTCCATCATCCAAAGTTTACCGAGCTTGATTTTAGTCGCTTGGCATTATCTATCGGTGGCGGCACCGCGATTATCAAAGCGGTATCTGACCGATGGCAGCGCGCTACAGGCATGATTATTAATGAAGGTTATGGCATGTCAGAAACGTCGCCGGTTATCTCTTTTAATCCACCGGGCATAGATAGCTTTAATGGTAGCGTCGGATTACCTTTAGCCATGATGGATATCAAAATCATTGATGAGCAAGGAGCCGCCTGTGCTGTTGGCGTGCCCGGCGAAGTGGGGATTAAAGGGCCACAAGTGATGCAGGGTTATTGGGGTTTGGATAATACAGAGACCTTTACCGATGATGGGTACTTTAAGTCCGGTGACATCGGCATGTTAGATGAAAATGGCTTTTTGACATTGATTGATCGTAAAAAGGATATGATTTTGGTTTCGGGTTTCAATGTATATCCAAATGAAGTGGAAGCGGCGCTGACGGAACATCCTAAAGTGCTCGAGGTGGCTGTCGTTGGCATTGAAGATGCGCACAGTGGCGAAGTGCCAAAAGCGTTTGTGGTTAAAAGAGATTCCAGCTTAACGGCTGAGGAATTGGCGGCGTTTGCCAAAGAGCGTTTGACCGGTTATAAGCGTCCGCAAGCTTACGATTTTATCGATGAGTTACCAAAAACCGCTGTAGGTAAAATACTTCGTAAGTCTTTACGCTAAATAGCTGCTAAATAATAGATTTTTGATAACAACATAAAAAACTGGGCTAGCGTCTTAAACTGGCCCAGTTTTTGTTTTTTCTGTTTATTATCAATAAATTTAACGCGCTTTATCGAACTTACGGTCTTTTAAGCTCAAATTACCGCGGAGCACGTCGGTGAACATACGAATATCACCAGCAAAACTTTGTAATGGGTATTTAAAAGTAGCAGGTTTGTTTTTCTCAAAGAAAAAATGCCCGACCCACGCGCAAGCATATCCCGCGGCAATACCTTTAAGCAGCGGTTTGGCTGAGCGGTTTTTGACAGACTTTACCAATCCTAAAAGTCCAAAACTACTACCCGCGAAATGCAAACGGCGGCACGCCATGTTTTGATGTTCATTTAAATAAAAGTCATAAAATTGATGCTTGGCTGGGTCTGCTACATTGGTAAGCTTGCCATTACTTTGTTTATCAATATGAGTATCGGCATTTTTAGTTTGGGCAGCTTTGTTTTGAGAGGTTTGGGTAGTGGCTTGATTCATGACTTTGCTTCCTTGCAAATTAGTTATTTTAAATCATCAATGAGTTATGAATGCTCAATCGCAAAATTGAGGGCTGTTTTATGTAATGAGCTTATATAACCAATGTTTATAATATAAGTAAGTGCTTGTTATCTATTACAATATACCGGCTAATTATGAGATTCTAACGCATTTTCAATGTAGCAAACCGATTGCATTAAAACAAGCGTTAGAGACTGACTTTAAGGTTCTGATTTAATCATTGTTTAGCCAGTATTTAATTGAGTTTTCTTAGATATTTGGATGTTTTTGCAAGCTGTGTTTAGCGATGGTAGCCGCTGACTTGCCAGCGTTTGGCATAAATGCTTTAATGGCAAAACTTGCTCATATTTTTTATTTTAAAAGCTTGAAAGCTTTTAAATACCACTTTATCTAATACGGTAACAATCTCGCTTATGCCCAAAGACTACCTAAAAAATCCACCACTTGCTGAAGATGAAATGATGGCCGCTATTGATATCGGCTCCAACAGTTTTCATCTGGCGATTGCGCGTCTCGACCACGGTGAAGTGCGAAAAGTGGTGTCTATGTCTGAAAAGGTGCAGCTCGCTGCCGGACTCGATGAGAATAATATTTTGGGTGCGGCGGCTGAAAAGCGCGGTCTTGAATGCTTAAGCCGCTTTGTGGCGCGTTTGGATTCGGTGCCGCCCGAGCGTATTCGCGTGGTAGCGACCAACGCCCTACGCCAAGCAAAAAACGCCAATGACTTTATTACTCGGGCCAATAAAATTTTGCCCAAACCGATTGAGATTATCGCTGGACGTGAAGAGGCACGTTTGATTTATTTGGGCGTCTCGCACACCAATGCCAGTAGCGATAAGCGGTTGGTCGTCGATATTGGGGGCGGTTCGACAGAGTTTATCATCGGTCAAGAGTTCGATCCGTTATTGACCGAAAGCTTACAAATGGGCTGCGTCGCCTTTACCCAAAAGTATTTTGCGGACGGCTTAATTACTAAAGAAGCCTTTAATAATGCCATCTCAGCGGCGCGCAAAGAAGTGCTGGCGATTAACGGCCGTTACCAAAAAACCGGCTGGAGTAGTGTGGTTGGCTCAAGTGGGACGATTAAAGCGGTGCGCAACGTCCTTGTGTCAAAAGGCTGGGCAGATGAACAAGAACGCATCACCTATAAAGGTGTTAAAAAGTTAGAAAAATTATTGCTTAAAATTGGCAACGTCGATGACATTGAATTAGAAGGCGTCAAAGAACACCGTAAAGCGGTTTTCCCAGCGGGCGTTGCGGTATTGCGAGCGGTGATGAAAGTGCTCGGCATTGAGACCATGGTGTATTCAGATGGCGCGCTGCGTGAAGGCGTTATGTACGATATGCTTGGACGTTTTGCTAGCGAAGATGTGCGTGACCGCAGTGTGCTTGCGCTGATTAAACGCTACTCTGGCGATAAAAAACAAGCCAAACAAGTGGTCAAAACCAGCCGCAGTTTATTTGAGCAAGTCAAAGAAAAGCTCGGACTTAGTACAGAAGATGGTGATTTACTTAGACGAGCAGCGTCATTACATGAAATCGGTTTAGCAATTGCGCATAGCGGCTATCATAAACACAGTGCTTATTTGGTTGAATACTCTGATATTCCAGGGTTTTCGCAGGTCGATCAAAAACGCATGGCGCAGCTGATGCTCAATCATCGCCGTAAGCTCAAAGCGGATATGTTAGAGCAGGCTTGTATAATCGGTGGCGATTCGCTGGTTTATCTGTGTTTGCTGCTACGTTTGGCGGTGCTTGCGCATCATAGCCGTAGCGAGCATGAATTACCAAAACTGGGTTTAAAAGTGATTGACAATAACCGCTGGCAAATTACCGTTGGTGAAAGTAGTGAGCACTATACTTTCTTATTGTCAGACTTGCATACGGAGATTGAGCAGTTTGCTAAATGGGGCGTAAAGCTGAGTGTTGTTGATGGAAGTATGGTTGAGGCATAAGCGCTGATTGCTCATACTGTTTCTTAATGCCGACTCTTAATACTGATTCTTAATACTGATTCTTAATGCGAAGCCGTTACTATTATAATAATGGTGCTACGGATTAACGTAACAAAAGCGGCGTTGTCAGTAATGCCATGCGATTTAAGATGTGCTACTATAGCTTCTATTGAGTTTACAACTGTACTTTCATTATTTGAGAGTCGATAATAACAGTATTAACTAACACAGCCATTATTAACCATCACCACATTATATAGAATTATGAAAGGGAAGCGTCTATGAGTACCGTCTGGGATAGCGTTCAGCTTGCACGGCATGCCAAACGTCCATTATTTATGGACTATGTCAATCAGCTGTTTACCGAATTTGATGAGTTGCATGGCGACCGTGCTTATGCAGATGACAAGGCTATTCTTGGTGGTCTTGCGCGCCTAGATGGTCAGCCTGTAATGGTAATTGGTCAGCATCGTGGTCGTAGCACGCGTGAGCGTATCGCACATAATTTTGGCATGGCAAACCCCGAGGGTTATCGCAAAGTCATTCGTTTGGTCAAAATGGCTGAGCGCTTTAATATTCCGGTGATGACCTTTGTCGATACCCAAGGTGCCTACCCCGGAATCGGTGCTGAAGAGCGCGGCCAAGCGCAAGCCATTGCTGAAAGTATCGCCGTATTCTCCAGCCTTAAAGTACCTGTTATCGTCACTATTATTGGTGAAGGCGGCTCAGGTGGCGCATTGGCAATTGGCGTTGGCGACAAAGTAAATATGCTCCAAAACAGTATTTATTCAGTCATTTCTCCTGAAGGCTGTGCGTCTATTCTGTGGAAAACTGCGGAAAAAGCCCAAGATGCCAGTGAAGCATTAAAACTGAATGCCATTAACCTTTATCAAATGGGCCTAATTGACGCAGTTATCGATGAAGGCGAGGGTGCTCATCTTCAGCCGCAGCCAGTCATGACGGCGCTAAAAGCATTAATTGTTGAGCAATTAGATGAGCTTAAAGATATGGATGCGGATGAGCGCTGCGAGCTGCGTTATGAGAAATTGAAGTCCTTTAACTCAGAAGTGATGTTGCCTTGCTAAGCATTTATATGAACTTGTATTGCTAAGTTACTTAAACTTAGCTTTTAACGATATCGCTTTGCGCTTAATGTTAAAATAAAAACGTGTCATTTTATGGCGCGTTTTTTTGTGCCGACTTATTTATGTTTTAATTGATTGATACGTAAATAAAACCACCCAGTAAATAAGAACGATTATGACCAGTAGCGCAATACTTCCACACGCCATTGAGCCAGTCGCAGAACTGCCTGTCGATGCTGTTCTAGCAGAGGCATTGTTAAAAATTCTAGCTGAATATGGCGAGCAACTACATGGTCGGCGAGTTTGGCTGGCGTGTAGCGGGGGGCGTGATTCGTTGGCATTAGCAGCACTTTGCGTACAGCTCTATCAGCAGGGGGAATTGCCATTTTTACCACAATTGCTGCATGTGAATCATAATCTGCAAGCGGCTAGTGGCGCTTGGGCACAGCACGTTGCTAATTGGGCGAAGGCGCAAAATATACCCTGTCGAATTTTACAGGCGCAGCTCAATGGTCGAGATGAGCAAGCCGCACGGCAAGCGCGCTATGATGTGATGCGAAGGCAGCTTAATCAAGATGACGTTTTATTATTAGCTCATCATGCCGATGACCAAGCGGAAACGGTTTTAATGCGTCTGATTCAAGGCGCTGGGGTGAATGGTTTGTCTGGTATGCAGCCGTGGCGCATTCAAACGCAGGGCACACATCGCATAGTATTATGGCGACCGTGGCTGACTATCAAACGCGCCACTATCAGCGCCTATGCCCAGCGTTTAAAGCTGCCTTATATCGATGACCCAACCAACGATGCTGGTGATAATGTGCGTAGCGGCCTACGTCGAGATATTATGCCGATATTGGCGAACTATAACTCCAACGTTATTGATAATATTGCCCGTAGTGCGCAGTTATTAAGTGATGCGCAATTAATAATCAATGCCCAAGCAAGCGAGGATTTGCAGCACACAGAGGTTGCCTCATTACAGCTGCCACCTGCCCAGCGCGTGCTAGATATAGATAAATTGCAAAAACTACCGATTTATCGTCAGCGGCAGTTATTGCACCATTGGCTTACTCAAGATGAGCCATTACCGCCCGCTAAACAGCTCGTCGATGATGTCTTAAGTCTAAGCCAACGTGATGATAATGACCATCAAACGGCGCTATTTTGGCAAGGTCGCAAGCAGTCGTATACTGTTCGCCGCTATCGTCAGCAGCTTTATCGTTTAAGTAGTGATTGGCTCAAGTGGTTAGAGTTGCCGCTTACTAAGCAGATGCACGTTTTATGCAGTCTCACTGCTGCTGACAGTAAGCCTATTTCAATTACCTTACGCAGTGATGAAAAATTTATTTGGCAAACTCAGATTGCGCCAAATGAAGTAGTTCAGCTATTAAAAAGCTATGAATATAAAGTGAAGGTAACCTTTGCGCCATTAGGCAGACAACAGCGTATACAAACCGCACTGGCATCACGTCCGCAAGCGGGCAAAAAGCTCTATCAAAACTTGGCTATTCCATCATGGCTGCGTGAAAGTTTGGTAGTAGTTAGCGTTACTTTTATGAATAAAGAAAGTAGTAAAAATGAGCCTTTAGAGAACGATTGCCCGATAGAACTGCCTATTTTATTATTATCACCTTTTGAAAGCTGGGCGTTGAATGCTGAGCAGGCGAATATTAATGTAGATGTAAAACAGCTTGTCGCATTTATCAACAGCCATTTAACTCTGCATAAAACCTGTTAAATAGTAAATATGTAGCATCTAATATAGTGATTATTTAAACGGTAAGCCAATTGCTGGGCATTTGAATTTATCAAACGACGCCAGTAGCAGTATGGTAAACTGAGTGTCATTTTACCTATCATTATGTTAGTTTGAGTGCCTTTGCATTTTTTGAATAGGAGACACGTATGTCAGTATTAGATAATAAGAAAATCAGCTTTATCGGTGGCGGTAATATGGCGCAGGCTTTGATTAGTGGACTTATCAGCTGCGGCGTCAAACCGAGTCTGATTACCGTTGCTGATCCGAGCAGTGAAGCGCGCGAGCAATTGGCTGCTAAAGGATTGAATACGGTCGATCCAACGGCCGATGCAAAATCGGCGGTTATCGGTGCTGACATCGTGGTATTGGCAGTCAAGCCGCAAGTCATGAAAGTGGTGGTCAGTGGTTTTGCTGACGTTTTAGACACGCAGCTGGTGATTTCAGTGGCAGCAGGATTATCGACTGCGCTATTATCAAATATGCTCGGCGGCTATGGCAATATCGTTCGTGCGATGCCAAATACGCCAGCGATGATTCAAATGGGCGCAACCGGTCTTTACGGTACGGATGATATTTGTGCTGAGCAAAAACAATTGGCAACCGCAGTGATGGAAGCGTCAGGTCTGGTCATGTGGGTCGATAATGAAGAGCACATGCATGCGGTCACCGCCGTATCAGGCTCAGCGCCCGCTTATATGTTTTACTTTATCGAAGCAATGGTCGATGGCGGAGTCGCGTTAGGATTGGATAAAGAGCAAGCGTCAGCGCTAGCGATGCAAACCATGCTTGGCGCGGCAAAAATGGCGCTGGGTAGTGAAGATGCACCAAGCGAGCTACGCCGTAAAGTCACTTCACCAAATGGTACCACCCAAGCAGCTATCGAGTCCATGCAGGCCAATGACATCAGCCGTCAAATCGTTGAAGCCATGCAAGCTTGCGCCGATCGTAGCCAAGCGCTAAGCGAAGAGATGAGTAAATAAAATAGTACTAAATAGCTAGTACGCTATTGATAGGGCATGTCGCGGTTGATGAGATGCCTTATTAATAATTATAAGAACTTAAAGTCATAAAAAACTTAAAGTCATAAAAATGCCTGATAATGACATTCGTCATCCTAAATCCCGTTAATAATGTCACATTGAGTAGCACTTCATGAACAACCTGTTATTGCAAATTTTTGATTTGGTCACTACCTTCGCCATGATGTTGGTGTTTATCCGTTTTATGCTGCAGTTTGCTGGAATGGATGCCAGCAATCCTATGGTTGCCCCTGCTTATAAAGCCACCCATATCGTCGATGTGTTCGGGCGTATTTTCCCAACCGTCGCCCAAGGTCGTATTAGTATTGCTGCCATTGTATTGATGTTCTTAATTCGTCTGATTGATATCTCTGGTAAGGCGGCATTGACCCATAAAGGTATCGCGCCTGTGCCGCTATTTTTTACTGGTACTATCAGCTTGATATTAGACTTTTTACGCATGTGCCGCTATCTGGTCATCGGTTCTATCATTGTCAGCTGGATTGTGGTGTTTACCCAGTCTCAGCATCCGATTATTGGTATTATTATTATGTTGGCTGAGCCAATTTTAGCGCCGTTTCGTCGTATTACGCCAAATTTGGGCATGATTGATTTATCGCCAATGATTGCTTTCTTTGCCTTTTATCTGCTGGAAATCTTTATCGGTGGCTTAGCATCTAGCTTTATGCCGATGTTGGGTTAGGCTGGCTTAATAAAATTTAAAAAACTAGCGATTCTATAAAAGATACAAAAGGCGCTCTATATTTTATAGAGCGCCTTTCTTTATTTACCATCTATAGATTGTTCTAAAATTCTACAAAACGATTGGGTATCAATTGGGCATTAGCATCATTAGGATGCGGCGCATCAGCAGCGCGCAGGGTTTGAGTAATCCAATGATCCGCCGCCTTTACTGCCTCGATAAGCGCGTCACCTATCGCCAAGCGTCCAGCGATAAAGCTCGCTAACGAGCAGCCAGAACCATGAAATTCACCTTTTAGGCGCGGTAAAACGCTTTTATGCACCATCTCGCCTTTGATATATAAATATTGCTCGATATCACCGCTATCAAAGTCGTGTGAAGTTTTGACCAATACCGCATGACAGCCTTGGGCGCATAGTTTTTGCGCACCGATATGTAAATCTTGCTCGTCGCTTAAAGCGCGTAGCTCATGCGTATTTGGGGTGATTAACGTCGCATAGGGCAGTAGTTTTCTAAACGCCGTTACCAAGGTTTGCTCATCGCCCAAGCTGCCGCCGCTATTGGCAACCAATACCGGGTCGAGGACAAATGGCGTCTCAGCAGCGATAACCTGCTCGGCAAATAAGCGCGTCAGCATGGCGATATTGTCAGTGGTACCAAGCATACCTGACTTAATCACGCGCACAGGCAAATCATCGAGCACGGTGGTCGCCTGTGCTGCTACCAAATCAGCAGCACAAGCCTCAAAACCAAATACCTGCTGTGAGTTTTGAATGGTGATTGCCGTACAAGCGATAGCGGCATGGGCACCTGCTTGACCGACTGCCTCGATATCCGCTTGTAATCCAGCACCACCTGACGGATCCAATCCTGAAAAACACAGTACTACCGGTCGCATAACCCTTCCTTTTATTTATTCTAAAATCAATCATAAATACTATAGCCATCCATTGACCAAAAAGCCATAGCCAGCAGATTTTAGTAAATACAATCAGTGAAAAGTAATATCAATATATCTGCTGATACCAATTTTTCTTGCTTGCTGTGCCTGCGCAGACAGAGGCCACGAAAAATTGATATCAGCAATCCCGTAGCGATTTTGGGATATTTTGATTATAAGTAATAAAGTCTAAAAACTCGGATATTCACCGCTAAATAAGATATTCCTTATGACTAGAGAATGATAAAACCATTTAAATTAATAATTATGACAAAAGCGGCATTAAATCTGTAGACAAGGCTTGCAATTCGTTTCGGCTTTGTTATAATACTCGCCCACGGCATAAGACGTATCATTAGCATCGATACTGTGTTTAGAGAAATAGTTTTTATAAAAATATTTTGATAAGCGTCTTAAATCGTCCGGTGAAGTGGGTGAGTGGCTGAAACCAGTTCCCTGCTAAGGAACCATACGTGTAAGCGTATCGAGGGTTCGAATCCCTCCTTCACCGCCATTTATTCAGTTGTTATAAAGAGTAATGACGCAAAAATAGCGTTAATGATATTTTAGATTAACATTCAAAAATAATTTGAATTTAATTAAAAAATAAGTTGACACAAGCGAGATTATCTATATAATAACCAACCTAATTTACTGCAATTGTTTTTGAATAATTCAGTAGATAATGTGCAAAGTACGCGCTTGTAGCTCAGTTGGATAGAGCACTTGGCTACGAACTAAGGGGTCGGGAGTTCGAATCTCTCCAAGCGCACCATTTGCATACTAGCTTATTTGTTCATGTAACCATTAAGCTAAACTAAATTAATCGCCTGTCTTATGACAATTTGGCGATTTTTTTATGTCTGTCATTTTTATAGCAGTACAATCTGGTATTGATGTTTTTTCCTAAACTCAAATTCTCCTGCCCTTGTACCAAAAGTCTTGTCTTATCATAAGGTACGCTAAGCGCCTGAATTACGGTACAATGAGCGCTCTATTTTTCGCTTGTTATGGGCTGGTATCATGTCAAAATCATCACCAAAAGCTGCTACTAAAGCAAAATCGCCACGCAACAACTCAGCGCATCAAGACTCCGTTGCCGAAGAGGCAGTGATTGCCAAGCCAGGCACGCGTATGGCGGCCATCCTTTATGATGGTATGTTGATTTTGGCACTACTGTTTTTGGTTGGTACGGTGCTGACAGTAATTGGTACGCTATTGACGATGGAGACGGGCACGCAGTCACAGCAAGCCAGATCGCTACCGACATGGTATCAAAACTTTATTATGACCCCTTCGTTTATCCTGACGCTGGTGGGCTTCTACGGGCTATTTTGGCGCCGCGGTGGGCAAACACTAGGTATGCAAACGTGGCGCTTAAAAACGGTCAATAATGATGGTCACCTGCTTACGTGGGGGCAGTCGTTCAAACGTATCTTGGCGGCGAGCCTGATGCCGCTGATATTTGGACTCATCGGTAGTGTCATCGGTGGTTCACGCGCTATCTTATTGACCAGTGCTTTTTTGGGCTTTGTTTTCAACTATGCCTTTTGTCTGTTTAATCGTCGCGGTTTGGCAATACAAGACATGCTCTCAAATACCATCACTTTAAAAATGCCGAAAACAGAAAATGAAGGGCTATGGCGGGTGATTAGAAACCGTAAGCAGGATAAATAAATAGCATAAAAAAAGCTGAATCTTAATTAGATTCAGCTTTTTTATTGATCACTTAAATAGCAGTCATGGATAATTAAGCCACTTGTACCGGAATGATATTGGCAGTGTCTTTCACGGTATTGTCTTCGTTGCAATACACCAGTTTTGGCTGATAGGTAGCGGCTTCTACTTCATCAAAATGGGCATAAGCGCAGATGATGACGATATCGCCTAGGTCTGCCATATGCGCGGCAGCACCATTTAACGAGATGATGCCAGAGCCCGCTTCAGCGCGAATCGCGTAGGTGCGAAAGCGTTTGCCATTGGTGACGTTGTAGATATCGATAGATTCGTTTTCACGCAGACCAGCAAGGTCTAGTAGGTCACCATCGATACCGCATGAGCCTTCATAATGCAGCTCAGCATGGGTAACACGGGCGCGATGTAATTTGCACTTGAGCATATTAAGTAGCATAGGTTGCTTCCTTAGGGTAACTGATATAAATGAACCAAATCAAAAGCTTAATGGGGACAGGGTAAGTAGAATAAAAGTTATTTGCCTAAAAGTCACGGCTAAATTTACGCTTTGGCGATTTAAATGACTTAAATGTTTGCCATCAACGGCAGATTATTCTGGTAATTTAAAGCCATTAATCTGCGAGCGTGCTTTTTCAATATCACCATCTAATAATAACGGTAAGGCGTCAAAAGCAGCACTTAACGCGCTATCGATAGCCATTTGCTCATCAGGCGCCGCTTTCGATAATACGTGACCGCTGACTTTAGACTTGTGACCCGGATGACCGATACCGATACGCAGGCGATGAAAGTCGTTGCCAATGTGCGGGGTGATATCACGCAGACCATTATGACCACCGTGTCCACCGTCGGTTTTAAGCTTGATACTGCCAGCGGGAATATCGAGCTCATCATGGGCAATCAGCAGCTCATTATTGTTAATACCATAAAAATTGACCATCGGCACCACCGATTGACCAGATTTATTCATAAAGGTCAGAGGCATAAGCAGGCGCACATCGTGACCATGAATTTGCCCGCGTCCCGTCACCCCGTGGAATTTTTTGTCAGGGGCGAGGGCAATATTAAACTGCTGCGCCAAATGATGGACGAACCAAAACCCTGCATTATGACGCGTAAACATATACTGCTGACCAGGATTACCAAGACCGACAATAAGCTTTATGGCCATAAAAACACCCTGCTTAAATTTAATAAATAAGAGATAAGGTTTGAAAAGTAAGATGAACTGATCGTGCTTATCCTACTTTTTAAACCTTCTTTTCAAACCTCAGTTACAAAAACAGCAGGAGACATTCATCACCTGCTATTTTTTGACTAAACCAATCTTTTATAACCGAGCAACCATAAGGCTGCTATATAAGCGTTATAAAGATTATTATTCAGCGTCTTTGTCTTCAGGCTCAGCACCTTGCTCAGTAGCAGGTACGTCAGCTGCATCAACTTCGTCAGCGTCTTCGTCAACTTCTTCAACTGTTGGTGGCTGCATGTTCACAACGGTACGGTCGTGCGCATCTTCCATGTCAAGATCAAAGATAATTACGCCTTCAGGCAATTTGATGTCTGATAAACGGAATAGATCACCAATTTCCATGCCTGATACGTCGATTTCTAAGTATTCAGGTAATTGTGATGGTAGGCAAACGATTTCAACATCAGATACTAGCGTAGATAAGATACCACCCGCTTTCGTACCTGGCGCTTCTTCACGGCCTGCAAAATGTAGCGGCACGTGCATGTTGATTTTTTGACCTTTCACAATGCGCTGAAAATCTGCATGCATTGGGAAACCTTTAGCAGGATGGCGCTGCAAGTCTTTGATAACGACTTGTTGCTCATCACCTTTATCGGTAGTGATGGTCAAAATTTGTGAGAAAAACGCTTCATATTCAAGCGATTTTACGAGCTCGTTGATTTTGATAGAGATAGCAGTTGGTTCTTCACCACCACCATAAATGATAGCAGGAACTAGGTTCTGCTTACGTAGGCGGCGGCTCGCACCTTTACCTTGTTGTTCAGCAGAGCGGTCAACTGCGTTGATTGCAAAATGATCAATAGCCATGGATATAATCCTATAGAGAGTATGTGAAGTATCTACCAGCAATAACAGACTTGCGACCAGTCTATCACCGGATAATCAATACTTTAGAAAGTATCAATCATGTCGCTAAGTATAAAATACCCAAAAATAATAGGGGTTAACGAATGATGAATACAGGCGCGCATTATACGTGATTCTTTAACAATAATAAAGACCTAGCTAAAATAGCGCACGCCAGTCTTACATAAAAAAACGCCAAGTCATTAAACTTAGCGTTTTTAGTAATATATTTTTTAGCGAAAGAAAATCTTAAGCATTAACTAGGCATCAAACATAGCGCTGATAGATTCTTCGTTATTGATACGGCGTAAGCTTTCAGCCAGCATCGGTGCGATACTTACTTGACGGATTTTGCTACAGGCTTTAGCCGCGTCAGACAATGGAATGGTATCAGTTACCACAATCTCATCCAATTCCGATTCGCTGATGTTCTTTAGCGCATTACCCGATAGGACAGGGTGAGTAATATAAGCAAGTACGCGGCGCGCGCCATTTTGCTTTAAGGCTTCAGCGGCTTTGCATAACGTACCTGCGGTATCAACCATGTCATCAACGATGACGCAATCACGGTCACGGACATCACCGATGATGTGCATCACTTGTGATTCATTGGCACGGGCACGGCGTTTATCAATAATCGCCATGTCGGTATCGCCCAACTGCTTCGCCATCGCGCGCGCACGTACCACACCGCCGACGTCAGGTGAAACCACCATGATATTGTCATAATCTTGTTTTTTAAGATCGTTCAATAAGACAGGCGTACCATAGATGTTATCAACTGGGATATCAAAGAAGCCCTGAATCTGATCTGAGTGCAAATCAACAGTCATAACGCGGTCAATACTAACGATGTTTAGCATGTCAGCGACGACTTTGGCCGAGATAGGTACACGTGCTGAACGCGGACGGCGGTCTTGACGGGCATAACCGAAGTATGGCATGACAGCAGTGATCCGGCCAGCACTAGAACGACGCAAGGCATCGGCCATCATCATGATTTCCATCAAATTGTCGTTAGTCGGTGCACAAGTAGGCTGCATGATAAACACGTCTTTACCGCGAACGTGTTCTTTGATTTCCACGGCAATTTCGCCATCAGAAAAACGCGTGATGTCAGCTTTACCAAGAGGTATATGGAGATGATCGGCTACGGTTTTTGCTAATTCTGGGTGGGCATTACCCGTAAAAATCGCCAAATAAGGCATGACAGAAGTCCTATTGATTAACTCAAGCAGCGACCGCTAAGCAGTATCAAACTGCTCAAATTTAGAAAAGAGTATGGAAAACTATTGATGACTACTATTACAGTAAAAAATGGCAGGGGTAGCTGGACTCGAACCAACGGATGTCAGGATCAAAACCTGATGCCTTACCAACTTGGCTATACCCCTGTAATGTCTAGGCTGTGTACGTCGATATCTAGGTATAATTTATACTAAATTACGCTTAGAATAGCGTCACGACCTGTTTGTTATATTATAAACAGATAAACTGTCTACAATATAACTTTTCCCTAACGGTGTTCATTGCGAACTATACCGAAACTGGGATAACGTTGTCAATGTCAATAAAATAAGCGTTTATTTAAAAACGGCTTATAATGACGACATATCGAACGCTTTACACTTAAAAATGGCAGGGGTAGCTGGACTCGAACCAACGGATGTCAGGATCAAAACCTGATGCCTTACCAACTTGGCTATACCCCTATTGAGGCGACCTATTATAAATAAATATTTAGATTTTGCAAGTCATTTGCGCCTTTTTATGGCTTTTATTATAAATAGGTCGAAAATAAAACCGATGTTGAGTTAATGAAAATTTATATATGGTATTTATACTCATTTTATTTATACGCTATGAGTAGGGTTTGGCCTCAGTTTTAGCTTGTATAGGCTAATTATTTGGTAAATCTGTAGCGTCCATAAACTGTGAACCCAAAAATACGATATACCTATTTTCCAAGCATTTAGGGTTGGCTTGTTGCTCGAAATTATAATCGTAACTAGGGTCGTATTTCCCGCCGCTTAAGGGTCCGTTAGTAAATAGCTCAGTATTCAAAGGTATATCAACGCCATTGGCGGTCAGAGTCTGGGTCTCCTCATTCCAAGTGGTTATGCCATGAGGAAACACAGGAACGTTAAGCCTATCATCGTTTTGGATAAGCAAACAGCCGTCTTTCATAACCAAAATGCCGCCCATAGCTGGTTCTATTTCCGCACCATGTTTATATGGATAAGTAAAAAAATGGGCATAGGGCTTATTCTTAAAATCGTTAATACTGCTATCACTGGCCATGTTATCGATAGATACTTTTGGCGCAGGTAACGTGACGTTTTGAGTATCAGAATTGTTGGTGCAGGCTGTCATGGCTATTGAAAGGGCCAAAATACTTATTGATAACGTAAAAGAATTGCCTTTCATGATAAATAACCTTTAAGCGAAGAAAATCATATTATTAATTCTATTTAACTTGTAGATTCCCCACTACGTACGCCGCACAAGGCGCATTGTTAACCCACTTTGCCAACAGCGTTTTATCATCAATAATACTCGCATCCAATGGCAAGAACACGGCGCTACCAGAGCCGGTCATACGAGCTGTGCTGAGTGCCTGTGATTCTAACCCTTGCAAATACCGTAACGCTGCATCGACGGCAGGGGCGATACTGGTGACGACATGACTAAACACATTTTGATAGGGTGAGTTTAAATGTTGCACGTAGTTATTGGAATGGTTTTGAATGGTTGCAATCGATAGCGGGGCGATATCTCGTTGTAGCTTTGGATGGGCGAACAGCTTAGCCGTGTTCACATGGGCGTTTGGGGTTAAGACTAAATATTGCTGCTCGGGCAAATCAATCGCTGTCAGCTCCTCGCCAATACCCATGGCAATCGCATCTTGCCCAAAGATAAATATCGGCACATCGGCGCCGATAGTAGCAGCGATTTTTATCAGCTCATTTTTAGTAATGTTAAGCTGCCAGATCTCATTTAAAACTAATAATGTCGTTGCCGCATTGGATGAGCCACCGCCCAAGCCTGCACCCATTGGTAAGTGCTTATCCAAGGTGATTTGCACTGATTGCAGCTGCTTAGGTAGTCTGTCAGCTTGAAGAGCAAATGCTAGTAACGCTTGGGCGGCTTTAAAAATCAGATTGTCATCGATACTACTGGTTATGGTGTCGGCACCAGCAAGCGTTAGCAGCTGATGACAAAGCTTAGTAGCGTCGAAGGTTTTATCTATAATAGAAAGTGCCGCATCGTCTACAAACGTAAAATGCAGATAATCGCCCCAGTCAAGCAGGCGAAAGACGGTTTGCAGATTATGATAGCCATCAGCGCGCTTACCAGTGATATGCAAAAATAAATTAATCTTGGCCGGTGACAAGCGCGTGATAACTGATGTTGCGGTGGGGCGTTCAGTCATAAATAAATGTCTTTATGAGTTGTAAGTAAAGATAGTGTTTTCTACTGTCTACATAAGGCCATTATTTTTGATGGTCGATGGTCATCACTACTTTATTGCCTTGTGACTGTACGGCACTGATTTTATTTGGCAATTTGTCGTTGCCTTTATAACTAAAGTTCGCTTGCCATTCACCATTGACCGAACTAATCAAACGATTTTGGTCATCAAGCTGTGGCGCGCTGTCTGAAGGCGCTGGGCGACCCGATATCCAATACGGCATTTGTGAAATCGGCGCTTGCCAGCCTGTGGCTTTTTTGAGCAAGGTTTCAGGGTCAGCAGCGGTTAAAGTACCGGTTTTTTCACTGACTAAAGTCGCCGACTGACCATTATATTCGATATTGGTTTTGCCAATGCCAAGCGCACCAATCAATTCGATAGCAAAACGGTCATTTTGTTGTCCCCATGCATAAAACGCACTGCCGCCTTGGTTTCCTGAATTGTCCTTACTCGGCGTGGTAACGCCGATTTTGCCCGTGATATTAAAGTTCTCAAGCTTTTTAGGTTGTTCAGGTTTCTGACCTTGTACCGTGCCGATAGGCTGGTTGGTAGCATTAGCGGTTTTTAATGATTGGCAACCAGATGTCATAACGAGCGCGGCGGTTAAAGCGCTAAATAGCGCCAGTTTATTCGGCTGGTTTTTTTTTAATACTGACATGATATATCCTCAAAAATAGACAAGTTTTAAAAGTAACAAGTTTTAAAAGTAATAGATTTTTTAAAAGATTAAATAAAACAATAAACGCTTAGCTTAAGCATCATTTGTTACGCGCTGATGCATGGCTGTTCATTTCTTATAACTGGCTTGTAGTTTTTAGCGCAAACGTTTTTATTTTTAATCGTATTTGATTATTAGTATTTAGTAAGCTTTGAGCAAAAAGCACTTTAATAAAGCTGTATACGGTCATTGACGTTGCGCTGCCCAAATGAAAAGCGCTCTTGTAACTCAGCAAGCAACGCCTCAACTTTTTCATTATCGCCTAGCCCTTGATAAGCGCGCAGCAGTAGCGTGCCAGAACGCAGAGTTGGAAAAACGTCGTACGGGGTTTGTAGATAATCGATGACTTGTTGATAATCTTCGTTCGCTAAAGCATTGGCGGCGAGTACGTTTAACGCTTGCAAATGCAGCTCATTGTCATAGCGCGGGTCATCATAACGGATTTGAATGATTGCCGTTGCTAGCGCCAAACCTTGCTTGGATCTGCGTTCATTGGCGAGCAATAACTGCGCATAGCTAAGCTGATAAGCAAGGTTGGTTGGGTCGAGCGTTTGCAAATGGTTTAATAAGGTACGTTTGACGATATAATCGTCTTTGTCGTCAAGCAGCTGGGCGCGGGCAAATAGCAGCATCTCATTATTAGGATATTTGCGGCTGGCGCGCGTTAATAACCGTAGCGCTTCCTCGGATTCATTTTGCTGCCATAAGATATCCGCTTGCATGACAAAGCTGTCAGGCGCGAAGATGCTAAAGTCTTTACGCAGCTTCTCTAAAGTAGCAATGGCTGCATCGACGTCGTCATTTAGCAGCTCAAACGACACCACTTTTCGCCGCGCTTCTAACACCAAGTCCTCTTGCATCACGCCATTGAGATAGTATTTTGCTTGCTCAAAGCGCTGTTGGCGCTCGGCACTGATGCCAAGGTAGTAATAGGCTTGGTCAAGATAAGCCGGATTTTTAGCCAAGATATTCAGCAGCTGATCGGCGCTGGCGTATTCTTCAACGTCCAAGCTCACCAGCGCGGCGAGCAAAGTGATTTCGTCATCATCAGCAAAGCGCCCGTGTGCATCGAGTAATAGCTGCCAAGCCTGCTCGCTTTGCCGCAAATCGAGTAAATAACGAATCTCATATAAGTATAAGCTCTTGCTATCAGGGTTCCGTAGGCGCGCTTGGTTAATATAATCAAGCACGGCTGCTGATGGCTTGGTCTTGCGTAAGATGTCGGCTTTTAAAGTGATAAAAGGCACATAATCTGGCTGGCGCGCAAGGGCACGATCGATATGGACAATAGCAACCTCAGGCTCATCAAATTGATACAGTAAACCAGCCTTTAATACCGAAAGCGAAGCGTTTTGCTCGCTATCGATAGGTTGCAAAGCGGCAAGTAACTCGCGTTTGTCTTCATCAGTATTGGGATAAATGCCAATCAGAATTTCGCTCAGATCGGCTCGCGGGTCATAGCTTAAAATGCGATTTAGAGTGGCGCCCGCCAGTTCATAGTCGTGCGCGCGCAGGGCCAAATGCGCCACATAGAACCAAGCGGGCACGTGGTCGGGGTTTTGGTCTTGCCAAGTTTTGGCAAAGCGCAATGAATCCTCAACGCTTTCATTACGTAAAGACAAGCTTAGGGCGCGCTCAAATACCGCAGTTGCATCTTGTTTAAAAGATTGCTGCTTATAAATAGTTAGCGCGCGCTTATTATTATCGCGATCTGCGGCAAACTCGGCATCCAACAGCGCGTATAAACTTGGCTCACCAAGCTCTGATTGGGTTTGGCTAAATGCTACTAGATTGCTTACAGAAGTATCGTTTTCTGCTAGCTGAGACTGCTCAGTAGACGGTAGTTGAGAAGGTATTTCATGAGCAGTATGACCAATGATATCGCTTTTCTTGGCTGGTGAAGTTGTAGGCGAATTGGCCAAATCAGTGTTTAATATGGGAGCGGTCAACGCCGGGCTGACATACTTGGCGTGGGCGGGTAATCCTAGGCATAGACAAATGGCCAACGACAAGGTTAGCTTATAACGCTGGCATAGGCGCTCTATGGTGGCTTGCAATAAGGCGCGGAGGCGAGATTGATCATTATACATAGGTTGCAGTCTAAAGGATGACCCAAAAAATCTAGCGAGCAATATTTCCCCATTAGTCCACTTGCATTCTAACAGGAGGATTTTATTGTCATTATTTTAAATAAGTATTCGTCATTACCATTATAAGAGCAGATGAAAGCGATAAACAATAGCGCCTATGTTACTCAAATACTAACAATATTTAGGCGATTAATTAATGACGATAAATGACTTTAAGTAGCGTTCAATAAACTCTGATAGCTTAAACATCTGCTAGTAAACCAGCGTTTTTAAGTTAGACAAATAACACTGGCATTTATTTTAAAGCCTTGGAGCAGTTGATTTATCGTCGCCATGCCCAGATACAGACAAATACCATCGCCCAACGCTGCTTGTTAAATAAAGCCAGCAATAATGATATAATAGGCGCTTTTTAGACGTTTATATTGGCAAGTATTAATTAAAGACGTTTTTTCACAGCCAGTTTAGCAAGCGCTGTCTGTGAAAAACTGTTTTTTAGCACTGCTGATTGAATAGGTTTTTTCACATTCTAAAAGCGTTTGGCTGGCAGGTAAACGTTATATTTATGGTCTATCAATAATGAGATTAGTGGTCATTGGGGTCAATCACAAAACCGCACCAGTCGCTCTGCGAGAGCGCTTGGCGCTTGTCGGTGACGATGTGAATATTGCCCTTCAGCAGCTAGAGTGCTTCACCGATGGTAGCGTGATTGTCTCGACGTGCAACCGTACTGAGATTTATGCGCTGATTCCGCAAGTCCCAGCATCGCCAGAATCAGGCGCGGCTTTAGCAGCGCAGCAAACTGCTGTCTCGAGTAGTAATGCCATTAGTGGGCAGCCTTCTGCCGCGGCAATCAGCGCCCATATCTTAAAAATTAAAGCGTGGCTGGCGGATTTTAAACAGTTACCTTTAGCTGAAATTGACCCTTATTTGTATGTGCATCGTGATACCCATGCGCTGACTCATTGGCTGCGAGTCGCTGCTGGTCTTGACTCGATGATATTGGGTGAGCCGCAGATACTTGGTCAAATCAAACGTTCTGTGCATTTGGCGCAAGACCAAAAAGCGCTCAGCAATCAGCTCGGCTGGATTGTTGACCAAGTATTTGCTGCTGCCAAACGCGTGCGTAACGAAACCAAAGTCGGCGCTCAAGCGGTATCGCTGAGCTATGCTGCAGCCAAATTGGTGACGCAGATATTTGACGATTTGCCCAATCGCACGTTATTGGTTGTTGCGGCAGGCGAGATGAATCGTTTGGTGGCAACGCATATCGCTGGGCTTGGGGTCGGGCGGGTCATTATTTGTAACCGCAATCCTGAGCGCGCCGAAGTGTTGGCCGCCGAATTGCGTCGACCCGAGCGTATAGTAGAAGTGAAATCGCTGCAAGAGTTGCCGCAAGTATTGGTAGAAGCTGATATCGTCAGTAGTTGTAGCGGCAGTATGGATATATTGATTGATAAGACCATGACCTTGCGCGCGCTTAAAAGCCGGCGTTATCAGCCGATGCTGATGATTGACTTGGCGGTGCCGCGCGATATCGACTCTACCATTAGCCGTATCGACGATGTGTATTTGTATTCTGTTGATGACTTGCAACACGTGATTGCTGGTAATATTGAGCAGCGCCGGCAAGCAGCGGTCGATGCTGAGCTGCTGGTCAGTCAGTTGGTGGTTGAGATGGATCGGCGCTTTCAGGTGCGCCAAGTCGGTAAAGAGATTCAACAATATCGCGCGCGCACCCATGACCAAGTCGATAAGCTGCTGCATGAATCCATTGCTAAGCTGCAACAAGATAACGCCAGCCCTGAAGCTATTATCACTGAGCTATCGCGGCGTTTAACCCAGACGCTGACCCATGCGCCCTCGAAGTTGATGCGTAAAGCGGCACGCGAAGGTGACAATGAATTGCTAGATTTTGTGGTCTCGGGATTACAAGACGCGCATCGTGGTCGTCGTCAGTAATCATTACTCCTTTTAATTCACTAATTGTTTTTCTTACTATTTCTCTTAAAACCGTTTCTTTTAAAGCTCTTCCTTTTGAAACGGTTTCTCTTTAAAAATCATAAATTGGCTAAGCTTTCGACTTATGCAAGCTGAGCGTTGTCAACCTGCATTATCAGTGCTAATATCAAGTTGTTATGAGTGTATTAAGTGGCGATAATTTTTGGTTATGTGGCAGCGGTTATTTATAATGAACCTTTAACTAATTGATTTTGGCTTTTTTTCAAAGCTTAATTCTATCAATTGCTTCTTAATATCTTCTCATTTCATTAATTTTCAGTATTGATGTTTCAATAGGCTGTCATTCACAGTCTGATAATGGCGCGCCTATCGTCTGTAGTACTGTTTAGAATAAAAATAAAGCGCACACGACATACTCGTCAACGGCAATAGCGCTAGGATAAAGCGCTATATCGTCAACCCTGCGTCATACTCTCGATGATTACTCGATATGAGGGCCCGATAAATACTATCTATCGTAGTATTCGGCTCGTTATTACTAGAATTTGCCAATACCTATATTGCCTAACTATAAACTAGGAGCGTCCTATGACTGCATTACGTCAAGATATTGATCCAAACGGCTTATTAGAATACTCGGTGGTCTATACTGACCGCGCCTTAAACCACATGTCAAAAGTCTTTCAGCAAGTAATGAATGACTTGTCTAGCAACCTAAAGTCAGTCTATAACGCTGATGCGGTGGCGATTGTACCTGGTTCTGGTACTTACGGCATGGAAGCGGTGGCGCGTCAATTGGCCAATGATGCAGACTGCCTGATTATCCGTAACGGTTGGTTTAGCTATCGTTGGACGCAAATTTTAGACAAGGGCAAAATTGCCAAGTCGTCTACAGTATTGACTGCCAATCGTGAAGAGGGTGAGACGCCAAAGCCGTTTTCTCCAGTTGCTATCGATGAAGCGGTTGCTAAAATCAAAGAAACAAAACCTGCCATCGTTTTTGCCCCTCATGTTGAAACCTCATCAGGCATAATTTTGTCAGAAGACTATATCAAAGCATTGGCCGAGGCCGTACATAGCGTTGGCGGTCTATTGGTCATTGACTGTATTGCCTCGGGTTGCGTCTGGCTTGATATGAAAGATTTGGGCATTGATGTGCTGATTAGCGCGCCGCAAAAAGGCTGGAGCAGCACACCGGGCGCAGGTCTGGTGATGCTCAGCGACGCGGCTGTGCAAAAAGTAGAGAGCACTGAATCTGATAGCTTTAGCCTAGATTTAAAACAGTGGTTAAATATCATGCGCGCCTATGAAAATGGCGGTCACGCTTATCATGCAACCATGCCAACCGATAGCTTACGCCAGTTCCGCGATGCCGTTGATGAAGCTAAGGAAGTCGGCTTTGATAAACTTTGCGAGGCGCAGTGGGAGCTTGGTAAGCGTATTCGTAAAGTATTGGCGGACAAAGGCATTGAAAGCGTGGCGGCAGAAGGTTTTGAAGCACCGGGTGTTGTCGTTGCTTATACTGACCGTGATGACATGCATAAAGGTAGCGCCTTTGCTGAAGCTGGCATGCAAATCGCCGCTGGTGTCCCGCTACAAGTAGGCGAGCCTGAGAACTTTAAAACTTTCCGTTTAGGTCTATTTGGTCTTGATAAATTGACCGATGTTGACGGAGCGGTACAACGTTTTGAAAAAGCGCTTGATGAAGTATTGGCAGAGCAGCCTGCATAATTTTTACTATAAGTTAGGTAACAATACTGAGTTCTGTTAAACGGATCTCAGTATTTTTTTACCTATTTATTATATTTTATTATATAATGTATTTATATAAAACGAATTTAAAACTGTGTTTGATAAAATTGGCTTAGGTAAACATTATGAGTATACAAATAGACTGGCAGGCATTTACGCCAATCTCCTTAGTAGGCGGACTGATGCTAGGGGTGGCGACTGCCATTTTGCTGTTAGGTATTGGCCGTATTGCGGGGATTAGTGGTATTTTCTCAAGCCTCTTAAAACCCAAGCGCGTCGAGATGTGGCAGGTTTTATTTATCGCCGGTCTTATCGTCTCGCCGTTATTATATCGTTTGGTCAAGCCGTTACCAGTGCTAGATATCAGCACCTCTATACCGTTATTAATTGCGGCAGGGCTGCTCGTTGGTTTTGGCACGCGTTTCGGTTCAGGCTGTACCAGCGGACATAGTATTTGCGGTAATGCGCGACTGTCACCACGCTCGATGGCGGCGACAGTGACCTTTATGTTGTTTGGTATCTTAACCGTTTATATCGGTCGCCATGTTTTGGGTTTGATTTAAAAATCGCATAGACAGCACGTTATTTATAACTGCTTGGATTAATACATTAGGTGTGAGAAAAAATGCTGAAAAATATAATTGGATTAGTAGCAGGATTATTATTCGGTTTTGGACTGCTGATATCAGGGATGACTGACCCTGCTAAAGTACAAGGCTTTTTGGACGTCTTTGGCGCGTGGGATATCTCCTTGGCACTGGTGATGGGCGGCGGTTTAATAGTAGCGATAATCGGTGTGCAATTAGCCAAATGGCAAAAGACCAGCTGGGTGGGCACTTTTATCTTATTGCCAAGTAAGACGGTGATTGATAAAAAGTTGCTAATCGGCGCGATGATGTTTGGTATCGGTTGGGGACTTGTGGGTATCTGCCCAGGACCGGGTATCGTGCTACTTGGGACAGGACAATGGCAAGCGTATGTCTTTATTCCAGCAATGATAATGGGTATGTTGGTTTATCAATGGCTTGAACCAAAGCTGAATTAGTTGTTTGGCTATAGTCAGTCCTAAATAAAATTAGTACAAGTATGATAACGCGCTACTGGTATTCATTTTCCTTGCTTGCTGTGCCTACGCAGACAGAGGCTGCGCAAAATGAATACCAGTAGCTCTGTGTTTATTTTATAGCAGACTGTCTACAAGAATAAGTTTTACGTTCTTAGTTCAAGAAAAAAGGGTCAGCCTAATCATAAGACTGACCCTGTTTTATGCAAATTGCTCAAAGTGCAAGTTTTTCAAAAGCTATTATTTAGCGCTAGCCGTAACTTTTGGCGTTTCGTGCGCCAATGATTTGGCGGCTTGGCGTAGCTCAAACTTCTGTACTTTACCGGTACTGGTTTTCGGAATTTCAGCAAAGATAATATATTTCGGCACTTTAAATCCAGCCAAATATTGCTTGCAATGCTCCATGACATGATCGCGTTGCAAAGTGCTACCAGCATGAATTTCGATAAAGGCGACGGGCACTTCGCCCCATTTATCATGCGGCGCGGCAACGACCGCACAGCTTTGGATTTCCGGCATTTTATATAAGACGTTTTCGACTTCGATACTAGAGATATTTTCGCCACCTGAGATGATGATGTCTTTAAGCCTATCCATGATTTTGATATAGCCGTCAGGGTATTTGACGCCCAAATCACCGGTACGGAACCAACCATCGGCAAAGGCTTCTTCAGTGGCTTTTCGGCTTTTAAGATAGCCTTTCATCACCATGTTACCGCGCAGTGCCAGCTCGCCCATCTCTTCGCCATCAGCAGCAACGGGTTCAGTGGTCCCTTGTTTAAACAGCTCAAAGCCTGTCATCAAATGCGAGGTCACTCCTTGACGAGATTTTTTCTGCGCACGAGCAGCGACATCAAGCGCATCCCATTCTTCTTGCTCAGCACAAACAGTGACCGGACCATAAACTTCGGTGAGGCCATAAACATGTGAGATATGAAAGCCCATGGCTTCCATAGCAGCGAGCATAGTTTCAGACGGCGGCGCACCAGCGACCCAGCCTTTGACTTCATGGTTAATGGCTTCTTTATACTCAGGCTTACCGCCGGCAATCATATTGTGCACCACGGGCGCTGAGCAATAATGGCTGACTTTATACTTGGCAATCAGCTGCAAAATCAAATCAGCGTCAATTTTACGTAAGCAGACGTTGACGCCCGCGCGCTCAGCGATGGTCCATGGGAAACACCAACCATTACAATGGAATAGTGGCAGCGTCCATAGATACATGGGATGCTTGGGCATATCCCAATCTAAAATATTAGACACGGCATTGAGCGTGGCACCGCGATGATGGTAAACCACGCCTTTGGGCTTACCAGTGGTGCCAGAGGTATAGTTGAGCGCAATGGCATCCCATTCATCGAGCGGTTTTTCCCAATTATCCAAATTGTCTGAGCTGGCGATTAACTCTTCATAACTCATACTGCCAAAACGCTCGATATCAAGCGCTTTATCGGTCGCATGAATCACGTTGAGGTTGGGAAAAGCTTCATCAATAATCTCAGCGTGCTCAGCAAACTCGCTATCTAAAATCAATACTTTGGCCTCTGAGTGTTGCAGGCAAAAGGTTAGGGCATTGATATCAAGTCGGGTATTAAGGGTACAAAGCACGCCGCCTGACATTGGCACGCCAAAGGCGCATTCGACCATCGCTGGCGTGTTCGGCATCATCACCGCCACCGTGTCATTTTTATCGATACCCAATTTACGCAGACCATCAGCCAATTGACGACAGCGATCATAAGTCTGTTGCCATGTCTGCGTGAGCTCATTGTGCTCTAGGTCGTCGTAGATAATTGCAGTCTTGTCAGGATAAACCTGCGCGCTGCGGATAATAAAATCGATAGGGGTCAGCGGTTGGTGATTGGCAGCGTTTTTGCCAAGACCGGTGTGAAAGTCTGTCATGGGGATAGTCCTTTATCGTATTGCGGGTATTCGATGGTGCAGGGATTTAGCGAAGCGGCTATTATAGAAGCCGTTGTCATAAAAACGGTCGTTATAAAACACGTTAAATATTGACAACGCTCACGCTATTATAGCCAATCGCCCCAAAAATTGGGCGGGTTTTATGAGGTTTGCTTAATAAAAGCCATAAAGTCGAGGTAAACATCTGACTGTCTAGGATTGGTATCAAGATAGTGCTCACTCATCAGTCGCTTGTCCGCATAGCTGATGATAATAGCGGTGTGTTACGATAGCAGCAACGCTAAATCCCGTGACTTTTCTGTTTTCAGAACGTAGTTTGTTAATTCATTCATAAGGAAAATGATATGACCGCCAGCCGCACTGCCAATACCATTGAGACCGCCAGCACCAACGAACACTACCCGCATTTATTTGAGCCGCTGGATTTGGGCTTTACTACACTTAAAAACCGCATGGTGATGGGCTCGATGCATACGGGGCTTGAAGACCGTTTTTATAATTACGGCAAGCTGGCGGCGTATTTTGCCGAACGTGCCAAAGGCGGCGTGGCGATGATGATTACCGGGGGCATATCGCCCAATCGCGAAGGCTGGTTGCTCCCTGCTGGCGGCACCATGAACACCCGCGCTGACGTCATCAATCATCAACGCGTCACCCGTGCGGCGCATAAATATGACAGCAAAATCATCATGCAAATCTTGCACAGTGGTCGCTATGGTTATCATCCGTTTGCGGTGTCAGCAAGCCCGATTAAATCGCCAATCTCGCCATTTAAACCACGTAAAATGAGCATCAAAAACATCGAGCAAACCGTTAAAGATTATGCGCGCTGTGCCAAACTTGCCAAACAAGCCGGTTATGACGGTGTTGAAATTATGGGCTCTGAAGGCTACTTGCTTAATCAGTTTTTATCGCGTCATGTCAATAAACGTACCGACGAATACGGCGGCGATATTCAAAATCGCATGAAGTTTGCGGTCGATGTGGTCAAAGCAGTTCGCGAAGCAACGGGTGAAGATTTTATTATCCTATTCCGCTTGTCAGTGATCGATTTAGTCAAAGACGGTAACGTTATGGATGAAGTCATCACTGTTGCTAAAGCGCTAGAAGAAGCGGGCGTGACCATTATGAATACTGGAATTGGCTGGCATGAAGCGCGCGTACCGACCATTGTCACTAGCGTACCACGCGCGGCGTTTGTTGATTTCACTGCTGAAATTAAAAAGCATATTAATATTCCAATGATGGCAGCCAACCGTATCAATATGCCAGAAACAGCGGAAGAAATCGTTGCCAGTGGGCAAGCGGATATGATTCAGATGGCGCGTCCGTTCTTAGCCGATCCGCATTGGGTCAACAAAGCTAAAGAAGGTCAAGCCGATCGTATCAATACCTGTATCGCCTGTAACCAAGCCTGTCTTGACCATACTTTTGAAAATAAACGCTCAACCTGTTTGGTCAACCCACAAGCCTGCTATGAGACAGAATTGGTTTATAAGAAAACCAAAAAGCCTAAAAAAGTAGCGGTCATCGGTGGCGGTGTCGCGGGCATGTCAGCCGCTCATGTTGCAGCTTTGCGTGGTCATGACGTCACTTTATTTGAAGCAAAAGATATCTTGGGCGGGCAGTTTAATTATGCCAAAGTCATACCTGGTAAAGAAGAGTTCTTTGAAACCATTCGCTACTATATCAATGAGCTTGAGCACTTAGGCGTTGAGATTAAACTTAATACCAAAGTCGATAAAGATATGCTCGAGAAGGCCAAGTTCCATCATGTCATCGTCGCAACTGGCGTTGTTCCTAGAAGCCTAAAAGGCAGGTTAGAAGGTGCAGATTTACCACAAGTCATTAGCTATGCTGAATTGCTCTCTGGTGAAAAATCCGTTGGTGAAACCGTCGCGGTCATCGGTGCGGGCGGTATCGGCTTTGATGTTAGTGAATATCTAACCGCCAATCATGGGCAGCCATTAGATGAGCTTGGTCCTGAATTGCTAAAAGACCCAAGCTATCGTCCAAAACCGCAGTCAATCAGCGATTGGCGCGAAGAGTGGGGCGTGACGTCTGATACTAACTATCAGGCAGATGGCGGCTTGATTAAACCTGAAGGCATCAAACCTGTACGCCAAGTGTACTTAATGCAGCGTACTAAAGGTCGCTTGGGCAGTGGGCTCAATAAAACCTCGGGCTGGGTGCATCGTGCTCATGTTAAGTCGCATGGCGTCATCCAAGTATCAGGTGCGCAGTACGACAAAATTACCAACGAAGGTATTTGGATTACTAACAATCAAGGTCAAAGCCAGCTGTTACGTGTCGATAGCATCGTGGTCTGTGCCGGTCAAGAATCAGTGGTTGAGCTGATGCCAAATGTCGGTGATGCACCAGATGCACAATACCATCTAATCGGCGGTGCAAAGCTAGCGGCTGAGCTGGATGCTAAACGTGCAATTCGTGATGGTGCTGAGGTTGCGGCGAGTATTTAAAAAATGGCAGATTAAAAAAACGGCAGGGAGAATATCTCCTGCCGTTTTTTTGTTAGGTAATGATGAGCTTTTTTGCTAATTCAGCTATTGAATTCTATCTTAAAGACTTATTATTCTTAGGAGGAATTACCTGTAGGGAATAAACTATTTTATAAAATTGCCTTAGGAAACACCAAAGGCGCTGCCTGCGCAATACTGCCCACATTAAATCCTGACTCCGCAAATGACTGCTGATTAGCAATCAGTTTAGCGCCGCAGCTTGTCACATCGCCGCCGCGAGCAATAGGCGCACCATCGACAATAAAGGAGGCATCACCACTAAGAATAGTGGTGACCTTTTTACACTTTTTACAGATGACTTTATCGCCTTTACGGGCAACAGGGATGCCGTTATGAGTGGTGCGCGGTGAGCCGGAGATGACCGTCCCACCGTGAGAGGTCTTTGCGCCGACGGTGATATAGGCTGCCATAGTGCTACCTTGCTTAAATGCCCAAAGTGTAAACTCTTAACTCGAGTCTATTATTTGCCTGACATTATAGATGGCTAGAGCGTTAAATATCAAACTTAAGTTTATCTAAGGGTGTGATTTAGGCAGCAAGCTTAATCCATGCAAAGTATAAAGGCGATTAAAATGCTGACGGTAATAAGAAATAGAAACTCTTTACTCACTATAAATAACAAGCAAAAATCTAACCTTCCATCTCGCCAATTAACCAATTAGAGACATCATCAATTTGCGCTGCCAAATCAGGATGCGCTTTGCTTAATTCAGCAAGCGTGGCTTTTACTTCATGTCTATTATATTTAATGTCAGTCAATGTCTCTTTTAACAAATCAATCAACTCAACGTTTAGCGCATCAGAGAAAATGACAACATCGCGTATCACTGCTTGTTTCACATCAAGGTGCAAATCAATAATGCCCCAATCAAATCGCGTCTCGATATGATGGCTAAATTCAGGCGTCTTACCAAAACGCCAATCCCAATCTGCCATTTGTTGATAATATTTATTCAGGTTAGGTTGCTTAGCGAGACTGGCTTCGTCCAATTCTTCTACTGGCGTAGTGTCGCCATACTCAGTGTCACGATAATATTCACAAAACGCCTCGATAATCGCATCAGATAAAATCTCATGATTGATATTTTCGTTAAACTCAATTAGGTTGGCGACGCGCGCACGCACCGACTTGATACCTTTGGCTTTGAGTTTAAGCGGATGCGGATTGAGATAATCGCCCAGCTTTTGCATGTTGGCATTAACTAATAAAGTCCCGTGATGAAAGCTACGATCCGCCGCGTGTTTAAAGGCACTACCTGATATTTTTTTATCGCCGACTTGCATGTCGTTACGCCCAGATAAATCCGCGTCTATGCCCAACTTTTTTAGTGCATTAATAATGATGGTAAAGTTCGCTTCTTGATCGTAGTCAACTTTGGGTGATAAAAAGGTAAAGTTGGTATTGCCCAAATCATGAAACACCGCGCCACCGCCACTCTGCCGCCGCGCCAAAAATACATGGTCTGCTTCCATCTTATCGATTTTGCATTCTACCCATGGGTTTTGCGAGCGCCCAATGACCACGGTCTCACTATTGCGCCATAAAAATAGCGTGTGCGAGTCGGGATTGAGGGTATTAAATATCCAATCCTCGGTCGCGAGGTTAAACCAAGGGTTGGTCACGGCAGATTTTAAGATGCGCAGTTTCATTACTTATCCTTTTTCTTGAATAATTATTCTAGATTGAATGTTATCAATAGATACTGTCATTGTTGCCGATGCGTGGTTGGAATTCAATGGGTGTGTGGTATGGGAGGATGGTTTTGGGATTTGAATATTGAGGTAGAGCGGGACATTTTGATTAGATTTTGGGAACAAAGGATTTGGACTTTTGAAGAAAAATAATTGTTTGTTATAGATCCATATTGATAATAATCAATTCATTTTTGTGGTTATAAGTAAAGTGTTTGAATATACCTTTATAATATATAACGCCAATCTCAACTTATCGTAGGCTTTTGATTTTTATAGAATTTAAAATTCTAATTGTTTTAACTGAAATTTTAAAAACTAAGTAAACCAATACCTTAGAAAAACAAGTTGAGAGTGGGGTAATATATACTATAATAGTAATGCTATTTAAGCCTCAAAAGGAGGTATATTATGACTTACTCAATGAAGCCCGTATATAAAAAGCTCTCAAAAATAGGGCTTAAAGAACGTGTTGTCAAAACTTACCTACCAGATTGGTGGGAAGACTCTATTGCAACTACTGAAGTAGGTTTTCAAGAATCGCTTTGGTTGATTGCAAATACTTTTCATATTGATTTCAAAACTTTAAATCTTAGTATTTCGGATAATTCAAATCCTCAATACCGATTACCACATCATCAATTTAAACATAGTGTGAATCTTGATAAAGATAGATTAAAGCCAGCGGTTGCTATCGCTATGTTGGCAGCAAAAATTACTTTAAATACTTTTGAAAAACCCTTAGCTGATCTATCGTCTTTATCTGCCGAAAGTATTCGCGAAAAATTATTATCTGAGGGAAACCAGTGGGTAGACTTCAAAGTATTAGTACAATACTGTTGGAGTATTGGTATTCCAGTCATTTTTATCAAAAAAATTCCTAGTCCAAAAATGGACGGATTAGCTCTATTGCAAAACGATCGCCCTGTCATAGTATTAACTAAAAATGATCACTACGGTGTTTTAGTCTTTCATTTGGCTCATGAACTTGGACATATCATTCTTGGACATGTCAAAGAAAATGGAATGATAATAGATAAACAAATCGTTAAAGACGAAGAGGATGATCTTGAAATTCAAGCAAATGCGTTTGCCTTGGAGCTTTTAACGGGTAAAGCGAATAAAAAATATACTGCTGGAAAGATTTCACCGAAGGTTTTAGCAGAATCAACACTTAACAAAGCTAAAGAAGATAATATTGATCCTTTACATATTATTTTAAATTATGGGTATAGTAATAATAATTTCGCATTTGCAAAACAAGTGCTTCAACTATTAGTTAAGAAACTAGAAATAACACAAACAGATCAAGAAGTTGCTCAACAGTTCTTTATTGATAATGTAGATCTTAATATTATTAATGATGATGAAGTTATACGAAGGATTATTGGTGCGGAATGATAGTACTTTCGGATAATGACATAATTTTGAAGTTAGCTGGATGTAGTTTATTAAACCAGTTTTTTGAAATATTAGAAGCGAGTTCTAAGGATATTTTGATTGCTACTAATGCTGGATACGCATTGCCTAAACAAGCTAGAAAGAAGCTTACAAACGAAGATGCCGTGAACACTGTTACTCAGTTTGTCGAAAATGTAGGAAGAATATCACCAGTTAACCCTGATTTACTAAGCGAAATCCAAGGCTTCAAAGATATGGACGGTGGTGAAAGCTTATTAATGGTAGCTGCTCATGAGAATCCAGATTTACTTTTTGCCACAGGTGATAAACGTTGCTTACAATCTCTTATTGATCATCAGTCTTTAGAGCCAATTGATCGGATTTTTAAAAGTTTACAAGGTCGCGTCTATTGTTTAGAAACCGCCCTTTTGCTATTAATTGAAAATCTAGGCTTTGAAAAGGTCAATCAAATGGTAATAAATCGTTGTGTTGAGGATGGTGTATTAAGACTTGCTTTTGGTCAAGAACGTAATATTGAGAATGCGACCGACTGTTTAAAGTCTTATTGTGGAAATTTTTCTTCTCTTCTTCTTCCAGTAAGCTTTCTACAAACATCCGTAGCTTGATTCTATTAAAAATAAAGTTTGTTTTCAGCAATTGATTGCATCTAAAAGAATTGAGCTATGTAGATAATATATAAATTATCTTGAAAGCAAGCACAAAGCAAGGTTAGCTTTCAACCAAAAAAAACGCCCTTCAAGAGCATTTTTCATACTTCTAACTTTCAAAATCTCCCAACACCCTACCCAAAATCTTCCCTCAGAATAGCCGCCATATTACGCTCAGCAAGCCCCGTAATAAACACATACGGATTGACGCCAGCGCTACCGGGGATTAATGCGCCATCTTGCACGTAGATATTTTCGTGCCCTTTGACGCGTCCAAATTCATCAGTCGCCAAGCCTAATACACAGCCGCCAAGCGGGTGATAGCAGAAGTTATCGCCGAAGCCTTTGGTAAATAATAAGCTTGAAGTACAGCCACCATTTACTTTGGCGAGTCTTTCGATCAGCTCTTTAGCAGCGTTCACCGAATACTCATTTTGCTCGCGTTTCCAGTTAAGTTTGACGGTTTTAGTGGCCTTATCATAGTAATAGTTACCGCGTTCTGGATTATCAGTGATGGCGAGATATAGCGTCGTCCATGTCTCAAGCCCTAGCGGTAATGGCGCGAGTTCAGCAAAGATTTTATACTTTGAGCCGCCTCTATCGCCGTCCCACATATTGATACCTTTGACCAGAATGGTCGATTGGGTGGTGCCCGCGGCGTGGACGAAATTGCGCCCAGTCATGATGTTGCCGTTGGGTCCCCAATGCTGTCCAATATGCTCGTTTAGCTTATTAAGCTTACCTTCAGCTTGGCTTTTTAATAATAGCTCTGAGGTGCCCGTACTGCCAGCATTAAGGAAGAGCTTATCGCAAGTGTAATGCTCAACTTTATCGATGCCGCCCGTGGTATTGAGGACATGAACTTCTAATCTGAGTCGCTCATTCTATGAGTCGGCGACTGATGCAGAATGTTTACAAGTCTTTATGGCGCTATCACGCCTTGAAGGTATCATTCCGGCTTTAGAGTCGGCGCACGCCATTGCCTATGCGATGAAAATCGCCAAAGATATGTCAGCAGATGAGACGATTTTGGTCAATTTATCAGGGCGCGGTGATAAAGATATCGATTTCATTTTGGATAAAGTAAAGCTATAAAAAATTGATAAGAAGTATAAAAAAACAACAGCTCTCAAGCGTGTAAAAAGTTATCATCGTGGTTTTTTTAGTCTAACGCTTGATAGGATCCACCCATGTCCAACCGCGACCTCATTATTTTTATGACATTGTCCTTTATGTGGTCGCTGTCGTTTATTTTTTATCGTATCGGCGTGCCAGAATTTGGCTCGCTCGCATTTGCCAGTTTGCGGGTGGTATTTGCCGGTTTGGTGATGCTGGTTTTTGTCTTAATCAGCCCAAAAAACCGAGCGGGCATCCGTGATAATTGGAAAGTTTTGACCCTAGTCGGGATGTTTTCTGCGGCTATCCCCTTTATCTTATTTGCTTTTTCGGCGCGCTCAGTAAATGCTGGCGTGTTAGCAGTGCTCAATGCCTCCGTACCAATGATGAGCGGTTTTATCGCCAGCACCTTTTTTAAAGACAGGCTGTCAAAAAAGCAGATACTTGGCTTAATTATTGGCGTAGTGGGCGTGATTATTTTAATGAGTGAAAGCTTATTTGGTAGCCAAAGTGCTGCTTCTGATTCTTCATTATTACCGATGGGCTATGCATTATTGGCCTGTGTTGGTTATGCAGTCGGCGCCAATATCACCAGAAATTATTTATACGATGTCTCACCAGTGGCGATTACCGCAGGCTCGCTCATCATTGCCAGTATAATTATGCTGCCGATAGCGGTGTATGAGTTTCCCTATGGCAAAACCATTAGCCTCACTGCTTGGACGTCAGTGATTTGTATCGGCGTCTTTTCTACCGCCATCGCGCTGATTTTTATGAATCAACTCATTAAAAGTATCGGTCCGATGCGCGCGACCAGCATTACCTTAGTGATTCCAATTTTTGCCATTATTTTAGGCTATCTACTGCTTGGTGAGGCTTTAGACACGCCAGCGATTATCGGTTCAATGGTGATATTGTTTGGTACTTATCTGTCGTTAGAGCTGTCTTTTAAAAAGATGCTTAAATCCTAAGATATTGCTTTTTTCTAATTGATAAATAGCCTTTTAATCAATGCCATTTATTTAGCACCTTCTGCCATGATAAGTTGAATGGGAATGGGAATGGGAATGGGAATGGGAATGGGAATGGTAATGATGTCAAACGCTTTGGCAAATGGCATCAGCGTTTCCAGTCTTTTTTCTTCTGCTAAAGCTTTGTCTGGTTGATAATGATAAAACTTCAGCGTGGTCGGTTGGCGCAAGCGATAGGTAAGCGTCTCGATATTTTTCACCGCCGGTGCCACTGTCACAGGAAGGGGTAACACCGGGACCAGCTACTGATGAAGTTGCCTTACCGCTAGCGGGCAAGACCGAAGTGAAAATGCCGCAGTCGGTCAATTTCGATTTCCAAACCGGTCTGAGTGAAAAGTATCAGCTATTAGGAATGGTTAATGCCCGCTGGGTAGATTGGAGTAACTTTAATGTTGCCCCGCCTTTAGCGACATTATCTACACAAGAGCCTTTAGCCGCCTATAAAAAAGATGGTTATGCGGTTGAAGTGGCATTGGGTAAGCAGTTTAATCCAAAAGCTTCAGGCGAAGTACGTGTCGGCTATGACCACGGTACTGGCGCACCGCTCAGTCTATTGGGGCCTTATGACTCTATCAAAAGCTTGGGATTAAGCGCGCAATACAAACTGACCGAGCAGCTTAGTGTCTCTGCGGGCGGTCAATATATGTGGTTTGAAGGCGGTCCAGTCGATACTAAGGTTGATGGTCGGGTAGCCAATATTGACGATGGAACTGGCTACGCACTTGGCATGAAATTGGGTTATCATTTTTAAAAATTGACTGAGATTGTTTGTTAAAAATAACTCATATTAGTGCTGATAGAAAATAGAAAAAATCACTAACTTAAAAGTAGGTGCTTTTTTTATTACTAAATTTTAGCAAAAATTAATGTTTCTATTAGCTTAACACCCTTATAAGGTCACGTAAATAATAGCGTTTAAAAGGTTGGAAATACACTTGCGTAGGTGTTTTTGTTTGTAAGTATTACTTGGAATCGCGGTATCTACCCTTATAAAGAACTCGGCTGATAAATGGCTGTCTTAACAACTAGCATGGCTATTTATCAAAGCTCAATAACTCTTATAAATCTATTTTATAACAACAAACAAGGCTCCTCATGGCACACGATACTTTATTCGAACCCGTAAAAATGGGTACCCAAACTCTAAAAAATCGCATCTTTATGGCTCCCTTAACCCGCTTACGCGCGGTCGAGCCGGGCGATGTTCCTACGGCACTAGCCAGTGAATATTACACACAGCGTAGTGGTGCAGGATTGGTCATTACCGAAGCGACGCAAGTGTCTTTTCAGGCAAAAGGCTATGCTGGCGCGCCCGGTATTCATACCAAAGATCAGACGACGGCGTGGAAAACCATCGTTGATAATGTCCATGCCAAAGGCGGCAAGATTGTCGTCCAGCTATGGCACACCGGTTTGGTTTCACACGAAAGCGTCCAACCTGATGGCAAAGCGCCTATTTCGGCGTCTGATGTTCATGTGGGCGTGCGCACGACATTGCGTGACAGTAATAATCAAGCGATACGCGTTGAATCTACAACCCCGCGTCCAGCCACGCTTGAGGAAGTAAAGCAAGTTATCGCTGACTTTGGGCTTGCGACTAAAAACGCTAAAGAAGCAGGATTTGATGGCGTAGAAATTCATGGCGCGCATGGTTATCTGTTGCATCAGTTTTGGGTTGAGCAAACCAACCAACGTGATGATGAATATGGCGGTAGCCGCGAAAACCGTGCGCGTTTGACCCTTGACGTTATCGATGCTTGTGTCGCTGCATGGGACGCTGACCATGTTGGTATTCGCATCTCACCGCTTGGTACTTTTAATAATGTTGAAGCGGGCTACCATGAAGACGAAAATATTTGGCTTATTGAGCAAATCAATAAGCGCGGGCTGATGTATCTGCATCTATCTGAGCCTGATTGGGCTGGTGGTACGCCTTATAGCACCGAATTCCGTCAGCGCGTTCGTAATGCGTTTGGGCAAATGATTATTGCTGCTGGTGGTTATACTCCTGAAAAAGCGGAGCAGAATATTAAGGAGGGCTATATCGATGCGGTGGCTTTTGGTCGTGATTATATTGCCAATCCTGACTTAGCAGAGCGTATTCGCGAAGGCGCGCCGCTCAATGAGCAATATCCGCAAACCTTCTATGGCGGCGGTACAGAAGGATATACCGATTATCCTTTTTTAAAACAAGCTTAAATATTATCGGATAGCCATTTTAAATTGGCTTTATCGATTAAAATAAAGTGATAATGAATAAAAAGCCACCTTGCTAACAATAGTAAGGTGGCTTTTTTAATAGATGAAGTTTAGCTATTTAACAAAATTACCCGTTTGATAATCACGAAACGTTTGTTTTAATTCCGCTTGGGTATTCATGACAAACGGACCATAGCCCACCACTGGCTCACCGATAGGCTCACCGCTTAATAGTAGCAGTTTAACTATGCTTGACGATGGCTTATCACCAGAAAGCTTATCATCAGCTAGCTTGGGGTACGTTAGCTTAATGCTATCGCTTATCTGCGTTGCTGATTGTTCATTGGCGGAATCAATAATAGCGATATCAGTATCAGTCGGCGCTGTAAACTGAATCAGACTACCTGCGCTTACTGACTTATCATTAACCAGTAGCGTGCCTTCTTGTACCAATATCATGATGTTATGATTGTTTGGCACTTGCAGCATCGTTGAGCCAGTGCTATGCAAGGCAATATCCCACATATTGATTGGCGTAAAGGTACTTGCTGCGCCTTTAGTGTCTTGCCATTCACCAGCAATAATTGCCGCTTGACCAAGAGCATGTCCATTCTCAAAATCAGTTAAATCAACCATAGGCAAATCAGCGCCTTTTAGCGTCTGATATTTGGGCTCAGTCAGCTTATGGGCGCTTGGCAAATTGACCCATAATTGCACCATGCTAAAAAGTCCACCACGGCGACTAAAGTCGGGTGAGTGGAATTCTTCGTGCATAATGCCGCGCCCGGCGGTCATCCATTGCACATCGCCTTCTTTGATGATGCCACAACCGCCAGCCGAATCGGCATGGCTAATCTCGCCGGCGTAGGCAATCGTCACCGTCTCAAAACCCTTATGCGGATGCTGCCCGATACCGTGCGGCTCATTCTCATGGTTTGGATTTGGCGCAAAGGTGGTCGGCTGACCATAGTCCAATAATAAAAACGGATCGGTATGCTGATAATTAAAATCAGCTTCGTTATCTAAATGATTAAACAAAGTTTTGACATAAAAACCATCACCGACCCAATGCGGTGCTTTATCGTTATGAATATGTTTGATGGCGCGCATTGCATACCTCGTCAGCCTAACTGTATTAAAGAATACTTATTTATTTCACTGCCATTCTTTAACAGGAATGAAATGCCTACTCTTAAGTAATTCTAAATCCATAAGGGTTTATATGGTGGTTAAATTCAAAATAGTCAAATATTTAGTGTTTTTAAATTTGCATCGCTGGCGTTTGAAAGGCTAGCGTTTGAATGCTTACTGTTTAAATGCTTATCGTTTAAATTAAGGGTCTGTCTTAACATCAAACCACTTCGCCGCAAACAAAACCACTGGCCCACGCCCATTGAAAGTTATAGCCGCCAAGCCAGCCGGTGACATCGAGCACTTCACCGATAAAATATAGGCTATCTTGATATTTGCTTTGCATGGTCTTTGACGAGACTTCATCGGTTGTGATGCCGCCGCGTGTGACTTCAGCGGTTCGATAGCCTTCAGTGCCAGACGGTTTTAGCTGCCAGCCGTTCAGCGTCGTGCCAAGCTCTATCAAGCGCTCATCTTTAATATTGGCAAGTTCGGTGTCTTTGATATCGTCCCACAAATGCGTTTGTAGCGCTGCCAGCAGTTTTTTCGGCAAAGCATTGTTGGTATTGTCTGCCAAGACCGTGCGGATAAGCTGGCGCGGGTGCGATTTCTTATGAGTTAGCAAAAGCGCCGTTATATCTATTTCGGGTAGCAAATTGATAGTAATGGTTTCGCCAACATGCCAATAGTTAGACAGTTGCAGCATAGCTGGTCCCGACAGGCCGCGGTGAGTAAATAGCAGCGGTAGCTTAAAGGAGATGCGCTCATTACTGGCAATCACAGGCAGACTGATACCGGCAAGCGTGCGAATCAGCTCACCCGTTTTATCGGTAAAGGTAAAGGGCACAAGGCTGGCATCAGTTGCAACTAACGTATGACCGAACTGTTGCGCCAGCTCGTAACCAAAACCGCTCGCGCCTAGCGTTGGAATCGATAAGCCGCCCGTCGCTACCACGAGCGACTCACAGCGATAGCTTATTTGCGGCAGCTTACTTTGATTGCCGTTATTTTTTCTCTCTTGTTTTTCTTTTTTACTCAGGATTTTACTGGTAATTAATTCAAAGCGAGATCTCTTATTATTCTCATCAGTCTTTACTTGTTCGATGTGGGTATTGAGCTTGACTTGCACGCCCACAGCAGCGCATTCATCAAGGAGCATGGTTAAAATATCTTGCGCCGAATCATCACAAAATAGCTGCCCGTGCTCGCGCTCATGGTAAGGAATTTTATGCTGCTCAACCATAGCAATGAATTCCCAGCTCGGATAACGGCTGAGCGCGGATTTACAAAAATGGGCATTACTACCGATAAAGTGCTCGGGCTCGACGAAGTAATTGGTAAAGTTGCAGCGCCCGCCACCTGACATCAGGATTTTTTTACCGGCTTTATTGGCATGGTCGAGCACCAAGACGCGGCGACCACGGCGACCCGCAGTCAGCGCACAATATAACCCCGACGCCCCAGCGCCGATGACGATGACATCGTAGTAATTGTGTGCTGCTGCATTGCGCGGATTTTCCATGATGATAGGTTCCAAAAAGCGCTAAGCTTTAAAAAAATAGAAATAAAAAAATTGTAAAACTAAAAAGTAGCCGAGTGCGGCGTCTTAATCATAAAGGGTAGCTATTGTCCATGTTTTATAACAGGTTACAAGGATTAAATAATTTTGCCCAGTCAACTTATAAAAGTCGCTACCCCTGATTAAGTATACAGCTGTGCAGCGAAATTGTTGTGTTTTGCGCTCGACGTCTTGCAACGACGCGGCTTATTTGTCAAACTAACTTAAGTGTCAGACATTATGGAAGATGACTCTTATCACTTGTATAGGCCACCGTTTGCCGTTCATATTTAACGCAAGCCGTTTAATGATAGTCGCAACGACAGCCGCTACAAGTCAGAATAATTAAAAAAGGATGACTACGATGACTCAAAAATCATTTCCTATCGCGGCTGAGTTTGTCGCCGCTGCCAATACTAGCGCTGAGCAATACACCAAAGAATACCAACAATCTATCGCGTCACCTGAGGCGAACGATGCCTTTTGGGCCAAGCGTGCCGAGCTGATTGATTGGATAAAAAAACCCACCAAAATCAGCGATGTCAGTTATGACTTAGAAGATTTTCATATCAAATGGTATGAAGACGGTGAGCTTAATATTTCAGTCAACTGCCTTGATCGCCATGTCAAAAATCACCCTTATAAGCCTGCCATTATTTGGGAAGGTGACCATCCATCGCTGCACAAAATCATCTCATTTAAAGAGCTGCACGAAGCGGTGTGTCGTCTCGGGAATGCCATGCGCAAACTTGGGGTCAAAAAAGGCGATCGCGTCACTTTATATATGCCAATGATACCAGAAGCGATGGTTGCCATGCTGGCGTGTACGCGCATCGGGGCGGTACATTCGGTGGTATTTGGCGGTTTTTCTGCCGAGAGTTTGGGCAATCGCATTATCGACAGCCAATCAAAATTGGTCATTACCGCCGACGAAGGTATTCGCGGTAATAAACGCACGCCGCTCAAAGCCAATGTTGACCGTGCGTTAGACATGGATGGCACCGATAGCGTGACCAATGTCGTGGTCGTCCATCGTACGGGTAACTCTGTGCCGATGAGCGGTCGCCGCGATGTGTGGTATCACAGTTTGGTCGATGGCGAATCAAAGCATTGCGAGCCTGAAGTTATGAATGCCGAGGATCCGCTGTTTTTATTATATACCTCAGGCTCTACCGGCAAGCCAAAAGGCGTGCTGCATACCACTGGCGGCTATATCACTTATGCGCTTTCGACCTTCCGAGATGTGTTTGATATCAAAGAAGACGATGTCTACTGGTGTACCGCCGATGTCGGCTGGGTGACCGGTCATACTTATGCCACTTATGCACCGCTTGCTAATGGGACGACGACGGTCATGTTCGAAGGCGTGCCAGAATATCCAACCTGGGCGCGTATCGGTCATATTATTGATAAACACCAAATCACGGTTTTATATACAGCACCGACCGCCATCCGCGCGATGATGAAAGAGGGCGATACCTTTGTCCGAGAGTCGGATCGTTCAAGTTTGCGCTTGCTTGGCTCCGTTGGCGAGCCAATCAATCCAGAAGCGTGGGATTGGTATTACAATGTCGTTGGCGGTGGTAAATGTCCGATTGTCGATACGTGGTGGCAGACGGAAACCGGCGGTATCTTGCTGGCGCCAATACCGGGTACTGTCGATATGAAACCAGGTGCGGCGATGAATCCGCTATATGGCATCGAGCCGGTCGTCGTCGATGCTGATGGCCATGTCTTAGAAGGTGCGGCAGAAGGTAATCTTGCGATTAGTGGCGGCTGGCCGGGGCAGATGCGTACCATTTATAATGATCACGAGCGCTTTTTAAAAACCTATTTTACAGAATATCCGGGCTATTATTTTACTGGTGATGGCGCGCAGCGTGACGAAGACGGTCACTACTGGATTACCGGACGCGTGGATGATGTGCTCAATGTTGCCGGGCATCGCTTGGGTACAGCAGAGATTGAAAGCGCGGTGGTTGCACACCCAGCAACGGCTGAGGCGGCGATTGTCGGTATGCCGCATGACATTCGCGGGATGGGGGTTTGTGCCTTTATCATTCTAAAATCGGGCGAAACCGCAACGGATGCTTTAAAATCTGAGCTCAATCGCCACGTGCGTGCGGAGATTGGCCCGATTGCCAACTTGGATGCTATTTATATGGTGGATGTCTTACCCAAGACGCGCTCTGGTAAAATCATGCGCCGTATCCTGCGAAATCTTGCCGCAGGGCAATATGTTGGTCTGGGCGATTTATCGACCCTTGCTGATAGCGCTGTCATCAATGAGCTGATTGACGTGGTCAAAGCGGAACGCGGAGAGTAAAGAGTATGATTCGTTAATTGGATATACTAAAAGAATATGCACTAAACTAATTTTTCCCTTCTTTAAAAGCCATACTATCGTAAATATTATGGCTTTTTTACGTAGAGGTTATTGCTATTAGCGCGCTTTAAAGTTTCAATAACTTTTGTTATTCTCCATATTTACAAGGTTTACCGTCATTATGCTGAACTCTTCTTTGCAGCCTACGCCGATACCAGCGCCAAAAATTGCCATTATCGGTGCTGGCTTAACGGGACTATTTACTGCCACCTTATTAGAGCGCGCTTCTAGCCAAATGAATGAGCAGAAAATTAATGACAAATCCTCAATACCAGAAATCACTATTTTTGAGAAATCACGCAGCGTCGGGCGTCTAGCAACACGTTACCGCAGCGATAGCCTTACTAATAAAAACTGGCAATGGGCGTTTGGAGCGCAGTTTTTCACCGCCAAAACCTCAAGCTTTCAACAATTTATTGAGCCGTGGTTGCAGACAGGTTTGCTACAGCCATGGTGCGCGCAAGTAGTGAGCTTAACGCCAATGTCGGCAAATAATCAGAAACCCGATATTCACCTCAAAGAGCAATGGGGGAGTACGCAAGCGCGTTATATCAGCACGCCAAAGATGACCAGTTGGGGACGAGCATTGGCTGATGAATTGCAGCATAGTACCATTAAGTTTAACACCCGCGTCGCGCCATTATCTCAATATAAGCAAACGCCAAATAGCAACATCAATAATAAAACTAACGACAAAACCAGTGAAAAAACCAGTAATAAAACTGAGCTATTCGATGAAAATGGCAACAGTCTTGGTCATTTTGATTGGGTAATTTGTACGGCGCCAAATGGTCAAGCCGTCGAGCTGATGGCAGATAGCGGTTTTAGTGAATGCGCAAAAATCACTGAGCCAACAATGCAGGCGTGCTATACCTTAATGCTTGGTTGGAATGAGAACCAACCAGTACCTGAGGCGCTAAGCTGTTTGGACACGGCGTGGGATGTGGCTTATGTACAGGATTCTATCATTGATAGAATATTTATCGAACATCATAAGCCTGAGCATCATGCGCTATTACCCAGCATGACCATTCATGCGCGCAACGACTGGTCAGAGCAGCACGTCGATGACGATATCAATACCATAAAAGCGCAGTTACTAGCAACCGCCAAGCAAGCACTAAACTGGAATACAGAGAGCGCGCCAAGCCAAGTTGATTGTCACCGTTGGCGTTACGCCGCGACCGTAACCGCTTCTCATAAAGAGCAGTTAGGAGTATTGGTTGATGATAAGCAACAATGGATTGTCAGCGGCGATTGGTGCGGGCAAGGTAATATAGAAAGCTGCTATCAAATGGCAGTGCAGACGATGGCAGCGATAGTTTAATTTACAGATAATAAAGGCTTTAAGGAATTAAACTTAGACGTATTACATCATAATAAATTTGAATTTATATAGATCATTAACTTATAGGCAAAAAAGAGCCCACGAAGGGGGTCTTTATCATGTTATCTCATGTTAACCTTTGTTAGCTTGGACCCTTTATTTATATGACTCTCATGCTAACGTGTGTTATCCTTTATTATCGCAGATGACCACCAATTAGTTACATAAATGGTGGTCAAATTGGTGGTCAGTTTCTTAACGTGACAAATAGGTGATGGGAGTGTGCAGCCATGGCAGCATTAACAACTGATACTCAGATTAAAAGAGCCATCAAAGAGGCGCAAGGGCAGAAGCGTGTCTATCACACCATTGGTGGGTATCAAGGTTTAAGACTGCGCATGAGGGGTGGTTGCATTGAATTCCAACACCGTTACACGCACCCTATGACAAGTAAGCGTAAAGAAATGACGCTAGGACAATATCCTGCATTATCACTTGAGCAGGCAAGACGAATGCATAACGATAATATGAGTATGCTTGCTAATATGTTGGACCCAATTACCCAGCGGGATAATGAAAGAACCAAACAAGCCGCGGCTATCAATAATACATTTCAAGCGGTTGCAGCTGATTGGCTAAGCGAATTGACTGACAACCCTGACCACCAGCCAGCAACTAGCACTTTAAGAAACGTCCACAATTACCTTAGACCGCTAACAGATGCCTTTGGGAAGCTGCCGGTTAGTGAGATTACTACTCAGCAAGTTTTAGCTTTATGTCGTGACATACAAAGAGAGTATGTGCATAAAGGGAATCGTGTTAAGCACATGGCGCAGCGAATATTTGCGCATGCTGTTTTAAAGGGGCTCATTGAATATAACCCGGTAACGCAGTTATCAGGCGCTAAAGCATTGAAGCCTACTAGAACCAAACATCATGCTTCGTTAACAGACCCTAAAGACTTCGCTGTCTTATTAAGAGACATTGACGAGCTAAGTGATAAGCATGTGTATAACAAGCCAATATTAAAGCTATTAACGCTTACCTTTGCGCGCGTAGGTGACATATGCGCGATGAGATGGGCGGACATCGACCTAAACGCTAAGCAATGGGCGTTTAAGCCTCAGAAAGGACAGAGGCGTGAGGACATGGTGGAAAGCTTAGTTGTACCACTGGCACCGCAAGCAATAGCAGTCATAAAACAGATGCAGTCATTAACGGGTGGCCATGATTATGTATTCCACAATCCCAAACGTAAGAAAGGCCCCTACCAAGACCCACAGTTAGTAAATAAGGTATTGAACGACCCATCTATGAACAGCGGCGGCATTGGCGTCAATTACGAGGGTAGAGGTTATAAAGAAGTACATACTCCCCACGGCTTTCGTGCCAGCGCAAAAACTATGCTGATGGAACGACTAGGCTATGACGAGCTGCTAACAGAGATACAGCTAGGGCACCAAATGCTTAACAAGTACGGTAAGGCTTACAACCGTATGCAAGCCGTACCTGAACGAACACGCATGATGAACGACTGGGCAAACTATTTAGATGATATTAAAGCTGGCAAGATTGATAACGTCACTCACGTTGACTTTAAAAACGCTGAAAAACTTAAACATGGTTAGAGTGGCACTGCCATAACTGACAAAACTTCTATTTTGTATGTTGTTTAACCACTTTTGACAGCCTCAATCGCTGTTATACCACTTTGCAAGGCTAGGGGTTGCTCCCGAACGACAGATATTTACACCCTTAAACTGTCACCGCCTTGCTCTTATTTCAATCTAAGGGTGTAGGGGTGTGAAATGAGTATTTTGGATGAATACGTATTTGAAAGGATGGATTATATTCCTGCAATCGGCTTGATTAATTTGATTGCAGACAATAAGGATGATTACATAGACAATATAGCTTCATACCTTGTCCTTAACAATTTCGACAAGCAAGTTTCATCTTACCTTATAGACAAACATGGGCGTGTCACTCAAGTCGAACGTAGTCAAGAAAATGGCTGTGATACTAATACTAGTTGTTTTTTAGATAGGTGTCATTCAGAAATCATTCTTAGTAAGAGTGTTTCTAACAAGTTAATAGATACCTTGAAAGGATATTTTTATTACTCTTGTAAAGAATTGGAATCGATAGATTGTATTAAGAAATTAGGTTTAAAGCTTAACTTTTTGGAAGTGAGCAGAGTTAATGATAAAGTGAAACAGTATGATGAAAATGAAATTAATCTTATTTATCGAAATACAGTAGATAATTTCCATAATCCTAATGCATACCAGCTAAACTATTTTAGACTAAAAAAACTTGATATTAAAGTTGCGGCCTGCTTACTTGCCGGCATAGATGACCAAATGATAGATAAGTACCAAAGCGATCTCCGTTTCTCTGAGATATTCAAAGATTATATTAGCTATAAATTAATGCTGGAAGCAGCTATAAAAAATAACGATGTCAGTTTCAAGGAAGGTTTTTTTACATCCGATGATTTGCAAAAGTATCTTTTTGATATTGGTTATGTACTTAAAGGCTTTAATGACTGGCTTAGAATTCAACCAGCAAAACCTTTAATCGATGTTAAGCATGATAAATGCCAATCCTTTGATGTAAATAACGAGGAACTGGTAAGACTTACCCAAAAAGCAGCGGATGACCAAGCTACTATCGATAAAATTACCATCGAAAAAGATGAGATACAGTCTGAACTGATAGAGGTTAAAGCTCAGCTAGAAAAAACCTTGCAGTTACAAGCAATCGATGACCTGAAAGACGTACCACACCAATCATATAGAACTGTAGATAGAATAATGTATGCAATGGCTAAACTTTCTAAATTGGATAATACAGAACCATATAGCCAAAATAACCCATCATTGAACGCTAGTATTACTACCATATTGCAAAATGACGGCTTAACGCTTGAGTACCAAGCCGTAGGTAAATGGCTGACAAGAATTAATAATGTAAAAAGCCTTACAAATAATCCGATAATTACTCCTGAGAAACTGAAAGCTACTGAAGATTTAAAATCTAATATTTAGTGTTTTTCATTAGTGGTAATAGCTGTATAAAACTTAGAGTGAATTCTTAATTCTGACCCGCCATTGAGCGGGTTTTTTATTGTCTAAAAGCCTGCTATTGCATAAGAAAATAAAGGTTATCTACAGTAGATAGGTTGCTGTCTACTATAGAACCTTATCAGGCCTCCATCCTTTAATCTATAAGATAGCTAAAGTGACTAAGTCACTTGCTCCAATGCCGGTCTAAGGTCATAACTTAGAACTAGCAATACTTAGAGAGGTTACACCATGGCAGCGATTAAAAAAGAACTGGTCGTCAATCTGATTAAAGCTTATGAGAAAAAAGGCATGGGCGGTCAACAGATCATGATTAAATTGCTCAAACGCAAAGACCAAGTTGGTAAAAACATGCAAGCCCTTGTTGATAGTTATGTTGATGACGGCTCACAAACACCATTAGAAGATGCGGGGCGTTTCTTTGGCATTAATGCTGGGCGTGATAAAAATAGCCGCGTAGCAGGTAAGCCGAATAAAAACCCATCTGTCACAGATATAGTTAAATCACAAGCAGCAAGTGCCAGTATGGGCTTGGCTGATGCCGCAGGTGGTATCGTGCAGGGTAACAAGTATGTTGCTGATAAAGTGAATAGTGGCGTAAATAAGGTATTTGGCACCAAACTTGATACCAATGCGCTTGGACGATATAACAAAGAATACGAGCAAGCCAATAAAGCCACAGCAGGACTACAATCACAAGCAGGGCGTGGCGGCGGTGACTGGATTCGAGGCGGTACAGAGATTGCAGCGACATTACCGGCTTATATGCTCACTAGTGGCTCAACACTACCGATACGCGCAGCACAGCAAGGTTTAGTTGGCGCAGTCGTTGGCGGTGCTAGACAAGCGGATAATGCAGACCAGCGCGGCATGAATGTGTTGGGTAGCGCGGCAGGTAGTGCGCTAGGTCAGGCAGGTGGCGAAGTTGTATCACGTGCAGTTGGCAGAGGCGCAACCCGAGTGATTAACGCCAAACGAGGCAATCTGAATCCAAAGGCACAGGCTATTAACGATCTAGGCAAGCAGTACGATATACCAACTACTGTGGGTGATATTAAGGGCGGTGGCATTGGTAAGAATATCGAAACGCAATTAGAGCGTGTGCCCGTCGTAGGTATTAGCAAGTTGAGAACCACACAGCATGATAAGTCGTTGGCCGCCGCTACCAGGGTATCAAAGAAGTTTAAGAACTTGATGGATGAGACAGATTACAAAGCTATACCCGCTATGCAACGAGCAGCACAGCAAGGCGATAGAAACGCAAGCCGTGTGCTAGGTATCATCAATGATGCAGGTGATGATACAGGCAAAATATTACAAGCCAGCGCAGAAGTTAAAGGGTGGAGGCAAAGCGCTATAGCTACCAAGCTTTATAACCGTGTTGATGATGAAGTTATCAAAGCAGGTAACGGCACCGTACCAACTAATAGGACACAAGCAGCTCTTGCTGATGCATTAGATAAACAAGCCGCATCATTAGCGCCAGACGGCGTTTTGTTACGTGAGTTGACCAAGATTAGTGACAACCTTGCTAACCCATCTAAACCCAAGACATTCAAGAACACGCGCTTGTTACGCTCACAATTAGGCGATTTAGCTGATAAGTATGGCAGCCCTATTAATGGAAATAAAGCCGCTGCTAGAGTGTTTGGTGACGTTAAGAAAGCAGTTGACGATGACATAGCAGACTTTGCTACTAATTCAGGCAGCACAGCGATTAAAACAGCCTATAAAAAAGCCGATAAGTTTTATGCAGGCGTTATGAAGAGTAAGGATAGCGCCATAACTAAAGCCATGCAAAGCAATAAACCTGATGAAGTCTTTGATAAGTTTATTAAGGCCGGCAAGGGAGATGCGGCGCAGAACTTTGCTAATAGCCTAGATGACAAAGGACGGGCGGCTTTGCGCTATCAAATGGTAGATGATGCCATGACTAAAGCTTGGAACGAAAACAAAGAAGCTTTTAGTCCTGCCAAGTTTGCTGGCAAGTTTGAAGAACTGGCAGAGCCCTACACCCGTCTTTTTAAAGGTGACGATAAAAAACAGATGGACGGGTTTATAAAGCTCATGCGTCATGTTGAGCGAGCCGGTCAATTTAAAGAGAACCCGCCTACAGGTGTAAGGCTCGGCGATGTTGCAATGATAGGGACGGCTCTAGCCAGCGTACCACTAGCCTTTAAGGGTGCAAGCGTGTCGTTATTGGCTCGAACGCTCTTTACTACTAAGGCAGGTAAGAACCTATTGCTTGCAGCCGACAACCTACCACCAAGCCAGCAAGTAGCACTTGATAACATCATGAAAATTGCTACCAAGCTGGCGTCATCTTCAGGCTCAAAACAGGGGCGTGAAACTGCCGAACGTGTAGCAGGTACAAAGGTGAGCGACAAAGAAAGCGAATCTTTAACGGCATTCTAAATTGCTGAACCTTACTATTTTGGTTATAGTGCTTAGACATACATTATAGTAACGCTTCTGTAATGAAATAATATTGATGGTACTGGTAGTGCTGAGTTTAATATCTCGCACTACTAATTCTTAAAGGCCCACACATGGAATATCTACTACTAGGTATCGGAATTCTTGCTGGTATTCTTGCTTTAGCATTGTTGGGTTATTTGGCAAGAATGCTTTGGCGATTTGGTAAATACCTGAAAGTTAAAGTACCTGCACTTTGGTACATTTATAGTGGTTTTTGGATTTTATTATTATTGATTGTTTTGGTAGTGATTTTTGGAAGCGCTGTTAACTTTTATAGTCAGGAGAAGTCTGATAAGGCTAAGCGTATTTTTTTAGAGTCTAATTCAAATCTTATAGATAGTGCTGCAAATGACTTAGTTGAACTGAAGTACTTATCGGATAGAACATTTCATATTAGTTCTGATGTTGATGAATTGGCATTGTGCATCCCAAGTCTCATTGAGTTGGAAAAAAACTATGATAATAACAATAGCGGGTCTTTCGATTTAAGCTACGTCATTGCAGATCGAGCTGAAGAGCTGGGTAACAAGTCAACGCCTTGGAATAATCTAACTCAAAAAGAAAGAGACAGGATATCTCTAAAGATTATTGATTGTGATAAAGCATTAGGATTACTGACAGATGATGAATATGAAAGACAGAAAAGGCTTGTGCTAGTAAAAATACAGCCAATACCTGAGAACGAAATAAAGCAGGAAATCGAAAGACTGCGAGAAGCTGGCATGAATGATGCGGAGATTATGGAAGCATTGATTACTCATAATGATTTTGGAGCTAACTTACAGCTTATGGCTGAACGACTTGAGGACACAGGATCAATAGACCCCTTATATGGTGTTGGTAATCGCATAGGTTTAAACACGCATGATACAGGGCCATCAGCTGGCATGACCAAACTGCAATCAAGGCTTGATGACTATGATGCACGTTCAGAAGCTACCAGAGAAGCCATAGCCAACCTAAATACTAATCCAGCAATTGATTATAGCCAACGCAAGAGCAATCCTCCTGTAGTGAAAATTGAAAAGCCGGAAAAAATCAGTATTGAGCAAAATGAAGATGGTTATGATTTGGTGCCTGAGAAGGAAGATATAATAGTAGTCGACTGAGAGAATACGCAACAGTCTTGCCAGCGTTCAAGCAACAGCCTTACTTTAATTAGTAGGGCTTTTTTAATGCCTACAACAAAAAAACTAAATGCATAGAGCTATCTAGTATCGATAAAAAGGTTGTCTACAGTAGACAACCTGCTATCTACAGTAGAACCTTTCATGGCTTACAACTTCTAAGATTGCTAATGCTGATAACGGCAATTAACGGCATTACACAGGAGTTAGCAAAATGCTACATATATCAGATAATCCCCAAACCAGTGCAGAGTTACACCCAAACGGCCAAACACGTATCAAGTCAGCCGCCAACCTAATAGGCGTTCATCATCAAACGCTGAGAAGATGGTGGAAGGCTGAAAAGTTTCCCAAACCAATCAACATCAACGGCATTCTATTGTTCAGAAACGCTGACATATTGTCGTTCCTTGAAAGCCAAAACACTAACAGTGACGAGGTATAGGTGATGACTAATTCAGCGACTGCCCCCGTTAATAACGAGCAAGCACCCAAGACCCAAATCGACACTATACGAGCGCACCTGATGACAGGCTCATCAATAACCACTTGGGACGCGTACAGGCTTTACCGCATTACTTGCCTTGCCCAGCGCATACATGAGCTTAGAAAGTCAGGGCTGGTAATTCAAAGCGAAATGGTAACGCACAATGACAAGCGCTTTAGCCTCTACTGGCTCGATGAGGCAGCCTTATTAGAAATTGAGCACACCGATAACAACGACATCAAAGGAGCAGCACATGCACCAGTCTAATGACGTATTAGAGCCGCGCCTAGTAACTGTGGATAGCCTTTACTTACGTCTTATGAATGACCGCGTACAAGATATTTATATTAATACCGACCACCTAGCTACCGCGCTAGATGCTATCAATACAAAAGACGATGTTAGCCAAGGCGTGCTTGTGGCAGTCAAAGCAGCACTACTGACCAATAGCGAGCTGGCAGGTATTGTTAGCGAGATGTTTTGTGAACACGCATTACCGTACCAAGCGGAGGCAACAAGCCATGAGTAGCAATTACACTAGAAACAAGCTTACACCCCGTCACGGGGCAAATTCGAGTCTAAATGACATGAATTCGAGCCTATATGACATGAATTCGAGTTTTAATAGCAGCATTGCAAATATGTGCGCTAAATCAGAGGAAATTACTAAATATCAGCTTATGCTGAGATGTAAAAAAAATGATGTAACAGGGGCGGTTACCCATTTTTCGGATTTTGATAATAGTGAAAGTCAGTGCTTTACAAGTCGTGATAACAAACGCTATCATAGCACCACAACAAAACATTCAGCGGCAAAGCCAAGTCGTCAACCTTTGGCTATTTTTGTGTCTAAAACTGACCTGATTAACACCCAGACAGTTACCACGGGCGCAGATAAAATCATTACCAGTAGTAATCGTTATACCTATGGCGCTGGACACAGTGACGTAAGTTATGACGGGATGAGTGAACCTAATAAAACACCCCTTTGGGGAAATAAGTTCCGCCGCCTGAATGCGGTTGTTGTAGTCCCGTTTATACCCTTTTTTAAGAATTACCCCACACACACAAATCATTCAGGAGGCTATCATGCCTAATTCAATCCGTACGACCTCAAACACTCAAACCACTACTAACAGCACACCAGCCACATTCAAGGCAGGTGACAGCGTTCTGTGGGCAGCCGTAAGCAATGACACCTATAAGCTGCAATCGAGCAGCGACAAGCGCGGCAACCGCCTTGTTATCCGTCATGCAAATATAGAATATTCCTTTGATACTGATGGGCGTAGCAGCCCTGATGATGCCTTGCCGTCATTATTCCATGACACGCCAGCAAACCGCCAAGCCATTAACGCCCTGTATGGCAGCAAACACCAAATCAAGATAATAGATTGCACCGCCGCCGATGATGACGAAGTGATCTTAATGCCGTCTATCATGCTATCCGATATTGCATGTGATATTAATGCCGCCGCTACTACCTTGCATGACATGGGGCAGTTATTCCATCTTATCGCTACCCGTCAAATAGAACCCCATGCAGCCATATCATTAGCGCGTCTGTCACAAGATGCCGCCGATACTTGGATTAATCTGCTTTATAGCCAACTGGACACTATCAACGAACCCTTAGCCCAAACTGGCTTTGGTAAGGTAGATGCTTGTGCCTACTAATAAGAGCTACCCGCCAAAGCAAAGCCGTAAGCACGCCAAGCGCAAAAGCTACTACAAGAAGTATAGAGAGCAGCGCAAGCCGAACCAGTCAAAAACAAGGGGGAGAAGATGACCACCACACCCCAAACAGCCACCCATGAAAAAACCCGCGGCAAGGCGGGTTTAGTTAGCGTCTTAGGCGACCATCAACCGGCAACGGAGCAGACGTTACAAGGCGATGTTTTATTAAAAAAGTTATACGATATTTTAAGGCCTAATAGCTTGTTAGATATTAAAGTTAATTTGTCAGTAAATCAAGGTGACATCTTGCCCACAGCTGGCATGACTGGGCTTGTTTTGCATAATAAAGACTATGAGCCGGTAAGCTTATTATGCGTTCCACCAAACGGTAAACCCAAGGATTATGTCGTTACTGACCCGTTTGAAACAGGCGCATTCATCATTGGTAAGATGGACAGCACGCACGAACTGATAGCCGTTAATAACATAGCTGATGCAGTAGAGCTTGCTTATCTATTGATGGCTGAGAATGTGACGATACTAGCCAGCCGTGACGAATGGTCATTCAATGATATGGTTAAGCATTTTGCGCAAGATTCATGCGTGACTATCATGGCAACAGCGGACGTTAAAGACGAGGTTACCAAGCCGCTTATCGGTGCAAACGTTAGAGCAATCATTACCAGCGAGCGCACAGTGTTAGAGCACTTGGATTATGGCAACTTAAGTTATAAAGCCATACTAACCCTTGATGATACAAAGATAGTTGAGCTCAGGAGCGTAGGATGGCCCGAACCCGAATCACTGAGCACAGACCCAAGCAAGCAAACACCTTATCCAATAGAGGCTTGGAGCGGACTGCTACAGAGGGTTATTAAGAAGATTGCCCACTACACACAAGTACCCGAGGCTATGGTTGGTCAATGTCTCTTAGGGGGATTGGCGCATATGGGACAGGCTCATGTTGATGCGCCGTTTGGTTACAAGCACATGCCAACTAGCCTAATTATTATCACTGAGGGCGAAAGCGGCAGCGGTAAAACGCAAGCTATGGACTTAACCCACTATAAGATAAAAGAGCATGAACAAAAGAGATATGAAGAATACATAATCAGGCATAATGAACATAAATTACAGCTTGCCAGCCTTAAGGGTCCAGAACTAAAGGAGTATCAAGCAACCACCCCAGCACCATATAACCCTGAGCGGCTATTCAAAGATGCAACTATTGAGCCGATACTGGATAAGTTTGTCAGTAGTGAAATCACAGACGCATCCTGGTCAACTGATGATGCGGCGCAATTCTTCAATGGTCACACGATGAAAGGTGACACAGCTGGTAACGCACTTGCAGCTATTACAGACCTTTATAGCGGCGGTGAAGTGAATCGCACGCGTTCAATGAAAACACAGCATGCTAACCCGCATACAAAAGCTTTTAACGTACGCATGACGTTGATGTTGATGGCTCAACGTATCATTTTAGAACCAGCATTAACCGATGATATGATGAATCAGCAAGGGTTCTTAGCTCGAGCTTTAATTGCTTGCCCTGACAGCTTACAAGGTTATAGGACGTGGGACGATATCAACCGCCGACAGCAAAGCCCGTATAGAGATACTGACCTAATTGCCTATTGGGACAGATGCAATGATCTACTAGACCCAGTGGCTAGCAACGCGCCTACAGATGACAAAGGAGCACCCAAACGCTTTAAGATGCGCTGGCATGACGCACAAACAGAACAAGTGTTTTATGAGCACATGCAGGTGATAGAGAATAGGCAGGCCAAGGGTAAAACATTGGAGTACCTCAAAGCGTACGCCTCAAGAATGGCAGAGAATGCAAGTCGAATAGCCTCATTGATAGCCTTCTTTGACAAGCGACAAACTATCACCACAGACGATATTAAACGAGCGTTTATGTTGGTGGAATACTCAACGGCCGAACGCTTACGCTATCAAGATGCAACGCCAACCGGTGAGCAAAGCGACCTTGAGAAGCTCAGCATATGGTTAGTCAGTAAGGCAAAAGCTTATAAACCCGCGGTATTGAATAAGTCTTATGTGACGCAGAACGCACCCAATGCGCTAAGAGGCAAAAAACTAAACTTCTTACTAGATGACTTGGAAAGTATGGGGCATATTAGGCTTGAAAGTGATGTGCGCAGGCGCTTAGTTTATGTTAATCCTAGACTGATTATTGATTAACGACCTGAAAAACCCGCTAAACTTGCTAGACTTACCTACAGCCCTTACCAGTTAAGGGCTTTACTTTAGCGGGTCATCTGCTAAGCATTGCTAAACTTGCTAATCTACCGCTAAACTTGGGTAATTCAAACGAACTTTAGCAGAACTATAGCAACTCTAGCAGCACCTTAGCAGGTAGCTAGCTAAGCCAAACGCCCTATAACCAAAGGGCTAGAACGAACTTTAGCAACTTTAGCGGATTTTAGTGGCATACAAAGTAGCTTTAGCAGATATTAACATCTGCCTTTTTCATGTCTGCAGTAATTAAGACATTGCTTTATAGGTGTAAATTAATCCATGATATAATCAAGGTTATAAAGTTACTTAATGATTTAGATAACGAATAGAGATAATCATGCCAGCCATTGCCACTACTTCAAGTCTGAATGACTATCCTAGACTGAGCATTAGCAGCTATCTTGAACAGTTACGCATAACACAGCCTGACAGCCTACCAGTGAGCTATAAACATAAAGGCAAGCATCACAGCTACAACATTGAGCTAGCAAAGACCTCGTGCAACTATGGCAATTATCGTTACTGGTTTTTATGTCCATCATGCTCAAAGCGTACGGGCGTTTTATATTGTGCAGGGACTTACGTCTGCAGACATTGCCTGAGCGTTCCTTACGGCTCACAGCTACAACAGCCCATTGACCGATTATTCAGTCGTGCTGATGCAATTAGACAGCGTTTAGGTTGGCAATCAGGCGTTGCTCATGGCATAGGTGAACGACCTAAAGGAATGCACCAGCGCACGTTTAATCGAATTTTACTTGAGTATCAACAACTAGAGCAAAAGCTTATAGGGGCACACTATGCGACTACCTGATTTAAAGGACCTGATACAAGATTTACAGTTAGCCAAGCAGATGGCAATTGAAGACAACAACCCAAACGCCTTGATTATGGCAACTATTGGACAAGCCAAGCTGCTAGGTATCGATAAGCCAATCAAGGACGTAACACTAATCAGAGATGTTGAGCCACAGCAAACACTAGACTACTCAATGTTAAATGATGATGAATTAAGGCAGCTCATAGCGATTACTGAGAAAGTGGAAAAGGCTGCACTTGATAAAAGAATAGAGCACGCCCGCAACGAGTATTAGTAACTGAACTGGACAATACCCACAGTTTGTGGGAATCCTACTTTGCGTATGAATCAAGACTTTTCGGACACCGTAGAGAGGGGTTTTCGGACATCTTAGAGAGAAGTAGATAGAACCAAATTTGGATTTATCTATTTTGGGCGCTATTTAACTCCCGCCAGTGACGGAATTTAAGAATCAATGCAAAAGACAGAGCATTACCGCCAACGGCAATCATGCTCAACAAGGTGAGTGGTAGAGATGTGGTTTACGCTTGGAACAGATGCGTCCAAACTTGGACTTATCTATTTTGAGTGTTATTCAGCTTTCACACCGTGCGTAAGTTAAGGGTAGCACCGCTCAAAGTTGGTCAGTGGGTATCAGATGGAGATTTGAGTCATTGGAAATAATTCAATTTTGCGTGTTCATAAAAGGAGATGTTTTCGTACCACAATCCCCAGTGGGGCAGATGTCCTCAAACTTGGGGTTATCTAATTTTGTCAGTCCATAAAGATGGTAGATGCACGCAAATTTGCTCACATCTATTTAAGCACTAATTGAATTTCTTGAGTCCATAACAGGACCTATCAAACAACAAGATAGATGGGCTCAGGATTGAGCGTATTAGGGCGTAAACAACTTAACGCCCTAATGGGTATCGTAGAATTCAGGAAACCGGCTGCAGCACTCACGCCATGATGGCGAGCTTGATAAAGCGCGAATCCTCAAACAGGCCATCAACGCGCATATTGAAATTTAAAATCTAATCAAGTCAGCGATACGTAGGTTTGTGAGATCTACTTCTTATCAAGTCTTTTAATAGTAGGGCTATTACTGAGTACATTTTGCATCTGTTCAGCCTGCTTTTTCAAAATATCCATTCTCTCTGCCAACTTCATTCCTTGATGGATTAAGTTTGTATTTAAAAACTCTAAGTTAGCGAGGATTGCATTTTGTAAGTGAGATGCATGGTCCCTTTGATTGCTGTTTTTATTCTCAAGCCTCTCTACCACCCTCATCACATGCCTTCAACCCAACCTCTACAGCCTCACTCAAGTCAGCACCTTTCTTAATACTATATGGCACATTCGGCTTCATACCATCACGCTTCAAAGCCTTAGCAGCGGCCTTATTAAGCGGCGTACCAATAGACGAGTCTTTACTGTAGCCCGCAGGTTCAAAATACACTTCAATGCCAAAATCAGGGTAATAGACACACAATATCTCGCCTGACGTGGTGAAAGGGTAGGGCGTCTTATGATCGGCTCCCCAAAACATTTCATGTACCACAGTATTACCAGAAACGAACTTACTAGCGTAACTTCTATCTTGGGAAGGAGTGCAGGCAGCTAAGGACAATACAGCAGCGCCAATTAGCCACCTGGGCATATTGACTCGCATGGTACGCCATCTTTGTCACGGTCTAGCTTAGTATTGCCACACTTAAGCGCTTGCTTGGCTTGCTCGCAGCTCACCATCTGTCCGCAAGTGCTAGGTAGATTCTTACATTGAGCGCCGCCTTTACCTTTAGTAAATAACGGATGATCGACCTCGACAGGCTGTTTCAAGGTGGTATTGCTTTGAAATGGATTATCAATCGTGGTCACAGCGCTATTGCTTGATAAGGCAAAGATAGATAGTGCCGCGGCTAATATTAGCTTTTTCATGGGTGAAGTCCTTTTCTGGTTTGACTAGTTAATTCTTTTGGGTGAAAAAGCATCTATTAATTTGTTTGCGGTACCAGCTTCTATGTGACCTTGTTTTTGTTTAGAGAGCATATATTTTGGAAATTTTTCAGGTAAATAAATGCCTTCTAGCCATATTCTAAAATCTGAAAGAGCGCTCAAAGGATAAGCTTTGACGCTCTGAGGATTTGAAACAGATTGAGGATAACTCTCTGGATAAAAATGCAGATAATTAGTAGGCTCACCGTGATCAAGAGCTAGTTCTTGCTTTTTCCAGTAGGTTGCCCAGTGAGAACCAATAGAAATATCCGGAACTGTCTTATCGTCAACTAAGACACCGCTTTGTATAAGTGTCACCATTAATGGAGCAGCTTCTTTAAATACGCTAAAGTAATTTTGCGGTACGGAATTATTTACTAAGGATGCTCGATCAATATAAAACTGCCATTGGTTTAGAGCTTTTTGCAATGGATTTTCGCCTTGCATCCATTCCCTAATAAATTTATTAACTTGGACAGCAAATTTAGGTGAGCACCATTGGGCAAGATGAATAGCTACGTCAGGGTGAACCCAAGTACCTTGTAGCTGTGGATCACCACCTTTAATAACCTGTACTATTTCCGATATCGGAATTCCGATATCGGCTGAAACCTCTTTCAGATAAGCCTTTGTCGCTTGGTTCTCAAGATAATGGCCTAACATTTTACTCGCTGCTTTACACATAGCTGTAGCATTGACATACCCATCACCAGCACGCTGATAGATTATTTGTTCATCTACCTCACGAGAAATCAAAGCTAAATTGTACTGACTCATACTACACACCTCATATGTTAACAGCTGTTAGCAAGTAGCTAAATATTAGTCAACTTTAACTGATTAATCACTTGTGGGCAACTATATGAAATACTCTATTTCTGAGGTTATGTTCATATTAGAGAACGCTAGATAGTAGTAGGAATTACTAACTAGTCTTTAATGTGAGACTTGAGTTGATTTGAAATTTGGTAGGGTAGTAAGAAGGCATTACGATATTATTTATAGTGACCAACTTAGCAAAATTTTGAGCAGATGGTGGTCAAATTGGTGGTCAATTCAATATATAGAAAAATAAAACCTATATAAATCAGTATCTTAAGGGCAAAAAAAGAGCCCACGAAGGAGGTGTCGTGGGCTGAGGAAAACTTATCATGCGACCGAGCTACTACTGATTAACGAGCCACAAGTAAATTGATCAAGATTTATTATTGTTAATATAAAGATGATGACAAAATCTATGATTTCAAGAAATTATCACATCTGCTTACAATTTCCAGTGTACAACTGTATTTATTCCTCAGTCATCATAACTGAAATTAGCCGATTTACCTAGCTTGCTTACATGTCATTACGTTTTGGTTTATTGTCCGCCGATTATTGGCTAAAAATATTCATAACAAACATTTTGCTAAGGATTTTTTGCTCAAAAACACTTGCAATTGAGTAAAGCCAAAACCGACCTGTACAGAAGCATGACGACATGGCTGAAAAATGCTAAGCTAGCCACATTCTTATCGCTGACTATAAACTGGGTTTGTCATGACCGAGAGTACACCGCTGCACACACCAGAACAAAAACCGCTACCAACGCCAAACGACAGAAGTATCTTTAACCTACCCAACAATCTTACGATTGCGCGTATTTTAATGATTCCGCTGTTTGTGGCGATTGCTTATTGGCCACCCGCCATGGGAATTGGCATGCCAGCGATTTCGGACAATGTCATCGCGCGGGTAGGTATGAGCGAATTTAGCGACAGTTTGCTGCGTCATTTGCTGTTGACCGGTGTGTTTATTATCGCCGCGGTGACCGATTGGCTCGATGGTTATTTTGCTCGTAAGCTTAACGTGGTCTCTGCTTTTGGGCGCTTCTTAGACCCAGTCGCTGATAAGCTCATGGTCGCAGCCGCACTGATTATTTTGGTGCAATGGCATCCCAATATCATTATGGCGATTGCCGCGATTGTGATTATCTCGCGTGAAATTGCCGTCTCGGCGCTACGCGAGTGGATGGCGGAGCTTGGCAATCGCACCAGTGTCGCCGTTTCTTATGTTGGTAAACTCAAAACCACTTTTCAGATGATCGCCATCACTGTGTTATTGTTAAATTGGCAATCGCTTGAAATGATAGGGTATGTCTTGATGGTGGCGGCGGTAATTTTAACCTTATGGTCGATGATGATTTACTTAAGAGCGGCTTGGCCGTATTTAAAACAAAGCGGTTAGCTCTTTTTGATTTAACCGTCAGTTTAGTCTGTATAAAAAACGCCAGTTGCATTAAGCGACTGGCGTTTTTCTATTCTAATTACTTTGCTTCTACTTCATTATGAAAACATCAAAGCTCGATAGAGAAATTTTCCCCTAAGCTTTTTTCAATCGCTGTATCAGTAACTGCCGCCGCCGTCATTTTCACCGCGCTGGTAATCGCATTACCATTCGCCCAGTATTCCGCCCCATGCGGCACCACTTTAATCAGCTGTACCCTTGGGTCTTCTTTGCCTTGCACAAAATAGGCGTTATACATAACCGACCATAGCTCATCGAGTTTCTCTGCATCCTCGACCAATTCAGCGGTACCAGAAATAGACAAATACTTATCGTCACCTTTCGAGGTATAAGCCAAATTTACTTCTGCATTTTGCTTAATGTTATCGACAGTTTCAGATGGCGTGTGTCCAATAAACCAAATCTCTTTGGCGCCAATGCTGGTTTCGGTGGTGTTCATTGGGCAAGAGTGCAAATGGTCTTCGCCATTGCGCGTGGTCATCATGGTGTATTTAATGTCTTTTACCATCGCTTGGATGGTGTCCATTTGCGCTTGTTTACTCATAATAGTTATCCTTTACTATTGAAATAGACAGTTTGAGTTTTAGGTTCAAAAGCTATCGGCAGATAATTGATGAATGATTAATAACTCTTAGCCGATGACTCATTATGTGTGGAATCAGTTATTAATATAATAAAGTTGCTTAATAAAACGATATAGCTGCTCTGTAATACGCTGTGACGCTTTGTAAGCTTTAATGTGCCAAAAACAACGAGCAAGGTCATAAACATATTGGCAAAATTAAAAACAAAAAACGCCAGTAAATAAAAATTTACTGGCGTTCAAATAGATGTCTTGTTTTTTATTTTTTTATTATTAAGACAGCAAAACTTACAGAAAGCGAGGTTATAGAGAGACGGAGAAAGTCTCGCCTAAATCTTCAGCAGTTTTACCTTCTTGCACCGCTGCAGTTGCCATTTTAAACATATTGACCACTGAGCTACCGCTAATCCAGCACTCGGCACCATGTGGTACCACTTTAATCAATTGGACGTTTTCATCTTCTTTACCTTCAGCAAAAAAGGCGTTATAAACAGGCGACCATAGCTCATCTAACTTGTCTTTATCGGTTGATAATTCAGCGTTACCACTGATAGAAACGTAATTCTTTTCATCTTGAGTAGCGTATGTTAATCCAATTCTGGCATCGTTTTGAATGTCTTTGACGACGTCTGAGGTTTTATCACCGATAAACCAAATTTCTTTGGCAGCGACATCGGCTTTATTGGTGGTCATCGGCCAAGCATGAATGTCACCTTTTTTATTGGTAGTACTCATCATGGCAAATTTTACGTCTTTAATGACTTCTTGAATTTTCGCGATATGCTCTTGGTTACTCATTAGGTTTGTCCTTTTATCATTATAGTAAGTGGTTTTTGTTTAACTTAAGGTTGCTTATTAATCATTCAGTTTAGACAAGCCAGCGCCGTTTATAATAATTTTTATGAGCAGGTTATAGATATAGTTTTAAAGCTCTTTATATTTATTAGCTTGTTATAAGGCGCTTAACTCATCGCAACTGCCAACTAGAATAGCGATTATCACTCTCTTATTTATATAGGTCGCCAGTAATGCGATGTGAGTGTTTGTAAGGTTTACAAGAATTAGGTAAAAATTGTGACGCCAGCTGAGCAATATTTCTGTTTTGAAAAGCTTTTTATCTCGGTTTTGACCTGCTTATTACAGGGCTTCTTGTTATAATACGCAGACCATTTACTTTGCATGGCAGAGATGCCTTGATCTTACGGATTATGCCTTTATGATGACCATCGCCGGACAACCGTTTCTTACCGATTTTCAGACGCAGCAACTCATCAGTCAGTTTCAGCAAAAAACCGAGCTAAATGTCAGCCAGATTCATACTCAGCAGGTTTATGTGCTATCGCGCGACCTCGTAGGTGATGAGCAGAAAAAAGCGCTGGATTTGTTTGGGGTGCATGCCGATATTCAACTTGCCGCCCCAGAGGACAATCAAATACAAGTGATCGTCGGTCCGCGTTTTGGGACGATTTCGCCGTGGGCCAGTAAAGCGACCGATATCTTTAATAACTGTGATATTGAGATTAAACGCGTCGAGCGCGTTATCGTTTATACCCTAACGATTGACGCAAAAGCAGACGGTGAATTGAGCGCGACCAATAACAAGTTATCTAAAGCCGCTGAGCAATTATTGTTTGACCGTATGACCCAAAGCCTAGTTTATGATTTAAATGACGTAAATAAGCTGTTTGATGATGAACAGCCAGCGTCGCTTAATCGCATCGACGTCATCGGTCAAGGTCAATCAGCACTAGAGAATGCCAATAAAGAATTTGGTTTTGCCTTGTCGAGCGAAGATATCGACTATCTAATGAATGCCTACGTTAATGAGCTAAAGCGTAATCCAACTGACGTTGAGCTGATGATGTTTGCACAGGCCAACTCAGAGCATTGCCGTCATAAGATTTTCAACGCTGAATGGACAGTCGATGGTGTAGTACAGCCAAAATCCCTATTTCAGATGATTAAGAATACTTATAAAGCCAATCCACAAGGTATTTTGTCGGCTTATAAAGACAACGCCGCGGTGATGGCTGGTGCTAAGGGGCTGCGTTACTACCCAGTGCCGACAGATGCCACGGATGCAAATTCTGCCCATCCTTATGGCTTTCATAAAGAAGAAATCGATATCTTAATGAAAGTTGAAACCCATAACCATCCAACGGCGATTGCGCCTTATGCGGGTGCAGCGACAGGTGCGGGCGGTGAGATTCGTGATGAAGGCGCAACGGGACGTGGCGGTAAGCCAAAAGCCGGTCTGACGGGTTTCCATGTATCACATCTGCATATTCCAGAGCTTGCGGAAAAATGGGAGCAGTCGGGGCAAGTAAGCACAAAGGACTATGGAACGCCCGATCGTATGGCCACCAGCCTTGAGATTATGACCGAAGCGCCACTCGGCTCAGCCAATTTCTCGAACGAGTTTGGTCGTCCAAACTTATGTGGTTATTTCCGTAGTTTCCAATTAGACACTTCAGCAGCAAAAGATGGCAGCCAAATGCGCGGCTATCATAAGCCCATCATGCTGGCAGGTGGTTACGGTAACATCAAACGTAACCTAATAGAAAAAAATGCCATTCAACAAGGTGATCTCTTGATCGTTCTTGGCGGCCCTGCGATGCAAATCGGTTTGGGCGGCGGCGCAGCATCGTCTGTCGATAGCGGCGAGCTAGATGAAGGCTTGGACTTTGCTTCTGTGCAGCGCGATAACGCCGAGATGGAGCGTCGCTGTCAGGAAGTGATCGATCGCTGCTGGGCCTTAGCTGGAAATGAAGCGTCGGGAAATGACGCTGATGCCAGTAATACCAGCAATGCTAGTAAAGACGGTAACCCCATCGTCTCTATTCATGACGTCGGCGCAGGCGGTCTGTCAAACGCTATGCCTGAGCTGGTCGATGACCATGATATGGGCGCCCATTTAAACCTGCGTAAAATCCCGTCGCTGGAAGCGGGAATGTCACCGATGGCTATCTGGTCGAACGAAGCGCAAGAGCGTTATGTGTTAGCGATTCGCCCAGAGAGTAAAGATCAGTTTGATGCCATCTGTGCCCGTGAGCGCTGTCCGTATGCTATCTTAGGCGTAGCGACGGAAGTTCGTCAGCTTATCGTTGATGATGAGATGCTCGATGAGCAGCCAGTCGATATGCCGATGCAAGTACTGCTCGGTGGAACGCCGCAGATGCAGCGTAGCTTTAGCCGTCAAGAGAAAGAATTGCCACCGCTTGAGCTCAATGACTTTAATTTAGCTGAATCTATCAAAGATGTGCTACGTCATCCAACCGTTGCCAGTAAGTCTTTCTTGATTAGCATCGGTGACCGCTCTATCACGGGTATGGTAGTCCGTGATCAATATGTCGGTCGTTATCAAGTGCCGGTTGCCGATTGCGCCGTTACCGCGTCTGGTTTATTAGCGCTAGATGGTCAGCCGATGAGCGGTGAAGCGATGAGCGTTGGTGAACGTACGCCTGTTGCCCTTATTAGCCCAAAAGCTTCTGCGCGCTTAGCAGTCGGTGAGGCGATTACCAATATTGCTGGCGCGCGTATTAACCAGTTATCAGACATCACTATGTCAGCGAACTGGATGGCAGCCTGCGGCGATGACACTGAGGACGCTGCGCTTTTTGACGCTGTGCATGCGATCGGTGAAGAGCTATGCCCAGCACTCGGTATAGCGATTCCTGTTGGTAAAGACTCGCTATCGATGCGTGCCAACTGGACAGATATCAACAAAGACGGCAGCACAGATAAATCAGTCGTTTCGCCAATGAGTCTTGTGATTACGGCTTTTGCGCCTGTTATTGATGTGGCAAAAACCTTAACACCTGAGCTAATCAATGGTGATAGCGCCTTCTATCGTATTGATTTGTCAAAAGGTAAACTGCGCCTTGGCGGTTCAATCCTTGCGCAAACGGCAAGCCAATTGGGCAATGAATGTCCTGACCTTGAAAAGCCAAGCGATTTAATCGATTTCTTTAACTTCATCCAAGCGGGTAATGCCCAAGGCGTCATTAGCGCTTATCACGATATCGGCGATGGTGGATTGCTAGCGACGATTGCAGAGATGCAATTTACCAGTCGTCAAGGTATCAAGCTGTCATTGGACGATAAAAACCTACTCGGTCAATTATTCAGTGAAGAGCTGGGCGCGGTCATTCAAGTCTTACCAGAAAACGTCGCTGCTCTTATGCAATTGGCAGAAGAATTTAACATCAGCGATATGCTGAGCCTCGTCGGTCAAAGCTGTGAGGAAGACAGCCTCATTATTCAAACGCCGCTACATATGGGCGATGATACCTTACGCTTTAGCCGTTCTGAGCTACAACAAGAATGGAGTCAGGTCAGCTATCAAATTGCCCGCCGCCGTGACAATCCAGCGTGCGTACAGCAAGAGTATGACTTAATCAGCGATGCCAGCCATCAAGGGCTTATCGCTGCACCAAACTTTGACCTCAATCAAAAAGTTGAAGAGCCATATTTAGCTAGCCGTGAAAGCAAGCCAAGAGTCGCTATCCTGCGTGAGCAAGGCGTCAACGGTCAGACCGAAATGGCCGCAGGCTTTACCCAAGCAGGCTTTGAAGCGGTCGACGTCCATATGAGCGATTTACTTGAAGGTCGTATTAACCTACGCGACTTCGACGGTCTGGTCGCTTGTGGTGGCTTTAGTTATGGTGACGTCCTCGGCGCAGGCTCTGGCTGGGCGAACTCTATCTTGTTCCATGACGAATTGCGCATGCAGTTTGTACGCTTCTTTGCCCGTCCTGATACCTTCTCACTCGGTGTCTGTAACGGCTGTCAGATGATGGCGCAGTTAAAAGACCTCATACCGGGTGCGGAAAACTTCCCACGCTTTATCGCCAATAAGTCGGCGCGATTTGAAGCGCGTACGGTCAACGTCAAAGTCGAGCGTACCAAGTCTATCCTGTTCAAAGGTATGCAAGACAGTATTTTACCAATCGCTGTCGCGCACGGTGAAGGCTATGCCACGCTGGACAATACCGAGATCGACGGTATGGAAAAACACGGTCAGCTCGCCATGCGCTTTGTCGACAGCCAAGGTTATCCAACTGAGACTTATCCGCTCAATCCAAACGGTTCGGTCGGCGGTGTCACTGGTCTGTGTAGCACCGACGGTCGCGTCACCATCATGATGCCGCACCCTGAGCGTACGCTACGTGCCTACAATCATAGCTGGAAACCAGAAGCATGGGATGAAGACGGCGCGTGGATGCGTATGTTCCGTAATGCGCGGGCTTGGTTGCGTTAAGATAGTTTGAGTTAATTTTAAACATAAAAAAAGGTGGGCTTAGGCTCACCTTTTTTGTGTTTGGAATTTGGTTTTATGTGGGAGCTAATCCCGCCTTCCGCTTGTATCTGCTAGTTTGGACGAGACGCTGGCTACGGTTTGGGTCGTCGCTTGCTCCGCGTCGCCACCCAAAACCTACCCATCGCAACTCGCCCAAACCAGCAGGATACCGCTGCAGTCGGGGCTAAAACGCGCCTCTGAATGACCATTTTATGATAAATTAGTCTGAACTTTAATTTTAATCGGTGCGCTAGGTGCACACTACGAGCTTTTCAATAAAACCAGTCGCCATTACGAAGATTTTCTATATCTCTGTCACTTGATTTACGCACCATGTTAGATATTGCACCGTTAGCTTGTCCATGGTCTAGCTTTGTAAGAAAAGTATTGACCTCAGATTCATTCGCATGAAGTATCTTATCTAAGTAATATCGTTGTTCACTCTTGTCTAATGTAGTTTCTTGAAGTTGAAAGGGTCTATGTAGCGCAGCTTGAAGCAATGCCACTCTATATTTATCGTTCTCGATTATTTTGAAGTCTTGAGCATTTATATCTATGATCACGTTATATTCTGCGAAACCACTTTCAACAGAAATACTTAAAGTGTAAGCTCCATTTTCTGCTTTCACTAGCATACGAAGATCATAAAAGATGATTTCTTTATCCATATTTTTTCCTAATCAGCTTTCCCTTTCTGCGCCTCAGCAATCAACTCATGAATCTTTGCGCTTTCTCTTAACACACAAGCCTCATAAGCCGACAGCTGCTCATGTTCTTGTTCTTTTTTTATTTCCTGTTCTTGCTCCTGCCTTGCTTTTTCTTCCAGATATTTCTGTAGCTCGTCTTGCTCATTTTTCTCGTTGTATTGTGAGTTGCTCATGGTTATGTCTCCTACTATTTTTTTATCCATTAATAAAAGTCATCACGACCAGCATACTTCTTATTGAGTGCACGTAGTATCGCATAAGTTTCTAAATCCAGCTCGCCCGTTGGCTGCTGCGGACGGAAATGCAATTGAAAGGCATACACGACATCGCGACTGGCTTTATCCCACGCGTCTGTGTCATTGATTTGATAACCATAATCGCGAAACGCTTGCTTAATCTCAGGTATCGTTGCCGCGGCAAACGCGTCTTGATTCATAAAGAATTGCTTATCAAACTCATCATACCAAGCCCCAATGCCGTACTCCTTATGCAGTCGCTCCCAAGGGAATTTAGCACCAGGATCGATTTTACGCGACGGTGCCATATCCGCATGACCGATGATATTCTTTGCTGAGATATTATATATTTTCGCCAAGTCTTGTACCAGCTGCGCTACTTTTCGAATCTGAACCTCATTAAATTCGACATAGTGCTCATAAGGATGATAGTCGAGCGCACCGCTTTTTAAGGCGTCTCGATATTCAGGTTTGATGCCTGGGTTGACAATCTCGATGCCGATAGAGGTATCGTTGAGTATCGTTCTACCAGCAAAACCGCCCGTGCCAGCATGCCACGCGCGTTCGCCCTCGGGCACTAAGTTATAAATTTTATTATCGTTATTATCCAAAATCAGATAGTGAGCGCTGACGTCACCAGTAGTCAAAAGCTTGATAGCGCGGGCATTATTACTCACCGTATAATGCAAAATAATGGTTTTGATACGCTCGCTTTTGCCCGTAGCTTGATAGGTTTCGCTATCGATGACGAAAGGCTCGCTGGTCGCTATTTGGACATTATGAGTGGTCACGCAGCCAATGAGGGGCAGCGTTAAGGCACATGCGAATGCTAAAAAGATATTTTTTGCCATGAAATGCTCTGTATGAATAAGGGTGGGCGATGATGCTTAGCTTTATCTGATATTGATAGTAGATAGATAAGATTGAGATATTTTTAAAGCTTTTTAATCCTTGCGGATTTTCTTCGCCAAAACCGTTTTCCAACTGTCTTCCAAACATTCAATCGCCAGCCACGGCTCGATAACCTCAGCATCAAATTTCTCTTTTGAATTGGCCAGTTGCCATAGCTTTTCAAGCGTCGCAAAAGGATAGGGGCGTTCGATGAGATAAACCGGCAAATCAGTGTTAATCATACCATCACGTACAACCTGAAAATACCAGCCAGCGATACCTTGCTTGGTCACCCAAGAGGCGATATTAGGCACTTTGTTCAGTTTAAACTGTCCGATTTGGTCATTGATTTTGTAGCAGGGACGGCGCGGTTGCACGATGCGTAATTGAACACTATCGCCACCATTCCCATTAATGATTTCATCTTGACCATACTGAAAAACATCACCGATACACACCGTCGACTCATCCATTGCAGGCAGGCCATTGACCGCCTCAGTCGTTAAGTTTTCACCCAGTGTGCCAACGCGTACCTTTAAGCCAAACTCTGTATTTATCTTGTCATAAGTTGACGTCGCTAGCTGATGTACAGCTTTTAGCGGGCCGCCATGATGGCGTCTATCGGCTTGTTCATCAGTGCTCAGACCCATAAAATTGACCGCAACCGATTCCTTGATGGGTGCTTTATCAATGGCGCTCATCTGCTCACGCGCAAACGGCATGGCTTTGCCAGCACGTACGCAGACTAGATTGGCAATATGTAGCGGTAAGGGTTGATTGAAATCAGCACTATTTTTTTGGCTAAAAGATGCTATTTGCTCTATGCTCATGGATTATCCTAATCGATAGGGATTTATTAGGCGAGTGGTTAACTCATTAGTGATGTTAAAGATGGCTATTATCTTAGCCTAATCAGGCTTGTGATTATATGGCTTTAGCGATTTAACCTTTATCTGTACCAAATTTTAAACAAAAAAAGACCAGAGTTGACTCTGGTCTTTTTTTAAACAGTGCTGTTAACAAACAAGATTATTTATTTTTATTACGGCGACCTGCGGTTTTCTTCTCACGCGGTACAGCGACCAGCTCAGCCAATTGATCAGGTGACGACCATAGGCCTTCTAAGTCATAGAACTCACGCGCAGCTGGCGTCATCATATGTACGACAACAGAGCCCAAATCAATCAGCGTCCAGTCAGAATCGGTACCGCCTTCACGGCCAAGTGGCATAAAACCCGCTTGCTTAACTTCAGCGCCGACGCTGTCTGCCATCGCACGGACGTGGCGTTTTGAAGTACCGTCAGCGATGACGATGCGCTCCATCACGTCCGTTAGATTTTCTACGTTTAAAACAGTGATATTTTTTGCTTTCATATCGTCAAGCGTGTTTTCGACTACCGCTAAGCATTCTTTTAAGCGTTCTTCAGTCATGGTATTGGTCATAAATGGTCTTCTCTTCAATCATAAATATTAAAAATAAAATAGTAAATCATCACATTGCTTGTGCTCACGCGCCCTTGAAAAATAGGTAAATAGGCAGGTATTTTTACGGCAACATGGATAAAATAGGTAAAGTTAAACGTATAAGGCGATTTTAACGGAATTGAGCAGCAGAATATAGCTGATGGTCGATAATATATTGATAAACGGCAGGATTTAGCCATTTAGCGAACGAATTGGGTACAGTCGGGTTAATGATAGCATTTATTGGCTGTAAAGTTGCGTTTTGCGAACCTTGCTTGCGCAGCTGTTGACGTACTTGGGTGCTTGATATCGCTGCCACAGGGCGCGGGTCTATATAAATGCGTCCTTGAGCGGCGTTTTTCAAGTTACTGCTGGCTGTTAAAGATTTTAAAGCTGGCGCGACAAGGTCAGTAGCCGAGTCAGTGATGAAGTGTTGCAATGCTATGGGAAGCTGAGATTGCAGTGCAGTAAGGTTTGACGTTACTAAGTCTTGATTAATAAGCTTTTCTTGTGCAATAGTATTTTCATCATTATTATTAATAATAGGGTCATTTTCGCCAATACTCAGCCGATTAAATACCCATAAATTGACATGATCGGTCAGCGCCAGACCATTTCTCCATTTATCCAAACTCTGCGCGCTGTCCATGCCCATGATAAATATCAGGTCATCGTGCGGGTAGCGCGCGCGTAAGGTTTTTACACTATCAATGGTATAGACCGGCGGCGTTTGCCACAGCTCAAGCTCATTGATTTGTAGCGGGGTATTTTTTATAGCCAGCTTTAGCATGGCCAGACGGTGCTTAGGGTCGGTGCTGTCTGCTTTAAAAGGCGACCGCGCATTGGGCAATAATGACACCTGTAGCTCGTGCTGTTGTTGCTCAGCTATTGGTAATAAACTTTGATAAACGTACAGCGCCATTTGCAAATGACCATTATGCACAGGATCAAATGAGCCGCCCAAATAGGCACGAATGGCGGGTTTGGCGTTTTTTGTTAGGTGATAGTCTTTAGAATAAGGCATAAATAAATGAGCAAAAAGCGCTATGAATGGACAGTGTCGTTAAGTGAACTATAGCATTATTGGAGAGCGCTCAGTAGGGTCGTATGTTTTAAAGCCCTAAAGATTTAACAAAAATAGTCCATAAAAAACCGACCATCATGATGATAGTCGGTTAAATGTATAGCGATTAAAGATGACTGTAAATTATAAACGGTACCGCTATTAAATCTCGTCGCTATGTGCTTGGATGGCGGTCAGGGCGATGGTATAAATAATATCATCGACCAACGCACCACGCGATAAGTCATTAACGGGCTTATTCAAGCCTTGCAACATCGGTCCGACACTGACCACATTGGCGCTACGTTGTACCGCTTTATAGGTGGTGTTACCGGTATTTAGGTCAGGGAAGATAAAGACGTTTGCTTGTCCGGCAACCGGTGAGTCAGGGGCTTTTTGTTTACCGACGCTCATGACCGAAGCGGCATCATATTGCAATGGGCCATCGACGGCGAGGTGCGGCGCACGCTGACGGACGATTTCGGTTGCACGAATGACCTTTTCAACATCAGCGCCCGTACCAGATGAACCCGTTGAGTAGCTAATCATCGCCACTTTTGGATTGATACCAAAGGCGGCGGCAGACTGCGCCGATTGAATGGCGATTTCAGCGAGCTCTTCGGCGTTCGGGTCAGGATTAATGGCACAGTCACCATAGACCACCACTTGCTCAGGTAGCAGCATAAAGAATACTGACGATACCAGCGAATACTGCGGCGCGGTTTTAATCAGCTGAAACGCAGGGCGCACGGTATTCGCGGTTGTGTGTATCGCCCCAGAAACGAGACCGTCAACCTCGTCCATCTCGAGCATGGTCGTACCCAAATAAACCGTGTCTTTTAGGTATTCAGCAGCGACTTCGGCGTTGGTTTTACCTTTACGGCGCTCAACCACGGCATTGATATATTTATCCATATCGAGGCTATCGGGGTCGATAATCTCAAGGCCCTCAGGCAACACCAAATCGCGATTTTTCGCTACTTGCTCGACCTCACTACGCTTGGCAATCAACACGCAGTTGGCGATACCGCGACTTTGGCAAATGCACGCCGCTTCGACCGTACGTGGCTCTGAGCCTTCTGGGAGCACGATACGTTTTTTGGCATTTTGCGCTTTTTTGACCACTTGATGACGAAATGCCGAAGGAGACAGGCGCATCTCATACTCTTGGCTAAAGTACTCTTTAATCCAGTTGAGGTCTAAATGCGCGGCGACATAACGTGCCACTTCTTCGGCGCGCTCGGTATCATCGCTTGGAATCTCAGAGCTCAAATGCATCAGGCTTTGTACGGTCTCATAACTGTCGCTTTCGACACTCATGATAGGGATGCCGGTTTTGAGCGCCGATTGCCAAAGCTCAGCGACGGTTGCGCTTGGTACCACACCGCCCGTTAATACCAGTCCTGCTAAAGGGATGCCGTTGATACAAGCAAGTCCCGCGGCCAACAGTAAGTCGTCGCGGTCACCCGGCACAACGATAAGCGTACCACGTTTAAAGACTTCATCAACGCGAGCGACCGAGCGCGCGGTCAAACTGATGCGGTTGATACGGCGCGATTTTGCCTCACCGACGTTTAACCAAGTGGCGTCGAGCTCAGCGGCGATATCCCACGTACGCGGTACAGAGAGCGAATCACTAAAGGGCACCACGCCGATTAAGCGAAACTCTTCGGTATTAAAGTGCGGTGACAGGCGCTGCACTTCTTGCATAAAGCCCTCGTCTAAATTGACGATGGCTTCGCCTGGGGCGACCATCTGATTTTCGAGGGTGCTTTGGGCGTTTGGTAAATCGTGCATCCGCATTAAGATACAACCAAGCGTGCGCTCACTGGCGATACCGCCAAATTCACGAGCGTGGACGTCAAGCTTGTCAGCCAGATAGGCAGGTTTACTGGTATCGGCGGTGCTGACAAAAATGATTTTAGCATCTAAGGCATGGGCAATGGCGCGGTTGATTTGCGACGCATAAGAGGTCTCAGTCGTCGATACTAAGCCTTCACAAATCACCACATCGTAGTCGTCGCCTAAGGTATGATAATTGACGACTACTTCTTCCAACAAATCATCAAGATTGTCGTCGCCAAGCATACGCTCAAGGCGCTGACGGCTGATAGATTTGGGTGGATTAAGACCAAAAGCGTGCATTGCCAGCGCGCTTGAGCTGTCTAAACTGTTTTGCTTATCTAAGGTATCGTCTTGTAAAAACGGCTTCATAAAGCCAGCTTTGATACCGTTATAGTCAAAGGCGCGAATCAAGCCTAACGCCGCTGACGTCACACCGATACCGCGACTGATGGGCACAAGTAAAAAAGTTTGCATAATGTATCCTACTATTTATTTTATTTTTTAAGCGCGTTTTATCCTTGTGCCATACAAACGCTCCCTGTTTTCTTATGGCACAAGTAATGGTTTGTTTAGCAATCTGATGCTTACAAACCTAAGGCTTCGCGCGTTTCTTGGGCAATGCGGCATTCTTCATCGGTTGGTACCACCCACAGCTCAATGCTGCTATCGTCGGCATGGAAACTGCCTTCTTTGCCACCGACCAAGCTGGCGTTTTTAGTGCTATCTACCTTGATACCAAAATGCGGCATCATCTCTAAAATACGCGTCCGTGTGGTCACTGAGTTTTCCCCAATCCCGCCGGTAAAGACAATGCCGGTAAAGTCAGGTAGCGCACAGCTTAAGCTGGCAAGGTACTTAGCGACGCGGTAGCAGAACATCTCAATCGCAAGCTTAGCATCTTGATGACCTTCATTTGCTGCTTGCTCGATAGTACGTAAATCATTGGATAAGCCTGAAATACCCAGCAGCCCACTTTCGTTATTGAGCATCTTATCGGTTTCTTCTAAGCTCATGCCTAGCTGGCGCTTGAGATGAATATGCAAGCTTGGGTCAACATCGCCGCTGCGCGTGCCCATCATCAGCCCTTCAAGCGGCGTCAAACCCATACTGGTATCGAGACTTTCACCATTGTAGACAGCCGTTGCCGAGCAGCCATTACCTAGATGCGCGGTCAACCAACCATGTGGCGCTTTAGCACTGGTGATTTCGCTGGCGCGTTCTGATACATAAGCGTGCGAGGTACCATGAAAGCCGTAACGACGGATTTTATATTCATCATAAAGGACTTTTGGTAGCGGATAGCGAAAGGCAACTGGCGGCATGGTTTGGTGGAAGGCGGTATCAAATACCACCACTTGCGGAATCTCGGGATAAATTGCTTGTACTGCTTCGATACCGAGCGCATTGGCAGGGTTATGGAGCGGTGCTAATACTTTTAAGCGTTTGACTTCTTCTAACACATGCTGATCGACACGCACCGCTTCTGAATACTCGCGGCCGCCATGCACCACGCGGTGGCCGACAGCAATAAAGTGATATTGCTCAAGTAACTCAAGGATTTTTTTCAAGGCCAGTTCATGACGACCGCCAGCGATGGCGATTTCTAGCTTTTCACCATTTAGCGTTGTGTGTTTGATGCGCGCAGTGTCGAGGCCTAAGTTTTCTGCCAGACCTGTGATACGCGTAGCATTGTCTTCGCTGATGAGGGCGTATTTGATTGAAGAGGAGCCGCAATTAAGGACTAAAGTGGGGTTGGTTAGATTCGATGTTTCAGAGTCTTTATCATTAAAATTGGTGGTTACGCCAGCGCTCATACTCTATCCTTAGAAGTTATTTTTTGGGTGGTGATTCGACATCGATAGTCACCGATTACATAAAAAAACCAGCCATATTCTTGTCGCCGTAAGCCAAACAGCTGCCATACGCAACAATCCTATCGCTGTTTTTTATCATTGCTGCTGCAAGGGTTCACTATAATGTACCATATTTTGAGGTTTATACCACGATAACTATAAGGCTTTAATTATGCCGTTTTATACAAGTGTACACCGAATACCATCAACCGCTGCCAGAGATAATAGGATAAAAGCTGTTTTTATAAAATTGTAAGTAAGTTTGTCTGTGGTTCTCTGTCTGTAGCTATTGATAGCGTTTATAAAATCCCATTTTGCCTAGCGTTAGTCGTTAATTCTTATAAATTTATGCGCCAATCAGCAGCAGGGGGCGCACAACTTTATCGAATAATGCTATGATTAAAAAATTGTCCTATTTTTCTACTGCAGCCTTATTTTCGCTGATAGTGATTGTTATCGCCTGCAAACCATTGCAAGATGAAAGGTTAGCCATTCTATGTTTACTATACGCCGTACCTCAAATTTTAACAGCGCTAATTTAAGCGTTGACGTCAAACCTGCTGTTTATCAGGTAACCATAGCGACGCTGGTAATCGGGGCAACTGCGTTGGCAGGTTGCGGACAAAAAGGCGATTTGTATTTAGCAGAATCGAGTAGCCAAACGGTAAAAGACAATACGGCTGTGCTTGAGAGCACCAGTCATCCGCAAGATGCCGCCTTTGCTAAGCTCAATGACAATGCAAATAACGCGCAAAACGCCGAAGGTTTTCAGTTGCCGGCGCCGAGTACGGATCCTAACGATTATTAATGCTTGTCTATTAGTATTGGTTTATTAAAAGCCAAATATTCAAACGATTCTTAGCCTATTCAAGCTGCTAAACCCATTAATCCGTTAATCCGTTAATCCCTTAATACATTGATTATATTAGAGACAACTTTATGAGTCAGTCAGTCACGACCAAAACTGAGCAAGGATTGTATGTGCATCCTGAAGCCTTAACCGACCATTTGCCTGCGCTCGATTATCGCGATGGCGCGTTATATATGGAGCAGGTAAGTATTGATGAGGTGGCCAAGCACTATGGTACGCCGTGTTATGTCTATTCAAAACAAGCGGTTTTAGACGTTTATCAGGCTTATACGACGAGTTTTGCCAGCCTAAAGCATCAGATTTGCTATGCGGTTAAAGCAAACTCTAACCTTGCTGTACTTGGCATCTTGGCGCAAGCAGGGGCAGGATTTGATATTGTCTCACGCGGTGAGTTGATGCGGGTGTTGGCAGCGGGCGGGAAAGCTGAGCGCGTGGTATTTTCAGGCGTTGGCAAAACCTATAGCGAAATCGAATATGCCCTTAACCAAGGTATTGGCTGCTTTAACGTTGAGTCAATTAGTGAATTGGCGCTGATTAATGAAGTGGCAAAAGCGCTTGATAAAACCGCGCCGATTTCATTGCGGGTCAATCCAGACGTCGATGCCAAAACCCATCCGTATATCTCAACCGGTTTAAAAGACAATAAATTTGGCATCAGCCATGAAAATGCCGTTGCGGTTTATGAACAAGCGGCACAGTTGTCGCATATTGATATCGTCGGTATCGACTGCCATATCGGCTCGCAATTGACAGAGGTTGCGCCATTTGTCGCGGCACTCGATAAAGTGATTGAGCTGATACATAGTTTGCGAGCTAAAGGCATTGAGCTGCGTCATATCGACTTGGGCGGCGGCCTTGGCGTACGTTATATCGATGAGACGCCAGTGTCTATCGAGACGTTTGCGCAAGCATTACTGCCTAAACTGGGTGAGCTTGGTTTAACGGTATTCTTCGAGCCAGGTCGCAGTATCGTGGCCAATGCCGGTGTATTATTAACCAAGGTTGATGTGTTAAAACCAACCGAGCACAAGAACTTTGCTATTGTCGATGCGGCAATGAATGATTTGATACGTCCTGCTTTATACCAAGCTGAAATGGCAGTGATTCCTGCGACATTGCCCAAAGACGGTTTAGATACCGATGGTACACAGCCGTGGGATATCGTTGGCGCGATTTGTGAAACTGGTGACTTTTTAGCAAAAGACCGCTTATTGTCATTAGCAACAGGTGATATTTTAGCCATCACCGGTGCTGGTGCGTACGGCTTTACCATGAGTAGCAATTACAATTCGCGCGGTCGTGCTAGCGAAGTGATGGTAGCCGATGATAAGCATCAACTGATTCGCAAACGCGAAACGCTTGAGTCTTTATATGCTGATGAAGTGTTGTGGCAGGATAAATAGTTTTTTAGCCAGTTTAGTGCTTACTAATTTTTTAGTTAAAAATGACCCATTGTGATAAAGACAGTGGGTTTTTTTATGGTCGAAGTAAGACAGTGATAGTCGTCTCGCCTTACTATATAGTCAAAATATTCTAAAAGCGCAACGGTACTGCTGATATCAATTTTTTGTAGCCTCTGTCTGCGTAGGCACAGCAAGCAAGAAAAATTGATATCAGCAGTGCGTGATGACTCTATATTACTTTTCACTCACTATAAATGCTTTTTTATTATTTAAAGCTGGCTATATAAAAGGAAGCTCGATAGCGGTGATAATTATGATTGTATCTGACAGCGTGCTACTATAAGGCATACATAAAAATAGGATAGGATAACAAGGATATGCTAATAGAATTTACAAAAATGCATGGGCTGGGCAATGATTTTATGGTCATCGATTTGGTGACCCAGCGCTTAGAATTGACCAAGGAATTGGTACAGCTGCTGGGCGATCGTCATTTAGGTATAGGCTTTGATCAATTGCTCGTTGTTGAGCCGCCGATGCGCCCCGATGTTGATTTTAGTTATCGCATTTTTAATACCGATGGCACAGAGGTTGAGCAATGCGGTAATGGCGCGCGCTGTTTTGCCCGTTTTGTGCAAGCGCGTAAACTGTCATTTAAGCAGCGCCTGCGCGTTGAGACGGCAAGCGGGATCATCTCCTTAACGACCGACCGTTATGGCTGGGTCGAGGTTGATATGGGTAAACCGAAATTTGAGCCAAGTGAGATTCCCTTTACTCCAAGAGCGACGACCAAAATCCAAAACGCCTATCATCTAAACGTCAATGGTACGCCGGTGCAGCTGTATGTCGCCAATATGGGCAATCCGCATGCGGTCATCAGGGTTGATGACGTCCTTGAAGCTGATGTCGAAACTTTGGGTAAAGCCATCGAATCACATCCGGCCTTTCCAGAGCGCGTCAATGTCGGCTTCATGCAGGTCATGAATCAGCGTCATATCCGTCTGCGTGTTTATGAGCGCGGCGTTGGCGAAACCCAAGCTTGTGGTACGGGCGCTTGTGCAGCGGTGGCGGTTGGTATCCGTGAAGGCTGGCTTGATGAAGGCGAAGACATACGCGCGCAGCTTTATGGCGGCAGCATGATTATCAAATGGCAGCCGGGTTATTCTGTGATGATGACTGGGCCAACGGCGTTTGTCTATGAAGGGGTGTTTAGCCCAGATGGCTTAATGGCGCAAGCAGGCATTAAGCCTACTCCAGAAGGCTAATAGATAATGACGACAACGCCTAGCTCGAATATTCAGTCAAACATTACATCAAACACTAAATCAAACACATGGCTATCGGCAGAATTGGCAACAACCATCGAAGCAGATAGTACGCTACGTGAACTGCTAGCGCCAGTGCATCGTTGGCTAAATACGCTGTCGGTACGCAATCACTCCGAGCACACATTGGTGGCTTATTTTGCAGGTCTAAATCAATTGGCGCTGTTTTTACGCGGCAAACGTCTGACATGGACGCGTTGTGATAAGCGGCAGTTAGCCCAGCATATCAGCCAACGCCTAGATGAAGATAAGCTGGCACTGGCGAGCGTTCAGCAAGAGCTATCGGCTATCCGTCATTTTTATGGCTGGTTGATAGAAGAGGGTTTAGCGCGTATTAACCCGACTACGGGCTATCAGCTTAAGCGCAGCCCTAGACCGCTGCCGTCTATCGCCGATGTGGATTTATTGACGCAATTGCTTGACCAAGAAATCCCTGATACGCCAGAGCAGGCGCGCTTGTGGTTGCGTGATAAGGCAATGTTCGAACTGCTTTATAGTAGCGGTCTGCGTGTTGGCGAGTTGGTGGCGCTCGATATGGCCGATATAGACTTGGCTGATTTGCGCGTGCGCGTGACGGGTAAGGGCAACAAAACGCGCTTAGTACCTTTAGGCATCAAAGCCGCCGAGGCGATTAAACGTTATCTACCGCACCGCAATCTTTGGGTAGAGCAGATGGACAATGCGTTGTTTATCAGTGAAAAGTTAGGTACACGTTTATCCACGCGGGCGGTGCAGCAGCGACTCAAAGTTGCGGCTACGCGGGCTGGGATTGCGCAAAATATGTATCCACATTTATTGCGCCACTGCTTTGCATCGCATATGCTATCTGGCAGTGGCGATTTGCGCGCGGTACAAGAAATGCTCGGTCATAGCGACATTAGTACCACGCAGATTTATACTCATGTTGATTTTGCTAAATTGACCCAAGTTTATGATCGCGCTCATCCGCGTGCGTCGCATACGCAAAATGGTGTTGATGTTACTTAAGTTCTGGTTATTTCTTAAGCATTTAATCCTACATTTATGCCAAACGGTGACAGTCAAAGATTGGCATCTTTTGCCGTCCTTGCGCTTGTCCTGCTTTATCTAAGTTTGCTAATACCAAGGCATAATTTTTATTAGCAGAGTTTTTTAAGTCACTATCCTCATAGCTATTGATAATCGTGCCGTCATAAGCAGTAATCGTGCTATGTCCCCATGTTTGCCGACTATCGTCATTCTTATAAAGATGCTCACCACCTTGTGCGGCACCAATCACCATACACTGACTGTCTAATGCCCGCGCGCGTAGCAATAGCGACCAATGTGCCTGTCCCGTTAAATAAGTAAACGCCGATGGCGCACTTAACACCTCTGCGCCCGCCTGCCGTAATCGCTGCGCTAAGGCTGGGAAGCGTAAATCAAAACAGACCATCATACCAAGCTGATAAACGGTGTCATTTGCTTCGAGCGGAACCACAACCGTTTGCGTGCCGGGCTCAAAAGTCGCCGCTTCATTATAGCTGCCTTGTTTATCGGCGACAGTCGCGGTAAATAGGTGAATCTTATCGTAGCGCGCTACTCGTGTACCATCGGGTGCAAATAGCTGACTGACTTGGCGCAATCTACCATCGGGCACGATGACGCCATCAGGGCGATAAGGGCAGGGCAGCGAGCCTGCTAATAGATAAATACCAAAAGCACGTGCATACTCGGCCATTGCGTCGGATAACTCATCAAAACGCTCGGCAGTAGCAAACTGTCGACCCATGCTACAGCAGTTTTCTGGCAAAACCACTAGCTGCGCACCTTGCTTACTTGCCTCACTAATGGCGGCTTTTATATCGGCTAAATTGGCTTCGATATCTTGCTGACTGCTCATTTGTACAGCCGCAACGGTCAGCGGTTCATTTTTAGTAATCTCATTCATAATATTATTCTCAATTTTTAAGCTTTGTAGGGTTTTGCCCTTATTTATTTTTTATCCTGTTATATTTAAAGGCTCAGCATCCCTGCAAAGCTATTGCAGTTTTATAATGTGAACAAAAGCTAAAAAATAGCTTACCTGAACAGAATATAAATTATCATAGCAACATTGTAGCAAAAAATGCTATCGTCATGACCTGATAGGCCAAAGCGCTTTTTAATGATGATAAGCGTTAATAAGCGCAGGCTTTAACCAGCATAACCTAGTCAGCATCATCACGATCGGAAGGTAAAAGTCACCCATGAGTATGTCGTTTGGATTGGCGACCACGCTAAATACCTCGCAAAAGCTAACCCCGCAAATGCAGCAAGCCATCAAATTGCTGCAGCTCTCTAGTCTTGAGCTCGCGCAGGAGGTACAGGCGAAGCTTGATAGCAATCCTTTGCTAGAGCGTGTGGAAGAGGATGAAGATGACTATGCTAATTGTGATAGTTACGACAGTCATAATGGCGAGCCGTTAACATTAGATAGTTGGAATCAAAATGCTAGCGTTGATTCGTTTGCTAAATCTACCCATTCTTCAGATGATGGTTTTGATTATGAAGACAATAGCAGTGCTGCCAATATAAGTGATGAATACAGTGGCGATAGCTTAGATAAATTGCAGCAAGCCAGTTTTGATGATGAAGCAATCGACAACTATACCGTAGAGGGCGACGATTATAGCGGTTTTGACAGCGGTAATTATGCCTCTGCTGCGACAGGCTCAGGGAGTCTTTCAACTCATTTAGCTAATGGCAGCAATGAAGATTTTGATGGCTATCAGGGCAGTACCAGCGCCACCATTCAAGATCATGTGCGCTGGCAACTAAATTTTAAACATCTCTCCGAAACAGATACGCTTATCGCCGAATATCTCATGGATTCTATGGATGAGATGGGTTTTATACGCCTTGATATCGATGAGTTGCTACAAAGTTTCGATACCATCGCCAGCTTTTATCAATGGGACGAGCGCGTCGAGCACGATGAGGTCATGGCGGTACTGCGCATGATTCAATCGTGCGACCCGCTTGGCGTTGGCGCACGCAACCTCAATGAGTGCTTAGCGCTGCAATTGTCCAAGCTTGATACGAATACAAAATATCTTAAAGAAGCCCAAGCGCTTCTCTCAGCCAGTGAGCATTTGGTCAGCAATAATATCAAAGCCTTGACTGAACTCACCGGCCTCGCGCCTGAACAGATTACCCCCGCGCTTAACCTGTTACGTACGTTAAACCCATCACCCGGTTTATTATTTCAAAGCAGTCAGCCCGATTATATGCAGCCGTCAGAAAGCTACGATATTCCTGATGTATTGGTCACGCCGATTCGCCGCCACAATAGCAATAACATCACCGATAACAAAAATGGAAACGACACGACTGCGCAAGTAGATGGCTGGCAAGTGCGCCTCAATCCTGACACTTTACCTAAATTGCGGGTCAATCAAGAATATGCCAATTTGGTCAAACGCGGCGATGACAGCCCTGACAATCAATATCTGCGCGAAAATCTCACCGATGCGCGCTTATTTATTCGCAGTATCGAAGAGCGCAATCAAAACCTCTTGAAAGTAGCAACCAGTATCGTGCGCTACCAGCAAGAGTTTTTGCAACATGGCGCAACTGCCATGCAGCCTTTGATTTTAAAGGCCATTGCCGAAGAAGTTGATTTGCACGAATCCACCGTTTCGCGCCTCACTACGAGCAAAACCATTTTGACGCCCCAAGGGTTGTTTTCCCTTAAGCATTTTTTCTCATCTCACGTCAGCAGTAGTGACGGAGACATCTCCTCAACCGCCATCAGCGCCATGATTAAACAGCTTATCGCAGATGAAGACCCGAAAAAGCCATTATCTGATAGCCGTATAAAAGATTTTTTATTCGCAGAAGGCATCGATATCGCCAGACGAACGGTAGCCAAATATCGTGAAGCAATGAATATCGGATCATCCACTCAGCGCAAACGAAAATATTAAATGTTGTCATTCAACGACTTATAAATGTCATACCACCAGAATTAAGCCAATTCAAACGTAAATAAAAAATAAAATTTTTTGATTATATAGAAACATTTATGAAACATCATTTTTTATTACATTTACTTACAATTTGATGGCTTGCTACTCTTTGGTTTTCATGACAAATTAGAGTCATACCAACAACGAAAACCCAGTATTGGTTTGGCCGATTTAGTTAATTTAACAAATGATAAAAATGTATTTTTATTTTAATAAAGGAGTAGAAGAATAAAGCAGTTAGCGAATAGAAAATGACAAGCCAAACTTTATGATAAGAAAGGTACTGGATGAATTATTGGTAAGGCAGCATGACAAAAGCTATAAAGCTAACTCACTGCTGATTGTACGTAATAATATAAGCAATAATAAAAGGACGATAATATGAATGTTTCTATCAGTGGTCACCATATCAGTGTTACCGAAGCCATGGACAACGCCGTTCGCGAAAAGCTTGTAAAAGTAGAACGTCATTTCGATCAGATTCAAAGTATTCAGGTAAAATTATCGCTAGATAATAGCGGCTCAAGTGAAGGTGGGAAAAAGACCCATAAAGCCGAAGCGATTATGCGAGTTGCAGGTCAAGAAATGTTCGTCCAAGCCTGCGAAGACGATATGTATAAAGCCATTAATGAGATGGCAGACAAGCTTGATAGACAAGTACGTAAATATAAAACCCGTCAGGATCGTAAGAAAACTCAAGGTCCAGGGCGCGATGAACGCTACGAAGAGCTGACAGTTGATGATGCAGCACCTGTCATGTAATGGGTTCGTCACTGCTCTAAGTAGTATTCACTACAGCAACCGATCTACATAGTAGCTGACTTTATTATTATGACTGTTTGATAAATATAGCCTATAAGATAATTATTATAATTGGCGTATTTACTAAGTAATCATATTGGAATGATAGCTCGTAAAGTTGCTTTATTTGTTAAGAGCACGACAAATAAAAAAGACCTCAACGTATCAACGTAAGAGGTCTTTTTTATTGCTTAATTTTTATCCATGAAAAAATTAGCGGGCTAATATTCGCTTAACCACCACCAACTGCTTGTACCACTTCTATATTCATACCTTCAACAATACGCATTTTATCAAGCTCACTTTTTGGAATAAGTTCACCATCGATTTCAACCGCATAGCGGCCTTTACTAAGTCCAAGCTCATTGACGACCATTTGGACGGTTTGATGCGTGGTCTGCAATTTTTTACCATTAACACTAATATTACTCATAATATGTGCTCCCTAAAAGCTAATAATCCTTTGTTACTCATCCATTGACCCATTTTGTTATTCAACTTAAGCAGTATGGCCTAAGCGAAATGTCGAGACAGCAAGCCATAGCCAACCGGCAATCATCAGCATACCGCCGATAGGGGTAATCGCTCCAAGCCAGCGCGGTGCCCCAAGCGTCATGGCATATAAACTGCCCGCAAAAATAAGTGCGCCGATTTGTAGCAGCCATGCTGTGGTTTGGGTCGTATAATTAAGGCGAATAAGAATACCAACGAGCAATAATCCAAGCCCGTGTACAAACCAATATAGAGTTGCCGTCTGCCACCATTCAAGCTGCTGGATACTGACCGAATTTTTAAGCCCATGAGCGCCAAACGCGCCCAAGGCGACGGCGATAGCCATATTAATAGCGGCGATACTTATCCAATTTAGCATGGTAAAACTCGTGTTATAAATAGGATTGTTATCATAGGTAAGTTTTAACTAACAAACTAAAGCTTATTGGATATCATCGGGCAAAATAACGCTATCGATGGTCATGGCTTCACGGATTTTATCCATGGCGTTTTTTTCGATTTGGCGTACGCGCTCTGCTGAGATAGAGTAAACCGCTGCTAGTTCATGTAAGGTTGATTTTTGCTCAGAAAGCCAGCGCTGCTCAACGATATCGCGTGAACGATCATCTAGCGTATCCATCGCTGCTAGTAGAGCCGATGAGTTGTTCTCTTCCCAGTCATCCTCTTCAACCATCTCTGCAGGGTCGATACCATCTTCTAAAAACAGCTGCGGCGCGTAGCGACCATCGTCATCATCGCTCGATTGCGCTTCAAACGACGCATCATACGAGGTCAAGCGTGACTCCATTTCAAGCACTTGCTTGCGCGTTACATTTAAATCGTTGGCAATGGCATCGGCTTCTTCGAGCGTTAGCTGGTTGTTGGTCTTTTTCAGGCTGCGTAAGTTAAAGAATAATTTACGATGCGCTTTAGTAGTAGCAACTTTAACAATGCGCCAGTTACGAATGACGAATTCATGAATCTCGGCCTTAATCCAATGCACGGCAAAGGATACCAAACGCACGCCTTTATTAGGATCAAAGCGTTTAACCGCTTTCATCAAGCCCAAGTTGCCTTCTTGGATTAAATCGGCTTGCGGCAGACCATAGCCTGAGTAGCTACGGGCAATATGAATCACAAAGCGTAAATGCGACATAACCAGCAGACGCGCTGCTTCAACATCGCCCTCATCATAATAGCGGTGAGCAAGTTCTTGCTCTTGAGTCGGTGTCAAAATCGGAATTTGATGCACGGTATTAATATAAGCGCCCAAGTTTACGCCAGGCGCCGATAAATGTGTTGGCATAGCAGGCACTAAGTCACGGGTACGGGTGTCGCCAAGTGCGCTCGCATCGTAAGGCGGACGCGCCGCAGCGGCTTTCAAGGCCGCATCGCGTGCTTCGTTTTTTTCAGGTGCTGCGCTGTCTTTTTTACGGGTATTTGCAGCGTTATTAGAAGTATTAGCCATATTCTTGACCTTGGTTAAATAGATAAGCAATGAGTCAGATAAAAATCTTATAGTTATAATTGTAAAGGATAGCGCCGCTTAGTTGCTATCAGTTTTGGTAATGATGAAGTGATATATTGTATCAACAGCAGTACTGGTTTTTGTTCCTAGCATTTTGTCGCTACTTGCCGCTGTTGCTTGATTGATAAGCAATAATAAGGGATTTGCTGTGCCTGTTTGCTGGCTCTGCTGACAAAAAGCTCTGATATCAGCTTGTGAGTTTGGGTCCGTGGCAACGACATATAGCGATTCACCAACCGCTACTTCTCGTAGCGCCACTTTGGTTTTTAATAGCGGCATAGGGCAGGCAAGACCGCGGCCATCGACCATATTTTTAATTATGATTGGCTGTCTTTGCTCTGCGCTATCCGTCGAGTTAAAATTTTCTACTAAGTTAAGAGTATCTGCTGGCAATAAATCGAGCAGATGCGTTATCGATTGTTGCTGCGCGTCAGACACAGTTTCGGCAAAACAAATAGGATATGAGTCTCGTACAATGACAGATTGGTTATCAGTAGACATAAAATAAACCTTTAAAATATCAATGTTTGAGAAAGTATCACTTGTAGTCCATGGATAACAAGCGCTTACCACGACCTACTATTATAGCAAATTGCCACTACTCAATTGCAGTTGAATATAGTTATCATAATCATTGGTCAATCAGTATATCTAATAACAACCGGGCGATAGGATAAACTTTACATTTAATACTTCGCTTTATAACGCTTCAGTTTACACAAGCATGTTGCACAAGCGTGACGCGTGGCAGCGTTATTGGTAGCCAGATGCAGACGGCAATTGACCTTAACTAAACAAGCTCGTATAGTCAAAAAGACGTTAGGATTACTCGGATAGGATACGCACTTGTATTATTTTCATAGACCAGCATTGCTTAAAAAATCGCTGTTTAAAAGAACGCTAAAAACGTTAACAGGCGTTTTTGTACTAAAGGTGGGTATATCGGCTACCTTGCTGGCACTGGCAACTACTGCCAATAGTGCTGGCACGCAAGCCGCGCCATTTGCTTACGACGCATGGCAGACGTCAGGCGCGGGCGAATTGGATTTACCCAATTTGCGCGGGCCAGGGCTAAGTTTTGCTGAGCAATACCAAAATAAACTGCTCGGTGAATGGTCATTAAGAAATATCAATGGCCGCGCTAAGATGGAGCATGACCCTTGGATTTATGAAACCATTAAAGAGATGACGTGGCGGCTTAATGCGCAAGCTCGCCAGCAAGCGCCGCTAGGTTTGGTTATCATTGATAACCCTAGTATCAATGCTTTTGCAGCGCCCGGCGGGGTAATTGGGCTCAATACTGGAACGATACTGGCGGCAAGCAGCATGGATGAGCTTGCCAGCGTCGTTGCTCACGAGGTGGCTCATATTAGCCAGCACCATTATGAGAGCGGCGCGGATGAGCGCAAAAAAGCCTTGCTGATGCAAATAGGCGGCATGCTGGCAGCGATTGCAGCCTCAGCGGTCGATGGCGATGCGGCGGCGGCAGTCATGATGGGCAGCCAAACCGCTACCATGAATAGCAGCATGGCTTTTAGCCGTAGTAATGAGCGTGATGCCGACCGTGTGGGCATGCAAATCATGAACCAAGCGGGTTACGATCCACGCGCCATGCCGCGCTTTTTTGCAACCATGAATCAAAAAAGCCAATTGAACCAAACCGCCAATCAATTCCTGCCCAGTTTTGTGCGCTCGCATCCTTTGAGTAATGAGCGTTTAAGCGAATCGCAAAGCCGCGCCCAGCGTTATGATGCTCTGCCTTTATCCAAGCAGCAGCGCCATCAAGCGTTGTTTGATTTGCTCTATTGGCGCACGCAAAGCACCGGCGAGCATGTCTCTGAAACCGCGTTGACGACCGCTGCTAAAAATAGCGTTGGCGCAAAATTGGCGCTGATGTATTGGTATGGCGAGCAGCAGCGTTTTGGCGAGGCCAATGAGATATATACCGAGCTGTCAGCGCTACCTGCAACGCAGCGGCAAATACTCGAGCCGTTATTGTCCATTACCCAAAGTCAAATTCTCACGGAACAAAACAAATGGCAACAAGCGGCTGAACTGCTTGAGAGTCAGCAACGCTTATATCCTGAACGCCGTGACTTGCGTCTTTATTTAGCGGAAGCGCTGACCAATAGCAATCAGCCAGCCAAGGCGCAAGCACTGCTTAAGCCCCTGACCGAGCAGCAGCCAAGCGACCGCTATGCGTGGCAAAGCTTGCAACTGGCCAATGAAAAAATCGCCAAAACTACCGAGTCGCCGCAACTGGCAAAAATCGCTACCATCAATGCGCTACGTTACCGCAGTCACGACCAGCTGTGGAGTGGACGCTATGAGCGTGCGCTGACTTCCTTAACGCAAGCCAAGCAATTGACCGAGCAAATGCAAAAAACCGCGCAAGCGAGCAGTGCCCGACCGTTACTTGCCAACATCAATGCCGAAATCAAGGCAGTAAAAACCGCCAAAGACTTTAAGCCTTAGGCGGTTGTTTGCTAGCTTGGGTTTTATAAGAATTAAGCATATATAGCAGTCTGACTTTAAAACCGACTCAGTGCGACTGAGATGAATTTTTTGTAGCCTCTGTGATAGCAGCAAGCAAGGAAAATTTATATCAGTCGCACGTCGCTACTCACGTATCGATTTCATTTTAAGCTAATGATAACTTTTTACCTTTGGTTAACCTTGCAAAGCGTCTTTGACCAATTTAGAGATTAATGCGGGATCAGCACGGCCTGCGGTTTTATTTTTTAACACGCCCATCACGCTGCCCATATCGCGCATTGAGGTGGCGCCTTGCTCTTTGATTTCAGCATTCACCAAAGCGGCAAGCTCGGCATCATCCATTTGTTTTGGCATAAACTCATTGATGATATCAATCTCGAACTGCTCTTTGCTGGCCAAATCATCGCGGCCGTTTTCGGTAAAGATAGACAATGACTCATGACGCTGCTTGAGCTGCTTTTGTAGCACTTCTAATACTTGCGAATCGTCAAGTTCGGTTTGGCGATCAATCTCAATCTGCTTGACCACCGATTGGACGTTGCGCAGTACTTTGACGCGCTCAAGCTCACGCGCTTTCATCGAGGTTTTGATGGTATCTGATAACGTTTGTTTAAGCTGGCTCATTGTTATTATTCCTTATAAGTATGGGTAAAATAGTTTTTGGTAAGTGTTAAATAAAAATCTGCTGGGCATTTATCAGCAGCAATAACAAAAATTGTAGCATAAAAAACGCCACTGTTATTCATCGATAACAGTGGCGTTAGTGTAGCGCTGGTAGGTAGCTAATCGTATTGGTGATTAGTACATACGAGTGGTACGAATGGTTTCGCGTTGTAATTTTTTCTTATAACGCTTTACAGCAGCGGCTTTTTTGCGCTTGCGTACTTGCGTTGGTTTTTCATAAAATTCACGCTTACGTACGTCTGATAGAACGCCGGCTTTTTCACAAGCACGTTTGAAACGACGGATAGCGATGTCAACTGGTTCGTTTTCTTTAACCTTAACTGCAGGCATGAAATCTCCTTGATTAGGATGAGATATAAGGGCATTAGTTTGGCTGTGTATTAGTATTTAGCCGTAATATCTCAAGATTATCGGCATCAGCTCAAACTAGGATAGTCTTGCGCACTAGCACAAGGGCGCTTATTTTAATCAAAAACTGCAGTAAAGTCAAAGGCTTTAGTGTATTTATGTAAGATAAGGGCTTAAATAGAGGTCAAATAATAGACAATAAAATTTAATTACACCGTACAAATATAATAAGATTTAACCGAAGGCGTGAGTGTTAATATTTTTAATAATCTTTTAACAAATAATCAATAAATTGTGGACAAAACAGCTGTTTAGCAATAACGGCTTATATGGAGTCTATGGTATCCTATCCTATCCTGTCCTATACTCAGTCTGTCGCTCATATTTAAGCTGTTTTAAATTTCAAGATTTAGCTATTGAAACTAGACGCTTAAAAATATGCCGAGATAGACGTTACAAGGCTTTTATAGCTATTATTTTGAGGATCTTTGAATGAAAAATGGCATGAAGAAAACAACGATTGGTACTGCATTGTGGGCGACATTGTTTCTGACGATAGGCGTCAGTCTAAGTGCTTGTAGCAGTGATAAGGAAGAAGCGGGCACTGAATCAGGTGAAGTCTTAGCAAAAGATAAAGTCGATGAAGCTTCAGAACTTGCACGTGCAAACGCACCTGAAGCAGAAGATATGGACTTCCCAGAAACAGCGCCGATGCCTGCTGCTGACACGGCAGAAGGGACAGAAGAGGGTGCTACGGGTACTGACACTGCAGTAGCAGAAGATGGCGCAGCGACAGATGCGGCAGGAGATATGGCTACTACAAGTACTGATACAGAAGCGGCTACTACTGATAGTGCCACGACGACAAATACCGATGCGGCCGCTACGACTACTGATACGACTGAGCCTGCAACGAACTAATAGTATTTAGTAGCTATGAGTAATTAAGTAAGTAAGCCGCATGCTCATTTCATAATAGCGATTCATCATTGCCAGCAATGACTATTAATATGCCAGCTACGATATTTAAGTTTATATTAACAAACTATAGATGAAGGATTAACTATGACTATGCAGCAAAATACAATGAAGAAAAAATCCGTTGCTAAATTGGCGCTCACAAGCCTAAGCTTGAGTGCACTTTTGGCATTGAGCGCTTGTAGTGGCGGCGACAATACCGCAGCTGAAGAGCCAGCTACTACCAATGAAACTGAAACGGTGGCTGTAGAACCTGAAGCGCCTGTAACAGAAACCGAAGTGGTCACCCCTGAGCCTGCGGTTGAAACAGAGCCTACGGAAGTACCTGTCGTAGAGACTGAACCTGAAGCTGCTGCTGAACCAGAAGTGTTGGCGGCCGATGCTGGTGCTCAGCTGTACGAAAAGCAGTGTAAAGTTTGCCATGAGAATGGTTTGCTTGACGCACCGAAATTTGGTGATAAAGAAGCTTGGGCACCGCACCTTGCCAAAGACATAGAAACGTTACACATGCATTCTGCTAAAGGCTTTAATAAAATGCCTGCGCAAGCGGTTGGAGACGTCACTGAAGCACAAGTTCATGCCGCAGTTGATTATATGGTTGCTGCCGCTCGCTAATATTACGTATTGAAATTTGATAGAATGACCGCCATTGTAAGCTAACAGTGGCGGTTTTTTATTAATGCTACAAAGCAAATATAAAGGCACATAGATGAAAGTATTGGGTTTAGAGACCTCCTGTGATGAAACAGGTCTGGCGATTTTTGATAGCGAGCAGATAGATAGCGATAATAAAGGCTTGCTTGGGCAAGTGCTGTATTCACAGATAGAGCTGCACGCACTTTATGGCGGAGTAGTGCCTGAGCTTGCCAGCCGCGACCATATTCGTAAGCTGGTACCGTTATTCAACGAATTGCTAGAGCAGTGCGATATCACTAAAAATGAGATTGATGCGATTGCTTATACCAAAGGGCCGGGACTTATAGGGGCGCTGATGACGGGCGCATTATTTGGACGTAGCTTGGCTTATGGCTTGGATGTGCCAGCGATTGGCGTTCACCATATGGAAGGACACCTGTTAGCGCCTTTGATGGGAGCGAATCCGCCAGCGTTTCCATTTGTCTCCTTACTGGTTTCTGGTGGTCATACTTTGCTAATTGCCGCATATGGTATCGGGCAATATGAAATCCTTGGTGAGTCTATCGATGACGCGGCGGGTGAATGTTTTGATAAAGCGGCTAAAATGCTTGGTCTGCCATACCCTGGTGGACCAAATATTGCCAAATTGGCAGAAAATGGCAAACAAAATGCCTATGACTTACCGCGCCCGATGCTACATCGCGGTTTAGATTTTTCCTTCAGCGGTATGAAAACGGCGGTGCATAATCTTATCAAGGACACTGATGGCTCCGACAGCGATCCAAAAGTGCGCGCCGATATTGCGGCAAGCTTTCAACATGCCGTGGTTGATACCTTGGTGAAAAAATGCGTCAAGGCACTGAAACAAGTCGAGATGAGCCGCTTGGTGATAGCTGGCGGCGTCAGTGCCAATAGCCATTTGCGTGAGACATTAGAGCGCGAGCTTGCTAAAATCAATGCTAGCGTTCATTATGCGCCGCCAGCCTTATGTACCGATAATGGGGCGATGATTGCTTATGCCGGTTACGAGCGCCTGCAAGCCGGTCAGGCAGATGATTTGGCTGTTAGCTGCGTCCCGCGTTGGCCGATGACCGAGCTGCCTGCGCTATAAATGCTATAAGCTATGAACTATCTTATACTTAACCTATTAAACTTTATCTTACTCAAGGATAGCTTATGCAGTGGCTTGCAATTGGACTAGGTGCTGCCATTGGTGCTTGCCTGCGCGGCTGGTTAGCGCGTTTTAATCCACTGCATAGCTGGATACCGCTCGGTACGCTTGGCGCCAATGTCTTAGGTGGACTTTTAATAGGATTAGCATTAGTTTGGTTTGAGCGTATGGGTAGCGACTTATCTCCTAATGTCAGGTTGTTTGTCATAACTGGTTTTTTGGGCGGACTGACGACTTTTAGTACCTTTAGTGCTGAAGTATTTACCTTTATCCATAACGGCAAACTGCTTGCGGGTTTAGGACTGATTGGGTTACACGTGGGGCTGACGTTATTAGCAACGGCAATTGGCTTTTATTTGTTTAAATTGGTTTTGTAAGAATAAAAACTCAGCAATAAAAAAGAGCTGTATTAATGTTTAATACGGCTCTTTTTTTAAACGACTTTTTAAAAAAGCACTAGCTATACCGGTTTCACAATCCCTTCTAATAAACTCGCAAACCCTTGCATATAGGCAATCTCTTGGCTCGAGGTGCGCGTTGCCGCATAGAGCTGACAGTAGACGCCACTGCCTAATGGCCGCGAAACCACCCAACCTTTTTTCTCATATTCAGCGACCACCCAATCAGGTAATGCCGCCACCCCCCGTTCACTAGCAACCAACTGAATAAGCATCGCAGTCAGCTCGGTGGTACGCATGCTTTTAAAGCTGACCTGTGCTGGCGTCATAAAATTAGCAATGATATCGAGGCGCTTAGCTTCCACCGGATAGGCAATCAAAGTTTCATCGACCAAGTCTTTGGCGTGGATAAATGTCTGCTCAGCCAAATCATGGGTAGGTGACAGCACTAAGCGGCTCTCATACTCAAATAATGGCTGATAGCTGATACCTTCTATTGGTAAATTACTGGTGGTAATCAATAAATCGATATCACCTTCCATCAATAAATGATGCGGCTCAGGCTCAAAACCGGTGGCGAAATCCAATTCGACATCCGACCATTCGCGGCGATAATGATTAAGTATCGGCATCAACCAGTCAAAGCAGCTATGACATTCAGACGCTAAGCGCAATCTGCCCGCTTGACCATGGGCTAAGCGTTTTAAGTTTGCTTTGGTGCGCGTGACCTGCGGCATGATACTGTCTGCCAGTGCCAATACCGTTTTACCCGCTGGCGTAAAAGTCAGCGGACGCGTGCGACGGTTGACCAAACTGATATCGTAGTAATTTTCTAGCTCTTTTAACTGATGGGAGACCGCAGAGGCGGTGACATGCAGCTCATCGGCAGCAGCGGCCAATGAGCCATGGGCTCGCAGCGCAGTTAGTGTATTAAGATGACGAAGCTCTAGCATAAAATGACCTAACCACTGACGTTAAAGAAATAAGCAATTGCGACTTATAAAGGCTTAAAAATAAAGGCTGAAAAAACGGTTAAAGCTTTTTATCTAATGATGTTAAAGCTGTTATGAAAGTAAAATTTAACATCAGCGCCGACGTAGGAGTAATTGCGAGATAACCACCAAAATTAACGAAGCAACCAGTAAAATGGTCCCAATAGCATTGACCTCAGGCTTAAGTCCCACGCGTACCATAGAATAAATACGTAGCGGCAAAATCTCATAGCTAGGGCCGGTGACAAAGGTCGATACCACCACATCATCAAGCGATAAGGTAAAGGCAAGCAACCAACCTGCCATCACCGCTGGGAAAATCACTGGAATCAAGACCGTACGCACCATCATTGATTCGCTAGCACCCAAATCTCGCGCCGCTTCCATCAAACGCTCGTCTAAACTGCTTAAACGCGCAAAGACAGTGATAACGACAAACGGCAAGCAAAACGTAATATGCGCTAGTAATAGCGAGACAAAACCGAGCTGCAGGCCGATTAATAAAAACAGCGCCAATAGCGATATCGCTAGGACAATTTCAGGTGACATCATCAGCACAAATAATAGGCCATTGAGTAGCCCTTTACCGCGAAAGTCATAGCGATGCAGCGCAAGCGCCGTTAATGTACCGATAACGGTCGAAACCGTAGCCGCAACCAAGCCTAAAACAATAGAGTGCCAAAAGGCATCAAGCATCGCCTGATTATTCAGTAGCGACTCGTACCACTTTAAACTAAAGCCGCCCCAGTTATAACCAATTTTCGATTTATTAAATGACATCACCACCAAAACAATGATGGGCAGGTATAATAAAATATAAATCAGACTGAGATAGCCTTTGGCGGCAATATGACCTAATTTGATAGAGCGTTTATTTTTAATTGGAGTACTATTCAGTGAACTATCAGACATTAGGCCACCTCGTTAAAATCAGTCTTGCCAATACGGCGGCTACTGGCACGATAAGCGAGTAATAATACCGCCATCGCCAGCGTTAATAGCACACTGGCGGCGGCACCAAATGGCCAATCACGCGCATCCAAAAACTGGTTTTTGATAATATTACCAACGAGTAAGTTACGTGAGCCGCCCAAGATATCGGCGACATAAAACATCCCCATCGCTGGTAGTAGTACCAACAGCACCCCGGAGATAATCCCCGGTGTGGTTAAGGGTAATACCACGTGCCAAAAGGTTTGGCGCTTTGAAGCACCCAAATCTTGCGAGGCGAGCAGCATATCATCGCGCAAATCACTGAATACTGCATACAGTGGCAGCACCATAAAGGGAAATAACAAATAGGTTAAACCGGCAATAACCGCGCCTTGGGTATATAGAATATCAATGGGCGCATTGATAATACCAAGTGTTAATAAGGATTTATTAATCAAACCATTGCTGGCAAATAATAGTTTTAGCGCATAGGTGCGCACTAAAGAGTTGGTCCAAAATGGCAATATCAGCATAAGCATCAATAGTGGCTGCCAGCGTTTATCCACTCGAGAAACAAACCAAGCAAAGGGATAGCCAAGTAATAAGCAAATGACTGTGGTGATACCCGCCATCCATAATGAATGCACAAAGACGTCAAAATAAAGCGGGTCAATCATGCGCACGTAGCTGTCGAGAGTGACTGGTAAACTAATAAAAGCGGTGCTATCACGGGTCAAAAAGCTGACGGCAATCACCAATATATTTGGCAATAGCGCAAAAATGAGTAGCCAACCCCAAATTAACCATAGCGTTGCGGTACGAAAAGGGCTTTTATTGCTCAAGTTTTTATGACTTGATTTTTTATTACCTACGTTAGGACGCGCCATTAGCTGATATCCTTTTGGGCAGCTAATTTACTAGGGCTATTGTTTATCCCGTTATCAATGCCGCTAGCAAGCGTATCTTCTTCTGGCAACACCCATTCCCAGCCATCGACCCACGATACTTTAACGCCTTCGTTAAGCTTATAATCAAAACTTGGGTCATCTTCATCAAAGAATTCCGAGGCTTTAATAATATGGCCGTTGGTTAGCTCAATAATCGAGTCTAAGGTACTGCCTTTATAATTACTTTCAATCACCCGCCCCAGTAAGCCGCCATGTTCTTTATCATTGGGGTCATAGATGCGTAAATCTTCAGGGCGCAATAGTAAGTTAACGATATCTCCAACTTGCACGTCATTGGCAAAGTTGGGGCGGCGCAAATTACGTAAAGTAATCGGGCCTTCCTGCGCTTGCGCTTCGCAGACCTCGACCTCAATACGGCCATTGGTCACGCGCCCATCACGATCGGCTTGTTCAGGATAAACGCCTTTAACTTCCGCTTTAAACAAGTTGGTTTCACCGATAAATTTGGCGGTAAAGAGATTGGCAGGGGTTTCATAAATCTCGATGGGCGTACCAATTTGCTGAAATCTGCCGTCTTTCATTACCGCAATGCGATCCGACATCGACAGCGCTTCTTCTTGATCGTGGGTGACAAAGACAAAGGTAATGCCAAGCTCACGTTGTAGACGTTTAAGCTCAGATTGCATTTGCAAACGCAATTTATGGTCGAGCGCCGATAAGGGCTCGTCGAGCAATAATAGCTTAGGACGATTGATCACCGCGCGCGCAATCGCCACGCGTTGCTGCTGACCACCAGATAAATCTTGCGGTCGGCGATTGGCAAGGTGTTCAAGTTGTACCATCGCCAGCATCTCACGTACCCGCGTTTGTATCTCATCTTTTGGCACTTTTTTGAGTTTAAGCCCATAAGCGACGTTTTGCGCCACCGTCATATGTGGAAATAACGCATATTGCTGAAACACAGTATTGACCGGACGCTTATCCGCTGGCAAGCCTGCCATTTGTATGCCATCAAGATAAATCGCCCCTGCATTTGGCTGCTCAAAACCCGCAATTAAGCGCAGCAAAGTCGTCTTACCGCAGCCTGATGGCCCAAGCAAGGTGATAAATTCGCCATGTTCAATATCAAGGTTAATATCCTTTAACACTTCGGTTTGATCATAAATTTTTTGGAGACCAGTCAGTTGCAGCAGCGCCTTGTCACTATTAGGCGACAAAGGCGCGGTTTGCAGGTTTACATTCGTTTCGGTCATAAGGTTGATTCCTAAAACACCAAATGCGCAGCAGCACTAAAATAGTAGATACTGGCAGCAATTTGCATGTTGTTAAGTCTGGCGATAAGCGTTGGCTATATATACAATCTGGTTGCTGAGTATTATAACAAACCCTTGTTATAAGTCAGTGCAAGTTCGTTATTGGTTGGTTTAGGTTGTTAAAAAAATAATGAGCTAAATGCTTGGCTGCAAATTTCTTGTCTTGAAATGCTTTGGCTTGCAATGCTGCCATCTTACAATAAAGAATTTTTACCATTTTTTTGCCTTGCTTGCGCTACAATAATTTTATGTATGCCACATACAAGGATATTTGCAATAGCAAACGGCTAAGCTTAAAAAATAAGCATAGCTGAAAGCTATATTTAAAGTAAAAAATAGAATGCTAGCGCAATTTATAATTTAAACCATTTTGATAAACAAGGACCCCTTATGCCTAACAGTAACCGCCCAAAAACCGGACAAGAAGCACTGGCACTACTCAAAGAAGGTAATGTACGCTACGTAGAAAGTCTGACCAGCACTGACCCTTGCATGCAAAAACGTCCTGAGCTGATCAGTGACCAAGACCCATTAGCGATTATTTTGGGTTGCTCGGACGCCCGCGTCCCGGTTGAGATTGTGTTTGACCAAGGTTTGGGCGATTTGTTTGTCATACGCGTGGCGGGTAATGTGGTTGCGCCATCTCAAATCGGTTCGATTGAATTTGCGGCAGAAAAATTTGGCACCAAACTGGTGGTAGTGCTTGGGCATTCGCATTGCGGAGCGGTGACCGCTTGCGTCGATGCGCTGATCAATCCTGAGCAAAACTATTCGCCAAATTTACAATCAATCGTCGATCGTATTCGCCCAAGTGTCTATAACTTACATGAGCTGGCAACGGCCAACGGACAAGATGTCGATGCGGATGAATTGGTTGATCGCTCTATTCGTGCCAATGTACGCATGTCGGTCAGCCAATTAAAGCATGGTTCGCGCGCCCTAGAAGACTTAACCAGTAGCGGCCAGCTACTCGTCGTTGGCGCTGAGTATAATTTAGAGACTGGAAAAGTACGCTTTTTAGATACTTAATAGCTATTTATCATTAAACGCTCGGAATAGTGACTACAAGTGAATTGTGAAGGTACCCACTATTAACGCGATTGCTAGCTGAAGATTAAAAACACTTATATATGGGAAAAATTATGATGGATTCAACAGATTTAGAGGCTAATAAAGACAGTATTGCTCAGCCTGAGAGCAGCGTAAAAGCAGAAGGTGTGCAGCCGATTTCAGCACAGACAGCAGGTTATACTTTTAACCACACCATGCTACGCGTCAAAGACCCAGCTAAATCATTGGCCTTTTATACGGGTATTTTGGGCATGACGTTACTGGCGGTAAAAAAATTCCCTGCGATGGGTTTTGATTTATATTTTTTAGCCAAGTTGACTGACAGCGAGCGGGAAAATCTGCCAGCGGGTGACGATTTAGAAATTTTCGCCTTCCGTCAGCGCGGTATTTTAGAGCTGACTCATAACTACGGTACCGAAACCCAAGCGGACTTTAGTTATCATGATGGTAATGGTGAACCACAAGGCTTTGGTCATATCTGCTTTAGTGTGCCAAGTCTTGACGAAGCGGTTGCTTGGTTTGATCAAAACAACGTCGAGTTTAAAAAACGTCCAGAAGACGGCAGTATGAAAAATATCGCCTTTATCAAAGACGTTGACGGTTACTGGATTGAAATCGTCCAAGCCGACTTAATGGGTTAAATAAGTTACTCTTTAACCAATAAAAAAGCCGCTATATTAAAAATAGCGGCTTTCTTATATTTGAAAGCGAATACTCGTTAGTCTTTTTTCACTTTAAAATCGGTATGGCATGATTTGCAGCTGTCACCGACTTGCCCAAGCGCAGGCAAAACTTGATCGACACTGGTTGCATTTTGTGCCGCTGCATTTAAGTTAGCAGTGGCTTTTTGGAAGTCATCAGCTTCAGCGCGAAAATCGTCAACATTGCTCCAAACCGCTTCAGTAGCATTACCTGCGGCTTCTTGGTTTTCAAAGTGGCTCCAAGGATTGGCAGAGTCTTTTGCTAAAAATGCCGCTTGTTCTTTAAAGACTTCGGCATCAAACGTATCTGGCGCTTCAGCCATATCACCCATGATACCCATCGCATCGCCCCAGCTTTTCATGGTGTCTTGACGCGCTTTGACGTCAGGGTCAACTGGCGTACTACAAGCCGTTAGACCTAAGGCGGCTGCCATCAACGTTACGCCGACGATAGACTTGAATGATTTATTATTGGAAACCTGTGCCATCTGTATTGCTCCTTTATACGTGGCTAATAAAAAGGTGCCGAAGCACTTGCATGCTCGCCACCTGTTATATTGCTACTATGAATTGAATATTATGTGGTTGTTCTAAATGTTAAAGACAGCTAAGTTCTGGTCTTTTACCATATAGCCTTTTCAACCTAAAAAGCTGTAAATCTATAACGCTTTAAACCCATACTGCTGTTAATTAAACCTCAACAGGCTAAAATAAAGTAGGATAATAAAGTACCTTTTTGTAATGTCATTTTGTAATGGTATTTTAATCAGCTATGAATTTGCGCCAAAGCGCGTTTTATAAGCTAAAAGTAAAAATGCCCTATTTAACAGTTTAGCTACTCTCAAATAAAAATGGTAAATAACAAAGGTCAGCAGTAACGCTGACCTTGATAGTGTTTTTCTGAAATTTTAAAGAGAGCAAATAGGGCTGTTTATCCAAGAACCAAAACGCTGTCTGCGGCTTATTATGCCAATGAAGACTATAAAGTTAACCAATCACGCGGTTTTAGATAAAAATCGGTCAATTCAAACTCGGGCGTCCCGGGGGCAGGTTCAAAGCGATAATGCCAGCTGGCAAGCGGCGGCATACTGACTAAGATTGACTCAATGCGTCCATTACTTTGTAGTCCAAATAGGGTGCCACGGTCATAAACAAGGTTGTATTCGACGTAGCGTCCGCGGCGATAGAGCTGGAATTCACGTTGTGCTTCGGTATAAGGGGTGTTTTTACGCTGCTCAAAAATTGGCAATATACCTTCAAGATAACCATTACCGACCGCTTGCATAAATTTAAAGCAGGTATCAAAATCCCAACCACGGCTCTCGGTATTGACGTCGTCATAAAATAGGCCGCCGATACCGCGCTGCTCATTACGATGGCGCAGATGGAAGTATTCGTCACACCATTGTTTAAAGTCAGGATAGACGCTGTCGCCAAACGGCGCGCACAGGTCGTGACAAACCTGATGCCAATGTACGCAGTCAGCAAGCACCGGATAAAACGGCGTTAAATCAAAACCGCCACCAAACCACCAAATCGGCTCTTCGCGCTCGGCTTCAGCAACGAATAAACGCACGTTGGCATGGCTGGTTGGCACATTGGGGTTTTTAGGATGCACGACCAATGAAACGCCCATCGCCTGCGCTTTACGGCCAGCGATATCAGGATGGCGCGCAGTTGCAGAAGCGGGTAGGTTATGCACATGAATATGGCTAAACATCACGCCCGCTTTTTCGATGACTTCGCCACCTGCGAGCACGCAAGAACGGCCGCCGCCGCCCTCAGGACGTTCCCAATCGTCAGGTACAAAGGTTGCCGGCTGATCATTGCTGCTGCCGTCACGTTCTTGCGACTCTAACGCTTGGCAGATACGCGCTTGCAAATCCACCAAAAACTCACGCACGCGCGTGATGTCATTGTGGGTTGGCGTCACGGCAGAATTCGTCTCTGGCAAATTGTCATGATTATCTATATTTGGTATGGTCATAAAATATCTAATTATTTACTATTTATTAAGGTGTAAGGCGGTATTAAAATCTTTATCGAGCAGATGGCCCATGCGGTCGCGTTTGGTCGCGAGATACTCAGCATTCATATCGTTCACCCCAACCAATAACGGCACGCGCTCGACGACATTAATACCATGCTCGGTTAAGTAAGCCACTTTATCGGGATTATTGGTAATCAGGCGCACGCTATCGACGCCGACATGAGCAAGCATCGGCCCGCACATATCATAAACGCGCGCATCAGCCGGTAAACCCAACATAAGATTGGCATCTAACGTATCATGCCCTTGATCTTGCAAGGCATAAGCACGGATTTTATTGGTCAAGCCAATGCCGCGTCCTTCTTGACGTAAGTATAATATTGCCCCGCAGCCGGTTTCTTGTATCGCCTGCATCGCGGTATTAAGCTGGGGACCGCAGTCACATTTTAATGAGCTAAAGGCATCACCCGTCAAGCATTCCGAATGAATGCGAATGAGCGGAATGAGCGCTTCTTTTGACGTCTGACTGTCTTCGATTGATGCCGTGTCCTGCTGATTTAAAACCTCAGTTTGATTGGCCACAGGTAAACCGACAGTAAGCATCACATGCTCTTGACCGTCTGCATTTTCAAAGATATGAATATCAAACTCGCCGTGACGAGTCGGTAGTTTGGCATTGGTGATAAATTGATATGACATTAATGTCCTGCATAAGCCGATCATCGTGACGCTAGCGGTCGGTTAAAGTTTTATAATAATAAAGGTGTGACATAAGCGCTGCTAACTAAAATAGCATACGAAAGCTGTTTGGTAGAAATACACACAAAGTTCACAGACGGCGCACGATGATTAAAGCGACAATTAAAAATAAATGCTATTATGCCATACTATTTTGACGGATACAGTGACAAGTCTTAGCCCTTGCATTACTATGTCGTCACTGTCGCCCGATATGCGCTCAATATGAAAGCAAAATTAGCAGGCGCTATAATATTTTATATGAGGACATAGTCTCATTTTAAAATGTCTATAAAATTGAAAGTTCTAAATTTTGAAAGTTTGTTTTATTTTGAATCGTTATTCACAGCTATTTTAAGCCCTGTATTAATAAACTTATAGTCGATGACATTTGTTGATTTATAATGTCCGCACTATTATTAACGCCACTTAGATGCTGGCTAGTGATAGCCCGTATCTAAGGTAGCATCTTGTTAGCAGATTGGTAGGTATCGTACGTTTTATGCAGCAGTCACCTCATTCCCCACAGTCTAAGTCATCATCTGCGTCAGCCATTGATTCTGCTGCACCGCTATCGCACCTGCAAAAAACTTATGCAGTCATTCCACGTGAGCGTCCGCATACGCCGCTACTTGATACAGTAGACGCCCCGATTGATTTAAAAGCGTTTAGCGAAAGTCAGCTCATTACCTTGGCGGATGAGCTACGGCTTTTTTTGCTCTATTCAGCCGGTCAAAGTGGCGGTCATTTTGGGGCCAATTTAGGCGTCATTGAGTTGACCATTGCCCTGCATTATCTGTTAGATGCGCCCCAAGATCAGATTGTTTGGGACGTCGGTCATCAGGCCTATGCCCATAAAGTGTTGACGGGTCGCCGAGATAAGCTTGGTACTATTCGCGCAAAAGATGGTTTGACCGCTTTTCCAGAACGCGCCGAGTCGGTTTACGACACTTTTGGCGTTGGGCATTCATCGACGTCTATTTCGGCGGGTCTTGGCATGAGCCTGGCGCTACGCTATCAAGGCCGCGCGCAAACGGTTGCCTGTATTATAGGTGATGGCGCAATGACCGGCGGCATGGCGTTTGAAGCGATGAATGACGCCGTCCAACAAGATGCGGATTTGCTAGTCATTTTAAACGACAACGACATGTCGATATCTTGCTCGATTGGTGGTTTTTCACGGCATTTAGCGACATTGTGGGAGTCAGGCTATCAGGTTGATATCTCTGATGCTGGCGAGCCGATATTATGCCAGCGTCCTGACATGCAAGCCTACGACCGCCGTAAACGTCATAACGAGCTGCGCGATGTGCCGCAATTAGAAGACAATCTATTTAAAGCCATTGGTTTTACTTATTTCGGTCCGTTTGATGGCCACAATATCCCTGAGCTACTGCGCGTACTATCGCTTGCCAAGCAATTAAAAGGCCCAGTGTTGGTGCATATCTATACCACCAAAGGTAAAGGGTTTGCGCCCGCTGAATTAGATCCAGTTGGCTATCATGCCATTAGTAGATTGCCCGCTGAAGATAGCGAGAAGAAAGTATTAAAAGATAGCCTAACAGCGAGTACACCGCTATTAAAATACTCGCAGGTCTTTGGCCAGTTCTTATGTGATAAAGCTGCTACTGACGAGAAATTGCTTGCTATTACCCCAGCCATGGAAGAAGGCTCGGGCATGATTGAGTTTGCCCGTCAATTTCCTAAGCGCTTTTTTGATGTAGCGATTGCTGAACAACACGCGGTAACATTAGCAGGCGGCATGGCGACCCAAGGCGTCAAACCAATCGTCGCCATTTATTCAACCTTTTTGCAGCGTGGCTACGATCAGCTGATTCATGATGTGGCGCTACAAAATCTTGATGTGATGTTTGCTATTGATCGCGCTGGTCTAGTTGGTGAAGATGGTGCTACCCATGCCGGTGTGTTTGATTTTGCCTTTTTACGCTGCGTACCGAATATGCTGATTGCCGCGCCAAAAGATGAAAACGAATGTTATCACTTGCTCAATACTTGCTATGAATATCAAGGCTGTACGGCTGTGCGCTATCCGCGCGGAGTTGGCGTTGGCGCGACGATTACCCAGCCTGCGCAAGTCTATCCTATTGGTAAAGCGGTGGTAGAGTCGGTTTTAGGTCAAGATAACGCACCTAATAAGTTGGCCTTATTAGCCTTTGGTACCATGGTGGCGACGGCTCAGCAAGCAGCAGAGAGCCTGATTAACGATAATATAAACTCAAACTGCCAAGTACATGTGGTGAATATGCGCTGGGTAAAACCTTTAGATACGCACTTGCTTGACAGCTTAATCAAGCAAGGCATCACCCATATCGCCACTTTAGAAGAGCATACGATTATGGGCGGCGCGGGCAGTGCAGTAAATGAATATTTGTTAAACGAATCAATAGCGTTTAAAAATAGCCGTCCAGTAATCTGTAATATCGGTATTCCTGATCGCTTTATTGCTCATGGTTCACCAGCAGAGCAAATGGCTGATTGTGGTCTGGATGTTGCAGGGGTCGTCAGCCAGCTGCAGCAATTGCTAAAATAAAACCCTATCGCTCAAAAAAAATTGCTAAAATAGCGGATTGAAAAATAAAGCATTTTTGTTTAAACCTCGCCTACTTGCCGTAGGTGTGAATTATTTGACAACTTGGGCGGCACTACTGCTGGCAATCATTTATTTGGTTCGCTAGGCGGCGATGGTTTTCATGAGTTATTAATCCGATTTGATTTTAAGCGGCTTTTATTTTTCGTACATTTTATCAGTCCTATCTTTTAAGTAGTATTCATTCATCAAGCAAATAGGTTATTTATGGAACCCATGGTCGTTATCGCAGCGCGTGCTGCTGAAAAAGTCGGTAAAGAGATTTTATATGCGCATCAAAACCGCCACAAAATCGAGCTAGATATCGAGTCAAAAGGGCTTGATGGTTTGGTCACGCGCATTGATCGTTTCAGTGAAGAGCTGACGATTGAGACCCTAAAAGCCAGCTATCCAAATCACTCGTTTTTGGGTGAAGAGTTTGGTATGCAAGAAGGTCGCGGCGAAGATGCGGACTGGTGCTGGATTATTGATCCGCTAGATGGTACTAAAAACTTCGTCCATGGCGTACCGCAGTTTTGTGTTTCTATCGCGGTGCAACATAAAGGCGTGACCCAGCACGGCGTCATCTATGACCCTGTACGTGATGAGATGTTCTCGGCTAGCCGTGGTAAAGGCGCACGCTTGAACAATCGCCGTATGCAAGTGAGCGAGCGTAAAACCATCGACGGCGGCTTATTTACCACTGGTCATCCGCTTGAGCGTAAACGTAATGGTGAAGTCATCTCTTATGCCAAGCAGCATTTTGAAAGCTTACAAAAAATCTCTGAAGCGGGTGGTCAAATTCGTCGTTTAGGCTCAGCCGCCCTTGATTTGTGCTATGTCGCCGCTGGTCGATTTGACGGTTATTTTGAGATGTCTATCAAGCCGTGGGATATCGCCGCCGGTGAGCTTATCGTCACCGAAGCACGCGGTGTGGTCGTTGACCATACAGGCGCGCACAACTCAATGACCTCAGGCTCTATCTTTGCTTGTAACGTCAAATTACTAAAACCGTTAATGCAAGTGGTTGTCCCAATGTGGGGCGATATTTTGTAGTTTTAACTTATTAAAGATTTAGAAAATTGATATTGAAAAAGCTGGTTCCATTATGGCGCCAGCTTTTTTGTTTTACCATTTTCTTTGTCCCTACTTTTATCTGTCACCGTAATGCCTTGAAATTCAAGCTCTTTGCTGGTGCGCTCTAATAGTTGCAACTCTTCTTCTATGAGGACGAGCATATCTTGTACATGCGGTAAAGCTTTACTGCAAGCGGTAATGCCAAATTCAATCTTATCCAAATAGCTGGCGAGAGTGATATTCATCGCTTGTCCATTGAATACAATCGATGCCGGATACAAAGATTGCAGACGCGCGCCGTTCCAATATAGCGGCTTTTCTGACCCAGGGACGTTGGAGATAATCAGGTTAAAGGCCTGTTTTTTCGGAAACAGCCCAGTTGCCAAATTGATACCTTCCCACGCATAAGAAATCACACTGTAATTGATAACCTGCGCTTGATTCATACGGCGGAATCGGCGTTTGCCGTTATTCATACTGCGATGAATCAGCTCGATGCGGCTGAGTGGATCGTCTAAATGCGTGCCCAAATTGGCAAGAACAAATGACAACTGGTTGCCCGCCACGCTATTATCGGTACGTAATGACATGGGTACAAAAGCAATCAAAGGCTTGCTTGGTAGCGCATCTATCGACAGGAGATAACGGCGAATAGCGCCAGCACAAACGGCAAGCACCACATCGTTTTTACTGATATTTAAACGCTCAGCGATATCATTAAAGCGCTGTATCTCATAGGACTGTGCAGCGATGCGCCGTGAGGCTGAAATGCGCTTGTTAAGTACGCTCATTGGCGCGGCAAAGGTACTGACATAACTGTCATCGCCGAAATTCTTTAAGTTATCGAGCAATTCTGTAAATACCGGTTTAATGGTCGATATTTGCTCTTTGATAATGCGCCGCGCCGAACGCTCTTGCGGCAAAATCGCATCGACTTGGTTACGGTGGCGCGCCATTAATGACCAAATCGGTAGCGTCACCGGTTCGGTTGGTGATTGTGATAAGGATTTTTTGACCAAGCGCATGGCAGCGATGCCATCAACGAGCGAATGATGGATTTTAAAATATAAGGCAAAACGTTCAGGCGCGCCTTCGCTTTCTGGCTCAATTCCTTCAATAACATGACATTCCCATAGCGGCATTGCCCGATCTAACAGGCGACCATGCTCTCTTGATACGTACATCAAAAGCTCGCGTACACGCGCGGGCTGTGGTAGCGCTACATGGTGCAAGTGATGCTCAACATCAAAGTGTTTGTCTTTTTTCCAAAATATCAAATGCTCAAGCACTTGGTTAAAAGGAAAGGTCGGCGGCACCTCAGAGTGCTGCATTTGTTTGACCAATTGACAAACAAAACTGCCGTCCGCATTTTCGGGCAATTCGAATAAAAATAGACCCCCAACATGCATGGGTTGTTTACGCGACTCAAGAAGTAAGAACAACTGGTCGACTGCTGTGAGAAGTCGCATAATAAATCCTTTTATGACGATGAATAAAAAACGGCAATAAATTATATAAGTATTCAGTTAGGCAAAGGTAAAGCATAGTAAAACTAAAAAATATAGCAAAAACGATTAAAAACCTAAAAGTAGTCACAAAAATATCTTAATATAAAAAGCATGGCGCACGGGATTTTTATTATTTCATTATGTGTTAAGCCGTGCTTTTAAAGGTTTAAGCTAGAAAATTTGCCCTGCAGGATTCAACTTGAAAAATCTAAGCTAAAAACTACTGAAAGAAGTAGCCGGTCTGCGGCGAACTGGCAGCGGCCATTTTGCGCATCGGCATACGACCTGCTAAGAACGCCTGACGCCCTGCCCATATAGCATGTTTCATGGCCTGCGCCATCAACACGGGATTTTGTGCATTGGCAATCGCTGAGTTCATCAGCACGCCATCACAACCAAGCTCCATCGCAATCGCGGCATCAGAAGCGGTACCGACGCCAGCATCAACCAATACGGGTACATTGGCATTTTCAATAATAAGGCTTAAGGTATGGCGATTAAGCAAACCAAGACCAGAACCAATCAAGCTACCAAGCGGCATGATCGCCACACAGCCCATGCTCTCTAATTCTTGAGCGACGATGGGGTCGTCAGAGGTATAAACCATGACTTCAAAACCATCATCGATTAGCACCTTGGCGGCTTTTAGAGTCTCCATCACGTTTGGATAAAGGGTTTTTTCATCGCCTAATACTTCTAGCTTCACCAGATTATGCCCGCCTAATAGCTCGCGAGCAAGCTTACACGTCCGAATCGCGGTTTCGGCATCAAAACAGCCTGCGGTATTGGGTAAGATGGTATATTTATCCGGTGAAATCACATCTAATAAATTTGGCTCATTGCTATTTTGACCAATATTGGTACGGCGAATAGCAACGGTGACAATCTCAGCTTCTGACGCGCCAATCGCCGCACCCGTCTCAGCCATGTCTTTATATTTACCAGTACCGACCAACAATCGAGAAGAGAATGTACGACTACCAACCGTAAAGGTATCATTCGATAAGGCATTTTGTGAAAATGATTGAACATTGGCAGGAGTATTTGCGGCTTGTGACATAAGGATAATCCTAATAGCGGGCTGACAAAAGTGACTAACGAGGTTATTAAGTTTGTTACTGTGTTTAATGAGAGTTTTTATTAAATAGTAGTAGAGGCAAAACGTAAATAGGCGTTATGTGGCCAAAGGCTTGCGATGTTAAATGCTAATAATATAACTGCTTTAAAAGCAAAGTCATAAATCCAAGCAAAGCCTTGCTACTTGCCTAAAACAAAATGTTATTATAACAAACTCATACGCGCTTACTGACAATCTTTACCCAGTTTAACGATTGTAGTGTTTTTTGGCATGTATTAGATTGTGTTTTCAAGACTGTTTTCAAAGTTATTTTATAAGCTGTTTTTTAAGTTCTTTTTTAAATTAACCACTCACTAGGTCGTCTTTATGCTGCAGCTGCCGTACAGTTTTGCAAAACGCCATCAAATTTTGGCCATTCTTGCTATTGATCCGGAGTTGCCGCCGACCTTGGTGTTGACCAAAACTACGCCATTGTCCGCCATTAATGAGGCGGTGCGTTTTTTACAGCAGCAAGGCGTACGCGGTGTACCAAATTATGAAAATATCAGCATTGAAGATTTCGAAAAACGTATGAATGCCGCCTATGCCGGTAATACGGGCGAGTCGCAGCATATTGCCGCTGGGCTTGAAGACCATCCTGACCTCGATAGCCTGGCCGATAGCGTTCCTGAAACAGAAGATTTGATGGATCAACAAGACGATGCGCCGATTATTCGTCTGATTAATGCGCTGTTGTCTGAAGCGATACGTTTAAATGCCTCAGATATTCATATTGAAACTTTTGAGAAACGGCTAGTGGTACGCTTTCGTGTCGATGGAGAGCTAAAAGAAATTATCACGCCAAAACGCCAATTGGCGCCGTTACTGGTCTCGCGTATCAAGGTGATGGCCAAACTGGATATCGCCGAAAAGCGTGTACCACAAGACGGTCGCATCAGTTTAAGACTGGCAGGCCGTGAGGTCGATGTACGGGTATCGACGCTGCCGTCAAGCTTTGGTGAGCGCGTGGTCATGCGTTTATTAGACAAGCAAGCGGGTCGTCTCAATATGACGTATCTTGGTCTATCTGATAATGACTATAGCGAGCTTAAGCGCTTAATCCATCGTCCACATGGCATTATCTTGGTGACTGGACCGACGGGTTCAGGTAAAACCACCACGCTATATTCGGCATTGACCGATTTAAATGACCAAACCCGCAATATTTTGACCGCCGAAGATCCGATTGAATTTCAGCTCGATGGTATTGGGCAAACGCAGGTGAATAATAAAGTCGATATGACCTTTGCTAAGAGCCTGCGTGCCATGTTGCGACAAGATCCAGACGTGGTGATGGTAGGTGAGATTCGCGATTTAGAAACCGCCGAAATCGCCGTGCAAGCGTCTTTAACAGGACATTTGGTATTATCGACACTGCATACCAATACCGCCATCGGTGCGGTCACGCGTTTGCAGGACATGGGCGTAGAGCCATTTTTATTATCGTCATCGCTGATTGGTGTCGTCGCTCAGCGTTTGGTACGGACGTTATGCACACATTGTCATGGCTGGCAGGCTGCCGATAATGAACAGGCCAAATTATTTACTGAAATTGGTATTGCGGCAAATGCTACAAATACGGCTACTGAAAAATTAACAGAGAATATTATTAATTTGCCGAAACCAGTGGGCTGTGATAAATGTAATAATTCAGGCTTTAAAGGGCGGACGGCAATTTATGAAGTGGTGCCGATTGACGATACCTTGCGCCGGATGATTCATAGTAATACTGCCGAGTACGAGCTAGAAGAATACGCCCGTCAGCAAACGCCATCGATACGTGCTGATGGGCTACGCAAAGTGATAGAGGGTCGGACGACGTTAGAAGAGGTGCTGCGAGTAACTAAAGAAAGCGCCCTAACTGATGACGCTATTCTTGTTTAAAAAAACGATGGTATAAAGAAAAACGATTGTATCAAGCAAAGCGGTTATTGAGTCAAAAGTCAGCGCAATTGGCTCAATAACCGCTAATCAAAAAGTTAGTTTGGCTTATTCTTAATAGTACTGCTATTTCGCGGCGATACATTCAACTTCAACGCTTGCGCCCGCTGCAAGCTCTGAAACGCCAAAGGCTGAGCGTACAGGATAAGGCTTAGCCAATTCTGCTTTATAGACTTTATTAAAGTCATCAAAGTCATCCATATCGGTCAGCATCGCCATACATTTGACGATGTCGGACTTTTGGTAGCCGTACTTTAACAAGGTTTCATTGATATTATCGAGTGCTTGTTTGGCTTCGGCTTTGACGCCGCCTTTGACCAATTTACCGTCTTTAAAACCAATCTGTCCTGACATATATAACGTATCGCCGACCCGTACCGCTTCTGAAAATGGATAATTGCCGCCATCACCGAGAAATACTGGGCTAGATTTGGTGACGGTTGCATTATTAGTTGTTGGCGCGGCATTGGCCGTAACCGCAAAACTTAAGCCTAATGAACAGGCGCTAATCAGCACTACTTTAGATAAATGAGTCGTCAGTTTATTGATATATCTAGACATACTTGTCTCCTTGTTATTGTAATGTTTTCTAAATCCATTTTTTGGTAGCTGTTTGCTTCTTTAACAAATTGAAATTAATTGCTCTCGAGTTCCTGTGTTGAGTGTTTGCTGCTTGCTTCACTCTCGTCTTGCTCAGACTTAGATTGCTCATCTTTGGTTTTTTCATTGTCATTTTGCTTGTTTTCTAGCGCTTTAGCGGCTTTACCTTGACGGCGAGCTTCTAGCTCAGATTTGGGTATCCAAGCCCACGTCATCTCAACGACGATAGGGTCGCGTTCACTATCTGACTCACGGTCATGAATCACGCACGGTATGACCATTTCACCCTTTGGCGTATTTAAGATATCTAAGCGCTGCTCGTCAGATAATGATGCCACCGCGGCAATTTGACCTTTTTTAATCGGACGATAAAAATTCACCGAGTAAGATTTAATCAATAATACGCGGTCAGACGGTAGGTTTAAACCCAAAATAAACCCTGTTGCGGTTTCCGCAAGTAAGGTGATAGCAACCGCATGAACCGAGCCGATATGATTTTGTACCGCTTTGGTATTATTTAAACTGACCACCACTTGATTGGGATCGACGTTTTCATAATAAATACCTGTTGTGCCCACGTACGGCACAACTTTACCAAAGGCTTTTGATAAAATGCTGGCGCGCGCGGCCGCAGGCAGAAACTTGGTGACAGACAGCAGTTTGGTAAATTGGTTGCTGATGGGTTTTAGCGTGCTATTTGGTTTTTCGTCTAGCACTTTGGTGTTGTCAGAAACTTTGGCTGGTAGTTTGCTACTCAGTTTGCTAGGGAGTTTTTTTAATAATCCTGACATACAACATTCCTCAATTTAAAGTGGGATTTACAGTGTTTTACTAGTGCGATAAAAAACATTGAGATGATTGATAAGTTAGCGAATTCTTTTATCTTAGCAACTATTTTAGTTATGGTACATTAAGTGCCGTATCGCTACCATTATTAACATGAACTGCCGCGCGTATAAAATATGACTAACGTAACGGTATCTTAGGTATGAGAAATAATGCCATTTTTGTTAGCTCGTTTAATTTTAGCGAGCCACGTTATGATCGTCAGGTTTTAGCACATTTCAACTATTTTGCCGTTTTTTTCTCATGTTCGACAATGCCATGCTAGATAAGGTCATGCCAAATATGTCTCCTTCCAAACCAACCAATATCATCTATACAGGCGTTGCTGGTACAGGTAAAACCTATCGCTTGCTCCAAATCGCCCAGCAATATACTGACTACTTACCAAAGATAAATGACAAAGAATTATTGAGACAACTTTTGCAGCCGTTAAGCTGGCGTGACGTGGTTTGCTTAATATTTTTGGATTTTAAGTCGAAAAAACAGGACTTGGTCAAGGTACCAGAAATTGTCAATCATGAGTTTTTTGTCAATAAAGCGGCGCAAAATGCGCGCGAGAAAAACTTAAGCAATACCGCTTGGTCTGTGCTGCAAATGCACACGTCTATGAGCTCACAAACGGTGAGTTATAAAAACCGCGCCAGCCAAGCCTATTTTGATAAAGATAATAGCGGTGCATGGTATTTACTGCCAGAAAGTATAGATTTGTTAAGTGATTTAGCGCAGCAATTAACGGAATTTCAGCAGGCGCAGCGCGAGAATAATAGCCAAAATAAAGAGTTCCGTCAGCAGCGCTTTAGTATGGTCAGCTTTCATCAAGCCTATGGTTATGAGGAATTTGTCGAAGGTATCCGTCCGGTGATGGCGTCATCCGATCATACAAAAAATAGCTCATCTCAAATGAGTTATGACGTGCAAGATGGTGCATTTTTGAAATTGTGCCAACGCGCTGCTAATGATCCCGAGCAGCGTTATGCGATGCTGATTGATGAAATTAATCGCGCTAACGTATCACGGGTCTTTGGCGAGCTATTAAGTTTGATTGAACCCGATAAACGCGCTGGCATGGCAAATGCGATGACGGTTAATTTGGCCTATTCAGGGCGAACCTTTAACGTCCCTGCCAACGTTGATATTTATGCCACCATGAACACCCAAGACCATTCATTAGCGCCGCTTGATATGGCATTACGGCGGCGTTTTCGCTTTATTGATTGTCCGCCGCAGTCGGAATTATTACCTGTTATTTATCTCAATCAAGACTTAAAAGCTGATAATACAGAAGCGTTTAAGTCAGAAGAAACAATAGATTTGGCGAAAATCTTAACCGGTTTAAATCATCGTATTACGCAAACCCTTGGGGCAGAGGCACAATTAGGTCATGCGTTTTTATGGTCAGTAGACAGTCTTGAGCACTTGCAAACGGCACTGATTGAGCAAATCATTCCGCAATTGGCGCAAGCAGCGGGTGGACAAGTCACTGTTTTGCAATATATCTTTCAAGATGAGCAGCAGCCGCTAAATGCGCAGTTTATACAAGATAGCCAAGCGCTGATTGATAATGCCAATAACTTAGCCAGTCCTAATAATTCAAATCCCATGTTTGCCGACCAGCATTCATTGCTCGGCCAGTCTATGAGTAGTGGCAGTTATAAAATTAATGCCGATTTAATCAATAATACGGCTAAGTTTGCCAAGCCGTTTGTTTATCAGCGTTTATATTAACAAGGTGGCTAGCTTGTGATGAGTAGAGTATTACAGTCTGATGACAAAGCGATAGGCAGCCACATTAATCATAACGTTAATAGTGGCAATAGTAATAGTGCGAGTATTGCTAATAACGTCAGTGCGGCTGCACTTAGTGCTAATATTATTACGGTGTTTGAGCATCAACGTTTAACAGCCCATGATTTTGTGCACGTAGCGGATTTTCATTGGCTAATGGCGCAAGAGTTTGCCGTTTTTAGCATTAAACGTCAGCAAGGACAATGGCAGCTAAAAGTCGGCCATTATATTGGTATTATTTTATTGCCAAGTGGGATGTCACTTGAGATATTGCCTAAGTTAATAGCAAAAACGTCTAGCAAACATAATCAGCAACAGCCATACGGTTTAGCTAAATCCAATGACATCAATCAAACGCGGCAATGGGTGCAGAATATGCTGGCAGATTTAACCAGCAGTCATAATAAAAATAAGCTTCCTAATACAAAAAACTTTGGCCAAGTTAGCTCTCAGCTAGCAGCGCTACCGACTAAAGCAATGCCATTATTCGACTGGCTGCTTGCGCAGTTTTTACAGCGTTTGGTGCATTATCAACCGACGAAGCACTATCAGGTGCAAATCCATAACCAAGCAGCGCTACAAGGTCGCTTGCTGATTAAAGAACAGTTGCGCCATAACAGCATGCAGCCGCATAAGTTTGTCTGTGAAAGCAGTGTGCTGAGCCAAGAGATGCCGTGTAATCGCTTGATTAAAAGCGCGCTCAACTTACTTACTCCGTTATCTCCGCCATCAATGACGCTATCCGCATTACAGCAGTGGCGACAAGTAGCAGGGTTAAGTCGTTATGAGTTGCAGCGGCTTGAGTCTTTTTATCAGCAAGCAAAGCGGCAATTGGCGCTACAGCCTTTATCTCGACAGCAATTACAAGCGGCGCAGCATTTATTAGACTTGGCTTATTGGTTATTGCGACAATCTGCTGTCCAAACTGGCAATGGCGTTAAGCCGCAAACATCAGCCAAGCAAAACGCCGCACAACTACGCCTATGCTTATTGATTGATATGAATCAAGCGTTCGAGCAATGGACAAGCCTGCGCATAGCGGCCCAGTTTCAGCAAATTGATTTGGCTTATAAGCCTTTGTTTCAAGCACAGCGAGTGTGGCTACATGATGTAAAAGGGCAGGCGTGTTTGTCCATTCGTCCTGATTTATTGATTTATAAAAGTGCTCATTTGCAGACTGGACCTAACATTAAAGCGCTGGGTGAGGATGACGTAAAATCAGAACCGCATACCTCTGCTTGCTCACCCCAATCAGGCAATTATAGCCATGTGATTGATATTAAATGGAAGCATTTACCGCATGCAGGGGCGATTAGTGCGGGCGACGCCTATCAGTTGAGCAGTTACGCGCAGGCTTATCACGCCGAGCAGGGCTGGCTGGTTTATCCGGTACAGGACGATAGCAGACAACCAATCCTGCTCCAGCAACAAGCTTATAATGACGCAGACAATGATAAAAGCTACAAAAAGCCGTCCAATCATGCCAAATTATGGCTGATACCCTTTAATGTGCTGACCGGAAAAGTAAACGGTGACTTGCTTCCAGATTTGAATGTAGTATAATAAGCGCTGTTGGCAATGTAGTATTAAGGTCAGTAAAAAACCAACGTTGCGACGCCGCCATTGTTATAAAAATGGCGCATTTTTGAAAGAATTTAACGATTCTTTAAAATAATCAAAAATAGGTGTTGACACAATCGGCTTTACCCCTTAATATGTGCACCTCGATAGCGAGGAACATTAACAAGTTAGCGGTATTACCAACAACAAGTTAAGTAACAAATTATCGAGATAATAGAGAATTTCGGAGTGTGGCGCAGTTTGGTAGCGCATCTGGTTTGGGACCAGAGGGTCGTAGGTTCGAATCCTATCACTCCGACCATCTATTTAAAGAGCCTTACAGGCTTTTTTTTATGTATGATGATATAGTTTTTTATGTTAGATATTTCTGATATGATAAACCAATCAAAATATATAAAAGTCCTCTAAGAGCGCCTGTAGCTCAGCTGGATAGAGCATCTCCCTTCTAAGGAGGTGGCCGCAGGTTCGAATCCTGCCAGGCGCACCATTTAGCCTGTCAATCTTGCCTTATCAGGCAATAGTTATGGCGGTTGTAGCTCAGTTGGTAGAGCCCCGGGTTGTGATCTCGGTTGTCGTGGGTTCGAGTCCCATCAGTCGCCCCATATTTTATTCTGCATCTCCTTCCTCATTAAATTCAAAAATATCAAAATAACACTGCTTGCCTTTACGGGCATTTTTTTGTGCCTGTTTGTTTAATATTTATGCATGCTCTCTAAATTATGACGCTAAGCAAACTATTCTGCTGTTTTAATTCTTATTAGTTATAAACTTCCTAGGCATTTAATTATCTAAGCATCTGCTAGCCTTTTTTCGCTGTTTTTCTTATGATAGATAGGCTCGCGAATGTTCTATCATTTGTTAAGCCTTGTTCAATTAAGCTATCACATTAAATTATTTACTTGATATTTTTAGTTATTTCTTTACTTTGACTTTATCTAAAATAAACCGCTTATTAAATAAACATTAGAGTTTTTGCCGCATTTTTTAAAAAATTTTGCAGTCATCAATGCTTTGTTTCTATTTTTTAAATTTTGCTATATTAATTACCAATGATTGAGGAAGTGATGGATGGACGCACTAAGCGTGTTGCTACAAAATGTACATTTATTCGAAACCAAGTATTATCGATTGAATGTGACGGGCAATTGGTCTTATTCACTCACTAGGCAAGATACGATTTTATTTTATTTGGTGATGTCGGGTGGTTTTTGTATCGACGTCGGCAATGGCCCACGAGAAACGCGCGCGGGTGACATGATTATGATTCCAAGCGCGCATCAGCATGTGAGTTACGCGCTAAACTATCATAGTGATGAGGCGCAGCCGTTAGATGAGTTATTGATGAGCTGTAAAGAGCATACGCTGGATTTGAAGGGTGACGGAGATTCTGAAGCGTCATTGATATTAATCGAGTGTAAGTATGATAAGGCGATGATTCGGCCTTTATTGTCCGTACTGCCATCGATTCTGCCAGAAGTTAATGATGAAGATGATGGCCGCTTTGAGGTGATTGATGTCGAGATTAGGCTACTGACGCTAGAGGCTGAGCACGAGCGCATGGGTAAAACCGCGGTGATCAATCATTGGGCAAGTATTATGATGATTGAATGCTTGCGGGTATATATTGAGAGTCTGCCTGAAGCCACTGAAAATTGGCTAAAAGCCATGAAAGATCCGTTTTTGACCAAAGCGCTGGTTGCGATGCATGAGATGCCAAGCGAAAATTGGACGATTAATAAGCTTGCTGAGGTAGCAGGCATGTCGCGCTCAAGCTTTGCTCAGCGCTTTAAAGAGGTCGTTGGTATACCGCCGTTGACCTATTTGATGGATTATCGCTTGCGCTTGGCCGCGCGTTATTTGCGTTTGCAGCAAAACAGTATCAGCCGTATTAGCGGTTTGGTCGGTTATGCCTCAGATTCAACCTTTAGCCAAGCGTTTAAGCGTGTTTACGGCATCTCACCTAAAGCTTATCGGCAGCAGTATCAACAACAAACGCTCTCTTAATTAGCTGTTAATTGCTATAACTTTTTTAAAAGCGCTCAGGCTATTTATCGGCTTTAGCGCTTTTTTGCTCGATGCTCATTATTAATTAAAACTCCCGCTTTTTAGCATAACTATTGCTTACCATCACCTTTATCACTGATTTCGATACCGAGTATTTCGGCGATGGACAGCTGACAATGCACTTAGGTTAAGGTACTATAGAGTCATGTTTTGCCCAAGCTTTATAGCGAGATTTTAGCGCATTTTATGGCACTGTCTGCTGGCCGCTATCGGTAAGTAGTTGGTTTTAAACGCTGATAGACTATTCATTTAGGATAACTTGGGCAAAGTTTATTTTTGCAGCTAATGGTATTTTATGACTGAACCGACCGCTAAGCCGACCGTGACTTCAAATAGCCAGCGTACTACTGCGTCCGCTACGCCGACAGCCGACGCAGATAAAAAAGACGTGAAAAGTAAGGCAAAAAATAAACCGCGTACGGCAAAAAACAAACAAAAAAGCAATATTACGCCTGCGCTTGATAAAGCGGCGCTGCTCGCGTTATTTACCTTGCCAGATGCTGAATCAGGTGCTGAGCAAGTAAGCTTAGATTTTACTAGCAGCAGTGAGTCGAATAACAGCGAAACCAATATCGCCGCGCAGCGGTTAGCGCTTTATCGTCGTCAGCATGAGCGTACACGTCAGCTATATATGGCGTCTGCCACCACCCGTCCTACGTATCTGGTGCAAACGCTAAAAACCCAGTTTGCAGAATATCAGCAATATTTACTGGCGCAGCAGCTTGATAAACGTGGTCTGATGGATACCGACGGGCTGGAGCGTTTATGGCAACAGTTGCACGTGGTCGATGATATTATCGAAGATATCGTCCGTCATATGCCGGCGCAGCAGCCCGCTGGTTGGCAGCTGACGACGCAAGATGGTCATAATCCACTGCGTTTTCCTACCGTTGGTAAGCTCAAACACGATAAACCTATCGTAGATCAAGGCAGCTTAAACAGTTATGTGCTTGGTCATTTTGGGGTCAGCAGTTTTACCTATGACCGCGCTTATTATATTGGTCATGTGGTTGGTTACTTATTTAGCTGCTATTTTTGTGCTCATCTGTCTATCAGCTATGGGGTTACCGCACTTGCTCCGCAGGTCGTGAGCGACTATGAATACGCTAGTTTAGAGACGCCACATATGGTAAGACTGCTACAAGGCTTGGATGGTTATTGCAAAAAACGTATTTATCAATTGGCCGTTATTTGCGCGCGCCTTAGCGTCTTCGCCAGTGACAAGCGTATCGAGCGCATGCTGATTGCTGAAGTCAATGATTTTGATAAAAAATTGCAACAACAGCATCTAGATGTTTTACTGTTACAAGGTTTAATGCCAGATAGCAGTGATTCTACGCCGCTTTTTTAAGACTTTTACTCTTTAAAATCTATTGTAAAACTTCTGTTTATCAGCATGTTAAATTGCTCACCTTAGGATATTTGCTGCTATGCCCGCTTATCATTATAAAGCGTTAGATGACCATGGCAGTGTCCAAAAAGGCTTACTTGAAGGCGATTCTGCGCGGCAAGTGCGCCAGCAGCTGCGTGATAAACAGTGGACGCCCGTCGAAGTCACCGCCGTCAATGACCGACAAAGCCAAAGTAAAAACCGCTATAAAAAACCATCCGCCTATGAACTAGCCCTACTGACTCGTCAATTATCGGTCTTACTTGCCGCCGGTATTCCTTTAGAGGAAACGCTGGCTGCCGTCGCCAAACAATCACCAAAAACCCATATTAAATCATTAATGCTGGCCGTGCGCTCGCATGTGCTAGAAGGTTTAAGCCTCGCACGCGCCCTGCAACAAGCCGCCAGTTTTCCGCCGCTTTATATTGCCACCATTGCGGCAGGGGAAAAGTCAGGTCACTTAGATTTAATCCTTAATCAATTGGCAGATTACACCGAAAACCGTTTTGCGCTACAAAAGAAAATCCAAGGGGCGATGGTTTATCCGATTGTGCTGATGGTAATGGCAGTCGGGGTGATTATGGGGCTGATGAGCTTTGTGGTGCCCAAAATAGTCAAAGTCTTTGAGCAATCGGAGCAAGCGCTACCGCTGATTACCCAAATCGTCCTGAGCTTATCGAATATCATTACCCAGTGGTGGTGGTTGATGCTTCTGGTATTGGCAGGCGCGGCGTTTTTGTTTTATCGCTTTGCGCAAACCCAAGCAGGCAAATTAGCGATAGACAGTATGGTACTTAGACTACCAATACTGGCGCGCTTATCAAAAGGGCTTAATGCGGCGCGTTTTGCCAGTACGCTTGCGATATTGGTGCGCTCAGGTGTGCCGCTGATTGAAGCGCTGCATATAGGCGCGGCGGTGACGACCAATTTACATATTCAAAAAACCATTATCACCGCAGCCGATAGAGTCACTGAAGGTTCAAGTTTATCGAGTCAATTAGACAAGTCCAGCTACTTTCCGCCGATGATGGTGCAAATGATTAAAAGTGGGGAGAACTCAGGCGAGCTTGAAAACATGCTTAGCCGCGCCGCCAATATGCAAGAAGCGGAAGCGACCAACTTTATCAGCACCTTGCTGTCGTTACTTGAGCCGCTCATGTTGGTATTGATGGGCGTGGTGGTCATGATTATTGTCATGGCAGTGATGCTGCCGATAGTGAATATGAATGATTTGGCAGGTTAGTAAACGCTTAAGCTTTGTTAATTTATCTGCAATAGGCTCAAAATCCATTACCTTTATCTTGCTAAAGCTTCCACTAACTTTCTTAAGCCTTGCTTACTGTTGTAGATTGTTGACCGCGGCACGTTTTTACTATAGCGCAATTAATCATCACGCTATAGTAAGCGCTCGTCAAAAGCTTTACTTATAAAATTTTTATAAAGTTAACGGTCATCCACTCTCTCATGGCTCGTATCCATAAAAGTCGATATTCATAACAATCTATAGCAGCGCTGGATAAAAATAAAAGCATGGTTTATAGTGATAAGCGGTTTAGGGTTCATTAATCTAAAGCCAACCCATTAAAACGCTCTGAACAGCACATTCATTATTTATATCACCTGATACCAAAAGCGATGACCAAAGCGATGACTATAATTGACACGATGCAAGTAGATACCATGCCAAAAAACGCTATAAATAACGATACGTTTCAGGCGGAAAATATGAATAAAGATATGCCTGCTGCGCTTAAAGTCCGTCCGTTATTGCGTCATAGCCAGTCTGGATTTACCCTTATTGAGATTATGGTGGTGATTGTAATTTTGGCCATTCTCGCAGGTCTAGTCGTACCAAAAGTGGTCGGACAAAGTGATAAAGCGCGCGTCAAAACCACAGAAACGGCGCTGGCAACGGTATCCAATGCCCTTGATATGTACAAAGTTGATAATTCACGTTATCCGACGACGGCGCAAGGTTTAGAAGCCCTAACCACACCGCCTGCTGACGCCAAAAACTATCCCGATGGCGGTTATATCAAAGGTGGCTATCCGACCGATGGTTGGGAAAACGAGTTGCAATATGTCGCGCCAGGTAGCGAAGGTCGTCCTTATGATTTATTTTCATTAGGGGGTGATGGGCAGCAAGGCGGCGAAGGGCAGGACGCCGATATTTATGCCCAGTTATAAGCTGCGCCTTAAGGTGATTAGATTAAAGTGATTAGCGCTGAGCAACATAGCATTTTCTAACACTTTACTGATTAAAGCGGCGTTAAAATTTCTATATATCAACCAATAAGGCTTTATTGGTTGATATTTTTTATGAAAGCATAAAATAAGTACTATGTTAGTAAGTACCATGCTAAACAGACGGCCACCATATACGTTTAGCCTTTTTAATTAAAAGTCATTACAAACAGTTGTTAAAAGTAACCTTTAAAACCCGCTATCAAAGGTAGTTATTTATGTTTATCAAAACAGCCACCCCAGTTATCAATAAACGCCTTGCTAAAAAACCTCATCTATTGGCAATGGCGCTTATAAGCACTTCGTTGATGACAGGTTTATCAACAATTTCAATGAGCGCGCAGGCAGCAGGGCTTGGTGAATTGTTTGGCAATAACAATGCAGCACAATCGAAGTTCTTGCCAGTCGATAAAGCTTTTAAAGTAGATAGTATTACCAAAGCGACGTCTAAAGGCACGCAGTTATCGATTACCTTTGATATCACGCCCGGCCATTACGTTTATAAAGACAAGCTGATGCTAAGCTTTCCAAAGGGCATCAGTGCGACGCCATTTCGCTTTAGCCAGTCGCCAATTTCTATTAATGATCCTACCTTTGGGAAAGTGCCTGTTTTTACGCAAAAAAATATAATTGCTACCACCACCCTGAGTACCAATAATGGTAAAGGCGCCAAAAATGTACCCGTTGTCATCGGCTGGCAGGGCTGTGCTAAAGCGGGTTTATGCTATCCGCCCGAGAAAATTAAAACCACGGTCAATATTGGCACAGCTCGTAAATAAATAATGATGTAAATAGAAAAGTCCATACAGACAGTGAATTGGTCAATTCGAATTTTGGTAATAATAGGTAGCCCTTCATGTCCCTTAAGAGCGCAGAAAAGTCTCTGTCATTAACGCAAAATAAACCGTCAAAAAAATCTTATTTGTTGGCGTTCGCTTTAAGCGCTGGTTCATTATTGGCAGGGCTAGCAGCGACTGGGCTGATGGCCGTGCCAGTGGCATCGCAAGCGGCAGGATTGGGCGATTTATTTAGCAGTGATAAAAGCGCGACCCAACCGAAATTTTTACCTGTTGATGAAGCGTTTCAGGTCAGTAGCAGTAGTAAACCTGTCAATAATGGCACGCGCTTAGCGATTAACTTTGACATTACGCCTGAGCACTATGTTTATAAAGACCAAATTAAGCTAACGCTGCCTGCTGGCGTGACCGCCGCGCCTTTTACCTTTAGCCAAAAGCCTGTCTCCATTGATGATCCGACCTTTGGAAAAGTACTGGTATTTGACCAAGCCAATATGGTTGCTAGCACTATATTGAGTAGTAATGGCAAGGCGATAAATAATGCCGCTGTAACGATAGGTTGGCAAGGCTGTGCCAAAGCAGGACTTTGTTATCCACCGGAGAAAATAAAAACCACGGTCAAAATTGCTGCTGCGTCACAATCGGCAGCCAATAGTTCAAGTAGCACTGCTACAGTTTCTGCGAGCAATAACAGCAATGCAGAAACTGCGCAAGCATCTACAGAGGCGACTGATACTGATCGTCTTGCTACAGAGCAAACTACGCCAGATGACGAGGTGATTGATTACGCTTTGTTAGATGATGAAGCATTAGATGCAGAGCTTGGTACTAGCAATACCATCTCTGGTGCCGATGAAGAAGTTGTAGGCGACAATGTCACAAGTAATATGCCAGCAAACGATAGCGCTACAACTGCAACAAACAATACCGTTGTCGTTGATAACGCCATTAATAGTGACCCTTTTGGCTTAGCTTCGCATCCGTGGTTGGCATTGGTGTTATTGTTCTTGGCAGGGTTGGGCTTGGCATTGACGCCATGCGTGTTACCGATGCTACCGATTGTTGCCAATATCGTCGCGCGTGAAGACAATCCAACGGTAAAACGCGGTGTTATTTTAACGACCAGCTACGCTATTGGTGTTGCCATCGCTTATGGTATTTTAGGCGCGGTCATTGCGGTATTTGGCGAATCGTTAGGCATTATCGGTTGGCTACAAAATCCGATTATTTTAATTGGGTTTGCCATCGTTTTTGTCTTATTAGCCCTTTATATGTTGGGCGTATTTAGCATTCGTCTGCCAAGATTCATCAGTAGTAAAATGCAGGGTCTAAGCCAAGCGGGGGATAGCAAACTTGGTAGTACGGGTGGCAGTTTAATTGCGGGATTCTTATCGGCGCTCGTGGTATCGCCATGCGTTTCGGCACCCTTATTTGGGGCGCTGCTTGCCGTATCAACGATTGGAAGTCCGCTCCTTGGCTTTGCCGCTTTATTTATGCTCGGTTTTGGTTTATCGGCGCCGCTTATCTTAATTGGCGCGACCCAAGGTAAAATCATGCCAAAAGCAGGCGAGTGGATGAATTGGGTCAAGCAGGGCTTTGCTTTGTTGCTTTTTGCCGTGGCATTGTTATTAATTGAACGCGTCTTTATCTCGCCTGTGATGCTGATAGTGTGGGCGCTGTGGTTTATGGTCGTGGCGATGTGGGCGTGGAGCTGGCTAGGCAAAGGTCGGATGCTGACCCAAGCGCTAGGCTTAATCGCTGGTATTTGGGCGACTTGTTTAATCGTCGGCGCCGCATTGGGCAATGACGACAGCTTGCAGCCGCTCGCGTCATTAAGCGCCGCGCCGGTGATGCAGACGACTGCTGGTCAACCAGCCATGAGTAATGCAACAGATAAAACTGTTACTACGCTTGCTGAGTTAGATGCCATTGTCGCCGCCAATCCTAAAGTTCTGGTCGATATCACCGCCGAATGGTGTATTGAATGCCGGATTATGGATAAAAACTTATTTCATAATCGTCCTGCGCAAATGCAAGATTGGCAATTGGTCAGACTTGATATCACGGAGACTACGGCTGATTCAAAAGCAATCTTAGCGCGTTATAAACTATTTGGTCCGCCAGCATTGCTGTATTATCAAGACGGGCAGTTGGTCAATCAGCAAGTGGGTGAAATCGGGCGCGCAGCGTTTGAGCAAACCTTAACCGCGCTAAATTAATCGTTTAAATGTAGATAAATTCCACATCATTTCTACCCATTAAAAAGCCAACGTCCTTTGATAATAGGACGTTGGCTTTTTCAATCTTACTAAATAGCTTTTTTAATATAGACGCTTAATCCTTGGTTTAACGTTATTTATTACTATTTATTTAACTACTTACCTTATTATTTACATCAGTATTTACTCGCAATAACGCTAGTATAGTGCCCTTATTTTCATTACAATAAAGCAACATTGCGAAAGGCGCATTACTACGAGTAATGGCTACCTTGCACGTCCATATTTATTGATTTTCTTTAGTTCTTATTCTATTTTAGCAATCATGCTAATGGTTATATTAATTATCTCATAGACTCTGCTGGCGCTCATGCCAGTTAGATAAAGGACACTTATGTTTTCTCCTATTACGCCGCAGCGTCCCTCTTTAGCGCTTAACATAGCGGGCAAAAATAATAACAGTCAGCGGCCCAAATGCTATTTAGCCATGGCGGTTGGGACAGCGCTTGCTTGTTTTACCTTACAAGCCAACGCAGCCAATGGTGCTCAAAGCTATGAAGAGCTACCGGTAGAGAGTATCGCATTTGAGTATGATAATGATGAGGCGGCAAAAGTTGTCAATAAGCGCGTGGTCAATCCAAATGCGGCGGCTCAAAGCGATAAGGTGATTAGTAAGGAGTTTGTCGCCGAACAAGCGAGACTGTTTTATGAGTGTACGCAAGTACAAACCAGTGGTGCGCGTTTGGCCTGTTTTGATAAAGTCGCTGAGCAAGGTAAAACGCCGAGCTACACCACGACTAAACAACCCGTTGATTTGGCAAAAACCCTACAAAGTACCCTTGCTGGTAATCCGCAAGTTGTCCTAGTAGAGGAAAATACCACCATTTCTGCAAAAGGTAATGCGGCAAATAACGAAGTTGGTAATGGCGAAAGTTTGGATACGGTTGGATTGACGCAAAGGGAGGCGGAAGTATTAGAAAACGTCGGCGTCACCCAAGCTGATATCGAAAAATACACGCCGTTAAGTTTGGCTTATGATTTGGATAAAAACAGCGAGCGCGGCACCTGGACAGTCAGACCACACCGACCAACTTATTTGCTACCGTTATTTTATACCTTTGATCCCAATTTAAACCCAAGTACGCCGTCGCAAGATAAAGAAGAATTTACCTCTAACGACACCCGTAATACAGAGCTAAAATTTCAGCTGTCATTAAAGACCAAAGTGATGGAAGATTTGTTTGATACCAGTGCCGATTTATGGTTTGGTTATACCCAAGAGTCGCACTGGCAGGTTTATAACGAAGACAACTCACGACCATTTCGTGCTACCGATTATCAGCCGGAGATATTTTTGACCCAGCCTGTCACAGCTGATCTGCCTTTTGGTGGCCGTCTGCGCATGTTAGGAGCGGGTGCGATTCACCACTCTAATGGGCAAGATGATCCCTTATCGCGCTCGTGGAACCGTGCTTATCTGATGGCAGGGGCAGAGTGGGGCAAATTGTCGGTCATACCGCGTCTATGGGCGCGCGTCAATAACGAGAGCTCTAGCAGTGAGGACAATCCAGATATCGAAGATTATATGGGCTATGGCGATATCAAGTTCTTATATGACTTGCCAGAGCAGCAAAGCCTAAGCGGTACTTTGCGTTATAATCCGAGTACCAACAAGGGTGCTGCCCAAATCGACTATGTCTATCCATTATCCAAAAACGTTAACGGCTATATTCAATTATTCCAAGGTTATGGCGAATCTATTATTGATTATAACCATGAAAATACTTCGATTGGTTTTGGTATCGTGCTAAATGACTGGAAAGGTTTTTAGGATAAACGCGCCGATAGGTATCGATAGATGCGCCGTTTAGCGCCTTATCAAAGCGGACTATGGCTGGCAGAGTATGGAGACGTACGCTGTCAGTTATGCCGTATTTATCGTAGTACACCGCAATCCCGACTGCCACAAAACCATTCCTCAGCAAGTCCGCCTAATGATCACTCCTTTTTTACTAAACTGCGCCAACGATTTGACGACCGTTTTCACAGCGGATTGCTTTGTATCCGTTGCCATCACAGTATCGCATGGTTGCCTAAATCCTTTGACGTTGATATTGCCGTAGGCAAAACACTATCCATTCAAGCAGCGACCTATTACGACTATCCGATACGTCAAGCTATCCGCGCCTTTAAACATCACGAAGACATGACCAAGCTGCCACTATTACTACATGTATTGCGCCAGTTGCCCAGACCACACGGCTGTCATTATGATAATAGCGTCATTGTCGAGATGCCAACGACAGAGCAGCGCCTTGTTAAACGTGGCTTTGATCCTGTCAGTATTTTGGCCGCGCAGCTGTCTAAGCATTGGCATATACCACTTTGGCACGGCGTAGAGCGTATCGACAATACTGTGAGTCAGCAAGGACTAACGCGGGCTGAGCGTTTAGGCAATTTAGACAATGCCTTTGCTTTAATCGAAACGCCGCCCGTTAAGCGCTTGCTATTGTTTGATGACGTCGCAACCACAGGTGCTAGCTTACAAGCATTAGGTCGTACCTTATATGATCAATCTTCTAGTCTAGCAGGCGTTAATTCTCAAAACTCTAATCCCTATCAATTATCTGCCTATGCGTTGGCGCATGGTAGTGAGCTATAAAGTTTGCTTTTATTAGAAAAACTCCCTATATCAATTTATAATAACTATTATGTTGCTAATGTGTTGTCTTAACGTTATATTATTGGCACAATTTTACCTACATATTTTGAATGTTTACCCCACTCTAAACTTATTTTTCTAAGGTATTGGTTTACTTAGTTTCTAAAATTTCAGTTAAAACAATTAGAATTTTAAATTCCATAAAAATTAAAATCCTACGATAAGTTGAGATTGGCGTAATGTTTATAGTTCAATAATATTTTTATAAAAATAAGTCAGAATTTAAGAAACATATACTTAATGAATACGTTAAATGTCGACGTTTTTATTGTATAGCCTTTATGGAACAAGAATTGCATATCTATTAGTGAATATACCTAAAAAACAATCAGTATGAGCATAGGTTTCATAAAACGAGATATTTACTGTACTTTAAGCTTAATATCAATTAAAGACAGTTCCAGAGAGAGATAGGGATTCGATTTGAACGCATCTGCAAATAAAGTAGCACAAAAATTACGAATGAGCAGCTCAGGGTTTACCCTGATTGAGCTGATGGTAACGATTGCCGTGCTTGCTATTATTGTTGGTATCGCTGCGCCTAGCATCAATACTCAGCTTGCCAATCAGCGCGTAAGGTCAACGACTTCTACTATTGCGAATGCGCTAAAAGAAGCAAAAGTGGAAAGTATACTTCGTCGTCAAAACGTAAAAGTGATATATGACGCTACTACTACACCTAAAACAATTTCTCTGAAAGCTGTTAATACTCCACCTGCTTCTGATACTGATATATCTACCTATAACCTTAATGCTAGAAGTACAGTTACCCAAACGATTACCCCATCTACAGTAACCAGTATTGTTTTTCAACCCAATAAGAAAATAGCCAATAACGCTACTGTGTTATATACCATCTGTGATAGTGGCTCTACTAATGAAACACCCAAGCAGGTAAGTCTTACTAACATTGCTAATGTGAACATTGTAAATGCTGGGAGCTGCTAATGAAGATTGAATCTACACAGGCAGGCGTAGGACTAATAGAAGTAATGGTGGCACTGCTATTACTAGCTGTCGCTGTGTTAGGGTTTAGCGCCATGCAAATGTCAGCGATCAAAGCAACAGACGAAAGTCTGATGCGTACTCGTTCTTTAGCTATTATGCGAGGCGGCGCAGAGACGATGCGTACGAATCCTAGCGGAATTGCGGCTTTTAAAACAGCGTTAAACGGCTCTTCAGACAGTATCAGTGTCGAGAGCAAAGCCATAACTAAAAATAGTTGTATAACAAGTACTAATACCGCTCCTACAGCAGCGACTAGTTGCACTATTGATCAGTTAGCAACACGTGATGCATTATTATTAAAGTCATATGCAAGCGCTAACGATATTAATATTGGTATGGTGCCCGGCGGTTGTCCTGGTACCTCTGGCAAGCAAGAGCTTCAATGTTTTGTAGCAAGTTGGGGAGACACTACCGTTGAATTAAGTGATACTGAAGCTAAAGCCTGTGCCAAAGCAAATGGTAGTTATAAGAATGGTGCTGAGTGCTTTATTATGGAGGCTTACTGATGTCATATAATTATCAAAGCAAGTATATGAATGGTCATCAAGCAGGCTTTACGTTAATAGAGCTGATGATTTCTTTAGTGCTTGGTTTAATCGTCTCTGCAGCCGTTATTCAAGTGTATCTGATCAACGTGAAGACAAGCAGTATTCAAGCCAGCGGTAGTGAATTACAGGATGCCAGTGTATTTGGCTTACAACAACTAGAAAAAAGTATTCGTCTAGCGAATCTTGGTAATCCAACCACCAGAATTGATAGCACTACTCGAAATGGCGGTATTGTTTTAACAGGTCTGAACATTGGCGTCCCGAACACCCCGACACCTTATCCTAATACGGGATATCTGACCAGACGAGCAGGTGATACAGCTGTCGGTACGAACGGGTGGACAGGCATATCCAATACCAATACCAATAGTGATCAGCTGACAATTCAATATACCAATATAACAGGCGCTCCAATGACAGATTGTGAAGGTGCCACTGCTGCTGTTAATGATATCGTTATCGAGCGTTATTTTGTACGTCTGGCAACAAGTAATACCAGCACTACCGCTATTAAGGACTTAGTATTGGCATGTGACGCTGGACGCGTCAATAACGCTGGTGGAATAGCTACTTTCACGCCAACAACAGATTCAAAAAACTTTGGACAAGCAGGGCAAGAGTTTATCGTCAATGTTGATCAGTTTAAAGTACTATTAGGTGCCCAATACACCACTGGCCCTAATGCAGGACAGCTTATCTATCTCCCGAGTAGTGCTTACTTAGCGATAACGACTGATAAGCCAGTCATTACCTCTGTTAAGATTGGCTTAATTGTTCATGGTAGCACGCCTATCATAGGAAGTGCTGAGCAGTCAGAATTTGCCTTGTTAGGTCAGTCGCCTACAGATAATAAATTGAAAACAGATAGCAGTAGTAAAAAGAAAGTCCGTAGCACGTATGAGACCACTACATTGTTACGTAACGCTCGTGTCGTAAATATTAACACTAGCCTATAGCTTATTGAAGGAGACTAGAAGTGATTCGACATCCGGATTTATCAAGTTCGACACAAAGACCTATCAATATTGGCTTGGCATATCGGAGTACCGAACAAGGGGCGACGCTGATAGTAGTCTTATTGTTTTTAGTGCTTATTATGTTGGCAGGCGCTATCGCAGTCAGGCAAAGTACGACAGATCTGAAAGTTGCGACTAGCGATCAGATCAATACGGTGTTGTTGCAATCGGCAGATAGCGCCAATCAAAAACTAGAAACGATGGTAAATGGTAGTCCAGCATCGGAAGGATATAAAGATGTCACAAGCGCAACAGGCGCTCTTGGTCATTTTATATTATTCGAAGAGAATAAAGTGAATGAGTTTATCTATTGTTTCAATCCACGCACCCAAAGATATTTAACCAATAGTGCAACCGTTAGAGCGCCTGCTGGTGGGTATGTAGATAGCCTTAATAACGGTATATGCGATTATACAAAAGCGACCGACTATACGAGCGAGAGGCAAGCCGTTATGACCCAGATGAGTATTGCACTGACGCCTCCTAGTGCCAATGCGGGGCCATTTGAACATGTTGTCATCGGTAAGGAAATTGAAGATAGAACCAGTAAAAAGTATCAGTTCGATATTCGAGCAACAGCTTCACTGCCTGCTTATAAGAAGCCTGAAACACCACAGGGAGTAAAATGCTTTGAGCAGTCAAGTATCAAAGCTAATGTAGCAACTGGCGAAAAGTCATTAAATGAATGCTTACTAGCAGTTGGCACACCGAGCAAGATGCTATATGAGCAAGCGGATGTCGAAAACGTTTCATCCTCTACCAAGTGTTATCCCTTTGGCAGAGGCCCTATGAATTCTAGGTGTGTGCTCTCTACCCCTTAACTTCCTTAGTCATTGCTTTAAAATATTACGAGGATAGATGTCATGAAACGATTTGACAACATATCAAAAGCTACTAACACCGTAGCAACTTCACTAAAGTATCTGGTCGTAGTCGTGGCGTCCATGATGGCAATGCCTATTTCGCAAGCAGATGTCGCGGGAAAAAAAATCGGTGATCTAGAGATTTATAAACCAGCTGAAGGCGGTAAGACAACCATCACAATGATGCTTGATACCTCAGGAAGTATGGGAATTGATCAAGTTAACTACGCTTGTGATCTGCCATCGAGTATCAGCTTTAATAGAAACATGGTTGGTTCTGAGCCCTCAGCGACGACGCCATCTTATACGAGAAGGTACTGCGAAGTAGCAGGTAATAAACGTTATTTCTATAGAAAAACGTCTTTTTTTGGTACAACATGGCATCGCTGTGGCGAAAGCAATGGACTAGGAAGTACTAATAGCAATTCGTGTAATACGGAAATAAGTGCGCCATCAACTGATGGGTTTCTTACGGAACCTGGGGGTATTTTTGGTATTTATACCTATTATTATAAAGAAGAGGGAGGCGGTAAATACTATGACCGCTTAACTCGTCTTAAAGACGCGGTTTTTACTTTAATGGATGATGCCCAATTAGACCCCAATAAAGTAGCGATTGGTGTCGGTCAGTACTCCACTCAAAGTAATAGTAGTAATTCGTCCAAATCGGCTGACGGAAAAACTGGTAAGATACTAATACCAGCCGCTCTATTAACAACAACACAGCGCAACGCCATTAAAAACGCAGTCGCTGGACTACATGCTTCAAATGGCACACCGACCGCCAATGCTTATGCAGAAGTGGGGGCTTATATGTTAGGAACTAATACTTCTGCTTCTTCTTATAGTGGTTATGATGACTCTGTTTCTTCTTCTAAAGGTGGTGGTAAATATATTAGTCCACTGTTATCTCCCTCAAGCTGTGATGGCCGTGGTATATACTTCTTAACAGATGGAGCCCCTAATAGCTCTCCTAATCCTAACTATCTAATGGGGTTAGCTTTAGGTAGTTCTTTGAATGTAACAGCGTCTAATAGTTTACCAGAGGGTAATGAACCTAATAATAGCATGCCACAAGTTGGCGCGTTTGCTAAAGCGCTACGAGATCCAACCATCAATCCTTTAGGAACCGACAGAGAGATCTATACCGCAGTTGTAGGTTTTGGCTCAGATTTTAATATTGATAGAGAGGAGGATGCGAATAAGCTTGAAGCAAATCGAATCATCCGTACCCTGTCTTATACGAATCCAAAAACTGGTGTGACCGCAAATAGAGATTTTTATAACTGTGTGAAAATTTCTAATCTTGATGCCAGAAATGCTTGTAATTGGGGTGAGAAATCCCATCCGTCTTTACCGGGTGTGGGTGGATTTGGTGAAGGTGGCTTCTATTCAGCACAGTCTACGGATGATATTGTTAATAGTATCGTTACCTTCGTTAGTGATTTAAACCAGACCTTGCCGTCTGTACCTTCAGGAACGATTGTTATTCCTGATGACCCATATCGTGCTGATAGTCAACTTGCCGTCGCCTATTATCCGACTTTACAACCTAAAGTAGCGGAGAACGCCGTTATTTGGGAAGGTAACCTAAAAAAATACGCCTTAAACGAAGGTACCTTGTATGGTAAAGGTGGCTCTAAGCTGTTTAAAAGTATCGCCGGCGACTTAGATCCTGCAACACAAGATCTTTGGTCTGATAAAAACTATCCTGGTGCAAATGATAAGGTAGAAAACGGTGGTTTTTATGCACAATTAAATACCCCAAATGCAGGAATAGCATCCGTCAGGACGCTTTTTGTCGAAGACTGGCAAGATGCATCTACTAAAAAGCCAATATTAAGAAAGTTTGGTGTAAGTAGTGCGGGCAAGGTGATAGTAGATGGTGCAGCTCTAACTAACAGCACATTTAAAGATACTGCTACCTACAATGAAGCGACCTTAAGAAAATTATTAAATTTCTTAGGGTTCGATGTACTTCCAGCTACGGCTGTTAAAGACATGACCCTTAGCACATCCAATGCAACCACATCGATCAAAATCTTAGGAGCAACGATTCATTCTACGCCGGCAGCAGTTTCCTATTCTGCTACTCTCGATAGTGACACCGGTAGAGTTACTGATGCGCGCGATGACTATGTACTCTTTGGCTCATCGGAAGGCGGCTTGCATTTAGTAGACGCAGGTAACTATGGTGTTGGTAATGGCGGTAAAGAAAAATTCGTTATTATTCCAAGGGAGATGTTAAAAGATGCCAGCAACTCTGATGCGCTTATTAAAGACGCAACCAAAAACGAGATAGGATCACCGAACTTTGGTATCGATGCCCCTTGGTTGGTGACTGCAGATTATCAATACAATTTGGAAAGTAATAAGGTAAATGTCAATACCTCAAATGGTAAGGGTGTATTCGCTTACGGCGGCTTACGTATGGGCGGTGAGGCTTTTTACGGTGTAAACCTTAATGACAGTAGTAGTCCTAGTTTGATGTTTACCATCACGTCAAATACTGCAGGCTTTGGTCGTATGGGTCAGATTTGGGAAAAACCAACCAAAGCCAAAATCAAAACCAGTACTAGCGATACTGGTACTGATGTATTGGTTTTTGGTGGCGGTTATGACATGTGCTATGAAAATGAAACCTTTCAAGTTGGTGTTACCGATACGGCTTTAGCGTTAGCTGGCTGCTCAAATATATCTTCTACCAAAGGTAATGCGGTATATATTGTTAATGCCAAAACAGGCGCTTTGATATGGTCAGCTTCTAACGTGTCGAACTCGACAGGAGCTTCGGAAACGGTTTCTGATATGACCAATAGTATTGTCGCTGGTGTGACAGTGTTAGACCGCAATAACGATGGTTTTATGGATCATATCTATTTTGCAGATTTAGGCGGTCAGATATTCCGTGCTGACTTTACCAATGCTGGCTTTAAAAAACCAGTTGCATCAGGCACACCATCACCTGAGACGTCTTTTAGCAATACCAGAGTCACGCGTATACTCAAAAGTGTTTATACGGGTAGTAACACAAAATATAACTATCGTTTTTATGAGCGTCCTACGGTCAGTTTCTATCGTAATGATAGTAGTAACAGCTTGTTTGCATTAGTGAATGCTATCTCAGGCGATCGCAGCTCACCGCTATCAAAAATCCGTGATAACACCAAGGCGGATCGTCTATACGGTATTATAGACAGTGATGTTACCAAGTCAGATAACGTTTTTTATGCCAGTAACTTTTCCTCTACGGGAGGCGGTGAAACCATTAAAGATTTAACAGATAGCAGCCTGGCAGCGTTGCCTACGGCCATCGGAACCCTGACAAACGCAGGATATAATAGAGAACAAAAAGATGTCGTTATTAATACGCTCAAAGCAGGTACAAAAAAAGGCTGGTACTATCCGCTGACCCGCTTTGATGGCTACGGTAATGTCAGGTATAGCAAAGGTATTGGCAAGTCTGAAGTGATTGATAGCTTTATATATACGACTGTTTATAATCCCGATATGAGCTATGGCACGGTAGATTCTTGCTCTGCTAAAGTGACGGGCGGTTCAGAGCGTCAGCTTTATTGCCTACCTTACGGTATCTGTACCGATGATGCTTCAAAGAACGGTACTGGCGGATATGTACGTGCAGGTAAAGGCATTCAAGAGCTGACGCTTGGACCTCGTAGTTCAAACTTATCTAATCAGCGTCTGCTTATTGGTACCCGTACATTGGCTGAACGAGCCAACGATCGGGTTGACTTCGGCTCTGATGGTGGTAAAGGTTTGTTTAATGCTTTAACCAATCCTAAAGGCTTGGATCAATTTGGTTTAACAACAAACGATAGCATCATTGGTAGCGGCACAGCACCTGAACTGATATTTAATGAGCGTTATACGCTACAGCCGAAGACTTGGTATGAAGTAGACTGATAGGATAGTCGCATGAATATGAAGGCGTTAAAACAACAAGTAGGCTTTACGCTCATAGAGCTAATGATCGTCATCATGATAGTGGCTATCTTAACGGCGATTGCGGTTCCCTCTTATCGGCAATTTGTGGTACGTAATGCTGAGTCACAGGTACAGGCAAGAATGCAGGAGCTCGATATAGAGCTCAACCGCTGGCGCGCTAGTGCTCTGACTTATAAAGGCTTCACACCCAAAAAGGTAGCCAGTAATGGCGATGTCAGTTATGCCTACGATGAGACTGATAACAAAACCATCTACGTCCCAAAAGGCAGCGATAGTACCAATTTCCATTACAAAATCACCTTGGTGGACGCGAGTACAGGTAATACTTTAGCTCCTGCTAGCGCAGGCTATTCCACTGCGGGTAGCACCTGGCGTATGTTCGCTGAGCCAAACACTTCATTTGAAAGCTCAGGTGCACATATTATTATGCTAAGTAGTAAGGGAGTACGCTGCAAAAGTAAAGACAGAACTGTTACCAGTGCTGACGATGGCTGTGGTACTGGAAAGGAGGACTGGTAATGCCAAGTCTAAATAAGAAAGATAAAGGCTTTACATTGATAGAGATGATGATCGTGGTCGCTATCATCGGTATACTTGCTGCTATTGCCTATCCTAGCTACCAACGATACGTCATCAAAACCAAACGCACAGATATGATGACTGAGATGCAAAACATCGCAAGTACCATTGAGAGCCGAAAATTGGCTCAGGGTCGTTATAGCAATGATTTGATTTCAGGGCTTGGTGGTGACTACCCTAATCAAGGTACTGCACTTTATACGGTGACTATTGGTAATATTGCTGGCGTTTCAGAAACTGAGCTAACCTCAAAGTGGCAAATCACTGCCAGCCCCAAATCAGGCCAGATGTCAGGTGATGGTACGCTGACCCTAAACTACCAAGGGATCAAATGCCGAGGCAACACGTGTGGTACTGGCGAGCAGTGGAATCAATAACAGCCAAAATCTTATGTCAACTGACAAAAACTGTCAGATTTTAATGATGGCTAATTTGTGCGTGATATCTATTGACAATTTTTAGTAGTAATTGGGTGACAACGGTTACCTAAAGTAACCAAATTAATGATAGCTACAGTAAAAAGTGGTCAATCATTAGCCAAATATAATAAAATTTTTAAAATAATGGTTTTGTAGAAAATATTGGCACGATAGCTGCAGTAATTAAGCTAAGAAAAACATCTTATATTTCTAAAGATAAAACGCCCTACTCGCGGATTGTCTTTATATACCCCAAAAGGAGTTCTTATGAACGCTCAAAAAGGTTTTACCCTAATCGAACTTATGATCGTTATCGCTATTATCGGTATCCTAGCTGCGATCGCTCTACCTGCTTATCAAGACTACACGGCTCGTGCACAAGCATCAGAAGGTTTTAAAATAACTTCTGGGGTACAATCAGATATTGGTGTAGAGTACGCTGATACAAATGCTTGGCCTACTGCAGTATCGGGAGTTGAAGATTTAGAAGGTAAATATATTACCGCTGGAGATGTAGTTATTACAGGTGGTGGTGAAAATCCGACTGTTATTGGTGTAGCTTTCTCAAGTGGAGCAAATAGTGGTAAAAGCATGACCTTAACTCCTGAAGCAGGTGCTCAAGGTCAGATTAAACAATGGACATGTGATGGAGCTGCAGTAACAGGTGGAACAACTACTGGTACTGCATTAGAAGACTCTAGATTACCAACGAGCTGTCAGTAATTGCTAATATGATTTGCTAGTCTTCTGAATATAAAAAAGCCCTAGCAATTGCTAGGGCTTTTTTTAATTTTTTGATAAGGAAGACCTGTTATGAGAATACAGAACGGCTTCACTTTAATAGAGCTAATGGTTGTTACTGCTATAATAGGTATTCTAGCAGCTATCGCCATACCCGGTTATTTAAATTACATTGGTAAATCTCAAACAGTCGAAGGTTTTACTGTCTCTAGTGGTTTGCGTAGTGAGATAGCGGCACACGTATGGGAAAACAAACGCTTCCCTAATGCAACAGAGGTTGCTGTCACAGGAATTATCGGTAGACAGGCTGATGCACTTGATGGCAAATACGTTTCTGAGAATGGGGTTAAAGTCGCACCAAATACAGGTGTTATCATTATCAGTTTTGATGCTGGAAATATCGCTGGTAAAACGCTGGTATTAACGCCCGAAATAAACACACTGAATAACCAACAAGTCATTCAATGGGTGTGTAGTGGTACAATAGGTAGAGATAAGCTACCAACTAGTTGCCAAAACTAAAATTGTTTATATCATTTTATTTAAAACTGTGATAACTGATATAAGCGCTCTATCTATACATAAAATATTGATGTAACTTATGCTAAATTCCTCTCTAAAGTTTCGTCTAAAAGCCTTCGGATACCATTTAGGTATTTCTATCTTTATTGCTGTGGTTAGTTTATATTTGGTATTTATGGTATGGCATCCTGCACCGCTTGCGAAAGCAGTTGGTGTGACTCATATATTTATCATGATGCTGGTCATTGACGCTGTGCTTGGTCCCTTACTAACTTTAATCGTTGCCAAACCGGATAAAAAGTCATTAAAGTTTGATTTGGCAGTCATTATTATTTTACAGCTTGCAGCTTTTATCTATGGCATGTATAACATTGCTCATAGCAGGCCTGTCTATATTGCTTTTGATACGCTACGCTTTGAAGTCGTTCAAGCTAATGAAATACCAAAAGAAAGTCTAGATGAAGCTGAGAGCTCTTATGGTACGCTAGGTTGGGGCGTACCGAAATATGTTGCTGTCAGAGCGGTAGCAAATGCAGAGGAGAGAAGTGAGCGCTTATTCTCAGAGTTAGAGACTGGAGTTGCACCGAGTAAGCAGCCCAACCTGTACGAACCATTAGATAATCAGTGGGCTATTATGGCAGCCAAAGCTCATGACTTGACTGAGCTGTCGAAGAATAACTCCACTCAAAGCGTCGATAGCGTTATGATCGACTACCCAGCAGCGACTGGCTGGCTACCCTTAGTGGCTTATGAGCAAGATATGGTGGTCTTAATAGACATCACGCATCAGCAAGTGATAGATATTGTCGATTTGCGACCTTAGACTATTATATGTGCATAAGTAAAAAGCCAAACATAACGTTTGGCTTTTTTTAAATTTGAAGTATTAGATTTTTGATAATAATGTATGGTTATCTACTTCTCTAAATACTGAATCTTACCTTCCACACCATCCCACTTTGCCGCTTCTGGCAATTGACCTTTCATCTCAGTAATGTTTGGCCATTTTTGCGCCAGCTCTTCATTTAGCTGAATAAACACTTCTTGCCCTTTTGGTACTTCATCTTCTGAAAATATCGCATTGGCGGGGCATTCAGGCTCGCATAGCGCGCAGTCGATACACTCATCAGGGTCAATAGCGAGGAAGTTCGGGCCTTCATAAAAGCAGTCCACAGGACAGACTTCCACACAGTCGGTGTATTTGCAAAGAATGCAGTTATCTGTAACGACAAAGGTCATAGTGATGTCTACCTGTTATTGGTTTGGCAAAGTACAATTACGATTGTAAGTACATTAGCTGAAAAATAAGACATATTTTAGCGCTTTTACGGCTATTTGACAAATCCCTTTACTGACTAATGATTTCCTTTAAATGATACAGTAAATCGTGCGCTTGCTTGGGTGTTAGGTTGTCAGGGTTGATGGCTGCCAGCTCGTCTTGTAAGCTAAATAATTGATTTTGCTGTGGAATAGCAACACTACTTTGCCTTAAGTGAACGCTGTCTTCCTTTGTGTTTTCTGATTCACTATGATAAGTCCGCGCTCTTTCATCCTTTACTGACTTAGCTAATTCATTTTTATCATCAATGGTCTTGGTACTCTCAGCTTTTAAGTTATCTACTAAATACCGCTTAGCATCATTTAATACCTGCGTAGGGATACCGGCCATTTTTGCGACATGAAGTCCAAAGCTAGAGCTTGCTGCGCCATCTTTGATTTGGTGCAGTAGTAGCAGTTGCCCATCGACTTCACTGGCAGCGACATGGACATTTCGGATGCTAGTGCTAGTGTGTTGGTTGGCAGCAGGGTTGACCAATTGCGTCAATTCAAAATAATGGGTGGCAAATAATGTCAGGCAGCCAATCTCAACCAATCTATTGACGCACGCATGGGCGATTGCTAATCCATCAGTGGTTGCCGTGCCGCGTCCGACTTCATCCATGAGTACGAGCGATTTATTGGTCGCTTGGTTGAGGATATTGGCGGTTTCAATCATTTCAACCATAAAGGTCGACTTGCCGCCTGCCAAATCATCTGCTGAACCAATTCGGGTAAAAATCCGGTCGATATCACCAATCTGCGCACTCACTGCTGGGACAAAACTGCCGCAATGAGCCAGTAGAACAATGAGCGCGGTTTGGCGCATATAGGTTGATTTACCGCCCATATTAGGCCCAGTAATCATAAGCAATCTTTCAGGATTTTCCTCACCACCAAGCGCACAATCATTGGCAACAAATTGGCCGCTATGTTTGGTTGTTTTGCTTTGAATGGCAGTGTTATTTGGATTTAACGCAGCTTCGACGACGACATGACGACCTTGTTTAATATCGATACTGGTTTGGCTGCCGTTTTTTGACAAGTTGCCATCTTTCAGTAAGTCGTCATCTTGTGAGCCATTACTCATGACTGGACGTTGCCAGTTATAAGCCTTTGCAAGTTGTGCCCAATTACTAAGCACATCTAATTGCGCGATGGCAGCGCTCAGTTGTTGCAATTCAGCCAAGTGGCTACCTAATATGGTTAACAGTTCATTATACAGTTGCTTTTCACGAGTTAGAGCTAATGACTGCGCGCTTAAATATTCGGTCTCAACTTCCTTTAACTCATCGGTGATAAAGCGCTCGCTGCTTTTGAGCGTTTGCCGACGGATAAAATGCGCCGGTGCATTTTTTGCCTGCATTTTAGGCAATTCAAAATAAAAACCGCTGACTTTATTAAAGCCTACTTTTAAGCTAGGCAATTGGTTATTGATACGAGCGCGTTCTAGCATCTCATCCAAGGTCACTTGGATATTGTCATGCAGATGGGTAAGACGGTCAAACTCTTCGTCATAGCCAGCGGCTAGCATGCCACCATCTCGGATATGAGCAGGTGGCTCTATGACAATAGCGCGCTCAATCAGCTCGGCGACGAATTGTACCGCCGGTAGCTGCTCGGGCAATTGCTGCAACAGCATAGGCAACAGTCCTGCCTGCTCATGACTGATACCTGCATTGCTCAGTAGGGTAGTAAGTTGGGTACTACTAGTAATACCGTCGGCGAGCTTACGCAGGTCACACGGTTTGGCGCTCATCAGCCCGATTCGGCTACTGATTCGCTCAATATCACCGATGGTATTTAAGGTTTCGCGTAAATCACTCACTAATGAGCTGTTTGCTAAATTTTTATTAGTCCGCTTGTTGTCGCTAGCTTGATTATTTGTCTGCAAAAGACTAGTAATTGCATCTAATCGCAAATTAATTTGCGAATGTTGGCGTAGCGGGCGTTTCATCTGCTGCACAAGTAAGCGTCGTCCCATCGGCGTCTGGCAGTGATTGACGACCGATATCAGTGACGTCCCATTGCTACTCACCGGGGTAAAAAGTTCAAGGTTTTGCTGGCTATTGGCATCAATAATTAAATAATCGTCCCTATATTCGACGATAAGTTGATTCAGCTGTGGTATATGGCGCTGCTGGGTTTGCCGTGCATAGTGAATAAGGGCGGCACAGCTAGATTGCGCCAATGGCATATCGCTAATACCAAGCCCATCGAGGCGTTGCACATCAAATTGTTGACAAAGGGTTTCATTGGCATGCTGACGATGAAAGTCATTGGCTGCCACTTCTATAATAGGGCAGTCCAAACTTTGACGTAGCCATAATAGCCACGTTTCGCCGCTACCATCACGACTACCATTACTATCACCGAGCGCTTCACTAATAATACATTCACTCGGGGCAAAGCGTGCCAGCACCGTCAGCATTTGAGCTTGCAAACCTTCAATATCGTTGTGATGCGCGCTGAGTGTTTGCGTCGTTAATGTCCCAGCAGCCAAGTCCATTTGGCTGATGGCAGCCTGCAAAGGTTGTTTACTATTCGCTTTAGGAGTTTCGATATCAATCGCAACGACGGTTGGCGTATGATTGGGCGCAATGAGGGCGTCATCGGTGATGGTGCCGGCGGTCAAGGTTTTAACCACTTCACGGCGCATGATGCTACCAGCCGCCGATTTACTTTTATCTTTTTTCTGCTTATCGCCCATCTTAGGCATATTGGACGGGTTGCTAGTAACTGAATCGTCAATTTGCTCACAAACAACCACGGTTTGCCCAGCCACAATCAGCCGCGCCATATAGCTATCGGCTGCATGGAACGGCACGCCAGCCATCGCAATGGTGTTACCGGCTTTATCGGTACCACGGCGGGTTAGGGTAATATCGAGTATCTGCGCCGCTCGTTTGGCATCCTCAAAAAATAACTCATAAAAATCACCCATCCGGTACAGCAATAACGCTTGTGGATAGTTGGCTTTCATGGTCAGATATTGCACCATCATTGGCGTATGGTCGGCTAAATGATAAATAGCGTCGCCGATTAGCAACTGATCGTTATTTAAATGCTCAGTTTTTACGTGTTTAGCTTTTAAGGTTTTAGATGTATCAGATGTTAAAGCGTTAGGGTTTTGCGCGGTTGGTTTTACGGTCATGCAGAATCTCTTATGATGCTTAAATGGGTTTGCTTAGAAACAATGGCTGTTTTTTAGAATAAATTAGCGATGAATGCTGTCAGATAGTTGCGTTTATTAATGGCGCGAAACAGCTGTTAAATGAAGGATATAAGCGCTATTTTAACACGTTCAGCGACCTTTTTACGTCGGCAAATATCTACTCGCTGCCCTTGTATCCATCGGCGTCATAACCATATATAATGACGGCACACTTAATTGGGCGATACTTCATTAAGCGACTCATCATTAGTCAGTACCTTATTATTGCGTGCTTTGTTAATCCGCATTTTGACAATCAGGGCGTTATTAATCAGTAAGTTATTAAAAGGTATTTAGTCAGTGATGATTGTCAGCATTGAAATGACCAAGCGGCAGTATATAAACCCTTGGCGAATGCGCACTAATTATCGAATATTTCCATAGGTCAAAAAATTATGTTATCAAAGATTATAGGCAGTGTCGTTGGCACCAAAAATGACCGCGAACTCAAGCGCATGCGCCGCGTGGTCAGCAAAATCAACGCATATGAGGCTGACATTCAAGCCCTGTCTGATGAGCAATTACAACAAAAAACCGCAGAATTTAAAGAAAGACACCAAAACGGTGAAAGCTTAGACGCCTTATTACCAGAAGCGTTTGCCGTCTGCCGCGAGGCTTCCTTACGCGTCAATGGTATGCGTCACTACGACGTGCAGCTCATCGGCGGTATCACCTTGCACGAAGGCAAAATCGCTGAGATGAAAACCGGTGAGGGTAAAACCTTAATGGGTACCTTGGCGATGTATCTAAACGCTATTAGTGGCAAAGGCGTGCATTTGGTCACGGTCAACGATTATTTGGCGGCGCGTGATGCCGAGTTAAACCGCCCATTATTTGGCTTTTTGGGTATGACGGTCGGCGTTATTTATTCGCAGCAGCCACCCCAAGAAAAAATCGACGCGTATCAAGCCGATATCACGTACGGTACCAATAACGAATATGGCTTTGATTATCTGCGCGATAACATGGTCTTTAGCTTAGCTGAGAAAAAACAGCGCCCGCTAAATTACTGCATTATTGATGAAATTGACTCTATCTTAATCGATGAAGCGCGAACGCCGCTAATTATCTCGGGTCAAGCCGAAGATTCATCACGTATGTATGCGCTGATTAATACCATTATCCCACGGCTTAAACGCTCAAAAGATGAAGAAGCCAATAAAAATAACGAAGACGAAGATTTTTGGATTGATGAAAAAAATCGTCAAATCGAAATCAGCGAAAAAGGCTATGAGAAAATTGAGCGCTTCTTAATCGAAGTCGGTGAGCTTGGCGAAAACGAAAGTTTATATAGCCCAAGTCGTTTACCGCTACTCGCTCACGTACAAGCGGCAATCCGTGCCCATCATGTGTTTGTCAAAAACGTTCATTATATCGTTGATGACGGCGAAGTGATTATCGTTGATGAAAACACCGGTCGTACCATGCCCGGTCGCCGTTGGTCAGAAGGTCTGCACCAAGCGGTAGAAGCCAAAGAAAACGTTGAGATTCAAGCAGAGAACCAAACCCTTGCGACGACGACTTTCCAGAACTATTTCCGTCTGTATGACAAACTATCCGGTATGACCGGTACCGCTGATACCGAAGCAGCAGAATTTAAATCAACGTATGATTTAGACGTCATCGTGATTCCAACGCACGAGCCGATTGCGCGTATCGATATGGATGACCAAATTTTCTTAACCAAGTTAGGGAAATATAAGGGTATTATCCGCGAGATTAAAGAGATTCAAGCCAAAGGTGCGCCGGTCTTAGTTGGTACGGCGACGATTGAGGCCAGTGAAGAGTTGTCTTACCTGCTCGATCAAGAAGGCATCAAGCACAATGTCCTAAACGCCAAGCAGCATGAGCGCGAAGCAGAGATTATTGCGCAGGCGGGTAGTCCCAAAGCGGTTACCATCGCCACCAATATGGCAGGCCGTGGTACCGATATTATCTTGGGCGGTAATTGGCAGTCGTTTATCGAAGATATTGATGCGGTCAGTCCGGAAGAGATGGCGCGCCTAAAAGCAGAATGGCAGGTCAAGCATGACCAAGTCGTTGCAGCAGGTGGTCTGCATATCATTGGTTCGGAGCGTCATGAATCACGCCGTATCGATAACCAGTTGCGTGGTCGAGCCGGTCGTCAAGGTGACCCTGGGATGTCGCGCTTTTTCTTATCGCTTGAAGATGACTTGATGCGTATCTTCGCCGGTGATCGCGTCGTCAATATGATGCGGGCGATGGGTCTAAAAGAAGATGAAGCTATCGAGCATAAAATGGTTTCAAAATCGATTGAAAATGCGCAAGGTAAAGTCGAAAGTCGTGACTTTGATGCCCGTAAAAACCTATTGAAATACGATGACGTCGCCAATGAGCAGCGTAAAGTTATCTATGGTCAGCGCGATGATTTACTGGCAGAGATGGATTTATTGGAGGCCATCGAAGTCATGCATCATGAAGTTTATAACGCCATGATTGATCAGTTTATTCCGCCAGGCTCTATCGATGATCAGTGGAATATCGACGGCTTAGAAGATGAGCTTGAAGATGAGTTTAAAATTTCCATGCCGATTAACGATTGGCTGGATGAAGACCGCCGCCTAGATGAAGAAGGCTTACGTGCCAAAATCATCCAAACGGCATTGGATCGCTATCATGCCCGCCGTGAGCAAATGGGCGAAAAAGATGCCGCCCAGCTTGAGCGTCATTTTATGCTACAAAGTTTGGATAAGCATTGGAAAGAGCATTTAACCCAAATGGATCAGCTACGTAAAGGTATCCATCTGCGTGGTTATGCGCAAAAAAATCCTGAGCAAGAATATAAGCGTGAATCGTTTGAGCTGTTCCAAATGATGCTTGGTGCGATTAAATCTGAAACCGTACAAGATTTATCACGCGTCCATATCCCAACCAAAGAAGAGTTAGAAGCGTTAGAAGCTCAGCAGCGTGAAAACGCCGCGCACATGCAAATGCAGTTTGAGCACAGTGATATCGACAATATGGATGGCGGCGTAGAGCGACCAGCGGCGCAAAACCGTAGCGTTGCTGCTGGCGTAACAGCAGGGTCTATCGCGGGCAGTGGTAGCAACAATGCCAGTGAGCCTGACCCATACACTGGGATGAATATAAGCCGTAACGCGCCATGTCCTTGTGGTTCAGGCCTAAAGTATAAACAATGTCACGGTAAAATCTAAATATTGATAATCAAAAATTGTTAAGCTATGATAAAAAGTCCCTGTCTTATTTAGATAGGGACTTTTTTATAGCGATAAGATTTATAGCCATAAGAATTTCGATAGGAAAAATTATTCTAGCAGCATCTTTTACTTTTAATCTTTAGCGTTTTTAAGTTAGTTTGGCTCTGTTAATATTTTGACTGTGTTAACAAATGGTCTAACTATTAAGAATATAAAAGTAACAGCAATTTTGTGGTGATTAATTACAAATTCAGCATAGGCGTGAATTTACATACACGCTATAGTGTTTAACATATTTTTTTGGAGAGTGTCATGAATATAGAATTATTAAAACAATTTCGTACCTCTGTCATTGTTGCAGGTCTGCTCGCTGGCGCGATGACAATTAGTGCTTGTCAACAACAGCAGGAGCCAGAACCAAGCCTAGAAGACAGTATCAGTGAAGAGCAATCGGTGCCTATGTCCGCAGAGCCTGCTGAGCCAAGTGATGTGGTGGTAGATGCGCCAGTCAGCGATGTGGAAGAGGATACCGTAGCGTCTGTTAATTCTGGCGTCAAGCAAATGAGCTACTCATGTTCACCGGCACTAGCCGTTGAAGCGACTTACAAAGACGCTGACAAACAAGTGATTCTTGAGACTGCTCAAGGTACGGTAACTCTGACCAAAACCAATGATGCGACCAACCCTGAAGTTTTCAATCTTGATACTTCATTTGACGGTGGTGAAGGCTTTATCCAGTGGCGCGTGGCGCATGAAGATCGTGAAACTGGCGTGATGCGTACCGCTGGCGCCGATTCAGAAAACGTCAGTACTTATGAATGTAAAACATCACCAGCGTCTGAAACTAAAACGGCAGAAACAGCCGCCTAACAACAAATACCTCGCATAAAAAAAGCAACGTTAACGTTGCTTTTTTTTTGGTTTGGTCTTACGACTGCTTACAAAAACGCTTTATGCTTTATCAGCCTATTTTTTATAAACGCTATTTTTTATCAGCGGCATTGCTTTGTTGCTCATGGGCTAGATAACCTTCTTCTTTAACGTCTAGTTCTTCGTGTTGGAGCGCTACTTGAATGCTATCGGTATGGGTATGCGTGGTTTTATTAATCTCTATTTCTTGAATCACATGAGTGTCTTTGGTAATCGTCGCTACCTGACGCGATAAGATAATCTCAATCGGCGCGTCACCAATCTCAACCTGCTTGCCATTGATGGTCACGACTGCTTTACTATCTAGTGACGGCTCAACATGACGCAATATGTCCTTATCATCATAATCACCTGATAGCAAATCCTGACTCTGTACGTCTTGATAGTCGGTACGCACGGTAATATATTCTTCTACCAGCTCAATAGGCACCTCAATGGTTTTGGTGCGTCTGTGCTTGGTTACCGTCACTTTGCCAACATCTAAGCGTTCTTTATTAATGACAGGACGCTCTTCTAATAATTCTAAATAGCCACCATTGCCTGTATCGGTTTGATGGTTTGCTAAATTAGCAGATAAATTATTTGCTAAGCCTTGTTGTGTAATACTCGACGCAGTTTGCTGCTGATGAGTATTGGATAAATCCGTAGCGGACAAATCTGGCGCAGGCAATTTGTTCTCACCGCTATAATTGGCAATTTGCTCTAAATGCGAAGTAGGGTCAGTTGCCAAAGGTGAGCGTTGATGCGTTTGTCGTGGGTCAATTTTTTTGTCGTCGTTAATCATGGTAGTGTTCCTTAAATGATGATGTGGCTTAAAAAGAGGTATAAAAAAAGACCAGAGGCAAGCTCTGGTCTTAGTCACTGAGCTTGTCACTCAGCTGCTCATTACTATCGCATAATGCACATTTAACGGTTTTTTTTCTAATGATTATTTCTTAATTTAAGAAATCTTTCTTAAAAATGATGCAAAGTGCGAAAGTATTGCGTATTACATACCACGAGCACGGCGGACGTCTTCGGCAGTAATATCATCGCGGTCAAAAAGGTTACCTTCGCGGTCAACCACATTACCATCACCATCGATATCTAATTCTTCACGTTGAATGGTTTCAGCGATGGTTTCAGTATGACGTTCGGTAGTTTTACCGACGTTTACTTCTTCAGCGACATAGGTTTCTTTATTGACGCGAGCACGTTCTGCTTCTAATTGAACCTCGACCGTTTGATTGCCATCTACATCACCGATACGGCGATCGGTTGGACGATCTACGTTGGTACGCTGAATGTTGGCATGCTCTTCTTCAAGGTCAACATCAATGTTGCGCTCTTCAGTAACGACGTGCTTACCAACTTTTACTAAGCCTGCAACGATGCGGTCTTTATTCACTGTCAAACGCTCTTCCAATAGCTCTAGGGTATTTGGCGCATTATAAGCGTGGTCAGCGATTTCCATACGTTCTGCTTCTGGCACAGTATCAGCAGCGAATGATTGACGATCTTTTTCGTACTGCTCTTTATAGCTGTACTGATAATCGTGATCGTATACTTCCATCGCTTCTACTTGTGCTTGCGTTAAACTATCAAAGAAAACGTCATCACCGACGATACGAGCGAGACCTGCTGGCACTAGAACTTCTTTTGAGCTGAACCAACCGCCTGCATCAACGATTAAATAACGAATACGACCAGTAGTATCTTCTACTAGCGCACCTTCGATTTTACCGATTTTTTCTTCATTGACGCCATAAGCAGTTTTACCTGTTGGGTCATAATAGTCATCACCAATTAGGTCACGGTGAGTTGCTTGGATATCTCTTAAACGAATTAGTTGGCTCATTATTGTCTTCCTTTTTTATGAGTAAATTTATTTGTTTGGATTAATAATTATTTTTTATAAAATTGCAATGCAGTAAAAATTTGCGTTGCTAAAAAACTGTCGTCTATTTCTTTTGAACTTGTTTAAACTTAGATTTTGATTTTATAAATCAACAAGATTAGATGAAGAAGATATTTCCGTGGTTATTAATAGAATCTCGCTATCATTAAGGACTAGCTATCGTTAATAAGCAGCCTCTCCATCAACTTGTTATTATCGTAGCAGCAGGTTTTTCGATACGATATATGAGCAAGGTAGCAAAGTGTGCGCTTGAAGTAATTGCGTGTAATAGGCTGTAAATGACGCCGTTACTATATAAAATTAAGTTAAGGCTTTCTTACAGCGTGTTCACCGCTTTGCGGTATTTGTCATTTTTAGGTATAAAAAAACCGCACAGCTAGTAGCTATGCGGTCTTAAAATTTTAAGAAAATAAGTCGGTATTTTAAATCAGAATTTCAATTTTAAAAGCTCAAACGTTGAATTGGCTTAAACTTAAGCCAGTTCAATGGCAACGGCAACAGCTTCGCCACCACCGATACATAAGGTTGCAACGCCTTTTTTACCACCAGTACGTTTAAGCGAGTTGATAAGGGTGACTAAGATACGCGCGCCAGAGCAGCCAACCGGATGGCCAAGGGCACAAGCGCCGCCTTCGACGTTGACTTTAGCGTGGTCGATATTTAGCTCATCCATTGCTGCCATGGTCACCATCGCAAAGGCTTCATTGATTTCCCATAAATCGACGTCTGCAATTGACCAACCCGCCTTGTCCAGAACTTTTTCAATGGCGCCAATCGGAGCAATAGTAAATTCACTTGGATGACGCGAGTTAGAAGCGGTGGCAACAATACGCGCTTGATAATCCAAACCTTCGGCTTTAGCTTGTGATTCTTTCATCATCACAACCGCCGCAGCGCCGTCTGAGATTGAGCTGGCGTTTGCCGCTGTAATCGTTCCTTCTTTTGCAAAAGCAGGGCGCAGGGTAGGAATGCGCTCAGCATTGGCAAGTGCAGGCTGCTCGTCAGTATCAACCGTTTGCTCGCCTTTACGCGATTTGAAAGTGACAGGCTCGATTTCATCTTTAAAATGGTCGTCTTTAATCGCTGTCAATGCACGGTTTAGCGATTCAATAGCAAATTCGTCCATTTGCTCACGGCTATAGCCTTTTTCATCGGCCATTTCTTGCGCGAACTGCCCCATTAATTTGCCGGTTTCGGCATCTTCTAGACCGTCTAAGAACATATGGTCTTTGACTTCTTTATGACCCATACGGTAACCACCGCGTGACCCTGGCATGATGTAAGGGGCATTGGTCATTGATTCCATGCCGCCCGCCACTGCGACGTTAAAGCTGCCCGCTTTGATACCATCGTGCGCTTGCATGACCGCTTTTAGGCCAGAACCACAAAGTTTATTAATGGTAACGGCACCCGTGGCATCATTTAGACCTGCTTTACGCATGGCTTGACGGGCAGGGCCTTGACCAAGACCAGCGGTCAAGATACAGCCCATGATGACTTCATCAATATTATCAACGCTCACGCCTGAACGCGCAACGGCTGCCTTGATAGCGGTTGCGCCAAGTTCAGTCGCGCTGACGTCCTTTAAAGCGCCTTGAAAACCACCCATCGGAGTACGGGCGCCATTTAAAATTACAATTGCATCGTTTGACATCGTTATTTTTCCTTTTTCGGTATTTGAAACGAAAGTTTTTTAGTCATTAAAAAAAAGTTTTTAGCTAAGGTCACACGTTTATAGATGAATCGCTGGATAGATTACGCCAGCTCGTCTAAGCGAATACGGACGACTTTATCTGTAATGGTATCGAGCTTCTCGATTTTTTCAATCGCCAGATTCATCTGACTTTCCACCACAGGTAGGGTCAAGATAATCACTGGTACTTGACCAAGCTTATGCGAAGGTTTTTGTAAAATGGCATCGATATTGATACCCGCGTCACTCAAAATACGAGTAATATCCGCCAAAACGCCTGGATTGTCATGCGCATGCACGCGCAGATAATAACCAGTAATCATTTGCTCAGCGCGCAAGATGGGTGTGTCTGATAATTGCTCTGGGATAAACGCTAGATGCGGCACATGGTGACCGTTCGTGCTTTCATTGTTGCTATCTTTACTACCAAGAACGCGAACCAAATCCATGACATCGGCCATGACCGCAGAAGCCGTTGCTCCAGCACCAGCGCCATCACCGCAATATAGCGTCTGACCAAGTGGGTGCGAGTTGACTAATACCGCATTTTTTACGCCATTAACGTTGGCAAGTAGGGCGTTCTGTGGAATGAGGGTTGGATGAACACGCAGCTCGATACCAGCCGCGCCGTTATTTCCTTGGCCATCACCTGAACCGTTACCTTCGCGGCGTACCGCAAAGCCTAGATGTTTGATACGGTAGCCAAGCTCTTCGGCGTAGTTGACATCTTGCAAGGTAATACCTGTGATACCTTCGCAGTAAACTTTGTCAAACTGTAGCGGAATCCCAAAGGCAATAGAGGCAAGTAGCGCAAGCTTATGCGCCGCATCAATGCCTTCGACATCAAAGGTTGGGTCGGCTTCGGCGTAACCAAGCGCTTGTGCTTCGCTTAAAACATCGGCGAACGGGCGACCTTTATCACGCATTTCAGTCATGATAAAGTTGCCAGTGCCATTGATAATACCAGCTAACCACTCAATCTTATTGGCAGCAAGGCCTTCACGCATGACTTTGATAATTGGAATACCACCTGCCACCGCCGCTTCATAAGCAACGTGTACATTATGGGCTTCGGCAAAGGCGAAAATCTCATTGCCGTGTTCGGCGAGCAAGGCTTTATTGGCAGTGACCACATGTTTGCCGTGTTTAATGGCATGCATAATCACATCTTTAGCCAAGGTCGTACCGCCAATCACTTCGATGACAATATCGACATTGTCACTGGCAGCGGTTGCCATCAAGTCACTATTTTGTACGATGGTAGCGTCGATATCATCGCGCTGACGACGGGTACCGACTTCGGTAATCACAATGTCGCGTCCGCTACGGCGTTTTAACTCATCTAAATTGTCATTGATTAGATTGATCACGCCCGTTCCGACGGTGCCCAGACCAAGTATCGCTAGTTTGATGGATTTGCTCACAGTATCCTCAAGAGATTATAGAGTTGGATAAAAATGCTTCTATGACAGCGCTTACATAAAAAGACTTATATAAAAGTGCTTATAAATGAGGCTGATATAAAGAAGAAAAGTATAAAAATACATCGCTAATTTTACCTAGCGCTTCATCGTATCATACCGATAAGCGCTTGTGGCGTCTACCCAATCTCACTGTCGCTAAAGTCAACAATATGAGGGGAGAGGACTAGCTGGCATCAATCGCTGTTTGCGCCAATTGCGCCGCGGGTAGATAGCCGCCGATTTGTTGGCCAGACTCGGTAAAGATAGCAGGCGTGCCGCGTACTCCTAACGACATTCCAAGCTCGATTTGCTCTTTTACTGGGTTATTACAGCTAGGCGCTTGGACATTAGCGCCCATTTTTGCCTGGTCCATCGCCGCCTTGCGATCTTCGCTACACCAAATCGCTTCCATTTTTGGGATACTGCCTTCGCTGCGTGGCCATGCCAAATAACGCACTTCAATACCGCGTGCATTGATATCGCTCATTTCTTCATGAAGCTTGGTGCAGTAAGGGCAGTCGGCATCAGTAAAGGCATAAACAACTGATTTAGTGGCGCCTTTTGCTGGATAAATAACCATGTCTTTTTTATCGACCGTTTTTAGAGCGTCTTGCGCGGCTTTGGCAACCAAAGCGCCACTGATATCAACTGGCGCTTCTTGCCCAACGGCGATGATTTGTCCTTGGATAATATGTTTGCCAGATTTATCGGTAAAAAACGATGGTAAGCCCGATGCCGTTACCCAGTAAATATCGTCCATATCCGTTGGTACGGCTGAAATGATTTCTTCTTCAATCCCTGAGGCTTTTAGATTTGTTTGTAAGGCTTTGACCACTGCTGCATCATTATCGGCGACTTGTGCGGTGCTGACTTTGGCATTAGCGCTATTGACGATACCTGTATTGCTGGTTGCATCAGCTGCATTATTCGAGCAGCCTGCGGCAATCGCGACCAGCAATGCGCCCATCATCATCCGCGATAAAGGCTTGCGAGAAAACAGAGCGCGAGCAGGGGTAGGTTTAGAGAAAGAAGGTAAAAACATAGATATTTCCTTTAGGCGATGATGCCTAAGCAAGATATAGATATAAAAACAGGGACATAGATGGTGTATGAACGCTTATCCCATATACGCTAGATTTTGTTGTCAGCGCGATATATTTCAAGGATGAGGTGCAATTTATTGATAATAAAAGATAAGTAGCAATACTGGTTATATTAACATATTTTTAGAAATAACCACCAAAGGCTATTTGTTGACATTGCCAACTTTACTAACGGTAAATATTATCGGCAAATGTATTATTTACAGATAGCCATTAAAAAGCTGATATAAAATACATTTGCACTATTTCATCTAGGTTTATGTCTAGGTAGGCTACTGTCATCAACATTAAATTATTCATTAAAATAATTTTTCTATTATTATTTTTCTTTCTAACTTTCTAACTTTCTAACTTTCTAAGGAGACCCTATGGCTGGTGCCAGTTTATTAACCCTACTTGATGATATCAGTGTGATACTCGATGACGTTTCGGTCATGACGAAGGTCGCCGCCAAAAAAACTGCGGGGGTATTGGGTGATGATTTGGCGTTGAATGCCGAGCAGGTCACCGGCGTCACAGCAAATCGTGAACTGCCAGTCGTTTGGGCGGTTGCCAAAGGCTCGTTTATTAATAAGCTTATTTTGGTGCCAGCAGCTATCCTTATCAGCGCCATTTACCCACCTTTAATCACCTTTCTGCTGATGTGTGGCGGCTTGTTTTTGGTTTATGAAGGCGCTGAAAAAGTGATTCATCGCTTTTGGCCGCATGCCCTGCCAGATGATGAAGAGCAAAATGCCCGTCGGCAAGCCAACGCTGATAAAAACGTTGATTTGGTCGCCTTTGAAAAAGAAAAAATCAAAGGGGCGGTGCGTACCGATTTTATTTTATCAGCAGAAATTATTGTCATTGCGCTAGGTGCGACGGCAACCGCTACCTTGTTACAACGTAGTTTGGTGCTGTCGATTTTAGCCATCGGTATTACTGTTGGTATTTATGGTTTGGTCGCGGGCATCGTTAAAATCGACGACTTAGGCTTGCATATGATGGAGAAAGATGGCGATTTTACTCAAAAAGTCGGGAAGGTCTTCTTTGCGGCAGCCCCCAAACTGATGAAGTTTTTATCAATCGCTGGTACCTTAGCCATGTTTTTAGTTGGTGGCGGTATTTTGGTACACGGCATCAACTTTTTACACCATGAAGTTGAAGATATTGCGCATTTGACTGGCGTGTTTGAAAGCTTTACCACTGCCTTATTAAATGGCGTTATCGGCTTTATTATTGGTGCGGCTATCGTTGCGCTATTTACGGTTATCAATAAGATACGTCATAAAGACGAGTCTACTGCCCATTAATCCTGTTTCTCAAAAGTTCTGTTTATCAAAGCTTGGCATTGATATATAGTGAGTGAAAAGTAATATTGATACATCACGCACTGCTGATATCAATTTTTCTCGCTTGCTGTGCCTACGCAGACAGAGGCTACAAAAAATTGATATCAGCAATACTGTCGCGTTTTTAGGATGTTTTGACTATAAAAGATCGCTATAAAGATATATTGATTAAAAAGCCCCAAAGTTGCTAACAACTTTGGGGCTTTGATATTTTATAAAAGAGTATTAATGATAGCTATTAGCTTTCGCTATCAGAATCGTCATTTTCTGATTTTTCCGCTTGCGTTGGCTTTTTATGCTCCGCTTTCGGCTTACGCGTCCGCGCTTTTGGCACTTTTGGCGTGGTTAAATTAAACATGCCTTTTTGTGGTAGTAATTGCTCAGCCACATTTTCGATCATGTTTTTATAACTGGCGATGGTCGTTTTTGACTTCGCCGCCTGAATTTCCTCTTTCGTCGCTTGCTCTGATAGCTGTTCAGTTGACTCAGACGCTTGCTCGGTTTCGCTTTGCTCGACATCAGAAACGCTGATTTCAGAATCAGTATCTTTAACTTCAGCATCGGTAACTTTAGTATCTGCTGCTTCAAGGTTTTGCGCTTCTACGGCATCAACATCAGATTGCCCCGAGTCTTCTGCTTCGAGCGCTTGCTCTACTTTTAGCAACTCTTCACTATCGGCGCTGACATCGTCTGTCTGACTTTGATTGGCCAGTGCAGTGGCGTCTACATTCTGAGCGTCAACGTTAATGTCAGCGTCAGCATTGCTGTTGGCCGCTAAAGCGTCCTTTTTGGCCGCTTCGGCGACTGTGGTTGCAGCTGGCTCCTGATAGTCAGGATGCTGACCACGTGGGTCGTTGCTCGCCCGCTTGCTAATAGGGCGGGGCTGAACGGCTGTTTTACCCTGCGCCGCAGCAAATTGACTGACGGCTTGCGTCATCGCCTCAAAGCGTGCGAGATAGTCCGCTGCTAAAGGCTCATAACCATAGTTACTAAAGTCAAAATCTTGCTTGGCAGTCTTGCCAGTCTCGACTTTAGACTCGTTGTTACTATCTACCTTTACGTTAACAGCGTTAGCTTGCTCTAGATGCAAAGCGATAGCCGCATTAAAGCAATTAATCACGCCTTCAGCGGCTAAACGCGCTTGCGCCTCTGGCAAGGTTGCGCGGATAAACTCACCAACCGTACCGCGGATAGCTGGAACGTTCACAGCGCGTTGCTCATTTACCACAGGCGTTTGCTCATTCGACGTTGTAGTTGACGAGACTTGAGCCTGCTGACGACGAACTACGCGAGGATCATTGCTGGCTTGACCGAACTTTTCAGCCGTTACATAACGCTTGGCAAATAAAGCTTCATGGTCAATCTCAAACGCTGCTTGATTGCTACTGTCAGTATTATCTGTATTAGCATCAACATCAGCAGCAGTTTTCTGCGCTTCGGTAGGTGCTACATCATCAGCTTTGTCGCTAGTTTTGACAGCACTACGACTTTTAGAGGTCGATTGCTCATCCGCTGCTGGTTTCGTAGCCTCGACATTACGCTCGTCTACAGAGTTAGCGTCAGACTTTTGTACTTTGTCTTCAGTGGTGCTTGTCTTAGCGTCGTCCATTTTTGCTGCCGCTACCACCGCATCGCCACTTGCAGGATTGTCACTTTTAGCAGCGTCGGCAGTCACAGTTTGCGTACTGGTTTTTGGACTACTATCAACCGAGTCACGGCTGTTTTTAGCAGCTTGACTGTCAGTCATTTGCTCAACGGCTTCCTGCTTATCCGCATTTTCCGGAGTGCTGTCTTCCTTACTTGCTTTCTGCTTATCAGCTTCATTGCTAGCTTTCTCAGCGCTTTGCTTTTCAGGCGCTTGGCGAGTGGCTGCTACAGATTTACTATCATCTAAAGACAAGTGCACAACTTCTGGCGACTTGAGCTCTGTAGCCGCTTCATTGACCTGTAACACCACTTCATTAGGGTCTTGGTTGCGGCGGGTACTGGTCTGATTTTTGTCATTGCTATGACTGGTCTCTTTATTGCTGTGCTCGTTATTCGCACTTAACGTCTCACCGCGCTCAATTTTTCCGCGTGAGGAGCGCTGGCTATTTGATTTACGCTTGGCACGCGTTTGCTCATCTGTGGTATTAGCGTCTTTCCTAGCAGCGTCATTGTGCTCGCTATTGCTATTGTCATGTCCATTACGACCACTGTCTTGACGGTTGTTGCGATTACGGTCGTTGGTGCGTCGATTATCATGCTGACGTTTATCTTGATTATCAGCCTGCTTGTCGTCAGTGCTGGTTGAGTGGCTGCCTTCTACGTTGTTGCTAGCAGCATTACCATTTGACTCATCTGACTGTTCTTTTCTTTGACGCGTTTTAGAAGGTCTTGATTTACGCGGTTTACGTCTTCTTCTGTCTTCAGCGTCGTTATTATCATCAGTATTGCTATTAGCGGCTTGCTGGCGATTAGTATTCGGCTGTTGCTCAGTACTTTGCTGATTGCTTGCCGCTTGCGGCGCTGCTGCGGCTTGAGTGTTGGCATCTAAGGCGTTGTTGTCGATTTGTCCAAACGAGCCAAGACTTTGGGCGCCAGTATTTACCAGTGCTTCAATGGCTTCGGCGGCATCACGGCTACTGACTTTAGGCGTCGTCGATGCTTGTGGTGCTTGAGCAAATAAATTCGATAACCAAGCGACTGCTTGCGGTTGGGCGGTAGTCGCGTTATTGTTTTGCGAAGCTACTGGCGGCGCGGTAGTCGCAACAGTTGGCGCGTTTTGTAACTGAGTTTGTGACTGCGTTTGTGGTTGCGGCGCACGTGCTGGTGCAGCATTGCTGCCATTAGCATTAGCATTGCTACGATGGTCATTGCTATGACTAGTCGTATTTTGCTGCTGACTGTTGGCACGAGGAGTCGTTTGACTGTTTTTATTGCTGCTATTATCAGCTACTTGACGTGGCTGACGCGTCGGCTGCTGCTCAGGGCGCACTGAATCAGCGGTCTGCCAATCGACGTTATAACCTAGGTCGCTGTGCTCTTGCTGCTGGGTATCAGTGATACGCTCATAGCTCGATGGCGCAAAGCCATCACGATTAAAATGCAGCTTAAAGTTCGGCGATTCTAAATGCGCGTGCGGCAAAATCGTGATACGCGTACCGCTGTCTTGCTCCAAATAAACCAAGCTATCGCGCTTTTCGTTTAATAAGAACGCAGCAATATCAGTTGGTACTTCCGCCTGCACTTCGCCTTGACGTTCTTTTAGGGCAATTTGTTCAATCTGACGCATAATCGACAATGATAGCGAGCGCAAATCACGAATCATGCCATTGCCATGGCAACGCGGGCAAATATAGCCGGTCGACTCTTCTAGCGATGGGCGCAGGCGCTGACGGCTCATTTCCATCAAACCAAATTTAGAAATATCACCAAACTGTACACGCGCGCGGTCATATTTGGTCGCGTCAACCAGACGTTTTTCCACTTCCTTTTGATGCTTATTGTCATTCATATCAATGAAGTCAATAACAATCAAACCGCCCATATCGCGCAGGCGCAATTGACGCGCAATCTCATCGGCAGCTTCTAGGTTGGTATGATAGGCAGTTTCAGCAACATCTGAGCCTTTGGTTGATTTTGCTGAGTTGATATCGATAGATACTAAGGCTTCAGTTTGGTCAATAACGATTGAGCCACCTGATGGCAAGCGAACTTCACGCTGATAAGCTGTTTCAATCTGCTTTTCGATATTAAAGCGCGAAAACATCGGCTCATAATCGGTATATTTACGCAATTTTTCTGCTTGTTTTGGCATCACGGCATCGATAAAACCGGCCGCTTCGATATAAGCGTTTTCGTTATCAATCCAAATCTCGCTAATATCATCGCGTAGATAATCACGCACGGCACGGGTGACGACGCCTGCTTCTTGGTGCACCAAACGCGGTGACGGATATTTTTGATTTTGTTCTTGGATGGCTTGCCAGATATTAAGCAAGTGATTTAAATCGTGTTGCAAGTCTTCTTGGGTTTTACCAATACCCGCAGTACGAATGATGACGCTCATGCCTTTTGGCAAATCAAGATTGCCGAGCATACGCTTCATATCTTCGCGCAATTTGCCCGAGATTTGACGCGAAATACCGCCGCCACGAGGATTGTTTGGCATCAATACCAAATAACGCCCTGCCAAAGATACATACGTTGATAAAGCCGCACCTTTATTGCCGCGCTCTTCTTTTTCGACTTGGACGATAAGCTCATCGCCTTCTTTGATCAATTTTTTGATGTTTTCATCGCGTGGATTGCCGCTTAGATATTCAGCAGAGATTTCACGAATCGGCAAAAAGCCCTGGCGCTGTGAGCCATATTCGACAAATACCGCTTCAAGCGAAGGCTCGACACGGGTGACGTGACCTTTATAAATGTTGGATTTTTTTTGCTCGCGGGTACGGTTTTCTAAATCGAAATCGTAAAGATGATTACCTTTACAAAGGGCAACGCGAATTTCTTCGTTTTGAGTAGCGTTGATTAAAATGCGTTTCATGTTTGAATCCTATGAGTACGCATAACAACGACGGGGCAGGCTTTCGGGCAAGGGAGCAAGTGCGGTTAAGGGTAAATTAACCTGAGTAGATGTTAATGAGCGGGAGAACGTAAAGCAGAAATATCGGCAAGCACATGAGCTTTTCGTAACTGCTGTTAACCTAAAATGTATTAGCCATTTATCCTGCTAATGTCGGTAACGTTTATATAGACAAGGTAGGGTGTAAAGCTACTGTCTATATCATATTATGAGTAGGCTTGGTCTAACGATTAAGGCACGTGCGGGTTTGTGGTCTTTTTGACAGTCATTTATCCAAGTTTAATCCGCACACCTTGTAAGGGCGGCGATGGATAAGGACTGAGATTTAAGAGGTCACAATTACCAAAAAAGCATCGTGTTGTCACAATTAATCAATCAAGGTCTAGCAATCATAGCGCTGTTAATAAAGAACTGTTTTATCGGTAAGTGCTAGTGCATAAAACAGTACCGTGCAGCGGTTATCCTTTTAGGTAAAGCAATTGGTCATTCTTTATTTATCGTTCTTTTGGCTATCACGTCAAAAATATCTGGGGTAACTTAAAGCTAGGTGGCGCTGCTCTAATCATCAGCGGGGCGTACTTGGCAAACAGAATAAATGACCGGCTTATCGGCGCGGTGTCTCTTGTCTATCCTACTTCGCGTGCTCTGTTTGACCACCAATACTCAGGCAGCTATCGATAATCAATCAATGATGCTCGATTCTGGCTCTAAGCGACCCATACTTGCTCAACTGTGCGCTAAAGGACTGGCTGATAATTAGTTATGCGTGATAAATAATTATCAAAATAAGTCGTGGTTAGGCGGTAGTGAGTAAATGTTATGTTGTTATCGCGCGATAAAATGGTTGTTAGCCAATTTATCGAAGCGATGTCGTTTAATATCACCGTGTTTTGTCTTGATAAAAAACTATATTACTAAAAAACGTTGTACTAAAAATTTTGGGTACTGATACATCCTATATATAGATAATTATCAGCGTTGTTCTTACAATTTATGGGGCATTATAGGGTATATCAAGGGATATAACACCCTTAAAATCAGATGAAACGCACAAGTTTGGCAACCTTTATAACTGCCATCGCCTGACTAACCAGGAGTAGCAACGGCGCAATATTGTCTGTAACAACAAGGAATTATTGTCGCAGCCTCTGCTTAATTGGCGCTCAACATGCTAAACTATAGCAAATCTTTGTGTAAATACCTAACTAAAAATGACAAACTCAAAAATGCCAACCGAACAGCCTATCCATGAAGCGCCCGCTATCTTTAATAGCAAAACGCGCCCGCAAAGTGCCGATGACGAAATCAGTAACTTTGAAAAGGTCAATTACCTTGAAGTCACGCGCCATCAGCACGACCAGCGTTTGGATAACTTTTTACTTAATCGCCTAAAAGGTTTGCCGAAATCCCACATCTACAAGATGATTCGCTCAGATGAAGTGCGCGTTAATAATAAACGCTGTAAAGCGCATGACAGATTGCAGCGCGAAGACGTGGTGCGTATTGCGCCTGTACAGCTCGCGACCCGTGACAAACCGATTATCAGCGCTGAATTTGCCAATAGCTTATTGGCGCGGGTAGTCTACGAAGATGAGGGTCTAATCGTACTTAATAAGCCTGCTGGTATTGCTGTGCATGGCGGTAGTGGTTTAGATTTTGGCGTTATCGAGGCCATGCGCGAAGTGACAGGTAAAAAGTATCTCGAGCTGATTCATCGTATCGATAAAGATACTTCAGGTCTACTGATGATTTCTAAAAAGCGCTCAACGTTGAAAGTGCTCCAGCAGCATCTTGTCGATAGAACCATCCAAAAGCATTATCTTTGCCTAGCGAAAGGTCAACCTGCGCTCAATGAGCAGCGTATCGACGCGCCTTTACTGCGCTATACGCTGGCTAGCGGTGAGCGCCGCGTAAAAGTAGATGCGCAAGACCCACAAGCCAAAGAAAGCCAGACCGATATCATTGTGCGTGGCCGCTTTACGCTGAACGACCAGCCAGTGAGCCTGCTTGAAGCAAAACCTTTGACCGGTCGCACCCATCAAATTCGCGTACATTTGGCGCATATCGGCCATGCTATATTAGGTGACGATAAATACAATGTGCATGACAAATCGGGCGTGCATCGTTTGTGTTTACATGCGTGGCGCTTGGATATTCCTGGCTATGAAACCATTACCGCGCCATTACCAGATGAGATGAAAGATTGGTTACCAGCAGATATGCAGCTGCCTGAATAAGTTTTAAAAATCTCTTTTTAAAGGCTGTTTAAAGACTGATAGTCAATGCAGTTTTGAAATGACTATTTAACACAATCGTCGCAGTTGCTTATTTGCGCATACATTCGCTAAATAAGGACCTGTGACATTTTTATATTTGCCATTTGTTATTTGTAAAGGGTTAGTCCATGACAGCATCTAGCGCTAACAAAACAGCGCCAACCAATACTTCTGAATTAGCAGCTGAGCATCATTTAGCTGATAAAACGCTGATTATTTTTGATTGGGATGGTACCTTGATGGATTCGATTGGCCTAATCGTTGAGTCGATGCATGTAGCAGGCGAGGCGCATGGCTTTACGACTACCGATCAGGCCGTCAAAGACATTATTGGGCTAAGCTTAATGCACGGCATTGAGATTTTATATCCGCAAGCAAGCGATACGCAAAAGCTTGCCATTCAGCAAAGCTATGCGGATTATTATATTCCGAACAGCCATCGTACGCCGTTTTTTATGCCGATAGACGAAATGCTCCTGACGTTAAAGCAGCAAGATAAACAGCTTGCGGTCGCTACCGGCAAAAAAAGAAAGGGGCTAGATCGAGTATTAGAGGCTTCTGCTAGCCATCACTATTTTACCATCACGCGCTGTGCTGATGAATCCGGCTCCAAACCTGATCCGCAAATGCTGAGCGATATCTTAGACTACACCAAGCAGTCAATCTCGCAGGCAGTATTTATCGGTGACAGTATCTACGATATACAAATGGCCAATCGTTTGGGCATGACCAGTATTGCGGTCAATTATGGCACAGCGTCAAGCAGCGAGCTTGCTGCCGAGCAGCCAACTTATCAAGTGGACACGCCGCAAGAATTAGTGGCATTGTTATGTGCATAAATTAAGTGCTTAACCAAAACCTCATTTAATCTTAACAAATAGATTTTTCAAAAAATACCCATAAAAGAAGGGTTTATCGTTATAAATGATAAACTCTTCTTAATTTCTGCTTAGCGTTTGCAAAAGCGGCGGTCTTTAAATCAGGTTAGCCTTTAAATAAGCCTCTAAATCATCAAATACGATAATTTATTCAGTACCTTTTTGCTTATCAGCGCTTTGGTCGCTAGTTTCTATTCTATTTTCTTGGTTTTCAATAACAGACGCTTCAGCATTTTTATCCTCCTTGGCCTGATATTGATACCAATTACCCATGACGCCTGCCAGCTCATCAAGACCTTCTTTTCTTAATGCGGAAAACAACTGTATCGTGCAGTCTAAACCCAACTGCTTAAGTCTTTTACGGGTATTAAGCAGGGCAGTTTTAGATGCGCCATATTTAAGCTTATCGGCTTTGGTGAGCAAAATATGCACGGGTAACTCGCCATCTTTTGCCCAATGTAGCATTTGCTCATCAAAGAACTTAAGCGGATGACGGATATCGGTCATCAGTACCAAACCTGCTAGACTTGAGCGCGATACCAGATATTCTTCAAGCTCAACCTGCCATTCTTTTTTCATCTCAAGTGGCACCGCCGCGTAACCATAACCCGGCAAATCAACCAAACGCGTATCGGTATCGCCGATACTAAAAAAGTTAATCATTTGCGTACGCCCAGGCGTTTTAGACGAACGTGCCAGTTGGCGCTGATTGGTTAGGGCGTTGATAGCGGACGACTTTCCCGCGTTCGAGCGACCAGCAAAAGCGACTTCAAGCCCAACATCGGGCGGACAAAGACGAAAAGTCGGCGCGGACGTCATAAATTCAGTTTGCTGAATGCGCTGACGGGCTTTGGTATTAAAATCCGCATGTTCGGCGGTGACATCTTTAAACGGGGTACTCATAAATGACTCATTAATCTTAAAAAATTAGATACAGTAGTGAAAAGTTTGTGAATAAAATAGGGCAGTAAGCAAAGCCAAAAATAGGTGAGCGGCAAAAGTAGGCCGTTAATAACATGAGCATTTTAGGATAACGCCTATTCTATACTATTATAGCGCTTAGTTATTGAAATAAAGGCAATTACCCTCATATTAATGACAACATAACCATAAATAAAATCGTGTTTGAGCCCCGATTTTTATTTAAATAAACGTTGTTAACAAAGCTAAACCATATTTATATATATTAATATGACATATATTGTTACAATATTTAGTCAGATAAAGTGGATGACAATTGCACAATAAACGCTTAATAAAATCATGGATTAAGCAAACGAAAAAGATACGAGGTGTCTTATGTTTTCAATCACCGACATTTTTGCCAAAAGCTATCGTTTCTTAGCTGCCAGTAGTGCTGCTTTAATCATTGGTATGGCGACGATCAGTAGTGCAGGCGCCGCCGATATTGCAACATCCTATAATAACTCATGTGCCGCCTGTCACGATAGTGGCGCACTCAATGCGATTAAAAAAGGCGATAGTGCCAAATGGCAACAGCTTATCAAACAAAAAGGTATGCCAGCGTTGGTTAAGTCTGTCAAAAATGGCATGATTCAAATGCCAGCGGGTGGCTTATGCCAAAACTGTAGTGATGAGGATTATCGCAAGCTTATCGAGTATATGAGCAAGTAATAAGCAAGCGTTTAAAGCTCAAATAACTGTCGAGATAAACGATATGGGGCGCTAGGTTAACAAACCTATTGCGCTTTTTGTTTTTTTTATTAAGTGAATAAATGTCGAACCGCCAGAAAAAATAACCAATGCTACGATTAAGTAGGCAAATAGTAAAAAGTCTTGCTATAATAATCCAAAATAAACCCTGATATTAGTAAGTACTTTCGGGCTGCTTGTGATAAAGACCGCGTAATACATAGCGTAGCTGATCGGATGCTATCTTTGTAGTGGGTGCGGCTTTTGATAATGCAATCACTCTAAATAATGCTTACGTCGAGTTAGTAGGATTTGTATCAATGAAAAAGTTAATCGCTGCCGCCAGCTTATGTGTTGCAAGTTTCAGCGTACAAGCTGCTATTATTGTTCCTGAACATGACGTCAATGCAGGTAAGCAAATTGCAGAAACCGTTTGTGCGGCTTGTCATGGTGTTGATGGTGTCAGTCCTGTGCCAGCACAGCCAAATCTTGGCGGTCAAAACGTAAAGTACTTATATAAGCAGTTGGTCGATTTTAAATCAGGCTACCGTAAAAACGGTATCATGCAATCACAAGTTGCCAATTTGTCTCAGCAAGATTTAGCCAACGTCGCAGGCTATTATGCCAGCCAAAAACCTTGGGGCGTCGCATTTGGTAATCCTGCCACTACGCAAGAAGCAACTAAGCTGTTTTTAGGTGGTGATAAATCACGTGGCGTTATCGGTTGTGCAGGCTGTCATGGTCCAGATGCGGCGGGTAACGTTTGGGCTGCATTTCCGCGTTTAGGCGGACAGCACGCTGAATATATTTCCACTCAGCTAAAGCTTTTCCGTGCTGCTGGTCGTGTTGATGATATCGATAGCGATGAGCAAAAACGTGTTAACGATGCGGAAAAAGAAGGCGAGATGGGTATGATGCAGATGGTTGCGGCAAAACTGTCTGATCGCGATATTCGTATCTTGTCAGATTATGTGAGCGCGATTCACTAATTGGCTACCTATATAGCGGCTCGCACTTTGACGCGCTTAGTGAGATTATATAATAAGTGAAACAATTTGCTGCCGCCGTTATGATTTAGCTCTTAAACCCCGATTTCGGGGTTTTTTTATAACTATTTGTCCTTATATAATTTGCATAAGCTTTGATAACCCTTATAACAATTAAGCGGCTTTCATATGACGCTATCATAGAAAATATAGATGTCTATCAGTACTTTATAGCCTTAACTATTATTCACTTTGAATCGCTTGGATTTAGATTATGATGATTCGCTACGCTTCTTACTTTATCGCCGCGCTGCTACCGCTATTGTTATTTCGCTGGTTTGCACCTGCATCTATAGGCGAGATTGACTTTTGGTTGCTGTGGCTTGTGGCGATGGTATTGGTTTCGCTGCCCGTCGTTTATGCAGAAATTGCTTTGGCTTATCGTAGTGCTGAAGCACCTCTGGCAGGTATGCAAAAGCTCACACGCGAAGCCGATGTCAGCACCTTTTGGCGCAGTTTTGGCTGGCTCGCGTCACTGGTTTCTGTCCTCATTGCTGCGCTTGTCATATCGGGAGCAAGCACCGGCATTTTAGCCGCTTTGACGGAGCTCAACAGCGTACCTAATGTACCAAGCTTTGCTATTGCGGCAGGATTAATGGTCATTGCCGTCTTATTAAGCTTACTCGGCGTGGCGCCGTTACCAATTGGCTTAGGTTTAATGTTGATCGGTTTATTATTGGGTGTTGCCAACGGTCTGCCAAATATCGCTTTTGCCATGACTGATGTCAGCTTAAGTGAATGGGCGCGCGCCGTGGCGTTGGCATTAGTGAGCGTCGGTGCGGGTACAGGTTTATACTGGTTTGGTCAAAACTTAATTAGCAAGCAAACGGTCACGGCAGTAGGGACTGATAATCACAATGCGCAAACCACTCGTAATAGTGCCGCGCCAGCATATCGCGCAACCAAGTTGGTTCTACCGATTTGGGTATTACAGCTAGTCGTTGGTGTGGTCGCTTTATTCATCAGCGGCATGGCGCTAACACCGATTGGGCAGCTATCGTATTGGATCGGTGTCGTATTTGTGGCCAGCTATTTATTACATTATAGCTCTCAGCAATTGGCGCATAAATTTGGTTTGCTAGTCAGCGTGGTATTAACGTTTGTGCTAGCGCTATTGTTAGTCGTCGCCATACCGACCAATTGGCTAGTCGGTATTTTGGTGATTATCAGTAGTATCGCCGTGCTCTTATTGTCCGTTTTTGCTGGTTGGCAGATGAAAATCAGCCATTTGCGTAAGTCTTTAAACTTTGACAATGAAGCTTTTTATAACTTGTGGCGGGTGGCGATACGCCTTATTGTGCCGCTGGCGTTACTGTTAGCGTTAATCGGTTGGGTGATGCAGTGGTTAAGCTGATGACCGCTGCTAACCATAGTACAGCTGATAAAGATGAAGTTAACGTTAACCCAGCTCAGGCTGAGCAGAGTGATTTGATAACAGTATATCTGGCGTATGCAGAAGAGGCGTCGCGCCAGCATTACCAAACTGTTCAAGTCAGTCAGGGCACAACTTTGTATGAGGCCTTGGCTCAGGCAGGTTGGCTAAAACAGTTTGAAGAGCTAGCAAGCTGGTGTGAACAGGTTGCCAATACGACAACGCCAACGGCTAAGCGTTGGCATGTGGGAGTATATGCGCAAAAGCAGCCGCTCAATTATATATTGCAGCCGTCTGATCGGGTAGAGGTATATCGCAGCTTAAGCGCTGATCCCATGTCTCAGCGCAAAAATAAATCTCGCGGTTAGTTTTTAGAAATTTCTATCAGACTTATGATGCAGGCAGGCTATCGATACCTTCAATGCGGGTCACTATACCGTTATCGTCGAAATAAACAATCAAATGCTGGCTGGCATTTTTGACATCGGCGATACCTTTACGGCGACCTTCTGTTCCGGCTTTATAGTCGTAAATGTAGTCCCAGCGTTTTGGCGCGAGCGTGTCTCTGATTGCTGGGCTACCAAGAATATAAAGCACCTGATTTTGATTCATACCTACTTGCACTTTTTGCGCTTGCGCTTGGGTAATGGCAGTGCCTTGGGGCAAGTCAATTTTATAGACACTCAGTAATGAGCAGCCAGACATAGCCACAGTGGCACTGAGCATAGTCGTCATGGTAATCTTGCGTAAGGCGTTTGTAGAGCTTAACGAACGAAAATTAAAGGTCTTTATCATGGTAAGATGACTCATAAAAAATGGGTTAGGCGCTGCTAAAAACCGATAATGGGGGTCTTGCAGGCAATCTTGCACAAATGATACGTCATTTACTTGCAATTGCCTACCACTTACGACATTATTTACCAAGCGCTATCTTACCGCCTTTATTATTTATATTTTAAATTCAAACACTTGGCAGCGATTTTTCACAAAAAAATGCTCTGAATAATCGCTCATTTTTTATTGTTTTTATATTTTATCAGCACTTATTATTAACTATTGATGTTTATTTAACTCCTGTTTTTTGAATTCATTTGCTAAGACTTTCATAGTCAGAAGGGATATTATGGCTTCTTTTACCAATCAAGATTTACGTAAAGCGGGTTTAAAAGTAACGTTACCACGTATCAAAATTTTAGAGCTGCTTGAAAGTGCAGAGCTGCATCATATGAGTGCTGAAGAGGTATATAAAGCACTGATTGATCAAGGCGAAGATGTGGGACTGGCAACCGTTTATCGCGTATTAACCCAGTTTGAGCAAGCCGGTATCGTTGAGCGCCATAACTTTGAAAACAATTTATCAGTGTTTGAGATTACTCAAGAAGAGCATCATGACCATCTGGTTTGTGATGTGTGCGGCAAAATCGTCGAGTTCCATAACAAAACCATTGAAGAAGAGCAGACCAAAGTAGCGGCAGAGCATGGCTTTAAGCTATCTGGTCATTCTTTGGTGCTATACGGTATTTGTGATAATCAAGCTTGTCGAGACAACGCTAAGTAAGCGTTTGGGAAATTGATTATCTGATATTGATAATCTCTAAAAAACTGTTAATTTAAAAACTATAAAAAAGCCCTCACATTCGATGAGGGCTTTTTTATGGGAAAATTCTAGGTAAGTAGTGCCATATTAAGTGATGTCTAACGATAAACTATCGGCACCTTCATCTAGGTTGACGTTGCCATTTTTACCACTTAACTTAATCTTTAAGCGTAAATCGTTAGGGGAGTCAGCGTGCAGAATGGCTTCTTTATAAGTGATTTCACCATTTTCATATAAATCAAACAGCGCTTGGTCAAAGGTTTGCATGCCGCTATCACGTGAGCGCGTCATCACATCTTTGATTTCGTGCACCTCGCCTTTACGGATATAGTCGCTGATCAGCTGTGAGTTTAAGAGAATCTCAATAGCAGCGCGGCGTCCTTTACCATCAGGCGTTGGAATCAATTGCTGAGCAATAATAGCTTGCAAGTTCAAGGACAAATCCATAAACAACTGATTATGGCGACTGGTTTCAAAAAAGTGAATGATACGGTCAATCGCTTGGTTGGCGTTATTGGCGTGTAAAGTTGCAAAGACCAAATGCCCCGTTTCAGCGTATTGAATCGCGTAGCTCATAACCTCGCGGTTACGAATCTCACCAATCAAAATCACATCAGGCGCTTGGCGCAAGGTGTTTTTAAGACCTGCCTCAAAAGAATGGGTGTCGATACCAACTTCGCGCTGGGTAATGATACAACCGCGGTGCTTATGCACAAACTCAATCGGATCTTCGATGGTAATAATATGACCGTGTGAATTCTGGTTACGATGGCCAATCATCGCCGCAAGGGTAGTTGATTTACCCGTACCTGTCGCGCCAACGAGTAAGATAATACCGCGCTTTTTCATGGCCAGCTCTTTTAGCGCTGGGGGCAGGCGCAGCTCTTCAACGGTCGGGATTTTATTTTCGATTTTCCGTAAAATCATCCCTGCCATGTCGCGCTGAATAAAAGCACTTACCCGAAAGCGCGCTTGCTGCGCTTGATCTGAAATCGCAAATTGACACTCGTTGGTTTCGTCAAATTCTTTTTGCTGGCTTGGGGTCATCACCCCTTTGACCAATCTCATGGTCTGCTCAGCGGTTAACGGCGTTTTACCCACCGGCAAGATTTTGCCATTGATTTTCATGGACGGCGCGACATCAGCAGTAATAAAAAGGTCAGAGCCGTTTTTATTAATCATTAATTGTAAAAGCTTATCAATGTCCATAACGTACCTACATTTGGAATATATAGTTTAAAACTGCTGCAATAAACTTTTAAAGCGGGCAATAACAATCGTTGAAATAACTAAAGCTGAATAAAAGTTTTTGATCATTTATCTATAACTTTAACAAAAATTTATGTTAAAGATTTTAATACTATGTAAACCCATACTAAATAAAGGCTTCAGGCTGCTTAGCATAAGGGCGAGCGACATCTTTACTGATTGTGCCTTTTGAAACCAAGTTTTTAAGCGTTTGATCAAGAGTAATCATGCCTTCACCAGCACCTGTTTGAATAGCAGAATACATCTGCGCGATTTTATTCTCACGTATCAAGTTACGAATCGCAGGCGTGCCCAGCATGATTTCATGAGCAGCAATACGTCCGCCGGTTTGCCGACGTAGTAGCGTTTGTGAGATGACCGCTTGTAGCGACTCTGAGAGCATCGCCCGTATCATATCTTTTTCGGCTGCAGGGAAGACGTCAATCACGCGGTCAATGGTTTTGGCAGCAGAGCTGGTGTGCAAGGTGCCAAAGACCAAATGCCCTGTTTCAGCGGCGGTCAATGCCAAGCGAATGGTCTCAAGGTCACGTAACTCACCAACCAGGATAACGTCTGGATCCTCACGTAGGGCAGAGCGCAATGCTGGCTCGAAACCTAAGGTATCGCGGTGGACTTCACGTTGGTTAATCAAGCTCTTTTTAGACTCGTGGACAAATTCAATCGGGTCTTCAATGGTTAAAATATGCTCTTTACGGGTTTCATTGATATAATCGATCATGGCAGCAAGCGTGGTAGATTTCCCTGAACCCGTTGGACCTGTGACCAGTACCACACCGCGTTTAAAGTCAGATACTCGTTTAAAGACGTCACCCATACCTAAGTCTTCCATAGTAAGAACTTTAGAAGGAATGGTCCGAAAAACAGCGCCAGCGCCGCGGTTCTGGTTAAAGGCATTGACACGAAAACGTGCTAGATTTGGAATCTCAAAAGAGAAGTCGGTCTCAAAAAACTCTTCAAAGTCAGCGCGTTGCTTATCATTCATGATGTCATAAATAAGCTGATGCACCACTTGATGCGTCATTTCAGGCATATTAATACGGGTCATCTCACCATCGACACGAATCATCGCTGGCATACCGGCTGAAATATGTAAATCCGACGCTTTGTGCTTAACCGTAAAGCGCAACAAGTCTTCGATGTTTAAATTATTCTGCTCAGCCATAATTGGATATTCCTATCAATGAATAAAAATGAGCCAAAAAGTGCGTAGAATGGATAACGAACTTTCATTCTAAAACGCCCTTTTAGTCAATCATCTTAAAATGTGGCGATCTTCTTTGTTACGATTAGTAATTTTTTCGATAGCATATGTTAGACCACGTAACAATATGATAACAAGCCTGCTGCTATTTAACCATCTACTATATGCACAAAATGTAAAAATAGTCCGAATATTTGTTGTTTCGTTAATAGGACGTTAATACTAGCTTCCTCTCGGAATATCCATTACTTAAATTCATATTTCCTTTTATTGATAATTCTTAAAATAATCCCCTAATATTTCTGTGAGTTTTTTATGAACACTACCTCTACACCACAAAACAACGCTACGAGTTTACCTAGTGAAAAAAATAATGAAGATGATTTTGAGGCGGCAGAATTGGTTGAAAATTGGCAGCAAGTAAACGAGCAGGTGGCGCAAGCGTCTGTACAAGCGCAAAGACAAAAAGACGAGATCACTTTATTAGCAGTGTCTAAAACCAAACCTGCTAAGATGATTGCGACGTTAGCGCGTCAAGGGCAGCATGATTTTGGTGAAAATTATTTGCAAGAGGCTATTGAGAAAATACAAGCTTTACGACAACAGCCAGACTGTGAACACATCGTTTGGCATTATATTGGCAGTATTCAGCGTAATAAAACCCGTGATATTGCAGAGCATTTTGATTGGGTGCAAACGCTTGAACGTGAGATTATCGCCAAACGTTTACATGAGCAGCGCCCAGCCGAGCTGCCAGCGCTTAATGTGTTGATACAAGTTAATATTGATAATGAAGACAGTAAGTCAGGATGTTTGCCAGCTGAGCTGCCAGACTTGATAAGCGCGATTAAAGAGTACGAGCGCTTGCAATTGCGCGGGCTGATGATTATTCCCGCAAAAGCCAATACTGATGCTTTTGTTCGCATCAAGCAGTTATTTGATAGTATCAAGCGAGAATATCCGGAATTAAAGCAGTGGGATACGCTGAGTATGGGCATGAGTGACGATATGAGCGCCGCGATTGCCAATGGTTCTACGATGGTACGCGTCGGCACGGCGATATTTGGGGCGCGTACCTGATTTCTGTATTCTTATTAAACCCATTAATTGAGAGTTAAACTCTCTAAATTTATACGGTTATTTATCGTGAAGTGCACTTTAAAATGCAGCCTTTATAAAACTTTTTCTTCAAGTTTAGTGACGAGTAGCTGGGTAATTTTCAGATTGTCAGTCGCGATAATCTCAAAGCGATAGTTGGCGTATTCGATAGTATCGGTTTTCTTAGGAATTTTGCGCAGCATATACATCATAAAGCCGCTGATGGTTTCATAATTTTGACTGCGCGGTAAATTAACGATATCGAGCGCGCGAACCACATCTTCAATGGGCGTCATGCCATCGATAAGCCAAGAGTTATCGGTGCGCTGTACGATAGGCTGCTCCTCAACTGTGACCAGCTCGCCCATGACAATACTCATTACATCACGCAGGGTAATGACACCAACCACCAAGCCATATTCATTGACGATCACGGCAAAGTCAGCGCCGGTTGATTTAAACATCTCTAACACTTCAAACAAAGACAAGGTATCAGGTACAAATAATGCCGGTTTTAATAGCGCTTTATCGGTTAGGCTAACTTCTTGCTGATTGAGCACCAAAGCTAGAAAGCTGCGCGATTCTACATAGCCGATAATTTGCTCTAAATCGTCTTCCTCGCAGACCAAAAACTTATTGTGTGGCTGGGCAATCATTACCTCAACCACTTCTTCGGTGCTAGTCTTGCTATCAAAATAGACGATATGCTCACGCGGATTCATGACCGAAGTAACGGTACGTTCTTGCATCTCAAAGATATTTTCAATCAAATGATGTTCTTGTTTTTTGATTACCCCAGCTTCGGCGCCCGCGTCCATCACCGCATAAATGTCTTCTGGCGTCATGTCATCTTGGCGCGTGGTTGAGATACTAAAAAATTCAAAAATCAGGTTTGCTGCGCCATCAAAGACCCAAATAACGGGCTTAAAAATAAATGTCAGCGCCATCATAGGGCGTACCAGCCGCACTGCAAAAACTTCTGCATTAGACATCGCCAAACGTCTGGGCATCAAATCGGCAAGTAGGGAAAATAAGCTGGTAATCACGACAAATGAGATAACCGATGACACCGCTTCATTCTTGACTAGCAGTTGTAAATACGGGCTAATCGCCGACTCACCAACCGCACCTGCTGAGATAGCGACGGCATTAAGCACGACTTGCACCACCGTAATAAATCCGCCAGGATTTTCTTGCATATGCAAAACATCAAGGGCGCGGACTTCGCCTTCTTTTGCCATGATTTGCAGCTTAATCTTGCGACCAGCAGCGATAGCAATTTCTGCCCCAGAAACAAAGGCACTCAAAGCCAGTAATAATAAAAGAAAGATACTAGCGGTTAGCAAACTCATGACGGACTCGGATAACGATAGGTAGGGTAGTTAAATTGAGAGTAGTTGAAATATAGAAAAGTAGAGAACTGGGTTTAATTATTTATTCAAAGAGTCTTATATAAAGAAAAATTTATCAATAAAAACTAAAAAAGCTGGGTAAGTACCCAGCTTATTATAAAATTTTCTGATTATATTATATCAAATTATATAGAAACGTAAAGTTATTCAACCTTTTAGCCTCTATTTAAAGAATAGTGTATTCAGACTACAGAGACATCTAAAAGATTGAAATAGCAACTTTAGTCGTTGACGCTTAGCCTTTTATCGACCATTTATTGACTAAAGGAAAACGGCGTTCACGGCCAAAGGCTTTATGGCTGATTTTAGTCCCAATCGGCGCTTGAGCACGTTTGAATTCGCTATTATCAACCATTTTAATCACCTTAGCGACCAAATCGGCATCAAATCCTTTATCGACAATATCTTGATAGCCCATATCTTCGTCGATATACGACATCAAAATTCCATCTAGCACATCATAGTCTGGCAAGCTGTCTTGGTCTTCTTGATCAGGACGTAGCTCAGCAGATGGCGGACGTATGATAACGCGCTCAGGAATAACTGGCGTGTCTTCTAAGCGGTTGCGGTAGCTGGCAAGCTTATAAACTTGCGTTTTATAAACGTCTTTTAGTACGTCAAAACCACCTGCCATATCACCGTATAAAGTCGAGTAACCAACTGCTAGCTCTGATTTATTACCTGTGGTGATGACTAAATGCCCAAATTTATTAGACAAGGCCATTAGTACCACACCGCGTGCGCGCGCTTGGATATTTTCTTCGGTGGTATCAGCAGGCGATTTGTTAAATAATGGCGCTAAAGTATGACGTATGCCTTCAACGGCGTCAAAAATCGGGCAAACCGTATAAGAAACGTTTAAGCGGCGGGCTTGCGCTTGCGCGTCCTCTAAACTGATTTGAGAAGTATATTCGTACGGCATCATCACCGCATAGACTTTATCAGCACCCAGCGCATCGACAGCGATACATAAGGTTAACGCTGAGTCGATACCGCCTGACAAGCCAACGATAATACCAGTAAAACCCGAAAGATTGACATAATCACGTAGACCGACGACCAACGCTTGGTACATCTCCGACTCGCGGCTTAATGACAATGGCGCTTTTGTTTGCATATCGAATTTTGCGGTTTTTACGTCAAACGTCGTCAGCATGAGCTGATTCATAAAGCGCGACGCTTCATGAGCAACGCTGCCATCAGATTGGATGGCCATAGAGCCGCCGTCAAATACCAAATCATCCTGCCCGCCAACGGCATTAAGATAAATAATTGGCAGATTATTTTCGCGGCTACGTTTGGCGAGCATGGTTTTACGATTGTCTTGTTTTTCAATCTCAAACGGTGAGGCATTTAAGCAGGCCACAAGGTCAGCACCTTGTTTTTTAAGCTCAGCAATCGGACCTTTTTCCCACAAATCTTCGCAGATTAGCAGACCAATGGTAATGCCTTTATAGTCAAATAAGACTTGATTGCGACCTTTATCAAAATAACGACGCTCATCAAAAACGCCATAATTTGGTAAGATTTGCTTATGATAAAAGCCTTTTTGATGACCGTTATGCAAAATCGCCGCCGAGTTAAAGGTACCATGATGATCGACATGCGGATAGCCCACGATCATCACGATATCATCGATATCACTCAGGCTAGACAGCGCGCTTTTGACACGGCCAGATAGGCTAGGACGTAGCAGCAAATCTTGCGGAGGATAGCCTAATAAAGCAAGCTCTGGGAAAATGATGACATCAGCGCCTTGCTCACGGGCTTGTAGGGCAAGGGCGCGCATTTTTTCAGCATTGGCGGTGATATCGCCGACCAAAAAATGCGATTGTGCTAACGCAAAAGTAACGCTGTCTTGCGATTTAGAGCCTGTATTGGCCTCGTTTGACGAATTAAAGTTGGGATTGTCAGTATCTTTGGTGGTGTCTTTTGACATTGTTATTGTTCCTATCAATAGGTTGTGTAAATGTATTGAATCTAGCTGGGTTTTAAATAAAACCAAAGCAAAATAGGTTATGAAAGTAATGCAAAATATGAGTATGCACTTATGCCCCCATATCAAGGCTCATAAATCGTGAGCCTATGCTGAGCGCGGCACTTGGATAGCCATTAATACAATGAATATCGGTATTACTAAAATATGCGGCGCTGCTCTAAATGGTAGTGCTTAAAACCGCTTAGAATAGGGCAATCAATAAAGGTTTTCAGAAATAGTGTTAAAAACGCTAGGGCTGATTTTGCTATAAACCAATAACAGCAAACCTGCTTAACAGCGTTTAAATGTGCAAATTAATCCCTTTAGTATAACATCAATTGTCTGCACAAATAGAACTGCACAGTGATTTAGCGCGCAAGTTGTCAGCGTAGAAGTCATTAAAAAGCAAATAAATAACTATTGTTTTAAAGCAATGATTCTAATAAGGTGTTTTTGAAAGTACCTATTAATACTTAATAATATTGGTGCCGATAGCGTGCAGGTAATTGTAAGTAAAGATTACAACATAGCCTTATTTATTTGGTAGGCTTTGAGGCATAATAAGCCGTTATTATGTTTGGGCTTACTCTTCTAAATATAGAGAAATGGCAAGTTAAGAGCGATTTTATGAATCACAATTATTTTTATAGATGAATACTGTTTTTTATAACCAAATAACATGTTTATAAAAGCGCGCTATGGTACGGTAGCGCTATTATTAGACTTATTTTTCGCAATGATTTCGCCTAATTTATGAAGCAAATATCTCGCAAAGCTGACAACGTAGAATTTATAACGCAACACACTCGCTAAGGGATATAAATAATGGACGCGGTCTGTGATTTTTATCCACCTATTTATAAACGTTACAGCAGCGCCAAATTGGCTGTCTGCTGCCCGCTCTTGGTTTATACGCTATGATCGAAAACTGGACAAAAGAATTTATTATTCAGCGCTTATTGGCTATTACTTTGCTGGTGGTGCTGATTGTATTGTGCTTTCAAGTCGTACAGTTTTTTATTGTACCGGCACTGTGGGCAGCGATTTTGGCGTACGTCACCTTTCCTATTTATAATTTTTTTCATCAGCGCGTTCGCTTTAGCTCAAACTTTAGCGCCGCTATTATGACGGTCAGCATCACCTTGATGATTGGTCTGCCGCTCGTTGCTGGTATCTTTATCTTGCAGCAAGAAGCTTTAAGCCTGATTAGCAACTTAATTTATCGCATCAAGGTTGGCTATTTGGATGTGCCAGACTCTATCAAGGACTTACCCGTCATCGGACAGCAAGTTAAAGATGTATTGTGGAGAATTAATAAAAATCCAGAAGGCACGCTAGAGGCTTTTCGCCTGTGGGTGCAGTCGCATTTGTATTATGGCAAAGTCGCGTTCGATGTCGTTTTCAGTAGTCTTGCCAAAATGGGGATGGCGCTGATGACGCTGTTTTTCTTTTATCGCGATGGCACCAGTTTGGTACGTCAAATCCGCCAAGCCTTACGCAATATCATTGGTAATCGCATCGATGGTTATATTGATTCGGTCGGTACGACCACGCGCGCGGTAGTGTATGGCATTGGTTTGACCGCATTGGCTCAGGCTTTGCTCGCTGGTATTGGTTATTATTTCGCTGGTGCACCAAGTCCTATTCTACTGACCATTGTTACTTTTATTATCGCTTTAATTCCCTTTGGTACGCCATTTGTTTGGGGTGGGGTATCGATTTGGTTATTAAGCCAAGGTCATACTGTAGAAGGGATTGGTTTGGCGCTTTGGGGCATATTGGTTATCAGCTGGGTTGATAATCTTATACGTCCTATTGTGATCAGTGGCGCGACCAAAATTCCTTTTATTATTATTTTTATCGGGGTATTGGGCGGTCTGACGGCGTTTGGTTTTGTCGGCTTGTTTATCGGTCCTGTGGTATTGGCAATCGGCCTTGCGGTATGGCGTGAATGGATATCGCAGCATAAGAATGATTTATTTGCACAGCACGAAGATATGCTCGCTGACGCCCAGATGCACCCTAAAGTTACGGCACAAAATAAAGACGAAAATATCGTTTCTACGGATTAGGGCGTGTGCTTAATTTAAACAGCAATTTAAAAACTATTAAAACCAACCTATAAAAAATACACCTTGCTAATCCAGCAATCATTGATAATAAACCTTTAGAGATAGGGATAATTAAAAATGCCACATGCGAGCGCTGCAAATAATGAACATATGCGTCCTCTAACTATCATTGCTGATAGCAATATCGCTAGCCTTGATGAGTTTTTTAATGCGTCGACGCTTGGGCAATATAATAAACGACCAGTAAATATTATTAGCGTTGCTGGGCGCGCTATCAATGCCCAGTTGCTCGCAGAGTATCAGCCTGACGTACTGTTGATACGCTCGGTTACGCCAGTTGGCGAGCCGCTATTGGCAAACAATAATACCGTTCAATTTGTTGGTTCGGCGACGATTGGTACTGACCATGTCGATCAAACCTATTTGGCAGCGCGCAATATTACCTTTGCCAATGCCGCAGGCTGCAGTAAGCATTCGGTTGCGCAGTACGTATTGACCGCTATCTTAAATTTACGTCCACAATATTGGCAGAAATCGACGCCGCCCGCGACCTTGGGCATTATCGGACTGGGTAATATTGGTAGTACTCTTGTGGAGTACGCTCATGATTTAGGCTGGCAAGTATTGGGTTACGATCCGCTACTGCCTGCATCGACCATTAATAACGCCAGCTTTGAGCAAGTATTGAGCCAAAGTCATGTGATTAGCTTGCACGTGCCGTTGACCGATAAAAAACATGCCACTAATCCTACTGGTAGCGACTATCCAACTCGTTATTTAATTGATAAAGAAGCATTAGCTGCGATGCCAGCAGATACTTTGTTGATTAATAGCGCGCGTGGGCCGGTCATTAATGCCGATGATTTGCAGGCAGATATTGCCCGTACCGATCGCCAAGTGGTACTCGATGTATTTGAACATGAGCCTGAGATAGCAGCAAATTTATTATCTAAACTTGCGATTGCCACAGCACATATTGCTGGCTATACCTTGGAGGGTAAGCTACGCGGTACACAAATGATTTATGATGCGCTGTGTGAAAAATTAACAGTGGCCCCTGTGCAAACCATGCATAAATTGCTGCCACTCAATATGTTTTTATGGTCTGAGCTAAAGGCGCATCCAGATAGATTGGTGAAGTTTTATGACATCATGGCAGATGATGCCGCCCTACGAGATAAATTAATAAACGGACAAATAAGTGGCACTGATTTTGATCAATTGCGCCGAGATTATCATTTACGCCGCGAATGGCAGTTTTAAAAGACAACCAGCTTTAAAGATTAAAACTCCATTTCAAAGCCTATTTTAATTATTTGATTTTTTATTCGAAAACTACAGTAGAGAGTAATGACCCAAGCAAATAACCTTTCCTCTAAACCCAGTTATGCGCCAACGATGACATTAGCGATGGCACAAAGGCGTGCGCAATTTATCAATGCTATTCGGCAGTTTTTTGCTAGTCGCCACGTGCTTGAAGTGCAGACGCCGTTGCTCTCACAAGCGGGTAATACCGATACCTTTTTACAGTCGGTCGCCGCGCAGGTTACGTATCAAGATAAACCTTGTACCTATTATCTGCATACGTCGCCTGAGTTTGCCATGAAGCGCCTACTTGCCAGCTGGCAGATGCCCATTTACCAGATTTGTCCGGTATTTCGTGATAACGAGATAGGCGTGCGCCACAATATTGAATTTACTATGCTTGAGTGGTATCAGCCGAACTATAGCCTAGAGGATATGGGCGCTGAATTGGGCGAGCTATTGGAGGCGCTTTACGGTTATCCGATGGTGCTAAGTCATTATCGTTACGTCGATGCTTTTATGGATTTTGTGGGTATCCATCCGTTAACGGCGAGTCTTGCCGCGCTACAAGCGGTGGCAGAAGACAAAGGTTTAACAGGGTTTGATTTTAATAGTGCAGAAAATGGTGCCAGCAATAGTGACGAAGATATTCGCCAAAGTTGGTTAGATTTATTGTTTAGTCATGCCGTCGAGCCAAATTTGGGGCACGATTTGCCGACGTTGATTATAGAATATCCGCCGGCGACGGCAGCATTGGCGAAAACGGCTATCGATAAAGACGGTAATACGGTTGCTAAGCGTTTTGAGCTGTATATTAATGGCATTGAAATTGCCAATGCTTACGATGAGCTAGCAGACGGGCAGGCGTTAAGAGCGCGCTTTGAGCGTGACAATCAATTGCGCAAGCGACATAATCTGCCACAGATGCCAATCGATGAACATTTATTAGCAGCATCTGATGACTTAATACCTTGTAGCGGTATCGCTGTCGGTATTGATAGATTGCTGATGGTCATCACAGGCGCTAGCAGCTTAGAGGACGTCATTCCGTTTCCTAGCGGCTTAGCTTAGTTACTTTTTAATATCGTTTAACGTAACCATTAATTTTTAAATAATCTATAACAAAAGCGCGTAAACCAGGGCTTACGCGCTTTTTTATTTCTGTGTTTTTAATAATGCTTCAAAGCTACATATTATTTATTATAGCTTTTATTTGCTAAAGTTTAGCCAGCGCTGCATCGATGGCGGTCTCACCATTATGCATGCTAAAGACTTTTTTAATCGTATTATCAGCATTAAGTACCGCTGCTAACGTCGTAGCTACATCTTCAATAGCGTTTTCGCCCGCATTGTCATCATTAATAATGATTTTACCCGTACCAGCGCGTTCTTTTAGCGCACCTGCTTGTACGATAGTGTAATCAAGACTGCTATTTTCAACCAACCACTGATCGGCGTAATGCTTACAGATGTAATATTCTTTTAAATCGGCAATACCAGGCTGATTCCATTTGCTGGTATCTAAGGAAAATACCGTGCTTAGCATAATATAGCGTTTGATACCTTTATCTTGAACCGCTTGCATTGTCTTGACCGCACCGTGTAAATCGACTTCTAAGACATCTTTCCCACCAGAACCAGCAACAAAATAAACCGCATCGATATCTTGCTCAATCTGCTGTTGAATGGCGTCTTTCTCAGCAGTAATATCTAAATCTAACTGACTATAATTGTTATCGCTAAATAATTTTTCATCTTGACGGGTTGTGCCAATCACCTGATGGTTATCCGCTAATAGCTGTTTAACCAAATCTGTACCCACTCTACCGCTAGCGCCAATTACTAATATTTTCATTGTCATTCCTATTGTTATATGAATTTTATATGAGTATCTTTACTTTAAGACTTATTATTTAGAATCTATTATCTAAAGAGCAGTTGTTCAAAACTCATTATCTTTAGAAGCTGCATATAGGGTAACAATAATGATGAGCACACTCCGTTATGAAGCGTGCCGTTTGCATAGTGTTTGGTTATGGAGTGTATAGGGTTTGCAAGACTGGACTTTGTGACGGTTGATATTTATAGAGATAAGAAATTTTTTCAGAAGTTTTAAAAGGTAGGATTTTCAAATTGATAAGTAAAAGAAATGACCGCACCAATTAACGTACCAAGCGATTAAGACCATCGGCAAAGGCTTTTTTGTCGCGGTCGCCGTAAGGTTTCTGCCCGCTCATTTCTTGCAATTCAAGCACGCCTGTACCGCGCATGGTATCCATAAAATCGCGCATATTAAGCTTCTGCTTGATATTGTTTTTATCATAAACCACACCGCGCGTGGTCAAAACCATACCGCCTTTATCCAAAATATCATTGGCCAAAGGAATATCGCTGGTAATGGCTAAATCACCTGGCTGGATTTGCTCGACGATATAATCATCGGCTTTATCAAACCCTGATGGCACCACGGTCATGACGAGCAGCGGTGATTTGCGCAATTTAATCGGCTGATTGGCAACAAATATCGCCATCGTTTGGGTACGTTCAGCCGTTTTGATGATTAAGTCTTTGGCAATCAATGGCACCGAATCGGCATCTACCCAAATCTGCATTATTTCTCAGCCTTATCGGTCTTTAATAATGCCTCTGCTAAGGCATCTTTTTGACTACCTTTCACGTCACTTTTAGTATTTTCTAAAGTACGCTCAGTTTCGGCATTGGTAGATTGCTCTGGTACAGATACAAGTGCTTGCTTATCGGTCATGGTTGGCGCCAGTTTTTTATCAAGCCCCACTTTATTTGGTAAGACGGCAACCAGTTTTGCTAGCGCGGGCTCTAAATCCGCCACGTCATTTGGCATCAAGGTGATATGGGCAATTTTACGGTCTTCGCGCTCAGCCTTATGGTAGCTATGATAATGAGCGCCATCGATATTGAGCACCGCGCTGATATCAGGATATTGACCTAAGACGTTGAGCATAATCGCTGGATGGACGTTGTCGGTATCGCCTAAGGGTAGATTGACCACCGCGCGGATATGGTTTTCAAATTGACTGGTAATCGCGCCTTCGATACTCCAGTGTCCAGAGTTATGGACGCGCGGAGCAATCTCGTTGGCTAGCAGATAATCGTTACCGCGAGCATCTTTACTCACAAATAGCTCAAGTGCCATCACACCGACATAACCCAAGTGATTCATCACCGTGCTAATGGCATCGGTTGCTTGCTGAAATAAATGGCTGGTACCAACGGCAGGGGCGCGGGTTTTGGCTAAGATACCATGATGATGGTGATTTTCGACCAAATCATAGCAGCGCACCTGACCATTTTGCGCGCGTACAGCAATGATAGATACTTCACGGCTAAAGTTAATAAAGCCCTCTGCAATTAATGGCGCAGGCGTTGGGGTTAATGAACCTTTACCGCTAACCGCGTCTTTTAGCTCATGCCAAGCAGTTTTAATATCGCTGTCCTCTTTGATAACGAATTGACCTTTACCATCATAACCACCGCGGCTGGTCTTGAGCACAATAGGCAATCCTAGCTCGTCGCAAGCTTGCTTTAATTCGGCTTCAGAATTGACCGCCATAAATGGCACGGTGGCGATATCAAGCTCATTAAACATGCCTTTTTCTTTTAAGCGATCTTGAGCGATATCAAGGGCAAGCGGTGGCGGGAACATACCTTGTTTGCTGCCTGATTTTGATAGATTTGCCAACTGTTCGACAGTCGCCGTTGGTGTGTTTTCAAACTCTAAAGTAAAGACGTCAGCTGCGGCAATAAATTCATCTAATTGCTCGCTAGAAAAAACTTTGCCGTATAGGCTGGCAGGGCAGTTGGCATTATCTTCTAAAAACACGCACTGATAACCGAGCGGCAGGGCAGCTTGGGCGAGCATCATACCAAGCTGACCGCCGCCTAAAATACCGATGGTACGGATGGTTTGGGTAACAGGATAAGCATTGGCGGTAGTCATGGCAGGCTCTTTACATTTAAAATGAATAAGGGTTTTTAGTAAATGATTGGCTAAAAGTTAAGGTTAGAAATAGGAAAAGGTGCACCGTATGCACCTTATCTTTAGTAAAACTCATTTGGCTATAAATATCAAGTTTAGCGCATGGTAAGTATAAAATATTGCTAGCAAGAGTATTGATAATAGCAGTTTTGCTAAAATTTTATATAAATCTGACCAACTTTAATTGTGTTACTGATTAATAATACCAGGCGTTGGACTTGCAAGAATGGTCTCTGTTTGCGCTTGACGCATGTTATCAAGCTTAGTGGCAAGCGATTCATCATGCAAGGCCAGCACCTGAATGGCAAGGAGGGCCGCGTTATAGGCACCAGCAGTACCAATGGCTAAGGTGCCAACAGCCACACCTTTTGGCATTTGTACGATAGAAAGCAGACTGTCCCAACCGCTAAGCATGGATGATTTAACAGGCACCCCAAACACAGGCAGCGGCGTTTGACTGGCACACATGCCGGGCAGATGCGCCGCGCCGCCCGCTCCAGCGATAATTACCTGCAAGCCATTACCTTTCGCGCTTTTGGCATAATCAAACAATCTATCTGGCGTACGATGGGCTGACACCACTTCACATTCAAAGGCAATATCAAAGTCAGCAAGCAACTGCGCCGCTGCACTCATGGTCGCCCAATCCGACTGCGAGCCCATAATAATGCCAACTTTTGGTTGACCAGCAGGAGAGGTAATAGGACCGTTTTGCTCAATAGCAGCGTTTTGTGTAGTAGGGTTCACAGTAGCGGAGGTGGTGCTCATGCTTTGATATCCTCAAAAAGACCATCATACAAAAGTTTTGCTGCCTTCGTAAAGCCAAGTTTGTCGTTTAATGTCAAAGCTAACTAAATAGCAGTTTTTTATGTCGCGGTTTTATAAATTTATAGTGGGCCTTCATCATGGCGATATTGCACAAAGTTACTGGCTTTCAATGGTAATGGCTGCTCAGTATCAAGCTGATAACAGGTCATATAACCGCTATCTATGGCTGCTGAATAATCGGTGCAAACCACTTGATTGCTTAATGGTTCAGGATTGCCAGTAAGCCAATAATGCCCAACAAACACGGGTTTGTGTGTTTTAAGGGCAAATTCAATGTTCTCTGCCATCGCATCGTTTGGAATCTGCGCCAAGCCCGATTTGGGCGCACGGGCGATTTCATGTATAGGCCGCTTATTTAGCTCATCAAGCCACCAACGCACGCGTACTTGTGAGCGCGCTGCACCGTCTTTATCGACCATGACCAAACCCTTAGGTAACGCTGTCTCCACGCCTTTTAGCACACGTTCAAGCGCGTCGTAGGCGGGGCTATGTTTTTGTGAGCTGGCAATGACCGCTTCAGGGGTTAGGCAATTATCAGTAGTTAATAAAGGTTTTAATACCGCCATGCTATCGACATCCCAGCAAGCGTGGACAAAACAGGCATAATCGGTCTCAAGCCAAAGCGGTATCTCATAAAAGCGCTGCAACCAGTATTGATGCGCTTCTGAGCCAAAGGGCACTTCGGCTAAAAACGCTTCATGTTGGCGTACGTGTACATCGCTATGCGAACGTAAATAGCGCTCGGGCTGCTTTGGGTCAAGCATCGCAAAAGCCAAGGCGTTGTATTCATGATTGCCCATCACCGCATCCGCCACGCCTGCATCTAGCATCGCAAAAACAATTTCAAGGGTAGCAACCTGCTGCGAACCACGGTCAATCAGGTCACCAATAAATAGCGCCCGATGACCTACTGGCGGTACAAAATGGCTGCCATTATGCACATAGCCCAACTGTTTTAGCAGCCCAATCAATTTGTCCGCATAACCGTGAATATCACCAATAATATCTATAATCATAATTTTTTATCAAATTCTTAAACATGTTGTTAAATACAAATTAGGGCAAAACATCAAACGTTATCAATTAGCAAATTTAAAACTAAAGATTCTAAAACTAACCGCTCTAAAGGCCAGGAGACAATAGCGCATTTAAAAAGTGCGGCAAGACGCGAGGTTCTAAAATAATGGTCGCAATCACCCCAAACGCGCCGCCCCACATATGCGCCATGTGATTGATATTGGAGCCGCCGCGTTTATCGGCGTAAATACTATAAGCGACGTAAGCGACAGCAAAAACTATCGCTGGAATAGGAATAATGGCGAATAAGTAAATCTTTTCCCACGGTGCCAGTAAAATAAATGCAAATAGCACCGCTGAAACCCCACCTGAAGCACCAAGGCTTAGATAGCTGGCGCTTTTTTTATTTTTAAGATAGCTTGGCACCATGGCAATCACGATAGCCAACACATAAAAAACCACAAAACCATAACCGAATAAAAATGACTGATATAAGCCTTCGATAGCCCGGCCAAAAAAGTATAGGGTGAACATATTAAACAGCAAGTGCATCGCATCGGCATGAATAAAGCCGTGGGTCACAAAGCGATCCCATTGACCGTTATTCACCGCCGGCGGATAAAAAATCAGCCGATTAAACAGGGTTTTGTTTTGCCACGCTAATAAACTGACAATAACCGTAATAATGATAATAAGCGTCGTGTGGTTGAACAAAGGAGAGTCCTTAGGCCGAGCCTGATAGGGGGCAGTGTTATAGAGCGTAGTGCTTAAAGACCAAATAAGTTGGATAAAAAATAACTAAATATGGATGCTGAAAATAGCTAAAGCTTACACCAACAGTAATAACAGTGATGCTAAGGCAAAAAACCAATAGACGACAAAATTATGCTTTAATAATCGTTTATATTGAATAATATAACAGCGTAACAGGCAACTAAGTAATGCTTCGTATACTGACCGTAACGTTTAACGACAGAATAAATATTTACCAAAAATAAATAATAGATCGGTGATATTTATCCAGTTTTACGCTTGTTGAAATTTTAAAAAAGATTAAAAATAATAGGCAATTTATATGCCAATATTAGCTTATTAAGTATCAACTCAGTACCGACTAAGTGTTGACCTGTTAAACGCGCATTTTTATGGGCGTTCTACAGTCTACAGCGTATAAAACCGAAGTCAAAAAAGAATCGCTGTCCCATATCTTAAATCAACGCCGATAAAGGCTGGAACTTATGAATATCATCGACCAATTAGAGCAGATAGTAACCCCAGCCGTCTTAGGTAGCCAGATTAATAATGAACAGGTTATTGATGGGCATCGTATTGATAACGGCAGCGTGTCTTATGTCAGCTTATTGGAGCAGTTTTATGCCATTTTGGCGGCGCGTTTGGCATTGCCGCAAATTTACTCGCAGTTATTGCGTGATGATGAGCCAATTGCCAATGAAAATATAGTAGAGACGCCATTATTTGAGCAATTATGGCAAGCCCCAAGCGCGCGTCAAACCATTATCGAAGAGCTGGCAGTGACCCATCATATTGATAAGCTGACTACCACAAAGCTTATTATGAATGCTGCGCCACTGGCTTACCGTGAACTTAAGGTCATGGCTAACGGGCAGTTTTTACCAGCATTTTTACAAAATGAGCAACCTTCACTGCGCCATTACCTGCCGATATGGGCAGCACCGCTCATTACCGTCGCACAAGATAACCCTGATGAATTGTTTGATTATCAAAACGCCATAGTCAATGCGGCGACAGAAACTGTTTTATTAAATAAAGATGCTACTGAAGCAAGCGTGGTAAGCCCTTCTGCGAACTTGATAAAACAACCAAACGTGGCAACAGAACTTGCTAGTGAAAGCTTCGATAACAGCCTAGCTGTGAGTGCCATTTATGCCAATCCTGCTGAGCATCACTTAGCAGAAAACAGCAGTTTAAAGCGCGAAAAAGTACGAACCCGCAACCAACGTAATGACTTATTAATACGGGTGTTTTTATTATTGGCCGCCATCGCAGCGATTGGATTGGTATGGGCATTTTTAATTAAGCCTAATGAAGTCCCGCCTGTAGAGCCAGTGGTGACTGCACCCGCTGTGGTAGCGCTCGCTGAGCCAACCGCGCAGGTGTTGACGCCCGCTACGCTTATCGTTGGTGTGGATAATAGCGGCAGTCTTTATACCTGTAGCGCCTCCGTCGGTGACGCCGCGCTACAAAGTACCCTTCAACAAGCGCTCAATAGCAGTTTTGGCGAGCAGGCAGGGATGTGTCAGTTTACGGTACAAGAAGGCGTGGCTAATAATATTGCCAATATGCCTATCGAAGCACTACCCAATATCCTGACATTATTAAGAGCGACACCGTTCGCCCGTCTACAGTTGCAAAATGACCGTATGACGATAGAAGCGCCGGATGGTATGCAATTACAAAGATTGACCACTGATATCCGTACTTTGGCACCAGCAATAATGGTAGATAGTACCGCGCCACTACCGTTACCTAGTAATGCAGAAAACGGTATAGGTGCAGATAATATGGCGATGAACGGTGCAAACAATCAGTTTGCTCGAGATGGAAGCAGCATAAATGACCAGTACACTGGCACTAATAATATGAATAACAGTAATGCAAATAACAATAACGACTATCAAGCTTCTGATGACGTCACCGGTGATAGCGTGACGCCTGCACCGGCACGCAATAGCGATTTTAATAATCCGCCTAGAGCTAACGAGCCTAGAATTAACGAGCCTAGAAGCAATGACCGTCCTGCATCGACGCGGCCACCGGGACCTTTTTCAGAATCAGAAGTAGACGATATGGCAAATAGCGTTATCGTGGCAGAGCCTGCGCGAGTAAGCTGATAGTTTAAAACGCCTAACAAATAATGAGCTAAAGGACGGTAGGATCAATCATTGACTATCCTCCTTTTTATTTTTGCCTAAAAAGATAGACAGTCATTTCCAGATATAATGGATATGTTAGTAATTTGTACTGTAAAGACTTCGCAGTTACGTGTCACAACTGAAACATTACTTAACGTAGCAATTGCACAACAGCCCATCGATTGTGAATACAACCTTAATACTTTTATAATGACAAAAGTTGAATATAGATAGTGCTGATATTTACTAAGCCGCTTTTTAATACCTAATGTTTATTAAATGCTGATATAAATATTAATATTAAGAAATATCAGTACTATTAACTTTTTATTTTTTTGAGAATGCAGTTTAGTGCAAAAGAATTATTCAAAATAACAATTATTGAGGAATGACATTATGGATATTATCAGTCACTTAACGCGGACGGTTAGCCCTGCAGTATTAGGCGATGATCGCAATCCCGCTAAACAAAACTTACTTGAACAATTTTATGCTATTTTTGCCGCACGTCTAGCAGACAATACGACTTATACACGTTTTGCTAATGAAAATATCGCCCGTGATGACCAAGGGTTTTATGACCGCGTATGGACCGATGGCGCCCACCGCGACCAAATTGCCCGTGAGCTTGCGGGTAAACATAACGTTGATGCAACTGCAGCCCGTGGTTTGATTGCGATGGCCGCACCGTTAGCGTATCACGAAATCAAAAGCTTGGCCGGAACCACGCCCGTGCCACAGTTTTTAAATGACAATCTTGCCAGTTATCAGCACCATATTCCGGCATGGGCAAGCGCCGTTCTGCCTGCAGGTATGATTGCCGCACCAGCTGGTGCTCATGTGTCTGATACGGTCAGCACTGCGCCTATTCGCCGTGAAGAGGAAGAAAAAGGCAGCTTTATGAAAGCGCTGCTACCGATTATCGGTTTGATTATCTTAGGCGCCTTGGCGTGGGCGCTACTCAGAGGTTGTCAAGACAATCCTGAGCCAGTCGGTACGCCAGTTGCCACTGAGCAGCAAGCGGCTAATGACGGACAAACAGTGGTTGCAGCCGATATAGAGCCAGCTTCACTGCGTATTGCGACTGGTGAAAATAGTGGACTATATGCCTGCCGTATGAACGTTGGCAACGAGACGCTACAAGGCAACGTGATGGACGCGTTGACAGCGACATTTGGTGATGAAGCCAATAATTGCCGCGCCGATGTCGATGATAACTTCTCGATAGATATGCCAGCTGCCGCTCAGCTTTCTTCTATTTTGCCAATCGTCAAAAATGTGCCAAATGCCAGTATGCTGATTAAAGGCGACACCATTACGGTCAATGCGCCAGACGCAGCAGCATTAGGTAAATTGGTTGCTGATTTACAAGCCGCAGCACCCGCTATGACGGTACAAGCAGAAGGTCCGCTCGATGCACAAAGCGAGATTGATCGCAGTTTAGCAGCGTCACAAGCGGCGATGCAGAACCTTGGTCAAGACCCAGATCCTCGTGATGTGGCACGCGCGCTGAGCCTGCAAGTCGTAAACTTTGAAGTAGATAAAGCTGTTATTCCAGAAGCTAACAAGCCATTATTGGACAATGCTGTTCAGATTATGGAACAAGTGCCAGATATGAAGCTGATGATTATTGGCCATACCGATAAAACCGCCGATGCCGCTTATAATATGCAGTTGTCACAAGAGCGCGCGCAATCGATGAAAGATTATCTGGTCGCGCAAGGTGCGGATCCAAGTAAGCTTATGACCAAAGGTATGGGTGAGACAGATCCAATCGCTGATAACGCCACAGAGCAAGGTCGTTTCCGTAACCGCCGTATCGAGTTCGTCGTCTATGATGAAACGGCAATGGCCAATGATGGCGTGGCGATTAGCAACGGTGCGCTCGATCCAGACTTAAATCCATTAGACAGTAACAATGATGATCTAATGCCTGACAGCGATGACCGTACAGGAAACGATTTACCGGCACCGAAGAGTTCGATACCGACATCGAATAGCAGACCAATTGACCCAGATTTAAATCCATTAGATCGCAATAACGATGATGTTTTACCAGATGGTGATGATGCCAGCCGTGGTACTGCTTTAGACCCAAAAGCCAGTAATTAATAAATGTTCTACTGACTTATAGTTGTTTATCGATAGCTAGTATTAATATTAAAAAGACCGCATCTTATGTTTAAGGTGCGGTTTTTTATTACATCAAAAAAAACTGGAATAAAGCTGCTTTGGTTAAATGAATTATCTATAAGCGGTTGGGTCTTTTGACTCAGTAGGTGCTTTCGTTTGATTGGCAAAAAAGGTCTGTAAGATATTTTCCTTTGCTTGATGCCAATAATCAAATTGCTGGCACGTTGATTCAAGGTCGCCCTGCCAAACAGGTATTTGTCCGCGCATAGTTTTAACACGTTTTTGGTTAGGATAGGGCAGCTCTTGGGCAGCTCTGGCCGCTTCGTAAGCAGCAACGCGGTCATTACAAACCAAAGCAATATCGCAGCCTGCTTCAATTGCTGCTTTGACGCGGGCGCTGACATCACCTGCTGTTTGCGCACCAGCCATTGATAAATCGTCAGAAAATAAAACCCCATCAAAATTCAGCTGTTTGCGAATGATGTCTTTGAGCCAAATTTTTGAAAATCCAGCGGGTTTATTATCGACTTGTGAGAAAATCACATGCGCCGGCATTAAGGCATCAAGCCAAGGCAGCGTCTGCGTAAACGGCTGCATATCGCTATTGATAATCTCATCTAAACTACGTGTATCGATTGCTTCTGCCACATGCGAGTCAGGCGCGACGGCTCCATGACCGGGAAAGTGTTTACCCGTGGTTGCCATTCCCGCCGCTTTCATACCGCGCATAAACTGGCCTGCTAAAGCGATGATGGCCTGCGGTGTTTGATGAAAACTGCGATCGCCGATCACTTGGCTGATACCGCCTCTATCGAGCACCGGCGCAAAGCTCAAATCAATGCCGACCGCCAATACTTCTGCTGCCATCAAATAACCACAATCGTAAGCAAGGCTCAAGGCGCGACTAGGGTCTTGGTCAAATAATTCGCCGAGCCTGCCCATCGCCGGTAATGGCGTAAAACCCTGACGTAATCTGGCAACGCGGCCGCCTTCTTGATCGACGCCAATCAATAAATCGGCATTGTGTTGGCGGATATCGTCACACAAAGCGCGCACTTGCGCCGCATCTGCCACATTGCGGGCAAATAATATCACCCCGCCTACTTGTGCTTGTTTGATTAAACTGACATCTTCAGCAGTCAGTGCGGTACTATCGATATCAATCATTAAAACGCCGTACATTGCGTAATCCTTATCAGGCTAGAAGGTTGTTTTCCCATTTGCACTATATTATAAGTCAAATCGAGACAGAGCTTAGAGATGAGAGGGTTTTTTCTTATAGATAATCTTTCTGTTACGGATGGTTTGTCGCTACTCACTTTTACCTTATATTAAGCCAGTGATTGCAAGGGACGCATAATAGCGGTTTGCTTGGCTTAAATAAGTTAGGTTTAAATGATAAGTTTAAATAAGATGATTCACGCTTATAACCAAATGCACCAATGGATGCGCTACAAAATAGCCAGACCGCGTGTAAGATTGTTTATACAGATTGAGACAGTGGTGTATTTATAGCTGTGCTAGTATTGATTGATTTTTAACCATGAAAATAAGGATCTATCCTAAGATCATTATCCTGTATTTGCCTGCTTTTAATGCTAGCGTAACCTATGGTTTAATGGTAAATATAATAGGGTGAAAAAATCACGACATTTTTTGGCTCATAGTCTAATAACTACCCTCTATTGGTAATAACAACTCAGCATACTTTTAACTTAAAATAATTAGGTATATACGATGAAAAAACAACCAGCACAGTGGTTACTCAGTGCAGCGTCAGTGGGCGTCGCTGGTCTTATCCTCACTCAAAGCTACAGCACCGCAATGGCTGATAGCAATACAGCAGGCTTTAAAGCCACCCCTGAGCAACAGGTTACCACTCGCCAAGTAGCGGCCTTGCTGGATCGCAGCCATTATCTCAATCAGCCGCTCGATAGCGCCATGGGTAGCGAGATTTTGTCTATGTATATTGACAGTCTCGATCCAAACCATACCTTGTTTTTGCAATCTGATGTCGATGAATTTAAGAAGAAATATGCCGACGAATTTGCCGCGCGCCTAAAACGTGGCGACCTATCGGCTGGAGTGGCGATTTTTGAGCGTTACCGTCAGCGCTCTAATGAATATTTTACTCTATCAAAACAACTGCTGAAAACCAAGATAGATTTAACCAGTAAAGATAGCATCGTCCTTGACCGCGAAAAGCTCAGTCATTTTAAAACCAAAAAAGAACAGCGCGACTATTGGACGCGTCAGCTGAAGTTTCAGTTGATGAGTATTACTTTAGGCCAAGAAGATGAAAAGGCGAAAGAGAAAGTCTTTTTAAGTAATCCTGATATTACGCGCGGCCAAGACTTGCTGCGTAATGATGAGCGCACGCCAAGTGAGATTTTGCTCAACCGCTTATCGCGTCAGCAAGAGCAGCTTGCGCGTCTAAAAGATGATGAAATCATGGAAACCATCTTAAATACGGCGATGCTCACTTATGACCCGCACAGTAATTATTATGCGCCAATTCAGGCCAATGAGCTGCAAATTCAATCGAGTCTGCAATTAGAAGGCATCGGGGTTTCTATCCGTCCTGACCGTAAAAACCCAGATTATACCCGCATTGTCACTTTGGTAGATGGTGGCCCAGCAGCCAAATCTGGGCAGATTAAGCCCAATGATTTGATTATTGGTATTGCCAAAGACGGCGAGAATATGGTTGATGTGGTTGGCTGGTCAACACGTGAAATTGTCGGTCTGATTCGCGGTAAACGTGGCACCTCGGTGACCATTAAGGTGCGTCAACCAAATACGCCCGATACCAGCGCCCGTAATGTAACCGTGGTCCGCGATATTATTCAGCAAGAAGAGTCGGGCGTAAAACAGCGTGTCGTTGAAGTACAGCGTCCCAATATCGATAAAACGCCAAAACGTATCGGTGTGCTTGAGATACCAAGTTTTTATCTCAACTATCGCGCGCGCCGCAATGGTGAAGAGTACCGTAGTGTCAGTGACGATACCGAAAAAGCCCTTAAAGCGCTTAATAAAGAAAATATCGACGGTCTAGTGGTTGATTTACGTAATAACCCAGGCGGCTCGCTCGATGAGGTCGCCAAAATGCTCGGCTTCTTTATTAAAAGCGGCCCATTGGTGCAAATTCGCGACAATCGCGGCAATATTCAAGTCTACCGCGATGACGATGGCGGCGAGCAGCTTTATGACGGCAAAGTGGTTGTTTTGACCAATTTAGCCTCTGCCTCTGCCAGTGAAATCTTTGCTGCCGCGATTCAGGATTACGGTCGCGGGCTGGTGGTCGGTAGTACTACGACTGGTAAAGGTTCGGCGCAAATCCAGCTAGACAGCTTGGCTTTGGGTACAGCGACGCTCACGCAGCGTAAGTTCTACCGCGTCACTGGCGGTAGTACGCAAAATAAAGGCGTGGTCCCTGATATTGAATTGGTCAATATCTACGATGATGCGACCTTTGGCGAGCGCGCGCAGAAAAAAGCCTTACCATGGGATACGATTAAAACTGCCCCTTATAAGCCTGAAGGTAAATTCTCTGCCAATACTTTAGCAACGTTAAATCAGCAATCAAAGATCCGTCAGCAGCAAAACCCGCATTTTGTGTATCTGTCAACGCTGAATGATATTCGTAATATGGAAGATGAGAAAAAACCGATTCCTCTTGATATCAATAGTCGCCGTGCAAAAATGCAGCTGATAGAAAAACGCTCATTGGAAGCGGAAAATAAACGTCTGATTGCAACGGGCGAGCGTCCTTATGCCAATTGGAATACTTACCAAGCCGCTATGGACGCAAAGTTTGAAGAGCGCAGTCAGATGAAAGAAAGTGAGCGTCCTGAACTACCTGAGGATGAAGCGTTCATTAAAGAAGCGGCTTATATCATGCTTAGCGCTGATCCAAAGATGCAGGCTAGCCCAGAAGAGAAGCTATAAAAAAGCAACTCTTGAACAGTCATTATCGGCAACGTCAATGCGTGTAAGCATATGCTTACACGCATTGACGTTTAGACCTCTTACTAACCTCATGCCAATCTGCGATTATAACTGTACGGCACGATTGAACGAAAAGGTTCATAGATACTAGGGATTGGTATCGCAAAGGTCGCATCAGGGATAGGTGGTTTGCTGATTAGGGAAGATAAGGCTGGATGCCTGAACGTTATAAGATGCTCCGGGATTAAGTATCTGATAACATTAACATGGATGGTTGGTGATAAAAGCCGCATAATACTTGTTGTTATGCGGCTTTGTTACGTCTGTAATCTTTAAAATTTATTCAAAAAAAAGGTCAGTAGATTGCTCTACTGACCTTCATAGCTAGACGACCCTAGCATTACCAATAACTATTCATTAATAATTAACTATTCGTCTAAGCATCTTATCGTCTGAAAATTTTACGCCAAACTCAAGAAGAGATTAGTGTTCAACGCCACCAGCGCCATGGATATGGCCATGGTTTAGCTCATCTTCAGTGGCTGCGCGTACTTCTTGAATTTCTACATCAAAGGTCAAACGCTTACCAGCTAACGGATGGTTTGCATCAACCGTCACTTCTTTATCGTTGACGTCAGTCACAGTTACTAGCATCACTTGACCGCCAGCTTCTGACTGAAACTGCATACCAGGTTGGATATCATCAACGCCTTGGAAGTTTTCGCGTGGTACATGTTGTACCGCTTGTTCTTGGTATTCACCGTAACCATCAGCAGGCTCTACAACGGCATTGACTCTTTCGCCAGCAGATTTGCCTTCTAGTTGTTGCTCAAGACCTGGGATGATGTTGCTATGGCCATGTAAATACGCAAGCGGTTGACCTTCTGGAGACTGGTCAAGGATATTGCCTTCGTCGTCTTTTAGCGTGTAGTTAAACTTGACGGCAGTGTCTTTTGCGATAGTAGTCATAAATTATCCTAAATATGTCGTTATTGAAATTTAAATACGGTTGCAATAAACCTAAAAAAGCCAATCAGCCAGCCAAATAGCCACGTCATTAGTTAATTATCATCAGTTTATTAGGGTAACTTTAGCAGTTAGCATCTTTAATTGCGATGCCTGCCATTGGTTTCAAGGTTAAAATCCGAAAAAATAGCAATTATTGGGCGAATTAATGTAAATAAATATGATTTTTCAGTTTTGGTGGTTGGTAAAGGTAAGAGGCTAAAGTTTGCCAGTTGCGTTTTTACAGGATGGCTCATACCATAGTCATAAACATAAGGATAATAACGATTATGAATTTATCTTCTCAAGCCTCACCGATTAATAATTCGAATCAGCAGAGTGCAGGTATCTCTTATCAATTTGACTTTGCCCGGTTTTTAGAGCATTTGGTCGATGTCGCGCTGACCTTTACCGCTGATACCGACGCGCCAAGTCTATGGTTGCCAACATGGATTCCGGGTAGCTATTTAATGCGTGAATTTGCCCGTAATATCACTGCGGTACATTATGAAATTTTAGACAGTCAAGTCGTTTCTAACGATAAACAAATCAACACGTACCGCGCGCAAAAAACCGATAAAAATACATGGCAGTTGCCAGAGGCGCAGGCAGGGCAACGCATATGCGTCCTTTATGAAGTGTATTGTTATGATTTATCGGTGCGTACGGCGTATGTCGATCAGCAGCGTTTGTATGGCAATTTTACCTCGCTTGCATTAGCGATTGGTGGGCAAGAACAACAAGAGGTAGAAGTTGATTTAATCGTGCCAGCTGCATTTTTAGCTGATAAAGACGCTAGTCTTGTGCGCTTGGCATGTGGACTTGAGGCAGTACAGGCGCAAATTGATAAGCTGCAAATATATACTCTACAAGCAGACAGCTATCACGAACTTATCGATCATCCGTTTGAGATAGCCGAACAAGATAGCTTTGATTTTATTATTCAAGATAATAGCCATCAGACGCTTAGCCATCATTTTTATCTTTCAGGTAAGCATAGCGCTAACATGGGACGCTTGCAGCAAGACGTCACCCAAATCTGTCAGACTTATCTAGATTGGCTTGGTGATGCGCCATTTAATGATTACACCTTTATGACCTTTGCCAGTGGGCAGGATTATGGCGGGCTTGAGCATATCAATTCGACAAGTTTGATTACCCCGCGCCGCGATTTGCCCAATGCTGATGAGCCAAAAGTACCAAGTAGCGACTATCAACGCTTTTTGGGCTTATGCAGTCACGAGTATTTTCATGCGTGGTGGGTCAAAACTGTCCGTCCAGATGTGATGCTAGAGGTGGATTTACGCCGCGAAGCTTTTACGCCGCTGCTTTGGGTGTTTGAAGGTTTTACCTCTTATATCGATGATTTTATGTTGCAGGCGTCAGGTGTCATTGATAAAGCAAGTTACCTTAAATTACTGGCTGAGCAAATCAATCGCTACTATCAAACACCGGGGCGCACGCATCAGAGTGTCGCCGAGTCGAGCTTTGATGCTTGGATTAAGCTGTATCGCAACGATGAAAATACCGGCAATGCAGGTATCAGTTATTACAACAAAGGCGCGTTGGTGGCGTTATGCTTGGATTTAACCCTGCTTACAAAAAGTGCTGGGCGTTATCGTTTGTTTGATGTGGTTAAAGAATTTTATAGCCAAGCAAAGCAAAAGGATAATAAACGTATTGGCATCAGTAGCGCCGATATGGGTGCAGTTATCGGGCAGTTTATGCCGTTAGCAGATTGGGAAGAGTTTGAGCGCCGTTATGTTAATGGCGTTGAGGAGCTGCCACTAGAGACGCTGCTTGCGGAAAATGGTATTAAGATTCATACCAACACTAAAGAAACTGCCGATAAAAACATACCGTGGGGCATGCGTTGTTGTGAGACGCCGCTTGGACTTAAGGTTAATCGCGTCAACCGTGACAGTGCTGCCGCCAAAGCGGGTATCTCAGCGTATGATATCATTGTCGCTATCGACGGGATTAAAGCGGATGCCAAACAATTAGCAACGCTTAATACGGCAACGCGCCCTGTACAATGTCATTTATTTCGCCGTGATGAGCTAATGGTAGTTGAGGTTGTGCCTAGAGCTGATTTGGTTGATAATAATACGTATGACGATAATCAGAAAGTTTTCCCGCATAACATCAGCTTACGCTTAGCAAGGGCGAGTATTGACTGCGAAGACGAAGTGGATTCTGTCGGGTACGCCAATACTGAAAATACATGGCTAAATGCGCTAGCACGCCATCAAAGTGAATAGATAAATAATAAAGCATGAAGACATTAAAAACCCTTGCTAAGCTGCGTACTTAGCAAGGGTTTATATTTTTAATATTCAAAGTACTATAAATAACAGTTAAGACGTTATAGCTGTTTAACTTGTCGCTTTAGTGGTTTCTTTGATTGCTTCTTTATCAATTGCTTCATCATTGATAACGGTGTCATCACTATTGATAGTCGCGGTATCAGGCACTTTATTTGCCGCAATCCAGTTTTGTATCAACTCAATCTCAGGCTGCTGAGCATCGATAATGTCTTGTGCCAATTTGCGCATTTCTTCATCGGTACCGTATTGGAGTTGCACTTTTGCCATGTCTACTGCGCCAATATGATGCGGCAGCATACCGCGCGCAAATGCCATATCAGCGACAGGCTCAGCAATACCGAGCATCATATCGCTATGCATGGTATTCGTTCCCTTTACATACGCTTCTTGCATGGCTTCGGTATTGGGTTTTGGTTTGGGCGCATCAGGATGGCTTGCGAGCCATTTATTAAGAATATCAATCTCAAGCTTCTGCGAGTCGATGATGTCTTGTGCAAGTTTACGCATGGTTTCATCAGTGCCGTACTTTAGCTCGATTTTTGCCATATCTACCGCGCCGCGATGATGGCCGAGCATGCCTTTAGCAAAGGCGGTATCAGGATCGTTATAACCCATACCAACCATCATTTCATTATGCATACTGATCATTGACTTTGTATAGTCTTTCAGCATATCTGACATTTTTTCAGCGTTTACTGTAACATCATTGGCAGCGACGTCGTGCCCAGCGTGAGCATCCTCGGGAGCTGTTTCAGATGGTTCATTAGTGGCTTGAGTGGCCTCTTCTATTGGCATTACCTCATTATCCTCAGTTGCTGGCTGGCAGGCGATTAGCAGCAGGGTAGTAGCCACACTGGTAGCAAACAAAGCAAAATGACGAGAGGCAATCATGATATATCCTTACTATCAAAAAAACAGAAAACAGGCTCAACGAAGAATAAGACAGAAAGCAAGATAAATAATGGCCAAATTTAAACCGATATAAAACGCGAAAATAGGGCACGGTTGGCAAGTCAGCGCAGTTTTGCATCTTAACAAATAAACCTTACGCGTTCGAGACACGCCGTTTAAAAAGTCGTAATATTTAAATCAGAACAAAATTGGCTCATATAAGCGGATAAGGTTTAATTTGCCACGCTAATCTAATCGACAATTCCTAACTGCCGACAGCGCTCACTATTTAGGTAAATACGCACAAACTCACCAACACCAAGCGAACCAAGCTCAAATCCTGCCACCGACCAACGAATCAGACGCAAGCAAGGCAGTCCAACATGGGCGGTCATGCGTCTTACTTGGCGATTTTTGCCCTCATAAATAGTTAGCATTAGCCATGACGTTGGCACGTTTTTACGCTCGCGAATGGGCGGATTACGTTGCCATAAGTCAATCGGCAAATCGCCTTCCTCGACCAGTCGTGCAACTGCTGGCAAGGTTTTGCCGTCTTTTAAATGTACTCCCGCCGCCAATTGCTCTAATTGAGCAGTGCTTACCAAACCTTCGACTTGTACCAAATAGGTCTTCCCTTGTTTTTTTTTATTTTGGGCAAAGTTCTTGGCTGACGGCGGCTGAGTAATGGCTTTATTTACTCGTCCGTCACTGGTCAAAATCAATAAGCCTTCTGAGGTGGCATCAAGTCGACCAGCAACGCGCAGCGATTTGTCAGTGAAATATTGCGATAGAGTGGTGTGGTCATTATTGCTGTCATCACGAAATTGACTTTGGACGCCGTAAGGTTTGTTGAATAAAACTAAGCTAGAGGTCGACATAAAATGGCATTTCCTAAAAATAAATTGATTGCTAACCGGTGGCACGCATGGCAGTCTAAGTCGATTTTACGCAAAAGTAAAAAGCGGACTGTTGCTAAAAAATAACTCAGATAAGCAAACGTAACAATAACAATAAACGAGATATTAAATAACCCTGTTCATATTGTGGTATTTATAATATTGATTGGTAAAACTGACGTATGCAAAAGAAAAATTATCAGTCATGTTTTTATGTTAGTACACTATTGAAGGTAAATGATGATATTTTTATATCATTCATCTGGTAGAAATCATGAAAATGATTATCTAACATACTTTTAAACCTATTGGCATATCGGCATTTTACGTAAATTATTAATACGTAACTCGCTAGCATAATGCTATCTTAAAGCCAAAATATTTTAGCTAGCATAACAGAACGCCAAGGAAACTGGCGCAACCAATATATAAGTATAAAAGGAGTTTGACCCCATGCCCTATGATAAAGTTATCGTCCCAAGAGACGGCGCAAAAATAACCGTCAACGCTGATTTGTCCCTAAACGTCCCTAATCATCCGATTATTCCCTTTATCGAAGGTGATGGCATTGGTGTTGATATCACGCCGGTGATGATTAAAGTGGTCGATGCCGCCGTATCAAAAGCCTACAAAGGCAAAAAATCGATCGTTTGGATGGAAGTTTATTGCGGCGAAAAGGCATCTAAAATCTATGATGGCGAATACATGCCGACCGAAACGCTAGAGATTTTGCGCGAGTATGTCATAAGCATTAAAGGGCCTCTCACCACACCAGTTGGCGGCGGTATGCGCTCATTAAACGTCGCGCTACGGCAAGAGCTTGACCTGTACGTCTGTCAGCGTCCCGTACGTTGGTTTGAAGGTGTGCCAAGTCCTGTACATAGCCCAGAGCTGACCGATATGGTGATTTTCCGCGAAAACTCAGAAGATATTTATGCCGGTATCGAGTGGAAAGCGGGCAGTGATGACGCCAAAAAAGTCATTAAATTCCTAAAGGAAGAGATGGGGGTAACCAAAATCCGTTTTTCAGATGACTGCGGTATCGGCATCAAGCCTGTATCAAAAGAAGGCTCGCAGCGTTTGGTACGTAAAGCTATCCAGCATGCAATTGATAATGACTTACCGAGCGTCACTCTCGTGCACAAAGGTAATATCATGAAGTTTACCGAAGGCGCGTTTAAAGAATGGGGCTATGAGCTTGCCGCTGAACGTTTTGGTGCGGAGCTGCTCGATGGTGGACCTTGGATGACGATGAAAAATCCAAAAACTGGTAATGACATTATTATCAAAGACGTCATAGCTGATGCTTTTCTGCAGCAAATCCTGATGCGCCCTGCTGAGTACTCAGTCGTTGCAACCTTGAACTTAAACGGTGATTATATCTCTGATGCGCTTGCTGCTGAAGTTGGCGGTATCGGTATCGCGCCGGGTGCCAATAAGGGCGGCTCAATCGCTGTTTATGAAGCTACCCACGGCACAGCGCCTAAATATGCTGGTCAAGATAAGGTCAATCCAGGTTCGTTGATTCTATCGGCAGAGATGATGCTGCGTGATATGGGCTGGATAGAAGCGGCTGACCTTGTTATCGCAGGTATCAAAGGCGCGATTAAAAATAAAACCGTCACTTATGACTTTGAGCGCTTGATGCCAGATGCCATTTTGCTCAGTAGCTCGGAGTTTGGCAAAGCCATTATTAAGCATATGGATGTGTAAGGGCTTTATAGCATGTGATTTTATAATTTATAGCGTAAACAATAAACCATCTATATTTTTATAGATGGTTTTTTTGTGCTTATGGTTTTTATACTGATTATTGAAGAATAAGTTTAGCTGTCATTTTTACCACGACTTTTACCGCTACCATTCGCTGTCCATTTAACCACCGATAAGCTGGTTGAAGCCATTAAACCGAGCACTAAGTAGCCAATCAACGCCTGTAAACTTGCAAAAACCCGAGTCATGCCTTGTGGCCGAAAATCACCATAGCCTGTTGAAGTGAAAGTGACGACAGCATAGTAGCAGCACGCCCAAAAATCTTGCGAAATGGGATTACCATCGAGCGTGGTGTCGACGATGCCGACTTCGTAATAAAGTGCCGAAAAGGTAAGCAAAAATAAAAAGACATTAAGCGTTGTCATCGCAAGCTCTTTCCATAAATTGCCATCATCGCCATAGATGCGCTGCAAGGTGCTAAAAAGCGACCACATAAAAATGCCGCAAAACAAGAAGGCAAGGCCGATAGTAAATATATCGCGCCACCTATTGTCCGGTAAAAAATGCGTCAGTAAATACCATAAACTGCCGGTCAGAATATAAATAAAAAGAGTCCCTCTGGCGGTTGTTATTTTTTCTAGTATCATAAGATGCCATCCATACGCTCAGTATTATGCTTAGTCTTAGGCTCAGTAAATGCTCAAAAATAATTTTAACATTGAGCGTCATCTAACCATAGCAGTAGGGCGCTTTATATAAAACATTGGTATAGGTGTTTGCTTTGAACGTTTTAAGCAGCACAGAATCCATAAAAACGCCCCAATAGCCTAGGACTATTGGGGCGTTTGTTTTAAACTGACTTTAATAAAGCTTGTTCAGCCAGCTTAGTTCTATTTGCAACCAAGTATTTATGACAATGAAGCAATAGCTTCGTTGAATAACGGACTTGGGCGCATGGCTTCTTCAGCCAATGCTTCATCTGCTAAATAGTAGCCTTTTAGATCCATCGACTTACCTTGAACTTCATTTAGCTGCTCAACGATAGCGACTTCATTGTCTTCAAGTTTTTGGGCCAGCGGCGCAAACTGTGCTTTTAGCTCGCTATTTTCATCTTGTGCTGCAAGCTCTTCTGCCCAGTATTTTGCCAGATAGAAATGACTACCACGGTTATCAAGCTCGCCTGTTTTACGTGATGGCGATTTGTCATTTAACAGTAGTGTTTCGGTGGCTCTATCAAGGGCATCTGCCAATACTTTCGCTTTGGCATTGTCATCATTTTTAGCCAAATGCTCTAAAGATTCGGTCAAGGCTAGGAACTCACCGAGAGAATCCCAACGTAGATGGTTTTCTTCGAGGAGCTGCTGTACGTGCTTCGGTGCTGAACCGCCTGCGCCAGTCTCGAACAAACCGCCGCCTTTCATTAGTGGCACAACTGACAGCATTTTCGCACTGGTGCCCAATTCTAAAATCGGGAACAAATCAGTCAGATAATCACGCAAGATATTGCCAGTGGCAGAAATCGTATCTAAACCGCGAGCAACACGCTCTAAGGTATAACGCATGGCGCGAACTTGTGACATGATTTCGATGTGCAGACCGTTGGTGTCATGATCTTTTAGGTAGGTTTTTACCTTTTTAATCAGCTCGTTTTCGTGCGGACGGTATGGGTCGAGCCAGAAAATAACCGGCGTATCTGATTCGCGCGCACGGCGAACAGCAAGCTTCACCCAGTCTTGGATAGGGGCATCTTTGGTCTGACACATGCGCCAGATATCACCTTTTTCAACACGCTGCTCAAGTAAAACTTCGCCTGAGTCGATATCGACAATACGCGCGATACCATTGTCGCTAGATTCAAAGGTTTTGTCGTGCGAGCCGTATTCTTCCGCTTTTTGCGCCATCAAACCAACGTTTGGTACTGTACCCATGGTGGTTGGGTCAAAGTTACCATGCCATTTACAGAAATTAATCATTTCTTGGTAAATACGCGCAAAGGTCGATTCAGGCATGACCGCTTTACAGTCATATAATTTACCATCAGCGCCCCACATTTTACCGCCGTTACGAATCATCGCGGGCATTGACGCATCGACAATCACGTCACTTGGAGAATGGAAGTTGGTGATACCTTTTGAAGAATCAACCATCGCTAGACGCGGACGATGTACTTGGCAGGCATGGAGGTCGCGCTCAATCTCTTCACGTAAGCTGGCTGGCAATTCGGTGATTTTTTCGTACAAGCTTGCCATACCGTTATTGACGTTAATACCTAGCTCATCAAATAACGCGCCATGTTTTTGGAAGGCGTCTTTATAATAAATGCGCACCGCGTGACCGAAGACGATAGGGTGTGATACCTTCATCATCGTGGCTTTTACGTGTAATGAGAATAAAATACCGGCTTCGCGGCAATCTTCCATTTCACGCTCATAGAAATCAAGCAGCGCTTTTTTGCTCATAAACATCAAGTCGATGACTTCTTTATCAAGCAAGGCAATTTTTGGTTTTAATACCTTGGTCGTACCGTCTTCGAGCAACAGCTCCATACGCACGGTACGCGCTTTATCCAAGGTCATCGATTGCTCGCCGTCATAAAAGTCGCCGCTATGCATGTGCGAAACGTGAGTCTGTGACCACTGCTTCCATTCGCCCATCGAGTGCGGATGTTTACGTGCGTAGTTTTTGACTGCTTTTGGCGCGCGGCGGTCTGAGTTACCTTCACGTAATACAGGGTTGACCGAGCTACCTAAGCTTTTGCCATAACGGCGACGGATTTCTTCTTCCTCTGCGTTTTTTGGCTCGTCTGGAAAGTCAGGAATCGCGTAGCCTTTAGCTTGTAGCTCTTTGATAGCCGCTTTTAGCTGCTGTACAGAAGCACTGATATTTGGTAGTTTGATGATATTGGCGTTTGGATCTTGAGTCAATTTGCCAAGCGCTTCTAAGTTATTTGGAACGCGCTGCTCTTCGGTTAAGTATTCTGGAAATTCAGCCAACACACGCGCCGCGACCGAGATATCACTGGTTTCAACGTCAACGCCTGCTGTCTGGGCAAATGCTTTTACAATCGGCAAAAATGATAAGGTGGCAAGCGCTGGGGCTTCGTCAGTTTTTGTATAAATAATTTTTGACATGTTAGTAGATTATTCCTTGTTGTCATTAATGAGGTTAATAAGGCTGCGGTATCATTTAATAGCTTTATACAGCCCTTATACCATAATGGTCTACGGGGTTGGTTCGAGGTTCAGTCGAGGTCCAAATACATCAGTCGTCTTTTAGTGCCATTCTTGAGCGAGTATGACGGCGAGAAAAGTTTCGTCGCCAGCCATTTATGTTTATTCGTCTTTATAAAGCAGGCGTTCGATCAAGTACCAGCTTTATTAAAGAGTGATTATGAAACATTATAAAAGGTCACACTCAAAAGACCGTTGCTAAAAATTTATGCAAACCAGCGACTCAATACTCATGATTTACAATGATCTGAGCGCGAATGGCTGACGCTATATTATAGTTGATCCACTATAAATCTGATATGATGTCAATGTTGTATATTGAACTAAGTATACTATTTTCGCTCATACCCTATGTATCTGAATTATATTAAGCTAATAATAGCCTTATTCTACCAGTCCTCGCCTTCAATATCATCTTTTGCGTGTAATTAGCGCGCTTTTAGTGCCTTTTTTCACTTTGTAAGCTTGTTTGTGAAATGATGAGCTTATCAATGTTGAAATAGTCTACATACTTCAAATTATCTGTTTTTAACACACTAACGCTAGCAAAACCCAATCCTGCGCTCCATCAATAAAAGACTTAGTAATCTGTCCGTAGGGCATTTTTATGCGCCTTTGTTGATAACTCTTCTTCATAAAAGTATTTTAGCGCTAGATAACTTCTGGTTTTTTGCAAATTGTGACAGCAAAAGCGCTGATATTTGCTAGGCTAAACGATAAAACCAATGAGCTTAATAATAAATTCTAAAAATAGTGTGGTGATGATGAATTTACAATATGCGTTACTCAGTGATAATAGCTGGCAGGATATGGCGCGTTGGCAAACGCCAGATACGCCTTTTATGACATTTGAGTTTTGGCAAGCACTTAGTGATACAGGCGCAATTGGTGAGCAAGCAGGTTGGTTGCCGATTTATGTCTTAATCCATCGGCCAAATGAGACAGATGGCGTTATTGATAATAATGCGAATGATGATAAAAATAATGCTGCGCAGCCAGTACTTTCTTCAGAACCAATAGGGCAGCCTATTGCCGTTATGCCTGTTTTTATTAAAGGGCATCATCAAGGCGAGTTCGTCTTTGACCATGCGTGGGCACAAGCTTATGCGCAGTATGGTCTTGATTATTATCCGCGTTTGGTGACTAGCGCGCCTTATACACCCGTGACTGGCCAGCGTCTGTGGCTAGCAGAAGGTGAGGCGCTAAATGCGGATATTTTAAAGACAGCTATCGCAGGCGTTGATGATATCGCCCAGCAAGTAGAGGCCTCTAGCTGGCATGGTTTGTTTGCAACGTCTGAGATGGTAGCTATTGCCAATACAGCAATGCCGACTGATATCGATATAGAAATGGCGCTTAATAATCAAAAAAATAGCGGTACAGTAGAACCGATTGAGCTACCGATACTTGAGCGGCAGGGCTGCCAGTTTTTATGGCAAAATAAAAATGTCAGTCAAAACAATAAACAATTTGCCGACTTCGAGGCATTTTTGGCAACCTTTAGAGCCAAAAAACGCAAAACCGTGCGTGCTGAGCGGCGTAAAGTTGCCGAGCAAGGCATCTCTTGCCAGCGTAAATGCGGGGTTGCTATCACTGCAGAGGATTGGCAGACGTTTTATCGTTGTTATGTGATGACCTACGCGGTACGTGGGCAGCAGCCTTATCTCACGCTAGATTTTTTTAAAAGACTGGCTGCTAGCATGCCTAAGCATTTGATGCTGGCACAAGCACTTGATGCCAATGGTGAAATTATCGCCAGCAGTTTGTTTTTTTATGATAAACCCAATAGCCAAAACGCCACGCTTTATGGTCGTTATTGGGGCGCGCTTGCTGAGTATGATAGCCTACACTTTGAGCTGTGTTATTATCAAGGTATCGAGTTTGCGATTGAGCAAGGTTTGACGTATTTTGACCCCGGCACCCAAGGTGAGCACAAATTAGTCCGAGGTTTTGTTCCGACCAAAACTCACTCGTTGCACCGTATTTACGATGGGCGTTTTGTCCCAGCGATTAGTAATTTTTGCCTAAAAGACCGCATGCATATGGCGCAATATCGCAAGCAAGCCTTTGCAGCATTGCCCTTTAATATTGATAATATGCCGACGTTTGATAGTACTGATTAATCCTCGATCATTTTTTTGCTAATCTTTGCCCAATGACTTCCTACCTAATACTTTTCTATCAGCTGTAAACTATGACTCCTCATTTTTCTCATTCTGCTCCATCATCCGCTCCCACTGAGCTAGTAGATTTTCTCAATACCGAAGGGTCGCTGACGGCCATGCTCGAAGTAAAAGCAGGGCAGCCGTTACGCGTCGAGCGCAGTTTTGAAGGCTATCGGTTATTATCCTTAGCACAAAAAAAGCAATTGGGTTTGCAAGGCGCGGCGTTAAACCGTCCGTTATTGGCGTGGGTACGCGAGTCGCAGCTATATGGCGTTAATGAGCAGCCATGGGTACAAGCACAAAGCATTTTCCCGCTAGTAAGTTTGAAGGGGCGCGCTCGCCGTTTACAGCAGCTAAAAAGTACGCCGATTGGCTATGTGTTGTTTAAGCGCCGCCGTACTTTACCCAATCAACGTTCTATCGAAAAGACGGCAGACGGCTGGCAACGGCAGACGCTATATGACTGGTACGGGCGTAAAATCCTGATTAGTGAGACTTTTTTAGCAGCGTTTTTGTCCAAGAGTGATTAAATAATTACAATAAAAGCTGATATACAAAATCAGTAAGTCATTTATTTTATTACGCATTTATTTCTCTAATAACGCCATTTAAATCTCTCAGCTTTCCGTGAGGTTTTTTTGCGCTCATCGCACAAAGTTTCATGCTACACTTAAGCTATAGCGATGATGTCGATGCCCTTCTGCGCACCGATTTTATTGCTGATTTGGACAAGTTTTTAACAGGCCAATTGCCTGCGCTTGCCAATTTTACCTTCTTTTATTACTCGCCTCTTTTCAATGAGCATCACCATTAACGATAGCCACTACCTAGGACATCACTATGTTTAAAGATATTTCTATCAAAGAGTTTGATCCAGTACTTGCTGAAGCCATGGCCGCTGAAAGCGTGCGTCAAGAAAACCACATCGAGCTTATCGCTTCAGAAAACTACTGCTCACAAGCAGTGATGGAAGCCCAAGGCACTGACCTGACCAATAAATACGCTGAAGGCTATCCTGGTAAGCGTTATTATGGTGGCTGTGAGCACGTCGATGTGGTTGAGCAATTGGCCATCGACCGTGCAAAAGAGTTGTTTGGTGCAGAATACGTCAACGTCCAGCCGCATTCTGGTAGCCAAGCAAACTCGGCTGTTTTCTTAGCATTATTAGACGCTAATGACACCGTGCTTGGCATGAGCCTAGACGCTGGTGGTCACTTGACACATGGCGCGCATATCAACTTCTCAGGTCTAAACTACAACGCCGTACAGTATGGTTTGGTTGAAGAAACTGGTCTGATCGATTATGACGAAGTTGAGCGTTTGGCAAAAGAGCACAAGCCTAAGATGATTATTGCTGGCTTCTCAGCCTATTCGCAAGTGGTCGATTGGCAGCGTTTCCGTGATATCGCCGATGAAGTTGGCGCGTACCTTTTAGTAGATATGGCACACGTTGCTGGTTTGGTCGCGGGCGGTGTTTACCCAAACCCAGTACCATTTGCCGATGTGGTCACGACTACCACGCACAAAACCTTGCGTGGCCCACGTTCAGGTATGATTTTAGCACGTGATGAAGAATTGGCGAAAAAGCTAAATTCTGCCGTATTCCCTGGTAACCAAGGTGGCCCGCTCATGCACGTTATTGCGGCAAAAGCGGTTTGCTTTAAAGAAGCCTTAGAAGATAACTTCAAAACTTATCAGCAGCAAGTGGTTAAAAACGCCAAAGCAATGGCAAAAGTGATTCAAGACCGCGGCTATGAAATCATCTCTGGCGGTACTGAAAATCACTTGATGCTTATCAGCCTAGTCAAGCAAGAAATGACGGGTAAAGAAGCCGATAAATGGCTTGGTGATGCGCACATTACCGTGAATAAAAACGCCGTACCAAACGATCCAAAATCGCCATTTGTTACTTCAGGTATCCGTATCGGTACGCCAGCGATTACTACGCGCGGCTTTAATGAAGCACAAGCGGGCGAATTGGCTGGTTGGATTTGTGACGTGCTAGATAGCCGCGGTGATGAAAAAGTTGCTGCTGAAGTACGCAGCAAAGTAGAATCTATCTGTAAAGAGCTTCCTGTTTATGAAAAGAACCAGTAGTTTTTAAATGCTTGGTTTTAACAGTTAGATATAAAAAACCGCTTAGCTTAATGGCTAGGCGGTTTTTTGTTGCGCTGACGTTTATTTATTAGGAAGTCAGTTTATACGAACTAAACCGTCTATACAGTACTAAACTGTAAAATTCATCATTGTGATAAATCTATTGCACAATATAGCTTACTAACGCATAAATATTTAACCTGTCTTTTAACCACCAAGCTGATTTAATGCCAGTGCTAAGATGAGGCCAACGGTGGTACTAATACCTGCCCAATGGTTGCTACGTTTAAAGGCGGTCGGGAAGACCTCGGTCGCTAAAGAAGCAATAACCGCTCCTGCCGCAAAACAGTTGATGGCGCTGATGATGGCGTCATCGACATTTTTTAGCAGCACCTTGCCTAGGATAGCCGCCAGCGATAATAAAATTGCAGCCCCAATCCAAAGCATGAGCACTTTTTTATTGCTGGCACCGTTGCGGCGCATTTCTTTGGCACCACCTGCTGCCTCTGGTAAGTTGGATAACAGGATAGAGCCCGCCAGCGCCGCCACTTGCATGACGTTGCCGCTGATCAATGCTACACCCAGCGCTAGGTTTTCTGGTATGCCATCGAGGGTGATGGCTGCCAGTAGTCCTGAGCCGCCATCGGCGTTGAGCTTTTCATCGAGTAGATAATCGACACTCGCAAATACCACTGCGCCTAGCATGGCAAAGGCGGCTGTTACCCAAACGCCGCTGTCAGTCACCGCTGGCTGTATCAGTTCGATGACGACCGATATCATCAGCGCGCCGCCAGCGAGCGCCAGTAAATTACCTTCAAGCCAGCTAGGTAAGCGGCCGTAAAGCCCCCAAAGCGCCCCAATAATTAGAGCGCCTGATACCACAAGAATCACTGCAACCATTAACATAATAGGCCTCAATATTTTTATAGGTTATTGATAACGGCTAATGGTTGTGGTGTCATTATAAATTGCGTAATTGTTGTGTTAGACGCTGTTAACGGCCCATTTTGCTCATATAAAAAACCCAAAAAAAACCCGATTATATTTTTATAATCGGGGTTTATCTAAATTTATTTAATCAAAATTTCTGATTTATATCTTCTTTATCAAAACGGTAACTTGGTAAATATCTGCAAGATAGTTGCGTTAACGATATCGACAAAGAAGGCACCAACCATTGGTACAATCAAAAACGCCTTAGGTGATGGCAGGTAGCGATCAGTCACTGCCTGCATATTGGCAATAGCCGTTGGCGTGGCGCCCATACCAAAACCAGAGTGTCCAGCTGCCAAAACAGCGGCATCATAGTCTTTACCCATGACTCTAAAGGTAACAAAATAAGCATAACCAATCATGACTAAAGTCTGCACGACCAAGATAATCAATACAGGACCCGCCAAATCTGTCAGCTCCCATAGTTTTAGCGATAGCAGCGCCATGGCTAAAAATAGACTTAATGACGCATTACCAATCACATCGATAGCACGGTCGAACATATCAAAATTAAACACCATGGTTAAGGCATTACGAATGATAACGCCGCCTGCTAATGCCCAAACGAAGGTAGGCAGCTCAAACGCAGTATCTGCTGCAACCAGCGTCATGATATCTGCAAACGCCAACGCCCCTGCAAACAAAGCCAATGACTCAATCGTAGAAGAGGCGGTAATTAGGCGAATGTTATCAGGTTTTTCGAACATCTCTTCATGGCGATGATCGCCATCTTCGCTATGTTTGGTACTATATAACGACTGCTTGCCAGCAAGCTTTTCAACGTCGCTTTGATTGGGATTAACAGGGGTGGGTTTAAGCCCCATTTTATTGATCAATCGGCGTGCAACAGGACCACCAACCAGACCACCTGCAACCAAACCATAGGTAGCAACGGCAATGCCAAGGGTAGTAGCACCCACCACATTGTACTGTTCTTCTAATACAACGCCCCACGCGCCTGCGGTACCATGGCCGCCTGTTAGGGCGATAGAGCCAGTCACCAAGCCAAGCAGTGGATCAAGACCCAATACGCTGGCCATCGCTACCCCAACCACGTCTTGTAAAATAATAAAGACCGAGACGACGATAGTGAAAATTAATAAAGGTGTACCACCTGCTTTCAGCCGTCCAAAATCGGCACTAAGTCCGATAGAGGCAAAAAACATCAGCATGGTTGCTGTTTGTAGTCCTTGGTGGAAGTTAAAGCTATAACCCCAAATCAAATTAAGGGCATAAACAATTACAGCAGCAATCAAGCCACCAGCCACGGGTTCTGGGATATTAAAGTCTTCCAAAAACTTAATTTTCTTCACCAAAAAGCGCCCTAATAGCAGCACCAATGTGGCAAAAATTAGGGTGTAATATCCGTTTAATGTTACTTCCATAAGTTCATCCTTTCTCTAAATATGAATTCACCTAAATTCGAGATAAAACTGGCTTTATCTCGAATTTAGGTTCTGCTCGTTTTGCTATTCGTAGGTATCGTCTGACGTCTCAATAATCCATAATTGGGGTTTGCCAAAATCTTTATAAGCGTCTTCGATCAGGCGCTTAAAGACATTAAAGTCCTCGCTGTTGATTTTTTCTACCGCATTTAAGTAAAGCGTTAAATCAGTGATATCACTATCGGTCAAACAGTCCCAAGCGCTGTCCCAATTATGGGCGAAATAGCTGGGAAAATTGGCAGCTGTCGCTAAACTATTTAGCAGCGTTTCTTTATTCAAAACATCGTCAATGGGAATGTTAATCGCATGCTTAGGAATGCGATGAATAAGCGCTTCGTTTTTTTGGGCAATGGCGTTTTGGTTAACGTCATTTTTTTTAATATAATAAATCGCTTGGCTCATATCATCTCACCTGCAATGGTCGAAAGCTGTCGTAATGGTCGACGGTCAAATAATAGACGGTTGGCGGATGGCCGCCGGTGACAATACGCCGTGCGCCGCGATGCGAAACGCCCGGTGTCGGCACAGTGTATTCGCGATAATAGCCTTGCGACTGGGCAGGCAATTTGCCTTCGCGATTATAAAAGGGGGTGCCATCTTTATCAGGGTAAGGAAATGGGCCGCCTTGCTGAATCAGCGCCAGTGTTTGGTCTATTTGCGCATCACCCGTGATAGCTGCTGTGGCTGCTGTATCAGGGCTAGAGGTCTTAGGCGCTGTCTGCGTTATAGACGTTGCTGGCGTACTATCTGCAAAAAAACTGGAGGTTAAATCGCCAAAGAAGTAGACCGCCATGGCAAACAGCGCGATAAAACTCAATAGGGTAGAAAAACCGCTTTTTTTATGTTGACTGCTTTGATTGTTTTTTGACTGGTTTTTTCGATGATAGCTAGCGTTATTTTTATGCGTATTTTTTGCGTGTTGTTTGGTTGAATTTGCTAGCGGTGTTTTTGAGTCTGCCGTTTCTAAAATACTTAATTCGTTAGCGGTGACTTCGGTGGCGCGTAATTGGTTTTTATCATTACGCTGACTGTTAAAATAGACACGTTGACCCTCGCTTATTGGCTGCAATAAGCGCACGCTGCTGATATGAAAGAAGACATCTTCATCTTGATTGTCTACTTCGATAAAGCCATAGCCTTTGTCAGCATTCCAGTGTTTAATTTTGCCACTTTGCATGGGCACGGCTTCCTATAGCGTGGTTCTATTCAGCAAAATAATTTTTATATGCCATATATAGCATATTTATCAATAATAAAAAAACGCCAGCAATTAAGCTGACGTTATTTAAGATTATACTCGAATTAGGCAATAAATTATAGTGCAGCAATGATGCCCTAGGCGCGTGTTTCGCCGTGACCGTAAACAATCCATTTTTGCGAGGTTAAACCCTCAAGCCCAACCGGTCCACGGGCATGGATTTTATCGGTTGAGATACCGATTTCTGCTCCAAGTCCGTACTCAAAGCCATCGGCAAAACGGCTCGAGGCGTTAATCATCACGCTTGCCGAATCGACTTCGCGGATAAAGCGCTGTGACTTGGTGTAATTGTCGGTAATGATGACGTCGGTATGGTGGCTGCCGTGAGTGTTGATATGTTCAATCGCTTCATCGATACCCGTTACCACCTTGACTGCCAAGATAGGCGCAAGATATTCGGTGTCCCAGTCCTCGCTGGTGGCTGCCGATAAATGACCTTGCAGGGTAACATTGTCATTTAAAATCGCCTGTGACTTCTCATCGAGGCGCAGTTGCATGGCGTCATCGGCTGTTACGATGGCTTCTGCAATTTTTGGTAATAGTTCGGCTGCGATTGATTCATCGACCAATAGCGTCTCCATGGTATTACAGGTACCGTAGCGGTGGGTCTTGGCATTAACACTGACTTTAATCGCCGTGTCTGCATCGGCATCGCTATCGATAAAGGTATGACAATTACCATCTAAATGCTTAATCACAGGGACGCGGGCATCGCGGCTGATACGTTCAATCAAACCTTTACCGCCGCGTGGTACGATCACATCGACATAGTCCGTCATGGTAATCAGCTCGCCAACAGCAGCGCGGTCAGTGGTTTCTAGCACTTGTACGCTATGCTCAGAGAGACCGACCTTTTTTAAACCCTGTAAAATGCATTTGGCAATCGCTTGATTGGATTCAAAGGCTTCAGAACCACCGCGTAAGATAATAGCATTACCAGATTTTAGCGCCAGCGAAGCCGCTTCTAAGGTGACATTGGGACGCGACTCATAAATCATCCCGACCACCCCGAGTGGCACACGCATTTTGCCTAAATGAATACCTGATGGACGATAAGTCATGTCGGTCACTTCACCGATAGGGTCAGGCAATGCCGCCACGTCTTTTAACCCTTGCAGCATACCATCGAAGCGTGCATCGTTTAGCTCTAGACGATCGAGTAAGGCAGCGTCCAAGTCGTTTTTTTGCCCCTTATCCATATCGATTTTATTGGCCGCTAAAATATCAGCTTTGGCGCTTTTTAACGCATCATAGATTGCCATCAGCGCCGAATTTTTATCGCCAGTATTGGCCGCAGCTAACGCTCGTGATGCCGCGCGCGCTTGCTGGCCGACCGTCTGCATATAGGCGGTTACATCTGTGGTATTTGATTGCGTCATAAATTAACGTCCTTTTATCATCAATAATCTAAAAAATATCATTTAGCGCTCTACGTTTAGCGCTCTGCTATTTAACATAGAGGAGATGAGGACGATAGTAAAGTCGATTTTGTGAACAACGACCGTTTAGCAAGCACTGCGGAGTTTTCTTATATTGTATTTTAAGGTTTTAACTTTTTATAGCGTCTATAAGTAATGGGAGATAAAAAAGTATGCTGTCAGTTACGTATTTTTAACAGAACTGCGCTGCAACTGCTAAGGTAGTCGTGGTCAATCGTGAGTATAGTGGGCGCTAAGACGGTCAATTCATACGCTATCTCATACGCTATCAATGAAAGACATAGCAATTGGCTGATGCAATAAAGTGATGGATTTTATAAAGATTAATAAATTAAAGACTCATGATGGAGAAAAAAATGGCTATTAAAAATAAAACCTATAAAAACTGGCTCACGGTAGGCTTGGTAGCAGCAGCACTAAGTGTCAGCGCCTGCGGCAAAAAAGACGAAGCGCCAATGGACGTTGAACCAACCGCTGACGCGCAGACGCCAGTAGAAAATAACGCTACCGGCGTGGCAACGGCAAACAGTACGGATGATGTCGCGGTTGCAAGTGCCGATGCTAATGAGGGTATGGCGGTTAGCGAAAATGATGATGTCGCGGTAGCAACTGCTGATGATGCAGAAGTCCTTGATGGAACTGAAAGCGAAGAGCACATTTCGACTTACTAGTTGAGCTTGTTAAATGCCGCTTGCAAGCGTCGACTGACTATTTAGCAGATAAAACAGCGCTAGCGGCGTTAAGATGATAAAATAAGGCCCATAACGGACTATGCGTTATGGGCCTTATTTTGTCGTTGATTCCTTTTAAAAAGAATACCGCGCTACTTAGTTAGAATTATCTAAGCCGAGCGCCGTTTTGAGTATTTCTTTATAGGCAATGAATTATCCTGTCAAACTCTAATGACCTTTAATAACTGAAGGGGCAGGGTTTGCCTTTTTATCGCATTATAGGCGACAATGGCGCATTTTTTTATTCATGTTTTCACTCATATTTATTGGAAGTCTGCTAAACCATGCTTGATACTGCAAAGAATCCGACTCGGCCTATCGCCTTAGATTTACAAGACGTCCATAAAAGCTACGGCTCGTTGGCGGTGCTAAAAGGGGTATCTCTCACCGCTTATGATGGCGACGTTATCTCTATTTTAGGCTCGTCTGGCTCCGGTAAGTCAACCTTGCTGCGCTGTATTAACTTGCTTGAAAAACCCAATCAGGGGCGTATCATCATCGGCAATGATGAGCTGATGCTAAAACCTGCCAAATCAGGCGAATTGCAAGCGGCAGATATCAAGCAGCTAGAGAGCTTACGTGCGCGCGTCGGTTTTGTCTTTCAAAACTTTAATTTGTGGCCACACAAGACCATTTTGCAAAATATCATCGAAGGACCAACGCAGGTCTTAAAAATCAAAAAAGACCAAGCGATTAGCGATGCAGAAAAACTGCTCGATAAAGTGGGTCTGCTCGATAAAAAAGATGCTTATCCGGCGAATTTATCGGGCGGTCAGCGTCAGCGGGTAGCGATAGCACGCGCCCTTGCCATGCAGCCACAGGTGTTATTATTTGATGAACCAACCTCGGCCCTTGACCCTGAGCTGGTCAATGAGGTGCTGGCGGTGATGCGCGAGCTGGCAGAGGAAGGGCGTACCATGCTGATTGTTACCCACGAAATGCGCTTTGCCCGTGAGGTATCAAGCAAAGTGGTGTTCCTGCATCAAGGTATCATCGAAGAAATTGGTACACCTGAACAGGTATTTGATAATCCAAAGTCTGAACGCGTCAAAGATTTTATGGCATCTCATCGTCAAAACTAGAAGCGAGTGTTTGACAGGTTATTGGTTGAATGTCAAAAAACCTAAAACGCTTACAATGCAAAAGTTGCCCTTAGTAACCTTCTTGGCCTAAATTTTCTTAGCCTATTTATTACCGAATAATCACAGTTGGTATGCAAAACGTTTGTTTTTGATATTTGAGTCAGGTATTATCAAAAGGTTTATAGGCAGTCGCAAATCGCGCCTGCTTATGTCTTTATGTTCATTGACTTGCTTATCTGGCAGGGACGCCAGAGAACAAAATATCAGAACCCTATATCAAAAACCTCATCAGAATTTAAGGAATGTATGATGTCGAATTCTCGCCTCTTGTGGTCATCGATGACCGTCACCGCCGCGCTTATGCTTGGCGCTTGTAGTCAGTCTGCTAATGACGCTACTGATAGCAGCGCTGATGCCTCTGCTACAGAAACGGCTGGCAAGACCATTCGTATCGCCACTGAGGGCGCATACCCTCCTTTTAACTATACCAATGCCGATGGCAGCTTGGCAGGATTCGATATCGACGTCGCCAATGCCTTATGCGCGCAAATGCAAGCCAAATGTGAAATCGTTGCTCAAGATTGGGACGGTATTATTCCAGGTCTATTGGCGCAAAAATACGACGCCGTCATCGCTGGTATGTCAATCACTGAAGAGCGCCAAGAAAAGGTTGATTTTAGCGAGCCGTACTTTGCCAATACCATGGTTTGGCTTACCGATACCAAAGGCGGCTTTGACCCCAAATCCATTAAAAACCTAACCCTTGGTGGCCAGCGTTCAACGACACCTGGCGCGTATTTACAAGATAATTATGAAGGTAAAGACGGCAACACCGTCAAGCTTTATGATAATTATGACAATGCCTACTTAGACCTAAAATCTGGTCGTAGCGATGCGGTACTTGCTGAAAAAGTCTCTGCCAAATCATGGTTAGCGGATAATCCAGAAGGGTTCGGTATCGTGGGTGATGAGATTGATAACGACGATAATATTGCCATTGCTGTCCGTAAAGGTGACTCAATCAAAGACGACTTTAATAAAGCGCTGAGCGAAATCCGTAGCAACGGTGAGCTTGCCCGTCTTGAGCAAGAAAACTTCGGTCAGTAATTTGCTTGATGCGCTTTGCGAGAAGTCTTTAACTGATAGCTATTAGTCAACAGACGGTTTCGATAAGCGCTGATTAACCAATGTCTGACCCATTGCGGATGAATAACGGCTGGTAAATATATTAAGGAATAACCTCTATGATCACTTCAATGACCTCATCAATGAGCAAAAAAGCGCTATGGCTTGCGCCGCTTAGTGCAGCGATGCTGATGCTTGCTGCTTGTAACAACAGCTCAACGCCTACAGAAAATACGGACGCCGCTGCTACAAGCGATGCCCCTTTACATATAAAAATCGCTACAGAATCGAGCTATAAGCCTTTTAGCTATACCGACGCCGATGGTAAATTAATCGGCTACGAGATTGAGCTGGTAGACGCCTTATGTGCGCAAATGAAAGCTGAATGTGAAGTTATCTCGCAAGATTGGGACGGCCTCATTCCAGGGCTAAATGCGCAGAAATTTGATGCCGCCATTGCTGGTATGTCAATCACCCCTGAGCGTAAAGAAGTCGTAGAATTTAGCGACCCGTACTTTCATACTGGCATTATCCTCATTGGTAAAAAAGGCGATGATATTACCGTCGATGGCCTAAAAGGTCAGCCAGTTGCCTCACAGCGCTCGACGGTTGCGTCACAATATCTACAAGAAAAACATGCCGACTCTGACATCAAGCTTTATGATACTCAAGACAACGCTTATCTAGACCTAACCTCAGGTCGCGTGCGCGCCATGATGTCTGATAAAGTCACCGGTATCGACTGGTTAAAAACCGACGCCGGTAAAGACTACGAAGTCAAAGGTCAAGAAATCAGCACCAGCGATGATGCGATGGGTATTGCCTTTCGTAAAGGCGATCCATTGGTTGCCAAGTTTAATAAAGCTTTGGCTGAACTAAAAGAAAACGGCACTTATGATCAAATCACCGGCAGTTATTTTGGCACCAGCTCAACAGCGGCGGCGCAAAAAGCAGTAGCGACTGACGGCGTCAAAGAAGTGGTGGTCGTTGATGATGGTAATGTCGATGCCAATGCAGTAATTGCCAAAGAAGAGCAAGCAGAAACGGCGTCTAATTAATAGAGTTGTCTCTCATAATCTATTAGATAAGCGCTGATTTTAATAAAGCACGTTTTAATTAAAGCGTGCTTTATGCCCTCTACAATACTTTCCTAAGTACCAATGCCAATTAATAATGTCAAATAACAACATCAAGGATGATTATGAGCAACCATCTTCTTTTAGCACCTGTGCCTAGTACGTCCTCTGTTACCTCATCCGCCAGTAAGCACTTGTTAAAGACAAAATCGATGCTAGCCTTAGCGGCACTATTGGCCTTAGCGGGCTGTAGTAATGGTCAAAATGAGACTAACGAAAGCGCAAGCTCGGATACGACTAAAACGTCAGAAGCGGCTGATAATAATGGTGCGGCGAGCGACGATGATAATGTACTACGTATCGGCACCGAAGGCGCTTATGCCCCTTTTAATTACACCAATGCCGATGGCACGCTTGGCGGCTTCGATGTTGAAATCGCCAATGCTATTTGTGACGAATTGCAGATGACCTGTGAAATCATAGCGCAAGATTGGGACGGTATTATTCCGGGACTTAAAGCCGGTAAATATGATGCCATCGTCGCGGCGATGTCGGTCACGCCAGAGCGTGCAAAGCAAGTGGCTTTTACCGATCCGTACTTTAGCAATGCCTTGGTGTTTTTAGCCAAAAAAGACAGCAACTTTGATCCTACCAATAGCAGCGATATCGATGCGCATTCTATTGCCGCCCAGCGCTCGACCATCTCTTCGCAGTGGTTAGAAAATGCCTATCCAAAAGCTGATATGAAGCTTTATGATACCTTGAGTAATGCCTTTTTGGATTTGGGTTCAGGTCGCGTTGATGCCATGATATCTGACAAACTCCCAGCGCTAGAGTGGCTTGGCTCACCGTCAGGCAGCAATTATGCAATCAAAGGCGATGAGATAGATATCAATGATAATTTTGCAATTGCCGTGCGTCCTAACGATGAAGCCTTGCAAGCCAAAATCAATAAGTCTTTAGCCAATCTAAAATCCAATGGTACGTACGATAAAATCAATCAAAAATATTTTGCCGTACCAGCGAAGGTGGCAAACACTGAGACAGTATCAACCGAACCAACGGTAGAAAATGCAGCGCAATAAGCGCTTATTATCATTATTATATTAATCACGGTTTTCCCTATTTAGCGGTAAACGTGAAGTCATAAAAGCAAAAAGACATTACCATCAGGGTGATGTCTTTTTTGCTTTAATAATAGGGTTACTTTACAACCAATACAGGGCGAGTAGGATAAATTTTTCGAAGCCTCTGGAGTGCAAAGCGCACAGCAAGCAAGAAAAATTTATCCTACTCGCATCTGGTTATTATTCTATCGATTTTGTTTAAAAATGATTATCATGATTCCTTACTCAAAGAATCACCACAATTTTATGCATTATGAAGGGTCAACTTTTATCAGATATCACTGATTTATAGGCTATTTATCCTGATAAGTATCTATTTAGGCAGCGCTTTTATGCGTGAGTATTAACATAGCTGGCAGCGAATATGATAAAATCAGCGCTCATTTCTACTGTGTCAATTTCCGCCGCCAAAATCGTATGTATCTGACGTCACTCTATGACGCAAAAAACCGCCATCTATGCGGTTGGTCATACGACTATGCGCAGCGCTCAGCTATTGATGCTGATTCTTTTAACTCATATTTTGCAACTTGCTAATATAAAGAGACTGAGTGGATAATTGTGTTTGATTTACAAGGATTTGGCGCGCTATTACTAAGCGGCGCTACCGTCACTATAAAGCTGGCGCTGACCAGTTTGGTCATCGGTATGGCGTTAGGCTTGCTTGGCGCGACCGCCAAGATGTCCAATGTCTGGCTGCTGCGTAAGCTTGCGACGGTCTATACTGCCACGATGCGCGGCATCCCTGAGCTGTTATTAGTGCTGTTTATTTATTACGGCGGCTCAATCTTGCTTATGAGCATCCTCAAAAAGTTCGGCTATAACGATTATATCGAGATTAGCGCGTTTTGGGGCGGGGTGATGGCGTTATCGATTGCCTTTGGTGCTTACGCGACCGAAATTTTTCGTATGTCCATTCAAGAGATTCCGGTAGGGCAAAGAGAAGCGGCGCAAGCGATTGGCATGCGACCTTTTCAGACTTTTTATCGTATTACCTTGCCGCAAGTTTGGCAGATTGCGCTGCCAGGTCTCGGCAATTTGTTTTTGGTATTGCTCAAAGATACCGCCTTGGTGTCGGTCGTCGGTCTAAAAGATATCATGTATCAATCGTCGCGCGCGGCACAGTCGACACAGCAGCCGTTTACCTTTTATATGGCCGCGGCGATTATTTATTTGGGTCTGACCATGTTGATTACCGGTTTTATGATGTGGCTTGAGTGGCGTGCCAATCCGGCGGCGCGTTATGCTAAAAAGCTCAGCCGTCAAACCCACCATCAAACCACTCAAAGTCAATCGACCATAGGGTAGAGGAGAGATACTATGGATTGGAATTGGCAGGTCATTTTTGACCATATCCCTGATTTAATGGGTGGCGCGGTATTGACCGTCCAGCTCGTTGTATTCTCGGGTATTATTGGGTTGTTTTTTGGTTTGATTTTGGCATTATTGCGCCTGTCCAAAAATTGGCTGGTGCAAGTTTTACCATTTTTATATATCTTCTTTTTCCGTGGCACGCCGCTACTAGTACAAATATTTTTGATTTATTACGGGCTTGGGCAGTTCGAAGCGGTACGTAACTCGTTCTTATGGGAGCCGGTACTTAGCCAAGCTTATTGGTGTGCCATCATCGCCTTTACCCTCAATACTAGCGCCTATTTGGCAGAGATTATTCGCGGTGCAATCCAAAATATTCCTGTGGGCGAGCTTGAAGCCGCCGATGCTATTGGCATGTCAAAATGGCAGAAGCTGACGCGTATTACCTTACCGCGCGCTTTTGGTATTGTGATTCCTGCCTACAGTAACGAAGTTATCTTTATGCTAAAGGGAAGCGCGCTGGCATCCACCATTGCGTTGATGGATATCACGGGCGTTGCGCGTACGATTAGTGCGCGTACTTATACCTTGATGGAATTGTTCTTTGCGGCCGGTGTCGTTTATCTGCTGCTGTCGTGGGTGATTTTATTTAGCTTTAGATTGTTTGAAAAACGTATGAATCGTCACGCCAGCTATGTGCCGCCAGACGTGGTTACCAATACCATTCCTTAAAAGTAGGCACGGCAAAATAAAAAAGCTATAGTGGTCATAAATTAAAAAATCGGTCGGAAGGAAACTGTATGAGCTCATCGCCCCATATGTCCATCGCCAACGCTATTATTGGTAATGTGAAAGATACTGCTGGCACCACTGATACCAATAGTGATACCAGCATTGATAATAGCGAACGTCTGCGTACTTCTATCGGTAAAGTCGTCTGTGTCGGGCGCAACTATGCGGCGCATGCAGAGGAGTTGGGCAATGAAGTGCCTAGCGCGCCGATGCTATTTATAAAACCTGCCTCTTCGGTGGTATCTATCCATCAGTGCGTTGAGCGCCCAAACCCTGCCATCTTTGGCGAAACCCACTATGAAGCTGAGCTTTGTATTCAGCTAGCAACAGACTTATCAAAAGCCACGCTTGCAGAGGCGAAACAAGCTATTGGTGGCGTGACATTAGGGCTTGATTTGACCTTGCGTGAGCTACAAACTGAGCTGAAAGAAAAAGGTCATCCTTGGGAGCGCGCCAAGTGCTTTGATGGCGCTTGTGTGCTTGCTGACTGGCTCGATGCAAATGCCTTTGGTGACTTCAGAAACGTCCATTATCAGCTGAATATTAATAACGAACTTAAGCAAGACGGCGATAGTGCCTTGATGCTATTTCCCGTTTATGAGTTATTGGTCAATATCAGTCATGCTTTTAGTTTGCAAGCGGGCGACGTCATTATGACCGGGACGCCAAGCGGCGTTGGCGCTTTACATGCGGGCGATGTGTTGACTTTAAAACTAGGCGCTCATCAGTGGCAGACAGAGGTTAAATAAGTTTTTATCACAGCTATCACCTATTAATCTGTGAAGGCATTAATGCTTAACGCTATCAAAAAATCCCAAGTGAACGCTTGGGATTTTTTTGGTTTATCAGTGGTGATAGTCATTTATCCTAAGCTTATCATTAAATAACTATCAAATCGGCATTTGGTTTTCAACGTACTGTCATAAACACTCAGTAGAATTAGGCATAATTCGTATTTTGGTGATTGCAATTACAAGACTGCAATCAACTCTCTCATGCCAATCAAGCCTAACAGCAAGGTGACTGATAATGACATTATTGAATAACAAACAACCGCTTGCCCATGAAGTCGTTGAAGATTCTAATCCGAGCAACAATATTGATTTTCAAACCATTATTAGTCGCCGTTTAAATCGGCGTAGTATCCTAAAAGGTGGCACAGGATTGACAGCGGCGGCGTTTTTTGGAGCGCTACCTTTAGTTGGCTGTAGCGACGATAACGATAGTATTCCTACCAAAAATAATGGCAATGATGCTGCTATCCCTGCACAAGGTGATCTCAAGCGTCCCGAAACTTTGAAGTTTACCGCAGTGGCGCATTCGACTGCCGAAACCATGAGCGTGGCGGCAGGCTATAAGGCTGAGATGATACTGCCTTTAGGCACGCCGCTGATATCTGGCATTGATGATTGGAAAGACAATCGCGAGCAGTCAGCTGAGTCATTCGAATGGCGTATGGGTGATAACCATGATGGCATGTGGTTCTTTGGCAAAAAGGGCACTGCCTATGATGCCAAAGCATCAGAGAATGGACTACTGGTCATGAATCATGAATACGTCAATAGCAGCGAGCTGAGCCCATTTGGTTACCATGTGATCCAAGATAAAAATGCTGCGCCAATCTTTCAAAATCGTCGACTTGCAAGCGACGTACGTCGTGAGGTCAATTGTCATGGGGTAGCAGTGGTCGAGATGAAGCGCCGCGCCGATGGCATGGGCTATGAGATGGTCCCCAATTCAAAATACAATCGCCGTATCACCAGCAGTACAACCACGCAATTAGCAGGTCCTGTTGCGGGCTCTGATTTGGTCAAGACCAAGTTTGACCCAACAGGCTTTCAAACTCGCGGTATCAATAACAATTGCGGCGCAGGCTTATCGCCATGGGGCACCTATCTGACCACCGAAGAGAATTTTTTAGGGGTGTTTGCCCGTGGGCAAGATGCCAGTCAGCTGAGCGCAGGACAAAATTATGGTCGCGAGCGCTATGGCGCAACGGAGAATTTCTCTGGCTTTGAATATCTTTGGCACACCCCTGATGCCAAAGATGCCAAGATCGTAGACGAGTTTTCACGCTGGGATATGACTGCTACTAGTGCTAGCGCTACTGACGATTATCGAAATGGTTTTAATACCTTTGGTTATATCACCGAAATTGATCCTTTTGATCAAAATTCCATGCCTAAAAAGCGCACGGCACTGGGACGTTTTGCTCATGAAAACTGTGCTTATGCTCCCGTTGAACAAGGCAAACCGGTGGTGTTTTATATGGGCGATGATGCTCGCGGTGAATATATTTATAAATTCGTCTCTAAAGCCACATGGTCAAATGCTGATATCGGTGGTGGATTAAAAGCGGGTGACAAGTATTTGAATGAGGGCACGCTCTATGTTGCCATTTTTAATGAAAATGGTCGCGGGGAATGGAAAGCGTTGATTCATGGTCAAAATGGACTGGATGCTTTGAACAGCGAGTTGCCTTTTCATGGACAAGATGAGGTATTGGTCTTTGCTCGCGCGGCAGCAGATGCAGTCGGTGCAACCAAAATGGATCGACCAGAATGGGTATCGGTCAGCCCGATAACGGGTGAAGTGTATGTGACTTTGACCAATAATAAATATCGTGGTGTACGAGATGATCAGCCAGTGTCGGCGTCCAATCCGCGCAGCTATAATACTGGCGGCAAAGCGCGTGGCAATGACAACGGCCATATCATTCGCTGGGCAGAAGCGGGCGGTGATCATGCGGCAACCAGTTTTGACTGGGACATTTATTTATTTGCTGCACCGAATGATTTAGTAGCAGAAAATTTATCGCAATTAAATGACAGTAATGATTTTTCTTCTCCCGATGGCTTATACTTCGATCCACGCGGCGTTTTATGGATTCAAACAGACGACGGCGCTTATACCGATACCAGTAGCTGTATGTTACTGGCAGCGCTACCGGGTAATGTAAGCGATGGCGCCATTCAAACCACGTCAGTAGGGCAACAAACCCGAGTCGGTATGCCTGCCAGCAATGATAACATCAAACGATTTTTTGTCGGTCCGGAGGGATGTGAAGTCACAGGTATCACGATGACGCCAGACTTTAAAACCTTGTTTATTAATATTCAGCATCCGGGTAATACATGGGGAGCAGTGGCTGGCGGTAGTACCCCGCGCTCAGCGACAGTTATGATTACACGCGAAGATGGTGACGTCATACTGGCAGAATCCTTTGTCTAGTTAACTATTTGCATTAGTAATGATACGTCTGAACAAACATAAAAATCCTAAGTCATGGCTTTAGGATTTTTGTGTTGTAGGCGATAGCTACTAATGGGTAAGTTTCGATATTTTATAGTTCCCTGTTTTTTTAACCATAAAAATACCTGATAGTTAAATCATTTTCTTCTGTTTATGGCATTTACAGGCTAGTATGGCAATTACCCTTAATCGCTTGCTGTAGCAACACTATGCCCAATCCAAGACCTATAGAAACCATACACGATTTATTTGCGACCACTCGGCGTCCCTCTGATGGTGAATTGAGCGCAAAAGCAGACTTTCAAGACGATGTCTATGAAGCGCTAGCAGAACTTGACTATATTTATGTCGATGAGCTGATCGCCAAAAATGTCGATAACAGTGTGATAAAACCGCATCAACCAATCTCTTTGGTGGATTTTTTTGAAGGCTTGGCGCAGCTTGCTACTATGGGTGTCGTGGAAGTAACGGATATTGTCGAAGCTATCCACCGTGAGATTTTGCTGCGTCCTTTGGGGCGGTTTAATAATGGTAATCTTGAGCGCTGGCAGCGCGGTATCACCGGACGCATTTATGGTACGGTGCGTCAAGCGATGCAATTGGTCGGCAACAATATTGCCATAGGGCTACGTTTGTATAACACGGTTTTAAAACCCAAAAAAATACAACCACTGCCTTTAAACTTACGGCGTATGGTCAATATCCTAAATGGCGTGATGGGCGACCACCTTGTCACCCATGACAATCCGTTGGCCGTGTCGATGATGCTATACGATAAAGACAATTATGTGCAAAGTGGCGCACTATCGGGGCGAGTAATTGTTTTGTGTCATGGGCTTTGTTTGAGTCATTTAAGCTGGCAAGTTGCGGGCGAAAATAATCTCGGTGCTATGCTGACCCACAAGTTGCCAGACAGTACAGTTTTATATTTGAACTATAATACCGGTCGGCGTATCTCCAGTAATGGGCGTAGCTTTGCTAAAGTCTTGCAAGATTTGGTCGAAAGCAATCCAGACATTACCCAGCTTGATTTAATCGGCCATAGTATGGGCGGCCTGCTGAGCCGTAGCGCACTGTTTTATGGTAAAGAGCAGGGATTCAGCTGGGTTGAGCGTGTGGGTAATTTGGTGACTTTAGGTACACCGCATCATGGCGCAAGTTTGGAGCAGATTGGCAATTTTGTGCAATATAAAATCGCTAAGCTGCCTTTTGCTGGGTCATTGGCGAAACTGGGCGACTTACGTAGCGCTGGTATTATCGATTTGCGTTATGGCAGTATTCGCGATGCCGATTGGAAATCTTTAGAGGAGCGCAGCGTGCTACCGGCAGAGTTTCGTCATCCGACGCGCCTACCGCTGCACGTCAATACTTATCTGGTCGCAGCGGCGTTGATTGAAACCCATTATGAAAATAAAACCACCAGCTTATTGGGTGATGGGCTGGTGTCAGTAGAGTCGGCGCTTGGCGAATATACTGAAGAGCACACATTGAGCGTACCTGAGGGTCATAAGGCGATATTTTATGGCGTCAATCATATGAATTTAACTTATAACGATCGGGTGCTTGCGCAAGTGATTTCTTGGTTATCAGCCAATAGATTAGGCGACGCGCATGACGCAAAATATGGGCTTGATAGTCGAATTTATTCGTATCCGATAGATTACGAGGTCGAGATTTAAGGTGTTAATACTATGAATATTATCATTAATAAATCTATAAAAAATCGCTAGTTGTAAAAACTAAAAAACCCTCAAGCATCATACTTGAGGGTTTTTAATTAACAGAAGTAAAATTAAAGATTACTCAGCGAAAATAGCCGCTACATCGTCTTTATCAAATTTGTAGACTGCACCGCAAAATCCGCAGTCCATCTCAAACGTACCGCCTTGTTCGTCCACGATATCTAACGCTTCGGTTTCGCCGATTTGCTCGATGGCCATCTCACACTTCTCGCGTGAGCAGGTGCAGCCAAACGATAACGCTACAGGCTCAGGGGCAACGACTTTTTCTTCATTATACAAACGGTACAGAATTTCATTGGCATCAAGCGTGGTCAGCTCTTCTGCTTTTAGCGTGCGCGTGAGCACACTTAAGCGTGTCCACAAGTCATCATCGATACCAGCATCTTGGTTTTGCTCGACTTCATAGGTTTCGGCTGCGGTACGAGGTAGCATTTGCACCAAGATACCACCAGCTTGCAAACCATCGGATGCCAGATTGATCAGCGTTGGAATCTGCGCCGATTGTTTTTGATAATGCGCTAAGCAATCCGCTAAGTTGTCATGGCTACGCTCAACGATACCTTGATACGGCTCGCCGCCATCAGGCTGGATATTGATAAATAACACGCCTTGACCAGCAGCGCCGAGCTCAGCAAAGGCGTCTTTGGCATGGATCATATTTTCCCACGCTTGCACTTGCTCGTCGGTGTCATTTTTCCAGCTGGCAAGGGCGCGAATGATACCGTCTTGGTCGCATTCTGCCATTGCCCAATTGAGCAAACTGTCGCTATCTGATGATTGCAATTGAATCGATAAGCGCCCGTTTATTTTAACGGTACTGATCAGCAAGCTTGCCGCCGTCAGCATCTCGCCTAATAAGCGCTTAATGGCTTCAGGATAAGCTTTTTGGGCAATTGTCGTCGCATAGCTGCGCGATAGGCGTACCACATCGCCGCGCACCGGTGAGTCTTCGATAAAAAAGCGTTGGCGTACGTCATTATCGCGGTGGCTGCTCGCTTGTTGATCAATATTTGGGACTTGAGTATTTTGGGTCATAGGTCATAACTAGTATTAAGAAGTTGTTAGCTTTATGGGGATTAATGATTATTTATCAATCATAGCGGCTTGGTTATGGGCGTAATTTAAATGTTTGTTAAACGAAATCTGTAAAATATCAGTCGCATTAAAAAAAGTTTACCCGCATCGTGCAAATTGTTGTACAGTAACATTAAGTTGCATAGTGATAACTTAAAGCAACAGCATGGATGCATGACGGAAAAGTCAACCAAGGGCTTATATAAAGTCAAATAATGGCGCAAATACCGTCAAAGTCCCCCCTAGTTTGTATAAATGTGATAAAAGGATGTATCTCATGACCTACTTAATCTCAAAACCTCTAACGTTGGTTGCCTTTATGGCACTTGGCCTAGCAGGCTGTAACAATAGCAATCAAACCAACACCGAAGCGCCGCCAGCAGATGGCACAGCGACAACGACAGAAGCGGCAGAAAATACCAACGGTACGCTACAAAAGATCAAAGAATCGGGCACTATCGTGGTCGGTCACCGAGACTCTTCTATTCCCTTTTCTTACATCGCTGATGACCCAAATCAGCCGATTGGCTATGCGCACGATTTAGAAATGAAAGTGGTCGATGCGGTAAAAGAAAAGCTTAATATGCCGGATTTAAAAATTCGTTATAACTTGATTACTTCGCAAACGCGTATTCCGCTGGTGCAAAACGGCACGGTTGATTTTGAATGTGGCTCAACCACCAATAACGAAGAGCGCCAAAAACAAGTGGCTTTCTCAAACGGTTTCTTTGAAATTGGTACGCGTTTATTGACCAAAAAAGACTCAGGTATTCAAGATTTTGAAGACCTAAAAGGTAAAACTTTGGTCACGACTGCTGGTACGACCTCAGAGCGTTATATTCGTGAATACAATGATAAAAATAAAATGGACACCAATGTCATCTCGGCAAAAGACCATGGCGAAGCTTTCCTTATGTTAGAAAATGGCCGTGCCGATGCCTTTATGATGGATGATGTACTACTTGCCGGTGAAAAAGCCAAAGCCAAAAATCCAGATGAATGGGTGATTGTTGGTACGCCGCAATCGTTTGAGATTTATGGTTGTATGATGCGTAAAGACGATCCTGAATTTAAAGCGGTGGTCGATGAAGCGCTTGCCAATGTCTTTAGCTCAGGCGAGATTAATAGCATTTATGATAAGTGGTTTACCAACCCCATTCCGCCAAAAAACGTCAATCTAAACTTTGAGATGTCAGACAATCTAAAAGCTTTGATTGCCAATCCACACGATAGCGCACAGCCAAAAGAAGCAACCGCTCAGTAATTTTTGTCCCTCAACATAGCTTGCTGACGCGCCCAGACTGCTGTTTATCAGTCTGGGGCGTTGGCTTTTTACTCATGGCTTGGAGAGACCATCATGAATTATAGCTGGAACTGGGGTGTGCTCTTTGAGCAAACCGGTATCGGTAATGAGCTTTACCTGCATTGGATGGTGACCGGTCTTGGCTGGCTGTTATTGATTGGCAGTATCGCTTGGGCAATTGCCATGGTGATTGGTACTATTTTGGGCATCATGCGTACCTTGCCAAATAAAGCGGCGCGTAGTATTGGTACCGCTTATGTGACATTTTTTCGTAATATTCCTCTTCTTGTACAATTATTCTTTTGGTTTTATATCGCCCCCGGTTGGCTGACGCCTGCACTACAAGAGTGGTGGTATAAAGACTTATCGCCTAATACCTCAGCCATGCTGTCCGCCAGTATTGGTTTGGGATTATTTACCGCCGCGCGTATCGTTGAGCAGGTGCGTACCGGTATCGAATCCTTACCTGAAGGGCAAATCAATGCTGCTTACGCGCTCGGCTTTACGATTCCGCAGGCGTATAAAGAAGTGCTACTACCGCAGGCATTTCGTGTTATTTTGCCACCGCTAAGCTCGGAGCTCACCAACTGCTTTAAAAACGCGTCGGTAGCGTCGCTGGTCGGGGTGATGGAGCTGATTAGCCAAACCAAAACCATCAGTGAATATACCCAAAACAGCCTCGAGATTTACACTTATGCGACCATTATTTATCTGGTTTTTAATCTGTCGTTAATTGCCATTATGGGACTGATTGAGCGTAAATTACGAGTACCTGGGCTGATTGCAGGGAGTCAAAAATGAATATGATGACCGAACTTGCAACGGCGTATCCGGGCTTAATGGGAGGTATGCTGACCACTTTAAAGGTGCTGTTTCTCGCTATCTTAGGCGGTATTAGTTTAGGGACGGTATTGGCTTTGATGCGCTTGTCCGGCATCAAAGCGCTAGAAATTCCTGCCAAATTATACGTCAATTACTTTCGTTCTGTGCCATTACTACTGGTATTGCTGTGGTTTTATTTTGCCGTACCGATGATGTACTTTTGGATAGCCGGTAAATACCTACAGCTTGATACCGCGTTTACCTCGTGTGTCGTCGCCTTTATGATGTTTGAAGCGGCATACTTCTCAGAGGTGGTGCGCGCAGGTATCCAATCTATCGGTAGCGGGCAAGTGAATGCCGCAAAGGCATTGGGCATGACTTATGGTCAAACCATGCGTTTGGTGATTTTGCCGCAAGCCTTTCGCAAAATGCTACCGCTAATTTTGCAGCAATGTATTATTTTATTCCAAGATACGACATTGGTTTTTGCTATTGGGTTGACGGATTTTTTCCGCGCCGCTTACGTCCGTGGTGAGCTGATGGGCTTACTGACGCCTTACATTTTAGGTGCGGGAGCTGTTTATTTTATCATCAGCCTAAGTGCCTCTATCGGCGTGCAGCAATTGCAAAAACGCTTGAGGTTTTAATTTAAATTTGGCGCAGTATTTTACTATTAAGATTTTCATTTAATAATGATGGAAAAAGTGGTTAGGAGCCAGCGATGAATGAGTCAGGGATAAACAATGCTGATACCTATATAAATGAATTTGGCGGACTGGTCACTGACAATGGCCATGCAAGCGCCGAGATAGTCATCAAAATGACTGACGTTAGCAAATGGTACGGCGACTTTCAGGTGCTAACTGACTGTACCGCGCATGTGCATAAAGGCGATGTGGTGGTGGTTTGCGGGCCATCGGGTAGTGGTAAATCGACCCTTATTAAAACCGTAAATGGGCTTGAGCCATTTCAAAAGGGCGATATCATGGTCAATGGTATCTCAGTTGGCGCGGCAAAAACCAACTTGCCTAAGCTGCGTAGTAGCGTAGGCATGGTGTTTCAGCATTTTGAGTTGTTTCCGCATCTGACTATTATCGATAACTTAACGGTCGCGCAAATCAAAGTGTTGGGCCGTAAAGAAGATGAGGCTAAGAAAAAAGGCATGGCCTATCTCGACCGTGTGGGCTTAAGTGCGCAAGCGCCAAAATACCCCGCCGAGCTATCAGGCGGACAGCAGCAGCGGGTAGCGATTGCGCGTGCTTTGGCGATGGATCCGGTAGCGATGCTATTTGACGAGCCAACTTCCGCACTTGACCCAGAGATGATTCAAGAAGTGCTCGATGTAATGGTCGAGTTGACCCGCGATGGCATGACCATGATGTGCGTGACCCATGAAATGGGCTTTGCCAGTCAGGTGGCCAATCGGATTATTTTTATGGATGAAGGGCATATTGTCGAAAACTGTAGTAAGGATGAGTTTTTTGAAGGCGCAAAAAGTGAGCGCGCGCAGCTGTTTTTATCAAAAATTCTCAATCATTGAAACTAAGTACGGTGTTTTAAGTATCTATCAAAGCGTCTTTAATAAAGGCGCTTTTTTATGTCTTTTACTTTTTGTTCATTACTCTCAGCTTACAAGTGTTCCCTGTTTGCTGCTACAATAGACGCCATCAGTTTTTAATCCTATTCCAAATTCATAACAAATAATAAATAGTGTTTCGGAGTCATTATGAGTGTAGAAAATCAATCGGCAGGTATTGTGATTATTGGCGCAGGCTTAGCAGGCTGGCACGTGATTGATGCCATTCGCGCAAAAGATAAAAACATTCCCATCACCTTAATCACAGCTGATAATGGCGACCGTTATCATAAACCCATGCTAACGATGGCAATTAGCCAGCAGAAAAACGCCGCGGATTTGGTACGGGCGACCGGTAGCGATGCGGCAAAGGCGGCAAATATCAATTTGCTTGCCAATACGCAAGTGACCGATATCGACCCTGCTAGCCAAACGGTACAGCTTATCTCAGCACTGCGCTCGGACCCCGTGTATACCAATTACGCCACTATTAGCTATGACAAACTGGTGCTGGCAATGGGCGCCCATCCTATTTTTCCAAAAAGTCTGCCTGAAGATTTGGTTTGGCATGTCAATCATATCGAGCGTTTTGGGCAGCTGCAAGAAAAGCTGGCAGCGGGCAGTCAGCGCGTCGCTATCGTTGGCGCTGGTATGGTCGGGACGGAAATCGCCGAGGATTTATTAAAAGCGGGTCATGAAGTGACGTTGATTGACTTAAATGACGCGCCGCTCTCGCAAATGCTACCGGCACAAGCGACCGCGCGTATTGCTAAAGCAATAAAATCGCAAGGGATTCACTTTTTAGGCGGTTATCAAGTATCCAATGTCACGCGTCATGATGATGGCACATTGCAAGTCAGCTATGCACCAGTTGCCGCTACCGACAGCGATACGGCGCAGCAGCCAGAGAAGTTAGTGGTTGACCATGTGATTGCCAGTACGGGCTTGACGGTCGATGATAAATTACCAACCGCTGCTGGGGTTGAGTTCAATCGACGCACTGGTATCGTGGTCAATGCCACCACATTACGTACCCATGCGTCCAATGTGTATGCGATTGGCGATTGTATGTCGATCAACGGCGTCGCCTGCCGCTATGTCGCGCCGCTACGTGCACAGGCAGCGACGATTGCTGACGATATCTTGGGTCACGAGCACAGCGGTTATGATCATAAACCGCCGATGATTCGCTTAAAAAATAAAGCCATTTCGGTGATGGTCACTGGCGTACCGCAGGCTGCTGGTAATTGGCAAGTGACTACTGAAACGGATGACGAGCTGGTTATGGATTTGCTTGATAATAGCAATGCCGTCACTGCGACGGTAACGATTAAAGCACCGCCAATGGTGAAATCTTAATCAATGCTTAACCATTGCAGATTTAACTTTTAGCTTTAAATTCTAGTCTTAATACTTATTAAAAGCCAGCTGTGTAGCAATACATAACTGGCTTTTTTGCATATAATAACCGCGTGATTTTATGCTATCTTTTACTGGGTAATGCTTTTTATTAATTAATTTAAATGATACATAATGTATTACTATGATTGACAGCCTTCGATTTAAGGCGGTATAGTAGCTCATGCTTGTTAAGACCTGCTCAAGGAAAAAAGAGTAGGAACAAGCGAAAAATTAGCACCATTCAGGCGTGCTGTAAAAAGTAAAACGAAAGGACTCGTTATGACTCAAGTTTCTGACTTCGATAGCATTCTAAATAATATTCCCACCGTAAATATGGGCGCGCGCTCGGCAAATGCGCCGCTTATTCAAAGCTATGATAAAGGCCCCGATGTACCGCTGATTGAGGCGACTATCGGCGATTTTTTTGATGCGATTGTCTCCAAATATCCGGAGCGTGAAGCGCTGGTCGTCCGTCATCAAAATATCCGCTGGACATATCGCGAGCTACAACAGCAGGTCAATCAATTAGCCAGCAGCATGATTGAAATGGGGCTTGAGATTGGCGATCGCATCGGTATCTGGTCGCACAACAATGCTGAGTGGCTGCTGATGCAATTAGCGACCGCAAAAGTCGGCGTTATCCTCGTTAATATCAACCCTGCCTACCGTACCTTTGAGCTGCAATATGCGTTAAATAAACTTGGCTGCTCAGCCTTGGTATTGATGCGCCACTTTAAAAGCAGCGATTATGCGCAGCTGATTCGTGAGCTTTGTCCTGAAATTTATCATAAAGACTATACCCAGCTGGATTTGGTCGAGATTCCAACCATTGAGCGCATTATTTGGATTGATGAGCCAGACTCTGATGAAGAGTTTAAATTTATGCAGAAGTTCTCTGCTTGGATGGCGGAAGGCGATGCCAATGATCCACGCGTCGCCGAGCGTCAAGCGCAGCTTAAAAACACCGACGCGATTAACGTGCAGTTTACCAGTGGTACGACTGGCACGCCAAAAGGCGCGACCCTAAGCCACCGTAATATTTTAAATAACGGCTATTTTATCGGTGAGGCCATGAATCTCACTGAGGAAGATAGACTGTGTATTCCTGTACCTTTATATCATTGCTTTGGTATGGTGCTTGGAAACTTAGCGATTTTGACCCATGGCGGTTGTATCATTTATCCCAATGATGGTTTTGATCCTTTGAGCGTCTTGCAGGCGGTTGAAGAAGAGAAATGTACGGCTTTGCATGGCGTACCGACGATGTTTATCGCCGAGCTTGACCATCCTGAATTTGATAAATTTGATTTGTCGACCTTGCGCACTGGCATTATGGCCGGCTCTAGCTGTCCGATTGAAGTCATGCGCCGCGTCATTGATAAGATGCATATGAAAGAGGTCACCATTGCTTACGGCATGACCGAGACCAGTCCGGTTTCTTGCCAGACCAATGAGCATACGCCATTAGAGAAACAAGTATCAACGGTTGGGCTTGTGCAGCCTGCGCTTGAAGTCAAAGTCGTCGATACCGAAACGGGCGAGATCGTGCCGTTAGGGGAAACCGGCGAGCTGCTAACGCGTGGTTATTCGGTGATGAAAGGCTATTGGGGCAGCCGCTTTAAAACCCGTGAAGCGATACAAGACGGCTGGATGCATACCGGTGATTTGGCGACGATGGATGAAGACGGCTATGTCAAAATCGTTGGGCGTAGTAAAGATATGGTCATTCGCGGCGGTGAAAATATTTACCCAGTTGAGATTGAAAACTATCTGTATCGCCATCCAAAAATTCGTGACGTTCAAGTCGTCGGTATCCCAGATAAGCGTTATGGAGAAGTGCTTGCCGCTTTGATCATATCAAAAGAGCCGGGCTGCTTAACCGAAGATGAAGTGCGCCAATTCTGTAGCGAGCATATCGCCCATTATAAAGTGCCGACTTATTATCGCTTTGTGACTGAATATCCGATGACCATCACCGGTAAAATTCAAAAGTATAAAATTATCGAGCAGATGAAGGCGGAGTTGGGAATAGAGTAGTCAAAAAATCGGTCAAGATTTTAAGTAGTTATTGAATAATAAACACAAGTATAAAAAGGGATATCATGAGCGCTATCATAACCAGTAAACTGAGTCCGAACGCTGCCGATTTTCAGCAAAACCGTGCCGCCATGCAAGAGATAGTCGATGACTTATATGTGCACCTGCGTAAAGTCGCTCAAGGTGGTTCAGAGCGCGCGCGTGCCAAGCATTTAGCGCGTGGCAAACTGCTACCTCGTGAGCGTGTTGAGCGCCTGCTCGATGTCGGTACGCCATTTTTAGAAGTCGCGCCGATGGCAGCGCATGATATGTATGGCGAAGAGATACCAGCGGCGGGCGTGATTGCGGGTATCGGCCGCATCAACGGTACCGAGTGTATGATTGTCTGTAATGATGCCACCGTAAAAGGCGGCACTTACTATCCGATGACGGTCAAAAAGCATTTACGTGCACAAGAAATCGCCCAAGAAAATAACTTACCTTGCGTGTATTTGGTCGATTCAGGCGGTGCAAACTTACCCAATCAAGATGAAGTATTCCCTGATAAAGATGACTTTGGTCGTATCTTTTTTAATCAAGCAAATCTGAGCGCGGCCGGTATTCCGCAAATCGCCGTGGTTATGGGCAGCTGTACCGCAGGCGGCGCTTATGTGCCCGCGATGAGCGATGAGTCTATCATTGTCAAAGATCAGGGCACTATCTTTTTGGGTGGTCCGCCACTCGTTAAAGCAGCGACGGGTGAAGAGGTCACCGCTGAAGACTTAGGCGGCGGTGATGTACATACGCGTCTGTCAGGGGTGGTCGATCATTTGGCGCAGAACGATACCCATGCGTTATCGATTGCGCGTAATATCGTTAGCCACTTAAACCGTCCTGCTAAGCAAATCCCAAATCAAATCAAACCGCGTCCACCACGCTATGATGCCAAAGAGTTATACGGCATCATTCCAACCGATAAGCGCAAACCTTTTGATATTAAAGAAATCATCGCTCGTATCGTCGATGATAGCGAGTTTGATGAATTTAAAGCGCGCTTTGGCACGACGTTGGTTTGCGGTTTTGCCCATATCGAAGGTATACCAGTAGGTATTATCGCCAACAACGGCATCTTATTTAGTGAATCAGCACAAAAAGGCACACATTTTATCGAGCTGTGCTGTAAGCGTAAAATTCCTTTGGTGTTTTTGCAAAATATCACTGGATTTATGGTTGGTCGCAAATACGAAAACGAAGGTATTGCGCGTCATGGCGCCAAAATGGTCATGGCGGTTGCCAACGCTAAAGTACCAAAATTTACCGTCATCGTCGGTGGCTCATTTGGTGCTGGTAACTACGGCATGTGTGGCCGCGCTTATAGTCCGCGCTTTTTATGGATGTGGCCAAACGCGCGTATCTCGGTGATGGGCGGCGAGCAAGCAGCCTCGGTACTGGCAACCGTCAAGCGTGATAATTTTGATCGTAAAGGTGAAGAGTGGAGTAGCGAGGACGAAGCAGTATTTAAAGCGCCGATTCTTGAGATGTACGAAGAGCAAGGTCACCCTTACTATGCGACTGCACGTCTTTGGGATGATGGGGTGATTGACCCCGCCGATACGCGTAACGTATTGGCGCTTGGACTTAGCGCTGCCTATAACGCACCGATTGAAGAGACAACATTTGGTGTGTTTAGAATGTAGCATTAAATGGAATATGGGCAAGCATTTCACGTATATAAAAAATAGAGAAGGTTATGGAAAAAAATCTGAATAATTATAAAAGCCTATTGGTCGATATTGAGCAGCATATCGCGACGGTGACGTTAAATCGTCCTGAAATACGTAACGCCTTTAACGATGAAATGATTGCCGAACTGACTGAGGTTTTTACCACGCTTGGCGCTGATGATAATGTCCGTGTGATTGTGCTAGCGGCGGCGGGCAAAGCGTTTTGCGCTGGTGCTGATTTGAACTGGATGCGGGCGATGGCAGATTATAGCTATGAGGAAAACCTTGCCGATGCTGATAAACTGGCGCAAATGCTCAAAACTATCTATGAATGTCCAAAACCAACCGTTGCTGCCATTCAAGGCGATGTCTATGCAGGCGGTATGGGCTTAGTCGCCGTCTGTGATATAGCCATCGCGGTTAAGATTGCCAATTTTTGCTTAAGCGAAGTGCGCTTAGGATTGGCCCCAGCAACAATAAGCCCGTATGTGATACGAGCACTGGGCGCACGAGCATCGCAGCGTTATTTCTTAAGTGCGGAAGTGTTTGATGCCAAAAAGGCACGGCAGCTTAGCTTTATCCATGAGCGCGTTAGTGAAGAATCGCTTAACGACACAGTCGCAGCCTTATGCGCCAAGATGGTTAATAATAGCCCCAATGCGGTCAAGACTTGCAAGCGTTTATTGCACAAAGTCGCAGGTGCACCGATTACCGATGAGCTGATTGCTGATACCGTTAAAGGTATCGCTGATATTCGCTCCTCAGCGCAAGGAAAAGAAGGCGTGCAGGCCTTTTTGCAAAAGCGTAAACCTGATTGGTTAACGACAGACTAGTAGCAAAAAACGATAGTCAAGCCGATAAATAAAAACGATAAGTTACAGGGATAGTTATGTTTTCTAAAATTCTAATCGCCAACCGTGGTGAAATTGCTTGCCGTGTTGCTGCGACTGCCAAGCGTATGGGTGTTCGTACCGTCGCTGTTTATTCTGATGCCGACCGCGGCGCCAAACACGTTGCTGTCTGTGATGAAGCGGTTTATTTAGGTGGTTCTGCACCAAAAGACAGCTATCTGAAAGGCGATGCGATTATTGCGATTGCCCTCGATGTTGGCGCCCAAGCAATCCATCCAGGCTATGGTTTTTTAAGTGAAAATGCGGACTTTGCTCAGGCTTGTCAGGATGCAGGTTTGATGTTTATTGGCCCATCTGCCGACGCGATTCGGGCGATGGGCGGCAAGTCTGAGTCCAAGCGTTTGATGGAAGCGGCTGGCGTGCCCTTGATACCGGGTTACCATGGCGACAATCAAGATGCAGGATTCTTACAACAGCAAGCAGACAGTATCGGTTATCCCGTCTTAATTAAAGCCAGCGCTGGCGGCGGCGGTAAAGGCATGCGTATTGTAGAAAATAGCAGCGATTTTATTGACTTACTAGATTCCTGTCGCCGTGAAGCGATTACCAGTTTTGGTGACGACCAAGTACTGATTGAAAAATATGCCCTAAAACCTCGCCATATCGAAATTCAAGTATTTGGCGATATGCATGGCAATTATGTGCATTTGTTTGAGCGAGATTGCTCGGTACAGCGCCGCCACCAAAAGGTATTAGAGGAAGCGCCAGCACCCGGTGTTGACGCTGCCATGCGTGAAGCGATGGGAACAGCGGCAATCGAAGCGGCGCGTGCGGTCAATTATTTTGGTGCAGGTACGGTTGAATTTATCGTTGAGCAGCGCGAAGGGGCGATGAATTTCTATTTTATGGAGATGAATACCCGCCTGCAAGTGGAGCATCCAGTTAGTGAAGCGATTTCGGGTGTCGATTTGGTCGAATGGCAATTGTTGGTCGCAGCAGGTAAGACGTTACCGAAAAAGCAAGACGAGTTAACCATAAATGGTCATGCTATCGAAGCGCGTATCTGCGCTGAAAATCCTGACAATGGCTTTTTGCCAGCGACGGGTACTTTATTTACCTATCAAAAGCCTGAGCACAGTACCTTTAACGTTGCCGATGTGCGTATCGACGATGGCGTGCGCGAGGGCGATGTGATTAGCCCGTTTTACGATTCGATGATTGCGAAGCTTATCGTCCATGCGCCTACTCGCGAGCAAGCATTGGCGAAACTCGACCGCGCACTCGCTCAAACGCGCATCGTTGGTTTGCCAAATAACGTGGCGTTTTTGCGCTATATCTTAAATACTGAGTCGTTTAGCCAAGCCAATCTGGATACGGCGCTTATCGAGCGTGAGGCGGACGAGCTGTTTAATCAGCATCCGCTTGATTTATCGACACTCGTGGTGACTGCCATTACGCAGCAGCTTGCTAGTGAAAGCGCAGCACAAGGCTCAGACATCGATCCATTTAGTAAGCCGACTGGTTTCCGTGCTTATAGTGATTATACGCGCTCGTTTGGCTTGGTTTATGATGAGCAGGCCTACCAGGCACGTATTAGCAACTGGCATAATGTAAATAGTTCGGAAAGCAAAAAAGGGGCTGAAAATAGCAGTAGCTTTACCTTAGTGATTGAAAAAGAAATCGCAAGTACCGAAGAGAAAACCAATGCCAATGTCGCCGCCCAGACAGAAAAAGTCTATGAAAGTGAAATTAACTATGCCAGTACTGACGCGCACAATCATACCTTATGGCTAGATGGCGTACGTATCAGCGCCCAAAGCTGGACAAATAATGAAACCGTTTATGTATTCACCGATAGCGGCCGTGACGAGATTACGCTGATTGATATCATGGCGCACGTCGGCGAAGAGTCTGCGGCAGTCGGTAGCTTGAAATCACCAATGCCAGGACAAGTCGTTGCCTTTAAAGTCGCGGTTGGCGATAGTGTGAAAAAGGGCGAGCCACTTGCCGTTATCGAAGCGATGAAAATCGAACATACCATTACTGCACCGACGGATGGGGTGGTAGCAGAATTATTATTTGCCGCGGGTGATTTGGTTGCTGATGGTGATGAGTTACTGCGTATCGATACTGAGACGACTGAAGACGAGTAACTGAGGTACTGATAACGTAACATAGCCAATTCAATATAAAAGTGGTTCGTTTAAAATAGCGCTCTGCTGGTATAAATTTCCTCGCTTGCTGTGCGCTTCGCACTCCAGAGGCTTCGCAAAATTTATCCCAGCAGTCCTGTGATATTTCTAAATGAAATCTACTATGAAAAGGCGCATAAAAAAGGACGATAAGCATGAAACTCTCGTACCCAGACCACGTCAGAATCGTTGATGTTAGTCCACGTGATGGCCTGCAAAATGAGTCCATGACGGTGCCGACTTCGGTTAAGCAAACGCTGATCAACGATTTAATTACAGCAGGCGTCAAAAAGCTCGAGGCGACCAGTTTTGTTTCGCCAAAATGGGTGCCGCAAATGGGTGATAATAGCGCGCTACTCGAAGCATTAGCGCCCGCGCGCCATGCCGATGTTTGTTACTCGGTACTGGTGCCAAATATGCGCGGTTTTGAAAATGCTATTGTGCATCGCCCCGATGAAATCGTTATTTTTGGTTCAGCCAGTGAAACCTTTAGCCAAAAAAACATCAATTGCAGTATTGACGAAAGCATTGAGCGTTTTGCGCCCGTTGCCGCTGCGGCAAAAGCGCAGGGTATCAAAGTACGCGGCGTCATCTCTTGCACAGTCGGTTGCCCTTATGAAGGCGAGATTGCTCCTAGCGAAGTGGCTTATGTGACCAAGCGTTTGGTTGAGATTGGTGCTGAGCAGATTGGTATTGCCGATACGATTGGGGTTGGTACGCCATTAAAAGTACAGCGCGCCCTGCAAGCCGCTTTAGAATACGCTGATATCAGCATGCTATCAGGACATTTTCATGATACTTATGGTCAAGCCGTGAGTAATACCTTGGCTGCTTTACAGATGGGCGTTAGCGAATTTGATACCTCAGTGGCTGGGCTTGGCGGCTGTCCGTATGCCAAAGGCGCAACGGGCAATGTCGCCACCGAAGATGTCGTCTATATGCTGCACGGTATGGGCATCCACACGGGCATTGATTTGGATAAATTGGTCGTGGCTGGCGAGCGTATCAGTGAATTCTTGGGTCGCCGCAATGGTTCAAGCGTGGCGCGTGCATTGATTAATAAACGTCAGTCTTAACTAAAAAATCAAGCCAGTCATAAGCTAAATGAATAGAAATAAATGAACAGAAATAAATAAATAGATAGCTGGTATAAATTTTTGAAGCCTCTGGAGTGATGCAGTCGCACAGCAAGCGATAAAAATTTGTACCCGCTATATGGTCTCTTTTTAAATGGATCTAAATTTTTAAGATTTAAAACTTTTACATACAAGGAATGACTATGAGTTTACCTGGATTAAATTTTCAGCTTGGCGAAGATATTGATGCATTACGTGATGTGGTGCAGCAGTTTGCGGCAAAAGAAATTGCCCCGCGTGCAGCCGAAATCGACAGCAGCGATGAGTTCCCAATGGATTTATGGCAAAAAATGGGCGAGCTCGGTCTGCATGGCATTACCGTTCCAGAAGAGTACGGCGGTTCTGATATGGGTTATGTCGCGCATATGGTGGCGATGGAAGAAATCAGCCGAGCCTCTGCTTCTGTGGCGCTCAGCTACGGGGCGCATTCTAACCTGTGTATCAACCAAATCAAACGTAATGGCTCAGAGGAACAAAAGCAAAAATATCTGCCCAAGCTGATTAGTGGTGAATTCATTGGCGCATTAGCGATGAGTGAGCCAGGCGCTGGTTCAGACGTAGTGAGTATGAAGCTTAAAGCCGAAGAAAAAGACGGACATTATGTGCTAAACGGTAGCAAAATGTGGATTACCAATGGCCCAGATGCTGACGTAATGGTGGTTTACGCCAAAACCAATCCAGAGCTAGGCGCAAAAGGTATGACCGCCTTTATCGTTGAAAAAGGCATGAAGGGCTTTGGCACGGCGCAAAAGCTCGATAAGCTTGGCATGCGCGGTAGTCATACTGGTGAGATGACCTTTAACAATGTTGAAGTCCCTAAAGAGAATATTTTAGGCGGCTTAAACGAAGGCGTTAAGGTGCTGATGAGCGGGCTTGATTATGAGCGCGCGGTACTCGCCGCAGGTCCTATCGGTATCATGCAAGCGGTGATGGATAACGTCGTGCCTTATATTCATGATCGTAAGCAGTTTGGGCAAGCGATTGGTGAGTTTCAGCTGATCCAAGGTAAAGTCGCCGATATGTATACCATCTTGCAAGCGGGACGCAGCTTCTTATATACGGTCGGTAAAAACCTCGATATGCTCGATCAACGCGGCGCCAGTCACAGCCGCGAAGTACGTAAAGATTGCGCCAGCGTGATTTTATGGTGTGCCGAAAAAGCCACGTGGATGGCAGGTGAGGGCATTCAAATCTTTGGCGGTAACGGCTATACCAATGAATATCCACTTGGTCGCTACTGGCGTGATGCCAAGTTGTATGAAATCGGCGCAGGTACTAGCGAGATTCGCCGGATGCTAATCGGCCGTGAGCTATTTAACGAGACTAAGTAGAAATTATAGAATGTTCTTTATATACTAAACTCTTGCTCATGGGCTAATTTTTTCTTGCTTGCTGTTCGCAGGCGTGACAGACGATGCAAAAAAATCATCCCATAAGCATCTAGCATCGCTTTTAAATCGAATAAACTAAAAATAAAAAAGCAGGTCGCTTAAAACGGCCTGCTTTTTTTATTTATACAAACGCTCAAAACACTATGTCTGTTTGCTATGGTCAAAATAACGGGCCAGACCATTTAATAATAAATCATCGCGCATACGCACCGAACGATTGATATGTTGCGCAATGATATGCGCATCACCGCCGGTCATGATGAGCTCAAAGTTTGGATAACGGTTACTGATTTCATTAATCGCGCCAACGATGGACAACATAATGCCGCGATGGACGGCGTCTTTTGTGTTGATGCCGGGGCTCACGCTATCAAAAGTGCCATTAGAAATCGTAATTTGCTTGGTACCAGAAAATAACGACTCACGTTGCAGATAGATGCTGGGGAAAATATAACCGCCTAAATGCTCAGCGTGATCAATTAAATCAATCGTCACCGCTGTACCGCAACCAATCACACACTGGCGTTTTTTCTTATCCACCGCGCCTAGCATCTGTAGCCAGCGATCGCAGCCGAGCTGTTCGTCATCATAGGCGCTTTTCATCAAGGCATGCTCAGCATCGACGTGGACAAATTCAAACGGAATATTTAGGCGGCTCAAGGTTTCAGATACTTTTACATTTAAGTCATCGCCCAATACCGACGAGATACCAATAAAATCCGGCGCATAACGCGCAAAACGATCGGTCAGACCCATGAGCAGTTCGGCAGGCGCTTGCAAATGCTGCTTGGCATCGTGCGCAACTATCTGCCCGATATCATCGGTGAGCCAGTATTTAAGACGGGTATTGCCAAGATCTAACCAGAGCATAAAAATCCCTTTATATGGTGCTCGTTCAGTATGGTTTTTTAAGGGTGAGGCTGAAAGGTTTAAGCATCACCAATTACATCAATGCGACCGGTAAAAAGCGCAGAAATCTTACCGTTATATTCACGTAATTGCAAACATCCATGTGTATCAAGACCGCATGCATAACCGGTCAGCGTCTCGATATTGCCGTTGTAGTCTTGGGTGACGCGCAAACGCAGCCCTGCCAATGCATCCATCGCGTCAAACTGCGCCAAAAAACTGTCCAAATAATAACGCTGGCCGGTTGGCTTCTCCAATCCTAAATACTCAAAGCGGGTCATCGCTGCCATTAAAGCCTCACTCATTTGCTGATAAAGCGTTTTTAGGTCTGGAAGTGAAATAGGCGGCGCTTTTGGCTCAAGCATGGCACAAATATCTCGTAAGCTAATCGCTTGATAACTCATGCCCTCGCAAGTTTGCGCCGTAAGCTTAGGCGTAGCTTGCACATTTAGACCCACGCCCATCACCACGCCGACCAATTTTCCTGACTTCGTTACGGGCTCTATTAAAATGCCAGCGAGTTTATGAAAGGGTAGGGTTTGTTTGGTAGATTCAAGCGGCTTTAAAGTAGCGTCATTCAATTCAGTATGATTTTGATGAGAATATTGCTTTGAATATTGGTGTGAATAAAAGCCCAAATCATTGGCCCATTTTACCCCGATTGTTGCCAAGCCTTGCTTGCGCAATTGCTCGTTTAGCACTTGAATAACGGGCATTTTTGCCAATTCAACGCCGATAATCAGCGACAATAAACCGCTAATCGGTAGATGCACGGGATGATATAACGACAAATAAACATTGCCGCGCGGTGACTGCCATGAGCGCCCGTGTTGTCCGCGTCCAGCGCTTTGGGTTTCTGCTGTTAGTAGATGCATCTCGGCTGCATTTAAGCTGCCATTTTGCAGCGCTGTTATCAGCTCACTATTGGTCGAGGGGCTATTAATAAGATGGCGATGGTTAAGCTTAGGTAAATGCTCAAGCTCTAATGAATCAAATGACTCAAAAGGTTGGGCAGACAAAGCGTCAGATGATGGATTAAATGGCGGCATAATAAGTTTCGTCGATGGGATAAATTGGCGTGGATAAACTTTGATATACTGAGCGATTGTTGCTCATTACCAATACAAAGCAAACAGCATAAAGGTCGGATTATGATTTAGCAAATGCGATTGAGCAGGTAATGTTCGAGTGACTATACAATTAGATGATTATACGATTTTAATAAAAAAGACGCAGGATAAAAGGCCGATTTAATGATCTTATATGTGTGGTTTGTGATTGCAGGGGCGTTTGCTGGGGTCAGTGCAGGCTTGTTTGGGGTAGGCGGCGGTATGATTATTGTGCCCGCCTTGGTGTGGATATTTACCGCCTATGACTTTTCGCCTGATGTCATCACCCATCTAGCGATCGGTACCTCGCTTGCGACCATCATTGTCACCTCTATTAGCTCATTGACAGCACATAATAAGCGCGGCGGTGTGCGCTGGGAAGTCTGGCGCAAGATGGCGCTGGGCTTGGTCATCGGAAGCCTTGTCGGTGCCGGTATCGCCGATATGATCGATGGAAAAGTATTGCAAGCTATCATCGGTGTTGGTGCGTTATTGGTCGCGCTAAAGATGCTGTTTTTGTCTAACAAAGAGCAGCTCGGCAAGCCTTTGCCGCCTGCTGGCGTGCAGTTTGGCGCGGGCACAGGGATTGGTATGGCGTCCTCTATCTTTGGGATTGGCGGTGGTAGCTTGACCGTACCGTTTTTAAACTGGGCAGGACTGCCGATGAAACAATCGGTCGGTACGTCTGCTGCTTGCGGTTTGCCCATTGCCGTCGCTGGTGCGATAGGCTTTGCCTGGTTTGGTAAAGACGTGGTCAACCTGCCTGAGGGTACGATAGGATTTGTGCATATCACGGGCTTTTTATGCATATCTGTCGCTAGTTTTGCGATGGCAAAGGTCGGCGCCAAGCTTGCCCATGTATTGCCCGCGCTGATGCTGAAACGCGCTTTCGGCGTGCTGCTGTTATTCGCAGGCAGTCAGTTGTTGTTAAGTGGGATTGGGGTGTTGTAGAGATACAGAAAATTTATTCAAATAACCTATGTAAGCATGTACTAATATTCAAACACTAGCTACTATAGTCAGCTAACCTAATTCTAAAAATTTAAGGTATAACGATGTCGGATGAACCTATTAATTATCTTGAGCAAGGACTTCAACAAGGTATTATCGAGCTTAATGAAGATAAGAGTCGTATTACTTATTCTGGACATAATAAAAGCCGTGCGCTGAATCCAGAGGAGCAAGTACAAGCGAAGATATTTTGTCAGTTAGTCCTTAAATATGGATATCCAGTGAATCGTGTTAGATGCTTCGTGCCTGTCACTATGGGATCAAGTCAAAAAGAAGCTGATATTGTGGTCTACAATGACGATGCTTGCTTGCAACCTCATATTTTAGTGGAGTGTAAAAGAGAGGAGGTATCAGAAGCTGAGTTCAGACAAGCGGTCGAACAAGCATACTCTTATGCCTACTCTCTACCAAATAATACCAAGTGGATTTGGGTCACTTCAAAGATCAAAAATATTTATCTAAAAGTGGATAAGAGCCAGCAAACTCGTGAAGAAAGTCCAGATATTCCTGCTTTTGGTATTAGTACCGTTGCCCCTTATAAATTTGTAAAATACGCTGAGATATATAACAAAACTCATCAAAATCAACGCTTTTTTGACTTATCTACGGTTTTAGAATCTGAATTAACTCATCGATTTAAACAAGCACATAATGCACTTTGGGCGGGTGGACAATTAAACCCATCAGAAGCATTTGATGAATTGGATAAACTTATCTTTTGTAAGATTTGGGATGAGAGAAAAGCCCGCAAAGCTGGCGAGCCATACGATTTTCAAATTATTACGGAGCAGGGCATTGGTGAGACCAAAAAAGAGAAAGAAAGAGACGCCACGCAAAAGACTAATAATGCACTTTATGAGCGAATAAAAGCGCTGTATGAAGAAGGTCGCAAAGTAGATTCTGAGGTATTTAAAGATGATATTCGACTTAGCCCCAGCCGTGTAAGAACTGTCGTAGAATATTTACAAGATATTAATTTAAATGAAACTGACCTAGATAGTAAAGGTCGCGCTTTTGAAACCTTTATGGGATCGTTTTTCCGTGGTAATTTTGGTCAATACTTTACGCCTAGACCTATTGTTCAATTCATTACTGATGTACTCCCTATCAAACAGACAGATTATGTACTAGACACTTCATGTGGTAGTGGTGGCTTTTTATTGCACGCTTTAGAAAAAATTCGTCGTCAGGCAGATATCGACTTCGAACATGAGATAGGTAGCCCAAAACATTGGCGATACTGGCATGACTTTGCTGAAAAGCGTCTATTCGGCATTGAAATCAATGAGCAAATCAGTCGCGCAGCTAAGATGAATATGATTATCCATGATGATGGTCACACTAATGTCATTACCGCTGACGGTCTACTTAGAGACACCGAACTACAAAGGGTTTCGGGTAATAAAGATTTCAAATATAACAGTTTTGACTTTATTCTGACCAATCCACCATTTGGTAGTAGCGTCAAGCAAACTGAAAAAGCATACCTTGACACGTATAGCTTTGGTCAAAAAGACACTTCTTGGTTAGATTTAAAAAACAGCGGTGTTAAGGATAGAGGTTCACAAAGTACAGAAGTATTATTTATTGAGCAGTGCTACCAGTTTCTAAAGCCGTATGGTTATCTGGCTGTGGTATTGCCTGATGGCGTGTTAACGAATAGCTCATTACAGTATGTGCGCGATCAGATAGAAGACTGGTATCGCATTGTGGCAGTGGTGAGCTTGCCGCAGACAGCATTTACCGCTACGGGAGCAGGAGTCAAAAGCAGTGTATTGTTTTTGCGCAAATATCCTGATGCTTATACGCAAAAGCTTACGGATAATAAGCTGGCATTACAAACCAAACTGATTCAAGAGCAACGTTATAAAGCTCAATTAAAAGCAATCGATACAAATAAAAAACGCACTCTAGATAATCCTGATATCCCCTATACAGGCGATATAAAGGAATTTAAAAAGACTGATGACTATAAGGCTTGGAAGACTGATAAAACGGCTGAATATTCTGAGCATTTAAGCCAGCTCAAGCAGGATATGGAATATCTATATATTGAGCAAAAGCAAGTCGCTATGCCAGACTATCCTATCTTTATGGCGATAGCAGAGGATATCGGCTATGACGCTACGGGTAAGCCCACAGGTAATAATGAGCTGGAAGTGATAACCAAAGAGCTTGAGCGTTTTATTCGTGATGTGGTGGAGGGCGAACATTATGAGTAACTTTCAAGCATCGTTTCAGCTTGCGGATAATATCGATCAAGATAAAGTATTCTTGATAAATTTAAGTGATATAGATAAGCGTTTAGATACAGATTATTATCGTCCTGAGTTATTAACTATAGAAAAGAGAGTAAGTGCAAAAGCTACTAAAAAGTTACAGGATTTCGCTAATACCATGGCAAGCGGTGCCACTCCTAGTGTTTCTGAATCGAGTTATTATGCTGATAAAGAAACAGGTATTCCGTTTTTAAGAGTTCAAAACCTAACAATCAACGGTACATTAAATTTGGAAAACGTAAAGTTTATTTCTCATCATGTTCATGAGAATCAAATAAAACGTAGCCAAGTATCAGACAGCGATCTATTGATAAAAATAACTGGTGTAGGAAGAATGGCAGTAGCTTCTGTACCACCAAAAGGCTTTATCGGCAACACTAACCAGCATATGGTCGTACTTCGTACAAACGATAGAGAAAAAAGTCGTTATTTAGCAAATTATCTTAATTTAGATGTAGTTGAAAAATTAGCAAGTAGACGTGCAACTGGTGGTACGAGACCTGCACTAGACTATTCAGCTTTGCGTTCAATTCCAATTATAGAAAACATTGATTTTGAAGATTTGGAAAAAGCTAAACAACTATCAATTGAGAAAAAAACTGAAGCACAGAATCTGTTGAATAGTATTGACGATTATCTATTAACCGAGCTGGATATCAAAGTTCCCGATATTGACAACAGTCTATCTAATCGTATGTTTACCGTTCAAGCGAGTGAACTATCTGGCGGGCGGTTTGATGCTTATAGAAATAAGGTGTATTTTCAAGAATTGCAAAAAGTTTTAGAAAATCATACCAATGGTTCTGTACCTTTAAAAAAATATACGAAAAATATGGCGTCAGGACAATGGGGAGTAGATGAGGAAGACGGATACGATCGTGATATCTATACCAAGTGTCTAGTGATTCGTGCTACTGAATTTGATAACAATGGTAATTTATCGTTTGACGAAAACAGAATTAAGTATCGTCTGATAGAGAACAATAAATTCAAAAAGATGAATATTTTAGAACATGATTTGCTGATTGAAAAATCAGGAGGTAGTGAAAATCAACCTGTTGGTCGTATTGCAATCCTTACGAAAAATATTTTAAATGACTATGGCAATATTGCTTATTCAAACTTTGTTCAAAAGATTACAGTAAATTCAACTGCTATCAGTCCTGTATTCTTGTTTTATTATCTAAAAACTCTTCACAATATTAAATTCACGGAAAAAATGCAGAGTCAAACTAACGGCATTAGAAACTTAATAACTTCGGAATATCTTGATACTCCAATCATAAATGTCGATTGTCAAAAGCAACATGAGATAGTACAGCATATTGATCAAATTAGAGCTACTGCTGCTCAGTTACAGCAAGAAGCCAATGAGATATTGGCTCAAGCGAAACAAAAGATAGAACGTATGATTTTGGGGGAGGAAAATTAATGATAGTTTTGCGAGGATTATTAGAAAACGTATTAGGAAATTACCCCTGTATAAGAGGTTATGCAACCTTGGGCGATTTGGCTAAAATATCTAAAACTGACGAGAGTTTTCAAAGAGATATAATTCCTGAACATAAAGAAGCTATTACAAGTTTTTACGAAGTGGGAAAAAACGTCTTTTTCAGTGAAATTATTCTAGCTTTAAATATAAATAATGGTAACGTTAATTTTACCCATGACTCCATGTCTCAGGATATCTTAGTAAAAAACCCAGAGATAAAAGGGGCAATGATAGAGTTAAATGCAAACCAATCAAAGCCTATGGATCAAACTACCGACAACCCTAAAGTATTAAGGAATGTTGCTCTGCGTCTGAACACTGATTTTTTATTGCAAAACAAACCATTTGTTAGGATTGACGGCAATCATAGGTTACAGGCAGCTGAAGACTCTAATGAATCTAATCTTAATAAGATGTGCCCTTTTTGCATTATATTATTTAGTTACGATAATAGTTCAGATGATTTAAACCTAGATAGCAATATTCAAAGTATAGAGAAAGTACAGCAAAGTATTATCTTCCATAATATTAATTCGAAAGGTAGATCACTAACATCGGAAGAAGCTTTAAAAGGGATCTTTGATGCTTCAAGGTATGAAGACGATGACTTGAAGGCAGATATGGGCTGGGAATATGTTTTTGCTAGAAAAATCCACAATAACTTAAGCTTTGACCACTTACAAGACATTAAAAAGGTTTTCGAGTCAAAAGAAAGAAGTACTTTGGTTGAACTTGTTAAGTTCTTAAATGAAGAAAAGCTTGTTGAAGTTGATCAGGAAAACTCAGAGTTATTTAATAAATGTACTTCCTATGCTAATCAATTATATGGTGATAATTTAGATCTTAGTGATAATAAGACTATTTTTATAGCTGTTTTTTACTATGTATACCGAGAATTTAACGAACATCCTGAACGTTTATACAGTACTAATATCAAAGTAGTTAAGGCTTTTATAAATTGGTTGATTAATAATCATATGTGTAATGTAGTCTTAGAACATCCCCGTGAAATTGTAAAAATTTATAACAAGTTACACGATAAGGAAGTGAAAATTTTCATGGCTATGCCTTATTATAATCCGTCTTCAGTAAGGGATTATAATGACGCACTGGACACAGTAGTTGAAGAAATTAAGACTATTCATCCACATATAAACCTATCAAACTACAGGATTATGACTAATGACTCTCCAACCCATAATATAGTAGTTGATATTTTCGAAAAGATTGATAGTTGTGAAATTTTCATAGCTGATATTACAAATAATAATGCAAATGTGCTATATGAGTACGGTTATGCTAAGGGTAGAGATAAACCTTGCGTACTTTTACTAAACAAAAATGAGAAAAAAGAAGAAGCTAAATCTGATTATGGTTTAGATTTAAGGTTTGAGTTCAATGGTTATGGGTCATTAAAGGATAACCTTAAAGATCAGATAATTAGTACGCTTAAGAGTTTTAGCTATTTTCTCTAATATAGTTCAAAAATGACTTTCACTCCTTATCAATCGCATTAAGCCCCAAACGCATCCACTTTCTGGCTAGCTCATCATGGTCGCTGAGCATACTCCATAGCGCATCTTCACTAAAGATTGAGTGCGCTTGACCCGAGTGCTCAATCGGCAGATCCGCTTCACGGTCTGTCATCCATTGCGGGTTGAGATAGTACTTTTTCAACTCGTTTTGCAAGGCTTCAGCGCGCAAAAACTGCTGCTGCGCTTCAAGCTGCTGACGATGCAGCTCACACCATTCTTCATATTTTTGCTGTAATTCTTGCGGATTATATTTTTCAAAATTGTCTTCAGTCATTGTCATCGCCTTAATTTTTATTTTTTAGATGAATTATGTAGATTCTCAGCACTATTATAGCATCCCTCATAAACTCTAAAAACTCGTCACAATTTGCGGTAGAATAGCCGCCTGTTTTTGCTAAGTTTATCGATATTTCATGCGCCTAAAATCTCTCAAGCTGGCAGGCTTTAAATCCTTTGCCAATCCAACCACTTTTACCTTCCGTCATGGTATCACCGCTATCGTCGGGCCAAACGGCTGCGGCAAATCCAACGTCATTGATGCCATTCGCTGGGTGTTGGGTGAAACCTCTGCCAAGCAATTACGCGGCGGGGCGATGAGTGATGTCATCTTTGCCGGCACGCAAGATAAAGCGGCCAAAAGCGTTGCCAGTGTTGAGCTGACCTTTGAGCATACCCAAGATGAGCAGACGGGTATTCGCCATGAGTTTAATCTGTACCATGAGCTGTCTGTCCGCCGTCAGGTAAATTTAGAGGGACGCTCAGACTATTTTATCAATGGCACGCGCTGTCGCCGTCGTGATGTGGTCGATGTGTTCTTGGGCACAGGGCTTGGCGCGCGTAGTTATGCGGTCATCGAGCAGGGCATGATTGGGCGTATTGTTGAGTCTAGCCCGCTGCAGCTGCGTGAGTTTATCGAAGAGGCTGCTGGCGTTTCTCGTTATCAAGCGCGCCGTGAAGAGACGCAAAAGAAACTTGAGAAGACGCAGGATAATTTAGCCCGTCTGCACGATATGCAAAGCGAGCTAGTCAGCCAACAAAAGCGCTTATCTAAACAAGCGGCCAGTGCCGAGCGTTATGAAGAGTTAGCGTTAGCGCTTGCCGATATCAAGCAGCAACTTGCCATTCAACAGCTTTATCAAGCAAAGCATCATCAGCAGCAGCAAAAAATCGCTCATGAGCGCAGCGCTAGTGAAGTTGCCGTTTTACAAGCCAGTTATGAGACTCTAAAAGCGAAGCAAGATAAGCTTGCGGCTCATATCAATCAAGAGCAGTGGCTAAAAGACGATGCGCAAAGCAACCACTATCAGCAGCAGCTAAGCTATCAACAAGCAGAGCATGAGCTTAGTGACGCAAAATCACAATTAAATGTAATTGCACAGCAGCTTACCAGTTTAGAGCAGCAGCGTCAGCAAGCGGTAAGCGAGATTGAACGCTTAAAAACTGAGCAAGCTGAGCAGCAAAATATATTAGAAGAGTTGCGCCCACAGCTTAGCGAGCTTAACGATAAACGCGACAGGCATAAACGCAACGAGCAGCCCTTACAGCGCGCTTACCATGATGCGCAAAATCAGCTATCACGCCTGCAAGATAATAATCGAGCGCTTGAGCAGCAGCAAGCGATTAATAATCAAGCGCAAAAACGCCAGCAGCAAAACCATGATAAATGGCAACGCCGCCAGCAGAACTGGCAAAATCTCTGGCAGCAGCTACAACGGTCGCTAGCACCTATTGATATTGTTGATGTAAGTGAGAAAGGTAATTCGAGCAATTTACAGCAGACGTTAGATACGCAAGTGACTGAGCTCAATAAACAGCTGCAGCAGATTGAGCGCCAACAAGACAGTATCGATGAGCGCCTATCTGAGCTACAACCGCAAGCGCATGAATTACAGCAACGCTTAAATACTCAACGGCGCGAGTTGAACGAGGATGAAAAATGTCATGCGGTATTGGCAGGCGAGTACGATACCCTGCATCAAATATTGCATCCGAAACCGACAGCAAAACCGCAACAGCTTGCTAACGTAAAAACTGCTTTAGAAAGTGATATAGCCAAGGATTATAACGAATTGGCCATTACCACCTTACGTGCGCAGATTGAGTTAAGCGCCAAAGGGCAGCAGCACGCAGAGCTACTCGATAGTGTGTTGGCGTTATGGCTGGATAGCCATGTGCTGATTTCTAAGCAGTCAAGCGATAAAAATATTAATGGCAATTCTCAAAAAGCTGATAGTTTATGGCAAGCGCTCGAGCAGGATTTAACAGCTGTATTTACTTATCAAACCACGCAAAACGAGAACGACAATTCAAAGAATAAATCGCAGCTAGAAACTGGTCATAGTCTATGGCTACCTGCTCAGACAAATGATAAAGGCGCAAAATCATTTATCAGTGCTTTGCCAAATCACTTAACGGATAAAGTATTGTCATTATCAGCGCTGATTACTGCACCAAATTTAGCGTTGTGGCAGCACTGCTATTTATATAGCGCGCAACATGAAATTAATAATCAGCAAACGTTAGAAGATTTGGCTGTTACTTTAAAAGTATTGCCAGCATCAGCCATTTTACTAACCTCGGACGGCTGGCTTATCAGTCGTCAGGGTACGATTAATTTGAGCAAATTTGCTGGCGCGCAAAATGGTCAAAACGATAGCAATAATCGGTTTTTAAGCCAGCGTTTGCAGCAACGTAGCCGTTTACAAGCGTTAGAAGATTTACTTGATGAGTTCGAGACTAAAATACAAGAGCAGCAAAAGGCGATTGCTAATAATCAACGCAACTATGATGCCCTAACGGTCAGCTTAGAAGAAACGCGCGCGCAAGCTGAGCAATTAATCCGCGATAAACACCAACACCAGCAAAAGCTGACCACCAAGCGCGCCAATGCGGAACGACTACAAGCGGACAGTCAGCGCCTAAATGCTGATAAAGTTGCCCTTGAGCAGGAACAGCAAGAATTAGAGCAAGAGCAACAAACGCTGAATCAAGAACAGCAGCATATCCAAAGCGAGATAGCAGCGCTGACGCCGCAAATAGCAGATGCGTGTTTATTAAGTCAGCAATTGCAGGCCGAGCGCAGTGAGCTAAATCGCACGCGGCAGGCGGATGATGACGCTTGGCAAGCAATGCAGCTGCGTATTCAGCAGAGCGAGATGCGCTTAGAGCATAGCGTTAGTAGTCTTGCTCGGGCAACTACGCAGCATGAAAAGTCGCTGCAAAACGAGCACAGTCTAAAAACTCGTTATGAGCAGCAGCAAAATAAAATGCCAACCTTGCAATCAGTATTGCAGAGCGCACAGAAAGCGCGCGATGAGCAGCAGGCAGTATTAACCACACGCGAAACGGCATTAACAGCGCTTAAAGAGGAGTACAGTCAGCAGCAGACCGAACTAGATACGCTACAAAATACCTTGCAAATGCAGCAATCTGAGCTTGCCGGTCTTGCCACTGAGCTAGCATTAAGCGCTGCAAAATTAGAGGATGCCAGTAGCCATACCCAAGAAGCGCTAGAGGCTTATTACAAGGTCGGCCATAAACATAAAGTGCCATCGGAGATGCCGCAGCCGCAACAACAAGTAATGAGCGTCTCAAATTTATTGGCGGATTTTATCGCCCATGATCGCCGCGTCCGCCCAGATAAAATCGCAGAATTAGAGTCTGAGCGTGCGAAGCTTGAGCAGCAATTAAGTAAAATTGGCGCGGTCAATCTCGCCGCAGTAGCAGAGCTTGCAGAAGTTAATGAGCGCTTAGAGCCACTCGCGCAGCAAACAGCAGATATTGCTGCCAGTATGCAGACCTTGACGGAAGCGATTGCCTCGATTGATGAAACCACCAAAACCCTGTTTATGCAGACACTCGATGCGGTCAATAACGAGCTTGCCAATTTATTTGCCAAAGTCTTTGGCGGCGGGCAAGCAAGCTTAACGCTTAATACAGACGAGATGCCTGCCAATGCGCCAAAGTCAGAACAGTGGCGGGCAGGGTTGACCTTAATGGCACAGCCAAAAGGTAAGCGCAATAGTCGTCTTGCGGTACTGTCAGGCGGCGAAAAAACATTGACCGCGCTGAGCTTAATTTTTGCCATATTTAAGCAGCATCCGGCACCATTTTGCGTGCTTGATGAAGTCGACGCGCCGCTTGACGATGCCAACGTCGCCCGTTTTACCAGCTTGATAAATGAGTTGGCAGATGATTTGCAGTTTATTTTTATCAGTCATAATAAGCTGACGATGCAGATTGCTGATGAGTTAAAAGGCGTCACCATGCCAAGCGCGGGGATTTCTACCTTGGTCAGTGTGTCGCTTGATGAGGCAGCAAGCTACCTTTCTGATTAAGAGCAGCCGAGTAGCAAAATAATTAATAACGGCAAGCGCTTGTCAGTGGTATAGTTAGGGCTAGCATTTAAAGTCAGGCGAGTAGTCGGAAAATTAGTCAGTGAAGGCTTCAGAGCCAATGATAAACGCTGACTATATGGTGACGATATGCATTAGCCATGCTAGACTATTGCCATTTCTTCGCACTTGTACTCTCCCTTTTGTCATATATTAGGATGTATTTCTCATGACCGCTATCCAGTTTATCTTGATCGCCATTGCCGCATTTATCGTGCTTGCAGGGCTATTTATGGTCATTCGCAGCTTTAAACGGCGCAAAACTGCTGAGGCTGCCGCGGTCAATTATGATAAAAACGGTATTCCCATTATTCCGCGTCATGAGCGCAATATCGTCGAGCAGCCAGACTTGGACGATACGGTCGCAGGCGAAACCAGCATCGCCCCTGATCGCAGTTATCTCAATGCCGTGGTTGAAGATGCGCCATTGACCCAATCTCATAGCAATGTCAATGCCCAGCTAACCGCTGATCGCCATGATAGTAATGAGGATAATGGCGTGGTAGATGACGCCGACTATGCGCGCTGGCAAGAGGAGCAGCAGCGAGCGGACAACAGCGAGTTCACCGAAGCGGCTGAGCAGATGCATATCGAGCAAGAGCCGGACGCGTTTTCCAGCCTCATGTCAGCGACTGACAGCTTGATGCCAGTCATTGATACCGCTGACGAGCCAAGCTTTGATAATAATAGCCCGATACTCGATCAGCATCTCTCAGAGCCAGTTGATGAAGCGCAAAATGGTCCGTTAATTAATGCCAAAGACAATATCAATATCACTATCTTGCCGCATCAGTATCGCGACCGCCCAGCAGCAGTAATTCGTGGGCGTGATTTGCTGGCGTTAGTGGATAAATATGGTTTGCGTTATGGCGCGATGAATATGTTCCATCGCTATGAGCAAAAAGACGGCACCGGCATGCTGTGGTTTAGCATGATGGGCATTACGGATAGTGGTATCGCGCCTTTTGACCCGCATAGCGTGGCGACCAATACTTACAATGGCGTGGTGCTGTTTTTATCGTTGCCGCATCCGCAAGCGCTACGCAGCTTTGACAGTATGATGAGTATTGCCTATATGATGGCAAGCGATTTGGACGCCGTGATGCTTGACGAAGACAATGACCCCATTACCCCAGAATATAAACAGCAATTGCGTAACCAAGTTCGCGATTATGAAGGGTAAAATCTGAATAGATAAACGGTTAAAATTATTCCTAAAGTATTGTAAAAGGCAAATAGCGCTTGACGTTATTTGCCTTTTTTAATTTTTAAGCTTTGATTGCAGAGCGTTTCATTCGCCTGATGTTCTATAAATTTAGCTGTCTATATACCTAGTTCTCTACAGAAGCGGCTCTGTACAGGATGAGTTTTCAACAAAATCATATCCGACTAACCTGCAAACTTGTTATCATATCGGCATCTTGAATTGCAAAAAAAAGACGCCGACTATGACTGATCCTATTGTACCGACTGCTTCTAAAAATGCTGCTTCTAAAAATACTGCTGATACCCAATCTGCAGACAATGCTGCTACCATCGTTGCTCAAATGCGCACGCTCATTGATAATTTAAAAACGCATAATTATGCCTATTATGTGCTTGATAATACGATTTTAGAAGACAGCGAATACGATCAGCTGCGGCGTTCTTTATTGGAGCTTGAAGAAGCGTATCCTGATTTAATACAGCCGGACAGTCCAATCAATCAAGTTGGCGACACGCCGCTGTCCGCCTTTACCCAAGTCAGACACGACGTGCCCATGCTATCGCTTGGCAATGTCTTTGATTATGACGAGCTGCATGGCTTTATGCGCCGCGTCAATGATCGGCTTAATGACGCGCAGAAAAATCCTGAATATGAGATGGAGCTGAAGCTTGATGGCTTGGCGGTATCGCTCAAATACGAATATGGTCAATTTGTGCAAGCGGTGACGCGCGGTGATGGGCAAACGGGCGAGGATATTACTCAAAATGCCAAAACCATTCGCAATCTGCCGCTTTGGCTTACTGCTGCAAGCGAGATTCCATTATTAGAAGTACGCGGCGAAGTGCTGATGCCAAAAGCTGGTTTTGAGCGTCTCAATCGCTTAGCAGAAGAAAAAGGCGATAAAACCTTTGCCAATCCACGTAATGCCGCCGCTGGTAGTTTACGTCAGCTAGATCCCGCTATCGCTGCCAGTCGTCCGCTGGCTTTTTATTGTTATTCTGTCAATCAAGGTCTACCTGAGAGCATCGTTACTCAATCAGCCGCATTGGCTTGGCTTGGTGACATAGGTTTTAGCGTCAGCGTGGTGAGAGTGGTAAAAAACCCACGCGAAGCACAGGCCTATTATGAGTCGATGATTGGAACCCGCAGTCAGCTGCCGTTTGAGATTGATGGCATGGTTATCAAGGTTAATAACTTAGCATTGCAGCAACAGCTTGGCTTTTTATCGCGTGAGCCGCGCTGGGCAACCGCCTATAAATTCCCTGCCGAAACGGTGATGACGCGTCTAAACGATATCGAATGGCAAGTCGGACGCACCGGACAAATCACCCCAGTTGGTAAGCTTGAACCTGTCAAAGTCGGCGGCGTCACCGTCAGCAATGTCACCTTGCATAACTTTGGTGAAATTCAACGCTTGGATGTGCGCGCAGGTGATATGGTCAGCGTGCACCGTGCAGGTGATGTCATCCCTAAAGTCACCCGCGTTTGGACAGATCAGCGTCCAGCAGATTCAGAACCGGTTAAATTGCCAGCGACCTGTCCTGTCTGCGACTCGCCTGTGGTATTGCCCGAAGGTGAAGCGTTGGCACGTTGTACGGGCGGATTGTTTTGTCCCGCGCAGCAGCAAGAAGCGCTCATTCACTTTGTCTCACGTCGGGCGATGGATATCGATGGCTTAGGCGCAAGTTGGCTGATTAGCTTTTTTGAGCACGGTTTGGTCAAGACCGTCGCCGATATCTATCAGTTGCATAAACATCAAGACGAGCTGATTGCGCTTGAAAAACTAGGGGAGAAATCGGTACAAAACATCGTTAATGCTATCGAAGCCAGTAAGCAGACGACGCTGGCACGTTTTATTTATGCGCTCGGTATTCGCGGCGTCGGTGAGACAACAGCACAGAATTTGGCGCAGCAATTTGGCGACCTTGATGCCCTGATGGCAGCAGATATTGATAAGCTCTTACAAACGCCTGATGTTGGCGCAATCACCGCTGAGCTTATCCATGAGTTTTTCCGCGCCCCGCACAATATCGAAGTCATCACCGCCCTGCGCGAAGCGGGCGTGCATTGGGATAAAGTCGAGCAAGTAGCATCAGAGGAATTGCCGCTCGATGGGCAAACGTGGGTCATCACGGGTGCGCTCGATAGCATGGCACGCGATGAAGCCAAAGCTAAGCTACAAGCGCTGGGTGCAAAAGTGTCAGGTAGTATTTCGGCAAAAACCACCGCGCTATTGGCAGGTGATAAAGCTGGCTCGAAGCTCACCAAAGCGGAAAAATTGGGCGTTAAGATAGTGGGTGAGGATGAGTTTTTGGCGATGGTTGGTGAGAACCGTTAAAACAAAGCACTGCTTTGTTAGGTTCGCAAGAGAAAATTCCTTAAAGGGAATTTTCTGGGTAAGTTATTCTTTAATAACTCGTTCGTCTCTAGTGCAATAGCAAAATAAAAAAGCCTGGCCTCAGCATCGCTTGCTTTAATAGTGGGCAAATATGCGGGTCATGAACTGTCTTTCTTTAATGGTTTATTCGGCGCTTGTCCCTCACGCAAGAGCGAGTATAGTAATAAAATTTACTTATAGGATTGATGATATGGAAAGTTTCGTTAAAGCACTAGAACTATCTTTAATTTCTAAAAACTGGTATTCAGTATTGTTTCTCTGCCTAACTTTGCCAGATACCTGCGGTAAGGTTGACTACCCTGATGCAGGCTCAAAACAACGTACTATCAATTGGTTTAAGAAATATATAGAACCCAGTTATACAATAACATCCTGTGGCTCAGATAGAGTTTTTCTAAGTGGTGCAGATTTTTATGCTTTAAGATGTGCATTACTGCATGAAGGTCAGGACGATATTTCTACTCAGAGAGCTAGAGAAGTGTTAGAAAAGTTTAAATTTGTCCAACCTTTGCATCAAGGTATTCATATACATAACAATATGTTGAACAATACCTTGCAGTTGCAAGTTGATCAGTTTGGAAAAGACGTTTTAAATGCGGTTAAAGAATGGTTGAAAGATATAGAAAATGACATAGCTAAAATGTCTAAAACTAAAAGTATGCTTTCAATACAAATGCTAGATCTAGCAAAGGGTTTTTCAATATAATTAAATAATATATGATCAAGGCATATTATAATCAGCACCATTTTTGGGTATTTTCCAAAAACATTTTAAGTGGGCAGGTAATGGATATAGGATGCGCTAGGCGCACTAGATAAAATAAATTACTCTAATAAATTCGGTTAAACTATAGTCTATGGTAGCAATCTTCAAGAAGCATCTAGTATTCTATTTCGCCACCTCTCCATGCGCCTTAACCTCACCTTTCTTACTATCCGGCTGAATCACGATAGGTAATACCAATCCTTTCGCAAAGTCGTCTGACAGTACATAATCATAGCTACTGGCAGCAACATCAGGCGTGGTATGAATAATAAGTTTCATCTCTTTGTCGTCGGTTAGCTCATGCGAAGTATAGGTTTCGCTAAGCTGATCGAGCAGCTTTGACAGCGCTTCATTGCTTGCCATACTTATCGTCAGATTATGCTGCGCGGTGGTATTATCTACACCGAAATACTTCGCATAATCGCGCACATTTTGGCTATCAAGCGCAAACGGATACTCATAAGTGGCAGGGTCAACAGCTTTTTCGCCGCTTGCGACCAGTGACCAATCGATAGTATGCACGTCTGCTGCGTCAGCTGTTTGCGCAGCAGAAGATGTAGCAGTGCCATTAGAATCGTTGGCGCTATTATCGCAGCTCGTTAGTGCCGCCAAGCCTATGCTAGCCATTATCATCATACTTATGAGGCGCTTAACCATCGAAGTATCCTTTTATTATTGATTAACATACAGTTATTATCAGCGCTATTTTGCCAGTTTTCGCGTTGCTTCTCTAGCATAATAAAATAAAGCATTAGCGAGTACGCTTTTAAATTTGCGACCATAAAAAAACAGCCATCATTCGATGACTGTTTATATAGTGCTAGGTTTAATAGTTATGGGTTTAACAATGATGGGTTTATCATTATCAATGAGCAATTAAACCAAAATCATTATCTGCCTATTTGGCAGTTTACTTGATATTCTTTACCGTTTGCCCATTTCATTGCAAGGATACCTTTGTCTTCTTTCATGTGCCAAGCATAGACTACTTCTGGGTTTGACTCATTTACATAGCTTGCCGTATCACCTTGGACGCCGCCATTTAAAATGATAGGTTGGTCGGCCCAGTTTACTTTAGGTAAAGTCGCATTTAGCATAACTTGTTTTTTATTGATAGACTGTTTTGCCAAGATTTTGCTGTCATCGGTACAGGTGTAAGGGGCTGGCGCCATACGGTCATAGGCGACATCGGTCACGCTTTCTGACGCAGGGGTTTTGTTTGGCGTAGTAGGTGCGGTGGTCGCACAGGCACTAAGTAGCGCTAGAGTAGGTAGGGCAACAGCAACTTTGGTTAGGGTATTCATGGCATTCTCCAAAAATGTAAAAACTAGCAGGTATTTTTTGACTATGCTTTTTCTAATCGTGCGCTTTTTAACGGCGCCTTATGCATATAGCGCCTATGTTAACGAAAAGCCTTTCTAGATAATGTTAGAAATTGTTTGTTACATGTTCGTTAAGTTACTTAAACACTGGTTAATGTAACGCTGACCTTAATAGCTTCTGTAAAATAACTATAGTGGATGAAAAATAATATCGATGCATCACGCACTGCTGATATCAATTTTTCTTGCTTGCGGTGCCTGCGCAGACAGAAGCTACAAAAAATTGATATCAGTAATACCATCGCGTTTTTAGGATATTTTGACTATAAGCTTAAACAGTTATTCAAAAAAGCCAATGTATTTAATGGGCAAAACATAAAAAAGCGCCTATCGACTGCTGAGCCGATAGGCGCTTTAATTTGGGCATGGTTAAGAAAAAAAACGTTAACAGCTGCTTAATTATTTCGTATGGAACTATTTAGTTTTGCGCGGTGGCAGACCTGTATGCTGTGTTTGGAAGTTGCCTTTACTGACTTTTTTGTGATTTTTGCTCGATGTGCTTTTACCCGAGGTGTTTTTTGCAGCGTTAGGACTATTATTACTGCGTTTCACTGAGTCATTGCCCAAGCGGCTATTCTTTTTACGCGCCGATTGATAGCTGTCTTGCGCGGCATCACGACCTTCTAAACTGGCGTTAAATGGCGGAATTAAGCAGCCGCGACCTTTACCGATCAAATCCCCACGTCCCATATCTTGCAGCGCTTTACGCAGCATGACCCAGTTTTTTGGGTCGTGATAGCGCAAGAAAGCTTTATGCAGTTTACGCTGCTTGCCAGACTTGACGATATCCATATCGCCCTCACTACGACTCACTTTATGCAGTGGGTCTTTATGCGTATGGTACATGGTAGTCGCGGTCGCCATCGGACTCGGATAAAACGCCTGTACTTGGTCAGCGCGGTAGCCATGACTTTTTAGCCACAGCGCAAGGTTCATCATATCCTCGTCTCTAGTGCCGGGGTGAGCGGCGATAAAGTACGGAATCAGATATTGCTCTTTGCCGGCCTCTTGGCTGTACTGCTCAAACATGGCTTTGAATTTATCGTAGTTGCCCATGCCCGGTTTCATCATTTTTGACAGTACCGCTTCTTCAGAGTGCTCAGGGGCAATCTTTAGATAACCGCCAACATGATGGCTGACCAATTCTTTGACGTATTCAGGGTCTTTAATCGCCAAGTCATAACGCAAACCTGAGGCGATAAGAATCTTTTTCACGCCTTTGATATCACGGGCTTTACGGTATAGCTGGGTTAAATTACTGTGATCGGTAATCAAGTTATCGCAGACATCAGGATAGACACAAGACGGCTTACGGCAGTTCTTCTCTATCGTCTCGTCTTTACAGTTGAGGCGATACATATTGGCGGTCGGCCCACCAAGGTCAGAGATAACGCCAGTAAAGTTTGGCGCCGTATCACGAATCGCTTCGACTTCACGCAAGATAGACTCTTCTGAACGATTTTGGATAATACGGCCTTCATGCTCGGTGATTGAGCAAAACGTACAACCGCCAAAACAGCCGCGCATGATATTGACCGAGAATTTAATCATGTCATAAGCAGGGATGCGTGCATCACCATAGCTTGGATGCGGCAAACGCGCGTACGGCAAATCAAAGACGTAATCCATCTCTTCGGTTGAGAGCGGAATCGGTGGCGGATTGAGCCAAACGTCAATCGAGGTATGCGAGTTACCAGCGCCGCTACTATGACGCTGCACCAAGGCACGCGCGTTACCCGGATTGGTTTCAAGGTGCAAGATACGGTTGGCATGCGCGTACAACACTGGGTCAGCTTTGACGTGCTCATAATCAGGCAGGCGAATGACCGTTTGCTCACGCGGCGGCATTTTAAGTTTATGTTTACGTGCGGTTTGTGGTTTATCAAAGCCGCGCAATTGTACTACTTGCGTGTCTTCATCGACTTGGTCAGCATTTAAGACTTTATTGGTCACGGGTTCGGCGACAAAGCCTTGATACTGTTTCGCATATTGGGCTGACATACCTGTCATTGCTGACGTAGCTTGTCCAACGGGTGAGGCGCTAGTCTTATCTTGCTCGATCGAACACTGATCGACGTCTTCCGTCATCACATACGGGTTGATAATCGGATCGACACGGCCAACGGTATCGACATCATTACTGGCAACCTCGGTCATACCTGCTTGCCAATGGCGACGGGTCGGGGTCAATAAATACGCCGTACCGCGCAAACTGCTCATTTGCTCAAAGGTGTAACCTTTTGATAAGCCATGTACTACATCGACGATGGCGCGCTCAGCATTTCCATATAACAAGACATCAGCGCGCGCATCCATCAAGATACTGCGGCGGACTTTATCCGACCAATAATCATAATGAGCGATACGGCGTAAGCTGCCTTCAATGCCGCCCAAAATAATCGGCACATCAGGATAAGCTTCGCGGCAACGTTGGCTATAAACGATCGCGGCGCGGTCAGGACGCTTGTCAGCCACGTTACCGGGCGAATAGGCATCATCGCTACGGATTTTACGGTCAGCGGTATAGCGGTTAATCATGCTATCCATGTTGCCAGCGGTCACGCCATACGCGTAAACCGGTTTACCAAGCTCCATAAAGGCATCTTTGCTTTTCCAATCTGGCTGGGCAATGATACCGACGCGAAAGCCTTGCGCTTCTAATAAACGACCGATAATCGCCATGCCAAAGCTTGGGTGGTCGACATAAGCATCGCCTGAGATGATGATGACATCACAGGCATCCCAGCCAAGCTCATCCATTTCTTTACGGCTCATCGGCAAATAAGGCGCAGGCTCGTAGCAGCTCGCCCAATGTTTGTCGTAGTCGTAAAGAGGTTTGGTGCCTTGTTTAAAGGCGGTGCGGGCGATGGTATCGGCAGACATGAGCGGACCTGTTCATTAGAAAAATGGCACTAAAAAAGCCGTTATCGTTATTCATTAACAACGGCTCATTTAAAAGCGCTCATTTTAACATGAATTGCTTTCATTATGTAAAAAAGAGATTTTATAATAGCAAGGTAAGTTATTGATAGTTTGGGATAATCTTTTGCTAAGAAGGGTTATTAAACGTTAACAACCCTTCTTTGTTTATGTATGAGTTAAACTGAAAAATTTATTGATCTAAAAGCTGGAAGGGAAAGGTAACGACATCAAAAGCAAGGGCAAAGGGCAATAACACCAGCTTTTGCGCGGTATTAGCACCACTGCGAGAGACTTGTTGTTGCTGACTTTGGGTATAAAAACTGACCGTATAAGGTTTGCTTAAAGCGCGGTAATTAGATTGAATTAAGCTTAAATTACTCACTTGCGGATAGATAGCGCCTTTAACAGGCACACTAAAGCAAAAGCGCTGAGCATTGATGCGTTGGTCGCTGACTGAAGTACAGTCGCGGCCATTATTTTGCAAAAAGAATTGATAGTCTGAGCGCTGGAATTCATCTTTTAACTTGGCATACGACAATTTCATTTCGCCCTGAAAATAGCCATCATTGTTGGGCACATAAAAACTCATGTCGTTATCGACGTGGATGTTCTTTGGTGTCAGATTGCTTAATAAGCCAATCATTTCCGTGCCGCCTTGGGTCAGCACATAGCTATTTTTTTCACCGACAATGACCATGGTGGCATTGGGCGTTTTTGGTAATGCCTTTGCAGGGCGACCAAAAGCGACAATTTGGTCTTCAGACAAGACTTGCTTGCTAGTTTTGCTGCTGACGTGATTGTCACTTTCTAATAAAGAGCTGGTGGCGCAGCCTGAGCTGGCAAGCAATGCCGCAAGTGATGCGCCTGTTAATAAGGTTTTTGGATTGAATAACTTCGATAGGGTCTGAGCATTCTTATTGGTATCGTTAGGCGGTATCTTTTTACTCATCATTAGGCTTCCTTGTCTGCTATACGGTTGATAATTTATCTAGCATTTAATGCCAAACATTCGTTGCTATCGTACCTTTTTTAGCGATGGCTTATCCACTCTTATTGATGATAAAAATTGCATGGGCTTTGTAGCTGTTATTAATCGAGTAAAATCTTTGTCCCACTCTTCGTGAAATTCATCACAAACTGACTTTTAAAGCTGCGCACATTGTTCTCGTAAGTCAGCAAATTACGGGTAAATTCATGATAATCGTTCATGTTTTTGGCATTGACCATCAACATAAAATCCGCATCTCCTGAAACTTCATAGCAGCTCATTACTCGCGGTTGGTCATGCATTAAGCGCTCAAATCGATGTTGCATCGAGGTATTGGAGCGCGACATCTCTATCATGACCACCGCCGTCAGTCCGTAACCGACCTTATTTGGATCAACGATAGCGACTTGTTTGGTAATCACACCGCTATCTATTAATGCTTGAATACGGCGCTGGGCGGTAGCGATTGAGACATGCACGCGTTCTGCCACCGTTTTTAACGGCAAAGTCGTATCGTCCTGTAGCAAATTTAAAATAGTTTTATCGGTATCGTCTAAAATATGGCTCACAGTAGCTCTTCCCTAGAAAATCACAAATATTAAGATTTTTATTATAAATATTATTGTTATTAATTCAAACACAAGAAAATAAATAGTTATTGACGATATTTTAGATAAATTTATTCATATAATCTATTATATAGAAATAATATCTCATAGCACCTTAGTAAAATAGACGCTATTAATCAAAGCTTAGCAATCAAAGCTTGTGAATAATTGAGTAAGCAAAATAAAAACAATCGCTAAGCCTTCTAACGTCTATCTATATTTACGGTGCTTATTATGTCGAACCTAACGCCCTCTAATGTCTCTACTAATATGCTCACAGCTACCGTTTCACGCTTGCCGTTGCCTGCTGTTTGGACAGCAGGTAGTGCGCAGCAGCGTACATTGATAATGGGCGTGGCGCTGGCGATATTATCAAACCTGTTATTTGGTGTGCTTTATGCCTATAGCAGTTTTTTGGCGCCATTGTCAGGTACGCAAGTTTTTATCTGGCGCATGCTAGCGATGTGGGCAGCGCTAATAGGGTATTTGCTGATTAGTGGGCGTTTGGGTTTGCATCTTGATAAATTAAAGGCGCTGCGCACGGTAAAGCATTGGGCTTGGTTATTATTGCCAACGCCGATATTTCTTAGCCAGTTTTGGCTGTTTATGTGGGCGCCAGTTAATGGGCAGGGCGTGCAAACCGCGATGGGTTATTTTCTCTTTCCACTGATGATGGTGGTGTTTGGTTGCGTCCTATTTGGCGAAAAATTGAGCCGTCTGCAATGGTTGGCGGTTGGCTTTGCCGCTGTCGGCGTCGGTAGTGAGATTGTACGTACCCAAAGTGTTTCTTGGGCGACGCTTTGGGTCTGCGGCAGCTATCCTGTTTATTATATTTTACGCCGCCTACAAGGTATCGGCGCGATTACAGGTTTGCTGGTGGATTTAACCATCTTTGCACCGTTTGCCGTCGCCTATTTATTATTTGTTGCGCCGAGCAGTTTAGGATTGGTTGGCAGCTCTAGCTTTTTTATCATGATGTTGGCAGGGCTTGGCATGCTTAGCGTGCTGGCAATGAAAACCAATGTTGATGCCAGTCAAATGTTACCCGTCAACGTTTACGGTATGATGAGCTATATCGAGCCGGCGTTATTATTTATCTTAGCCATCACTGTCTTGGGCAATCCTTTTGAATCAGCGATGATTTATAGTTATGGCTTAATTTGGCTCGGAATCGCTTGCTTAATCGCGCACGGTATCCGTCAATTACGCCGCGCTCATAAAGAGTCGCAGCTTAATAGAATAGCGCAAACGGTCTAAAATTTGCTTCGTTAAATTAACAAGTTTACCTTAACAATGTCATAGAAAAGGACGATTCAACAATATGCTGAATCGTCCTTTTTGCGTTAGATTAAAATGTATCACTTACAACGTTTTTTAATCCAAATGTTGCTTAAAGCCGCGCTGCTTATCACGTTCCCAGTCGCGGTCTTTGAGCGTTTTACGTTTGTCGTGCTGCTTTTTACCGACGGCAAGCGCAATCTGGCATTTCACTAAGGAATTTTTCCAGTAGCAAGATAAGGGTACGCACGCATAGCCTTTTTGATTGACCGCGCCCATGAGTTTTTCGATTTCGCGGCGATTGAGCAGCAGCTTACGGGTGCGGATGCTGTCAGGGCTGACGTGTGTTGAGCTTGAAAGCAGCGGCTGAATATGGGCGCCAAACAAGAACGCCTCATTATTACGAAAGATAATATACGCTTCGGTAATCGTCATTTTACCAGCGCGAATGGCCTTCACTTCCCAGCCTTGTAACGATAGACCTGCTTCAAAGGTTTCTTCAATAAAATACTCGTGACGAGCTTTTTTATTGGCACAGATTTGATTGTCAGGTTTTTTTGATTTTTTTGACATAATTTCTCCATAAGGACTTTTACATACATAGTTTGTATAAACTGTCCTTGTCTAACTGTTCCTCATTCTAACCCTTAAATGTAGATATTTTTTTACCTATTAAGAGCGATGAGTCGAACCGACTATTGTAGCAAAGCGCACGGCGAAAAGGTGAATCGGCTGTTAGGACAAATGTAGCAGATAAGTAGGAAGTTTGAGCAAAATTTGCTAGCATATGGGTCATTATCATTAACTATATTAGCCCTGTTATGAGCCCTTCTGCTACTTCTTCAAAATTGCATACCAAAATTTTATACCCTGGTACCTTTGACCCGATTACCAACGGTCATGTCGACTTGGTTAAACGCGCGGCTAAATTGTTCGATGAGGTCGTCATCGCCGTGGCCTCTGGTCATCATAAAAAACCATTGTTCGATTTTGAGGAGCGCGTGCATTTGGTCGAGACGGTATTTACGGATTTGCCGCAAGTGTCGGTGATTGGTTTTGAAGGCTTGCTGGTCGATTTTATGCGCGAAAAAAACGCCACGGCGGTCTTGCGTGGTCTGCGCGCGATGTCAGACTTTGAATATGAGTTTCAGCTAGCCAATATGAATCGCGAGCTTGATGAGAATTTTGAAGCGGTATTTTTAACGCCGTCGCAAAATTACTCGTTTATCTCATCGACTATGATTCGTGAAATTGCCAAACTTGGCGGCGATGTGACGAAATTTGTGCCACCTTGCGTCTCAGAAGCTTTTATAAAAAAACTCAGCAGCTAACATTTAGTGAAGCACTTACTAAGTTAAGCTTTAAGGATGAGTTGGTGGTTTAATATTAAGCATAATCGTAAGCCACGGACGTATCCATTTATTATCAACTGCTAGCAAATAAGGAGCAGTTTATGGCGTTATTAATTACCGATGAATGCATCAATTGTGATGTCTGCGAGCCTGCTTGCCCAAATGAAGCCATCTCAGAGGGCGATGATATTTATGTCATCGACCCTGATTTATGTACAGAGTGTGTTGGTCATTTTGATGAGCCGCAATGCGTGGTCATCTGTCCTGTCGACTGTATCCCGCATGACCCAGACCACGTCGAAACCCAAAGCGATTTATTGGCAAAATACAAACGCATTACTGGCAAATAAAAAATGAAGAGATCTGACCCCTTAACAAACAACCTCTCAACCAACGATTTCGACCAACAGCACCTTTGGCATCCTTATGCCAGCTTACCACCCACCTATCCTAATATCGTCATCGACCATGCTGAAGGTATTTATATTGTCACTAACGATGGCACGCGCCTGATTGACGGTATGTCGTCATGGTGGGCAAGTGTGCATGGCTATCATCACCCCAAGTTAAATGCAGCGATGATTGCACAACTGGGCAAAATGGCGCATGTGATGTTTGGCGGCTTGACCCATCAGCCAGCGATAGATTTAGGCAAAAAATTATTATCCATTGTCCCTGATGGTCTTGATGCGATATTTTATGCCGATAGCGGCAGCATTGCAGTCGAAGTGGCGCTAAAAATGGCGCTGCAGTATCAAATCGCGGTTGGACGTACTGAAAAAAACCAATTTGCCTCGACCCATTCCGGCTACTATGGCGATACCTGGCACGCGATGAGTGTCTGTGACCCAGTCGGCGGCATGCATAGCTTGTATGGCAAACAGTTACCTTTGCAGCATTTTGTCCCTGCACCGCCATTAGGATTTGAGCGTCCGCTCACACAAAGTGAGCGTGATGAATTAACCACATTTTTTGCTAAACATAGCCATCAGCTTGCCGGATTTATTATTGAGCCAATTATTCAAGGCGCAGGAGGTATGCGCTTTTATAGTCCGGAATATCTACAACTATTACGCCAATTGTGTGATGAAAATGACGTACTGCTCATTGCAGATGAAATCGCCACTGGGTTTGGGCGTAGCGGCAAGCTATTTGCTTGCGAACATGCCAATATTAGTCCTGATATTATGACCATTGGCAAGGCGCTAACAGGCGGCTATATGACCTTTGCAGCGACCCTCTGTACCCGTGAGGTTGCCGAAACCATTAGCCAAAGCGACTATCCAGCCCTGATGCATGGTCCGACCTTTATGGGCAATCCGCTGGCCTGTGCTGTTGCTTGTGCGTCGATTGATTTAATCTTATCTTATGATATCGAATCGCGTACCACAAATATGCAAACTATCATGGATGAGCAGCTAGCCACAGCGGCAAATTTAAATGGCGTTGCGGATGTTCGTTGTTTAGGCGCGGTCGCTGTGATTGAGCTAGATGAGGCGGTTGATATGCCAGTTTTTCAATCTTTGCTGATTGACAATGGCATTTGGGTCAGACCCTTTGGCAAATTGGTCTATATTATGCCGCCTTATGTCATTAGCGATGACGAACTGGTGACGTTGTGCCAAGCGCTACTAACCGTCGTCACTATTTATTTGGGTCAAATGTCTACGACCAACAGAGTTTCGCTATGAGTGTGCTATTTATATCCGGCATTGATACCGATATTGGCAAGACTTATGCCACAGGTATGATGGCGAAAGCGCTGATGCAGCAAGGCATTAGCGTCATCACTCAAAAGCTGGTACAAACAGGCGTTAGTATCGATTCAGCTAGTGGTAAAATGAATATTGCAGATGATATTGTCACTCATCGTCAATTAATGGGAATTCCATTGCAGCCTTGTGATTTAGACTTTACCACTTGTCTGTATCGTTATGAAAAACCCGCGTCGCCGCATTTATCTGTCAAGCTTGCTAACGACGTTCTAGACCCCAAAGTTATCACTAAAACTACGCAGCAATTGCAACAAAGCTACGACGCGGTACTATTAGAAGGCGCAGGCGGGTTACTGGTACCAATCACTGAACAACTATTAACCTTAGATTATATCGCTGAGCAGGGCTATCCAGTTGTTTTGGTAACCTCAGGGCGGCTTGGTAGTATCAATCATACCTTGCTGAGTTTGGAGGTAATCAAGGCGCGCGGTTTAACGCTGCATAGCGTGATTTATAACCATATTCATGATAGTGCCGCTCAGACAGATGATGAGATTGCCAATAGTACGATTGAGTATTTGAAAAACTATCTAGCGCGCCATTATCCAAACAGCTATTGGTTACAAATGGCGCAACAGACAAATAGCACTATAGGTAATGATAATTTAGCTTTACCGCCAGATTTTATTTAAACGCTTTTATTTAAATAGTTTTATAGCAACAAATAAATAAGCGCAAAACACTTTCCACACCTGATACTAATTTTGCTATACTAGCGCGCTTGGTAGACTAGGCGATCGCCGCTGCACACTGGCAACAGATGCGCAGGGGAGGAAAGTCCGGGCTACATAGGGCAGCGTGCCAGCTAACGGCTGGGCAGGGTAACTTGACGACAAGTGCAGCAGAGAGCAGACCGCCTTTGGTGTCGCAAGACATTATCGGTAAGGGTGAAAGGGTGCGGTAAGAGCGCACCGCGTGAATGGCAACATCTCACGGCAGGGTAAACTCCACGCGTAGCAAGACCAAATAGGCATCGATATGGCGCGGCCCGCGTTCGATGCGGGTAGGTTGCTTGAGCGTATCAGCGATGATACGCCTAGAGGAATGATCGTCCACGACAGAACCCGGCTTATCGGTCTACCAACTTTTTTGTTTTGCGGTTCGTTTTTATCGTTAGTATTATGCATATTTACCGTTAATTTGGATGAAATGCGTATTTTTCGCAAAAAATGCTAATTAGGGGTTGACGCCAGTCCTCTCTATCGGTATTATACCGAGCCTTAAATGGCGATGTAGCTCAGCTGGTTAGAGCGCACGACTCATAATCGTGAGGTCAAGAGTTCAAGTCTCTTCATCGCCACCATATTTAGTAAGACCAGCAGTAATAAAATGCCAATCATCTTATGATTGGTTTTTTTTTGCCTGATTTTTGCTTGCTGACAAAATCAACTTACTTTATAGCGGAAAACTGCTAGAATACCTTCGTATGCCTGCGCGTCATAAAAGTTAGTCATTTGCGCTGTGGGCATTTCAATTGCGGCAATACAGTAGGTACTTAATCTGTCTCTTTTGGCGTATTGGCCAGTATGAGCTATAAGTATGTATTCGACGGTTGCCATCTGACACTATGTATATCCGTTATTCAATCCTCCATTATTTAGTAGGCGCTTTGTGACTGCATTAGCCAATATTCGTAACTTTTCTATTATTGCCCACATTGATCACGGCAAGTCGACCCTTGCTGACCGTTTTATTCAAATGTGTGGTGCCTTGCAAGATCGTGAGATGCAGGCGCAAGTTCTTGATTCTATGGACATTGAGCGTGAGCGCGGCATCACTATTAAAGCCCAGTCTGTGACCTTGTTTTATGATCATCCTAACGGTGAGCGTTATCAGCTAAACTTCATTGATACGCCCGGTCACGTCGATTTCTCTTATGAGGTCTCACGCTCATTAGCGGCTTGCGAAGGCGCGCTATTGGTCGTTGATGCCGCACAAGGCGTTGAAGCACAGTCGGTTGCCAACTGTTATACCGCTGTTGACCAAGGCTTAGAGGTGATGGCGGTTTTAAATAAAATTGACTTGCCGCAAGTTGAGCCTGAGCGCGTGATTCAAGAGATTGAAGACATTATCGGTATTGATGCTGTTGATGCGCCGCGCGTCTCAGCAAAATCCGGTCTTGGTGTCGATAAACTGCTAGAAGCCTTGGTTGAATTTATTCCTGCGCCAACGGGCGACCGTGATGCACCGCTACAGGCATTGATTATCGACTCATGGTTTGATAACTATCTGGGCGTGGTTTCTTTAGTACGTGTGCGTGAAGGAACGATTAAAAAAGGCGATAAGCTGTATATTAAGTCGACCAAAGAGGCGCACTTAGTGGGCTCAATTGGTGTCTTTACCCCGAAACCTGTAGACACAGGTATTTTACAAGCGGGCGAAGTAGGCTTTGTTATCGCAGGAATCAAAGATATTGCTGGTGCACCTGTTGGCGATACGATTACCCATGCCAGTACGCCTGATGTTGAGCGTATTCCTGGATTTAAGCAAATCACGCCGCAAGTTTATTCTGGTATGTTCCCAGTAGATTCTAGTGATTTTGAAAAATTCCGTGAAGCGCTGCAAAAACTTCAGATTAACGATGCGTCGCTATACTTTGAGCCTGATACCTCCGACGCGCTCGGCTTTGGTTTTCGCTGTGGCTTCTTAGGTATGCTGCACATGGAGATTATCCAAGAGCGTTTAGAGCGTGAATATGACTTGGATTTAATCACCACCGCGCCGTCGGTTATTTATGAGATTGAAAAGAAAAATGGCGAAGTCATTTACGTAGATAACCCGTCAAGATTGCCTGAACCAAATAATATCGAAGAGTTCCGTGAGCCAATTGCCCGCTGTCAGATTTTAGTGCCGCAAGATTACTTGGGTAACGTTATGACACTATGTATTGAGCGCCGCGGCGTCCAAGTCGATATGCGTTTTATGGGTCGTCAAGTGCAGTTGATTTTTGATATTCCGATGGGCGAGGTGGTCATGGACTTCTTTGACCGCCTAAAATCAGTGTCACGCGGATTTGCGTCGCTCGATTATAATTTCGAGCGCTATCAAGCTGATAAATTGGTCAAAGTTGACGTCCTCATCAATGGCGATAAAGTCGATGCCTTAGCGATGATTGTACACCAAGATCAAGCACGTTTCCGTGGCAATCAGCTGGTTACTAAGATGAAAGAGCTGATTCCACGTCAGATGTTTGATGTGGCGATTCAAGCGGCAATTGGCAGTCAAATTATCGGTCGTAGTACCGTCAAAGCCATGCGTAAAGACGTCCTAGCGAAGTGTTATGGCGGTGACGTCTCACGTAAGAAAAAACTACTGTCTAAGCAAAAAGCGGGTAAAAAACGTATGAAGCAAGTGGGTAACGTCGAGATTCCACAAGAAGCCTTCTTAGCCGTCTTGCAGGTCGATAATTAAACGTTCATTATATTTTAAAAGATAAAAACACAGCAATATTTGGCATAGACAGCTTTACTGCAACCGTAGTTTGATTTTCAGCTCGTTAATAGGCAAATTCGTATGGATTTTGATTTTAATTTAATTTTAGTGCCATTAACCATTGGCCTAGGTATTATTTGGCTATTAGAGAAGCTGACGCTCAAACAGCGTAAAACCCGCGGTCGCGGTAAAGAAAGCTTACTGGTCCGTTGGGCATATGATTTTTTCCCAGTGTTAGCGGTGGTCTTGATAGTGCGCTCATTCTTGATTGAGCCGTTTAATATTCCTTCATCGTCGATGGTGCCAACCTTGTATACGGGTGATTTTATCGCGGTCAATAAATACGCGTATGGCGTACGTCTGCCGCTGACTTATAATAAAGTGCTTGATACAGGCGCGCCTGAGCATGGCGATGTGGCCGTTTTCCGCTACCCAGAAAACCCAAGTATTTACTATATTAAGCGCGTGATCGGCTTGCCGGGCGATACCGTCAGTTATAATCAAGGGACGCTGGCAATTAATGATACGCCAGTTCCTACCAAAGCGGTCAATTTTGACGCCGATGCTGAGCTGACCTCACAGCTATATCCAGCCGGACAAGTGGCACCTGGACAGGTCTTGACTGAAGACAATGCCATACGAATGGGGCAGCAAGAAGAAAGTGAGGCAAAGTACTTTGAAGAGATTCAAGGCGACAACAAACACTTGGTTCGCTATTTAGCGGATATGAATAGCTCGCAGTACGCGCCGTTTTTACAGCAAGAATCGCCGGAAGTGGTCAGCTCTGAAGGCACAGAATGGCGTATCAAAGTGCCAGAAGGTCATTATTTTGTAATGGGTGACAACCGCGACCGTAGTGCTGATGGACGTTTTTGGGGTTTTGTGCCCGATGATAATTTAGCGGGTAAAGCGGTCTATATTTGGATGCATAAACCGCCCGGTCTTAACTTACCAACCTTTAAGCGCAATGGTAGTATTGATTAATATTATTGCTGCATTAAAGAATAATGCTGTGCTAAAGAATAATGTACCGATAATAGTTTGTGCTAATATGATGGTTGTTTAATAAAAACCATCATATTAAAGGTTGTTAACAAGACAGTTTTCTAAATATGGCAGTTTACCTATAGCAACTTACCCCTTGAGAGGTCTTATGGTGCAGCAGTTATCTGGGTTGTCTTCGCAGCGCGGTGCTAGTGTAACGAGTGTCGTTTTTATTATTATCGTTTTGGGCGTGGCTGCTAAATTGCTCGTCGCTATTGCTCCAGCGCAAATTGGCGATTACCAATTGACAAAAACCTTAAGTGCGCAGCTTAAAGAGTCCAATGCCAATAAAGAAACGGCCAAGCAGTTTGTAGAGCGCGTGAATAAGCAGCTGTCTATTAACGCCGATTATGATACCAAAGCAGAAGAAGTGTTTACTTTTACTGATAAGAAACCAGGTCAATTGGCTATTCATAAGAAGTATGAAACCACCAATAATTTTTTTGGTAATATCGATATCGTTAATCGCTTTGAAGGCGACATTGATGCTACTACTGCTGAGTAATTTAACTATTAAAGCTTATATATCAAAACTTAAAGCGTTAAAATCAAAGTAATAAAGTACTTTGTTATTTTTAATTTTCTAACCAATTTCTAAAACACTGGTATTGCATTATATTTACCACTGAAAAAAAGGGATACACACAGACCACGCATGAAACCAACTTCGCAGTCTCCTCAAGCGGTTCCCAATCCCCATAAAAATAGCGTGTCTGATGACACGCTTATTATTAGCGCAGAATTTATTCAACGGTTAGCGATCTTGTCGCGCAAGTTGGGCTATGTGTTTAATGATTTAAGCTTGCCTAAGCTGGCGCTTACCCATCGTTCCTTTGATAGTAAGAAAAACTATGAGCGCTTAGAGTTTTTGGGCGACGCTTTATTAGGGATGATCGTTGGTGAGGCCTTATATCACCGCTATCCTACGCAAAATGAAGGCCGTCTGACGCGCATGCGGGCAACTTTGGTACGGCAGGAATCGCTAGTAATTATTGCGCAAAACCTAGAGCTGTCTAATCATTTGATATTGGGCGTGGGTGAGCGAAAAGGCGGCGGGCGCAATCGTGCTTCTATCTTGGCAGATGCGGTAGAGTCATTAATAGGCGCTATTTATTTAGACAGTCAAGATATGGATATTACCCGTGCGTGCGTGCTATCGTGGTATGGTGATCTCATAGACAATGTCAGTGACCAAAAAGCGCTAAAAGACGCCAAGAGCCGTTTACAAGAATGGCTGCAATCTAAGCAGTTTGATTTGCCACATTATGAGCTGATGGAAACCCGTGGTAACGCTCCGCACCAAATCTTTGTGGTGCGTTGTCAAGTTAATATAAATAATTGTCCTGATATTACCGAATCTGGTGAAAGTCGCCGTATCGCTGAGCAAAAAGCAGCAGAATTAATGATTAATCAGCTACATAAACTGCCAGGACAGCCAAAAAGACGTACCTAGTTTTTTAAAGCTCATTTTTTAAAAACCATTTTCTCTAATACTAAATTCGATGATTTTAATAAATAATTTCAAGGAATTGTTTTTTGAAATTTTCAATCTTTTTAACATGATCAATCTTATGTCGCTTTTCTTTAAACAATTAATAAGTGGCATAACTGATGACAACCTCCATAGGATTAACCCATGAGCAATCACCGTGATTTGCCATTAAATAATGAAGATAATGCCAGAGATATGACCGAAAACCCAGATATGAGTTCAAACCAAAATATGGCTGAAGAAAATGACGTTGTACAAGATGACGCGCAGAAAAACAACGTCAGATTAAACGATACCAATCTAAAAGTTAATAACACCGAAGATACGACGTTAGATAACGATGCGACGATAGAAGAGTTCTTTTCATCAAATAACAATGCCCATGTCGCTGAAGATTTTAAAGCCGGTTATGTGGCGATTGTTGGTCGCCCAAATGTGGGTAAATCAACCTTGATGAACCATTTATTGGGTCAAAAGCTGTCTATCACATCGCGTAAACCGCAAACCACCCGTCACCGTATTCACGGCATTTTGTCCAATGACGAGATGCAAGCGGTGTTTGTTGATACCCCAGGTATTCATCGCAATGAGGTACGCGCTATCAATGAGCGTATGAATAAAGCAGCCGTCTCTGCATTGGTTGATGTTGATTTGGTCTTATTTGTCGTTGATTCAGATCAGTGGCGTGATGACGATTTGTTGACCCTACAAAAGCTTGGCGATACCAATCTGACCGTAGTATTGGTGATTAATAAAGCCGATACGCTAAAAGATAAAGGTAGCGTGTTACCACTGATCGAAACGTTTAATGAAAGTTTTGATTTCGCTGATATCGTTCCTGTTTCTGCTTTAAAAAATCAAAACCTAGACCGCTTGCAAGAAGTGATAGCCTCGCATTTGCCAATCGCCGACCCTATCTATGATAGCGAGCAGATTACCGATCGCTCAGAGCGCTTCTTAGCCAGTGAAATTATTCGCGAAAAAATCATGCGTAGTGCCGGTGATGAAGTACCTTACGATTTGACAGTACAGATTGATGGTTTTAAAGACGAAGCGGCGCATATTGACCCCAAAACTGGCCGTCCGCGTAAAGCGGTCACTTTTATCGATGCGACCATTTATGTTGAGCGTAGCGGACAAAAAGCGATTGTCATTGGTGATAAGGGTCAGCGTATCAAACAGGTCGGCATGGATGCGCGTAAAGACATGGAACAGCTGTTTGATAAAAAAATCATGTTAACACTGTGGGTGAAAGTGAAACGCGGCTGGTCTGATGATGAGCGCGCTTTGACCAGTTTAGGATATTAAGCACGATTAAAAAAGCATGGTGAGTAGATGTTTATCGCCATGTCTCTATATCACCACGGCTGAGGTAATAATCCATGCGTAATGAAGCGTTAATCGGTTATTTATTACATCAGCGCCCCTACCAAGAAAAGCGCGCCTTATACTATCTGTTTTCTCAGCAACATGGTGTCATCCATGGCGTTGGCAAAAAAGGCGCGCCGCTTTTTATGCCCCTGCAACTTTTTGCCAGTGGTAAACGCGATTTAAAAACATTCACGCAGATTAATATCGCGCCATTAAGCTCGATTCAAGATTCAGTAGCCCAAAATTCTTTAGCACTAAAAGACAGTAACGTAAATCTAGCCCAGACGCTGCATCATGAAAATATCAGCGGACAACATCAGTATGCAGCCTTGTATTTAAATGAAATACTGTGGCGACTATTACCCACCGAAGATCCCATGCCAATATTATGGCAACACTACCAAAATAGCCTACAGCAGCTTAAGCAGCCTTTAACTGCGGACGGGCTGCGTCTGTGTTTGCGTCAGTTTGAAGCGTATTTGTTCAACGAATTAGGCTTTGCTTTAACCTTAAAACATGACAGTTTAGATCAAGCTATCGAGCTCGACACCTGGTACCGTTTCCTACCTGATGTGGGCTTAGTGCCAATTATTCATAATGATGATATAGCTGTTACACAAAACATTTTTAAAGGTAATGAGATTTTATCGATGGCAGAGCAAGGTTTATCTACCTCAAATCTCAATGCATGGTCACGTTTGCATCGACAATTGATTGATCATTTGCTCGATTATCAGCCTTTACAAAGTCGCTTACTTTGGCAGCAGCAACAGCGCTATCAATCTTAACTTAAGCGTAAGATACCAATATTCTATAAACTATTTTTTAGTAAATTACTTCAATATGTATAAAAGGATTTTTTTATGATTAATGCAACAGTAAAGACTTCCAACTTAGCACAAACTTCACAAAAAGCCTTAAAAAGGCCTCTGTTAGGGGTAAATATTGACCATGTAGCGACCTTACGTCAGGCTCGCGGTGTCAGTTACCCTAGCCCCTTGGCGGCTGCTCTGCTATGTGAGCAAGCTGGAGCTGATGGTATCACCATTCATTTGCGTGAAGACCGCCGACACATTCAAGACGCTGACGTTTATGAGATAGCTGAGCAGCTAACCACCAGAATGAACTTGGAGATAGCAGCAACGGCTGAGATGCTAGAGATTGCTCGTCAAGTTAAGCCGTATTGGGTATGTCTAGTACCTGAAAAACGTGCCGAATTGACTACCGAAGGCGGACTTGACGTTGCAGGGCAGGTAGCTTGGCTAACAGATTATGTTAGTAAATTACAAGCAGTAGGTGTCAAGGTTTCTTTATTTATTGATCCAGAAGACAAGCAGATTGCGGCAGCGGTAAGCTGTGGGGCAGATGCAATTGAATTGCATACTGGTGCCTATGCGGAAGCGGGTTTAGCAGGTAATATCGCTAAAAAGAATGATGAGCTTACTCGAATTAAGCAAGCTGTGCAAACCGCGCAACATGCTGATCCCAAGCTTTTGGTTAATGCGGGTCATGGTTTGACGCGTGATAATGTCCACGCTATTGCGCAAATTGATGGTATATATGAGCTAAATATCGGACACGCTCTTATTGCTGATGCTGTTTTTGTGGGGTTAGAGCAAGCGGTTGTTATGATGAAGTCTGCTATGCGTCAAAATGTTTAAACACTTAATGTCGTAATTTCTATTGTCCACAATCAGTAGGGTGGCTTGCATTAGGCTTATAAGTAATGCCTCCGCCTTGGTTGAATGAGATTTGATACATGGCATGATTATAAGTTGAGGTTGGACAGTACTTAATATGTCCGAAATGGCCGCGAGGTTTACCGCTATCGCCCCAGAATTTAGTGTAATGGCGATTATTTCCTACCCGTAAATACAAGGTGCTGTATTTAGGTTCTAAAGCCTGTTCTTCTAGCAGGTCATCAACTCCTAAGTCGAAGTTTTTATTATTATTTGCATCTAAAAATAATAATAGCTTCTTATAGCTGTCTCTATGACATGTAGCGCCGTCATTAGAAAGACAAACCAACAAGTTTTGTCTTCTAATGTGGCTTTCAGCTTTCGCTAACTTTAGCGTATTTTTAATTTGGCTCTCGATACGTTTTGCTTCCATGCTTGCTAATTGCTCTAGAATATAGGGCGTCGCAATCATTACTATAATAGTCAGCACAGCGACAGTAACAATCAGCTCTATCAAGGTAAAGCCATATTTATTATGTGCTTGAAAATGCGTCTGCTTTCTTGACGATACTTTATATAATTCAATCATGAGAGACTGCTACCTATACAAGAGGTACGGCTATACATTAATAATCGACTAACCTGAATATTGCGCCCGAATTTCAAGTAACTATAAAATTTGCGTAAGTTTTATACTATCAGCTATTAGTAAAAAAAAGTTCAATTATCCGAATATAAACCAAATATATGTCTACTGTCAAAGAATGTTTCAATTCGTGAATAAGGAGTTTTAAGGATAGAGAAAATTAACGATTTGTATTAAAATATCTTGAAACAATAGATAGGATTCGTTTCATCATCTATTGCGACCTCACACACAAAAGATAAAGAGTGTAAAGTGTGTTAGTCGTCAGTAAGTTAAGCTGGCTAATGTGTTTTAGTTATGACATTATCGTGTAATAATGTGTAGCTGGTTAACGAAAAAAGTTGTAAATTGAATTGATAATCGCTAAGCTACTTCTTAATTGGTTTTGCTTTGTAATTTCAAATTCGTAAATGATGTCTGCTTTTGGGCATCTTAAGATGCGGTTTTGCTTGACGCATTACTAAAATTATCCTTTGGAGGAAGTTCATGAAATTAAATAAAATTGCTTTGGCATTATTTGCCATTACAGCGGCTCCACTAGCAGCAAACGCGGGTGTTACTATTAGCCCATTATTACTTGGTTATCATTACAGTGAAGGCGCTGATGATGAGCAACGTGAGCTATTAGAAAACTATAATGGAAGCGGCGAAAACTTTTATAAAGAAAATGGTTTATATACTGGTGCAGCACTCGGTATTGAACTAACGCCTTCTACTCAGTTCCAAGTTGAGTATGGTGTATCAAATACTGATGCTATTGGTGCAGATAGCTCTGGCAATCCTCTTTCAGGCTCTTATGATACTGAACAAGAAATGATTTCTGGTAACTTCTTGATCGGTTTTGAAGAATTCAGTGGCTACACTGATAACGCATTTAAACCATATGCATTAGTTGGTGCTGGTCAATCTAAAATCGAAATCGAAGATGCTTCTGGTAACGAAGTTACAAGTACTAAAGATACCATCGGTAACCTAGGTCTAGGTGCTATGTATCGTATCAATGATGCACTAAGCCTACGTGGTGAAGCTCGTGCGATTCATAACTTTGACCAAAACTGGTGGGAAGGCATGGCTTTGGCCGGTCTAGAAGTCGTACTAGGTGGTCATTTAGCACCTACTGTTGCTGTACCGCCAATGCAAGAGCCACTAGTTGATACTGCTCCAGTAGTAGTCGTTGAGTCTGATCTTGACTCTGACGGTGATGGCGTACCTGATAGCATCGATGCATGCCCAGGCACTCCAATGAACGTAGTGGTTGATGAGCGCGGTTGCCCAGTACCAGTAGATATTACTGATGAACTAAAAATGGAACTACGTGTGTTCTTTGATAACGACAAATCAACTATCAAAAACCAATACAAACCTGAAATCGCTAAAGTAGCAGAGAAGATGCGTGAGTATCCTAACTCTACCGCTCGCGTTGAAGGTCACGCTTCTAAAACAGGTCCTTCAGCACGTTATAACCAACGTTTATCTGAAGCCCGTGCAGTTGCTGTGAAATCTATGTTGACCAACGAATTTGGTATCGAGCCAAACCGTCTATCAACAGTTGGCTATGGTTATGACCAACCAATCGCTGATAACAACACTGAAGAAGGTCGCGCTATGAACCGTCGTGTATATGCCATCATTACTGGTGACAAAACCATGACTGTTGAACAAACTAAAGATATGGTTGTTCAGTAAGTAGACGCTACTAATTATGTATTAACTTAATTAGTTACAAAAAAAGTCATCCTTTGGGTGGCTTTTTTTTATTTATACACTCAGAAAAGTAAGTTATTGCATAAATTGATAGCGCAATAATGTTATACTAGCGACCCAAACACTTTGTAAACTGACAAAGTGTACATTAGCATAGCTATCTGTACGATGGATTTATCAGCATAGGTATTTGATTTCGTTAATATTAAATTGCTGTACGTATTGTGCAATTATTTAATCCTAAGCCAATCATGTCTATCTGGTTGATGTTAACAGTTTATCCAGCGGTGCTTACTGCTACTGCATTTTTTAAGACGAAACGAGCATTTTATATGGCGAACGATATCAAACACCTGCGTAACATTGCAATTATTGCCCACGTTGACCACGGTAAAACCACTTTGGTTGATAAGTTATTACATCAATCTGGTACTTTTGGCGACCGTGCAAACATTGCGGAACGCGCAATGGATTCAGGTGATATTGAGCAAGAGCGTGGCATTACTATTTTGGCGAAAAATACGGCCATCCGCTGGACAGATGACACTGATGGCACTGAATACCGTATTAATATTGTCGACACCCCAGGTCACGCCGACTTTGGTGGCGAAGTCGAACGCGTTATGTCAATGGTTGACTGCGTATTGTTGGTTGTTGACGGTGTTGATGGCCCAATGCCGCAAACCCGTTTCGTAACTCAAAAGGCGTTCGAGCAAGGCCTAAAGCCGATTGTGGTTATCAATAAAATTGACCGTCCTGGTTCACGTCCTGATTGGGTAATGGATCAAATCTTTGATCTATTTGATAATTTGGGTGCTACTGACGAGCAATTAGATTTCCCAGTGGTTTATGCATCTGCCTTAAACGGTATTGCTGGTTTGGAAGCAGATAACTTGGCGGATGACATGACGCCGTTGTTCAAAACAATCGTTGATGTGGTACAGCCACCGCAAGTCGATGCAGATGCACCTTTCCGCATGCAAATTTCTAGCCTTGACTATAACAGCTTCGTTGGCGTTATCGGTATTGGCCGTATTCAACGCGGTAAAGTTAAAACCAATACGCCTGTGACTGTCATTGATAAGAATGGTAAAACGCGTAACGGTCGTATCCTAAAAATCATGGGTTATCACGGTCTTGAGCGTATTGAAGTAGACGATGCGCAAGCGGGCGATATCGTTTGTATTACCGGTATTGATGCGCTAAATATTTCAGACACCATTTGTGACCCTAACCATGTTGAAGCGTTACCAGCATTGACTGTTGATGAACCAACGGTATCGATGAACTTCCAAGTAAACAATTCACCATTTGCCGGTCGTGAAGGTAAATTTGTGACATCACGTAATATTCGTGAGCGTCTTGAGCGTGAATTGATTCACAACGTGGCGCTACGTGTAGAAGACACCGAGTCTCCAGATAAATTTAAAGTATCAGGTCGTGGTGAGCTACATTTATCAGTATTGATCGAAAACATGCGCCGCGAAGGTTTTGAGCTTGGCGTATCAGGTCCAGAAGTTATTGTTAAAGAAGTAGATGGCAAGCTACAAGAACCGTATGAAAATGTTGTCTTTGATATTGAAGACGCGCATCAAGGTCCAATTATGGAACAAGTCGGCTTGCGTAAAGGCGAGATGACCAATATGGAGCTTGATGGTAAAGGTCGTATGCGTATTGAAGCGACTATGCCTGCGCGTGGTTTGATTGGTTTCCGTTCAGAGTTTTTAACCCTGACCTCGGGCACCGGTATCATGACTTCAAGCTTCTCACATTACGGTCCACAAAAGATCGGTGATGTTGGTGGTCGCTCAAACGGTGTATTGGTTTCTATGGCCAATGGTGTTTGCTTAGGTTTCGCCCTATTTAACCTACAAAAACGTGGTAAATTATTTGCTGAGCCACAGCTTGAAGTTTATGAAGGTATGATTGTTGGTCTAAACTCTCGTAACGATGATATGGTTGTCAATCCAACGACTGCTAAACAATTAACCAACGTCCGTGCCAGTGGTACTGATGAAGCGTTGACGCTGACGCCAGCGGTTAAGTTTACCCTTGAGCAAGCGCTTGAATTCATTCAAGATGATGAGTTAGTAGAAGTAACGCCAAAAGCCATACGTCTGCGTAAGCGTTATTTGACTGAAAATGAGCGTAAGCGTCATGGACGCAAGAAAAATGCTTAATATCGATACGTAAATTACTTGGTAATTTATATTTTCAATTTTAGAAAAGTACTCAAAGCTAATTTTTCATGATTAGCTTTGACATCGAAAATTAGCAGTATAAGGTGAGCAAAATAAAGTTCACTTTATATTGCTTTTTTGTGTGCTTGGTTTTCATATATAATAAAAATGATCTAATCAATAAGTGCTATCTATTTAGAAAGGTTTAAAGACTCGACATTAGAAAATCTAGTTCATCATCTATATAATAATTAATTAAACTTTCAAGGAGTGACATTATGAGTATGGTATCTGAGTTTAAGGAATTTGCTTTAAAAGGTAACGTGATGGACCTAGCGGTCGGTGTCATCATTGGTGGCGCTTTTGCGACCATCACGACTTCTTTAGTTGAAGATATTATTATGCCTATCGTTGCTTTTATTGCGGGCGGCGAAATCAACTTTAAAAATATGTTTTTTATACTAGGAGATGCGCCTGAAGGTGTGGCAATGACTTATGATGCACTTAAGGCAGCAGGCGTACCGGTGTTGGCTTATGGTAGCTTTATCACAGTGTTGATTAACTTCCTAATTTTGGCGTTTATCATATTTATGATGGTAAAAATGGTTAATAGATTACGCCGTGCAGATGAGGTAGAAGAAGCGGTTGCAGAGCCGTCAGAAGAGGTGCAATTACTGCGTGAGATTAGCGCTAAGCTGAGTAATACTCACCTTACAAAATAAAATCATATAATTCGCTTACCAAAATCAAAAAAGGCTAACGATAAGTTAGCCTTTTTTATTGTCGATTGATAAGCTCGAAGTTTTTTAATTAAGGTTTAACTACCACATAGTCATTGGTATTAATCAGAATTTCTGAGGGTTGATCGACGACAATACGGACCACGTTATTATCAACGACTTGTGACTTATAATAATTGTCTTCGGCAACCGTACAGCCTAGGCAGCGTCCCATGGCATCCCAAGGTTCAACGAATAATTTCTGCTGTGCTTGGTCGGCGTTACCGCCGATAAGCGAGAAGGGCAGACTAACAAGATAAGCGGCGGTGCCTGCCACAGCGGTCACTAACTGTAATGGTTTACCAACAATAGTATCAACTGCCATGGTCTCATAAGAGGGGCCAAAATCCGTTTCATCGATTTCTATCGCTGCTAGAACGGGCTGCATGCTAGCAAAAATCAAGCTTATGCTTGCCATCATGGTCAGTAGTTTATATTTAGCTGTGCGTTTCATTTTAGCTGGAGCGCTCATAATGATATCCTAAAACTCATAAGAAGTATGATTCATAGCTGCTGCTATTTCCATACAGAGACAACTTCCCTATAGAAATAATGCGACAACGATAGGCATTGATAAATAGTTTTAATATTACAGATAAATAAACGCTTTGCACTATTTATGTAAATATTGGCACTATTAAAGCAAGATTTAAGTCAATAAGCAACAAAAATGCGCAGGATATATTTATATGAAAGATGTTTCTTAAAACGAATAAGTTTGAATGGAGTTTTTAATAGCGTTAAATCAGATTTCCATAAAAAGTATTCATTGTGGCAATTCAGTGCTTTATAGCTTTGCAGACTTTTTAAATCTTCAGCTGTGAGGGAGTTTAGAAATGGATTATTTAGTAGGCTGACAGTTAGGGCAGAAGACACTGGCACGCCCATTTAACTTAATATTTTCTAATAGCGTATCGCAATGCGGACAGGTTTCGCCCTGTCTACCATAAACATTTAAAGTTTGCTGGAAGTAGCCGGTTTGACCGCTGGCAACGGCAAAATCGCGTAATGTGGAACCACCTAGCGTGATGGCCTTTTTTAAAATGGCTTTGATATGCTCAACCAAGATAACTATTTGCTCATGAGATACTTCATTGGCTGGTGTTGCCGGATGAATACCTGATAAATAAAGGCTTTCAGTTGCATAAATATTACCAACGCCAACAACGACTTGCTGCTCCATAATTACTGATTTAATCGCGCGCTTGATAGGCTGCTTGCTATTGGTTTTGTTAGCTATGTTGTTATCCAAGGTTTGATTTGGATTGTCCGAGCGCTGTATTAAATGATATAAATAATCAGCGGTAAAATCTGCTGATAATGGCTCGGGACCCAAATGATCCAAAAGCTTATGACCGTAATCTTTAAACCATAGCACTGAGCCAAATCGCCTCGGATCATAATAATGTAGCTGTGTTTGGCTATTATCAGCGCCGCTAAATGTCACTACTAAATGGTCATGTTTACGCTTATCGGTGCCATAGCTATGTTGCTGTAAGCTACCCGACATACCAAGGTGAATCAAAAGTTGACGCGGTGCTAAGCTATTTGGCTGAATAGAAGCGTTGGTATTAACAGAAGTGAGCGGTATAAAATTTAGGATTAAATACTTCGCTCGGCGCTCGACACTGTCCAAAGTATAATCAACCAGTTGGTTTAAATCATCGGGCATCGACCAGCGTAATTTTGGTTGAAAAACTTTGACATCGACCACTTGTTGACCTAATAAAGGTGTCAGGCTGGTTTTGGTGGTTTCTACTTCCGGCAACTCAGGCATAGTATTTCTTATCAGACTCTATTATATATAAAGGTTATTTTCAAAGATTTTAAAGTTTAAGCTATCAAACAACAGCACGGCGAGCATGCAAAATACCATGCTGCTGCTCGAGCTTGGCAAGTAACTTAGACAAATGCGCGAGCCCTGAAACTTCAATATGAAACTTTAAAAAGGCGATATTGTCATCGTTACTGAGCGTCTCAACCTGACGAATATTGACATTTTCTTTATCAATAATTTGGGTCAAATCACGCAGTAACCCGCGCCTGTCATAGGCTTCGACATGGATATCTACCGGCTGATAACGACCAGCTTTAACTGTCCAAGCGGCTTCAATTTCACGCTCAGGATCCCGTTCAATCAAGCGCAGGTATTCGGGGCAGCCACGGTTATGTACGCTGACGCCGCGCGATAAGGTAATATAGCCTGCGATAGGTTCACCGTGGACAGGATGGCAGCAGCCGGCTAGGTTAATCTCGATATTATCCAAACCATCGATACGGATTTTATAAGCATCAAGTTTCCCCGCGTTTCTCGTATCGATACTTGGGGTGAAATCTTCTTCAGGTTTTTCAGGCTCTAAATCTAACTGGCGTGAAATATGACTGGTCAATTGATTAAGACTGATATCACCCGTGACCAAACCAACCACGATATCATCGGTATTATTGACGTTAAAATGCTGGATATAATCGTTTAAATCAATACTGTTTGGGTGCACCGACAAGCGCTCAAGCTCTTTACTGAGCATTTGGCGACCTATCTCGATATTTTTATCGCGGTCTTGCTTATTAAACCATTGACGCAGTTTTGAGCGCGCGCGATTGGTATGAATATAACCGAGCGAGGCGACTAGCCAATCGCGATTGGGTTCACGCGAGGCTTTGGTAATAATCTCAACTTGTTCGCCCGTTTTTAACTGGTAAGTCAGCGGCACATAGCGCTGATTGACGCGCGCCGCTTGCGCTCGGTTACCGACTTGCGTGTGTACATAATAAGCGAAGTCCAGTACAGTGGCGCCTTTTGGCAGCTCGGTAATATCGCCATCACGACTAAAGATATAAATACGCTCGAGCTCATCGAAATCAACCAACTGCTCATCATCGTCGAACTCGATTTCTTCTAATTCTTCGCCAGTCAGTAATGCTGAGCGCGGCTGATTGCGCGTTTCGTTATTAATCGATAAGAGCTGACGTAATGAGCTGATTCTTTGGTTAAGGTAATTGTCCTTTTTATTTTTCAGGCCTTCTTTGTAATTGACGTGTGCGCACATGCCAAGCTCGGCCTCGAAGTGCATTTCTTGAGTACGAATTTGTACTTCTAGCGATTTATTTTCGGCAATAACGGCGGTATGAAGCGAGCGATAACCATTTGATTTTGGATTGGTAATATAGTCGTCGAATTGCTCAGGGATATAGCGCCATAAACCGTGTACCAAGCCCAACACGTGATAGCAATCTGAAGGATTATTGACCAAGACCCGTAGCGCGCGAATGTCATATAGCTGATCAAAGGATAAACCTTTGAGCTTCATTTTTCGGTAAATAGAATAAATATGCTTGACGCGGCCTGAAACCTCGCCTTCGATACCCGCTTCCGCCAACGCTTCATTGAGCTTATCTTGTACGCGCTGAATATAAGACTCACGTTCGCTGCGTTTTTCTGATAAAAGTTTGGCAATCTCTTTATAACGCTCAGGCGCCAGATAGCGAAAGGCTAAATCTTCAAGCTCCCATTTTAATTGGGCAATGCCCAGCCTGTGAGCCAGTGGCGCATAAATGGTCATAACCTCACGCGCGACCCGATATTGTCGTTCTTCACCAGAAAAAGTCAGTTCGCGCATGGCAAAGGTACGTTCAGCCAGTTTAATCAGCACCACGCGGACATCGTTGGTCACAGAGATGAGCATACTATAAATGTTGGAGAGCTGATCACGCTGATTATTAACGAAATGGTCTTCTAAGCGCTTATTGCTTTCGATGATTTCGGACAGTTTTCCCATCGCCAAGGTATCTTTGACCAAGGTTGAGATATCGGCACCGAATTTTTTTTCAATTTCCGCGAGGCTAATAATCGATTTGCGGGCGCTACGATAAAGCATCGCGGCGACAAGCGCATTTTCATCTTGATAAAGGTAAGTCAAGATATCGGTCATGGCAATACCGGTGACATATGCGCCTGAACGTTCAGATTCACTGGTATTCATATGACTGCGGATAAATTCGCAAGCGCTAGCAAGATTGGGCACAGACTCTTGCCCGATACGCTTGGCAACATTATCCAGCCAAGTAGGGACGTCGATATTTATCTGATCTAAATCAATGGCTTCTAGTTCTTGTGCCGAAAGCGCATTGGCATCATTAAGCAATTGATTGTTTAAATATTCATCTTCAAGGTTAGGGTCATGGCTGTGGTAAGCATACTGAGCAGAGCGATCAAAGGTAGTATGCAGTTTATGAGTAGACAGCTGATATTTGATGTCGTGTGGAATTTGGGCATAGCTATTGGCAGACTGATGAGAGCGTTGGCTCGCGACCAGTTGTGCGGCCAATGTTGCGCTATCGGCTTGCGTGGTTTGTCCATCTACCAGCGGTAGCCCTTCACGAATTTTTACCATAGCCCACTCCTCTTAGCTATTCTAAATTGATTAAAAGCCCATTTACCAACCACACTTTTAGGTTTCCATAGGTAAAGTGTCAGCTATAAATCAATTCAGCCGCTAAAAAATCCATTTTTAGCAGCTATAAAATGACAGACATAAATAATATATAAAGCGCTGAGTAAGGATAAAGGATACTCACGATATCTTGTTGAAGAAAGCCTAAATACATTGGCTGTTATTATCTCATGTCACAATGACAAATCAAGCAAGGCTCTGTAATGATAATGTCGCTTTCGATAACATAACGCCTTTTTATCCCTATCGTTCAGGCCATTTTTGCTTAAATTAATAGGTTAAAAAAGGTCGTCTTTATTTATATCTGTCATACGTTATTTTGGTGTTTTAGAACAGCGTGTATTAAAACACGCTGCCCTAAAATAAAGTCTTTTGAAACACCTTACTTTAAACATCATTAAAATTGATGCTAAGCGGACACTTTCTCAAAGCGTGCGATTGATTCGACGTGGCCGGTATGACAGAACATATCCATCACGCCTGCATGCGTCAAACGATAGCCTTGCTCTAACAAAGCTTTGGTATCGCGGGCAAGGGTAGCAGGGTTACAAGAGACATAGACAATACGCTCGGCATTGAACTTTGGCAGATACTGCATAATCTCCCACGCGCCCGAACGCGGTGGGTCGATGAGTAATGCATCAAAGCCTTGATTGGCCCAAGGTTTATCGGTGCAATCTTGTGTTAAGTCTTGGCTATAAAATTCCGTATTAGTAATGCCATTGCGGCGTGCGTTATCGGCCGCGCGGGCAGTCATGGCTTCACTGCCTTCAACGCCGACCACCGCACCAGTTTCGCCGACCAAACGCGCGAGTGGTAAGCTAAAGTTACCCAAACCACTGAATAAATCGAGCACCCGCTCACCCGCTTTTAAGTCTAACAAATCACAAGCAAGCTTGGTCATTTGACGATTGACCGATAAATTAACTTGAGTAAAGTCGGTTGGGATAAATTCAAAGGTCAAATCATACTCAGGTAATTGATAATATAAGCGCCCAAACTGCTCAGTCATATCGTCATGCTCAGTTAAGGCAATACGCTGAATGCTATCGGCGCCTTTTGATTGTAAATAGAGCTGCCAATTACGCGCTGCAAAGAAGCTTTTTAATTTTTCAATATCCGCATCTGATAATGGTGCCAAGTTACGTACAATCAGTGCAACCGGCTGATTACCATCAGGTAGCTCTGGTAGCGCTTCGCCCATGGCTAATTCAAGCTGAGCAATCTTGTCACGACTCTCAAGCGTGCTGATAAGCGCTTTTAGATTTTCAATCTCAAAGCCAATACGCGGGTCTAAGATATGGCACTCATTTAATTCCGCTAAGAAGTTACTTGAGCGCTCACGGAAACCAACCAAGGCAGTTTCTTTTTTGGCGACATAACGCACGCCGAGTCGCGCTTTGGTACGGTAACCTAAGCGATCGCCAACCACGGGCGCGAGCCAATGCTCTGGTTCAACATTGGCTTGATGCATAAGCAATTCAGCAAGCACCGATTGCTTAAAGTTGATCTGACCATCGGGCTGCCAATGTTGCAAGCTACAGCCACCGCAAACACCGAAATGCGGGCAAGGTGCTACAGCGCGCTCAGGGTTTGGATTGGCAGTAACGCTCACCGCATCGCCTTCTTCAAAACTGCTACGGCTATTGGTGATTTTGACTAAGGCGCTTTCGCCCGGCAATGCAAAGCTGACAAAAATCTTTTTGCCATGTTTGTCTTCGATATGACCGTCGGCTTCACCGAAACCATTGCCATAAATAGCAACGCCGCGACCGTCATGCGACAAGCCATCTATTTTAAAGGGTAATGGCTCAGCATCTTTTAAACGGCGACGTGTTTTTGACGAAGGCTTAGATTTTTTCTTACTTGGCGGCATAGTAATAGTCTGAGCCTCGTTAGGCTGTTGGTTGACGTTTAGAGTAGTAAAGTCTTTTGAGTCGGTGGGCTGCATAAACCTGCCTTAATAATAAATAATAAGCAATAAAGGATAAATAACTAAAAATAAGGAAGCCGTTGTCGTTAAGATGTCTAGTGTGGCTATGGGGCAGACGACCAATCAGCAATAAACTCATGATGGCGAGGACTGCCATCTGCTTGGGTATATTGGGCCAAATAGTCACGGCTTTGCTGCTGCCACCGCTCAAAATCTGGTGAGGACAATTGCCCTGTCAATCGCAGCCAGCGCAAATAAATCAGCCAAGTATTCATCACATCAGATTCGCAATATATTGACAACGTTTGCCAATCACCATTGCTGACCAACTCGCCAACCATACTGCCATCGACATCGGTTTTACCGGGCAAACCATAAAGACTGGCGACGATATCCATGGCTTCGCGGCGGCTGGCACCGTATTGGCTAAATCTGTCCATCAAATCAAGATGGCGACTGTGGAAGCGATTAACGTAATTATCAAAGCGCATGTTTTTGATGCGCTCGCCTTCTTCAAATAACCACGACGCTGATAAGTCATACTGCATGGCACGATAAATAAGCACCGGAATATCAAAGCCTGAGCCGTTCCAACTAATCAGCTGTGGCAGCTTTTCAAGGTCACTGAACGCGCGAAAAAACTTGCTCAGTATGTCTTTTTCGCTAAACTTATCGGCGGTCAAAGAAAACAGGGAAAATTTGCCGTCTTTAATATAAAGGGCAGAAATACAGACAATACGCTGCAAGGGCAAACGCATAAAATCGTGACCTGCTTCTTGGAGTCGCAGCGCTGTCAATGCGCTCAAAGCATCGGCATCGTTTAGCTCAGCCAACTGCGGATAGATACGGCGGGCAGCCTCGGTATCGGCAACCGTTTCAATATCAAAGACCAAGATAGGTTTGGACGAGAGGGCGTTTGACATAAATAATTCTGCCTATTTATAAGCTTATGGGGTGGCGTTATCCGTGCTATCGTCAGCGTCATTCACACTATATAGGCCCGTCGATAAATAACGATCACCGCGGTCGCAAACGATAAAAGCAATCACGGCATCAGGATTTGCTTTTGCGACTTCGGTAGCGGCCCATGCCGCTGCACCTGATGACACACCAGCAAAAATGCCTTCAGTTTTCGCCAATTTACGCATATAAACTTCGGCGACCCGCTGATCAACATCCATGATGTCATCAACCAAATCTGCTTCAAAAATACCGGGCATATAAGCGGCAGGCCAGCGGCGGATGCCAGCGATAGATGCTTCTTCGTCAGGTTGTAGACCGATGACTTTAATATCAGGGTTTTGCTCTTTAAGATATTGCGCAACGCCAGTGATAGTACCTGTGGTGCCCATCGAGCTAATAAAATGGGTGATTTTACCGTCCGTTTGCGCCCATAGCTCAGGGCCGGTGGTCAAATAGTGCGCTTGTTTATTATCAGGATTGTTAAACTGATCGAGTACAATACCTTTACCGTCGGCTTGCATTTGCAGCGCCATATCACGCGAAGCTTCTATGCCTTCGTCCACCTCGATAAGCGTCGCACCATAAGCGGCCATCGCATCTTTACGCTCTTGGGTCGAGTTGGTTGGCATAAATAGGGTGATTGGATAGCCACGCATCGCCGCCACCATCGCCAAAGCAATGCCCGTATTGCCGCTGGTCGCTTCAATGAGCATATCGCCAGGTTTAATATCACCGCGCTGCTCAGCTTGATAAATCATATTAAAGGCCGGACGGTCTTTTACCGAGCCAGCAGGGTTATTGCCTTCGAGTTTGGCGAGCAATACCGCGCCATTGGCAATCTGCTCTTGCTCAGGCAGGCGATTCAATTTGACCAAAGGCGTCTTACCTACGCAATCGGCAAGGTCAGTGATTTGCGTAATAAAATTGGCGTTTGACTGGGCCGTAGCGGACATAAGGTATCCTTATCGATTATTAGTTTTTTAATAGGCGCTGTTTAAATAGCAGGTCAGTACTTGATGACCGTTATGGATTGATTGTGGTCAATAAAAAGTTGCGTCATTATATCATTTTGTTTTCGCCTGCGCTTAATGCATAAATTTTTATTGAGGATAAGCAGTGTACTTATCTGCATAAACAAATAGGCATAAAAAAATACTAAAAGCGGACTGCTTACGATAACTTTGTTGCCATGAAAGTGCATGAGTAAGTGAAGCGAGAAAAAAGTGAGGCAATAAAAGTTTGCCAAGGAATGGTTAACCGCCTTCGTTAGAATCCTGCTAAGATAATCGCAAGTCATATTTGATGGCTTATTTTTAATGCTTAATAAGTTATGAATATCCAAGCGCACCGTACAAGATTTGTCAGTAGTAGCATTCATCAGCAATAGCATTTAGCGCCAAAATCAGTGGAGAATAAACCCAGCATGGCTTACAAAAAACGTTTTGATACCAGTAGTGCTTATGGTCAGCTGATTATATTGGTGTTTTTGCCGATTTGTTTATTGGCAGCGGTCGGTGGCATTTTGGTATTTTACGAAACCATGCGTGCCAGTAATTCAGAGCAAGAGGCGTTAGCAGAGGCGGTACTGATTCGTTATACGCCAACGATTGCGGAGTTGGTTCCTGAGTTATTAGAGCAAGAACAGGTAGAGAATAGCGATGATAAAAATAAGGCAGCGGACAACCCGCAAGCGGCGATAACAGCCTTAGAAGGTATTCAAGATAGGCTCGGGCGTATGCAGTCCGAGCAGCATGTCCAGCGTATTGCAATTATCAATCAAAACAATGAAGTGTTAGCAAGCGTCGGTTATGGCACTGAGGAAGCTTGGCCGCTGATAGAATCTGCAGAGCGCTTTTTATCGCAACAAACAACGCCCATTGGTACCGCTTACGGCAGTAGCTTGGGAGAGTTTGACGGGCAGCAATTGTGGCTCATGATTGATATGGATAATGAGCCGCTCTATATCGCCCGTTATCGTATCGCCATGGCGCTCGCGATTACGGGTTTATTTACGATTTTAATTTTGCTATTGAGCTTAAATATTTATTCAAAACGTTGGATTGCGCCGATTTATGAGCTGCGCCTGCAATTACAACGTACCCATGTCGACAATCTTTATCAGCCTATTCCGGTTGAATCGAATGGCGAGCTGAATTTATTGCAGCAAGATCTGGTCAGGACGTTACGTCGTCTCCATGCCAGCTTCCAAGATTTAAAAGATCATGCCGAACAGACCGAAGATGATTTGCGCTTGGCATTTGATGAGATGGAAATGCAGAATATCTCTATCCGTAATGCGCGCGATGCGGCGATTTCAACCAGCCAAGCAAAATCGGCGTTTTTGGCCAATATCAGCCATGAATTGCGTACACCATTAAACAGTATCGATGGTTTTATTAATTTGCTGGCGCGACATGGCGAGCTCAATCCCGAACAAGATTTGTACGTGCAAACCATCCGTAAATCATCGGCCCATCTATTGGCGCTAGTGAATGATGTCTTGGATTTTTCTAAGATTGAAGCGGGTAAATTGGTCCTTGATCGTCATGAGTTTGACCTTTATGACACCATTTATGACGTGGTCGATATGCTATCGCCGGTTGCTGCCGAAAAAGGTCTGCGCATGGCGGTGCTGTTTTATAACGACGTGCCGATGCGTATCAACGGCGATGCGTTGCGCCTCAAGCAAGTACTGACCAATATCGTCGGTAATGCCATTAAGTTTACCGATAGCGGCGATGTAGTCGTGCGCGTGAGCTTAGACGATCATCGTGATAATTATTTGATGATTAGCGTGCAAGATAGCGGTAAAGGCATTTCATTATCTGACCAAAAAATGCTCTTTCAAAGCTTTAGCCAAGGCGACCCATCGATTACGCGGCAATATGGCGGTACCGGTTTGGGTCTGGTCATCTCCAAGCAATTGACGCGGCTGATGGGCGGCGACATTGGCTTTTATGACAATGTGCAAGAAAACATCTCTAATCAAGGAGCGACGTTTTGGTTTCGAATGCCAGCGCATGTAGATGTCTTGGAAGCGGCAACTGGGCAAACGATTGAGTTGCCCGTGCTCGCGCCACTTGCCAGCGATACGGACGAGTTTAATGTGCTGGTTTGGATCAATCATACCGCGTCGATACAGGTGCTCAAAGCCAGCCTGCAACATTTACCGATTACCCTGACTCAAGCAAACTCTTTACCGGGCGTACTTGAGTCGCTCAAGGAGCGCGGCAATTATTGGGATTGGGTTATCGTTGATGATGATACCCAAGACGATATGATGGCGCTGCTCAAACAGATTCGTCTGCATTATCAGGGAAAGCTTGCAGTATTTGGCTATCAAGTTGCCGCCGACCAAGCACTGCTCAATCGTTATCATGCCAATATTTTGTATGAACCATTAGATAAAAGACAGCTCTATGCCATGCTTGATACGCAAAAACGCAACGCCCCGAGTGGCGTTCAAGAGCCGCGATGGAAGGGCGTGACCGTCTTGGCTGTCGATGACCATCTGCCGAACTTACTGGTGCTTGATGCGCTACTAAGTGAACTTGGCATCCATGTCATTACCGCCAGCAGCGGTTTTGATGCGATAGAAATCATCAGTAAACAGCAAACTAAGCATATCAAAACTACTAAAGCTGACAGCCAAAGTCTGTCGAAAAAAACTCAAATATCTAAAGCCGAAGCGCGTGATGATGCTAGTAAATCGGCGGTTAATCCATTACATCTTGACGATACTACAACAGATGATAAAGGTAGTACGGCGCACAAAAACAGTATCGATTTGATATTTATGGATATTCAAATGCCACGTATGTCAGGGCATGAAGCAGCGCGGCAAATCCGTAATATCGAAACATCTGATCATCATATTCCGATTATCGCCTTAACGGCCCATGGTTTAGCCGATGAGCGCGATAAGCTGATTGCAAGCGGCATCAACGACTATGTTGGCAAACCCATTAGCCAGCCACAGTTGCTACAAGTGCTGCAAAAATGGCTTGGCCGTACCGACTCAGTGCCGCCATTAACCACCATTCATAGCGATAACTTATACAGCTCTGACTTGCATAGCTCTAATTTGCCTAGCTCTGACCTACAAAGTGAGGTGAATCAAAACGCCTTGACGTCTTATGCAGATGTGACAACCCCAACTTATCCTTTGCTCAAAGATAACGAGGATAGTCGTATCGCCAATGCCAGTGCTGTTGCTAAAGTGAAGAGTCCGGCAAAAATTACCCGACCCTTATCATTAAAGAAAATCCGCGATGACTATTTGCGTGACAGTCAGCCGCGTGAAGAATATAGACGCGAGACGCCGCGCGAAACCCAACCACGTTACGAGAAGCCACGCTATGAAAAGCCACACTATGAGAATCTGCATTATCAAGGGCAGGGGCAAGTACCATTGGCTTATCCGCCTTATCAAATGTTAGAGCATGCTAAAGATGAACAAGCAGTAAATACCGCACACGGGAAAAATAATACGGATATGGGCGCAAATACCCTTGATACCTCGGAGATTTTAAATTGGCAAGATGCGTTGACGCGCTCAGCCAATAAACCCGATTTGGCTGCCAAGCTCATCATCATGATGCTCGATACCATCAATGATGAAAAGCAAGCGTTGATGCAGGCTTGGGAGAGCCGTAACCGCAGTGCGCTGGCGCAAATTGCCCATCGTATCTTAGGTGGCAGCCGTTATACCGGCGTGCCGCAGCTACGTCAAGCCAGCCAAGACTTAGAAGATAAATGCTTATTAAATATTCAACATACCACGCCGGCTCAATTTGCGATGTTAGAGCCTTATTATGAAGCGTTATTGACGGCGTTAAACAATCTACAAACCCTCGATTTATCGGCGTATCCGCAGCTTAATTATCATCGTCTAAGTGAAAATGATATGACGTGGAAAATGATTTAAAGCTGATAATCATAAAACCGCTGAGACTAAACGATACCCTAGCAGTCAGTTATTGATAAGGAAGGGAGAGTGCAAGGCTGTTAATATTAAACGGATTAACAAACTCTCTAAGTGTTTTATTTATTATTAAGGATGATTATGCACGCTATTGCCACGTATCAGTATGAGACATTACAAGTCAGCGCCACTGACAATATAATAACGGTGACCATCAATCGACCGGAAAAAAAGAACGCTATGAGTTTTAAAGTGGTGCAAGAGTTAATCGCGGTCGCCGGTCGAATCAGTAAAGATAAAACGGTACGTGCGGTGATTCTTAATGGCGCAGAGGGCACGTTTTGTGCTGGTATCGATTTGGGCGATTTAAACCATCCTAAGAATCAAGCGTTTGCGCTATGGGAACTTATTAAACCTTGGCAAAGTCTCTTTCAACGCGTCTGTTTGGTTTGGCGTGATGTGCCTGTGCCAGTGATTGCGGTTTTAGAAGGTTACTGTATTGGCGCAGGCTTACAACTGGCGCTGGCTTGTGATGTGCGTATTAGCCATCCTGAGTGTAAATTGTCGATTATGGAAGCCAAGTGGGGCCTAGTTCCTGACATGGGCATAACGCAATCAGGGTTTGGTGTTGTACGCGCTGATGTCTTAAAGGAGCTGGCAATGACCGCGCGTACCTTCAATGCCGAGGAAGGCAAAGCGCTTGGCTTGGTCAGCCATTGTAGTGAAACGCCACTTGAGCGAGCGCAAAAGCTTGCCGCCGAGTTTGCTGAGCGCTCACCCGATGCGGTGCTAGCAAGCAAACGCGTTATCAATGCCATGTTTGACCAGCCAGCTACCACGCTATATAAAGAAAAATTTTGGCAACTAAAAATGATGTTTGGTCGCAACCGTAAACTGGCACTTAGAAAAGCTAAGCAAGCCAGTACCGCTTTTGGCAAACGTCAATTCCGTTAAAAAATCAGCCATATTTTGCAACTGTATTTGAGTGAGATAGGTTTATTTTATTCACATCAAGCATCTATTGAATTACAAGCAGATAGTGCAATATAGCACTATCTGTTTTTTTTATCTGTTTACGTTGCTGTGTTTGCGTTGCTGCTTGTTTGTAGACGGTATTTTTTAAAAGGCTTGTTCTGTAATAAAAGTCGATTAAAATTACCCAACAAACCACGTATCAATAATAAAATAATCCTTCCTCTATCATATGGTCTCATTATGTCTGCTCCAAAACCCTCCCTGCCCAATAAACCCAATGCTGCTGACCGAGTGCGCTCTGCGGATTTGCCCGTTGCATGGATTATGATGCTTGGGCTTATCGTGGCAGTCGGGCCATTATCGATTGATATGTATTTGCCAGCATTGCCGTCGATGGCAGAGGATTTTGGCGTATCGACCGCCTTTATGGCCAACTCTGTGCCAGCCTATTTTTTAGGTCTGGTTTTTGGTCAGCTATTTTATGGTCCTTTTAGTGATCGCGTCGGTCGCGTCAAACCTTTATATATGGGCATGATTTTATATGTGATTGCCTCGATTGTCTGTGCGACGACCGATAATGAATACGTATTGTTTATCGGCCGAACCTTTCAGGCGCTCGGCGCGTGCGTGGGAGCGGTTGTGACGCGTGCAGCAATACGTGATCGCCTGACAGCCAAACAAACCGCCAAAGCCTTTTCGATTATGATATTGGTCATGGGTTTAGCGCCGATCTTAGCGCCATCTCTTGGAGCTTTATTTTTAAAGTTCTTTAATTGGCATTCTATCTTTTGGTTTTTAGCGGCCTTTGGGGCGTTAAATTTATTACTGACCAAGTTTTTCTTCTTTGAAACCTTGACTGAAGAAAACCGTAACGTCCGCCCTGCCAGAGAAGTGCTCAGTCAGTATTGGGATTTGTTAAAAGACCCAACCTTTAACTATCCCGCGATTGGTGGCGGCTTATTAATGGGCGCGATGTTTGTCTATATCAGCTCAGCTTCTGAATTAATCATGGATACTTATGGCGTTTCAGCCACCCATTTTGGTTGGTTATTTGGGATGAATGCGGCAGGGTTTGTAGGTTTGACGCAGCTGAATCAATGGCTGACCAATCGTTTTCGTATCTTAAGTATCTTACGTTTTGGCGCGATGATGCAAGTCATCTCAGCTGCGGCACTGTTTGTAACCGGTATTATTTTTGGTACGGATGCATGGTTACCGCTGGTTTTATCTTGTATTTTCTTTTGTATTGCCGGTTTAGGTCTGACGCAGCCAAACGCCTCGGCGATTGCGCTTGCCTTTCAAAAACGCCGTGCGGGTATGGCCAGTGCTTTGCAAGGCTCATTGATGTTTTCGGTCGGTATTTTTGGTGGTTTATTATTAAACTTATTTCCTCTCAATCCAGTGTTAAAAATCGGTATTGCACTCTTTGTACTCATGAGCCTTGGTGCGTATTTAATTTGGCAGATAGACCGTGATTTGGATTTAGATACTGCGGAGTGATTAACCGATAAATTTCATGTAAATTAACCCCAGTTCGGGATAAGCCACATTGTAACTCATTGATACTATTTACAATGTGGCTACCTGTCCCTGCTGAGGCATGTTTTTGATGGTGGGCTTATAGGGAAACCAGCAATAAGCAATCAAACCCGACAGCAAGTTTGTGATAAACCCCGTGACACTACGATGGCGTGAGTGTTCGATTTGGCACAAGTTTTTAAGCTCTCCAAACACCGTTTCAATCAAAGAGCGATGATTGAGTAGTGCCTCATCCATCGGCTCAAGTAATTGGGGTTTCATATTACGCCGAAGTTTGGTTATCAACGTGGTATCACTGTGTTTTGTGAGCCACTCGTTTAGGGCTTTACTGATATAGCCTCTATCCCCAAACACCTTGCCAAACACAGGCGTTGCCATATCCTTAACAGGCACTCTGTCATCCGTATTACCCGCAGTGACTTTAACAGATACAAGCTCGCCCTTATGATTGATAATGGCGTGCAGCTTAAAGCCATAGAACCAGCCCATGCTGCTTTTGCCTCGGGTTGCAAGTCCCTTAAAGACTTTATGACGGTAGATACGTTTGTTATGACAAACTGCTATCTTGGTTGAATCAATATAGCTGATACCCGTACAGTCGCCCATCATGCTTTGCAAGTAGCTGCACAGTGGCATGATACTGCGCGGCACAAGCTCTATAAATCGCGAGTAGCTCGGCAGATTTGGAAACTCCCGTTTCATCATGCCATGCATATGGTGGTAGTAAAACGCCTTAAACTGTCGATACCGCAGTTGATGAAACAGTACCAAGATGGTCATAATCTCTGCTACACTTATCTGGCATGCTCTTAACCTTTGGTGTCCCGTTGCGATTAAATGAGCGTCAAACTCAGGTTTGAATTGCTGATAAAAGTCGTCAATATGGCAGTATAGTTCGGTTAGGTTGTCCATGTAAGAAGTCCTTGTTGTGAAGTTTGTCTTGGTAAACTCACTTTAGCAACTTCGGACTTCTTTTTTTACCTTTTTTTGAGCCCTTATCCCGAACTGGGGTTAAATTAGCTTTCATAAAAAAGTATTCAGAGCGTTGCAAATGCCTGAATGCTTTTTTTATGTCTGTTGTTTTCTCAAATAAACCGCGTTTTTCCAATGATTTCTCTAAATCGAGATTTTGTAACCAACATTTATTTGTTTGTTAACCTAGTCAAAATATTGTTTCTACCTCCTATTGTATATGCGTTTATTGCCATATATAAAAGTCTGTACGCTATAACCGAAGATAAATGTTGCAATAGGAGTTTTGCTAAACTATCATCCAACGTAACTTTATGTAAATAAACATTGTGAAATGATATCTAATTCTACAGAATTTTTTTTCACTTATTTGTAGGATAACGTTAAGGCTTAAGGATAGGATATGAAACAGTTATATAAAATCTTACCGATTATACTGAGTGTGGGTTTATTTGGGTGTGGAAATCCATCTAATCAAAGCGATACTAGTTTGGCTAATAAAGCAGAGGTAGAAAATAAAGAAAAATTTGTTAGCAAATTACCTGATACAGCGCCAACTGTTAAGGTAGGCACTGAAGCCAACTATGCGCCTTATGAGTTTAAAGATGAATATGGGAATGTAACTGGCTTTGATATAGAGCTGATGCAATATATTGGTGAAAACCAAGGATTCAAAGTTGAAGTTTACAATGATCCTTGGGAAGGTCTGTTCGATAATTTAGATAGTAAAAGTCGAGATATAGTAGCAGCTGGTCTTACTTATAGTAGCGACCGTGCTAATAAATATCTATTGTCTGATGCCTACGCACCACTTCCTACTAGTCTTGTTTATTTAGATGATTCGTTAAATATTAAATCATTGAATGATTTGAGTAACCTGCGCATTGGTGTATTAAACAATTCTGAACCTTATGAATATTTTCTACAAGGTAACTATAAAGTTGGTGCTTTAGAGCCATATCCCACAACATTTGCAGCAGTGGAAGCAATGGCGCAAGATAAAGTCGACGCTGTGGTAGATGATTCAGGTGTACTTCGCTATACACTTAATGACTTGCCAAGTCTACAGCCACGATATTTTGACTACGAGAGTATTAGAGCTGATGGTGCTCGAAAGGTATTCCTTATTGATAAAAATCAGCCTGATTTACTGAAAAAAGTGAATAAAGGGTTAAAAGAGTTAAAAACAGATGGTACCTATGCAAAGCTGACGACTAAATGGTTTGGCACGGATTTGACCAAGACCTCTTTACAGCAAGAGCAAATGCTTCAAAAGTCGGCTCTAGAATAGTTTATAGAAGGCATTATTTCAGCTTAAACAAACAGTAAATATGAATTTATCTATATATTAAAAGGAATGTGCTATGACTGTATCAACTCAAAGCGTTAACTCTCGTTATCGCGGTTTGATTCTGTCGATTGCTGCCTTCTTGGCATTGATTGGGGTATTGCTTGCCTTTACTTTTTATACCTCAAGTGTTCTTGAACGCAATACTACGCTTGTAAATATTTCTAATAAAACTGCAAATAACGCTCAAGCAATTATTAAAGATTTGTTTGATCTAAGAAGTAGTGTGGGTGAGCATATTAATTCTCCTCATCAAAAGCGAGTACGAGAAAGATTAGAGGATAATACGCAAGATATTGATCGATTGTTAATCAGTATGAGAGAGGGTTCAGAATACAATGATGAGGCCGGTAACTCTTACAAAATTCCCGATATCACAACAGCGAGTGAGGTGGCTGCTTTAGAAGAAGCGCAGCAAGACTGGAATAAATTAAAACCGCTTATCACAGCTTATCTTAAAGGTGCTAGTGACATTCGAGTAGATTCTTCGGATGAGTTGGCATTGGCTTATGAACAAGCTAAAACGTCTAGTCTACGTATGAATGATGCTTTAGATAAACTAACTAGTGAGGTTTATAAGGAAACTGAACGCCAAGCAAATACCATTCGTCTGATTCAGATATTGGGTGTTGCGGCTATTTTTGCGTACTTCCTAATCTTCGTATTCTTCTTTGTACGTCGTTTGCGTGATACTGATGCTGAAGCATTGGCGGCTCGTCGCGAAACGCAAGAAATCATGGAAACCGTAAATACGGGTCTATTCTTGTTAGATAAAGATTTGAACATTGGTCAGCAGCATTCACGCGCCCTAAACGGCATTATTGGTGAAGACAGATTGTCAGGTGAAAACTTTGCTGATGTACTACGTGGCCGTATTTCAGACAAGGATTTGAAAACCACGCGTCAGTTTATCGAGCAGTTATATAACCCACGTGTTAAAGAAAAATTGGTTGATTCACTCAATCCGTTGAACAAAGTCATGCTGCACAATACTTCTGGTGAAGAGAGCGCAACAAATCGTTACCTCGACTTTAAATTTTCACGCGTTTATGAAGACAAAGACATTGCGCGCATTTTGGTCAACGTTAATGACGTCTCAGATGCGGTTTATTTGGAGCAGCGCTTAGAAAAAGAGCGTTCACAAAACGACATGCAAATTGAGATGTTGACCACCATCTTAAACGTCAATCCAAAAATCATTAATGAGTTTATTAGCAATACCAAAGCTCATATCGATAAGATGAACAATATCTTGAAAAATCCTGGTAGCTCGCAATTTGAGCTTGAAGGTAAACTGAATGCGATTTATCGCGAAATGCACAGCTTAAAAGGTGAAGCATCGGCTCTTAAACTGCACAGCTTTACCAAAATTGCTGCAGATGCAGAAGACAAACTTGATGCGCTGCAAAATCAGGGCAAGCTATCAGGTAATAACTTCTTACCACTGGCTGTCCATTTGGATGACTTACTCAGCCTATCAAACACCATTGAGACATTGGGTGAGCGTATCAACCAAGCCGCGCCAAAGAGTCATGCAAGCGCTCAGCCGATGAAAAAAGCAGCTGTGTCCGCCAGTTTATCAAGTGCCAACCATGCGTCAGTAGCAAATCAATCAGTTGCCACTGCGTCTTTTGTCAGCGGCAATGACATTGATTTGAATGACGATGTCGCTGATGAGCAGTTAGCTTACTATCAAGATTTTGCGCAAGATATCGCGGTTAGACAAGGCAAACAAGTACAGCTAAATGGTCATAACTTAGCGCACGTTACCATCCCTGAACGTCTGAAAAAACCGGTTAGGGAAATCAGTATTCAGTTGTTACGCAATGCGGTGGTACACGGTATCGAGTCTCCTGAAGCGCGTCAGGCTGCTGGTAAGTCTGCCATCGGTAGTATTGATTTAGAGATGCAGCGTGATGCGCAAAACTTAATCATCGTATTACAAGATGACGGTCAAGGCATCAACTACGAAGGCATCCGTAATAAATTAATTGCCGATGGTCGCTATAACAGTGAAGAGGCAAGCACGCTTACGGAAGGTGAGTTGCTTAAAACGTTGTTTACTTCTGGCTTTTCGACCAAAGAGCATGCGGACGAAGATGGTGGACGCGGCGTGGGCTTAGATGTCATTAAGGCTTTAGTAAAAGAGTATGACGGTAAGCTTAATGTAAACAGTGAGCTTGGCAAAATGACCCGTTTTGTCATCACCTTACCGACTGCGTAATTAAGGATAAAAAGATATTATGTACAAATTAATGATTGTTGATGATTCAAATATCATTCGAAACCGTATTCAGCGTGCTTATGATTCAGGTAAGTTCATGCTAGTGGCGACGGCGACCAGTGGTGTGCAAGCGATTGAGAAATTTAATATTCATCGTCCGGATGTGATTACCATGGATTTGACCATGCCACAAATGGATGGGCTTGAATGCATTGCAAAAATCATTGCGATAGACCCCGAAGTACGGATTTTGGTAGTGTCGGCGTTGTCTGATAAATCGACGGGTATTGAAGCTTTATCACTGGGCGCGAGCGGATTCTTGTGTAAGCCTTTTTCAGAAGAAGAGCTGGTAGAGTCTTTGTATGAGCTTGTACAAGACTAGCATTTAGGGCGTATCCTCCATTTAATTTATAAGCTTAGCTTGTTTTTACGGCTATCTTTAAATGAGGACGCGCCCTAATCAATTTAGTAAATATATTATTAAAGAACACATATTATGAAAGAGCAAAAGTTACAAATTTTTGTGAGTATCATTACCAATTATTTTAATCAGTTTGGCAATGAAGAGCTTGTTGTTGATACTCCTTATTTACTAGAAAATCAACAGCCAAAAGTCCATGACTACACTGGTGTCATCGGTATCTCAGGGGTACAAAAAGGCGTGGTTTATTTTTCTGCCACCAGCTCATTATTGGATAGTATCCTCGATAGTATGGGCGAAACCGATAAAAGCGAAGATAATTTGGTTGATCTTGCGGGTGAGGTTGCCAATACCATATCGGGTAATGCGCGCAACGAATTTGGCTCAGAGTTTCATATCTCTGTACCACTGGTGTTTAAAGGCTCGCCGCAAAGCATTATCCTACCTAAAGATGGGCGTTCTTTTATCATTCCAGTCAGTTGGCGCGGTCAAATTGGTGAGATTGTGGTTTGTCTACAAGACTAAACACAGCCCCTAATAATGATTAATACGGACGACAAACGATTATGGTTAATGTAGATAAGTTAGGCGTCTTTTTAAGCTCAATCAGTGCGTTTTTTGCACAGATTGATGATGAGTCAGTAGTGATTGATACGCCGTATTTGAACAGTAATAAAAATGCCGTGGGTTATGATTATAGCGGTATGATTAAAATCTCCGGACCGCTTGAAGGGTGCGTTTACGTCAGCGCCCCAAGCATTCTTTTACGTGAAGTGATTAAAGTAATGGGCGAGCCTGACTCCTCTATTACGATGATGAAAGACTTGTTGGGTGAGATGGCAAACACCATTTCAGGTAACGCGCGTACTGAGTTTGGTGCCGATTTTATTATTTCACCGCCCAAAATCATTGAAGGCATACCGAGTATTCCTTACTTACCAAAAGACCGCCAAAGCTATATCACGCCTTTTACATGGCGCGGCTACAAGGCAGTCATCGGTATCTCTATCGCTTAGTTTTAAATTGAGCACACAAGGATAAGAGTGAATAATAAGGTAAAGAAAAACGACGTTTATACGTCGTTTTTTTATGGGCAATAATCCGTTGGAGCTGCATAATAGCGCTAGCAGTCGCTAAGCGTTATATGGTAAAATACAGCCCAGCTATTTTTATCATTCAGTATTATCCTGAACTTTCAAATCATAGCTCTATTTTTAAATCAACCCATCAAACAATGACACACACATCATGGCAAAAAATTGCTGGGTGTTTGGCGACTTGATTAATTTGCAAAAAGTTAGTGCCGTTTCAATAAACGTTAAACATTAACCGTTAGCAAATGCGTGTCGCTAGATAGGCAGTTTTTGTGATGTGGAGGCATAACCCAACCAATAGGAATTTCACATGGCTTCAAACAATCCAACCAAGATCGAAATGCGCGACTTATTACAAGCCGGCGCTCACTTTGGTCACCAAACACGTTTTTGGAATCCAAAAATGGGTCCATACATCTTTGGCGCCCGTAACAAGATTCATATCATCAACTTAGAGCACACCGTAAAAGCGTTTAACGAAGCATTGACTTACGTAAACGGCCTAGCTGCTAAGAAAAACAAAGTATTATTCGTCGGTACTAAACGCGCAGCAAGCGGCGTTATCCGCGAGCAAGCACAACGCGCTGGCATGCCATACGTTGACCATCGCTGGTTAGGTGGTATGTTGACTAACTGGAAAACCCTACGCCAGTCAATCAATCGCCTAAAAGAACTTGAAAAACAATCTGAAGACGGTACTTTTGCTAAGCTGACTAAGCGTGAAGCATTAGAGCGTACTCGTGATATGGAAAAACTTGAGCGTTCATTGGGCGGTATCAAAGACATGGGCGGCCTACCTGACGCAATCTTCGTCGTCGACGTAGACCATGAAGCAATCGCTATCAAAGAAGCTAAAAATCTAGGTATCCCAGTTATCGGTATCGTTGATACCAACTCAAACCCAGATAACGTTGATTACATCATTCCAGCTAACGATGACGCTATCCGTGCTGTGACTTTGTATGTAACTTCTATTGCTGATGCGATTATCGCTGGTAAAGAATATGCGCAAACTCAAGCAGGCGGTAAAGCTGACCAAGCACAAGACGCTGAGCAAGCTCCTGTTACTGCAGCTGATGCGAAAACTGAAGAAGCAGCGACTCCAGCAGAGTAATTGCTAAGCGATAAGGTTTAACTTTGTAAGGATGCCTTGATAGTTTAGCTATTAGCAGCCATATAAGGTTATTAATCGCATAAAGTTTATGGAAATCTATAATAGGCATGATGTAGTTTTACTCGTCATGCCTTATTATTAACGCGCCGAGCATTACTGACTTATTGCACAGAATGTCAGCGCGTTTAGATATCGTGCACTCCCTTACATAACAATACTCACCTACATCATAAAAGGTAACTCTTATGTCAGAAGTAAAAATATCTGCCAAAATGGTAAAAGAATTGCGTGACCGTACTGGTCTTGGCATGATGGAATGTAAAAAAGCGTTAGAAGAAGCAAACGGCGATGTCGAAGTTGCCATTGATAACCTACGTAAATCTGGTCAAGCGAAAGCGGCTAAAAAAGCAGGTAACATCGCAGCTGACGGCGCTATCATCATCGCTCAAGGTGACAACAAAGCATTCTTGCTAGAAGTAAACTGCCAAACTGACTTCGTTGCAAAAGATGAAAACTTCACTGCATTTGCAGAAAAAGTGGCCAATCTTGCCCTAGAAAACAATGTCACTGACGTTGCTGCTATCTCTGAATTGTCTTATAGCGATGATCAAACCGTTGAAGAAGCGCGTGTATCTTTAGTACAGAAAATCGGTGAAAACATTCAAATTCGCCGCGTTGAAGTACTAGAAGGCGCAAATATCGCTGCGTACCGTCACGGCCTACGTATCGGTGTGGTCGTATCTTATGAAGGCGGCAGCGAAGAAACTGGTAAAAACCTTGCCATGCACATTGCAGCGTTCAACCCAGTTGCAGTAGATGACGAAAGCGTAGATGCTGATGTACTAGCACGCGAAAAAGACATCATCGAAGCCAAAGCGAAAGAATCTGGCAAGCCTGACAATATTGTTGAAAAAATGATCGAAGGCGGTTTGCGCAAATACCTAGACGAAGTAACCTTACTACGTCAACCATATGTTATGGACAATGAGAAAAAAGTTGGTGACGTATTAAAATCTGAAGGCGTAAAAGTCCTTGGTTTCAAACGTTTAGAAGTTGGTGAAGGCATCGAGAAGAAGCAAGAAGACTTTGCTGCTGAAGTTGCTGCCACGCAAGCGGCGAACAAGTAAGCTTTAAATCGTATAAAGCACATCGTATAGATATTAAAAAGCCCGTTATATATTAACGGGCTTTTTTGTGTCTGTAACTTTTAAAAGCTAAGTATTTTAAAGGTTCATTTATTTATTTTTAGGCTACTTATTCTCAGGTTACCTGCAACTACCAGCTTAAACGTCAATATTAACGTAACGCTAAATAAGCGGAATTGGCATAGCTGGCGCTGTTGCCATTACTACTGGTACCGTAACTGACGTTTTGCACGCCGCCGCCATTGGTAGTGCCCGTAGCGTTATTGGCATTCATGGTATTACCCGATAGCGCTGAGTCGTTCTTATATAAGCTATGATAGCGGCTCATGACGCTTTTGACATAGTTGCGCGTTTCTTTAAACGGGGGTATGCCATTGTATTTATCGACGTTCCCTTCACCAGCATTATAACCTGCCACTGCAAACTCGACGTTATTATTAAAACGTTTCATCAGCCAAGCGATATATTTCGCTGATCCTTCGATATTATCAGCAGGATTCCACGGATTACTGACATTAAAGCGGCGCGCCGTTGCTGGCATCAGCTGCATCAAGCCTTGGGCGCCAACAGGTGAGCGTGCATTGGGATTAAACGCCGATTCCGTATGCATCATGGCTTTCATAAGGCCAGGATCGATACCATGACGGGCAGCCGAGGCGCGGATATAACTGTCGTAAGAGTTACGGCTGCCGCTACTACTCGCCGTGCTGCTACCGTAATCATTGCTATAGCTGCTGCCCGCATTGTAGGCGCTTGAATCTTTATAGTAGGTGGTTTTTACTTTTTTATTAAATTTATCAAAATTACCGCTAGGATTGACGTTGGTAAGCAGAACTTGGCCGCTCTTGTCTTTATAAATATACATGTTTCCCGCTTGAGCGGCGATAGGTAGGCTAGATAAAGCAATGGCAGAGAGTAAAAGGGGTGACAAGCAGCGCGTCAGTAAAGGGGCAATAGTTATCATAGGTTTATCACTTTTTATTAAGTAAGAGCAAATTGCTTTGCCTATAAGCGCGTAAGGTTGCGCATCAAAGCGGTTATCGCGTCTGTAGGATCTTATAGCGCTCAAATAGGCTACCTACAAATTCACGTCTAACAAAACCACTTGCAATAGATACAAAAAATAATAGTTGCTTACTATAACACAAAATAAGTTTTTGCCACATCTGAATGCGTGCACGCGCGGTCAAAAGCCCATTTATTTTGTAAAAAAGCTGAATGAAATCAAGATAGTAATAAAATAAAGATGATTAATTGGTATATAACAGCAAGGCTTAAGACTTGATTTTTGCTATGAAGGGAATTAGCGAACCACGTTAAAAATACTATCAAATACAATTCATATAGGCGAAAAAGCCCAGCAAGAAGGATGGGCTTTAGGAGTTTTAAACGGAAGGTAAAATATTTTAAACCGATAAGGCACTGATAAAAATAGGTACCCAGACAGCGGTAACTAAGCCATTAACCGCTAGGCCAAAGGCGGCATAGCGTCCGGCAGTGTGGCTGATTTGCCATGCTTCTACAGTACCAAAAGCATGTGCTGCTAAGCCAAGCGCGAGACCTTTGGCGCGGTCGTCATCAATACCGCGAAATAAAAAGCGCGCTAAGGTCCCACCGATTAGACCTGAAACGATAATGATTAAGTTTGCTAATGCCAGCGGTGCTTTAATCAAATCGGCGACGCTCAGACCAATTGGTGTGGTCACCGAGCGCGTCGCAAATGCCAAAATGGTCTCATGGCTAAGCGAAAATAAATAGGCCAGTGACATGGGTAGTAAGGCGCCAACCACGCTCGCCAGTGCCACAATCATGGTCAGCTTTTTAACTGGCAAACCCTTAAAGTTCATCGCCGCCAATGGCACGGCCAATAATACTGTCACATAGCCTAATAAATGATCAAATACCGGTTTTGCCACGCTGTAATAATGATTGTAATCCCATTGCAAAATAAACAAAAATAGCAGTACTAAGACCAAAGCGGTGATGACCATCGGCAACCATGACAGCTTGCGCGCAAGGACACGGGCAATAACGTGGGCGGCCAAGGTTAATGCTATCGCAGCAAGGGTTGCGCTAAACACACTATCAAAACTCATAACGTTGCCTTATTTAACAGAGCTTAATGCTGTCCCTTGTGCTTTTTGGTCATATTCATACTGTCATCATGACTGCCATCTGTATTATCGCTATTATTAAGCGAGCGATTGGCAAGGATAGCCAGTCCCCAAAGCGGAATAAGGGTGCTGACAATCATGGTCAGCATCACGCCCCAAAACTCATCACCTAGCCCAAATAGCAGCAAACCTGCACCGGCAGAAACGGGCAAAAAAGCAAAACCACTATCGACCAGTAAGGTGTTGCTTGCTTGGGTTAGCCAATGCGGTAGCCCTTTTATCACTCGCCAAACAATTAAAATAACAAACATCGTTAACAGCCCGACGATATTGGCTGCTTTTTCAATGCCCGCCCATTGGCAGACAACGACTGCTAACTCACGAACCACCACGACCATAATCAGCGTCAATATTAGCCCCATCCATAAAGGCGTGTTAGAAGTAGAGGTAGAGCTCATAAGCAATCCTAGCCAAGTCGGGTATAAAAAGGGAAATATGCTAAAAAAGAGAGTTTAATGCCAATGTGTTAACAAAAGCATGTCAATAAAAGCATTTCAGCAAAAGCTGATTATATAGGCAGTAGCCATACTAATAAAGCCTAAGCGCAGATTGCTGCTATTAAGCTGTTGTTAAATGTCTCGTATAGTGAGTGAAAAGTAATATCAATAAATCACGCACTGCTGATATCAATTTTTCTTGCTTGCTGTGGCTGCGCAGATAGAGGCTACAAAAAATTGATATCATCAATACCGTAGCGTTTTTAGGATATTTTGACTATATCATAAATGTCCATTACCCCTTATATGCTACAAATATAAAAAAGGACGCCATCATTTGATAACGTCCTTTTTAACTTCACCCAGATTAAATAACTGGCAACGAGGTTGTTTAACTTTGCGAATCGGATGCTTCTGTAGCAGAGTTTAACGCTTCAAATTCAGCAAAAGCATCTTCTTCCTCTGCCGTTAAAGACGCAGCTTCATCAATACTCTCATCTTTTTGCTCAAACTCTTCAAGTATCGGCATTAGTAGTGTCGCTTGCGCTAACGGCAATACATCTAACGGCTTTAAATTGGCTTGTCCCAATAGCTGTTTGAGCCTATCACTTGGCAAGCGAATGGTTAGGCGCTCATGACCATTATCGTCATAGCTTTCTTCCAAAATGACGCCAAGCTCGTACAAGGTATTTTTAAATTGACCGGCATTATACGGTAGGGTCAAATCAAAAGTAGTTAAGTTGCCCGTCAATAATTGCTGTACAGCAAGCGACAACTCTTCCATGCCTAGGTTTTGGCGTGAAGAAACATACACCCGATTAGGCTGACCTTCTTTCGCATAACCAATGTGCGCCGGCTCATCGGTTAAGTCAATTTTATTATAAACATTCAGTACAGGCACATCGTTGTCAATCTCAGCAAGGACGTTTTTCACCGCTTGAATCTGCTCGTGCATGTCTTCACTAGACGAGTCGATGACATGCAGTAGTAAGTCGGCTTCCAATGTCTCTTCTAAGGTTGCGTGAAACGACTCGACCAACTCGTGCGGCAAATGGCGCACGAAACCAACGGTATCGACCAAAACCACGCGACCAACCCCTTGCCAGTCAAGACGGCGCAAGGTCGGGTCAAGGGTGGCAAATAATTGGTCGGCGGCATAAATATTTTCATCGACCAAGCGATTAAATAGGGTAGATTTACCAGCGTTAGTATAACCGACGAGCGAGATGGTCGGGACGTCTGATTTTTGCCGACGCGCTCGACCTTGGGCACGGGTTTGGCGTACTTTTTCCAGTTTATTTTTCAACTGATTGACACGCACTTGTAATAAGCGGCGATCCGTTTCTAGCTGAGTTTCACCGGGTCCACGTAGACCAATACCCCCTTTTTGGCGCTCCAAATGCGTCCAACCACGCACCAATCGCGTTGATAGGTGGTTTAACTGCGCAAGCTCAACCTGTAGCTTACCTTCGTAAGTACGGGCGCGCTGGGCAAAAATATCCAAAATTAAGCCGGTGCGGTCAAGCACGCGGCATTGTACCAAGGCTTCGATATTACGCTCTTGTGACGGCGACAAGTTATGGTTAAAAAGCACGATATCAGCGTCGTATTCGCGGACCAATTCGGCTATTTCTTGTGCTTTACCGCTACCAACGAAGTATTTGGCATCAGGACGCGCACGCGAGCCTGTAACCAACGCCAAACGGTCAGCGCCCGCTGAGTCTGCAAGTAGCTCAAATTCATTTAGATCGTCGGGATCTTGAATTTGGCGGATGTCTAAATGGACGATAATGGCGCGCTCGCCACCTTCATGTCTTTCAAAATATTCCAAAGAGTATCACCTATTATTAAAGTAGATAAATCGCTATGACCGCTTCTATGAGTATCGATATAGCGTTCATATGACCCTCTATATGTGGTCTTATCATTTGATATTAAAGCGTATGTACGCAATTAGCTACGTCTTTATGTTACAGCGTTTAAGGGTACATATTTTTATCAATAAAGATTTTAAGCTGAGACTATTAACAAAAGCCACTCATAATTCAGTGTACAAGTCATCACTGAGTAAATAAATTTTGTTATACTCATTGCCCTTGTTTACGAGATATAATCATACGTTTTTTAAGCAGCACTCTTTTAAGCATTAAGCTTTTTTAGCACTAAGATGTAATAAAGCATTTTTAACCCATAAGTTTTTAACCATGAGGGACACAGATGAGCCAATCTAAGTCAGGCTTTTCACTCAAACAGCAATTAGGTCGCGGCAAACAGATCGCTGGCATGACCACCACCATCGCTGGCGGATTGCGCGCCGCCCAGCGTATAGGTGCCTTTAAACAGCCACCGCGCGAAAAGCTACCGCGCTATATTCAAGCGTTTTGCCGTAAAATGGCAGGCTCGTTTGGCGTGCAGGTCGTGGCAGTCGAGCGCGTAGAGCAGCATCACGGTCTATGGGTATCCAATCATGTATCGTGGATGGATATTCCGGTAGTGGGGACGCTAAGTCCGGCTTTTTTCCTATCAAAGGCAGAAATTGGCGATTGGCCAATCTTTGGTAAGCTCGCTCATGCCGCAGGGACGGTGTTTATTGAGCGCGGTTCCGGTGATGCGGGCACGGTTGCTACTCAAATTGCCAATTTTTTAACCAAAGGTTTTTCGGTTATCTTTTTCCCAGAAGCGACCACCACCGATGGTAAAAAAATCAAACGTATCCACGGCACTTTGCTGCAAGCGGCGATAGATGCTGACGTCCCAGTACGCCCGCTAGTGATTGCATATGTCAATAAAGATGGCACGTTAAGTGAGGCGCTGCCTTATTATGGCAAAATGACGATGAAAGATAGCCTAAAAAAGGTGCTCGATAGTAAAGATGTGACGGCTTTTGTCTTACCGCTTGAGCCGATAGATCCTAAAGGGTTGAGCAAAAGTCAGCTAACCGATTTGTTACAAGCGCATATGCAAGAAGGCTTGGCTGAACTGCATTCGCGGGTTTTAACGAAAGCTGCTAATAAACCTTAAGCAAGTACAGAACTGTTTAAAATAGAGCTGCTTTAATAGAAAAGTAGTCATAAAAAAGGCGCCAATCTTAGTCATCAATACTAATGATTGGCGCCTTTTTTTGTTAAACAAATATTTGAACGTCGGCTTATTAAAAGCTGAGCAATATCAGAATCTCATGTTGGAAAATTACGGCGACGGATTAGGGTGCTGGGTATGTACCGCTTCAATCGCTTTTAGCACATCTGCGCTTAAGGTGACATTGATACTATCGATATTTGATTGCAGCTGCTCAGTGGTGGTTGCGCCAACGATATTACTAGTGACAAACGCGCGCGAATTGACAAAGGCCAATGCCATTTGCGCCATATCCAAGCCGGCATCGGCAGCGATTTTGGCGTATTGGGCGGTGGCGGCTTTTGCTTCGTCATTGGTATAACGAGCAAAGCGGTCATACATCGTCAGGCGCGCGCCAGTAGGACGTTTACCGTCAAGGTATTTGCCAGATAAAACCCCAAAGCCGAGCGGCGAGTAAGCAAGTAGACCGACATTTTCACGATGGGCAATCTCTGCCATGCCAACTTCATATAGGCGATTGAGCAAACTATAAGGATTTTGCACCGTGATAGGCGCGATTAAACCATTTTTATCCGCTTCCCACAGATAACGCATCAGCCCCCAAGCGGTATCGTTTGATAAGCCATAAGCACGAATACGACCTTTTTTGATCTCGTCATTTAATGCCTGTATGGTTTCTAAAAAAGGCGTCAAATCATCCAGCGACTGCGCTGCCATCTCTTCACTATAACCGCGCTGGCTAAAAAAGTTCGCTTGACGTTCAGGCCAATGCAACTGATAAATATCAATATAATCGGTTTGCAAACGCTCAAGATTGCCATCGATAGCACTACTGATTTGCGCAGCGGTATAACGCGTCTGACCATCGCGTAAAAAATCCATCGGTGACATTTTGCTAGCAAGAATGACCTTGTCGCGCTGTTTGGTTTTATTAAACCACGTGCCCATAAAGCGTTCGGTATCGCCTTGCTTGTCTTTATCAGGCGGCGACGGATACATCTCGGCGGTATCCCAAAAATTCACGCCTGCACTAAGCGCCATGTCCATCTGGGCATGCGCGTCGCTTTCGCTATTCTGCTGCCCCCAGGTCATCGTCCCTAAGCAGATTTTTGAGACTTTTTCATTCAGTTGCGGCAGTGTTTGATATTGCATCTGTTTATCCCTGTTTTTATTCTCAATAAGGTTTTATTCTAAAGCCGTTTTTTATACTACATCAGCTTGATACCTGTGACGCCCGGCGGGGTGACTTGGAATATTTTTACTTTAAACAGTACCGATTGACCAGCAAGCGGATGGTTAAAGTCGACTTCGACTTCGTCGTCATCAATGGCGCTAATGGTACCGGGCAGGGTGTTTTTGCCTTTATCTTCAAACTCGACCAACATTCCGATTTCAGGATTGTCAGCGACTAAGGCAAATTGGGTGCGGCTAAAATGCTGGATGTTATCAGGGTTCCACTCACCAAATGCTTGCTCAGGCTCAAGGTGGGCGGTGCGTGTATCGCCAGCGCGTAGGTTCATCAGCACTTGCTCAAAACCCGGTAAAAAGCTCTCATCGCCAACGGTCAGCGTCACTGGCTCGTCGCGGTTAAAGGTTGAATCAATCACCGTACCGTTTTCGAGCGATACTTCAAAATGCAGCTTCACAAGGCTGCCGTGGGTGATGCGAATGTCTTCGTTGGGAGTGATAAATTGGGAGTCGGTCATAATAAAAGCCACCTATCGCGAGTTATAAAATAATTAAAAATGTGGATAAAAATAATGTCAGAAATGATAAGTCATCTCATAAAAGATGTAAGCCTAAATAGTGTAACGCAAATAGTGTAATATATTTGATGAATCTAAGAGAGAGCGACGTATTTATGGCAAAACCGATGGCACATAAACAACAAGGCCATATCAAAAAATGGCAAGACGATAAAGGTTTTGGTTTTATCGAAACCGCGGCGGGCGAGTCGGTATTTTTTCATATTAGCGCGTTTAGAGCCCAGCGTCGCCCTGAGGTTGGCGAGCAAGTGGTTTTTACAGTAGGGCAAGACAATCAGGGACGCCTGCAAGCAAAGGACGTGCAAGAACTCAGCTTTGTACAACAAAAAATGGCGCAAAAGAATCAGAAAATCCGTCAGCGAAACCACAAACGCAGCGCCCAAGCAGAATTTGAAGCAGGGCAAAAGAAACGCTTGTTCCTTGGTATTGGTTTTTATGGGGTTGTAATTTTATTGGCGGTCATGAATAAGCTAAGCTGGCTAGTGATTGCTTGGTACGTGATCTTAGGCGTCATTACCTATGGCATGTATGCCAAAGACAAAGCCGCTGCCCAAAATGGCGACTGGCGTACGCCTGAGTCAACGCTGCATCTGTTAAGTACGCTTGGCGGTTGGGTTGGGGCGCTGATCGCACAAACCTATTTACGTCATAAGTCACAAAAGCCGGAATTTCGTATCGTTTATTATTTGACCGTCATTATTAATTTGGCAGGGTTGTTATTTATACTAGCGGGTGGTGGTCTAGACGCTTTAAAAGCATTGCTATAAGCGTGTTTTTTACTCTGAAGCGCGTTTTACCCTTAACTGTGCTCTAATATGCTCTTATAAACCGCTGCATCGCTGGCTGAAAAGCAGCAAAAAATCACTTCGCGAATTGAAAGCTCAGACGTTTCGCTTAAGCTATTCTGTAGATAATCTTGCACCGTACCCACAGCAATTTGTGCTGCTTTGTCGATTGGATAGCCATATACGCCGGTACTGATAGACGGAAAAGCAATGCTGCTTAGATTATTTTGAACTGCTAAGTCCAGTGAGTTTTGATAACAGCTGGCAAGTAGCTCTGGCTCGTGACGATTGCCACCATGCCAAACAGGGCCGACTGTATGAATCACATACTGACAGGGTAGCTTAAACGCTGGACTGATTTTAGCATCACCTGTCTGACAACCATTCAAGGTACGACAATACGCCAATAACTCATGTCCAGCTGCCCGATGAATTGCGCCATCAACGCCGCCGCCACCAAGTAAGCTTGAATTGGCGGCATTGACAATAGCATCAACTTTTAAGGTGGTAATATCAGCTTGTAACACCGATAAAGCCACGCTATGACCATTATTATTTCTACCACTATTGTTTTTAGCATTCGTGTCATCAAAAACTGAGAGTTGCTTTTGAGCGATAGGTTTTATATGATTATTAGACCTTTGATTATCAGACATGGCAGCACCCTTTTTATATTGAACTTAATATACTTTAGCGTTTTTATCGAAAATCGACTATAGGGCTTACGTTATCGCTAAGCTTTAGTACGCTAAATCTTAATAAAGGCGCAAAAAAATAGGCTATCTAAGTGGTAGCCTATTTGCAAAGTCATTGTATTTATATCATTTAAGCATCACGTTTCTTTTCTAAAAACAGCATATCAATCACAATCAGCGCCACACCAATACAAATACCAATATCGGCAATATTAAAGATGGGATAATGCCAAACGTCGGCGTAATGCACGTGAATAAAGTCAATCACGTGACCATGGAGCAAGCGGTCAATCAAGTTGCCCAGAGCGCCGCCAAGTACCAGAGCCAAACCAAAAGATAATAGCTTGGCTTTACGCGGTGCTTTAATCAAATAGCCGATTAAAAACAGTGACATTAAGAGTGCCAGTCCGGCAAAAAACCATTTTTGCCAACCTGCTTGGTCTGCCAAGAAGCTAAACGCCGCGCCATAATTATAAGCAAGCGTCCAATTTAAAAACGGCTCAATTACAGGTATGGGCTTGAGGAAGTTTAGATTGGTTTCAGCCAACCATTTCGTCCACTGGTCAATGATAAGCACAGCAAGCGCCAGCAAGTACCATATAAAGGCGCGACTGCCATTAGCGACCATTTTTGGCGTCTTCTTCAGACGACCTTTAGGCGTGGTTGAGCTACCCGTAGTCGCATGCGCAGGCGTAGGCGAGTTATCGACCTCAACCTGCGGCTGCTTATTTTCAGGTGAGTTAGGCATAATGGCGCACCTCGCCGTCGCCTGCGACGTTGGTCACGCAGCGCGCGCATAGTTCAGGATGCGTCGCGTCTGTACCGATATCATCACGGATATGCCAGCAGCGTACGCATTTTGTGCCCGTCGCAGCGCTGACGTTAACCACTAAATCACCCGATGCGTCTTCATTTTCATTGCTATCGGCTTTTGCGTTAGCTTTATCAGCAGGCGCGGCGCTCATTGGTTTTAACGTTGCGCTACTGGTAATCAGGACAAAACGTAGCTCTTCGCCAAGCTTGGCTAAGCTTTCATACATCGCACCGTCAGCATATAAATCTACGCCAGCCGAGAGGTTGGCATTGATAATTTTCTCACCGCGCGCGGTTTCGATATGTTTATTAACGCTATCTTTTGCTTGCATGATACGTTGCCAGTCGTCGCTACTGATGGCGCTAAGCTCAAATGCTGGGAACTCATACCATGCTTCGGTAAATACGTAGCCTGCGTCAGTGCTGTTTTTACCTTGCAATACTTCCCACGCTTCTTGGGCGGTGAATGACAAAATCGGCGTAATCCAGCGAATCAAGGCATGGGCGATATGATAAATTGCCGTTTGCGCAGAGCGACGCGGCTGTCCATCAGTTTGGGTGGTGTACTGACGGTCTTTGATAATATCGAGATAAAAGCTACCCAAGTCTTGCGAGCAAAACGCGGTGATATGCTGGGTGACTTGGTGAAAGTCCATCGCATCATAAGCACTGATGATTTGCGCTTGTACCGTTTGCGCACGCTCAATAATAAATTTATCAAGGCTGACCAGCTCATTAATATCAACGCTGTTGGTCGCAGGATTAAAGTCGTCGGTATTGGCCAGCAAGAAGCGTAAGGTATTACGGATACGGCGATACATGTCGATGGCGCCTTTAAACACCGTTTTACCCGCGCTCATCTCATAACGATAGTCGCTCGAGGCAATCCACAAACGCAGCATATCGGCGCCGGTTTTATTGATCTCGTCTTGCGGCGTGATGATGTTGCCAAGTGATTTACTCATCTTGCGACCATTTTCATCAACGACAAAACCATGGGTCAATACTTGTTTAAACGGTGGACGCTGGTACATTGCCTCAGATGTAAGCAATGAGGTCTGGAACCAACCGCGATGCTGATCCGAACCTTCGAGATACATATCGGCAGGATTAGTTAATTCATCGCGCTGCTCAAGGACGGCAAAATGCGTCGTTCCTGAGTCAAACCAAACGTCTAGCGTATCAGTTGCTTTATCATAGTCTGCCGCTTCCGCCCCTAAAAAGTCTTCACAGCTGGCATCAAACCAAGCTTCAACGCCGCCTGCAGCGATTTTTTGCGCCGCCACTTCCATCAGCTCTAGCGTATTTGGATGCAGTTCGCCGGTTTCTTTATGAGTAAAAAAGGTAATCGGCACGCCCCACGTACGCTGGCGTGAGATACACCAATCTGGGCGACCGGTCATCATCGCTTCAATGCGGTTTTGACCCCAAGCTGGCGTCCAATTGACAGAAGGAATATCAGCAAGCGCACGCTCACGTAAGCCTTTGGTTTCCATACTGATAAACCACTGCGGCGTGGCGCGGAAAATAATCGGCGACTTATGACGCCAGCAATGCGGATAGCTGTGCTCGATTTTGGTATGGTTGATTAAATGGCCGTTATCATGCAGTGCTGCGATGATTTGCGGATTGGCTTTATAGATATGCTCACCTGCAAATACCGCCGCGCTGTCTAGATAAACGCCCGTTCCACTGACTGGGTTTTCAACCGGCAAGTTATATTTCAGGCCAACGATATAATCGTCAAGACCATGCCCCGGTGCGGTATGGACGAGGCCAGTACCGCTATCCGTGGTTACGTGTTCACCTAGGATAAGCGGCACTTGACGATCCGCAATCAATGGATGCTGGGCGCGCAGGCCTTCAAGCTCACGTCCTGAAACGGTAGCTAAGATGCCATCGTTAGTCAGTTTAAACTCGCTTAATGCGCTTTCAACCAAGTCAGTGGCTAATAAGAAGTTACCTTTGGCAGTCGCGACCACGCTGTAGTCATGCTCAGGGTGTACTGAGATGGCTTGGTTTGCTGGTAACGTCCAAGGGGTCGTCGTCCAGATAATCGCGGCGATATTACCTTCAATGCCGCTTAATGCTGCAACCTTGTCGGTATCAAGCACATCAAAGCTCACATAAATAGCGTCTGAGACTTTATCTTGGTATTCCACTTCAGCTTCTGCTAGCGCAGAGCTACAATCCAAGCACCAGTTGACTGGCTTCATGCCGCGGGTGACGTGGCCGTTGTCATAAATTTTAGCAAGCGCGCGTACGATATTAGCTTCTTGATGGAAGTTCATTGTCAAATAAGGATTGTCCCAATCACCAAACACGCCCAGACGTTTAAAGTCTGCCTTTTGTAGCTCAATCTGGGTACTTGCATACTCGCGGCATAGACCACGGAATTCAGTTGCCGAGACTTTTTGACCGACTTTACCAACTTTGGCTTCGACCTTTTGCTCGATAGGCAGACCGTGACAATCCCAACCCGGCACATAAGGCGCATCAAAACCCGACAAGGTTTTTGATTTGACGATAATGTCTTTTAATACTTTATTGACCGCATGACCCAAATGAATCTGACCGTTGGCGTATGGAGGGCCGTCGTGCAAAATGTATTTGGTCGCGCCCGCCCGCGCCTGACGAATTTTGCCGTACACGTCGTCTGCTTCCCAAGCCGCCAGCCAGTCTGGCTCACGTTTAGCAAGGTTGGCACGCATCGCAAAGGGCGTATCCGCAAGGTTTAGGGTGTCTTTGTAATCGTGGCTTGGGGTGTCGTTACTTTTATTAGTCATAGAAGGCGTCTTATCAATGGTGGTTAGAAATAGCGTTTAAATTTAGGCGTAAGATTAAAGATATATGGGGTCAAATCTTTGATAATCGATGCTAGGGCGTGTCCTCAATTCAAGCGCTTGTATCTAAATGGGCTAAAAATGGCTAAATTTTGTCAAACATCGTCAAATAGCTGATTAATATCTCGATATTATTTGCGCTATTTTCCTCGTTTGACGGCAATTTATCTCATTTTTAACACCATTTTTAAAATGAGGACACGCCCTAGTCTTTTACTTATTACTTAAAAAAATTTGCTTAAGAAACATGGCACAAAATAAGTTGCTTATCACTTGATTGTAAATGGACACGTCCATCATAAATACTAATCAGACGATTGCAACAAAAAATATTTTTAGCAGAATACTTAGAAAAGGGAATAGGGTAACGGCAGCTATTATATGACAAAATGGGTAGGGTAAAAAGAGCTGGCCGGTATCGTCCTATTTTTAGCCAAAAGCAATGATTGATTAGCAGTAATGCGCCATCTATTAAACCATAGGTCTGGTACGTTTAATCGTCTATTTGTTAGATTTTATACCGTTGACCACGGGTTAAAAAACTTCTGATAACCATAAACGCAATTTGAGTGACCAAAGCGGCTGAATACCGGTCAAGCCTTGCGTCATCTCGCCATTTTTCAAAACCACATAAGACGGCGTTACTTGGCCTTGCCAATCAGCAAATATCTCACCTTCTTGGTCATTAATAGTGGTAAAGCGGTAATTGTGCTCGGCAAGGTAGCTATGCAACTCTTGGTCAGAACCGGATTTAATCGCAATCGTTACCACAGGATAATTATTCGCTGCGGCAAGCTTATCTATCGTCGGCGAGGTCACCCGACAAACCGGACACCACGTTCCCCAAAAGTAAACCAACGTTGGCTTATCCCGACTCATGGCTGCCAAATCAACGCTTTGACCTTGATAGTCGGTCAATTGCAATTGCGGATTGGCTGGCATGACCGGTTGGCGCCACCAGTTAATTGCCATATAAATGATCGCAAATGCTAAGCCGTATATAAGCAAGCTTTTAGCAACCGACAATAGCTTTTGCTTGGGTGTTTTTTTTGATATCTCAGGGGTTTTTGTAATATTAAGATTAGAATCAGTGGTCATAATGGCTGCTTTTTTGCGCTTAAATGTTAATAGATAAAAATAAACGGCTGAATGGTCAGCCGTCTTATTGTAATTTCTAGATTGTTATTTTTAATGCTTGTCTTTTAATATAAGCGCTTAAGGTTTTTTCGCGCGGTCTTGCAATGGGTCACCGATAAGCACGCTACCAGAGTTTTCACGGCGCTCAGCATCTGATAATTTACTCGCTGGCACTTTGGCTTTTCTTTTCCACTTCAAGCTAAACAAATCATCGCGGCGGTCAAGTAAATTATGTACCGAGCCTTCATTACGAACGTGAATAAGCTTGTCTAAGTTCACGTCAGAGAAAAATACCATCTCAGTATTGGCCGTTGTTTCTGCCATAATCGCATCGTGCGGGAACGCAAAATCTGATGGCGAGAAAATAGACGACTGCGCATATTGAATGTCCAAGCTTTCAACCTGCGGCAAGTTACCAACCGAGCCGCAAATCATCACATAACATTCGTTTTCAATCGCCCGCGCTTGCGCACAGTGACGTACGCGCAGGTAGCCGTTTTGGGTATCTGTCCAAAATGGGACAAACAAAATATCCATGTCATCAAGTGCCATCAAACGCGCAAGCTCTGGGAACTCAATATCATAGCAAACCAAGATACCGATACGACCAGCATCGGTGTCAAATACTTTGACCTCATCGCCACCTTCAATCACCCACGCGCTACGCTCATGCGGAGTAATGTGGATTTTGCGCTGCTCTTCGACCGTACCGTCACGGCGGCACAAATAACTGACGTTATATAAAGTATCATCGTCGTCCAAAAACGGCATAGAGCCGGTAATGACGTTGACGTTATAACTGACTGCTAGATGCGAAATCTCGTTTTTAAACCATTCGGTATAACCGGCCAAAAAGCGAATCGCAACGTTTTGATCGGTCGATTCACACAGTCCCATTAAGGGCGCGTTAAAGAATTCTGGCAAACAAGCAAAGTCAGAGTTGTAGTCGGCCATGATATCGACGAAGAACTCAACTTGTTGCAGCAGCTCTTCAGGTGACTCCACCTCACGCATTTGCCATTGAATACCGCCGATACGCACCTCAGATTTACGGGTATTTGGCTTATAATCTTGCGGCTCATAATAAATATTCGCCCATTCAAGTAGCGTGGCAAAGCCTTTTGACTGCGCATCATCTGGCAAATACGCGGTCAAAATACGTTTCACAATAAAGCCATTTGATAACTGGAACGACAGCGCTGGGTCATGAATCTCACGCGCTTCTACAGCCTCAATATATTCGCCAGGGGTCAAATCTTGATGATTATGATAATTGGGAATACGACCACCAGCTAAAATAGCGCGGAAGTTTAACTGACGGCACAGCTCTTTACGCGCATCATAAAGCCTACGCCCCAAACGATACCCACGATACTCAGGGTCGATTAATGCATCAAGCCCATAAATCGCGTCGCCTTCAGGGTTGTCTCTAATAATTTCTTTATGACCAATTAAATCATCATAAGTATGCGGGTTAGAGAACTTGTTATAATCGACGCGCATAGAGAGCACGATGCCAATCAGCTCATCGTGGTCAAATAGCGCAATCTGCCCTTCGGGAAAGGCATCAATCAAAGCATGAATGGTGTTTTTTGACCATGCACCGCCCAAGTTGACATAAACGCGATCCATCAAGGCTTTAAGCTGCGGGTAGTCTTTTTTCTTAATTTCAGCAATCGTTAGGTGAAAGTCGTCTAGTTTTTCAATTTTGCTCATAATGTTCCTGTCTGTCGTCTCTGTAAATCGGTCTTAATAAATCGATATTAATATTTTTGTGCTAAAAATCTTGCTAGAAAGGGCAGCTATAAATAGGATTTTTATAAAAAAATGGCTATTAAAAATCGTAAGAAAAGCACGTAAAAGGCGTTTTCGCATAGATGCAATTGCTAAAAGTAAACGCCAGCGCCCAGATTTTTCTACGACTTTTTAGATCACAATGTCGATAAAAGCATATCAATAGGCTTATTTAAACGTTACAATCATTTATCTTTGGATTTACAATGAGTTATACGCAAAAATAATAAATCCTGCCTTTGTCATTATTTGTTTTAATAAGGCGATTTAGCAAGTTTACAAGTGCTCATTCTTCCACCGTCTTTTGTCTTTATTTTAAATACTTTCTGCAGGTAACTTAATTTTTAGCCCTTTATGGCACAAATGACGCTTATTATCACGTTTCTCTTTGCGCTGGTTATGATAGCAACTCCCATAAACAATCACAGACAAGCGGCGTAATTATTTGCTAGGTTTTTGTTGCCCGATTTTATTACTAGGTCTTATTACCATATTTTATTACTCAGTTTTCGTGAAGCGCCATCTTTACTATCCGTAATATTCTTGTTTTTTTACACGTCATTTTAGATGGCGTATTTTTTCGGTTGCCTTCAATGGTGACCTTTTAGGATTTTTATTATGCCCCTAACTCATGCTAATGCCTTTAGCAAATTAGATGAAATAGCAGATACTGCATTGATACAGTTGGTGTATGTCAGCAGCTTGACGCTTGCTTCACGGTTAAATGCAGCAATATTTGATGAGGTAGAAGCTCATGCGCGTGATTATAACGAGCAGCACGGCATCACAGGGACGTTATGTTATGGCAATGGGCATTTTTTGCAATGTATGGAAGGTGAAAAAGCCAAAGTGGCGGCGTTGACGCAGCGCATTTTTGCCGATAAGCGCCATAAAGACGTGCAAGTGCTCGTATTACAAGTGATTACGCAGCGTGATTTTTCAGACTGGCGCATGCGTTTGCTGTTTTTGGAGCGTTGGCTTTGGTCGCCTGCCACCAAAAAACAGGCAGCGCAATTGTCGCCATATCTACCCTTTGCGCCGCACGGCTGGTCAGCTGAGCGTACCGAACAGTTTTTGCAAATTATCAAAACCTTTGACACCCCGCCACATATCAAAGCAGCCGGCATTACCTATAACGCGCTTGGCAATATGGTGCGCCACATCGCCGCCCCGCATCAAGCGTTTTTAGTCGTGCAAGGGTTTTTAAGTGTGCTATTAATCGTTGGTTTGGTACTGTTATATTTATAAGCTTTGCTATTGTGATAAACAATAATATAAAAAAGACGCTAGACTTAATGTTTAGCGTCTTTTTGATGTCATCAAACTTATCGTGATAATAATAAATTGAAGCAATTACATATCGAAAATCTTACCACGGTTCATAATATTATTGGGGTCAAATACTTTTTTCACTGCGCGTAAGTACTCAATCTCAGTCTCGCTACGGCTATAATTCAGATAGGGTTTTTTAGTCATACCAACGCCATGTTCTGCAGAGACCGAACCGCCGTATTTTTGTACCGTTTCAAACACGTATTTATTGACGATTTGACACTCGCTAAAGAAATCATCTTTGCTCATGTTTGCAGGCTTTAAGATATTCAGATGCAAGTTACCATCACCGATATGACCGAACCAACAGACCTCAAAGTCAGGGTAGTTGCTGCTGACGATGTGATCAATCTCAGCGATAAATTCAGGTACGTAACTGATTAATACCGAAACATCGTTCTTATAAGGGGTAAATACAGAGATGGTTTCAGAAATATACTCGCGCAGCTTCCACAGCTCTTCTGCTTGCGCTAGACTCTGACTCATCACCCCATCGACGACCCAACCTTGTTCCATGCACTCCTCGAATATTGCCATGGCTTTGTCCATGATCGGCTCATACGGCGCCTCAAACTCTAGCAGGGTATAAAACTTGGTACGCGACTCAAATGGCTCTTGCACTTGGCCGTGCACCATCAGCTTATCAATCGCCACATCGTCAAAGAACTCAAACGCCGTCAAATCAATTTTCGCTTGAAAGGCAGATAGCACATTCATGACATCATTAAAGTTGTCCATGCCTAAGACCATGACGTTTAAGTCTTGTGGCTGACGCTCAAGCTTGATTTGTGCATGAGTGACTAGACCAAGCGTACCTTCGCTACCGATAAATAATTGGCGTAAATCATAACCGGTGGCGTTTTTTACCATACCGCGGTTCAATTGCAAGATATCACCTTTACCAGTAACCACAGTCAGCCCCATAATCCATTGACGGGTCATGCCATAGCGAATCACTTTAATACCACCAGCATTGGTGCCAATATTGCCACCTATTTGACTGGAACCTGCTGAAGCAAAGTCGACGGGATAGTATAAATCTTTTGATTCGGCAAACTGTTGCAGCTGCTCAGTGACCACGCCGGCTTCAATCTCAACCATACGGTCAGCAGGATAAAACTGTCCAATATGATTCATCTTATCCATACTGACGACAATCTCACCATTGGCGGCTACCGCTCCAGCAGACAGACCGGTACGACCGCCACTTGGGGTTAAAACCACGTTGTGCTCATTGGCAAGGAGGACAATCGCTTGTACTTGCTCGGTGGTCTTTGGAAAGACTATAGCGGCAGCAGCAGGCGCGAAATGTTTGGTCCAGTCTTTGCCCCAGTGCTCTAAGCTCTCGCTATCGGTTTTGATTTGGCTGGGGTCAAACTGATGGACATCAAGCAAGCTGCTTAAGATGCTTTGGACAGCAGCAGTATGGCTGGTAGTGGTTTGAGAATCATTTTGAGCGGTAATATTGCTTTGGCTAGCTAAAGAAGTCATGTTCAAATCTCGGTAGAAACGCAAGCGCTATGCATAAAAGGGATTATTATATCGCTAAATGGATATAACCCAGCGGTGCTAACTGTGTTTATATAAATAAGTAGGTTTAGATAAGTATAAGCGAGCGCGTAGCGCAATGATAGATAGAGATGCTGTCATACGCCTATCTGTCTCGCCTAAATCGTTAAAAACAGTTTAATAAGGTTTGGTTATAAGTTTTATATACCATGATTCACTATAGCATAAAAAGTTTTCAGGCTTGATAAGCAATAATTCATCTAATCTGCTAACATCGCTGCCAAATTTTGTGTAAGATATCCAGACTGTTTTCGTTTCATCCATCAGACTTATCCCACTGATGATTTTTATAAGACAATTATAGGACAGTTCTCACATGGCGTTATCACTACAAAAAGACAAGATCCGGTTTTTATTGCTTGAAGGTCTACATGACAATGCGTTAAAAGTATTGGAAGGGGCTGGTTACCATAACATCGAGAATATCAGTCACGCCCTAGATCAAGATGAGCTGATCGAAAAGATTAAAGATGCTCACTTCATCGGTATCCGCTCGCGCACGCAGCTGACGCGTGAAGTCCTTGAGCACGCCCACAAGCTGATCGGTATTGGCTGTTTTTGTATCGGTACCAACCAAGTCGACTTGGACGCCGCTCGTGATTTGGGTATTCCTGTCTTTAACGCCCCATATTCGAATACTCGTTCGGTCGCTGAGTTGGTGCTTGCCGAAGCCATCATGCTATATCGCGGTATCCCTGAAAAAAATGCCACTGTCCATCGCGGTGGTTGGGGCAAATCTGCGACCAACTCCCATGAAGTACGTGGTAAGACGATCGGTATCGTCGGTTACGGCTCGATTGGCTCGCAATTGTCGGTATTGGCTGAAAGCTTTGGCATGAAAGTCATCTATCATGATGTCGTGACCAAATTGCCACTCGGTAACGCCGTCCAAGTTGGTAGCTTAGAAGAGTTATTATCAACCGCTGATATCGTTACCTTGCATGTGCCTGATGTTCCAAGCACGCGCTATATGATGAAAGCTGAGCAGTTTGCCCATATGAAAGATGGCAGCTACTTTATCAACGCCGCTCGCGGTACCTGTGTTGAGATTGATGATTTGGCAGCAGTTCTTGAGTCTGGTAAAATCTTGGGCGCAGCGATTGACGTGTTTCCAAAAGAGCCAAAATCAGCAGATGAAGAGTTTGAGTCACCACTGCGTAAATTTGACAACGTTATCTTGACGCCGCATATCGGTGGTTCAACCCAAGAAGCCCAAGCAAATATCGGTCTTGAAGTTGCCGATAAGTTTGTTCGTTACTCTGACCAAGGTGATACTGCAACCGCTGTGAACTTCCCCGAAGTTTCTGTGCCGTTTAAAGAAGGCTCGCATCGTTTGCTACATATACATAGAAACGTTCCAGGCGTACTATCACAGATTAACCGTCTGTTTGCCGAAGCGCATATCAACATTTTAGCGCAGAGCTTAATGACGGAAGGTGATGTGGGTTATCTGGTGATGGATGTTGATTATAACGATTCAACAGCCGCGCTCGATCAACTAAAAGACGTTGAAGAAACCATTCGCGTACGTATCTTATTTTAATAGATTATTCATAACGTTTCAGACTGACGGTATAAAGATACGTTTAACGTCTTAAAGTAAGTTAAATGAAATAGCAGATGACCTTGGTGGTTGTCTGCTATTTTTTTATGTTGGGTATCGTTATAAGTAGTAGAGATATAGAGATGTAGAGTTTTTTAGTTTGCTTTGCTTGATTTTGCTGCGTTAGCGACCTTTGCCCACGATTGTCCTACAAAAGTCCTAATGAGTGAGCAGGTTGAGGCTGGTTAATATTAAATGAGAAAAACCACTGAACCATTCAAAACAAGACCATGCAAAATAAGACGACAACAATAAATATTAAAACGACAACTTTATAACGGCTTAACCCATGACCACCACATTTTATACGATTGGACATTCGACCCGTAGCCTTGATGAGCTGACTGAGATGCTTCAAGCAGCCGATATCGAACTGCTCGTTGATGTGCGCAGCTTTCCGCGTTCTCGCAGCAACCCTGTTTTTAATATCGATACTTTTCCAAAAGCGCTCAGTCAAGTTGGCATCAGTTATCAGCACTGCGCCGACCTTGGCGGGCGACGCCCGAAACAAAAGCAAGTTGATGAAAATATCAATGATCTGTGGCGTGTGCAAGCTTTTCATAACTACGCGGATTATGCGTTAAGTGATACTTTTCAAGCCGCCCTCGATCAACTCATTCAACTCGGGAAAAAACAGCGCCTTACCCTTATGTGTTCTGAAGCAGTATGGTGGCGTTGCCATCGGCGTATCATTACCGATTATTTACTGCTTAGAGGCTATAGGGTAGAGCATATTATGGGCGTTGGCCGCTTAGATCCTGCTAAGCCAACACCTGGGGCTGAGCTAAATAGTCAAGACCAAGTAATTTATCCAGCGGTATAAAAAAGGGTCAAAAAAAGAGACGCTGTTGGTCTCTTTTTTTATAACTCTTATTTAACAAGCCTTATTTAATAAACCTTAATGCCGTTAAGCTTTGGTTGTTTTATCTTATTAAGCTTTGGCTTTATTGGCGGCTTCCGCTTGACGGCGAGCTTCAATCTTAGCTGCTTTGCGCTTTTCAATCACATCGATCACATCGCTACCGATATGCGCCTCACCACGTTTTTTCGCCAGCTGCATTTGATGCTCGCGCTCACGAAAACGCGCTTTTTGCTCTTCGGTTGCTTTATCGATACAATGCGGGCACGATTCGCCTTTGACATAGGCGGCGCTTTGCATATCATCTTGAGTAATTGGCATGCGGCAAGCAAAACATTGCTCATAGTTGCCTTTTTCTAGGTTATGATTGACCGACACGCGGTTATCAAAGACGAAGCAATCACCTTGCCACATGGACTCGCTGGCTGGAATTTCTTCTAAATATTTTAAGATACCGCCTTCTAAATGATACACCTCTTCAAAGCCTTGCTCGCGCATAAATGCTGTCGATTTCTCACAGCGGATGCCGCCAGTACAGAACATAGCGACTTTTTTATGTTTCGCTGGGTCAAGTTCTTTTGCCACATACTCTGGAAACTCACGGAAAGTTTCAGTATTTGGATTGACCGCGTTTTGAAAAGTACCGATTTGTACTTCGTAATCGTTACGGGTATCAATCAAAATAACGTCAGGGTCTGAGATAAGCGCATTCCATTCGCTTGGCTTTACGTAGCGACCAACCGATTGTAATGGGTCGATATTCTCCACGCCCATAGTGACGATTTCTTTTTTTAGCTTCACTTTAGTGCGATAAAAAGGCTGGGCATCGGTATACGACTCTTTAAAAGTAAAGCTGCCGATGGCTTCGATACTGCGCAAATAATCTAAGACGTTATCAATACCTTGGCGGTTACCAGAAATCGTGCCGTTAATACCTTCGCTGGCGATTAATAACGTGCCTTTGACGTCATTCTCTAGCATGGTGTTTAAGATTGGTTCACGATATTGCTCAAAATCGGCAAAGCGGGTGAACTTATAAAGGGCGGCAACCACGATATTGTTGATGACGCTATCGTATTCGGTGGCGTGGGTTGACGCTTGTACGTCAGTCGTTTGTGAGGTACTCATGTGTTTCTCCTGCTGGCTAGGTCGCAAACCTAGTGCATTGGTTTAAGTATGTAGATTAGCTATAACACTAGCGCAATTGTGGAATTGACTAATGCGGGCGTAGTTTAACAAATTTTAAAAAGGTTTTGGAGGTTTTATCCTTCTATAATTTCATCGAAATATGATAGATCATAAAAATGGCAAATAAAAAAGCCCAGTATGATACTGAGCTTTTTTATATTTACTGTGTAAAGTCTAAATTAGAGTTTACTTACTTTGGAACCAAGTATCGGCTTTGCTACGCGCGCTAGCGATATCAGCACTTGATAAGTTCAATGCCAATTGACCGATTTTACCGCGTGCTTTATTGCGGACTTTTTCATCCAGCATGCCATCACGAGCAGCTAAGTCATACCATTTATAAGCATCGACCAGATTTTTTTGCTTTTCATCGAGCAGGGCAAGCGTATAGCTGGCACGGTTATCGCCACGCATCGCGGCTTTTTCTAACCATAGACGCGCTTGTTGCAAGTTAGGTTGAACGCCTTCACCGCGCAAGTACATGATGGCAAGATTCAACTGAGCAGGGGCAACGCCTTGCTGAGCGGCCTTGGTATACCACTGGATAGCTTGCTGGGTGTTTTGGGCGACGCCTTCACCTTTTTGCAAACGCTTGGCTAAGTAAAACTGGGCGTGGTTATTACCTTGGGCAGCGCTGGCAGACAGCTCACTGATAGGCATTAGCTCGAAACGTGAGGTATCAAGTGGCACGTTTGATATTAACTCAGCGTTGGCAAGGCCCGCACAAGAAAACAAGGCAGTAAACAACGCAGCTTTTAATAATTTCATAGCAGCTCCAAAATTAGGCAGTTAATAAGCAAAAGAAAAAGTTGCACCGCTAAAATGGTCTCGCTTGAGACAGTTAGGCGGCGATAACAATTAGGTGAAATTTTGCGCTACCTTCTTACCTAATCATTAGCAATAACATTTATATATTTAGTGGGTCTTGCCTCAAATAGAGCCGATAGACGGTTAAAAAATCCGATAAACGGTCGTATATGGGGTATGACTGACACTATTTCGCTAGCTTAACACCCAAACTTACGAAACTCAAATACTAATTACACGATTTAATGCCTACTTATACCTCGCGGTCCTCAATAAAATCATAGAGTTACTTAAGCGTAAGAATAAATTAACATTCTATTAAGGTTAACATTATTACCTTTTTACTTAAATTTTCGTTAATAATAAGCGTATAAACCTCACTATTAAGCAGGTTTTTGTTTGGTGACCCGATAAATAGCGACGTCTGCGAGCAGATTGGGCGCTTGCCTAATTAATGCGGTCATCAGCGGTGTATGCCCTTTTTCAGAATCACTGACCGCAAAGCGATTAATGATATGAATATCATGCTGCGCGCACAGCTGTTCAAAGTCTTTAAAAGTACACAAGTGAATGTTTGGAGTGTTATACCACTCATAAGGCAGGGCTTCTGAAACTGGCATCAGACCCTTTAAGCCTAAATGCAGGCGGTTTTGCCAATGGGCAAAGTTAGGAAAGGTAATCACGGCTTCACGGGCAACGCGTAGCATATCGAGCAGCAATATATCAGGCGCTTTTACCGCTTGCAGGGCGCGCGCCATAACCACGGTATCGAAGCTATTATCGGCAAAACGACTTAAGCCATCATTGAGATCTTGCTCGACGATAGATAAGCCTCTAGTGATGGCTTCATTGATTTTATCTTCGTCAATCTCAAGTCCGTAACCGGTGACGCCTAGATTTTGCTGTAAATGCGCGAGCAGCTCGCCATTACCGCAGCCTAAATCCAGCACATGCGAGTGCGGCGCTATCCAACGCTCAGCCAATTGATGATCCATTCTCATGAGCGTGCTCCTTTGGCTTTCAAGCGATTAGCAATAAATGGCGCGGTCAAAAAGCCTTTAACTGCACCCATATAACGTGGAATATCGAATAAAAACGAATCATGACCGTGCGGGGCGTCGACATTGATATAGCTGACTGGTTTGCCTGTTGCCATCAGCGCATCGACAATCTCTTGTGAGCGCTCGGGCGCAAAACGCCAGTCGGTGGTAAATGACACCACCAAATACTGACACTGCGTATGAGCAAAGGCAGCTTTTAGCGCGTTCAGCTCTTTTGCATTGACTACATTGACGTTATCAGCGTTGTCAGTATTATCAATAGTGGCGCTATTATTTAGCGTTTTATCAAGCTCATTTTCGGTAGAATCGGCTTTTACTGCGGCGGCGAGGGAGGTTTCTAGCTCTGCCGAGGATTGTATTGATGAGTCTGCTGCTGAAGGATAATCACGCGTCGGGTCAAAATAATCTAACGCTTTGGTCATGAGCAAATAAGTATTGGCATCGAAGTTTTCGCTAAAGCGTTCGCCTTGATAGCGCAAATAGCTCTCGACTTGAAACTCGACATCATAGCCATACATAAACTTGCCAGATTTTAAATCACGGCCAAATTTCGCTTTCATCGCATCATCGGTTAAGTAGGTGATATGACCGACCATGCGTGCAAGAATAAGCCCGCGCCGAGGATAAGTACCCGCCTGTAAGTAACGCCCGTCTTTAAAATCAGGGTCGGATAATATCGACTGGCGCGCGACTTCATTAAAGGCAATGTTTTGCGCAGAAAGCTTTGGCGTACTGGCTATGACCACGCAGCGTTTTAAGCGTTCTGGATAATCGACCGACCATTGCATGGCTTGCATGCCGCCCATTGAGCCACCGACAATGGCATGCCAAACCTCAATACCCAAGCGGTCTGAGAGCATGGCTTGGGTTTTTACCCAATCTTTAATGGTGACAAGGGGGAAGTCAGGGCCATAAACCTGCGCTTCACCTTCATCGCTTAGACTATCTGGATTGATAGTCGTTGGACCGGTAGAGCCAAAGCAGCTGCCGATATTATTGACGCAAACCACAAAAAACTGATTGGTATCGATGGCTTTATTAGGGCCAATCATATTGTCCCACCAGCCTGCTTTTTTATCGTCGTCACTATGGAAGCCTGCCGCATGATGGCTACCTGATAAGGCATGACAAATCAAAATGGCGTTTGATTTGTCGCTATTGAGCGTGCCATAAGTTTCAAAGATTAAATCGAATGAGGGTAGGGTGCGATTGCATTCTAAGGTCAATGGCTCAGCGAAATGAAAAGTCTGCGGCGTGACGAGGCCAACTGAGCCTACCGAATCGATAGAATCGGTCGCATTAGCAGAATGGTTGGTGGAATGCTCACTGGTACTATCAGAACGTGCGCTCAAAGCTACCTCACAAAACAACAGTTACAGTTATGGATAAAACAATGGTCATGGATAAAAAACGGTTATAAATAAAACAAACCTAGAATCGCGACAATAATAGGTCCAACTACTTTCTTGTTATAAGCTTGTCTATTGTATGGCGATGCGCCTAGGAGTACAACCTTGATAGGCAGTCTTTCAGGCAAAGTATCAGTTGCTAACTTATTAGTGTTCTAGCAATCCTAAACCGCAAGCGTTTTGCCCTGCGTTTTTGGTAGATAAAATGCTACACTGATGATAAGTATCAGCCTTTTTATTTAACCATAATTTGGTATGTGATTGACTATCGTCTGCTTAGTATATTTTGATAATTGCCAAGGGTGATTAATTAAGGCTTAATAGTACTATTGCTAAATAAATGGCTAAAATATATGAGTTTTGAAATTCCTTTTAGCTGATCAAAGCCTATAACTTCACAATAACATAATTCAAGAATAGATAATGCCCTTATGAAACCTCAATTGCCGCCCCGTATTGCCGTCTTATTAGTCAACCTAGGTACGCCAGATGAGCCGACCGCGCCCGCCGTCCGTCGTTATCTAAAACAGTTTTTGTCCGACCCGCGTGTGATTGAAATCCCTCAATTCTTGTGGGCGATTATTTTAAATCTGTTTGTCCTACCAAGTCGCCCAAAACGTGTAGCAAAAGCCTATGCCAGTATTTGGGAAGGCGATTCGCCCATTCGCAAAATATTAAACAGACAAGTTGAGCTGCTCGAGCCGCGCTTGGCAAATAGCGTGGCGCCATTTCGCGTTTCTGTACATGCAGCGATGAGCTATGGCAATCCGGGTTTGCCTGACGTGATGGATACACTAAAAAGCGAGGGCGTTGACCATTTTGTTATCTTGCCGTTATTTCCGCAGTATTCTGCCTCGTCTGGCGGTGCCGTCTATGATGCCTTGACCAAATGGACGCTCAAGCAACGCAACTTGCCAAACTATAGCATTGTCAAAGACTACTTTGCGCATCCGCTGTATATTCAAGCATTGGCTAACTCGATTCGCCGCTTTCAAGCCGAGCATGGCAAGCCTGAAAAGCTGATGTTTAGTTTTCACGGGATTCCGCAGCCTTATGCCGATAAAGGCGATCCGTACCCAAAACGTTGTAAATGTACTGCCGCGCAAGTGGCGCACGAACTTGGTCTACAAGATGACGAGTGGATTATCAGCTTTCAGTCGCGCTTTGGTAAGCAAGAATGGGTCAAGCCGTATACCGATGTGGTATTAGAAGATTGGGGTAAGTCTGGGGTACGTTCGGTACAAGTGATTAGTCCGGCATTCTCTGCTGATTGCTTAGAAACATTGGAAGAATTGGCAATCGAAAACCGTGATAATTTCTTAAATGCAGGCGGGCAAGAGTATCATTATATTCCAGCATTAAACCTAGATGAGGCGCATATTGATTTGCTTGAAGCATTGAGTTTGCCGTTGGTTAAAGGCTGGGCTGATACACTCGATGGCTGGGTTTAATAGTTTTCTTAAATCAAAAAAATACCGGACATAATGTTCGGTATTTTTTTCTAAATTATTTGCTGTTTTATTCAGGTGTAATGTCTAAAAATTGTCATCATTAGAAACTTTAGCCGCATCTCTGTCTGCGATATCGACAATATCGGGATAATCTTTATCGTCTAGATTGTCTTCGACCAACACCTCATCAATCCGAGCTTCATCGATATTTTGGCGATGTATCGGTGTCAGTCCTTGGGTGGCGTCCGTACCGACTTCAGAATTATTAAATCCTGCGCTATTATCGATGACATCGTCGTCATCAAAGGTGTGCAGCATAGGATTGTTTAAATCAATCTCTTGGCTACCGTCTTCATTATCATCAATGCTGCTATCGCCTTCGATATGATCCATCTCTTCTGGTAATGGGGTTTTTGAATTGTCCATGGTTATGTCCTCATTATAGTTATAATTACGATTAAACGGGTTGTTTATAATTATCAAAATTATGCTTATCAGTTTGCCGCGTTATAATTGCAACTAATAGTAGTGAGGTGTCACAGGATGTGCAAAAAATGTAAGGATAGATAAAAAGCGGCTGCCAGTACGAGTTAAGTAGGCAGCCATAAAAAAGTTTTAGCGTTAATTATTTTTCTAAAAACTATTTTAGACAGTTAACTTAGAACAATTAACCTAGTAATTGGCATTGCAAGGTTGGTGTTGATTTGGTTGATGTAAAAAATAATTTTCAAAATCGCCAAGTTTAAACCGCCACAAGTAAATCAAGGCAATCGCATAAACACTGGTTTCTGCAATTTCTTCGACCATTTCTCCGATGCTTTCAGGGATTAGGATGGCGTTTTCACCCATATACTCTAACAATGCCAGTGCAACTACAGTGAGATATAGGGATAGTGGTACCTTTTTTAATACAGCCCATAGATAACGCCAGCTATAGGTCAAAAAACCCACAATGAGTAGATAGACCGTTAATAGTACAGCGTCTTCCCACCAATCATAAGAATGGTTCAAAAATGAAAAATTACTGGGAATAAAGAGTTCAGGCACGTAGTTTAATTCACGACGTATCACAGCAAAAAATACTAATACGGATGCCAACCAAAAATATTGACCCAGTTTGAGCTGACTTTGTTTCATATATTGAGCACAGCGGAATATGCAGGCGAATAACATAATGATACCTGGTAGTTCGATGATGCTATCTGAATGTAAAATGGAACGCTCCTAGCTTTAAAAATAAAAAAGTGAGCGCGAAGGCTCACTTTATATCGTAAATTACCGCGTAAACACCAATATTTAAAACATTAACAGGTAAAAACCAAGCGGTAAAAAACCATCTGACGTAGACTTATTATACTGCGAAGGAAAGCTTACGGCTATTAGCATTTATAAACGCTATCGTTTAAACTTTTCTTTTATTTCAGTCATTAATGCGCTTCGTCCCAATTGCTACCAATATCGGTTTCAACCAATAACGGTACGGCAAAGTCCACATTCCAGCCTTTTGCAACAGCCGTTGTGGTCAGGACATCCTGCATAGCGTCGGTAATCAGCTGACGAATACTATCGACCTTATCGCTATCGACTTCGAACACCAGTTCATCATGGACTTGCAGCAGCATTTTTGCGTGCTCTTTTGGCAAGACTTTATCGACCGCTATCATCGCAAGCTTGATTAAATCAGCCGCTGAGCCTTGCAGTGGGGCGTTAATCGCCGCCCGTTCAGCGCCTTGCTTGACCATACGATTGCTATGATTGATATCAGGCGTATAAAGCTTACGGCCTAATATTGTCTCAACATAACCTTTTTCATAAGCGCTGGCACGGGTATTAATCATATAGTCTTTCACACTTGGATAACGCTCAAAGTACATATCGATATAATCTTGCGCCTCGCCGCGGCTCATCTGTAGCTGCTTGGCCAGTCCAAAGGCACTCATGCCGTAGAGTAGACCAAAGTTAATGGCTTTAGCATTGCGGCGCTCAGTGGCGCTGACCGCTTCAACGGCTTTGCCCAATACTTCAGCAGCGGTTGCCGTGTGAATATCTAAGCCTTCGTTAAAGGCGCGCGTTAAATTGACATCGCCTGAAAAATGCGCCATCAGACGTAGCTCAATTTGTGAGTAATCCGCGGCTAAAATCACTCGACCTTCTGGGGCAATAAACGCTTGGCGAATCAGACGACCGGTCGCGGTACGAATAGGAATGTTTTGTAAGTTAGGATCGGTTGAAGATAAGCGTCCAGTGCTGGTCAATGCTTGATGGTAGCTGGTATGCACGCGGTCAGTCTCGCTATCTGCGACATTATCGAGTGCATCGGTATAGGTGCTTTTAAGCTTTGATAAGCCGCGATATTCAAGGACAATTTCTACCAACGGGTGGTTAATCTTTGATAATACCGCTTCTCCAGTTGAGTACTGACCTGACTTGGTTTTTTTACCACCCGGCACGCCAAGCTTTTCAAACAGCATCTCACCAAGCTGCTTTGGTGAGCCAAGATTAAACTCTTCGCCAGCGACTTCATACGCGCGTTTTTCTAGCGCAATGATTTCTTCGTCGAAACGTTTGGATAGCTCGTTTAAAAACGGGCGCTTGATTAAAATGCCATTTGCTTCCATTTGGCAGAGTATCTCAGCCGTTGGAATCTCTAACTCGTGTAGCAGCTTGGCATTGTTTTCATCTGCCGCCAGTTTTTCGCTAAATAACTCAAACAGCTGATAGGTAATGTCGGCATCTTCACAGGCATAATCGCTGGCCAAATCAATGGCAACTTGGTCAAAACTTACTTGCTTTGCGCCTTTACCAGCGACATCTTCGAAGCTAATGGTCTGCGTATGCAAATAATGGCGCGCCAAATCATCCATACCGTGGCGAGTAGCGGCTGCGTTAATCACATAGCTGGCAAGCATGGTATCCATCGCCCAGTTATTAGGTTTGGCATGAATACTGCCTAATAGATCGATATCATAAAAGCTAAGAATATGGGCATCATATTTTAAATGTTGACCGATTTTACCAATGTTTGGATTTTCTAAGATGGGTTTTAAGCGCGTCAAAACCATATTGCGGTCAAGCTGTTTGGTAGTCAGCTCATCGCCTTCTAGACTATGAGTTAATGGCACATAATAAGCTTCGTGAGCTTTTACCGCAAAAGACAAGCCAACCAATTCAGCCTGACGCCAATAAACGCTGGTGGTTTCGGTATCAATGACAAAATGCGGTGCAGATTCTAATAATGTAACCAAGCTATCAAAAGCAGGTTCATCTAAAACCGTGTGCCACGCTTTATCATGAGTTTTACTGTCTTTGATATTATCGATAATACTTGATTGTAGCGATTTGGCGATTTGTGCTTGCGATTCGGCATCTGCTTGACTGTCGGCAACGCTTTGTGCGCCATTCTCATTAGCATTGGCTGGATGATTGGGATGGTCGAGTGATGCCAGCTCATTTTTAAATTCAAGCTCGCTATAGAGCGCGCGTAGCTCATCGATATGAGCGCACGGGTCGGTATTGATTTTTAAATCTCGCCAATCTTGACCAATTTCTAAATCAGTGACGATGGTTGCTAATTGCGCATTAAAGGGAATGTCGTCGGCATATTCGACCAGATTTTTGCCAGCGCGTCCTTTGATATTGGCGACGTTTTTGAGCATGTTATCAATGTTGCCGTATTCGTTAAGCAAGTCTTTGGCGGTTTTTTTACCGATACCGGGTACGCCTTTGATACCATCAGAGGAGTCGCCCATCAGCGTTAAAAAGTCAATCATTTGATTAGGATTAATGCCAAATTTTTCGACCACGCCTGCGCTATCAGTGACTTTACCGGTAAAGCTGTCTTCTAGTATCACGCAGTCATTAATCAGCTGCATCATATCTTTATCACCGGTCGAGATAACCACATGATGACCTTCGGCAACGGCGCGATGGGCTAGAGTGCCAATAATATCGTCTGCTTCCGCGCCTTCGATACGCAATAGTGGAATCCCTAGCGCCACCACCAAACTATGAATATAAGGAATCTGCTCGGCAAGCTCCACATCCATTTTTGGTCGATTGGCTTTATATTCTTCTGACATGGCATGACGAAAAGTCGGTGATTTGGTATCAAAACAAACCGCCATATGGGTTGGATGATAACGGCGCATCAGTTTTAATAACGCATTTAACGTCCCACGTATGGCGTTGGTGACCAGCCCTTGAGAGTTTTGCATGGTCTTTGGCAAGGCATGATAGGTGCGAAATAAATAATAAGAACCGTCGACTAAAATAAAAGGCGGCTGCTCTTTATTGACATGGCTAGTATCCATGGTCGCTACATTTGGCATGGTGACAAAGTTTGGTAGCGTATTGGGATTAATGGGCGAGTGCGAGTTGTGATCGTTGTCGGTCATAGAAAGTCACTTATCAAATTGGGCAGCAAGTATTGGGTAAAAACAGATATTGAATAAAGAATTGGATGAAAAGATAGCTTCATTATAACGATAAAATACCTTCTTGCCGAATGGATGGCGAACTAATAAATGGTTGGTAAAAAACTAGCAGTTAAGAACCTAAATACCAGCCAATAAAAAAGAACCCAGACCAGCTGAGTTCTTTTATCAGTTTTCTTCTGACTAATTAATATTTTTTCTAAGAGTTATTTTACTTCTGACGTCACTTCACTATCGATATTGCCATGGGTGGCTTTTGAATATGGGCAGACTTTATTGGCTTTTTCGACCAGTTTTTGAAATTCGTCGGCCGATAGTTCTGTATTTTCACCGATTACATGGATTTTTGCTGCCAATTTAAAGTCCAAACCTTCGCCTTTCATTAAATCTACTGATACTTCGGTAGTCGAGTCAAATTTTGCTTTTTCTTCGCCTTTGACCGCTGCCAGTGCGCCATCAAAACAAGCAGCATAACCCATAGCAAATAACTGCTCTGGGTTGTTACCGTCTTTACCAGAACCCGGTGCAACCATGTTAATGGTCAAATCACTATCTTTTAGACTCGCATTACCAGTACGGCCGCCAGTAACGGTAGCTTGTGTAGAATACAATGTTTTCATAACATATCCTTTGTTGTTGATTTTTATAATTAAATGATCTATCTACTATGTGACCTTCCTTAAAAGGCGATTTTACATAGTAACTCCTTAGATTAGCACAGTGGGTAACGCTGAACGTATCGCGCAAGTTTAGAAATGGTAACTTGCTAAAATGTCTAATCAGAGTTTTCTAAAACCACAATAGTAGGATTTTGATATGTAAATAACGATACTATTAATGTAAACTAATCACAAAAAGTATTTTACTAACATATTACAGTAACCAAATTAGCTAAAAAGCGTCTAATCATAAGGACATTGTTTAATGAATGCCTCGCTAAATAAATGGATTTTATTACCAAGTATCGTCTCTCTAGTGGCACTTGCGCTCAGCGGCTGCGAAGAAGAGGACGTGTTTTTTGGCGTAGGCAGTAGCAATAATATAACGCTGAACAGATTTGCCGATAGCTATGACAGTAAAGCCAATGCGACTGCGATTGCGCGCATCGACGAAACCTACCGTACCGGTGATTATGAGATTAAAACCAGAAATCTTGTCAATAACTACAGTAATCAAAGTTTAAATACTTTAGACAAAACGGTACTAGCCGATAAGTTCGAAGGACGATTGGAACACAAAAATATTGAAGTCAGTGGGCGCACGGTCAAACGGCCTATTTATGAAAAAAACAGCAATAACAAGTTCAATTATCAAACCACTTATAAAACCTTAGATTTATCAGATGTGAAAGCCGATGATTACCGTGCAGGCGTTCCGCTAAGCAATAGTCGCGGCATTATGACAGCCTTAAATCACTATTCTAAGCTGCCAACCAATTTAGCGTTTCCAGCAGGCTCGGTTTGCTATATTCCCGTTGTCAGCAGCGAGCGCGCATTTTTAGCCTTTAACGAAAGAGACAAAACAGGATACTCGTCGCTTGATAAATGGATTGAAGCAGCCGAAGCACGTTTTAATGATGATAGAGATTATAGTACCTCAAGGTTTGGCGTTGGTATCAATAATAAGCAAAAAGCGGCGCAAGTGATGTTTTTTGAGTATAAAGACCAACCGGCTTATCAGTACAATGGGGTTGAATATAGTAAAGATATTTATGAAGCGGATTATATCGCCGAAGGCAACAGCAATCCAAATACCAACAGCTTTCGCGGTGTGGTCGATTGCACGATTGTCAATGATGTCGCCGCTGACTTTTTAGAACGAGAAATCAAGCGTTATTACTAAAGCTAAGAGCGCCTAACGCTTAAAGGTTTTTGAAATTTAAAAATATCCGCACTCTCTACTTAGTTAATAGAAAGTGTTTTTTATGCGCTAATTCTGCAACCAAACGCTAAATCCGCTACAATACGCCCATTATTTATCTTATTTGTTTAGCGTGATTTCTAAATCACACAACCGTTGAAGCCGAAATTATGAGCGTAGATCCAAAGAAATTAAGCAAAGAAGTCGCCAAACGCCGCACCTTTGCCATTATCTCGCATCCCGATGCGGGTAAGACCACCATGACCGAAAAGTTACTGCTATGGGGGCAGGCGATTCAGGTGGTTGGTGAAGTAAAAGGCCGCAAAACTGACCGTCATGCGACATCTGATTGGATGAGTATGGAGCAGGAGCGTGGTATCTCTATCACCACCTCGGTCATGCAGTTTCCTTATAAAGACCATATGGTCAACCTGCTAGACACCCCGGGTCACGCCGACTTTAGTGAAGATACGTATCGTACTCTGACCGCGGTAGACAGTGCGCTAATGATGGTCGATGGCGCAAAAGGTGTCGAAGAGCGGACCATCAAGCTGATGGAAGTTTGCCGGATGCGTGATACGCCCATCATCTCATTTGTCAATAAACTTGACCGTCAGATTCGTGAGCCGCTTGAGCTACTCAGCGAAATCGAAGCAGTATTAAAGATTAAATGTATTCCGGTCACGTGGCCGATTGGTATGGGGCAAGATTTCGTTGGTGTTTATCATCTAACCGAAAACAAAACTTACCTATATGAAAAGGGTCATGGCGGTGAGATGACAGTCTCTGAAACGCGCGAAGGCTACGATTATCCTGATATCCGTGAGCGCTTGGGCAAGCTGATGTTTGATTCTTTTGAAGAATCGCTTGAGCTGGTACAAATGGCACTCGAAGACTTTGAAGTCGAGGCGTTTTTAAAAGGTGAGATGACGCCTGTATTGTTCGGGACGGCACTGGGTAACTTTGGCGTCAACATGGTACTTGATACCTTGATTAAATATGCACCGCCGCCAAAATCGCATCCGACCAATGAGCGCGAAGTCGCCGCAACCGAAACCGAATTTAGCGGTTTTGTATTTAAGATTCAGGCCAATATGGATCCGCGTCACCGTGACCGCATTGCTTTTTTGCGCGTGTGCTCTGGTAAATATGAAAAAGGCATGAAAATGAAGCACGTGCGCTTGGGTAAAGACGTGCGTATTGCCGATGCTTTAACGTTTTTAGCAGGTGACCGTGAAGCGCTAGAAGAAGCCTACCCGGGTGATATCATTGGCTTACATAACCACGGAACCATTTCGATTGGCGACAGCTTTACCGAAGGCGAAGAATTAAACTTTACTGGTATTCCGCACTTTGCTCCTGAATTGTTCCGCCGTGTGGTGCTAAAAGACCCGCTTAAATCAAAAGCGCTGCAAAAAGGTTTGCAGCAATTGAGCGAAGAGGGCGCAACGCAGGTCTTTATGCCGCAGATTAATAACGATTTAATCTTGGGCGCGGTCGGTGTCCTACAGTTTGAAGTGGTCGCCCACCGTCTAAAAGAAGAATACAAAGTTCAGTGTATCTTTGAGCCGGTATCGATTGCGACCGTACGCTGGATTCATTGTGATGATGAAGTGGCGCTGGCGAAGTTTAAGAAAAAAGCCCATGACCAATTATCAATAGATGGTGGTGGCTATTTGACCTATCTTGCGCCATCTCGGGTGAACTTGCAGCTGATGCAAGACCGCTATCCTGAGATTACTTTTAGCAATACGCGCGAGCATTAAAATTAGCTTATGAATTCTTATTCTTACCTTTAAAAGACACGCTATCGTGTCTTTTTTATTACGAAAAATTTTGTCGCAGTCAAATATAAGTGCCCGCCTCAACATTAAGTACTCAAAAACACAAACAGTGCGCCTACAATACGGCGTAATAGTTACGGTAGAATATCAATAAACCTTATTTGTAAGTGAAAGAGTCTATATGAAATCTACAACTGACATTCATAACAATAACTCAAGATTTACTAAACGATTTCCATCTCAGCACAGCGTGGGACGTCTGGTTACGTTGCTAAGTAGTGGCTTATTACTTGGGGCTTTAAGCCTATCAGCGCAGGCGGGTAGCTTGATTAGTCATAGCGAATATTTAGAATATGAATTGCCTAAAAAAATACAGGAAAAATGTACGGCGCGTGATAATTGCCCAGATATTGAAGTGAAGTACCTTAAGACCAATCATGCTTGGATAAATAAGCTTGCCAATGCGCGTATTGATAATTTAGTGGTCAATAGTAAGCCAACGGAGTCCGCGCCCATCACCAAGAAAAGTAGCCCAGCCGAGGTCAAAGCTGCCATCGACGGTTTTGTTAGCGCGCAGTTTGCCGACTTACCGCAAGACAGCATTTTCGTCTATAACTTAATGGTGACGCCTGAATACTTGGGTCATGTGAATGATTTTGAGCTGTTTGAAATAAACTCTTATGTCTTCACTGGTGGCGCTCATGGCATGCCATATAGCGAGTATTTGATATTTGACCAAAAAACTGAGAAACAAATTCAGTTAGCAGATATGCTACAGCCTAACAAAAAATCAAAATTTAAAGCGCTTGCTTACGATGCTTATAAAGATTGGGTAAAAACGGTCGATGAAGATGCGGCAAGCTATGAGAAAAACTGGCCATTTACCTTAAGTGAGAACGTAACCTTGACTGATAAAGGGATCGATATTCGTTATCAGCATTATGCTATTGGCCCCTACGCATACGGTATGCCCGTACTGAGTATTCCTTACAACAAGCTTGGCGGTATTATAAAACCTCGCTTTATAGCTAAATAATGTCAACAATAATTTTAGCCAGTATGAAGATAATTGTATAAGAACAGCCATTTATAGAAAGTTATTAGATAAAAATAGCCATTGAATATTTTATAAAAATAAGGAGTGATAACATGACAAACCATACAGAAACTGCACATACACCTGTGACGACAGAGGGTGCAACTTGGCAACTTAATGCCCTGACCGAAGCTTTAGGCGATCTGACCTTGAGCGTCAGTGACAGCCTGTCTGTTGGACGCGGTAGCGATAATGACGTGGTGCTCGGTAGCAAGCAAGTGTCGCGCAATCACGCGGTCTTGAGCGTATTAAATGGTGAGCTATACGTTAAGGACTTAGAGTCATCGAACGGCACTTTTATCAATGAGCAGCGGATTGAGGGCAACAAATCTCAGCGCCTTAATGCCAATGATACGCTAGGCTTTGCAAGTTTTGACTTTCAGGTAATTGCGCCTGTTGCTGCGACCTTGGATAATGAACAAGCTGCTCCAGTTGTGTCGAATGAGCCAGTATTAAGCGCAAACAGTGATACGTCTACTGAATCGATACCAGCCGCGGCCGAACCTGCCGTTGTAGCGCCAATCGTTAGCGAAGCAGCAGATAAAGAAGCTGATGTTAAAAAGACTGTTGTCGAAGAGCCAGTTATTAAAGAAGCTAGGGTTGATGAGCCCATTGTTCAAGAAGCAACAGTTAAAGAGCCAACAATTAAAGAAACAGTAAACACAGAAGCAGTAAACAAAGAGACCGGAATTGATGAAGTATTATCCGCAGCTGATACTAGCGAGCCATCAACTTCGCCTACAACTAGCGCACCGGTTGTAGAAGAACCAGCAGCGAGCGCCGTTCGTCAGGCTCAATATGATACCGATGCGGCAGCGCATGATAAGACCACGACGACCACCTTGCAAGAAGAGGCGGATCCCGATGTCCTACGTGCTAAGCAAGCCGCTACCGCCCAGTTTTCGGGCACGGCCAATTTGGGTCAGCCGCGCGACCTTGGTACATCAGGTAATAATGCCATGGATCAAGCGCTTAATAATCCTGCTAATGCGGGACAAGCTGAGAAAAGACCGAGTGGTGGCTGGTTTATCTGGGTATTTATTGCTATTTTAATCATTGGCCTCGCGCTATGGTTGTTTAATAAAGGCAGTATGTAAGAGTTCTATCTTTATAAACTAAACGGCATTCTTAAAGAAATAAAGCAGCTGCCCGCTTATAAAGATGATGGATTTCATAAAAAACTATGCAGTTTTTATAAAACCATGCAATAAAGACGGGCAGTTTATGCTTTAAATGATGTCTCGTTAATTTAGCTTCGAAAAAAGCTGCAATTTCATATCAGGAAAAATAGCAATACAATCAAGTGTTTGACAGCTTTTATGAAAATAAAGCTAAAAAAAATGAAAAAGGGCTTGCGTCTAGAAAAATATTTGATAGAATAGCCACCACTTTGAGAGAACAAGCCGACTTAGCTCAGTTGGTAGAGCAACTGACTTGTAATCAGTAGGTCGCCAGTTCGATCCCGGCAGTCGGCACCATCTCTTTCAAAGTCGCTTTTTATGAATTTACTTTCAATTGAAGTGATTTATATCAAGCAATCTAGGTGGGATTGGGGAGCGGTCAAACCCAACAGACTGTAAATCTGTCGCGAAAGCTTCGAAGGTTCGAATCCTTCTCCCACCACCATATTTGTTTTAAGTATGTCCTAGCGCCAAGCATACTCTTTATCTTGTACGACTCTTAATTAGAGTCAAATAATATAAGAGTAAATGCGGGTGTGGTATAATGGTAACACCTTAGCCTTCCAAGCTAATGACGCGGGTTCGATTCCCGCCACCCGCTCCATATATGCACCTTCGCAGCAACTATCAAACATCACGACAGTCGGTTATTAGCTGTATCGTGATATTTTTTTTAGTACAACCCATAGGTTGGCTACTGTAGTTTTTAAAAGCATGCTCATATAGCTCAGCGGTAGAGCACTCCCTTGGTAAGGGAGAGGTCTTGAGTTCAATTCTCAATATGAGCTCCATTTATTGTTCAAGCCTTGTCTATATGCTTTACTATTTTGATAAAGCATCACATTTCGACAAGACAATGTATATTACAAAATATTGTAGCAATATCGAATTATAAAATATTGAAAATTATAAATAGAGTGTGGCAATTAATCATTTAAAGGTGACACTAAGGTGTTGCCTTTTAGTGCTGTCAGTAGGTTTATAAATCTAATTTTTAGCAATATCTATAAAAAGCTGTTTTGTCAATGCGCGCTAGCAACTAGCACAATATGCAAGCGATTGAAAAACAAGTATAATGCCCATATATAAACATGTGATTAAGCTAGTAAGCATCTTGAATACATTCATTTTAGTAGCTAAACCATAGCGTCAACGGTTTGATGGTTATTACGCATCATGAGCCGTCAAACAGCTATTTACCGATCTTTGATTGTTAAAGATTCATCAATAAAGAGGAAATACCCATGGCAAAGGCCAAGTTTGAACGCAGCAAGCCACACGTCAACGTCGGTACCATCGGACACGTTGACCACGGTAAAACAACATTAACCGCCGCTATCGCAACCGTAGCCGCAATCACCTCTGGTGGCGAAGCCAAAGACTACGCCGCTATTGATAGCGCACCAGAAGAAAAAGCACGTGGCATCACCATCAACACCTCACACGTAGAATATGACACCCCAACCCGTCACTACGCCCACGTTGATTGCCCAGGTCACGCCGACTATGTTAAAAACATGATCACCGGTGCAGCCCAAATGGACGGCGCAATCCTAGTCGTATCAGCAACTGACGGCCCTATGCCACAAACCCGTGAGCACATCCTGCTATCACGTCAGGTTGGCGTACCGTACATCATCGTCTTCATGAACAAATGTGACCTTGTTGACGACGAAGAATTGCTTGAGCTAGTAGAAATGGAAGTTCGTGAACTTCTTAACGACTACGACTTCCCAGGCGACGACACCCCAATCGTCAAAGGGAGTGCCACCCAAGCCCTTAAAGGCGACGAAGGTCAATACGGCCAACCAGCCGTTGTAGAACTACTAGGCATCCTAGACACCTACATCCCAGAGCCAGAGCGTGACGTTGACAAAGCATTCCTAATGCCAATCGAAGACGTATTCTCAATCTCAGGCCGTGGTACCGTAGTAACCGGTCGTGTTGAATCAGGTATCGTACGTGTTGGTGACGAAATCGAAATCGTCGGTATCCGTGACACCCAAAAAACCACCTGTACTGGCGTAGAGATGTTCCGTAAACTGCTAGACGAAGGTCGTGCAGGCGAAAACTGTGGCGTACTACTACGTGGTACTAAGCGTGAAGACGTACAACGTGGCCAAGTACTAGCCAAGCCAGGTTCAATCACCCCTCATACTAAATTTGACGCCGAAGTATACGTACTGTCAAAAGAAGAGGGTGGTCGTCACACACCATTCCTAAACGGCTATCGTCCACAGTTCTACTTCCGTACCACTGACGTAACTGGCGCAATCCAATTACAAGACGGTACTGAAATGGTTATGCCTGGTGACAACGTTGAGATGGGCGTAGAGCTTATCCACCCAATCGCTATGGACAAAGGTCTTCGCTTCGCAATTCGTGAAGGCGGCCGTACCGTAGGCGCTGGTGTTGTTGCTAACGTTCTTAGCTAAGCATCAAAACCCTAACGCTATACAGTTATCTAAGCGTTAAGCAGTAAGAAAAAAGCCATCCTGATAAAGGGTGGCTTTTTTTATGGGGTATGAATGCGGATAAGGGGTTAAATAATAGGATTTTTCTCTAATTTGAAAAAATAAATTCCAAAGCTATAAATTATAAGGACTGATTTATATATAGTAGATTAAAGATTTGCTTATAGATAACTATAACCTTTATTATATAGCGGTAGCATTTTAAAAATAAAAACACAATAACCTAAATTGGAGTAAATAATGATTACCCATGTACCTGATGTGACTTTCAAAACTCGTGTTCGTGATGAATCTATCGGCGGAGACAACCCATTCAAATGGTATGACCTAACCACAGATGAGTTATTTGCCAATAAAAAAGTGGTGGTTTTCTCACTCCCAGGTGCCTTTACGCCAACGTGTTCGACCAGCCATTTACCTCGTTATGAAGCGCTTTACGATGAATTTAAGGCATTAGGCGTAGACGAAATCGTTTGCATTTCTGTCAATGATGCCTTTGTCATGTACCAATGGGGCCTGAAGCAAAACCGTGAAAACGTTTTCTTGCTTCCTGACGGCAATGGTGAGTTCACTCGTAAAATGGGCATGCTGGTTGATAAGAGCAATCTTGGCTTTGGTATGCGCTCATGGCGGTATTCGATGTATGTCGATAACAAAGAAATCAAAAAAGTGTTTAAAGAAGCGGGTTTTGATGACAATTGTCCAACAGATCCATTTGAAGTATCAGATGCAGATACCATGTTAGAATATTTGAAAAGTAATGCTTAATCACAATTCTTAAGTGCATTGACGTTCGACTGGTATCATCGGGCGTCGATAAATACTTGAATGCTGAAGCTCAAATACTGTCGAACTGCTTAATCCTTAAGTATAAGGGCTAAGCAGTTTTTTTATGTTTTCTACAAAATTTTGGTAATATTAAAATAAACGTCTAAGATATCTTTGAATATAGGCAGCTTAGGTATGTATTTATGACATATATAGAATGCCATTTATGAATAAGTTTAAAAATTACGCTAACATAGCCGTTAAGGCATAAGAAAAATAAAAGGAAAAGCGGTGTTTATTATAAAGAAATTAGCAACCAATACCTCAGAGCGACAACAAGCGCTTCAAGCAGTCGCAAATATTGAAACGCTCGTACAGCCGCACGACGCATGGACTGAGCAGACATTGACTGAGATGCTCGCGCAAGATAGTACGCATATAATGATAGTGTATAAACCAGAAGAGGAAGCAGGCTATAAGATCGTTGGTTATTGTTTATATCAAGTGGTTTTTGAGCAAGCAGAGATATTACGTATCGGCACCCATCCTGATTATCAGCGTCAAGGTATTGCCTCGCAGCTTTTTGCTACATTAAATAATGAGTTAATAAATAATAAGGTAGAGAGCTTATTATTAGAAGTGCGCGCAGATAATGCACCAGCGCTTGCTTTATATGAGCGGCAAGGTTTTGTCGTCATTCATAAGCGAAAGAGTTATTATCAACTGCCGCATCGGCCCGCTATCGATGCCTTGATTATGCAGCGATTTTACGATTAACAATGGGTTGTTTAGAGAATAGTTAAATTATGCTTGCGGCTGTATTTTCTTTTTGCATATCTCGATATTAGAGAGATAGTTTTTATCGGTTTTCATGCGTTCAAGCACCTCGATGCGTTCAGCCAACATTTCTATCATCAGATTAATTGTCGTTTGCTGTTTTTTAACTTGCGCCAATTTCTGCTCCGTAAGGCTTAGCTGCAAATCAATATCAAGTTGACCATCGTAATAATCATTTAAGCTGTCTTTGATTTCAGTTAATGTAAAACCAATGGCTTGAGCACTTTTGATGAGCTCGATACGCTCGACGCATTCGGGATGAAATTCGGTATAAAGCCGGGAGCCTGCTTGGCGTTTGCGAGATTTTAGTAACCCCAATTGGTCGTAATGACGAATGGTATCTTTGGTGGTATTGGCCTGCGCCGCTAGTGTGCCAATCAATAAAAACGCTGTGTCGGGTGCCATGCTGACCTCGTAAGTAAAATACCTAAATTACTAATTGTGTAAAAAATGATAGCAAGCATTATTCGTTACTATGTTTAACTATAAATAGATTTATTTAAGTTTACTTTATACTTTCAATTGCCAAGGCTGAGGTTTATCGAGAAGTGAGACCGCTAAAGATTGATGAGAGTCCTTTTGCCATTTGACTGAACGGCTGCCAATTAAAGTATCTAGCTCTAGCAAAAATTTAGCGCGTGGCAAGATTTCAGCTCCCAAACTTAATAAATGGTCGTTTGGTAGCTGACAGTCTACCAATTCGACATGGCTTTGCTCACATAAACGCATTAAGCCCCAAAAAGCGAGTTTTGAAGCATTTGAAGCAACATGAAACATCGATTCGCCAAAATAAATACCGCCTATTTTTAAGCCATATAAACCGCCAATTAGATGCTGTTTATCATCCCAAACCTCAATGCTATGCGCAAAGCCTTGCGCGTGTAGCTCAGTATAGGCGTCAATCATTTCACTATGAATCCAAGTATGTTCACCCTCGGGTAGCGCGGCATTGAAACCATCGCTACGCGGTAAGCTACAAGCATGGATAACATCATCGAACGCTTGATTGAGGGTCAACTGCCAACGTTCGCGACCCGCTTGTTTACGTAGTGATTTACTCGGCTTATAATCCGTTGGCACCATGACGCAGCGCGGCTCAGGGCACCACCAAGCGATAGGGTCATCTTCATTAAACCATGGAAATAATCCTTGCGCATAAGCTGAAATTAGCGTTTCCGGTGATAAATCTCCACCGACAGCAACGATACCGATGCCATCAGGGTCCACCATCGCAGGATCGGGAAAATTATAACGCCCAAGACTTTTTATGTATTGACGAAAGTTTTCAGGCGCTATAGCAGCCGCATTAATATCAATGCGGTCGTTATCTTTAGCAAAATCGCTCATTTATGCTTCTTTATCTTCAGTCAATGTGGAAGCATAAGTGTGGTCACGAGCGACTGTCTCACCCATAGCGTCCAAATATTTTTCGGCATCAAGCGCTGCCATACAGCCAGTACCCGCCGAAGTAATGGCTTGACGATAAACGTGGTCGGCGACGTCACCCGCGGCAAATACGCCCTCGATACTGGTTTGGGTGGCATTGCCATTTAGACCGCTATTAACGATTAAGTAGCCATCTTTCATTTCTAACTGGCCTTTGAACAAGTCTGTATTTGGCTTATGACCAATGGCGACAAACATGCCAAATACGTCTAATTGCTTGGTGCTGCCATCAAGCATCGATTCGATGACCAACCCATTGACACCCATATCATCGCCGACGACTTCGCGAACTTTATGGTTCCATTCGATTTTGATGTTACCGTTTTTAACCTTTTCAAACAGCTTATCTTGTAGGATTTTCTCAGAGCGCAAGCTGTCGCGGCGATGGACTAGCGTCACTTCAGAGGCGATGTTTGATAAGTATAAAGCCTCTTCAACGGCGGTATTACCACCACCAATAACTGCTACTTTTTGGTTTTTATAAAAGAAACCATCGCAGGTGGCACAAGCTGATACGCCAAGGCCACGGAATTTGTTTTCTGACTCTAAGCCTAAATACTGCGCAGAAGCACCCGTTGAGATAATCAAGGCATCACAAGTATAGCTACCGTTATTACCGATTAGCGTAAAAGGACGCTCATTCAAATTGACTTCATTGATATGGTCGTAGACCAGTTCGGTACCAAAGCGCTCGGCATGGGCTTTCATACGATCCATAAGCGCAGGACCGGTCAAATCATGGGCATCGCCTGGCCAGTTATCGACTTCAGTAGTCGTGGTTAGCTGCCCGCCAACCTCTAAGCCCGTGACCATAACAGGCTTTAGGTTGGCGCGTGCTGCATAAACGGCAGCGGCGTAACCGGCAGGGCCTGAGCCTAAAATAATGAGTTTTTCGTGGCGCGGAGCCGTGATATCAGTTGCCATAAAATTTCCTTGCTTGCTATCTAAATAAGAAATATAAAAATTAAAATACGTGGTACAAATGATAAATGTTATAAAAAATAGTCGCTAAAATCGCGATGAATATGGTTTTTCTTATTGCTGTGTGATAATAACATAAGGGCTGAGGGCAAAAAGTGCAAGTTTGCTAAAATGAATATGGGTATCATTAGAATCAAAGCACGAAGCGCTTAAAAACTGCTCTTAAAATGAAAGCATACTTTTTTATTGCACACTGGTTTATTACTGAAAGGTGTGGCGAATGTTCGGTTAATGACTGCATTTTTTGCTCATCGGCTTAATAATTGATTTTCTTCTGCGCTTTCTTGATAACACTGTCGCCACTACGCCTATGTATTTGTTATTATAAGAAGTTATGCAAGTGTAGTAGCCAGTGAATAACGCAGCAAGTTAGACGATGACTTATACACTGCTTTTATACATTGCCTCTTAAGAGCAAAAAATTATTTCACATGATTGGTTTCAATCATAAGCCACAAGCATTTATCTTATTAACGAGCACTAACGAGCATTAGCAACGAGTATTGACAACAAGGCAGATCTTACGTGATATCAGCACCACTTATTGAGTATTTAAAAAAGGGCATATTTACCCTGCTTGGGTTAATACTGGCGGTTTATTTGTTCGTCATTTTGATGACGTATACGGGTAACGATCCGAGCTGGTCGCATATCAGCAGTGACATGACGACCGTGAATAACATGGGCGGCGAGATGGGCGCTTGGCTATCAGATTTGCTCTATAGCTTCTTTGGGTTTGGTGCTTGGTGGTTGCTGGCGTTCTTGGTTTATGAGTCGGTACTGATTTGGTGGGATAATAAACCAACGTTTTGGTTATTACGTGTCGTGGCTTATGTATTTTTGCTGTTAAGTGCCAGCGCCTTATTTGCGCAATTGGTAGCGCTGGTACAGCAAGTGGCAGACCCGATGACATCAGGGCTTAAAGGCGTTGCTGGCGGTATTATTGGGCTTGAGCTGCAAGCACGTTTGGCACAGCTGTTATCGCAGTGGGGTAGTGTAATATTTTTGACGGTATTTGTGGTGATTACTGCTACTTTTGCTTTTAATATTCATTGGTTAGCGATTTATCAGAAAATTAAGACGTGGTCATGGCGTGATACTGCGGTTCAAGACAATGCGGCTCAAGGGAATGAGAGTAAGCGCGCAAATAGACAAACTGCACCAACAGCGTCTGAGCAACAGCAAAATGATCAAAGTGTGAGCGATGAAAAAGCGGCGCAAGCATTTGAGCAGTTACCACTGGATTTGCCAGCTACTGACCCTGCAAATCATGCTCAAACCGCCGATAAAAGTGGGCGCTTTAACAACGTATTAAAAGATTTCTTAGCGACGTCGGGTCTCAGTGCTAGCGTTAAAGCATCTATGTCAGCGGCGGCAGCAGTAGCACAAACGGCAACGAATAGCGCAGCGCAAGATGAGCAATTACAAACGGCTTCAGCTAATGCAAGCAGTTTTAATCCCGTTCATCAGCCGCAAGCGTCAACAGCTACTATAAAAACAGCTACTGTAAATTCTATTACCGCTCCTGCACGTAAAGTTGAACCAAGTTTTGCTTGGAACGATGCTGATACGGTTGAGGACTTGTTGGCGCGTGAAGCAATGGCTGAGCAAGAGACGTTTGGTTACGATTCTGCTGCTACGTCTGTTGCTTTTGATGACATTAATGATATTGCTGATGAAGATGAAATGACAGAAAGCGTTGATTTAGGAGTTGATAGCTTAGAAGTTAATAACTTAGCAGATGCGTGGTTAGCAGAACACGCCGCAGTGCCAGTAGCGTCTAAGGTAGAACAGAAACAAACCGTCATTGAAGCGCCAGTAATGCAGACCTCTTTCGCCAAGGAGCAAAAAGTAGCAGAGGATTTAATCGGTAATGACATTGATGATTCGATGGATGACTTCTCTGAAGCTTGGTCTATCGAAGACTCTGAGTTTACCGATAACTCTGAGCCTTTAACTCAACATGAGGTGCTGTCAACTCAACATGAAGTGACGAAAGACTGGCAAACAGATAACGCTGCGCTAAGTGATGAAATCGATAAAGTAGATGAAGTCAGCGAAATGACTGACATGACGCCGACCAATATCCCGCCTGCCAATCCAAAATTAGCACCAACGGTGGACACTGGTACTTCGGTGACCAATATTGCTCCGGCGGCCGCTAAACCGACCGTAAGCTTTGCGGTGCCAGAGGGTGATAGCAGTAATCATATTACTGACATGGTGCCAGAAGATGACAGCCGAGCTGACGACACTAATCTGCCGGTGATGCCGCATATTAGTGATGATGCCGCTTTTAGTCAAAAATCACGCTCGATGCAAACAGCCGCTTATCGTAGTAGCCTGACACCGATTCCAGAGTTGTCGATTTTAGATAAGCCAGACCCTAACCGTAAGCCAAGCTATACCATCGCTGAGCTCGAGCAATTGTCAGAGTTGTTAGAGATTAAGCTGCAAGAATTTAACGTCAAAGCAAACGTGGTCAATGCTATTCCAGGCCCTGTGGTGACGCGCTTTGAAGTAGAGCTTGCGCCTGGCGTTAAAGCCAGCAAGGTGACGGGTATTTCACGCGATTTGGCACGTTCGTTATCGATGGCGTCGTTGCGGGTGGTCGAGGTCATTCCGGGTAAGCCGTATATCGGTATCGAGGTGCCCAATAAAAAGCGCGAAATGGTGCGTTTGATTGAGCTACTAAATACGGAAAAATTTAAAGACCCCAAGGCGCAAATTAGTATGGCGATGGGTAAAGATATCGGCGGTAAGCCGATTATCACCGACCTTGCGCGCGCGCCGCATATGCTCGTTGCGGGTACCACAGGCTCTGGTAAATCGGTATTGGTCAACTCGATGCTACTCTCTATGCTACTCAAATATACGCCAAATGAGCTGCGTATGATTTTGATTGATCCAAAGCAGCTCGAGCTTGCCAACTATAATGATATTCCGCATCTTCTCACACCTGTCGTCACTGATATGACCGAAGCGGCCAGCGCCTTGTCATGGTGCGTGGCAGAGATGGAGCGCCGTTATCAGCTGATGAGTTTATTAAAAGTGCGTAAACTTAACGAGTTTAATAAAAAAGTCATCGCCGCCGAAAAATCTGGGAATCCAATGCTTGACCCCTTATGGCGTCCCAATGACAGCGTCAGTATTAGCCAAGCGCCAAAGCTTAAAACCTTACCGATGATTGTTATTGTCGCCGATGAGTTTGCCGATATGATTATGCAGGTCGGTAAGCAAGCCGAAGAACTTATTACGCGATTGGCACAAAAATCACGCGCGGCTGGCATTCATTTAATGCTTGCCACTCAGCGTCCGTCAGTTGACGTTATCACGGGTTTGATTAAAGCCAATATTCCGGTGCGTGCCGCGCTCCGAGTAAACTCAAAAGTAGATTCGCGGACGATTTTGGATAGCGGCGGCGCAGAAGACATGCTTGGTAACGGTGATATGCTGTTCTTAGGGCCTGGGCAAATTGAGCCCGACCGCGTCCATGGTGCTTATGTCAGCGACGAAGAAGTCAACCGTGTTTGTGATGCGTGGCGTGAACGTGGCGCGCCCGATTATATTGATAATATGGCCGGCAACTTTGAGCTATCGAGTCCCAGTGGCGGCGGTAGTGCCGCAAATGCCTCTGGCGAAGATGACGATTTATATAATGATGCCGTGGCTTTTATAATGGAAACGCGTAAAGTATCAGCATCTAGTATCCAGCGGAAATTTAGCATCGGCTATAACCGCGCGGCGCGTATCGTTGACTCGATGGAAGAGGCTGGCTTGGTCAGCTCTATGGGCAAAAGTGGTAAGCGCGAGCTGTTGATGTAAAAATTAATAGATTTCCCATAAAAAAAGACGAGTAACGAACGTGGCTCGTCTTTTTTTATGGGAAAAGAATACTGTCATCGTCTGAATGACCAATGAGTTTGTATATCGATTATAAATCGTCATTTTTTATACTAAACTGGTGAGTGTTTATAAAAAAATAAGCATCAATTTAAAAAAGTATAAATCTGTCACTCTCCAAGGACGGTCAGTTATGTTTAAAGAATATACCCAGTACGATGCATTAGCGTTGGCAGCGCTGGTGAATGCAGGGGAAGTCAGTGCCAAAGAATTGTTAGATGCCGCCGTGAATCAAGCCAATGCGCTCAATCCTAAATTAAACGCCATTATCCACCGCTTTGATGAGCGTGCTTATGCTGCTGCAGAAAAAGGCTTGCCAACAGGCGTCTTTAACGGCGTCCCTTATCTGCTCAAAGACCTGTCGTTTCATTTTGCCGATGAGCCAATTACCATGGGCAGTCGCAGCGTCAATATCGTATCAGAAAGCGACAGCGAAATCGTTAAGCGTATGAGAGCCACTGGCGTCAATACCTTTGGCAAAACCAATACGCCAGAATTTGGTTTGATTATCACTACTGAGCCCAAAGCTCATGGCGTCACACACAATCCCTTTAAAAAAGGCTATAGCTCTGGTGGTTCATCGGGCGGTAGTGCCGCAGCGGTATCAAGTGGTATCGTGCCAATGGCAGGCGCAGGTGACGGCGGTGGTTCGATACGCTTTCCGGCGGCATGGTGCGGCGCGTTTGGCTTTAAACCTAGTCGAGGCCGTAACCCTATGGGCCCAAAAATTGGCGAGGGCTGGGAAGGGGCGGTCGCTGACCATGTAATTACGCGAAGTGTGCGTGATAGCGCGGCGATGCTTGATGCGACTAGCGGCGCAGAAATCGGCGCGCCTTACGTCATTGCACCGCCCGACGGCACGTTTTTGCAAGCCGCCATGCGCGCGCCAAGGCAATTAACCATTGCCCTGCATCAACAGCCATTGGTTTCCAATACTGAGGTCGATAAAGAAGTACTTGCTGTATTAGAAAAAACCGCGAAGCAACTAGAAGCCATGGGTCATCGTGTGGTCCCAGCTGAGCCAAATATTAATATTGAGCAATTTTGGCATGATTTTTTAGTGGTGGTCTGTGCCCATACCGCTTTTACCATTGATAATATCGAGCGTTGTTACGGCGCGCAGCATATCCAAAACCTTGAGCCGCAGACTTATAATATGGCGATGCTTGGGCGCTCATTATCCGCCGTTAATTTAGCCCACGCTAAGCATGGCTGGCACGATAGCCAATACCAAACAGGTTTGCTGCTTGAGACCTACGATATGATTTTATGCCCGACCGTTCCAACGCCTGCGGTCAAGCATGGCGTACTACCGCCAAGCCGTATGGATGAAACACTGATGCGCAGCGCAGGCCTGCTCAATAAAGGCATTAACATGGGCAGATTTGCTTTTAGCTCAGGTATGATTGAAAAGCTCAGCGCCCCAGTACTTGGTAAAATGGGCTTTACTATCTTGGGTAATGTCACCGGCTTACCAGCAATGTCGTTACCTGTTGGTATGAGTAAAAAAGGTCTGCCGATTGGGATGCAGCTGATCGGGCGCATGAATGATGAAACGACGCTATTTAGTATCGCAGGCGAGATGGAGCGTGCTGGCATGTTTACCAAACCGGCTTTTGAGAAATAGTTTTATATGATGAAAGAGTTTTGATAACTTCTATATTAAAAAGTAGAGATTAGCAAAAACGCTTTGATTAAAAGTTTAATGCAAACGAAGCACTAATCAAAGCGATAAATATCCATACCCAAACTGTGATGCGCCATGCTTTGATGCACCACAGAGACGCGTTGACCGGCACCTAAAGCAAAAAATAATGGCAATAGGTGCTCATCGCTTGGATGTACATTTTGATAATTAGGATATTGCTGCCAATCTAAAGCGCTTGGAATATCCGTTTTTAGTTGCTGCAATAGCCAAACTTTAAAGTCTTTGGCGGTCTCATCGATACTTTCAGCTTGCCAACGTAATGCCTGTAAATTGTGGGTGATATTGCCCGAGCCAATCAAAAGGATTTGCTCGGCGCGCAATTGCGCCAACTGCGCGCCCAACTGATAGCAAGCGATGCTGTCATAATGGCGTGGCAAGGATATTTGCACGATGGGTATATCAGCCTCAGGATACAGGTGTAAAAGCGGCGCCCAAACCCCGTGGTCACTGACGCGTAAAGGGTTTACACGGCAGGTAATACCACGCGCCGTTAGCTGCTGCGCCAATGTCTCCGCAAGCGCTGCCTGGCCGACTGCTGGATACTGCAACTCATAGAGTTCGGGCGCAAAGCCAGAAAAATCATGCCACGTCTTTGGTCGCGGATTGCTGCTGATTTCAAGCTTAGCCGACTGCCAGTGCGCTGACATAATGATGATGGCGCGCGGTTTGGGCAAGTTTTGACCGATACGTGCCAGCGCACTGGTGGTTGCCGATTGTTCGATGGCGAGTGTCGGAGCGCCATGCGAAATAAATAATGCGGGCAGTTTAGCCTGTTTTGATGGCGTTATAGCACTTGCTAGCGCAGGCGTGCCTGTCCAAGCAGCCGCTGAGGTAATGGGCGCGGGCTTGGATGTTGTTGTATTTTGACGCTCGCTCTTATGTTGCGAGGCAGCGGTCATGGCTTTAGGTGTCGCAGGTTTAGGATGTTTCATGGTGCATTTATTAGGGCGCGCGCCTATATTTCAATCCGTTTTACCATGACGCGTCGCCATTATTTTTGATAGGGCATAGTTGATTTTTATAGCAAATGACTGTTTTTATAAAGGTTTTAATTACCGCGATGATAAGGATGGTTGTGATTGATACTCATGGCGCGATACAGCTGTTCCATTAATACCACGCGCACTAAAGGATGCGGCAGCGTCAGCGCCGATAACGACCATTTCACATCTGCTTTTGCCAATACCTCTGGCGATACGCCGTCAGCGCCGCCAATGACCAACGCAATATCATCGCCTTGCTGCATGCCATCAGCCAGTTTTTCAGCCAGCTGTTCGGTTGAGAGCATTTTACCTTTTACGTCGAGCACCCATAATTGCTCGCGTCCAGCCGCATGAGCGGCCAATATCGCTTGACCTTCTTGCTCACGGTACTGCGCCAAATTGGCGTCTGAGGGGTTTTTGGCGCGTTTAGCGGCGGCAATTTCTACGATTTCAGTATTAAGCATGGGCTGGATACGCTTAAAATATTCATCAAAACCGGTTTGTACCCATTTGGGCATTTTATTTCCAACACTCAATATTCTTACTTTCATAATATAGACCACTTTTATAATGGGTTAAATGTAACAAAAAGATTCTGCGCTTAAGGTATTGTAACAAACAGACCTTTTACAAAGTATTTTTTTATGCTTTACTAGCATTTGACCAACAGTTGTTCTTTTTTAAATAGTCTTATCGTTGAATGGTAAAGAAAGCGTAAGCAACCCTGTACCGTCTTTTTGATAGAGCATAAGATAGTTTGCAACATTTTTTAAACGAAAGGAGTCGTTCATGAACCGTACTATATCAAGCCTATTAGCACTTAGCGCAGGTGCGCTACTCTCAACCTCTGTGTTTGCTGCTTCTTTAAACGGCACGCAGTGGCAAACCATTGATGATAAAACTGGCGAGAAAAAAGCCGTTATTCAATTGACCGAAAGCGGTGGTAAAGTTTCAGGAAAAATCATCAAAGTATTGAATAAAGAAAAGGCAGACGCGCTTTGTACCAAATGCCCTGGCAGCTTAAAAAACAAACCGGTTGAAGGCCTACAAATATTGTCAGGCTTAAAGGCCGATGGTAATAACCAGTGGAGTGACGGTAAGCTGGTCGACCCTGAATCAGGAAAAACTTACTCTGGTAAGCTAACCTTGAGTGATAATGGCCAAAGCTTAAAACTGCGCGGTTATGTCGGTACACCTGTCTTTGGTCGCTCACAAACGTGGCAGCGCATTAAGTAATTTTTGCCAGTGCTCTTATAAAAGCAAATTTATAAAGCAAGCTTGTAAAACAAAAAGGATAGCAGATTGATATGTGCTGTCCTTTTTTCATGTTTTAAATTTTAGATTTTAACTCAATGCTTTTATTTTAAAACGCTATCACCTTAAAGCGCTTAGAGCATCTTTCCTAGTCATCATTTGACATTAGCGGCTTGATGGTTTCTGATACGCCGTCATCACTCTGTTGCTCGTCGTTTTTACTATCCGAGAGCGTAGGTTTTGGAATAATCGTCAATGTCGCATCTGACTCAAAAACAATCGCTTCGATATCATCAAAACGATGCATCCCTCCAGAACGCATCGCGCTTTCTAGCTCTTGACGCGTAAGGCGTTCGTTACGCATGGCATCTGGTAAGAATTGCCCTTGATAAAAAACAATCCGCGGCTCCGATAAAATAAGATGACTAAAACTGGCTGAGACAGAAGCATATTTAGTCACTAAAAACTGTAAACAATACAAGGTCACAATAGCGGCGCTGCCTTCGATAAACGGGATTTCTTCGAGTAAAATCGTACTGGCGCTCAAAGAGCCAATCACCACCGTCACAATCCAGTCGAAGTTATTAAGCTGCGAGGTTGAGCGTTTGCCAGATACTTTGGTAATTAACACAATTAACGCATAAACCATGACCGCTGTTAAGATAATGCGCCCAAGTTTTTCTATATTGTCAAAAAGCAACATGTCCATCTTTTGGACTCCTATTAATCATAAAATACTGTCCGCTGTTTTGTCGCTAGCAAATATGGTTTGGCTACAAACAGCGTAACGGAATTTTATCATTAATAGGGCAAAAAATTTGTATTGGCTTGTCTCTATAGGTACTCAATAATGGCGAGCGCTCAAAGCGCTTGACGATTAGCGGCTATGCTTAGGATTAAGAAGACGGTTGATCAACAAGATACTAAGACGCGCGCTGACTAAGCTCAGCACCAATATCATCACCAATGCCGAAAGCAGCGGTAGCGGTCGCTGTATAGCCATCTCGGTTAATACCTCACGGCTTACGGCATCAAATAAGAAAAACCAGATACCTAAGAAATAAACTATGGTAAGTAGCCAAACCACCGCAACGCCGCCAAACATCAAGCGATTGATTTCCTTTTTATCTAGCGCGCGCTGTTGATGCTTAATAAATTTATGCACCGCGATATAAGCGCCGACGATGATGGATACGACAGTGACCAGCTGTGAGTTTAGGGCAAATTTGGTTTGCACCATCATAAATATGGCGCTGGCCAAAACATAACCCACCGCAAAGAATCCGATATATGGCGCCATTTTAGGCGGCATTACGTTTAGGTTGCTAGAAGTATTGCCCGCTGTTTGACCATCTTTTGCTGGACTAAGACGCTTGCTAAGCTGCATTGGTTTGCGTGCCATAAAAATAACCTTTATAAAGGGTAAAGCATAGAGTGTTAAAACATATTAAGCATGAACGCTGATTTTTATTAATGCTTTCTATCAGTGTGGTCGATATTGTCAATGCTGTGCTGTCCAATCTAACATGCTATCTAATACGGTACGGGCAGTATAGGCATTAAGCGCATGATCGGTATTAATCAGTCCGACTACCACATAGTCTTGCCCAGACAAACCTTTGACATAGCCTGCCATCGAGGTGACATTATTTAAGGTACCCGTTTTTATCCAAGCGCGACCGATGGCTTGCGACTTGGGTAAACGGTCACTATGGGCGCTGATGGTGCCACTGACGCCAGCAATGCCTAGCGAGCTCACATAAGCATCAAAGCTTGGTTGGTTGTATGCGTAGGTCAACAGCTCGCTTAAGTTGGCGGCACTGATGCTGCAATCGCGGCAGAGTCCTGAGCCATTGGTCAGATGCGGCGGCGTAGTAGTTAAATTGGTTTGCCACCACTGATTGATTGATTGCAGCGCTTGCGGATAGTCGGTCGCGGTTGGCTGACCAAATTGATATAAGCTGGTTGCTTGATTGTTAATTGTTTTATCGGTATCAGTGCCTTGCTTATTAACGCTTTCTTGATGCGTGTCGTTTTTATTCACATCTGTTTTATAAGCGCCGATAGAAAGCGCTACTTGTTCGGTCATCACGTTATTAGAGAAGTGGTTGATATCATAAATCTGCTGAGTAAGGTTTAAAGAAGGATAGCTGACAATGGGCAAGGGCGACATGGCAATAGCTGCCAAACCATGTGGCGATTTTGTCTGTTTATTGGCAGGGTTATTGGCACGATAAGGCGTTTCTTGCGCGATGACTTTGCCGCTTAAGGTATTGCCAAGCGTTTGCCATTTAGCTGCAATGACGCGGGCGGCAAAATCTTTGGCATCAGGATAGGCAACATAAAAAGCATGTTCGCCGCAGCTGTCTGGCAAATTGCTATTAAGCGTTAATTGTGCCGGTTGCCACTGCGGCGCAATACTATAGCGCGCTTGCCCGCAAGCAGCCGAGCGCATATTTATCATGCTTGGCATTTGATAATTTGCCAATTGCGGTGTGTAGGTTAGCTGCGCGCGCGTATTGTCTAGCGGATAGCTTTTAATACCGATGCTGCTAAAATTGACCAAAAAACCATCGGGGCTGGCGTTATAAGGACGTAGCGGCGAGTTGTCAAAGGCGGCAGGGTCTTTGGTGACGTTTTTAAAGACACTACTATCGACGATAATATTGCCGTTGATATGGCGGATGCCAGCCGTTTGCACTTTATAAAGCAGTTGCTGTAAGCGTTCGTGGGTCATTTTTGGGTCGCCACTGCCTTGAATAATCAAATCGCCATACAGCTTATCGCCAATAATAATACCCGTATGATAAACGCGGGTATGCCAAACGAAGTCAGCGCCCAACGTATCTAAGGCGATAAAACTTGGCACCAGTTTCATGGTGCTGGCAGGCGTGCGCGCAATATCGGCTTGATGGCTTAATAGCGGTGAAAACGAAATTTTGATAGCGGGATTATGAGCAGTCGATTTGTCGTTATTGTTTTTGCTGCTTTCATTTTCATTACTACTTTTAGCGGGTTTTAAAGCGTCATCGGGCAGTAGCGGTGGCACGCTCTCTATACTTTGATAGGTATAAGGGTCATCGGTATAAGCATGCAGCTGTCTTGCATGTTGCTTAATCGTCTGTTTTTCAATCGTCACTAAGGCGCTTTGATGTACCGTTATTTCTTTAGCATTAGTATTATTATTTTGAGTCGTTTGTTTTTGGATGCTTTCAGGTTCAGCAGTGTCATTGCCAGTAGTTAACGATTCTGGCAGATTAGCGGCTTTAGGACTATCAATTACCTGAATGGGCGCAGGCAAGCGGCTCGCAGTTTTATCACCGACTGGGGTGATGATAATACTAATATCGGTCGCGCTTAAGTTTGCGCGCGTAAGCGCTGTCTGAATCGCTTCTGGCAAAGCCGCTTGCGCACATAGCGGCGTTAGCAAAACACTCGCCAATAAGGTCAGCGATGCTAGGTAGTGAGCAGGCTTATGTAGCGTATATGGTTGCTTAGAAAAAGGCGCTAATTTAGCAAAGGCGGTAGGGCGGTGATCAGTTTTAGAAGTGAGTAGCATGAGCGGTCTATTATCAGGTGGCAAAAACAGCCTATGGTAACATGAGTTGCTATTTTCACGTAGTATCAGCGTTGGCGTAGGTGCAAAAATGCCATGGCTGTCATGATGGCGTCGTTATAAGCATCGTGCGTGCCAATCTCTGGGATCTCATAATGCGCTAAAATATTGGTCAAATGCTGTGATTGATTGGGAATACCCTGCGTACGATCGCCCATCCGCCGACTGTATAATTGCCGTATATCAATGACCTTATTCGGTAGCGTGGTGCCCATATAGCGCTTGACCAAAGGGTTCAAAAACCCTGTGTCTATCTGCGGGCAAAACCCAACTAGCGGTCGATTGTCTATAAAAGGCAGTACTAAAGCCAGCATTTCATCGTAGCTCATACCATGCTCAACATCGGCAGTACGCAGCCCATGAATCACAATGGTATCACGATCAGGCATCACTGGCGGCCGACAAACCAAATGCAGACCGTTACCCGTATCAATGCTATCGCCGTTGATATGAATGGCAGCGATAGATAGCAGGTGATGCTTTTTTGGATTGAGTCCTGTCATCTCACAGTCAATCGCGACCCATTTATCAGCCAAAGGTGTATTAAACATCGATGCCAGCTCAGGGCGCTGCAAATGGTTTTTTTGCCAATGAGACGATAACTGTTTTAGCCAACGCATCTTATTTTGCTCCCCTTTATTTTTGCGCGCAGCGTTCTTATCAACTGACTTATTTATTTTAATTAAACTCTAGCTGATAATGGCGACTTAATTGACCCTTAAAGCTTTTGACCACGGCCAAGCACTCATTTAATAAGTCTCGCTCGAGTGCCGATAAAGTGGTCGGATCAACTTGCCGCGCATGCTTATCATCTGTTGATAGCGCCACTGACAAACGCTGCGCCATAAAAAACTCTAATGCTTCAAGCAAAGTGTCAGCGCGCTGTTGGTTTAAGGCGCGCACTTGCACCAAGGCTTTAAGGCGCCCTTTACTACTCGGCGCATCAAAAATATCGTTTTCTAAGGCTAAAGTACGAATGCCATGCACCAGCGGAAAAATACCAGCTTTTTTAAGATCGATATCGTAGGCGCTTTTTTTACCGCCAAGGAGCGGCACAAACTTTTGCCACCATTGTCCGACATCACCAAACTGTAAAGCGGCACGAGCGAACTGACGGACAAACATCAAATCTGACTGGCGATGGGCAGTTTTTAAATGTTCGCGCACACTCGTCAGTAGCGATTCATCGCCGCAGACATATTCGCCATCAAATATGGCCGACAAATAAATACTATGTATCGGGTCGGTATTTCTAAACCATAAGCTAATCTGCGCTTTGAACTGTTTGAGCGGCTGCCGCCACAGCGGATTGGTCATCATGATATTGCCATCGCAAAGTGGATAACCCAAGGTTGCTAAATGATGGTTAAAGGTTTCAGCGAACTGAGCTAAGTCAGGATGGCTGTAACCATCACGAATAATCAGCGCATTGTCTTGGTCTGTACGCATGATTTGCTCGCCGCGACCCTCTGAGCCCATGACGATGACGCAAGTATTTTTCATCACTTCATCAGGTACGATAAGTTGCCATAGTTTGGTAAAAACTTGCGCGTTAAGGGTTTGTACCATACGGCTGACATTACCGATTTTGATACCGTTTTGGTGCTGTGCGCGAATATAGCGCCCGATAAGCTCAACCGCGGTAGCTAAGCTCGGCAAGTCTTTTGCCTGTTCAATCTGCAGACTAATCAGCTGCGAATGATGACCAATATGAGCGAGCATATCACTTTGTCCGAGTACGCCTGCAACCTCGCCGTTGGCATCAATCACTGGCAGCCTATGGATACGGTAGCGCGTCATGGTCAATAGCGCATCGCCAATCTCGTCGTCCGCATCAATGGTACGCAGATTGAAACTTGCATAGCGCTGGCAATGCGTTGTTGCAGGGTTTTGCTGGTCGCTCACTGCGCGGCAGATATCGGTATCGGTTAAAATACCTAACGTACGACCAGAATAGTTATTGGAAGTTTGCGTATTGGCGCTATCAGTAACTAAGCTGCTATCTAGGTTATTGCCTAAATTTCGGTCTAAATCCGTTTTTAAATCACTATTTAATATTTGCGCTTGAGCAGGATTTAATTGGTCGACCGGTCGCACCAATACATGCTTAAGCCCAGCTTTAGTCATGATATGCGCCGCCTCATATAGGCTGCTGGTGGCATCAATGATATGCACGGGTAATAAGCTGACATCAATTACCGGCTGCATCATGATTTGCTGGACTTCTTGCTGTTCATTATAGCCATGATAGCTAGCATCTAAGCTTTGCCCACTTCGCCGCTGCTGTAATGCTTTTAATCGTTCAGGTAAATCTTCTGAGAGTAATTGGCGCACTAAATGATTCTGCGCACTGATTTTGTCAACGGTAGCGCCATTGATTTGCAGCAGCAGGGTGTCTTCAATCGCACGAAATTCGTAGGGCGATATGTCACTTTCATTTTTGGGTTTGCCATTGTTTATGGGTACGGTACTTTTTATAGGTATGAAAGTGGCTGCTTCGTTATCTTCTTCTGTAAACGATTTTGGCAACCGCCGACTGTCAAACCAATCATTACTATTTAGATGGTCGGTATGATTGCTACCTAAATAAGTCGCCACAAACTCGCCAGCAAACAGTTGCTCGATTTGTCCTTTAATCACCACATAAAAATAGCTTAAATCATCAGCAGATAAACGCTCATCTTTAGCAAGATAACGGATTTGGGTATTTTTTCTAATACTTTGACGTTCAGCCGCGCTTATTACATCAAAGGGTGGCTGGGTAAAATCAAGATGGGGCATGGCATCATCCTTGATGGCATATTTAGTAAAATTTTGGAAAAAGAAATTTTACGACTGCTAAAGAAATATAAAAATAGCGTCGCGTTATTTCTACTATAGCACTCTTCGCAACCGAGATAGTAGAGAACCACATATAACCATTATGATATTGTGGGTATATGTGGTTCTCTGATACTATACTAAGTCTTGAGGTCGTATCTATCGTTTAATGCTGAGGTTCTTTGACTAAATTTTAAGCTCAGTTTTTGAGTGAGTTTTTAAGCGCTAAGTAATTGACGGATACGATTGATGGCTTCGCGGCTTTCCTCAACGCTGGCAACCAAGGCAATGCGCACATAACCTTGCCCAGGATTTTTACCATTGACCTCGCGTGACAGATAACGCCCCGCCAGCGCGTGAATATTTGCTTGCTCATACAAAGCTTTGACAAAGATTTCGTCGTCGCCATTAAATTGCTCAGGGACTTTTACCCAAAAGTAAAAACCCGCCTCTGGCATGCGTAAATCAAGCAATTCGCCAAGCTCTGACATCCATAAGGCGAATTTTTCTTGATAAAGCGCTCGATTGTGCGCCACGTGCTTTTCATCTTCCCAAGCAGCGATAGATGCCAGCTGATGCGGTATTGGCATCGCGCAGCCTTGATAAGTGCGATATTGCAAATAAGGCTGTAAAATATTGGCGTCACCGGCGACAAAGCCTGAACGCAGGCCGGGCAAGTTTGAACGCTTGGATAAAGAGTGAAATACCACGCAATTTTTAAAGTTATGACGACCGAGCACCGCACAAGCTTGCAGCAGGCCAATCGGCGCGCGATCAAAATACAGCTCGCTATAGCACTCGTCGCTAGCGATGATAAAGCCGTACTGGTCGGATAAACGTAGTAAGTGTTCCCAATCATCCATGGTCATGACGGAACCGGTTGGATTGTTTGGGCTACAGACAAACAATAGCTGCGTGCGCGTCCAAACGTCCCTCGGTACCGCGCGATAGTCACCTTTAAAATCATTATCGATGCTGCAAGGCATAAAGTACGGCGTCGCTTGCGCGAGTATGGCAGCACCCTCGTATATCTGATAAAACGGATTGGGCATCACAATCGTTGGTGCTTCATCTGCTTTTTGCAATGGCTGCGCGCTTGGTTGATTATGAGCTGGCAGTTGATTGGCTTCGTCTTCGGACAACACGGTTTTTGGATGGTCAATAACCGCTTGCACCAAGCTAAAAATCGCCTCGCGCGTACCCATGACTGGTAATACTTGGCTATGCGGGTCGAGATGATTGAGAAAGAAGCGCTTTTCTAACCAGTGAGCGATGGTTTGACGCAGCTCAAACAGCCCGTTGGTGGTTGGATATTGGCTTATTTTGTCCAAGTTTTCGCGTAGGACGTCCAACACAAATGCTGGCGGCTCGTGTTTTGGCTCTCCAATACCGAGCTTAATTTCACTATAGTTATAGGCTGGCGTACTGTCCGCGAGTAAAATCGCCATCTTAGCGAACGGATAAGGGTGCAGAGTCGTCAAGTTGTGATTCATAGGTAGGCTAACTATAATAGACAATTAATAATAAAGTGATAAAGAAAAATTACATTTGAGCAGTGTATCACTTCTCTTATTTTTTGTCTTTTTTCTTCTCAGACGGTTTATTGTCAATGTAAAACCAGCGTTTTGCGCAATTTATACGGTGAATAACCTTGCATAGCGCTTGTTTTTTAGACGGTAACCCCTATTGAGATTGGCCAATTTTAATCATACGATTAAGTATAGATAAAATTAAAATAGCGTCATTTGTTAACCAAGCAAAAAATAACTGTTCGTGAAAACGTCAGATTATTTAAGGAAACTTGATATGTCTAGTGTTTTAAAAACCGATGAGCGTGGCGCTAAAGATATCAATGTGCAACAATTTGAGGGTAACCAGCGTGTTGAGCTATACGAGCAGCTAAAGCAGCGCGAGCATAATTGGTGGCAGGCGCGGCAGCAGTTGACGCTGTTAAAAGAGCGGCAGATGTTTTGGTTTGGCGATAACAGCTTTATGATGTGGCTGCTTTGGCAATTGGTCAGCTATGTGGTGGTGGCGATGGTGCTTATGCTCCTGAGCAAACTGTCAAACATCTCATTGCCTTTATGGCAGTACATGGGTTTGTTTGTGGTACAGACGCTGATTTTTATCGTCATGTTGGGCTTTAAGGGGCGTATGGCCACGCATTTACAAAATAAGATTAATCAAGTCGATGTCTTGCGTGAAGAAGCGCTTAACGAGATGACCATTTTGGCCGCTGATACGCTTTACAATGATGTGCATGCCAAAGCCCCGATTTCCTTACAGCAAATCTTTGAGTACTACGACGGCGAATTTCATTTGGCCAGTTTGCATCGTCTGCTACAAAGAGAGGTAGACGCTGGGCGCTTGATGCTTGGGCAGCAGCAGGTAGAAGCAGAGATTTTGCCGTTGGAGCTTGCCGATGAGGAGCTTAAAGAAATGGCAAGCGAGATGGTCTATAAAAGCGTCATATAAAGTATGCGTTTAATATAAGTAGCTTATAAATATTTGGTCAAAAGCTATCGTTGATATTTTGTCTTAAAAAAACGCTTTATCGTTGAAGGTTAACGATAAAGCGTTTTTCGTATTTATAATTTAGCTTCTAACGATTAACTTCTAACATAACCAGTCATATAGCAATTAACCATCGTTACGAATGCTCAGGCTTGCTATCAATGCGGCCTTTAATGTCTCAAGTTTATCTGCCGACAATGCCTGATCGTTTTGATCGCTGATATAAAACATATCTTCTGCGCGCTCGCCTAACGTGGTAATACGGGCGGCATGTACTTCAATTTGTTGTTGTAAAAATACCTGACCAACGCGGGCAAGTAAGCCTGGTTGATCAAGCGTCTCTAAGCTCATGATATGCTGATTTGAGGCTTCATTAAACTCAAAGTGAATCGTCGTAGCGACATCGAAATGGCGCAACTGGCGCGGCATTCTTCTATTGGTAAGCTTAGGCACCGTCGGATTTTTAAAGGCGTCGATTAAGCGCTGTTTAAGCTCTTGTTGGCTGTCTGTATCAACCAATAGCGTACCGCTGCGGTCGAGTAGCACGTAAGAATCTAAAGCAAAATCACGCGTTGCGGTAATGATGCGAGCATCCAAAACATCGAGATTCATCTGGTCAAATACCGCCATGGTAACGGCAAATAAATTGACCTGATCTTGCGTATAAACAAACACTTGCACCGCATCAAGTGCCAGCTCGCGATGCTCACGTAACACAACTAAGGGTTGGCTATTGGCATCGGAGGCGCGGCCGATGGGCGGATGGTTTAAAATGGCTTCGGTATGCCACAAGATATCTTCTGCAATCTCGCGCAAAAAATACTCATCGCCCAAGTCGTCCCATAGCCTTAAAACCTCATCGCGATTCATATGCTGATTATCGACATTATCAAGCATCGCCAGCGCCTGTTTGCGCGTGGCTTTAATCATGTCTTGGCGGTTGGTCGGGGCGTCAATATCAGCGCGCAGGATACGCCGTGTTTGTGAATACAGCTGCTTCATCAAAGTCGCGCGCCAGCTGTTCCAAAGCTGGGGATTGGTGGCATTCATATCGGCAACCGTCAGCACGTACAGATGGTTTAAATGGGTGACGTTGCCGACCAAATCGGCAAACAGCGTCACCACTTCTGGGTCGGAGATGTCTTTCTTCTGCGCTGTCATCGACATCAGCAGATGATAGCGCGTCAACCAGCCGACCAAATGCGCGTCCGCAGCACTCATGCCATGAGCAAGACAAAACTCAATCGCTTCTGTTTCGCCAAGCTGGCTATGATTGCCGCCGCGGCCTTTGGCAATATCATGAAACATCGCCGCCAACACCAAAATCTCTTTGCGCTCGATACGCTGAAAGATAGAGCTGACCAGTGGAAAGTCCTCAAAAAAGCGCGGATCGGTAAAGCGGTGCAAAATACGAATCAAAAATAACGTATGCGCATCAACGGTATAACGATGGAATAAATCGTACTGCATGAGCCCAGTCACTTGCGCAAAAGCTGGGATATAGCTGCCCAAAACGCCGTAACGATTCATAGTACGCAGGCGATGAAATAGATAGTTTTGCTCTTTTAAATTGGCTAAAAACAGCGCTTGATGCGACGGGTTGTCTCTATACGCTTGATCGATGCCGCGCGCCGCTATTTTTAACGCACGCAAGGTATGGGTACGGACGTTTTTGATACCGTATTGACCCATCAGCAAAAACATCTCTAAAATCGCCTCAGGATGTTGAGCAAAGACGCGATGATGCGATATTGCAATCTGTTCGCCGACTCGGTTAAAGCGAGCGTTAATCGGATGTTTTTTTGGTCGTTCTTCATCCGGCAGTTGCGGCTCGATAATGGTCTCATAATAATGATTGGTCAGCATCTCAGATAGCGTCGATATCTGCATAGCACAGCGATAATAATCGCGCATAAAGCGCTCAACGGCGGCATTTGGTTGGTCGCCAGGCTGCGTCTCATAGCCCATCATTTGCGCAATTTCACGCTGATAATCAAACAGCAGCTTGTTTTCATTGCGCCCAGTCAGCTCATGCAAATAATGGCGGATTTGCCATAAATAACCTTCGGCAAAGTTAAGCTCATCGAACTCTTTTTCGGTCAAAAAGTTTTGCTGTACCAAGTCATAAAGCTTACTGACGCGAAAGTAGCGTTTGGTCACCCAACCAATTATATGAATGTCACGCAGACCACCGGGCGCCGTTTTAATGTTAGGCTCAAGATTGTACTCAGTGGCATTGTGCTGCAAATAACGCGCTTTTGCTTCAGCGATTTTCACCTCATAAAAATCACGTGGCGACCACTGGGTATTGACGATTTTATGGGGTACTTCTTGCAGCGCTTCATTGCCGACTAACAACCGTGCTTCTAACAAAGCACTGGCAACGGTGTGGTCGAGCGCCGCCTCCAAGCATTCGTTGACGCTGCGTACTGATAGAGCGGGCTCAAGTCCAATATCCCACAATAGTGCCACTAAATTATCGATTTTCTCTTTATTATCAGCCGCAATCTCGTATGGCGTTAGCAGCAAAATATCGACATCTGAATATAACGACAGCTCACCGCGCCCATAACCGCCAGTGGCAAATAAGGCTAAGTCCGTTTTATCAAGCTCAAACCATTTGAACAACGCAATGAGTAATTCATCGATGACGCAAGCACGAGCTGCTACCAATTGGCGAATATTGACGCCGCGTTCCAGCTCGCGGCTGATATCGTCATTGATTTGAATTAGCCATTCAGCAATACTCTGTTCGGAAATACTGTGCTCGCGATTACTGAACGACGTCGCGCTATCAGTGGTAGTGCCATGGTCTGATAATAGAGGTATAGGTGTCAAATCAATGGTCGCGACATCGCAAGTAAACATGAAGGGTATCCGATTAAGAGGTTGTAAATAGAGGCGCTAAAAAAATGGGTGAATGCAAATATCACGCTGAAAAACAAAAAATAGCACCGCCAATATGCCTGAATTTTCAGGCAAAAAAAAGACCGCCTAGGCGATCTTTTTACGTATTATTGGGTCAAAAAGCTTAAGTCTTCTTCGGGGCGTGTGGTAAAGACTTCACAGCCATTGTCCGTCACCACCATGGTATGTTCCCACTGTGCTGACAGCTTGCGGTCTTTAGTAATCGCCGTCCATTCGTCCGGCAAAATCTTGGTCTGCCACGTGCCTTGATTAATCATCGGCTCAATGGTAAAAGTCATGCCCGTTTTTAGCTCAAAGCCTGTGCCTTTTTTACCATAGTGCATGACTTGCGGCTCGTGATGAAATTCATTACTGATACCGTGACCACAAAACTCGCGCACGATACTAAAGCGCTCAGGCTCGACCACTTCTTGAATAGCCGCACCGACATCGCCCAAGCGCGCGCCGTTTTTGACCACACTCATACCGGCATAAAGGGCATCTTGCGCCACTTTGCAGATACGCTGCGCCATGATAGAGCCATTGCCGACAATCCACATTTTCGAAGTGTCACCGTAATAGCCGTCTTTAATCACGGTGACATCGATATTGATGATATCACCATCTTTTAGCAGTTTATTGTCGGCTGGAATACCGTGACAAACCACATGATTGACTGAGGTACAGATAGATTTTGGGAAGCCGTTATAATTAAGCGGCGCAGGAATCGCGTCTTGCACGTTAACAATATAGTCATGAGCGATTTGGTTCAATGCTTCGGTACTGACGCCAACTTTGACGTGCTCGTCGAGCATTACAAGGACATCACTGGCAAGTTTACCAGCCACGCGCATTTTTTCTATGGCTTCAGGAGATTGGATAAGGGATTTTTTGGTCATCATAGTCGTACTTATAGTTATAGAATTTAGGTAGGCAATTATACCATAAATGCAAGCGTCGCTGTTCTGCTAACCCTTAGCAACTTTGTACACATTTATCAACCCTAGCGTTATAGTGATATTAGCTGTTTCAGCTTATCTATATGTAGATACGTGACTATAAAGTCATGGAAATATGACTCATATATCAAAAAACAGTTGAATGTTGTAGATGATAGAAGTATGGTAATTTTGTTTGCTAAATGAATTGGCAACGATTTTTAGCGCTTACTGCAGGATGCAATAGCTAAGCGTGAAAAAATAAACGTTAAAGATAAGCCACATAAAAGTGGCTTCACGCTTTTATTTTACAATAACAAGGATGTTGTTATGACTCTAAAATCTCGCCTGCGCGCTGCCATAATGCCCAGTGCCTTTCTACCTTCACTTGGCGCTATTGCTGCCGGTGTGCTCCTCATGACCTTACAAACCACTTCTGCTCAAGCAGCGGGACAATTTTATAATTGCGCCAATGCCACCGGCTGTAAAATGGTCGATAGCAAATTTTTCACCTCAAAACATACTGATACCAAATATCCTGTCGTAATGGCGCATGGGCTTGGCGGCTGGACGAAGCTGTTTGGCGTGCTTGACTACTTTTATGGCATTCCTGAAACCTTGATGGCAGGTGGCAGTGAGGTTTATAGCACTAAGACCTCCGCTGTTAATAACAGTGAAGTGCGCGGTGAGCAATTGCTACAACAAATCAAAACCATTACAGCGATTTCAGGTAAACCCAAAGTAAATTTATTTGGTCACAGTATGGGCGGTATCGATATTCGTTATGTCGCTGGTGTGGCGCCTAATTACGTTGCCTCTGTGACCGCGGTTTCAAGTCCCGAGCAAGGCTCAAAAATGGCCGACTGGGTTATTAAGCAAGTCGTGGAAGGTAGCGCGAATAGTGGCTATGCTGAAGGTGAATTTAACGTAGGCTCTCAGATTGCTTTAGGCTTCTTTAAGTTCGTTGGTGGCTTTATGGACGTCGGCTCAGGTATCAGCTTTAAAGAGATACAAGAGCAAGATGGCTGGGAGGCGGTAACGGCGCTATCTACTGCATCTTCGGCGAAGTTTAATGCCAAGTTTCCAGCCGCTATGCCTAGCAGTTATTGTGGTCAACCTACCAATACTGAAGTCAACGGTATCAAGTACTACTCTTTTAGCGGTATCGGTCAAGTGACCAATGGCTTAGATCCCAGTGATTATCTCTTAGCATTGACTGGGACCACCTTTGATGGTGAGAGCAATGATGGTTTGGTTTCTGCTTGCTCTAGCCGTTTAGGCTACGTGATTCGTGATGACTATGAAATGAACCATTTAGATTCATCAAATCAAGTATTAGGCTTGACGGCATGGGGACAGCCAGACCCTAAAACCTTGTATCGCGATCAGGTTAACCGCCTGAAAAAAGCCAACTTATAAAGCTATTTTTTAAAGCTTGTTTTAGAGCTCATTTATAAGTTAGCAAATTAACCGCTTTTAAATAAAAGGGTCACTATGTAACGGGCCCTTTTATTTTGTGCCATTTTATGAATAGTAAATTCCTTATCAACCGCTTGATTAAATAAGATAGTGTCGTTATGCCAACTAATCGCCGTCCACCATTTTTGCTCATTATTATCGCCGTGATAATCGTTTTAGTTGTGGCGACTATTTGGTGGTTTAAGCCCGATAATGCTGGTAAATCTTCTTCTCAAACAGAGGCTACAGCGCTGAATAGTCAAGCTAATGCCAGCATCATAGACGAGGCGAATGTTAATAATAATGTTGGCACATTATCCAAGCAAGACGCTTCTCAATTTACCACAGGTCTTGAGAATCTACCGCGCTCCTTGCAAGGGACGGAGGTCGACGGTGAGATTATCATTGATGAAAACAAACAGTTGGTCGTCACCGAAGGGCTACGGCGTTTATTTGATTACTTTTTATCGGCGCTAGGCGAAGAGGATGAAGCGGTTATTTATGCGCGGGTGGAGAGTTATATCCGCAGTCATACGCCAGAGCCTGCAGCTAGCCAAGCGATGAAGATATTTAACCAGTATATCGCCTATCTTAAAGCAATTCCTGCTATAGAAAAACGTTATGGCAATCTGCAACTACAGGCGACCAAAAATGGCGAGCTGGATTTAAATGTGGTGGCGCAGCAGCGGCAAGATGTCGCAAAATTACGTCAGCAGCACTTTGATAAAGCTACTATAACCGCCTTTTTTGGCGCAGAAGATGCATACGATGATTATAGTATTGCGATGGTAAAAATTAACCAAGATAAGCAAATGTCCGACGCCCAAAAAGAAGCAGCAAAGCAAGATTATATTAGCCGTATGCCTGATAATGCGACCAAAGCCAATATCGCTCAGCAGGCCAATTTGGAGGAGTTAATCAGTCGTACAGAGCAGCTACAAGCAAAGGGTGCAACGGCTGAAGAGTTATACAATATGCGCCGTGAGTTGGTTGGCGCGCCAGCAGCAGCAAGGCTTGCGCAGGTCGATCAACAAGATGCTCATTTTGATCAGCGTTTTAAGCAGTATCAAGCCCAAAAACAGCAGTTGTTAAGTCAAAATGCTGATAAGGCGCAAGCGCAAACCCAAATCAATCAAATAGAGCAGCAATTATTTAATGAGACGGAACGTAAACGTTTGGCAGGTTATGCCGCTTTGCAACAACAAAAGGCCGCAACTCCCAATTAAATCCGATGTTAATTCTTAGGTAAAAATAAAAAGTATTTAATGGTGAAATGACAAACTCAGTGGTCTAAAGAGTATTTTTAACTGCAGTACTAGCAGGGAATGGGTATTGTAACAAGGTGTGTTAGCAAAAAAGCTATAAAGTAGAACAAATATAGCGGTAATTGGTACTCAATCTATCATGACAGGCTTATGAAAAATGGGCATAATAGCTGCACTGTTTAGACTAACGATAAAACATATTAAGCAGAGCAAATTAATCATGACACATTAACCTTAGCGAATGCTGCTTAATATGATAAAAACAATACTTTTTACCTTTACATTTTTATATTTGAAACCTCTAGGAGTTTATATGAAAAACATGACTAAAATGATGATGGCTGCCACCCTTGCAGTTGGTACCCTTGCGGCGGCCGGCTGCCAAACCACACCTAGCGTGACCGCGCCTGTGACCCAGCCAATTACTGTTGACGCCCTACAAGCGTATAACTGGCAGCTTGTCGATGCTAAGCGCACTAACGGCGATAAAGTCAGCCAATTATTCTTTGATCCAAGCAAACCATTGACACTTAATTTCTTTAAAGATAACGGTAATGACCGCGTGAGCTTTATCAATACCTGCAATAATATGGGTGCCAACTATAGTGTGGTAAATGGCAATGTCGTACTCGGTAATGTTTTATCAACGATGATGGCATGCCCTGAGCCACAAGCCAGCTTTGATACGACGACACTTGCAACGGTACAAGGTAAATATAGCATTAATAAGAATGCCAATAACACGCCTATCTTGACGATTACTAATAGCAATCAAGTGGCTCATTTTAAAGCCGTTTCTAAATAAGTTAATCGTTTAATATAAACGTTTTAAAATCTGACCATTTAAAAATGCCTCACTAAACAGTGGGGCATTTTTTTATCTAAAATTAGTGACGCTTTCCGCTACACTGTCATAAGTCGCTAAGGTCAAATGTTTAAGCCATTAAGATATTTCTTATGCCATCAACTTTTTAACCTTATCAAAACTCTCATTTTGTATTTATCAGCATTTTATTGGATGTCATTTATGTTAGAAATATTTGGAGAAAAATCATCTGTCAACCTACGCACAATAACTGGCATCACGGCGATAACGGCTTTTGGTCTATTAACGGGCTGTCAAACGTTGCCAAGTACGATGCCTAAAGCGAATCATGCAACCAAAACACCTATTGATACAAGTGCGAGTAATCCGCTAACGGCGCGCATGCCAGCGATAGATCGGCAAGGGCGCATCGCTTATGTTGAAGAGCAGGGAGCAGGCGCTGCAAAGATATCAACGCTATATAGTATTCGTCCTGATGGTAGCGACCGCCAATTGTTAGATCAGCTTAATGGTTATATCTATGCGCCAGCGTGGTCTACCGATGGTCAAATGCTCGTCTATAGCAAACAAGTCGCGCGCCAGTTTCCCAAGATTTATATTTATGATCGCAACAGCAACACCCAAAATCTAATCGTCAATGCCGAAGGCAGTAACTTATCAGCCTCATTTTCGCCTGACGGGCAAAAACTGCTTTATAGCTCAACCGTCGGCGGCAATGCTGATATCTATGAGATGCGCTTAAGTGACGGTCATACCAAACAGCTTACGACCTTAGCGAGCACGGAAGTGCAGCCAAGCTACGCAAGCGACGGGCAAAGCTTTGTCTATACCAGCGACAAAGTGCGCGCTGGTCGTCCCAGTATTTATCGCTATCACTTTGCTACCGGTAAGGCGACATTGATACCGACCGCAGGCTATGCAGCCAGCCCGCAACTGAGCTTGAATGGACAGTATTTAGCCTATCTTAATGGTCGTAAGGCGGCGGTCATGACACTGGCTACAAGGCAAGTGGTTAATCTAGCAGAGACAGGACTTGATGAGCCCGCGCGTCTGTCGCCTTCTGCACAGTATGCTGTCTATCCCACAAAGCTTTCGCAAGTAAGCGGTCAAAGTGGTAGCAGTTTGGTGATTCATTCTTTAGCTGGCCATTCAAGTTACGCGATTAGCAGTAAAACAGGCGGCGTCGTGCGCTCACCGATTTGGGGTCGGTAAAAAATTTTTAATGTAAAGGTAAATATCATGGCGCACAAAAAAGTAAACCTACCGCAAAAAATCTGCCCTGTTTGCCAGCGACCGTTTACGTGGCGCAAAAAGTGGGAGAGGGATTGGGAGCAGGTGACTTATTGTTCTGAAAAGTGTCGGCGAGGGAAGGTAAATAATGAATATTAATGACTCAAAGAGTTTAGCCACTTATTAAAGTGGCTAAACTTTACTTTCAAAATTACAATTGGTTTTGATCATTACTGGCGCTGAAAATGGAAAAACTCATCATCGTCTATGATGCCATTCTTATTTTCATCAACTTCAAGCGTCAGTCGTTTATCATTTACTCTTACATACCGAGATAGAGCATCTGACAATCCAGTACTACCATTGTTATCTAGTATTTGATTAACTGTTAATGCTCCTGTTATGCCATTGATAGTATAGTTTCCCCACTCCATACCGGATATTTCGTTATCCATATTATCGAAAGGTGGTGCATTGTCGACTTCCATGTGAACATAGGTGCCATCATCGAAAAATGCTAATGCCAATAGCTCATTGTTAGTGTCTTTATTTCTCCAAAGTCCTACTATTTTTTCAGACTTGGCCTTTTCGAATTTAAAAGACTCATCATTATCTATTGCACCATTTCTATTTTCATCAACTTCCAGAGTCAGGGTGTCACCAGATATTCGAGCGTATCGGATAAGAATATCTGATAATCCAGTGTCGCCATTATTATCGAAAATCTGATTTACTTTTAATTCTCCTGTTTTATCATTTAAAGTAAATCTACCCCATTCCATACCAGACTTCTCATTATTAGGGTTGTCAAAAGGTGGCCTTTCGTCAACTTCCATATGAACATAGGTGCCGTCATCAAAGAATGCTAACGCTAATAAATCATTGCTAGTATCTTTATTTTCCCAAAGCCCTATAAGTTTTTTAGACGTTGGCATTACAATAGGTCTGTTTTTCGAAAAATCAAAGGATTCATTTTCATCTATAACGCCATTCTGATTCTCATCAACGTCAAGTGTAAGTTCGCCACTAGATGCTTTAAGGTAGCGTGTAAGAGGTTCTGAAAATCCTGAGATACCATTATCATCAAAGATTTGACTGGTTTCCAATCTATCCGTGTTAGCGTCAACGGTATAATTACCCCACTCCATACCGTTTTCTGGGTTATCTAATGATTTTTCTGCATCAACTTTAAGCTGAATATAAGTACCATCTTCAAAAAAAGCAACCGACTCTAACTCGTCCTCTGTTTCCTCGCCTCTCCAAATTCCTAAATATCCGTCATTTTTAGCTTTTGAGAAACTGAAAGACTCATTGCTATCTATAACGCCATTATTATTCTCATCAATCTGAATGGTAAGTATCCCTTCAGATACTGAAATATACTGAGTCAGGTTTTCTGATAGACCGTTTTCACCATTATCATCGAAAATTTGATTAACCTTCAATGCTCCTGTTTTATTGTCTATAGTATATTTCCCCCACTCCATGCCATCATTTGCAACGTTTCCTGACTGGATTGTAAAAGCTTGTCTTAATAGAGGTTCAGGCTTGTTTTCTACCTCTACATGAATATAAGAACCATCTTCGAAGAAAGCTAGAGCCAAAAGATCACTTTCGGTATCATTGCTAGTCCAAAGTCCTGTCATTTCAGATTTAATATCAGGTGGCTGTGAAGGTGGCTGATAGGAATCGGAATCATCATTACATCCTTGTAAGAGCAGAGAAGTAGTGATGGCTAATAATGCTAATTTAAATGATTTCATTTTTTATCTCTCCTTGAATGAAAAATGTAAAATCTTGGCGGCTATACAAACGACGTCCTTGTCCCTTCTTTTTTAAAGTATTTAATTTTTATTATATATAAATGTTTTTTTATGAATATAACAAACATTTTCCATCAATCCAACTATAAAAAGCATTTATTCCTTTTGATATGTTAAAAAGGTCAGTAAGTAACGTTAGTGCTAAATGTCAGCAGATAAAAAGTGGACATAAAAAAATACCGCCACATCTCCTATAGAATCTTTATTAAATGAGATAGGAGGTATGGCGGTATGATTAAACGTTATATTTAAATGAGTTTTCTTATAAATTCGGATTCAGCCACTTCTCAGCAGTCTTGATATCCCAACCTTTACGCTCAGCATAACTCTCTAACTGATCGCTGCTGATTTTACCGACGTTAAAGTATTCACTCTCAGGATGCGAGTAGTAAAAACCGCTGACCGATGACGCAGGCCACATCGCATAGCTTTCGGTGAGCTTAGTACCGATAGCATCGCCCGTACCAATCCACTCAAATAACTTGCCTTTTTCGGTATGCTCAGGGCAAGCAGGGTAGCCAGGCGCAGGACGGATACCGACGTATTTTTCTTTGATCATCTCGTCATTGGTTAGATTCTCGTCAGCCTGATAACCCCAGTACTCTTTACGTATGAGCTCATGTAAATGTTCGGCAAAGGCTTCCGCTAAGCGGTCAGATAAGGCTTGGGTCATGATGGCATTATAGTCGTCACCAGCTGCTTTGTACTGTTCAGCAAGCGCCTCTGTGCCCACGATAGAGACGGTAAAACCGCCAAGATAATCGGTATGCGCATCTGATGGCGAGATAAAGTCTGCCAAGCTAAAGTTTGGCTTGCCGCTGGCTTTATCTGACTGTTGACGCAAATGCTCAAATTGATATTCTGCTGTGCCGCCCTCAGTCGGTGCTTTGTCATAGACGGTGACGGTATCGGCACCCGTGCGACGGGCTGGCATGAGCTTAAAGACGCCTTTGGCGACGATTAACTTCTCATCAATCATCTTTTGCATCAAGTCATTGGCATTATCAAACAAATCACGCGCCGCTTCGCCAACGACATCATCTTGCAAGATTTTTGGGTATTTACCCGCCAAGCCCCAAGAGATAAAGAACGGTGTCCAGTCGATATAAGGCAATATATTGGTAATCGGGTAATCATCGAGTATAACCTGGCCAAGTTTATTTGGCACTGGCGGTACATAGTTGTCCCAATCGTACTGAAAGCCAAGCTCAATCGACTCAGCATAAGATATTTTCGCCGCTTTCGGCTGACGTTTGGCAAGTCGCTCACGTACTTTGATGTACTCTTCACGCGTCTCATCAATCAGGCCTTGACGGTGCTCTTTGGATAGTAGCTTTGTCACGACGCCAACTGAGCGTGAAGCGTCTGATACATAAATAACCGCATCGTTTTGGTATTGAGGCTCTACTTTGACTGCGGTATGCGCTTTAGAAGTTGTTGCGCCGCCAATCATTAAGGGTAGGGTCATGCCGCGTTCTTGCATTTGCTTGGCGACGTAGACCATCTCATCGAGACTTGGGGTGATCAGACCTGACAAACCGATGATATCAACTTCTTCTGCAAGCGCGGTATCAAGAATTTTTTCACAGGGTACCATCACGCCGAGATCGAGGATTTCATAGCCGTTACAGCCAAGGACCACGCCGACGATGTTTTTACCGATATCATGGACATCACCTTTGACCGTTGCCATGAGGATTTTACCTTTCTTTTCGCCCTCGACTTTTTCCGCTTCGATATACGGGTTGAGCCAGGCAACCGATTGTTTCATCACGCGGGCAGATTTTACCACTTGTGGTAAGAACATTTTACCTGCGCCAAATAAATCGCCGACGATATTCATGCCATCCATTAATGGCCCTTCGATGACTTCTAGTGGCTTGGGGTATTTCTCCCACGCCTCTTTGGTATCGGCATCGATAAAGGTTGTGATACCTTTCACTAGCGCATGGGCAATACGCTCCTCGACCGTGCCTTCGCGCCATGACATATCGACGGTGCTGTCTTTTTTCTTCCCACCATCTTGATAGCTTTCAGCGATGGTCATCAAGCGTTCGGTCGCCTCTTGACCACTTTCGCCTTGATTGCGGTTGAGCATCACATCTTCGATGGCGTCGCGAGCTTCCTCGGGAATGTCATCATAAACCTCCAGCATAGCTGGATTGACGATACCCATGGTTAAGCCGTTTTGAATTGCATGGTATAGAAATACTGAATTGATGGCTTCACGAATCGGGTTGCCACGGAAACTAAACGACACGTTCGATACACCGCCCGATACCATGGCGTTTGGCAGGTTATCGGTTATCCATTTGGTGGCATTGATAAAGTCAGCGCCGTAATTATTATGCTCGGTAATACCGGTTGCAACCGCAAAGATATTTGGGTCAAAGATGATATCCTCGCTAGGGAAGCCGACTTCATTGACCAAGACATCATAACTGCGCTGACAAATCTCGATTTTGCGCTCATAGGTATCGGCCTGACCGTCCTCATCAAAAGCCATGACGATGACCGCTGCGCCATAGCGCATACAAAGCTTGGCGCGTTCGACGAACTCATCATAGCCTTCTTTTAATGAGATAGAGTTGACAACGGATTTACCTTGAATGCGTTTAAGTCCTTCTTCGATAATGTCCCATTTAGAGGAGTCAATCATCAAGGGCACGCGGCTGATATCCGGCTCACCAGAGACCAAATTGACGAAGTGAATCATCGCCTGTTTGGAGTCGAGCATGCCCTCGTCCATATTGATATCGACGATTTGCGCGCCACCTTCGACTTGATCACGGGCGACATCGAGCGCTTCAGTATAGGCTTCAGTTTTAATCAAGCGTAGGAATTTCTTTGAGCCCGTCACGTTGGTACGCTCACCGACGTTAACGAATAAGCTTTCAGGGGTAATGGTAAATGGCTCAAGTCCTGACAAGCGGCAAGCAGGAGGGATTTCAGGTATCACGCGCGGTGGGTAATTGGCGACCATCTCCGCAATCAGGCGAATATGTTCAGGCGTAGTACCGCAGCAGCCGCCGACGATATTTAGAATGCCAGCTTTGGCAAAGCCTTCGAGCAGGGCAGCCGTTTGCTCCGGTGTTTCGTCATACTCACCAAATTCATTGGGCAAACCCGCATTTGGATGGGCGGAGACATAAGTATCGGCGATATTTGACAGCGTTTGAATATGTGGACGCAGCGCATCAGCACCAAGCGCACAGTTAAAGCCAACAGATAAGGGCTTGGCATGGCGAATCGAGTTATAAAATGCCTCAGCCGTTTGGCCTGAAAGCGTCCGACCAGACGCATCGGTAATTGTCCCAGAAATCATAATCGGTAATTCAAAACCAATATCGTCGAACACGCCCGTGACGGCAAAGATTGCAGCCTTAGCATTTAGCGTATCAAAAATGGTCTCGATTAACAGGATATCGACGCCGCCTTCTATCAAGGCCAGCGTCGCCTCACGGTAATTAAGCACCAACTCATCAAAGGTGATATTCCGAAAGGCGGGGTCATTGACGTCAGGGGATAATGAACAGGTGCGCGACGTCGGCCCAATAACGCCTGCCACAAAGCGCGGCTTTTCTGGGGTCTTAGCGGTGTATTCATCAGCAGCTTCGCGGGCAATTCTCGCAGCGGTTTTATTGAGCTCAGGCACGAGGTGCTGCATGTCGTAGTCGGCCATCGATAGGCGCGTACCGTTAAAGCTATTGGTTTCAATGATATCGGCACCTGCTTTTAGGTGCGCGCTATGAATCTCTTTAATCATCTGCGGCTGCGTGAGCACCAACAAATCGTTATTACCGCGTACATCTTGCTCAATATCGGCAAAACGCTCGCCGCGATAATCGGCTTCCTCTAACTTAAAGGTCTGAATATGGGTGCCCATCGCGCCATCTAACATCATAATCCGCGCCGCCAGCTGCTCAGTAATACGAGCGCGCGCGGTTAACTGCTGCGCTTTATAAGGAAATACAGCAGGCGGCGTCAAAATAAAGTCACTAGCCGTGCTTGATACATTGGTGGCATTGGCTGTATTGGTATTGATGACACCAGTATGATTATGAGAACAGGTCGGTGGGGTGGTGGTTTGAGTCATAGGAGCGCTGCTTATTAGAGTTAAGATAAGAAAAGAAAGAAGATAAAGTGTTCAAAGTTTTTAGGGCGAGCTTACTAAGTTAGCTACTTATAAAATAGGCTATATAAAACAATAGTATTGATAAAAAGGTGGCTTAAAAATCGATAAGCAAATCTGGATTATTCTAGCACGAAACGGCTATTACTCGCGGGATTGTGCTTATTCCGCTTATTCCATTTCGGCACTATCACTGACGGCATCGTATTTGAAAATAACAAAAATGGATTACTATGACCAACTATCGGTGCACGAAATGAGCATGGTATTAAAAGCTAGCACACTATTAAAAGTACCAAATTAAAAATACAGTTATAACAAATTCTATTGCATAACGCCGCTTGGAACAAATGAATATCATTTCAGTAGACGATTACCTAAAGCTTTGATTTGTATTTATAAAGCAGCTATTTATACGAGGTTTTATTAAACTGCTTTGGTTTACACGTAAGCTACAAAAATTAGCCTAAACGCAAGTTTATAATGCTTTGCGATATGTTAATTTAATTTCAGAAGGATTGGCGTTTCATAAGCAATGCTTATTAGTAACTGTTAATGGTTTTTATTTGAGAGTGGTTAGCAATTAAGAATTAAAAACGGAATAGGCAAGGATTTTAAGGAAAGACAATCTGACCGTAAGACCGTAATAAAAATCAATAAATTGTAATCAGTAAACTATTCATTTATTAAACCATGCAGTCATTCAATCATTAAGGACAATGTTATGAAACTGATCAAAATCGCCACTCTTGGCACCTTAGCCCTTTCAATTGCAGGCCTTAGCGCTTGTAATAATATGATGCCAACCAAAAGCCCTGCCACAACAGCGCCCATGCACAGCCAACCAACTGCCAATATGAACGTGGTACAGATTGCTCAAAGTAATCCTGATTTCTCACTACTAGTAGAAGCCTTGCAAGCAGCAGGTTTGGCAGGCGCGCTGACCGATACCAGTGCTAGCTACACGATACTGGCTCCGACCAATGCCGCTTTTGTGCAAGCGTTACAAGAAACCGGCATGACCAAAGCTGAGCTGTTTTCCAACAAGCCGTTGTTGACTAAAATCTTGACCTATCATGTGCTTAAAGGTAATACGCCTGTTTATCAAAAGCATGTCAGACCGGGTAATTACACTATGCTTAGTAATGACACGCTGGTGATTACACCACAAGGCCGATTAATGGATGAAAATGGTCGTACTACCAAGATTTTAAAAACAGATATCGCGGCGAGTAATGGTGTGATACATGTGATTGATAGAGTGTTGCTGCCTAAATAACCTACCGCCTAAATAATCTTGTTGCTTAAATAAGCAGTAAAAGAGCGACAAATTATTTGCTTAGGTAGTAGGCAGATTCAAATGATATATAACTATTGCTAGGTTATAAACTTAATATTCTTTTTTAGCCTAGCAATGGGACGCTATACGTGATCGATACAGTGTTGCTACCTAAGTCAGCAGTAAGCAAAAAATAATCAGCTAAGATAGTAGACATTGAGTGATATTACCTAACTTATCACTCATTTACCGGCATTTTCATCTAGAAACTTTTATTTATCCGTGTTTATATCAGTATCTAAATTTAAAAGTTCCAAAACTAAAACCGTTCTAAAATTAAAAAACACCATCTATAAACCCGTTATTTCAAAGGAATGACCTATGTTAAAAAAGAATTTATTATCTATCGCTGTCGTTACCGCTGCCATGTCATTGGCGGCCTGTAACGATAAAGAAGCCGTTACTGAGCCAGTTGAGCCAGCCGCAACTACTGACGTAGCCGTTGAGCCAGAAACTACTACAGATATGCCAGCTGAAGCAGTGGCTGAGTCTAATGATGCGATGCCTGTAGATGCAGCAGCGACGCAAAGTATCGGTGAGATGGCTGCTGGTAATGAGAATCTAACCATCCTAACCGAAGCGCTGCAAGCGGCTGAGCTTGATGACATGATGATGGCAGAAGGTCAGTACACGGTATTCGCCCCAACCGATGATGCTTTTGCTGCTTTGTTGACCAAACTAAACGTCACTAAAGAGGAATTGCTCGGTAATAAAGAGTTGCTAACTAGCGTATTGACGTATCATGTCGTGCCGATGGTGGTCAAAGCTGCTGATATTCCTTATGGTACCGCTATCGACACGGCAAACGGTCAAACCATCTCTATTAGTGATGCTAACGTGATTACTGATGCCAGTGGCAACACTGCAAACATCGTTGGTACCGATATGATGGCAACCAACGGCGTAGTTCATGTAATTGATACAGTTTTATTGCCTAAATAAGGCTCAGCGATTCACACCAATCTTACTTTAAAATGCCAAAAGCCTAGCTATAAAGCTAGGCTTTTTTATGTTTGCTGACTGATGAAAAATTTATCCCAGTCACCCTGTATAGTCAAGATATTCTAAAAACGCTACGGTATTGCTGATATCAATTTTTTGTAGCCTCTGTCTGCGCAGGCACAGCAAGCAAGAAAAATTGATATCAGCAGTGCGTGTTGTATCGATATTGCTTTTCACTCACTCTGTAACGATTTTGAAATAAATCGCCCAATAAAAAAGCCTGAAACCATTGCCTCAGGCTTTTTGTTTTATCGATGCTTGTAGTGTCATCAATACTGCTTAGATAACATTATAGCTCAGTAAACTATAGATGTTCTTTATGTAATGGGTCTTGAGCTGCCATTCTTTGTTGCTGCTTTAGATGACGCTCTTCCCAATACGGCGCATTTTTGATACCGAATTTTGCTGGATCAAAGGTATAGTGCTTCACGCCTGCTTTACGCTGTGCTTCATAATCCCTAAGCATAGTAAGCGTTGGACGCGCGACAATAAAGATAACCAAAATACCAACGATATTTAACCACGCCATTAGGCCTACGCCGATATCACCGATATCCCAAATGTAGCCTGCAGAGTTAAGACCACCGTAGGCAACCATTACCATGATTAAGATTTTAACTAAGAATAGACCAGTTCTATTAGCGCCGCGACTGATAAAGCGCGTCAAGTAAGCCACGTTTACTTCAGCGATATAGTAGTACGCCAAGATGGTGGTAAAGGCAAAGAAGAAGACCGCAACGGCAATAAAGATATTACCAAATTGACCGTACATGGTTTCCATTGCCATCTGCGTAAAGGCAGGCGAGTTGATCTCAACACCAGCCGCGACGTTTTGTACGATGAATTGACCGTCAGGTAGTGTACCTTGGATATTATAAGTACCCATGGTGATGATCATAAACGCAGTCGCAGAACAGACTAGTAGGGTATCAACATACACTGAGAATGCTTGTACCAAACCTTGCTGTGATGGATGCTCAACTTCCGCGGCCGCCGCAGCGTGAGGACCTGTACCTTGACCCGCTTCGTTAGAGTAAATACCACGTTTGACACCCCAACCGATAGCAGCACCAAAGCCTGCTTGTGCGGTAAACGCATCACTGATAATCAAACCAAAGACTTCTGGAATCATCTGGTAATTGGTAAACATAATGACGAGTGCAAGGCCAATATAACCAAGAGCCATAAAAGGAACAGCATACTCGGTAAAGGTTGCGATACGTTTGATACCACCAAAGATAATAGTACCTAAGATGACCAAAATGATAGCAAGACCGACCAAGCGCATAGAGCCAACTTCTAAGCCCATGATATTCATCGGCGTGCCTTCACCCATGACTTGGGCAAACGCGCTGATAACGCCGTTCGCCTGCACGCCCGGTAAGAACATACCGCAAGCTAAGATAGACGCGACGGCAAAAAGAATGCCATACCAGCGTTGACCAAGGGCGCGCTCAAAATAGTAAGCTGGACCGCCGCGGTATTCGCCAGTGATGACGTCTTTTTCTTTATAAATCTGTGCAAGGGTTGCTTCGACATAAGCGGTAGATGCGCCTAAGAAAGCCACAACCCACATCCAAAATACTGCACCAGGACCACCGAAACCAATAGCGGCGGCGACCCCAGCGATGTTACCCATACCCACACGCCCTGCTAGAGATACGGCGAGTGCCTGAAATGATGAAATACCCTGTGCACTTGATTTACCGGTAAAAAGTAAGGTAATCATTTCCCCGAATAAACGTACTTGTACGAAGCGCGTCATGATGGAATAAAATAAACCTGCGCCCAAGCAGAGATAAACCAATGCTGGGCTCCAGATAATTCCGTTTACTAAATCGACTAAACCTTCCATATGTATATTCCTAGTACTGTCTCAAAGTGGCTATATATGATGATGCTAAGAGTAGACCAGCTTTAATATCCTTATTAAAACCAACCACTCAAATAATCTGCATGCACTTAACTGCGGTAGAAATCCTCCTTACAGATTAAGTTTCATACGCGCTTAGCCACTAAGGATGGACTGTAGTTGTCTGCTGTTATCCGTCTGGTTTATGAACAATAATGAGCGTATGCAACCGCTTATCAGCGTTGATAGTTTATTAAGGCTGCTTTTATGTAAAGCGCTTAAAATAAACCAGTGGATAAAACAGGCGGTTATAATATAAATAACCATCATCTCAGTAAGCGAGAAGATGGCACTTAACTTTTTATGAGTCATATCAGCTGGCTACACTTACATGGTAGAGTAAGGTAATAGAGCAGTCATTAGTCGTTTATCAATCCTTTTTGATGCGACATTGACACGCAGCTAGTACCAAAATTCTTATAAGTCCACTACCAAATGTATTCAAACCGTACGGCTACGTAACTGCAATTTGCCATATTTTTTAGGCAATTACTAGAATTTTCTTTATAAGGGCGTTCATTTATAAATGGTTTTCTTCGCTTGATTGCCTATACAAGGTCAAAAAATCTTCTATTTATCTTGTATTGGCCAATACTTTTTAATTAACCGTTAATGGGGGCTTAAAAGACAGGCGCGCTAACAGCAGTACTAAATTCCTAAAATGCGCCACAGCCCTACGATAAACGCTGCTTTGAGGTTGTGTTTTGGTAACGATGAATTGTAAAAGTGACGGTATAGCGCCATTATTAGCACAATATATTGCTGCTGCGGTATTCACGCCATGAAACGGTTAGCTGCGAAACTGTCGGTTATAAAATCCAGTAGGCGATAAAATATAAGTGCATATAAGTGGTTAACATTAAAAAAGCGATTAAAAAACGTTTTGTTTGTTATTTATCATTAGGAGAGTCAACGATGACGCGTAAATCTTTTTTAAAACCTATGTTGCTATCAGCAGTATTAGCGACATCTACTGTTGGTTTGAGCGGTTGTGGCTATAACAATTTGCAGGCGCAAGATGAGCAGGTCACCGCGGCTTGGTCAGAAGTGGTCAACCAATATCAGCGTCGTTCGGACTTGGTGCCAAACCTGGTCAAAGTCGTGCAGCAATACGCTAAGCAAGAGCAAGAAGTATTTACTCAAGTCGCGGCAGCACGTTCACAAGCGGGCGGTATTACAGTCACGCCAGAGCTGCTCAATGACCCTGAAGCAATGGAGCGCTATGCGGCTGCCCAAGATCAGATGACTGGCGCGCTATCGCGTTTGATGGCGGTTTCTGAGCGCTATCCTGAGCTAAAATCTGATGCTTTGTTCCAAGATTTGCAGGCGCAGCTGGAAGGTACAGAAAACCGTATTACGGTGGCGCGTAACCGTTATATCCAAGAAGTTCAAGGTTATAACACTACCGTGCGTCAGTTCCCAACCAATATTACGGCCAAAGTATTTGGCATGGACGCCAAACCAAACTTTAGCGTTGCCAATGAAAAAGAAATATCGACTGCACCAAGTGTCAACTTCGGCGACGATAATGCGCAGACGGCGCAGTAAAGCAAAGTTTTTAGTTTAGGCGTTCTATCTACCATGATGGCGTATAAATGCTACTGTTTATATGACAGTGCGTTTATTTAACAGTCCGTTTATTTGCTCAAAAATGATAGAACGCCTTAATCGTCAGTCGTTTTTTTTGTTGTCGTTTATAGCAGTTGGTTTTGTCGTCATTTATTAGTACAGATGTCATTTGAGGTGGTATAGATTAGATGAAGCATTCAACAGCACTATTATCCGCATTATTATTTACTCTAAGTATTGGGAGTGGCTCGCTGCTGCATGCAGCACCCGATGCTAATAATAATACGGCGGTTGCTAGCGATAGCACCTCAGATATGCAAAACCGTAGTGTCGAGGAATTGGTAGCGATTGCAAAAGCTGCCGAAACTAATGAAGCCATCAACGATGCCGTCTTAGGTAACGAAGCAATTAACGAAGCTGTTCTTGGCAATGATGCTATCAATCCTAATGCTGCTAATTCCGATAGTAATACGACCACCTCAACAACTTCTAATCGTCCGCCTGTACAATCAAGCGCTCAGGGTGTCGATGCCGATAAGCTCATCTTAAACTCGCCAGTTATCGACCAAGCCAATATCTTAAACCCGCAAGAAAAGCAGCGTTTAGAGGCGCAGCTAAGAGGCATTTATCAGCAAGGTTTGGCGCAAGCTGCGGTGGTCATTGTACCGACCACCAATGGCATGCCAATCTTTGATTATGCGCTACAAGTTGCCGAAAAATGGCAGCTGGGTAATAAAGATATTGACGATGGCCTGCTAATGGTCGTTGCCGTTAATGACCGCAATATCTATATTTTAACGGGTTACGGACTAGAAGGGGTGTTGCCAGATTCGGCGGTCAACCGTATTATTCGCGAAGACATCACACCACTATTTAAGCAAAATGACTATGGCGCTGGGATATTGGCGGGCATTGGCGCGCTGCAAACGCGCCTGACCGCTGATCCTGAAGTATTGGCGCGTGCCGATGCGCAAGCGGCCGAACGCAGTCAAAATCAAAATGACATTGGTGATAACCCATCGCCAGTGTTTTTATTTGTCATGGCAATGATATTTGGTAGCTTTATTACCAGTATCTTTGGGCGCATCTTTGGTTCTATCCTGACCGCTGGCGGTTTCTTTGTAGGCTCGCTGGCCTTGGGCGGCGGTTTCTTTATGACGTTAATTATGGCGATATTTATATGGCTGTTTTTAATTTCGCGTGGCTCAGGCGGTGGTCGTGGAGGACGCGGCGGTGGCGGCGGTATAGTATTCCTGCCCGGTATGGGCGGTGGTAGTGGAGGTTTCGGCGGCGGAGGTTTTGGTGGTGGCGGCTTCGGCGGCGGTGGCGGCGGCTTTGGCGGCGGCGGGGCAGGCGGCTCTTGGTAGAGGCGATTTCTATAAGAGTAAGAAGGGTAAATTAGGCTCAGACATTAGAAAATTGCCAGCAATGGCGTACTTGAGGATATAATATAATGGTAAAAAGCAATTCGTCGCAGGCAAGTTTTGCGCGTTGGTGGCGTCAAGTACTGTTTGTCCCTATGTTGCATAGCAAGTGGCTCACGCCCGCGGCCAAAGCTCGGCTGACAGAGCAGGTGACGCTGGCTGAGCGCGGACATCGCGGCGAGGTGTTTTTAATTATCGAAAATCACTTACCTATCCAAGATGCTTATCATCTTGACTGCCGCGATCGAGCAATTGATTTATTTAGCGAATATCGCGTGTGGGATACCGAAGAAAATACCGGCGTTTTGATTTATGTCAATATTTGCGAGCACAAGCTAGAAATCGTCGCTGACCGCGGTATCAGCACACATGTCAGTCCAACTGTTTGGAGCGCCATGTGCGAAAAAGCGGTCTCAGGTATCGCCAATCAAAAAACTGAAGAAAGCCTGATGGAGTTATTGGATGAGGTAGGTCAGTTGTTGCGTCAGTATTATCATCTTGAACATGACCCTGCTGGCAATGAGCTGTCCGATACTGTGGTGTTTTTAAAATAGCAATTTTCCAAAATAATAGTTTCCAAAATAATAGTTTCCAAATTAGCAGTTTCTTTATTAACAATTTTACAAACTAACAGTATTTTTAAAATAACGCTTAAAGAAATAACAAGTAAGTTTAGATACAGGACCATGCCAATACCATGATTGAGCTGATAAAAAAATTGCCGAAAGCAGAGCTGCATTTACATATCGAAGGCTCATTAGAACCGGAGTTGATGTTTAGACTGGCGAAAAAGAACAATATCGCTATCCCTTATAAGGATATCGAAGACGTCCGCCGTGCCTATAATTTTACCAATCTACAAACTTTTTTAGATATCTATTATGCGGGCGCCAACGTTCTGATTACCAAAGACGATTTCTATGATTTAACGTGGGAATATATTTTAAAGTGTGTCGAAGATAATGTCGTCCATACGGAGATATTTTTTGATCCGCAAACTCATACTGCAAGAGGGGTTGAGTTTGCGACAGTCATTACTGGTATTAAAGAAGCGCTTGCCGATGCCAAAGAAAAATACGGCATCACCTCTTGTATTATCATGTGCTTTTTACGCCACTTATCGCAAGAAGAGGCGTTTGAGACTTTAGAGCAAGCAATGGCGTTTAAAGACGATATTATCGGCGTCGGTCTGGATTCTTCAGAACTGGGCAACCCTCCCGCCAAGTTTAAAGAAGTGTTTAAAAAGGCCAAAGAAGCGGGCTTTAAGCTGGTCGCTCATGCTGGCGAGGAAGCAGATTTTTCTTATATTTATGAAGCGTTAGATTTATTGCAAATCAATCGCATTGATCATGGCGTACAATCGATAAAAAGTGCAGCGTTGATGCAACGCCTAAAAGACGAGCAAATGCCGCTGACAGTTTGCCCCAATTCTAATATTGAGCTCAAGGTATTTGAGAGTTACAAACAGCACAATATTAAAGAGCTGCTAGACTATGGCTTAAATGTCAGCGTCAACTCTGATGATCCGGCTTATTTTAAAGGGTATATGAATCAAAACTTTATCAATATATGCAACCATCTACCGCTGACAGAAAATGATATTATTACTTTGGTAAAAAACTCTTTTAGATCTTCATTTATAGATAATGAATTAAAAGAGAAATACCTAGCGCAAGTGGATTTTGCTCTGCAATAGAGTGAGTAAAGTTATTTTCAATAGTTAAGACTTAACGGTTATATAAATCGTTAAGCCTTTTCCTTTTTTACAAAGTGCTTTTTAGGCGACAGTTACATGGCCGTAATTTTCTGGATTAATAACGGCATAATAATCCCAGCCTTTTCTGCTAGAGTAATATCAACAATGGTATTTGGCGTTGGATGTGGGTTTATCTCGATGATTTTAGCGCCGTTATCTTTTGCCAATTGTGCGAGACCTGCCGCAGGATAAACGAGACTTGAGGTGCCAATACTCATAAACACCTCACTATTGGCCGCCGCGTCCTCCGCTGTCTGCCATGCTTGTACAGGCAACGCCTCGCCAAACCAGACGATATCGGGACGTATATAGCTTTCACAGTGCGAGCAAGTAATCAGAGCGTCACTATAATCTATGGTATCAGCACTATTATATGAGCCTCTAGATTGCTCTTGGTAGGGCGCATCGCATTGACTGCAGCGATTTTGCCAAAGATTGCCATGTAAATGGGTGACACTACTACCAGCCTGCTCATGCAAATCATCCACATTTTGGGTAATAAGCGTCAATTGCTGATCGGTAGATTGGCTATGATATTGCCACTGCGCTAAAGCTTCATGGGCAGGATTTGGTTTTTTCTCAGCGACCAAATGCCGGCGCCACTGATACCATGACCACACCAGTTTTGGGTCGCGAGCAAAAGCCTCAGGCGTTGCCAAGTCCTCAGCCACATAGTTTTCCCAAAGGCCTGTTTGCTTATCTCGAAACGTTGGAATGCCACTTTCTGCTGAAATTCCAGCGCCCGTTAAAATACAGATGCGCTGTTTTGAGCCCAGCAATTTGGCAGCGCGCTCGACTTCGGCTATTAACGCAGGTGATAATTCTGTTAACATGAGCCATCCCTTTTTAAGATTGGATATAGATTTCTATGATAGATGGTATTTGGTGGCTTGTCATATTGCTCGCAGTTGTCATGGGACTATGGTTATTGGCAAAATCGCGCGCGCCTAAAGCCGCCGATAAGCACAACCTAAAGTCGGGACGCGCAAAAACACCACTCAATGATGGGCTACAAAGAACTGCAGAGTTGGTTAAGCAGCATTTTCCTGATTACCGTGTCAACCGTAAAGCCAATCATTTACTGGTTAGGAAGCAAGATAAAAAAGTGGCAATGATTACCATTGATAAAAAGCTTGCCGCCGGTCAGCGCCGCTTGGGTGACGTACCTGTGATTAATTATCACCGTGTACCTAGCCGCGCTCAGCTAATGGCAAATTTGCAAGATGCGGAATAGGTTTTTACAAATTAAATAGATTTAACAACTTTATATACAACATTTTATCGTTGTTAGCGCACAGTAATAGGCAGCAGTTAACAGCGTAAAGCGTTGCCGTTAAAGTGTTATGAGATAATAGGTAAGACTAGAAAAGGGTAAAACACGACTGATTATGATGATTGGTGCGCTCGGCGGGAATCGAACCCACGACCCTCGGCTTCGGAAACCGATACTCTATCCAACTGAGCTACGAGCGCATAATTGATCGACTAAAATCCAATAAACTGATGACGTGTATAAATAAGTGCAATTGGTTGTCGTTAGAACGAAAAGGCGTCTAAAAATTAAGACCGCTTAGTCTAACAAATAAAAGTCATAAAGCCAATGAATGAAGGCCGCTATTGGCGTTTTTTAAGAAAAAACACCATAGTCGGCAAACAGGCATGGCAATCTACCCGTCTTTTCCCTTATAATGTCAGGGAGAATTCATATTTATAATCACCGATTACAAGCGCGCCCGTATGCGGGATGGCTGTTTGCTATTGATAACTGCTTGGTTATCAAAGGAGGACAAACAGAATGTCCAAGTCGTGTCGGCCCTTGTATACGCAATAAGAGAACGTGACGAATGAGAAAAGTAGTTATGTTATCGGCAGCTGCCATTCTAGGAATCGCTAGTATCGCTGTGAGCCAAGCCGAAAGTGTTGTAGACACGCCTGTAACCGTATCTGATGTCGCAGAAGGGCAAGAGGTTGTCGATAACTTGCCTGAAAAATTGGGTGACGATACCAAAGCTGCTGCTGATACTACCGATGGCGCTGCAGCTACCGATGAAGCTGCGCAAGCAGACGCGACCGATGCAGATGCTCCTGCTGAAGAAGCAACAGCCGCTGCCGCACCTGCCGCTGAAGAAGAGCCTATTCCGCAAGATACGCCACAAGTACAAAAGCTCATCGCTTTGTATCCTAACTTGATTGCTCGTATTCAGCCGGTTGCTAAAGTCTGCTTTGAGGACGACGAAGTATGCGACGTCACTGCACGTTCTGCAGGGCCAGCAGCAGGTGATGGTCCGCGTGATGGTAAAGCCGTTTATAACGCTGTCTGCCAAACGTGTCACGCCTCAGGCTTACTTGGTTCGCCTATGCTAGGTGATGCAGGCGCTTGGGGTCCTCGTATCGCTAAAGGTAAAGATACCTTGTATACCCATGCTATCAACGGCTTTAACGCTATGCCTGCTAAAGGTGGCGCTGACATCCCTGATGAAGAAGTGCAAAGCGCAGTAGATTATATGGTTGATGAAGCAAGCTAATTGCCTGTGCCATGTGCAAAAGAGCAATAGAAAAAAGTAGGAGACGGTAAAGTAGCTATCGTTTCCTATTTTGCTTTTTTATGATTATTCTGCTTAATATAGTCAAAATATTCTAAAAACGCTACAGTATTGCGAATAACAGCAGTCATATCTAGAAGTTTATAAAGCGTCTATTTCATTTAATGAGGTAGGCGTTTTTTTGTGGGCGTCGATTGATATTATTAATATCGTGGTTATATCATCCTAATGTTGAAATCCGTGACCGTGAGCCTCACATCTAGACACTAGACTCGTCGTAAGAGACGAGAGCAAATATGAGAGAAACTAACTTTTCCCGAATCGTCTTCTATATTCCTTTATAGATACATCACTAATAAAGAGGTATTCATGTCTGAGGTGCCAGCGCTATCTATCCAGAACTTATCTAAAACCTATGGCAACGGGTTTTCGGCATTAAAAAATGTCAGCTTGACAGTGCCACAAGGTGGATTTTTTGCGCTCCTTGGGCCAAATGGTGCGGGCAAATCAACGATGATTGGTATCATTAGCTCCCTGTTTAAGCCAACGGCGGGTAGTGTGCATATCTTTGGTACTGACTTATTGGCTGAACCTTCAAAAGCCAAACAGTTTTTGGGCGTGGTACCGCAAGAATTTAACTTTAATCAGTTTGAAAAAGTTGAAGATATTTTGATTACTCAGGCCGGCTATTTTGGTATTGCAGCAAAAGAGTCTAAGCCGCGAGCAGAAAAACTGCTCAAAGCATTAGGCTTATGGGATAAGCGCGATAATAAAGCGCGCGAGCTATCGGGCGGTATGAAGCGCCGATTGATGATTGCGCGCGCCTTGATTCATAAACCAAAGCTATTGATACTCGACGAACCAACGGCTGGGGTTGATATCGAGCTGCGCCGCTCGATGTGGGAATTTATGCAGCAGATTAACGTTGAAGAAAATACCACGATTATTTTGACCACCCATTATTTGGAAGAAGCAGAGCAGCTTTGTAAGCGTATCGCTATCTTAGATCATGGTGAGATTCGTATTAATACGGAAATGAAGGATTTACTTGCGCAGTTATCGGTCGAAACTTTTGTCTTTGATTTGGCGACGCCATTGACCAAACAAATTGCTTTAACAGGGGTCACTGACACGCTACAACCCGATGATTTAACGCTTGAAGTGACCCTGACAGAAGGGGAGTCGCTAAACGGTGTCTTTGAGCAGTTGTCTAAGCAAGGCGTTTTGGTCGCCAGTATGCGTAATAAAGCCAACCGTTTAGAAGAGTTGTTTATGCGCTTGGTCGATAAAAGCTTGCATGAACCTTTAAGCTCGTAGGCTGTTTTATTCATAATTTCTCGATTTACCCACATAAATAGACCACTATAAATATAGCAACCATATAGGCAATCTGCGGGCCGTGATAGCGTTTTGATATTAGCCTGTAGACTGCTTAGGAGAGATAACGCATGAACTTCGCACAACGCTGGATTGCTTTTCGCACCCTGCTGATTAAAGAGATTCGCCGCATATTACGCATTTGGCCGCAGACATTATTGCCGCCAGTTATTACGATGAGCCTGTATTTTGTCATCTTTGGTAAAATGATCGGTTCGCGCGTGGGCGAGATGGGCGGTGTGCCATATATGCAGTTTATCGTGCCCGGTTTGATTATGATGGCAATTATCACTAATAGTTACTCGAACGTGGTCTCGAGCTTTTTTAGTGCCAAGTTTCACTCAAGCATTGAGGAGCTGTTGGTATCGCCAATCTCTAAGCACGCTATTTTGACAGGTTATATCAGTGGCGGTATTTTCCGCGGACTGGCGGTTGGGGTCATCGTCTTTATTGTGGCGTTATTTTTTACCAAGCTGGGTATTGAGCACTTATTTATCACCCTATTTACGGTGATTGGCACCTCGGTTTTATTCTCGCTTGGCGGCTTTATCAACGCCGTATTTGCGCGCTCATTTGATGATATTTCTATTATTCCAAGCTTTGTCTTGACGCCGCTGACCTATCTTGGCGGGGTGTTTTATTCGATGGAAAATTTATCACCATTTTGGCAAAATATTTCGCTGTTAAACCCAATTGTCTATATGGTGAACTCTTTCCGCTACGGTATCCTTGGCTATTCTGATGTCAATGTATGGTATTCGATGGCGGCTATCTTTGCTTTTTGCGTCATTTTTTATATCATCTCTTATCGACTATTAAGTGATGGTTCGCGTATTCGTTTATAAGTTAGGGCGAGTTCTATTTATAATCTCTAACATCTTAAATATCATCAGTTTTACTATTAGGAAGTAGCCATGAGTATTCACGGTATTTTAGGCGAACAAACCACTGATTATCCAACTGAGTATAGTCCCGAGACCCTCTATCCAATAGCGCGCAATCTAGGGCGCGATGTGATTGGCTGGCAAGATGATAAGCTAGCAGTGGGCGTCGATTGGTGGCACGCCTTTGAGCTATCTTGGTTAAATGCACAAGGTGTTTCACAAGTGGCTATTGCGCGCTTTGCTATTCCTGCCAGCTCGCCATTTATCGTCGAATCAAAGTCATTAAAACTATATTTAAATAGTATTAACTTTACCGAGTTCGCTAGTTGGAATGAAGTACAAGCGCTGATTGCTAAAGATTTATCATCATGCGTACAAGCAGAAGTAACCGCTCAGTTGTTTGGCTTAGACGATAAGCATTCAGGGCTGTTAATTGCTCAACCTGAGGGGGTTTGTATTGATGACGCGCTTGCCAATAGTAGCGAGAAAGTCGCGCTAACGGAACATCCTGACGCGTCATTGCTAGAGAGCAAGGAAGATGATAATAAAGTAGCAAGCAACAATACGGCGGAAGTTGCTCAGCCTTATACTTTTTATTCTAACTTGCTGCGGAGTAATTGTCCGGTGACCAATCAGCCCGATTGGGGGACGTTAGCGGTTTCGATTACTAGTAATAAAGCATTTGATGAAGCAAGTATGTTACGTTATATTTTAAGTTTCCGTCAGCATAATGGCTTTCATGAGCAGTGTGTCGAGCAAATATTTGCTGATTTAAGCAAACATTATGAGCCAAGCGAGCTGATGGTGCGTGCGTGGTATACACGTCGCGGCGGTATCGATATCAATCCTTGCCGCGTCAGTGATATAAAGTTATTACCGCAGCCAAGTCGTTTAATTCGCCAGTAAGGTAATGGTCTTATTTAAATTGATTTTGCAGCGTTTGGTTTAAAAAAAGCGCCTATCTGATTCAGATAGGCGCTTTTTTATTGAGCAAGTTTTATTAAAAACTATTTGCCGCTTACTTTTGCCATCACTTCTTCGCGGCTCAGCATTTGCTTTTCTGTTTCACGGCGATTGACGTATTCGTATTTGCCTTCAGCCAAGTTACGGTCTGAAACCACGATACGATGCGGAATACCAATCAATTCAAGGTCAGCAAACTTCACGCCCGGGCGCTCATTACGGTCATCAAGTAGGACGTTAACCCCTTGAGCTTTTAGCTCTTCATACAGCGCGGTCGCCGTCTGCATGACGGTGTCTTCTTTTGACTTCATCGGTATGATAGCGACTTCAAACGGCGCAATTGAATCTTCAATGCTTGGCGTTTGTGGCCACATAATGCCGTTTTCATCGTTGTTCTGCTCGATAGCAGCTGCGATGATACGACTAACGCCAATACCATAACAACCCATCATCATGGTCACAGGCTTGCCATCTTCGCCAGAGACAGTCGCATTCATCGCTTGCGAGTATTTATCACCCAACTGAAAGATATGACCGACTTCGATACCGCGTTTGATTTTTAGGCTGCCTTTACCGTCAGGAGAAGGATCGCCTTCTTGTACATTGCGCACATCAACGACGCGGGTAATACTGGCGTCACGCGCCCAGTTCATACCGATGGTATGTTTATTAACTTCATTGGCGCCCGAGACAAAATCTGACAAAGACGCTGCCGAGCGATCGACAAATACGGGCATATCCAAATCAACGCCGATATAACCTTTATGCAAACCAGCGGCTTTAAGCTCTTCATCGGAGGCCATCGTTAGCGGTACATTGGCTTCTTCAATTTTCTCCGCTTTAATGGTATTTAGCTGATGGTCACCGCGTAAGACTATCGCGATTAATTGCGGCTCATCATCTTCGGTATGACCATGGACAATTAAGGTTTTTACCGTGGTTTCTAATGGTACGCCTAGATGCTCAGCAACCATTTTACAGCTGGTCATGTCTTCCGTTAAAACGTCTTCTCGCGCCATTTTTGGTGGCTGACGCTCAGCGGTGCTGACCGATTCGGCAAGCTCAACGTTGGCTGCATAATCAGAAACGTCAGAGAAAGCGATATCATCTTCACCGCTGTCTGCCAACACATGAAACTCATGCGACGCAAAACCGCCGATAGAACCGGTATCCGCTTGCACGGCACGGAAATCTAAACCCAAACGGGTAAAGATGCGCGTATAAGCGTCGTACATCTCATGGTAAGTCTTTGCCAAAGACGCTTGGTCAGCGTGGAACGAGTAAGCGTCTTTCATGGTAAATTCACGCGCACGCATCACGCCAAAACGCGGACGAATCTCGTCACGAAACTTACCTTGGATTTGGAAAAAGGTAATCGGCAACTGCTTATAACTGCGCAGCTCACCTTGAGCAAGGTTGGTGATGACTTCTTCGTGTGTCGGACCCAAGACAAAATCGCGGTCATGACGGTCTTTAAAGCGTAACAGCTCAGGACCATAGTCATTAAAACGCCCGGTCGTTTGCCAAAGCTCGGCAGGCTGGGTCATTGGCATCAGCACTTCTTGAGCGCCGACGTTTTGCATCTCTTCGCGAACGATGCGTTCGACTTTTTGCAACACGCGCAAACCCATCGGCAGCCAGATATACAATCCAGAAGCGATTTTACGAATAAGACCTGCTCTTACCATGAGTTGGCTTGAGGCGATATCAGCGTCGCTGGGCGTTTCTTTTAGCGTGGCAAACAAAAATTGACTGGCTTTCATAAATAAAGCGGAACCTTATCAACGATAAAATAAATAAGAAATAGGAGGATATTTAGCGTGTGCTTTGATGGCCGACGCAAGCTTACCTTTTATCACTTGGTAATAGTCTAGGACCTGCCTAGCTAAAAAGTACTGCAACAAGCAGCACGTTATTAGAAAGTGCGTTTATAAAACGCCTTACAAAAAGGGTGAAACTTTTATTTTTGTATGAATACATCCATATCGACAGCGTCATATTTTTGGTAAAAAAGCCAGAAAAATGGGTGCATGCCAACATTTTGCTTATACAATCTGACTATGTTAGGTAAAGTTCGCCTAAGACGCAATGACTTTTTGTTGATTCAGCTTAAACAGTGGCTAAACTCAATAATAATGCTAAAAACAAGCTGATTTTTTAACTCAAAATCTGCCAGTTTTTGAGACTCAAAGATAAAATTTTAGTTAGCTGATAAAGCAGCACGATTTATAGATTTTGCACATAAAAGAATAAAGGGATAAATAGTGAAGCAAAAGCTATTTTTTAAAGTGGCATCGAACTCATCAATTATGTAGGAGAATGGTAGTAACTGCTTGAAATGCTTATAAACAAATAGCATTAAAGGCTTAGTATTTAGCAATTTTATGCTGATAAGAATTAATATAAAACCTTGAGGTAGTTTACATGGTCAACCCTGATAGCCACTCTTCAGTAGATAAGAATAATGCCAAGCGCCCGCAAGCGAAAAAACCCATCTCGATGCTATCGTGGCTGGTATTACTTATCGGTCTTGCCGCGCTCGCTTTTGCGATTTATAGTCTGCAAAACCTCACTAAGGAAGAACCGATAGAAACCATTACCCGTGAAGGGGTGGTGATGCAAATTCAAAAATTAAATCGTTTAGAGACGGTGGCATTCAGTGTCGATACCGTTATTACTAGCCAAAAGCCAGGCAGTTGGATGAAGCTGTGGCAAGATGAGCAAAAGGGTTTGTTTATTGCACGCGGGCGCGTAGAAGCAGGGATTGATTTGAGTGCATTAACGCCAGAGATGGTACAGGTGGTGCAGCCAGAGATTGATGTTGAACAGGTGCAGGAAGCTGATGCTAATACACCTGTTTCAATGTTGCCGCAAATCAATATTACCTTGCCGCCGTCAGAGATATTTTCTGTTTATTTAGACGATATCGAAATCTATGATTGGCAAACGGGCGCTTTTGGTATGATGCAGGTCGATCCAAAAATCTTGCAACAAGCGCAAAGTATGGCGAAAAAAGAAGTCCTTGAGCGTGCTTGCCGCGGTGATGTGATGAATCTGGCATTAGAAAATGCGCAAACCCAATTGCAGCAGTTATTTTCATTGACGGGCGCTGTGGTAACGGTAACCACGCAGGGCGCAGGCGCGTGTCAAATGCCAACGGCTTAATACTTAAAATGGTTTAACGAACCACTACGCCACTTAACAGATGTTGCTTGAATTTATTGGTAATAGGGTTACTATATTATATAGCAGGACTTATTTATCATTAACGACAGCCTTATAAATACTGTCGTTGAAATAAGCTTATATGATATAAGAGGTGGCATCTATGACAACTTCCAATAATCAGCCCTCCGTTCATGAGAAACACGAATTAATCAAGCAGCCTAAAGCAAAAGAATCGCTACCTTTTGCGACGTGGGTGCTGCTCATCATAAGCTTTACTTGTCTTGCGTATGCTATTTATACCATTCAGACACGAATAGTAAAGCCAACTATCGATATCGATAGTGCAGCACAAAGCAGTTTGGTGCAAACTGGCAGTGTGCCACAAGAGGTAGCTCAAGTAGAAAACTAGCGCTTTTTACTAAAAATGTCAGCGTTGTTTTTTAAATTCAGCAATCGCCAGTTGTCGTGCTGCCTTATGCTCAACCATCGGCACAGGATAAGCAGTATCAGCAAACTGACCGCCCTTTGTGAGCGCTTTACGCATTTTATCTTCACTATGCAAAATACTGCTTGGCACGTCTTTTAATTCTGGCAGCCAAGTCTTAATAAATAATGCATCAGCATCATGACTCTTAGCTTGGCTAAAAGGGTTCATAATACGGAAGTAAGGTGCGGAGTCTGTGCCTGTCGACGCGCTCCATTGCCAGCCGCCATTATTGGACGCAAAATCACCGTCTATTAGCTGCTGCATAAAATAGCGCTCACCTAAGCGCCAGTCAATCAGTAAGTCCTTGGTCAAAAACATCGCCGTCACCATGCGCAAGCGATTGTGCATAAATCCGGTCGCATTGAGACAGCGCATGGCCGCATCGACCAATGGCACGCCTGTCATGCCTGTGCACCATGCCTTAAAATCATCCTGATTATATGACCAATGAATTTTATTATCTGTCTCTTCTTTATAAGCTTTATGGCGAATAAGCTCGGGCTTATCATCTAAAACATGACGATAAAAGTCACGCCACGCCAGCTCACTTATCCAGCGGTTAATGTCATTGTTATCGGACTTATCGGGCTTATCAAAGCTATCGAAATTGTCGTTATCATTACCCTGTAATCTCTCTAATGCTTTTGTGGCTTGCAGATAACAAAGTCTTGGGCTTATTGCGCCAATAGTGAGATAGGCTGATAGCTGGCTGGTCGCTTGCAAATTTGGTACATCGCGGCTGATGTCATAGTTATCGATATCATCAGCGATGAAATCCTCTAAACGTTGGCGCGCAGCTCCTTCGCCAGCAGGATAAGCCGTTCTAGCTTGCTCAAGCTGAGCGCCAAAATCAATGTGCTGATACGCTAGGGCAGTCTCTAATCGTTTTTGATAATCTTCGACGGCTTTTTTACTGAGTTGTTCTATGTCTTTAACAGTATTGGCGCTCTCTTTTGCAGTTTTTAGGGTAGTTTTTGACTGGCTGATTTTTGACTGATAGTTTACCGCCATGGCTTGGTGCATTTGTAAGCTGCTAACATCTAAAGTATGCCGCCATTTGTTATAAAATGGGGTAAAGACCTGATACATGCTATCGTCATTGGTGGTAATGGTTTTTGGTGGCAAGATACATTGGTCGTGCCAGCGGATAAATTTGATATCGGATTTAGCAAGTTGGTTTATTAGTTCTTGGTCGCGGTCAATCTCATTACCTTCGTACTCATGATTTGCCATGACAACACTGATATCATTTACCTCACACAAGGTGCTTAGCGTCTCAACACAGTCAGAAAAGCTGGCACAGAGCTGGACGGTTAAGTTGATATTCAAGTGTTTTTGCAAAGAGGTTGCTAAGAGTGGCAAGGTGCGGGCGATATGATCGAGCTGGGTGAGTGACATATCATGTGCATGCCATTGTTCAGGCGTCATAAAAAAAATAGCGCTGACTCGCGCATTATCCTCATTTGCACGTTCACAAAGCGCTGCCAATGCCGTATTGTCATGAACTCGCAGGTCACGACGAAACCACATTAAATAATGTGCGGGGTTTGCACTCGTCGTATTATTGCTAGCAATGTGCTGAGACGTTGCCGCCACCGTTTTAGACATTCCACCTTTCCTATATTAATCAATCGCAATCATAAACAAAACTGTGAATAAAAGTATGCTAGGATAAGTTTTTGGATGCAATGGATTTGCCATTCAATTAACAAATCATCATATTTGCTTTTTAGCGTTGGCAATCAATATTTATCGTCATCTATGTATTCGAGCCAATCTATCAACGTTATATTTAGTGTCATGTCTATTTTATGTTATATCTAAGGTCACATTATGCAGGTGAAGTTTTGTGGTTTTACCCAGCCTAGTGATATTAAAATGGCTGCTCAGTTGGGTGTCGATGCCGTCGGCTTGGTGTTTTATCCACCAAGTCCGCGCGCTGTTACTATTGAGCAGGCGCAATTGCTAAGTGCTTCTTTGCCCGCTTTTATAAGTGTCGTGGCCTTGGTGGTCAATATGCCGCGAGCAGAACTTATTGAACTGGCAAACCATGTCCCTTTTGATATCATTCAATTTCACGGTGATGAAACGCCCGAACAGTGTCAGCAGCTGGCAAGCGCGGTCAATAAACGCTGGATAAAAGCCTTACGTATTAATACCGAGCAGCACACCACTGCTGGCGTAAGCGCTCAAATTGATGAGTTTGCTGCTGCTGGCGCGAACAGTATTTTGCTCGATGCTTACCATCCTCATAAGTATGGCGGCACAGGTGCACGTTTTGACTGGAGTTTGCTACCGCAAGACAGCTCGCTGCCTATTATTTTAGCGGGCGGGCTTGATGCCGACAATGTCGCTGCTACTTTAGAGCTGCCGATTTATGCCGTCGATGTCAGTGGCGGTATTGAGTCGGGCAAAGGTAAAAAAGACGCTGCCAAAATGCGTGCCTTTATGAAAGCAGTTAAACGCGACCGATGGCAAAACGAGACGCCGAGCGAACCTTCGAATAACAGTAATTAGCTTTTTAACGGTGGATTTATATTTATTAAATAGCTCATTACCTAAAACCCTTCCCTTTATTTATTCTAAAAAATACCACTTATTATAGTAGGAATTATCATGAGTCATGACGCAAACAAAGATGTATCTGCTACTGCTAAAGCTATCAATACCTTTACCAATCCAGAAAACGTCCAAGACTTTAACCAATATCCTGATGCGCGCGGACATTTCGGCGTTCACGGTGGTCGTTTTGTGTCTGAAACCCTGATGGCCGCGCTCGAAGAGCTTGAAACCTTATATACCAAAGTAAAAGCCGATCCGGCGTTTTGGGAAGAGTATCATAACGATTTGGTCAATTATGTCGGTCGTCCAACCCCGCTTTATCATGCCAAGCGCTTGAGTAATGAGATTGGTGGCGCGCAAATTTATTTTAAACGCGAAGACTTAAATCATACGGGCGCGCATAAGGTGAATAACACCATCGGGCAGGCGCTACTTGCCAAAATGTGCGGTAAAAAGCGTATCATCGCCGAAACTGGGGCGGGACAACATGGCGTTGCGACGGCAACGATTGCTGCGCGCCTAGGGTTAGAGTGTATCGTTTATATGGGTGCCGATGATGTCGAGCGCCAAAAGATGAACGTCTATCGTATGCGTTTGCTTGGTGCGAAAGTGGTGCCAGTGACTTCAGGTTCGCGGACGCTGAAAGACGCCATGAACGAGGCCATGCGCGACTGGGTGACTAACGTTGATACGACTTATTATATCATTGGCACGGTTGCAGGGCCGCACCCTTATCCGCTACTGGTACGTGATTTCCAAGCGATTATCGGTAAAGAAGCGCGTATTCAACATTTAGAAAAAACCGGTAAATTGCCTGATGCGTTGGTTGCCTGTGTTGGTGGTGGCTCAAACGCGATTGGTCTATTCTTTGATTTCCTAAACGATACTGAAGTTAAAATGTATGGTGTCGAAGCGACAGGTGACGGCATTGAGACCGGTCGTCATTCAGCGCCACTTGCTGCTGGTCGTATCGGCGTATTGCATGGCAATCGTACTTATCTAATGGCAGATGATGAAGGCCAAATCCAAGAGACGCATTCTATCTCAGCGGGACTTGATTATCCGGGCGTTGGCCCTGAGCACAGCTTCTTAAAAGACATGAAACGCGTCGAATATGTTGGCTGTACCGATAAAGAGTCATTGGAGGGTTTTCATGAAGTGACGCGTAAAGAAGGGATTATCCCTGCGCTTGAATCTGCTCATGCGGTCGCCTACGCGCTGAAGCTGGCTAAAACCATGACCCCTGAGCAAAGCATTATCGTTAATATGTCAGGTCGTGGCGATAAGGATTTGCATTCGGTAATGAAGGCAGAAGGGATTGAGTTGTAGATTCGTTTTCTAGCTTAAAAATCATTAATATTTTTCATTTAGTTTGATAATGCCCTCTATTAAGTTTAATAGAGGGTTCACAATATATATTTATATTATTTAATTTTGAAAAATCAGAGGATTAGTAAGATGGCAAAAGTCACACCCTCTATGGCGAAAAACCAGATTAAACGTAGCCTACTACAGGTTATAGATACTCACCCTAACAAATCTCAGAAGCAGCAAGTTTGGAATTATTTTGATAATAAATGCGCCTATTGCGATATAGTAATTGATCCGAATAGTCGCAAAGGTCATCTTGACCACTTGCAGGCTGTAAAAGATGGCGGTACTAATGAAATCTATAACTTTGTGCTGGCATGCAATATTTGCAATGGTGATGAAAAAAGAGAAATGCCTTGGCGAGAATTCTTAATTAATAAATGCCAAAACTTACCAGATTCGGTTTATGTAAAACGCTTAGTACATATTGAGACTTGGCATCAGAAATCGCTTATTAGTCAGTTAGATGCTGACATATTGTTTCAAATCGATGCCATCATAGAAACCGCTCAAGCGAGTTTTGATAAGTCTATTAAACAGATGCGAGCTTTACGCGATTCAATGACAACAAGCTCATTTTAAAATTATAAGAGAACCACTATGACCCGAATTGAAAGCACCTTTGAAACCTTAAAATCACAGAACAAAAAAGCCCTGATTCCTTATGTGATGGCGGGCGATCCAACGCCTGCTAACTTTGTTGGCTTACTACACGACTTGGTTAAGCATGGCGCAGATATGATTGAAGTAGGCTTGCCGTTTTCTGATCCAATGGCCGATGGCCCAACTGTTGCATTAGCTGGCGAGCGTGCGTTAGCAGCCGGTACTAGTACGCGTGATGCACTAAACATGGTGGCAGAATTCCGCAAACAAGATACGCAAACACCAATTATCCTAATGGGCTATCTGAATCCCGTGGAAATCATTGGTTATGACAATTTTGTCGCTTTATGCGAGCAATCAGGCGTCGATGGTATTTTAATGGTTGATTTGCCACCAGCCGAGGCGGGCAGCTTTACGCAGCATTTGACTGAGCATGCGATGAATGAGATTTTCCTATTATCGCCGACCACTTTGCCTGAGCGCCGCGAGCAAGTTCTGACCCACTGCGGTGGTTATATTTACTATGTGTCGTTAAAAGGCGTAACCGGTTCGGCGACGCTCGATACCGATGATGTGGCTACCCAAGTACAAGCGATTAAAGCCGAGACCGATTTGCCAGTATGTGTGGGCTTTGGTATTCGTGATGCGGCCTCTGCCAAAGCAATTGGTCAGCACGCCGATGGTATTATCGTTGGAAGTGCGCTGGTGCAAAACTTTGCTGATATAGATGCTAAAGATGCGACTGCGGTTGCAACTGCTCAGCAAAAAATTATGGTAAAAATGGACGAGCTACGCGGCGCACTTGATAGTTTAACCGCCTAATATTATATCGAGTTTATTGGTATCTAAATTTGAAAGGCTTAGAAGGCCCGCGCAATTTTTATAACAATGTTTATAAAGACACAGGCAAATGACTTTGCTAAAGTTAGTTTACGTGTGTAAACTAACATCACATATAAATTGTTACAGTTGTGCATAAGCGTGCTTTATAACTGCTGATGTTATAACGATATGTGACTTTTAAATTGATTCTTATAAACGGACTTCTTAGGGACAAGAGACTAAGCCAATTAAACCAAGCTGGCCGACTTGTCGATAAGCCTTTGATAATGGCGAATACTATGACTGATACGATAACAAAACCTGATATGGCCACTGCAAATAATACTGAAACAGGCACGACTGAAAAAAATGGCAGTTCCGCTGGGCAATCATGGTTTGAGCGCCCGATACCGGGCATTAAACAGCAATTGACTGCACCTTTGACGGCTGTCGAAACTGAACCGTCAACTAAGTGTAGTAGCTGTCATTCAATGATTACCAATACGGCGCTGATTTTCAATTGCTATGTCTGCCCGCATTGTGACCATCATTTACCGATGAGTGCGCGTGAACGCTTAAACTGGCTACTCGACCAAGTAGACGGTGAGCTAGGACAGCAATTCACTGCCAAAGACCCATTGAGCTTTGTGGATAGTAAGCCGTATCCGCAGCGTATGAGCGAAGCACAAGACAAAACCGGCGAGTCTGAAGCACTGATTGTGATGTATGGTAAATTGCGCAATCTTGATATCGTGACGTGTGCCTTTGACTTCCGTTTTATGGGTGGCTCTATGGGCTCGGTGGTCGGCGACCGTTTTGTAGAAGCGGCTGAAAAAGCCCTTAAAGATAAAGTACCCTTAGTCTGCTTTGCTGCTTCTGGCGGTGCGCGTATGCAAGAGGGTCTGCTATCTTTGATGCAAATGGCTCGTACGGCAGCGGCGATTGAACGCTTACGAATTGCTGGTGTGCCATATATTGTAGTATTGACCAATCCTGTTTATGGCGGGGTGACGGCATCGCTTGCTATGCTAGGTGATATTCATTTGGCAGAACCAAAGGCCATGATTGGCTTTGCTGGTAAGCGCGTGATTGAACAGACAGTACGTGAGACGCTAGAAGAGCCATTCCAGCGTGCCGAGTTCTTATTAGAGCACGGGGTGGTCGATGAAGTGGTGCACCGTCATCAGCTCATTGATACCATTTACCGTCTGCTGGCAAAACTATGCCGCGTACCGAATGTTGATGCTTAACATGTGCTGAGCTGGTTTAGTAAACAGACAATCGAAATCGTTATGACTTAATAGCATTTATCGTCAATCACGGTAAATGCTATTTTTGCTTTTTGGCTAGGTAGTTATATACTGTCTCTATTTCTTATTTAACCATTTTCTCATTCTCTATTTTCCCGAAAAATTCCATATAGGTTCCGCCCATGTCTGACTCTATCGTATCTAATTCTAATATTCCTAATGAGCACTCGAGTTTGACCGAATGGCTCGATTATATGCAGCAAATTCATGTCTCAGCGATAGATATGGGCTTATCGCGCGTATTGCCGATTGCTGAGGCGTTAGGCGTGGTACAGTCAGCCAAAGACGATGCTTATGTGTTTACCGTAGCGGGCACCAATGGCAAAGGCTCAACAACTGCGGTCATCGCGCAGATATGCCAAGCGGCAGGTTATAAAACCGCGCTGTACCAATCACCGCATCTGAGTGTGTTTAACGAGCGCGTGCGCATCAATGGCGAGATGGTCAGTGATGAGACCTTGATTGATGCCTTTAGCAAGGTAGAGGCGGCAAGGTTACAGTGCGCTTTAACCTTGTCATTTTTTGAAATGACAACATTGGCCGCACTATTAATCTTTGCCGAAGCAGATTGTGATGTTTGGGTGTTAGAAGTGGGGCTCGGCGGTCGCTTAGATGTGGTTAATATCATTGATCCTGATATGGCGGTGATTACCAATATCGCTATCGATCATGTCGATTGGCTAGGCGATAATGTCGAAGATATCGGCCGTGAAAAAGCAGGAATCCTACGCGATGGTATTACCCTAGTTTATGGCGATAAGACGATGCCAGCGAGTGTACAGCAAGCGATTGCCACGCATCAGGCAACTTGTTATCAAGCTGGACAAGACTTTAATTATCGTGAAGTAGATACCGACGTTTGGCAATATAGTAATGCTGCTGTCACTATGCAACTACCGCGCCCCACGCTATCCTTGACTAATACTTCCAATGCTTTATCAGCGGTGCTGGCAAGCCCATTAAATATTGATAAAAGTGCTATTGAACAGGCATTGCAAACGGTCAAGCTTGCCGGTCGTTTTGATTATCGTGAGACCCATAACCGTCATTGGCTGTTTGATGTGGCGCATAACGAGCAAGGTGTTGAGTTTTTATTGGCGCAATTATTACCGCTTTGGCAGCAGCATCTAGCAACGCAAAATAGTTGCGCACACTTAAGTAGTAAACCTGCCAACATTAAAATACTGTTTTCTATGTTGGGCGATAAGGATATCAATAAAGTCGTGCAGCGTTTGACTGAAGCGGGCTTGCCCATTAGCGATTGGTTTATCGCTGAGATTGATTATCCACGCGCAGCCAGCACTGAGCAGCTACAAGGTATCTTAGCGAGTTATGTTGATAAGGCACAAATACATGAGTTTAAACGTTTATCAGAAGCGACTGCTGCTGTTATAAAGGGCAGTCAAGCGCAAGACTTAATCGTGGTATGTGGCTCGTTCCATACGATTGGCGAGGCGCTAGCGGCACTTGCTGCTGATAATTTAAATTAAAATCATAATGATTTAATGTTAGTCTTAGCAGAAGCATGATAGCAGACAGTATAAAAAATATGCTTTATAATCAAACTGCTTTAACATACTGCTATACAATGCTATGTACAAATTAAAATGGCTATGTACAGCTTAACTTAGCATTTAAAAATGGCTGGACGTAACTGGCGGCGAGATTAAGTTTCAAAATTGTTTATTAAAGCCATATAAATATAGCTTGGGACGACAGTTGCGCCGCTCAATCAACCTTATTACCAACTAAGAGACGTAAACGGATGAACTTTTCGAGACAAGCCTTATTGGGCATTGGGATGATTATTGGCGGTAGCGTGATGCTGTACGCCATGGTACAACAAATTGGTGATAGCAATAAAACAAAACCTGCGTCAGCGATGATAGAAAAACAAAGCCCAGCGCAAGAATCTCCACAGCCATTGACGACTGATATCGAAACTGAAAAGCGCATCTTGGCACAAAAACAAAAAGAGCGTGCCGCTCGCGTTGCAGAGCAAGAAAGACGTGCGCAGCAATTCTTAAGCGAGCAAGAGGCGGCTGAAGCGCAAGCATTGGCCAAAGCACGCGCCGAAAGTCAGCAATATTTGGCAAGCACCGCACCTGCTAAAGATAAAGAAGCCGAGGACACTAAAGACGCTGAAAAAGACACGGCGACGGCGACCAAATCTAGTACAGATAGCAATAATACTGCCACGACAACTGAGAATGATAATAGTGCCCGTGAGCAGAAAAAAGCCGCTCAAGCGCAACAAGAAGCTCAGCGCCAAGCTGTGCTTAAAGAACAAGCGGCCGCTAAAAAGCTAGCAGAGAGTAAAAAGGCAGCGGAAGCAAAAAAGCAGGCAGAGGTTAAAAAACAAGCTGAAGCTGAGAAAAAACAAAAAGCTGCAGAAGTCGCTAAAAATGAAGCGCCAAAATCGCCTACGGATTATCAGGTAAAAAAAGGTGATGGGCTGATTAAACTGGCACGGCAACACAATATGCCCGTAGAAGTCTTGGCACAAGCAAATAACCTTTCACCGTCGACCTCGCTACAACTGGGTCAAAATATTACCATCCCATCGCGTCAGCAGGTAGATCGCCTAGCACGTGAAGCAGCAGCGGCTGAAAAAGCGCGTGAAGAAAAGCGTCAAAAAGAAGAAGCGTTAGCCAAGAAATCTGCCGATGCCAAGCGTGAAGCGCAGCAGAAACTGAGCGCAGCCCGTAAAGAGGTGAAAGAAACCGATGCTAAAGGCAGTTTTGGCGTACAAGTGGCACTCGCGAATGACCAAGCCAAAGCGGATGAGTTGGCAAAAAAATTCCAATCAGCGGGTTATCAAGTCAAAACCAGTCCTACCAGTCGTGGTGTGCGCGTTATCGTTGGCCCTGAGCGCGGCAAAGTCGCCGCTTTGGCGCTAAAAGATAAGATTAATAGCGACCCGAAAGTGAATACCACCAGTGCTTGGGTTTTATACTGGCGCTAAAATAAATTTAAATTGCTGTAATATGATAGCCATTAGCACTAAATAAACCGTGCGATTTTAATTACGCCCGTTTGTATTTTTATCTTTCTCGTTAATTTTATTCAAACACGACATCTATTGTCGTGTTTTTTGTTTTATCGTTTGCCGATTGGGGCCAGCTTGGTTACGATGTGCGCCGCTATTTTCTGTTTCTTCCTGTTCTTTTCTGTACTGTATAACCTGTCAGCCTATAAAGGCTGCCCTGTCGCGGTTAGCTATGTGTCGTCATTTTATTTAATGACATCCTCTACGTAGCTGACGGCTTTCATTATGTATAAGGTAAAACCATGTCATTTGGCGTTATATTTTTAATATTAGCAGTTGGATTTGTCGGGCTGATCACCCTGCCAAAACTGTTTTCTAATAAGCATTCCACTGAGCCTGAGCCGCCACCTGTGCGCGGTGATGAGCTGGCTATTTGGCCATTTGCGCCGATGCCTATCATGACCGATACGGAAGTCATCTTTTTTAAAAAGTTAAAAAATGCGCTGCCCGAATATCATATTTTTGTGCAAGTTCAGCTGTCTCGTATCATCGAAGCAAACAGTGACGAAACCTCGGAGCGTAGCTTTTGGTTTAACCGCATTTGTCGCCAAAGCGTCGACTATGTCATCGTGGACATCGATGCACAGACTACCTTGCTGGCCATCGAGCTTGATGATTGGACGCATAATAGTAAAGCGCGGCAAAAGGCGGACGATAAAAAAGACAAAGCGCTTGCCAGTGCCGGTATTGCTATCGTGCGCTTTCATGCCGAACGCATGCCGAGTGCTGATATGCTCAGATATGAGCTGATGCAGGTAATTGAGAGTTATTAAGTTTATAATAAAAGCTTAACGTATGTCTTTTGCTGGGTCAGGCTTTTTAGGATAAATCACAATCAGCCTGTCACCTTCAAAATATAATCCTGTTCTTAAAATACCGTTTTCAAAATAGATAAGGGATAACTGACGATTGTCATAAAAGTCGCGCTTGCTAAACCATTCAATATAATGGGCGGCGCGTAATGCGGTTACATCAATCGTTGCAAGCGTGGCATTATCAGTTTTATCGCACCATTCGTGCATCGGAAAGCTTGGCGCTAGCCACGCAGGGTAATTAAAATTATGAGTGCCAATTGGCAAAAAGAAACGTCCTTTAATGACGCCATAACGTTTATCAATCTTCACTTGTCCATGTGCCTCGGTATCTAGCCATACTGTACGAAATTGTTTGGTTTGCATATGGGTCATTTTGCGCTGTAAATTATCGTTGGAGTTGATACCGACCCAATTTATCGGCGCAAACGGCGCTGACCCCATAAAAAACTTAATCGCTAATTCCCAATGCTCAACCAGATTGTCTTCATGATTATACAAAATCAAATCAAGCTCGCCTGTTGTCTGCTTGCCATTGTATAACTGCACGTTATTGGCAAGCGTCTCGTACCGATGTAATTTGCGTGCAAAGCCATCTTCTAGCCAAAACGATAACAATCCTTCAAAGTGAAAACCCAAGCGATTGGGGCTAGGACGTTTTAATAAATAGCGGGTTAATGCCTGATAGTCATTGGTGGTATCCAACTCTTTTAAACGCGGCTTATAAGCTTCAAACTGCTGTTGCCAAAAGTCTGCGCTATGTATTGCAACTTTGTGGGTAGTTTGATGCGGTGCGAAATCCAACCACGTCGTCAAGACGTTAGGGCAGGCGAGTACATACGCCAAATCACGCACAAAAGGTCGCCGATAAGCTTCCCAAGGTGCATAGCTATCAAGGCGCGGCGTAAGCTCAGACATAGGACAAACCAGAGTAAATATAAAGTATTTACCCTAGCGACTTGCTTACTAAAAGTCTATAGCGAATCGTAATATGTTAAGATTGTAGTCATCTGGCAGAATATATGATTGCCAACCTTTCAGTAATACAGAGGACTAAATTATGAAGTACCTTTTGCAAATCGACTTTCCTTATAGCGGTCCTTTTGGTAGTGCGTTTTTTGATGCCATGAAAGAGCTGGCTGAAGATATCGCAACCGAAAACGGTTTGGTCTATAAGCTATGGACAGAAAACGAAGCAACGCAAGAAGCGGGCGGTATCTATGTGTTTGATAATTTGGACGATGCCAATCGTTATTTAGAAAAGCATACCCAAAGACTGACTTCATTTGGTTTTAAAGATATCAAATCCAAAATCTTTGTTATCAATGAAGCGCTAAGTGCGATTACTAAGGCGTCTTTGTAATACTTTATGAAGAATAATGAGCATAAAAAAAGCCAACCATTGATATCAATGGTTGGCTTTTTTGTTTAACTACTATGTTTGGTCGGAACGGCAGGATTTGAACCTGCGACCACTACACCCCCAGTGTAGTGCGCTACCAGACTGCGCTACGCCCCGAATGACTGACTATTTTACGCAAAATTATGCATATTGCAAGGGCTATTTATTTTAGCCAAAATCTACAATGGCATTTTACTTATCACAGTCAGTTGCATACATAGTTATTCAACCTTAACCCAATAGCTCTTTTAGGATTTGGTTTACTTGTTGCGGGTTGGCACTGCCGCGGCTGGCTTTCATCACTTGCCCAACCAGACCGTTAAAGGCTTTTTCTTTACCGCCGCGATACTCGTCGACCATCGCTTGGTTTTTGGCAATGACCTCTTCGACGATGGCTTTAATCGCGCCTGTATCGGTTTCTTGCTTAAGCCCTTTTTCTTCGATGATTTTATCAGCAGCGTCATCAGCATCGCCGCCTTCGCGCTCATAAAGCGCACTAAAGACTTTTTTGGCTAATTTACCCGATAAAGTGTCATCTTTGATACGTGCCAGCATGCCTGCCAATTGCTTGGCGCTGATAGGCGAGTCGGCGATGTCTGTATCATCTTTATTAAGGGCACCGAGTAGATCACCCATGACCCAGTTAGCCGCCATTTTGGCGTCTTGTTGTCCGACCTCAGCGACGACATTTTCAAAATAATCGGCGAGCGTACGGCTACCGGTCAAGATGCGAGCGTCGTATTCTGATAGTCCAAGCGCTTCTTCAAAGCGTGCACGGCGAGCAACAGGTAGTTCGGGCATCGCAGCCTTGATGGCATCGACCGTATGCTGTTCGATACGCACTGGCAATAAGTCAGGGTCAGGGAAGTAGCGATAGTCGTTGGCGTCTTCTTTGGTACGCATGGTGCGGGTTTCATCGCGCTCAGGATCGTATAGCATCGTCGCTTGGATAACTTTACCACCGTCCTCGATGATGTCGATTTGACGCTCGATTTCACGATTGATGGCGCGTTCGATAAAGCGGAATGAGTTGAGGTTTTTCAACTCCGTACGTGTTCCCAAATCTGCGCCCGGTTTACGCACAGAGACGTTACAGTCGCAGCGGAATGAGCCTTCTGCCATAATCGCATCTGAGATACCAAGCCATGTGACCAGCTGGTGAATGGCTTTGATATAAGCAATCGCTTCGGCAGCTGAGCGCATGTCAGGCTCAGAGACGATTTCGATTAATGGCGTTCCAGCACGGTTAAGATCGACACCCGTCATGCCATCGACGGCATCGTGTACGGATTTACCCGCATCTTCTTCTAGGTGCGCGCGGGTGATGCCCATACGTTTAGGGTATTCATTTTTCTCGCCTTCATTGACTACCACATCGATGTAACCTTTGCCAACGATAGGATTGGCCATTTGGGTGATTTGATAGCCTTTAGGCAAATCTGGATAGAAGTAGTTTTTACGGTCAAAGGTATTAAATAACCCCAGCTCAGCATTGACACCGATACCAAACTTTAAGGCACGATCGACCACGCCCGTATTCAATACAGGCAATACGCCAGGCAGCCCTAAATCAACGATACTGGCTTGGGTATTTGGCTCATGACCAAAGTCAGTCGGCGCGCTGGAGAATATTTTACTTTCAGTATTAAGTTGGCAATGGATCTCAATCCCGATGACCACTTCATAGCCGTCGACAAACAGCTCTTTGCGGACGATATCTTGCTGAGCGGCATTATCAGTAGTAGTTGCTGTGTTCATTATACCGTCTCCTTCGCGATGGTAGAGTGTTGTAAATGGTGGTCGGTATGCTGCTGAAATAAATGCGCGGTAGAGAGTAGTTTACTCTCTTGCCAATATTGACCAATCAATTGCAGACCAATTGGTAGACCGTTTGTGGTTAAACCAACCGGCTGACTAAGGGCAGGTAGACCGGCTAAGTTGACACCGATGGTATATACGTCACCCAAATACATGGTTGCAGGGTCGAGGTCTTCAGCAAGTTTATAAGCTGCTGTTGGCGCGGTTGGACTGGCGATGACATCACAGTTAGCAAAGGCGTCTTCAAAATCTTGCACGATAAGGCGGCGTACTTTTTGAGCTTTGGTGTAATAGGCATCAAAGTAACCGGCTGATAGCGCGTAAGTTCCGGTCAAGATACGGCGTTGTACTTCAGGGCCAAAGCCTTCTGAGCGCGAGCGCGTATATAAGTCAAGCAGGTCAGTTGGATTCTCACAGCGGTAGCCAAAACGCACGCCATCAAAACGCGATAGGTTCGATGATGCTTCAGCAGGGGCGAGCATATAATAAGTCGCAAGGGTAATTTCAGGGTCAGTGATGTTGACCTCTACAATCGTCGCACCAAGCGCTTCGTATTGCTTTAGCGCTGCCCGTACGGCTTGCTCGACTTCGGTATCTAGACCTTTGGTAAAGTACTCTTTTGCCACGCCAATACGTAAGCCTTCTAATGGCTTGGCGGTGTCGCCAGCAGTAGTGACTGCATTGTTTAAGTCTTGCACGTAATCTGGCATATCATGCTTGATAGAAGTGGCATCGCGTGGGTCGTGACCAATCATCGGTTGTAGCAGATACGCACAGTCCATCGCACTGCGGCCCATGCTACCCGCTTGGTCAAGACTTGACGCATAAGCAATCATACCAAAGCGCGAGATACGACCATACGTTGGTTTGATACCGGTTAAACCACAAAATGAAGCAGGCTGACGGATAGAACCACCAGTATCACTAGCGGTAGCGACTGGGACAAACCCTGCGGCGACGGCAGCGGCACTACCACCTGATGAGCCACCTGGGACGCGCTCAAGTTTCCAAGGATTGTGTACCGCGCCATAATGCGAGCTTTCATTATCCGAGCCCATCGCAAACTCATCCATATTGAGCTTACCAAGGCTAATCATGCCGGCCTTATCGATGTTGGTGACGACAGTGGCATCATAAGGTGACACAAAGTTGTGCAGCATTTTTGAGCCACAAGTCGTTAAGACACCTTGGGTACAAAAGATATCTTTATGCGCCATCGGCACGCCAAGCAGGGGACGCTTGTCACCTTGGGCACGCATTTCATCAGCGGCTTTTGCTTGCGCGCGCGCGGTTTCGGAGGTGTGGGTGATAAAGCTGTTAATCTTACTGTCGAGCGCGTCGATACGCTTGATATAGTGCTCAGTTAATTCCGCACTGCTAAATTGTTTGTCTTGCAAGCCCGTAATCAGCTGCTGGGTACTTAAAAGGTGAAGTTCAGACATAAGGTGTCGTCCGTCAAAATGTGAATAGCATTAAATAGAGTGGAATACGGTAAAAATTATTGGGGCAATTATTCAATCACTTGAGGCACAAGGTATAAGCCCGCTTCAACAGCAGGCGCGACCGATTGATTGCGCTCGCGATTGATATCGTGTTTGGCGACATCGGCGCGCAGATCTTGGCAAACTTCATGAATGTTTGATAGAGGTTTGATACCAGTAGTGTCGACACTGCCAAGCGTTTGCATCAATTTTAATACGTCGCTGATATCGTCGGCGTAGCTGCTGGCGGTGTCTTCATCAACGCCGAGGCGTGCAAGGCGGGCAACTTCTAAGATTTCTTGGCGGCTGACATTGTTTTCAGCGGCGAGGGTTTGCTGTGACATAGTTTCTCCAGTGAAGGATGGTTTTTATTAGAGTAGGGATAAAAATAGGTAATGACTAATAACTAAATAAAGTAATAATGTTTAAAATACGCGCAAATGAACAATCTACCTGAGTATTTTATAAAGAGTGCCTTTATTATAAAGCATCTCACCGAAGATTACAGAGCAGGGCATCGATTGCTGCTGTATCTTTACTAACTTTACTCAAATAAGAGCGTTACAAAATTGACCGAATAGTTATGGATTGATTGTCAATTGCTCAGCATTGCGTTCAGAAATACGTTACAGTATGCAGCCACTGCTCAGCGAAACGTTAAGTAAATGCCTTTAAATGCCTTAGCAAAACCCGCCGCAGCAATAATACTTGGTGATCGCGCCTTGTTAGTGTTTGAATTAAATGATGTTTCATTAAATGGCATGCTCTGCTCTGTCATTTCAAACTTTGTAACATCTTTTCGCGTTTAACGGCAAAATCCTAGCGTACTGATGCAAATTTCTGTGTTTTTTTTGAGCTAAATCGGTATAATTTAGCTCAGTTTTTTCATTTCATCATTATTGCTTCGGTTTGACTTGCTGCGATGATAAACTCGCGCCATCGGTCATGTCTTACGACGACCTGCTCAACACTGACGAGTAACCCTCAGTCAATTACGTTCGCCTCATTCGCCTCATTTGTAATACGCTGGATATATTAGCCATGAACCCGTTTGGATTTTTATCAAATAATATCGCAATCGACCTCGGTACTGCGAACACCCTTATCTTTATTCCTGGTAAAGGGGTGGTGCTCGACGAGCCTACAGTGGTCGCGCTACGTAGTAATCGTACCCAAAACCCTACCGTCGCCGCCGTTGGTATTGATGCCAAACAGATGCTAGGGCGTACGCCTGCCAACATCACGGCTATTCGCCCATTAAAAGATGGCGTGATTGCAGACTTTGAAGTGACACAAAAAATGCTCAAGCATTTTATCACTAAAGTAAAAGCCAAGCGTTTTATGGCACAGCCCAACGTGGTGGTTTGTGTGCCTTGCAAATCGACGTTGGTTGAGCGTAAAGCGATTCGTGAAGCGGTATCTTCGGCTGGCGCGAGCAAAGTATTGTTGCTAGAAGAGCCAATGGCCGCCGCTATCGGTGCGGGCATGCCCGTGCATGAAGCCAGTGGTTCTATGGTCGTTGATATCGGTGGCGGCACCACTGAGATTGCTGTTATCGCGCTGTCAGGCTGTGTCTATGCCGAGTCGATTCGTATCGGCGGCGATATGTTTGATGAAGCGATTATTACTCATGTGCGCCGTACGCATGGTTGCGTGATTGGTGAAACCACCGCTGAGCGTATCAAGCAAGAGGTGGGTTCGGCGTTAAATGAAGACAGCCAATTAGAAGTTGAAGTTCGCGGTCGCAGCATGGCAGAAGGCGTGCCAAAAACCTTTACGGTCAATTCTGAAGAAGTACAAAAGGCTTTAAGCGACCCATTAAGTGGTATTGTGAGCGCGGTAAAAGCAGCGCTTGAGCAAACGCCGCCTGAATTGTCATCAGACATCGCTGAGCGCGGTATTGTCTTAACTGGCGGCGGCGCGTTGCTGCGTGATTTAGACAAGCTTATCTCTAAAGAAACAGGTCTGCCTGTAACGGTCGCTGAAGAGCCATTGACTTGTGTCAGCCGTGGCGGCGGTATTGCGCTTGATTTTATCAACAACAAAAGCCTAAATATGATTTTTGTTTAAGTTGTGAATATTAAAGCGCTATAAAAATTGTTTGATCCTATTTGTTTTTTCTTATTAAAGGTAGCCAATAAGGTTGCCTTTAATGACATTTAGCCATACCAAAATGCGATAGCAGAACGATATCAGCTAAACGTCGCTAATAATATATCGACATTATTTTAAACTGACGCTATAGGCTGATATTTGTTGCTCTTATGGCGCGTCGCAACTGTTGCTCACCTTAAAACCTCTAGATTAGACCAATTATGATTCCAAGTATTTTTGCTCGTCAGCCGCTCGCGCTTCGTAAGACTGCTATCGTATTGATAGTGGCGCTGGTATTGATGTGGTTTGATAGCAAAAATCCAGAATGGTTTAAGCCGATGCGCTCGACTACCCATGCCGCCATGCAGCCTATTTATGAGCTGTCGTTATTACCGAGTTATGCAAAACACTGGTCGAGCGGCAGCTTGCAGTCGAAAGAAGCGCTACGCCGTGAAAACATGCAGCTAAAAACGCAACTTATCCATGCCCAAGCTAAGCTGCAGCAGCAGGATTATGTCTTGGCACAGAACGCGCGTTTGCAAGGTATTTTATCGACCACGCGCCCTGAGCAATTTGATTTAAACCTCGCGCAAGTGATTGGAACGGATACCAATCTGCTCAGGCAAATTGTGGTACTTAATAAAGGCGAGCAAGATGGCGTGCAAGTCGGTCAAACGGTCATCGATGAAGTGGGCATTTTAGGTCAGATTATTAATGTCTATCCTAATACCAGTCGCTTATTGCTGATTACCGATGAGCAGCAATCGGTTGCTGTGACCGTCAAACGTACCGGACAGCGGGCTATCGTCACTGGCGAGGGCATACCGACCTCATTACGCCTTAACTACGTCTTTAAAACCTCAGATGTGCGCGTCGGCGATGAGCTGGTGTCTTCAGGCTTGGGCGGACGTATTCCGGCGGGCTATCGCGTTGGTCGTATCGCCCATGTCGAAGACACGCAAGAAGATAACTTTAGAAGTATTGAAGTCACGCCAGCGGCAAACTTTATCGACAATGCCTATGTATTGGTGCTGCAAGATAAACTGGTTAATAGAAGAAATGCGGGTATTAAAGAAAACTAAGGGCTTGTCAGCTTACTCATAAGTCCACATTGCGCGTCATTATTTATAGCATAGACATTTGCACAGATATTTACATAGACGTCTGGATAGACAGATAAGATAAATAGTATTCAAAATTATTTGGTCAACTAGCGCTGCTACTCTTTTCAATATTAAATGAACGATTAAATAGCTGCTAAACTCTCGCTAAAGGTAAGTATTCATGGCATACGCGGATTTTGATGATGCAACTGGGGTACTCCCAGCCTTGATTATACTGAGTTTTATTATTGCCTCATCGCTGAGCGTCTATCCTTTAAGCCCAAGTATGGCTGCACTGCGTCCGATGGTGATGGTGATGGTGCTGATTTTTTGGTTACTGTTTCAGCCGCGCTATGTCGGGATTTTCAGCGCCTTTGCTATTGGTATTATCGCCGATTTATTAATGGATACCCACTTAGGTCAGCAAGCGTTCGCCGCCGTTATGGTAGCGATGGTCATCAAAATCACCAGTATCTATATCAGACAGCTTAATACCATTAGCGCTTGGCTTATTGCAAGCTTAGGATTGGTTGTTTTCCAAGTCAGCTTATGGATATTGCAACTCTTTATCCAAAATACCTTTGTTGCCCAATCTGCCTTATCGTTATTTATGAGTATCATCAGCTGGCCATTGGTGTTATTGACATTACGGAGATTTGCCCGCTAGCTTTTTTGCTTGCTAGGTCTTTTATTAGCTAGCTTTGTATTGTCCATTTTCCTGCAAAACTAAACAGCCGTAAAACCATAATTTTATAAAATAAGAGTTATCACAATGAATCTCATTTTAGCGTCTGGCTCGCCGCGTCGTCATGAGCTGCTAACCAGAGCGCAACTCGACTTTACGGTCATGAGCGTCGATATTGATGAAACGCCGCATGTGAATGAATCTCCTAAAGATTACATTGAACGTATGGTTGCTAGCAAAGCAGAAGCGGCGCTAGAGCAATTGAATAAAGAGCTAAATAAAAAGTTAAACGACAGGCAAACTGATTTATCTGCATCTCTAATTATTTTAACCGCTGATACCATTGGTGTCTTAGCCGATGGCAAAACGGTATTGGTCAAGCCCAACAGCCGAGCAGACGCTTACCGCATGTGGCAACAGATGTCTGATGACACCCACCAAGTATGGACAGCAGTGCAAGCAACTCAAGTATTGTTATCTGCTAAGTCTTCAAGCTCTCCAACCTCCGGCAGAGCATTTCAAATCGTGAATCAACAACAAATCACTGAGCGCACCGATGTCACCTTTATTCCTTTAACCGAAGAGATGATGGAAAACTATTGGGACAGCGGCGAGCCTGCTGATAAAGCTGGTGGCTACGGTATTCAAGGTTTGGGCGCCGCCTGGGTAAGCCGCATTAATGGCAGCTATACCAATGTGGTTGGTTTACCGCTGGCACAAACTGTGGCGTTGATTAAAAATATCACGGCTATCAGCGCCAACGATAAAGCCTAAGCACTGAAGAAATAAACTGGGCAAATAAATAGGTTAGAGTAGAGCGTATTTGGTTTAAGACAATTAAACGGCTAATTTTATATGAACTGGCAAAAGGCTATCACTCAATCATTTGCACATAATGACACGCTAGGATAATGGGCAAACCCAAGGTGCATTTGGTACACTGTGAGGCTACCAAACGATGAACGCTTCACAAGAAAGCTGAGTGCTAAGAGAAAATATTATGTCCGAAGAGCTGCTGATTAATATTAGTCCCATGGAATCGCGCGTCGCCGTGTTAGATAACGGGGTGTTGGGCGAGATTTATATCGAGCGTCATCATAAACTGGGCTTGGTCGGCAATATTTATTTGGGCACGGTAGTACGCGTGCTTCCGGGTATGCAGGCAGCTTTTGTCGACATCGGCCAGTCACGCACAGCGTTTTTACATGTCAATGACATGCAGCGCGAACCGCGTCCTGTTAGCGAGAGCAAAAATAAGACCTCAGAAAATACTGATAACCAACGTCCTGTTATCGAAGCTACCGCTGATGATTTGGCGGTCACGCCGCCTGTGGTCAGTGCGCACAGCACCGAGGTTGTAGCCGTTACAAAATCTCTTATCCAGCATCGACTGCACGAAGGCCAACGTATCTTAGTACAAGTGACCAAAGACCAGCTTGGTAGCAAGGGCGCGCGTTTAACTACCAATATATCGCTACCATCACGTTACTTGGTCTATCTGCCATCGAGTGACCATATCGGTATCTCGCAGCGTATTGATGGCGAAGAAGAACGTTCTCGTCTCAAAACTGAACTGGCGAGCCTGATGCAAACGGTCAATCTACAAGGTGGGCTGATTGCGCGCACCGCTGCTGAGCGCGTGCCAGTCGATAAACTCGAAGAAGATATCTACTATCTATTGCAGCTCTGGCGCACCATTTGTGCCCGTCGCCAAGAAACAAAACCGAATCAAAGCTCTGAGCTTATTTATCAAGAATTATCACTGCCGCTACGCTCCATTCGTGACTTGGTGCATGCCGATACCGAAAAAGTGGTGATTGATAACGCGCAAATCTATGAGCAAGTCCGTTATTTTGCTAAAGAGTTTGTGCCTTTCGTCTACGACCGTATTGTGCATTATACCGCCGAGCCTTCCTTGTTTGATGTCCACCGTGTCGAGGATGATTTGCGTGATGCCCTAAAACGTCGTGTCGATTTAAAGTCTGGCGGTTATCTGATTATCGATCAAACCGAAGCCATGACCACCATCGATGTCAATACTGGCTCTTTTGTCGGTGGGCGCTCGTTAGAAGATACCGTTTATAAAACCAATTTAGAGGCCACCCACGCTATTGCACGGCAATTACGCCTAAGAAACCTTGGCGGCATTATTATCTTAGATTTTATTGATATGCTTGAGCAGCAGCATAAAGACGATATTTTAGAGAGCCTGCAAGCGCAGCTAGCGCAAGACTACGCCAAAACCAAAATTACCCAAGTCAGTGAGCTTGGGCTGGTTGAAATGACGCGTAAACGTACCCGTGAGTCGCTTGGACAGCAGCTATGTGAACCTTGCTCAACCTGTCAGGGTCGCGGCTTTGTTAAAACGGCCGAAACCGTTTGCTTTGAGATATTTCGCGAGATTATGCGCTGTGCGCGAACTTATAACTCGCCCAAGAAATTCACTGTGGTTGCCCATGCTGCCGTCATTGACTTACTATTGACCACCGAATCAGACACCGTCGCAGATTTAGAGTATCTATTAGGTAGAGTGATTACCTTTGAGGTCGAAAATCTCTATACCCAAGAGCAATATGACATCGTTTTAGATTAATGATAGAGTAAATTTATACCATTATAAAGTATCTTAATTGAGGTTTTGATAAGAAAATTATTGATAAAAGCGCTTGTTTATAAAGGGGGATATCTCAAAACACCGCCGATATTACTCTTGCAATGAGCGAAATACTATGTATAATACACACCACTGAATTATATATGCGCAGCCAATTAAACAGCTGGCGCTATGACAGCTAGAGCATCGTTTCTAGCACTATTTCATTATGCCTTTGCTGACATCCTATAATGGAAGGGTCGGCGGGGCTTTAAACTATTTTGCTTTTGGCACGCTATAAGTTCCGGTAACGAACTCATTCTGGTTAAGAACAGAAGGCCGCTTAAAGTGAATATTTAACCAAACGGCTTTTGCTCATATCTTTGCAAAGCAAGAATGACAAAAGCACATATTAGGAGCTTGCTGGCATGGCTAACCAGAGAATCCGTATCCGTCTTAAGTCTTTTGATCATCGTCTGATTGATCAATCTGCACAAGAGATCGTTGATACTGCAAAGCGCACCGGTGCGCAAGTTTGTGGTCCTGTACCGTTGCCGACTCGCATTGAGCGCTTCAACGTTCTAACCTCACCACACGTTAATAAAGACGCTCGTGACCAGTACGAAATCCGTACTCACAAGCGTATGGTTGATATCGTTCAGCCTACCGACAAAACTGTGGATGCGCTAATGAAGTTAGACTTAGCGGCGGGTGTTGACGTTCAAATTGCTTTGGGTTAATGCAAAACACACCCAACCCATTAATATAAGATATAAAGAGGTCTAAAATGGCGATCGGTTTAGTCGGTAAAAAATGCGGCATGACCCGTATCTTCACTGAAGCAGGCGAATCTATTCCTGTTACAGTGGTTGAGGTCCATGCTAACCGCATTACTCAAGTAAAAAATACTGATGTAGATGGCTATCAAGCCATTCAAGTTACCACAGGTACTCGTCGTGACAGCCGCGTAACTGCTGCACAGAAAGGTCACTTCGCTAAAGCTGGCGTTGCAGCTGGCCGTGGTGTATGGGAATTTCGTGCCAATGACAGCGATCTTGAAGGTCGTGAAATTGGTGGTGAGATCCTAGCTGACTTGTTCGAACAAGGTCAGATTGTAGATGTCACAGGACAGAGTAAAGGTAAAGGCTTTCAAGGCGGCGTAAAGCGTCACAACTTTAGCATGCAAGATGCCACTCATGGTAACTCAGTGTCTCACCGTGTCCTTGGTTCAACTGGTCAAAACCAGTCACCAGGTAAAGTCTTCAAAGGCAAAAAAATGCCAGGTCAAATGGGTAACAAACGCGTTACCGTTCAGGGCCTAGAAGTGATATCGGTTGATGTTGAAAAAGGGTTACTTGTCATCAAGGGTGCTATCCCAGGTGCCACCGGTGGCGATGTCATCGTACGTCCGTCAGTCAAAGCCTAAGCAAGGGGATTAACGTGGATTTAAAAACAGTTACAGGGGCGGCAGTTGAGCTTTCTGATACGGCTTTCGGTCGTGAATTCAACGAAGCATTAGTGCATCAGGTCGTCACCGCATATCTTGCTGGTGCTCGTCAAGGTACACGCGCTCAGAAAACCCGTGCCGAAGTTTCTGGTGGTGGCATCAAGCCATGGCGCCAAAAAGGTACTGGTCGCGCTCGTGCAGGTTCTATTCGTAGCCCAATCTGGCGTTCAGGTGGTCGTGCATTCGCAGCCAAACCACAAGATTGGTCACAGAAAGTTAACCGCAAAATGTATCGCGGTGCTATGCAGTGCATCCTAGCCGAATTGATTCGCCAAGAGCGTTTGATTTTGGTTGAAGAGCTAAGCGTTTCTGGTCCTAAGACCAAAGAGCTGATTGCAAAGTTAAATGATTTGGGCGCACCTCGTGCACTAATCGTCACCAAAGAAGTTGACGAAAATCTATACTTAGCTGCGCGCAACATCCCACACGTCAATGTACTTGGTACAAACGAAGTGGATCCAGTGAGCTTGATTGCTTTTGATAAAGTAATCATGTCAGTTGAAGCTGCGAAACAATTTGAGGAAGCACTAGCATGAATAACGCAAGACTTTATCAGGTCTTAAGAGGGCCTGTATTCTCAGAAAAATCTCAAATGCTTGGCGACTCACTTGGTGTACAGGTATTTAAAGTTGACTCTAATGCTACTAAGCTTGAAGTCAAAAAAGCGGTTGAGATGATGTTCGAAGGCGTTGAAGTTTTAAAAGTAAACACTTTGAATGTTAAAGGTAAGACAAAGCGTTTTGGTAAAAATATCGGCCGTCGTAATGACTATAAAAAAGCCTACGTTACCTTAAAAGCTGGTCAAGATGTACAAATGGCTGATGCTGGTGAAGAAGTCGCAAACACGACTGCTTCTACTAGTGAAACAGCGAACAACGAATAAGGATTACACTCATGCCTATCGTAAAAGCAAAGCCAACATCACCAGGCCGTCGTTTTGTTGAAAAAGTGGTGCATCCACACCTTTACAAAGGTCGTCCTTTTGCAGCGCTTCTCGAATCAAAAAGTAAGTCAGGTGGTCGTAACAATAATGGTCGCATCACGACTCGTCACGTTGGTGGTGGTCATAAGCAGCATTATCGTATTATCGATTTTAAACGTACTAAAGACAATATCCCAGCTGTGGTTGAGCGTATCGAATACGATCCTAACCGTACTGCACACATTGCTTTACTTAAGTACGCTGACGGCGAACGTCGCTATATCATTGCTGCTAAAAAACAAGCAGTTGGCGATACCGTCATGTCAGGAGAGAACTCTCCAATCCGTCCAGGTAACTGCTTACCACTGAAAAACATCCCATTGGGTACTGTGATACACAATATCGAACTTAAAATCGGTAAAGGTGCACAGCTAGCTCGTTCTGCGGGTGCCAGCGTTCAGCTACTAGGTCGTGACGGTATTTATGCTATTCTACGTCTACGCTCAGGTGAAACTCGCCGCGTACACGTGAATTGCCGTGCTGTTATTGGTGAAGTTTCTAACACTGAAAATAACTTGAAATCACTTGGTAAAGCCGGTGCTTCACGTTGGCGCGGTGTTCGTCCTTCTGTTCGTGGTGTCGCTATGAACCCGGTTGATCACCCACACGGTGGTGGTGAAGGTCGTAACAAAGGTCGCCATCCAACCAGCCCTTGGGGTCAGAAGTCTAAAGGACTTAAAACGCGTCATAATAAGCGTACTGACAGTATGATCATCCGCCGCCGCGCCAAGAAGAAATAAAGGAAGAATTTCATGCCTCGTTCATTGAAAAAAGGTCCATTCATAGACGCGCACTTATTTGCTAAAGTTGAGAATGCATTAGACACCAACTCACGCAAACCAATTAAAACTTGGTCGCGCCGCTCGATGATTTTGCCACAAATGGTTGGCCTAACCTTATCTGTTCACAACGGCCGTACTCACGTACCGGTTATCGTAAGCGAGCAGATGGTTGGTCATAAACTAGGTGAATTTGCCCCGACTCGTACATATCGTGGTCATGGCATTGACAAGAAAGCTAAGAGATAAGGTGCTTACCATGGAAGTAACTGCAAAATTACGCGGTGCCGCCATATCGGCACAAAAAGTTAGACTCGTTGCTGATGAAGTTCGTGGCAAATCTATCGAGCGTGCTTTGGATATCCTAACGTATAGTAATAAAAAAGGCGCTGTTTTCGTTAAGAAATGTCTTGACTCAGCCATCGCCAATGCCGAACACAACAACGGTTTAGATATCGATACTCTTAAAGTATCAACCATCTACGTTGATGAAGGCATTACGCTAAAACGTATCCTACCACGTGCTAAAGGTCGCGCTGATCGTATCAGTAAGCGTACTTGTCACATCACTATAAAGGTAGGAGAATAAGTTATGGGTCAAAAAGTACATCCAATCGGAATTCGTCTTGGTGTTGTCAAAAAGCATAACGCAAACTGGTATGCTAACCCTAAACAATACTCAGAATACCTCATCAACGACATTCAAGTTCGTGAGTATCTACGCAAAAAACTAGACAACGCTATGATCAGCAACATTATGATTGAGCGTCCTACTGGTGCTGCTAAGATTACCATCGCCACTGCGCGTCCTGGTATTGTTATCGGTAAAAAAGGCGAAGATATCGAAAGACTTCAAAAAGAATTGACCAAAATTATGGGCGTACCTGCTCAGGTCAACATTGAAGAAATCACATCACCTGATCTTGATGCACGTTTGGTAGCAGACGGTATCGGCAGCCAGCTTGAGCGCCGTGTTATGTTCCGTCGTGCGATGAAACGCGCCGTACAGAACAGCATGCGTTCTGGTGCTAAAGGTATTAAAGTTGAGCTGTCTGGCCGTCTTGGCGGTGCTGAGATTGCTCGTACTGAATGGTACCGTGAAGGTCGTGTGCCATTGCATACACTCCGCGCTGATATTGACTACGCGTCAATTCGTGCAGAAACCACATACGGCACTATCGGTGTAAAAGTTTGGATTTTCCGTGGCGAAATCCTTGACGGTATGAACAGCGTATATAATCCCGTCAAAGAAGAGCAGACTCGTGCGCCAAAACGCCGTGGTCGTGGAAACGGAAACCGTCGAAACACAGACAGAGGTTAAACTATGTTACAGCCAAAACGTACCAAGTTTCGTAAAATGCACAAAGGTCGTAACACAGGTCTTGCTCACCGTGGAAGCACCGTTGCATTCGGACAAATTGGTCTAAAATCGTTGACTCGTGGTCGTATGACTGCCCGTCAAATTGAAGCAGCACGTCGTACCATCACTCGTAAAATCAAGCGTGGCGGTAAGATTTGGATTCGTGTATTCCCAGACAAACCTATTACCAACAAACCACTAGAAGTACGTATGGGTAAAGGTAAAGGTCCAGTCGAGTATTGGGTATGCGAAATCAAACCTGGTAAAGTGCTATATGAACTCGAAGGGGTTTCAGAAGAACTTGCTCGCGAAGCGTTAACGCTTGCTGCAGCAAAACTGCCCTTTAAAACTACCATTGTTAAGCGGACGATAATGTAATGAAGATCAGTGAATTACGTGATAAATCATTAGAAGAACTGACTCAGTTACTTGATGAAAAGCAACTTGATGCTTTCCGTATTCGTATGGCTAAAGCAACGGGTCAGTTGGGTAACACCCATGAAGTCAGAAGCAATCGTCGCACGATTGCTCAGATTCAGACTTTGATTAACGAGAAACAACGAGGCGACTCATGAGCGATAACAATCAAACAGCTAATGCTAGCGTATTGACAGGACGAGTTGTCAGCGACAAGATGGACAAATCCATCACAGTTTTGATTGAGCGTCTGGTTCGTCATCCTTTGTATGGCAAACAGCTTCGTCGTTCTACAAAAATCAAGGCTCATGATGAAGATAACGTTTGTCAACAAGGCGACCTTGTCCGCATCAAAGAAACGCGTCCAATCTCAAAAACCAAGTCTTGGACTTTGGTTGAAGTGGTTGAAAAAGTAGAAAAAATCTAAGTAAATTGCATTAAAAGCCAGAAGCTGTTAAAATAGCCGCCTTTTTAAGGATGCTGATTGCGCCGAGCGTATATCACTCACATTAAGAGTAGCAGCGGTTATTAATATTAAAATGCCGACTACTCATTCTGTGCTAGCGGCAGCAACTGGTTTTTATTGCTCATACGTGTGGAGTAACGCTATGATTCAGGTTGAATCGATGCTGGAAGTTGCAGACAATAGCGGTGCAAGACGAGTTCAGTGCATTAAAGTACTGGGTGGCTCTCATCGTCGTTATGCATCAGTTGGCGACATTATTAAAGTAACGGTTAAAGAAGCCATTCCGCGTGGTCGTGTTAAAAAAGGCGACGTGATGAATGCTGTAGTTGTACGTACCAAAAAAGGCGTTCGTCGTCCTGATGGTTCAGTTCTGCGTTTTGATGACAATGCTGCGGTATTGTTGAACCAAAACAAAGCACCGATAGCAACTCGTATTTTTGGACCGGTAACTCGTGAACTACGTGGTGATCAGTTTATGAAAATTGTATCACTAGCACCAGAAGTATTGTGAGGTAATCCATGTCAAAATTACGTAAAGGCGATACAGTTATCGTGATTGCTGGGAAAGACAAAGGCAAGCAAGGTACTGTACAAGCTGTAAAAAACGATCGTATTAAAGTTGAAGGCATCAACATTGTCACCAAACATCAGAAGCCAAATCAGGCAACTGGTACTGAAGGTGGCATCGTTAAGCAAGAAGCTTTTTTGCATATCTCAAATGTCGCAATTTTAAATGCGCAAACCCAAAAAGCTGATCGTATTACTTATCAGTTCGGTGAAGACGGCAAGAAACAACGCGTCTATCGTTCGAACGGTGAAGTAGTGGCGACTGCGTAAGACACTAAGGGTGTAATGGTAATGGCAAGATTAAAATCTTTATATAACGAAGAATTAAAGCAACAAATCAAAGAAGAGCTTGGTTTGGCGAACGTGATGCAAGTGCCTAAAATCACTAAAATCACGCTTAATATGGGTGTAGGCGGCGCGTCTCAAGACAAAAAATTGCTTGAAGGTGCTGTAGCTGACATGACCGCTATCGCTGGTCAAAAACCTGTCGTCACCAAAGCGCGCAAATCAGTTGCTGGCTTTAAAATTCGTGAAGAATGGCCAATTGGCTGTAAAGTAACGCTGCGCGGTGAGCAAATGTACGAATTTTTAGATCGTCTCATTGCCATTGCAATTCCTCGTATTCGTGATTTCCGCGGTTTTTCACCTAAAGCCTTTGACGGACGTGGTAACTACTCATTGGGTATCAAAGAACAAATCGTATTCCCAGAAGTAGACTTTGACAAGATTGATCGTATCCGCGGTATGGATGTGACCATCACCACGTCAGCTGGTAATGATGAAGAAGGTCGTGCGTTGCTTAAAGCATTCGGCTTCCCATTTAAATAAGGTAAAGACGTTATGGCAAAGAAGAGCATGATTAACCGCGAATTAAAACGCGAAAAAATGGTTGCTAAATATGCTGAAAAGCGTATTAAGCTAAAAGAAACTATCAGTGATATCAACGCATCAGACGAAGAGCGTATGGAAGCGATGCTAGAGCTACAAGCCCTACCACGCAACGCATCACCAGTACGTCTACGCAACCGTTGTGCTATCACTGGTCGTCCTCACGGTTACTTCCGCAAGTTTGGCTTATCACGCAATATGCTGCGTGAGCGTGTCATGCAAGGCGATGTGCCTGGTGTTCGTAAAGCAAGCTGGTAAGGAGTAACGATATGAGTATGCAAGATACCGTTGGGGATATGCTAACCCGTATTCGTAACGCACAAATGGCTAATAAAGTATCGGTAGCAATGCCGAGCTCTAAACTACGTAAATCAATCGCTGACTTATTAGTAAGCGAAGGTTATGTAGCCAGCGCTGTTGTGACTGAGCAAGAAAATAACAAAGCAACTTTGACCATCGAGTTAAAATACTTCGAAGGCAAAGCGGTTATTGAAACGATCCAACGTTATAGCCGTCCTGGCCTACGCCAGCATCGCGGTAAAGACGCTATCCCTACTGTTAAACAAGGTATGGGTGTTGCTATCGTATCAACCAGCCAAGGTATCATGAGCGATCGTGCTGCACGCGCTGCTGGTATCGGTGGTGAAATCGTTGCATTCGTTGCTTAATTAGCAATCATTGCTATCGGTAACGAGACGATAAAGTCTACTTGATCTTCGTTGGGCACTTATCAATTTTATCATACATATTTTTTAACATTGATAGGTGCCTAATGCAGTCAATTATGCTAAACTAACACGCTTTTTAGCCTGTTAGTTTTTTCGCTAATAAAAGTAAGTTAATTTTTTTAAGGAATATTCCTATGTCTCGTGTGGCTAAAGCCCCAGTAGCACTGCCTAGCGGCGTAAGTGTTACTTTGAACGATCGGCAGGTCGAAGTTAAAGGCAAAAATGGCAATATGTCTTTACGCCTGCATGAATTGGTCGAGCTAAAACAGGAAGATGATGCAATTCTTCTCTCACCTGCAGCCGATTCAAAAGAAGCCATGATGCATACTGGCACCATGCGCTCTTTACTAAACAATTTAGTAATAGGCGTAAATGAAGGTTTTGAAAGACGCCTTCAACTTATTGGTGTTGGTTATCGCGCTCAAGCTACTGGTAATAAAGTAACGCTAAACGTTGGTTACTCACATCCAGTAGAATATACGCTACCTGAAGGTGTATCAGCTGAAACCCCAACGCAAACTGAAATCGTTTTAAAATCAAACGATAAGCAGCAGCTTGGTCAAGCAGCGGCTAATATCCGCGGTTTCCGCCCACCAGAGCCTTATAAAGGTAAAGGTATTCGTTATAGTGACGAGCATGTGATTCGCAAAGAAGCCAAGAAAAAATAAGGTGAGTTGAAATGTTTGATAAAAAAGCAGCTCGTCTACGTCGAGCAAAGAAAACCCGTGCACATATCCGTTTTTTAGGCGTAAATCGCTTAACGGTTAATCGCACCCCAAGACATATTTATGCCCAAATTATCTCTCCAAACGGTGGTGAAGTGATTGCTCAGGCATCTACCTTAGACAGCAGCTTACGTTCAGGTGCAACTGGTAACGTTGATGCAGCGACGTCTGTGGGCCAATTGATCGCAGAACGCGCAAAAGCAGCTGGTATTACTAAAGTTGCCTTTGACCGTAGTGGTTTTAAATATCATGGTCGAGTAAAAGCTTTAGCTGAAGCTGCTCGCGAAAACGGATTGGAGTTTTAATCATGGCTAGAAATGATAAAAATGATAAAAATGAACAGACTGACGGTCTAGTAGAACGCTTAGTTACCGTTGATCGCGTTGCAAAAGTGGTTAAAGGTGGTCGTATTTTCTCATTTACTGCGCTAACCGTAGTGGGTGATGGCAATGGCCGTGTTGGTTTTGGTCGTGGTAAAGCACGTGAAGTACCAGCCGCTATTCAAAAAGCACTTGAAGCTGCTAAGCGCAACATGATTACTGTTGAGCTTGATGGTGCAACATTGTTCCATCCGATCAAAGCACGTCATGGTGCTAGTAAAGTCTACATGCAGCCTGCATCTGAAGGTACTGGTGTAATCGCTGGTGGCGCAATGCGTGCAGTATTAGAAGTTGCTGGTGTTAAAGACGTTTTAACGAAATCTCATGGTTCTACCAACACGGCAAACGTTGTACGTGCAACATTTAACGGTTTACGTGATATGTCAACTCCAGAAAAGATGGCAGCAAAACGTGGTAAATCTGTAGACGAAATCTTGGGTTAACTTAGAAACTAGGTGAGTTACGATGAAAAAAATGAAAGTCACTCAATTTAAATCGGGTGCCCATCGCCTCAAGAGCCACAAAGCGAGCTTGAAAGGATTGGGTTTACGCCGTATTGGTCATACAGTTGAAGTAGAAGATACTCCTTCAACCCGTGGTATGGTCAATCGCGTCAACTACATGGTAAAAGTGGAGGAAGCGTAATGGGACTTAGATTAAATGAATTATCACCAGGTGTTGGCGCGAAAAAAACTGCCCAACGTCGTGGTCGTGGTATCGGTTCAGGTCTTGGCAAAACTGGTGGTCGCGGTGTAAAAGGTCAGAAATCTCGTTCAGGTTCTAGCATTCGCTCAGGATTTGAAGGCGGTCAAATGCCTTTATATCGTCGCCTACCAAAATTTGGCTTTACCAGTAAAATGGCAATGACGACTGCTGAAGTTCGTCTGTCTGAACTGAACAAAGTCGAAGGCGATGTGGTTAGCATTGAAACATTAAAAGCTGCTAACGTTATCCGTCATGACATGAAACGCGTTCGTATTATGTTGTCAGGCGAAGTCACTAAAGCTTATACTTTTAAAGGTATCAAAGTGACTAAAGGCGCCAAGCAAGCAATCGAAGCTGCTGGTGGTAGCATCGAGGAGTAGTAACGTGTCAAAACAATCAATGTCATCGACTGGTATACCGCTCAATCCATTTGCCTTTATACGTAAGTATGATGAATTATGGACGCGTTTATTATTCTTAATCGGCGCATTGATTGTTTATCGTTTAGGGTCACATATCCCTGTACCGGGTATCAACCCGGTTAACTTGGCTGATCTGTTTTCGCGCAACGAAAATACCATTTTGAGCATGTTTAACATGTTCTCAGGTGGTGCACTAGAACGTATGTCCATCATGGCACTTGGCATCATGCCATATATTTCAGCATCTATTATCGTTCAGATGATGTCGGCGGTATTGCCATCGCTTGAAGCCCTCAAAAAAGAAGGCGAAGCGGGACGACGTAAGCTAAACAAGTACACCCGTCAAGGGACACTTGGATTAGCACTAGTACAGTCATTAGGAATGTGTGCTGGCCTTATCAGTCAGAATCTTACCTTATCTACTGGTTTGACTTTTTATATTCCAGCGGTTACCTCATTGGTAGCAGGCGCTATGTTCTTAATGTGGCTTGGTGAGCAAATTACAGAACGCGGCGTGGGTAATGGTATCTCAATGCTCATCTTTGCGAGTATTGTGGCTGGTACGCCAGGTATGATTTCGCAGTCTATCGAACAGGTCAATCAAGGGCAGATGAACTTGATTGTACTTTTTATCTTTGTATTGCTAGGCATCGCGGTGACTGCCGGTATCGTTTATATTGAACGAGCGCAGCGCCGTGTCCCAGTAAACTATGCGCAGAAGCAACAACAAGGTCGCAAAATTTATGCTCAGCAGCAGTCGCATTTGCCGCTTAAGCTAAATATGGCAGGGGTTATTCCCGCTATTTTTGCCAGCTCGTTATTGTTGTTTCCAGCAAGTTTAGGACAATGGGTTGGTCAATCGGCTGATCCTACTTTTACACAAAAGATATTACAAAATATGGCATTGGTGTTGTCTCCAGGGCAGCCGCTGTATTTGGTTCTGTTTGGCGCAATGATTATTTTCTTCTGTTACTTTTACACGGCATTGGTATTTAGTCCGCGTGAAGTTGCTGAAAACCTTAAACGTAGTGGTGCGTATATCCCAGGTATTCGCCCCGGACAACAAACTCAGCGTTACCTTGATCATGTATTAAACCGACTGACCTTTATTGGCGCGATGTATATGACGGTTATTTGTTTAATGCCAATGGTCGTGCAGTCATCGTTTGGTGTGCCGTTTCAACTTGGTGGTACGTCATTACTGATTATGGTGGTTGTGGTAATGGACTTCATTTCGCAAATCCAAGCGCATTTGATGACCCATCAATATCATGATCAGACGTTAATTCAATCGCCCACTCAACCTTAAATGAGCGGTACGATATCTCAAAGGAGTATGCTATGAAAGTTCAAGCATCAGTTAAGAAGATTTGTGGTAGCTGTAAAGTTGTGCGCCGTAAAGGCCGTGTACATGTTATTTGTACCGCAGAACCTCGCCACAAGCAACGTCAAGGTTAATGTTTTAAAGACATAAAGCGTCACGCTTATGGGTTTTATAAAATTAATACTTGAAAAATAACGGCGGATGCGATATCATCCGCCACTTGCCGTAGTTTATGCAAAATCTTTTATAAAATGGTCAATGAAGAGACTTGTTATCAAGTTGAAGCAGCGATAATAATTATAAAAGCTTTAGTATTGACAGCAACAAATCTGAAAAATAACGCTTTATTAATGAATAAAGCTTATTTTTCTTTAATGGAGAGAAATCAATGGCTCGTATTGCCGGCGTAAACATTCCGGATAATAAGCATGCTGTTATTTCACTAACTTATATCTTTGGTATAGGTCGTACCACTGCTCAGAAAATCTTAGAAGCAGTTGGCATTGCCCCTACTACTAAAGTTAGCCAGTTAGATGATACACAGTTAGATGCTATCCGTGCACAAGTTGCAAATTACATGACTGAAGGTGATCTTCGTCGTGAAGTGTCAATGAATATCAAGCGCTTGGTTGATCTTGGTTGTTACCGTGGCATCCGCCATCGCCGTAACCTACCAGTTAGAGGTCAGAACACCAAGAACAACGCTCGTACTCGTAAGGGTCCGACACGCCCTCTCAAAAGATAATTAACTTAGGAAGCTAAAAGATGGCTAAAGACACTCGTAGTCGCAAAAAAGTGACTCGTCGTTCAGTATCGGAGGGCGTTGCCCATATCCATGCGTCTTTTAATAACACCATTGTTACGATTACCGATCGTCAAGGTAATGCACTGGCTTGGGCCACTTCAGGTGGACAAGGCTTCCGTGGTTCACGTAAATCTACACCATTTGCAGCTCAGGTTGCAGCTGAAGTCGCTGGTAAAGCGGCTCAAGAATACGGTGTTAAGAATATCGACGTTTTGGTCAAAGGACCAGGACCGGGTCGTGAGTCTGCGGTAAGAGCACTTGGTGCATTGGGTTATAAAGTTAACAGCATCTCTGATGTGACCCCAATCCCACACAATGGTTGCCGTGCGCCGAAAAAGCGCCGCGTCTAATATTAAAGACGAAGCTTTTTATCATAAGAGCTTATAGGAGACATAACAATGGCCCGTTATATTGGACCAAAACTCAAATTATCACGTCGTGAAGGTACAGACTTAGGCCTTAAGTCTGGTGTTAAACCATATGACGTAAAAACGAAAAAAGCGGCTCGTCCACCTGGTCAACATGGTGTCAGCCGTAATAAGAGCTCAGAGTACTCTCTACAGTTACGTGAAAAACAAAAAGTTAAGCGTATCTACGGTGTACTAGAGCGTCAGTTTGCTAACTACTATAAAGAAGCTGCTCGTAAGCGTGGCGCTACTGGTGAAAACCTACTAGCAATGCTTGAGAGTCGCCTTGATAACGTCGTTTATCGCATGGGCTTTGGCTCAACTCGTGCTGAAGCACGTCAGCTAGTTAGCCATCGCACTGTGATGGTAAAAAAAGCTGGCCGCGATGAGTTTGTTCGTGTGAACATTCCATCAATTCAGTTGCAAGATGGTGATGTCGTCGCTATCCGTGAGAAGTCTCGCGAACAACTACGTATTAAAAACGCTATTGAACTAGCGACACAACGTGGTATTCCAGAATGGCTAGATGTTGACCACAGCAAGCTACAGGGCACGTTTAAACAAGCGCCTGATCGCATTGATCTACCTGCTGAAATCAACGAAAGCTTGATCGTTGAGCTATACTCTAAGTAAGTAACGTACTGCTCGATGTTATAATAATAGCATTGAGCAATTGACGTTAATTAAACCAGTTTAATAAATCGAGGTGACATCATGATGCTAAGTGCAACTGAGTTTCTAACGCCGAACGCCATTAACGTGGATACGGTTAATGAAACAATTGCGAAAGTCACGCTCGAACCGTTAGAACGCGGCTTTGGGCATACTTTAGGTAATGCCTTACGTCGCATCTTGTTATCTTCATTACCTGGTGCTGCAGTCATTGAAGCTGAGATTGATGGTGTTGACCATGAATATTCAACGCTTGAAGGACTACAAGAAGACGTGCTTGACTTGCTTTTGAACTTAAAAGGCTTGGCAATCACCCTTCATGACCAAAATGAAGTATTCTTGACCTTGGATAAACAAGGTCCAGGCACTATTACTGCTGCAGACATCACGTTGCCGCATAATGTCGACATTATCAATCCAGAATTGGTATTAGGTACATTAAGCGACCGTGGTCATCTTAAGATGCGTTTGCGTGTGGTAATGGGTCGTGGATATGAGCCAGCAAACCAGCGCCGTGAAGATGGTGACACTAAAGCGATTGGACGCTTAAAGCTTGATGCAAGTTTTAGTCCAGTACTGCGTGTTGCTTATCAGGTTGAGAACGCACGTGTAGAACAACGTACCGATCTTGATCGTCTTATCATCGAGCTTGAAACTAATGGCACTATCGATCCAGAAGAAGCAATTCGTAAAGCAGCCACTATTTTACAACAGCAGATTTCTATCTTTGTTGACCTAGAAGCTGAAGAAGCGCCTGAGCCTGTGAAAGAAAAAGAAGAGGTTGATCCGGTGCTATTACGCCCTGTGGACGATCTTGAACTAACGGTTCGCTCAGCCAACTGCTTGAAAGCTGAAAACATTTACTATATCGGTGATTTGGTACAGCGTTCAGAGACTGAACTACTAAAAACCCCAAATCTTGGTAAGAAATCATTGACCGAAATCAAAGACGTATTAGCGTCTAAAGATTTAGAGCTCGGTATGCGCCTAGACAATTGGCCACCAGCTGACCTTCGTGTCGATGATCGCTTTTCTTATCGTAGCCGTTAAACTTTAAGGATTTTTGACTATGCGCCATCGTAAGAGTGGAGTCAAGCTGGGTCGTACCGGCAGTCATCGTAAGGCAATGTTTCAGAACATGACCAACTCATTATTTGAGCATGAACTGATCAAAACAACTTTACCAAAAGCAAAAGAATTGCGCCGTGTTGCTGAGCCATTAATCACTTTGGCTAAAGAAGACAGCGTTGCTAATCGCCGTTTGGCATTTAGCCGTATGCGTAGCAAAACTATGGTAGGCAAATTATTTGGCACGTTAGGTCCTCGTTACCAAACTCGTCCAGGTGGTTATTTGCGTATCGTAAAATGCGGTTACCGTGATGGTGACAATGCGCCAATGGCTTATGTAGAATTGGTTGATCGTGACTAATTTTATACGCTCATTGTATAATAAAAAAAGCTCCAAATTATTGGAGCTTTTTTTATGCTTTTTATTTATTAAATTTTTTTATGGTACGAGTGAGCTGACGTCAGCAGCACCTTGTCTGATGATTTCGGGCTGATTAGTGGTCATATCGACGATAGTAGTCAGTTTGGTCGTCTTTATACCCGCATTAATGAGACCATCTATTTGATTACCGAGTAACTCTTCAATCTCAAATGGATCATCCAATATCTCATCTCGATGCGGCAATATGAGTGAACTGGTCAATATAGGTTCATCCATCGCTGCTAGCAATGCTTGCGCAATAGGATTGCTTGGCACGCGAATACCAATGGTTTTTTTCTTAGGATGCGCCAACTTCTTAGGTACATCTTTGGTGGCGTTTAAGATAAAGGTAATCGGTGCCGGTGTATGGGCTTTTAGCTGTTTAAATTGCACATTGTCTACCGTGGCATAGTTGGCAATTTCACTTAAATCGCGACATAACAAGGTAAATTGATGCTTATCATCAAGCTCACGGATATGTTTTAATTTTTCTAGCGCGTCTTTAGCGCCTAAGCGGCAGCCAAACGCATAACTGGTATCGGTAGGATAGATAACTAATTGATCATTACGTAATAAATCCGCTGCTTGTTCGATAAGCCGCGGTTGTGGGTTGTCCGGATGAATGTAAAATACTTGCATGATTTTTCCTTATTTTTTAATTATAGAGTGCTTCGTAGGTAGTTTTTAAAAAATGAATTTTTTTTTGTTTTTTAGCATATCTCTCTGACAGCATCAAAAGATAGAACTACTATTCAATCAGTATAACGCAAAGTAAATATAAGTTTATTAGCAAGGCGTTACGGTGAGTAGGGAAACGTTAACACTACCGCCACGGATTACTTTCGATAGGAAATACATATACAGAGAACAATTTTGTGTTGCTAATCAATAGTGCAAAGCGTCAATAATGCTTGCAATAATATTTTGGCATCACGTGGTATGACGTGAGGTTCAGCGATATATGCTTTGGCCTGCTGATAGACGTCCTGCGCAAAGGTGCTGGTACTGGTATCAAAGGTGGCAAACAGATTGTCTTGCGAGACTTGAAAAGGACGTCTGCACGCTAAAGTAAATAAACACTCTAACGCTTGGGGCTTGATTTCTACACGCTCAAACGCTTGTTGTTGAGCCTCTGTGCGCCCATCGGGAGCATACCAGTAGCCAAAGTCAGAGAGCTGTCTACGACGCTCACCTGCAATAAAAAAATGGCTTAGCTCATGCAATGCGCTTTGAAAGAAACCATGGGCAAATTCAATACGTGCTGGCTGATTGTCTTTGGCAGGAAAGTACTCTGGTTCGCCAGCGCCACGTACTAGGATAACGTGCTGGTGGGCAAATAACGTATTAAAGAGACTTATCAGCCAATCGGTCGTTGTTTTTTCATTCTCATCAACAGTGTTGATATTTTCAGCATGGATAATTTTCTGCCATTGTTCTGACAGTGCGTTTAACTGCATCTCTGAAATAGCGCTCAAAGACTCAGGTGGCTTTTTGGTTTCTAAAGTATTTAAACGATGTAGCAAGCGTTTTGCGTCAGAAACAGAAAGCAAAATAGAAAAGTCAGGATCCACAGCAGGCGATATCATATGAATATATTAACCAAATAAAAAGGTAGAGCGCGTGATTTGCAACGCGAGCAAGCCAAGGTAAATGCAAACTTAATACGAAAGCACTTACCAAAAATCTTAACATACTAGCCCTAGCGCTCATCAGCGCTTTCCGTTAGTATGGCAGGCAATATTATACACCGTTTTTGATGAATGAGGCCGCGCATGTCAAGCACTCCAATAAACAAGCCGTCAGCGCTTCAGGCTGACAAAACAGCAGCTACGATGTCGAGCAACTTGCCAGAGGATATCTCTTTAAGCAAATGGGAAGACAGTGGCTTTGAATGGTCAGGGCAAGTTGCGCCGCGTTCGTTTGAGCGCCTAAATGCCATCTTGTCAACTGAGCACGAGCAATCAAACCTTGAGCTTAAAGCCAATCTATATCGCCATAATAATGTGTTGCATTTGTCTTTTACTCTCACAGGTGAGATATGGTTGACTTGTCAGCGTTGTTTGCAACCGATTGCTATTGATTTGACTGATGACTATGATATTGCATTATTAGATAACGAAAGCCAAGTGCGTTTGGTCGGTGAAGAGCAGGATTACTTGCTGCTCGATGAAATTATCACTGAGCCTGCGCCTGAGCGTTTATTGCCGTTTAAAAAATTGATCGAAGATGAAATTTTGCTAAAAGCGCCTATGGCACCAAAGCACGATGATTGCGAGATGAGCGTTGAGCAGTTTGGCGACATTCCAGAAGAAGAGGAAAATGAGAATCCTTTTGCAGCGTTAGCATCGTTAAAGGGCAAGTTATAGCCGCGTAACTGGCAGTATAACGTCGATAAAACATTACTTTCTACCTTTTATCAGCTTTTTGCCCAAGAGTGAAAAGCAAGGCTTTATTAATTGGCGAAACATGCGTATAATGTCCCGTTTATTGCATTCTAGCAACCTGCCGCTGGCAGAGAGAAGCTAGCCTTGCAAACGAACTATAGATTTTAGACGTAATCAGCGCTTTAATACGTGTGGCAATCTATTTAACTAATGATGCGTAAGACTTAGGTTGTTGTGATTATATAGCCTCTGTCGGTATCGATTAAAGCTGAATTTCAAGCTTAACCCTTTTAAGTATAGGAGCTATATCATGGCTGTTCAAAAAAGTCGTAAAAGTCGTTCTCGTCGTGACATGCGCCGTTCACATCATCGTATGGAAGTGGCTGAATTAAGCATCGACGCTACTACTGGTGAAAAACATCGTCGTCATCACATGACTAAAGATGGTTTCTATCGTGGTCGCCAGCTTTTCAAAGTTAGTCAAGACGCTTAATTTATTTGCGCGCTGATGGTTGATGCAAAATGCTGGTAGTTCTAATGACTATCGATGATTTTACACAGTTGTTATGGTGCAAGCAGTTTAAGCAAACAAGAGCCAAGTTATCTCACTATCATATATTATGAAGTCAGATATCTTGGCTTTTTGTTATCTATTTTTTATCAAGTAGTGATTATAGAGATAACACATTTTAAGCGTTCAGTCTTTGATAGCTATGCTTATTGTCTGCGTCAGTGTATAGTTTAATAGCAGTCAGCTGTCTTAAAGGAATAATGATAGCGGTGCTTTGTACAGCGAATCTTTTTATTAGTCTCTAATTCTATAATAAACCCCATTCATTTAGGGGTATTTCCAATTAAATAAGGAATATTGGTTATGGCCTCTGTACCCGATATGGTAAAAAAACAACCCACCCGTATAGCTGTGCTATTCCCTGGACAAGGTTCACAAGTGGTCGGTATGCTGAGCGAGCTTGCTGAAACCTATCCTGAAATTCGTGATACCTTTACCGAAGCCAGTACAGCGCTTGGTGAAGACTTATGGGCAATTTGTCAGGACGAAGACAAACTGAACCAAACCCAATATACTCAGCCGGCTTTATTGACTGCTAGTATCGCTATTTGGCGCATCTTACAACAAAAAATAGAAGATAAGCCTTGTTACCTAGCGGGCCATTCCTTGGGTGAATATAGCGCCTTATGTGCTGCTGGCGTAATATCCTTAGCTGATGCGGTCAAACTGGTGCATAAACGCGGTCAATTGATGCAAGAGGCGGTGGCAGGGGTCGATACAGCGATGGCAGCGGTACTGGGTCTTGAAGACCACCGCGTCGAAAACTTATGCGAACAAGCGACCGAGCACGTTGATGATGCCATTGTTGGCGCCGCAAACTTTAATAGTCCAGGTCAAGTGGTGGTTTCAGGTAACGCCCCTGGTGTCAATGCCGTGATTGATAAAGTTCAAAATACCGGTAAAAAAGCCATCCCATTAAAGGTTAGTGTGCCGTCGCATTGTGCGCTTATGGAGCCTGCGACTAGCGCTTTGGCGCAAGAGTTGGCAGCCATTCAATTTGATCAAGCGGCCATTCCAGTGATTCAAAACCGCCATGCGCGCGTTGAAAGCAATGCAGTCGCTATCAAGCAAGCATTGACCGAGCAGCTCAGTGAACCAGTCTTATGGTCAAAAACCATGCAGGAATTGGCCGACAAGCAAATTAATATTTTAATCGAATGTGGCAGTGGTAATGTTTTAAGTAATTTGGCCAAGCGTCAAGCACATCCTATTGTGAGTTATCCTACCGACAAGCCTGCCCGTTTAGATAAGTTGATGGAGGTATTATCATGAGCCGTACGATTACATTAGTGACAGGCGCAAGCCGCGGTATCGGTAAAGCCGTTGCCAAACGTTTTGCCAAAGAAGGACACTTTGTCATTGGCACCGCGACCACCGAAAAAGGCGCAGCACTTATCGAAGAATACTTAAACGATAGTGGTGGTATCGGGCGCGTGCTAGACGTGCGCGATACGGCGCAGATTGATAAGTTATTTGAAGAAATCGAAAGTGTTTACGGTGCCGTACAAGTGCTGGTTAATAATGCCGGTATTACTCAAGATGGTTTATTGATGCGTATGAAAGATGAAGATTGGGACAATGTTGTCGATACCAATCTGACTTCGGTTTATCGTATGAGTAAGCGGGCAGTACGCGGAATGATGAAAGCGCGTCGTGGTCGTATCATCAATATTACTTCTGTGGTTGCACAAATGGGCAATGCGGGTCAATCTAACTATGCGGCCACTAAAGCCGGCGTCGAAGGCTTTAGCCGAACGCTAGCGCGCGAAATCGGCTCACGCCAAGTGACGATTAACTGTGTGGCACCGGGTCTTATTGAAACCGATATGACCGATGAGCTTGACGAGCGCCTACTTAACTCAATGCTTGATGCGGTTCCAATCAGCCGTCTTGGTCAGCCAGAAGATATTGCCGCCGCCGTATTTTTCTTAGCAGGTGATGAAGCCAGCTATATTACTGGCGCGGTTATTCCTGTCAATGGCGGTATGTACATGTAGGGTTAGAAGTTATTATTCTAATTTAGCGTTATTTATTATTATAACGGTGCGTTACATAGTTATAATAAAAAACTCTGTGAACGAGTGTAAACTATAATAAAGGGTGCTATAATAGCGGATACTTTTTTGTCAAAGCCCTGTATGATAGCTAGGTTTTAGCAGACATTAGTCAAAACGTATAATTGGTTATCTGTCTTCCAGACAGCCGTGATAATTTGACCAGCCCATTTTATATATACTGCCATAGTGCTTTATCATAAGACTATGGCAATTTGTCGAAATAATAGATCAAAAAGGAGAAATCTACATGAGTAATGATACCGAGCTAAGAGTTAAATCTGCGGTAGCGGAACAATTAGGTATGAACGTTGAAGATATCAATAATGATGCTTCATTCATGGAAGACTTAGGCGCTGATTCATTAGACCTAGTTGAACTGGTTATGTCATTCGAAAGCGATTTCGGCATCACTATCCCTGATGAAGATTCAGCAGAACTAACGACTGTTCAAAAAGCCATTGATTACGTACAAGCGCAATTGTAATTAATCCTTTGCTTAGTAAGTGTGCTATGACCGTTTATCTTTATTGATAAGCGGTTTTTTTAACGCTATTTTTTAGAGGTAGTGATTATTTCTCTGTTTTACTGCTTATATTTGCTCAATTCACTGCCATATTTGAATGGTAGCTATTAATAATAAAGTTACATAAGCTACGCCAAATCAACATTACTCAACATACTATTACTAGAGACGGTATTTGCCATTGTCTATACTAAGAATGGTAAGCAGTAATAAGGTGATATTTGTTATATCGATTAAAACCACTGTTTAGAGATAAAAGTTATGTTCATATGTAGGCGATGCGAGAGTGACAAACGTTAAATACATTGCCTATTAAAACAATAATGATAAATAATAGATAACAATATTTTAAGGAGCAATTTTATGGGTATGTTCAGTTTCGCAAAAGACATCGGTGAAAAGATTTTTAACCGTGACGATGCCAAGCATGACGCTAAAGCAGAAACCAAAGCGGATGCTAATACTCCAGTTCAAAGCACAGAGCCTTCTGCTCAGTCAGTTGCCAATATTTTACTACGCCGTATTCAGCAGCAAAATCTGAATATCAGTAATCTAAAAGTGAAATATAATGGTTCTACAGATACTGCAGAAATCAGTGGTAAGGCCAAAACCCAAGCGGATCGCGAAAAAGCTATTATCGCTATCGGTAACGTGCAAAACGTCGCTAAAGTTATTGATAATATCGATATTGAAGAAGATGCGCCTGAATCTACCATGTACACAGTAAAATCTGGTGATAGCTTATCTAAAATTGCCAAAGAAGTGTATGGTTCAACTGGCGATTATATGAAAATATTTGAAGCCAACAAACCAATGCTTTCTGATCCCGATAAGATTTATCCAGGTCAAGTTCTACGTATTCCTAAGCCGTAATAGGCTGTTAAGTGCTTAAAGCTAAGCGTTTAAATATAAGTATTTAAACATAAGCGCTTAAACACAGATATTTAAAGTTATGTGCTAATAAAAATGCCTCTTAATATAATTAGAGGCATTTTTTTTGGTCTTTATTTTGCATAGAATTTACGGTTTTAAATTTTCTAATTTTTCCTGTTGTTCTTTAATTGCCCAATGGATATGATCGTCTAGCATGGCATTATGAACGCCTAATTTTGCTTGCAGCTGAGTAATTATTTCCGTACTACCATCTGCATTGCCAAGACCAATGGCGATATTGCGTAAAAAATTCACGTAACCGGTGCGTCTAAGCGGACTGCCTTCGGTTTTTTTCATAAACTCCGCTTCTTGCCATTGCCATAGCTCAAGTAAACTGCTGTTATCAAGATTATGCCTTGGGGAAAAATCTTCTACTGGGGTGATATTGGCATAGCGATTCCACGGACAAATAAGCTGACAGTCATCACAGCCAAAGATGCGATTACCGATGGCACGGCGATATTTGCTGTCAATAATGCCGTCGTGTTCGATGGTAAGGTAAGAGATACAAGCAGAGGCTTTAAGCTCATAGGGCGCAATAATTGCTTGCGTAGGGCAGACGTCAATACAGGCGCTACAACTGCCGCAATGCTCCTTGACCGGTTCGTCATCAGGCAGCTCAAGACTCATAAATAGCTCGCCTAATACAAAAAACGAGCCAGCTTGCTTGTTTATGAGCAGGGTATGTTTGCCCGTCCAACCAAGACCGGACGCATCGGCAATAGGACGCTCAAAGATAGGCGCAGAATCGCTAAAGGGGCGAAAAATAAAATCCTGCTCTGAGCCAATATTAAGATGCTGCCATTCAGGTAGCATGGCTTCAATTTTTAATGCCAATTGCTTTAAGCGACTGCGCATGGTCTTATGATAATCACGCCCCCTAGCATAACGGGCGATGATACCTTGATTGGGATAAGCGTTATCAGTGACTGCGCGCGGCGTGGGAGTTTGGGTTAAATAATCCATGCGCACGCTGATGATGGTTTTCGCGCCTTCTACCAATTGTTCAGGTTGGGCCCGCAGATGATGGTTATGATGCATAAACTGCAATTGCCCCTCATACCCTTTTGCCAGCCATTGCTTTAGATGTTCTGTTTGCTCGATAAATAAAGGATGATGCACCGATAAAAAACCACAGTCAGCAAATCCTAGGCCTTGCGCTTGGGTTTTAATCCATTGTTTGACGTCTGCCGGTGTAGCAAATTCTGACGCATTATGAACGGCAATTCTTGCTTGCTCTGCATGATTAGGCGCAGATGTCTGCGCTGCTAAATTGTGAGCATCTGAGGTCTGTGCGCCTGACTGTGTTGATTGAAGGTGGGTAGGTTGGGCTTTGGTATTCATAATGCGCTATAAATGATAATGTGAATAGCAGTATGATAAGCCAGTGAGCGACGAGCGCAAGTAGCAAAACCAATAAATCTGTATTTATACCAAGCTGTAAGCTCTCGTAAAATTTGATAGAGCTGATACCACCCATACATTATCTTATGATTAAAATAATAAAACCAGCCAATAAAAATAAGCGAGGATGAACCATGCCAGTAGCAACCGATGTATCCACAAAAACGACCATACCAGTAGCGTTGTATAGTAGTCAGCAGATTTATGCTATGGAGCAGGCATGGTTTGGCGCAGGTCATGATAGTTTTGGATTAATGCAGCAGGCTGCATGGCAGATGGCACATTATATTGTGGTGCTTTATGAGCAAAAAATGCTTAATTCTTATTCCTCAGCACTTACTAACACTGATAATCGCAATAATTGTTCGCCTCGAGTAAGTATTTGGGTTGGAAAGGGTAATAATGGCGGTGATGGTTGGTTGATTGCTTATTATTTGCAGCAAATAGGCTGGCAAGTACAAATCATCACGGTTGGCTTTGATAAACAAGTTTTTGCGATAGCTGAGACAACGCAGTCATCTAACAAAGAAGCTTCTTTATCTGATGCCAACCAAGCTCTACAAATAGCGCTGTCTGCTAACTGTGATTATTTACGCTTTGAAGACATCAGTTCTGATGACAAGCAAAACGTAAGTGAGCAGCTACAAGTAGACGTCTACGTCGATGCGTTATTTGGTATAGGTTTAGATCGCGCGCCTGATGGTATTTATAAAGAGGCGATTAATAGTCTTAACGATGCCGCGCAGCATAATGGCGCTTTGATCGTTGCGGTTGATGTGCCCAGTGGCTTGGTTGCTTCTACTGGGCAAGTATTCGACCAAGTAGCTGTACACGCTGATGCGACGTTATGTTTGATTGCGCGAAAATTTGGTTTACATACTAATGATGGTATGGATTATAGCGGACAAGTGATTGACATTCCGCTCATCCCTTATCAAACGAATCGTAAAGAATTTAAACCAATTGCCAAGCTACTGACAGCAGCTTATCCATTAAATCCACGCCGTCAAAACAGTTATAAAGGCAGTTACGGGCACGTATTGGTGATTGGCGGTAATCGCGTTGATGGCTCGCAGGGCATGGGCGGTGCCGCTATCCTCTCGGCTTCAAGTACGATGGCGACTGGTGCGGGGAAAATTACCGTCGCCTGTCATGAAGCATTTCATGGAGCGCTATTAACCTCACTGCCCGATGCGATGACCATCAATTTACATGATACCGATGGCGTAAAAAATCTTATCAAAGAAGCCAGTGTTATTGCTATCGGCATGGGACTTGGCCGTGATGACAAAGCAAAAGCGTTGTTTATAAGTTATATCCAAACGGCGATAGAAAACAGCAAACCAATAGTGATTGATGCTGATGGTCTATATCATTTGGCAACATTGCAGGCAGAGCAGCATAAACTGGTTACACAGCTAAAAACACATAGTAGCGAACATCAAGTTTGCCTAACACCGCATAGTGGTGAAGCGGCAAGACTGTTGAATAAAGAGGTCAGTGAAGTAGAAGCTGATAGATTGGTAGCAATAAAGCAGTGCGCCAAAATCTATGGCGGAGATTGGGTGTTAAAAGGTGCAGGGTCGTTAGTGCTAGAGCAAAAGGCTGAGGAAAGACAAATTTACGTTTGTGGCGTCGGCAATGCGGGGATGGCAAGCGCTGGCATGGGCGATGTGTTATCAGGCGTCATTGCAGGTCTACTAGCGCAAAAGGATTTAACCGAAGAAGCGCGTAGTTTGCACCAAGCGGTTCTGCTTCATGGTCTGGCAGGCGACTGCTTAGCGGGACAGACAGAAAATTTAGAAAGTCTTAGCCATGCTCATAATACTCGCTCATTATTGATCGGCCAACGAGGCTTACAAGCGCAAGATATGCCCGCTGCTATTCGCCATATTATGCACCTGATAACTGACTGAATCATCAGTTATCAGTATCAATGACTAACGTTGAATAGAGCAGTGATGGTATTATTCAAAGGTATATAAAGACCGAGTTTAGGTACCATTACAATATTGATTGATGGCTTGCTGTACACGCTCGCGTTTTAGCTCAATTTCACGGCCATCTAAATATTGACGTTTACCATTGGCATCCATCTCGTAGATACGCCCACCAACATTTAGGTTGGTTAAATTATTGCGTAATGACTGGCAACGCTGAGCATTCGCCTGTGCTTCTTGTTCTTTAATGCGCGCCTCTAGCTGAGCCACGCGCTGTTCTTCAGCACTTTGCGGAGCCGCTTGATTGGCTTCGGTTTTCCCTGCCAATTGTCCGGCGTTACTTTGTCTGCCGTCACTACGAAACTCTATCACTTCAATATTTCTACCGTTTTGCGGGGCGTGTTGGCTGTACTTCACCTCGCCATGCGCGCCGATAGATTTATAAACCTGAATGGCATGACTGGCATTGATTGGCAGCATGAGCATACACGCCGTGCTGATACTTAGAAGCAGTTTGGTAGCGGTGTTCACACGAAACGCAGATGCCATGGTAACAATTGCCATAATGACAATCCTCTTAATAGGTAAGAAACGGACGTATTTATCAGATAAGGATAATATTTAATCGTCTTGATAACAATATAAATACACTAGCGTTTGATTTTAGCAAATAATACTTATAAATGTACATTATTTAATAACTAATAGTTAGGCATAGGGTTTAGAAGTTTTTCTTGACAAAGGTGCCCAAACCATCGAATATAATAGCAGTTGATTGGTCAGTGAGCGGCTTTTATAAAATTGCCGTGGCACTTGAAAATAAGGACTACGGGTTGCTTATCAGTAGCTTGCTCAGTTTTATTTTCTTTGTGACAATGATATGGAATAAAATGCCATTATCCTAATGCGTATTCAAAGCTATATTTATTGTCTGCGGACTTATCTGTCTACAATGACTAAGATAAACTTATTATTACTGTGGTTCGTAAGATTTGGCTGTAATAAAAAATAGGGCGCAATGTGTAGTTTTAACAACAACTCATTAAATAAGTTATAAGATTTAGCGATCCTATAGCGTGTCAATATTATTGAGAGTCGTTTTATATCCTGCCTCTATTTATTTATCACTGTCGTAACTTGGTATTCTCAAAATAATAAGCCTCTTTTATAGGTGCATTCGCATCTTGTCACTGTCTGTCGATAAAATCCTGCCACAAAGCTGACCCTACATATATTGCTGTGTTTGAGGGCCATGCTGTTCTATATAACAGTGTTACTTGAATATAGTAGGCACACATTCTTGATATGGATAAGAATCCCAAGTCTTCTTTATAAGACCAATAACCTTGTAAAAACGGTGTTTTCTTTTATAAATGAGCGACCATTCTTACCACAAAAAAAGGTGATGACAGTGACGCAAACCACGCAAAGTCCGAATATGACTGGACATACCCAAACGGGTAATGCCGCCAAAAATTTTGAAGAAAAGCAACAACGCCTTGCAGAGGGTAGCGAGCAGCCTGTGATGCTATCTGGCGCTGAGATGTTGGTGCAAGCATTGACCGATGAAGGGGTCAAATATATTTTTGGCTATCCAGGCGGCGCCGTTCTACATATCTATGATGCCTTGTTTCAACAAGAAAGTATTGAGCATATTTTAGTGCGTCATGAACAAGCAGCCGGCCACATGGCAGATGCTTATTCGCGAGTCACAGGTCAGACAGGGGTGGTCTTAGCGACCTCAGGTCCAGGTGCGACCAATACCGTGACGGCAATCGCCACCGCGTTTATGGATTCGGTGCCGATGGTGGTTATTTCAGGTCAGGTACCTAGTAGCCTAATCGGTGAAGATGCCTTCCAAGAAACCGATATGGTCGGTGTATCACGTCCTATCGTCAAGCATAGCTTCCAAGTGCGCCATGCTAGCGAAATCCCTATGATTGTCAAAAAAGCCTTTCATATCGCTCAGTCTGGACGTCCAGGCCCAGTAGTCATTGACGTACCAAAAGATATGACAGCGCCAAGTGAAAAATTTGCTTATGAATATCCAAAAGACGTGTTTATCCGCTCGTATCAGCCCTCACTAAAAGGTCATAGCGGTCAAATTAAAAAGGCCGTTGAAACTTTATTGTCAGCACAGCGTCCTGTTATTTATGCAGGCGGCGGGGTCATTTGGAGTAAAGCCAGTAAAGAGTTGACTGAGCTTGCTCATCGCTTAAACTTACCAGTTACCAATACCTTAATGGGTTTGGGTACTTTCCCAGGTTCTGATAGTCAGTTCTTAGGCATGCTTGGGATGCATGGCACCTATGAAGCCAATATGAGTATGCATCACGCTGATGTCATCTTGGCAATCGGTGCACGTTTTGATGACCGCGTGACCAATAATGTCAAAAAATTCTGTCCGAATGCCACGATTATTCATATCGATATTGATCCGGCATCCATTTCAAAAACCATTAATGCCCATATTCCAATCGTTGGCGATGTTAAAGCGGTTTTGACCGATATGTTAGAGATCATCGGTGATGATAAAGAGCTTGAGCAACATGCCTTGTTAGATTGGTGGTCACAAATTAATGAATGGCGTACGCGTCATGGCCTACGTTATGACACTAATACTGATAATGGTATTAAGCCACAAGCGGTGGTGCAGGCTTTGGATAAAGTAACCAATAGTAACGCCATTATCACCAGTGACGTCGGTCAGCATCAGATGTTTGGCGCGCTTTATTATACTTATAATGAGCCTGGTCAATGGTTGAACTCCGGCGGTTTGGGCACCATGGGTGTAGGCTTGCCTTATGCGATGGCGGCAAAACTTGCCAATCCTGAGCGTGACGTGGTGTGTATTACCGGTGAAGGCTCTATTCAGATGAATATTCAAGAGCTATCGACTTGCCTACAATATAACTTGCCAGTCAAGATTTTGAACCTAAACAATGCACAGTTGGGTATGGTTAAACAATGGCAAGACATGCTGTATGAAGGCCGTCATGCGCAGTCTTATATGAACTCACTACCAGACTTTGTCAAATTGGCTGAAAGCTATGGTCATGTCGGTATTAAGATTACCGATCCTGCGACTATGGAAGCACAATTGGCTGAAGCTATGGCTATGACTGATAAATTGGTATTTATCGACGTTTATGTCGATCGTAATGAGCATGTTTATCCGATGCAAGTCGCTGGGCAAGCGATGCGTGATATGTGGTTAACAAAAGGGGAGCGTACCTAATGCAACAACAACATCTGATTTCGGTATTGATGGAAAACGAAGCGGGTTCGTTGTCGCGGTTAGTCGGCTTGTTCTCCCAACGCGGCTATAACATCGAGACGCTAAACGTCGCCCCTACTGATGATCCAAGTATCTCACGTCTGACGGTCACTACCATTACCTCGCCTGAAAGAATCGAGCAAATCACCAAGCAATTGCATAAATTGATTGAAGTGGTTAAAGTGCTCAATCTAACAGACAATGTGCACGTCGAGCGTGAGCTCATGCTTATTAAAGTACGAGCGTCGGGCGGTGTACGTGAAGAGATTAAACGCAGTGCTGATATTTTCCGCGCTCAAATCGTTGATGTCAATTCTAACCTATACACCATTCAAATCGTTGGTGATAAAGCCAAGCTTGACGGCTTTATCGATGTGATTGGTCGCGAGCGCATTATGGAAGTGGTGCGTTCGGGTGTCATTGGTATTGCACGCGGCGAAAAAACCCTAAGCTTATAATTTTATAATCGTTATTAAAAACCTTAATTTATTATCAACAGCGCGCTCATTTTAGCCAATACTTTAGAGTTTCGGTTAGAGCAGAAGCGCTTATTATCCATGGCCAGCCATGTTTTAGGAAAAGGACTCTATTTATGAACGTTTATTATGACAAAGACTGTGATCTATCAATCATCCAAGGCAAAAAAGTTGCCATTATTGGTTACGGTTCACAAGGCCATGCACACGCGTTGAATTTACAAGACTCAGACGTCGATGTCACCGTTGGTCTACGTGCCAATTCTAGCTCATGGAAAAAAGCGGAAAACGCGGGCCTTAAAGTTGCTGAAGTAGAAGAAGCGGTAAAAGCGGCTGACGTCGTGATGATTTTGACCCCTGATGAGTTCCAAAAACAGCTTTATAGCGATGTGATTGAGCCAAACATCAAAGAAGGTGCAACCCTTGCTTTTGCTCATGGTTTTGCGATCCATTACAACCAAGTAGAGCCACGTAGCGACCTTGACGTTATTATGGTGGCGCCTAAGGCACCAGGTCATACCGTACGTTCAGAATTTACCAAAGGTGGCGGTATCCCAGATTTAATCGCTATCTATCAAGATGCGTCTGGTCAAGCTAAGCAGTTAGCCTTGTCTTATGCTGCTGGTGTTGGTGGTGGTCGTTCAGGCATCATCGAAACGACCTTTAAAGATGAAACCGAAACCGACCTATTTGGTGAGCAAGCGGTACTTTGTGGCGGCGCGGTTGAGCTGGTAAAAATGGGCTTTGAAACCCTAACTGAAGCCGGCTATGCTCCTGAAATGGCTTACTTTGAGTGCTTACATGAGCTAAAGCTTATCGTTGACCTCATGTATGAAGGCGGTATCGCTGATATGAACTATTCAATCAGCAACAACGCTGAGTACGGCGAATACGTGACTGGTCCAGAAGTGATCAACGAACAGTCACGTGAAGCGATGCGTAATGCGCTAAAACGCATCCAATCTGGTGAATACGCAAAAATGTTCATCAGTGAAGGCGCAACCAACTATCCTTCAATGACTGCCCGTCGTCGTAACAACGCTGAGCACCAAATCGAAGTGACTGGTGCGAAATTGCGCGGCATGATGCCTTGGATTGGTGGCAATAAAATCATCGATAAAGACAAAAACTAATTTATTAGTGAATGGTTAAGCAATTAAGCAATAATCAAATCTCTATCATTTTAGTTATCTAAAAATCAAAACCCATGTTATCACTCGATAGCATGGGTTTTTTAATGGCTAGCAATTCAATAATCTAGAGAAAGTTGCCACCGTAATCACTTGTTAGTGGTTGAAAACTCTTTATTACTGCCTCATATAAGCAGACTTGCTTATTTTATTTAAAAAAATACTAAAACCAAACGCTAAAGAATGATCTGAGCGCTTGATTTTTTATTCTTATTCTTTCTTGATTACAGGTTGTCTGTTGTGCAAATACCAAGTCCTAACTGGCTGACGCCGCAATTTATCTACATTACTCTGAGCGCTGTGGTAGCAGTATTGATTTGGATAGAAGGCGAGATGCTCAAGCGCAACCAAGGTAAGCTGCCGCAATCTAAGTTCTTTCGCATCAGCTCTTTACTTGATACCGCTTGGTTCTTTGTCTCTACTCTGGCGTTGTACGTCATTGATTTGGCGCCGTTGGCCATTGCCGTGCCAGTCGCTTATAGCATCTATACCATCTACGGCTGGATATATGGTACGCGTCTGCTCAAGCGCAAAGGCATACCAGACTCACCGAAGGATTTGGTGGTGCCAGCTAAATATATCGCCTATAGCCAATCCTTTTCTTTGATATTTTTTGCCTTGTGTCTACTGGTTTTATTATCGCCCTGGTTACCGCTACCTGCATAACAATGTTTTAGCGTTTAGATGGTATTTTTGGTTGTTGTGCTATTAAGAGTATCGTAAATTAATTTTTTTAGCTTAGATACTATAAAATAACCATTAAAATCAATTATTTAAATAATAAATATTTATTTAATGATAAAGCTGACAGAAGGCCGCGGTTTTTTACAAAAAAAAATAATTTAACCTGTTGCAGTTTAGAAAAGCTGCTATAATCAGCTTGTACTCATAGGATTTTAGGCAAGAGCTTGAGGTTATCTTCTAGATAAATCAAGGGTTTAAGCCGATGCGCTTAGCAAAAAACACTTGAGTATATATCAATTAATCGGTGATGACACACGTCTCGCCAACAGTTAAAGAGTTAGGAAAATTTATGTCAGAGAAAGTTGAAGGCACTGTAAAGTGGTTTAATGAAGCTAAAGGTTTTGGTTTTATCGCTCAAGACAATGGCGGACAAGACGTATTCGCTCACTACAGCGCTATCCAAGGTAACGGTTTCAAAACTCTAGCCGAAGGCCAAAAAGTGTCTTTCATCTTAGGTGATGGCAAGAAAGGCCCACAAGCTGAGCAAATCGAAGCTATCTAATCTTAGTGGTTATTGAGTAAACTGATTTATCAGCCAGCTTGATACCATAAAGATGATCGATAAGTATTGATTCCTTTGTTTGTTAAAACAATAAAAATACTGTTTAGACGTTAAAAAAAAGCAACCATTCATCAGGTTGCTTTTTTTATGATATTTTTTTAAGAAAATGACTTAAATTCTGTAAGTTTGGACAAAGTGTGATTATTTATTGTTGACAATAATGCTGTTATCTTAATAGAGGATTAGTTTAAAAAAGTTTTTAGACGTTAAAACCAAATAAAAAAGGCGAGTGTATGCAGTGGGAAAAATGGTTTGCGATTGAATGGCCGCAAATAGTTGGCATTTCACTATCGGCGCTTGGATTATACTTGGGACTCATTTTGTTTACGCGGTTGATGGGGTTACGCAGTTTTTCCAAGCTTTCAAGCTATGATTTTGCCATGACTGTTGCTATCGGTAGCATACTGGCGTCAACCATCTTATCTGACAGTCCATCTTTGTCACAAGGCTTAGTCGCCGTTGCGGTATTGTTTCTTATTCAAGGTACCATCTCTGTCATCAGGCGTAAGTCTAAACCTCTAAAATCACTGATTGATAATCAAGCAATTATCTTAATGGCGCACGGAGAGTATTTTTGCGATAATTTAAAAGAAGCCAATCTGACCAAAAGTGACGTGAAAGAAGTATTGCGTAGGAATGGATTGAAATCAAAAAGCGAAGTATTCGCTGTTATTATGGAAACGACTGGCGATATGAGTGTCATTAAGCAGGATAGTACCGCGCCTGACTGGTCGCTGTTCGACGACATTCGTGACAGCCATTTGCTAATTAACTCTAACAATAAACTTGATAACCCGCCTAGACAATAAAAAGTCGGAAGATGAAATCATAGTAAAGTAGGCAATAATTACAAAGCTGCCTCTGTTATAAAGGACGGTCGAGTTAGCGTATTCGAGCAAATTAACTCTCTATTTAGGCTCTTATAGACAGTTTTTGCAACAATGGTGACAAATTTATGACGCATTATTCACGGCGTTGTCTTGACCTTAGTCCTGAGCTCACGCAAGATAGACGGGTCTGATAATAACGGTTGGCTTAGCTTTAGCAGGATTTAATCGTTTACTGGTATACTTTTGTTATTGGTAAATACTTATACAAGTAAATACCAATAATAAATCACGACTAGCGAATAATAAATATGATGCCGCGATATCTTGGGTGGGCGGCTTATACATATTTATGTTTAAATCTATGTTAATGTGGTAAAAACCTTTAGTAGTATTTTGAACGACAATTTGCAGCATAGTTTGAAAAAAATGAACCTTTGGTTCTTAATTGGTAACTTTTAATTCATAACATTAATAAACGAGGAACGTATGAAAGCATTAGTAGCGGTCAAGCGTGTCATTGATTACAACGTAAAAGTTCGTGTAAAAGCTGATAATTCGGGCGTAGATTTATCTAACACTAAAATGTCAATCAACCCTTTTGATGAAATTGCTGTTGAAGAAGCCGTTCGTCTAAAAGAAGCGGGCGTGATTGATGAAGTCATCGTCGCCTCAATCGGTCCAAAAGAATCACAAGAGCAAATTCGTGCAGCTTTAGCCTTGGGTGCTGACCGTGGGATTTTGGTCATATCTGACGAAAAACCTTATCCATTACAAGTTGCTAAAATCCTTAAGAATATCGCTGAAACTGAGTCTACGGATATTATCTTATTGGGCAAACAAGCCATCGATGACGACAACAACCAAACCGGCCAGATGCTAGCAGCATTGATGGGTATCGGTCAGGGTACTTTTGCGTCAGAAGTAAAAGTTGAAGGCAGCAAAGTCAACGTCACGCGTGAAATCGACGGTGGTCTGCAAACCCTAGCACTTGAGCTACCAGCGGTTATCACCACTGACTTACGCTTAAATGAGCCACGTTATGCAAAATTGCCTAACATCATGAAAGCGAAGAAAAAACCACTTGATGAAAAAACGCCTGCTGATTTCGGTGTCGATATGACTTCTAAGCAAGAAATTATCAAAGTCGTGCCACCTTCTGAGCGTAAAGCTGGTATCAAGGTAGGTTCAGTTGACGAGTTGGTCGATAAGCTAAAAAATGAAGCAAAAGTTATCTAAGGCGTGAGTCTTTTAATATTTTGCTACGGCATATCTTGTGCAAAATGATGTTATCTAAAAGGTTTCATATTTAAGCTGATTTGATAAATCGTTTTGTACACAAACAACCGCATGAATAGATGATACGAATAAATAAAGGATAAAAACAATGGCAATTTTGGTATATGCAGAACATGACAATGCCAGTCTAAAAAAGGCAACTTTGAACACGATCGCTGCTGCTAAGCAAATAGGCGATGACGTCCATGTATTGGTCGCTGGTAGCGGCGCGCAGGCAGCAGCTGATGCAGCCGCTAAAGCTGAAGGCGTGACTAAAGTACTATTAGCCGATAACGCCGCTTATGAACATCAATTGGCAGGCAATATCGCCCTATTGATTGCTGACATCGCTAGTGATTATAGCCATATCATCGCTGCTGCTACCACTACTGGCAAAAACTTTATGCCACGTGTCGCCGCTTTACTTGACGTGAGCATGTTGTCAGAAATCTCTGCGGTCGTAGACGCAAACACCTTTGAGCGTCCTATCTATGCAGGTAACGCCACGGCAACAGTTAAGACCTCAGAAGATAAAGTGGTTTTAACAGTCCGTACCACTGCTTTTGATCCTGTGGCAAGCGAAGGCGGTTCAGCGTCTGTTGAGACACTCGATAATGTTCAAGATTTGGGTAAATCAAGCTTCGTCAATGAAGAGATGGCAAAATCTGACCGTCCTGAATTGACTTCTGCAAGCATCGTGGTTTCTGGTGGTCGTGCATTAGCGAATGGTGAAAACTTCACTAAATATATCGAGCCGCTAGCGGATAAGCTTGGCGCTGCGGTTGGCGCATCACGGGCTGCTGTTGATGCAGGCTATGTACCAAACGATATGCAAGTTGGTCAAACAGGTAAAATCGTTGCCCCAGACCTTTATATCGCAGCGGGTATCTCAGGCGCGATTCAGCATTTAGCAGGTATGAAAGATTCTAAAGTCATCGTTGCTATCAACAATGATCCAGAATCACCAATCGCGAGCGTTGCTGATTACTTCTTAGAAGCCGATTTGTTTGAGGCATTGCCTGAGCTGACTAGCAAGATTTAATTGTTACCTCTTGCATAAGTAATTAAGCAGAAAAAACCCGCTATTTTTATAGCGGGTTTTTCGTGTTTTCTCTAAATGATTCTAAGCATAACTTCTCTGACGCAATGTCTCATACAAGCATAATGAGCCTGCAATGGCGACATTCAGGCTTTCTTGTCCGTTAGGCTGCGGCAAGGCGATAGGGGTGGCACACTGCATTAGCTCGTCGCAAACACCTTGGCCTTCATGCCCCATAATCCAAGCGATTGGCTTTCTTAAGTCATGTTGATAAATGACCGTATCGGTATGTGAGCTGGTGGCAAATAGCGGCGTTTGTACGAAATCTAAAATATCTTGCACACTTAACCCCTCGTAAATGCTGAGGGCAAGCTGCGCGCCCATACCTGCTCTGAGCGTCTTTGGTGACCATGCTTGCGCTGTTGCACTGGTACAAAGTATGTTTTTAATGCCAACTGCCGCCGCCGTACGCAGTAGCGTACCGACATTGCCGCTGTCCTGGACATCATTAAGAATCAAGCAGTCATCATTGATGGGTTTAAGGCTAGGCGCTGGAATGTTAATCAGCGCCATGATATCGATGCCAGTCCCTAAGCTACGAATACCTTCGTACAGGCTATCTGCTAAAGTCAAAATAGGCGTATAAGTCGGCAGGCGCGTCAAAAGCTGCTGAACTTCAGGATGCTGGTGCGCCGATTCAGACAGTAATATCTGCACAAATGGGTAATCGCTACGCAGAGCGGCATCGATAAGGTGCACGCCTTCAATGACGGTTTGCCCTTGTTTCTTACGCTGGCGCGCTTGCGTCAATAGCCCTTTGATAAGTTTAACAGTCGTATTTTTATCTGAGGTAATCAGCTCGGTGGGATTTGCTACCATAATGGATCGCTTAAAATATAAAGAGTTTGAATCATCAGCGTAAAGTCGATTTTTCATATCGCTGTACGCTGATGATTATCAAATTGGGTACAAATGATTTATTTATCAGCATGTTTTAAATGTAAATTTTTAACGTAAGCGACTTCGTTTTTACTACCAAGTACCACAGGAACACGTTGATGAATATCCGTTGGTTCTATATCCAAGATACGCTGCACCGCGTCAGTAGCAGCACCGCCTGCGCGCTCAATCAATAAGCTCATCGGATTGGCTTCATACATCAAGCGTAACTTGCCGGCTTTATTGGCATCTTTAGTGTCAAATGGATAGGTGAATAAACCGCCACGACATAAAATTCGATGCACATCGCCGACCATCGCCGCCACCCAACGCGTGTTAAAGTCACGGCCGCGTACGCCAGTCTTGCCAGCGATGAGCTCGTCGATATATTGCTGCATAGGCGCTTGCCAGTAGCGATAGTTTGAAGCGTTGATAGCGTATTCACTAGTATCCGCATCAATCTGAACATCCTCTTCTATCAGTACATAGTCATTGCTATCAGGGTCTAGGCTAAACATCACGACATTATCAGCGATGGTTAATGCCAGTACCGTAGAGGTGCCATATAGCAAATAACCGGCGGCTAGCTGTTGATTACCCGCTTGTAAAAAATCGCTATTTGCACTGACTTGACCTTGGCGTTGGTACGGTAGGATAGAGAAGATGGTACCGACGGCCATATTAATATCGATATTTGATGAGCCATCAAGCGGATCGAACAATACCAATAAACTACCATCAGCGTTGGCAGGGGTAGCATCGTCGAGCTCTTCTGAGGCAACACCTGCACAATGCGCGTTGTTTGCCAACGCCTCTAATAATAAATCGTTAGCTAAGACGTCGAGTTTTTTCTGCTCTTCACCTTGGACATTTTGATTACCTGCTTCGCCTAAGATATCTGCTAACGCCCCTTTTCTTAATAACTGCGAGATGGTTTTACCAACATTAGTCACAGTGGTAATTACGTCATTAAGTGCCGGGTTACTGGCATCAGCGTTTAGATAATTTGCTAAGGTTGTCATAAGGTTTCCTGATAAAGACGGTTAAAATAGATAGTATTAAAATAAGTACTTTTAAAAATAAGACCAATGAGAATAAAAATTAAATAGAAGTTTGAGAGACGGTTAGATCACCTTTAATTTGCCTAAATTTGGCAAATTTTTAAATACCCAGCAAGGCGTCTTTGTCCTGACCACAAAATCAGCTACACTAGCGCTATGATTATTTATTTATGGTGTTAATAAGTGGCTTTTGATAAGGTTTGCTATATGTCTAGAGCCATTGCTCACTAAGACGCCAAAAGCTATCTTTTAAGGTTGTTTGTCATTGCGCTAAATTGTAGCAAATAAGCGCCAAAATGTCCTTGTCTGTGTGCTTAACGAGCGTAAAACGCCTAAATAATGATAATCACCTCATATCACCTAACAATAAAGATGTGCCATTATGTCAAATTCTATCGATAGTCGCTCAACACCAACCGTTTCGCCGACTGATTATGCCAAGTTTGATCCTGAGACTATTCATCAAAAGCTCAACGCCTCGCTCAGTCGTCCGCAGCTCAATAACGATGGCAGTATTCGCCATTTCTTAGGGGTAGAGGGTTTAAGTAAAGCGCAACTGCAGGCAATTATTGCCAAAGCAGAGACATTTTTTGATGATAATGGGCAACTGATTAACCGCCCTGAGCTTGAAGGCTATACGGTGATGAATTTGTTTTTTGAACCGTCAACGCGCACGCGCACCACTTTTGAAGTCGCCGAAAAGCGTCTTGGTGCCAATGTGCTCAATATCGATATTGAGCGCTCTAGTACCAAAAAAGGCGAGAGCTTGCGCGATACCCTGTGGAATCTACAAGCGATGACAGCGGATATTTTTGTGGTACGGCATTCAGCGTCAGGGGCGGCGCATTTTATGGCAACCGAAGTGACGCCTGATATTGCTATTATTAATGGCGGTGATGGCTGGCATGCGCATCCGACGCAAGGTATGCTCGATATGCTCACCATTCACCGTGAAGCACCGCGCCCGTTTGAAGAATTGTCCGTAGCCATCATCGGCGATATTAAGCATTCACGGGTCGCGCGCTCAGATATCAGTGCGCTGCAAACCTTAGGCGTCAAAGATATTCGTGTCTGTGCGCCGCGTACCTTATTACCCAAAGGTATTGAGCGTTTTGGCGTGCAAGTTTATGAAGATATGAACGAATGCGTCACCGACTGTGATGTCATTATGGGATTAAGAATACAAAATGAGCGTATCGGCTCGCCGCTGCTGGCGTCGTCGAGTGAATATTATAAACACTATGGTATTACGCCTGAACGCCTAGCACTGGCTAAACCCGATGCGTTGGTGATGCATCCAGGACCAATGAATCGCGGGGTTGAGATTGCCTCAAGCGTTGCCGATGGTGACCAGTCTGTGATTTTGAAGCAGGTAAACAATGGCATTGCGATCCGCATGGCAGTATTGTCACTGGCAATGGAAGGTCAGCGCGCGCATCAAGCTGCGAGTCAATAATACTCTGCTGCACTGTTTTATATTTATTTATCTCATTTTATTGATACGGTAATAACGCTCATGTCTACTACGTTAAATACGGATACACCGATAATTAACCATCTTCCTCAAGCATTTAAAGACGCGCTACCAAGCACAGTAACCGATAAGCTGGCTTCTCTTGAGTCAGAGCGCGAAATGTGGCTACTGCCTCCCTTGGTTGATTTATGCGCCCGTTTACGCGAACCGGGTCAACAACAACACGGTACGTTAGAGTCAGAAGGGCGTGCGGCCCGTGGCAATGGCTTTTTGCATGTGGTGATTCCACCTGATACCAACCCCATTTTAGAAAATGGCTCGCTATTAAAAGGTTTGCGTGAGCGGGCGCTGAGTGATGGCGGTATTTATTTGCATGTTTTAGGGGCGTTGACCGCAGGCTTAGAAGGCGAGCAACCATCAAATATCGCTGGTCTGAAAAAAGGTGGCTGTATCGCGGTTTCTAATGCGCGTCGACCTTTTCGTAATGACTTGGTGTTACTGCGTACTTTAGAGTATGCGGCGACTTTTGGCATGAAAGTATTCTTTTATCCTGACGAGCCAAGTTTGTCTGGTGATGGCGTGGCACATGAAGGTTATATCGCCTCGTATCATGGTTTGCAAGGGATTCCTTGGATTGCGGAAACGGTTGCTTTATCGACACAGTTATTGATGGTAGAAGAAACGGGTATTGCCGCACATTTCAGTCAACTATCTTGTAAGTCTTCGATTGAGCTGATGCGTTGGGCGAAAGACAAAGGTCTGCCGGTGACTTGTGATGTGGCGATGCATCAGCTGTATTTAACCGATGATAATTTAAAAGGCTTTAATGCCCAAGCCTATGTACTACCGCCGCTGCGTAGTAATACCGATCAGCAAGCCATTCGCCGCGGGCTAAAAGACGGCACGATTGATGCGATTTGCAGTCACCATGAGCCGCTAAACAGTACCGCCAAAAAAGCACCGTTTGCTGAGAGTACGCCTGGTATCTCAAATTTTGATACCTTTATGGCGCTGGCCTGTCAATTGGTACGTGATCAGGTATTAACGCTTGAACAGTTGGTCGATAAAATATGCCTTAATCCAGCAAAAATTGCGGGCATTAGTGAGCAGTATGAAAGTATCGGCGGCGCGGTGTTGGTCGATCCCAATCTTGAGTGGCAAGTAACCACAGAAACCATGCTGTCAAATGGGAAAAACACGCCGTTCTTTAATGAGCAGTTGCAGGGTCGTGTGGTGGAGACTTTCTTTGCCTAATTTGCCCAGACAGGATGACAGTCTGCTACCATCCTCGAAGGATAATAACCAAGATTTAACCAGTCAGCCGCATACACCGCGCAGTGGCGCTAGTACCTCTAGCGAATCGATCAAAGCGGTGGCAATCTATGAAGTGGTCAAAGGCGTTGGTGCGCTATTAGGGGCGGGGGCTTTATGGTCCTGGCATAGTGACCTTGAGCATTGGCTAACGACAGCGACTGCGTCTTGGCAGCAAGTCTTTGGGCAACTGCTAGCACCGCAAGTTGATAGTGCGGTACGCATAGCGCAGCAGGCAAGCAAAAATTGGCCAGTATTTTTATTGCTCATTTTTGCTTATGCCAGTTTGCGCTTTCTTGAAGCTTATGGTTTGTGGCAAGATAAAACTTGGGCATATTGGTTTGGGGTGTTAGGCTACGGGATATTTATTCCTATTGAGATTTATTATTTGTTTGCTAGCCCATTTGACTGGTTTAAGCTTGCCATCTTAATATCAAATATTATTATTGTTATCGTGGTTTATCGCAATATGAAGCGCAAAGGTTTGATATAACTAGGCTGTGATACAAACCAATAAACGGGTTTAAGAGACCTAAAAAAGCCAGTATAAGCTATCCTCTTATACTGGCTTTTCTTTGATTAAAACGGCTAAATAAAAACTATGTAAAGCTTATATCTCTGCGACTTTCTCATCAGTGCGAATGCTTTTGGCGACTTTACCAACGCTCAAACCTTGTACCAAAATAGAGAATATCACCACCGCGTAAGTCAGCGCCAATAAAATATCGCGCTCGCTACCCGCTGGCAACTGCAACACCAAAGCAACCGAAATCCCACCGCGCAATCCGCCCCATGTCAGTACTTTCCACGCGCCTTTTGGCAAATCAAGCTGACGATGAAAGGTTTTAGTGGTCATGCCGACGACGATAAAGCGTGCAAGTAGGGCAATAACAATGGTCAAACCAGCAGCGATAAATAAATTGCCCGAATAAGCAATCATCACCACCTCTAAACCAATCAAGACAAATAAAATCGCGTTAAGAATTTCATCAATTAATTCCCAAAACAAATCAATATAATGGCGCGTTTTATCACTCATCGCTAGCGCGCGTCCACGATTACCTACCATTAAGCCCATCATCACCATCGCAAGTGGCCCTGATAAATGCCAATGGCTGGCGAGTGCATAGCCGCCTATGACGCCCGCCAGCGTTAATAACACCTCTTCTTGGTAGCTGTCGATGCTTTTAAGCATGTAGTACAAAACTGCGCCGAGCACTAAACCAAAGACTATACCGCCACCAGCTTCAACGGCTAAGGTATGGGCAACATAATTGGCCGTTGGGATATCGCCACTGGATAAAATACCGAGCAGCAGCACGAAAATAACCACGCCGATACCATCATTAAATAGTGATTCACCAGCGATGACCGTTTCAATACTTTTTGGTGCGCCAGCTGAGGCCAAAATACCCATCACGGCGATTGGGTCGGTCGGCGATATCAAAGCGCCAAATAATAAACACCACAAAAACGGCAGGCCAAAACCAAATAGCGGCAGCATAAAATAAAGGGCAGCGGCAATGAGTAACGCCGATACGATGGTGCCAATAAAAGCAAGGATACCAATGGGCAGTTTATAACGTTTTAAATCGCCAATATTGACGTGTAGCGCGCCCGCAAAGAGCAACATAGACAGCATGCCGTCCAATAAGACTTCGGTAAAATCAAGCTGTTCTAATAAGCTCACTTCGTAATCAATGAGCTGATCAAAACCTAAAAAGCCCAAAAATATCGCGCCGATAGATAATAAAATGGAGATTACCATCACGCCGATAGTCGTTGGTAAGCCGATAAAGCGATGATTGACATAAGTTAATAAGGCAGTAATCGATAAAAAAATAGCGCTGATTTCTAGTACGCTCAAGCTGCTGGTAGGAGCCATAAAAAGGGTCTCAAGTAATGATAAAAATTCGCCCCAATTTTAGGACTTAGGAGGATTAACGGGGTTTTATTTTAGTTATTTTTGTGCTGGCTTACCAGTTATGAGTGGCAAACTTATTTTTAGTAATAAAGATCGTTTTAAACGCTATCTTGATTGTGTTTGTAGAGCTTGATGAATATGAGCATCGAACTTAGCGACATAAGCAAAATATTGGTGTTGGTCATTGTCGCTGAGAATAAACTGCTTGGCTTGCGCACACATGGTGCTTAAGTCATCGACCAAGGCCTGATAGCTAAGATTGTCTTGTCCCGCACGTTCAATCAACGTCAGCTCATGTAAGAGCGTTTGCTGCTGAGCATTATTAACTTTGGCATAATTAAGGTCTACCATTGCCTGACAAAGCGCCTTTAATACCATCAAGTCTGCGGTCGCGTAACGCCGTATCTCGCCAAGCGATGTATCGATAAAGTCGGATATTTTAGGGGTATGAGTCACGACGGCTAATATGGCGTCGCGTGGTTTATGGCTTACTTTTTCAATAATGCTATTATCAGATGTTGTTTTATCTGGCATCGACTTGTCTGGATTTTTTATATAAAAATGATAGGGGCTTGGCGGCTGACGACGCATCATGATGCTAAGGCAGCTGGTCAAAGACTGTACGCAATTGACCGCAGTTTTGGGATCGTTAATTCCTGGAGAAAGAGCGCGTACCGCAATTTCGGTCATTTGTCCTAAACTATAAGCGATATCGTTAGAATGGCTTAGGCGCTGCTCAATACGGATACAACCAGCAAAGCGCTGCCAAAACAAGCTATCTGGGGGGCGCGGCACAATAGCAAGTTTTGGTGTGTTGGTCTGCTGTCGATTGTCTGGATGGTTGGCTGGGCGCTGATAAAAATAGCCGATAATATTTCTATCAGTGACAAAATCACCAAGATTGGCTTTGATTTGCACCACGCCTGCATAATCTTGGCTCAGAGTTACCAGTGATTTAAGATAGATTTGCTGCAAATACCCCGAGCTTGGCGCATAAATCGGCGTTGCAGACCAAGTGTGAAATTGTTCGATATCCTGATGCACAACGTTACGTTGATGATTGATATCACAGCGGTCTTTATACCAGTAGTGAATATTTTTAATCGCCTCATTACTGGCGCCTTCGATCACATGCGATGCCTGAATCGCATGCACCATATGCTGCACAAAATACACCAATAATAACGCGCAAATAATTGCCATGATAATGCCAAAGGTCACCGCCAATTGCGGTACACCAAAGGCAACATCGTATTTATGAATCGCTTTTAACACCAATAAACTATAGCTAAAGGTGCCAATAAACGCGCCTAAAACAAACTGATTGGGCGTATCGGTCAAAAAATTACGCAGCAATCTGGGGCCAAATTGCGAAGACGCCATTGATAACACGGCAATGGTAATCGAAAAAGTAGTCCCCGCGACACCAAGTACGGCACCAGCAATGGTGGTCATGATAGCGCGAGCGGCCTCATCATCGCCGGTAAAAGCAAAACTTAGCTCTCTAACCGTCTCGCGGTCAAAATGTTCATCAATGGTGACCAATATGGGCGCGAGGAGAATGCCCGCTAACACACAAGCGCTAGGAATAAACCAATAAGAACCAATCAGCTGCTGCCACAGATTTTTTAGGCGATCGGGGAGATCCAATAGCGTCTGTAGCGACCACAGCTGGGCAAATTGCTTTAACCTGTGCATAAGGGTGAGCAATAGCGACTTAAGCCAGCCATTTTTAGGGTATTTGTCCAATAGAATGCGCTCCAAAAATGACCTAAAAATTAAACAAGTTTTATTGAAAAAAGCCGTGCTATTGCCTCACTAGATGACGAGGCTTAAAAGGAATTACCTTACCATATAAATAGGATCGTTTAAAAATTTAGTAAAAAAAGCCCCTATGATAGGAGCTTATTTATATGTTGTAACGAAGATAAAAAATGATAGTTAGCTTACTTAACATAAGCTTACTTTATTATAGGCTTATCCGCTTCTGTAATAATATCGTCTCTCTTCCCAATTCTGTGGTGAAGTGTAGAAGGTTTATTGTCGCCAATATCTTTAGGAATGAGAATTTCATTGTTATTCTCATCGCATTCTACGTCGCTGTCCTTATCATAAGCGATAGGATCAAAGTCCGGCGTGACGTTATCCCTATCTTTATCTTTTTTAGATAGGTAGTTAGGGGTTGCCTCGTTAGATTTTCTAAAGAGTTTAGAGCGAGTGTTTTTAGTTGAATTTGCTGTATTTTCCTCAGATTTTTTACGGGGTTCGCTATGAGCGAAAATCATATTCAATGGTAAAGCCAATTGCTGTTTGGCATAAGCTTCTGTATTTTCAAAGCGATCAACCAATAAGCTCAGCCAAGGTTTTTGGTCCTCAATGCTCATCTCATCAAGCTCATCTTTGATAGGCAAAGGGTAAGGCAGAGTACGATAAAAATCCCACAAGGTCATTTTGCTCAAATCTTTTTTCAGCACATAATCTTCTTCTTCGGTCATGGTGATAAGATTACTGTCTTGCAGATAGTTAATGTAGGTATACCATTTTGGCAGCTCTTTACGTCCTAAGACATTACGCAGCGCTTGCTCGCTCACCGCTTCGCCTTTTAAATGATGGGTATAAACGAGATTTAACATATCGAGCAAACTTAGGAGCGGGTGGCGCGGATAAACCTCTTCGGTCTCAAAAATGGTCAAGGTATAACTAATCTCAACGCCGAGCAAAATCAAATTCCACGACAGATAGATCCATAATAAAAATATTGGCAGCGCGGCAAACGCCCCATAAATGGCCTCATAGCTGGTAAAATTCGCCATGACCGTACCAAAAAGGTTCTTCATTAACTCAAAAATAATCGCCACAAAGACACCAGCAATCGCCGCATTTTTTGCCGGGACACGCGCTTTGGGTATAAACCAGTACATACTAATAAAGCCCGCTACCGTGACCGCAATAGAAACGATTTGAATCCAAAACGACCAGTCGATACCGTAGCCGGCGATTTGTCGATTTAAGAAACTTAAGCTTTGCACCGTACTTGAGACGATAAATGCCGTGCCTAAAATCAGCGGTCCTAATGTCACAATCGTCCAGTAGCGCAGAATACTTTTCATACCGCCTGAACGATTCTCTACTCGCCAGATTTGGTTAAAGGCGCGCTCAATGGTCGTCAGGGTCATGATGGTGGTAAAAAACAATACCATCGAACCGATGATGGTCAGATTAGATGACTTTTCAGCGAAGTTATTGATATATTTGCTGACTTGCAAACTCGATTGCGGCAACAAGTTGCTATATATCACTTCATAAATCTGCGCTCTGACCGACGCAAGCGCTGGCACTGACGACAAAATCATCAATAGTACTGTTAAGATAGGCACAATCGATAATAGCGTCGTATACGTTAGCGAGGCAGCTTTTTGTTGGCAGTTGTCTTCAAAAAAGTGCCGCGTCAAAAAACGTAGAAACTGAAACCAACGTTGGTGTAAAAAAGGGATTTTTTTTAGTAAATTTTCCATGACAACCATTTAACGGCAATAAGAGTGCGAATAGTGTAACAAAAGTAAGCGTGCAGAATCTGCCACTGAATTGTGTCAAAATGCACTAAGTCAGCGTTGGTTTAAATGCTTGTCTACACCATCTACAAAACGGCACTTTTGAATGAGGTTGATGTGCTTTGTTTGCTGTCAATGCATGACTCGGGCATAATATGCACATCTATTATTCATGCGGGTCATTTATAGTGTGGTTGACGCGCCTTTAACCATTCACTTTCACGACTTTTTAAGGATGTTTTGCTAATGAGTCAGACCGCCCCTTATGTTTTGGTGCTTTATTATTCAAATTATGGTACGACGAAGATATTAGCATATGCCATTGCTCAGGGTGTTGAAGACGCTGGCATGACGGCGCGTATTCGTACGGTGCCGACTGTCGCGCCTGAAACCACCGCAACTAAGCCTGCCATTCCTGATGAAGGCGACCTTTATTGCACCATGGATGATTTAAAAGATTGTAGCGGGCTTGCGCTTGGTAGTCCGACGCACTTTGGTAATATGGCCGCACCGATGAAGTATTTTTGGGACAATACCGTCACCCTATGGCTGGCAGGCAATCTGCAAAACAAGCCAGCTGCAGTATTTACGGCTACCGGTTCGATGCACGGCGGACAAGAAACGACCTTGCTGACGATGATGATGCCGCTATTGCATCATGGCATGATGATTGTGGGCGTCCCTTATGCTGAGCCTGCGTTAAATAGAACGCAGCGTGGCGGCTCGCCTTATGGCGCAAGTCATGTCAGCGGCGCGTTACATGACCAACCAGTATCGGCAGATGAGCGCGAGCTGGCGATTGCCCAAGGTCGGCGTTTGGCAATTACCGCGTCTGCCTTAGCGCAAGCCAATTGGCAGCGTTAATTAACCCTTATATATTGCCGCTTGCTGTTATCAATTAGGAAATACATATCTCTCATGGTCACTAACCAATCCAAGCAGGACAGTAATATCGACACGCCCGCAGCAAAAACGCCTGAGATAGTTAATGCGCAAAAGCCGATAGCGCCTATACGTCAGCGTTTGATGGTGACGTGGTTGGTTTGGCTAGCGTTTAGATTATTGGCATTGCCGATTTTAATCAGCGTCTTTAATCCTAGTCGTCCCGATATCGTTGGCGGTATCGCTTGGCAAGCGTTATGGTTGCTACCGGCGCTGGTCTTAACGCCATCGATATTACGCGGGCGTTCGCCTTATGCGCTATTGATAGACAGTATGTTTACCTTGGTTTATCTTGGCGCGAGTGGGGTGGTGCTATTTACCCGTGTTTATGGCAGTAGTTGGGCTGAGATAATGGTCTATCTGCTTGATTTTGTGTTGTTACTTACCATCAACGTCTGGTTATTTATCTTGTTAAAACGTCTACCGTCAATGAACAATGTCGTTAAACAGCCACGTTCTCGCTAAAATTCTCATAGAAAGTTTTATACGGATAAAAAAAAGCGGCGCTTCATTTAGAGCGCCGCTTCTTTACGTTAACCATTTATACAAAGATAAGGGCTTAATTGACTTTGGTTAATTCTAAATCCATCTTTTTACCATCGTTAATTTGACTGACTTTAACTGGCAGATAATCTAAGCTTGGCGCCAACCAAAAACTGGTCGAGCGGCTATTGTCATCGTGCACGCGGTCGACACGCACGGTATCAAACGTACCTGCTGGTACGGTGATTTTAGTATTGCCTGATTTTTTAAAAGGCGTTTTCTCAATTTTGTCTTTTTTCGCCATGTAATAGTTGCCAGAGAATTTACCGTTTAATAAATCTTGGCGAATTTGCACCTCAAGGCTCAAATCATCAAAGGCTTGCTGTGCCATATTTAAAGTCGTCGATTTGCCGCGATAGTTACTTACTACCTTTTTACTGCTTGGATTAAAGTCCAACTTATGCGTACGACCAACGCCCAATAGTTTATAAGTGGTGCTGGCCTGAGTTGGCACCACATTATTACCGTTAATAGTAAAGGTACTATTTTGCGCGGCGGTGGCGACCCCAGCAACGCGAGCATTGACATTGTATTTCCAGGTATTACCAGATTTATTCAACGTACGGGTAGCTGTACCTTTATATTTATCTTCAATGGTGAAACTATAGTTCGCGCTTGAGGGCTCAACGCTTTTGGCGCTGGCAAGGGTAGGTGCGGTCATACTTAAAGCTCCAATCGCAGCAATGCTTGCTCCAGTGGTTAAGGCGCTTAAAATTTTAGAAGGGCTGCGTTTCGGGTTATTAGAATGGATTGATAGGGATTGTTTATTTTGTGATAAAAAACTCATGGATATTCCTTAATTTGGTTTCAGGCTGTGTTATCAGCTTTTATTTATAGATATTATCTTTTGTTTGACTGTTAGCTTTTATTTATAGGGCTTGTTATGTGCTCACTCCTATATATTGTCATACTCTGTTACATTTTCAAGGGCAGGGGCACAGTGAAGCGTTAGGCTATTGTAGTCGATGTTGCTGGTTTAGCTAAAGCGAGCACGGGCAGTAACTTGCTGTAAGCTTGGTAAGAAATGTGGAAGTTAATTGGCTGATACCGCTAAAAGCTTCATTTATAATCGCTCATTTTCTCTCTTATTATTTGATGGAAGGCTTGTTGTTTTAAAGCAATGCCAAAGCCTTTAATAGCGTGCAATTTAATCAATGGAATATTTATCACTCGCACTACTGCTTACATAGGCAATGATGTGCAAAAATCTTGTAAATTTTTGGGCTTTACACTTGAAGCAAACTTGCCTTGCCCCCACTTTCTGATACAAGCTCAAAGCTTATCTAAAGAATGCTGTTTTTAAGCAGACATTCTGCTAGATCTTGGTATTGAGATCATTCATTCAAATAAACCTTTATGTTAACTAACCAAATTTTGGAGTCGTATCGATGAATATTCGTCCTTTACATGACCGTATTGTCGTCCGCCGTATCGAAGAAGAAACAAAAACGGCTGGTGGTATCTTGCTTCCTGGTTCAGCTCAAGAAAAACCGTCTCAAGGTGAAGTGCTAGCAACCGGTAACGGTCAGATTCGTGACAACGGTGAAACTCGCGCGTTAGATGTAAAAGTTGGCGATAAAGTCTTGTTCGGTCAATATGCGGGTCAAACGGTAAAAGTTGACGGCGAAGAGCTATTGATTATGAAAGAAGCAGACGTATTGGGTGTACTAGAAGGCTAATTGCCAATAAGGAAATTTTGGCTAACATTTTTTGGCTAACGATTTTTAGCCAACAACAGTTATACCCAATAACATTTATAAAAAAATATCATTAAAACCTTTCATTGCATTCTCATACTTATATTAGTGGAGTAATTTAACATGGCAAAAGACGTAAAATTCGGCATTGATGCCCGTAAACAAATGATGGACGGTGTAAACGTTCTAGCAAATGCGGTAAAAGTCACGCTTGGCCCGAAAGGTCGTAACGTGGTTATCGATAAATCATTTGGCGCACCTACCATCACTAAAGATGGTGTATCGGTTGCCAAAGAAATCGAGCTTGAAAACAAATTTGAAAACATGGGCGCACAACTGGTACGTGAAGTGGCTAGCCGTACCAACGATGTTGCTGGTGATGGTACAACGACTGCGACTGTATTGGCACAATCAATCTTGGTTGAGGGCATGAAATCAGTTGCTGCAGGCATGAACCCAATGGATCTTAAGCGCGGTATCGATAAAGCCGTACGTGCTGCGGTTGAGCAAATCCATGAGTTATCAACCCCAGCTGACGATTCAAAAGCGATTGCGCAAGTAGGTTCTATCTCTGCCAACTCAGATACCAAAATTGGTGAGCTGATTGCCCAAGCGATGGAAAAAGTTGGTAAGCAAGGCGTCATCACCGTTGAAGAAGGTTCAAGCTTTGAAGATACCTTGGAAGTGGTTGAAGGTATGCAGTTTGACCGTGGTTATATCAGCCCGTACTTTGCCAATAAGCAAGACAGCTTAACCGCTGAATTCGAAAATCCTTACATCTTGCTTGTTGATAAAAAAATTAGCAATATCCGCGAGATCGTGCCATTACTTGAGCAAGTCATGCAGCAAAGCAAACCGTTGCTAATCATTGCTGAAGACGTAGAAAACGAAGCATTGGCAACACTAGTTGTAAACAACATGCGTGGCGGCTTAAAAACTTGTGCTGTTAAAGCACCAGGTTTTGGCGATCGCCGTAAAGCTATGCTAGAAGATATCGCAACGTTAACTGGCGGTACGGTGATTTCTGAAGAGATTGGTCTGAGCTTAGAGACTGCTACTTTAGAGCAATTAGGTACGGCGAAAAAAGTCACTGTCGGTAAAGAAAACACTGTGATTGTTGATGGCGCGGGTAACACCGCTGACATCGAAAACCGCGTTGAATCTATCAAACGTCAAGTTGAAGAATCAACGTCTGACTACGATAAAGAGAAGCTACAAGAGCGTATGGCAAAACTTGCTGGCGGCGTTGCCGTTATCAAAGTAGGCGCGGCAACTGAAACTGAAATGAAAGAGAAGAAAGACCGCGTTGATGATGCACTACATGCGACTCGTGCAGCGGTTGAAGAAGGCGTTGTCCCTGGCGGCGGCGTTGCCCTCGTTCGTGCGATGAATGCCTTGTCTGAACTACGTGGCGATAACGACGACCAAAATGCGGGTATTAGAATCCTACGCCGTGCGATGGAAGCACCTTTACGTCAAATCGTGACCAACTCAGGCGAAGAAGCGTCAGTGGTGGTTAATGAAGTCAAGAGCGGTAGCGGTAACTACGGTTACAACGCAGCTTCTGGCGAATACGGCGATATGCTAGAGATGGGTATCCTTGATCCAGCAAAAGTATCACGTTCAGCACTAGAAAATGCGGCTTCTGTTGCAGGCCTCATGCTTACAACTGAAGTCATGATTACTGACTTACCGCAAGGTGATGATGCTATGGCTGGCATGGGCGCTGCCGGTGGAATGGGCGGTATGGGTGGCATGGGCGGTATGATGTAATTTTACTTCTGCTACAAAGCGATTTTTCTTTGTTAGCCGCGCTCAATGTACGATAAGTACTATTTTCGCGCGTCTTCCTCGACAAATCGCTTTTCGCTAGAAGTATGACTTTGTCATAACCTACTTGTTAAACCTAGTTCAAACAAAACCCCGATTGGCTAAGCTTATCGGGGTTTTTTATGCAAATTAGATATTTGTTTAAAGACTACTGACTCGCTTTATCCCGACGAAACGTCCACGTTTTATCGTCAGACAGTTCATCGACATAATAATAGCCTGCTAAATCAAACTGCTTTAGCTGCTCTGCATTGGTCAGCTTATTGTCAGCTGCGTATTTCACCATCAGTCCGCGGGCTTTTTTGGCATAAAAACTAATCACTTTATAGTGACCATTTTTCTCGTCTTCAAATCTTGGCGTGATAATCACCGCATTTAGTGCTTTCTTTTTTATTACCTTAAAATATTCATTAGAAGCAAGGTTAATTAAAACCTTGTCCTCACTATCTGCCATGCGCGCATTGATTGTTTTAGTCACTTCTTCGCCCCAAAACTCGTAAAGATTATCCCCGCGCTCATTTTTTAGCTTGGTGCCCATCTCTAGACGATACGGCTGTATTAAATCTAACGGTTTAAGCACGCCATAAAGACCTGACAAAATACCCAAGTGTTCGTTAACGTAAATAGCAGTATCTTTGTCCATCTGATACATATCAAGCCCGCTATAAACATCCCCGTCAAATAAATAACCCGCTGGTTTGGCGTTGTCGCCTGTAAAGGGACTATTTGTACTCCAAGCCCAGTCTTGATTACGTTTGGCATTAAGCTGCGCCAAATCGTCAGAGATACTCATCAGCTCTTGTAAACCAATCGGCTCTTTGGCTTTTAGGTCTTTCATGAGCACCTGCGCATGCTCAATCAGCTCAGGCTGACTATAGTAGTTGCCGAGATTGACTGGCACGGCATCTTTCTCATTAAGCGATTTGGCAGGGGAGAGTAAAAAATACATGGTTATTCCTTATTTATAGTGAATGAGTTGGTGTTCCATTGAGCTGTCAAGTTTTCTTATTATACGTTAGGCCGTATTTTATCTTGACTTAGTCGTAGCGGTTTTGTATTTTTAAGCGACATCGTAGACATATGTCAAACCTTAAGCCAGTTTTTATATTTGTCGTGAGCTAATAGCTTACAGGCTTTGCGCGCTTTTGGAAAAAATAAAAGTTTTTAATATAACAATAAAAGTTATGATGATGGTGTAAATGCCTAACTTTTTATTTTACTTGTGGGTCATCATTAGACAATGAAAGTTTGCAGATGTTATCTCTATAATAAAAAGGCATGATGGCAAAGGAGCTATCATTTATTAAATTGATAATCTTTGGTCTTAAGTTCTTAACCAACCGTGACCAAAGATTTTTTTGTCCCCTGTGCTTTTTAAAGATGCGTTGCGGGTGTTAAAAGATAGTCATTAAACGTGAGTATAGTCATTTGACGTAAGTAAGGAGACGGTATGAAGATTGGTGTTATTAGTGCAGATAGCGCGAGTGAAAAACGGGTAGCGCTAACCCCAGACGCGGTAAAAAAATTACGTAAACTAGGGTTTGAAGTCGTCATTCAGTCAGGTGCAGGTCAAGCGGCATATTACGCTGATGAGTTGTATCAGGCAGCGGGTGCTGATATTGCCAATAGTAGTACCGAGGTCGTCAACCAAGCGCAAATTATTACTACCGTCAATGATTTGCCAGCAGCGGTGACTGAGCATTTAACAGCCGGTCAAGTGGTCATTGGTATGCTTGACCCATATCGCAATAGCCAGCTAGATACTTATGCGGCCAAAGGTGCAACCGTCTTTGCCATGGAGTTATTGCCACGTACTTTGTCACGTGCGCAAAATATGGACGTCTTATCGTCACAAGCCAACCTTGCCGGTTATAAAGCGGTCTTGCTTGCTGCTAATGAATACTCGCGTCCATTTCCGATGTTTATGACCTCAGCGGGTACGGTGAAACCTGCCAAAGTGGTCATCTTAGGTGTCGGGGTTGCAGGTTTGCAGGCGATTGCGACGGCGAAGCGTTTAGGTGCTGTCGTTGAAGCCAGTGATTTGCGCCCTGCTGCTAAAGAACAAGTGGAATCGCTTGGTGGTAAATGGCTTGACGTGCCAATGAGCGAAGACGAAGCGCAAAAAGCCAAAGCCACGGGCGGTTATGCATGGACGCCCTCTGAGCAATATATCAAAGATCAGGCTGCTGTCGTAGATAAAGCCTTGAGCAACGCAGATATCGTCATTACCACCGCGCAGATTCCTGGACGTAAGGCGCCGCGCTTGGTGCACGGGGCAACGCTTGCCAAAATGAAAGCTGGTTCAGTACTGATTGATATGGCCGCTGGTACAGGTGGCAACGTCGAAGGCAGTGTACCTGATGAAACCATTACTACGCCAAACGGTGTGCGTATCGTCGGGGCAGCCAATATTCCATCACAACTGGCGGCGCAGTCTTCAGATTTATATGCCAATAACCTTGTTAATTTTATCACTACTTTGATGGCTCCTGCAGCTAAAGACGACGCTTCAGCGAAAACACTGGCACTGAATTTAGACATGAATGATGAGATTCAAGGGGCGTTAGCGGTGACGCATGACAACCAAGTACGTCTTGCTAAACGCTAAGCCTTAAATATCCAGTCTCGAATTTCATTACCTTACATTTGCCAGACACGAACAAATTTTTAGGAGGATTAGATGATTGCCACTATTTTAGCGGCAGCGCCAGCGGGTGCGGCCATGAGTAGCACACCGTTTGTAGCGATTTTCACGGTATTCGTGCTCGCTATTTTCGTCGGATATTACGTCGTTTGGGGCGTCACGCCAGCACTGCACACGCCACTAATGGCAGTAACAAATGCCTTATCAAGTATCGTTATCGTCGGCGCGATGCTACAAACCGTCACCATTGACGGCGCGATGTTTACCCCAACCAGCTTGCTCGGTGCTTTTGCCGTATTTTTAGCCAGTATCAATATCTTTGGTGGTTTTGCGGTGACTGAGCGTATGCTGGCAATGTTTAAACCAAAAGCAAAAAAAGCGCCAGCGCTTGAAACTGCGACGACTGAAAGCGGAGGCGATGCATGAGCGATTTAACAAATATGATTGCAGCAAATGCGGATTGGTTTTACTTAATCGGTGCTATCCTTTTTGTCTTAACGTTGCGTGGTCTTTCTAGTCCAAAAACCGCCATTCGTGGCAACCGCTTTGGTATGGTAGCGATGGCAATTGCAGTTGCAACGACCTTTTTCTTAGCCGAAGGCCCTGTGCTGTGGTTAATCATCGGTGCCATGGTATTGGGTGCAGTCGTCGGCATGTGGAAAGCAAAAACGGTTGCTATGACCCAGATGCCAGAAACCGTTGCTTTGATGCATTCATTCGTAGGCTTGGCAGCAGTGGCGATTGCCTTAGCGACCGTACTGCATACTGAGCAACAGCATGGCGCAGTCGCCCGTGCTGAACTGTTTATTGGTTGTTTTATTGGTGCGATTACTTTCTCAGCGTCTGTTTTTGCCTTTGGTAAATTAGCCGCAAAAAGTTGGGCAAAAACCCTAGTAGGCGGCTGGGTAAAACCGGTACAAGCGATTCTATTTATTGCTATGATTGGTTTTGGTATCGTCTACTTTATGACCGATTCATTGCCAGCTTTCTATGCGATGGCAGTATTAGCCGTAATATTTGGTTGGATGTGGATTGCGCCAATCGGTGGCGGTGATATGCCCGTGGTTGTGTCGCTATTGAACTCATTTTCAGGTTGGGCAGCAGCGGGTATCGGTTTTACCCTTGGCAACTCGATGCTGATTATCGCAGGTTCGCTCGTTGGTTCGTCAGGCGCGATTTTATCTTACATCATGTGTAAAGCCATGAACCGCTCATTACTAAACGTTTTATTTGGTGGTATGGGTACGGCAGCTGCCGCTACAGGCGCAGATGATGGCGCACCTAAAAACTACAAAGCAGGTTCGGCAGAAGACGCAGGTTTCCTCATGTCTAATGCCAGCAGTGTGGTGATTGTACCGGGCTACGGTATGGCGCAGGGCCGTGCTCAAAACGCGGTCAAAGAATTGTATGAGCTATTAAAAGAGGAAGGCGTCAATGTGCGCTTTGCGATTCATCCAGTCGCTGGTCGTATGCCAGGCCATATGAACGTGCTATTGGCGGAAGCTGACGTGCCCTATGATGACATTCTTGAGATGGATGAGATTAACTCCGACTTTGCCAGTACCGATGTGGTCTTAGTGATTGGTGCCAACGACGTCGTCAATCCGTCGGCAAAAGATGATCCATCATCCCCAATCTTTGGTATGCCAATTTTAGAAGTCAATAAAGCGCAGACGGTCATGGTTATTAAACGTTCAATGAGCACAGGCTATGCAGGTCTTGATAACAGCTTGTTCTATATGGACAAAACCATGATGATCTTTGGTGATGCCAAGAAAATGGTTGAAGAGATGGTACGTAGTATCAATGGCGGCGGTCATTAATTGCTCATCATCTACTAATAATATTTTTACGAAAAAGTCACTGAGGTGGCTTTTTTTGCGTTAAGGTAGGCAGCATTTATCAAAGCTATATTTACTCATAATTAATACAGAATAACCGTGCAGAGATTTCCTTTATGAACATGTTGATACGTTTTTTTATTATGGTCAGCTTATTAAAGCAGCAGCTTAAACAGCAAACGGCTAATGAACACCTAAGTGTCGAGACATTAACCAAACCAATTGTGCGCCACTATCGCGTATTGCCACACGACATGGGTTTTCGCGACCATCTGCCCAATTATCGCTACTTGTCTTTTATCGAGTTAAACATCACTAAATGGCTGATGGCCTGCTGTCATCAAAAGGGGATTAAAAATCTTGGCTGGATTATTGCCATGCAAGAAATGGTCTATCTCAAAGAAATTAAATTCCTGAATAAAATGACGGTAAATAGTACGCTTGTCGGCTGGGATAAAAAATACGTCTATTTTGAAACGCGCTTTTTGGTAAAAAATCAGCTCATGGGTGTTGGTATGACTAAGTTTGTCTTAAACGATAAAAAAGGCAAATGCGCACCAGAGATATTGGATATGACAGGTGAGCAGACAAATGAAGTCATTGTTTCTTGGAATCAGCATCAAGTAGCGATTAAATCTGCAGAAACAAAATAAAAAGATAAAGCAAAAAGTTAAAGCAACAAAGGCGGTATAACGAACTTGTCTATAATCAGTTGGCGAATTTTGATAGGATAGGGGGTTAGTAAGTGAGCAAGTAAATGGTTAGACGCGTAACCAGTCAAACTGACCAGCAGTTCGATACAAGCTATAAAATAAATAACAGTTAAGGAGCTACCATGAGCCCGCAAAAACTAAAATGGACAGACAGCTTAGATATCGCTATTGAGCTTTATGAAAAATTCCCTGAGACCGATCCGCAGTATATTCGCTTTACTGATTTACACCGCTGGGTGACGGAGCTAGAAGGTTTTGATGATGACCCGCAAAAATCAAACGAGGGTATCTTAGAAGCCATTCAAATGAATTGGATTGATGAAGCGGATTAAGGCAGTTTTGCTCATTTAATCGCACATCAAATAAAAATCACACAGCACAACAGGGCAGGCAGCATCATGACGTCACAAATTAAAGAGCTACCCGAAGCAATAGCTTGTAAGGGTATCAGCGTACGTACCACCAATCACGCTGAAATCAGCCACGAAACGGCAAAATTAGGCCGCTTATGGCAAAAGTTTTATCAAAACTATATGGGAGACTTGCCTGAAGGTCAGGATATTTATGGTATCTACCACAATTATGAAAGTGCTGATTTAGTAGGGGCGTTTGATGTCGTCGCTGGTTGGGAAGTGGACAATGAGCAGGCGCAGCCGGATCATGCTGCGGTCGCCAATACAAGTAGCCTTGTAACAATAGCCATTCCTGCAGGGAAATATTTGGTATTTTCTGAAACAGGTAATATGCCTAATACCGTCATGAATGCGTGGGAGAAGGCTTGGGAGTACTTCAACGACCCAAGCTGTGAGTATACTCGTAGTTATAATGTCGATTTTGAGCACTATATTGATGGTAATTTAGAGTATGGGCAAGTGGATGTTTATATAGGGATTGAGTAGCATATAATATATTTTGAAAAAGCATATTGCCTGACTTTCTATTAAATACTCTTAAGGTTCTTAAATGGTTGGAAGGCCCATAAAAGAAGATTGGCCAGCTTGTAGCAGATTTGTACATATAGCTGGTGGTATCTTAGCCACAAGTGAAATCCAGACTGATCGGGTTAGATTGTGGCCTCTGACTACTAATGGACAAGTGTGTCAAATTAAAATTGATACTTTTGGTGCATTATATGGTTCATTGAGTAAATTAAACTTAAATATTATTGGTGTTGAATTTATAACTCATCAAATGGAGTTTACTGGGCAAGCGCCAACGCAGTTTAGAGGGCTTATTAAACAAGAGTCAATTTGGCCCAACTGGGATGCGACATTTTTGTGGGGTGGATTGACTTTATCAGCTTTTCATAATAAGAATGGCTTGGCATATGATTTGTCAAATAGAATAAAGTTTCAGTTGCAGACTATCAATGACAGGATAAAAAATCTTTCATTAGCTTATCATCAGCAATTAAACGCAAGAAATTTAGGTAAAAACTTTAAGGAAGGTCAGCGCTTTCAGGACGGTTATACGAACTTGGTTTATCAGGAGTTCCACTCTTTTCTATTTGATGCTGGGATAATGAGAGATTACTTATGCGAATATATTTTTAATTTTGCAAATGGTGGAGATTTAAACAGGGTAATCAAACAAGTTTTAAATAACTCTAAGTTAGAGGTCACAACTGCAAGTGGATTGTTAAAAGGTCTTAAGAAAGTAGTAAGCCTAACTGATTTAGAGTCTAATCTTAAAGATATAATGAGTAAAGATGGTTGGTTATATGAACTAGGACAGTATAGAGACCTAGTTATGTATTCGGCTCCGATTAATTTAGCTAATTCCCAATTATATGCAATACAAGAGATTACAGAGTTGCCCGAAGGTCAAAAAATAATGTCCGTTCGGTTTCCTCTTCCAGCCAACCCTTCAGAGTTATATAGTGAACGTAGTAAAAGAACCAACTTTGATAAATATATTAATCAATTTAAAGAGCTTTCTAAACTGTCTTTAGAAAATAGAGGAAAGTACGACTGCTTAGAATACGCCCATAAAGTATTTGGATTACTTTCTAACTTATCACTAGAGGTAGCGAAAGAGTCACCATACAAACCGATGGAACAGACCTATTTTTTAACTCAAGAAGGCAATATTTCATCAGCTTCTTATGTAGAAGATAAATATATTTTATAAATGAATTAACTAAAAAAAGCGCCATCTCATACAGATGGCGCTTTTTTTGTTTCTATAGATTATGTCTAATCAAGCAGCAGATTCTCTAAAATCCCTTCATATATCTGCGCCAATCTGCCTAAGTTATCTATTTCTACCTTTTCATCGACCTGATGAATGGTGGCATTACGTACGCCAAGTTCAACGACTTGCGCACCGGTTGGCGCGATAAAGCGTCCGTCTGATGTACCGCCAGAGGTTGATAACGTAGTATCAACATCAGTCACAGATTTAATCGCTTGCTGGCAGGCCGATACGAGTTTGCCTTCAGGAGTTAGAAATGGCTGACCGGATAATTTCCAGTTAATATCATAACTGGCTTTATTGTTTTCAAAATATTTATCAAAGATAGCATGAGTTCTCGCTTTTAATTCTTCATCCGTCGTTTCTGTGGAAAAGCGGAAGTTAAAAATAACGGTTAGCGTTTCAGGAATGACATTGGTTGCGCCTGTACCGCTATTTATATTGGAGATTTGCAAAGAAGTCGCAGGGAAATACTCGTTGCCGTTATCCCAAGTGGCATTGGTTAATTCTGCTAATGCCGCCATTGCCGCATGAATCGGATTGCAAGCCAGATGCGGATAGGCAACATGACCTTGTTTGCCAGTGACGGTCAGCTCGGCGCCCAATGAGCCGCGGCGACCGTTTTTAATGATATCGCCAAGCGTGTCGGTACTTGAGGGTTCGCCAACGAGGCAATAGGTGATTTTCTCATTGCGCGCTTCAAGCGTTTCAATGACTTTCACCGTCCCATTGATGGACGGGCCTTCTTCATCTGCGGTGATTAAAAAAGCAATAGAGCCATTGTGCTGAGGATGATTAGCGACAAAACGCTCGGCGGCAACGGTAAAAGCAGCAATGCCGGTTTTCATATCAGCGGCACCGCGCGCCCATAAATAACCATCGGCAATGGTGGGTGTAAATGGCGGATAAGTCCAATTGTTTTCATCACCCGTAGGCACGACGTCGGTATGACCAGCAAAACAAATAACCGGATCGGTGATGCCACGGCGCGCCCAGAGGTTTTTGACTTCCGCATGTTCGCCGCTTTGGTTTCTCTCACCAAAATACATAAACTCGCAATCAAACCCAGCCTGCGTCAGGCGCTCTGACAATATGTCTTGGCAGCCATCATCATCGGGGGTGACAGAAGGACGTTCAAGTAGGGCGATGCTTAAATCTAAGGTTTGTTGTTGATGGGTTTTACTATTATTTTCTGAACTCATGACAGTCCTAGATATGTTGTTTTGATGTTTATAATTTGAGGTCTGAAAAAATTTAGTTTTTATCCAAGTCAATTTTTTCATAATCGCCGTAATATGTTGCTAGATACTCTGTAATGCACTTTTCGGCTGGGCTATTACTATAATTTTTAACTTTTTCACTGTTGTAAGTATGCACATAGCCAGCTGCAGAAATCACATTACCCATTTTATAACTCGTTCCTAATAATCTTAAAGTCTTATGATGACTATTAAAAGTTGCATGTCCTTCGGGAAATACAGGTGTCATCAATCTGCTTCCATCAAATGCAAGTAAACACCCATCCTCATATTTGAATTCAGTAGTAATAACAGTCGGATTAATTATTAGAGGTTCTTCAGGCATGGATTTTGGCAAATAATAGGTAAAAAATAACTCATTGTCTTTTTGAATAGCGGCTTGATGATTAAGCGTCTCGCAGCTCACGATCAGAGGGAGTATAACAAGTAAGAGCAAGCTTCTAAATAAGGTTTTATGCATTGTCATTATCCTTAATTAACAAGGCTTATTTAAAGTAATAGCTAATGGATTTTAAATATTGTCCTCAACAAAAGGCACCAAACCATCACGGCGCATCCACGTCGCGATAGAATAACGCTGCCGATGGGCGATTTGCACTTGGTGTTGCAAGTCACTATCAAATATGACCAGTCGATTGGCAACAGGCATGACATTATGGTGGACGCCATGTTTGTCGACGACTTCTAAAGCGCCACCGTCACTATCACGCCAATCATCATTGAGATAAAACACCGCCGAGATAACGCGCTCATCACGTCCAGCCGGATTATCGCTATGCCATTGATAGCCAAAACCTACCGGATAACAAGCGTAATGTGCCTCACTATGGCGAATACCAGCAAACAAGCTTTGATTGAATAAAGCAGCAAGCGCATTGATACTTTGTAAATAATAGTAGCCTGCAAAGAAGTTTTCGGTAATCCAGCGAATGCGATCACCGCGAATATTGCTAACCCGAATGCCAGCCGTCAGCTCGGCATCACGATAGTCAATAAAACCGCTCTCAGACTGCAGAGCCAATAGCGCTTTATTTTCAAACACATCGTCAATAATCATCCAGCCATCGTCTACAAACGTATCTAGCTGTTTATCGGTTAGCTTATTTTGCCAATCGACATCAAAGTCCGAAAATTGTAATTCATGCTGAGTGAGTAGCGTTTGCCTTTCGTCATCGCTAGGTGGGTATAGTAGTGGCGGGTTATCCGCTCCAATCGGATGATCGACGACTAACTGTGTCACTTCAAGATTGCTAATAATCTGCGTCATTTTGCCTCGCCGTTATCAATAAACATGCCATTCACTGTCAATACACAGCCAATCCATGCCTTTTTACCAAAACCATCGTTATCTTTTACTCTGCCTATGCTACCATAGATGCAATTTTTCTTATTTAAACTTTTGATCTTATGAACTATAAACACGCCTATCATGCCGGTAACTTTGCCGATGTCGTTAAACACATTTTATTGGTACAACTGCTGAATCAATTGGGGCAAAAGAACAAACCTTTTTATGTGCTTGATGCTTACGGTGGTCGTGGACTGTATTCGCTCGGCAGTGAAGAGGCGCGCAAAACAGGCGAAGCCAAAGGCGGTATCCAAGCTTTGTTAAAAGCCGACATCGAAAAAGCACCGGCGGCCGTCAAAGACTATATGGAAAGCATTAAGCAAGCGCGTTTCACGTATGATAAAAAAGTCTATCCTGGTTCACCTTGGTGGATTGCCCATCATGTTGAAAAAAATCCTGATGCCGGCGTGCGCGGTGAAGCGTTTGAAGCCAAAGCCAGTGAATACGATGCACTAAATTATCAGCTCCATAAATTGCCGATTGGTATTCATCATCGCAATTCTTTTGAAGGTATCGCTGCGGTGATTCCACCAAAAGAGAAGCGCGGTTTGATTTTTCTTGATCCGCCTTACGAGCAAGAGCATAAAGACTTCACCCGCCTGATTGACCTATTGGTACATTCTTATAATAAGTGGCCACAAGGTACTTACGCGTTATGGTATCCAATTAAAAACATGGAAGCGGTTGAGCTGTTTTACAAAAAGCTAAAACGGACTGAAATGAGACGTCAATTGGTCTGCGAGCTCAATATCTATCCTAACGACATCGCTGTTGGTCTAAATGGTACAGGGTTACTCGTTATCAATCCGCCTTGGCAATTTGACAATCACGCACGTGAGATTTTGCGTTTCTTACAGCCGGTGTTAAAAGTTGCGGATGCCCCAGACATGTCTCCTGATAGTGCCACTAATGTGCGCTGGCTGGTCGGCGAATAAGGATATCGTTATGACGACGAATCAATCATCAAGTAGTATGGGCAAAGATAGCCTTGCAAAGGACAGTCTGGTAACCGACAAGGTTATGAATGACGGTTTGGTAAAAGAGCCGCTCTTACAGGATAGTGCTGCCACTCAGCCGCCTTTTGTCGATGAGCATGAGTTCAATATTCGCCTAGCGGATAATGACAATTATGATGGTTTGACCTTTGAGGTGATTGAAGCAGAGGTTGCCGAAGGTAAGCGTGTGGTTAGTCGCGGTGTCTATTTAGCGCCCAATCTGATTACCACTTTATCTCTGCTGTCGGGTTTTTATTCTATTTTAGCCAGTACTCAAGGCGAATTTTATAAAGCCTCACTGGCGATTTTCTTATCCGCTATCCTTGATGGTGCCGATGGGCGTGTTGCGCGTATGCTTAATGCGCAAAGTCCTTTTGGCGAGCAGTATGATTCACTCGCTGATATGTTGGCTTTTGGCGTTGCGCCTGCAATCCTGATTTATAGCTTTGCTTTAGAGCCGTTAGGTCGTATTGGTCTTGGTTGCGCCTTCGTCTTTACCGCTTGCGCCGCGTTTCGCTTAGCACGTTTTAATGTGCAAGTTGGTATAGTCGATAAAAAATACTTCGTCGGTTTGGCAAGTCCGCTCGCGGCTATCTTAGTTACGGCTGCGGTAATGGTTGCGGTCGATCATAATGAATGGGTCGGACAATACGATACTGCCATCATGTTCCTATTTGCGGCATGGGTGGTTATCTGCGGCTTATTGATGGTCAGTAATGTTAAATACTATAGCTTTAAAGAGTTCGATAAAAAGAAAGTGCCATTTGTTGTGCTTATTATCGGCGTATTGGTCATGAGTATCATCTTATATGATATCCCAGTAGGCATCTTAGCCATCGGTATCATCTATGCATTATCAGGTATCGTAACCACCTTAAAGAGTAAAATGTAAGACTAAAGCCAAAATCTCAGATTTAATTCCTAAGCAATCAAGGGGTTAGAAGATATATCAATTTAAATTTTCAAACCCCCT
>NZ_CP186932.1:0-2147 GCF_049560815.1 Psychrobacter sp. 219-2-C
CCTTAGCAGGGGTTTTTTATTGTCTAAGAAAAATTACTTAGAATATGTTCCATTTGATAATGCAAACCTTCGAGATTATCTAATACAGCCTTTTGCTGAACCTTAGTACCTACCTCAAAGCTGCCATTATCAATGCTTACAGCTAGGTGACCTACAGCAATTTGAAGTAGGCTTACAACGTCAGGCGAAAGCGATAGATTTATATTTGCTTGCTCAACTTTCATTACTTCACTTCCTGATTAAATTCATTCATTTCTTTCATACCATCTTCGACAAGGTTAATCATATTTTGCAAAGCAGGGCTAATACTCTTATTGTCTTTAAGAGCCTTTAATCCGTCCCTAGTCATTTCCATAGCAGGTTGCATATTGTCGAGAAAGTCTTTAACAATGGTTGTCTTAGGGCGACCAGTAAGCTCCGCTAATTCTGTTAACAAGTCATTCATTTCTTTATCAACACTTAGGTTTATTCTAATACGTTCAGTCATGTCACAGCCTTTTTGGTAACCTAGTATAACTGATGGTAACCTATAAAACACTACAAGTAAAGCTATAGCGCATAGATAGATTTTCCAATGCCTTAACGCTTGCCCACAGCGAAAAGACGCTGTGCGCGCTTCAGGCTGTGCCAACAAACTAAGAAGTTTTTCTATTCAAAAAGATGTTAACTGGAGGGCAAAGGGGATTGTGCTAATAGACTATTAGCACTTCGGCATGAGCCATTAAGATTTTGCACGCAGTTTCTTCACGAAGTGAGAAACGTCTAAGCGTGCCTTAAGCATTTAGGGTTAGATGAATCTAGCTTGTTCTACCTCGTCGTCAATCGTCGTTGCCTCCTCTTCCTTCTCGTTAAGAACTGCTAGGACGCTAACGCTAGGGCTTGGTGTCGCAGGCTTATAAATTCTTCATCTTTCATCAACTGAGCAATATTTTCTTTTGACTCTCTTATGGCAGCTTCCATAATCAAATCATCAACACGCGAATAACCGTCGGTCATTTCAAGCTCTACCGCACGAAGCACACTAGCGCGTAGCTTATACTTAATAACTAATTTGAATAAATCGCGGTCTAATGTTCTAACTTCGATACTGTCTTTTTCTGTTTCAGTAGCCAATTCTTCGTCTGTCGTTTCTTCGACTAATAGCAATGCTTTTAGACCACGCGACCAGTGAAGCTGACGCTTACCCTTAAATGCACTAGCATACTGCTGAAATAGCCGTCCTGAGCGTTCACAACCATCTTCGGATAACCTAAGTAAGTCCCAAGGCGTAGAACTGCCTTCACGACCTCTTTTGGTATGTCCTTTGGTCATTTCATCTTCAAGACCCCATTTGCTAACGTATTTATCAGCATACGTACCATCTTGTAAATCGCAGCCATGCTCGACGCTAGGTATTTTAAGACCTGATTTTCTACAGCAGTTTTGCCACTCGAAGGCGATAAAGAGCCTTAGAGCTTTAATATCTACAGCATTTTTGAAGAATAACAAAATATGATAGTGAGGGTGCCAACCGTTTTTGCCGTTGGTAACTTCAGTTGTGATGATATGCCCGACCTTACCCAATAGGGCAAATCGCTCTTTGGTTTTACGGTCACCCCATAGATACTTGATTGCTTTTTGTTGACCAGTGAGGAGCTGATCCAAATTATCGCCATAGTGATGAGGATTTGTGAGAGTAAGCAAATAGACCGAACCACCTTCGGTAGTCCATTTTGAGATACCTGCTTTTAATTCCTGCCTTCTGCCTTCGCTAATTTGTGCTGCGCATACTGGACATATCCAAATGCTACCGCAACGCTGCAAATTATCATAATGAGCAGTAGAACGGGTTTCGTTATAACGGATACCAACGTCTTTTTCTTTGGTTATGCGCATTTTTAAGCATTTGCAAACTCGCTCCTGGGGGAGCAGTTTGCCAGAATGATTTTGCAAAGCATATTTTTCGGCGCGACGCGCTGCATTTTCCCGCAGCCCTTTAAAATCAGGGTTGGACTGACATTTCGTCATAGTACCAAGGGACGAGCCTTTTTCACTATTTTGAATGCTGGTAACCATGTTATAATGTTCCCACGTTACATGTAATGAAGTCACAACGTCACAATGTTACGTGTGATGAAGTTACGTTTAATGTGCAGATGTAAACCCCT